>CP070644.1:2484912-2495281 GCA_020354155.1 Nitrospiraceae bacterium | reverse complement strand
CTGAGGTGGGAATAATAACAGTGAGCACCGTCAATAAATATGCCCGTCCCCATCCGGAACTGTTGCAGCGCCTGCAGGATGCCGGAGTAAAAGTCTACAAGACGAATGTCTATGGCACGATAACAGTGACATCAGAGGGCAGGGCCTATACTGTGGAGACAGAAAAGAACACCATACCAGGAGATGGCTAATCAGTACTTCCGCAGAGCAAAATAAATGGGACTTGATCAAATGGTTTCTCGCTGTAGTGTGCACCGGGATAATCTTTACTACCATTCCTCTTGCCCGCGGTCTCCAGAAGCTCGTTTATGACACAGTCGGTAAAGAGTTTTTTACCTATTTCGTGCTTTTCACCGTCCTTGCCGGGCTTATTGTTCTTCTCTATATATTAATAATAAAACTTCAGGTCCGGAAGCCATCACAATACCTCTGGATTATCCTCTGTAGCGGGACACTTATTTATTTCACTTTTCAACTCAGAAAACATCCCGAAGAAGCAATTCACCTGCTTGAGTATGGTGTTCTTGCCTGTTTACTATTGAATGCGTTGGGGCACCGGATAAAGGACTGGACTGCATATATCACCGCTGGCTTACTTGTAGTTTTTATCGGTACAGTGGATGAATGCGTACAGTGGGTGCTCCCGAGCAGGGTCTGGGATTACAAAGATGTGGGCATAAACGCTCTTGCAGGAGTTTTGTCCCTCCTTGCAATCAACAGAGGTATGAGACCGGCCTCCCTTCAGGGAAAGGTCACTCCTTATTCTGTTCATTGGCTTGCTGCTGCCGCAACGGTGATTATCATATTGCTTGGTCTCTGTCTGTCCAATACTCCGAGGGCTGTTTCTCTTTACACTGAAGAATTCCCCGCCCTTTCATGGCTGAGGAGCGAAGAACCGATGACAGAGTACGGCTATAAGCACCGTGAACCGGAAATCGGTACCTTCTACTCCCGTTTCACGAAAGAAGAATTGAGAAAACTTGATAGTCGCTATGGTGAGGAATTGGGTAAGGTTATTTCGGCGGGTTGGGACGATGAGGATATACAGAGTCTGACAGAGCAGTATACACCCGTCACAACCCCTTTCCTTCATGAGTTTCTCGTCCATGTCTTGAGGATGAAGAAACACTACACTGGTTTCATTGACGACAGGGACACAGAGTCAGCCCGGACAGCATTGTTTGAACAAAGAATATTAAAAAAATATTTCCCAGAAACCCTGATCTCTTCCGGACTTGCTGTTGATGACAGCGCTCTTGTGAATTTAGAGAAAACTGTTGCTTTGAATCAGGGGGAGTACTTAAGTCAGGCAGGCAAGTTGATTACTGCTTTTAATTTAAAAGATATATGGATTATGCTTGTAGTTGCACTTGTAATGGTGTGGGCAGGAAGGTCCGTTGCTTTACGTCGATTACGCTCAATTTCAAAACCGCAGCCCATTGAATGATATACATATCATAGTTACTTTTTTAGGCTCTCCATATCTGCATCAACCATTTCATGGACGAGATCTTCGAATGATATAGTAGGCTGCCACCCGATCTTCTGCTTTGCCTTGGAGTGATCACCGGTCAACACAGTCTCCTCCTCAGGCCGGTAAAAGAGGGGATCAACGACAACATACTTATCATAATCCAGGCCAACGTGAGAGAAGGCTATTTCCAGAAACTGTCGTACTGTATGTGTCGTACCCGTTGCTATTACATAATCATCGGGAGTGTCTGTCTGCAGCATTGTCCACATGGCTTTTACGTAGTCCCGGGCATGGCCCCAGTCTCTTTTGGCATCAAGGTTTCCAAGTCTCAATTCCGTAGATAGCCCTGATTTTATTCGTGCCACATGAGATGTTATTTTTCGTGTGACAAACTCATATCCCCTTCTTGGAGACTCGTGGTTATATAAAATACCGCACCATGCCTTCAGTCCATAGGCCTCGCGATAGTTTCTCGTTAAATGATACCCGGCAACTTTTGAGATGCCATACGATGATCTTGGACGGAAGCGTGTCGATTCCTTTTGAGGCATTTCATCTGCATTGCCAAACATCTCGCTCGATGCAGCATAGTAGAGCCTGCATTCCGGAGCCCAGTCCTTGATAGCTGCAAGTAAAAAATGTGTCCCGTTTATATTTGTATTCATGATGGAAAATTCATCATCGAAGGAATTGGCCACAAAACTCGAAGCTGCCAGATGATAGCACTCATCGGGCTTGACGGAATGTATCACTCTGAAAATACTGGGGAAATTATCGAGGGACGCCATGTGAAAATTGATTTTATCCTTTAAATGATGAATACGCCACAGTCTGTGCTCGGCATCCTCCAGGGCAACCCTCCGGACAATACCATGCACTTCATAGCCCTGCTCCAACAAGAGTTCTGAAAGGTAGGACCCGTCCTGTCCCGTAATGCCGGTGATAAGCGCTTTCTTGTTCACCCACTCACTCCTTGAACTATAAAGTTATCACACCCGTGATGCTGTTGGCAGTATTCTCTCAATTAAAGGCATGTGACTATTCTATACCAGCGTTATTATTTTTTGCTTTACGATAAGAGAAGGGGGCGGCCTCTGTATGTCTCAATGCCGGTTTACGGCCCGGTAGGCAAGACTGGCAGTGGCTTCCCTGATATACCGCAGCCTGGTTGAAAAGAGACAGCCCTGGCGGTAACGGGTCTTCACTTCATTGAAGTCATCACCCAGGAGGTCCACCGCAGGTTCGCCCCACAGTTCATAGGCCCTCTGGTATGTTTCTAGTGTATTCAGATTAATGCCCATAATCTCCGCTGATATCATGTCAACGGCAAGCATGTTCTCTCCGGCAATCACGGCACCTGTATGTTTCGGGGTACTCTGAATCTCGTCAAATTCATTGCCCCATACACCATCCATCAGACAAAAATCATAGCGGATTATCTGGTTCATGTCCAGCATAGCTTTCTTGATAAAAGGATGGTACATCAGTTTCTGCTTCCTTGTTGGTACAAAGCCGAAGGTATTTTTCAGGCATAAAGTCACACCGGCCAGGGAATGGGTCTTCATTTTTGCAATATTGATAATATAATCATGTTCAAAGACATTCTTATTAAAGGGCATCTCCTTTGTATGGAAAGGTCTTGGAATTTTCTTCCACACAAAGTCTGACTCCCGTATGTCCTCAAGTACAATATTCGGAAACTGTTCTGCCAGCTCACGGTAGCCAAGATTGTCAAAGGCATTCACGGTATCACTGCATGATTCGCCGATTGTGATTTTCGGACAATCTTCCAGTCGTTCCACAACAGCCCTGACAAGCCCTATATCAGTGGTCATTCCATCAAAGGACCTTCTCCCTCCCGTTAAATTGGGCTTTATGTAAACACTCCTGTTCCGTACTTTAAACCCCAGGGCGTCCAGGGCACGGCATGCGCCTGCATAGGGGTCCTCTGTCCTGGCAAGATAGACCTTTGTGTGTTTCATTGCAGCACCTCTCATCTATTTGGCGTACCTGTTTATATTATGAGAGGATTCTCCTGATTTATTCAAATCAGAGATAACTATCGAGTATACACTTTGCCGTAGTTCACTGTGATCCAGCATCCGGCAGGGCAGCTACCGCACAGGCCCTCCCTCCCTGGTTTCCAAAATGATTATTTACAGATATGGAATGACAAAAGTTAACTGCAAAAGGCCTGACTCAGAGCGTCACGTCAAAAACGAACTCCTGCTCACTGTCTTCCTCTGACCGCAGAATCCTGACTTTTACTACATCACCTTTTCTTTTATAGAGAAGGTGTATCCGAATATCGTCAATACCGGTCACCTCTACGTCATCAACAAACAGGATAAGATCACCAATGTAAAGCCCGGCCTCCTCTGAGACACTGTTCTCAGGAAAGCCTGAAATACTCAAGCCCTTATCCTCTACCTCCTTCAGGAAAACCATCAGTTTCGGAGTTGTGATTCCCTCAACAGGCTTGGGATAGACGACATAATCAGCGATGCCTTTTTCCGCGTCTGTATCGATGAGAACAATGGAGTAATTGTGCCCGTTCCGTCTGAAGGTCCTTTTCGGTATACCCGAGCCATACTGAAGATGACCGGTTCCTGCAATAACAACAATCTGGTAATCGGGTCTATCCTGTAGAAATTCGTCTATTGACAGAGACATTGTCTCATCCCATATGAGCTGTGAGGTGTAAAAATTATCAAATTCTTTTTCTTCGTTATTTGCGTGGTGCTTAAACACTTCATGGAGTCTTTCCCTGTATTCCCTGTCGGTAAAGTCCATGCCTGCAGGTATAAGGGCGCGCTCTTCCTGTTCCAGTGCGTCAATACCGTTCTTTGATACCTTCCTGATAATCTCTCTGTCCATATTCAGGGCTATGACCGGTATTTTTTCAGCCTTTGCGAAGTCAAGGATTGGTTTATACAGGTTATAATCAAAGCCCCATCGCTCAAAATATTCAGAGCGTTTCAGGAACTCTTTTTCATCCATGCTCCCATCGGTATATCTGTCGAGGGTATCCTGGTAGGGCCTTTGAAACATCTCCATCCCTATGGCTATATTACTGTTCTTTCTGTGCAGACCTGCAATAATATCCAGCTGTACCGCATGATGGGCAAAGACATCATGCATTTCTCCCACATATACTATCTTGCTCTTTGAAACACCGTCTATGACGTTTGTCAGGGTTTCGATTTTGGCAAGATTTATGGCATAGGGCTCCCTGTATAGCTCCATCGTTACCCCCCTGTTCGTCTCCTCAATCTCTTTCGCAATGTTTTTGCCCTGATTAAAGAGCAAAGTGCTGTACTTGCCATAATGGCTTACTTTATAAAATGCTGCATCAATCTCCTCTCTTGACTCACCACTTATAATTCCCGTGACCTTGTCCCTATTCCAGGGGTTCTCTAATATCCGGATGGAAAATCCCGCATTCTCAGGCGGAACATTTCCATAGAGCCTGCCGATTACAGGATTACCATGCCCCAGAATTATAAGGGCATGGTTCTTTAAATCTTCATTCGTTATGTCAGCTGCATTCATGATGCGGGCGCCTTTATCCTGGAACTCTTGTATGACACCGTCGTATCTGTCGCTGTTTTTTTCCGGCAGAACAACAACCTGCAGTTCCCCTGAAAGCGCTGCTATGACATGAGGCATTTCATCCCTGGAAAGACTCCGTGCAACATCATAATTTTCATCAAAGACGATCTTTAATGGTTTCTTGGGCAATTCAAAGTCAAAGCTCTGTTTTTTTCTGGTGACAGTGATGGATTTTTGTATGGTTTCATCACTCATGTATATTGATACCGGTATGCTGATGGCAAAGACTTTCTCGTCCTGATTTACATCAAAACTCAGAGTGAATGTCCTCCCCGTCTGAATAAGGACAAAATTCTCGAATGTCAGCTGCGGAAGTCCTGTGCGGTCCAGCCACTGGGTGAAAAAACCCTGGAGATTGTTGTCATAATATTTCTGAAATGAGTTTCTGATATCGTCCCAGGAAGCGTTTCGATAGCGTTGAGCGGCAATAAAATCATTAAGGGCCTGAAAAAAGACCTTGTCACCTACTGCCACTTTAAGCATGTGAAAGAGCATGGCGACTTTACCGTACCCTATTGCTCTCGTGCTGTGATTCATTCGTCCCGTAAAATCCCTGAGGGGAAAATCAGCCTCAGGTGTAACATAATTCCCGTAATCGATCAATATCTGCTTTCTGTATTCCCAGCCCTTGCCCTGTTGCACCTGGTAGAAGTGATCGGAAAGGTAGGTCGTCAGTCCCTCTGCCCAGTTTCCGCTGTCATAATCTATATACACATGATTGCCGAACCACTGGTGAAGTATCTCGTGGCCAAGAGATGTTTCCACGATAAATGGAAGGCGCACGATGGAACTTCCCAGCAGTGTGAATGTCGGCATTGAGTACCCGGTAGGGAGGAAGTTCTCAATAATGGAAAACCGTTTATAAGGAAAACTATTAAGAAGTCCTTCATAAAGTGCGAGATATTTCTTTGTATATTCTATATAGGTTTCGGCAAGTTTCATGTCCTCTTTGAAAAAATAGGCAAGGATCTCAACATCCTTATACCTATCTTTGACAATTGTATACCTCTGTGACGCAATAAAATTTAAACTGTCCAGTGGGTGGGGAAAATCAAATTGAAATTCAACAGTGTTGTCCCTGAGGACCCTGGTAATCTTCTCCGCCTCAGAAATTGCTTCATACCCCTCTGGAAGTGATGCCTTCAGTGAGTAATAACTGAGTCCCTCCAGTATCGGAAACCAGAGACCTGTTAATGATATGCCTTCTGAATCAATCGTATTTGCAGCAATTCCGTCATGTCTTTGCCTGCCCTGTAAGGAATGAAAGGTTCCTTCAAAGCCGATTTCCATCACTCCATCATGATCAGGGGTAAGGCCGAAGATGTCCTGTCTCTGCTCAAATTCAACGTGCTGATCATTGATCTTTATATAACGAATATCAAGGGGACCCCGCCTGAAATAAAGTTCGCGTCCTTTTGTGATAGTGATTTTTGAGACGCCGCTTATTTTAGAGGCAGCAACATCAAAGGATACAGCAAGGTCATAGCGCGGGAGATTGTCGGCATATGCCACTGATGCGGCAGAAATAATGAATGCTATAAAAGAAAACCAGATACGCATAATCGGATAGAATAAAATTTTTATTTCAGAAAGTAAAATACACTGTTCTACAAGTATATCAAAGCCTTTCAGGAATGCAAAAAAGAAATTTCAATAAGTTGCAGTAATCCATAATAATGCCCTGAATACACGTTGCCAGGGTCGCTCATTTCTGTTGCGAAAACTCAGAATTACTTCTGAGATCTTTTAAAAAATAGTTGTCATATCGACCAACGGTAGAAATCGCTTTATCGTTACAGTGGATTAAGATTTCTCCCGTCGCCCGAAATGACAGACATCCCTCATATCAGGAACTGCTACATCAGTTGCGATTATTAAGAAACGTTATAAGTAAATTAATCTAATTGAGTGGACGAAGAGCGCAATAAATGTTAATAAGATATGAATAACGCATTAATGTTTCAAAAAATTATTTTGAAACGGCACACAGAAGAGGGAAAAGACATGGTTTTATTTATGTTGGGGCTGTCAATGGGCGTTCTCTGCGGAGCCATGATAATGGCGATCCTTGCAGCCGGCAAAAAAGAAGGGGTCATGCGGGGAGAGATCGTCTGATCCTTCAGTTGTACGGAACATGACAACTGCTGATCGCGGAGTACCTTCCTGATGTGTTACCTGTATGACAGGGATGAAATTATCCATTCACTGGAAGGTATAATGTAAATATGCTCCCCTTTCCAACCTCACTTCGTACATCTATCCTGCCCTTATGTGCCTCTATCGTTTCATTTACAATGCTTAAACCAAGACCAGCGCCATGAAATGTTTCACTCCGCTGCCCTGTTGTTTTTTCTGCTCTGTAGAACCTTTCAAAGATCCTGCTCAGGGATGCTTCAGGGATACCGATGCCTGTATCCCTGACTACGATCACCGCTTCATCGTTTTTGACTGTTAAGGAAACTGAAATCGTCCCACCCTTCCGGTTATATTTTATAGAGTTCTCAATGACATTCATAAATGCTTCAGAGAGTGCAGACTCATCCCCCTGCACAATAACTTCTTCACCCGGCAGATCTGTTTCTACTGTAACGGTATTTTTATTCGCAAGGGACCTGACAATGGAGATGATTTTGTTAATCGTCTGACACAATGCTACATCCCTCTTCCTGATAGCAAAGCTCCTGTGTTCCATGCGGGACAGGATAAGCATCTTGTTTATAATCTGCTCCATTTCACCGGCGTTTTTCAATATTATCTGCAGGGCCTCTTTATACTCATCCAGCGTTCTTTCTTTTCTCAGGTATACTTCGCTGCAGCTTTTTATCACTGATGTGGGGGTTCTCAGTTCATGGGAAGCATCTGCCAGAAATCTCTTCTGCTGGCTGAATGCCTTTTCAATGTTCTCCATCATGAAGTTAAAAGAAGACGCAAGCTCTGAAAGCTCCTTGCTTACTTTGTAGGCTTCGATCCTTCGATGGAGACTGCTCTCCCTGATCTGCCCGACGTTGGTTGAAAAGTCCCGCAGAGGACGGAGGGATATGGAAATAATGGTTATACCCCCAATAACAGAAAGCACAAGCATTATAGGCATGCTGTACAGCATCAGGAGTCGTAAGTTTTTGAGTTGATTATACGTAGCAGTAAGACTCTCTCCAATCTGTACGATAAAAAACCGTTCCTTATTGCGATACCGATCATAAATGGTTATATATTCCGTGAGTATTCGAACAGGCTCGTCAGGCGCTATAAAGGAAGTTTCATAATAGATCTTTTCCTCAAGCGCTTTCTCATATGAGAAAGGCAATTTAAGTTCATCCAGTGAATTTGATTTGGCGAGTCTGCTGCCGTCACCATGAAATATCTGAAAATAGTGGCCTGAATGAGGGATATCATATATTGTGCTATGCTGCTCTTGCTTCTGCAGCTCGGAAAGCTCAAAATCAATCTCTCCGTCTCTGTATATTTCTATCATACCGCTAACAAACTGTAGCTTTGACTTGAGCAGTTCATCAACAGTGTTCATTGATGCCCGCTGATGCTCTTTATACAGATAGAGATTAAAAAATAGAAAGAAGAGGGAAAAAGTGAAAAGAAACCAGATTAAGAGTTTTGATTTTATTGATCTGAACATCCTAACCCTTAAGGATGTAGCCTATGCCTCTTACAGTGTCGATGAGTTTATGCCTATGGTTTTTGTTGAGCTTTCTGCGAAGAGAATTAATAAAGACGTCGATTACATTGCTTTCGCGCTCTGCAGACATGTCATAGATATGCTCAGCTATCTTTGATCTGGAGAGGGCGATATTCTTATTATAGATAAGGTATTCAAGAAGAACATACTCTTTGGCAGTGAGTCCAATAACCTCCCCCCCCCTTTTGACCTCCCTGCTTGCAGTATCCACCTCAAGATCGTGCGCTTTCAGAACGGCTCTCTTCTCCTGGCTCCTTCTCCGTATGAGCGCCCTCAGCCTTGCCAGAAGCTCATCAAATTCAAAGGGTTTGGTCAGGTAGTCATCTGCGCCTGTATCGAGACCCATAATTTTATCCTCAAGGGTATCTCTGGCTGATAGAATAAGCACGGGAATATGGACGCCTTTATCACGCAGTGTGTGTAACAGTGAAATTCCATCAAGGCCGGGAATCATGAGGTCCAGTATAAGCCCGTCGTAGAGGACGGATTTGGCCATGGAAAGTGCTGTTATGCCGTCAAAGCAGGTATCTACAATATATTTTTCTTCTTCCAGCCCTTTTTTGATAATGGAAGAAAGATGTTCTTCATCTTCAACAAGTAAAATACGCATCATAATATTATATATCAAGAGAGAGAATAATTTTCTGCTCCTGTAACAGGGAAAGGCAGTGGCCCCGGTATTTCCCTATCCTCCCGCGGAGGACAAAATGATATACTAATGAGGCTATTTTCAATTCTATCAATGCGGAGGTAGACAATATGGATGAACAGGAAAGAGAAATGGAAATCATTGCCTTACTGTCTAACCCTGAAGAAAGCTATTCATATATTCACACTGATAAAGACGTGATTGAACACACCTGTGCGTCAACGGGTCATGCACGGCAAATCAAACTGGTTGAAGTGGAGTATTTCATGGAAAGCGGAGTCAGGGAAGACAGGGCAAATTTCTGCGAACACTGCAAACAGGTGTTTATTTATAAGCCTGCCGGATAGAATTCTCGATTACCCTTTGAAAGACTTTAGGTGATGTGTGAAAGCTGAAAGGAATGATTCTCCCTTTGTAAAAGGGCGACGAAGGGGGATTTTATAGCAGAGATTTTCAGGGCTGTAATTGCGGTTCCTGTTTTCGGTCCATTGAGATACAGTTTCTTCCTGATTGCTTGCTCCTGTACATTAACGTGTCTGCCCTTTTTAAAACAGTCTCTGCAGTATCGCCCGGCCTGCAAATCGTCGCACCGATGGACACAGTAACATTCACCGTATCAGAATCAATACCAATACCGGACTGCTCAACAAGAAGGCGTAATCTGTCTCCTACTGAGTGGAGCTGTTCTTCCTCAACATTGACGACAATGACCACAAATTCCTCACCACCCCATCTGCCGATAATATCAAAAGAGCGGAGACTGAATGACATGGTTTTACTTACCATCCTTATTACATTATCACCTGCGTCATGACCATAGGTATCGTTTATGTGTTTGAAATGATCGATATCGATAAAGAGGATCCCGAAGGGCCATTTGTATCTGTCCATTTCCTCGAGCCTGCCGCGTATATTCATTTCAAGAAACCGCCTGTTTCCCAAT
>CP070644.1:2469339-2484812 GCA_020354155.1 Nitrospiraceae bacterium | reverse complement strand
AAACCCAATCTACAGAGGATGGATAAACTACTTTCGGTTGGCAGAAGTAAAGACATTTGCAGAGGAAACTGACAAATGGATCAGGAGACGACTTCGTTTAATACTGTGGAAGCAATGGAAGAATCCGTGGACACGAAGAAAGAGGCTGATACATGCAGGACTCTCAGAAGAACGAGCTGTTGCATCTGCCTTCAATCGGCGTGGATCGTGGTGGAACTCAGGGGCATCACATATGAATGATGCTTTGAGGAAGAAGTTCTTTGATAAGCTTGGTCTTGTGTCGATGCTTAATGAACTGTATAAATTCAGACATATTAACTTTGGGAACCGCCTTGGTACGTGAACCGTATGCCGGGTGGTGTGAGAGACCTGAGGGGGTGACCCCTCAGTCTACTCGATATTTAAAATGGCATTCATCAACAAGCACATCATCTCTACTTAGCGATATCATGACGCAATCCGCTTTTCTGTCCTGAATCTAATCTGACGATATGCAAGAAAAATCGTCTGTTTTTGAAATTTGAATTGATGTTTTAGGGGTTAAAAGTATAATAGGCATCAGTATCAGTCGGTTTTGTTGGCGAACTACCGCAGGCTCTGCTCGGGTAATTATGCCCTCCTATGCACCACTTTTAACTCGTTCCGTCTTAGCCCTTGCTTTTATGCTTGTTTTTGCCTTTGTGTTTATTCTTGCCTTTGCCTTTATCATTGTCATCATAAAAGTCGCTATAAAAACCGCTGCCACGTTTTAGGGCATGAAATGCTTTTGATCCAGGCTTGATACCCAGGCTCTTCGCAAGTGCACCCCAGCCTTTTTCTTTTTCGGCTTTATATCTTTTGATAACATAATCAGTCGGCTTTGCCGACATTTCTGCAAGACGTAATACCATGTAAGCATCTGCAGGTCTTTCAACATTGCTCAGTACAACCTTGATTTGTGCATCACCTATGGTAAAACGGGTAGCAAGCCTTCCCCTGAATCCTGACTGACTGGCTTCAGCTCTGATATTAAAATCGTTCATCCAGTCAAAATCGTCTGCTTCCACTACTGCCGCTGATGAAGCAAGCAAAGTCGCGACCAAAACAATGAATAATATTTTTTGTAGTTTCATTCAATCCTCCAAGAGCTTTTTGGATAAGTCCTTATTCAATGCAATTTGGTTATAACATTCGGCTTTTAGTACTTCCTTCTTTAATTCATTTTCCTCCCGAGTCAAAGAGTGGAGACAGATGTATTTTGTGAAAACAATAATAGCGAACTGATTGGGTAATAACGTCAATATGGGGCTATAATTATGCGGAGAAACCTTTCACATTTTACAGATAAATCACATCGATTGCTAATCGAACTATGTCTATGGATTACCGATAAATCGTACATATTGCCAATCTGAAATTTCCTGTGGAACTATTGATTACATTATGGACAGGTCCCATGGGACCTGTCCCGTTTTTTCTCCCCACTGAACAGCCCTTCTTTTGTTCCTTTTCTTAGGCACGTAAGAATAGCAGAAGGTTGTAGGATGAAATCTCTCAATGGAAGATAACCGGGCTTAAAGAAGGAAATGATTGAAATTTTTGCTAAAAGGGCCAGACCCTGCTGATTTTTCGTGTGTCCACTCCCCTGTAGTCCCCGCCTTTCAGCAGATCAATAAAATTCTCATAGGTAACGTTATTCAGGAACTCAGTGTAACATGAGCCGGCTTCCTGTGGTGCATGGGCATCTGATCCGCCGGTAAAGGGAAGCTTTAATTCACCGGCAGCCCTGACTGCCTTTGTGTTCTGGAAATGATGGGAGTACCCGTTATGACCTTCAATGGCGCAGATACCTTTCAATGATTTGATTTCTTCCCCGATACTGTTTGCCCCCCTGTAAGGGTGTGTGGGGATGACAACACCGCCCTGTTCGTTTACAAGGGGGGTCAGATCTTTCATAGATGCGT
Organism: Nitrospiraceae bacterium; assembly: GCA_020354155.1. Classification (GTDB taxonomy): domain Bacteria; phylum Nitrospirota; class Thermodesulfovibrionia; order UBA6902; family UBA6902; genus CALZJD01. The sequence goes on along the minus strand of CP070644.1, from coordinate 2,482,869 downwards.
TTTTTATATTTAGTCGGTCAGTATTCACACCAAAAACCAGGCAGTGCCCTTCTGCTGAAGAGTACTCTACTCCCCTGAATATCATGATCTTTCCTGCATATTTTTCTCTCAGGGCTTCGGCAAAGTCTGAAGCATCGTAGGAATAGTGTTCAGTGAAGGCTATTCCCCTAAGTCCGGTCTGTATTGCATGCAGCACTGATGCCTCAGGTTCTGATTCATTATCACCGCTGAATTTTGAATGAACATGGAGGTCTATCTTGAATATCATATAGTTATGATACATGTTTATGACTAATTAATTGTCATCAGGGAAGAGTGCAGGTAATTTATAAAATGGCTATGTTGTTTGTTATCCCCCCTTGGCAAAGGGGGTAACCAGCTTGACTTCATGAAGGACTGGTAGAACGGGGCGGAAAAAGGTGGGGCAGGACCCCACCTTTTCGGTTTGAACTATCCGCTTGCAGGTTCGAGTTTTTTTGTGAACACAGCCTTGACCCATCCATACTCACCATTGGGTATCTGTACATACAACCATCCATCAGATCTGCCATGGACTTCAAGAATATAGCCTTCATCAATCTGATAAATCTTGTTTTCACTCATGCTTGGTCCTGCACGGACATTCAGGACAGGTGCATTCACGATCACTTCTCCTGTTGCAGGCCTTGATGGCTGTACCACTTCCGGGGTTGTGTCATTTACAACTACCGCAGCAGGAGGATTTACAACTGCGTATCCTGCAGGTACCCTTCGGTAAAAGGTACCGCCGTAACTATAGTAAGTTGTGTTATCTATCCAGAGCCTCTGGTAGCCGATAGGGAGACTTACAACGATGGCGCCTATCGGTGGTCGCACTACAGAGAAACCGTAACTGACCGGTCGATAGAAGATACCTCTACTATAGTAATAGGGTTTCCTGTTGTACCAGGAACGTCTGTATCCCCGTGGCAGCCTTTTGACGACATATCCATACCGGGCAGTTCTCGGTGATAGAACATGCCGTTTTGCACTCCGGCGTTTGTCGACTGCGTATCTCTTACCACGTCTGTCCCTGTTACGTTCATAACGGGGTGAATTATCTCTTTCGCGATATTCGCGACTGTAGTTCCTCTTTCTGTCCCGCCTGTCAGCATATGAATCACTTGCTGTCAGAGGAACTGATGTGAGAGCAAAGATCCCGATACATGCAAGGGTTGTAATTTTCTGGATTATGCTGGATTTTCTGTTCATGATCTGCCTCCTTTCACTGAGGTTTTTACAGCGTACATCCTTGAGACAGTGGCAGAGAGATTGCCCTCTGCCACTTGTCTCCATCTATTCAAAACCCCACAGGATTGTCGCCGTTAAAACGCCTGTTATATCGGGAGCGCTTTTCCTCCTGTATTGCATTAAGTTTCTCCATTTGCTCGTCATTGAGTATTGTTGACAGCCTTGCATGGGTTTCGTCCCCTATGATTTGCATCTCGTTATGCATGGACTCCCTGGTCAGCTGTTTCTGTGCCCTGTACTTTTCAAACAGTGCTCTCCTTTTTGCGAAACTCTCTTTCAGAATAGGCTCTGCTTCTGCGGCCTGATCATCGGTAAGACCAAGACGGGAACTCATGCGCTCCAGCATCTGTTCAGGAGATCGATTAAAGCCTCTTCCCCTCTTGCCATCGCGAAATTTGCCGCCATGCCGCTGTCCACGCTGCTCCTGCTTGAATGTAAGGTACCTATCAACCTGCTCATCAGTAAGGATGGCGCCAAGCTGCATTTCTGTCTCCCACCGCAGTTTCATTTTTTGGATCTGCGCCGCCTTCCTGTCGTCTCCGGTCTGGCCTTGCATGTCAATCATCTTTCTGTGTTTCTCCTCAATGATCGGCCGTACTGCATTGATTTGCTCTGCGGTAAGATCAAGACGCTCTGTTAACGTCTGCAGGATTTCATCAGGTGAATGACGAGGACCGGACCAACCCCGGGATTTTGCCATCAGGGGCTGCGCAGCCAGTCCTGTAATAATGATGAAGAGCCCGGCTGCAAGCAGTGCGAACGGTATCCCTCTCCTGCGATTTTTATTTCCTTTGTCTGATTTCATGACTTTCTCCTTTCCATTTGAACTCTCTTCATGTTTGTATCGTAGAACATTACATTTTAAGTGTGGGTTAAGTGTGAGTGAAGGAAGGCAAAGTTTTGTAAAGAATTGTTAAGACTGCTTAATAAAATTTTACGTCTATAAACCTGCACGTTTGGATATAATACAGTCGTGAACAGGATTCTTTCAGAAAGGATGATCGTATTATGAACCGTATCCTGGTTATTGATGATGATGTAGAGCTTTGCGAACTTCTGAATGATTATCTGAGCCCTGAAGGTTTTGACGTTGAGGCGGTGCATGACTCAGACAGGGGGATTGCACGGGCCCTCTCAGGGGACCATGATTTTGTTGTTCTCGATGTTATGCTGCCCGGGGTAAATGGTTTTGAGGTATTACGGACTCTCCGGAAGAGTTCTGTTATTCCTGTGCTCATGCTGACTGCACGGGGTGAAGAAGTGGACAGGATCGTCGGACTTGAAATGGGGGCAGATGATTATCTTCCAAAACCTTTCAATCCCCGTGAACTCGTTGCCCGTATCCGGGCGATACAGCGGAGGGGTAAAGAGCAGAAGGCCGGAAAGGAAGACGAAAGCCCTGCCAGGCGTTTAATTATCGGCGATATTGAGCTCGATAGAAGCACGAGGACAGTAAGAAAAAAAGGCAGGACAGTTGAACTTACTGCAGTGGAATTTGATCTCCTTGACATGTTGATGAAGTCAGCCGGCGAGGTGGTCTCAAGAAAGGATCTAGTGATCAAGGTGCTGGGACGGAATCTTGATCCCTTTGACAGGAGTATGGATGTGCATATTAGCAGTCTGAGAAAGAAACTGGGACATAAAGTGAAAGGCCTGGAACGAATCAAAACGGTACGGGGAATAGGGTACCTCTATGCGGACTCAGGTCAGAAGAATCCTTGAAAATTAAAGATCAAAATTAAGGAGAGAAGTTTTTACAAAAAAGAGTTTTTTCATTAATTTTGCATTTTGGAGTTTCACTTTTTCATTTGTTTAATATGAGCAGTCTCTTTATAAAAATATTTCTCTGGTTCTGGCTGGCAACCATTATGATAATGGCTTCAACAATTGTGCTTATGTCAGTTATCGAACCGCACAGGCCTTTCAGAGAAGACAGCCGTCTGGTCAGGAGACTGTCCCGGGAAGGACAGATGGCAGTTGATATTTTAGAGCGCAATGGTTCCGGAGCACTGAAGGAATTTATATTCAGAGAAAGGCAGAGACGGGGAAGAACCTTGGCGCTGTTTAACAATAGGGGGGAATCTGTAACTGGAACAACAGAGCCTCCTGAAGCAGCAGCCCTTGCTGACCGGGTCCTGAAAAGCGGCGATACGGAGTATCATACTCTGGAAAAAAGTATTCTCCTTGCCCGTCCCTTATATGGCTCAGCGGGGCAATCCTATGCCATTGTGAAAGAAATGCCACGTCGGCCCCGGATGTCTCCTGTCTGGAGATACCTGAACCCCCGTTTCCTCAGCCTGCGGCTTCTCGTTATCTTTATTATTGCCAGTGTGTTCTGTTACTGGCTTGCATGGTATTTGACGTCACCGGTCCGAAAACTGAGGAGAGCGACACAACAGCTTGCATCAGGAGATCTGAAGACAAGGGTCGTTCCTGAGCTTGGCACCAGAAAAGATGAGCTCACTGACCTCGGGAAAGACTTTGACATTATGGCTGAGCGGATTGAATCCTTGATGGCCTCCCAGGGACGTTTGCTGAGAGATATTTCGCATGAACTTCGATCCCCCCTCACAAGGCTGAATGTTGCCCTGGAACTTGCCCGAAGAACATCAGACACGGAAACCCTCAATTCACTTGATCATATTGAACAGGAGACGGAGAGGATGAACTCGCTCATCGGTCAACTCCGCACTCTTACGCTGCTTGAAAGCGGAGCTGAACATATTGAATCAGTATCCATTGATCTCTCATCACTGGTGAAAGAAGTGTATGATGATGCTGTGTTTGAAGCAAAGAGTAGGAACCTGTCGGTAAAAGCAGACCTGGGTAATGATGTTCTTATTACCGGATCCAGGGACCTGTTTCGGAGGGCAGTAGAAAATGTTGTGCGGAATGAGATTCGATACACTCCGGAAGGGTCAGAAGTTGAGATGTCCCTCAAGAGACAGGAGCTTGGAGGGAAAGATTGTGCATTCATAAAAGTACGCGATCATGGGGCTGGAGTGCCGAAAGAATCTCTTGCAAACCTCTTCAGCCCCTTTTACCGCGTGGCAGAGTCCCGGGATCGTCAGTCAGGCGGGATGGGTATCGGGCTTGCCATTACTTACCATGCTGTTAAGATGCATGGTGGCGAGGTAAGGGCGTCCAATGCACCCGATGGCGGACTTAGTGTAGAGATTCGCCTGCCAATTCTTTAATGATGTAAACAAGAACATAGATAGAACTTTCTAGTCATAAAACATTGAAATGTAAAGTGGCATGGAGATATGAAGATAATCAGATCAGTTTAAAAGGTTCTGGAGTAAAAGTAATTATAAAAATTACAAGAGATAACCAGCCAATATTTTTTCGTCGTTTATCAAGCATAATGTGAGGATATACTACAGGTGGATGTTTATACCCTATTATAATCATTAAAGCTGCCCATAGGATCCATCCAGGCCAGAACGTTAAACCCATGACGAGAAGCACCGGTATCGTAATCCTTGCTATTGTGGCATGTCTTTCACCGAACAGGGCATAAACAATATGTCCTCCGTCAAGTTGTCCAATTGGTAATAAATTTAATGAAGTTACAAGTAGACCTACCCACCCCGCAAATGCAATGGGATGAAGGATAATATCGTATTTGTCAGAGTCAATATTTATAACTAATTTTGAAATAAATCCAAAAAGTATAGAATGGCCCATAGCAAGACGCTGTTCTAAATCTCCGGTTGGCACAGATGGAACAACCTCTGACCAGTTCAGTCCTACAAAACATGCAATAACTGCAATAACAAAACCACCGATCGGCCCCGACGCACCTATGTCAATGAGGGAGCGCCTGTCCGGAATGGGCGGCTTCATTTTGATAATAGCGCCGAACGTACCAATAATAAAAGGTATTGGTGGTGCCGGAATAAAATAGGGCAGGGTTGCCTGCACATGATGCCTTCGGGACATATAATAATGCGATAACTCATGGGTCCCAAGGATAAGAAGCAGTGTAAGGGAAAAGGGGAGTCCCAGATATATCCTGCCTGGTTCTTCCCAGGGAATGACCCCATTCAGCAATGCTCCTGCCATAAGGGTAGTAAAGAAAGTTGCTATGAAAAGCAGGACATGTGTGCGGGTCAGTTTATGGGTCATCTTATACTTTTCTGTATCTCACGATGAGAATCTTGATAATAAAATAACTCCCTACTGTAGCAAAGGCTCCAACGATAAGGGAACCGACAAAAAAAGAGCTGATAAGAGGCCAGAGCTCCTGCAGTGATTCATACAATTTATCAAGATCAGAAAATTTACTGAGAATGCGGGTGAGAGTAAGAGAACCCCAGTCTACCTCAGGAAGAATCTTCTTTACCCCCAGCATCTTCGCCCCGCACCATGTACAGAACGTGGAGATAGGCACTATTGTCCATGGATTATTCACACTCACTCCAACCATTGCAACAAGTTTGTTCAGCTTGAAGAGCCAGGCAATAAAAAATCCGCCAATGTAGCGCAGCCCCAGGAATGGTGATATGCCCATAAACACACCGAGGGAAAAGGCCAGGGCAATCCGGTGAGGGGTGTCTCTTACCCTGAATACACTCTTGAATTTTTCCCTAAAGTAAGCCATGAGATAAAATTAAAATGTAAAAATCAAATTTTAAAATGGAGGAATTCATTATTTTCTTCCACAATTTTAATTTTTTATCTTTCATTTTTTATTTACTTAAAATGTTCATAGCCTTCCCGTTTGAAAATACGTTTTTTGCCGGTCTTATCAACAATAAAACGGCCCTTTTTTGTGATCTCTCCAATCCTGTATGCACCGGTTTTTCTCTCCTGGGAAGAGGTAAATAAAAGACAGTAATCTTCCCCGCCCTTGAGAGCGTAACGGTAGGGATTTAATCCCGCTTTTTCTGACACTTCCAGACATTCTTTTGATAAGGGGACTGCGTCCTGGTAGATAACAGCACCAACAGTGCTTTCCTCACAAATATGTGAGAGATCCTGCAGCAATCCGTCACTGATATCAATCATTGCACTGACCCCTGATTTCTTTTTCAATGGAACAGGAAGGGGCATGAGATGTTTTTTCATGAGTTTTATCTTTGCATTGTGCTGAGGAAATGCAAGCACCTTCTTTTTGCGACTCCGCAGGAGCCTGAGTCCCATTGATGAATCACCCAATGTGTCTGTTACATAAATACCGTCTCCCGGCTTTGCGCCGGACCGTCGTATTATTTTGTCAGTATATCCGATAAGGGTCCCGCTCAGGATAAGGCCTTTTCCTGATGCGCAGGTGTCACCGCCAATGAGGCTTACTTTGAATTTTTTTGCCATTTTCATGATCCCTGCATAAAGCTCCTCAATGGTGCTGGCGCTATAATTTCCCGGTATTCCGATGCTTATAAAAAAGTGCTCCGCCTTTCCTCCCATTGCCAAAATATCACTGATATTGACTGCAAGGAATTTATAGCCAAGTTGAAAGAACGTTGAATAGGACAGATTAAAATGAATGCCCTCTATCATCATGTCTGTGGTGACAAGAAGGTTTTTCCTGCTGCCTTTTATGGCGGCTGCATCATCACCGATGCCTGCTATTATCCCTGCAGCGCTGTAATTGCATTGTTTCTTGAGTTTTTTTATCAGGCCAAGTTCTCCAAGGTCTGAAAGCGGTATGGATTTATTGAACAAGGTTCTTTTCATTGCACCTTCTCTCTGCAACACAAACATGATGTATCAGAGTCAATGAAGAGAATTTTGATGAGTGACAGCCAGCCTTGTGTCTATAAGAGAAAGAGTGAGCATGGTGCTATCTCATCGCCCATGACCAGTTGACTGTCTATCACCTGGTTTTTTTTGTGGTCTTGCTGAGGGCATTCTTAAGCACTTCATCCACTGTTTCCACAGGGATAAACTTCATGTCTTTCTTTATGTACTTGGGAATCTCATCAAGGTCTTTTTCGTTTCTCTTGGGAATAATGACTTTTTGAATGCCCATTCTCTTTGCTGCCAGGGACTTCTCCTTTAATCCGCCGATAGGAAGCACTCTTCCGCGCAGGGTTACCTCACCGGTCATGGCAACATTCTTATAGACAGCCCTGCCGGTAAATGCAGAGGCCAAAGCAGTTGCCATTGTTATGCCGGCTGAGGGACCGTCTTTGGGAATCGCACCTGCCGGGACATGAATATGGATGTCATGATTGGAAAAAAGAGAGCTGCTGATACCAAGACTTTTTGAACGGGAACGAATATAGCTCAGGGCAGCGTGGGCAGACTCTTTCATGACATCGCCAAGCTGGCCGGTCAGAGTAAGGGCCCCCTTTCCCTTCATAATGGTTGCTTCAATGTAAATAATGTCACCGCCTGCTTCTGTCCATGCAAGTCCCGTTGATACGCCGATTTCGTTCTTCTTGATCTCCTCCTCAGGCAGATACTTTGGCACGCCAAGGTATTTGGACAAATTGCTTACGGTGATTGCAGATTTCTTGTCCTTTCCCTCAGCAATTTTACGTGCTACCTTACGGCAAAGATTGGCTATTTCACGCTCCAGACTTCTGACGCCTGCTTCACCGGTATAGTGAGTTATGACCTGCTTCAGGGCGCTGTCGTGTATGGAGATGTTCTTCGTGGTAATACCGTGTTCCTTCAGCTGTTTTGGGATGAGGTAGTTTTTTGCTATGCCGACTTTTTCTTCAGCTGTATAGCCTGAGAGATTCAGTATCTCCATTCTGTCCCGCAGCGGCGAAGGGATGGTGTCTATGAGATTGGCCGTTGTAATAAACATGACCTTGCTCAGATCAAAGGGAACACCAAGGTAGTGGTCCGCAAAGGCGTAGTTCTGCTCAGGGTCAAGCACCTCCAGCAGTGCCGAGGCCGGATCACCCCTGAAATCCATCCCGATCTTATCTACTTCATCAAGCATAAAGACAGGATTGTTCTTGCCGGCTGTCTTGATGCCCTGTATGATTCTGCCGGGCATTGCACCGACATAGGTCCTTCTGTGTCCCCGAATCTCTGCTTCGTCTCTCATGCCGCCCAGAGACATCCTGTAGAATTCACGCCCAAGTGACCGCGCAATTGACTTCCCGAGTGAAGTCTTACCAACACCGGGAGGTCCGACAAAACAGAGTATGGGTCCCTTCATTTTAGGGTTCAGCTTTCTTACTCCGAGATATTCAAGTATGCGCTCTTTTATCTTTTCCAGGTCATAGTGGTCTTCATCGAGCACCTTCTTAGCCTTTTTCAGGTTCAGGTTGTCTTTTGTACCTTTGGACCAGGGCAGCTCAACAAGCCAGTCTATGTAGGTTCTGATCGTTCCGGCCTCGGCACTGTCCTGATGCATTTTATCAAGGCGGCTGATCTGCTTCAATGCCTCTTTTTCAACCTTGTCAGGCATCTTTGCCTTTTTAATCTTGTCTCGAAGCTCAAGGATTTCCTCTGTCTTTTCATCAATCTCGCCCAGTTCCTTCTGAATGGCCTTGAGCTGTTCCCTGAGAAAGTATTCACGCTGGGTCTTGTCTATTTCGCCTTTGACATCTGACTGGATCTTCTGCTGCACAAGCAGGAGTTCTACTTCGTGGCTCAGAATCTCACTTATCTTCTTGAGTCTCACAATGGGATCTGTCTCTTCCAGCAGTTCCTGGGCCTGTTCTGCTTTCAGCCCAAGATTTGAAGCGACAAGATCAGCAAGCCTGCCCGGTTCTTCAATATTTTCTATCAGCACGATAATATCAGGTAAAAAAGACTTGCCCAGGGCCAGGGATTTGTCAACGAGTTCTTTCACATTCCTCATAAGCGCTTCTACTTCAAGGGAGACGTCGGGCTGCAAATCATCAACAATCCTTTCGATCTCTCCCATAAAGAAAGGTTCTGTCTGCTGAAAATTCTTGATTCGAGCCTTTGAAAGACCCTGAACAAGGACCTTGAGACGTCCATCAGGGAGTTTGAGCATTCTCAGAATTGTTCCCACCGTTCCAACTGCATAGAGATCATCAACGAGTGGATTTTCGACGCTCATTTCTTTTTGTGATACAAGCAGGATCAGTTTGTTGTCTCCTGCTGCAGCTTCGATAGCCTTGATTGAAACATCCCTTCCTACAAAGAGGGGAAGAATCATGTAGGGGAAGATCACCACATCTCGTACCGGAAGGATAGGTAACGATGTTGGAATTTCTATTTCCTGTTCTTCTTTTATCTCAAAATCGGTCATTAGTTCTCCTTTTCCTTTATCGAAGCAACTCTTGAATACAGATAATCTTTAAACTCGGCTTTCAATGACGGGTTTTTTAACGCAAGCTCTACAGTTGCTTTCAGGTATCCTACTTTGTCTCCTCCATCATACCGCCTTCCCTTAAAGAGATATCCGTAGACTGGCTTTCTTTTTAAAAGAGTCTTCATTGCATCAGTGAGCTGAATCTCCCCGCCTTTGCCCGGCCGGGTCTTTTCAAGAATGTTATATATATCGGGAGTGAGGATGTAGCGTCCGATAATAGCCATATCAGAGGGGGCAGAGGATGCCTTTGGCTTTTCAATCATATCGCTTATTTTGAAAATATTCTTCCCCACTTCCTTCCCTGCAATAACACCGTAGCGGTGAATTTCATCTTTTGGTACCTGCTGCAGGGCAAGAACGGTAGCATTGTATTTATTGTAAATCCTGATCATATCTTTCAGCAGTCTGTCGTCAGGGTCAATTATATCATCACTGAGTAAGACGGCAAAGGGCTCATCCTTTACAAAGGGCTTGGAGCAGAGTATTGCATGGCCAAGGCCGAGAGGAGCACCCTGTCGAATATATGCAAACTGATGCTGGGAGAGCTCCCGAATCTCATCGAGTATTTTATTCTTCCCCGTGCTTTTCAGATTTTCCTCAAGCTCCCAGGCATAATCAAAGTGATCTTCAATGGCTCTTTTGGATTTACCGGTAATAACAATGAACTCTTTGATATTGCATGCCGCGGCTTCTTCAACTGCATATTGAAACATGGGTTTATCAACAATGGGGAGCATTTCTTTGGGAGAGGCCTTTGTTGCAGGTAAAAAGCGTGTCCCAAGCCCCGCTGCGGGAAATACAGCTTTACTGACCTTTTTTGCCATGTATTACTCCTTAACTGGTCCTAAATTATAAGGCACGCGGAAAAATAAATCATATTGTACCATGATAATATACTTATGAAAAGGTCTGGAATTGACAAATAAAAGAGAAAGCCGTACATTGTTAAAAACCATATACCATAGTTCAGGAGGTCACAGTTGAAAAGTAAAATCAAGCTGGTTGAAAACATGCAGTTTGTAGGAACGGCTGATTCAGGACATGGCGTAATCATGGATGCCCCGCCTTCAGTAGGCGGCAACAATACCGGTTCAAAGCCCTCAGAGCTTCTGTTAACTGCTTTTGGCGGATGTTCCGGAATGGATGTTATATCGATCCTGAGAAAGAAGAAACAGGAGGTTACTGACCTTGAGATCAATGTTACCGGTAAGACAGCCGAAGGCCATCCCACCCTGTTTACTGATATGCATATTGAGTACGTTGTCACAGGCAGGGCCATTGAAGAGGATGCTGTAAAGAGGGCCATTGATCTTTCTCTTGATAAATATTGCATGGTAGGAAATACGCTTGGCAAGGCAGCAAAAATTACCCATTCCTATAAAATAGTTCAGGAAGGGTGAAGCTCTCACTCCATACCAGGATCCACAAGCAGATTGCCACACTGTCCTTTATCGGTTATTTGCCCTATGCCCCCGGCACCTTCGGGACAGCGGCAGCTGTATTGTTTGTGTATCTCTGGCATCCTACGGATACAGCACTGCTCGTGCTGATTCCTGTATTGTTTCTTATTGGAACTGCGGCTTCTCACAGTACGGAAAAGGTCCTTGGGAAGGACAGCGGTCACATAGTAATAGATGAGGTATGCGGATATCTGGTTGCCGTTCTGTTTGTGCCAAGAACAACAGCCGTTCTCATTGCCGCCTTTGTCCTCTTCAGGATTTTTGATATTCTCAAACCCCCTCCTGTACGGCATATTGAAAAAACTGTGCCAGGCGGTGCAGGTGTGATGCTCGATGATATTCTGGCCGCTCTCTATGCAAATGTATGTATCCAGCTCTGGATGATAATTTTCTGAATACAGCTATTTTATTCAAGCAGCGAGTCCTTTCATCTGACCCTTCGATACTGGGCAGATCAGATTTGCATTTTAAGGTTTCTGTGGTATCCTATTGTGTAAATTGCCAATGAAGTTGCCTTCGGGGAGACCTTTTTAAGGAAATTGCGGACTTTTATCGCTATAGAACTGCCCGGGGAAGTGAAATCAGCTCTTTCAGATCTTCAGAGGGAGTTTAAAGAATGCGGAGCTGATGTACGCTGGGTTAAGCCCGAGAATATCCATCTTACACTCAGGTTCCTCGGTGAGATAGATGAGGACACGATAGGCGCTGTTCAACACATTATGGAAAGTGCCTGCACGATGTATTCAGCTTTTCATCTGGATTTAAAAGGCGCCGGCACCTTTCCCCATATGAAATCTCCAAGAGTCGTGTGGGCGGGTTTGCAGGACAGTGATATTCTCAGCAGACTTCAGAATGAAATTGAAGGCGGGCTGTCAACAGCTGGTTTTAAAAAAGAAGCAAGACGTTTTGTCCCCCATCTGACTCTGGGGAGATTCAGGTCGATGCAAAAAAGGCAATCATTACTGGAGAAAATCAGGGAATATGAGGGAAAACAATTCTGCTCTTTTCCCGTTCATTCCGTGGTGCTGATGAAGAGTGAGCTCCATCCGTCAGGTGCTCAGTATACGAAAATGAAAGAGGTTTTTCTGAAATAATTGTGTATGAAAAAGGAGGAATTTCATGTCTGACAAAGATCGTACAAAGGCACTTGAAGTTGCCATCTCACAGATAGAAAAGCAGTTTGGCAAGGGCGCTATTATGCGTATGGGATCAGGGGGAGTTGTTGAAATTGAGGCAATCCCAACGGGCTCCATCGGTCTGGATGCTGCCCTTGGCATAGGGGGGTTCCCGCGGGGGAGGGTGATCGAGATCTACGGTCCTGAATCTTCCGGGAAAACAACCCTCTCACTAAGTGTTGTAGCCCAGGCACAGAAGGCAGGTGGCGCAGCAGCCTTTATTGATGCCGAACATGCATTGGATGTTACCTATGCTGCAAAGCTTGGAGTTAACATCGATGATTTACTTATCAGTCAGCCCGATACCGGTGAGCAGGCTCTGGAAGTTGCGGAGACCCTTGTCCGGAGCGGCGCCCTTGATGTTGTGGTCATAGATTCTGTTGCTGCCCTTGTTCCGCGGGCAGAGATCGAAGGTGAAATGGGGGACAGCCTGCCGGGTCTGCATGCCCGGCTCATGAGCCAGGCCATGAGAAAGCTGACGGCAGCTATTTCAAAGAGTAAGACGGCCATTATTTTTATTAATCAGATACGGATGAAGATCGGGGTCATGTTCGGTAATCCCGAGACAACGACAGGAGGCAATGCACTGAAGTTCTATTCATCAGTGAGACTTGATATCCGGAGGATTGAAACCCTCAAAAGCGGTCAGGACCCAATTGGCAACAGGGTGAGAATCAAGGTTGTCAAGAATAAGGTTGCCCCCCCTTTTAAACAGGCGGTTTTTGACATCTTTTATAATGAAGGGATATCAAGGATGGGTGAACTGATCGATCTCGGGCTTGAGAAAAAAATAGTGGATAGGGCCGGTGCATGGTACTCATATGCCGGTAACCGTATCGGGCAGGGCAGGGAAAATGCTAAGGAATACCTAAAGTCAAACCCTGAAGTTGCCGAAGAGATAGAATCAAAGGTGTTGGAGGCATTTAACTTTAAGGGGTAATCTATGTCAGTAAGTATAGACGCGTTATTGGAAAAAGCGGTTTCATTGAAGGCATCTGACCTTCATTTAAGAGTTGGCACACAGCCAATCGTCCGGATCAGCGGTGATTTGTCACCTATGCCTGATGAAAAGAGACTCACATCCGAAGATATCGGGGATATAACGAAGTTAATAATGGATGAGGCACAATATGCGAAATTCAGAAAAGAAACAGATCTTGATCTTGCCTACAGTATAAAAGGGGTTGCACGATTCAGATGTAACTGCTTTATCCAGCGTGGCACTATTGGAATCGTATTCAGGATCATTCCCCCCAATATTATGACCCTTGAAGAGTTGCTTCTCCCTGTTGTATTAAAGAAAATTGCGCTTGAACCAAGAGGACTTGTTCTTGTGACAGGAGTTACGGGCAGTGGAAAAACCACCACCTTATGC
>CP070644.1:2454675-2469239 GCA_020354155.1 Nitrospiraceae bacterium | reverse complement strand
GAGGAGTGCATCGGGCTCCGGGAACACTTCTCCATAAAAATTGTTGAACCTGCGCGCTATCTCCCGTGTGATCTCAAGGTGGGGCACCTGGTCTACGCCAACAGGCACGTAATGTGCCCTGTACATCATAATGTCCGCTGACTGGAGAAGAGGATAACCGAGGAACCCGTAGGTATTCAGGTCCTTATCCTTTACCTCAAGCTGCTTTTCTTTATAGCTGGGTACCCGTTCAAGCCAGCCAAGGGGGGTTATCATGGAAAGAAGCAGATGCAGTTCAGCATGCTCAAGGAGGCGTGACTGCTGAAAGATCGTTGCTTTTTCAGGATCCAGCCCGGAAGCAAGACAGTTGACGAGCACGTCAGTTACATACTCCTTCAGACAAGAAGTATCTGAATACTGGGAGGTCAGTGCATGCCAGTCAGCAATGAAATAGTAGCACTCATAATCGTCCTGTATCTTTACCCAGTTCTGGAGCGCGCCGACGAGATTGCCGATATGCAGTTTTCCGCTGGGCTGTATTCCGCTGAGGACGCGTTTTTTTGACATAATAGTTACTCCTTCAAAGAATTAATGTGATTAATTTAAAAAGTGCTGACATGAGCGGATAAATGAACATTCGCGCAACATCGGTAACAATGAGAAGAATAACAATGAACATCCCGTAGGGCTCAATCCTGCTGTATGCAATGGCCTGCCGATGAGGAAGCAAACCGACCAGTACCCGTCCGCCGTCAAGGGGAGGAACGGGTATGAGATTGAAGACCGCAAGAAGCACATTCCATTTAATGCTGCTTAACAGCATTAAAGTAAGAGGTTCGACAATAGCATTTGCAAAGCCTGCCGGCAGTATAAATGCAAGGACAGGAATTATTATTTTTATTAACAGTGCACTGATGACGGCAAGTGATATATTCATGACCGGGCCTGCTGCAGCTGACAGGGCCATATGTTTTTTAGGATCTTTGAAATTTGCGGTGTTGATGGGGACAGGCTTTGCATAGCCGAAAACAAACTGTCCGTTTGTCAGTATGAGCAGCATGATCGGCATAAGAATGGTACCGATTTTGTCGATATGTGCAAGCGGGTTCAAGGTAAGCCTCCCCATGAACTTTGCAGTGGGGTCGCCAAGCCTGTAGGCAACAAGCCCATGGGCTACCTCGTGGAAAGTAATAGCTATTAATATCGGGAGTGCCGATATGGCAAGTTGTCGTAATATGTTTGCAATATCCATGATGATAAACTCAAGTATTGTACCCTAAATAAAATGATTTATTCAGGAGTTAAGGAAGCATTTGATGAGAATGGAATTTTTTCTTGGTAATCGGTATAATGATTAGCTCAGAACAGAGGACCTCCATACAGGACGTTTATCGTTGTATCCCCGTTCAGAATAAATAATTTGTGAATAAATAAAGATAAGGAGCTACGACAATGAACATTGAAGTAAAAAATAAGAAACTCAAGGCATGGATCCAGGAAGTGGCTGACATGTGCACACCAAAAGACATTTACATTTGTAACGGCAGTAATGAAGAGTACGACCAGATGATCAAACTGCTTCTTGACAGCGGCATTGCCATACCGCTGAAGAAACGGAAGAACAGTTTCCTTTTCAGGTCTGATCCGAGCGATGTAGCCCGTGTAGAGGACAATACCTATATCAGTACTCCTGACCAGATAGAGGCCGGGCCGACGAATAACTGGATTGCACCGGACGATCTGAAAAAGACAATGAAGGATCTTTATAAGGGCTGCATGAAGGGCCGCACCATGTACGTGATCCCCTTTTCCATGGGGCCTATCGGCTCTCCCATTGCAAAGATCGGGATAGAGATTTCTGACAGTCCCTATGTAGTGGTGAACATGCACATCATGACCCGTGTCAGTGACAGGGTGCTTGAATTGCTTGGTACGGATGGTGATTTCATTCCCTGTCTTCATTCAATTGGTGCACCCCTTGAACCGGGACAGGAAGATTCAAAATGGCCCTGCGCACCTATTGAGAAAAAATACATCAGCCATTTTCCCAATGAGAATCTTATCTGGTCCTACGGTTCGGGGTATGGCGGCAATGCCCTGCTTGGGAAAAAATGTCTGGCCCTCCGCATTGCTTCTGCAATGGCACGGCGTGAAAGCTGGATGGCAGAGCATATGCTTATCCTGCGTTTAACGAGCCCTGAAGGGAAGCAGTATCACATTGCCGCCGCCTTTCCCTCAGCCTGCGGAAAGACAAACCTTGCCATGATGCAGCCCTCCATTCCGGGGTGGAAATGTGAATGTGTGGGTGACGATATTGCCTGGATGAAGATAGGTCCTGACGGACGTCTCTATGCCATTAATCCTGAAAACGGGTTTTTCGGCGTTGCCCCCGGTACATCCTATGAGACAAACCCCATGGCCATGGATACGTTAAAGGAAAATTGTATTTTTACAAACTGTGCCCTTACTGATGAAGGGGATGTCTGGTGGGAAGGTATGGACGGAGATCCGCCAAAGCATGCCATTGACTGGAAGGGGAATGACTGGACCCCGGAAAGCGATTCTGTGGCTGCCCACGCAAATGCCCGGTTTACGGCTCCCGCCGCCCAGTGTCCTGTTATCTGTGAGGACTGGGAAAAACCGGAGGGCGTTCCCATTGATATTTTCATATTCGGCGGCAGGAGAAGCAGCGTTGTTCCTTTAGTAACAGAAGCGTACAGCTGGGACCACGGCGTATTTCTTGGGTCGACTGCAGCATCAGAAACAACTGCTGCGAACATCGGATCTGTTGGAAACCTCAGACGTGATCCATTTGCAATGAAACCCTTCTGTGGCTATAACATGGGAGATTACTTTCAGCACTGGTTTAACATGGGGGGGAAGCTTGGAGATAAAGCCCCGAGAATTTTTTATGTGAACTGGTTTCGCAAGAGTGAAGAGGGAAAGTTTCTCTGGCCCGGTTTCAGTGACAACAGCAGGGTACTGAAATGGATGTGCGAGCGCGTGGAAGGCTCTGTCGGAGCGGAGGAGACCCCCATCGGCTTGATCCCGAAAGAAGGTGATCTTGATGTCAATGGCGTTGATATGCCATCTGATGACCTGAAGGAGCTTCTGAAAATAGACAGTGAGGCCTGGAAGGCGGAAATCCCTGACATAGAGCATCACCTGTCTACTTTTGGTGACCGGTTGCCGGATAAGCTGAAAAAACAGCTTGACGAATTTAAAAAACGCCTTGGGTAATCATATCGACGTCTGAAGAGGGAACATCCCATGGGATGTTCCCTCTTTTTAGTTCTCTACGAGATCGGCCTCAATATTCATTGATACCTGGACTTCTTTCCCCACCATGAAACCGCCGTTGTCCATTGGCTCATTCCATTTCAGGCCGAAATCTTCCCGGTTCAGGACCATTGTTGCTGTAAGCCCAAGGGTGGTTTCGCCAAAGGGACTCTTCACCGGACCAAGTATATCTGTCTCCAAAACAATAGATTTTGTTATGCCATGAATGGTAATGTCTCCCCTGACAATACAACTGTTGAAACCGCTTCGTTCCGCACCAGTGCTTTGAAAGGTTATTGTCGGGTACGCTGCAATGTCGAAGAAATCTTCGCTTTTGAGATGCTCATCACGTTTGGTTATTCCCGTCATAATGCCTTCAACATCAATCTCGAAGCGGACTGCAAGAGAAGATATGATGTCAGGATCAAAACTGATTGTGCCCGAAACCCTGTTCATTTGACCATGGACAAAAGCAACGGTCATATGCCGGATTGAAAATGCGCCGACTGAATGGTCTGCATCTATATTCCACTGTGAAACCATAGCACCTCCTTGTAAAATTAAGCACAGCTTCCGATAAAACACTGTGGATCAGTGGCAAGGTAATCTCCTTTGCCTGATGACTCTGCATATGCATAGGCAATTGCCCTGCACCCCCTGCAGTTTGCCCAGTTCTGACAGGAACCGCACTTGCCCTGATATTTATCCTTATCTCTGAGTTCATTCAGCACAGGAGACATTGCCCATATTTCCCTGAGGGAATCCTCTCTCACATTGCCAAGAGGAATCGGCAGACGCCTGCAGGGCACAACCGTTCCGTCAGGCAGAATGGTGAGGCCTGACACACCTGCTGCGCATCCTCCGAGGGGAATATTCCCAAAGTCCATGTCCTGTAACGAGTTGCGGAATTGGGAAGCAACGGGATCGCCTGTGACGATTTCAAGACCATCGTCAGGTTTTAGAGCAAATAACTTTTTATAAAGCTCATGCACTTCAGCAGCTGACAGCATCTCAGGCAGCAATGCTTTGCCTTTTCCCGATGGAACAAGGCGCGAAAATCCCAGCCTGCTGACTCCGAGTTGTGAAGCAATATCGACGGTATTTATTAAATGTGATGCATTTATTGCTGAAACAGTTACATTGAGCGTTACTTCCAGACCGGCACTCACCATATGCTTCACTCCCTGAAGAGACCGCTGGAAACTCTTTTTCCCACGTATAGAGTCGTGTATCTCTTCAGGCCCCTCGATACTGACCTGCACACCCTTAACTCCGACGCCGCATAATGTATCTACTGTTCTATCGTCCACCAGGGTACCGTTTGTCAGAAGATAGGTATCAAAACCAATGGTATGAAATTCCCCGAGTATTTCAAAAATGTCCTTTCTCAGCAGGGGTTCACCACCCGTGATATTTAAACTTGGTGAAAAATCAATATCGTAGTTTTCATGCCAGCTGTTCAGGGTATGGGAAATTTCCTGGATGGCCTTCATTACTTCAGAGGGTGAGAGCTCTCTACGGTGCTCACCAGTCTGGTAGCAGTGAGTGCATTTCAGATTGCACTTTTCAGTTAAATGCCATTGAACCAAAAAGTCCAGGGAATTAGTATTAGCCATTGCGGAATCCATTTTAAAAATATGACAGAAGATAATAAATGGATATGGCAGAAACAGACGCAAGAGAAGATCGTCCCTGCCATATCCGGGGCTTCGTTGCTGGACCAGCAACGTTTAACTCTTTCAGCCCTTTCATTTGAGGCACATTTTCCCGGGATTCTCCATCCTCTGTTTCATCTTTTCCCAGAATGTGGCCTCTTTTGACTGCGCCTTTTTGCTTAAAGGCTTTTTCATGCGCTCACCTCCTTTCGCGGCCAACAGGGCATATAGAATACAGGCACTCGTACTGGTGCCTATAAACTGATAATACAAGTTTATGGATGAAAGTCAAGAAAATTATTATTGCTTGCGGGGCTGTACAGCCTGTTTCTCTGGAACGGCAGGCCTGCGCAAACTTAATCGGGAGAGTATATCGTACCGTAGGGAATGGGGTAAATATCACTGGAATCAATGGGAATAAGAAGCTGGCTGCTTACATTTAACCACTGGTAATCAGGCAGCAGAGTGGTTTGCAGCAGTTTCTGTCACAATGACACAGAAGCTATATCACATTGACATACGGTCAAGGACGAGTGCAATGTATGGTGATATTGCAGCTGCATCGACTGGTATGTCTTTTGCGAAAATATGTAAGGAAATCATTTGATTCTTCAGAGAAAAGAGTGGGGACGAAGAGCATATTCTGAAAGGCAGTTCCCCAGTTTTTCATTGACAACGTATTAAAAATAATATATATAAGGAGTAGTATACGGATGTTATTTTCGGAATCAACTCCTTACAGAAACATTTTCTAAATCACATTTATGCAAGAATTGAAGGCAAAACAGAAATTCCGTATTGGTGAAATTCTGCTTGATTACGGGCTCATTACCCAGGACCAGCTTACCAGGGCCCTTGATAAACAGATCGCTGATGGCGGCAGGTTGGGGTCAATCCTGAAGGGTATGGGGTATGTCGATAATGATACTCTCCTAAGCGTACTGGGCAAACAGTATGATCTGCCTTCAGTTAACCTTTTCGATGTGAAAGTGCCTTCTGAAATCTTGCGACTGCTGCCCTTTGATCAGGTCAAGGCGTTCAAGGTGCTTCCCTTCAAGGCAGACCGGGATGCTGTGTCCCTTGCCATGGTTGATCCAAGAGACAAGGAAGTTGTGCAGAATGTAGAGTTCACCATGGCCAGGACCGTAAAACCCTACATAGTTCCCAATTATCAAATGGACAAGGCGATCAGTCGTTTTGAAAAAACAGACTATGGCATAACTGTTTTTGATGGTGAGACGCTGAGAGAAGAGAAAGTAGTGAGCGATTCGAAAATGCCCAATATTTATACGCTCCTGAAACTCCTTCTTGATTTCAAGGCTTCGAACCTGCATCTTACAGCCGGGGCGCCGCCAGGGATGCGCATCAATAATGAAATCAAGAGACTTTCAATGCCGGTTCTGACCACAGGGCAGATGAAAGATATGGTATCGGAGCTTATATCTGCGGAGCAGATGGAAGAGTTTGAAAGGAAAAAGGAGCTTGATTTTGTCATGTCCATTTCAGAAAGCGGTCGCTTCCGGATAAATATTTATAAACAGCGAAGCTCGATTTCGCTTTCTGCCAGAATAATATATGAAAAAATCCCTACGCTTGAAGAACTGAATCTTCCTGAGTGGGTTACCGAGTATGCCCTGAAATCGAAGGGCCTTATCCTTGTATCAGGTCTTTCCGGACATGGCAAGACGACAACTATTGCGGCACTGGTCAATGTTATTAACTTCAGCAGAAGGTGCAATGTTGTGACCCTTGAGGATCCCATTGAATATCTTCACAAACATGGGCTCTGTAATGTCAATCAGCGAGAGATTGGAATCGACACGGACTCCTTTGCTGAGGGGATGAAGCATATTATACGGCAGGACCCGGATGTCATCGTTGTCGGTGATCTGAAAGATACAGAGAGCATTATGATTGCCCTCAATGCAGCAGAATCAGGACATCTGGTCATTGCATCGATCAACTCGCTGAATACCACCACAGCGCTTGAGAAAATGATAAATATCTTTCCTGAAAGTCAACGTCCTCAAATCAGGATTCAACTTGCGGACACACTGCTCCTTGGCATTTCTCAGGCACTGATACCATTGCTGGAAGATGATAAAAAAAGAATTCTTTCCTATGAAAAACTTACAAACTCCCCGAGGGTGGGGAACCTGCTAAGGGAAGGCAAGGTCGCTAACATAAGATCACTTATGCAGATTGCATCAGACGATATGTCTTCTCTTGAACTGAATCTTGCATCGCTCTGTCTCGAAGGCAGGATCTCTTTTGAGAATGGGCTGAGATTTGCCGGGAGTCCTGCCCAGTATAAAGAGCTTTTCAAGTCAGGCAGGGCTTAGAGAAGAGAGGTCTTTTTTTCTGCCATTGATATCCCATCCTCATGAATTCAGTGCTGCAAAAAACCAGTGTGCCGGCGTTATTAAAAACAGGGGTGGTATCTAAAACATGAAAAAACAGATACTCGATCGTTATACCCTTACCAGAGACAATGAGTTCATAATCGATATTGCTGCAGGCAAGGTAGAGGATCTCTTTAATGATTTTGACAAATATGCCCCCTACAGAAAAAAAGAACTGGATCAGGATCTTGTGGACTACATCATTGACTCAGTACGTGAAATTGGCAAAGAAGATTTCGTCATTCAGTTTCGCTTCACATCGAATGTTGATGAGAGGCTGGAGTCCCGTGTCAGGGAGAGTGTCCAGAATTATTTTCTTTATCTCAAGGATCTCAAACTGCGTGTCTTATCAGGAATGACACGTACCTCGCTGATCCTATTTTCCATTGGAGTTTTGATCCTGTTCCTGTCTGTATGGATCAATCAAAAGGCTACGGGTTTTGAGACGGTCTTTACCCATGTTTTCGCAGAAGGGCTTACTGTTGCTGCATGGGTTTCACTCTGGAATGCCCTTGCAACCTTTCTCATTAATTGGGCGCCCCATTATCGACAGATAAAAAGGTTTGAACGAATATCCAGGGCACCAATGTATTTCCATTCTGATGCTCAGGAACGGCAATGAGCATGTATTGACCCACCGATAAAGTAAACTGTAAAAATACCGATAATAACATAGCACGAACAGGGGTGACAGAGAGCAGATAACCATATGTCAATACTGTCCCGGTAACGAGGTTGGAGCAATTACCTGTACTCAGGAACGTATCGTATTAATGCGCCATTCTATATGAAAACCAGGAGCACAATGCACTATTCCCCCGGACATCCGCTCCCCTTTGGAGCTACGTTCATGGGGGAGTACACACAGTTTTCCCTCTTCAGCCGTCATGCGGCTGGTGTCTGCCTCCAGTTTTTTAAACATGCCTGGGACGAGTCTCCTGAATCTGAGATAGACCTTGACCCGGCATACTATCGTACCGGTGATGTATGGCACGTAGCTGTCCAGGGAATTCAACCCGGATGTCTTTACGGTTACCGTATTGACGGACCCTATGAGCCTGATAAAGGTCATCGCTATAATCGTAATAAATTACTTGTTGATCCCTATGCTAAAGCGGTCACCGGTAATTTTAACTGGTCCCTTTCTGATGCACGGGGGTACGACATAGACTCCCAGGAGAGGGACCTCTCCTTCAGCACGATTGACAGTGCGGGTGGAGCACCCAAGTGTGTCGTCGTGCATGATACCTTTAACTGGGGCAGGGACCGGCATCCCAGAATACCTCTTCCCGACACAATAATTTACGAGTTGCATGTGAAAGGATTTACCGCCCATTCGTCATCAGCCGTTACTCACCCCGGCACCTTCAGAGGTATAATTGACAAAATACCTTATTTCAAGGAACTGGGGATCACGGCAGTGGAACTCATGCCTATCCATGAGTTTGATGAAGACGAATTAGTGAACACCAATCCCCTTTCCGGCGAAAGACTCAAAAACTTCTGGGGATACAACACTATAAACTTTTTCGCACCGCGCAGTCGTTATTGTTCTTCAGGCGCTTTAGGACAGCAGGTAGATGAGTTTAAGCAGATGGTCAAGGCGCTGCATAAAGAAAACATAGAAGTAATACTGGACGTTGTCTTTAATCATACAGCAGAAGGGAATGAAATGGGACCCACGATCTGTTTCCGGGGGATCGATAATTCCATTTATTACATGCTGGAGAAACAGCGTTACTATAAAAACTATTCGGGATGCGGTAATTCCATGAACTGCAATCATCCCATCGTACAGAGTTTTATTATGGACTGTCTTATTTACTGGGTGCTGGAAATGCATGTAGACGGTTTTCGTTTTGACCTTGCCTCAGTTCTGGGTAGAGACAGTAACGGGAATGTGCTTGAAAATCCTCCCATCCTGAACAGCATATCTGAAAACCCCCTCTTGCGTGACACCAAGATTATAGCCGAAGCATGGGATGCAGCAGGTTTGTATCAGGTGGGTTCATTCCCGGGAGAAAGATGGGCTGAATGGAACGGCAAATACCGGGACGATGTACGCTCCTTCTGGCGGGGTGATGAAGGATGTGTGTCAAAGATTGCTACCCGCATTTCCGGCAGTTCTGATTTGTATGAGCATGCGGGCAAACGTCCATTTCACAGTATTAACTTTATTACCTGTCATGACGGTTTTCCCATGAATGATCTCGTGTCCTATAGGCATAAGCACAATAGCGCCAATGGTGAGGACAGCAGGGACGGGACTGACCATAATATCAGTGCTAATTACGGGGTTGAGGGACCGACAGAGGACAACAGCATAAACGAACTGAGAGAGAGGCAAATGAAAAATTTCATGGTAACCCTTATGCTTTCTCAGGGCGTGCCGATGATGCTTGCAGGAGACGAATTCAAGAGAACGCAGAATGGAAATAACAATGCCTACTGTCAGGACAATGAAATCTCCTGGATCAACTGGGAGTTTGCTGAGCAAAACCATCAATTTCTTGATTTTGTCACAAGGCTTATCAAGTTCCGCAAAGATCATCCTGTTTTTCGAAGGGGATATTTTTTCCAGGGAAAAGATCTGAACAATAACGGTCTCCCGGATATAAAATGGCTGGATAAGAATTTAAAGCATCCGGACTGGAAAAATCATAATGAGCACTCAATCGCCTTTTATCTGGATGGCTCCAGAATGAACAGCGGCAGTCACAGGCCGGACAATGATTTTTTCATAATCTTCAACTCAGGAACGAAAGAGTTGATTCAGAAAATACCTGCACCACCTGCAGCCAAGGCATGGTATGTAGCCATTGATACCTCTTTAATTGGGATAGACAGCTTTTCTCAAGAAGGAAAGGAACCGGCTGTCAATAAGGATGTGTTCCTGGTCAAGCCGAGGTCTTCTGTTGTTCTTTTAACAAAACCTCTTTAATGTACAATTGTTATTCCGGACGTTTTCACTTCCATGGGGATAATACAGCGAAAGAGCAGAGCAAAAATATTTCAGTAACCTGACAGGTGTGAAAGCTGAGAATGGGACTCGGGATGCATTTCAGACAGTTGGGTGATTATCGGTATGACCGGAATCCGGCATTTTAGGTGAAGGAGTGGTTTCGCCAGGCTGCACTGCCTTTTCTCCTGATCTTTTCCCAGGTTTTTTTGTAAGCATCTTTATCCAGTAAAAAGGATTGATTGACCGTATAAATGAGGGCAGTCTGTTGGATGTGTAAAGCTCAATTGCCTTGTCAATATATTCCAGGACAACACCTGACGGAATGTCGTTGCGGCCAATATTGAATATGTTCAGAATCAAATCCATGTTTTTGCCATGTCCCCCGAAGAGAAGTGAGGGAGAGGAGGTGGCAGCTGTTTTTATGTCAGCAAGGCGGATGATTGTGTATGCTTCGACTAAAAAGAAGGTTATTCTGTTCCGTGCATCCTGAGCTACTGAATTTTCACTGTATTCACCACTCTCCATATTGAGGATACTGTTTTCGAAGTATTGAAGTGCAAGGAATCGGAATTCTTTTAACAGCTTAAGCCGTTCCCTGTTCTGGAGAAATGTAATGTCTTTATAATATGCAACTGGTTTGTTTTTCATGGTCATAAGAGACTGGCCGCAGTAACCTTGTTCCTGAGCAACATCTCTTATCACTATTCGGAATAATCGTGGCCTGTCTTTACCGGTAACCAGCCTGGTCTTTAATAAACAGATTTTCTTTCTTTATTGGATCAGCGGAGGCAGTGATCCCACTTAGTCTGTGAGGATCATTAAATTGAGGATTAGACGCAGATCTTCCCTGGTATAATCAAATTTGAATCATACCAGGTTAATGATGTTACGCACAGCGTGTCTTAGCGTATCAACGGAAGGAACGGCTGCAAGTCGACCGGACTCGTCTTTGAAAATACGTCATGAAAATCCGGATATTTCCCCGGGGATAATGTCCACTCCATTTATTTGTATTGATGGGGAACCCTTGAGCCCAATAGTTACTGCCTCTTCTTCATTTATCCTATGAAAATTTACTGCTGCTTCAACCCCTTCAAGGCTGAGTGCCCGGGCTACATTTTCTTTTAAAGGTTTTTCCGAGGTACACCCCGAGGAAATGTAACAATCAATAGTCAGTTTTATTTTTCTCATTCTATTTACTTTCTTCGTAAATAGAATGTTGCTATAAATAATATTGCAACACCTGCGAGTGAAATGATACGAGCATAGCCCTCATTTTGACTTGTATTGTCAGACGGCAGGTCAGATAAGAATCCGCCCAGAAATAAAAGAGAACCTAAAATGACAAGAATCACAAAAACAGGGTTATTCTTGAAAATTTCTGTGAAATCTGATTTCTTCAATAAACCATGAAATTTCTGAATATCGCTTTATTGAGCTTTCAGTATGCTCTTTAAAATCACGATAATATTGTCTCTGAATAAATCAATCTTATGGTCCATGGCATGTGGGTCTGTTTTAATATTGCCGGCAATGACTATTGTCGGTGTCTCATTGATTCCGACCTTTTGAGCCATTGCGAGAGCTCTTCGGGTTTCTCCTGCCTTTGCTCCAGCTTTGAGCTTTTTCCCGAACTCCGGGCCGAGACCGACTTCCCTGCCAATTTCCTCAAGGATAGTAATATCAGAAATATTTTTTTTCTGTATCATATGAGCATCAAAGAGGGCTTTCTTCATGGCTTCGCCTTTGCCCATTTCCTTTGCAATGAGGTAGGCCTCTCCAGGCTTCGGGGAACCATGGTCTCCCCAGTAAATGGGCACGGTTTTCCATGTGACCTTCCCGGGATAGTTCCCTCGAATAACAGGTATGGATTTTTCAAAATCATAACAGGTGTGACAGTAGAAACTCATATATTCAACCACTTCAACGGTCTTGCCATCATATTTAAACTCTTCTCCCGGCAATGTATCATATACACCTACAATGGCCGGTAACGTGCCGGCATGAGAGGAAATGATCATTAAGAGTAAAATGACCAGTGATAGAACCAGGTTTAGAAATTGCTTTGCCATCATCGTTTTGCTCCTTTTCTTGAAGATTAATTTTCCTGAACAAATCAATACCATAGTATAGTAGATTTGAATTTATTTCTAAACAGGTACATTCCGGATCAGTTTAACGTCAATGTATCAAGGCAATATGAATATTCAAAGTAAGAATGATAATAATGAAGGAGAAAATTACATTATTGAAATACCTAAATAATCTGTAACTATCAGATTGCAAAAAACATGATAATGTTATCACATCATCATTGTACGGCTTGACAATTATGGGTGAATGGATTTTATTAAGACACATGAAAAATCTGCGATTTATTATAGGAATTGTTTTCGGTTTGGTACTTGGCGCAGCATTTGGTCTTTTTGTTGCTAATCCTCTTTTGACGTTTTTATTTATCTTCCTTGGACTCATCAGGGGTGCTTCAACTCCTCCATGGGTTGGTACTCTTAATGCTTTTGTAATATTCCTGTCGATTAATATGGGAATTTATACAGGCATCAAATGGGCAAAAAAGTCAAAAAAATATTAAAAGGGCCTTATAAGGATTAGTGTTGGTAATTGCCAAAGGTCTATTAAAGCCATCCTCGGCCCTTTAAATCCTTATATATTTCCCGGGCAGCAATTCTATGACCTTCAGCATTCCAATGTGCGTCTCTAGGGAAATACAACAATTTTCCCTGTGACGATTCTTCTTTCATTACAGGGAGGAGGTCCAAATAATCTATCCCCAATTTATTGCACATTTCGGCTAATTTATTATTTGGCTTCTCGAGATCGAAAGATGACGGATCATGGCCTGATCTAATCAGTTCATAATCATAGATGTTTTTTGAAGTTTGAACAACATGAGGGATGATCACTACATATAGCTTGGCCTTTGCTTCGGAGGAGTAATGCTTTAACGTCTCCAAGGTGCTGTATAGTATGTTCCATCCATATTGTATTTCTTCTGAATCTTCAGGTTTACAATAATTTAAGAATCCTAGTGCATATTTATTTTCAATTCCAAAAATGTTTTTTATTTTTGTCCAGAAAGGTGAACTTTTTATAATCCTAAGATAGTAATTTTGAAAATTATCGATAAAGGTGTAAAGTTGAATATGTTGAACTAACCAGTAATACATATTTTCTTTTAACCCTTTATATTTTTTTGGAGAATATTTTTCTAAACTTTCTTTCCTTATCTTCTCCACAATCTCAGGAGGCTGCACCTTACCAATCAGGACAAATTCTCCCTTCTCGTTATACCCATACTGAGGAGGAGAATCATCTTCCTGAGGATAATAAGAAACGATGTCGTTTCCCACATAAAACCCCAATAAGACGATATCATGGTCATATTCTAAGCCTCTAAATTTATATACCTTTAATTCACCAGGCGGATCCCCTCCTGGTCCTCCCATATTTATTACTTCAATGTTCGTATCATAATTTTCCAGTAGTTTTACATAAATCTGATTATTCTCTACGCCATGCCCCCAGGTGTAGCTATCTCCCAGAGCAAGGATACGAAAGGTATTGCTATGATTTTTGTGATCATGATCAATGTCCCTGAATCCTTCCTTATTGTGGGTTACTAATGTCTTAAACTGTGAGGTAGCAAAATATCCTTTTGCATTGGGAACGCCTTCATAGCCAATGATCGGTTCGTAGCGAAAAAGGTATCCCTGTCCGATTCTAAGGTCGGATTGCGGAAAAAATATCCGTATCCCTATTTCCAGAATACAAAAACATATAAGTAAAGTTCCAAGAATTAAAATAGAATAGAACAATGATTTTTTCGGTATAGTTTTCGTGCTCATTTCCCTCCGATATATGTTAGTGCATTCCCCAACGAGGATAGTCCCCCGTCAGTCCTCATACCCGTGTTATACTTTTTGGTACATATAAAATATATGAGTATCTTTTATCCTTTTTTTTATGATTTTCAAGTGAAATCTTTGTGCAGCTTCTTCAAACCAGTCAGGAAAAAAACGAAGAGAGTCAATGGGATGCCTATGATAGGGGAAGCCCGGAATTACAGTATGTATTATGATGTACCCTGTAGATTGTATTAAGTTACTTAAATCATGAAGATGTTTATAAGGATTCAACAGATGCTCAAATATCGCTTGACTTATAACAAGATCGACAGTGTTTTTAATGACAGGTATATCTTCCTCGAAATTCCATATATAATCCGCATCTGACAAACCGGCTGTTAAAACTTCTCCTGCATGAATG
>CP070644.1:2437797-2454575 GCA_020354155.1 Nitrospiraceae bacterium | reverse complement strand
ATCCACTCCCTCATTCCGCACCACTTTTTTTGCTATTTTTATGGTATCAGGCAGGTCAAAGAGCGTCGTTCTGATTCCCTTTTTCGCCAGTTCCATCGTATAGGTACCGGGGCCTCCTCCAAGGTCAAGGGCGGTATGGATGCCCCTGAGGTTGATGGCATTGATAATTTCCTCTGCTTTGATGACGGACAGATTATGCATTCCCATGATAAAGGATTGATGGTTCCGGGTCTTATGATAGGGTCTGCCTTTTTTTACAACTTTTTCAAGGTTCGACCAGTTGTCCCAGAGCACGTCAATGTGCCTTATTATGTCTCCCTGATAATGTCTGCCTGTTGATACAAGCAGCCGTGAAGCTGTACCGGTATTTTTATAGCTCCCTGCCTTCTTGCTGATAAGACCCAGACCGCTCAGGGCATCAAGGAGAATTTCCGTAGCCCTCCTGTCTGTTTTGATCTTTTTTGCAAGCCCTGAGGCTGTCATCCGCTTTTCCAGATGATCAAAAAGGTTCAGACTGTTTGCAGTGATTATCACCCGGGTGGCCTGAAATCCGCCCCACAGTTTGCGCAGCTCCCGGGCCTGTTCCTGAATCTTTGTCATTGATACTCTCTTCAATTTTTACTTAATTGTGCGCATTGATGGCTACAAGAAAGATACATTCTCCAGTCTGTCATTGCCTGACGAGATCGGGCACCGCAAAAAATCATTTATTCAAATGAACTGGATTCCGGCTTTCCAGACTGTTTCACAGTTAAGTTTTGGTTGTCATTTCGACCAAAGGGAGAAATCTTGGTTCTTTCAATATCCATAAGTTATAAGATTCCTCGTCGCCTTTGGCGTCTCTGAATGAAAGCTTTTTCAAAATTGTGGCACAGTGCATCCACGGGAATGACATCAAAGACCACAGACATTAACATTACTGACACTTCTTACTGGTTATAACGAATCCAAAAAACTATCGTTAGACTGATTTACTATATCAGGAAATAAATACCTACTGAGTATCCAGTCCCATTTTCTTCAGAGCATCCTCACCAAGATCTTTTGTCTGCTGTACTTCTTCAGGCAGATAGAGCATAACGCCTCCCTTCACAGGTCTGATGACCAGTTTCCCTTCCTTGGCAAGTGCATTTGTGGCGTCCACGGGATTCTCATCGTTAAAGTACTTTTTAAAGGCACTGTTAAACCCCGAGTAAACGGTATGGATGCCTTTATATCCGTCCTTTCTGAGGCTTACGATTGCCTTTTTAATAAATTCTTCGTGGCTTAATTTTTCTGACATAAGGCCCTCCTTTTTAATTTAATGTTTAATGTGCCAGAATACAGTTCTTCTCCAGGACATATTTCATGTATATACTTCTCAATACTCATTCGATAAGCGATGGTTCTTTTCTTTCTTCAGCGGATTGATCTCCAAGTGCCTTCTGCTTCCGCAAATCCTCAATCTTTCTCAGAGGTTTCTCAAGCATATTGGTCCTTGTTGTCACAAGTAAATCATACTCTTTGCGGGCCGCTTCCAGCCTTTCACCCATAATTCTGAATTTATCTTTATAGGCGCCCCATTGTTTATCAAAATCGCCCATCAGTTTCAGCATCTCAGATGCTGTCTGCTCAAGGTTGAAATTATCAATGGCCTGCCGTATGACGGCAAGGACTGCATAGAGTGTAAAGGGTGAGCATAAGATAACCTTCTGCTTTAAGGCCGTATCCATTATGGAGACATCAGACTCATTGATAAAACTGTAGACCTGCTCGTTGGGTATAAAGACAATTACATAATCAACGGTATTATTGGCAGTGTCTATATAGTCACGGGTGGTTACCTGTTTTATCATGGTCCTTGTATTCTTCAGCAGTTCGTCACGAAAACGTTTTTTGTCATGGTCTGAGCGGGCATCAAGAAAATGCATGTAGTTGTCGAGGGGGAATTTAACATCCATGTTAATCTTCAGTTTATTGGGCATGATAAAGGTATAATCCGGCCGGCCGGCGGAGCCGTCCAGTGTCTTTTGCTTCAGATAGTTCACTCCCTCAACCATTCCAACGAGGTGAATAATATCTTCGGCCATACGCTCTCCCCATTCGCCTCTTTTTTTGGAACTGGCCAGTGCCTGTTTCAGGTGATCTGTTGTGTCCTTGAGTTTTGCCGTGATGTCTTCATGTTTCTTAATGAGCGTGGAGACCTCTACATTGCCTTTATTCACATCTTCAATCTTCTTCCGTACCTCGGTAAGAGTCTTGTCCATGGTCTGGAGGGCATTGTCGATAAGCCCCTTCTTATTTTCAAGCTCCTTTGTGCCTTCCACTGACTGGGCCTTCAGTTTTGTTTCTGCGAGCTGGAGAAACTGTTCTGAGCTTTCTTTCATAACCGTGGATGATATGGAGTTGAATTTACCCAGGAGGTCTTTCTCAATGGCCTGAAGATTTTTTTCAGCCTCATGGTGCCTGGCTTCTCCAGCCGCCCTGAGTTCAGCCTCATTCTTGAGCTCATTCTGGGCATGGTCAAGCTCCTGCCTCACCTCATCGAGCTGCTTGCGGAGCTCGCTGTTTACAGCATCAGCACTGCTGGCACGGCTTTCGAAAAGAGCTGTTTTTTTTGAGAGCAGGATATAAACAATAAGGGCAATGACAGAACCCAATGCAAAACCAAGCACAAAAAGAGCCATATCAGCTGTCATTTGTGAATCATCCCCGGGTTGATGAGCCAGTCAACTGACCAGGTACCCTGGTCAGTCCTATGGAGACAGACAATACATCCCATTTCAAAGGTTACGACCTCACTTCCGGCATCTCTGCCAAGTAACAATGATGCCAGCCCTGACATATGCGGCAGATGCCCGACGAGCATAATATCCTGATTCATTGAAGCAAGACGGTCATACCATATTTGAGGATCATCCATTGGAGCCAGTCCGTCAGACTCGGCTATCTCAGTCTCTACATTCAAGTGCTCTTCAAGGACCTGTGCCGTCTGCAATGCTCTCATCTTGCCACTGTGATAAACCGTATGCACCACTATGTCCATCTGCTGTACAAAATCGGCAACCTTTCTGATGTCGGCAATTCCTCTATCAGATAGAGAGCGTGAGGGATCCTCTTCTTTGCTGGCTGCTAATGCGTGCTGTACGAGGTATATTTTCATGGTTTTCATATATGTATATGTAATTAATAAATATAATACAGATAATGCTAAAGAGATTGAAGAGAAATTACAAGCTTTTTTTTATCGACTCCTCTTTTCATCTATCTGTTTTTTATCCATAAATTATAATGAACAATGCCGGCATTGACCATAGACCTTAAAATAACACTGGTATATTCCTTTATATTTAAGCTGGTTCCATGATTTATTTAAAGCAGAACATCAAGTTTCCGGTGGAAGTCAGAAGTTTACATTATATTCTCAGACAGGTTTTATCTTTTTTACATCGGGGCCAACTATCCAGTAAACGCAGGCTGAAATTTAAAGAAGCTTACCGTCCTTCATGCTGATGATCCTGCTGCATCGTGAGGCAAGGCTTTCATTATGGGTAACAATAATGAACGTGATTCCTTTCCTGTTTAAACCCAGCATCAGATTGAAGAGGTCCTCTCCTGTCTGCGTGTCAAGGTTTCCTGTTGGCTCATCAGCCAGCACAACTCTCGGGTCAGGCATAAGGGCCCTCGCAACAGCTACCCTCTGCTGCTCACCTCCGGAAAGTTCGCCCGGCTTATGGAGCACTCTTTCAGCAAGGTTCACATCCTCAAGCAACTGCGTTGCTCTCCGACGGGCCTCATCGCGATTCAAACCTGAGATAAGGGCAGGCATCATCACATTCTCAAGGGTATTGAATTCAGGAAGCAAATGATGGAACTGAAACACAAAGCCTACAGCACGTCTTCTGAATCCGGCCAACTCATCATTGCTCAGTTGAAAAACATCGTTCCCCTCATAAAAGACCTGCCCGGAGGTGGGCCGGTCAAGGGTACCAAGGATATGCAGAAGAGTACTCTTTCCCACACCGGAAGGACCCATAAGGGCAACCATTTCACCACTGCCTACCTCAAGGGATATATCTTTCAGAACATGGAGGTCACTGCCAGGTGTGCGAAATGTCTTATTGAGGTTCTCAACTCCGATTAAGGGGGCCATATTCCTATTTTTTCTCCCCTTCACCCTTCTTATCCGAGGCGGTAATTTCCTTTATCTGCTTGTAGGTCTCCTTGACCTTCTCGCTGCCTTCATCCAGTTCATCAATGACTTCGCCGATGGCCACCATTGTCTCTCCGGCCATTATGATTTTTTCACCTGCCCACCGGAATGGCATACCGCCCTTCCATATTGTAAGACCGATCATAAGAAATATGAGAAAGATGATAACCGTTATTGTCTTGAATATGAACTTAAACAATGAGTTTCTTCCTCAATTTTGATTTTTTATTCATATCTGAGCGGTTCCACCGGATCAAGTCTGGCTGCCTGCCATGAGGGGTACAGAGTTGCCAGAAAGGTAATCAACAGAGCAGCAGCAGGCACAACAATAAAATCAGCTACGTTCATTCTGACCGGGAGATAGCTCAGGTAATAGATGTCCGGAGGCAGATTGATGAACTGATATTTTTTTAAGAGCTGGCAGAGAGCGTACCCCCCGATAATACCGAAGGAGGTTCCCGTTATCCCAATGATAAGCCCGTGTATCATGAATATGGACATAATCCCCCTGCTGGTAGCGCCCATGGTCTTCATAATTGCAATCTCCCTGCCCTTTTCAATGACGATCATAATCAGGTTGCTGATAATGTTAAAAGATGCTACAAGGACTATAAGTGTGAGAATGATGAACATGACAAGTTTCTCCAGCTTCAGGGCTGAGAAGAGGTTTCTGTTCATCTGAATCCAGTCCCGCACATAATAGGGAGGCCCCAGTTTCAGTTCGATCTGGGCTGCATGGGCTTCTGCTCCATAGGGATCATCAAGCTTTACCTCAATGCCGGTAACAGAATCATTGAATTTAAAAAAGTCCTGGGCCTCGTGCATACTGATAAAGGCAAGGTTGGAATCATACTCAAACATCCCTGCTTCAAAATATCCCACAATCCTGAACTTCTTCATTTTCGGGATCATTCCCAGGGGGCCGATCTCACCAACAGGGGATACAATATCAAGGACATCACCCATAAAAAGCCCGAGGTTTCTCATGAGTTCTCTCCCGATGATAATGCCCGGCATTCGGTTTTCCTGCCTGAAATATTCAATACTGCCTGCCTTCAGGTTGTTAAGAATATCTGTCGTGGCGATACCGATATCAGGGTCAATACCCCTGACCACAACCCCCTGCGCCCTGTCGCGATACCTGAGCATGGCCTGTCCATATATAAAGGGAGAGGAATCAACGACACCGGGCATGTCTGCCAGTTCATTTCTGAGACTCTCGTGTTCTTTCACCCTGCCCTCGTAGCTCATCACAATGACATGGGGATTGACTCCGAGAATCTTCTCCTGCAGGTCCTCATGGAAACCGCTCATCACAGAGAGTACGGTTATAAGCGTCATGACACCAAGGGCCACACCAGCAATGGAGATAAAGGTGTTGATGGAAATACCGCTGTGTTTTTTCTTTGACCGGAAATAACGGCGAGCTATAAAAAAATGATAGGGGAAACTCATATGATTAATTTAAAATGAAAAGATCAAAATTCAAAATTTCGGAATTAATCAATAGAAAACTCCATAATTTTACGTTTTGATTTTTTATCTTTGATATTCACATTTGTTCCGGCCGCAGCTGGGGAAAGAGAATAACATCCCTGATCGATGCAGTGTTTGTCAGTATCATAAAGAGCCTGTCAATGCCAATACCCGCCCCTGCAGCGGGAGGCATTCCATACTCAAGGGCCCGTACAAAATCCTCATCCATGTAATTTGCCTCTTCGTCCCCCTGCTGACGTGCCTCAACCTGCTCCTCAAAACGCCCCCGCTGATCAGCAGGGTCATTCAGTTCAGAAAAGGCATTGGCAACCTCACGCCCCCCGATAAAGAGTTCAAACCTCTCAACAAACTCAGGGTTGTCCTTCTTTCTTTTGGCAAGGGGTGACAATTCAACAGGATAGTCTGTGATAAAGGTTGGCTGTATTAATGTGGGCTCCACTTTTTTGGAAAATATTTCATCGAGTACCTTGGCGTGAGTGGCTTTTTTCTCAACATCTATCCTATGTGTGAGAGCATAGTCCCTCGCCTTCTCAGGACTTCCGAACACGTTCCTGTCAACACCTTTTTGTTCCATGGCCTTGACCATGGAAAGACGCGGCCAGGGGGGGGTCAGGTCAATGACATCTGCAGGATTACCCTCACTTTCCTCGCCATAGGAAACCTTCAGTCCTCCGTTGATTTCCATGGAAAGATGGGGAATGAGCTCCTCGGTAAAGTCCATGAGGAAGGTGTAGTCCCTGTAGGAAATATAGAACTCAAGCATGGTGAATTCCGGATTATGCTTTGCAGAAATGCCCTCGTTCCTGAAGTTCTTGTTGATCTCATAGACCTTTTCAAAGCCACCGACGAGCAGTCTCTTTAAGTACAGCTCAGGTGCTATCCGCAGAAAGAGGTCAAGCCCCAGCGCATTGTGATGGGTTTTAAAAGGACGGGCAGTTGCTCCTCCCGGTATCTGATGCATCATCGGTGTTTCAACTTCTACAAAACCCCTGCCGTCAAAGAAGTTCCGTATGGCCTGAATAAGTCTGCTCCGTCTGGAAAAAAGTTCTTTTACATGCGGATTGACGATAAGGTCTACATAGCGCTGCCTGCATCTCGTCTCAATATCACGAAGGCCATGCCATTTTTCAGGCAAGGGTCTCAGTGATTTACAGAGAAAGGTATAGGTGTCTACCTGGACCGTCAGTTCATCGGTCTTTGTCCTGAAGAGAACACCCTGAATGCCAACAATGTCACCAACGTCAATACTCTTGAAAAGATCCATGTCTGCGGTAATGACGGCTTTACTGAAATAAACCTGAATCCTTCCTGAGTCATCCTGAATATGGGCAAAGGCAGTCTTGCCGAAATTTCTGAAGGATATGATCCTTCCAGCAAGTGAGCATTCCCTTTTTTCAGCTTCAAGGCTCTCCTTGTCCCTCTCTCCAAATTGCTTCAGGATCTCTGCTGCCTTGTCCTCCGCAGCAAAGGTCGAGCCATAGGGCTCAATACCGGCGTCGCGAAGTCTGTTGAGCTTTTTAATCCGTTCCTGTATAAGTTCGTTCTTGTCTTCCATTATCGTTCAGTTGAGTGGAATGAAATGCTGGATAAAGTGCAAAGGAGGCAACAACGTCTCCGCACATATCATGAATCAAGAAATCCTGAAAGGATTTTTGTTTTTTCCTCTATCAGTCTGTCAAGGTCCTGCTGTTCCATCCTGAGTTTGAAGAGCTCATCAGCTATTCCAAATGCAGCCATCACCGTAGCCTTTGTCTGGTTCACATTTGGCGCTGCACTGTAAATCTCTTTCAACTTATCGTCAATATAGCGGGCCAGAGATTTGATGTAGGCCTCATCCTCATCAGTCCTGATTGAGTAGCTCTGACCAAGTATCTGAACCTCTACAGAACGCATTGCATCCCCTGAATTTGGAACCTGATCTTAAAATTCTACAGATTCAAGTTCCTTGATTAAACTTTCTACCTGAGACCTGACAGCCTCACGCTCACCATGGAGTTTCTCTATGTCTAATTTCAGTGAATCCGCACTCTTAAAGTCCCGCTTCATGGCTTTTATCTCATTATTCTTCTGAAGAATCTCTTCTTTCAGTTCGGCAATCGTGCCCTTCAATGCTTCATTTTCCTCAGTCAACGACCGTATACGGTCAATGACCTTCGTTATTTTTTCTTCAAGCATCTGTAACTTGTCCACAGATGTTCCCTCCTTAATAAATTGGAAACTACCCTGTTGCATCAGTCTGTAAACTATCAGAATCAACTTAAAATGTAAACCCTTAAGTTGTCCTTTTTGGAAGGAATTTTATTGGACGCCCGTAACAGCAGAATATATCAGGAGATCCCTATTGAACAGAGGGGGAACCCCGCTCTGCCTCGATTATGGCAGCCCTGTTCACATCAGACAGAGAAGCATCAATTACAGGTTTGGGTGTTGCCTGCAGGCAGGTACCGGCACAGATAATATCATCACCGGTGACAGGAAACCCGTACACACGCCGGTACTGCCAGAAACTCTTTAGAACCTTTTTCACATAATTCCTTGTTTCCGTATAGGGAATATCCTCTATAAAGCGGGGGATGTCAGTGCTGTCCAGTTCATTGATCCACCTCACCAGCGCGTTCTCACCGGCATTATATGCGGCAATGGCAAAGGGGTAAAGGTTAAATCGATTGAGCAGCTTTGCAAGATAGCGGGTTCCTATAAATATATTTGTTTTAACATCGGTAAGATCAAGATCATTTCCATCTAACGTTGTTATTCCTCTCTTTATCCTTTTCGCTGTGGCCGGCATAAGCTGCATCAAACCCACCGCACCTGCCCAGGAAACAACATCATGCTCATAACGGCTCTCTTCCCGAATCAGGGCAGCAACAAGGAAGGTGTCAACTCCATCAGTAGCAGCGGCCTGGCTGATAGTCTGCCAATGCCCCCTGGGGTAGGAAAGGGGCAGAAAGATATCTTCATTCCGGGGCTCTGCAAAGGCAATGACTTCTTTATATTCTTCAAGAGTATTTGCCATCCATCCAAGATATAAATATTCACTCTGTTTCCGAGCCTTTTTTAACGCATGTATGAACTCATTGCTGGCTGCCTCCCTCATACCGAGCAGAGCAAGGGCCTCCATTCTCTCATATCTGGTACCTTCCGGTCTTGGCTGCGGCAATGAGGCGATCTTTTCAGTTGTATCAGAAGAAGAGGAATTGAGTCTGATCAGATATCCGTAATACCCTGCATTGGGATCGAGATTATCAAAATAGTTGCCCTTTCCTTCAGTGCAGTCTGTCGTTATGGCAGCCCCGTCCTTACTGTTTTCCATCATGCATTGCTCTGCAATCTTTGATTCGTTCCTGGCCTTCCAGTACAGGTATTTGTAATACTCCCTGCTTCCTGAATAGGCTGTTAAGCGGGAAAAATACTCTTCTGCACTGTTGTAATCATCAGCAGTGAAGTACATCCATGAGATGCCCCACAGTGCATCTTCTGCATGCTTCTGAAACGTTGAGGCTTTTTTATAATTGACTAAGGCCTGCTGACTGTTCCCCTTTCTCCTTAGATCATCAGCAGCCATGAGGTGCAGTAATCCCAGCCTGTCATTGAAGGGGTAGTTCTTCTCAAATTCTTTCCTGACCCTGTTGAAATTTGTAATATCATTTATCCTGTAATAGGACCGTGCCTGCCAGTACATGGCCTTTGGCGTACGAAGTTTTCCGAAGCTCTGAGCTGCTTTGCTGTATCGTTTTGTATTGAACTGACACATGGCGATCCGGAACTGAATCTTGTTGGAATCTGTTCTGTCTGGCAGATCAAGTACTTCACGATAAAGTTGCTCCGCTCTTGCGTAATCAGGAGTTCTGAATAAATTTTCAGCCCTCTGTAATCGTTGCGCTCCTGTCAGGGTCCCTGCACCCAACGATTCAAGTTCCCTGAACGCCTCTCCTTCAATGACAGGCACAGCGCTGATGTATATTTTCCTGAAGAGATTAATCGCTTTCTGTGAATCATCCCTCTCCCTGTATAGAGAGGCCAGTTTCATACCATATTCCCAGTCGTCAGGAAAGAGGGTGATATACTCAACAAGCTCTTTAATCGCATCGTCTTTCTGCCCAAGCGCCAGCAGAGCTTCAATCGTCTGTTGTGTTACATCCTGCATGAGCAGTACGTTTTCGATCTGCCCTGCAGCACTGAGAACTGCCTCATACTCTTCTCGAGCACTATACATATCCATCAGGAGCTTTAATGCGTAATCTCGAAGGAGCAGATAATTTTCTGCTGCTTTTTTAAGGTATACCTCTGCTTTTTCAAAGGCACTTTCCTCGAGGTAAAGCCTGCCAAGAAGCATCGATATTTTCGGGGATGCAGTAGGGACCTGTCTCTCCAGTTCAAGTAATATTGTTTCCGCCTCCCGATGAGACCCTGCCTCAATCAACAGCACTGACTCCTGAATCCTGCCATCTGTATATTCAGCACCTTTTGATTCTGTACCTGATGAAGAGATAAGCTCCTGTGTCTCTGCAGCGCCTATGCTGCAGGGTAGAATGAACACCAGAAGAAAAAATGCAACGGAGAGGAAAAAGATAGTCTTTTGCTGCAGACACTTATTCATGTTCTATATTAGCTGATAATTATAAGGCTGGCAAGATAAGAGAAATGGGAGAAAATGGAGGCGACGAGCGGATTCGAACCGCTGAATCGAGGTTTTGCAGACCCCTCCCTTACCACTTGGGTACGTCGCCGTAATAAATGCAGGATTCAGGGAAAAAAGGCAAAGGGTTTTATGTCTTTTCCCTATGCCTTCTACCTTCAGCCCTACGCCCTGTTTTTATGGAGCGGGAGACGGGTTTCGAACCCGCGACCCCAACCTTGGCAAGGTTGTGCTCTACCACTGAGCTACTCCCGCATAAAAAAGTTGAAAGTTAGAAGTGAAAAGTGATAAAACAACAGCTCAGCTTAATATAAGTAAATATTAAGATTTTTGTTTTTTGTATTAACTCTTAACTTTTAACTCTCAACTCATCTATAATAGACAACTAAAATATTAATTAATAACAGCAGGTTTTGTCAATGTTACACCCTGATCTCAAGGAGTTCAAAAAGAAGGCAAAAAAAGGGAACCTGATCCCCGTCTATAAAGAAATACTTGCCGACCTTGAAACACCCCTGTCGGCCTTTCTGAAACTGCGCGGAAAAACCGGTTTTCTGCTTGAAAGTCTTGAAGGAGGAGAAAAATGGGCCCGCTATTCTTTTATTGGGAGCAACCCTTCTGTTATTATCGAGGGCAAGGGGTTAGATATAAAAGTCAAAAAAGGTCGAAATACGACTAAGCTCAAGGCTGTCAACGACCCTCTTGAGGTGGTATCAGCTGAATTAAACAAGTACAGGCCTGTAATAACTCCCGGACTTCCAAGGTTCTTTGGTGGATTTGTAGGATACATCGGCTATGATGTTGTACGTCATTTTGAGGAACTGCCTGACAATAACCACACAGGCCTCGGTCTTCCCGATATGTTCCTGATGCTTACCGATACTCTGGTTGTTTTTGACAACC
The DNA here is from genome assembly GCA_020354155.1 of Nitrospiraceae bacterium. Lineage (GTDB taxonomy): Bacteria > Nitrospirota > Thermodesulfovibrionia > UBA6902 > UBA6902 > CALZJD01. The sequence goes on along the minus strand of CP070644.1, from coordinate 2,443,344 downwards.
TGACCCATACAATTAAAGTTATATCGAATGCACATGTTGATGGCAGTGTAGAAGATGCCTATAAAAAAGCCATCGTAAAAATAGACCGGATCGTGAAAAAACTCTCATCAACGGTCTCACTTCCAAAAAAGAGAAGGCAGGGAAAGGCCAGCAAAAAATTCTCCTCGAATTTTACAAAAAAGGGCTTCATGAAGGCCGTTGAGAAGACAAAGAAATACATACGGGCTGGAGACGTTATCCAGACAGTACTCTCACAGAACTTCCAAAGAGAGATCAGCACATCACCGGTCAATATTTACCGGGCCCTTCGAGTGATTAATCCCTCACCCTACATGTATTATATTGAAACCGGCACAAGCACGATCGTCGGATCTTCCCCTGAGGTTCTTGTCCGGGTGGAAGACAATACAACAGAGGTGAGGCCAATTGCAGGCACACGGCGGAGGGGGAAGACCGTTGAGGAAGATATATTTATGGAAGAGGAACTCAGGGCTGATCCCAAGGAAATTGCAGAGCATATCATGCTTGTCGACCTGGGAAGAAACGATCTTGGACGGATCGCCCAAACCGGCTCTGTGGAAGTCACAGAGTTAATGACCATCGAGAGGTATTCTCATGTGATGCATATTGTATCCAATGTCATTGGTAAGATAAAGAAGAACCACGATGCCTTTGATGTTTTACGGGCAACATTTCCGGCAGGTACTGTTTCCGGAGCACCGAAGATCCGGGCCATGGAAATTATCGAAGAACTTGAGCCAACACGACGCGGCCCCTATGCAGGGGCTATCGGGTACTTTGATTTTTCCGGAAATATGGACACCTGTATCACCATCAGGACGATTATTATCAAGGAGGGGACAGCCTATATTCAGGCAGGGGCCGGGATCGTGGCTGACTCTGATCCTGAGCTGGAGTATAAGGAAACATTGAATAAGGCCAGAGGAATGTTTAAGGCAATTGAAATGGCGGAACAGGAACTATAAATGCTTTTAATGATCGACAACTATGATTCGTTCACCTATAACCTGGTGCAGTTTCTCGGCGAGCTGGGCGAGGATATTCGTGTCTACCGGAACGACAAGATCACTATTGGTGAGATTGAAAAATTAAAGCCGGAGCGTATTGTCATATCCCCGGGACCCTGCACACCGAATGAAGCTGGAATATCAATCGAGGTGGTAAAGCATTTTGCAGGCGTGGTCCCTATTCTCGGCGTCTGCCTTGGTCATCAATCAATAGGCGCAGCATACGGAGCGAAAATTATTTCTGCGCCACGTTTAATGCACGGTAAAACCTCAATGATCCATCATGACAACAAGACCATATTCAGGGGGCTTCCCAACCCCTTTGAGGCTACCCGGTATCACTCGCTGATTATTCAGGAAGATACCCTCTCAGATGAATTTGAAATAAGCGCCAGGACAGACAAGGATGAAATCATGGGGATACGACATAAAAAATTCCTTCTGGAGGGAGTTCAGTTTCATCCTGAGTCAATCCTCACAGTTGCAGGAAAAGACCTGTTGAGGAACTTTCTGAATCTAGGGTGAGTACGTACTCACCCTGATATTTTGTCATTTCGACCAAGGGGAGAAATCTTGATACTTTCAACATCAATAGGCTCCAAGATTCCTCGTCGCCTGGCGGCTTCTCGGAATGACAGTCTTTGGTCAATCATAAACAAAATCATCCCCTATTTGTTAAACTAATAAAGCTTCTCAGTTAGACGATTCTATATTCAGAGAGTTTAATCATGCTATTCAGTAACAAATAATTCATGAAAGTTCACTATCACACAGCAGCTTCACTTGCAGCCTCAGCCATCCTGTATCTGCTTTTCAAGTCATGGGGAATGGCAGCAGCCTGTTTTATATCCGGTGTATTTATTGATCTCGACCACATCCTTGATTACCTGCGTGAGCAGGGGTGGCCCTTTAAAGTACGGCGATTTTTTGAGATATGCCATAACGGTCAGTTTGACCGCATCATGTTGATATGGCATGGATGGGAATGGCTAGCCCTGTGGTCCCTTGCAGCATGGGTAACTGACTGGAATCCTCTGATAACGGGGGCCCTCATCGGAATTGCGTTACATATGATTATGGATACATTGCACAACTGTAACAGCCCCATTAGCTATTCCCTGCTCTGGCGTTGGCAGAAGGGTTTTGTCTTTGACGAAGTGTTTCCTAAAATTGCAGAACAGAAATATGCCCATCGCCAAAGCTTCAGGCAGCGCACTCAATAAAGCTCCATAGCTGTGCCCCATTTCCTCTTCCCCTGTGATACAATTAGGCGAATTATATTTGTTTGTCATTTCGACCACAGGGAGAAATCTTGATACTTTCAACATCAATAGGCTCCAAGATTCCTCGCCGCATGTGCTCCTCGGAATGACAGTATGTTGGCAAATGACAACAACCTGTAGCTCACAAGCCGGGCAATAACAACCGTGTTTGTTTTATAATCATCATTGTTATAAACCGATCCGGAGGAATCCAATGTTAAAGGAAGCAATTCAGCGTACCGTTGATGGCAATGACCTCTCTGAAGACCAGATGTCGGGAGCCATGAAGGAAATCATGGAAGGTAATGCCACTGATGCCCAGATAGCGACACTCCTGACAGCCCTGAGAGTAAAGGGTGAAACCGTTGAGGAAATTACAGGCGCAGCCAGAGTGATGAGAGAAAAAGTAAGTGCCATCACATCACCGGCATTTACCGTTGACACCTGCGGTACCGGAGGAGACCTGTCCGGCACATTCAATATTTCTACGACGGCAGCCCTTGTCGTTGCTGCCTGCGGCGTACCGGTGGCAAAACATGGTAACCGTTCAGTATCAAGCAAAAGCGGGAGCGCCGATGTCCTTGAGGCACTGGGAGTGAAGATTGATCTGGAGCCTCAAAAGGCCCAGAAATGCATTGAGATGACGGGATTTGGATTTATGTTTGCCCCGCTTTTTCATCCTGCCATGAAATATGCAATAGGGCCGAGAAAAGAAATGGGAATAAGAACAATCTTTAACATTCTGGGACCGCTGACAAATCCGGCAGGTGCGGAACGGCAGGTGCTGGGTGTCTACGATGATTTACTGACTGAAAATCTTGCACAGGTGCTGTCCAATCTTGGCATTCGACATGCCTTTGTTGTTCATGGTGAGGATGGCCTGGATGAGATAACAAATACTGAGAGGACAAAGGTCTCCGAAGTGAAAGAGGGAAGAATCGATCATTATTTTATCTCACCTGAAGACCTCGATATCGAAAGAGCGAGAAAGGAAGATCTCCTCGGTGGCAATGCCGAGGAGAATGCAAAAATCACCCTTTCCATTCTTGGGGGTGAAAGGGGGGCAAAACGGGACATTGTATTAATGAACGCTGCTGCTGCACTGATAGCCGGAAATTCGGTCAGCAGTTTCTCTGAGGGAATAGAGAAGGCTGCCGGAGCGATTGATTCAGGTGCGGCACGGGACAAGCTGGAAGAGGTTAAAGCAGCCAGCAACCGTCTGTAGTACCCTGCCGGAGGCTGCTGAGACCAATGCGAAATACTTATTTCCCATTATTACACAGGGTGTTACATGATAGTAACGATGGTCATCCCTCCCCGTTTGACTATCGCTCTTTTAACGTTCTATAATTTCAGATGCATTCCAGTTATGTCCCTCTTCATCTCCACACAGAATACAGCTTACTTGATGGTGGTATCAGACTCGATGACCTCATCGACAAGGCGAAAGAGTACAACCTCGCAGCCCTGGCCATCACAGATCACGGTAATTTATTCGGCGCCATCGATTTTTACAAGAAGGTATCAAAAGCCGGTTTAAAGCCGATTATCGGCTGCGAAGTGTATGTGGCTCCAAAGTCCCGCTTTGACAGGGGCAGTTCAAACGGTGCCCATGAATCATCCTTTCATCTGATCCTCTTATGCAAGGATATGGATGGATACAGAAATCTCTGTCGTCTGGTCAGCAGCGCCTACCTGGAGGGTTTTTATTACAAACCGAGAATAGACAAAGACATTCTTGAACAGTACAGTGGTGGTCTGATTGGCCTTTCATCATGCATGAAAGGAGAAATCCCCTATTACCTCACAGCCGGAATGATTGATAAGGCCAGAGAAGCAGCACTCGAATACAGAAGAATACTTGGCCCCGACAATTTCTACCTTGAAATTCAGGCCAATGAAATGCCGGAACAGAAAAAACTGAACGGTCAGATTATTGAACTGGGCAAAGACCTTCATATCCCCCTCGTTGCCACCAATGACTGCCATTACCTTCTCAAAGATGATGCAAAGGCCCATGATGTTCTTTTATGCATTCAGACCGGCAAAACGATGGATGACGCGGACAGGATGAAGCTTTCTACCCAGGCTTTCTATTTTAAAAGCCCTGATGAAATGAAGGAGGATTTCAGGGATATACCTGAAGCATATCAGAATACAAAGGTGATTGCCGAACGATGCAATCTGGATTTTAAATTTGGTGAATCCCGTCTTCCCAGATACGAAGTGCCTGAAGGCAACGATGTAGATGAATACCTCGCAGATCTTGCTGAAAAAGGCCTTCATAAAAAGCTTGCCGGCACTGTTCCAGAGGAATATTCCGGCAGGCTTGCCCTTGAACTCACAATGCTGAAAAAGATGGGCTTCTCATCTTATTTTCTCATCGTCTGGGACTTTATCCATTATGCAAAAGAAAAGGGCATTCCCGTCGGGCCCGGCAGAGGTTCTGCAGCTGGCAGTCTCGTCGCCTACAGTCTGGATATAACAGACATAGACCCTATAAAGTACGGATTGCTCTTTGAGAGATTTCTGAACCCTGAGCGTGTAAGTATGCCGGATATCGATGTTGACTTCTGTATGGACAGGAGATCTGAGGTTATAGACTATGTAACGCAGCGCTATGGCAAAGACCATGTGGCCCAGATTATAACCTTCGGGACAATGCAGGCCCGCGCAGTAATACGCGATGTGGGCAGGGCCATGAATATCCCCTATGCAGAAGTTGATAAGGTAGCCAAGCTTATCCCCATGGTTCTGAAAATTACGTTGAAGACCGCCCTTGAAAAGGAGCCTCAGCTCAGGGATATGTATGAATCACGACCGGAAATCAGGGAGCTGATCGATGTGGCCCGGAGGCTTGAAGGAATTGCACGCCATGCCTCTACACATGCAGCGGGAATCGTGATCTCACCGGACCCCCTTACAGACTTTCTTCCTCTGTACAAGGCACCAAACGACGACTCTGTCGTCACCCAGTTTGATATGGGTGCCATAAAAAAACTGGGACTCCTGAAATTCGATTTTCTCGGACTGAAGACGCTCACTGTCATACATAAGGCAGAGAAAATTATCAATGAAGGACGTGCTCAGGACAGCGCTCTTTTTTCTGTACAGAATATTCCCCTTGATGACAAAGAAACATTTAAGCTGCTCTGCGAGGCAAAAACAGCAGGTGTATTCCAGCTTGAAAGTTCGGGCATGAAAGATCTGATTCAAAGACTGAAGCCGGATGCCTTTGAGGATATGATCGCCCTTGT
>CP070644.1:2427818-2437697 GCA_020354155.1 Nitrospiraceae bacterium | reverse complement strand
ATATTCCTACTGCGAAGATGAAATCCTTGCATCATTTGACCGGATAGGCCATGAGGACATAACCTGTTAATCCTTGCCTGAAGGCAGGAATTCAGGCCCAAAGTCACCATCTCCGCGTCCAAGGGGAAGTGTGGGAACAATCATAAAATCCCGGGGCATTTCCCCGGTAAGGGAATGGAGAAAGGCTGCGATGTCTGCTCCTTCCTCCTGAGAGAGTTCTACACCAAGCATGTTCTCAGCCATAAATCTCACCATGTCTTCAAGTCTGTCAATCAGTCCGGCATGTGTGTAGGGGGATGTCCGGGCAACATTTAAAAGTGAAGGGACCTTGAAAAAATACTTATCCTCCTCTTTTTTCGTTCTCCTTGCAAGCCCGTGATCATCTTCTGCTCCAGGGACGATCACCTTATGCAGGTGGAGACCCATGGTACGCCCTTCAGGATGCTCCTCGCTTTTTACTTTCAACGTCTTATTGTGTGCAGCACCTGAGAAATAAGGGCCATGATGACATCCTATACACCCTCTGTCTACAAATAAAGCCATGCCCTTTCTCTGCTGCTCCGTCAGCGCCTGTGCATCACCACTCAGCCATCTTGCCAGTGGGTAGTTTGCTGTAATCAGTGTCCGCATATAAGCAGACAGTGCCTTACTAATATATTCTCCTGTAAGTGGGCTTCCAAATACTTTCATTGACATGTCACTGTATTCGGGGATTCTGTTCAATCGTTCAGCTACATCTGACGGCAGGCTTCTCATTGTCACCTCTGACTGGATTGCACGTAAGGCCTGATGCTCCAACGTTGGCGACTCAGCGTCCCAGAAAAATGCATTCAGGAATGCTGCATTCAACACTGTCTGTGCATTGCGCAGATATACTTCGCCCTTTATCCCCACAGACTTTCTCATAGGCTCAGCCCCGTAGTAGGTCGGATGATGGCAAAAGGCACAGCTTGTGGACCCTGTTTTTGATACTCTCCTGTCCCAGTACAGCATCTTACCCAGTTTGATTTTTTCAGCTGTCATGGGGTTATCTGGCGGGATGGGAGGGATAGGAGGAAGAGGGGTTAAGACTGATTTGTATATGTCATAATTCATTGCAGGGGGAGCAGGTTGTGACTTTTCGGGTTCAGTACTTTCACCCACTTCAGTAGTATATCCGGAGGACACAGTTTCTAAACTATCTTCATCTGTCGAATCAGTCGGTGAGACTTCTTCATCCACTGAAATTTCTACAGAAGAAAAAGGAAAGGTTGCTGTATCTTCTGATATATCCGTTTTAATAGCAATTGATACTTCCCAATTCCCGCCTTTGGTCACAATGATGTTCTCCACTGTATAGAAGCCTCCGCCCCGCTCTGTTATGACCGGCCTTGCCTCTCCTGAGTATTCATCTGCAGGGACACCATAGCTTACAGAAATCGCTGCACCTTCAACATCATTTCCTGCCCTGTCATGGATGGCCAATTCTATTGTGTTCTCACCCTCCTTCAGCCTTTTATCAGGGAGCATCAGTTCAATTCCAAAGGTTTTCTCATCGCTCATCGTAAACTGGCTGCTCTCGAAATACCGTGTAATGTCCAGTCCCTCCTCTGCAAAGGAGTGGCTCAATATCAAAGAGAATGAGCCAAATACAATAGTCAATGCAATCAATACAGGTGATAGTGCTCTTATTTCAATTCTCTTCATTGTTGCACCTCGCAGCTTTTAATATTTATATCCGTCAATAAAACGTAATCATGTTAATGCAAAAGCATTAAGTACTGGCTATAATAGCACAAACCCGACACATGCACAGATCTTCTGAAGATAAAAAACTGAACATCCTTGTCCTTGAGCCCTACCATGGCGGATCTCACAAATCCTTTCTTTCCGGGCTGCAAAAACACATCCCTTTCAACTATCACCTCATGACGCTTCCTGCCCGCAAGTGGAAATGGCGCATGAGGCTTGCAGCCCCTTACTTTGCAGACAGACTGCACAAATCGAACAAGCGTTATGACCGTATCCTTTGCACCACATTCCTGGATGTCGCCACCTTTCGGGGACTCGCGCCTTCCTGGTGCAGAGAGGTAGCGCTTCTGACCTACTTTCATGAAAACCAGTTCGTTTACCCTGTGCAGGTTGATGACGAGCGTGATTTTCATTTTGCCCTTACGAATGTGACCACTGCGCTGGCTTCAGACAGACTGGCCTTCAACTCCGGCTACAATCTCAATACTTTCTTACATGGTATAGAAAAGCTTCTGAAGAAGTCCCATGATCTGAAGCTTGCCTCTGCCATCAAAACGATCAAATCAAAATCAACCGTTCTTCATCCAGGTATTGATTTTTCAGCGATCGACAGGGCAGAAGAACCTGAAAGGAGCGGCCCGCCGGTTATAGTGTGGAACCACCGGTGGGAACATGACAAAAACCCGGAGCTTTTCTTTAATACACTTGTAGCTCTTGATATGAAGGGCATCGATTTTAGAGTTATTGTCCTTGGTGAGTCATTTAAAGAACATCCTTCAGTCTTTGAGACAGTACAGAAGAGTCTATCAAAAAAGATCCTTCAGTTCGGTTATGCAAAAACCAGAAGTGAGTATGCTGCATGGCTTCGCCGTGGAGACATTGTAGTCTCCACGGCCAGCCATGAATTTTATGGAATTTCAATTATTGAAGCGGTCAGAGCAGGCTGCAGGCCCTTGCTGCCGGATAAACTTTCCTATCCGGAGCTTTTTCCTTCTGACTGTTTATATAAAGAGAAAGATTTGCTCCATCATCTGAAAGAGGAGATTGCGAATAGCCGCAGACTCAGTAACAAACAATCTTTGAAACTTACGAACAGGTATTCATGGGATACTCTTGCATCGGATTACATTTCCTGGATTTATGGATGAGATTCTCAGCTTATTCATAATATTAAGTCGAAGAAAATTAGAGGAATTATCCGCAGAATCTGGTCATAACAACTTCAATGATAAGAGGGATTTATAAATGAATTTGAACTGACGGAAAAATATAGATTATTGAGGAATGTTCATAGGTTGCAAACCTGTCAATATCTCATTGACGTTTATGGCAAGCCAGCAAGATCCAGATGATAGCTATTTTTTGTACTGATAGAGGTAAAGAAAGGACACATCCCCCGAGGGATGTGCGCCGCAATATTCCGTCCTCGTACCTCTGTCTATTAACTGCCGAATTCTTTGTCTATTGATTTTTTAATCTCATGAATCGACTTACCCTGCTCATATAATTGGGCGACCCTCAAGGCCTCCTTCTGACAGAGCGTTCAGCCGACTCCATGTCTGTCAGCAAAACAGCTGAGCAGAGTCAGGTGATTGAAGGGCGGTTCATTGCAGTAACAGTAACAGAACACTTCATTCATGACATCAGGATATTTTTGCGCTGCTGCATAGGCTGCCTTTACCTGTCCGCTGAACATGGCAGGATCAAGCAGAGGCCGTGTTTCCTTGCCTTTCAGGTTAAAGGACTTGCCCTTTTCCTCACCCCCTGCACAGGAAAAGGCCAGGGCCGCTGCAACGACAATGGCAGCCACGAAAAAGAATCCTACGATTTTTTGATTTTTCCCCTTTTGGCCCATGACCCACCTCCTTATATTTTGGGGACTGCTTCTAACATGCCGAATTCTTAATATATAGAACGGACACGTCCGCTCCTGCGATCAAAGATGATAATATCAACTACCTTATCCTTTTCACGTACTTTTGCCCGAATAAATCTTCCATTTTTCCTGTCCACCTCAACAATCAATCCCTTACTGTGATAATACTTCATGAGTGCACGGTGAGCCTGCTCATGGGACATTACTGACTTGCATATTCCGTATTTACTGCAGAGATCACAGGAATCGCCATAGGGAGTAACCGGCTTTTTCTCATCCTCGGTATAACTCTCACTTACAAGCAGAAACATAACAGCCGCTGACATACATACTATGGCTGTTACATTTTTCATAAAACGATACCTCTTCATTATCTCCTTATCAAGGATATCAGGGAATAGTGAAGAAAATGTGAACCACTCATATTACTGAATCGGCAAAAAGACAATAAATTCAGTCCCTTGACCCAATGAGCTTTGCACTGTTACTTCCCCGCCGAGCACAGTCACCAGTTCCTTAACAATTGCAAGTCCCAGCCCGGTGCCGCCTGACTCGGCGCCTTTATAAAACCTGTTAAAAACATTGGGTATTTCTTCTTCTGTCATCCCCCTGCCAGTATCTCTCACGGTTAGATGAAAACCCTTGACATCTTCTCTGCTTACCTTGCCCCATTCGACGACAATCTCTCCCTCCCTCGTAAATTTGTATGCATTCGTCAAAAGATTCTTTAGTATAATATGCAGTTTCTCCGGATATGACAGAACAGTAAGGGGCGGGCCCTCTGTTCTTAAGTGCAGGCCCTTTTCCTCAACAATCTTTCTCATTCCCGCTGCGATTGACTCGACAAACTCTTTAAGATCCAATGCTAATGCCGTGCCTTTCTTGAAAAAACTCGCCTCAGCCCGTGTGATATCCTCAATCCCCTCAATAAGGGTTATTATCCTTGCTATTTCATCTTTGATATTTTCAAAAACTGCCTGTGGGTCAGATATGACTCCATCTTCCACAGCCTCAAGATTGCCCCTGATTATTGTCAGTGGCGTTCTCAACTCGTGGGCAATATTGGAGGTCAGGTGTTTTCTTAACAGATCTTCTCTTCGCAGTGCCTCTGCCATATAATTAAAACTCTCTTTAAGTTTGTTAATCTCATCTCGAGACTTTCTCTCAGATATTTTCCCCTCCACCGAATAATCACCTTTTGCAATTTTTTCAGCCGATATCGTCAATTGCCTGATAGGTCGTGAAAGGTATATGGCGAAGAGGACTGCCAGCAGGAGGGCTCCTCCCCCGGCAATCAGGAAGGATGTGACGAGAAACTCTCTGCCGCGTCTCCGAAAGATTTCCTCCTTTATGGGAATACGCCCAATGCGCTCAAGAGGTCTTACATAAAGTTTGCCCAGCTCCCTGCCTCGTGAGTACAGCGGATACCAGGTATACTCACCCCGACCTGAGGGGAGTTTCAGAAAAGACTTCATCCTCTTGACCATGTTCGGTTCCATGGAGGCAAGCACATCTTCCGATGAATAAATCATGCCGTCTTTTATGTCTTCTACATAGCTCTCAAAGCCAAGCATCAGGCCCCAGTGAAGGGCCTCATTCAGTTTAATGCCATACCACTCACCATCTTCAAAGCTTCCTTCTACCGAGGCCATAATCCAGTAAATCCGGTCCTCGTCACTTCCCATAAGAAATTCATCGAAATCAGTCATGATGAGTCTTTCGAAGACAACGTTGGAAAAAAGGGCAAGCAGGATAATAAGTATGAAGGCAAGAAAAAGTTTAGTCCTCATCAGGCTGGCCGATAAATCTGTACCCTACCCCATAGACAGTCTTGATGTACTGTGATTCCTTGGGATCATCCTCAATCTTGTGGCGTATGTTTTTTATATGGGCATCAATTGTCCTGTCATATCCCTCAAAGTCATAGCCAAGAATGACATTGACAAGCTGAAGCCTTGAAAAGACCTGTCCGGGGCTGTTGGCAAGGCACTGCAGCAGCTTAAACTCTGTAGATGTGAGAACAATAGCTTCACCATGTTTAACAACTTCATACCGTGAAGAATCGATTACAAGATTGCCTCTGTTAAAACTCGACTTCTCCTTCTTTCCCTGTACCCTTCGAAGCAGCGCCTTCACCCGTGCTACCAGTTCTCTCGGACTGAAGGGTTTTACGACATAGTCATCAGCGCCGATACCAAGGCCCTTGACCCTGTCTTCCTCTTCACTCTTTGCTGTAAGCATAATAATAGGGATATCAGAATCCTCACGGATAGTTTCACAGATATCTTCCCCGTCCATGTCCGGCAGCATGAGATCCAGAATAATCAGATCAAATCCTTCTTTGACAGATGATATGGCATTTTGACCCGTATTTGCTACCTTGACTGAGAATCCCTCTTTTTCGAGGTATGCCTTGACGAGATCTGATATTTTTTCTTCGTCTTCTACTACCAGTATTTTCTTCTCACCCATTTAAGAATGATACCATAAGCAATGTGAAATATTTGTGAAATAGTACAATCGCTTACCTTGCCAAGAGAACGCAAAAATGATAACCTGTTATGCGATGGCAATTGCAGACAGGATCAATTCAGTAAATGAAAAAATCATTCGAGCCGCGAGAAAATCCTCAACAGATCCGGACACAATCAAACTGATAGCTGTATCAAAGACCGTTGATGCCCAGAAAATTACTGATGCACTCTACGGAGGGGTTAAGATACTGGGGGAAAACAGGGTCCAGGAGGCCAAAGTCAAGATCTCGGAGCTTCGGTCCCAGAACGCTGACTGGGACATGGAATGGCACCTGATCGGGCATCTTCAGAAAAACAAGGCCAAGGCGGCTGTTCAGTTATTTGACATGATACAGACCGTTGATTCTGTGGACCTTGCAGAGGAGTTAGACAGTCAGGCCCGAAAGTTTGACAAGATTCAGCGTGTCCTTGTGCAGGTCAAGCTCGCGGCTGAAGAGACAAAGCATGGTGTGGCTGAGTCAGATGTGATGGCTGTGCTTGAAAAAGTCACTGCTTTGGACTATCTTAAACTTGAAGGTCTTATGACCATACCTCCTTTTTTTGACGATCCTGAAGAGGGGAGGCCCTACTTCAGGAAGCTGAGAGAAATAGCAGTTTCAGCCCGTGAGCAGGGATTCTCAATAGATGAATTATCAATGGGTATGTCCAATGATTATGAGGTGGCCATTGAAGAAGGAGCAACTATGATTCGGGTAGGTACCGCCATATTTGGCGAAAGAGACTACAGGGAATGAAAATCGGTTTCATAGGTGGCGGCAACATGGCTGAAGCCATGGTCAAGGGAATACGGGAACAGGGAAAGATGGAAATCCTTGTATCCGAGCCAAAGGGGGAGAGGGCCCGGTTTCTGCAAGAGACCTATGGAATAGAAACAACGCAATCAAATGCCGATGTTGTCAATACCTGCAGCTTCATCGTCCTTGCAGTCAAGCCCCAGAATATGGAGGAAGTCCTCAATGAAATAGGGGCCTCTGTCAGTGATGAACAGACAGTGATGTCCATTGCTGCAGGAATAACTCTTGATTACCTCACATCAAAAATAAATACGAATAAAATTATCAGGGTCATGCCCAATACTCCTGCCCTTGTGCAGGAGGGCATGTCAGTCATGTCTCTCTGCGACTGTTTTGCAGACGAAGGAATAAATGTGGCAAGAGACATCCTCATGTCCATAGGAAAGGTAATCACCCTGCCGGAAAAACATATTAATGCAGTCACAGCACTGTCAGGAAGCGGGCCTGCATTTATTGCACTCTTTATTGAATCACTGATTAAGGGAGGTGTTGCTCTCGGGCTTTCTGAATATGATGCACAAATGCTTGCTGTTCAAACAGCACTTGGAACCTCAAAACTGCTTGATACAGGGATGAATCCTTCAAAGCTGCGTGAAATGGTTACATCTCCGGGGGGCACAACTGCCGCCGGGCTGAAAGTCTTCGAGGACAGGGGATTTCAGGATATAATTATAAATGCCATGGTGGCAGCAGAAAACAGAGCGAAAGAATTAGGCAAAGGGAGGTAACAGATGTTTGTCTTTGGCAATCTATTTCATGCCGTTGCAGCCATACTTGATACAATATTGACCATCTACATGTGGATAATCATAATCTCGGCCCTTCTCAGCTGGGTGAGCCCCGATCCATATAATCCCATTGTTCGCTTACTCTACTCGGTTACCGATCCAGTTCTGAGACCAATCAGAAGACGTCTCGGTTTATCCATGGGAATCGATATATCTCCTATGATCGTCATTCTTATTATCCTCTTTGCAAAATATTTCATTGTGGCTACTCTCTATGACCTTGCGTCGAAAATGCGATAAATCTTCGGGCAGCATTTTGTCTTTTAAGGATTATCCCTGCCTCCTGAGGTCGGATACCTGACCCCTGATGCCTAACCCCTGACGTAATTACTTTGATTTTTCTTCATTTCCGTTTTATAGTATTTCAGTTTATGATGTATAAATATTATTCTTAATTAGGGGGCACCATATGAGAATTACACCATTAGACATTCAGCAAAAACAGTTTTCAACACGATTCAAGGGCTTTGATATGGAAGAGGTTGATTCCTTCCTTGAGCTCATCCGGGAAGAGATGGAAGAACTGCTCAGGGACAATGCCAACCTCAGGGAAGAGGCACGACGGTTCGAAAAACAGCTGAAAGAATACAAAAACATCGAGCAGACCCTGAAGGACACCCTTGTCGGTACTCAGCAGATAGTCGATGAATACAAAAATAACGCCAAGAAAGATGCCGAGCTCATTCGGAAAGAGGCCGAACTGAGGGCAGAGGATATTATAAGAGAAGCACAGGAGAAGGTCGTAAAAATTCATGAAGACATAACCGACCTGAAAGGTATCCGTCGGCACTTTAAGGAAGAGGTTAAGAGACTGATCGAAAGCCATCTCACCATGATTGACTTTGACAAGGTGCGTGAGGAAGAAATCCCGAATGAAGTACAAAACACTTAAGGGCCTCCAGGACATCCTTCCACCGGACATCGCGGTCTGGCACCATATCGAGGCAACAGCAAGAACTATCTTCAGGAGTTACGGCTATCAGGAAATCAGACTCCCCATCATGGAGTCAACAGATATCTTTATACGGAGCATCGGCGAAACCTCGGATATCGTTGAAAAAGAAATGTATACCTTTGAGGACAGGGGCGGCAGAAGCGTCACCCTCAGGCCGGAAGGGACTGCATCCTTTGTCAGGGCCTATGTTGAGCATCACCTCCATAATAATCCCGCGCCGCAGAAATACTATTACATGGGCCCCATGTTCCGCTATGAGCGGCCACAGGCATTCAGATACAGACAGTTTTACCAGATTGGGGTTGAGGCAATGGGAATTGACGACCCCAAACTGGATGCGGAAATTATTTCAATGCTTTCACGTATTCTCAGTGGTATCGGGCTTGAGGGCCTGAGTTTTGAGGTCACCTCCATTGGCTGTGCAGAGTGCAGGCCGGGATATAAAGAGGCATTAAAGCAGTTTCTCAGTGACAAACTGAATAATTTCTGCAGTGACTGCCAGAGGCGGTATGAGTTGAATCCCCTGCGGATCCTTGACTGCAAGGTACCGGGCTGCATTGAGTCAAGAAATGGCTCTCCTCCTGTCATTGACCATCTCTGTAAAGAATGCGACGTCCATTTTGAGAGCCTGCAGAAGAACCTGTCGGTCTTGCATGTTCCTCACACAATCAATCCCAATCTTGTGCGAGGACTTGATTATTACACAAAAACAGCCTTTGAGGTCAGCAGTGAAAATCTCGGCAGTCAGAGCGCCGTTGCTGCCGGGGGACGTTATGACAGTATGGTGGATGAGTTTGGCGGTCCCCCTACCCCCGGAATTGGCTTTGCCATGGGTATGGAGCGGATCATACCGCTGATAAAAGAATCCGTACCGCTTCCTTCCGGGCCGGATCTCTTCCTCTGCCCCCTGGGCAATAAGGCAACTGAAAAGGCGCTGGTGCTTGCCGAAGGGCTTCGGGAGAAGGGGCTCTGGGCAGAAGTAAATTATGACGGCACATCGCTCAGGAGCCAGATGCGGAAGGCAAACAGAATAGCGGCACAACATGTCATTGTTCTCGGTGACGAAGAATTAGAGACAGATAGGGCATCCATAAAGGACATGACAGGCGGTCAGGAAAGCAAAACGGAATTAAACCCATCAAGCCTGTTTAACCTGATCAGGAACAATAAATAGCATTGTCAGCCAATTTTATCACAGACT
>CP070644.1:2403975-2427718 GCA_020354155.1 Nitrospiraceae bacterium | reverse complement strand
CGATTGTTTCATAGAGCTTTCCTGCCTTTTTTTCATTAATTGCCGCCATTGTCTCAAGGCCGCCCCTGTCTTTGATCCACTGAAAGACGAGGCCTGCCATATACCAGCTGTAGGTGGGCGGCGTGTTGTACATGGACCCGGCCTTTGCCATTGTTTCATAGCTGAACATTGACGGTGTTCCGGCAATCTCATTGCCCATCAAGTCTTCCCGTACAATGACAATGGTCAGTCCGGCGGGTCCGATATTTTTCTGGGCGCCCGCATAGATCACCCCGAACTGTGTCACATCAAAGGGACGTGAGAGTATGGTTGACGACATGTCCACGACAAGCGGTACGTCTGCCGTATCAGGGACCCAGTGAAACTCAACCCCCCCGATCGTTTCATTGGGCGTGTAATGAAGGTATGCTGCATCGGGATTGAGGGACCACTCAGCCTGGGGAGGTATGGTCGTAAAATTCGTATCTTCACTGGTTGCCGCAATATTTACATCGCAGTATCTCTTTGCCTCTGCAATGGCCTTTTTCGACCAGGAACCGGTATTTATATAGTCAGCAGATTTTTTGCCTCTCAGGAGGTTCATCGGGATCATCGCAAACTGGCTCGACGCCCCGCCCTGAAGAAAAAGGACCTTATAGTTGTCCGGGATCTTCATGAGGTCCTTCAGATCAGTCTCTGCCCGTTCAGCTATGGAAACAAATTCCTTGCCCCGGTGGCTCATCTCCATGACTGACATACCGCTTCCCTGCCAGTCCATCATTTCAGATGCCGCCTTTTTGATGACATCTTCAGGCAGCATGGCCGGTCCTGCACTAAAATTATAGACCCGTGACATCGCTCTTCATCACCTCATTCAGGTTGTTCATATCTCTGTGTAGAAAAAATGTTGACCATTGTGAATAAGCTTTCCATATTTTTTAGATTGTTTTTTTTCTTTTTCCGGCAATTCGCCCTTTGCCTACTCTTTTATCAACATCCTGTGTATTGTTCAAGATATCTGCCTGACAGTCACTTGATGGGCTTATCAAAGGTTTATCAACAGAAGATTCTACCGTAATTCCCGCATTATGTGGTCGAAAAGCCAGCTATGAAGATTATCATTTCACCTTATATTTGTCAAGATTGGGGGTGAGGATATTCACAGGTTATAAAAGACGATTTTCTTTTCATCAATATGACTTGGTTTCGTAACTCACACTTCCAACACGCCTGTTTCTTTTATTATCTTTTAAAAGAAAAATAAAGAAAGAATAAAGAAGACTACTCTGTGTGTACAAAACATGGAAAGGATAAATCCTTTTGTAAAGAGGCTGAGGTATAAGAGATTGTACTATTCACGAATAATTATTACATATTGTATATACTCTCATCAACGTATAAATGGAATTGCCTGCCCCACCTGGGTGACTTATGATGACAGAAGCATGGGTTCAATATAGCTATCAATCTGGTTATGACAAGCATACTTTGTTTCAAAAATATTATAATTTGACCTATGAAAAAAGACATGATCCAATCAATAGACACTATATACAAAATTAACCTGGCCATCAGGAAGAAGGAAAAGGTCCTTGTCCTTACGGATAAAAAAGATACAAAGATAAAAAAAATAGCAGAAGCCATTTATGCAAGGGGAAGCAGATTCACAGAGAATATAAAATTGTACGTTTTTGATACAACGGGATACCATGGAACAGAGCCGCCGGAAGAAGCATGGACGGCTGCCTATGGTGAAAAAGCAGTGAGGGAACTGAAGGAAAAGAAGATCCTTCAGCAGATTATTGCGAAAAAAGCAACACAGTCACAGCTGCAGAAGGCCGAAGGAGTCATAAAAAAATATAAAAAAGAGAGCGTTGATGCAGTGATTGCCCTTCCCTATTATTCAACGAGCCACACAAGGTTCAGGGATATGCTGAACAGAATCTGCAGGGCACGATATGCGAGCATGCCCCTCTTTGATGAAAAAATGCTGTCGGGTGCAATGCAGGTAGACTGGCTCAAAATGAAAGAGAGGACGCAGGATATTGCACGGATCGTCAACCGGTATGAACAGGTTGAGATAGAATGTCCCAACGGTTCAGCGGTAAGGTTCTCAAAAAAGGGGCGGAAGGCCCTTATGGATACGGGCATTATCAATAAAGGGGGGCAATTCAGCAACCTCCCTGCCGGCGAAGTCTACCTGGCTCCTCTGGAGGGAACGGCCCGGGGGAGGCTTGTCCTGGACTGGGCGCCGACGCACAAACTGAAACAGCCTGTCACTGTTCACGTGGAAAAGGGGATGGCCCGGGCGGTTGAGGGAGAGGACCGGTATGGGAAATTTCTCCAGGATAAATTTAAGGAAAAGAAAGAAAACAGAAATATAGCAGAGCTTGGCATCGGCACCAATGACCGGGCGACACGGCCGGACAATATTCTTGAATCAGAAAAGATATTCGGCACGATTCATATTGCATTCGGGGACAACAGTTCCTTTGGCGGGACAGTGAGCACCTCCTTTCACCAGGACTTTGTCTTTTTTCAGCCCACCCTGACCCTCATATCAGCGAAGGGGCGAAGGAGGGTGCTCCTGAAGCGGGGGAAGCTTGTGGTGAAGGACTGAAAAGGTGGTACGTCTTCATTGATCGGTCATCCTCCGGCGCCGCCTATCCTGATTTATCGGGGACCGGGGGATCCGATATGGCTGGATTCCCGCCTTCGCGGGAATGACAGAGATCTCTATCTTTGAAACTGCAGGAAGATTGCTTCGCTGCGCCTGTCTGCCGACAGGCAGGCTCGTCACTCCGTTCCTCAGACACGAAGTAATTATGAACCCTCACAGTTTGATTGCTGACCTGAAACAATCAAAGGGATTTTAAAAACCATTGTCATCGCAAACCCGCAGGGTGAAGCGATCCCCTATGAATCCAGGGGATTGCTTCGTCGCTGCGCTTCTCGCAATGACAGAGTGTATATAAGAGAAAATTAAAGAGATATGTTCTCTGTGAAGAGTAATGAGGGGAATGGTGGCGGTGGCTGGATTCGAACCAGCGACTCTACGGATATGAGCCGTATGCTCTAACCGACTGAGCTACACCGCCGAGAATATAAATATTAACAGAATTAAAATTTCAAAGTCCACCAAAGAAAATGAAAAATCAAAAATAAAAATGAAAAATTAATGTGTTGTTTTATAAATATATTTTAAAAGGTATTTCCTTTATTTTGATATGGAATCTTTAATTTTTAATCTTTTCCTTTTGTTGTTGACTCTTGGAAACATTTCCTACAAAATACCTCATGCCTCGCCCCAAAATTCTTCATCAATGCCAGAACTGCGGGTATTCAAGCCATAAGTGGCTTGGCAAGTGCCCGGACTGCGGCGAGTGGAACAGCTTTGTTGAGGAAGAACGTGTATCAAAGCTGAAACGGCAGAAGACTGCTGAACCCATTGCCCTTGAAGACGTCTCCCACAGCGAAGGAAGCAGACACTCAACGGGAATAGGGGAGCTTGACAGGACACTGGGAGGCGGTGTTGTGATGGGTTCTGTTGTACTCATCGGCGGTGATCCCGGCATCGGGAAATCTACCCTCATCCTGCAGTCAATGAAAGGACTGTCAAAACTGGGCAAGGTCCTCTATGTGTCTGGAGAGGAGTCACCGGAACAGGTCAAGCTCAGGGCGGAGAGACTGAAGATTTCATCAGGGGATATTGTTCTCCTGCCGGAGACATCCCTTGAAGGCATTCTTTCAGTTGTACAGAAAATAAGCCCGCAGGCTATCGTCATTGATTCCATACAGACGATTTTTTCTGTTGAGCTTCCCTCAGCGCCTGGTTCTGTGGGACAGATCAGGGAATGTTCGACAAAACTCATGTTCCTGGCGAAAAAGCATGGGATCCCTCTCTTTATCATCGGACACGTCACAAAGGAAGGGGCAATTGCAGGGCCGAAGGTCCTGGAGCACATTGTGGATACCGTGCTTTATTTTGAAGGAGACAAGGGCAATCCCTTCAGAATCCTCCGTGCCGTGAAGAACCGATTTGGTTCAACAAACGAGATCGGCGTCTTTGAGATGCAGGAGGCAGGGCTGCAGGAGGTGGACAATCCCTCACAGCTGTTTCTCTCGGAACGGCCTGAAAACGTACCCGGCTCTGTGGTAACGGTCAGCCTTGAAGGGACACGTCCGCTGCTCATTGAAGTCCAGGCACTTGTAACAGCATCGAGCTTTGGCGTGCCCAGACGGACTGCACTGGGCGTTGATTATAACAGGGTTAATCTTTTGATAGCGGTGATTGATAAGCGGCTCGGCATTCACCTTGGGGGAATGGATATTTACGTCAACGTTGTGGGAGGACTGAAAATAGATGAGCCGGCCATTGATATTGCAATGATTGCAGCCATTGTATCCTCTTTTAAAAACCAGCCTGTTGATAAGGGGATATTTACCTTTGGTGAAGTTGGTCTTTCAGGAGAGATCCGTGCTATCAGCCAGTCTGAAATACGGTGCAGGGAGGCAATAAAACTCGGTTTTCAAAAAGGCATTATTCCCTCGGCCAACGCTGCCGCGTCAAAGAATGGCATGGAAATTATCGGAGTTAAAAATGTTGAAGAAGCTGCAGAGATATTTTTCTTTTAGTGTTGTAGTACTCATCATTGCCTGTGCGCCGAAAGGAGCGCACCCCCCGACAGTGTATCAGGAGAAAGAAATTTCCCTTCAGGAAATCCTCGTAAAAGCTCATGCTGACATCGAGGTCATGAAGGCCATTGCTGAAGTAAAAATAGAAAAAAACGGTGAGGACTATAATTTTGTCAAGACCTCAGTGCTGATTAAAAACCCGGACTGGATCCATATGCGTCTCTACCAGCTCGGGGTGCTTGTCAGTGATTTTGTAATAAAAGGTGATACCCTCTATGTCCTCACCGGCAAGGAAGATGAAAAGCTGAAAAGACTGGGAAGAGAGCTGCACGCTGCAATCTTCTGGTGGAACCACTTTGCCGGCGGCAGCATGCATACCGAGCAGGAAGAGTATGTGATTACCAGAGAGGGCCAAAGGATTTATGTGAATAAGAATACCCTCTTGCCCGTGAGACGGGAGTTCCAAGCCTATGGTACAACGGTGTTTATTGATTACAGCAGGCCCATGGACTACAACGGGTACTGGTACCCCTCATTCATTGAAATGTATGCAGGTGAGTTTAAATTTGTTGTGAAACTGAAAAAGCTGCTGAAGAACCCTGAGCTTCAGGAGTTTGATTTCCGGACGGTATCATTGCCAGGGACATAATAGGGGGTACGAATGCCGAATGTAAGAACCCCAATGTCAATGCAATATCCAAACAAGTCATGACAATTGTACTCCCTGTCATTGCGAGCGCAGCGAAGCAATCCCCCGGGTTCGCAGGGGATCGCTTCACCCTGCGGGTTCGCGATGACAACATAAAACGCGCTGTCACTTCGAGCAAAGGAGAAGCCTTACCCATTTATAAAAAAAGATCTCTCATATGCATTTGAGATGACAGCATAGAGTGCCATGTCATTCCCGCTACGACGGGAATCCGTAACGCGCTGATTCCGGTCAAACCGGAATGACATATTAAAAATTAAAAGGACAGGGTTACTATCCGAAATGGCTCAGCTCTTCCTCAGAGGGCTGAAGGTCAAGGTTTGCAGCCACTGACTCAATAACCTTCCTGTCAATGGGATTTGCCTTCACAAGGAATCCTTCAAATATTGCATTGTCACAAATGGTATTGATCAGGCGGGGCACCCCCCCTGCATAATAGTGTATTGCCTGAACTGCCTCATGGGTAAAAATTTCATCACTGCAGGAGGCGATTTTCAGTCTGTGCTGAATGTATTCATGAGTTATCTCCTCGGTAAATCCATTCATGCGGTACTTCACGGCAATACGCTGTTTTAAGGGTGTGTCCCAGGCGAGAATTTCTTCAAGCTCAGGCAAGCCAAAGAGGATAAGCGTCAGCAGCTTGCCTTCAACAACCTCCATGTTGAGCAGTCCACGGAACTCCTCCATGATCTCTTTGGACTTTAACATCTGTACTTCATCAAGGAGAATGACGGTTTTCAGACCAGAGTTGTGAATAGCCTGCAGTTTCCGTGCTACCTGTCCCATGACCTCAAGTTTGCTCTCACCAATGTCTTTTATCCCAAGCTGCATGGCGATCTTTTTCATGATCCAGTCTGTTGTGACAGAGGTATGGAGTACGATCAAGAGAGCGGCTTCATATTCCCGGGGATCAAGTTCATCGAGCATTCTCCGTGCGAGGGTAGACTTGCCGGTGCCGACTTCGCCGACAACAACGGCGAGGCCCTTCATGGTATCCACAGCATACTTGAGTCTCAGGAGTGCTTCTGCGTGCTGAGTGGTTTTGTAATAAAAACGGTTATCGATGGATGAGGAAAAAGGATGCTCACTTAGTTTGTAATATTCTAAGAAGTCCATGTCAGATATATGCTATTCTGCTTTTTTTCTGCTCCTGGTTAAAGTCCGGTTTTTCCCCTGTGCGCCGGGATTGTGACGGCGGTGGCTGTTGATGGGGAACCTGCAGACCCAATTTTTCAGCAACGTCTCTGAAGGCAGGGTCCTTATCATAGATCTCTTTATAGGCGGCGTTGGCAGCAGCATCGTCTCCGTTGTTTTTAAATGCATCAGCAAGGGCATACTGCAGGTGTATATATCCTGAATCCTGGGGAGACATGGTGCTCAGGGTCTTTTGGAACGTTGCTACAGCTGAGGCAAAGTCTCCCTTATCCATGTAGCAAAGGGCAAGCATACGCATGTTCCGTATAACATTTACTTCATCACTGATTGCTATCTCAATTTCCTGAATTGCTTCATCGATTTTGCCTCTATGACGATAGTCAAGCCCCTTCTGGTAATGAGCTTCAAAGTCATCTGCCTCCACAGTGGATTCTGCTGTATCCATCTCCTGCAGAATCTCATTCATGGCGGTGTTTATATCTGTCGCCGATTCAGGAGGTGCAGCGATCACCTGGCGCTCGGCTTCCGGATCTGCTGCCTGATCAGGAATCGATGTATCCTGAATTTCCGCTGCAGGGGCTTCTTCAGCAGGCGCCTCCATTTTGAGAGATTCCATCGCCTGCCGGATTTCTTCATTGTCAGGGCTGGTGGCGAGAAGCTCCTCATAGATTTTTATGGCATCCTCCAGCAGGCCCTGTTCAACATAATAGGCAGCCTCTGTTTTTTTTGCTTCGATATATTCCCTGGAGAGTCCAGGATCTTCAGCTGAGGGATCTGCTGTCTGCACCTCTGCTTCAGGGTTTTCTTCTCCTGTTTCCCGTTGAGGAGGACTGTCCTGCTCTGGCTGGGCGGTGCTGAGGGCGCCTTCAAGGGCTGTGATTTTTTCGTAGATTTCCCCATCCTCCTCATTAAGACTCCAGGCTTCCCGCAGGAGCTCGAGGGCATCATCGTGGTCTCCCTTTGTTTCGTAGAGCGCTGCTATTGTTTTTAGTTCTTCATAGAGTGAGTCATTATCACCTTTTCCCCGGTACAGGCTTATAAACCGTTCTTTTACAGGGATGGTATGGATATCTTCAAAATGACTGAGGAGCGCAAAGGCATCGGGCCAGCTCTGAGAATTGATAAATTCATCTATACAGGGTTTCAGATACTCCCATGCATCATCAAGCTGTCCCTCCTGTACAAAGAGCGTACCGAGCATTTTTTTTGCATCAAGGTCTTTCGGGCTCTGCTCTATCAGTTTTATGAGGGTGTCTCTGGCCTGATCAGGATTATTGTTCTTTATTGACAGTCGTGCATGCCGGAGGAGCAGTGACGTGTCATCGGGCGAGACTGAAATAGCTCGCGTCAGGTATTCAATGGACTTGCCCTGATCACCGTCACGGTCGGCAAGCTTGCTTAATCCGGAAAGTGCACCCCTATTGTTTTCATCTATTTCAAGAGCCTTGAGATAGAATTCCCTGCTCTTCTCAAAATCACCCTTTTCAGCATAATTGGATGCAATAGACTCATAACTCTGGGCAGCACGCTGGCTCAGCCCCATCTTCGTACACTGTTCCGCCATCTTGGTTTTGACGGAGACATCAAAGGGAACATAGTGAAGTACCTTTTCATAGACAGCAAGTGATTTTTCAGGCGCTCCCTGCTGCGTATGCAGTTCTGCAATTTTTTTAAGATCTACCACTGCCTGGCTTGTGAAGCCTTTCTCGGCATTCAGTTCTGCAAGGGCAGTGAGGGCGTCAACATTGTCTTTTTCAATGTTCAGAATTTTTTTATAGAGGGCCATCGCTTTGGGATAGAACCCATCGTCCCTGAATATATCAGCGGCATGGGTAAAGGCCCCTATTGCATCGCCGAGGGACCTCTTTTTCAGGCATAAATCTCCGATTGTGTTGTAGATATTTCCATCCTTGCTCACTGACAGCAGCTTGGACCATTCAGCTATCGCTTCATCGAGCTTACCCTGTGATGCATACTTCTGGGCGGCATTAATTATTGCATTTTTATCCATTACGATAATCCAGTCCTTTCGTCACCGTCATCTGTGTATATATGTATACGGAACAAACGGTAAAATTATTAACTAAAAATTTTATTCGGGTTTCAGCGGCCAGCTGACAGGGCTAAGGTTGGGGAGTTCAGAGGGTTAGAAGAAAAAAACAAAAGTCTCTCATGGGAGATTTCAAGACCATTGAATGATATCAGGTGAGGAAGTGAGTAGTGCGGAAGACAGAAAGAGAATATAGAAGAGAGTGATTACTCAAAACCGTATTCTTTCCACCGGGAATCAACGCGCTTCTTTATTTCTTCGGACATGAAAAGTTCATCAGGCCAGTCACGGGTCATGCCCTCTTCCTTTGTCTTGCGTGTTGCATCGATCCCCATCTTTGATCCGTAACGGGGAAAGCTGGCAGCATGATCAAGGTCATCAAGGGGGCCGTCTGCAATGACAACATCGCGCTTCCAGTCAACATTGTTGAGTACCCGCCATGCAGTGTAGGAGAGGTTCTGAACGTCAACGTCATCATCGACGATGATCAGGAGTTTGGCAAACATCATCTGCCCCTTTCCCCAGAGGCCATGGATGATTTTCTTTGCATGACCGGGATAGCTCTTCCTGATAGAAATAAGGGCGGCATTATGAAAGACGCCTTCCATGGGAAGGTTCATGTCAATGATTTCAGCAAACTCGAGCTGAAGGAGGGGGAGGAATATTCTCTCTGTAGCCTTTCCTATATAACAGTCTTCCATGGGTGGTTTCCCCACAAGGGTTGCCGGGTAGAGCATGTCCTTCCTGTGCGTGATGCAGGTCACATGAAAAACGGGGTAGTAATCAGCGGCAGAATAAAAACCGGTGTGATCACCAAAGGGACCTTCAATGCGGGACTCGGACGGCTCAAGGTAGCCTTCAATCACAAGTTCGCTGTTTGCAGGCACTTCAATATCAGAGGTGATGCACTGAACCATCTGCACCGGCTCGCTCCTGAGAAACCCTGCAAACATCATTTCATCAATAGCTTCTGGGAGAGGCGCGCTTGCAGCATATATCACAGCAGGATCGCTGCCTACGGCTATTGCAGCAGGCATGCGCTGATTGAGGGCTTTATATTTCTCGAAATGCCGTGCACCGTCCTTATGAATGTGCCAGTGCATGCCCGTTGTCTGTTTATCATAAATATGGATACGGTACATACCGCAGTTCGGCCTGCCAGTTTCAGGGTCTCTGGTAAAGACCATTGGCAGGGTTATGAACCGTCCCTCATCAGTGGGCTGACCGTCGTCAGGCCAGCACTTGATTATGGGGAACCTGCTCAGGTCAGGATTCTCTTTTTCCACGATCTCCTGGCAGGGGGCATGTTTGATTTTTTTCGGCAGGAACCTGGAGAACTCCAGTAGCCGCGGCAGCATTGCCAACTTTTCCATGAGTGTTTTCGGTGCGGCCTGGTTCAGGAGATTCCTGATCTTTGCGGCAATTTCATTTATGTCTCCAACCTCAAGGGCCAGAGCCATGCGCTCAAAGGACCCGAAGATATTGGTTACCACAGGGTAGTCAGAACCTTTGACCTTTTCAAAGTACAATGCATAGCCGCCACCGGAGCTTTTGGACATCCTGTCTGTAATCTCAGAAATCTCAAGGATGGGATCTACCTCAACGGTGATGCGCCTGAGGAGACCTTTCTTCTCCAGGAGGGTGACGAACTCTTTTAAACTGTTATAGGCCATGGAATCTCTATGATACCGGATTGAAGAATTGCTATACAAGGGATGCTTTTTTAAAACCCCTTGGATAATTTCAGGTGAGAGAAGGAGGCCGCAGGGTTAAGAATGAATTTATGTCTGAGGAAATGCTTCCCCGCTGCTGAACATTCTTGACAGGGCATCGGACAGGATGTTACATTTTGGATTCAGTTATTTTTTGAATACAGAATGAGTTTAAAGAGGCATACTGTTTCATCATGAGCAATGACTATAAAGACACCTTAAACCTTCCAAGGACAGCCTTCCCCATGAAGGCCAACCTTTCAAAAAAGGAGAAGGAACTCCTTGATCATTGGGAAAGGACCGGCATTTACCGGAAAATGCAGGACAGAGAAAATGCAGAGACCTATATGCTGCATGACGGACCTCCCTATGCAAACGGCCATATTCATCTTGGTCACACGCTGAATAAGGTATTAAAAGACATCATCGTGAAATATAAGACCATGAAGGGCTATCGCGCACCCTATGTCCCTGGATGGGACTGTCACGGGCTTCCCATCGAGCACCAGGTAGATAAGAAACTGGGATCGAAAAAAGACGCCACACCCATCATTGAAAAAAGGAAGCTCTGCAGGGAATATGCGGCCCGGTTTATCGACATTCAAAGAGACGAATTCAGAGAGCTTGGAGTCTTTGGGGACTGGGAAAATCCTTATATTACAATGAATTATGCCTATGAGGCATCGATCGTCCGGGAGTTCGGCAGATTTGTAGAAAAGGATTATGTCTACAAGGGGAAAAAGCCTGTCCACTGGTGTCCCACCTGTGTAACGGCCCTTGCTGAGGCAGAGGTGGAACATGCTGACAAGGAATCTCCCTCGATTTATGTAAAGTTCAGAATCGAGGACGCCCTGGGCAAAATCCCTGTTGCTGAAGATGCCGGCACCTGTCTCATTATCTGGACGACAACGCCCTGGACTCTTCCAGCGAACATGGCATTGACGCTCCACCCCGATTTCCGGTACAGGAAGGTCGCTACCCCTGCCGGGGAACTCGTCCTTGCCGAGGCCCTGATTGAAGACTGTATGGAGAAGGCAGGATTTGAGGAAGGCAGCTATGAAACATCTGCCGGGAGCTGGACCGGGAGTGAACTTGAGGGTATTGTGTGCAGACATCCCTGGATAGACAGGACGGTGAAGACCATTGTCGGTGATCATGTGACCCTTGAGCAGGGTACAGGGGTCGTTCATACCGCACCCGGCCACGGTGAAGAGGATTTTGATATAGGCCTGAAGTACGGACTGGATGTATTTGCCCCCGTCAATGACAAAGGCGTATTTACCAATGAGGCCGGTGAATTTGCAGGTCAGTTCATTTTTAAGGCAAACGAGAATATAATAAATAAAATTAAGGAGATAGGCGCCTTGCTCGGTGATTATGAGATGATAGCCCATTCCTATCCCCATTGCTGGCGGTGCAAAAAGCCGGTTATCTTCAGGGCAACAGAACAGTGGTTTATTTCCATGGAAAAAAACGATCTCCGCCAAAGGGCCCTTGAGGAGATAAAAAAGACAACCTGGATACCAAAGTGGGGATTTGACAGGATCAACGGCATGGTGCAGAACAGGCCTGACTGGTGTCTGTCACGGCAGCGGTCATGGGGCGTTCCTATTACGTTGATACAGTGCGAGGAATGCAAAGACTATATCAGGGATACAAAGGTGATAGACCATATTGTCGCCCAGGTTGAGCAGTCGGGGGCAGATATCTGGTTTGAAAAGTCGGAGACGGAATTATTACCTGAGGGGTACCGGTGTTCAAAATGCAGTTCCACAACATTCAGAAAAGAAAGAGACATCCTAGATGTATGGTTTGATTCCGGCGTCAGCCATGCCGCTGTCATGGAGGCTGATGAGAGGCTGTCCAGTCCCGCTGATTTATACCTTGAAGGCAGTGATCAGCACCGGGGCTGGTTTCAGAGTTCCCTGCTCGCATCAACAGGTACGCGGGGCAGGGCGCCATACAGGACGGTACTGACCCATGGATTTGTTGTAGACGGCAAGGGCAAAAAGATGTCCAAGTCTCTGGGGAATGTTATCTCTCCCCAGGAGATCACGAAAAAACACGGTGCCGAGATCCTCAGACTCTGGAGCTCTTCTGCTGACTACCGGGAAGACATGAGAATCTCAAATGAAATCCTTGCCCGGCTCGTTGATGCCTACAGAAAGATCCGCAACACTTCCCGGTTCCTCCTCGGCAATATCAGCGATCTTGATACCTCAACAGCTGCGCTTGATAAAGTAAAAAAAGAAGACCTTGGAGAGCTGGACCGTTTAGCGTTGAGTATGCTGCAGAACCTGATCAGAAAGGTAGGCAACTCCTATGAGACCTTTGCCTTCTATGAAGTCTACCATGCCGTATATCGGTTCTGTATAACGGACATGAGTTCATTTTATCTTGATATCCTCAAGGACAGACTCTACACATTCAGGGCGGATTCAAAGGAACGAAGGGGATCGCAAATCGTTCTCTACAATGTGGTTACTGCCGTAACAAAAATGATTGCCCCTATTCTCTCCTTTACCGCTGAGGAACTCTGGAGCCATATTCCTGGGGACAGGGAAGAAAGCGTATTCCTTTCTGATTTCCCGGAGGTGAATGAAGACCTGGTTGATGAGGAACTTGAGAGAAAATGGCAGGGGCTGAAAAATGTACGGGATGCAGTAAACGGGGCCCTTGAAATCAGGCGGCAGGAAAAATTTATCGGCAATGCACTTGAAGCACGGGTAACCCTCTATGCCGGCGAAGAGACCCATACCCTGCTTGCTGAATATACTGACTTCCTCCCCGAGCTGTTTATTGTCTCTGCTGTTGTGCTGCTGAAGGACAAAGAAGCCCCGGCTTCAGCCTACAGGGGAGAAGCCATAAGCGATTTAGCAATAGAAATAGAAAAAGCAGAAGGCGGCAAGTGTCAGAGGTGCTGGAACTGGACGACGAGTGTGGGGAGCTACAGTGATCACCCTGAACTCTGCACGAAATGCCACACGGTGATAACAGGATGAAGAAAAGCACCATCATAATCATTATTGCGTCCATAGAGGTGATTCTTGATTACTTTACAAAAATGCTCATACTGCAGAAGGTGGGACCCATGGAAGTGATCCCCGTATTTCCCTTCATGAATATTGTTCACGTTGAAAACAGGGGCGCTGCCTTCGGCATGTTTACAAGTTTAGGAAATAATGTCTTTATAATAATATCGCTTCTTGCTATACTATTCATACTTATTTACCTGTCAAAGTTGCCCAAGGGGCTGGAACTGTACTCACTGTCAATGATATTAGGCGGGGCTGTGGGCAACCTCATTGACAGAGTGAAAATCGGTAAAGTGGTTGATTTTATTGATGTTTATGCAGGGGGTTGGCACTGGCCGGCATTTAATGTCGCTGATGCAGCATTGACTGTGGGTATTGTGCTGTTCCTGATGGCGAACCTGAAGCAGACGCGGCACTACTCGGCATATTAAATCGGAGAGGGTAATATGAAAAACAACTCACAGACCACAGCAGAGAATGTGGGCGGTAAAGCCAGGTCAAAAGTAAAGCTCTTTCTGAACAGGCAGTCGGACAAGCTGAAACATGGACGGTTTACCTGCCCCCTGTGCCGGGAGGTCTTTACCGGCGTTGCGCAACTCGGGTCCCACCTGAAGCAGCACTGCACCTGATAGTGTCTATCCCGTCGGCCGTGGGCCGGCACATCATTGTTCAATCTATCGGGATTGAACCTCGTCATATGTTCCCAGTGGCAGGTAAGCCCTTGGATTTAAAGAGAAATCTGCCTTATCTCCCCTTTTGAAATGATGGTATCCTGCAGCTGCGATCATGGCGGCATTGTCTGTGCATAAAGCTGCTGATGGCAGGTAGAAATCAATATGGTCGGCTGTTGCCTTCCTTTGCATCTCCTCCCGTAATGATTTATTCGCAGATACCCCGCCTGACAGCACAATACGCTTCAGTTTATGCAGCCGGGCGGCATCCAGTGCCCTCTCAGTGAGTACGTCGACCACTGCAGCCTGAAAGCCCGCCGCTATATCGTTCTTATCTGCATCAGGGTATTTCCGCGAATAATTCAGGACAGCGGTTTTCAGGCCGCTGAAACTGAAATCCATGCTGCCCTTATCTTTCAGATTCGCACGGGGAAACCTGATAGCCGCCGGATTCCCCCGGGAGGCCATCTCATCTATAAGGGGACCGCCGGGATATCCCAGCTGAAGAAGTTTAGCCACCTTGTCATAGGCCTCACCTGCTGCATCGTCACGGGTTCGTGCAATTTCTCTATAGCTGTCAAAGTGATCCACACGATACAGGCTGGTATGACCGCCGGAGACGACGAGGGCAAGAAAGGGATAATCAACGTCATGCTCGAGAAAGATTGAAAATATATGGCCCTCAAGGTGATTGACGGCTACCATGGGGATATCATGTGCTGCGGCCAGAGACTTTGCAAAACATACACCTACCAGGAGCGACCCTATCAACCCTGGCCCGTGCGTTACGGCGATGGCGGCAATGTCCTGAAGGCTGACGCCGGCCCTGCTCAGCGCCTCGTCAACAACAGGCACTATTAACTCCAGGTGCTGCCGTGAAGCCAGTTCCGGAACGATGCCGCCATACTTTTCATGAATTTCATTCTGGTTTGAGACAATATTGGAGACTATCCTGCGGCCATCTTCTACCACCGCAGCAGCCGTGTCATCACATGATGTGTCGATACCGAGAATAAGCATAAGCATTCAAACGTAGCATACACTTTTGGATATAGTCAATAAACGGCATTGTTCCACGTGGAACAATGCCGTTTATATAATTATTAATTGTTTGTCTTTCAGACGGAGCCCCTTTCTTTTACCAGAAAAGAAAGGGGCGAAAGAAACTGGCCCGAGAGACTTTCGAGACGGTTCTTTTCCGCCCCGGCGGATCAGCCGAGGCTGACACTCAACTTCCAGGGAGTTAATTTAAACCTGCCTACCGCAGGCAGGCTCGCTTCGCTCATCTACTAAAGTCTCTCATGGGAAGCGATAAAAACAGAGTCTTTTTAAGTGACATAGGAGTGTTTCCGGGATGTGAAGGGCTGTGAGGGTTAAAAATGAATTTATGTCTGAGGAACGGAGAGACGAGTTTAAATTCATTTACCGAACAGGCCTGATACAGACCGATATGAAACAATCCAGGCTGCCGTTCTTTTGCTTCTTTTCTTAGGCACATAAGAAAAGAAGGCGGGTGAGGGATGCAATCCCACAATATCATATAACCATGACTTGATATGCATTGTTCCACGTGGAACATATAATGTGGCAGAGAAGGGTGTAAGAGATATTCACAGCTGTTGATAAAATATTAATAATCTGGCCTTCAGATTTGTTAATAACTGAAGCTGTTCCACGTGGAACACACTATTTAGTTCATTTTTAGAATACCTTGCGTTACAGGCACAGGTTGGGACAATTTGTTAGCGAAAACAGGTTCCCTCCTGCCTTTCCCTGCTGCTTGTTGCCCTGAAGGGCTTATGAAGCAGGCATTTTTTCCCTGCTCTCCGCCCCTTTCCTGCCAAAGGTGAGGGCCCCATTCTCTATCCCCACTTCAATAGTGTCCCCTGAAAGGAAGGCACCCTCCAGCAGTCTTGTAGCAAGGGGATTAAGGATTTCCCTCTGTATTGCACGCTTTAACGGGCGTGCACCATAGAGTGAATCATAGCCAATTTCTGCGAGGTGCTCTTTGGCACCGTCCGTCAGAACAATGTCTACCTGCCTGTCGTGCAGGTATTTCTTCATCCGGTTCAGCTGAATGTCCACAATATTCACAAGGAGCTCCCTGCTGAGAGCATGAAAAATGATAATTTCATCGAGCCTGTTAAGGAATTCCGGCTTGAAGGACGCCTTCAGGTCCTCCATGACCCCCTTTCGAATCTGGGACTCCTCTGTCCATTCAGTCATCATGTCCTGAATGTGCTGGCTCCCTATATTTGAGGTCATGATGACCACGGCGTTCCTGAAGTCCACAGTCCTGCCATGTCCGTCAGTGAGTCTGCCGTCATCAAGAAGCTGCAGCAGAACATTGAATACCTCCGGATGTGCCTTTTCGATTTCATCAAAGAGGATGACCGCATAGGGGCGTCGCCGTATGGCCTCTGTTAACTGGCCGCCCTCATCATATCCCACATACCCCGGAGGCGCCCCGATTAATCTGGATACGGTATGTCTCTCCTGATATTCTGACATATCGACACGGATCATTGCTTCCTCGTCATCGAACAAGAACTCTGCAAGTGCCCGTGCAAGCTCAGTTTTCCCGACTCCCGTGGGACCGAGGAAGATGAAAGACCCTATGGGCCTGTTCGGGTCCTGGATACCTGCCCTGGCCCTTCGTACAGCGTCAGATACGGCATGTATGGCCTCCTGCTGTCCCACTACCCGGGATTTGAGTTTCTCTTCCATGTGGAGTAATTTTTCCACTTCTCCCTCAAGCATTTTGCTGACGGGGATGCCGGTCCATCGGGAGACTATCTCTGCTATATCCTCTTCGTCAACCTCTTCTTTCAGCATTCTTCCCGTCCTGTCAGTTTCAAGGACTCTCCTGCTTTCTTCCTCAAGTTCTTTTTCCAGTGCAGGGAGCCTGCCGTATTTCAGTTCTGCAGCCCGGTTCAGGTCCCCTTCACGCTCTGCCTTTTCAGCTTCAGTCCTGAGCTTTTCCAGTTCTTCCTTGATAGTGCTCACGTGTCCAATCGTCTCCTTTTCCCTGAGCCACTGGGCCTTGAGCACATCCCGCTTTTCTGAGAGGGAGACAATTTCTTCATTTAATTTTTCCAGACGCTCCTTTGAAGCAGCATCCTTTTCTTTCATAACAGCCTGTTTCTCAATTTCAAACTGCCTGATTTTCCTTTCAATTTCATCAAGTTCCGTCGGCATGCTGTCGATTTCCATTTTTAACTTTGATGCTGATTCATCGATAAGGTCAATGGCCTTATCAGGGAGAAAGCGGTCGGCAATGTATCTGTTGCTGAGCACTGCAGCAGCAACAATGGCTGTATCCTTGATCCTGACTCCGTGATGGACCTCATACCGCTCTTTCAGGCCCCGCAAAATAGATATGGTATCTTCAACATTCGGCTCATGCACCATTACTGGTTGAAATCTTCTTTCAAGGGCGGGGTCTTTCTCAATATACTTTCTGTACTCTCCAAGCGTTGTCGCCCCGATGCACCTGAGTTCACCCCGAGCCAATGCAGGCTTGAGCATGTTGGATGCATCAATGGAACCCTCCGCCGATCCTGCGCCGACCACCGTGTGCAACTCATCAATAAAGAGAATGATCATGCCGGCAGCCTCCTCAATTTCTTTCAGGACCGCCTTCAGTCTGTCTTCAAACTCTCCCCGGTACTTGGCACCGGCGACCAGGGCGCCCATGTCAAGGGCCACAACCCGCTTGTCCCTGAGGCTCTGCGGCACGTCGCCGGAGGTTATGCGCTGCGCCAGACCCTCAGCGATTGCTGTCTTGCCGACACCGGGCTCTCCAATCACAACAGGATTGTTTTTTGTCCTTCTTGACAGCACCTGGATAACCCTTCTAATTTCTTCATCTCTCCCGATGACGGGATCAAGTTTTCCCTTTCGTGCAGCATCAGTCAGGTCCCTGGCATATCGCTGCAGTGCCTGATATTTATCTTCCGGAGCAGGATCGGTCACCCGCTGGGAACCCCTGATTTTTTTCATGGCTGCCATCACCTCGTCTGGCGTAACCCCTTGTTTAATAAGGATATTAGAGGGTTTATTCTTTGTGTTGATAATACCCAGGAGAAGGTGTTCAACGCTGACATAATCATCTTTCAGGTGTTCTGCCTCTTTGAAGGCAGTCTCAAAGACATCCTTCAATTCCTGGGTTATGTAGAGTTGACTCACAGGAGAGGGCCCGAGGACTTTCGGCATTTTTTCAATGAGGGCCTCGATCTCTTTTTTCAGCATTGTGGTGTCAATGCCGATGGATTTTATTACTTCAAGCGCGATGCCCTCCTCGAGCAAAACATGGAGAAGGTGCTCAACGTCAACCTGCTGATTTCCCTTTTGCTGGGCCAGTTCCTGAGCATTTTGAATTGCTTCCTGACTCTTTATGGTAAATTTATCCATTCTCATTCGTTATCCTCCTGAAAAACATCTTTTAATCGTTTCCTGAATTTCTTCTGCATATCCAGCTCAAGATAGTCCAGCATGTTATCCATCTCCCGCTGGAGCGTCTCAACTCTCCTTCTCATTCTGAGAATGATATCTACCCCTGCCCGGTTAACACCTAACTCCTTTGTCAGGTTTAATATAACCCGTATGCGCTCCAGGTCCTCCTGGGAATAGAGCCGCGCACCGCTTACCCTTTGGGGATTGAGCAGGCCTTCCTTTTCGTACATTCTCAGCGTCTGCGGGTGTATCTCAAACATCTCACAGACGACGCCAATCATAAATAAGGGTCTTTTTTTATCCATTGCTCACCACTTAAGAGCCTAATTATATATGCTTTTTGTCTGTATAGGCCTTTTCGATCTCCTTCAGTGCCGCTGCTGTCCCGGTATCCACATGTTTCGGTACGACAATTTTTATAACAGCAAACTCATCTCCCCGGGAACCTGTCTTCCGGTCGGGCATTCCCTTTCCCTTGAGCTTGAATTTTTTCCCGCTGTCAGTACCGGGAGGCAGGGTCATGGTAACAGAACCACTCAGGGTTGGTACGCTTATCCTGCCGCCCAGCACGGCTTCATTGAACGTCACCGGGGCATCAACATAAATATTTCTGCCCTCTCTCTTAAATACAGGATGACGCCGCACCGTGAGTTCTATAAACAGATCGCCTGCAGGCCCTCCTCGTGTGCCGGCACTGCCGCGGCCAGCCAGTTTTACCCTGCTTCCCGTGTCTGCGCCGGGCGGAATCTTGACCCTGATCGTATCCTGGGCCATTGCACTGCCATTCCCCCTGCACGAACTGCAGGCCCGCGTCATGATCTTTCCCTGCCCCTGGCAGGCCGGACAGGGCTGGTTAAGCCTGAACATCCCCCTGCTTTGCTTCAGGGACCCCGTACCCTTACACTGGGTACAGGTCTGTACGGATTCAGCCCCTGTTCCGGAACATGCCTTGCAGGCAACTTCCCGGTTCAAGGTGAGCGACTTTGTTACCCCTTCATATGCCTCTTCCAGGGAAATATCAAGGGAGGTGACAAGGTCATGCCCCTTAAAAGCCATTGAATCCTGACGAAATTTTCCAAAGAGATTTGAGAAAATGTCCTCTGCTCCTGCGCCCCCAAAATCAAAGCCCTGCGCCCCGAACCCGTCAAATCCTTCAAATCCCTGACCGCCCTCAAAAGAGGCAGTGCCAAACTGATCGTACTGTTCCTTTTTCTTGGGGTCGCTCAGTACTTCATAGGCCTCGTTTATTTCCTTGAACTTCGTCTCCGCGCCCGAGTCGCCTGGATTCAGGTCAGGATGGTATTTGCGCGCAAGTCTCCGATAGGCCTTTTTGATCTCATCGAGAGAGGCATCTTTCTTGACACCCAGTGTTTCATAATAATCCTTTGTTGCAGAAGACATAGGCGATTCCTTTTCAATAAGTATTATTATTCTGAAGATATCATATCACTTTATACGGATCATGTCAATGGCTTTTATCCCAAAAGAGTAACTACTGTACTGGAAAAGGGAACGGACAATTATGCATTGGAGGATAACCCTTTTTTTACAGGCTGTTATCTAATGGCATTGGCTGAAGTACAAATATACCAAAGGAGGGCGGCGGGAAAACAGGTACATCGAGGTCCGTCTAAAGAGGCATATGCTTTTTCAGATATTTGAGATGCAGCTTAAGAAAATGCAAGTCATCAATCGTATCAACATCATACCAGAAGGGGAGGAGCGAGAAATGTATATTATATCGATATACCTTTACCAGGACCATCTTCAGCACATCAGCGGTGTCCCAGGGGATCCGGTGAAAAATTTTGGGCTCTATCTGTTGTTTTGCACCGATGAGATAGATGCCTCCGTCACAGCATGGACCGAGCACAAAGTCCTTTGACTCCAATTCCCTGAAGGCCTGCTGAATAAACTCCCCGGGGATGGTAGGGCTGTCACTTCCTATTAACACGATCCGGGAGTATCCCAGTTGGAAATAATCCTGAAAGGCATTGACTATTTTCAGTCCAAGGGTTTTCCCTCTCTGGTTGAAGGTGGGAAGACGGTATTCCCTGGACATCTTCTGAAGATAGGGGTGCTCGTCAGAGGGAGCACATCCCAGATACCTGTCTACACCCCGCATGCCGGTGCACCCTGATACAGTTTCCTCTACGAAGGTTTTATAAATTCTCAGGGTCCTCTCCGCTGGAAGGTCTTTCTGTAATCGTGTTTTTACTGTCCCCTTTACCGGAGCTTTGACAAATGTTATGAGTGCTTTTTTCATTCTGCTCTTAATGTAAAAAATGCAGGTACGATTTTACAAACGAGGCGCTATGGTGATAAGCGGCATAGCTCCTGAAAAGCTACACGATGTCCAGTCCTGGATTTTTTTCCAGTTCCGCCATCAAATTGTCCGGGTCAGATGAATTATAAATCATCAGGTTTTTGAATTGCTGATACCCTGCAAGATCGACGCTGTGGAATTTAATGCCGACCCCTGACGTAGCAGTGCGGACAACTTCACATTGAAACTGTATGGTCTCGGGATTGTCGCCGCCGCTGAGATGCAGTCTGGCCGTGCATGTGTCGCCGATGGGAATACCGTCAGCATTATTACAACGAATATAGATGCCGCTGAAACTGATATCTTTTGTCTTTCCCCGGAAAGGGGTAGCATCCGATAAAATCAGTTCTACATCATGCTGCAGCACTATTCTTGTATGTTTTCTCCGTTCTTTCATGCTGGCTTCATCAGTCATGGAACAGGCCTCCTCTGCCATCAGGTTTGTTCATTCATCAGCCTTCATTGATCACAACATCCCGTACGGTTTTTTTACCAAGTGAATCACTGAGTGCTGCATCAAGAGAGTGCATTATGCCCTCCACTTCTGGTACTGACACAACATGTCTGTCAAGCGCAGCAGTGCTGCCGCCGGCAAGACGTACGGCATTGAGCAGTTCATTCAGGGTTATGGTTCCGATGTCCCGTGCCGGAAGGTATGACGGGGGGTCTTCGCCTGTTTCAATGACGAGGGAGTTTTTTTCCAGTACGGTAAGGACTTCATCGACAAGGTCTACGGGGAGTTTTAAGTGGTTCACAAGGCTGTGCAAGTTCCAGTGTTCTCTGTCATGATAATAATTGTAGCCAATGAAGTACATGATCAAAAAGGCAATCCTCTCCCTCAGCCGGTTGCTGTGGTCCAGGACATCTTTCTTTGCATAGAGAAAATGAGGGTACTGGTGATAATAGGCCAGCTGACACCCTACCAGGAGAATAAGCCAACTCACATAGAGCCAGATCATAAACATGACAAGGATTGCAAATCCGGAGTAAATAGCAGCATATTTGGCTGAGGTCACGGTAAACCTGGCAAAGGCCATTCCGGCACCCTGCCACATAACCCCGGCGAACAACCCTCCAACGACGGCGGATTTAAAATGCACTTTTGTGTTCGGGATAAAGATGTACAGAAAAGTAAAGGCAGCGCATACGATAAAAAAGGGTGTGAACTTGACTGTATAGAAGAACAGGGTACCAAAGGGTTCAATGGCAATGATTTTCTGTACTACTGCATGGCTGGTAAAGGAAGCGGTCAGTCCGATTGCCGTAAACATGAGCACCGGCCCGATGATCATGACGCTGACGTAATCGCTGAAACGCCGGGCCAGCGTTCTCGGTTTTTTAATGCCCCAAATGGCATTAAAGGATTTTTCCACCTTCTGTATGACAGAGACCACCGTATAAAAAAGCATCCCCAGACCGATAGAACCAAGGACACCGACTTTCATGTTTTCCACAAAACCGATAATCCTTGTTGTGATCTCTGCGCCTTTCGCTCCCATCGGCTCCAGAAATTTCGCCAGGACTGGAGCAACGATCTCATTATGTACGCCGAAGGCCTTGAGGACGGAGAAGCTTATTGCAAGGACGGGTACGATTGAAAGCAGTGTCGTATACACAAGGCTCATTGCCCGCAGGGTCAGATGACCTTCTGTAAACTCCCGGACGGCAACATAGAGAAGCCTCACGGTCTGCACAAGGAAGGTCTTGAACCTGCCAAGGGGAGAGGTATCGATTTCCCATACTTCCCGTGTCAGAAAATCCGTAACTTTATGTTTTGTATTTGCCATTGTTTGTGTTCAATTCTACCATAAAACAGCCTGTCTCTCTATATAAAAAGAGAGTACATTCTGCATAATGCATATCTCTTGTTACGGTTATCTCCTGTGTTATATTAAATGAATGCAGCCTGTTCATCTATATAAAAAACTGCCGCAGACAAACTGCGGGAAATGCTCTGCATCAACCTGTATGGCCTTTGCAGTGCAGTATGTACGACAGATGATCCCTCTGAATGAATGCCCTGAGCTCGATGAAGCTGCGCGGTCTGAATTGGAATCCATGGTTTCAGGCGACGGTGACTGGAAGGAACGGCGGCTTCAGGAAATGTTCAGGGAGATGTCTGAAACGGATTTCTCAAAGATTGCCGAGCAGCTTGGGGCCAGGGAAGAAGAAGGGATATTGCGTATTCGCTACATGGGCAAAGAGGTGGCTCTATCTCATGCAGATGTCAAGGGAGCCGTTGATGTCATGGACAGGCTCCTTATAGTGATGTATGTAAAGAGAGCGGCGAGCCTGCCCATCACCGGAAAATGGGTAGCCTTCAGGGAACTGAAGGACGGCATCGTCAGGTCGGAGAGTTTTCAGGGCGCCTGTGAGATGGCACTGGCAAGGATGTTTGAACAGGGCGGGGAAGGCTTTCTTCATAAACTGAAGGCCCTCGGTGCCGAAGAAGTAACAGGGTATCCCGCGCCGCACAGTCTGCTTGTATACCCTCTTCCGAAGATTCCCTTTCTTGTTTTGCTCTGGCCTGCTGATGAAGAATTTGGTGCAGACTGCAAGGTGCTCCTTGACTCAACCGCAGCAGACTATCTTGATGTAGAGACGCTGCTTTATCTCGGGATAGGGCTGGTGAGAGCTGTGGGGAGCATGAAGCAGGTCTGACCATTTTCAATGATCAGTTTTTCATTCAGGGTTGAGCCTGAACAAAAATTACTTCAAGCATAGTTTACTGACTACCTTATGTGATCTACGGTGTAAGTGACGGTCGGATATTAATGGTAAATATGATTTATCATCAGGACAGTTGTGAATAGCAGGTCAACGATATAATGTGATTATCAATAAAGAGATACGGATAACATCTGCACTATAACACCTGATTAATAATTTTCAAAAAAGAAGATTTGTATTTCAACCTGAAATATAAAAGGAAACGGGGCCTGAAAATGTCCAAGCCCCTAAAGTTACTTTTGCCCTTAAATTGTTCTTGCTGTTAATGGTTGCTTTTCTCAGCGGC
>CP070644.1:2392705-2403875 GCA_020354155.1 Nitrospiraceae bacterium | reverse complement strand
GGATTTTTGTAGGGGCTATGGGATGGAAGCGCGGAGGGTTCTGGCCGGACAGACTGCTTCTTGCAGGCGTTGGCCTCGGGTTCCTTTTTTCATCCCTGCTCATGCTTATCATGAGTCTATCAAGTAATGAAGGACTGAAGCGGGCAACGCTCTGGATCTTCGGGGATCTTTCTCTGGCGGACTGGACCATAATTCCATACGGATTCCTGTTTATTGCCCTTGGGCTCCTTATTGCTCTGGTACGGGCAAAGGCCCTGAACAGCCTTATGCTTGGTGATGAGCTTGCCCACAGTCTCGGATTTTCACCAAAAAAAGAACGGTTTATTCTTTTTATAGCAGTGGGTCTTATGACTGCGGCTTCCGTGTCTCTTGGAGGAATGATAGGCTTTATCGGTCTCTTGATACCCCACATAGGACGGTTTGTTGTTGGTTCGGACAGCAGGATACTCATACCGGTCTCTGCCCTTGGAGGAGGTGCCTTACTCTGCATAGCAGACCTGATTGGTAAGTCCATAGTATCACCGATGGAACTTCCCGCCGGGATCATTACAGCTATTCTCGGGGCCCCTTATTTTCTTTACTTACTCAGGAGGAAAGATGTACTCAGCTTCTGACAGTCATATTCTTGATTTTGATACAGTGAGTTTTTCTTATGATCAGGAGAAATCCTTTTTACAGGATATGTCTGCTGCAATTAAAAATGGCGAATTCATCGGACTGCTTGGGGCAAACGGGTCAGGTAAGTCAACGATCCTGAAACTTGCAAGCGGGATACTAAGACCGCTCAGGGGCAGGATCCATCTCTGGGGTAAGGCACTTGATACATACAAGAACAGGGACAGGGCAAAGCTTGTCAGTTACCTGCCGCAGTTTCTTGATTTGAACATTCCCTTTACTGTGCGGGAATTTGTAAGCATGGGCAGGTATCCCTATGATACGCTCCCGGAACTGAGCGTTGAAGAGGCCATAGGCATGGTTGGTCTTTCTGAGTACGAGGACACACTCATTTCGAATTTGAGCGGTGGGGAGAGGAGAAGGGTGTATATTGCGATGACACTTCTGCAGGGTGCAGGTCTTGTTCTCCTTGATGAGCCTCTTGCAAACCTGGACATAAAGTATCAGATAGAACTCCTGAAACTGTTGCAGGACCTGAGAGAGCGCAGAAACATAACGGCCATTATGGCCCTCCACGACATTAACATTGCCTTTCAGTTTGACAGGCTTATCCTTGTTAAAGAAGGGCGCATACTTGGCAGTGGAACACCGCAGGAAGTATTGACACAGGAGTTGCTGAAAGAGGCCTTTGATGTGACCATAGAAATGAAAAGAGAAGAAAGAGGAGGAGTCTTTATACGGTATTAATAGATAGCCGGAAAACAAGTCTGGTGCAGCAACCGGATATTACAGGGGAATCCCGTGGAAGACGGGAACTGCCCCGCAACTGTGATGGGAGCGAAAGCCCGAAAAAGCCACTGGTTAGAACGGGTTAAACAGATTCAACGGATTGAACTGTTTGAATCCTTGTGCTGGGAAGGCGGGCAAGTAGGTGGCCCTGAGTCAGGAGATCCTGGATATCCGGAATACAATGAACCCCTTCGAGGGAAGAGGAGGAACAATGATACAAAATACGAGTTGAGGATGAGCAGTACCTGGTTTGAAACTGAACACGAATTGAAATGAATAATAAAAAGGAGAATATTTGAATGAATAGAGTATGTATTTTATTGCTGACTTTTTTTGCGGCATCGACTGCCTTTGCAGGCGGGGAGCCGGTAAAGATAAAAGAGGTAGTGGTCAGTGCGACGCGATACGAAGAGAGCCTTGCCTCTGTGCCTGCCAACACCAGTATTATCAGTAAAGAAGAAATCAGAAACTCTACAGCCCATACTATCCCCGATCTTTTAAGGGAAGCAGCTGGAATGCATGTAAATGATATCGCTGGAAACAAGCGTAACCTGACAGTCGATATGCGAGGGTTTGGAGAAACAGCACCTTTGAACACCCTGGTCCTTGTAGACGGCAGGCCAGTAAACCAGGCTGATCTCAGCGGGACTGACTGGTCTCAGATTCCTCTGGACAGAGTTCAAAAAATAGAAATTGTTCGAGGCGGACGTGGGAGTGTTATGTATGGAGACAATGCCGGTGGAGGAGTAATAAATATCATTACAAAGGAGGGGGAAGGACTGAAAGCAGGCGCTGGTGCTGCAGCAGGAAGCTATGATACCTATAAAGGGAATGTATATTTCTCTAACAGTACAGACAATGTGACATTTGCAGTCGACGGCCGTTACCTTAACGCAAACGGATACAGGGACAATAGTGACACAGAGGCTAGGGATATAGGTGGCAATGTAAAGTATTACATAAGTGATCTGTTACGGCTGAATTTCAGTACAGGGTATCATAAGGACAACACCGGTCTGCCCGGCGCTCTCAAGGATAGTGATTTTGCCTCAGGTGCTTCAAGAACCAATACAGTAAATCCTCTTGATTATGCAGATGTCGAGGATTATTACTTCAAGGGTGGTCCGGAGCTTTATTTTTGGAAAGACAGTTTTGTTAAGCTTGATGCTTCCTACAGGAAGCGAAACTCTCTGTCCTTTGCTTCTTTTGTAGGAGGGTCATTTACTGGAGGTACTGAGATCATAACGACATCTTTTTCACCGCAGGCATTGCTCCGCAACAGGATCGGTGAAGCAGAAAACAGTTTGACGCTGGGATATGATTATCAGAAGGCAAAAGAAGATATAGAGAACAACTCATCCTATTCCGGCTTGGCATACATTGACCTGGAAAAAAAGAGTGAGGGGTACTATGCCCACGATGAGTTGCGGTTATTTGACAAAGTTATACTGTCAGGCGGTTATCGCCATGACCGGACCCGGATGCGATTTCGACCGAGTACCCCCAGTGAAACAACGATGGACGAGGACCTCTATACCGCGGGGATAAATATTCATTTTTATAAACAGTCCTACACGTACGCCAGTTATTCGAGGAGCTTCAGGAACCCTGTGCTCGATGAGCTTTTCAATTTTATCAGCAATACGATCGATACCTCATTAATTCCCCAAACTGCTGATAACTACGAGATTGGATTGAGACATTACTTCAATGATGATACGTACGCACAGGTTAATGTATTCAGAATTGACACCAGTAATGAGATTCTCTATAACCCTGCCGGGGGTTCATTCGGATTTGGTGCAAACGAGAATCTTGACGGCAAAACCCGCAGAGATGGTGTTGAGTTTTCCTTCGGGGTGAAGCCTGTTGAGCAGGTAAGAGTGAACGGCAGCTATACTTATCTTGATGCTTCGGTTAAGGGCGGACAGTATGTCGATAAGGATATTCCCAATGTACCCAGTCATAAGGCAACATTAAATTCAGTATTTTCACCAGGGCATGGATTTACAGTTGCTCTGAATGGTGTCTATATTGGGAAGCGCCAGTTCATAAGTGACTTTACAAACAGCTTTCCTGAGCAGGAAGACTATCTTGTTGTAAATAGCAAGATCCAATATCAGTGGAAGAAGGTGACTGTATATCTGGACTTGAATAATATAACGAACGAGGAATACTCTGAATTTGGTACTTTAAGTCTGTTCAGTTTTCCTGTTGAAAAGGCGGTATATCCGTCTCCAAAATTTAACATGCTTTTTGGGGTATCAGTTGAGATATAACATTCCGACAAAAGGAATGACATTTTGATTAGACACGATGAACTTTAAAAAGACCATTACAATTTCAGTCTTGTTTCACATTTCCCTCTTCTCTGCTGCCCTTTTGTTTTCCGCAGGAATCCTGAAGGGCAGCGGTGATGGTCTTGAACAGAAGGTCTTCTTTGTCAACTTTGAAGCGGATGGTGATCTGAAAACTCCGGGGAAACAAACAGCTGCACAAACAGCATCACTCCCAGTGCAAGAGAAGGAATTGAAAGATGAAACTGAGCCGATTGATCATGAAACAGAGACAACAGAAGTGGTGAAGGCTGAAGTTGCGATAGAAACCGTTGATGAACCAGTTGCAGAAGAGACTGTCGCACAGGAACATAAAGATTCTCCGGTGGATAAGACTGTGCTGACTGACGAAGAACTGTATACAGTTGCAAAGGGCAATGTGGACGAAGGTCTTGATGAAATTAATAAGGATGGAACCGCTGTTCAGGCCGAATATGAAACCCCTGCGGCTGAAAGCAGAGGAGTTATGAACGGTTCGGCAAGTGCAGGCCTGTCACCGGGCATTATCCAATTAAT
This sequence comes from Nitrospiraceae bacterium, assembly GCA_020354155.1. GTDB lineage: Bacteria > Nitrospirota > Thermodesulfovibrionia > UBA6902 > UBA6902 > CALZJD01. Next base: position 2,399,619 of record CP070644.1, on the reverse strand, counting down.
CGGAAACGCTATTGAAAGGGTCAAGACCTATCCGGTTCTCGCACGAAAAAGAGGGTTGGAGGGAACGGTGTATGTAAGTTTCAGGATAAATGAAAGCGGCAAACCGGATGATATTGAGATAAAAAAAAGCTCGGGGTTCAGCATTTTAGACAGGGCAACAGTAAAGGTTGTGAAAAAAGCGGCCCCCTATCCGCTGATCGCAAGCCGGATAGAGGTGCCGGTAGCGTACAGGCTTGAGAATTGAAGCAGGAGCTATCTGATGTCTGCTAAGATCACCTTCGTCATAGGCGGAGCAAGAAGCGGAAAAAGTTCTTTTGTACTGAATAAAGCCGCAGAGACCAGGGGGCCCAGGGCATACATTGCAACAGGCGAAGCGCTGGATGCTGAAATGCAGGACAGGATACAACAGCACAGAGAAGACAGGGGAACGGAATGGGTTACCTGTGAGGAGCCTGTGAGACTGGCAGAGACTGTGTTAAACAGTCATGGTAAATATACTGTAATCGTGATTGATTGCCTGACACTCTGGCTGTCAAACATTATGACGAGAACACAGAACACAGATCAAAGAACCAAGACAACAGACAGCAGACAAGAAATGATATATGAGAATATGAATGAATTTGTTCATACTTTAAACCAGATGAAAAATTCTTCTGACTCTTCTCTGAAATCGGGGTTCTGTAATCTGTATATCGTTTCCAACGAGGTGGGTATGGGAATAGTGCCGGAAAATCCTCTGGCTCGCGAGTTCAGGGACCTGGCGGGTTTTCTGAACCAGAAAGTGGCAGAGGCTGCAGATGAGGTTTATATGGTAGCAGCGGGGATACCGGTGAAAATTAAATAAAAGCAGCAGTTCTGTCATTCCGCATTTGATGCGGAATCCAGAAAAAAAGACTGGATCCCCGGATCAAGTCCGAGGATGACAATGAATAATACAAGTTCACGAGGAGGATAGCATGGATTTCAATACAGTTGTAACTGGCATAACAAACACCAACGGCAAATTCGCTGAAGCGGCGCAGCACAGGCTGGACAGCCTTACAAAACCCCAGGGAAGCCTGGGGAGGCTCGAGGAGTTTGCGAAGCAGCTTGTTGCAATTATGGAAACACCTATGCCGGAGCTGGACAGGAAAGTAGTGTTTACCTTTGCCGGTGATCACGGCGTTGCGGACGAGGGAGTCTCTGCCTTTCCAAAAGAGGTTACTCCCCAAATGGTGCTTAATTTTATAAACGGGGGAGCAGGCATTAATGTGCTTGCTCGTCATGCAGGCGCCGAGGTGGTTGTTGTGGATATCGGTGTTGACCATGATTTCGGAGGGCTTCAAAATGAACGATTTTTTTCCCGAAAGGTGGTTTCCGGTACGAAGAACATGAGGAGAGGACCTGCGATGACGAATGCTGAGGCCAGGAAATGTATAGAAACAGGGATAGAGATCGCGAATGTGTATGCGGAGAAGGGATATAAAATATTTGGTACAGGTGATATGGGAATAGCGAACACAACTCCTTCAAGCGCCATTACCAATGTTCTGACCGGAGTGTCTGTTGAAGACATTACAGGCAGGGGTACTGGTATTAATGATGATGCATGGACAAATAAGGTACAGGTTATAAAGGATGCCATTGCAATCAATAGACCTGATGCCTCAAACCCTGTTGATGTGCTTGCCAAGATAGGCGGTACGGAAATAGGAGGGATTGCAGGTCTGGTCCTCGGTGCTGCAGCAAACAAAATTCCTGTTGTCATTGATGGATTTATCTCGACAGCTGGGGCGCTGATTGCCTACGATATCAATGCGAAAACAAAAGACTACATGTTTGCCTCCCATATGTCCCAGGAGATCGGCCACAGGGCGATGCTTGATAAAATAGGTTTGCGTCCCATACTTGATCTCGACTTGAGACTGGGAGAGGGTACCGGGGCAGCGCTTGCCATGCTCCTCATTGATGCCGGCTTGAAGATATATAAAGAAATGGCCACCTTTGAGGAAGCGGCGGTATCAGAACAGAACGACTAAGGAGAAACAGTGCAAACCGGTCAACCAGTTCAAACAGTTTGAACGGCTTAAACGGGTTCAACATTATAGACAATGAGAAAACTTTTAATCGCACTGCAGTTTTTAACGATCGTTCCCTTAAAAGGAGGGGAGGGCGCCTCTGAAAAAGAGATAGGCAGCTCTTCGACCTATTTCCCTGTTGCGGGACTTGCTGAAGGGATAGTTGTTGCTGTTATTGCCATGCTCTTTATGAGCATTCTGCCTTCCCAGGTTGTTAATGCACTGATTGTATTCATACTGCTCATACTGAACGGCGGCCTCCATCTGGATGGTCTTGCAGATACCTTTGACGCAATCGCATCGAGAGGCGACAGGGAAAAGAAACTTTTGATTATGAAAGACAGTTCCATCGGGCCCATAGGGGTCATCGCGATTGTCATGAGCCTGCTGTTGAGTTATGTCATGCTCAATGCAGTACATTTTTATTCAGCAGGGAATCTATACTATGCAATCCTCCTTCTGATGACAGTCTCTACCCGTTGGGCAATGGTGCCGGCATTATGTTACGGCCGATCCGCACGACAGGACGGGCTGGGCAGACTCTTTATTGAAAACACTGGCAACAGAGAACTGCTGGTATCAACGCTCATACTGTTTACTATTGCACTTGCAGTTGGGATATTCTTTTCGAGCATGAACCTTTTTATCTTCTTCTCCATGATGCTATTCCCTGCTCTCTATGGCCTCAGTGTTCTGGCTGTATGGTTTTCAAAGAGGCATTTTGACGGCTTAACAGGAGATACTCTTGGAGCGGTGAATGAAATTACGAGACTGATCTTTCTCTTCATAACGGTGATATGGCTGCAACAATCTATCTGATACGACACGGCGAGACAGAAGACGCTGAAGAGAAGCGCTACAAGGGGCATATAGATGTACCGTTATCTGCTAATGGAATCAAACAGATACAGAGATTGTCGGAGTATATTGTTCACTATTGTTCAAGCCGGTCAAATAGTTTAAACAGTTCAAACCGTTTGAACAGCTTGAACGGTCTGAACGCCGTTTATTCATCCGGACTGAGCCGTGCCCTGAAGAGCGCAGAAATAATTGCCGAGCCCTTCAAGCTGAAACCTGTTGTTATTGAAAATTTAAAAGAGAGAAGCTTCGGTGTTTGGGAAGGGATGACCTTCAGCGAGATAGAAGAAAAATATCCTGACGCATTCAGGGCCTGGGCTGACAACCCCCTTGAGTATAGTCCTATAGAAGGAGAAAACACTCTTGATGTCAGAGACCGGGCACTGAAAGCATGGAATGAAATTATCAGAAACCATATGGATGAAGCAATCGCTATAGTTTCTCACGGAGGCATCATCAGGGTTATTCTCTGTGAGATGCTCGGGGTACCACTAGAAAACATATTCAAAATAGAGCAGGATTTCGGGGCGTTAAACATAATTGAACTCTGGGACTACCCGACCATCCGATGTCTCAATTACGTGGTGAAATAGTGGCGAAAGCGATAATGATACAGGGAACGGGTTCAGGCGCTGGAAAGAGTGTGGTCGTTGCGGGGTTGTGCAGGATATTCAGGGATCTTGGTATAAAGGTTGCACCCTTTAAGGGCCAGAACATGGCGCTCAACTCCTTTATAACAAAAGAGGGCGGAGAGATAGGCAGGGCACAGGCCTTTCAGGCAGAGGCTGCCGGAGTAGAACCATCAAATGATATGAACCCTGTTCTCCTCAAGGCAACGTCACACTCTGGTTGCCAGGTAATTCTTGACGGAAAAGTATACGCAAATATGAAGGCCACAGAATATTATGACATCAAGAAAAAGGCCTGGAAGTCTGTGACAGCAGCCTACGACAGGCTTGCTGACAAATATGACTTGATAGTGATAGAGGGTGCTGGTAGTCCAGCAGAGATAAATCTACGGGAAGAAGAAATCGTGAATATGAAAGTGGCACGCTATGCAGATGCACCGGTAATTCTTGTAGGTGATATAGACAAGGGTGGGGTCTTTGCATCATTTCACGGTACTGTTGAACTGCTGAAGGACAGTATCGATGGATTGCCGCAGAAGGAAAAGAGCGATGCTGACTATATAAAGGCCTTTATTGTAAACAAGTTCCGCGGTGACCTGGACATTCTCCGCCCGGGCCTGCGAATGATCGAAAAAAAGACAGGTAAAATCGTGATCGGTACAATTGATTACATGGGTGATCTTGGTCTCCATGAAGAAGATGCCATACCAGTGGAAAGACTGATTCCACGATATAAAAACGATTTCCATAAACCAGTCAAAATTGTGGTTCTCGGGTTGCGTTATATCTCTAACTTTACTGACTTTGATCCCTTCATGTATGAAGAGGATGTTGAGATAAAGTACTCTCTTGACGAAGCAGACATTAACAATGCGGACCTTATTATTGTTCCCGGCTCAAAGAACACTGTCAGTGATTTGCTCTTTCTTCGAGAGCACGGCATTGAGGAGTCGGTAAAAACAGCGGTGAAGAAGGGCATCTCTCTGGTAGGTATATGCGGCGGCTATCAGATGCTTGGGCAGAAAATACAGGACCCTTTCGGTGTAGAGAGTGATATGAAAGAGATCTGCGGTATTGGTCTTCTGGATACAGAGACCACACTTGACAGGACAAAGACGACCTGCCAGGTCTCGGCTGCTATTACCAGCCCAAGATGGTTCGATGCAGTAGAAAGCACTTCAAGCTGCAGATGGAACCACCTGAAGGGGTATGAAATCCATATGGGGCAGACAACAGGGGACGTAGGTTTATTCAGAATAAGCCGTTTGAACGATGATGTTTTAGACGGTTCAGCAAAGGACAATGTGTGGGGCACCTATATTCACGGCATCTTTGATAACGATGGTCTGAGGACGGCTGTCATAAACTCGCTGAGGCTGAAAAAGGGGCTCCCTGCAAGAGAAGTACAGGTCAATTATTTCCAGGAGAAAGAAAAGGCTATCGACAGGTGGGCCGATATTCTTAAATCCAAAGTGGACATTTGTTTCATTTTACGACAGGTCGGCATGGATGCCTGCCTCAAAAAGATGGCACAGGACATATAATCTGGTCAGGGAAAGATACGGTTATGCTGCATGAAGTGATAATTATTGTAGGGCACGGCAGTTCTGAGGAAGGAGCGGATACAACTTCCCAGGTAGCAGACATGCTGCATGCAATGCTGCATAAAGACTGCAGGAAGGATTGTATACGGGTCGCCTATCTTCAGTTTATGGAGCCTGATCTGAAAAAGGTAATAGGGGAAGCAGCAGCAGGCGGTGCAGGAAAAATAATAGTCCACCCCTTTCTGCTGAGCAGCGGACACCATGTTACGAAGAACATCCCAGAAACAATAAACCGGGCCAGAGAGGAATTCCCTGCTATTGAGTTTGTATATACCGGGCCCCTTGGCAGTCACAAAAAGCTTGCCGAGATTGTGCTTGAGAGAATACAGTCTGAAACAGACCAGAAATCCTGATGTATCCTAAGAGAATTTGATATAGATGAACAGGGTCTCCATCATAGGAATCGGCTTCAGGCCTCTTGATAAAAAGGCACGAGAAGCCCTCTTGAGAGCAGAAGTTGTTTTATCGAATGGAAGACTGCTGGAGGCCTTTAAAGATTACAACGAATACGAAACAGTCAAGGAGAGAATAAAAGTCCTGAAAGATATTTATGAAACAAAGGACTATATTCGCAATAATTATAATAATGAGATCATTGCGCTGCTTGCAGTCGGCGATCCCATGTTCTTTGGAATCGGCAGGGTGATCAGGGACGAGATTGGGAAAGAGTCAATAGAGGTCTTTCCTGACCTGTCCAGCGTCCAGGTTGCATTTTCCAAGATAAAAGAACCATCCGGGAATGCATTTTTTCTCAGCCTACACGGTGGGCCTGATCCGGAGCGGAGACGAAAACTGGAGTACGAAATCACTGAGATGCCGGAACTGTTAAAACAGCACAGGACATTAGCAATACTGACCGACAAGATAAATACTCCCGAGAAGATCGCGCAGGTATTGCTGGATGCAGCCGAGGCCTTCATTGCCAGGAGTCCCGGAGAAGTCAGAACAACGAAGCAATCTATACCATCTGCAACGTTAGAGATTGCTTCACCTGCGGTTCGCAATGACACAAGTATCATCTATGTCTGTGAAAAGCTGGGATATGATGATGAGAAAATCACGTCAGGCACAGCAGTTGAGATTGCAGGCATGTCCTTTGACCATCCCAATGTTGTAATTATAATGCAGGGTGATAAATGACGCTCAGGGACCTGCATGCATATCGGGAATGGTTTACCCGTTATACAGAGTCTTTTTTGGACACCGAAGAGGCTGACCGTCGAAATATACAGCTTAAAATTGATCACTCTCTCCATGTCGCTGAAAACATTGTATCTATAGCCTCCGGTCTTTCATTAAGCAGGGACGAGATAATGCTGGCTGAAGCGGTTGGTTTATTTCACGATATCGGAAGATTCTCTCAGTATGCACAATACACGACATTTGAGGACCGCAAATCAATAAACCATGGATTGCTCGGCATGCGGGTACTGGTGAAAGAAAATGTACTCCATGCGCTGCCGGCACAGGAGCGGAATTTATTATTGCGGGTTGTTCAGTTCCACAACGCCTATGCAATACCTCCTCACTTTGATGACAGGAGTATTTTCTTTTTAAAGATGGTCCGTGACGCTGACAAGGTTGATATTTATCGTGTGTTTATTGAGTATTACGAAAGCCCCAAAGAAGACAGGGCATCTGCAACAGCCTTTGGGGTCCCTGATACCGAGGAATATTCAAAGGAAATGCTTGCATGCATTTTGGAAAAAAGAGTTGCCTCTTATTCCAGGATAAGGACAGAGCATGATTTCAAGCTGATGCAG
>CP070644.1:2372975-2392605 GCA_020354155.1 Nitrospiraceae bacterium | reverse complement strand
GGTAGCCGGTACCATCCCACTTTTCATGATGATAGAGCGGTATGTCAATTGGCGGTCTCAGGTGCTCTATGGGATAGAGCAGGTCCCGGGCATACACAGGGTGCTGTTTCATAATGACCCATTCCTCTTCTGTCAGCTTGCCCGGTTTTAACAGAATATTATCAGGGATCCCCATTTTTCCTATATCATGAAGCAAAGCGCCTCTCCGGACCTGCATGAGATCGTCATCCCTTATCTGGAATTCCTGTGCAATGCGCACTGTCAGTTCCGTGACTCTTCTTGAGTGGCCCTCTGTCTCTCTATCCCGCATATCAAGGGCCCGTGCCCAGCCTTCAATAGTCGTGTCATAGGCAAGGGAGAGTTCAATATTTGAACGCTGCAGATCAGCAAAGAGTGTTGCATTATCCAGGGCAATGGCTCCCTGGTCGGCAATCGCCTCGAGAAATTCCATCCAGTCTGGATCTGTATTGACAGTTGAACGGTTAAATATTTCCAGTACTCCCTTCACATTCCCTTTCGCGATGAGAGGAACGGCAAAATAGGTCACAAAGTCTTCATCAGGGAAGAGCTTGGAGTTATCAAACCCTGAGCTCTTTTCTCTGAGATCAGGTATTGTGACGATATGACGTTTGATGGCTGCACTGCCTGCGTGACTTTCACCCAGCCTGAGCCGTGTGTATTTCAATGCACTTGATCTGAAACCTTTGCTGACTATATATTCCAGAATCTGTGTATCCTGGTTCAGAAGCAGTATGGAAGCAGCATCAATATTGAGCTGAGATAAAATTTGTGTGAGGAATACATCAAGTGTTACATTCAGGTCGAGGCTTGCTATTATTGCCTGGTCAATTGAGCGCAGCGCACTCAGACGGCCAACCTGTTTCTGAATAATCTCTTCCGTGTGTTTGCGGCTGGATACGTCCCTGATGATTGCGGTGAAGTAGATATCTTCTCTGACAGTCCATGTGGAGAGAGAGAGTTCAAGGGGGAATGCATGACCGTCTTTTCTGAGACCTTCAATTTCCATAGTTCTTCCAATCATTCGAGACTGACCGTTGTTGACTAATCGTTCTATACCTGCACTATGCAAATCCCGATATTCTTGAGGCATGAGCGAAGTTACTTTTTGACCCACAATTTCCTCAGCAGTATAACCGAATATTTTTTCTGCAGCAGCATTCCAGAATATCACCTCACCACGACTGTCAACATATAAGATCGCATCGCTGGCATTCTCGGCTACGGAACGAAACCGTTTCTCACTGTCAAGAATCGACTCTTCCGCTGCCATCCTCATCTTTATTTCCTCAACAAGACTGTCTCTGCTTACCGTTGTATTTTTCAGATCCTCCGCCATTTTATTAAAGGTCGCCGACAACTCCCCGATTTCATCGCCTGATGATTCCCTCACCCTCACATCCAGATCCCCATGTCCCAATTGTATGGATGCATCACGGAGCCGTCTGATATTTCTTGAAATCGATGTTGCCAGCACCAGACCCAGGGAAATTGTGACAAGTGCGATTGCCAGTGTGGTCAGCGCTATTCGGAATGATAATTCCTTGATAGGTGCATAGAGCTCATCAGCATCCTGTTTAATTACCAATATCCAGTTCAGACCACCATATTCATGAAAGCCTTGTGTATGAATGTGTGTCACAAGCACTTCTTTCCTTTCTTCCCTTTGGATTTCGACTTCCTGTAAAATCATTACTTCGTCCTGTACTGTACCGGGTACTAACTGATCTTCTCCACCGATAAGATATGTTACATCCTGAAAAAACCGGTGGCCTTCTGTTGAATACAGGACCTTACCATCGGCATTGGTTAATATGTAGAACATGGTTTCATATTTGTCGTGCATTGCCTCGTGTTCTATATTCATTGCAGACATTAAGTCCTGCAGGCTCAGCACAACTTTTATGACGCCGATAAAATCATTGTATTCATCATAAACGGCCAAACCAAAATCTACGGAATATAAATCTGCACTTTCATCATAGTCGACATCATTAATAAACAATTCATTCTGATGAGCCCGCTCCCACCATTCTTCGTCATCCTGTTTATAGTCACTGGTTTTTCCTGACATGGCTACATTGGCTCCGAATTTATTCGTTACAAAAACCTCTCCTACGACCTCAAACCCGTAGAGATGTTTAAAGAAGTCCCGCTTCTGTCTTAACTCCCATGTCAGGTTTTTATCTAAAAAAGGCAGCGTATTATTTAAAATAGCCTCTTCTGAAATAGAAGGCCATGCCTCTTCTATTTCCTCAATATATGTCTGAACATTTTCTAATATGCTGAATTGATTGTTCGATGCAGCTAATGCTTCCTGCAGAATAATATCTCTTGACAATGCCTGAAATATTTCTATCTTGCTTTCAAGTTCGTTTTCTATATTGTTCAGAACATTTCTTGCCTGTAACCGGGTACTTTTCAGAAATGTTTCCTGAAGAAGGCTTCTGCTGTACTGAATAGAAAAAAAAGCTGTGAGTGAGCTCAATACAACGACCACAGAAAAAGCCAGTATTAATTTATGCAGTAATTTCATGATATAGATATTGTTTTTTTACTATTTATTACTTCTTAGTAAACATTTATATAATTAACCTTATTAATCGGATGAGAGAGTGAATAACTTTATTTGAAAAATTAATGAAGGGGTTATTGAGCAATAAAGTGGCCAGGTGTTGCTGACCGATGGAAAAGTCTGAAAGGGAACTCAGGAATAGGCAAAAAAAGGAATGTTTATATTTTCAGCTGATGGTTTGATGTAAAGGAAAGTCTCCTGACGATATGCAGGGCAAATACTGTGGAGAGTGCCGTTGATCCCACAAGGAGAAGCATGATGATTATCTGATATTTAATGGCAATCATAGGGTCAGTGCCTGCGAGAATCTGTCCTGTCATCATACCGGGGATAGAGACAATACCCACTGACATCAGGGCATTAATGGAGGGTATCATTCCGGATTTGACGGAACTTTTGAAATTCTCAGCAGAGCTTTCTACAGGTGTTGCTCCAAGGCTCAAAAAGAGTTCGATCCTGCCCCGGTCCTTTTTCAGCCCCTCAAACCAGTTATTCATAGAAATGGCGATTGCGTTCATGGAATTACCAATAATCATACCGCCAATGGGAATAAAATAGACCGGCATATACCAAGGGTCAACCTGTACGATAGCAGCCATGACAAATAAGTTTATGATCAAGTAACTAAGAAACATTGAGGCAAGGACGGGAAGAAAGTAGGGGACGCGCTTTTCCGTTACCCTCCCTGATATGATCCTGGCTGCAAAGAAAATCATAAAGGAAAAGAGCAGAAATACAATAAGGGGATTGTTAACGGCAAATACAACCTTCAGGACATAGCCGAGCAGAATCAATTGCAGGAAGGTCCGTATTGTGCCGATAAGCAGGTCTTTTTCAAGCCTGAGTTTCAACAGGACAGAGCATAGTCCTGCAGCAGCAACGATGAATGTTGTGACTGCAACATTCAACCAGGACATGTTAATGATTTCAGCGTTCATTTTAATTCCTTTAACGTCCTGTTTTTTATTTCAAAATCTCTGTAACTGGTATGTGCGAAGGAGACCGTGCTGTGGCTAGCCATCAGAACCGTAACATCAGAGGACCGCAGCAGAGATTCTATCTTTTGTTCAATGAGCTTTTTATTGGCTTCATCCAGGGCAGAACCGGGTTCATCAAGGAGCAGGACCTCAGGTTCGAGGAGCATTGCCCTGATCAGGGAAATGCGTTGTTTTTGTCCAACAGACAATTTCAGTGCCTCATCCCGGAGAGATACCTGGAGCTGAAAATAGTCAAGCCATTCTTCCGCCCTGGATGCATCAAACGTATTGTCCCTGTGGACAGTAAATGAAAAAGGAAATCTGAGGTTATCTTCAACACTGCCCTCTATGACATGCGGTATCTGCGGCAGATAAATAATGGACTTCCTGATCTTCTCTATCCCGTATTCCCGGATATCTCTCCCATGATAGAGGATGACCCCATTCCCGGAGTCGCAGAAACGGTTAAAGAGCTGGAGGAAGGTGCTCTTCCCCGCCCCTGACTCACCCCTGATCAAAAAGAGCTCATTTGCTCCGATTTCAAGGTTCAGATCCTCAAGGACACTGCTGCCCCCGGGGTAATTGAAAGAAACATCTCTGAATCTAAAAAGTGTATTGTGCATTTCTGGTGACTCCAGTTTCTCATTATAACTGATAATTTAAACGGGAATTAAAATATGTTGGATTCAGGAAGTGGGATCTCGCTTCAAATGAAAGATTCCACTTCTGCCCACTTGACATACAGGCAGTATGAAATTGACCTGTGGATAGTTATTTATATCCGTTGATCTGTACTGTCGCACCTTAATAAACATGCCTCTTATGTGTCCAGACTTATCAGTATCTGAGGTTACGTTCACCACTCCAGGGCACAGTTTATTCCACGCTCATATCGGGTCAGTAAATTCTCTGTTGCTTTAGAAATGGAATTAATATAAATTAATTATAGCCTTATACATAATTAAAGGAGCTGTGAGGGGAGTCAGATGGGCAAAGAGATAGTTCTTTTACTGGCTGAAGATGACGAAGGGCATGCAACCCTTACCATTCAGAATCTGAAGCGGGCTGGTGTGACAAATTCAATAGTCCATTTTAAAGACGGGCAGGAAATCCTGGATTTTCTTTTCAAAAGAGGCAATGGCTTAAGCCGCAGTGATGACGAACTATATGCATTACTTTTAGATATTCGCATGCCCATTGTTGATGGTCTGGACGTTATCAGACAGGTCAAAGATGACAGTATACTTAAGGAGATACCGGTCATTATTCTTTCCACTACCGATGATCCGGTAATGATTGAACGATGTCTTGATTTGGGGTGTGTAAAGTATGTCGTGAAGCCACTCAGTTATGACAGGTTTACTGATGAAATAAGAAACCTGGGCAAATATCTCTTAGAGGAAATTTACCCTGGATTAGACGCTGCAGGCAGGCAGTAAGGTTTTCTTTTTATAGAAGCATCAGGAAGGTCCTTTTTCAAAATCCCCTTACAAATAATGTACAATATTTGATGCGGTGTACAGATGTTATTGTTCTCATGCGGCGCAGGCAGGTCACCGCAGGCGACTCGCCGGGGCGAGAATCCAGAAAGGTAATGAAACTATTCATTGCCTTGTCAGATGTCAGAAATACATCGCCGGAATAAGAGTTTTACATGATCTGTAATTCAAATTTCATATGACCAGAAAATACCATATACACACATTCGGTTGTCAGATGAATGTCCATGATTCCGAGAAGATAGCTGGTATATTCTCAGAAAATGGATTAATAAGTGCCGATCATGCAGAGAATGCTGATGTCATTGTGTTAAACACCTGCAGCATCAGGGAGAAGGCTGAGCAGAAATTTCTCAGTGAACTGGGGCGCCTGAAAAAGGCAAAGGACTATAACCCGGGCCTGAAGATAGCCGTTGCCGGGTGCATTGCGCAGCAGCAGGGGAAGTCCCTCTTCAAGCGTTTCCCCTATGTAGATTTTATCGTTGGGCCCAATAATATAGACAAATTATATAGGTGGATCGACAACAAAAGCATTGGAACTGCCCTGGAGGACAATCCTGAATATCACAAAAAAAATCTCCCCATGCAAAGGGCAGGGGGTGTACGTGCCTGGGTTTCTATTATGTACGGTTGCGAGAATTTCTGCGCTTACTGCGTTGTCCCCTATACACGGGGAAAGGAGCGGAGCAGGCCTGCCCAGGATATTTATGATGAAATCAGTTCTTTGGCTAAAAGGGGTTTTAAAGAAGTAACCCTTCTTGGCCAGAACGTAAATTCCTATGGCCGCACTCTGGAAGAGGCTGTTCATTTCCCTGATTTGTTACGGAAAGTACACTCCATCGATGGGGTAGAGAGAATACGCTTCGTTACTTCCCATCCCAGAGATCTTTCCGAAGAACTGATATTGGCGATGAAAGAATTGCCCAAGGTCTGTGAGCACCTGCACCTGCCGATCCAGTCAGGGTCTGACCATGTACTGCACCTCATGAACCGGGGCTACACCTTTAAAGAGTATAGGAGAAGGGTCGATGGTCTGAGAAAAATGATTCCCGGCATTTCGATAACAACCGACATTATCACAGGATTCCCCGGCGAGACTGAGGAAGATTTCCGTATGACCATGCAGGCACTCACTGATATTCAGTATGACGGTATATTTGCATTCAAATATTCAAAACGGCCCGGTACAAAGGCCATTGAAATGCCTGATCATGTACCGGAGCAGGTAAAAGCAGAGAGACTGGCCCAGGTTCTCCAGTTACAGGAGGATGTAACGTACCAAAAAAACAGCGAACTGGTGGGGCAGGTGCTGGAGATCCTTGTTGAAGGTCCAAGCTCCAGTGATCCTGAAAGACTGACAGGCAGGACAGGGACAAACAAGATCGTACATTACTGCGGTGAAAGAGAAGATCAGGATGCCTTTGTAAACGTCAGGATTGTGAAGGCAGGCTTGCATTCGCTCTTTGGTGAGAAGCTGTTCTGAATTATTTATAAATCTAGCAGAAAACTTCATCGTTTCAGACCAAAAAATAATATGTGCACGTTATTTCATCCATGAAAATATCCATCCAGACATTGGGCTGCAAGGTCAACCAGGCAGAGAGCGCATCTATTGAAGGTATGCTTCGCGACGGTGACCACGAGATAGTCAGTGCCCGTGATAAGCCGGATCTATGCATTGTCAATACCTGCACTGTTACTGCAAAGAGTGATTACGAATCCCGTCAAATTATCAGACGGGCGTTAAGGTCCGGTGCAAGGGTTATTGCTACAGGCTGTTATGCCCAGCTTCGACCTGGGGAACTTTCCAGCATCGAGGGCCTGGACCTTATTCTCGGTAATGCCGGGAAGCAGGATATCCTCCAGCACCTGTCTTCAATTACCTCAAAGGAGCGGTGCAGGACCACCAATACAGGAGCAGCAGTGCGGGTTGCATCGCCGGATTTTTTACTCGCTCCTATGCCATACCGATCAACAAGGTCGCGGGCATTTCTCAAGATACAGGATGGCTGTAATTTTTCCTGCACCTACTGCTCTGTGCCGCATGCACGGGGACGGAGCAGGAGTCTGGGCATATCCGAGGTGCTCAGATCAGCAGAGAGGCTTTATCAGGACGGCTACAGAGAAATTGTCCTCACCGGCATTCATATAGGTTCCTATGGATTGGACTTGAGTCCTCAAAGCTCCCTGTCAGGTCTTGTGGACGGTATGATACTATCCTGTCCTGATGCCAGGATACGGTTAAGCTCTCTGGAGCCCCAGGAAGTCAAAGACGAATTTTTGACGGCCATGGAGCACGGCACTGTCTGCTCTCATCTTCATATTCCACTTCAGAGTGGATCTGATAACATATTGAAATTAATGAATAGAGGATATAATTCAACTTACTATAAACAGCTTATTAACAAGATAGTCACAAAAATCCCTCACATTTCCATAGGAGCTGATGTCATAGTAGGCTTCCCTGGTGAAAGTGATAAGGATTTTTCTGATACTGTAAATTTTATTAGACAGTTACCATTGTCCTACATCCATGTTTTTCCCTATTCAAAGCGGCCTGATACTGCAGCATTGGAGCTGCATGATCATATTCCGGAGGCGGTGAAAAAGAAAAGAGTTGAAGTGCTTGTATCTATAGGGAAAAGTAAAAAACAAACCTATATGGAAAAATTCCTTGATCGAGAGGTGGATCTTATCGTTGAGGGGAAGTCTCAAAAAGAAGAGTATATGAACGCAATTAGCGATAATTACTTGAAAATTTTACTTCCTGCAAAGGGACTCCAATCAAGGCAAAGACTCCGGGCAAGGGTATTTGCCTTGAGTGATTCCAAACTGATTGCACAACCCCTCATATTTTAAATGAATTCTATAACAGATTGATAAATAACACTATTTAACTTGCCTAAAAGTTGTGCAATCTCAGGGAAAGCTTAAAAACAAGCCATTCAGCGAGAGGGTGGGCACGATTACTTCACAGCTTCCTAACAAAACTTTGACGCAATCAATGTCTGATAAGATATATTATGTAAAATTAGATTCTATCCATTTCAGGGCACTCTGCCTGTCTGTCAGTTTATTCGTGAACCTCATGCGCTGTATTTCATCAATTATATGTCCGACAAAGACACCTTCTTTTATGCTGCAATGCTGCATTACATCATCACCGCTTAGAAGCGGCTTCTCTCTATGGCGGTTGAATGCAGTCGCCTTCGCAAAATATCTGTTTATACCTCTGCCTTTCAGGAGCGAATTGATACAGGCCGTTTCATAGGTATTTGGACAGGCTATACGAAAAATCTCATACAGCCTGCTATCAGACATTCGCCTGTAACAGAGTTTCTCTGCCATTGTAATACGTGCTATGGTTTTTTTTATTTCCCTGCTCACCGCAAGTCGCCCATAACCGGCATCGTTCCATTCATATTTTGATTTTTTAATTAGACTGGCATTACGAATGAATAGATAGAGCCGCAGCAAACCTGATCGAGTCAGGCCCTGACTGAGTTCTGATTCCATATGATTTAGTATGGTTTTGCCATTGGTAAGGGTTTTAATGCGCAGCAGCAGGAAATTGAAGTTCTTTAATTGGCGAATAACGTAAATCTTACCTTGTGTTCGCGGTATAACATGAGAAAATACATTATCTTGAATGGCTAATTGTATGTAATCTAATGATAATTTATGATTAAAGATTTTGAAGATTTCATCAGTTATCCTTTCAGATGCTGTATTTCTGAGAGCAGGAGCATATTCCCTGAGATATCGCCGGGTTTGCGGAAAAATAGAAAATTCAAGCTGAGATGCAATCCTGTATGCACGAAGTACCCTCAGGGGGTCATCACCTAAATTTTGTGAGTTCACTACCTTAATGTACCTGTTTGTGAGATCAAGAAGATGAGATGGGTGAGCAATAATCCCCTGAGAGGGAGACCAGGCAATAGCATTCACCGTAAAGTCACGCAGGGAGAGGTCCGACCTAATATCTCCTTTCACTTCGGTAAAATCAAGACAGCTTCCATTGTGCAGGGCAACCCGGTGGGTGCCCTTGCTTTTAAACTGAAAAAAGGTACCCTTGAATTTATCTGCCGTATGCCTGGCAATCTCTTCTGCACTGCCTTTTATGACATAGTCCCTGTCTGCTGCTGATTTGCCGAGCAGAATATTTCGTATGTACCCTCCGACTAAATATATTTTCAGTCCCGATACTGAAAATAGCCATTTATTGAGAGGGTCTGAGAGAATCTTCCTTGAGATAGTCATTGAAGGCAGAAGAGACATTTATTTTGAGAATGAGAAAACAATATGATATTTATCATATCAAAGACTTTTTAAATTTAGTATTATGTTAATATATTATTAAAGAAGAAAGAATATAAGTTAATAAAGCTATTGTCCCCCTCAGAACAATAGACCGGACTGGAAGGTTATTTTCATAATCTTCCAGTCCACCCTCCACTTCAGTACAGGAAAAAGATGAATCTCTCAGGCGGTATGATTTCTTGCTGACGAGTTGAAGCGGTCAAGACAGAGATTTCAGTTCTCGCAGTACTCCAGAACAAAGACACAATCAGAGTGGTAGTCAAGCTGTCTGAACTTCATTGCCTCTTCCATTGAGCTGGGCTCAAGTGGAAAGTCATGAATATATATATTCCCGTTTTCCATATTTTCCTGAATAATAATTTTATATTCCATTCAATCCTCCCATATACATATCGTCTTATCACAAAAAAACTTTAGCCCGGTTTACATCTTTTCAAAAGGTTTTTGGGGACATCAGCCTCAAGGAAAAGGCCGGACAGCAGTGATAATTGAAATAAAGAGAATAAATACTTTAAGATACCCCTTGAGAAAAAAATCAATTAATCCGACATAATACTATGCGTAACAATATTATCACCGCCTCAGTCATATTGTTTCTGCTCTCGGGCATTATCTTCTATAAGGCATTACAAATCCCCCAGATCAGCAGAGGCTCTGCAGCACCCCCTGTTGCCCCTGAACGGGAAGAATCTTCACCTGAATCACAGCCTGTCCTGAAACAGAATGCCACTGAAGAGGAATCAAAGAAGGCACTTGTCAAGGAACTGCAGTCCACTATTACCAGGCTGGAAGGGGAATTGGCAGTTTCGGTGAAGAAACCGCATGCTGACAGCGGGAATGAAACAAAGAGGAAGGAACCCAGGATTCTTGCTGTACTCGGCAGCGGCACCTTTAAATCAGGACAGGTTGTAATCAGCGAAGAACTTACCAACGCAGTACAGGATATAGTCCGTGACATAAAAGCATCTCCTCACAGTAGGATCAGTATAGAGGGTCATACAGACAGCACCCCTACCAGGACAAGGCCGGGGAGTCCCTATCAGGATAATATGGACCTGTCCTTTCTGAGGGCAAAGGCAATTGCGCGGATGCTGATAGAACAGGGCGTGCTTTCTGAGCGCATCTCAGTTATTGGGTATGGTGATACCAGGCCCATTGCTACCAATGAAACAGAAGATGGAAGAGCGCAGAACCGACGGGTTGAAGTGAAGCTCATCTCTGAGGACAGGGAGATTTAGATATATGTATACAAAACATTTTGGTCTCCATAAACTGCCCTTTGAAAACGTCCCCGATCCCCTGTTTTTCTTTGATGAAGGCGATTACCACCAGGTAAGGAGCCGTGTTGACAATTCTTTAGCAGCAGGCAGGGGATTAATCATTGTAACAGGACCCATAGGCTCTGGAAAAACGACCCTCAGCCAGATGATCAAGACAGACTTCTCAAAGGACATCAAGCTTATCTGGATGGCGGAGCCACCGGGCAGCAGTAATGACCTGTTATTATTTCTTGTACAGGAACTTGGCCTCCAGCCCGCTTCACAGGAACGGGTATTTGTTTTACGGGACATCAGGGAGGCACTTTTGAAAATCATTTCCCAGGGCGGACGCTGTCTGATGATCATCGATGAGTCTCATTTGATGACTGACGATACGCTGAACGGCATTCGTCTGCTGAATAATCTTGAAGAAGGCTCGACAAAGCTCATTCAGGTTCTGCTTCTCGGACAGGAAGAGATACTTGAAAAGATAAACAGACCGGAAATGGAACCCTTTAAGCAGCGTATTGCATCTCTCGAAATCATCGGTCAGATGGATTCAGAAAGGGTGAAACAGTATGTGACGCACCGCATTCATGTGGCAGGAGGGGAGCCATCCCTGTTAACTGATACGGGATGGGAAGCAGTTAGAATAGCCTTTCAGGCAGGGGGCACTCCCCGCACCATTAATTCACTGATGGACCGCACCTTCACTGTGGCCCATGAAAGAGAGAAAAAAGAAATAGATGCCCAGGATGTGTACGAGGCCTCACAGAGACTGGGACTGAAAACCGATGTCTTTCATTATATTGTGTCTCTGAAATCAAGGGAGCGGGAGCAGCGTTCACATGCTGCAGAGAGCAACGAATCTGTTATGAGTCCTGAAAGGGAAGGAACAGACACTCATCAGGAGCCGCCAAAACCGCTCAGGGCAGAGGCAGCAGTGCATCAGGAAGCGCCACGTCCTGTTTATGAAAAGATATTGGATGCAGGGCAGAAGGGCCTGAAAGTCCCGATCATTCTGCTCATCATTGCAATCATAGCCTTTATTCTGAGCTTTTCACTGTACTGCAACAGGACGAACTCTCCTGACCTTTTTTCCTGTATACTGGACCTTCTGGGTTTATAAAGAACAGCTTACTAATTGCTCAGTTGTTATCTTTGCTGTCATTGCTTCATAGTTTCTTCTCATTTTAAAGCTACGATAGTCACTAAGGTATTTATTATGACAGCCTGTTCTGCGATGCTTTGTCCCCCCCCACCGATAAAGATGTCGCGGAGCAGGCCCCCCTTCCCTGTTGAATCATTGAATAGTAATTTTCTCATTCCCTCTTTCCACGCTGTGTTATAAAGGTTTTGTCATCGCGAGACACCAGGGGTTTCGCCTGCCGGCAGGCAGGCTCGCTATGACAAATATGACGCACTTATTCATAGATGACAGCCATTTTCGCTAATAGATTATTTTCAGGATGCAGTTTATAATATTTTTTCAGGATAATTGAAATTTATATACCAGGAGGAATCAGTACCACTATGAAATTACTTGCGCTGCTCATGGGAATTTTATTTATTTTTAGTACTGGATGTTCAAAGGGTGAGAAAACTGCTGAAAAACTGAGACTGAAAGACGACAGGGACAAATTGAGTTATGCCTATGGAATTGAAATCGGAAAAAACATGACCAGGCAATCTCTTGATCTGAATGCCGATGCTGTTGCCCAGGGGGTGAATGATTCCCTGACCGGATCAGGGACTCTCATCCCTGAAAAGGAAGCCTTTGACCTGGTGAGGGATTTCAGAAATGACATGCGGTTAAAAGAAAAAGCCCGCCTGAAAGAACTTGGAGAGACAAACAAGGAAGAAGGCAGGAAATTTCTTGCTGAAAACAGTAAAAAAGAAGGAGTTGTAACTACTGCAAGCGGATTGCAGTATAAGATACTTACACCGGGCACAGGCAGAAAACCTGCCCTTACAGATACAGTAACAATTCACTACACGGGAACGTTGATCAACGGGAAAGAATTTGACAGTTCCTACAAGCGCGGTATGACTTCAGACATGAAGTTGAGCACCTCAATCCAGGGATTTGCCGAAGGGATTCAGCTGATGAAGGAAGGGGGAACCTGGGAGTTCTATCTTCCCTATGATCTTGCCTATGGATCACGCAGCGCAGGGAGCGAGATCGGCCCCTATGCCACCCTCATATTCAAGGTGGAGTTAATCAAGATTAAAGAACCGGGCACAACAAAGTAAGGGACTGGTGGGAACGCTTTTTTTATCATTTGTCATTTCGACGGTCAGGAGAAATCTTAAGATTCCTCGCTTTGCTCGGAATGACAGTTTGAGAAAAGTTATTTAAAGAATACTGTCGATACTGGTTAACTTCTCAATTCGGCGTGGAGAGTATTTTTCAGACGCTCTGTGATTTCACCATGCACCTGGTCCACCTCACTGTCAGTGAGCGTCCTTTCAACAGAGCGGTAGCGGATACCAAAGGCAATACTTTTCCGGTCAGCAGGAATGGGTTTGCCCTTATAGACATCAAAAAGGACAACTGACTCTATAATTTCAGAATCCACTTTCAGGATTTCATTCCTGACCTCAGACACACTGACATCATCGGCAACAATAACAGAGATATCCCGTTCAGTGTAGGGATATTTCGGAAGTGATACATAGGTCGTACTGGAAGGGATGGCAACTGCCATTTTCTCGACATCATGGAATTCGGCAATGGTAATATCACCTGTTATATCAAAGGCCTCGGCAACAGCGGGATGTAATGACCCAAGCGACCCGGCAATGGTGTCATCGATCATAATTGTGCAGGACCTTCCCGGATGCAGGTAGGGTTCAGGAGTTTCCGGGTTCTGAAGAAAGGATACATCTATTTTGTAACTGGAGAACATATTTTCTATCATGCCCTTCAGATCATAGAGGCCTTCATGACGGTTCTCCCACATGGAACGCGACTTATCTTTATGATAGACAATTCCCGCCTGGGTAACCTCACGAGGGAGTTTCTCTCCCGAGGACAGAAAGACCTTGGACACTTCAAAGAAGCGCAGTTCTTTCTCTCCCCTGTTCAGGTTCATACTCACATTGTTCAGCAGTGCCGGCACAAGAGAGGTTCGCAATGCAGACTCTTCCTGACGGAGCGGATTTTTTATGTATATGAGATTTTTTCTTGTGTCCCCGGGAGACAGCTGCAGACTCTCAAGGGCAGCGGGGTTCACAAAGCTGTAATTAATGACCTCTGAGTAACCTGACTTCACAAAAGACATCTTTACTGTCCTTATAAACTGCTGCATACCGTGCTCCGGTGTATGACTCATCTGTATGACCGGTAAGGTTGCCGGAATATTGTCGTAACCATAAAGACGGGCGATTTCCTCTGCAATATCCACATCCATTTCAATATCATCTCTGAAACTGGGAGGAACTATACTGAGAACACCGTCGTCTTTCCCGATCTGAAATCCCAGACTGCCCAGCGTCTTCTCTATAAATGCAGAGTCTATATCCGCACCGATAAGAGAGCGGATCCTCTCAAAGGAAACCGTGACTTTTCTGGATGCAAACCTGTGTGGATATATGTCAGTAATCTGTGACACTCTGCCCCCGGCGAGTTCAGAAATAAGCTGCGTCGCCCTGTCAAGGGCAAGCGTCACTGCTTCCTTGTCAACGCCACGTTCAAACCTGTAGGATGACTCGGTGGAAAGATTCAGGGACTTTGAGGTCCTCCGCACTGATGACGGCTGAAACCAGGCGCTCTCAAGCAATATGTTTGATGTAGTATCTGTTACCTCGGTATTCTGTCCTCCCATGACACCGGCTAATGCAACTGGTTTGGCACCGTCCCTAATCAATAATGTTTCAGGCAAAAGGTTACGCTCCTCATCATCGAGGGTTGTAAAGGTATCAACAGTACCTGCCCTTTGCACGAGAATCCTGCCGCCATCAAGCCTGTCCAGATCAAAGGCATGCAGAGGCTGTCCAAGCTCAAGGAGAACATAGTTTGTGACATCGACAATATTTGAAGCAGGCCTGATACCGCATGCCTCAAGGCGCCTGACCATCCAATCCGGAGAAGGTCCCGTCTTAACATCTCTTATAACTCTTGCGGAATAACGGTGACAGAGATCAGGATCAAGAATTTCAACTTCAGGCCCTCTGCCATCTTCCCCTGCAATTGTTACAGAACTCATTTTTAAGGGAAGTCCGAGAATAGCAGAAATGTCCCGGGCAATACCCCTGATGCTCAAGCAGTCAGCCCTGTTCGGCGTGATGCCGATATCAAAGACTGTGTCACCATCGATCTCTTCAATCTCCTCAACCTCCAGACCTGCCATGGTAATTGCATGGGCAAGTTCCTCAGGAGAGATATCAAAATCAACAAATTCTTTTAACCAGTTGTACGTTGCCTTCATTGTCTAAATACTATTGCTGCTATTCCCGCGAAGTGACTGCTGAAGAAAGATAATAATCTGTCATTCCGGGGAGTCAGAAGACGATGAGGAATCCTGAGCCTTCTTGACACAGAAAGCATTAAGATTTCTCCCTTCGCTCGAAATGACAATAAAAAGACATTTCACAACAGTTCATAACACAGCAATCCAGTAATTTAAAATTGTTCAAGGAACCTCTTGTCGTTTTCCGGAAAGAGCCGGACATCATCAATACTGTACTTGAGCATGGCAACACGCTCTATGCCCATGCCGAAGGCAAACCCCGTATATGTGCCGGGATCATAGCCGGCCTTCTCATACACCCTTGGATTAATCATCCCCGCACCGAGGATCTCGATCCATCCCGATGTGCCGCACACATTACATCCCTTTCCCCTGCACATGACACATGATATGTCTATCTCTGCACTCGGCTCGGTAAAAGGGAAAAAGCTCGGCCTCAGTCTGACCTTTGTATCAGGACCAAAGACACGGTGAATGAAGAGTTCAAGCACCCCCTTGAGGTCACTCATGCGTATGTGTTTGTCGACCATGAATCCTTCGAGCTGATGAAACATGGGAATATGACTGACGTCAGCGTCGCATCGGTACACTTTACCGGGAGCAATAACTCTGAGCGGAGGGGAATTCTTTTCCATAACTCTTACCTGCACCGAGGATGTATGGGTCCTGAGCACAACGTCATCACTGATGTAAAAGGTGTCCTGCATGTCCCGGGCCGGATGGTCCGGAGGCATATTCAGGGCCTCGAAATTATAATAGTCATGTTCTACCTCAGGACCCTCCTCTACAGTAAAACCAAGGGATATAAAGATGGCCGTTATTTCGTCCATTACCTGGGTAACGGGATGAAGGTGACCAAAGGCGGTAAAGGAGCCGGGGATTGTGAGGTCCAGACGCTCGGCCTGAAGGGACTGTTCCATCTCAGCAGCCTTGCATGACTCTGCCCTGGCTTGCAGCAGCTCATCAATTGATTTTTTTAATGAATTCAGTTCCTGGCCGTAGGCTGGCCTGTCTTCTTTGGGGACGGCTCCAAGGGACCTGGCTTTTGTGGTAATGATGCCCTTTTTACCGAGATACTTTACTTTCAGTGACTGTACTTCCTTAAGACTTGCAGCGTTATGAATTTCCTCCTGAGCCTGCTCCTTTATGGAGTGGATGTCATTGACCATTCCCTTTTTTTACCGTCTCTACAAGGTTGGTAAATGCCTTGGGATCATTATAGGCCAGATCAGCCAGCGCCTTCCTGTTCAGCTGAATATTCATGCCCTTGAGTTTATACATGAACTGGCTGTAGGACATACCCAATGCCCTCACTGCAGCATTGATCCTGATAATCCATAATGATCTGAAATCTCTTTTCTTCAGTCTTCTGTCACGGTAGGCATTTAATAGGGCTCTATCAACGGCCTGGGTTGCTACTTTATAAAGACGACTTCTGGCCCCGTAAAAGCCTTTTGCCATCTTTAATACTTTTTTCCTTCTTCTCCTTGACTTGAAACCACCTCGTGCTCTTGGCATTTTATTTGCTCCTTCTGCTTTTTCCTGTAATCTTTATTTTCTGCCTGCCTCTTCGCACTATTGCTTTAACCCTGCTCTTGTGCAGCACCGTTTCCTTACCCCATCCTGCCGTCACATGGAAAAGCAATAAAACATACTTAATAGGGAAGCAGTTTATTTATGCTGTTCTCATTCGCCTTTGCAACGAGTCCACTCTGACGGAGCAGTTTTGTTCTCTTTGATGACTTGCATGTCAACATGTGACTCATATAGGCCTTGAACCTTTTTATCTTGCCCGTGCCGGTTTTTTTAAACCTTTTGGCAGCGCCTCTGTGCGTCTTTATCTTAGGCATTACATTCTCCTTCCTGATTTTCCTGGAATGTGAACTATAAATTATAATGAAAGAGGGTAAAAATAAGCAAGTATTGGAAATTGTGCGGATTTTATGATCTTGCCTGAGCTGCTGGTGAGATACCTGTGATTATGCCATAGAAATATTCCGGGCAGGGTGATTATTTGGGGGACATAACCATGATCATGCGGTTTCCCTCCATTTTCGGACGGGCCTCCACATTTGAAACTTCTTCCAGGTCCTTAGTAATTCTGTCAAATATCTTTTCCCCCAGTTCCTTATGGACGATCTCACGGCCTCTGAACTGCATGGTAATCTTTACCTTGTGACCATGCTCCAGGAACTTGGAGGCGTTCCTCATTTTAAATAAGTAATCATGCTCATTGATGCGTGGCCTGACCTTCACTTCTTTCAGGGGTGTGCTTTTCTGTTTGGTGGTATTCTTCTTGGCCTGCTGATAGCGGTATTTTCCGTAATCCATGATCTTGCACACCGGCGGTTTTGCCTCCGGGGCCACCTCGACAAGATCCAGGTCTCTTTCTACTGCATGTTTTCGTGCAACATGGATATTCAGTATCCCTAACTGATTTCCTTCGTCGTCTATGACTCTTACTTCAGATGCTCTTATCCAGCGGTTTATT
Source organism: Nitrospiraceae bacterium (assembly GCA_020354155.1). Classification (GTDB taxonomy): domain Bacteria; phylum Nitrospirota; class Thermodesulfovibrionia; order UBA6902; family UBA6902; genus CALZJD01. Next base: position 2,374,994 of record CP070644.1, on the reverse strand, counting down.
CTTAGCTTTTTAGTTATATCTGCCTCCTTTTTGAAATTTCATCCCTGAGAAAGTCAACAAGTTCATCAATATTTTTTTCTCCAGCACTGTCTCCGCTTCTCATTCTAATAGTAACGGCATTTTTTTCCATTTCTTTATCGCCTATTATACACATGTAAGGCGTCTTTGAAAGAGTGGCCCTTCGGATTTTCTTCCCTATTTTTTCATTATCAGTATCAATATCAGCTCTGATTCCCTCCTGAATGAGCCTGTCTGCCACAGTTCTTGCAAATTCAGCATGCCGTTCAGCGATGGTAAGAACAGATACCTGAACCGGGGCCAGCCACAATGGAAAGGCGCCGGCATAATGTTCAATCAATACCCCGAAGAACCTCTCAAGCGATCCCATAAGGGCACGGTGTATCATGATCGGCCGGCTGTCCCTGCTGTCCGAGTCCCTGTAATTAATGTCCAGTCTCTCGGGTATGTTGAAATCAACCTGAATGGTGCTGCACTGCCACTGCCTGCCAAGAGAATCTGTGACCTTAATGTCTATTTTCGGTCCGTAAAACACACCCTCGCCTGGATCGACTTCATAGGAGAGCTCCTTATGCTTCAGAGCTTTTTCAAGCGCATTAGTGGCCTTGTCCCATGCACCCTCAGTACCAACATATTTGTCAGGTCTTGTTGAAAGATAGATATTGTAATCGTCAAAGCCAAAGGTTTTGAGAACAAAAAGGGTAAAGTCCAGTACTTTCAGAACCTCATCATCAATCTGGTCCTCCCTGCAGAATATGTGGGCATCATCCTGTGTAAAGCCTCGTACCCTCAGAAGCCCGTGGAGCACACCGGATCTCTCATAGCGGTACACTGTACCGAGCTCCGCATAGCGGAGCGGCAAGTCCCGGTAGCTTCTCAGCTGGCTCTTGAAAACCGATACATGGAAGGGACAGTTCATTGGTTTAATCTCGTATTCCATTTCGTCGATCTCCATCGGTGAGTACATGTTATCCCGGTAGAAGTCGAGATGGCCTGTTTTCTGCCAGAGGTCGAGTTTTGCCATGTGTGGTGTATAGAGGATCTGGTATCCTGCCTTCTGGTGTTCATCAAGCCAGAAACTTTCAATTACTCTTCTGATCGAAGCGCCCCGTGGGTGCCATAACACGAGGCCGGCACCGATATCATCGGTGAGGCTGAAGAGATCAAGTTCCTTTCCCAGGCGCCGGTGGTCTCTCTTCTTAACCTCTTCCAGAAAATCCAGGTGTTTTTGCAGCTCTTCCCTGGTTGGAAAAGCTGTTCCGTAAATCCGCTGCAGCATCTTGTTCTTTTCATCACCGCGCCAGTATGCGCCGGCCACTGAAAGAAGTTTAAAGGCCTTCACCATGCTCGTTTTCTCAAGGTGCGGCCCCCGGCAAAGGTCAACAAAGTCTCCCTCTTCATAGACAGAAACCGTGCCGTCATCCAGCTCATTGATCAGCTCAACTTTATAGGTTTCACCCATGTCCTGAAACATCCTGACTGCTTCATCCTTGGTGAGTTCCTTGCGCACAAAAGGCCTTTTTGACTTGATGATCTCTTTCATCTTTTTTTCAATCTTCGGCAGATCTTCTTCTGAAATGGTGTGATCGCTGTCAAGATCATAGTAAAAACCATCCGCAATGGAAGGTCCGATGGCAAGCTTTGTTCCGGGGTATAGCTCTTTTACTGCGTGGGCCATTATATGGGAGGTGCTGTGGCGGTAGGTATCAAGATACTCCTGATCCTTCTCTGATGCTTCTATGATTCGTTTACCTCCCTGAGTTTTAACATTAGATATATATGCAATAAAATTATTATATTAAACGATACAGTTTACCAGATTTCACCTTTTCTTTGTCAATAGAGCGTTAGTCCTCAATATCATAGAGCATTTTATTCATGGTTCTCCCCTGATGCAAAACGGGCATGGTACTGCTGAGCCCCACCGGTTAATCACTTGAATGGGAATGTGTCTTTGACATTCAATTCTAAATGGTAGGCGCGGGCGGTTTTGAACCGCCG
>CP070644.1:2364312-2372875 GCA_020354155.1 Nitrospiraceae bacterium | reverse complement strand
GATTGAGGCCCTGAAACACTGTAACAACAATATCTCCAAGGTAGCCCGTGTTCTGGGTATCAGCCGTCCGTCAGTGTACAGCCTGAAGAAAAAGTACCACATATAATTGTGCAGCTTGTACAGACCGGCATCATCGTAAACTGAAGCCTCTGAGTGCTTCCTGGATGTCCTCCCCATAACACACTATCCCGGTATCCTTTGTGTAAAGTTTTTCCCTGCCTTGTTAAGTATTCTTACAGGAAATTGTGGTTTTTATTATATCTTAATGCAGTAACACTTTAATTAATAAAGATATAGTATTTAGGCATATTATTTGCAAATATTCACAGAATGAAAGGTAACTGATTATGGCAGAAGTAGGAAAACAACTGTCTTTTATTCTTCACAGCTCACCTTTTTTTACTGAACTGACTGTCAGAGAGAGGGAGGATCTGGTACAGGAACTGCTCCGGACTTACCCCCAGCTCACCCGGAAGAATCACAGTGACGAGGAGGTTGGGTATGAGGCAAGCTGGTTGAACAGACAGTATCGAAATTAGATGAGATATACGGGCAGGTGTATGTAAGCAGACCATCTCCTGAGTCTGCGCCCGTCTCATGATAGGACAGCCATTTCGTTTTTTTTTATTTACTAAATAGTATGGAATGGAATATAATCACGAAAATATTTTTTGTCCTGTAATTTCTGAAAAATAATTATTGATATACTAGCGATGATGAATATAATAATCTTTTGGGATGAATCCGATTGGTAATGAACGTTTAATCAGAGGAACTATGCTCTCCTGTATTTCATCATAACATTCTCTCCTTTTTTATCAGAACAGCATACATTTATTTTCACTGACTGCATTCGATGAATATTGGCGTACTCTAACTATTGACATTTTATAGATAATATTTTAAAACAGAAGACATGAAAAAAGCGCTGGTTCTGTCTTTGCTGTTCCTGCTCTTCGTGCATTACAGCGAGGCAGCGAAGCAGACGGCTGTAAAAGGCCTTCGTCATGCATCCTATAAAAGCTATACGAGAGTTGTTGTCGATGTAGACGGCCCCCTCGAATATTCTCATAACAGACTGTATAATCCGAATCGCCTGTACTTTGACCTTAAGAACTGCAGGCTCTCGGCTATAGCTAAATCCTCTCTCAAGGCCAGGGATAACATTCTTGGTTCTGTACGGATGGCGCAGTTCGATAAGGAAACGGTGCGGGTTGTTTTTGACCTGAAAAACTCCAAGAACTTCTATGCCTTTCTTCTTGAGAATCCCTACAGACTTGTTATCGATGTCTATGCCATCAAGGATTCAGTTGCCGTCAAGGCTGGAAAAAAAGAAAAAAAGGTCAGCATTGATAAGGCTGTCCCTGAGATAAAAACGATTGTCATTGATCCTGGACACGGAGGCAAGGATCCGGGGGCTGTTGGGCCGAATGGACTGCGCGAAAAAGATATTGTTCTTGCAGTAAGTAAAAAGCTTGGAAAAATTCTCAGGGAAAAGCATGGCGTGAACGTGGTATACACCAGGAAAAGGGACACCTTTGTGCCATTGAATGAAAGAACGGAAATTGCAAATGCCAAAGGTGCGGATCTCTTCATCTCCATACATACAAACGCAAGCAGGAAAAAAAGTGCCCGCGGCATTGAAACCTATTTTTTGAACTGGACGAACAACCGGGAGGCGTTGCGGGTGGCAGCACGTGAGAACAAGATATCCTTCAGTAAAATGCAGAAGGTTCAGGATGAACTGAACCTTATCCTGAATGACCTCGCACGAAACAATAAAAGACAGGAATCGATGAGACTGGCCTACAGTGTGCAGAGTTCAATGGTGAACCTGCTGAAAAAGGACTATCGGTCGGTAAAAAATCTGGGTGTTAAATATGCATTATTTTATGTACTCGTTGGTGCAGAGATGCCGTCGATACTTGTTGAGATTTCCTTTATCACTAATCGGGAGGAAGAACGGCGGCTTGCCAAAGACAGCTTCAAAGAGATGATAGCCAATGCATTGGCCAAGGGAATCAATACCTACATTTCACAATCAGCTCTCATTGTTCAGAGGGACAGTGCCATCCCATAGCGCATCCCGATTATCAGGTGCAACTACTTGAAAGTCGATTATTTGATCAAAGGCGGTCTTGTTCTTGACGGCTCCAGCGCTGATGCTGTTCAGGTCTCTTCCGACATAGCAATTGCAGAAGAGAGAATCCACGCAGTCGGCAACCTTGAAGGCATAAAGGCAAAGCATACAATTAATGCAGGGGGGTTGTGTGTTTGCCCGGGATTTATCGATACCCATGCCCATTCAGACTTTATGCTCCTTGCTGATCCACGGGCAGAGGGGAAATTCTATCAGGGCGTTACCACTGAGATAAACGGCAACTGCGGACTCTCTGCGGCTCCTCTTCAGGGCGAGGCAATGAAACAGAGAGCAAGAGAGATAGGGGAGCTGGGCATTCAGGAGCGGTGGGCTACCTTTGCAGAGTACTTTGCCATTTTAAAAAACAGGAAGCCGGCAATCAATGTAGCTACCTTGCTCGGCCAGGGAAATCTCAGGGCTTCAATTGCCGGATATTCTGACAAGTTACTTTCGGAACAGGACAGAAAAAAAATGACTGAACTTATTCATGAGGCGATGCAGTCAGGGGTCAAAGGAATCTCTACGGGGCTCATCTATCCCCCGGGTACTTTTTCAACCAGCGATGAGTTAACTGAGCTGGCCTCTGTGGTTGCAGCCCATGGTGGAATTTATACAACGCATATGCGGAGTGAGGGAGACGAGCTTATTGCTTCAGTGAAAGAAGTGCTGAATCTTGCTGAGGATTCAGGAATAAATGTCCATATTTCTCATTTGAAGACAAGCGGCAGGAACAACTGGAACAAACTTGGTGCGGTCTTTCAATTGATAGATGATGCACATGACCGGGGATTGTCTGTGACGTGCGACCGGTACCCCTACATTGCCTCCAGTACAGATCTTGATGCAATGCTCCCTGCCTGGGCCTTTGAAGGGGGCAGAGCGAAAGAGCTTCTTCGTTTACGGAATGAGCGTGCACATCTGAAAGAAGACATTGAAAGAAGTCATTCCGGAGGGCCGGAATGGGAAAGCATTCTCATATCTTCAGTGAGTAGTGACAGTAACAGGTGGATGGAGGGGAAGAGGTTTCCTGAAATATATTCATCACTGGGCAAAGATCCCTTCACCTGTCTCTTTGATCTTCTTGCTGAAGAGGAATTACGGGTGGGGGCCATATTCTTTACCATGAGCGAGGACAATCTGAAAGCTATCATGAAGAAGCCATACACAATGATCGGCTCTGACAGCAGTGCGCGGAGTTTTGATGGAATTACCGCTGAAGGGGTTCCCCATCCCCGTGGTTTTGGAAGTTTCCCGAGAGTACTCGGCAGATATGTAAGGGAAGAAAAAACGATACCCCTTGGCGAGGCGATATATAAAATGACGGGTCTCCCTGCGCGAGTTTTTAAACTGGAGGGACGTGGAATGATAAGGCAGGGTGCTTATGCTGACATCGTCGTATTTGACAGGTCAGCCATAGAGGACAGGGCCGAATTTAACAAACCCTTTCAGAAACCTGACGGTATTCATTCAGTGTTTGTCAATGGCGTTCCGGTACTATCCGATGGCCGCAGCACAGGGGCAAGACCCGGCAGGGTGCTCTCATGATAAGCAACATGTACAGGTTTAGTCACTGCTGACACGCATTGACGGCAGTGACAGGTCATGTGTTCTTTTGAAATTTAATTAAATAGTTGAATGCTCCTATCTCGTCGCAGGAGACTTCTGAAAAATCATATCTGGTAACAATCTGAGCAACCTCATGTTCCGTAAGTCGTATGCTCATCAGAGGCCCTGGCCCCTTATCTGTTTTTTTGAATTCAATAATCATAAGAAGACCCTCAGGCCTTAAGACCCGGTGCACCTCCCTCATGGATGAGTCCTGGGCTTCCTGTGACAAATCATGAAGAACTGTTGCCAGCAGGCACGCATCTGCAGAGGCTGTTTCAAGGGGTATCTCTTTGGATATATCTGCAATTATCGTATGAATATTTGTTATATTGTTGTTTGCTATCAATATATTCAATGCTTCAATGCCTTCTGCCCAAAGATCGATAGCGTAAACAATACCTTCGCTGCCAATTTTTTTAGCGATTTCAAGACTGTAATTACCAGTACCACAGGCCAAATCTATTACAGTTGATCCGGGTGGTACATCAAACAGTGAAAAGAATCTCTTTTTGTCTATGAGATCAAAACTGCTTTTGCCTGCAGCTGGAGGTTTTCCTGCCATTGAATAACTCCTTCTCTTTTTATTCATAACGATAAGCTCACTGCATTACATCGGAAAGACAAAATTATGCCTAATGTGCAAACCGTTTCCTGCCGTACTGCCAAATCAAGGTCCTGTGCTGCTATTTCGCGTACAGCGACAGGTTATAAGATTCAATTTACCGTTACTCCTCAATCCTACCAACTTCGGGTCAGCCGCATACCGTAGTATTTGGAAGTGGCCTCTGGTTGAAGGCCCCAACCTTTATATGGCTTGGTGAACAGATAACTGCTTGCTATACCAATGGCAGCACCGGCTACCACGTCATGTGTATAGTGCTGCCGTGCCTCTACACGGCTATAGGCGACAAAAGCTGCAACTGCATAAGCCGGAACGCCATATTCCCAACCGTATCTTTTGCGAATGAACTCTGCAGAGGCAAAGGAAACTGCAGAGTGCCCCGATGGAAAGGAGTATCTCTCACCATTGGGCCGGGTCTTATTAGTCGTATATTTCAGTATGATGGTAGCACCGAGAGCAAAGCCGGTTGATCTAGCGAACTGTACTGTACCTTTAAAGTCTTTAAAGGCAAGAGTCAGCCCCGCTGCAGTGGCAGGCAGGAAATATGCCAAAATATCCCCCCCTGACTCAATACTGTCTCCCGCGTGGACAGTAGTTGCTGTGATAAGACAGCTTAGCATCGTCAACAAGACGAATATTGAAAGATAATTATCAGATTTCATGCTTCTCTGATTGACGGCAAAGTATCTTTGTGGTGACTTTTCATATAAAACAGAAGTCAGTGAATCGAACCATAAAGCATATCAAAGTGCGCTAAAGGTGATTTGCATATCTGAGAATATCAATGATTCAAGAGGATGAACAACGCTCCGTTTATGATTGTACTCCACATAAAGAATGGTGTTAGTATCTGTAGGTACATGATGTTTCTTCTTTATCCTTATGCGGTTAACTGTTAAGTCCAGGTCATCTATATATGCTGAATAATTCTGATGGTATAAAGAATGGATCTGGCCCTGCAGTATTCCAGGGAATTCAAAGGCCTTCTGCTATCTGGTCTGCCAGGGCATAACTGTTTGCAACACAGTCATTCATACCGATTCCTCTGTAGGAATTCCCTGTAAGATAAAGACCGGGACTGGCGGTGAGCCTGTCATCAATCTGAGCAAGAAGTTTATTATGTCCAAGCAGGTACTGCGGTATTGCCTTGTCCCACCGGTACACCCTGACCATATCCGGTTCAGTTGTCAGACCCATCACAGACTTTAACTCATCATAGACTATATCTATTATATTGTTGTCTTCAAGCCCGGCAATGTCAGGGTGTTTTGCCCCGCCTATCATTGTCCTGAGAAGTACATGGCCATCAGCGGCCCTGTTTGGAAAGACACTTGAATCCCAGAGCGTACCGAGGATTTTACGCCCTTCCTTATGGGGAACGAGAAATCCAAAGCCCTCAAGTGAGCGATTGACTTTCTCTCTCTTGTATCCAAAACAGACAACCGAGAGATGAGGGTAGGGTATGCGTCCAAGAAGTTTTGACAGTTCCCCGTCGAGATCTTTCACAATAGTTGATGAGGCATAGGCAGGAGAAGCAAGGACAACGATGTCTGCATCCATATCACCAGCAGAGGTGTGAAGCCGGTAATCATTGCCATTCCTCGATATGCCTTCAACGGAAACGCCGAGTCTCAGCCTGTCCCCTATTTTTTCTGTCAGGGTATCAGTCAATGTCTGCGCTCCATTGAAAAAAGAAGTGAGCCTGCCACCGGGTGCTACTGATACCTCTGAGTCACCTTTCCCCTTATTCTGCAGTTTTTTCTGTTTCTGAATCTTGATCATTGCCCGGATCAGACTGCCATATTCCTGCTCCAGTTCCTTAATTCTCGGGAAGCAGCTCGTAATGCTCATCGTGTATGGATTGCCTGCATAGATACCGGAAGCCATGGGGTCGATCAGCGTTTCCAGCGCTTCTTTTCCCAGTCTCCGTATAATGAAATCAGCCACAGTTTCATCGGCCGGTCCCTTGGATGCAATAATTTCATAGAGCATTCTCAACTTGCCGGGCCATGAAATAATGTCTGACTTTAAAAAAGCAGGCGGTGATTCAGGGAGGGGGTTGAGCCGGTTCCGCATAAAGATGAATCGCTTCTTTGCGTTTTCATTACTTCTGACCGGATCTATTCCAAGGCTGGCGCATAATTCGAGGGTTTTTGGTTTATTGTCGAGGAATCCATTGGGGCCCTTCTCACAGAGATATCCCTCTGTCCTGTCCGTCCAGACCTTGCCTCCCGTTCTCTTTTCAGGTTCAAGGACAGTAATATCGTACTCCCTGTTCTTTTTGAGAAGAGTATATGCAAGCGTGAGCCCTGAAAGTCCTGCGCCGGCAATAATAATTTTTTTCATTGTCCTTTCCCGTTCCTTTTTTGCAATGTTGACAGTACGAGATCCCTCAGAGCATGAATAAATGTGGCAGAGGTATTCAGTGAACGGCACCGCTTTAATGATACACCCTGCTCTCTGGCAAAGTCTTTATAGAGAATGTCTATTTCATAGAGGGTCTCAATATGGTCAGAGACAAAGCTTATGGGCACAACAAAGAGGTTTCTGATGCCTTTACTCCCGAGCATGAGGATTGTCTCTTCTGTTGAAGGCTCCAGCCACTTCACCGGCCCTGTTTTGCTCTGAAAGGACAGGTGGTGCTTCAGGTGCTTCAGGTTATATGGTGCATCTCCAAGGCGTGCCGTTACAGACTTGATAGTCTCTTTTATCTGGTCCAGGTATGGGTCCCCTTCATCGATAAATGATTGTGGCAGGCTGTGGGCGCTGAACAATATTTCGAAATCATCTCCTTTGTATTCATCAATACCTTCTGATATAAGTTCTGCAAGTGAGTCGATGTAGGAGGGGAAATTATACCATTCATTGATATAGGAAGCCTCAATGTTTTTCCCTTCAATAGCCTTATTGAAATCAGTGACTGATGAGCCTGTTGTCGCCTTTGAGTAGTGAGGGTACAGCGAAAGTACGATAACTTGACTGATACCGTCCTGAATCATAGTAGAAACTGTATCAGCCATGAAAGGTTTCCAGTAACGCATCCCTAGGTAGGACATGAAATGGGGAGCGGAACCAGTACTTTCATTTAAAGCCTGTTCAAGTGCCTGCGCCTGAGCAGTTGTAATATCAAGGATAGGCGATTTATTGCCTATCTGGCTGTACATGTCCCGGGTCTTTTGAGAACGGAATGTAGAGATGAGCCATGCAATGGGTTTTTGAAGAAAAGACGGGCCAAGCCTGATTATGTCCCTGTCCGAGAAAAGGTTATAGAGGAAGGGTCTGACAGCATCAAGGGAATCAGGGCCGCCGAGATTGAGTAACACAACTCCGATATGTTCTTTATTATCCTTTATCAACTGTTCACCCTGATACAGATAGTATTGGAAATTGAAAAGACGTTTATATATTACCTCCTATTCAGGGGATGGTCAATAATGGATACATCTCATAAGGCTGTCATGACGACAGGGATGATTCGAAGACAGTTGTTCCTCAGGCCCTGAATATTGATTTCATTGGTTCCCGTCCGGGGAGCGTTGAAGAAGCTCATTTTTCAGTCTCCTGATTTCACTTTTCAGCTCAACTATTTTCATCTCTCTTCCGACGGCCATATCGTAAAAATCTTCCAGTTCATTGACCCGTTTTTTCAGTTCCTCTTCGAGCTGAATTTTCTCAGTTATGTCACAGGCTATTTCTACGGCCCTGATGACACGTCCAGCGCTGTTTTTAATTGGGAATGCTCTGATCTCCATATAGCGGTCCCTGTTTCCCTGTCTGACTTTTCGGACAATGGTATGATTATTCCCGGATTCAAAGGTGTGCATGACAGCACAATCCTTACCATTGCTGTAACAGGGGCGGTCATAGCTGTGAGTTATCCGGTAGCAGTGACTGCCGATGACTTCATGAATGGTTTTATCTACAAACTTCAGGTATGCATTATTTGCAGAGACTATATTAAAATCCCTGTTTATTACAATAAGACTGTCACCAATGCCTTCCAGGACAGAAAGGAGAAAGGACCGGCTTTCATTTAATTCATCTTCTGTTATCCGAGTCTCATCTGCGTCTTTCAGGCGGTTCATTACACTGATTACATTCCCGTCTGCATCCTTGATCGGTGATGCTGTAATTTTTAGAGAATTGTTTTCTTTCCCCGGGAATGAGCATACGTGTTTTACTGATATGCTTTT
>CP070644.1:2347928-2364212 GCA_020354155.1 Nitrospiraceae bacterium | reverse complement strand
ATATCGCAGATGTCACCTTCGGCTACCACCTTCCGTACCATGTCTCTCTCAGTCACAATCCCTACTGGTTTGCCGTGAGCATCGGTTACAATTACAGAAGAAATACCCCGCAAAGTCATCTCCTTTGCAACCAGCTTCACAGTATCCCCTGCACTGCAGCTATAGACATCTCTGTCCATCATATTTTCCAGAGTTTCGCTATATTGAAATGAGGATATTCTGTACAGAACACTATTGTTTCGAAGATCACCCTCGCTGTCTGATTTTCTATTCTCTCTTGCAGTCATTTCCTTTATATGTTATTAAGTACTGAGGATATTTTTATCCAAATTATTACACAACACCCCCAATAATTGCACAAAGTGGAAAGTCAGACCTTCGTTACATTTTGTAACGAATATTTATAAATTTTTACTATTTGTAACATTTACAGTGAAATGATTCTTTAAATTAATTCTACAGCATTGAAAACTCTTTGATTTTAAAAAGATAATGCCCTTACTAGGATATTGACTATAGGCATTGTTTTTGCAAAAAATATTCCAGTATTATCTTGCCAGACATAAATAATAACCAAATACTAATTTCCAAAAGGAGGTTTCAGATATGTCAGAAAAAGAGTCCATTCAAGTTTTAATGTCCGAGATGAGAACATTTCCACCGTCTGCAGAAATGAGTAAGAAAGCTCATATTGGGAGTATAGACGCGTACGAGAAGATGTACAAGAAATCAGTGGAAGATCCCGAAGGATTCTGGGGTGAGATTGCGGAGAAGAATATCACCTGGTTTAAAAAATGGGACAAGGTCCTCGAATACGATTTTCATAAGCCTGAGATCAAATGGTTTGTGGGAGGGAAACTGAATGCCTCTGTCAACTGTCTGGACCGGCACCTCACGGCAGGGCGCAAAAACAAGGCCGCTATTATCTGGGAAGCCGATGACGGATCATACAAGACATATACCTACCAGCAGCTCCACCTCGAGGTCAACCGTTTCGCTAATGTCCTGAAGAAAAACGGGGTGAGCAAAGGTGACAGGGTCGCCATCTACATGCCGATGATCCCTGAGCTCGCCATAGCCATGCTCGCCTGTGCACGGATAGGCGCTATTCACAGTATTGTCTTTGGCGGTTTCAGCGCCCAGGCACTGAGAGACAGGATCAATGACTGCAAGGCAAAAATGGTCATTACTTCTGATAAAGGGGTCAGGGGCGGAAAACTCGTTCCCTTAAAGACCAACGCGGATAATGCCGTTGAGGAATGTCCTTCAGTCGAAAAAATGATCGTTGTACAGCGGGCCGGTGATATAGAGATGGAGAATGGCCGTGACCTCTGGTGGCATGAGGAAATGGCTGCAGAGGACATCAAAAATTACTGCGAGCCTGAACAGATGGATGCAGAAGACCCGCTCTTTATCCTTTATACATCCGGTTCCACCGGCAAGCCGAAGGGTGTTCTCCACACAACGGGCGGTTACATGGTTTATACTAACCTCACATTCAAATATATCTTTGATTATCATGAGGAAGATACCTGGTTCTGCACAGCGGACATCGGCTGGGTTACAGGGCACAGCTATATCGTCTATGGCCCTCTCGCAGAAGGAGCCACAAGCGTAATGTTTGAAGGAGTGCCGACATATCCGAATCCCGGAAGGTTCTGGGAGATGTGCGACAAGCACCAGGTAAACCAGATCTATACTGCACCGACGGTCATCAGGGCGCTCATGCGTTCAGGAGAAGAGTGGCCGGCAAAGTATGACCTTTCCTCCCTGAGGCTCCTTGGTTCAGTGGGCGAACCGATCAATCCCGAGGCATGGATTTGGTACCACAAGAATGTGGGCAGAAGTAAACTTCCGATCGTTGATACATGGTGGCAGACAGAGACAGGCGGCATCCTTATCACTCCGCTTCCTGGTGCCATGACCCTCAAGCCCGGGTCTGCGAACAGGCCGTTCTTCGGAGTAGTTCCCAAGATTGTAAAGCAGGATGGTTCTTCCGCAGGCATCAATGAAGGAGGATACCTGCTCATAGAAAAACCGTGGCCCGGCATGATCAGGGGTACCTACGGTGATCCTGAACAGAAACGTGTGAAGGAAGTGTACTTTTCTCAATTCCCGGGCACATATATGTCGGGGGATGGTGCGAGAATAGATCAGGACGGCGATTACTGGCTCATGGGAAGAATCGATGATGTTATCAATATTTCGGGTCACAGGCTCGGTACTGCAGAGGTGGAATCAGCACTCGTAAGCCACGAAGCTGTTGCAGAGGCCGCGGTCGTCGGCTTCCCTCATGACATCAAGGGCGAAGGCATATATGTATATGTGACGTTAAAAGAGGGCCAGACGCCATCGGATGACCTGAAAAAGATATTGATCGGTCACATCAGAACAGAAATAGGCCCAATCGCAACACCGGACAAAATGCAGTTCGCACCCGGACTGCCAAAGACGAGAAGCGGAAAAATAATGAGGAGGATCCTGAGAAAGATTGCGCAGGGTGCGGTCGACGAGTTGGGCGATACCTCAACGCTTGCAGACCCCTCAGTCGTTGACAACCTGGTACAAGAAAGACAGTAAAGAACTTGAGTAGCCGATAAGACTGCTCATTGCTGCCCCATCCTCTGCATTAACGTGTATACTAGTTAGTGCAGGGGATGGGCCCCCTCTTAAACAAAAATGGAAAAATTCATGCTGCAAAAAAGCGCCTCCGTTCTTGTCATTGTTGATATACAGGAACGGCTCGTGCCTGCCATGAGCGAGAAGCAGAAAGTCTATGACAACTGCGGACACCTTATTGAAGTATCAAAACTGCTTGATATACCCATTGTAGTAACAGAACAGTACCCGAAGGGACTGGGACCGACCGTTGATGAAATCAAGGTGAGCCTTCCCTCTTATGAGCCTCTTACAAAGATAACATTCGACTGCTGTGGAGGCGACGGTTTCCTTGAGAGGATATCCTCCCTCGGCAGAAAACAGATTATTCTGACAGGCATGGAAACCCATGTCTGTGTCCTGCAGACCTGTCTCAGCCTGTTGAAAGAAGGCTGTACTGTTCATCTTGTCGGTGACGCCGTCTGTTCACGGAAAAAGGAGGATTACCTCGCTGCCAGGGAAATGATGAGAGATGCAGGCGCAGTCATCACCTGCACAGAAACCGTGTTGTTTCAATTACTGGAAAAGGCAGGCACTCCCGAGTTCAAGGCCATCTCAAAAAGGATTAAGTAATGATTTGTCCCTGCTGTCAGCCCTAATTCGTTAGTTCAAGAATCATATCGAGGTGTCATTCCGGGTCGTCTGAGGCAGCAAGAATCTCAGGCATCATTGTTCGAGAAAGGGTTAAGATTTCTCACTTCCTTCGAAATGACATCTGATTAACTTTCAATAGAAAAAAGCGGTTCCCTGATTGTTTCGCTTCTGCAGACAGGGCACTTTCCCGGCTTCTTTAACCGTTCTCTCTTTTTAAACTCAAAACCGCATTTATTACATTCCGCAGGCACTATTTTTAATTTATCACCCTGTTTGCTGACGGTCTTTTGAATATGAGCAAGGTGGTCATACACTTCTTTTTCAGAAGCCCTGACAGTACCGGAAATTTCCTTTGCCGACAAGGTATTCCTTTTAAGGACCGAGATGATCTCCTGACGTACCGTCTCGCGCCTGTCCATAGGTATAATTTCTTTCTTTGAGCTTCTCTTCCTGTTCATTGTGCCTCTTTAAATTATAGCAATATTTACCCATCGAGCAGCAATCTCATATGCCAAAGTCACTGTGGTATAGTATCTGAATGTCATCATTTAAACCATTTGCTGCGCTGACATACAGAAACTTCAGGCTCTTCTGGGTCGGGTCGGTTATATCCCTTACCGGGACATGGATGCACTCAGCAGCCCAGGGCTGGCTCGTCTTTGAATTGACCAACTCACCCTTTTACCTTGGACTCACCAGCACTGCTTCAACATTACCCATCCTTCTCTTCACGCTGCTGGGCGGAGTTGTAGCTGACCGGATGTCCAAAAAGACTATTATTATGACCACCCAGATTGTACTTATGGTTATAGCACTGATTATGGCAACCATTGTCTCTGCCGGCGTTGTAAAAGTCTGGCATGTTCTGATCATTGCCTTTCTCATCGGCTCAGTCCATGCCTTTGAGATACCGGCGAGGCAGTCATTTTTTATTGAGATGGTAGGCAGGGAAAACCTGTTAAACGCAATTGCATTGAATTCAGCGGCCTTTCACGCAGCTCGAATGGCAGGCCCTGCGGTTGCAGGTGTTATCATGGGCATCTGGTCTATTGCAGCATGTTTTTATATAAACACCCTGAGTTTCATCGCAGCAATTGTTGCCCTCATAAAAATGCGCTTTCGTCCTGAGGATGAAAAGAGGCCGGCACAGAAAAAAGGGCTATACAAGGAATTTGCAGAAGGCGTGAAGTATATATTCAGCAACCAGAAAGTCTTTACACTCATTCTGTCCGTAGGGATTATCAGTTTCTTTGGATTCCCCTATATCACATTTCTCCCCGTCTATGCCAAGGAAATTCTTAAGACCGGAGCAACAGGGCTCGGTATCCTCATGGGCTGTGCCGGCGCCGGTGCATTTACCGGGGCAATCATTCTGGCATTCAGAGGTGACTTTTCAGGGAAGGGACTTCTTCTCATCGTGTCGGGGATAGTCTTTTCGCTGGCCCTTCTTGTTTTTTCAATCTCAATGACAATCTGGTTATCGTACCTGATGCTCTTTCTCGTCGGTCTCGGTGCAATCAACCAGATCGCAACTGCAAACAGTCTCCTGCAGCTCAATGTACCTGATGAACTCAGGGGCAGGATCATGAGTTCCTTCACCACGGTCTTTCTCGGAATGTCCACTATCGGTAATTTTACGGTCGGAAGTTACGCAGCCCTTGTGGGGACAAAAACAGCACTGCTCACTTCATCGGTGTTTTGCCTCGTCGGGACATTGCTCCTTGTCATGAAAAAACCGGAGATTCTGGACATAGGATCTGATTAATATATCGAGGAGCAACCTCGATATAATGTAAAAGATATTTTTACAACAAGGGGATGCCGGTAATTGTATCAACTATCCATTGACTATGACTGCCGGCACTTTTGAGAGTGATTGAGGCATCATTGAATGTTAACAGCTTTTCTGTTCCATGACCCTCCTGCAGGCGGGAATTCTGTAAGGATATTCTCGCTATATCAACGATATATTTCTTCGGGGCCATGTATTCCCTTTGACCAAGTGGCATTTCCCGTATGGCGCTGATATCTATCTCAACAACTTTGTAGTCCCTTGATTCAAAATGCTGAATAACGGCGTCTTTCAACTCATCCTGTCTCGGAAAGTCAGAACAACTCAAAACAAAGACGAAGATGATAATGAAAATTCGCAGCATAGAAAGTACGTCTTATATTGTCTGAATATATTCGTGCACCTCTTTACCAAAGGTATCCGCTACCCCTTTGACTGCATCAACAAGTGCCTTTATGTCATCCCACTTGATATTGAACATATAAGAATAAATAAAGAAGTTCCTGAAGGCCAGATAGTTGGACAAAACCTTCGACAGGTCAGGAGGGACAATCCCGATCTCTGCTGATTTCCGCAAGACTTTCTCATGCCATTCGGGAGCGTCCTTCACATCGAGTTTGTCGTATAAGAGTATCTGCTTCAGTATTTTTTCAATGCCGCCATAGATATTTATAACAAAAGCAGCGATACCGGCCTGCTCGGCCAGGGTGTACCCGGTTTTCTCCGGAGTATAAACGGTCTCGAGTTCACCGATGATGCGATTAATGTTATTTAATTCTTCTTCACAGAATTGTTTCAGTTCATCTATGGTCATAGATACCTCCCTACAGAGATATAATAATGTACTTTAACCGATCAGTAGTTATTTTGAAATGCATAGCACCTCATGCATGTATAAAGTTCACACTCCTATGAGCGTTTCCAAATTTCTAGTGCATAGGTGGCATGGTTATGAGCATATCAATCACTTTCAGTGCCGCTTCTGCAAAGCTATGGACATTTCTCATCATTTGATCCGAGGCAGGAGGACTGCCTGATGCATGCAAATCCTGCATGGTTTTTCCCTGTAGAGTAGATGATAACAGCATTTTCGCATTGATCATCATCTGGTTGCCCAGTTTGATGGAGTAGGTATCCATTACTTTCCCTGTCTTGCCCATCTGTCCCAGGATGGCAAGATTTGAACCTTCTGCTGCCATCTCCAGGGCGTGATTCAGCAGAGTCTGTAAATGACTCATTTTCTTTGCGTCAGCAGAGGTGCTGCTGCTCATGATCATTTTCTCAAGGCTGTCAACTGCTTCTATCATTGCCACGCCCAGCTGTTCCGTGTAATGCAACAGGGGGTCATTAATATATTTTTTACTGTGAAGCTCCATAATAACCGGGGCACTCATGGTGCGTTGAATGAGCGGTCTGCTTTGAGAGATCATTTCACTTCCATGACGGTCCATCATATCATCCACACTTGGCAGCATATCCGTTTTTGACAGCATTAGAAGGTTGGATCCCTCTGTTGCGAGTAAGACCCCTTTATTCATCATGACATGGAGATGATGCATTTTCATATGCGCGTCTTCTTTGCTCATCTCAGCAGCGCCGGCTGTACCAGCAACACAGAGCACCAAAAAACTGAACAGGGTTAACGTCACACAATTTACTTTAAACATGTTCTTTCCTCCTTATCCTTGTTCATTACCAGAAAAGTTTATAAATTCCTCCAGATTGTAAATGCTGAGACAGCCATCTCCTTCAAGACCACAGCATGCATGCGTCATTACGATGTCTTTTATCTTCTATATAGTGTGCTCCCCGGAAAGGACTTCAATTTTAATACGGTCGTGAATGTCTTTGTGGTAGAGATGGCCCTCACCGCAGTAACCTTTTACTACTGAATAGGTAAAGGGAATTCCCTCACTTTTCAGAGCTGCCGTTACGTTTTCCATCTTTTCAGTCCGAATAATTGAAACGATCAATTTATGCATTACGCTTTTCCTTTATGTTTCTGTAATGTCCTGACTTTCCAGGCAGCATACACTGCCGGGATAACGATGAGCGTCAGTACCGTGGAAGATACCATGCCTCCGATCATTGGGGCAGCTATCCTCCTCATTGTGTCTGCTCCGGTTCCATGGCCCCAGAAGATGGGGAGCAAACCGGCCATGATAGCAGCGACAGTCATGATCTTTGGACGTACCCGCTCCACCGCTCCAAAGAGCACTGCATCATAAATATCAGCTCTCCTGAGCTCATTCCCTTTTTCAATAAGCTTATGTGAATATGCCTCATCAAGATAGATAAGCATAATTACCCCTGTTTCAGCAGCAACTCCTGCCAACGCTATAAATCCTACTCCCACAGCAATACTCATATCGTAACCGAGCATATATATAAACCATACACCACCGACTATGGCAAAAGGAAGGGAAATCATGACGATCAGTGACTCGCCGATATTTTTGAAATTCAGGTAAAGAAGAAGGAATATTATCATGAGCGTAATCGGAATAACAATCATCAGCCTCTTGTTTGCCCTCTCCATGTATTCATACTGGCCGGACCATACAAGACTATAGCCCTCGGGAAGATTTACATCTCTCTCAATAACGCTTTTCGCATTCCTAACGTAGGAGGCAACGTCTATCCCCTCCAGGTCAATATAAATCCATGCAGTCATCCTTGAGTTTTCACTTTTAATCGCGGGCGGGCCCTGCCTCACCGATGTCCGGGCAACCTGTTTCATAGGGATCTGGGCACCCGTCGGGGTTGCTATCAGCACTCTCTCCAGTTTATCAATAGAATCCCGTAACTCCCTGCTGTAACGCAAGTTAATAGGATAGCGCTCCAGCCCCTCAACAGTCTCGCTAATATTCATGCCGCCTACAGCAGACTGTATGACATCCTGAACATCACTAACGGTAAGGCCGTATCGTGCAGCGGCTTTTCTGTCGATTTCATAATCAAAGTAGTACCCCCCACTGACACGCTCTGAATATACCGATAATGTACCCGGTATAGACCTCAATCGGGCTTCAATCTTCTTGCCGATCGATGACAATGTCTCCAGGTTGTCACCCATGATCTTTATTCCTACAGGGGTCTTAATCCCCGTTGCAAGCATGTCTATTCTTGTCTTAATAGGCATAGTCCATGCATTTGTCAGGCCGGGGAACTGAATGGCATTATTCATTTCGGTTGTTAACTCTTCCGGTGTTATTGCTCTCTCTTCAGGGAATATTGATGAAAATATTTTTCTAAAAATGGCTGGCCAGCGCGAATAAAATCTCTCAACCTGCACAGTCCGCCACTCTTTCTCCGGTTTCAGTGTAATGGTCGACTCAAGCATGGAAAGAGGAGCAGGGTCAGTCGCTGTATCAGCACGGCCCACCTTTCCGAATACGTGGTCAACCTCATGAAATGTTTTTATTATTTTGTCAGTCTGCTGGAGCAATTCCCTGGCTTTTGTTATGGAAATCCCGGGCAGCGTCGTGGGCATATACAGCAAATCACCCTCATACAGAGGAGGCATGAATTCTCCTCCTATCCGTTCAGCAGGAAAAAGAAGAGCAACTTTTCCCGCCACGTTTTTGAAAGTGCCCTCCGGGAGTCTCTCAACAACCATAGAGTGAAAAGGCAACAGTGTCATTGTTATCAGAACAGCAGCGGTAATGGTAATAAATTTATGCCTTAACACCCACAGGATAATCGGGCGGTAGACCCAGATGAGGAAGCGGTTTACAGGGTTGCTTTCCTCAGGCAAAACAGCCTGGGGCCAGAGAAGAAGCATCACAACTGTCCCGACAATTATCGCTGCAGGCGTACTGAAAGAACCTAAGATCGTAAATGGCATAATGAATCCGGGGGTTAGCCATACAAAGAGGAAGACACCCAGGGCTGAGCCAAGAGAGACCACCTTCTGTTTTTTTCTGCTCCATGTCGCCGGAAGGAGGGAGGTCCGGATAAAATATCCCATCATAACCGGTACAATGGTAACAGCCAGTAATGCTGCTGCTGCCATTGAGTATGTCTTTGTAAAGGCAAGTGGTGTAAAGAGCCTGCCTTCCTGGGCCTGCAATGTGAATATGGGCATAAAGGAAAAGGTGATTATTAAGAGTGAGAAAAAGAGCGCCGGTCCCACCTGTTTTGCCGCAATAGTAATGACCGCCCAGTGGTCTGCGGAGCTGTCTGCTTTCTCAAGGTGTTTATGGGCATTTTCTATCATAACGATAGCTGCATCAACCATGGCACCGATGGCTATTGCAATACCCCCCAAAGACATGATATTTGCATTCAGTCCCTGATACCTCATGATTATAAATGCAGCTAAAATGCCCAGGGGCAGAGTAACAATGGCAACGAAAGCGGACCTGAAATGTAAAAGGAATATAATGCAAATTATGGAGACTACAATTGACTCTTCTATTAACTTTTCTTTGAGCGTATTTACAGCCCGTTCTATGAGGCCGGACCGGTCATATACCGGTATAATCTCAACCCCTTCGGGCAGGCCGGATTTAAGTGATTCAATCTTATCTTTCACCCTTTTTATTGTTGCAAGGGCATTTTCACCAAATCGCATAACAACAACGCCCCCGACCACTTCCCCTTCTCCGTCGAGCTCGGTAATACCGCGGCGCAACTCAGGCCCGATATGCACATAAGCAATATCCCGTACATACACCGGCGTGCCGGTTTCATCTACACGGAGAGGGATATCTTTTATGTCTTCAATTGATTTGATATAACCGAGCCCTCTGACCATATATTCAGTTTCAGATATTTCCACCAGACGACCGCCGACGTCCCTGTTTGAATGCTGTATGGCAGATTTCACCTTAGAGAGTGGAATGCCGTAGGCAACAAGCTTATTCGGGTCAACCTCGACCTGGTACTGTTTTACAAAGCCACCTACCGAAGCAACTTCGGATACGCCCTCAACCGACGTCAGTTCATACCTGAGAAACCAGTCCTGTACGGAGCGAAGCCGTGCAAGGTCATGTTGGCCGCTCCTGTCAACAAGTGCATATTCGTAAATCCATCCCACACCTGTTGCATCAGGTCCCAGAGACGGGGTGACACCCTGGGGTAATCGCTTTGAAACGTAATTAATGTACTCCAGCACCCTGCTTCTTGCCCAGTAAATATCAGTGCCGTCTTCAAATATGATGTAGACAAAAGAAAACCCGAAGAATGAGTACCCTCTTACCACCGTGGCCCCAGGCACGGAAAGCATGGCTGTGGTCAGGGGATAGGTAATCTGGTCTTCAACAACCTGGGGTGCCTGGCCTGGATAATCTGTGAAAATAATGACCTGTACATCAGAAAGATCAGGGATTGCATCGAGAGGAGTCTTTGCAAATGAATAGAGGCCCAGAAATAAAATAAAAAAGGTTACAATTATAATCAGGAACCTGTTCTTAATCGAATACTCGATAATTTTCTCGAGCATCAGAGGGCTTCCTCGGTTCCACAGATCCACATATCTTTTCCAAGGTAGGGGTTCTTCAGGTCCGTCCCCTTCTGGAGCCAGCGTTCTTCTTCCATGGGACAGAAGTAAATCTTAATCCCTGAAGATAGAGCCTCTTCCCGTCCATCAGCCCTTACTAAATCGACCATTGCCCTGCTCAGCCCTTTAAAGGAATTCCGGGCATCTTGCAAATCCTCGGACAGCAGTCCGGGCATTGATTCCTCTGCTGAGGCAATAACATCCTTTAAGGTCCCCTTCGGGGTTGAAGCTTTTATTTTTTTCAACGTATCTGACAATATGCTGCTCTGCTGTGCGATTGCCGGGCCTGACTCCGATATAAGGGCAGCATGTATTTTTAAATAGTTACCGATCAAGACTGTTATCAGATTCTTCTGCGCATCGCTGAGATGCACAGGTGACCTGCTGCTCGGGCCCTGCGTCATGGCCTCTCTGTCCTCTTTTCCAGATAACGGCTGAGCAGCCTGAGCTTCAAGCATTTTGTTAACCGCTTCTCTCAGATTGCTTTCAGAGTCAATGAGGAATTGTCCGGATGTGACAACGGTGTCATCTTCTTCCACCCCTTTGAGGACCTGTACAAAGCCCTCTCCTTCCAATCCCAGCGTCACTTCTTTTGGCAAAAACTTACCCTTGCCAAGAGCCGTAACAATGATATTTCTAGAGCCGGTCCTTATAACAGCTTCAGAAGGGACAAGGATTGTGGAGGTCCCGCTCCTGGCATTAATCACAACATCAGCGTACATATCCGGTTTCAGTTTCAGGTCGGGATTGTCAAATTCCATCCTGACTTCTACCGTCCGTGTCTTCGTCGAAAGATAGGGGTAGATAAAGGTGACTCTGCCCTTGTACTGTGCTCCCGGTTCATAGGAGAGAGTCATCTCAGCCTCCTGCCCCTTCCTTATAAAAGGAAGTTCATATTCATATACTGAGGCAATCACCCATACCCGTGAGATGTCAGCTATGGTATAGAGCTCCATCCTTGGGTCTACCTGCATACCATCAATTACATTCTTATTGATGACAACCCCTCCCTTAGAAGCGTATAGTTTCATGTTTTTTTGAACTTCTCTGGTTTTCTCCAATATCTCTATATCTCCCGGAGCTACGTCCATAAACAGAAGGCGATTGCGGGCAGCTTCCACAAAGGATCTTCCGCCTTCAGCTATCTCAGGAAAGCCGGATGCAGCAGTTCTGTCCCTATAGGCAAGGGCCTGCAAAAACTCTTCCTGCGTAGCGACAAGCTCGGGAGCATAAAAAGAAAGAAGGGCATCTCCTTTAACGACAGCCTCACCCGTCGTATCAACATAAAGCCCGTCAATCCAGCCAGACACTTTCGTGTGAATATGTTCCACCAGCTTCTCGTCATAGGTAATCCGGCCCACAGCCCGTATTTTTTTTTCAAGAACGCCCTTTGACAGTGATGCAGTCCTTACACCTATGTTCTGGACTGTGACGGGGTCTATCTTTACAACCCCTTCCGCTGATTTTTCACCTTCATCTTCATATACAGGGATGAGGTCCATCCCCATGGGAGATTTGCCAGGCTCCTGACGTATATAATTCGGATCCATGGGAGCTACCCAGTATTTTATTTTGCGCTTTTTTTCCTGCGGATTTTCCCCACCACCATCTTCAGCGTGAGCATCATGTTTCGCATCAGCGCCGGATGTGTTTGTCTCAGCCCTGTGAGCAGGCCAAAATAGTGTTACCAGAACAAGAAGCATCACTGCAATGAACAACTGAATGGATTGTTTTGTCATCCTTTAGTCCTTCCCTACTCGACTATATAGGCATTCAAAATATTTTCCTGCCCACTGTTTCTTCCAGAGCCGCCACACTATTTTCATGATCTGCTATAGCCCGATAATATTCTATCTTGTAGTTATAAAGAGTTAACTGGTTGTTAATAACTGTCAGAACATCCACTGTATTGACCCTGTATCCTGACATTGAAGCTTCAAATGACGAGGTGCTCTGAGGTATCAAACCTGTTTTGAAGAGCTCGATTTCCTGCCTGTACATCTCAATTTCAGCCAGTAATTCTTTCAGCCGAAAGAGAATATTATTTTTAAATGCCTGGTATTGCTCCAGAGCATGTCTTTCATTGGCTGACTCTTCAGATACTTTCCTGCTCTCTTTTGTTTTCTGCCAAAGGGGGATATTGAGCGTTACTGAAGCAGAAAAAAAGTCGGGCCGTTCAGCAGTGCTGCTGTCATCTCTCTGCCCGTAGCTGAGCCCGACATCCATATCAGGATAATATTCTCTCTCAGCCAGCTTTCGGGCGAGACTGGCACGCTCTATTTTCTCTTCCAGCCCACTCAATGCAGGATGAGACTCTTCAGCCAAAGCACACAGTTCCTGATATGTTAAAGAAATAATTGATTGCTCAAGATCTCCTGTAATCCCAAGATGGCTATCCACAGGCCTGTTCAGCAGGAAGTTAAGCCGAGCTGTTGCTGTCTCCTGCTGCTGCCGCAGTGCAATGCCCCGTTGTATAATCTTTGAAAGCTCCATCTGCGCCTTGAGTATTGACTGCTGAAGGCCCCTTCCAACTGCATATTCTGTTTCGGCAGTCTGTAGGAACCCTGCCAGCAGACCCCTGCTCTCCTCGTTCAGAATAATGGCTTTCTTAAGGAACAGAAGATTGTGATAGGCCGTCTTTACCTGGGCAATGACCCTGTTCTTTTTCTGCTCACCTTCCTTTATCACCACGGCAAGGTCCTTCATCGCCATGTCACCCTTTAAGTCCAGCTTTCCCGGGTAGGGGAACTTCTGCATCAGAGAAACCTGTTTCTGCGTCATCGCCTCCTGGTCAAACCTGAATGTATCAACAGGCAGATTCATGAAAGACAATGTCAGCCTGGGATCATCAAAGGACCGCGCCTGATCAGGTTTTTGTTCATAGGCCTGTATTCTTTCTTCAGAGGCTTTTAATTCGGGATTCTTGAGGAGCGCCTCTTCAATGAGTTTTTCAATTTCTGAAGAAGTGCCTCTTTCCAATGAGAAGGCACGTGCGGAACAGGCAATTAAAATTAAACTAATACTTAAAACGATAATCGATCTTTTTATTGCCCTCTCTGACAGTTTGTTCATGAACATCCATTTCAGCTTTTCGTTCCCCATTATATTTTATAGTTGACTGAAAATATAAAACTTTCTATCTTTACAAATCAATTCATAAACATTTTTTATATTTAAATTAGCAATAATTTACTATAATCTGGAAAAATGAAGAAATTGTGAATAATATGTGGTTTAACCACCTATTATTTAAGAATAATTTCATTATTTCTCATTTTCTGTCCTGACCCAATAAAAATAACATTACCAAATTAAAATTATCGTTACTGTTACAGTCTGCCTTTACCCATTCTTATGAATGAGCATAAAAAAAGCCATAACCTCGGTTATGGCTTCTTCCTGTCAGATAAATGAAATTAACTCATTATTTTAAAAAGCGATCTATCTGGACAATAAACTTATCGTGGCATCTTTTCGTATAGTTCCCACTGAAGATCATACAGTTCTTTTTCAAGACCCAGGATCGCATCGGGCGTTGTGTCGGGTTTTCTGATTGCCTCAAAATACTCAAACTTCTTGCTGTGCATTTTCTTTCTTATATCCTTGGTCTCATCGAGAAACTTTTGACGCTCCTTGTCATCAGGGCCCATCATTTCAGAGCTCATCATACCGCAGCCCGTCATGCCCATCATACCGGGGCCCATCATGCCACGCATATGTCCCATCATTCCCTGTCCACCACGGTTCATCATATTGCATCCGCCGTAACCCATCATTCCAGGAGACATCATCATACCCTGTCCCATCATGCAGCCCATATTTCCCATCATGGGATGATCAGATGACGAGTCTGATTCCATGGCCTCACCATGTCCGGAACCGCCCATCATACCGGAATCCATCATATGCCCTTCGTTGTCTGCGTAACTATAGGTCGTCACAAAACCTGTAATGAGAACTATTATAAATAGTACACGTTTCATTATTACCCATCCTTTCCTTCCTTATTTGATGTGTTTACTTCGCCTCAAAGCTGATCGTTGCCTTCTGCTGGTCCCCCGTCTTACGTTTCACCTTGATGTCTGCATCCCATTCCCCCGGCATTGTCGGTTTGATCACAGCTACATATTTATTGTCCTGTAGGTCTGCCTTGACTTCATAGTTCATGGCAGGCATGGAAGGCATAAACCAGTACACGTTCACCTCTGCGTCAGTAACAGCATGTCCCGCTCCGTCATGGATTTCAATAACAGTATCATTGGGACCAACGCTGAGAGGATTATTTCCTATTGAAACCTTGACCATCAGATCCCCCGCCTTTTTCTCGGCAGCAAAATCGTCTGCACCTGCAACTCCAGCCATTACGAACAGGCTGGCTACAATGATGAGTAATTTCCGCATTCTTGCCTCCTTCTGAAAGTTTAGCTCCTGCATATTTTTATCATTATTGAAAATAGATTACCCGTCAATATTGAAGAAAAGATGAAGAAACAGGATTGCTCGGCTGGATTTTCGCAGGGCAGCTGAGTTCACAGCCTTCCTGACCTGATGATGGAAACGAGAAGCCAGACGCCCAGCAGAAAAGCAACCAGAAATCCAATACCACCGATAATGGGAAGCCCGAAAATCCTCCCGCCAATATCTGATTGAGCAAGCATGGATGAGCCGATGATAATGGCTCCGACAACAACGCTGAATGCAAGTCTGTTGCTGGACCGGTCAATGTCTTTTATCAGCTTTTCCATGCCGATGGGGTCAATTTTAAATTTGATCTCATCTCTCATGGTCTTTCTCAGCAGCCTGTTCATCTGCTTTGGCGTATCAACCAGCAAATCACCTATCTGGGTCAGATTGGCCTGAGTTTTATTCAGTACTCTTTGGGGGCTCATGCGGCTTTTTACCAGCTTTGCCGCATAGGGCTCTGCAGATGCAATAAGGTTGAAGCTCGGATCAAGCTCCCGGCCAATGTTGTCCATTATAAGCATTGTCTTGTTCATTAATAAAAGCTCCGAAGGCACTTTGAGCCCATGCTTGATGACCAGCTGGGTCATTGCCTCGAGATATTCCGGAAAATTGATTTCCGAAATAGAAAGATCATAGAGGGGTTCAAGGAGATAGACAAGGTCTTTTTTAAAATCTCTCCTGAATGTATCAGAATCAACGGCATCAGCAACCAGTCCAAGATTGATATACATTTCTACAATGCGGTCAAAGTCTTTATTTAATATAGCCAGAAATGCATCAGCTATATCTTCCATCATATCAGGGGTGAGCCATCCAACAATCCCAAAATCCATAAGGCCTATCCTGCCGTCAGGCATCACAAAAAGATTGCCCGGATGAGGATCGGCATGGAAAAATCCATCTTCAAAGATCATCTTAAAGTAGGCATCCACTCCCCTCTTCGCCAGTTCGGCCCGGTTTATGCCCAGAGCATCAATACCATCGATATCATCTATCCGGAGGCCTTCAAGATGCTCCATAACAATGATCTTCAGCGAAGAATATTCGTCGTATATCCGGGGAATGTAAATGTCTTCGTTTTCAGAGAAGTTTCTTTTGAATCGATGGGCGTTCTTGGCCTCAGTTATAAAGTCCAGTTCTTTTTTTACGGCCCGGGAAAATTCCTCAACAATACCCTCAGGATCAAAGAGCCTGCTTTCCGGTATATACTTAAGCATCAGCCGTGCAAGGGCACTCAGAATAAGAATGTCAGACTCTATGGTCTCACGGATGT
>CP070644.1:2333146-2347828 GCA_020354155.1 Nitrospiraceae bacterium | reverse complement strand
AGTATTTAAGACTTTTCTTCTTTCCTGTGCATTTATCGCCAAATTACAACCCTGTTGTTTACCAGCATCTTACCATACCAGTGGTTCTGGCTATGATAATCCTGACTGCGCTTATAGTGGTTCTCTGGGTAAAGAGACACAACCGTGAGGTGATTTTCTGGGCGGGATGGGCAGTTATCCCCCTTGTACCGGTACTCCAGATAATTCCCATGGTGACTATAATGAACGATCGCTATCTTTACTTACCGATTATTGGACTTGCTCCCCTGACAGTAATAATTATAGGTCGTGTTGCAAGGAATAAAATATGGCTTGTAATTAGTTTGTTACTTCTCATGTCCTATCAAACGTATACACGTGCCAAGCTTTGGACTGCAGGACCTGATTTATGGCTTGATGCAATAAGTCATTATCCTGACAATGGAAGTCTCTACAGCTCACTCGGTTCTTTCTATCAGAAGCTTGGGCAATTGGATGATAGCTATAAAGCATATCAAAAGGCGCTTGATTTACTGCCGGATGATTTAGATATACGTCGGCAGTACGGTGTCCTTCTCTTGCAGATGGGGAAGCACAAAGAAGCGCTTATTGAGCTTCAAAGGGTTTATGATGCGGGAGTAAGATATGAATTACTCATATCGAACCTTGGTTATGCCTACATGGATGTTGGTGATACACTTACGGGAATGAAATATCATAAAGCAGTGTTATCTTCTAACCCTCGACATGCCAATTCTATCTATGGTATGGCAATGGGGTTCGAAAAATTGGGCGATATGAACAGGGCTGCTGTGTTCTGGCAGCAGTTTCTGGATGTTACTCCTTCGGATAATCCCTGGCGAGATGAGGCAAAGAAGCGGCTTGAAATGGCTATTATGAAACGGCGTTAGCCTGTGTGGATTCTTACTGAAAATGAAAATCCCTGAACATTAAAACAAACTTGAAAAATATATTCACGCCAGGCCTGTTTTCATAAGTGATTTTCAAGTTTGACTTATTAACTAAATAAACATGAACTATAAAAAGCTTTCAATTGTTGCCATTACTGTCTGTATTGTTACAGCTGTTGTGTATCTTCCTGCTTTAGATAACAGTTTTGTAAACTGGGACGACCCTGATTATGTATATAACAATTTAGAAATTAAAAAATCCGGTATTGACCGTATTGCATGGGCTTTCAGTTCATTCAGTAATGGGAACTGGCATCCACTAACATGGATTTCTCTAAGTATTGACTATGCCTTATGGGAGTTAAATCCCTATGGATTCCACCTGTCCAATATTCTTTTTCATTCCCTGAATACACTGATTGTCATTCTCCTTGCAGGAATGCTTTTCAGGAAAGCGACAGGGAAACTTGACAGTAGTGTTTATTATGCCGCTTTTTTGGTCGGACTTTTTTTTGGAATCCATCCTTTACATGTTGAATCAGTGGCATGGATTAGTGAAAGAAAAGATGTGCTGTATGCCTTTTTCTTTCTTTTGAGTATTCTTTCTTATATTCATTACCTGTCGTCAACAACTGACAGAAAAAAAACAATGTATTACTTTCTCTGCCTATCGTTTTTTTTATTTTCCCTTCTGAGTAAACCAATGGCCGTAACATTACCCGCAGTGCTCCTGATTCTGGATTTTTATCCGTTTAAAAGAATAGGCTGCGAAAAAAGTTCCTTGAGAACGATAATCGTAGAAAAAACTCCTTTTTTTCTTTTCAGTCTTGCCTCATCTGTTGTAACGATCATTGCACAAAACAGGGGGGGAAGTATGGAAGCAAATTATTATATTTCACTATGGGAAAGATTACTGGGAGCAATGAAAGCCATCGTCTTGTATCTGCTGAAGACAATATGGCCTGTG
Source organism: Nitrospiraceae bacterium (assembly GCA_020354155.1). Taxonomy (GTDB): domain Bacteria; phylum Nitrospirota; class Thermodesulfovibrionia; order UBA6902; family UBA6902; genus CALZJD01. Next base: position 2,345,971 of record CP070644.1, on the reverse strand, counting down.
AACCTTGTACCTTTATATCCTCTGAGTCTTGATATCTCTCCTTTGAGGTGGGATTACTTCGGGTCAATGCTCTGCCTCCTGTGTCTTTCAATAGTAATAATCAAGCTATGGAAGAGGACTCCTGTGTTAATAGCCGCCTGGACCTATTATCTTTTATCACTCCTGCCTGTTCTGGGAATTATTCAGGTTGGCAGTCAGGCAATGGCTGACCGTTATATGTACCTGCCTGTCCTTGGTCCTTTCATGGTCTTAGGCGCTCTGGGTGCAAAAATGTGGCACATTAATAATAAGGCTCGGTACTTATCGCTAATGGTTACTTTCCTGCTTGCTATTAGTATGTCACTGCTGACAGTGAAACAAATATCAGTCTGGCAGAATTCAGTAACTTTATGGGAATATGTAGTCAGCAATACATCTGACTCGCATAAAGCTTATTTTAATCTCGGCAATGCCTATAAAACGAAAGGGGATTTTGAACATGCTGAAAGAGCATGGAAAAAAACTGTAGAGATAGCACCTGACCACTCATATGCCCTGAACCAGCTGGGAAACATTTATACCATGTCCAACTCACTTGCAGAAGCTAAAAAATATTTTCTCGCATCCATTATGGCAGACAATAAAAATGCCGAGGCCCACTATAACCTGGCCTATGTCCTGGAGAGGTTAAATGAATTAACTGAAGCACATAAACATTATGAAATATTTATTGAAATAGCTCCACCTCAGTACGCACATTTATTTCCTGCCATTAAGAAAAAACTATCCGCAATAAAAGCACAGGGGAGAAATTAAAGTCAGCCTCCAGACTTTAATATTCTGATCGCTATTTACCCTTTATAAGTGAGGATAAAGCAGTCATATGTTATCAGGCAAGAAATAAACAGGTGTCAGGTGCGGCGATCGGTGCCAGTGCAAATTCCCCGATCAACATCAAAGCAGTCCCGCATTATTCCTCATTGTAAACCCCCTGAGTGACGGCTGAGCATTCCCTTTATATTGAATGATTACATTGTGCGACTCACCCATGCCCTGGGGCATGATAAGCCCCTTGATTCTGGAAATATGATCATCGTAATCAGGTGTGTTACCGTACAGTTCTGATATGACTTCATCAATGCCAGAGGATATCAGGTATGTTCCCTGCGGGCAGTAACCAACGGTATTGAAGCCAAGATTATCACCCCATTTGTTCAGAGATGAGAAATTCACATGAGCTGTAATGTCCTGTTCCCCGACCCTCTTGAGAGGTTCTGCGTTATACTTGTGTTCATGATAGCAGAGCAGGGTGCCGCTGCTGCGGGATTCATCGTAATACTCCCGTGCGGTATATCCGTAGTCAATGGTGAGGAGAAAGCCCTCGGTTAATTTTTCAGATACCTTCCTGAGCCAGTCTTTTATCCTGAGGTTTATCTCTGTTCTGTATCCATCCTGCAGATGAATGTTGAACTCCTGCATGTAGTCAGTTAAGTCATTTGGACTGTCAGTTCCCCTCTCTTCTTTGAAACCTGCGCCGTTAAAGCCTACATAGATCTCTTGTACGCTTCTGTCATAGTGAGCTATGTGTACAGGGAAGGCATCAAGAAGTTCATTCGACAGGAGACAGCCTTTCAGGTTATCAAGTTCATCAAGGGATGTGACCCAGCTGACTTTTTGTCTCGTCCCTGAGCTGGAATAAGAGGAGAAGCTGAGTTTTTTTGAGATATCATGCATAACTTCATGTTGCTTTTTCTGAAAATGGGCATAGGGTTCAACAAGGACATAGTTCAGTGATTGCGTAAATGTGGCCATATCCTCTGATGTCGTATGAAGGTATTCAAGAATGTCTTTGCACAGGTATCCCGCTCCGGCACCCATTTCAACTGCATGAAATGTTTGGGGTCTGTCCATAACTTCCCACATCTCGAAAAGCTGTCGGGCAATCATGGCACCGAACAGAGGATGCAGATGTGAGCTTGTGTAAAAGTCCCCTGCCTTGCCGATTAATCTGTCAGGAGAAGCGTAATATCCCAGTCCGGGATAATAGAGGGCCATGTCCATGAAATGCTCAAAGGAGAGGGGACCTTCTTTTTTTATTTTTTCAATAATTATTTCTTCCAGTTTCTTCATGACGGGAAGTGATTAGTCTAAAAAAGACTCGTTGCAAAATCAACTGGCGAAGAGGCCGATTGTGTGGTATTAATCTATGCAGCGATACCTTCCCGCATTAAATAATGGCATCCGATTCTGAGATTATGCCCTTTTGAGAAAGGAGGTGAAGGAAGTTTCCGGGAAGGAATGCATACTAAAAAATCATTCAGAGAGGGAGTACGAGATGAAAATTGTATCAAAGTGTATTTTAAAAGCAGTGTTCATTGTCTGTGCAGTTTCTCTGCTGCTCGGTACAGCAGGCTTTGCAAGTGACAATCAGGGGGGTGTCGATGTTATCAACATCAATGAGGCAACTGTGAAAGAACTGGCATCTCTTCCCGGAATAGGGAAAAAGAAAGCTGAAGCCATTTTCGCTTACAGACAGGACCATGGTCAATTCAAGGATGCTCAGGAACTGGTCAAGGTAGAAGGCATTGGTAAGAAGACCTACGAAAAAATCAAGGAGCGAATTTCTGTAGGAGATAAATGATGTTGCATTAGGTCGCAGCAATAAAGGCCTCATCTTCTGCAGGCTGTCCGATATGTGTCATTTCGAGTCGTTAGCCGGGAAATCCAGGAACACGACATGTTGCAACAAAAAATTTTCTCTCTTCGATCGAGATGACAATCAACTTTCTTTGATAATTATCGGACAGCCTGTATGGGGATGTTATTTATATAAAGGGAGCCAAATTTATGTCTCAAATTTCCCGAGGCACAGACAGGCATTCTGCCCGCCGAAGCCGAAGGAATTGGAGATGGCAACGCGGTAGTCCCTATGCCGCGCCTCATTTGGAACATAGTCAAGATTGCATTTCGGGTCGCGGGATTCGTAATTAATTGTAGGCAGGATAATGGATTGATCCATGCCCATAATCGTCAGAATGCACTCAATGGCTCCTGCTGCAGCTATGGTGTGGCCGAGCATGGATTTATTTGAACTGATGGGTATAGTGGCTGCTCTTTCACCAAAAACAGTCTTTACCGCCCGGGTTTCCGTGAGATCGTTCTGAGTCGTAGATGTACCATGGGCATTGATGTAGTCAATATCTTCAACGGTAAGTGCTGCGTCAGTAATGGCGCCATTCATGGCGATGATAGCGCCAAGACCTTTTGGGTGAGTGTCAGTGATACGGTATGCATCAGCTGAAGAGGCATACCCAAGCAGTTCTCCCAGTATCACGGCGCCCCGTGACCTGGCATGCTCCAGTTCTTCCAATACGACTGCCCCTGCACCTTCAGACATGACAAAGCCGTTTCGTTTGCGGTCAAAGGGTCTGGAAGCAGTCTGAGGTGATGCATATTTTTCGCACAGTGCCTGCAACATGATAAAGCCGACGACTCCCACAAAATCAAGTGTTGCCTCACACCCTCCTGCAATCATGACATCGCATTTACCGTCCCTGATAATCTGTGCAGCCTCACCAATGGCATGGGCGCCGGCAGCGCAAGCTGATACAATGGCAAGATTTGGTCCTTTGCAGTCAAAGAGCGTTGCCAATGTTGTTGATGCAGCGTCAGGTTTTCTTCTGAAAAACTGGAGGTAGGGATAGCCTCCGGATTCTGTTAAGGCCTTCATGTCCCATGTCCCGTCATCACAAAAGAACCTGTTGATAAAACTCACGTCCTGCACTGAAGGATTGTCTCCGTGAGAGCCCAGTGCAATGCCAATGCTTCCCCTGTTGCCAATTTCATCAAGACGGGCCCGTTTTGTCGCCTCTTCTGTAGCAATCCTCATCATTCTCAGGCCCCTTGATGTGAACTTTCTTAACCGTTGATCGCTGCGGCTCTCATAGTCTTCAATCCAGTTATTATCGACTTCTCCACCAATCTGACAGGGAAGCCCGGTGGTGTCAAAGGACTTGATGTAATCAATTCCGGAGACCCCGCGACAGCAGTTATGAAAGGTGTCCTTGCTGTTCCTGCCCGAAGGGGTAATCATTCCATAGCCGGTGATAACGATTCTGCGTTTGCGGGGAGAAGAGGGCATGTCAGAATATTTTCTTTTCTTCCTGTACGTTCGTGAGCCACTCCTTGATCAGATCATCTCCATTGGCGTAGGCAGCAGCCTCTCCACATGACCCGCACGCTACATGGGTTCCGTCATCTGTTTTCCATGCTGTACTGCTGCACTTACTGCACTGATCAGGAATGCTCTCAAGTATGTCCATGACACCCTGTGCAATAGACTGGGCCGTTACCAGGGAGGGCACTTCATCCATGTCCATACCGGGTTTTAATTCAGGCATGTCTTCACCAAAACGTATCTTCAGAAGCTGAATGGCCTTTTCCGTCAATTGGCCGTTTTCATCAATGGCTGTTCCCTCACCGAACATTTCTTCTATGTGCTCAAGAACAAAATGGCGCGCCATTTTTATGCCAAAAGCCTGCTCAAGCCTATAATTGATATCGAGAAAATCCAGAGACTCTGCACCCAGATCATGTATCAACGATGATTCCGGTTTGATGTCGTTCTCATCGACTCTCAATGTTTCAACTATTGCTTTTTTTAACTCTTCAAAGACCTTTTCCTCTGTAATCAGGTTCTGACTCATGATGCCTCCTTCATGTTTTCTCTATAATTAACTCTCAGGTGAACATTGCTGCCCACTGTGTTATCCGGATGTTTGATCAAGAATACAGGACTCACTTTTTGCTCATAGGTCTGTACAGGGCGTTGCTTAATCCCCTGTCTACAACTATCGATTGGCCATGGATTCCTCTGCTCTCAGGGCTGCATAGAAAAGACACGGTATCAGCTATTTCAGCGGGCTCTACGAAAAGGTCTTCAGGGAGCATATCTATGTTTTCCCAGTACTGTCGCAATACTTTGAAGGAATCAGTTTTAACAATACCACCGCAGACAGCGTTGACAGAGACCCCGTCATCCCTGAGACTTTCCGAGCAGTCCCGTACTACTGATTCCATGGCAGCCTTCATGCTGCCCAGGGGATAGGCTGGATTATAAAAACGGCTTCCCAGGCTCGAAACAAAGACAATGGAGCCCCGGCTTTCCTTTAACAAAGGTAATCCTTCCTGAATGCAGAATATATTACCAAGATAATTTGTCTCAACAAGCTGTTTCAGCTCCCTCTCAAAAAGCTTTTCAATTGGTTTGAAAGGCGCTCTGGCAGCATTGAGGATCAGAAAATCAAGACGGCCAAAATGCTTTTTAATGTCACTGAACAATGACTGAACAGAGTCCTTCTGAGAGATATCAGCCTGCACAAGAAGGGTCTTTCTTCCCTCCTGCTCTATATCGTCGCGCAGCTCTTCAGCCTGCTTCAGGGATGGTCCCGCATTCCGTCTGAAATTGATTACAATAGCAGAACCGTCGCGGGCAAGCCTCATGGCAATGGCTCTGCCGATTCCTCTGGAACTGCCGGTAATAAGCGACACTTTACCTGTTAAGGGATTCATGACCCGTCTATTTTATAAAAATGATGGTCGTAAGTAAACTGCAGCGCATCGTAATTTGGACTATATTACTTTGTGTTATATCCTGAACAGTTGCATTATCATGACTATATGGGTAAAATGAAAGAAGTTTTATGATGGCTGTTGCAGTGCAGGGAGCCATCATTTTTTTAATAGTGGCTTTGGTATAAAGAAATATTATTTAAAGCCGATACATATAGAAAGGCTGATCATGGTATTAAATATGCATTTTAAAAACAACTGCCTATGAGACATTTACTAACTGCAACGATCATTCTTATTGTATCTGTCCTCCTGGCAGGCTGTTCTCTTCAAAATAAGCAGGCCATGAAAGGGAATGAATTGACTGCAGACATTCCTTCCAGGCAGGGCGCTTTGCCGGATGTTCATCCAACTCAAGAGGGGGAACTCCTGACAGGCAGCGGTGAGCTGGTGCCGGGCAGGCAGTTTACTGGCACATCATTAAATGAAGACGATTTCATTGCCCTTACCGATGGGGTCAACCTGCAAAATAGTAAATATGAAGAACCTCTCAGGCAGGAAGACCGGATAGTTGAAGTAAGCAGTCAGGAACTCCTTGACTCAGCCCTTGAGTTCTGCAATGCATCCCAGGAGTTCTGGTCTGAGGGCCACCTGGACAAGGCCCTTGATGCTCTGGATGAGGCATATACCTGTGTGCTGAAAGTTGATGCCGTGAATGAACCCGAACTTATCCAGCAAAAAGAAGATCTCAGGATCACGATATCAAAAAGGATTCTGGAAATTTATGCATCACGGTATACTGCAGTGAATGGTAATCACAATGAAATCCCCCTGACAATGAATGAACATGTTGAGAAGCAGATCAAGCGGTTTCAGGGAAGGGAAAAAAAGTTTTTCCAGGAATCATACAGGCGCTCGGGCAAGTACAGGGAAAAGATTGTAACAGCACTGAAAGAGGCCGGCATGCCGGAGGAGTTGTCATGGCTTCCGCTTATTGAGAGCGGATTCAAGGTCAAGGCCCTGTCCCGGGCTCGTGCACTTGGGTTGTGGCAGTTCATCCCTTCGACGGGCTACAAGTTTGGCCTCAAAAGAAATACCTGGGTTGATGAGAGGCTTGATCCTGAAAAATCTACAGAAGCTGCAATATCCTATCTGAAAGAGCTCCACCAGATATTTGGTGACTGGACTACTGTTCTGGCAGGTTACAACTGCGGTGAAGGGCGGGTCCTGAATGTAATCAGGAAACAGAGAGTGAACTACCTCGACAATTTCTGGGACCTCTATGAGAAACTTCCCTTTGAGACGGCACAGTATGTTCCAAGATATCTGGCGACGCTGCATATCCTCAAAGACCCGGAAAAATATGGAATTGATCTGCCAGAACCTGACAGCCCGGTTCGATTTGAAACAATATCTATTGAAAAGCCGGTCAAAATTTCGGACATTGCGTCCAAACTCGAAGTTTCCCTGCAGGAGCTGAAAGAGCTGAATCCTGAACTGAGACGCTATTCGACTCCACCGAGCCAGTATACATTGCGGGTCCATGAAGGAATGGGCGAAATGCTTCTTGCAAGAATTGACACTATACCAAAGTGGGAGCCGCCACGAAGTGAATTTGTTTACCATCGTGTAAGAAGCGGGGAAACCCTTTCCGTGCTTGCCCTGAAATACCACACATCTGTCAGGGCAATCATGAGAATGAACAATATCAGGAAGAAGCATTTTATCAGAGCAGGACAAAAACTGAAAATTCCTGTTGGGAGAAAGTCAGTCCATGCCCTCTATGCCTCTGCTGAAGCCATTCCTCAAGACGGGAAGTACCGTATTAAAAAAGGGGATTCACTCTGGCTTATTGCAAAAAGGTTCAATACCAACACAAAGAAGCTGAAAAGGATAAACAACCTGAAGACGACCCGTCTGCAGGTTGGTCAGGTTCTGAAAGTGTCGGAATAAACCACGCCTGCTGCAGCGGTCAGCCCTGAACAGCCTTTACAATTGTTCGTCCAATATAGTCCACTGTTTCCGGTGCAAGTTCCGGATAAATAGGGAGAGAGAGTACATCCTCTGCAGCAGCTTCTGCTTCGGGAAAACTGCCTTTGCCATAGCCAAGATAATCAAAGGCCTTTTGAAGGTGTAGCGGCATCGGGTAATACACGACAGAGGATATTGCGTGATCAGCGAGATCCTGCTGGATCTTATCCCTCAAGGGCGTTCTGATCGTATATTGATGGTAAACATGTTTTCTGTTTTCTATCTCCAGAGGGCACTGTACAACGCCGTTTAATATTGAAGTGTAGAGGCTGGCCAGATTGCGGCGTTTTGCAATATACTCATCAATATATTTAAATTTAATTCTCAAAATGGCAGCCTGTATTTCATCAAGCCTGCTGTTAAAGCCGATAAAATCATGAATGTAGGGCCCAACAGTACCATGATTGCGGAGAAGCTCTACCTTTTTACATAGTTTTGCATTATCGGAAATCATCATGCCGCCGTCACCATGGGCGCCCAGGTTTTTGCTGGGATAAAAACTGAAACAACTGGTATCGCCGAAACTGCCTATGGGAGCACCTTCGTATTTTGCACCAAAGGACTGAGCGCAGTCTTCAACGACCCTGAGATTGTGTCGTCTGGCAATGGCCATAATCTCATCCATTTCCGCCGGCTGTCCAAAGAGGTGTACAATGAGGATCGCCTTTGTCCGCTCCGTTATTTTGTCTTCTATCTGAGCGGGATCCATATTCAGGGTGTTCCTGTCAATATCAACAAATACAGGTTTTGCGTTTACGTACGTAATTGCTTCTGCAGTTGCAATGAAAGTGAAAGGCGTTGTTATTACTTCGTCTCCTGACGTGATATCAAGTGATTTCAGGCTGAGATGAAGCGCGTCCGTGCCTGATGCCAGTCCTACAGCACCGATGACCCCATGGTATGCAGCAATTTCCTTTTCAAAAGAAGCAACATTTTCTCCAAGGACAAAGCGTCCACTGTCAAGAATATTGCTAAAGGCGTTCTCAATCTCTTCCCGCAAAGGCATGTACTGTGCCTTGAGGTCAAGCATGGGAACATGTGTCATATGATGTGTACTTTCAGTCATCCTCTTTCCTGTCCAATCTCAAGTCGTTCATTAACAAGTCCCGATATTTTTAATGCAACTTTCAACGCTTCCCTTCCCTCCTGTCCCGATACGAGCGGCTTTGTGTTGTTCCTCACGCAATCGATAAAAGCAATGAGCTGTTCCTTGAGAGGCTCTTTCTCTTCCGGTTTTATGGTTTCCTTTTCAACCAGCCCGGCACGCTTTGTATGACAGGTTATTTCCTGACTCTGATAATCCAGATTTAAAAAAGCATTCTCCTGGAATACCTTTAACTGCCTGACTTTGCCTTCAGCAATTCTGCTTGTAACTGCTTCAGCTATGCACCCATTCTCAAATTCAATCCATGCATGAGCAACATCAATATTCTCTGTCAGTACCCGGGCCCCTGTTGCCCGCAGATCCGCAATATCAGAGTTTACAAGACTAAGTATTATATCTATGTCATGTATCATTAAGTCAAGAGTGACATCCACGTCTGTTCCTCTCCCCAAAAAAGGGGAGAGACGCTGAGATTCTATAAATTGCGGCTCCCTGACCTTTTCGCTGATCATGGAGACCCCTGCATTGAACCGTTCAAGGTGGCCGACCTGAAGGACACAATTCCTTTTTTCGGCCTCTTCAATGAGTCTGTCTGCTTCTTCGATCGTTGTTGTCACAGGTTTTTCAACCAGTATGCCTTTACCGTGCCGGAGGAAATCCATGGCAATCTTATAATGAAAGGTCGTCGGAGCGGCAATGCTTACGGCGTCCACTGAATCCATGATTTCATGGTAATTATCAAGTACGGCGCAGTTATATTTCTGTCCTACTTCCTGTGCCCTTGCAGCATCTGAATCAACGATAGCAGTGAGATTGACACCTTCAATTGCTGAAAAAATGCGCGCATGATGAATGCCAATTGATCCAACTCCGATAACTGCCACATTAATCATACGGTTATATGGTCCGCACTTTCACTGTCGATACCGATTATTGCAATACCATTGCTGTCGGCTTCCTGAATAAAGGCATCCCTGTCCACAATGATACATTTTTCCGCCTCTATGGCCAGCACCCGGGCTGACGTTTTGATCATCGAATGGAGGGTGTTTGTGCCGACAACGGGGACATCAAAACGCATGTCCTGCTGCGGCTTGCTCACCTTGACAACAACGGCCCCTTTGACCGCAAGACGTCCTCCACGCACGACTGCTTCATCAGTCCCCTCAATTGCTTCAATTGCCATAACCGCAAGGTCTTTTACAACGACGGTTTGACCTATATCAAGCTCTCCCATCTTCTTGGCAATATTCCACCCAAAACCAATGTCCTGCATTTCCTCCTTCGTGGGCCTGTTCCTGGTCATCACGCCTTCAGGAGCCATAAGGTCTCCGGTGAAGGCGGTAGTTTCATGGATGGTTATACCGTTTTTTTCTATCTCGCTGACAATGGCCTTGAGAATTGTATCATCAGCACGGTCCTTAATTGAAAAGAGCAGTTTGGCCATTTTCATATCAGGGATAAGGCTCAACTTGTTTTGATAGAGGATACTCTTCGGCACTTTGCCGGCCATGACAGCGTCCCGTACATCGTTCTTCTGCATCAGGGATATAAGACTGCCCAGTTTACTGACTTTGGAGATATGGAAACTGTCCACATGAGGTTTGAGCGATGTATCACCAGGAGGCTGCAATGAGATACCGACAACCCTGTAGCCCATTTTCTTTGCTTCCGATGCAATCGCTAATGGCAGACGGCCCATGCCTGCAATGATCCCGAGGGTCTTTGATCCATTTGACAGGGGGTATGCCTTCAGCGGCATATGCCTCTTTTGTTCTCCTCTATGAAATCAATGAGATTACGTACTTCCTCTGAAAGATTCCCTTCCTGCCTGAGCAGGGCTATTGCTTCTTTTACAGTCAATTTACTTCGGAAGAGCAGTTTGTAGGCCTGCTTCAGACTGCGGACCTGAGAGTCGCTGAAGTTCTGCCGTTTGAGGCCAATGGCGTTCAAACCATAGAGTTTTGCCCGGTCCCCGGAAGCTGTCGTGTAGGGAGGGATATCTTTCGTAATGGCGCTGAAGCCTCCGACCATTGAATAGGCTCCGATCCGTGAGAACTGATGGACTGCAACGAGTCCTCCAAGGAAGCAGTAATCATCCACGGTAACATGGCCGCCGAGAGTGGATGCGTTGGCCATGATTACGTTATTGCCTACCTTACAGTCATGAGCGATATGGACATAGGCCATGAAGAAATTGTCATCGCCTATGCTCGTTATCTTGTCTCCGCTTACAGATGCACGGTGAATCGTGCTGTATTCCCGTATGACATTGTTATTCCCTATCTTTACCTTGGTCTTCTCGCCCTTATAGCGGATGTCCTGCGGAGGCAGACCGATTGATGTAAAGGGGTAGACCGTGCAGTCTTTCCCTATTTCCGTATGCTCTATCACAACATTTGAGGTGAACTTTGTATTTTTACCGATCTTGACTTTTTTCCCGACTATGCAGAAGGGCCCAATCTCCGCGCCGTCGGCAATTTTTGCGTCTGGCTCAACTATTGCTGTCGGATGTATTTTTGGTTTTGCCATCTTACAGCTCCTCTTCCGAGACCATAGCAGTGAATTCCGCTTCTGATACCACGTTGTCATCAACAAAGGCCTTGCCGGCGAACTTCCACACAGCGTTCCTATGCTGAACGATAGTCACATCAAATCGAATCTGATCACCGGGTACAACAGGTTTCCTGAATTTAACCTTATCAATAGCCATAAAATAGACTGTGTTGCCTTCTGCTCCGGATCGCTTGGCCAGTATACCGGCAACCTGTGCCATTGCCTCTACAATGAGAACACCTGGCATAATTGGAAACTCAGGGAAGTGTCCCTGGAAGAACTGTTCATTAATTGTTACATTTTTGATTCCCACAGCCCGCACCTCTGGTTCAAGTTCGATGACCTTGTCAACTAAAAGAAAGGGGAACCGGTGCGGCAGTATATTTTTTATTTCCCTGCTATCAATCATCTGAGTTCTCCTCCTTCGAGACCAGTTTTTCAAGTTTCTGGACTTTTTTCGCTAATTCCGGCAACCGGGTGAACGTTCTGTTTACACGGAGAGATGTATGATGGGGGAGGGCAGGGCTTCCGGAATATATCTGTCCTTCAGATAAATTACTGATCACGCCGGCCTGGGCAGCTACCATCACATTCTTTCCTATCTTTATATGGTCTTTAATACCGACCTGGCCCCCGAGAATGGTCCCGTCCCCTATCTCTACGCTGCCGCTGATTCCAACCTGAGCAACTATTATACAATTTTTGCCGATTTTGACATTATGGGCTATCTGAACGAGGTTGTCTATCTTGGTACCGCTGCCTACAACAGTATTTCCCGTTGTAGCCCTGTCAATTATTACATTTGCCCCAATTTCAACATTATCTTCAATAATCACTCCTCCCACCTGGGGGATCTTGTAGTGTATCCCTTTCTCCTGGACATATCCAAAGCCGTCGGCGCCAATTACTGCTCCTGCATGGATAATGACACCCTTGCCAATCCGTACCCCTTCCCTGACGGTAACATTCGGATATATAAAGGTGTTATCCCCGATAGTGGTGTCCTCTCCTACAAAGACTCCGGGGAATATGGTTACCCCGTCGCCTATCACTACATTGCTGCTGATATATGCTGCTGGATAGACGGTTACATCCTTCCCGGTCTGTACCCCGCTGCATATAACTGCCTGTTCACTCACGCCACCGGGCTGGAGGGATTTTTTGTGAAACACCTCAAGAGCCTTTGCAAAGGCATATTGTGGATTCTCAACAATGACCATGTTTAATGATATGTTCTCTATATTGTCATGAACAAAAACAGCCGATGCCTGAAGTCCATCAAGGGCAGAGACGTTCTTTTTATCAGCAAGGTACGTTATGTCTCCCTGTCCGGCTTCCTGAATACCGGCCACACCGGTAATGTCCGTCTCAGGATCACCGGCTATCCTTCCGTCAACTATATCTGCGAGTGCTTTCAGTTTCATTACTGGAAATAGAACTGAAATAAAAAGGTATATTCTATTTCAGTGCTTGCGGTAAATTGCGCAGAGACCTGAATGACCTCTATTTCATACTGTTAAACTTCTTGATTAATTTTTCTGTTATGTCAGTCTCAGGTACAATGAACAGAATTCCGCTCTGGG
>CP070644.1:2310680-2333046 GCA_020354155.1 Nitrospiraceae bacterium | reverse complement strand
GACCCTCAGAGGGCTTTGAATGACTGCGTAAAGCGTATGAAAGGAAACAGCAGGAAAGGCATGCTTCAGGATCTGAGGATAAAAATAGGGGAGGCAGAGAAGAGAAAGGACTTTCAGCTTCTGAAGACTCTGCAGGCACAACAGCAGCGTTTGCTGAAGTCCTGAAATCAGCGGCATACAGGCCACATCCGGTTATGCATGGACAAGCCCTCCAGGTCTGTTATAACTGACTGAAAATTAAACATAATCTTAAGTTTTTCCCTGGAGGGTACGATAAGCCTGATAATAGAGGATGTTCACTTTGCAATGCTTGCGTAATAGAGCTAAAATAATAGTATGAAAGATCCCATCATGGAGAAGTGCTTTGCCGTTGAATCCGGCAAACTGCATATGGCCTGCCCCTTTAAAGACAAGACCGGCATTCATACACATGTTGTCATAAAAAACGGCTATTGTTACCGTTCTGAACAGTGTATGATTGTGCAGTGTAAATTCAATAGCATCCAGACGGATCTTGACTCCCTGCTTTCCCTGATCTGGTAATCTTCCTGACTGGACAGGAAGTGTGTTTAAAGCCCTGTCTCATATATTCATAAGCAAATCTCCACTGCCCCCTGCATGCCGCAGGCAGGCTCTTTGCCAAAAAGGGGATGAGTGCTTACCATACCGTCTGTATATACTGCGTTCGGGATAAGGACAGGCAGTCTGCACATACTGCATATTGCAAAATTCTTATTAGCTTTGCTATATTTAATATTCGGAGGTTGAAATGAAACAGGGAATACATCCAGAAATGAAAGAGGTCAATGCTGTATGTGCCTGTGGTGAATCATTTATGACTCGTTCAACGCAGAACTCTATACACGTTGATATATGCTCTAAATGTCACCCCTTCTTCACCGGCAAGCAGAAGCTTGTTGATGCTGAGGGAAGGGTAGAGAAGTTTAAGAAAAAATACGCAAAGCATAAAAAGTAGCTTTGTTAACAGGGAAATTCACGCTTAAGCTGTGCATTCTGCAAGTGATGAATTTCCTTTTTTTATGGTCTGAAATAGGGAACTTGGTATGGTCCGTGTTTAAACGCAAATTTTATTCTATTATTCCGGCAGTCCTTTCGCCCCGGCGAATCGATGAGTCGATAAGCCGGAATCCAATCTTTTAATGTGTTCCGGATGCCGGATCAAGCCTGCCTGCCGGCAGGTCCGGCATGACAGCAAAAATTTTATATACTGTATTTAAATAAGGTAGTTCAAATGAAAGACATCGGCGGACAGGCGGTTATCGAAGGAGTCATGATGAAAACCGGCAAGGTCTGGTCTGTTGCAGTACGCGGACCTGAGAAAGAGATCATCATAAAAAAAGAAGATATCAGGGAGTTGCCAAAATTTCTGAAGCTCCCCGTACTCAGGGGTGTCGTCACGCTTGTGCAGATGCTCTCAATCGGTATCAGGGCTATCCTCTTTTCTGCGGAGAAGTCAGGAATTGAGGAAGAGACCCCGTCAACGATGTCTCTTACACTGACTGTGGTTGTGGCTTTTGTCCTTGGTATCGGGCTATTTTTACTGCTCCCTCTTTATGGAACAAAACTTCTTGGAATTCTTTTTGCATCGATTGAAGAGAGTTCCATACTGTTTAATCTTGTTGATGGAATAATCCGGGTGGCGTTTTTTCTGATTTATATTTTTTGTATCAATATGAGCAAGGATATCAGAAGAGTATTTCAATATCACGGGGCCGAGCATAAGGTCGTGCATGCCTATGAGTCAGGTATTGAACTGACCCCTGAGAATGTTGAAAACCACAGTACCCTCCATCCGCGGTGCGGGACGAGTTTTCTGATTATTGTGATGGCCCTCAGTATAATGATATTTTCGTTTATTCCCAATGAATGGCCTTTTCTGGACAAGTTTTTCTCAAGGGTGATCCTCATACCTCTCGTAGCAGGGCTATCCTATGAATTTGTAAAATTTTCATCGAAGAAACTGAATAACCCGCTTATCAGGGCATTGGCTGCGCCCGGCCTCTGGCTTCAGAAACTTACAACAGGCACACCGTCACGGGACCAGATTGAGGTTGCTATCAGCGCGATCCATGAAGTATTAAGAGCGGATTCAGGGGAAAAAGAAATCAATGTTGCTGGATAAACTCGAAGAGATTGAAAACAAGTATGAGGAGTTGAATACTACTCTTTCAGACCCGGAGATATTTTCAGATCACCTGAAGAGTCAGAAATACGCAAAAGAGCAGGCAGACCTCGAAGAAATTGTGAACAAAATACGGGAGTATAAGAAAATACTGTCTGGCATTTCCGAGGCCGAGGAGTTAATACGGACGGAAAGCGATGATGAAATGAAGGAACTGGCAGAAATGGAGCTCGACGAACTCAGGCAGAACGTTCCGAAGATAGAAGATGAGCTGAAGCTTATGCTGGTTCCAAAGGATCCGCTGGACTCGAAGAATATTATTCTCGAAATACGCGCAGGAACTGGCGGTGATGAGGCAGGACTTTTTGCTGCCGACCTCTTCAGGATGTACAGTAAATATGCAGAAAACATGAAGTGGAAGGTTGAAGTAATGGATATGAACGCAACGGGTGTGGGCGGTATCAAGGAGATTATTGCATCCATTCAGGGAAAGGGTGCTTACAGCCGCCTTAAATATGAAAGCGGAACCCATCGTGTTCAGAGAGTCCCTGTTACAGAAACGTCGGGAAGGATCCATACCTCGGCTGCTACTGTTGCCGTGCTGCCTGAGGCGGAAGATGTTGATCTCAAGATAGAGGAGAAAGACCTGAGAGTCGATACGTACTGCGCATCAGGGCCGGGCGGTCAGGGAGTGAATACAACCTATTCGGCTGTCAGAATTGTTCATGTCCCTACCGGCATGATCGTACAATGTCAGGACAGCCGCTCACAGATAAAGAATAAGGAGAAGGCCATGAAGGTTCTTCGTTCACGACTCTATGAACTGGAACTGGAGAGCCAGGAGAAGGAACGGGCGCAGGAACGGAAGTCCCAGGTTGGTACCGGTGACAGAAGCGGGCGCATCCGGACCTACAATTTTCCACAAAACCGGGTGACCGACCACAGAATAAACCTTACACTTCATAAACTGTCATTGATCCTTGAGGGTGAACTGGACGAGCTGGTTGACAGCCTTAGTACCTATTATCAGGCAGAGAAACTCAAGGAAATATAACTGTAGCCCTCAGGTGTCAGTGGTTAGCAGTCAGTCTGTGCAGGACCCTGATCACTTCAAAATGAAAGCCATCGAAAAAATCAAAGAAGTAACTGAAACTCTTTCTCCCTGCGGCATTGAATCTGCAGAAAAAGAAGCAGAGCTTATTCTCAGATATGGCCTTCAAATCGATCCTGTAATACTCTACAGCGATAACCCTGAGTTAAATGAGGAAGAGGAACTTCTGATCCGGGAGATGATGAAAAGAAGATCGGAGAGGGAGCCTCTTCAGTATATAGTAGGCACCGTAGAATTTATGGGACTTACGATATATGTTGGCAGAGGTGTGCTGATACCAAGGCCTGAGACAGAACTCATGGCAGAGCATGCGATAAAGATGCTAAGAGCACAGAGCACAGAGAACAGAACACAGAGCAGTGGCCCTTCACTCACTATCCTGGATCTCTGTACAGGGAGCGGGTGCCTTGCGCTTTCACTTGCTTCGGCTTTCCCCGATTCACAGGTATACGGGACTGATATCTCCAGAGACGCTCTCAGGTATGCCCGGCAAAATGCCGCAAGCAACGGGCTGCGGAATGCCAGTTTTTTTCTCAGCGATCTTTTCTCTGCTCTCGTCCCAAAACAATCTTTTGATCTCATCATATCCAATCCGCCCTATATCAAAACTGAGGACATTGGGAACCTTCAGCCTGAGGTCAGGGACTGGGAGCCGCGACATGCCCTTGACGGCGGTGGAGATGGACTGGATTATTACAGGCAGATTGTATCCGGCGCATGCAATTTTCTGAAGAAAAAGGGTATTCTCATGGTTGAACTTGGTGATGACAGTTACCCTGATGTAAATGAGATGTTTACGATGGCAGGTTATTCGGGCATGGAAGTAATGACTGATTACAGCGGAAAAAAGAGGATACTCCAGGGCATATGGACAAGATAGAAATAGAGGGCGGGGTAATGCTTGAGGGGGAAATCTCCATAAGCGGGGCCAAGAATGCGGCCCTTCCCGTGATGGCGGCCTCCATCTTAAGCTCCGGCGAAAACCGTATATTCAACGTGCCGGACCTGAGAGACATTATGACAATGGGAAAACTCCTTGCCCATCTCGGGCTGGGTTTTCACAAGGAGGGGAATGAAGTTATCCTTGATTCCAACACTGTTGATTCCGTAGAAGCCCCCTATGATTTTGTTAAGACCATGCGTGCGTCCGTTCTTGTGCTGGGGCCCCTGCTGGCCAGAACTGGCAGGGCAAAGGTCTCACTGCCCGGAGGGTGTGCCATTGGAGCTCGACCCATTAATTTGCATATCATGGGTCTTGAGAAAATGGGGGCTGAGATAAAACTCTATGAGGGATATATTGAGGCCCGGGCAGAAAAACTGAAAGGCACGAAGATTTATTTTGACATACCAACGGTTACGGGCACTGAAAACCTTATGATGGCAGCGACCCTTGCTGAGGGTGAGACAGTGCTTGAAAATACAGCCTGCGAACCGGAGATTGTTGATCTTGCAAATGCCCTCATATCCATGGGAGCAGACATTCAGGGAGCGGGGACGGGAGAGATAAAAATTAAGGGCGTATCGAGCCTCCGTCCTTTAAACTATAAAGTTATCCCTGACAGGATAGAGACCGGGACCTTTATGACCGTGGCAGCGATTACCGGGGGGCATATTACAATCAGAGAATGCAACACTGAACATGTAGAGGCAATAGCGAACAAACTGAGGAGTACCGGGGTTAAAATATCAGGGGACGGGGATTCTCTATCAGTGGATGGACCGGACAGGCCTGTTTCCCAGGATGTAAGGACCATGCCTCATCCCGGATTTCCCACTGACATGCAGGCCCAGTTTATGGCACTGATGACCATTGCAGACGGTACGAGTCTTATCACGGAAAACATATTTGAGAACAGGTTCATGCATGTGGCGGAAATGAAAAGATTGGGTGCTGATATTACCATAGAAGGGGCAACTGCTAAAGTAAAGGGAGTAAAGTCATTGAAAGGGGCGCCTGTCATGGCTACAGATCTTCGGGCAAGTGCATCACTCATCGTTGCCGGCCTTGGTGCATACGGCACGACTATTATTGACAGGGTGTACCATCTTGACAGAGGATATGAGAGGATTGAGGAAAAACTCAAGCTCCTCGGTGCGCGGATAAGGAGAATCAGATGAAGATTATCAGCGGCAGACAGGTTGATGCTTTTCTCAGAACGCTCGAGAAGAGGGCGTCCATTTCCATTGCAGAAGACGACGTTCAAAAGAGGGTAAGGAAGATCATACTTGATGTACAGAAACAGGGTGACAGGGCTGTTCAGAAATATACGGAAAAATTTGATGCTGTAAAACTGAAGGAGCTTTCAGTCAGCAAAAAGGAAATAGATGCTGCTGCAAAGAAGACGGACAATGCAGTGGTCAGGGCACTGCAGAAATCAGCAGGAAGAATCAGGCTGTTCCATAAGAAACAGCAGGAGAAATCATGGAAGTTCACTCAGGACGGCATCACCCTCGGTCAGATCATCAAGCCACTTCAGCGGGTAGGCGTATATGTACCCGGCGGCAAGGCAGCCTATCCTTCCACAGTCCTGATGAACGTCATTCCTGCACAGGTAGCCGGCGTTGAGGAGATTGCTCTCTGTGTGCCGACACCGGGGGGAGTGTTGAACCCCTACGTTGCTGCTGCCGTTCAACTGCTCGGTGTGAAAGAAGTATATCGCATTGGCGGCGCCCAGGCAGTTGCTGCACTTGCCTACGGTACAGAGTCCATTAAAAAGGTGGATAAAATAGTCGGCCCCGGCAATATTTATGTTGCTGTAGCCAAGAAGATGATTTTTGGTGTTGCTGGAATCGATATGGTAGCAGGACCGAGCGAGATACTGGTCATTGCTGATGATTCTGCTGATCCAGCCTTCATTGCAGCAGACCTTCTCAGTCAGGCAGAGCATGATGAAATGGCATCGTCAGTCCTGGTAACGGACTCAAAGGTGCTGGCTCACAGGGTGAGGGAAGAGCTGAATAAAGCAGTCAGGCAGCTTGCAAGAAAAGAAATAGTCAATAAATCACTGAATAAATTCGGTGCCATAATACTCACCGGGAATTTGGACCGTGCTGCAGATATTGCAAACAGGATAGCGCCCGAGCATCTGGAGATCATGACAAAAAGGCCGCAGGGGCTGCTGCCGAAAATAATAAATGCAGGGGCCATTTTTCTTGGCAAGTGGACACCGGAGCCTTTGGGGGACTATGCTGCCGGTCCGAACCACACGCTGCCGACAGGAGGTACGGCACGGTTTTCATCACCTCTCGGAGTCTATGATTTTCTGAAGAGGACGAGTCTGATCAGTGCATCACGGGCCGGCTTTATCGGCCTTGCCGACACGGTAGAAAGGATCGCTGATATTGAAGGGCTCGAGTCGCACGGCAACTCTGTCAGGGTGAGACGGCGGAGCTGAACGGTTTGAATAATTTCATGTCTCTCTGTATTATAGGTGCAGAATTTTGTTTAATTTAAAAGGAGTACATAGGAAGCAATGAAAAAATTAAGACTTGGACTGCCAAAGGGAAGCCTTCAGGAATCAACCTTCAAGCTTTTTAAAAAGGCCGGTTACAATGTTGCTGTCAGCTCAAGGTCTTACTATCCTGTTGTTGACGACGTAGAAATCGAAGCCATGCTGATCAGGGCACAGGAGATGGCAAAGTATGTAGATGATGGTGTCCTTGATGCCGGGCTAACCGGCAGAGACTGGATACTGGAGCAGGGCGCTGATGTAAGGGAAGTTGCCGAACTTAATTATGCCAAGGGAGGGCTCAGGCCCGTCAAATGGGTCATTGCTGTGCCGAATGAATCAAAGATAAAAAAGGTGAAAGACCTGCAGGGCAAGCGTATTGCAACGGAACTGGTCGGCTTTACAAAAAAATATCTCAGATCAAAGGGGATTAAAGCGGAAATAGATTTCTCCTGGGGTGCCACAGAGGTTAAGCCGCCGCACCTGGCTGATGCCATTGTAGAGCTTACAGAGACAGGATCTTCTTTAAAGGCAAATAATCTCCGCATTGTTGAAACCATTCTTGAGTCAAGCACGCGGTTCATTGCAAATAAACAGGCCTGGAAAGACAAGTGGAAACAGCAGAAGATGGAGAATATTGTACTTCTGCTCAAGGGGGCACTTGCTGCTGAAGAAAAGGTTGGCCTGAAAATGAATGTACCACAAAAATCACTCAAAAGAGTAACAAGCCTGCTATCATCTCTTCACTCTCCAACGCTGTCTCAGCTCTCAGACTCAGGATGGTTTGCCCTGGAAGTCGTGATTGATGAGAAAGTGGTCCGCGACATTATCCCCAGGCTGAAGTCAGTGGGTGCTGAAGGGATTATAGAGTATCCTTTAAACAAAGTAATACCGTAGATCACTCCTGTCATTTCGAGGGAAGTATGACCGGGAAATCTGAAAACATTGATTGTGATAAAGATTTCTCTCGTACGCCCGCCTGCCGGTAGGCAAGTACGAAATGACAAACTGTTTTTTGTTCATTGCTATGAAATAATAAAAACAGCATAATCATACAATGAAGCTTATCCTTTCATTTATTGCTGTGGCTCTCCTTATATTTTTCTTTATCCGCTTTCTTGAGCAGAAAAGTCTTTATTTTCCCTTTCCCACTCTTGAGATAACGCCGCAGGACATGTCTATGGCATATGAAGACGTACATCTGACAGCCAGTGACGGCACGAAACTTCATGGATGGTTTATTCCATCTGAATCACCGAAGGCTGCAGTGCTTCTTGCTCACGGCAACGGCGGCAACATCAGTCATCGTCTTGAAAAGCTTAAGATGTTGCACGACACAGATCTGGACATCCTCATATTTGATTACAGGGGGTATGGCCTGAGCAGCGGTTCCCCCTCAGAAGATGGAATATATCTTGATGTGCAGGCTTATTATGATTATTTAGTGAATGAAAAACATGTTAGTGCTGATTCGATTATCGGCTATGGTGAGTCACTGGGGGGAGCGGTCATTATAGACCTTGCCAAGGGGCACGCACTGGGTGGACTTATACTTGAGGGGGCCTTCACCTCTGTTCCTGACATGGCAAGAAAGCTCATGCCCTTTTTACCTTCTGCATTGTTAAAGACAAGGTTTGACTCTTTCAATAAAATAGGTACCATCAAAGTTCCGAAACTGTTTTTTCACAGCACAAGCGATGAAGTTGTCCCCGTTGAACTCGGCAGGCGGCTCTATGAAGCAGCACAGGGACCGAAAGAGTTTGTACAATTACATGGCGGGCACAATGATGCCTTTATGGTTTCCCAAGATGAGTATGTAGGGCATATTCATGAGTTTGTGAGTAATATTATGAATGACTATCATTAAAGTTATCAGGCAGTTACTCAACGCTGCTGTTCTTTTCTTTTATCTTTGCATCGAATTTCTCTTTGTTGATTATGAATCGATCGTGTGTCCCCCGGGTAATTAGATCGACTCCATCATGAGCTTCCACTTCAAATACCAGCTTGCGGCCATCGACCTTAATGAGTTTTACTTTAGTAGTTACTTCTAATCCCGGAGGTGTTGCTGATATGTGGCTAACATCAATATGTATTCCAACAGTCTGCTCTCTGGGCCAGTCAAGGTAGGGATTTATTGCTTTTATGCAGGTCCATTCAATCAGTCCGATCATATAGCCAGTTGCAAATACTTCAGGCATTGCGAGGAATTCTTCTGATTCAGGATAAAGGGCCGGAACTGTTTTGGATGGCGGAATAGTAAAAATGTGGGTATATTCAATGCCCGGTTTCAACGTGTCTTTCATGTATTCCTCGAATATAATATCAGTATCTGTGACTATGCATTGATGCGGTTGCTGCTGTCACAACACATTACTTTGCTGATGCAGCCTTTGTGATACCAGCAAGCGCCTTCTCTATTTTTGAAATTACTTCCTCGCAATTGGAAATGGTATGTCTTTTTTCTAAATATCTTGGATTGTTATATGATATCCAGACATTTCCTTCTCCATCTTTCCAGATTAAAGCTTTTTGTGGCAGATCAATGGCTACGCTCTGCTCACACTTCATGAGTGGACTCCCTACTTTGGGATTTCCAAAAATTATCAGTTCTGTTTCCCGTAATTCTACCCCCACATTTTTAGCAGCATCAGAGTGTTTAACTCTATTAAATATTGTCATGCCTTTCTCTTTCAGGACGTTTTCCAGTCTGTCTCCCGTTTCTTTCACTCCGAATGAACTTTTAACATCAATCATACCCTCGACTGCGTATGCTGGAACTGACATGATCAGTACTGCCAGAATAGTGAGTATTAATGTTTTCATCTTACCCTCCTTTTTATGTCGAATGCGAAATTCCCTGATGCCTGCCATGTAAGACAGCAACACACTCCCAAGACTATTAGAGAATACAAACTAATAAAAATCAAACCAGCAATGCTGGCAGGCGTTCACAGCAATGTCATCTTAGATGGTTTATTTTAACTGCTCTTCCACCGCTTTATTTAGTGCCTGTTGAGCTTCTATCAGTTTTTTATATTTCGATTCTATTTTTTCCATATTCTTGGACTGGATTGCTTTTAATAAATCGCCTTCCATTTCAGCAACATTGATTCTTTCATAATAGTCCATAGTCTCTTTGAGATGTGCAATAACGATCTTACCTGTCAAGATTGGGTGATTGTTCGTTACATTTGCATCCTCAAATCTTGTTCCATGTTCAAGCTCAACTTCCAAGCCTTGTCGAAAAGTCTCAAGGGGAATATTCATCTCTTTGGCATTCACAATGTTGAGAATAGTGGATGCTTCCTCCCCTGAAACAGATGGATCCGTAATTTCGGACCAGTCACGCAAGCCAATTTCATTACAGACTCTTTTTACTTCATCAGCAGTTATATACTCCGGCAGTTTCATCTTCTTCTCCTTTTATGATTGATCTAACTATGAGGTTTGCATCACTTATTCATGGCAGAACTATCAAATACCATATAGTTCCATCTATTCTTAAATGGTCTGGAATTTTTATCACCAGAGTTAAAACTACGTATTATTATATGGCTCAGTAAGTGTTTCATCATTTTAACAATTCTGGATCCCCTGCTCGGTGCCGGTGAATGACAAAATGGTTGAATAGACAGATTCCCTTACTTGAATATCCCCTTCAGCAACTCCTTGACCGGCTCCATCTCCTGATTTTTTTCATCACCCTTTTTCTCAAAAAGTTTATCAATAAGCTTGTCTGTTTCTTTTTGGATTATCTGTCTGCCCGCCTTATCCATATCGACCTTGTACGACGGGTCTGTCAGCGTCCCCGTGACAATAACCGGAATAACCCCCCATCCTTCCTGGTTTTTAAAATATTTGCCGATTTTTGAACTCATTGCCTTGTCCATAAGTCGTGGAGCCAGCTTCAGGTCAAAGGCAAGGTCCAGCGTCTCGTTGAGGCCGATGTTGCCAAGGGGGCCCATGAGGAAATCGTCTGATGAGAAGAGGCTGTCCAGTCTTGCAACACCGTCTCTGACCTTGACGGTACCCTTTGCATCTTTCAGAATGATGGTCTCCATTTCATTCATCTCTAGGAAACCGGCGAACCGTTCAGATAACCCCGTATTTGTAAGTTTGCCATCCTGGAGGGTGAAATCAGCTGTGCCGGAAATATTTTTCTTTATACTCGATGGCAGGGTGCCTGTACCGCTCAGATTAACGTTCATTGCCAGCAGCCCGAAGACAGTGTCCTTTGCTTTCGGAAAAAATGCATTTACAAATTTTTCAGCCTCAAAGGCCTTTATTGTGGATGAAAGCTTATATGCATAACCGGGTTTTGAAAGATCAACTTCACTGTTTACCCTGAAACTGCCTTTCCCGATAGTCCCGGTCATGTCGGATATGACGAGCCTGTTGTTGACATAGCTGTAGCTGCCATAAAAATTATCAATCGATAGTCCTTTGTAAAGCGCCGAGTCTACTTTGATTTCACCTTTTGCTGTAAGCGTGAGATCAAGGGGCTCTGCTTCAAGGTCTGCTCCTTTTTTCTGCGATGGTTGACCGCTCTTCACAGACTCTTTCCCCTTTGAGGGAACAAGAGCAATCAATTGATCGAGGTTCAGTTTTTTAGCATAAATGTTGAGATGTATATTCTGGTTTTTAAAGGGGCTTTTCACCGTTCCTTTCAGACTGGCACTGTCCTCGCCGATTGTGCCCGTTATATCTACATTCACAATGTCCTTTTTCATATCAGCCTGTCCATTCAGGGCAGTTTTTATGCCCTGGTACTCAATGCCGAGGCTGTCCATAACAACAGTGCCCTCTGCTTGAAGGGTCTCAGGATTTTTTGTCTCACCCTGAATGTGTATATCCACCGAGAGGGATCCTGATGCCTTCAGATCATCGACTGAGGCAACGGAAGCAGCTGCCTTCTGAAGTTTAGCTGCATCTGTCTTCGGGACCTGAACTTTCACATTCAGACGGGGGGATGTGCTCATGCCCTTTATATCACCCTGTAGAGAAAGGGGGATGCCTGCGATAACAAGGGTTGCATTCTTTATAGTTGCATTGTCTGATACTGTACCGAGGCTCAGATCACCATTAATATCGTAATTCGCTTTATTGTAATTAAGGACAACCTCTTTAAGTGCAAGTGTTCCATCACTCTTCAGATTATCAAGGCTGTCCGCAGTGCCTGAGAGATTTATGTCTGCAGCCATAGTGCCGGTCATCTTCAGATCTCCGGTGTCAGAAAACTGCGACATGATCTTTTCCAGTTCATTGAGCTGCAGGTTCGGCAGCGAAAGGGAAATGTCCATCACACGTTTTGTCCGTATATGCTGCACAGTGCCCTTCACAGAAGCAGCTATCTCCTGCACTCTGACGTCAGCTTTGTCAATGGTTATATCATAGGAGTCAATGTTGACGCTGCCTGTATAGTCGACTTCAGCAGTAATATTGCTGATCTCCCTCCTTTCAGGTTTATGGAGTATTAATTTCTCAATATTCACTGCCAGCATACCGCTGGTACGGGCATCAGAGCCGCTTATGCTTTTCATTGCTATTTGAACATCAAGTGAACCAGTTATGTCGGGCAGCTCTTTTTTCAGGTCTGTCATGGTGAGTTTTGCACTGCTTATCCGGACACTGCTGATCAAAAGAGAAATGGGCAGGGGCTCCGTTGCTTCAGCCTCTTTCTCCGCATCAGGCCGGACGATATCCTTTGATGTTCCTATATCTTCATAATTGAACCTGCCGTCCTTCCCGCGACTAAGCAGGATCTGCGGAGACTCCAGTCTGAGTTCATCAATAATCAGTTTTTTAGAAAGGAGCGGCCAGAATTTAAATTTCAATACAAAGTTTCTGCATGATACAAAATCAGTTCTTTCGTCAGCCTCCTTGATAGCAAAGTCCTTTACATCAATGCCTTTAAAAATATTAATGTTGACTGCTCCAACAGACACCTTTCTGTTCAGGGCTTTTTCAGCTTCGGGGATGATATAGGCCATGACACGTTCTGACGTTACATAGGTCTTGACAAAGACCGTAAGACCGGCAATTATCAATGCAATGATGACGGCAATAATGAAGAGGGCTTTTTTCATGATTTCTCCCTTATCTAATAAGATGAATAATTATAAAAGTTGCAATGATTGATCGATACCCTTATTCTGTAATATATAACATATCTGTCTGATATAGTGTTAATGCGCAGGACGAACACCGAAAAAACAGTACTGGATCAACAGGTTTTAAATACTGGTGTTGCCTTAAAATGATATATGGCGTGATAAATAGAAAGAATAAATTGAGCGGTATCTTTATGTGAGGTGTCGCAATTCTGTTTGCTCGGCATTCAGCCTGCTCATGAGTATAAATGTAACAGCAGTGAATGTATACATATATTCAAAGTGAATCAATACAACAAGGAGAAATGCAATGGGAGAAATTATCTGGCAGGACAGCCTTTCAACTGCACTGGAAATGGCAAAAAATGAGAGCAAGAAAGTATTTATTGATTTTTTCGGCGCCGGCTGAGGGGCCTGCATGAGAATGGAAACAGGTGCGTTTCTGAAAGATGAAGTTATCGAGTATATCAATAGCAATTACATTGCAATGAAATACGAGTCAGGAAAAGACGGGGAGCAGTTTATGAGGTTTAATGTAAGGGGAACGCCAACTTTTCTTGTCCTGGATGCAGAGGGGAACGAACAGCACAGGATGCTGGGTTTCATGGGGCATGAAGAATTATTAAAACAGCTCCAACGTGTTTAGAGATTCTGTGGATCCAGGACAGGAATAATCCGGAGGCTTAAAAAAAGCAGGCCCTTGTTCAGGGCCTGCTTTCCGTAATTACTGCTTTACGATATTTGTTGCTTTTGGGCCTTTGTCGCCATCAACGATATCAAAGGTTACAGAGTCCCCTTCAGCCAGATTTCTGAAGCCATCACCCTGGATTTCAGAATAATGCGCGAAAACGTCGGGACCCCCATCATCCTGGGTAATAAAACCAAACCCCTTAGATTCGTTGAACCATTTTACAGTACCATTTGCCATACTACTTTCTCCTCCTTGTTAATCAGCCGAATTCATTGTGAATTCAGCCCTTAATAAAAATGGCCACAAAGTTTAAAGTCTTTGTGACCCTTCGTGTGACAAAAACTTCTAAAACATCATGTACATAATGGCATCTTTTGTTCTGAAATGTCAATACTAATCTGCTGCCATCAAAGACAGGTCTTTCAGGCAGCAATATGAGCCTGCACCCTGCTTATCAAATGAAACATCTCGTCACCGGTTCGGGCTCCAAATGCCTTGCCGCGCAATTCTTTTATTGGTAGCCCCTTTGTGTACCAGGCCATGAATTTTCGGAAAAGAATGACACCAAGCTTCTCCCCGTAAAAATCGATAGTTGCTGCCAGATGCTCGCGGATGACCCGGATTTTTTCATCAATATCAGGAGCGGGCAGTACGGTGCCATTCTGAAGGAGTGCCATTGTCTGGGGAAATATCCAGGGATTGCCAAGGGCCCCCCGGGCAAGGGCCACTCCGTCGCACCCGGTTTCTTCAAACATCTGCCTGACAAGCGCCGGGGTCAGGGCATCTCCGCTTGCTATAACGGGTATGGTGAGCGCCTCTTTCACTTTTCTGATAATGGAATAATCAACTCTTCCTTTATATCGCTGGTCCCGGGTCCTGCCGTGTATGATAAGTCCCTGTATGCCGGCATCCTCGGCACAGAGTGCAATATCCACTGCATTAACAGATGTTTCATCCCAGCCTGACCGTATCTTGACCGTTACCGGAAGAGAAGTATTTTTGACAATAACCTTCAGGAGCTTTTGCAGTTTGAGGGGCTCAAGCAGCAAACCTGCCCCTTTGCCTTTTCCAGCAACTTTTCTCACCGGGCAGGCAGCATTGAAATCGATGGTATCAAAGGAATACTCATGAATAACGTCGAGGGCCATTTTCAGGATCTCAGGGTCAGCGCCTACTATCTGGATGCCAAGCGGTCTGTCTTCAGGAAGTATGGAAAGCCTCTCAAGTGTCCGCCCGCTTCTGTAGGCGAGGGCAGCTGCACTGGTCATTTCAGTGAAGGCAAACTCACATCCAAAGGCCCTGTTCACGAGCCGGTATGGCTGATCGCTGATTCCTGCCA
Source organism: Nitrospiraceae bacterium (assembly GCA_020354155.1). Classification (GTDB taxonomy): domain Bacteria; phylum Nitrospirota; class Thermodesulfovibrionia; order UBA6902; family UBA6902; genus CALZJD01. The sequence continues at coordinate 2,318,200 of CP070644.1, read as the reverse complement.
TAGGGGCAAGGATCAGTGATGAGGGAATGGGTATGTTACCAATGGAAAGCATATCAGCGTATTATACATCCTCATGTAATTGCAAAACATGGACCCCGAACTTTTTCAGGCTCTCTGTCAGTGAAAATAGAGGCAGGCCCATTACATTGAAAAAATCACCGTCTATCCGCTCAATGAAAACAGCGCCAAGCCCCTGAATGGCGTATGCTCCTGCCTTGTCAAGGGGCTCTCCGGATTTGATATAGGCTGCAATTTCCTCATCACTCAGGGTTCTGAAATAGACCTTTGTCGTCACTGACTTTGATATTGTTTTGCCATTTGCAGTGTCAAGAACAGTATACCCGGTTATAACGGCGTGACCTTTTCCATTGAGCATATTGAGCATCTTCATTGCTTTCCTGTCAGTGAAGGGTTTGCCCAGGATCCTGTTTTTAAAGGCAATAAAGGTATCAGCTGCTATGAGAATGGCGTCCCTGTAATGATGGGCGACGGTCTCTGCTTTTTTTAATGAAAGAAAGCGTGCAAGCTTGTGGGGTGTTAAGGAGAGATTCAGCTCTTCTTCATAGTCACTTTTGTGGACAGAGAATTTCAGACCGGTAATGTCCAGAATTTCCTTTCTTCTTGGTGATGCAGATGCCAGCACTATTTTTCTCATACCAGATATTGTAACCCATTCAGCCTATGAATGATGTGCCATTGAGTTTGATTATGCTATAGTGAATGCAGAATCAGCACAGTGCAGAATATCGTCAATGACAGGCTGAATCCCTCAAAAACAGAATTAATCGACTAGTTTTAAAATATTAATTATCTTCTGGCCTGATGAATACAAATCTGATGTAACAATAAACTGTAAAACATGGCAGGAATCTCTTCGTGAGGTGTCGTAATTCTGTTTTCTCAGGATTCAGCCTGTAATAATCAAGCGTAATTCTTTATACTGATCATAATTCATGAGAGAAAGGATTCAGATACAATGAGCAATGAACCGAACAAGGTTATTTACTCCATGGTGGGAGTAAGTAAGTATTATGACAAAAAACCGGTCCTGAAGGACATTTACCTCTCCTATTTTTACGGTGCAAAGATCGGAGTTATCGGACTGAACGGATCAGGCAAGAGCTCCCTGCTCCGCGTCCTTGCCGGCAGGGACAGGGAATTTAACGGTGAAACAGTCCTCTCCCCGGGCCATACCGTAGGATTTCTCGAGCAGGAGCCGGAACTGGATGACGGCAAGACCGTGCGCGAGATCGTAGAAGAAGGGGTGCAGGAGACTGTTGACGCGCTGAAGGAATACAACAGGATTAATGAGAAATTTGCAGAGCCCATGTCTGATGAAGACATGAATAAGCTCATTGAACGGCAGGGCGAAGTCCAGGAAAAACTGGATGCACTGGATGCATGGGACCTTGATTCCCGTCTGGAAATGGCTATGGATGCCCTCCGCTGTCCGCCGGGAGATACACCGATAAAAGTAGTCTCAGGAGGTGAGCGCCGCAGAGTGGCCCTCTGCAGGCTCCTTCTGCAAAAGCCTGACATCCTGCTTCTTGATGAACCGACGAACCATCTTGATGCCGAGACCGTGGCCTGGCTTGAACACCATCTTCAGGGATATGCCGGAACGATCATTGCGGTTACCCATGACCGGTACTTTCTTGATAATGTTGCAGGATGGATCCTTGAACTTGACAGGGGAGAGGGTATTCCATGGAAGGGGAATTACTCCTCATGGCTGGAGCAGAAAAAAACACGGCTTCAGCAGGAGGAGAAGTCAGAGAGCGACCGCCAGAAGACCCTGCAGAGGGAACTTGAATGGATACAGATGTCTCCGAAAGGGCGGCATGCGAAATCAAAGGCGCGCATTCATTCCTATGAAGCCCTTCTCAATCAGGACAGTGAAAAGCGTTCAAGGGAACTTGAGATCTATATTCCGCCGGGGCCCCGTCTTGGTGATGTTGTTATTCAGGCTGACAAGGTAAGCAAGGCTTATGGCGAGAACATCCTTGTTGAAGATATGACCTTCTCCCTGCCTCCTGGAGGAATTGTTGGGGTCATCGGTCCGAACGGTGCAGGAAAAACAACTCTTTTTCGCATGATAACGGGACAGGAAAAGGCTGATGCAGGGACTTTCAGGACGGGTGAGACTGTCAGGCTTGCCTACGTTGATCAGAGCCGTGATGATCTCGAGCCTGAAAAAACCATATGGGAAGTCATCTCCGATGGTATGGATACTATTCCGCTCGGTAAACGGGAAGTCAACTCAAGGGCCTATGTGGCGCGCTTCAACTTCTCGGGAAGCGACCAGCAGAAGAAGGTCTCCACGCTCTCAGGCGGTGAGAGGAACAGGGTTCATCTGGCACGCATGCTGAAAGAAGAGGCCAATGTGCTGCTCCTTGACGAGCCTACCAATGACCTTGATGTCAATACAATGCGCGCCCTTGAAGAGGCAATGGAGAATTTTGCGGGTTGTGCTGTTATTATCAGCCATGACCGGTGGTTTCTTGACCGTATTGCTACCCACATACTTGCCTTTGAGGGTAACAGCCGGGTTGTCTGGTTTGATGGAAATTATTCTGAATATGAAGCGGACCGCAAGAGTCGTCTTGGTGCTGATGCTGACCAGCCCCACAGGATTAAATACAGGCACCTGACAAGGGATTAACTGCTGCATCGTCACTCAACACATGTCATTGTCCGGCCTGCCTGCCGGCAGGCAGGCCGGACAATCCAGAAATAAGAACAACCTAGATCCCCAGATCAAGTCAGAGGATGACAAACAGAAGATTTTGGAATCGTTTTTGCTCTTTTGTCATTGCTTCGTCGCTCCCTATGGCCGCTCGCAATGACGCTGGCATGAAACTGTCAGAAAGGGGAAACTTGTTGTCCTGACGACTTGGTTGAAATCAGTTATCTCAGGCAAGCTCCACAAGGTCACGAAGGAGCCGTTCAGAGGCGTCCCAGCTGAGACAGGGATCGGTGATGGATTTACCGTAGATGTGATCAGATATTTTCTGCGATCCTTCTTCAATATAGCTTTCGATCATGAGACCCTTCACCATCTTCCTGAGAGTTCCGGAATGCCTGCGGCTTAACATCACTTCTTTCGCAATTCTTGGCTGCCGCTGAAATTCCTTGTTTGAATTGGCATGATTGGTATCTACGATGATAGCCGGATTCTTGAGGCCCCGTTTCTTGTATACTTCTGATACTCCGTAAAGATCCTCGTAATGATAATTCGGGATGTTCGTTCCGTAAGGGTTGACTGCGCCCCGAAGTATTGCATGGGTCAGGGGGTTGCCTGTTGTCTTAACCTCCCATGCATTATAAACAAAGGTATGAGGGAGCTGAGCAGCCTGCACTGAATTCATCATGACTTCTAAGTCCCCGCTGGTCGGGTTTTTCATGCCAGCTGGAACGTCAAGTCCGCTGATTGTCAGCCGGTGCAGCTGGTTTTCAACAGAACGGGCTCCGACAGCAACGTAACTGAGAATGTCTTCAAGATAGGGATAATTAGGGGGGTAAAGCATCTCGTCAGCAGCCGTAAGGTGTGATTCTTTCATGGCCCTGATGTGCATACTTCGTATCGCTTTCAGTCCCTCCACCATATCAGGGGCTTCTGAGGGTTTCGGCTGATGTGCCATGCCCTTATATCCCTCACCGGTCGTCCGCGGCTTGTTTGTATAGATTCTCGGGATAAGGATAAGTTTTTCCTGTACCTCCTCCTGGATGCGGGCAAGCCGTGAAACATAATCGCAGAGCCCGTCTTCATTGTCTGCTGAGCAGGGACCGATGATAACGATAAATTTATTGCTCTCTCCCTTAAAGACAGCGATAATCTCCTTGTCCCTCCTGCGCTTCAGTTCCCTGAGTTCCGGCGTAAGCGGAATAGACTGGAGAATCTCCTCTATCTGCGGCATTTTTCTGATATATTGAAAACTCATATTTTCCTCGCTGTTATTGTACTATAAAAACAATGCGTTAGACAAAGTCCTGGGGGTAAGCCCTGAAAAGAAGGGCTATCATTTGTTCTGCGCGGAACTTGATATATGGTAGGCTATACGAAATAGTAATTCTGTGTATACACAGGGATCATACAGAGATTACCCTTGAACGTTTTATTCTTCGCCGGGAATAGAGACATTAAAATATAGATGACTGTGGCACCTCTCAGGATAAATATCAAAAAAGGGCTGGATATCCCCATTTCCGGAAAACCTGAGCAGGTGATCAGAGATGCTAAAAATCCCGGTTATGCTGCCCTCCTCGGCAGTGACTATCCCGGGGTAAAGCCTCACTTTGCCCTTTCTGTTGGTGACCCGGTAAAACTGGGGCAGCCTCTTTTTATTGACAGGAAGAGGCCGTCCATTCAATATGTCTCTCCAGCTCCGGGGGTAATTACAGCAATCAACCGTGGTGAAAGAAGAAGCCTCCTGTCACTTGTTATAAAGATTGAAGGTGATGACGAGGTAACATTCCATTCCTATCCGGAAGAGAAACTCCCGTTGCTTGACAGAAAAAATGTCACAGACCTGCTTCTGCAATCAGGCCTGTGGACTTCAATCCGTTCAAGGCCCTTTAGCACAGTGACAGACCCGGACACGATTCCCCATTCCATTTTTATCACTGCAATGGACACAAATCCTCTTGCTCCTTTTATTCCAAAGATCATCGAGGGAAGAGAGAAGGAATTTGTGAACGGGGTGACAGTGTTAAGCAGGTTGTCGGAAGGATTGATATATCTTTGTACTGCTCCGGGAGGTCCTGTGCCTTACCCGGATATCAAGACGCTGTCTGCGGCGGAATTTTCAGGACCCCATCCGGCTGGAAATGCAGGGACCCACATCCATCTTCTCGATCCTGTTGGCAGAAACAGGCAGGCCTGGCATATACAGGCCCAGGATGTCATTGCCATTGGTATCCTTTTTACCAGCGGCAGGCTGAACGTTGAACGGGTCATATCACTTGCAGGCCCTTCAGTCAGGAACCCCCGGCTTGTTCGTACAAGGCTGGGAGCATCAATTGCGGATATTACAGATGGTGAATTGCATGAGGGCAGGAACAGGACTCTCTCAGGTTCAGTCCTGTCCGGCCATACAGCCCGGGATGAAACAGCTTTTCTGGGACGCTATCATCAGCAGGTAACGGTCCTTCCAGAGGGCGGAACACGGGAATTTCTTGGCTGGCTTGGGCCCGGCCTTCATCAGTACTCTTTAAAGAACATTGTACTTTCACGATTCCTGCCTGGAAGAAAATACAGGTTCAACACTTCAATGCACGGCGACAGGCGGGCAATCGTTCCCATAGGATCATACGAAAAAATCATGCCCCTCGATATTATCCCGACCTATTTATTACGCGCCCTTGCTGCAGATGACATCGATGAAGCTGAGAAACTGGGCTGCCTTGAACTTGATGAAGAAGACCTTGCCCTCTGCACCTTTGTGTGCCCTTCAAAAATAGATCACGGGGCTGAGCTGAGACGGAATTTAACGCTCATTGAAAAAGAATGGTGATGAAGGGCTTCAGAAAATTCCTTGACAACCAGGAAAAATATTTCCGGAAGGGCGGGCCGCTGGAAAAACTTTATCCCCTCTTTGATGCCACGGATTCCTTTCTTTTTTCTACCGGACGGGTTGCTGAGAGATTAACCCATGTGCGTGATGTGATCAGTTTAAAGCGGGTTATGATCTGTGTAGTTGTTTCATTAGTGCCCGCTGTCCTGATGGCCCTCTACAATACCGGTCTCCAGGCAAATCTTGTGCTGGAGACCCTGGGACAAACATCAATTGCAGGATGGCGCGGTGAGGTCCTTTCCGCTCTGGGCGTGGAGGTGAACTCTGAAGGCATTCTTTCCTGCATGCTCCATGGCGCTCTTTATTTTCTCCCTCTCTATATTGTTACCCTTGCAGTAGGCGGGGTATGGGAAGCCCTTTTTGCTTCTGTAAGAAAGCAGGAAATAAGTGAAGGTTTTCTCGTAACAAGCCTGCTTTTTCCCTTAACACTGCCTCCTGCAATGCCCCTCTGGCAGGCAGCCCTCGGCATATCCTTTGGAGTTGTTTTTGGAAAGGAAATTTTCGGAGGTACAGGGCGGAACATTTTTAATCCTGCACTTACGGGACGGGTGTTCCTCTTCTTTGCCTATCCTGCAGAAATTACAGGAGATGCTGTCTGGGTTGCGGTCGACGGCATCACAAAAGCGACGCCTTTATTAGAAGCAGCAGATCCCGGCATGACTTTGTCGGTATCCTGGATCGAGGCCTTTATCGGGACGATCCCGGGATCTATGGGAGAAACATCTGTACTGGCCTGTCTCATAGGTGCTGCGGTCCTGATCGTGACTGGAATCGCATCATGGAGGATTATGCTTTCTGTTGTCATCGGGATGTTCTGTTTGTCATCATTGCTTTACATGATCGGCAGCACGACGAATCCGATGTTTCAGGTATCCCCGCTGTGGCATCTTGTTCTTGGCGGTTTTGCCTTTGGCACCGTGTACATGACAACAGATCCGGTTTCCGGTGCGATGACAGACAGCGGGAAGTATGTTTATGGTTTCCTCATAGGGGTCCTGACGGTAATGATCAGGAGTATCAACCCTGCATTTCCGGAGGGGATCATGCTTGCGATACTGTTCTGTAATATGTTTGCCCCGATTATCGACCGGGTCTTTCTGAATGCCAACATCAGAAGGAGGATGGCGAGAAGTGGCGACTGAGAGCATCAAAAGAACAATCATAGTTGCACTGGGCGTATGCTTTGTCTGCTCTGTACTCGTCTCAACAGCGGCGGTCTCGCTGCACTACACTCAGGAAGAGAACAAAAGACTTGACCGGATCAGGAACATATTTATTGCAGACGGCCTGCCTGTTGAGGGCGTTGATCTTAAGGCAGCATATAAAAATATCATCGTTCCGCGTATGATCAACATTACCACGGGCGCTTCGGTGCCGGAGGCTGCCCTGAGCAGACAGATATCCATTGAAAGTTTTGATATCAGGGCAATGGCAGGCGATCCAGAATACGGGAAGCCGATACCGGAAGAAAAGGACATTGCCGGTATTAAACGAATGCCGAAATACATGGTCGTCTACCTGGCCATGCAAAGCGGGAGCATGGAACAGATTATTCTGCCGGTATATGGAAAAGGGCTGTGGTCCACGATGTACGGGTTTATCGCCCTCGAAAAGGACCTCAGGACTATTCATGGCATTAGCTTTTATGAACATGCTGAGACTCCAGGGCTCGGCGGAGAGATCGATAATCCCCGGTGGAAGAATATCTGGAAAGGGAAACAGGCCTTTGATCAAAATGGGGACCTCAGGATCGAGGTGATCAAGGGTTTTGTAGACACATCACGGCCGGAGGCACGGTACCAGATCGACGGTCTCTCCGGGGCAACCCACACCACACACGGTGTTGACGCTCTGGTTAAATTCTGGCTGGGCAGTGACGGATACGGACCCTTTTTAGAGAGATTGAAGGAGGAATTGCATGGGCAGGTATAAGGAGGCGTTCACCGC
>CP070644.1:2297632-2310580 GCA_020354155.1 Nitrospiraceae bacterium | reverse complement strand
AGTTTGTCAAAATCAGTTGAACGACCAACCCTCGCGCCTTCAACCCAGAAATTCACTTTTTTTATGGGAGTATAGATGGAATCAACGGCAATAGCATCAACAGGTTTGTCCTCATCCTGGTTCTGCTCCGCAGTAACATAACCCATGCCCTTTTGCACAGTCATCTCAGCCTTGAAATCAACATTTTTCTCAATTGTGGCTATGTGCTGCTCAGGATTGAGCAGTTCTACCTGAGCACCTGTCTTTACATCCTTCCCTATTACTGCTCCTGCCTTGTTTTTGGAAATAGTGACTGTCTGGGGTTCATCAGAATGCACCCTGAACCGCAACTGCTTAATATTCAGAATTATGTCTACAACGTCTTCCTTGACACCGGGAATTGTTGAAAACTCATGGAGCACCCCGGGTATTCTTACAGATGTAACAGCTGCCCCTTCTATGGAAGACAGCAGCACCCTTCGCAGGGCATTGCCTACCGTCGTGCCGAATCCTCTTCCAAAAGCCTCGGCAGACAGTCTGCCATATGTATCCGTAAGGCTTTCAGAGTCGAATTGTACACTTTCAGGCAGTTGAAAACCTTTTGCCTTGAGATCCATTAAGCCTCCTTACTTAATACCAAGAAGTAAAATTTATGATAAATCGATGTCGTTATTTCGAATACAACTCAACAATAAGCTGCTCCTGTACGGGCAGCATAATTTCATCCCGAGCAGGATTGTGAAGCACCTTTCCCGACAGTGTGTTCACATCCATCTCCACCCATCCCGGTAATCCGCGATGCTCAATCTTTGAAACGTTTTCTTCAATAATGTGGAGTTTTTTGCTCCCCTCCATGATACTGACTATGTCACCGGGCCGGACTAAACAGGAAGGGATGTTCACCCTTCGTCCATTCAGGTTAATATGACCGTGGAGTACAAGCTGACGTGCCTGCCTGCGGTTTGAGGCAAGCCCAAGCCGGTAAACAACATTATCCAGCCTGCGTTCAAGAAGCTGCAGCAGGTTATCACCGGTGACGCCTGTCCTTTTGTCAGCCATGTAGAAATATCTCTTGAACTGTTTTTCCAGTACCCCGTAGGTCTCTTTGGCCTTCTGTTTTTCTCTCAGCTGCAGGGCATAATCAGAAAACTTCCTTCTTCTCTGTCCATGCTGTCCAGGAGGGTATTTTCTTCGTTCAACAGCGCATTTATCTGTGTAACATCTGTCACCTTTGAGAAAGAGCTTTTCGCTTTCTCTTCTGCACAGCCTGCACAAAGCATCTCTGTATCTCGCCACTATACTCTTCTCCTTTTAGGTGGTTTCGTACCATTATGGGGAACAGGCGTAACATCCTTGATAAGGCTTATTTCAAGACCAGCTGCCTGCATCGCTCTGATAGCAGATTCCCTGCCGGCTCCGGGACCTTTTACAAATACATTGATATGTCTCATACCAAAACCCATGGCCTTCTTTGCAGCGTTATCAGCCGCAATCTGGGCTGCATAGGGAGTGCCCTTTCTTGAACCTTTAAAGCCCTGACCGCCTGCCGACGCCCAGGCAACGGTATTACCGTTCGGGTCAGTAATGGTTATTATTGTATTGTTAAAGGTTGCCTGTATATAGGCCTGTCCCGCAGGAACTACCTTTTTGTCCTTTTTGCCGCTTTTCTTTTTCTTCTGGGCCATCCTCTATCCTTTCTTCTTCATCCCGCCGGTAGCCCGCTTCGGCCCCTTGCGTGTACGTGCATTTGTGCTTGTCCTCTGGCCTCTGACAGGCAGTCGTGACCTGTGCCGCAATCCACGGTAGCTACCGATATCCTGAAGTCGTTTTATATTCATTGCAACTTCACGTCTGAGATCGCCTTCTACTTTATATTCGCCGTCGATTATGTTCCTGAGTTTGACACCATCTTCATCAGTCAGGTCCCTTGTTTTCTTGTTGGGATCAACGCCTGTGGCTTCCAGGATTTTCATGGCCGATGTCCTGCCCACTCCAAAAATCCTTGTCAGACTAATTGCAACTCTTTCATTCCTTGGCAAATCAACGCCTGAGATTCTCACCTGTCTTTTCCTTTCCTAACCCTGTCGCTGTTTGTGTTTCGGGTTGGTGCAGATAACCCGAACCACACCTGCTCTTTTAATGATTTTACATTTAGCGCATATTTGTTTTACTGATGAACGTACTTTCATGTTATCTCCAAAAACTATACTCGGTTATTTAAACCTGTACGTAATTCTGCCCTTGGAAAGATCATAGGGCGACAGTTCAATCGTAACTTTATCGCCAGGCAATATCTTGATAAAATGCATCCGCATTTTACCTGATACATAGGCCAGTATTGTCTGACCGTTCTCAAGTTCTACCTTGAACATGGCATTCGGCAGATTCTCAAGAATCGTTCCCTGGACTTCTATGGCTTCTTCTTTAGGCATTACAGAACTAATAATTATAATGATTAGTTAAATTTTAGTCAAGATGCGGCAGCCCTTTTCTGTAACCGCCACTGTATGTTCAAAATGGGCTGAAAGGCTGCTGTCTTTTGTAACAGCTGTCCAGCCGTCATCGAGTATAGTCACTCCCCAGTTTCCTTCATTGACCATGGGTTCGATGGCCAGTGTCATCCCCTCTTTCAGCACAGGCCCTTCTCCGGGATTACCGAAATTAGGGACCTGAGGCTCTTCATGCAGCTCATGACCGATGCCATGCCCGACAAAACTTCTGACCACTGAAAAACCCTGGGACTCCACATGTTGCTGGACTGCGGCCGATATATCTGAGAGTCTGTTGCCCGGCACAGCCTGAGCGATTCCCTTCACCAGGGCCTGCTCAGTGCTATCCAGCAGTTTTTGTGCCTTATCGCTTATTTTCCCAACGGGCAGGGTAATTGCCGCATCCCCGAAAAACCCGTTGTAATGAACTCCCACATCAAGACTGATAATATCGCCTTCCTTTAATTTTCTCTTCGAAGGAATTCCGTGTACAACCTGCTCATTGATTGAGGTGCAGACACTTGCCGGATACCCTCTGTATCCCTTGAATGCAGGCTTTGCTGACCTGGACAGAATAAACGATTCTACATAGGAATCAATTTCTTTTGTAGTAAGCCCCGGAGCAACTCTGCTTTTTATCCCTTCCAGCACCTCAGCGACAATTCGGCAGGCCTCTGCCATTCTGTTAATTTCATTGTGCGACTTTAGGACTATCAAAGATCAAAACAAGTCAGGCAGGAAAAGGTTAAAAATGGGTTCAATTCACATACTGTAAACTGCCTGTCCCTGCTCAGCCCCTCCTGCCCCGTATTCTCCCCTTTTTCAGAAAACCATCGTATGAACGCGTTACAAGATGGGATTCCATCTGAGACATGGTGTCAAGAGCAACACCCACAACAATGAGAATAGATGTGCCCCCGAAATAAAAGGGAACATTAAAATATCCCCGTAATATATCAGGCAGAATACAGACCGCTGAAAGATAGAGGGCACCGCCAAAGGTTATTCTTGCAAGAACCCGGTATATGTAATCAGCCGTCTTTTGTCCCGGTCTCACACCAGGGACAAAGCCTCCGTATTTCTTGAGATTATCCGCAATATCAACTGGGTTAAAGGTTATTGAGGTATAAAAATAACAGAAAAAGAATATCATACCGACATAAATAATTGTGTAGAATACTGTTCCGGGCGCCAGCTGCCTGGCAAGAGACTGTACCCAGGGGATAGCGATGAATCCTGCAATCGTTGCAGGAAACATGATAATTGATGAGGCAAAGATGGGCGGTATAACTCCGGCAGTATTTACCTTCAGCGGCAGGTGTGTGCTCTGGCCGCCATAGACCTTTCTGCCCACAACCCGCTTGGCATACTGCACGGGTATCTTTCTCTGTCCCCGTTCCATAAATACAATGATGCCGATAACAGCTATCATCATAACAATGACAAGCAGCATGAGAATCAAGTGCAGTTCTCCTGCCCTGACCAGTGAGTAGGAACTGATGACAGCATTAGGGAACCGCGCTACGATACCGGCAAAGATGATCAACGAGATACCATTGCCAATACCTCTTTCCGTTATCTGTTCACCAAGCCACATCAGAAATGCTGTTCCCGATGTCATGGTGATCATGGTCATGAGCCTGAAGGCCCAGCCGGGATTCTGCACAAAGGCCCCTTGGTTCATGCTCTCAATACCCACAGCGATACCAATAGACTGGATAATACTGATCAGGACCGTACCATAACGGGTGTACTGGGTGATTTTCTTCCTCCCTGCCTCACCTTCCTTAGCCAGCCTTCCAAGGGCCGGGATAACAACAGTCAGAAGCTGCAGGATAATCGAAGCACTGATGTACGGCATGATCCCCAGCGCAAAGATCGTAGCCCGTGACAATGCGCCGCCTGAGAACATATCGAAAAAACCCATAAGCGCACCGCCCCTGTCCAAAAGAAACCTGCTGAGTTCTTCACCATTGATGCCTGGGGTAGGGATATGAGCGCCGATTCTGTAAACAGCTAACAAAGCCAGGGTAAACAGTATCCTGCTCTTGAGCTCTGCTATGCGAAATACGTTCTGGAAACTGTTTATAATGCTCACAATAGAAAAATTAATTTAAACTTTTATAATCGCAATTAAGGGTGGATACACTACGATCAACCATGCCCCGTGATGGGCTCCTTATTTTTGGTTTTCTATGATTTCAGCGCTTCCCTTGGCACCAGCAATTTTTTCTTTTGCCGAAGCACTGAATGCATGGGCCCTGACAGTTACTGCCTTGCTCAATTCTCCCTGTCCAAGGATTTTCACGCCATCGCCTATTTTCTTGATGACCCCCTCTTTCATCAGAACCTCGGGAGTAATGGTAGTTTCTTCAATCCTGTTAAGAGTCGCCACATTCACAATGGCATACTCTTTTTTGAAAATATTGGTAAAGCCCCTCTTTGGCAGCCTTCTCTGAAGCGGCATCTGGCCGCCTTCAAAGCCTGGCTTGGGCCCCCCACCGCTTCTTGCTTTCTGACCTTTATGGCCCTTGCAGGATGTCTTTCCATGCCCCGAGCCAATACCTCTTCCAATTCTTTTCCGCTTTTTTCTGCTGCCGGGAGCAGGGGATAAGTCTGACAGTTTCATTTATTTCTCCTCACTGACTTCAACCATATGGGAAGTCTTGTGAATCATTCCTCGTATTACCGGCGTATCATTATGGATAACACTATGATTAATTCTGTGCAACCCGAGGGCCCTGATTATCCTTCTGTGCTTTTCAGGCTTTCCGATGATACTGCGTTTTAAAGTAACTTTAATTTTGCTCATTTTCTAGCACCTTCTTCTCGGCTTCAACCCTGCCAACCCGCCGTGCAACGCTCTTATCATCCTTGAGCTTTGTAAGACCATCAATAACAGCCCGGATGGTATTGAAGGAATTTCTGCTTCCAATTGATTTGGCAACAATATTCTTGATCCCAACAACCTCCATAACAGCCCTTACAGGTCCGCCGGCTATAAGGCCGGTTCCGGCCTTCGCAGGAAGCATAACTACTTTTCCGGCGCCATAGATTCCGTTAATCCGGTGAGTAATTGTCCCATCCTTGATCGGTACCTTCACGAGTGCACGCTTGGCCTGCTCAACGGCCTTTCTGATTGCCTCGGGCACTTCCTTTGCCTTGCCTTTTCCAAACCCTACATGGCCGTCCTCATCACCGACAACAACAAGGGCGCTGAATGAAAAGCGCCTTCCACCCTTGACAACCTTGGCAACTCTGTTTATGAATATTACCTTGTCTTTTAGTAATCCGAGACTTTCGGGGTCAATTCTACCCACTGTTCCTCCTCTGATAAAATCAAAAATTAAAAATAAAACATGAAAATAAAGGAATGAATTAATTCAAAAATCGTTCTTCCTTAACTTTTATCTTTCATCTTTAAAACTCCAGCCCGCCTTCCCTGGCACCGTCAGCAAGGGCCTTTACCCGCCCATGATAGAGGTTTCCGCCTCTGTCAAAGACGACTTTCTTTACTCCCTTATCAACAGCCCTTTTTGCAATGAGCGTGCCCACTACCTTTGCTGCATCAATATTACCTCCAGTGTTCAGCTTCCCTTTGAGCTCTTTGTCTGTACTGGATGCTGAGACGAGCGTCTTTCCGTTGAAGTCATCAATTAACTGGGCATATATATGATTGATACTCCTGAATACATTCAGCCTGGGACATTCAGGGCTACCGGATATTTTCTTTCGTACCCTGAACTGTCTTTTCTTTCGTGCTTTTTCCTTATTAAAACTCACGTCTCTTCACCTCTACGTTTAAATGCAGTCTTCCCTTTTATTTTCCGGACTTGCCGACTTTCAGTTTTATCATCTCGTCAGCGTATTTAATTCCCTTGCCTTTATATACATTTGGAGGCCTTAATGCACGTATGTTCGCTGCAACCTGTCCTATAAGCTGCTTGTCTATACACTGAAGGGTAATCTGGGTCTGCTTCTTGTCAACTTCTGCGGTTACTCCGGCGGGCAGTTCAAATTCAACAGGATGAGAGTAGCCCAGCGTGAATGATATCTTATTCCCCTGCAGCTGTGCCCTGTAGCCGACACCTGAAATCAGAAGATCACGCTTGAAACCGTCACTTGTGCCGGTAACCATATTTGCAATAATGCTTCTCGTCGTACCATGAAGGGCTATGTCCTGCTTTTCTTCAGATGGCCGGGTTACAACAATCTGTTTGTCTTCAAGGGCGACTTTCATCTGGCCGGGGAAGTTCCATTTCAGCTCTCCCTTGGGTCCTTTGACTGTGATGAGATTATTCTGTATCTTCACATCAACCCCATTTGGGACTTGTATCGGATTTTTACCTATCCTTGACATCGTTTCTCCAATTCAAAAATTAAAAATCAAAATGCAAAATTAAGGAATTTTTATTTATCAAATTTATTTCAATATCTTTTATTTTTAATCTGTTTTTACCAGACGCTGCACAGGACCTCTCCTCCTATGCCTTCTTTTCTGCATATGTCGTCCGTTAACAAACCTCTCGATGTGGAAAGAATGGTTATGCCATACCCTCCCATTGTTCTGGGTATTTCTGTTTTATCAACATAAATACGCCGTCCCGGTTTACTGATTCTCTTTAATCCTGTAATCACCTTTTCCTGTCCGTCAAGGTATTTCATGGATATCCTGATCATCCCCTGTTTCCGGTCCCGCAGTACCTTGAAACTCCTGATAAAACCCTTATCCTTGAGGATCTTGATTATCTCAACCTTCAGCTTTGAAGATGGCACGTCCACCTTTTCAAGCCCGGCCATGTTTGCATTTCTTACTCTTGTTAACAAGTCTGCTATCGGATCGGTCATCATAATTACTATACCTCTACCAGCTGGATTTGGTTACTCCCGGGATCAGGCCTTTCAGGGCCAGTGTCCTGAAACAGATTCTGCAGATGCCAAATTTTCTGAGATATCCTCTCGGCCTTCCACAGAGACTGCACCTGTTATAAGACCGCACCTTAAATTTGGGGGGCCTTTTCGCCTTTGCTATAAGACTTTTCTTTGCCATAGCTCTTTCCTATTCCTAATTTCTGAAAGGCATTCCCAGGTGCCTGAGAAGCGCCTTGCCTTCCTCATTTGTCTTTGCTGTCGTTACAAAAACCACATTCATGCCATGTATGCTGGCAACTTTGTCATAATTAATTTCCGGGAATATGATCTGTTCCCTGATTCCAAATGAATAATTACCCCTTCCATCAAAGGCCTTTGGTGAAACCCCTTTGAAATCCCTTATTCTCGGCAATGCCAGAGAGATAAATTTATCAAGAAAATCATACATCATTTTGCCGCGCAATGTGACCTTGCATCCGACAGGCACGCCCTGACGCAGTTTAAAGGCAGCAATGGATTTTTTGGCCCGAGTAATAACCGCTGTCTGTCCACTGATCGTGGTAAGTTCCTTTGCTGCAGATTCAAGCTGTTTTATATCCTGCAGCGCCTCTCCCATCCCAACATTGAGCACAATACTATTCAGTCTTGGCACCTGCATAACACTGCTGTATGAAAACTCCTTGAGAAGGCTGGGTACCACTTCTTTTAAATATTTTTCTTTTAATCTGGCCATCGTATCAGTCAATAACCTCCCCGCACTTTCTGCATTCTCTTACTTTTTTTCCGTTCTCAAGAATCTTCTGTCCGATCCTTGTAGACTTGTCGCATTTTGTACAGACGAGCATGACGTTGGATAGATGGATTGATCCTTCCTTCTCAATTATTCCACCCTGCTGATATTTCTTGCTTGGCTTCATATGCCGTTTGATCATGTTCAGTTTTTCGACAACAATTCTGTTATTGCCCCGCTGGACAGACAGCACCCTGCCTCTCTTGCCCTTTTCATTGCCGGAAACTACCACAATCGTATCATTCTTTTTTAAACCTAATGCCACGTCTTCTCCTTTTATTAAAAACTAAAGTACCTCAGGTGCAAGGGACACAATCTTCATAAATTCTTTCCACCTGAGTTCTCGTGCAACAGGACCAAATATCCTCGTGCCCACAGGATCGCCCTCAGCGTTGATCAGGACCGCTGCATTCTGGTCAAATCTGATATATGACCCATCAGGCCGCCTCTGGGCCTTTTTTGTCCTGACCACAACTGCCTTGGCCACGGTACCTTTTTTGACTGTTCCATGAGGATCAGCTTCCTTCACCGTTACGACAATCTTGTCACCAATCCTGGCATACCTCCTGTGAAAGCCTCCCAGGACTTTAATACACAGTACTTTTTTTGCTCCAGAATTGTCAGCTACCTGAAGAACAGTTTCCTGCTGGATCATTCGCTCCCTCTTTCAATTACTTTCAGAACTCTCCATCTCTTATCTTTGCTCAAAGGACGAGATTCTATAATGGACACAGTATCGCCCATCTTACAGGTATTTTCTTCATCATGGGCTTTGAACCTGGTAACTTTTCTTATAGTCTTTTTGTAAAGCGGATGCTGAGTCAGATTCGTTACTGCTACAACTACCGTCTTTTGCATCTTATCGCTTATTACTTCACCCGTGTAAACTTTCTTTGGCATCTTTTCCGTGCTCCGACTTATACGTTATTTTTTATTCTCTTCTCTGGATTTCTCGTTCATGACAGTCAATACTCTTGCAATATCTTTTCTCACAACACTGATTCGCTTCGGATTTTCAATCTCACCCGTTACTTTCTGGAACCTGAGGTTAAAGAGCTCTTTCCTCATGTTCGATTCTTCCTGTTTGAGCTCATCTATCGTTAAATTTCTCAGTTCAGTTGCTGTCTTCATGCTCCCATCCTCTTAACGAATTTTGTCGCAACAGACAATTTGTGAGATGCAAGCCTCAGTGCCTCTTTTGCAACATCTTCATTCACACCGGATACCTCATAGAGGACCCGGCCCGGCTTCACAACTGCAACCCATGCTTCAGGTGCGCCCTTACCTTTCCCCATCCTTGTTTCAGCCGGTTTCTTCGTAATCGGCTTGTCGGGAAATATGCGGATCCAGACTTTACATCCCCTCTTGGCATGCCTGTTGATCGCTACCCTGGCAGCCTCTATCTGACGGTTTGAAACCCAACCCGGTTCCATTGCCTTTAGACCATAATCTCCGAAGGATACCTTAGAACCCCGGTATGCCTTACCATTCATATTGCCTTTCTGCATCTTCCTGAATTTTACTTTTTTGGGCATTAACATGCTTATCTATCCTTTATACGGCAGTCTCGCTGGAAGAAGACTGAATAGCCGGCTCCTGCAGAATATCGCCTTTATATATCCAGACTTTTACGCCGATCCTTCCATAGGTAGTCTTTGCTTCTGCCATTCCATAATCTATATCCGAACGGAAGGTGTGAAGCGGCACGCGGCCCTCCCTGTACCATTCCGACCGTGCAATCTCAGCACCTGCAAGACGTCCTCCGCACATAACCTTTATCCCAAGGGCTCCAAACCGGCGGGATGAAGAAACAGCCTTTTTCATTGCCCTCCTGAAGGCAATTCTCTTCTCCAGCTGAAGCGCTACATTCTCGGCCACAAGCTGGGCATCCAGTTCAGGCTTTCTGATTTCCTTTATGTCTATGGACATCTCTTTGCCGGTCATGCCTTCAAGCTCTTTCTTGAGCTTCTCCACCTCTGCTCCTTTTTTTCCTATAATGATTCCCGGCCTCGCCGTGTGAATGATGGCCTTCATTTTTTGCCCTGTCCGTTCTATCTCTACTTTGGGGACACCGGCATGGTACAGGTTTTTCTTTATGTACCGCTGCACTAACAGGTCTTCATAGAGCAGGTCCTTGTAATTTTTCCGGGCATACCATTTTGAATCCCAGGTCTTTATAATTCCCAGTCTAATGCCTATTGGATGTGTCTTCTGCCCCAAAACTTACCCCCTTACCCAGGTTGAAATATGAAAATTGAATTTTATTTTTTGCATCGTTTCTATTCTTCTAGAATAAGTGTTATATGACTGGACCTTTTCTTTATGACATCTGCCCTTCCCATGGCACGCGGTCGCATCCGTTTCATTGTAGGACCCTGGTCAACCAGTGCACCGGTGATTCTCATTGATTCAGGGTCAGCTACTTTTTTCTGCTCAGCATTGGCCATTGCCGACCTGAGCACCTTGGAGATAATTCTGCTGCCCTTGTGGGGGAGAAATCCAAGGTCAACCATAGCTTCACCAGCCTTTTTTCCCTTGATGATCTTTGTAATTCTCCTCACTTTTGTCGGTGAGATCCTAGCGTATTTTAATATTGCTTTTGATTCCATTCTATTCTTCCTTTAGCCCCTCTTACCGTTTTCCCTTGTCCTTATTTGCACCGGCATGGGCCCTGAATGTCCGGGTAGAAGAAAACTCCCCAAGTTTGTGACCCACCATATTCTCTGTAACATACACGGGAATAAACTTTCTTCCATTATGCACGGCAAGAGTATGTCCTATGAAATCAGGAACGATTGTTGACCGTCTTGACCAGGTCTTCAGGACCTTCCTCTCATTTTTTTCATTCATGGCGAGGATTTTTTTCATCAATTTTTCCTCAACATAGGGTCCTTTTTTCAATGATCTCGGCAAATCTCTTCCTCCTCAAAAATCACGCAGCTTTTTATTTCTTCTTGCGCCTCCTGACAATAAATCTGTCAGTTCTTAAATTTTTCCTTGTCTTTTTGCCTTCAGGTTTGCTCCACGGAGATACAGGCGGTCTTCCTCCAGAACTCTTTCCTTCGCCGCCGCCAAGGGGATGGTCTACGGGGTTCATGGCAACACCCCGGACATGCGGCCTCCTGCCTGCCCACCTGCTCCTGCCAGCCTTTCCGATTGATATATTTTCCCACTCTGCATTGCCCACCTGACCTATTGTTGCCATACAGCCAGAGGGAACATACCGGACCTCTGAAGATGAAAGCTTGAGCTGACACAACTTCTCATCCTTGGCAACAAGCTGGGCATAGGCCCCGGCACTCCGGGCAAGTTTTCCTCCCTGTCCCGGTCTCAATTCAATATTGTGAATAATTGTTCCAAGCGGTATATTTTGAACCGGGAGTGCATTCCCGACCTTTATCTCTGAACCAGTGCCAGACAAGAGCTTATCTCCAACCTTGATATCCACTGGAGCCAGAATATAGCGCCTTTCGCCGTCAGCATATTTTAAAAGAGCAATCCTTGATGTCCTGTTCGGGTCATACTCAATTGTTTCAACCGTACAGGGTATATTCAGTTTGTCACGTTTGAAATCTATGATACGATAGGACCGCTTGTGACCACCGCCCTTCTGCCATGATGAGATGCGTCCCTTGTTGTTGCGGCCTCCGCTCTTCTTCAGGGGCCTCAGTAACGGCTTGTATGGCTTGTCAGTGGTAATCTCAGAGAAATCCGAGCCACTCCTGAAACGTGTACCGCCTGATGTTGGTCTGTATTTCCTGATTCCCATTACGCGCCTTCTATAATCTCCAGTTTCTCCCCTTCTTTCAGGGTCACAACTGCTTTTTTCCAATCTGGTCTTTTGCCCTCAAATCTGCCAAGACGTTTCTTTTTGCCCCTGCATTTAATTGTGGCAATCTTGTCAACCTTAACTTTAAATATCTCTTCAACAGCTTTTTTGATCTCTATTTTATTTGCCTCAGAGGCTACTCTGAAAAGCACCTTGTTTTGCGTTTCTTTTATCAAGGTGCCCTTCTCTGTTAATAGAGGGCCTATGAGGACATCGTAGGTGCTCTTCATCCTGAATACGCCTCTTTCATTTTTTCTACTGCATCTTTTGCAATAAGCAGTTTTTCATGCGACAGGACTGAATGAACATTCAGTTCACTTACCCTTGCAACACTCACTCTCTGCAGATTACGTGATGCCAGCTCAAGCGCCTCGTTCTTCTCCGGGATTATGAGTAATACATTTCTCTCCATGCCAAGTGAAGCAAGCATTTCCCTGAGCGCCCTGGTTTTTGGCTCAGCGATGGAAAGCTCATCAATAACACTCACTTCTCCGTCTGCAAGTTTGGCAGCCAGTGCTGAACTCAGTGCAAGCCACTTTGCCTTTTTTGGTATCCGGTAAGAATAATCTCTTGGCTGGGGGCCGAATACTGTACCGCCCCCTTTCCATAATGGAGACCTGTTGCTTCCGGCGCGCGCCCTCCCTGAACCCTTCTGCCTGTATGGCTTCCTGCCTCCGCCCCTTACTAGACCGCGGGTCTTGGTAGCAGCACAACCCTGCCGCTTATTGGCAAAATGATTACGAACTACCTCATGGAGCAGTCCCTTGTTAACAGGCACTCCGAAAATATCATCGGGAAGTTCTGTTTTGCCGATAGACTTGTTTTTCTTGTCTATGATATCGATAGCCGCCA
Organism: Nitrospiraceae bacterium; assembly: GCA_020354155.1. Classification (GTDB taxonomy): domain Bacteria; phylum Nitrospirota; class Thermodesulfovibrionia; order UBA6902; family UBA6902; genus CALZJD01. The sequence goes on along the minus strand of CP070644.1, from coordinate 2,297,769 downwards.
TTATTTATTACCTTCTGCAACCGCTAGCGGTGCATTTGATGTTACAATCACGTATCCCCCATTTGCTCCGGGTACTGCACCCTTCACCAGCATCAGGTTCTGTTCTTTTCTTACTTCAAATATTTCAATATTCCGTA
>CP070644.1:2289810-2297532 GCA_020354155.1 Nitrospiraceae bacterium | reverse complement strand
CCTGATGAGCTGAAGCACAGGGAAAAAAGCTCTCTCAAGGCCTGGACAAAAAAATTAGGCGACACGATTCTCCGTGAGAAATTTCTCCAGTATATTTTTTTCAATCAATGGCACTCTCTGAAAAATTACTGTGAAAGCAAGGGTGTCCGATTGATAGGCGACATTCCCATCTATGTCAATTATGACAGTGCCGATGTATGGTCACATCCGGAAGTATTCAGTCTTGACGCAGATAAAAAGCCAGTGAATGTGGCCGGTGTGCCCCCTGATTACTTCAGTTCTACAGGCCAGCTCTGGGGTCATCCGGTATACAACTGGGATGTTCTCAAGGATTCAAAATATGCATGGTGGCTCAGAAGGATCGAACAGAACCTCATGATGTTTCACCTCTTCAGGCTTGATCATTTCAGGGGGTTCGTTGGTTACTGGCAGGTGAAATCCGATGAGGAGACCGCCATCAACGGTAAATGGGTGCAGGCCCCTGCCGAAGATTTTTTCAAGGCAGTTATCAGAAAATTTCCTGATATACAAATTATTGCAGAGGACCTGGGCGTAATAACTCCTGATGTGAAAGAGGTCATGGAACATTTCGGCTTTCCCGGAATGAAAGTCCTCCTCTTTGCCTTTGGCGATGATCTTCCCACAAACCCCTATGCCCCCCATAACCACGTTCACAACTGTATTGTGTACACAGGCACCCATGACAACAACACTATCAGGGGATGGTTTAAAAAGGAGCTTGACCAGGAGGCGAAAAACAGGGTTGCTGACTATATCGGTCATGATCTGCAGGAAAAAAATATCCACTGGGACATTATCCGGCTGGCCATGATGTCTGTTGCCTCCATAGTCATTGTTCCCATGCAGGACATCCTGGGGCTTGGAGAAAAGGACAGGATGAACCTTCCCGCAACGTTACAGGGCAACTGGAGATGGAGACTGAAACATGAGCAGTTAACCCCTGCAGTGAAGAAAAAGCTTGCTGAGTTAACTGAGATCTACGGAAGAAAACAGCCTGCTGATTAATGTTCTGATGCAGTCAAGATGTCCAGGAGTTCCTGCTTTTTTTCCCTCTCTCTGTCATCGGAAAATTTTACGGCAATATGGACCTGTTTTGATCCGCCCATGGCGTCAACAGCCTGAATTCTTGTGACATACCCCTCTATTTCCTCCACCGGGGCCTTGTTTTCAGGTATTGCTGCAGCACGGATTGTATCCAGTATCTGCGGAAGAGGTGAATTGCCGTCAAATCTGATTAACAACCCGCCCAGACAGATATTCATAAGAGCCCCTTCATAGGTTCCTCTTTCGCACCTCAATTCTACCCTGCCTTTTATGCTGTACCGAAGGTGTTTTCTGCGATCAAATTTCTTCCTGCCCTTGCCGTTCAGCAGTTCTGACACCTTCTCAACGAGGCTTTCTGCTGTGAAGGGTTTGATAATACAGGAATCTGCTCCCAGCTGAATAGTCTTTTTCAGGCTATCCGTTTCCCGGTTTGATGAAATGATAATTACAGGAACAGATACAAATGCCTCCTGAGATTTTATCCACTGGAGGAATTCATCTCCATCCATGAGCGGCATCTCCCGCTCGTAGATGATCAGATCATGATGGCTCTCAAGGAGCCGGCTCTTGACATTCTTGCCATTGGATGCCATATCCATCTCGATGCTTCCAAAATAATCTTCAAGGTTAAATCTTATAAACTGTCTGACTGATGGCGTGCTGTCAGCCACAAAAATTTTAAATTTATCCGCTTTATACATAGCTACATCCCCGTCTTCTCCAAGAAACCTTTCCCTACTGCAGGATGTGGTCCTGCAGTCTCCCTGTCATTCTCATCGGAGGGACATTAGAATAACTTAAAACCTCTAACTAGTTGTTTGATATTGCAGAAGCTCATGCTTTAAAAAGGCAACTGTCATTTCGAGGCTACAGCCGAGAAGTCTTAATTTTCCAATAGTAAAAGATTTCTCCCGTTGCCTGCCGGCAGGCAGGGTCGAAATAACAAAGACTTAAAAAAGATCTCAAGAAGAATTTTATTTTCCACTTCATGAGTTCGTTGTTGGAACTTTTTGCTATCAGAAGCGCGGTATGTATTGAGATTACCAGTGGTCGTTAATAAGAATTGATTGCTGCTATGAGTGCCCTGAGTCTGGCAAAGTCCATAAGATTAAAATCAACAATCAGTCTCGGAAGATTGAGCGTATCCGGCTCGTCTTCTTCCTCAGGCAGGGGAAGACATGCGCAGATCTTCCCGCCGGGAAAAAGCATATCGGCAAAGTTATGACTCAGGTCTTCTATGGAAGCATCATCCAGCTCCGATGTCAGTCGTATGACAAGCTTTCCCCTAATATACCGAACACTGTGATATCGTTTATAGAATTGTTTTATTTTTTCAACTGCTTCATCAGCTGAGTCAACGATGTCATAGAGATGAAAATCGGTATCATTGATATACCCCTCTTCCAGCAGCTCCTCCTTCAGAAATTTATGCCACCGGTTCCAGTAGGTACCATTGCCGGGTTCTTCAATCAGGACCAGCGGCAGGGGAAGATGTTTGCCTGTCTGAAGGAGAGTCAGTGTTTCCATGGCCTCATCCAGTGTTCCAAATCCGCCCGGAAAGAGGGCCACGGCATCAGCCTCTTTCAAAAAGGCAACCTTGCGATTAAAAAAGTATTTATAGGTTATCAGTCTCGGATTGCCTATCAGGACAGGGTTGGGCTTCTGCTCAAAAGGCAGCTGAATATTTACTCCAAAGGAGTGTTCCGGACCGGCGCCTTCATTTGCTGCCTGCATGATACCCCCGCCTCCCCCGGTAATGACCATATAGCCTTCCTGCGCAAGTTTCTCACCAAAGCGCCTGCACATGTCATAGATAGGTTCATCCGGCTCGGTTCTTGCCGAACCAAAGACTGTTACCTTCCTGATGTTGCGGTAAGGGCTGAACATCTTGCCCGTAAAACGCATCTCCTTCATGGTGGTGTTCATCAGTTTCATATGGGCGCGGTCGTTTTTTTCCTGTCCGGCCTTGAGTGCAGCAAGAATCATCTCGCGCACAAGGTCAGGCTGTTCAACACCGCCAACGAGCTCAATCAGTCCGTCTATGGCATCATCAGCAGGGCCATTGGTTCTTGGAAAATGAAGTTCCATACTGTGCTTTCTCCTACTCCCGGTAAATAAGGTTTATAGAAATGAGAAATCCATCTCGTTCAGCGAGACTTTATTCTTCAATATACTTTATCGGCTTATATGGACTGCTTGTTTAATTGATGAACGTTGAACGTCAGCCAATAACCTGTTCAACTGCCCGAGACCATACATCATATCCCATGGGGCTTATATGAACTCCGTCAGCCATTAAATAGTCTCGTATCGGATTCCCCTTTGTATCTACAAACATTTTATATATATCCATATAATTAACATTCATATTCAGGGCAAGTTCGTTAAGCCTGTCATTAAGAGCATGTATTGACTGATTATCTATAAATTCGATACGAGTGGGCAGCAGGCTCGAAACATGTATGGCAGCCTGAGGATAGGTCTCCTGCAGCCTCTCAAGAATAATTCTGTAAAAGCTTATAAAGTCCCTGTCCCCCATTGCTATATTGTTTATTCCCGTCATTATGAAAATCATTTCTGCCTCTTCAGATATATCGCTGATTTTCATAACCCTTGACAGAAGCCCCTGTACAGATTCTCCCGCCATACCCAGATTAAGTACCCTGTGGTCAGGGAACCGTTCATTCCAGTCAAAGTACTCGATAAGTGAATCGCCTAAAAAAAGAATATTCATTATGGTCTGCTCCGAATGAATGGAAAACAATTTTCACATATTATATAATTCTTCATTAAATTACATCGAGGCCCCCTTTTTTTATGAAAAACACTCTCTCCATTGCTCTGATCATACTTTTGCTGACCGGCTGTGCAGGAATGCTGGTAAGCAGGGATGCCAGGGAGGCCTTTCAACAGGGTCTTGCCCTCTTTCATCAGGGCAGGTACGAAAAAGCTATCCCCTATTTTGAGCGTTCAACGGAATATGATCCAGAATATGCAGATGCCTACTTATATCTTGGCAGGTCCTATTTAAATCTTGGAAAACTGATAGATGCTATTCAGCCCCTTCGTACTGCTTATCAACTGGCACCTGGAGACATGGGGAAAGAGGCAGTAAATCTGCTGATTGATGCCCTCATCGGAGGTGCTTTAACAGAGTTTAAAAAAGGGAACTACAACGGTTCAGTCAACTACCTGAAGGAAGGGCTCGATGTTGATCCCAACTCGTCAATGCTGCGTGAGGAGCTGGTCAAGACCCTTCTTGTGTTCGGCAGCGTCCTGCTCTCAGAGGGCAATGCATCAGAGGCTGTTGACAAATTTTCTGAGGCCGTTGATATGGCTCCCGACAATATGGAAGGTTACCTGGGACTTGCAAAGGCGTTCATCCAAAAAGGAGATGTCTTTGATGCCCTGAAAATAATCAATAGTGCGTTACAACGTGCCTCAACAGATACAGAGAGATCCCAGTTTAAAAATCTGCTGCCCTAAGCCTCCCTGTTCCCTATTCGGTGATAATAACAGAGCTTGTCCTGTCAAAGGGATTGGTGCGTGCAGCAAGGGAAAAGAGATAGGGATAGTGATCTTTGAGATACTTCATATGATCTACCCATTGAATAACCAGAAGTCTGTATGCCCTGTTCAGGTCACCGGAAAGATGCCCCAGATCGGTCTCAGGCAGGGCACTGATGTCATCCCTGTAGCGCAATTCTTCTTTGAGATGTAAAAAAGCACGTAAGAGATCAGTAAAGGTTTCATGATCGAAAATGGATGGGTTTTCCAGAAGCCGGAGAAAGAAGGCGCCCTTTTCGTGAAGGGATGTACGAAGGCCGTTAAGGTCTATCATTTCAATATCAGCTAAAAATTCATGGTCCTTCACATGCTGGCGAGCGGCTGCAAACTGATCTTTCGTCCAGGCACTGGTGATAACCAGGGCATTGCGGATCTTGTCCACGGATCTGTCATGTTCAACAAAGAATCTCAAAAGCTCAGTACCGGCCTCACTGTAGAATGAACCAATTACCATATTGAGCTTTTCCATGCGCATCTTGTGCTCTTCTTTACTCAGAATCAGTTCCGTTGCATTGGCTACAACGCCAAGGAATGTCCCGACTCCAGTAACGATAAGGAAAATGGAAAGGATCTTGCCTCCAGCTGTGACAGGTGAAATATCACCGTACCCGACAGTGGCAACTGTTACAATGCTGAAATACAGTGAATCAGTAAAGGTCAGGCCTTCAGTAATCATAAAGCCCGGGGTACCGATCACCATAAGCCCCACCAGTATGGCAAGGAATACACGGAGACGCAATCCGAAATTCATCTGGTATTTGCCGCCTTTTCTCGGGAATGAAGGATATTCCTAAAATTCATACTGGGCACCGAGATGATAGTAGTCATCTGATTCCTGATAGAACTGACCGCGTTGAGATTTTCCATTATAGTACCCGACAAGAATATTGATCTTGTTCAGAAGCGTATTCCTGCTTTCCAGTTGCACTCCGGCTCTCAGCGAAATATGACCGCCCCAGTCGTACATCTCCCAGTTCTGGATATCAACAGCTGCAATCGGCCTGACCCGTCCACTGAAAAATGTTTTGGGACTGTAATATTCAGCACCATACTGAACGAAGATGGGATCAAGGTCCTTGGGGTCCGGGCTGAACATGTACCCTCCGCCTCCGTACACCCTGAGCCACTCTTTCAGATCATAGGACAGGATAAAATCTGAAGCCTCGAAACTGAAATTGTTTCGTTGCACAGTATTATTCAGAAGATACTCATCACCAATATGAGAACTGTGATGGAGTACACGGGCAACACCGGACAGGTCATTTTTACGAAAAGTCAGTGCCACTCCGAATCTGTAATCAGTATTCACGAGGTCCCAAGAAGAGGTATCAAGGTCATGAAGAATTGCTGCTGTGCCAAAGGCAGCAATCTGCCAGAACCCCTCTGTAACAGAGCCATCCCTATACAGGGGCATCATCTCTCCAAAAACCGGCGCAAATGTGTTCTTGAAGTTTTGATCATCTCCATAAAATTGAAAGGCTAATTCAAAATGAGGCCATAGTGCATCTGCAATAAGGGGTGCAAAGAGTTTCTCTCTCCTGCTGCCCCTGCTTTTCTGCATGTAATCTCCGGTTTTCCCTTGCGCTGTGACTTCAGGTTTTAATTCTTCTCTCTGTCCGCTAACGACCGTTTCCCTTCTGTCTTTTTCTTCTTCTCCTGTTATCTCAACTCGCGCAACCCCTTGTATTCTTAAAAGTTCACTGACCACCGTACCATGTTTTTCCGGTTCAACTGAGCTGAGATTGAGCCGAATCACCCCGTCCTGAACATCTGCGGAACCAGGAGGAATATTAAATTCTCTCTCAAGTACTGCAGCCGCATACCCTCTTATATAACTGTCATCGGCACTGGCGGGCGCGGGCAACACACCAGCTGACAGTAATAAAAAAAGAACTGTTCCAGAAACAAAACAGAAGGGCAGTCTTGTTGAATGAATCTGTTTCAAATGTATCATTGAAATTTACTTCGCAGCCAAGGCATGCAAAAAAATGCCATGTTCCTGCTTTACAATTGCTATCATTTTCCAGAACTGTAGATTACTTCTGAACAAGTGGAATATTTTGCCATTCCCCCTAGAGCATAGTCAAATAGAGAACACTCATCCCCCTCATAGCCAAAAACTGTCCCGGGCGGATTCAAAAAAGAATGGGATCCCGGACAGGAGGTCCTATTGTGCCGTTACCCCGCCGGAGACGATAAAGGCCATGATTTCACCACTGTCAGCAGAAACAGCCGTGACCTGATCTTTCGGAACAACGATAAGATTGCCGGCAAAATTATAGGACTGAGGAAGATATACAGCCACACGATCAGTAAAACCCAGATTATCCAGACTCTCCCGTGTAACAAATCCGATTAGCTGGACAGAGCTTTCCCGGGAAATATTAACAAGTACCGGCTTATTAAAGCTCTTTTTATCACCAACAAAGGCACCGATCAAGTCCTTCACTGAGGAATAAATCATCTTCACAAAGGGAAGTTTTGTAAAGATCGTATCAACGAGACCTACGAGTTTTTTTGTTATAAAGTTTGAAGAGATGAATCCGACAACTGTTATGAGGAGGATCGTCACCAGAAAACCCATGCCTGGTATGCTGAACTTGAATATACTGTCGATTTTTGTGAATACCACATAGATAACATAGAGCGTTGCCACCACCGGTATCAGTACAAGCAGTCCTTCAAAAAAATATCTTGTCAGTCTCTTCATTTCTTCCTCCTTATGACAATTTAGAATTCATTCACAGCTAAACAAAGAAATATTTACGCTATAGTATATTACCTCGCTCCCCGGAGCTTATCCGATATTTGTCATTTCAGAAATTACCGTTCAACCTCCCTGGAATGAAGCAACTCATTAAAACAAATCTTACCACAATAAAGAGGAATGAAGATTGATTTGTTATACTTTATGCCTATGTCGAGATTAACACTAAAAATTGAACGTCCTGCCTTCGGGGGCTCTTTTATTGCCAGACATGACGGAAAAATCGTCATGGTCCAGGGACCCACGGCGCCGGGGGAAAGGGTTGAGGCAACTCTTGAGCATGAAAAAAGGGACTATCTCACAGCCACTGTCAGTAAAATAAT
>CP070644.1:2281911-2289710 GCA_020354155.1 Nitrospiraceae bacterium | reverse complement strand
AAAGGCATGAAAGAACTGAATCGATTGATCCAGCACCATGGAAGAGAAACAGTTGTTGCCTACATGAGGTTTATTCAGGAGAACGCTGAGTATGCCGTACAACAGTCTCTGGAAAAATTCCTGAAAGATAGCCCGGTTTTTCATTCTGCCTTTGAAGACTGTCTTGACGATGGTACTCCCATCAGGGTTGCAATAACAATTACCGCGGGAGAGCATCCGCCTGAGACGGTTGCCGTCAGTATTGATTTTACCGGTACCGGAGAAGCACATACCAATGATAACCTCAATGCCCCGGAATCAGTTGTGAGATCAGCAGTGCTCTACGTGATGAGGTGCCTGATCAATACTGAAATACCTCTCAACAGCGGGTGCATGAAGCCCGTACGGATTGTCATTCCTGAGGGCAGTCTGCTGAAGCCTGTCTACCCCATGCCTGTTGCATCAGGCAATGTAGAGACATCTCAAAGGATCGTCGATGTGCTCCTCGGGGCCTTCGGAGTTGCTGCTGCTTCACAGGGCACCATGAACAACCTGCTCTTTGAGGTCCAGGGGGAGCACCCCTATTATGAGACGATTGCCGGTGGTTCAGGGGCGATGGATGGCTGTCCCGGGGCATCAGGGGTACAGGTACACATGACGAACACCAGGATGACTGATCCAGAGATTCTCGAATGCAGACATCCGGGGGTGATACTGGAGCGTTTTACACTGCGCAGGGGGTCAGGAGGGAAGGGTTTGTTTGAAGGCGGATCTGGAGTCGTACGGGAGATACGCTTCCTGAAACCGGCAACGGTTTCCATAATTTCTGAAAGGAGGGAGTCTGCGCCCTACGGGATGCAGGGAGGAAGCGGAGGCAAAAAGGGCCGGAATCGCTGCCTCAGGGCAAAGGGATCGGTCAGGGAATTAAAACATCGTGAGGTCATGAGCGCTGAGAGGGGTGACTCCATAATCATTGAGACTCCGGGCGGAGGCGGTTGGGGCAGAATCAGCTCGTAACGAGGGTCGTTTCTTCCCTCTCCTGAGCAGCTTCCCCGGGGATGGTAGAACCTCTGAAGTCTTCTTCAATATTTCTTATAAAGTCTTCTCTGCGTGCAGTATAGTAGAGTGTTTTCCCCTTCATATACATTCTGAAATTAAAAAAGAAGTAAACCTCAAAGCAGCACCCTGCTATTGCTGTCAGGATGAGCAGTTCCCTGAACCGTGCATATTCGGGATGGATAGCGGGGTCGATCTGAAAGATAACGACAAGAAAGAGAAACAATATTGCCACCATTACTTTTGAAACCCTAAAGAATTTATGCTCTATTTCCATCATCTCTATTGATTCCACATAATCAAAGAGTTTTCCGGCTTTGACCTTGAAGGTTTCCCACTCGCAGATCTTTGAGCAAAAGCGGAGCGTATACTTGTACCGGTTTATTTCATCATTGAATTGTTTGGCTGCGATTTTGTTCATTTTTTTTCACATCAGTATTCTGAAAAATTATGAACTCTTAATTTTTATATCGGTTATGCGGTACAATTCTTGAGACGGTTCCTGTGTCATAAGAATAGTGAACAGATGACAGTGCCGGAAGGCATAGAATGCGGTAACGGATCATGGACTGAGATGAGATGGATTCTATTCTGAAATATGGTAAAAGTTACCCTTTACTTTAAAGACGGATGCTGGCTCTGCGATCAGGCTGAAGAGATGTTAAACGGACTGAAGGTCCAGCATGACATCAGGGTGAAAAAAATGGATATTGAATCTGATGATGATCTGTATGAACTCTACCGTTTTGATATTCCCGTTTTTGAGTTTCGTGATGGTTCCACATTAAACGGAAGAATAAAAAAGAGGGATTTTCTCAGAAAACTCGAGGAGAACAGGGAATGAATGAGTGTATCGATTCTCCAGTTGAAGAGACTGTGTTGTCATCACGATTATGTCATCGCGAGACACCGAAGGTGGCGTGGCGATCTCTTCTTTTACATTAAATTCCAGAGATTGCTTCGTCATTTCTCTCCTCGCAATGACAATTACGACTCAGCCTCCAGTGCAGGAATACGACACAAGATGTGATGAATATTTAGCTCCTGATAGTTTCCTATTTTTTCTTTGCACCGCCCAGTTTATTCTCTATCTGTTTGCAGATGCTTTGAAACATTCCAAATTCCCAGTCAGTAAGCCCTGAACGTCCAAGGCAGTGTTTGAGGTTCTGCATGATTTTTTTATGCAGATAGGGATCGTCATCGGGGATATATTCGAGTAACTGAAGGACCTGTTCCAGTCTGTCAAATAAATGCGACAGTTCTTTGTGGTTTATGAGATTTGGCGGATTGGCAAAGAGCAGGTTGCCAGAGGACTCACTGGACTCCCGATTTTCAGCTTTTGAGAGTTCGTAGGCTATAATGACCACTGCCTGAGCAAGATTCAGGGAGGGGTGTTCCCTGTTGGCGGGGATGGTCATGAGAAACCCGCATTCTTCAATCTCTTCGTTGAAGAGCCCCCTGCTTTCCCTGCCAAAAAGGACAGCAATCTTATTTGTGGAGGCAAGTTCATACAACTGACGTGTCCCCTCTTCGACGGGTATGAATGCCCCCCGTTTTCTGCCTCTCCGGCGGGACGTGCCGGCAACATACTGCTTGTCTTTCAAAGCTTCCTTCAAAGTAGGATAGGTCTCTGCAGAGGCAAGGATATCCATGGCATTATGGGCAAACATGGCTGTTTCCTCGGTTTCGACGGAAGGAGCGTTGACAAGGCAGAGGTTCTTAAAGCCCATATTTTTTATGGCCCGGGCAGTGGCGCCGATATTGCCCGGCTCGGTGGGCTCTACAAGCACAAAGTAAATGTTGTCTCTCCAGTTCTTCATGGAATGCGCTCCTATTCTTCCATGATGATGAGAGATTTTTCAATTCATTGATTTGACTGTTACTGTCCACAATTCAGAAACAGAGCAGGTTGTATGCCGGGAAAACAGAATTACGACACCCTCAGTAGAGATGCGAGTCATTTCTTTTTAGTTCAAAAAAACTATGTATCAGTATCGGGCACAATCAGGTTATCTGTTTCAATGGCCTGTTGATTCACTCTGTTTTCGAGGGTCTCAGCCTGCTGATTATCGGGCTATTGCAAATTTTCCTGTGGCTAGGGAATAACGGTCTTACTCAAAAAGGTTGAGATAGGTGCCGTACCCCTCTCTCTCAAGGTCTTCTTTTGCAATAAAACGCAGGGACGCTGAATTGATACAGTACCTGAGACCGGTCGGTGCAGGCCCGTCAGGAAAGACATGACCGAGGTGGGAATCAGCTTTCTTGCTGCGCACCTCTGTTCTTTTCATGAATAAACCGTTGTCTTCTTTCTCAATGATATTTTCTTCTTCAAGAGGCCTGGTGAAACTGGGCCAGCCAGTACCTGATTTAAATTTATCCCGGGAACTGAAAAGGGGCTCACCGGAGACAATGTCTACATAGATTCCATCTTTTTTGTTGTCCCAGTATTCATTGTCAAAGGCCCTTTCTGTGGCGTCCTCCTGGGTGACTTTATATTGAAGCGGCGTCAGTTTTTTACGCAGACTTTCTTTTGAAGGCATGACAAATACCTCGCTCTCTTTATTATTTATTGCTGCTTCTCTGTCTTTGTCCCAGACTTTATCGAGATACTGGTCCCTGCCTGAGCCATAGCGGTAAATCTTGTAGCGAATTGGATTCTTCTTGTAATAGTCCTGATGATATTTCTCTGCTACATAAAAGTCTTCAGCAGGAAGAATTTTTGTAACGATTGGTTTATCGTACCTTCCTGAAGTTTCCATTTTCTCTTTTGATGCTTCGGCAAGCTCTTTCTGCGCTGCAGTGTGATAGTAAATTGCAGTCCTGTACTGGGAACCCCTGTCGGCAAACTGACCTCCAAAATCTGTAGGATTAATCTGTCTCCAGAATACCTCGAGGAGTGTTTCATATGATATTATTGACGGGTCATACCTGACCTGCACTGCCTCGGTGTGACCGGTAGTGCCCTCTGATACCTCCTCATATGTCGGGTTTTTCCTGTGGCCTCCCGTATAGCCGGAAATTACCTCGCTGACACCGTTCAGCTTTTCATAAGGCGGTTCCATGCACCAGAAACATCCTCCGGCGAAAGTAGCAGTTTCAAGCGTGCCTGATGACGCAACTGACATTGACATGGATAGAACCAGAGCGGATAAAAAAAATATCTTCAATAAACTCTTCATCATTTAAATTACCTTTCCTTTTCTGTCTATACCATGCTCCTAATTTGTGAAGAATATATGAAGAAAGATCAGCGGAACAGGATCACTCAATTACCCAGACAGCACAATTTTTTCCTGAATGAAGAACTTTGCTTGATGTGCTTCCAAAGATAAACTCTTCTTTCCTGGATATTCCTCTCCTCCCCAGCACGACTGTACAGCAGTGGAGTCGTTGCTGTTCTTCAAGGATACAGTCAGCAACAGATGGACAGGGTTTAAGCTTGACCAGTGTTGATACCTGGTCATTTCTGAATCCTGAGTGCACAAGAACGGAGTGAAAGTTCTCCAGCATTGCAGTGCCCTTTTCGCGTTCATTTTCTATCCATTCTTTTCGTGCACGATCATTTTCAAAATAGTCTTCCGGCGGTTCCGGAATAATTTTCAAAAGGGTTACGCGAAATCCGGGCACCCCTCCGAGAAAGTCTGCGACATAGAGTACTACTCGTTTTGCATTTTCAGACTCGTCCAGTGCCAGAAGAATGTGGCGTTCGCCCGTTGTTTTTTTGACCTCTGTACCTTCGGCATTCATAGTGCCCTCCTTTTTATGAAAGGCTGCTTCTGACCTCTCCCAGGTCATCCAGCAACTGCGCGGTTTCGTCATAAAATACAGGTGCTCCCAGAGAAAAATGAAGCAGGAGGGAATTCAGCGCATAGGGAATGTAGGGGTAAATTTTTCTCAGGTTTGCGACCCTGTTATTGAATAGTATATTCAGGTCATTTTCAACGATCCTGTTGAAGGTCTGCTCGTTGTATTTCTTCAGATGCTGAACGGTTATATCTCCGCATCCGGCAAGAAATATGATAATGTTGCCCAGACCGAACAGATCGTATCCATAGATGTTTTCTTTATGCAGATAATTGTAATCGAAATCAATCCAGCGGTAGGAGGCGCTCTGTCGGTCCCAGAGAACGTGGTCCCGACGAATATCGCCATGCTTTTCCTCACGATCATGAAGGAATTTAATGGCATGTACGAGTTCAATAAAATTATCCAGTACTGAGGGGAAATGGGTGTGGAAGTATTCTTCATGGCTTTCTGCAAGCGACAGGACGGAGTCAGCCATTGACTTGCCCGGGATATAATCAATAACCCTGACTAAATTGCCGGCAGAATCCGTGACAGCCGATCCCTGCATGAAATTTGAATGATTTTTGACGACGGTGAGAATCCTCGCTTCTTTTTTTGAACTGCGGTAACAGTCAAAAGACAGGTCCCCTATAGTTGTCCTGAATTCCTCATGGAAGACCATTTTGATTATTTTCATGCTTCCATCAGTGAGGTCTATTGCCCGTTTTACCCAGAATTTGGGCTGCTCGTCTATCCCGAAGCGTCCCTCACGCTCATAGTTCCGTATAAAATAGGGATTTCCTTCGAGGAGAAGCACATTGTCAAATTCTACTCTGAAAAAATCTGATGTGTCGGTAATGACTTTGATTATTTTCGGTATCCGGCCGGGTTCAATATAGTGTGCAATCAGTTCCCGAAGCTTTTCCTGGGTGAAAGCCTCTGTATCGACGACAGATACATGTTCCATAACAGATGACCTGCTTTATGAATGCTTCTCTAATGTAATCGTATAATAATTACCCTTGACTGTCTATCCGCTTTGGTGATATAGTGTGTCTTCGTATCATTGTTTGTTTGAGTTTTTATTGCAAAGTACCGATATATATAGTATTAAATGAGAAAAAAGCTTGCCTGAAGAGGCAAATATAAGGTAGCTTAAATAAGTGCGATGAAAAAAGGTAAAGGACTCTTCAGCTTGATTGTTTTGATCCTGCTTGTGGCAGCAGTACCGCTGATGGCCGCAGACCTCTCTACGCGTTCAGAAGCTGAATTCAAGGCAGCTCTGATTATCCCGTCAATAGCAGCCGCTGATCCCTCCGGAGTTCGGCTTTTCGCCGAGGCCGATACAACAGATCAGGACAGGTATGCGCAAGCTCTTGGAGATGAGGAATTTCTTGAGGAGGAAGATGAGGATTATCTCGAAGAAGATGGAGCTGGTGTAAAAATCGTCGATCCCTTTGAGCCGCTCAACCGCTTCTTTTTTGACGTTAATGACAAATTGTATTTCTGGGTCCTGAAACCGGTTGCAAAGGGATATTCAAAAATCGTCCCTGAAAAAGTTCGGATATCAGTCAAAAATGTATTCAATAATATTTCGACCCCCGTAAGAGTCGTCAATAATCTTCTGCAGGGCAAAGTTGAGCATGCTGGAGACGAAATGGTGCGTTTTGGCGTTAACTCCACAATCGGGGTCCTTGGACTTTTTGATTATGCAAAGACTGAGTTGGAGATACCCATGCGGGATGAGGATTTTGGCCAGACCCTGGGTGTGTGGGGACTTGAACCTGGTTTTTATATTAACTGGCCAATTCTTGGGCCTTCCACTCTGAGGGACTCAATAGGCTATGCAGGAGATTATTTTCTGGAACCTGTCAATTATATCGAGCCCTTTATCGACCAGTTTGCAATCAAGGTTGGAGATACTGTCAACCGGGCTTCCCTTTCTATTGGTGAATACGAAGAAATCAAGAAAGATGCCCTTGATCCCTATGCCGCGGTTCGGGATATTTATATACAGTACCGGAAGAGCAAGTTGGACCGGTAAGGCTTTATCCCTGTAAGGTTTTTCCTCTTTCATATTCCCTTTGTTTTCATGAGCATCCTTGATCATATTGATAGAAGTACACCTCCCTTTTTTGCCTCTCATCCAATAGGTTTCACAGAGAGGGCAAAGTGTGACATGGCACAGGTCTGACACAAGGGGTTCATATGCCACACCTTGAGCAGGGCCATGTCTGTGCAGGACTCGCACTTCTAATGGACTGATTAATAAGCAAAAAAAATATTCCAACCCTTCTTCTCAGCTGGTATGTCTTTTGCATTCTCTATACACCATGCAGTCAATGATGAGTAGCGAGGTGTTACAGAAGATGATGAAGACAACGACAAAGAGAAATTTTTGCCCCTACCTGCATAAGCCCTTTGAAGAGTGCTATTGCGTAAAGATGAACAGCCAGGACATTGAAAAGGCTGTTTATTTCTGCACAACAGATTTCAAGATGTGTGAGATCTATAAAGGCTTCAAACTGAATGGCAAGAAATTATCTCCCAAATTCAATTCTTTCTTATAAGAGTCATGGGTAAAGGAATATCTGTTTTTATTACAACTATTGTTATTGCAGTTGCGATTGCCGGCTATGCCGATGCAAACTCCCGGCTGCATTGGTCTCTTGCCGGTTTCGATGAAGGGTCAAAATATTTACAGTCAGGGGATTTCTTTTCCAGCTGGTCATATGATCATGACAATACTGGAAAGAAATGGCACGATGAGAGCGGGGATAATCATTGGGCCAGGGTCGATTCATGGAACCACGATGAAAAGGACGAAGGCGATGTAACCCATAGGCGGGCCAATAATATTGAATATGATCGGGCCGGTAAGAAATGGGACTGGGATGATCACAAAGGGGATAAAGATGATCATGCAGGCAGGAAGTGGGACTGGGATGACCGCAAATGGGACAATGATGACACTGACG
>CP070644.1:2266622-2281811 GCA_020354155.1 Nitrospiraceae bacterium | reverse complement strand
TCCTATGTCCTGGTGATATTCCTGAAGGCTTCTGACAGTGCTTTTTTTCTTACGAAATTCAGCAATCCCTGTGGCAGTAGCAATTGCAGCAGCAGTGGATGTTATGTAAGGCAAACCGTGTTTTATTGCTGTTTTCCGAATGTAGGAATCATCAATGGCACTTCGTTTGCCAATTGGCGTATTGATGACAAGCTGTATTTCCCCATTTTCGATAGCGTCTATCAAGTTTGGACGGCCTTCATGTAATTTTAAAATTTCCTCGGACTCTATTCCGTTATCAGCGAGAAATTTACAGGTCCCCTTTGTTGCTTTGATAGTAAACCCCATGTCGGAGAATTGCTTTCCTGCTTTGATCACTCCGTCCCTGTCTCTCCTGGAAACGGATATCAAAACAGTTCCTTCCAGAGGCAGTTTCAGCTTGGTGGCTTCCTGGGCTTTGTAAAACGCCCGTCCTGAATGAGAGTCAATACCAAGGACCTCGCCTGTTGAACGCATCTCAGGGCCAAGCAGAGGGTCAACCTCCGGGAACATATTGAAAGGAAACACTGCTTCCTTTACACCATAATGCGGTATTGATTTGCGCATGAGCTTGAGGTCACTCAACTTTTTTCCCAACAGTATCTGGGTGGCATAACGTGCCATGGGAATATTGCAGACCTTGCTCACCAGAGGAACTGTTCGGCTGGCCCTGGGATTGGCCTCAAGGACGTATACTACATCATCAGCTATGGCATATTGAATATTCATAAGACCGACAACGTTTAATTCCACCGCTATTTTTTTAGTGTATTCTTCTATTGTGTCAATATGGTTCTGAGCAATGCTTACAGGAGGGATGACACAGGCTGAATCTCCAGAGTGAACTCCTGCAAGTTCGATATGTTCCATGACTGCCGGAACAAAGGCATCGGTGCCATCTGCAATTGCATCGGCTTCAGCCTCTATTGCATTCTCCAGAAACTGTTCAATCAATATAGGCCGCTCCGGCGACATATCCACGGCTGCAGAAACATATTCCCGCAACATCTCTTCATCGTAAACAACTTCCATAGCGCGTCCGCCCAGTACGTATGACGGACGGACAATGAGTGGGTAGCCAATGCTCTTTGCAATGGCATATGCTTCCTGAACATTCCCTGCCATCCCTGATTTTGCCTGGGGTATGTTCAGGTCTTCCATGATCTTACGAAACCGGTCGCGATCCTCTGCCAGGTCGATCGTATCAGGACTGGTACCAAGGATTCTGACACCTGCAGCTTCGAGTTCTCCTGCTATATTTAAAGGGGTTTGTCCCCCGAACTGAACGACGACACCCTCGGGCCTTTCTTTTTCATAAATAGCTAAGACATCTTCAACTGTCAATGGTTCAAAGTACAACTTGTCTGACGTATCATAATCAGTTGAAACAGTTTCAGGGTTGCAGTTTACCATAACGGTTTCATACCCCTCGTCACGAAGTGCAAAGGCTGTATGGACGCAACAGTAATCAAACTCTATTCCCTGTCCGATACGGTTAGGGCCACCACCCAGAACCATAATCTTTCGGTTCGGACTGACTTCGACCTTATCGGGAGCATTATATGTCGAATAATAGTAAGCAGCGTTTTCTACGCCACTGACAGGTACCGGCTCCCATGCCTCCACCACGCCGAGTGAAGCCCGTTTTGTACGAATATCCTTTTCGGGCACTTCAAGTATTTTTGCAAGGTACTTATCTGCAAATCCGTCCTTTTTTGCCTGTATTAAGAGCATATCCTCAGGAAGTGTTCCTTTATGCATCAAAAGTTTTTCCTCAAGCTCAACCAGTTCCTTCATCTGTTCAATAAACCATTGTTTTATATACGTCTTCTTATGGAGTTCGTCAATATCCGCGCCTTTTCTCAATGCCTCATACATGATAAACTGACGCTCACTGGACGGTTCTGTCAGCATATCCATAAGGTCATCAAGTGATTTTTTATGAAAGTCTCTGGCAAAACCAAGTCCATAACGTCCGTTTTCAAGAGATCGAATCGATTTTTGAAACGCCTCTTTATAATTTTTTCCAATACTCATGACCTCGCCGACGGCCCGCATCTGAGTCCCCAGTTTATCTTCAACGCCCTTAAATTTTTCAAATGCCCATCGTGCAAATTTAACAACAACATATTCACCTGAGGGTGTGTACTTTTCCAACGTGCCGTCGCGCCAGTAGGGTATCTCATCCATTGTAAGCCCACCGGCGAGCATGGATGAAACAAGTGCGATAGGGAATCCAGTAGCTTTTGAAGCAAGTGCAGAGGAACGAGAAGTGCGGGGGTTGATCTCAATCACCACTACCCGTCCGGTCTTAGGATCATGGGCAAACTGAACATTGGTACCGCCAATGACTTCAATTGCTTCGACAATATCATAGGAATACTTCTGCAGACGCTCCTGAAGTTCAGGGGCTATAGTTAGCATGGGCGCTGTACAATAAGAATCACCGGTATGTACGCCCATGGCATCAACATTCTCAATAAAGCAGACTGTTATCTTCTGGTTTTTTGCATCACGAACAACCTCCAGTTCAAGCTCCTCCCAACCAAGTACAGACTCTTCCACGAGCACCTGATGAACAAGGCTCACAGCCAACCCCCGGCCTGCGACAGTACGCAGTTCCTCCAGATTATATACATGACCGCCACCGGTTCCCCCCATGGTATAGGCAGGACGGATAACCAGCGGAAAGCCGAGCTTCCCTGCAATTTTTTCTGCCTCTTCAACACTCGAGGCTATTTCGCTTCTGGGCATTTCAATGCCGAGACGGTTCATGGTGTCCTTAAAAGATTGACGGTCCTCGCCCCGTTCAATAGCGTCAATATTAACGCCGATTACCTTGACACCATATTTATCAAGTACCCCTGTTTTTGCCAGCTCGGAAGACAGATTCAATCCTGTCTGGCCTCCAAGGTTGGGGAGAAGTGCATCAGGACGTTCCTTCTCAATAATTTTAGTCATGTAATCAAGAGTCAGGGGTTCGATATAGGTGACGTCAGCTATATCGGGATCAGTCATAATAGTGGCCGGATTTGAGTTTACCAATACTATTTCATATCCCAGATTCCTCAGCGCCTTGCACGCCTGGGTCCCTGAATAATCAAACTCGCATGCCTGGCCGATTACAATTGGCCCTGAACCAATAATCATTACCTTTTTAATATCTTCGCGTCTGGGCATACAGTTCCTCCCTCTCTGGTTCGTCTGTTATTGTGATCACGTTAATGCCTGCCTTTTATAACAATCATTACTACGCTACTGAACCTCCTGTACCTTGTTTGTCCTGTGGCCTTGATGGTTAACGATGTATCACGAAGACTCTTGGCTAACGTTGATGAAGGATTATACCATAAGAGATTGATCCATAAGAACCCTACAGAATTGTAGGGATTACAGAAATGTATGCCTTCTTGTCTCTTGAAAACCCTTAGAATTAAGCGCTTAGGATCTGGCATGAAACTGGCTACTCCCTATCACCGGCAATGAACAGGAAAAGAGAGGCGAAGTTTACAAAAATTAGCACTAATTGTTATGATCTAAAGCTCAGGTTTTTTACGATGCTGCGTCTGATACCGGAATCTGCAGACACCATGGTATGGGCGCTTTTTTTGCCTGCTAAGGAATAAAAAATGTGTAGATTAGCTGCAATTACATCAAGTGATTACTTTTCACCAGTGGAAAACATACTGGCCCTTGAAACAATGAAAGAGGGGCATGACGGCTCAGGTATGGGACTGATTCTCAAGGGCCTTGGAGGAGAGTTTGAAGAGTTGAAAGAGTATCCTGTACTCTCCGGAATCTGCTCAAAGGATGGGTTGAAGGCACTTGATGATTATATGAACAAACTGGGCTTTCAGCTTAAATATACCTGGACGCCAAAGACAAAGCCTGTGACGGGTATTGAAAGCCGGGATTATTATTTCGCCCGTGTCTATGACTATCCTGATGTGTACAAAGACAGGCCTGTTGAAGATCAGGAAGCCCTGCTGTTAAATACCCGTCTCGCTTTGAGAAGACTTGGCGAAAGCGATGAATCAATTATTATCTTTACCTTTTACCCTGACATACTGGCCTTGAAGGAAGTTGGTGATCCTATGCAGCTTGGTGAGTTTTTCGGACTTGATAAATCCTCGCTGAAGGCAAAGATAATTCTTGCACAGGGAAGGCAGAACACCAACTACGCCATAAACCTCTATGCATGTCACCCCTTTTTTATTCAGGGGTACGGCACAATGACGAACGGGGAAAATACCGCCTTTATCCCCATCAGGGAATTTCTTTCAGGAAGAGGTTTCCCCGGGTATATTGGGTACAACAGTGACAGCGAGGTCTTCTGTCATATTCTGCACTATGCATGTAAACAGCTCGGCTACCCCTTGCACTATTACAAGGACATCGTTACACCGCTGAAAGCGGAGGAGATAGACGCCCGTCCGGACAGCGAGGCAGTCAGATTTCTGAAAATGTCCCTGAGGCCGCTCTGTATTGACGGACCCAATTGTGTTATTGGCTTTACCCCGGACGGAACCTGCTTTATGCTGCAGGATGCAAAAAAGCTGAGGCCGGGAGTTGTTGGCGGAGTGAAGGGAAAGTACGGACTTATGTCTGAGGAGTGCGGCCTGGACAGTGCCGGATCGAAGCGGGACAGGTCAACGGACGTATTTCCCATGAAGTACGATATGGTGATTGTGAAGCCAGAAGCTGAGGAGGTAACGGTATGGAACCAGCTGAGCGGTTAGATAAGAATCACGAGCTTGCCGTCAAGGACTATCCCTACATCATAAGGTGGAGAGACGACCGGTGCAAACGCTGCGGCAAGTGCACGGCTGTGTGCCCCATGTTCTCCATCGAACCTTCTGTTATTGTTCAGAGGGAGCTGCATTCAGAAGGACCGACTCCTGAACCGAAGACAGTTCGGCGGGTTACGACAATCATAAAGCAGACGACTGAAATCAGCAAGTACTGCACCGGCTGCGGCACCTGTACCCTTGTGTGTCCAAATGAGGCTATTGAACCGGAATACAATCCTCAGCACAAATTCACCTTTCATAAAAACAAGGGCGGACATCCCTACAGGAGGGGGGGCAGGAGAAATGATCCCACTCCTTCAACGCTGGACACATTGCGGTTTTCAAGGATATCAATGCTCACAGATCCTGCCCTTGATGCAGGCAGGCATGAGTTTCGCATCCGCACCTATCTCGGCAGGATACTGCCGGCAGAAGAGCTTCCTGTAAAAGTGGTAAAGGGCAAACTCGAAGTTGATAAAAAATCCGGAAAGTTTATACCTCCCGTTCGGGAGATTTATCCAGTCATGATCGGCAGTATGTCCATCGGCGCACTTTCTCCGAATATGTGGGAGGGGCTGGCAATGGGCGTTACCTACTTAAATGAAGTGGAAGGCATGCCTGTTGTCATGTGTTCCGGTGAAGGCGGAATGCCCCAGAGACTTCTTAAATCACGGTTCATGAAATATTTCATACCTCAGATAGCCTCCGGTTATTTTGGCTGGGATGAGATTGTCAGGACAATCCCCCATATGGTGGAAGACCCCTGTGCCATTGAGATCAAGTACGGTCAGGGTGCAAAGCCCGGTGACGGCGGCCTCCTGATGGCGCACAAGGTGCTGAAGCTTATCTCCGAGATCAGGGGGGTGCCCATGGGTGTTGACCTTCCGTCTCCGCCGACGCACCAGACCAAATATTCTATTGAAGAAGCAGTTGCAAAGATGATTCAGTCCATGTCAATGGCCTGGGGATTCCGAGTGCCCGTCTATCCGAAGATTTCAGGCAGTCATACTGCCAAGGCCGTATTGAACAATCTTGTGAGAAACCCGTATGCTGCAGCTCTTTCAATTGACGGCGATGACGGTGCTACAGGTGCTGCCTATAACGTATCAATGGACAGCATGGGACATCCCATTGCCTCAAATATACGGGAATGTTATCTGGATCTGGTAGCACAGGGCAAGCAGAATGAACTGCCCCTGATAGCAGCCGGTGGTGCAGGAAAGAAAGGCAATCTTGCTGCAAATGCCGCTTCCCTCTTTATGCTTGGTGCATCCTGTGTGTCAATCGGTAAATATATCATGCAGGCTGCTGCGCAGTGTTTTGGAGACGAATATAATCGCTGCAATGTCTGTAATCTTGGAAAATGCCCGAGAGGTATTACAACGCAGGATCCGAAGCTTTACAGAAGGCTTGACCCTGACAAGGTTGCAGAGAGGGTTGTGGAAGTATATAAATCCCTTGACGTTGAACTGAAGAAAATATTTGCGCCCATGGGCAGGAGCACGGAACTTCCCATCGGGATGTCCGACGGTATCAGCTCTGTCAACCCTGCAGTATCAGAGAGGTTGAAGATAAATTTCACCTGTTAATAAATAAGGTTCAGACAGTTCAAAGGGTTTAAACGGTTCAAACGCTTACTATGAAAAAAGTAATTCTAAAGGGAATCAAAAAGGGAGAACGGATACCTTCAAGGATCTTTGAAGAGGAGATTCAGAAGGCGGTTATGAAGGGCGCCCGTGAGCTTGAGATTATTGCCAATGGCCAGCACGGCATCGGAGGACGCATATGGCCGAGAGGCGAAAGTGTGAAGATTACCGTCGAAGGTCCTGTAGGACAGAGATTAGGCAGTATGGGAATGTTCGGCACGGAGATAGTGGTTAAAGGAAGCGCTTCTGATGACATTGGCTGGATCAACTGCGGGGCCACGATCACCGTTCTTGGCGATGTCACAAATGGAGCCCATAACGCAGCTGCGCAGGGCAAGCTCTATGTTCAGGGTGGTGGCGGCGCCCGCTGTGACACCATGACCAAGGCCAACCCTAAATTCGATCCGCCCCAATCATGGTATTTCAGGGACGTGGGAGATACCTTTGCTGAATTCAAGGCAGGAGGAGTCGCCGTTGTCTGCGGTGTTGAACCAAGAAATCCTGATAATGTTCTCGGTTACCGTCCCTGTGTGGGCATGGTCAGCGGCGCAGTGTACTTTCGCGGCCCCATTAAAGAGTACAGTGAAAATGATGTTCGACTCCTTGATCTTACTGATCAGGACTGGAAGTGGCTCACTGAAAATATGAAGCCCTACCTCAAGGCAATTGACAGATCAAAATATTACAAGGAGCTGACTCGTTCAAAAGAGGAATGGAAAAAACTTGTACCCTTTACTGCACAGGACAGGGCATCACGAAAAGATTTCAAGATGTCTGTTGCCGACTTCCGGACTGACATCTGGGAAAAAGGCGTCGGGAACGGCGGTATCTTTGCAGAGTACCTGACCCATCCCCTGACAACCCTTCCCTATATAACAACGGGGACGGAACGAAGGTTCAAACCGCTCTGGAATAATCAGAAATATTCTCCCCCCTGTGAGTATACCTGTCCCTCAGGGATTCCGACACAGAAGAGGGCAAAACTGATACGGGAAGAAAAACTGCATGAGGCCCTTGAGCTTGTCTTGCAGTACAGTCCGCTACCGGCATCGGTCTGCGGTGAGATCTGTCCCAATCTCTGCATGCAGGCCTGCACCCGGGACCAGGTTGACCGGCCGTTGAACATAAAAGAAATGGGCACGGCAAGCCTTGACGTAAAGGCCCCGAAGCCGAAGAAAAAGACTGACTATACGATTGCTGTTATAGGGGGAGGTCCGGGCGGTCTCTCTGCTGCATGGCAGCTTGCCCTGAAGGGACACAGCGTTGATCTTTACGAGGCAGAGGAGAAACTTGGCGGCAAGCTCGAACTCTGCATACCGAGAGAGAGGCTGCCGCAGAAGATTCTCAAGAAGGAGATCAGCAGATTCAGGGAGATCGGAATCAACGTGCACCTGAAGACGACGGTGGATAAGAAAAGGTTTAATGATATATACAAAAAGCATGACGCTGTCCTTGTTGCCTGCGGCGCACACAAACCGCGTATGATGAAGATCACGGGAATGAAGGACATGGTCTCTGCCTATGATTTTCTCAAAGGTATTAATCTTGGCGACCGGCCTGAGCTGAAAGATAAAAGGATCGTGATCATCGGCGCCGGGAATGTTGGAATGGACGTTGCTGCAGAAGCATACCACTGCGGCGCCAGAGAGGTTACGGCCGTTGATATTCAGAAACCGGCAGCCTTTGGTAAGGAGCTTGAAATTGCCGAGTCCCTGGGAACGAAGATAGTCTGGCCGAAATTTACAGAGAAGTATGTAAAAAAAGATAAAAAGATCTACTTTACCGATGGATCATCACTTGATGCCGACCTTGTAGTTATGTCAATCGGCGATATACCGATGACTGATTTTCTGCCGCCCAGTGTTGATACTGACGAGAACGGATGGATCAAAGCTGACGAGGCAGGCCACACATCTGATCCTAAAATGTACGCTATTGGTGACGCGACCCGACTTGGACTGGTGACCCACGCAATTGGTCACGGCAGGATTGCAGCTGACGCAATGCATGCCCTTCTCTCAGGGCGTTCCTATAACATGCCTGCTCCGAAGCTGATGGTACCCTACGACAAAATCAAGACAGCCTATTATGATGTCTGCAAGGGTGAGCCCTTCAAACCTGAAGCAGAAGCGCACCGCTGTATGTCCTGTGCTGTGTGCAGGGACTGCCATATGTGCGAAGCCACCTGCTATTATGGAGCCATAAGCAGAAATGAAGATAAAAATGGAGCCTATGCCTATGTTGTGGATGAAGACCTCTGCATTGGCTGCGGGTTCTGCGCCGGTATCTGCCCCTGTGGTATCTGGGAAATGGCCGACAATATATAACGTATTCCCACCTTTTACTCTTTTTTCCTTTAACGGATATATCCCATTAAGATTTTGCCCCCTTTTGCCGATTAAAAGCTTACATGTACGTTGGTGAATAGTATCTTTTTACCGGAAGGGGACAGGCAATGACTGCAGCGAAAAAAACCGTCATTATTCTTATGGCCGATGACGACGAAGATGATCGTCTCATGACAAAGGATGCCCTTGAGGAATCACGACTGCACAACGAACTGCGTTTTGTAGAGGACGGTGAAGAACTGATGGACTATCTGCGGCGTCAGGGCGAATATGCCGATGCTGAGAAGGCGCCCCGTCCCGGTCTTATTCTCCTTGATCTTAACATGCCGAGAAAGGACGGCAGGGAGGCGCTGAAAGAGATAAAGGCAGATCCTGAACTGAGGCGGATACCCATTATTGTACTGACCACATCCAAGGCAGAGGAGGACATCCTGCGCACCTATGACCTTGGGGTGAATTCCTTTATCATAAAGCCCGTGTCCTTTCAAGGGCTGGTAGAGGTTATGAAAAGTCTGGCACTGTACTGGCTGGAAATCGTGGAACTGCCTCTTGAAAAAGTAAAAGCCTGACTTATCTAAAAGGATTGAAAGATCCTGATGGAATTGACTACACAGAATAATGCCAAGGAGCACAACAATATGAGAAACATAACAGTATGTATTGTTGCTGTGCTGACAATCCTGATTGCCTGCAGTGTTGCCGCCGCAGGAGAAACAATTACCATATTCGGCACAGGGGACAGCCAGGAACTGCTCCGTTCTCTTGCACGTGCTTATGAAAAGGGATACCCGGGTACATCAATCAGGGTTCCTGACAGTATCGGAATTGGTGGCGGCGTACGGGAAACAGGACTCGGTAACTGCGACCTTGGCAGAGTTGCCAGGCCAACTAAAAAGAAGGAAGAAAAGTATAACCTCAGTCACAAGGCCTTTGCTCTTTCACCAGTAGTCTTTGTGGCCAACCCAAACGTGAATGTTGACAGTCTTGCGGCCGATGAGATCAATGCCATTTTCTCAGGAAAGATTACAATGCGGAACGAGGTTGGTGGTCACAGGGGTCGCATATACGTTTTGGCATCGTCTGGAAGGGGGAACTGAAAAGACTCGCAAAAATCATTTGTTGATTATCTTTATAGCACAATGGGGCAAAAAATTATTACACAATACGGCGCTGTGACGATAGAGTAGGATAGCATGATTAACCGTTCAATCAAGTCAAGACTGGTTCTTGCCTTTATGTCGCTGGTTTTTGTTGCAATAGCGATAGGAGGTGCTGCCGGTTTCTATATAATCACCACCTCAATCAGCGACTCCTACAAGCAGGAACTTCAATTTCAGGCGGAACACTTTTCAACAGATTTAGAGAGCTTTCTCCGCAAGCAGCAGGAAAAGTTAATGAGGATTGCTGATAGCGAGGAATTTACTTCCTATCAAAGATACCGAAATATTCCCCTTGCACTGCTCCTCATGAACTATAGCAATACATTTCCGGTTCTCAGTTTTATTGATAAAGATGGATATGAGGAAATAAAGGTGGTTGGCGGGAGGAAGGAAGACGACCTTATACAGCATGATATGTCGGGTTTTCTGCAGGAGGCTATCAGTTCACCAAATAAGGTTGTTATTTCTTCTTTTATGGACAGCCCGGAACTTTCCGAAAAAGTTATGACTCTTGCCCTTTCGAAGCAAAGCTACTTTGGCAACACATTTCTTGGAATCCTGACGGGCCAGATTCCTGCCGGGAGTCTGTCAAAATATCTTTCCACACTCGCCGGACTGAACAGTACGGTTCTTGTACTTATCGACAAGAATGGCACAGTTATAGCCCACTCCAAAGAACAGCACATAGGAGAAAAGGTTATTGCTACCCCGGATGGTATTGCTGAAATTATGAATAGTGGACAGACCCTGGTCAGGGATACATTTCTCGGGGTTGACAGTCTCTCTATTTATACTCAGCTTCATAACAGGGACTGGTACCTTGTTGCCTCTTTGCCGTACGCCATTATGAGTCGTATCTACGTTCAGCTGTTTTATGTTTTTATCATACTCGCTATTCTCATTCTTGGTGTCAGCCTGCTTATAGCTATCCGGCTGGCGAGGAGCATAGGGGATCCAATCATAGCAATATCGAGCAGTGCCAGAAGGGTTGCCCGGGGTGATATGAGTGCCCGCGCCGTTGTAACCACAAAAGATGAAGTAGGAGATCTAGCCGATACATTTAATGAAATGGTGGATAAGGTTGGGACTTCACAGAAGAAGTTAGAGGTGGAGAAAACCTATATTGAGAAGATCATAAAGAACATGACAAATTGTCTCATAGTCCTTGATGATGTGATGAACATTATTGACGCCAATGAGGCAACGTGCAAGACCCTGGGCTACACCATGAGCGAACTGCTTTCTGAACCGTTATCGATGCTGTTCGCAAAGACTGGAACACTACCTGATAAAGGGATGTTGGCTCAAGACGGTTTATTGGTGGGATTGGAAACAAGATTGAGAAAACAGAGCGGGGAAGAAATCTGCATGCTTGGCTCATATTCAGTAATGGATGATGATCAGGGAGTGATGAGAACGATTGTTATCCTTCAGGACATAACGGAAATTAAAATGGCACAGGACATACTGATACAATCACACAATGAACTGGAAGAAAAGGTGAAGGAGCGTACGGAAGAAATAGCAAGGACGAATGATATGCTTGAGGCAGAGATCCTGGTGCGCAACAGGGCAGAGCAGGATCTCATAGATTACAGTGAGAGACTGGAGCGGAATAATGCAGAGCTCCAGGAGTTTGCCTATGTTGCCTCGCATGACCTGCAGGAGCCGTTACGTAAGATCCTTACCTTTGGCGATCGGCTCAAGTCAAAATTCGGCGACAGCATAGATGAACAGGGCAGAGATTATCTGGAACGAATGCAGAATGCAGCAAGACGTATGAAGAACCTCATTAATGGACTGCTTTCGTTCTCAAGAATAAGAACCCGGGCAGTCCCCTTTGAACAGGTAGATTTGAAGAAGGCTGCTGAGTCAGTCATCGAAGACCTTGAAGTGAGCATTGAACAGAGCGGTGGTCGGGTGGAAATATCAGAGATGGCAACTATTGATGGTGACCCCCTACAGATCCAGCAGGTGCTGCAGAACCTCATCGGCAATGCACTGAAGTTTTCAAAAGAGGACGCAGCCCCTGAAATAAAGGTTCATGGGCATTTTAAAGCACAGAACGGCAGCTTGGAGCAGGA
Organism: Nitrospiraceae bacterium; assembly: GCA_020354155.1. Classification (GTDB taxonomy): domain Bacteria; phylum Nitrospirota; class Thermodesulfovibrionia; order UBA6902; family UBA6902; genus CALZJD01. The sequence continues at coordinate 2,269,765 of CP070644.1, read as the reverse complement.
GGGGGATGGCAGGGAGTACTACGAAATTGTTGTGGAAGACAACGGCATTGGCTTTGATGAAAAATACTCAGACCGGATATTCGGTGTATTTCAGCGCCTGCACGGTAAAGCTCAGTATGAGGGCACCGGCATTGGTCTGTCTATCTGTCGCAAAATCGCAGAGAGACACCGGGGGAAAATATCGGCACACAGCACTCCCGGAGAGGGATCGTCGTTTATCGTGACACTTCCTGTAACGCAGGAAGATACCAACCCGGTCTGATTGAATGGACATTGAGTTTTGCGCACCAGCCGCCTCCTGATCTCTCAAGTTGCCTTCTCACTTTTAAAAAATGTCTTTTGAAAATGAGTGTTATTTCGACCGAAGGGAGAAATCTAAGATCTCTCAGTCGCATACGTTTTCTTATTGACAAACAGAACAGGAGACAGCTCATTTTCCTAAAGATTTACAGTAGCTTATCCGATTATCTATACATATATCTCTAACGGTACATAAGCGGCTATATTCATACAGTCTAACTGTATGAATCTCAGTAGCTTAATGCAAAAGAGGGGGAAGACATTGTTTTTTAAGGACCGGGCAGTTCAGATAATTTTTTTACTCACTATATGTGTAGCTGCATGGCAGACAGCACTATGAAGGCACTGGAATAGGGCTCTCCATATGCAAGCGGATTGTCGAACGGCATAAGGGAAAAATTATTGCGAAAAGCTCACCCGGAAAGGGTGCATCATTTATCGTAACCCTGCCGGTGAAACATATTAAAGGAGGTGCAGATGGATCATAAAAAACAGTCAATAACTATCCTCATGGCTGATGACGATGAAGATGACCGCATAATGACAAAGGAGGCCCTTGAAGAATCACGATTGACAAATGAGATGCGCTTTGTTGTTGACGGTGAGGAGCTGATCGACTATCTTTACCGTCGGGGAAAATTCGAAGATCCTGCCGACTCCCCCAGGCCGGGACTGATACTCCTTGATCTGAATATGCCAAGGAAGGACGGCAGGGAGGCGCTGCGGGAGATTAAGGCAGACCCGGACCTCAGGCAGATACCCATTGTTGTGCTCACGACCTCAAAGGCTGAGGAAGACATTTACCGTACCTACGATCTGGGGGTCAATTCCTTTATCACAAAGCCGGTGTCTTTTGAGGGGCTGGTTTTTGTCATATCAAACCTGGCCCAGTACTGGTTTCAGATCGTCCAGCTGCCGCAAAACTGAATAATACGAACTGAATAAGAATGAATAAAGATAAAATCAAAATTTTCCTTGTTGATGATGACGAAGATGATTACATTGTTACAAAGGAACTCCTTGCAGAGGTTGAGGAGCGGGAGTATGAACTGGAATGGGCATCTTCCTACGAGGATGCGCTTGAACTGATAGGCAGCAAACAATACGATGTCTTTCTCTTTGATTATAATCTCGGTGCGCATTCAGGCCTGGACCTTCTGAAAGAGGTAATTAACCATGACTGCACTACTCCTGTCATCATGCTTACTGGTCAGGGGAATAATGAAACTGATATTGAGGCCATGAATGCCGGTGCCGCCGACTATCTGAGTAAAAGCGAGATAAACTCTTACCTCCTTGACCGATCAGTCCGTTATGCCATAAAGAACAAAAAGGCCGAAGACCGAATACTCCATATGGCCTATTATGACAGCCTTACCAATCTCCCGAACCGTACCCTCTTCAATGACCGGCTCAAACAGGCCCTTGCCCATGGGGAACGGAACAGTTCAAATCTTGCGGTGCTCTTTCTGGATCTTGATAACTTCAAGCGTATCAATGACACCTTTGAGCATCGAGCCGGCGATCTGCTGCTGCAGGGCATAAGCGATAGGATAATAAAATGCCTCCGCACATCTGACACTGTTTCTCGACCAGTTCTGAATTCCGTCAGTAACACCGTGGCCCGTCTAGGAGGAGACGAATTTACCATCCTTCTCTCTGAAATAGAGTCAGCGGAGTCAGCAGCTAAAGTAGCCCAGCGTGTCCTTACAAGTATTACACACCCTTTTCTTATTGAAGGCCATGAGGTGTACATATCAGGAAGTATCGGGATAGCTATTTATCCTTTAGATGGAGAGGACGCAGATCATCTCCTCAGAAATGCCGATACTGCTATGTATCATGCAAAGGAACAGGGAAAAAATAATTTTCAGTTTTACAAGCAATCCATGAATGCCTCTGCCTTTGAGAGGCTTATGATGGAGAACAGCCTTCGAAAGGCCATAGAGCATCAGGAACTGCTGCTGTATTACCAGCCCCGTATGGAGCTATCCACCAACAGGGTTGTTGCCACTGAGGCCCTTATCAGATGGCAGCACCCTGAACTGGGCCTCTTTCCCCCTGGGAAATTTATCCCCCTTGCGGAAGACACCGGCCTTATCATACCCATAGGCGAGTGGGTACTGAATACTGCCTGCAAACAGAACTGGACATGGCAGCAGGGAGGGAAGTCAGATACCCACATGGCTGTATCATTAAATATATCAGGAGAACAGTTTAAACACTCAAGCCTGATCCAGGTTGTTGAAAAGGTCCTTGATGATTCCGGTCTTCCCCCGGCCTCCCTTGAACTTGAGATAACAGAAACGGTGATCATGAAGGACGCTGAGAGTACGATCAAAATGCTTGAGAAGCTCAAGAGCATGGGAGTGCAGCTCTCAATGGATGATTTTGGCACAGGGTATTCATCCTTTAACTATCTTAAAAAATTTCCACTGGACATTGTTAAAATTGACCGCTCTTTTGTTCAGGATATAACAAAAAATAAAGAGGATGCTACCATTGTGAAGGCAATGATAGCCATGGCACACAGCCTTAATCTCCGCGTGGTTGCAGAAGGCGTGGAGACAGGGGAGCAGCTTCAGTTCCTCCGTGAGATCGGATGCGATGAGATGCAGGGCTATCTCCTGAGCCCGCCAGTACCTGTTGACGAGGTGACGAACTTTTTCCTGTTTGAGATCGACCTCGAAGAAGCAGTACATTCAGGATCGAACGGGAGAAATGGAACACAGAAAAAATAACCGATGCCCCGTCACCTTGAACGCAAAAATATTATCCCGGGGCAGGGCCTATGAAGGCCTTATCAGCAATGTTTCTGAAGAGGGCCCTGGATATAATCTCAC
>CP070644.1:2262583-2266522 GCA_020354155.1 Nitrospiraceae bacterium | reverse complement strand
ATTCTCAGGGCAATTGACAGGGGCATCAATTATTTTGATACTGCACCGGATTACGGCTCATCTGAGGAATACATCGGTGAGGCAATGAATAAAATACAGCGTGACAAGATCATTATTACCTCAAAGTTCTGCTCGCCCTATGCGTACCCGAGTCATCTGTCCCTTGGCAGCAAAAAGAAACAATTTGTCAACGCCGTTGAGGGCAGTTTGAAACGGATGAAAACGGACTATATGGATTTCTGTCTTGTACATGCCATTGGAGAGCAGAGCGACAACCGGGAGAAGGAAGAGAAAAGACTGCTTGATGAAGAAATGCTCTCTGCCTATCAGTCCCTGAAAAAGGAGGGTAAGGTCCGCTTTCTCGGAGTATCATCCCATGGTCCGAAAAATATGGAGCACCTCCTGATGAATGCCGTAAAATCAGGCCACTTTGATCTGATCATGCCCTCTTTCAATTTCATGACCTTTCCGAGAATACCTGATATTTTAAAGGAAGCTAAAAAAAGAAATGTTGGTGTTGTGGCCATGAAGACCCTTGCCGGCGCCAAGGAATCAGGTTTTGACAGCAAAGGGGCACCCTTTGCTCCTGCTGCCTTTAAATGGGTACTCAATCATCCTGAGGTAACCGGTCTTGTCATAACTATCAAGACTATTGCAGATCTTGATCTTTACCTCACGGCCTCAGGAGCGAGATTCAGCTCTGCAGATCAAAAAACCCTTGATCAATACGCAAGGCAGTTCGGGAACCAGTACTGCAGAACAGGCTGTGGTGACTGTGAGTCTGCATGCCCTCAAAAGGTTTCCATTGCCACGACTCTTCGGTATCAGATGTATTTCAAAGATTATGGTATTGAGAAATCTGCTATGGAATCCTATGCCAAACTGGAGGCCAAAGCAGACAAGTGCGCTGACTGCATTACTGAAGACTGCAGGGAAGCCTGTTCCTATGGTTTACCGGTAAGTAGCATGCTTCGGCAGGCCCATGACGACCTTTCTTTCATCGTCTAGATGGTACAATCAACTTTATACAGGCTTCTGCTTGTAGCCCTGCTGCCACTGATTGCCCTGGTGCTCTACCGTGAGGGTCAGCAGTATGATCCTGCCCTCATATCCTTTAGCACAACGCAATCCGCCGATGAGATGCCGGGCGAATTTTTTCCTCGTGAAATTGAAGGGCTTTCCCGTTCAGGTCCGGTCCGCACCTACACAAAGGAAAATCTTTATGAATATGTAAACGGTCACGCAGAATATTTTATTTCAGCTGGATTTAAAAAGCTTGTCGTTGGTGAGTACACAAGCCATCCTGGCAATGAACCGGATGCTGTCATCGATATCTATGACATGGGCAGAAGCATTCAGGCCTTTGCTATAGTGACTGATGAATCACGGGGAGAATTGCATGAGATTTTCCCGGGATTAAGGGGATTTAGAACACCACTTTCCCTGAGTTTTGCCAAAGGTCAATACTACATAAAAATTGCAGCCTTTAACGAGTCCCTGTCTCTTGAGGTGATTGCAAGGACAATGGATGCAGGAATTACCGAGGGAGATGACCCCTTTTCTGAGTTTGCCTCCTTCCCGGACATTGGAGAAATTGTCGCTACAAGATTTATTAAAGAAGCATACAGGGGCCTTGATTTTCTGAACAATGTTATGGAAAGGGAATATAAGGTCAAGAATGGAACAGTACACGTTTTTCTTGTACTCGATGATATGAATACAATCGATGCAGCTGTGGAGTCCCTTGTTGCCTATTTAAAAGAATCTGACATTGCCTACAGTGAAATGAAAAAAGGCGAAAGCACCATGTATCGAATTGACGACCCCTACGAGGGGGTATGGTTTCTCATATCGTCACCGGGTCGCATTGTTGGAGCCCTTGGCTCTGTGAATGACAGGTTGATTGATTTATTATACACGGGCGGTGAAAGCTGATGTCTTCAAAACACTCACGAAAAGAGCCTGATATATCAAGAAGAAAATTCCTCAGAAACACTGCCGCAACATGCGGACTTGTTGCAGCAACAGGAGTATGGGGTTATCTTGCCTACAGTGATAAATCTGTTCGTCGAAGTAGCGAAAAAATCTATAGTTTTAAGAATTACAGAACACCGGATTCAAAGTCACACCCCTCTATGGTCATTGTTCATGGAACTGAAGTCAATGCCATGGCACTGGCTGCCCTGAATACGCTGGGTGGCATGAAACGGTTTATCAATAAAGGTGAGAGGGTGCTTATAAAACCCAACGTGGGCTGGGACAGGCAGCCGGAACAGGCAGCCAATACAAATCCTGAACTGGTGGGGTCAGTGGTCAATCTCTGCCGTCAGGCAGGTGCTTCGGAAGTGTGGGTTACTGATGTTTCGATCAATGATCCATACAGGAGTTTTGCGCGTTCAGGGATAGAGCATGCTGTCCAGAGAACTGGCGGCACGGTCAGGTTCACAACAGAGAATGACTTTGTGCTCACTGACTTGAAGGGACAGGTTCTCCGTGTCTGGCCTGTTAGCAGGTTTTACCATGAGGCAGACAAAGTCATTAATATGCCAGTGGTAAAGCACCACTCTCTGAGCAAATGCACCATTGCCATGAAGAACTGGTACGGAGTACTTGGCGGCCGTCGGAACAGGCTGCACCAGGATATCAACACCTCCATAGCAGACCTTGCAACTGCCATCCGCCCTACCCTGACCATCATTGACGCAACTCGGGTACTGGTCCGAAACGGGCCGACGGGGGGGAACCTGTCAGATGTTTCCAGGGAAAACACCATACTGGCGGGACTTGACGAGATAGCCCTTGATTCCTACTGCCTTAAATTTCTCAACCTGCAGGCAAAAGATGTCCCGTACCTTTCCATCGGTGAAAAGAGGGGATTGGGCGTGGTAGAGTGGAAATCGCTTGATTACGTGGAGTTGAAGGTATAATGAAATTTCTCACTCTCCAGAACATACGCCGTCTCTATTCAGTATTTTTCATTTTTCTTTTTCTCTTTCTTACAGGAATAACGGACTTCAGGAACATGAAAGGCTATGAAGTTTCTCTCTTCCTTGAACTCGATCCCCTGATTGCCATCTCCTCTTTCCTTTCAGGCTGGACACTATATAAGGGTCTGGCACTGTCGCTGATTATTATCAGTACAACTCTGGTCTTCGGCCGTTATTTTTGCTCATGGGTATGCCCCATGGGAATCATCAATCAATGGATCAGCCACGTTCTGAACAGGCACAGGCCGGTGGATGACTACCGACTGAACGCATACAGACCTGTGTACCGCTTTAAATATTATCTTCTCACCCTGCTCCTTGTACTGGCAGCATTCGGTGCACTCCAGGTCGGTCTCTTTGACCCGATAGCATTCATAACGAGGTCTTTTTCCATATCGTTCTTACCGGGAGTTTACTATTCCGGCACTCAACTCTATTTAAAACAGCCCCTGTTTTACGGCGGTGTACTTATTTCCCTGATCTTTGTCGCTGTTCTCTTTGCAAACAGATTTATCCCGCGCTTCTGGTGCAGGGTACTCTGCCCCCTCGGAGCTCTTCTCGGTCTTCTTTCCAGCATGTCAGTGCTCCGGATACGCAGAGACGTTGAAAAATGTACTGACTGTCAGAAGTGCCTCAGGTATTGCCACGGGGGATGCGCCCCCCATGAGGAACTGCGGGTGAGTGAATGCCACCTCTGCATGAACTGTATAGAGGACTGCCCGGAAGAGGCAATTCATTATGGATTAGCTCGGGAGAACAGTTCAATCCACAGCCCTGTTGATGTTCACCGGAGAAGGCTCATTGAAACGGCGGTTGCCGGTATTGTTTTGTTTCCAATGATGAAGAGTGTTGTGAATGCAGATAGTGCTCCGGCGCACAGCGTGATTCGTCCACCCGGTTCAATAGGGGAAAAGGATTTTCTCAAAAGGTGCATTAAATGCGGTGAATGCAT
>CP070644.1:2255618-2262483 GCA_020354155.1 Nitrospiraceae bacterium | reverse complement strand
ATCTGATCTATAACAGAAGAAGGGAGAAGTTCAGAAAATCTATGCAGCAAATAATCAATGGTGTCCTGCAGTTGAATGACTTTTCTTTCTTTAGAAGTGTTATCTTCAGCGATATGAAGGATATTTTTTATAGATTGCTTGTCTAACATTTTTTTTGCTATAAGCGACCTATTGATGAGATTTCTATGCTCTTGGCGTAGTTCCTTCATTACATTAAGAACCTCACCGGCAAGAACATGAACTTTCTCCTGGAATGTTTCACATTCACTTATATTATTAAGGGGCAATGTAATATTTTGCTTATTCAATGTTATTCCTTTCAGTTAACTGAGTATTTTTTATATCGTATTAAATGCCGTTATTCTTGAGGAATAATGAGCAATTTAAAAACGCGAGGAAGCGCTTGTAAAATAATGTGTTACGAGTATTAAGAGTTGATGAAAAATTTGCAGATTTATCAGAAATTGGATTGGATCAAAATTTAAAACGAAAGAGAGGAATCAACGGAATCCAGCCTGCTGCAACAATAATGATATCTTCAATAAATCCTCAATAATTTGACCACTTTACTATAATTGATACTACCGATAAATCTATGGAGGACACACTGCCCCGATCTTCTCGATTCGTTGAAGGTAAAACTGAATCAAGTCCATGGGAAAGGGTAAGAACATTATTTGCGCCACTTCGATATGTGGTTATTGAATGTGTGCTTCCATAGAACCATTCATTTATTTCAATTAAACGTGAGTTAAATCACATCATGGAAGGTCAGCACGTGATAATGTACGTAGAGCAGAACAGTGTGGTCAATACATGTCTGAAAGGAGAATTGAACCATGGATAATCCTCTGTACCTGATTCTGATTTTAGTGATATTTGCATGGATATTTACAATGTGGACTGAATACCCTGAGGAACCCAAAGATCATAATTCTGATACCATCGTCTAAGGACATGAGAAGCTGTCCCGGCAGTCACCACATAACAAACCTGCCGGCAGGCAGGGAATTTTTGCAATACAAGACATTCATAAAGAACTCCCCATGCACTCATTCATTACTATAGAAATTGAACCCCTTCTGCTATACTTGGTTATTCCATTCTGACGAGCGCCTTTTTTATATAGATTGCTTATTGATAGTGTTTTGCCTGCAGGGGGAGGAAATTTTTAATGGTCAGTCTGACCGTGCTTTCCACATACAGATCATCGTCCCCGAACCTGCATCATCAATCCTCTTTGTTGTAGGCAGACGGAATTTTAGAAAACATAAGAATAAAACATGCTGCCTCTAAAAATCAGATGCCCTAATTGCGGCAATAAAGGAGAACTGAAAGATAAAAACAAGTTTTCTCCCATGGGTAAATATGAGGGGTATCCAGTAGCAGCATGTCTTCAATGCGGACAACGACTTGGTTATAAAATCCCTGTCCTTCGAAGATACGGTTTAATGGCTGTCGGCTTACTCTTTATCAGTTGGGGAGTTTTTCAATCTGTAACAGCAGATGCCGGTGGAATGAATAAATTCTTTGGTGGTTTTATGATGGGCAGTATCTTCCTGTTGGCTTCTCTGAATTCTGAAGTAAAGGTAAAAAAGACTTTCAGAAAAGAAGAATTGCCAGGTATAAAATGAAAATGATATTACTACGACCTGTCATTCTCTTATCACTCCCATGCATCAGGAGAGTCACTGGTCAAAGCTCGTGTCTGTAGCTTCCTCCCTGAATCTGTTACCATGAAGTAAGGACACTATATACCAGGGGAGGTGGCAAAATGGATGAGCAGTGCAGGGGACCCGGCGATAGCACCTTTATGATTCTTGAAAACAAGGCATCACAGATCAGGAAATTACTGTTTGGATCACTTCTCCTGGCAAAAGATACCTGGAAGGAGGAGCTGAGCAGTTCACCGGGGGGACTGGAGGTCATGATGATCATGGAGGAAGCAGAAGAGGAGTTCGTCGACTCCACGCTTACAGACCCTGTGGAGAGGCTCGACCGGGCACTGAGCGTAATCAACAGGCGGGCACGGGCTATTGTCACGGTCATCGATTATCTCTCTCAGCATAAGCAGGGATGATCCTGCGGGAGCATAAGGAACGGTTTCTGCAGGAACTGACTGCTCAGGAACAGGCTTTTTTCCTTAAAACGGCAAGGGAGGCGATCGCCTCAAAAGGATACCGCCCTTCTGAGGACCTCTTCCACTATTGTTTCTTCATGACGATGAAAGAGCGAATGAAGACCATCCGTCCCGCAGGCGGTGACGGCATGCTGCGCACCCTTCTTGTGGAGGGCACAAAGGATCTTGAGGATACCCTGAAATTCTATATCGACAGGCTTGAAGAAACCAAAGGCGCAGAGCCTGATCCTTCATGCAGAAGGTTTATTGCGTTCTTTTCTGAATGATAAACAAAGACTTCATCATGGTATCGATGCATCACAGGTAAGCTGAGGTTAATCATTGCCACCTGAGCGTGAGGACAACGACATAGGTCACCAGTGGTTTGATTTCGCAGCTATTCCCCGTCCTTGTATTGGTAAATTCTATAGCCGTCTTTTTGCTGGAAACCATCAGGCATCCAGCCCCTTTTCAGGATAGTGTCGGTAATAACAGCCATATTTATTCCAATCGGGTCTTGAAGCTGATCTGAAATAGGCAGCTTGAATTCTTTCGGTCGTCCCACAAAAGACTCGATACATTGCGTCGCTTCTTCAATTGTGTTTATCGGTTCCATATTTTATCTATTTTCGTCCAACTGGTCTATCCCTGGCTATAGTGCCATGATATGTTAGAGTTTTCCAGTAAAACCTCTTCTTTTTTCTGGGTAAATTCCTTCGGCGTAAGAAAGCCCAGCGAACTATGCAACCTGGTTTCACTGCTTATTAAAGAGGGTGCCTGTAACAATTGGCGATAATAGTGTTGTAATAAGTACCAGTAAGAATATTCTTCCTTTCATAAAGTTGTAATCAGCCAAAAGCTGCGACCATGACTTACCGCCAATATAATGAAAAAATAAAAATTCAAATGATATCGTCATCACCACCCAGGCAAGACCGATTATCAGAAGGACTTTTGAATCAGTAATGTTTTTATAATGTATGAATATTGCAGTCACAATAAAAATAAGCACGGAGAGCAGTAAAGTTGATATTATATGAGCAGTCAACTCACCAGTATGTTTTTCAATTATCATCTCTCTCATGCCACCATTGATAATTGCAATGATCAGGAAGAATCCCCACATTCCAACTATTTGCATAATATTAACTGCCTTTTTCAAAGCTGATAATTAGTAGACAAAATAGCCGTCTGTTAAAAACATCCTGTTATAATTACCAAAAATAAACTACATATCATCTTCTATGTCGCCTGGGTAGTACGGCTCCTTGACCGATATAATGGGTGCTGCAGACGGTGGTGGTGGCCGAAACAAATGTCCTGTTATCATGCCTTTTGTGGTGCCAAAGGCGGCCACTGCCCATGCGGACAGCAAGCCTGCGTAGTAGAAAATACTGGCCCATTTAAACAGGGGAAGACCGGTATGATGTGCCAGTTGTGCTATCCCGGTGACGCAGGTACCCACTGGGAAGGTAAATGCCCAGTAGGTCAGGGCAAATCTCATTTGTCTGCGGCGGGCCCTGAGGGTTAATAGTGTTGCAAAACAGGTCCAGAGGAGCACAAACCCGAAAACAGGCACACTGTACAGCACGGCAAACAATTCAAATCCTTGAGCAATGTGCGAAGGGACAGCGCCCTTTGCAACAGTACCAAGTATTCCTGCAGCGGTCATGGATTGCCCTAAGGGGCCTAACACAATCCACAGGGTGGGTACCCGAGAAGTGCCAGATGTGCCATGATGTGCTAACCGGCTCCAGATCATTGATATAATGATCAGTGCAGCCACAAGACTTAAGCCGAACATGGCAAAACAAAGGTAAAATATAGTCTCTCTCAGTAGGCCCTCGGGAGCATAGGGAACAAGCATGGCACCGATTGCCGCCGATACCATGGGAGGAACAACAGGCATAAGCCATCCCCCAAAGGCCGAGTCCTGTCTCACCTTAAACTGGGTAAACAATCGATAGGGAATAACAACAGCGGAGCCCAGGCCCGTTATGGTTCCTATAAACCAGAGAGTCCAGGAAACTGTGTGGGCCAGCTCCTGTCCAATAATGTTCTCACCCAGCAAAAGGGTCCCCCCTGCAACGGTGAGCATGGCCATTGGGGGTGCCCCATAAAACTGTGCCATCATGGGGTCACTGAAATGCTTTTTCCAAACATTCTGCCTCTTGAGTGAGAGGGCGCCTGTAGCAAGAACAAGCCCGATCAGCATAAAAGAAGCAAGGCACCAGACAATGAGGGCAAAACCGTGAAGTTTGTCTGAAAATAGCGGCAACGAGGCAGCTGCATTGGCAATAATTCCTGTGCCCATCACCGAGGCAAACCAATTGGGACCTAATTCATAGTCATTGGTTGCTCCTGTGACCGAGTAAAAAAAACGTTTCCACCAGAATCCTTTGACACTTGTGTTTTTAAGATCGTTATCCATATTTTAATCCTGTCTGTGAGTAATACATGTATGATTTGCTTATCAGAACCTCGTACGTCAAAAGTTTTCGACCTTCGTGGTTAAAATAAACAGGCGGTTTTAATATTAACTCCCACAGCTACCTATAAGCATTCCTCTTCAAAGTATATGCTGTTTTCATTGCTTATACAACTTATAAATCTCGATATATTTGCGCTCAGTATTCAGCTGTCTTTTTAAAATAATTGAGGATTATCCGCGGAGTTCGCACTGAATAGATTTTCTTGATAACAAACTTATTCTCAGCAGCATTGAGACCGCATCAATTTCATTCTGTAATTACTTTAACTTAGCATCTTCAAGCTGCAAATTCCCTTTGCCTGTCTCTAATGTCACAAGCATGGAGAATCAATCTACACCATCAAGACAAAACAGAAAGAACCCGATAATGATACTAAGGCTGCTGACTTTCATGGGAAAACGCTGTTGGTTCTTTCAGGTAGATTATACGATTTTAAGTTTTGAAGGCACTGATGGGTAGAGAAGCAAATAGAAATTATAAGTATATTACTTTTGGGGAAACCAGAAGGCGGCTCAACTTATTAATTAAATTTCATGATTTGGTAAAAATATATTTTGACAATAGCAAACTCAATATGATTAGTGGGGATTATATTGAAGAAGGAGAAGCCAAGGAGGCCCGGATTGCCATTGATTCTATACTGTATAAGGCATACAAAATAATCAGACTTGCCAATATAAAAACATATACTTTATCGTCTTCCTCACTTGCAATTCGTGGAAGTGGTCAAAATATCGATTTAATCCTTAATATCTTTAATCTTGCTAAAAACAATATACCGCCAGAAGCAGCAATAGACTATATAGAAAGAGCAATTGACGTTTACAACGTCAATTATCTAAGAAAAAAAAGTATCTTGTTATATATAACAATTGCACTTGCATTAGGGATTATTTCGGTTGTTTTATTTATACATACAAATAAGGTTCCTGAAGGCCCGCTATCTGTTTATCAAACAAAAGGAATAACTGATTCACAAAGGATTAAACAGTTTGATAAAACTTCTCAAGAGTCAGGCACAGCGAACCGTTTTGAGACAGGATCAGCATCAAAGAGGGATTTTGTTTTGGAAGAATCATACAAGAATGTTAGCTCTATAAATAAAGATGCTGAAGAAACAATAGCTGATGATCAATATACATCCCAGTCTATATATACCATTCAGACAGGAAGCTTTCTTACAATTGAACGTGCCCAAAAACAATTTGACTCTCTAGTAGAAATGTTTACAATGGGAGATCTTGTATATCTTAGAATTGAAAAGGTTGATAAATATTATTCTGTGCGGCTTGGTAAATTTCAAGATTACACAAACACCGGGAAATTACTTCATAAAATCAAACCTCATTTCTCATCATCTATCATAATGAAAGCCCATATTAAAAAAGGAAGGATTATATCACTTCATAAGGATCCCGTCTCATCACAAAACAAAATTACTCTCACTTTTAATCAATAATCATTAATGGTTGGATTATCAGAAAGGTAAGCCCACAAGATCTGCCGTACTGATAGTTATCGGTTATCGCCAGATAGGCCCCGGGGGAAATTTGAGCCTTGCATCATGGTATCTTCAGGATGGGAACAGTTCGGAGATGAAGGCTTACATTTCATCCGGATGTTTATTTTTAAATTTGATTTCATGGTCTTCCCTGTCTTAAAACGAGAAGAGTGAAACATGGCATCAAAGAGTCGGTTGAGTCGAGAGTACTGTATTCGGCATTGGAACAGGAACTCTCTGGATTTATTTGAAAACGATCAATAGGGTTTACCCATTACCCGTAGCAGGAAGAGGCTGAGGTCAGGCCAGTAGGTAATCAGAAGGACTGAGGCGATCAACAAGATGATAAAGGGCAGGCAGGCCGCTGTGATCTTAAGTATTCCCTTCTTGAAACGATAACTGGATATGAAAAGTCCAATACCCAGAGGAGGGGTCATATAGCCGATCTGCATATTCGCCAGAAAGATAATGCCAAGGTGGACAGTGTTGATTCCGTATTCCTGTGCAACAGGCGTGATAAGGGGGACAACGACAAAGATGGCGGAAAAGATGTCCAGAAACATGCCCAGCGCAAACAAAAAACAATTCAGAAGGATAAGAAATAAGAATTTGGTGCTGACAATTCCCTGGATGAAGTCGAATATCATCGTGGGCACATCCACATCAATGAAATAATTCGTTGAAGCCAGGGCCGCGGCCATGATGATGAGGATCCCGCCCACCATGACCATACTGTCATGGATGGCCTTTCGG
>CP070644.1:2251178-2255518 GCA_020354155.1 Nitrospiraceae bacterium | reverse complement strand
GGAAACGCTCACTACTCTTCCTGAGGATTTCATCATTCCGTCTATAGTGCTCTAACTCCTGTCTCAGGACATTTATTACATCTATTAATTGATCATGGCGAATGTCAGCATCTTGATTCATTTCATTACGTGCTTTATCCAAACATTTATCGATTTTGCTCAAGTCTGGATTAGAAGATGTATCTCCCGAAACGTCATGTTCTCTTCCCATATTTTCTCAATCACTAAATTAAGAGACTAATATCTCTTCTTAAATTATACCGTTAGAGACGTGTTTCTTATCCCGAACATTACCCTTCAGTTTTTCTGCATGGGCAAGCAAAAATCTGTTATGTGGATAAAGGGCATAGTAAGTTAATCCCCTGTCAGCATCGCGGGTCGGTGGAGTACAGTTCTTATAATTGGAAGAAGGAATCCTTTATCCTCCATTAATTGTATTCTTATGTCAACTCATTAGATTATTCACAAGCCTTGAATAAATAATTGCTTAGAAATATATTTTCATTATATCAAATGCACTTAGAGATACAATACACCGTCTCAGCAGACGTATACACATACAATGATGATAAAATTCAACAAAAGAGAAAAGCTGAAAAAAGAGACACATGGCGTTTTCGAATAAACTACAGAAGATCAATGTAGCAGTCAGAACAGCAGTCCGCGGCAGCGTTAACAGAGAAACTCAAATTTAGCTAGTCAATATATTATCAATAAGTGAAATAGTCTTTTACCTGTGCAGTAAACTGTGCAGTTGGCCTTAGAAAAATTGGGGAGAATGGAGCAATGTCCACCCTCCCCTTACTGCTATTTTCTTTTACAGAGTATATGTTAGGAATATCTGGTAAACTTTTTTGGGTTAATGTTTGGCCGTGTCAGGGAAGCGCTCTCCCCCTGAGCTACGCGCCTTACCTATAGAGAGTAGTGAAAAATGTTAGCGAAATTCAAGGTCTTTGTCAAGAAAGCGGCTTTATGCATTTAAACTGATATCCTTAGTTTCTTCATTTTTTTCCAGAGTGCAACACGGCTGATCTGTAAATGCTCAGCCGTTTTCGTACGGTTGTACTTGTTCTGTCTCAGGGCATCGATGACCCTCTTTTTTTCTCCTCCTGTATTACCGCCAGTTCCAGCATCTGGTTTCTCCAGAAGGTATTCAGGAAGATGGTGAAGTTCCATTACATCTGATTTGCAGGTTATGGCGCCGTACACAAGGACATTCATAAGCTGATGAACCTCAGCGCTGTCATGGTCCTTATCGGAGGGTTTATCATCAGGCTGGCCTTTATCTATGCCGGGCAGTTAAGTAAATTCGGCTGACGCCCTGTTACCACACGAGACTTGCTGCATCAGCAACAACATCAATCGTGACGGGGAGAGTCCCGAAGTAATCGCCGTCAATCTGCACATGAACCGTACCTTCTGAAGTCACTTCGACTTCGCCTGCCTTAACTATGGTTACATCATCATAACGAGAGTGTCTTCTGCTCAGGACGCCTGCTATAAATCTCAGAAGGCTTCTCCTTGTTCTCCCCTTGAAGAGACAAACATCAAGCACAGCTTCAGTGATGGACGCATCAGGGGTTACATAAAAATGACCGCCGTAGCAACGGGCATTGCTGATAACGGCAGTGCAGGCACTGTATTCATCCTTGTCTGTCCTCACCGTTATCAGAGGGGGGTGGTAGTGTTGAAGTACCTTGAGACCAGAGAGGATATGCGCTGCCTTGCCTGACATTTTTTTTACAAAATTATTTTTTACCCCCATCACCGTTTCACCATCAAAGCCGATTCCGGCCATAAGAGAGAAATAGTGTCCGTTTATCCGGCCGAGAGATACCCTTTTTGCCTCTCCCTGAAGGGCCAGGTTGACCGCTGATTCAATTGTTTCAGGGATGCCGAGCTCTTTTGCCAGTACATTTGTTGTGCCCAGGGGGATGACTGCAACGGGGATTCTGTGCTGGTCAGGGTTGTCAGAGTTCATAAGACCATTTAACACTTCATTGATTGTACCGTCGCCACTGGCAACAAGTATCCTGTCAGGAGCGGAGACAGACCGGGCAAACTCAAGTGCGTCACCTCTTTTTTCTGTAATAAACGTGGAAAGTGAAGTTCTTTCTGCAAGCAGTTGTTTGATGCGGTCTATATGTTTGAATGCCCTGTTGCCGGCAAGGGGATTAACGACGAGACTTACGTTCAAGGATCTCCTTCAAAGGGACAACCCCGGTGCAGGGTTTAATCTCTGATATGATGACGGGTGTCTGCTGCAGATATTTTATCAGGTCCATGACCTCACCTCCTGTAATAAAGAAGGCCCTGCCGCCGTAGGGGATTCCCCGTTTTTTGATTCTCGGAATTCTCACATAACCGTGTGTGCGGGTTGCGATGTATCCCGTTGTATAGTTAGGATCATCTGATATACAGAGCTCTCCCAGTACCATACGGTATTTCTGCACCTTGCTAGCAAGAATAAGCGCCTCTTTTACCGTGTCGTTGTTCAGACCAAGTCTGCCGAGTTTTCTTGAAAGGTCCTTTGACGCAGACCTGTTTATCCCCATCCGTGTCACCCGTACACCTCTCAGAAGGTCCGGTTCGAGCCTGACTCCTTCAATGTCAAGGAGCATGGCCCCTCTCATTGAGAGCCCCATGGTGAGTGCTTTGAAGGCTTCCTCAACAGCCCTTTCCTCGATACCTACCGATGTAAGCAGTTTCATGGCAGCCTTTTGAGCAGCCTCTGCATTTCTCGTATTTAAAGAACAGAGAGGAAGGGAAACGATTTTTCTGGGCCTGTCCCGCAGTCTATCAACAGTGATCCGGATCGTGTCTGCCCTGCCCTTCTCGTGTTCAAAGGCCCTGTCCGTATACTGCTGAACAATTTTTGCTACCTCATTTTTTTCATAGATACCTTCAGCACCGGAAATATGGACTGCTTCCCGGGCAGATCTCATCCGGACACTGTAATAGCGGTTCAGAGCCATTCTATATCAAGCCCCATGTCCCTGATCATCCGCAGGTCCTCATCAGGATTTCTCCCTGTTGTTGTCAGGTAATTGCCCATTAACAGACCATCCGCCCCGGCAGCAAATATCTTCTTGTCCAGATCATGGAGGGTCTGAGGTCTTCCGCCGCAGACCCGTATCTCCTTATCGGGCAGAATGAGCCTGTACAATGCAATGATCTTCAGGGCCTCCAGGGGAGCAAGAACACCTCTGTCTCCCAAAGGGGTTCCCTGTACAGGAGTAAAGAAATTAATGGGCACAGAGTCAACGTCAAGTTCTTTTAATGCATATGCCATGTCTATTCTGTCCGACCATGTCTCACCAAGCCCGAAGATACCGCCGCTGCATATAGAGAGTCCCAGTGACTGCGCCCGTGAGATAGTATCCAGCTTGTCCCGGTACGTGTGTGATCTACAGATTTCACTGAAATAGGCCTCTGATGTTTCAAGGTTATGGTGGTACCTGTTTAATCCTGCGTCTTTTAAGTCACCCAACTGTTCATCATCAAGCATACCGAGAGTAGCGCAGGGCAGCATCCCTATCTTCCTGATGTCGCTTATAAATTCACAAATTCTGTCCATGTCAGTGGCAGACACTGTCTTTCCACTGGTGACAATGCAGAATCGTCTGACGCCGTTGTTTTTTGCCTGCAGCGCCGATTCCAATATTGTATCTTTTTGAAGCAAAGGGTACACCTCAGCTTTTGTCTTACTGTGTGAAGACTGTGCACAGAATGAACAGTCTTCAGGACATGCGCCTGACTTTGCATTGATAATTGAACATAAATCAACTCTATTTCCTCTATACTGTTCACGAATGCTGTTCGATGCAGTGAAGAGAACTTCTCCGTCAGCATCTGCCGCAATAGCAACAGCTGTTTTTCTGTCAATTCCCTTTCCTGTGTGCAGTGCAGTCTCAGAAAAAATCATCAGTTATTATCTATTCAATAGCGGATTCTTGTCAATGAAAGAATAACTTAGCAGAATCGACGGTAGAGAATTCAGGGGAATGGCGGTTTAATTCATATAATAATCAGCATCATACAGTATGTTTTCTCAAGCATACTATCAATAATAGCGAACATCAAAAGTACTGAACTCACCCTTGAATGCATGCCACTCTTCATCGATACCGGTAACTGCCGCCCCGGGAGGTCCCTGAGCGCACCATGTCAGGGCCTGAACCAGATGATCTTCTGCACCCTCAAAAACAGCCTCTACATTTCCATCGGGCAGGTTCCTGACCCATCCTGTCAGGCCTAAAGAACGGGCAGTTTCCCTTGTACGTGCCCGGTAGAACACTCCCTGTACCCTCCCCTTTATCACAAGGTGCAATCGCCTGGTC
>CP070644.1:2241873-2251078 GCA_020354155.1 Nitrospiraceae bacterium | reverse complement strand
CCTTAAATTGTTCATTGGTGTATACATGGCTTTCTGTCTTTTTTCAATTATCTGGCTCAGAGCCGCAATCGTAGATCTTGAATATGAACTTGGTGAGCTTGACACAAAAAGAGTTGCCCTCCTGCGTGAGCGGAAGATTGTCGTTGCCCGGAGATCCAACTTTTATTCATCAGAGAAGATAGAAAAGGTGGCCATGAAGCGTCTTGGCATGGCTCTTCCTGAACGGGGGAATATTTACTATGTGAATGCTACGCCCGGGGCATCAACCTACAGGACTTCCATGAAGTAGACAATCATATTTATGAATGGAATGTTCACTGTCAAAATTATTGTATTGTGGGATGAAGAGTAGAGGACATTCATGAAGTCAGCAGGATCGTCATACAGAAAAAGAAAGCATAACGGTACGCTGGGGCTCTTTGACAGGGACCTTACAAAGGAGCAGCTTAAAAAAAGCAGAAAAAGGGCGGTGGTGTTGATGACCGTCATCTTCTTTGCTTTTTCCATTGTCGTTCTCCGGCTGGTTGACCTTATGATCTTTGACCACGATAAACTCTCTGACCGGGCAGCCCAGCAGTATATCCGTGAAGAGACCCTGAAACCCCAGAGAGGGATTATATGGGACAGGAAGATGAGGGAAATGGCTTCAAATATTGAGGCTGATTCCCTGTATGCGGTACCTTCAGCGATAGAGGATACAAGAAACCTTTCGAAAAAGCTCGCTCCTTTAATAAAGGTGTCTTCAAAGAAACTCAACATGACGCTTCTGAGAAAGAAGAAGAGAGACTTTATCTGGCTTGCCAGGAAAATGGACAGGATTGCCATAGACAATATCTATGACCTGAGGAACCGCTTCGGGAAAAATAACCTGGGCTTTATTACCGAGTCAAAGCGGTATTATCCCAAGGGAAGTACTGCATCACATCTCCTTGGATTGACCAATATTGACAACAAGGGCATCTCCGGTATCGAACTGATCTATGACGATTTTCTCAAGGGAGAGGTAAAAAAGATATCCCTTGACAGGGATGCTCGCGGAAACAGTCTTTCCCGTGGAATTATGGAAGGCACTCCAGGCAACAACCTTCTGCTTACTGTTGATGAAGGCCTGCAGTATATTGTTGAAAGAGAGCTCTCAAATGCCATCGCTGAATGGAAGGCAAAGGCAGCAGTGGCAATAATGATGGATCCAATGACGGGTGAGATCCTTGCCATGGCAAACCGGCCTACCTTTGATTCGAATGAGCCCGGCAAGTCAGGCAGTTACGCCCGCAGGAACAGGGCGGTTACCGATCTGTACGAGCCTGGATCAACATTAAAAACAATGCTTGCAGCAGCTGCCCTTGAGGAGCAGACATCGGACATCGACGATGAATTTGATGTATCCCAGGGTTTTATCGTTGTGGGAGGCAAGAGGATACGTGATGTGCACAAGGAGGAGATCCTTTCTTTTAGTGAGGTTATTCAGAGGTCCTCCAATGTTGGGGCCGTGCAGATTGGTCTGAAACTGGGAGCAGACAACTATTATAACTACCTGAGAAAATTTGGCTTTGGTCAAAAAGCAGGTATAGACTTTCCCGGAGAAATAAGAGGCATCCTGAGAGACCGGCAAGACTGGTCCGGCACGTCACTGGCGGCACTTTCCATAGGGCAGGAAATTGGTGTAACACCACTGCAGATTTTGAGGGCCTATGCAGCGATAGCCAATGGTGGTCTGTTGATGAAACCCTACATAGTGTCAGAAATCATTTCCGCTAAGGGCGAGATAGTAAAACGCAACGTAGCCACTGCTGAACAAAGGGTTGTATCAAGGGCCACTGCTGACAGGGTGAAGGAAATTTTAAAGACCGTTGTTGAAGAGGGCGGAACAGCGCAAAAGGCGAACATTGAAGGAAACCTCGTTGCGGGCAAGACAGGAACTGCGCAGATATTCGACAGCGAAAGAGGCAGATACGCACGCAGCCGGCATATCAGTTCCTTTGTTGGATTTGCACCAGCTGATGATCCAAAGGTGGCCCTCATTGTTGTTGTCTACGAACCTGAAGGGTCTGCCTACGGCGGAGTCGTGGCTGCTCCTGTTTTCAGAAAAATTGTGGAGCATTCTTTTGCCTATCTTGAAGTGCCGATGGAACGCAATGAGAACAGGATTTTTCTTGTTAGTAAATGACGCTTTCAGTACTTTTAGAAGGCCTTTCTGTAAGGAGAATGGAGGGCCTGCTGACAGTTGATATTGAGGGTATTGCCTATGATTCGAGATCAGTAAAAAAAGATTATCTCTTCGTGGCAGTAACCGGGTATTCTGTTGACGGCCATGATTTTATAGATGATGCCATAAGCAGGGGGGCTGCTGCAATCATTACGGAACGGGCTGTAGATATTTTAATGTCACAGGGAATATCTGACCAGCATCCAGTTGCGCTTATTGAAGTAGATGACAGCAGGAGTGTGCTTGGCCGCCTGTCATCCCGCTATTATGGCAATCCATCAGCGAAGCTTGAGCTCATCGGCATCACCGGAACAAATGGCAAGACAACAGCCAGTTTTATAACGAAAAGCATACTGGAGGCAGGCGGCAGGAAGACCGGCTTGCTTGGAACAATTAAATATATTACAGGGGATACAACAATAGCTGCTTTGAATACAACACCGGAGTCAATGGACCTTCAAAGATATTTGAGGGACATGGTGAACAGCGGTATGAGCCATGCTGTCATGGAAATTTCTTCCCATGCCCTGCAGCTCAGGAGGGTCGACGGCTGTTCTCTGAAGGTAGCTGCCTTCACCAACTTTACCAGGGACCACCTGGATTTCCATATAACCATGGATGACTACCTGGATGCCAAGAAAAAGGTCTTTGACTATATCGAGGCAGGAGGAACGGCAGTTTTGAACTGGGACGACCCGACGGTACGATCTCTTGCCGGTGGACTCGATTGCAATGTTGTTACCTGTGGTACTGAAGAGGGGGCGATGATACGGGCAGTTAATATATTGTCGGCACCGGGACTTTCATTTACCGTTCAGACTCCGGAAGATGAATTTACCGTTCACTCAAGGCTGAAGGGACAATTTAATGTCAGTAACATGCTGATTGCAATTGGAATAGGATATGCGCTCGATACTGATAAAGACATTATTCAGCAGGGCATTCAAAATACGATGCCTGTTGAAGGACGCTTTGAAAGTGTAGAAGAAGGCCAGGGATTTAACTGCATCGTTGACTATGCGCATACGGAGGATGCTCTGAAAAAAGTGCTTAACGAGGCAAGACATATTACAGATGGCAGTGTCATTACTGTCTTTGGATGCGGGGGAGACAGGGACAGGACAAAGCGGCCGGCAATGGGTTCAGTTGCATCAAAGTTGAGTGATCATGTGATTATTACTTCCGACAATCCACGTACCGAGGACCCTGAGCAGATTATAGCGGACATTCTTCCCGGTATGAGGAGCGGTAAATACGCTGTATGCGCAGACAGGAAGGAGGCCCTTTATCAGGCGGTGGAAGCTGCACAACCGGGGGATACCGTTGTAGCTGCCGGCAAGGGACACGAGAACTACCAGGAAATTATGGACGAGAGATATCACTTCAGTGATAGAGAGGTCCTGAGGGAAGCAATAAGAAAGCTTAAAAAATAAGAAATGACAAATGATACATGGAAGTATCAGTTTTATCATGCTGATGAATTTATGAAATGGTGGTTCTGACATTGGACATGGTGCTTGAGGCAACAAAGGGTGAATTATTGTCAGAAGGTCCCGGACCTATCACAGGTGTTTCCACGGACTCACGTACCATTTCAGATGGCGACCTCTTCTTTGCCTTACGGGGCGATCATTATGATGGTCACAATTATCTGGAATCAGCGTTACACCGGGGTGCCGGAGCAGTGATTGAAGTGAAACCTGACATACTTCCCGCTGACCGGATCATTGTACGTGTTGGCGACACCCTTCGGGCGCTTCAGGACGTTGCACACTGTGTCAGGAAATATCGTGATATTCCTCTTATTGCCGTCACCGGCAGCAATGGGAAGACCACAACCAAGGAAATGGTTCATGCTGTGCTGTCCAAAAAATACAGGACCCTGAAAAATATTGAAAATCTCAATAACCACATAGGACTGCCGCTGAGTCTTGCCGGTCTTAAGAATAATGATGAATGCGCTGTGCTGGAAATGGGAATGAACGCAGCCGGTGAAATAAAGTTGCTCTGTGATATAGCTCAACCCTCCCATGGAATTATCACAAACATCGGTACTGCCCATATTGGAAGGCTTGGCAGTCGCGAAGCAGTGAGAGAAGCAAAATTCGAGATACTCGATGGGCTGGCAACTGCTATTGTGAATGCAGATGACGAGTATTTGATGGAAGGTCTCAAGTCGGCCCCTTTTCATGGAGAGACGATTACCTTCGGGATTACGAAGAATGCCGATGTAAGGGCACAGGAAATAACGAGCGCTGACAGAGGCAGTGATTTTGTCTTATCAGTCCACAATCAGGAAACTGTCAGAATCAGTCTCAATGTTTTTGGTCGATTCAATGTCTACAATGCTCTTGCAGCGGCAGCTGCCGGCATTGCCCTTGGCGTCAGTACAGATCAGATCAAGGAGGCCCTTGAGGCGTTCAGGGCTGTTTCAATGCGCTTTGAAGTTACTCGGGAAAAGGGAATCACATTGATCAATGATGCCTATAATGCAAACCCCGCGTCCATGGAAGAAGCTGTTCGCGAGCTTGTCCGGCTGGGCAGCAGGGGGCGGACAGTGGCTGTGCTCGGAGACATGAAGGAACTGGAGACCTATTCAGAGCCTGCACACAGGGCTGTGGGAGAAATGATTGCAGCATCAGGAGTAGATGTTTTTATAGCAGTCGGGGAGAGCATGGCTGCAGCTGCAGATGTGGTTAAGCAGGTCGGAGGAAGGAAGTACAGGCCTGTTGTCCATGTTTTTGAAAATGCAGAAAAAGCGGCCGAGGGCATAAGAGAAATATGCAGGGCAGGCGACACGGTTCTTCTCAAGGGCTCACGTTCAGTCGCTCTTGAGAAAGTTGCGGGGAGATTAGCGAATGCTCTATAAGCTGCTTTATTCATTGAACGAATTTTATTCCCCGCTGAATGTATTCAGATACATAACCTTCCGGGCAGCTCTTGCTGTCGTGACAGCATTGTTTATTACCTTTATTGCTGCGCCGTGGGTTATCGAGAAACTCAGAAATCTCAGTATGACCCAGCATGTAAGAAATGAGGGCCCCAGGACCCATCTCCACAAAGAGGGTACGCCAACAATGGGCGGCATACTGATTATTCTTTCGGTAGTTATCAGCACGCTTCTGTGGGCAGACCTGTCAAACAAATATATATTAATTATGACAGTTGCAATTTTGGGGTTTGGACTGATCGGGCTGACGGATGATTATCTGAAGGCAATTAAACAGAACACAAAAGGGCTGAAGGGCTGGTATAAGTTTGGAGCACAGATTGTTCTTGCCATGGGAATCGGGATGCTTTTCTACTACAATCCCGAGGACCCCTATATAGCAAGTCTGAGTATTCCCTTTTTTAAAAAATGGCTTATTGATCTTGGATGGTTTTATATACCCTTTTCGATTTTAGTAATCGTAGGGTCGTCGAATGCCGTGAATCTCACTGACGGAATCGACGGACTTGCCATCGGTCTTGTTGGTATTGCCTGCCTGGCAAACGGGGCCCTTGTCTATATCTCTGGTCATGCCGGTTTTTCACAGTACCTTCATGTGCTTTACCTTCCCGGCACTGGTGAACTTACGGTTTTCTGCGGGGCAATGTTTGGAGCTGCCCTTGGGTTCCTCTGGTTCAACAGTTACCCTGCAGAGATTTTCATGGGTGATGTGGGGTCCCTCGGTCTGGGCGGTGCACTTGGGACACTGGCAGTGATCACAAAGCAGGAGATAGTCCTTGCCGTTGTAGGAGGCATATTTGTCATAGAAACTTTTTCTGTCATGATCCAGGTTGTATCCTTCAAACTGACGGGGAAGAGGGTCTTCAAAATGGCACCCATTCATCATCATTTTGAGGAAAAGGGATGGCCCGAACCAAAGGTCATTGTCAGGTTCTGGATTGTTGGTATTATTCTGGCAATGTTGAGTTTGACTACTCTGAAAGTACGATGACGGGGATCATGATTGACAGGCACTGATGATAGATACACAGGAGAGGAAAATGACATTCAGGGATAAAAAAGTAGTCGTTGTCGGTCTCGCACGAAGCGGCATCGGGGCGGCAAACCTGCTGTCACGTCTTGGCGCCCGCGTTACAGTAACTGACAGCCAGCCACGAGAGAAACTTGAAGCCGGCATTCAGCGGCTGTCTCCGGATATTGAGATAGTAGTCGGCGGTAACCCGGACGAAGTCTTTAATGGAGCTGATATTATTGTTATAAGCCCCGGAGTTCCCTGTGATTCCCCATTTCTTGGACGGGCACGTGTCAGGGGGATTCCTGTAATCAGTGAGCTCGAACTAGCCTATCAGGCAATAAGGAGTAAGGAAGAGGGCTCAATTTCAGTTTCTTCGACGATGAATAACTATGAGGAGCCTCTTTATATCGGCATCACAGGAACAAATGGAAAATCTACGACAACAACGCTTGTCGGCCTCATGCTAAAGGAGTCTGGTTATCGGACACTCCTTGGAGGAAATATCGGAAGTGCATTGACAGAAGAACTGCATACTGCTCTTGGAAACGGTCATGATATACAGGTTGATCACATTGTAGCTGAGATTTCGAGCTTTCAGCTTGAAGAGATCAGGGATTTCAGGCCGAACATTGCGGCTATTCTGAATATTACCCCTGACCATCTTGACAGGTATAACAGCATGGAAGACTACATAGCTGCCAAGGCACGTATATTTGAGAACCAGCAAGGGGGAGACCATCTGATACTCAATGCTGATGACCCTACAGTTATGAATCTTTTCAGGGCCAGCATTGAACCCGCGGGATTGAGGATGCCCGATGTCTTTTTCTTCAGCAGGAAAAAGAAGGTGAGAGGCATATATCTGCATCGGGGTTCTCTGATTCTGTCAAAAAACGAATCAGGGGAGAAGCTGGTCGAGAGCAATGAAATTACGATACCGGGACTGCATAACCTCGAAAATGCGATGGCCGCTTCCCTTATGGCCCTGCTCGCAGGGTGTTCTGTGGATGCCGTAAAAAAGGTGTTGCGCAATTTTCAGGGACTGGAACACAGGATGGAATTTGCCGGTGAAGTGAATGGGGTACGTTTTATTAACGATTCCAAGGGAACAAACACTGGGGCCGTTGCCAAGTCCCTGGAGGGATTTGAAGACATTATATTAATCATGGGCGGTATGGACAAGGGAAGTGATTTTACCCGGTTACAGAAACGTATAAAAAAGAAGGTCAAGCTGTTAGTTCTTATTGGTGAGGCCCAGGAGAAGATAAGCAGGGCCCTTGGCAGCAGCACAGAGACCATATGCGCCAACAGCCTTGACGATGCAGTGAAACAGTGTTTATCAAGAGCGCGACCAGGCGATGTTGTTCTCCTCTCACCTGGCTGTGCCAGTTTTGATATGTTTCAGGATTTTGAAGACAGGGGAAGGAAATTCAAAGAGGCAGTAAGGAGGCTGTCAGATCCGCAGTAACAGCCTATAGGAGACATGATAGTTAAAGAAAGGAATAATATTTTAATACCGGTTTTGCTGCTCACAGCTATCGGCATACTGATGGTGTACAGCTCTACTGCACTTATGTCCATGAGAAAGTATGACAATGGATTTCACTATCTGATAAACCACCTTTTTACTGTGTTTGTCGGTATTGGGGCCATGTTTCTTCTCTCCAGGGTAGACCACAGGAAGTTGAAGCCAATGGTATATGTTCTCCTCGGTTTATCCCTGCTCCTTCTTGTTCTTGTCTTTGTTCCTGGCATAGGGATATCTGCCAACGGAGCAAGGAGATGGCTTCGTCTCTGGCCAACTACTTTCCAGCCCTCTGAACTTGTCAAAATTGTCATGGTATTTTTTCTTGCCTTTTACATGGATAAAAACTTTCAGAGGATGAGGGAATTCCGTTACGGCCTCCTCATTCCTGTAAGCATTATGCTCGTCTTTCAGGGCATTATCATGTTTCAGCCTGATTTTGGGGCAGTCATGAGCCTCGGCATTCTTACCATTGGTCTGCTGATTCTGGGTGGTGCGCGGTTGAGCCACATCGGGGTACTGGTTCTGACAGCCCTTCCTGCCATGTACCTTCTCGTTATGACATCACCCTATCGAATGAAAAGGGTGACCTGTTTCATAGACCCCTGGAAAGATCCCTTCGGCTGTGGATTCCAGTTAGTACAGTCTTTTATCGCCTTTGGAAAGGGCGGGATTTTAGGAGTGGGTCTTGGCGGCAGCAGGCAGAAACTGTACTACCTGCCGGAAGTGCATACCGACTTTATATTTTCAATCATAGGGGAGGAACTGGGATTAATCGGTGTTCTCGCTGTCATAGGGATATTTGTATGGCTTTTTCTGGCAGGGATCAGGATGGCATCACGGGTCCAGGATCCCTTTACGTATTTTTTAACCATTGGCCTGTCAATGATGATAGGGGTACAGGCACTGATTAATTTTGCTGTTTCTACAGGACTGATGCCGACAAAAGGGCTGCCCCTGCCATTTATCAGTTATGGCGGCTCTGCGCTGCTCATTAATATGGCAGCAGCTGGAATATTGATCAGTATATCAGGGAGAAATAAGCAGAGAGAGATGGAAGAACATTCTTATTCCCACAGCTATATGGATAGAACAACTTTGAGGAGCAGGCGGTGATGAAAATAGTCATAGCCGGAGGCGGAACAGGCGGGCACCTCTTTCCTGCAATTGCGGTTGCCAGGGAACTGGAACGTTCCATGGCGGATGTCCACTGTACCTTTGTTGGGACAGTGAGGGGCATTGAGTCAAAGATTATTCCCCGGGAAGGGTATGATATCCGGTTTATCAGGTCAGAGGGACTCGTGGGCAAAGGGGTTTTTTCTACCCTGAGGTCTTTCATGAAAATTCCTTTTTCCATTATTGATGCCAGGGCGATTCTGAAAGAGGTGGCCCCTGACATAGTACTTGGTGTGGGAGGATACAGTTCCGGCCCTGTGCTCCTGTGTGCCTCAATGATGGGGATACCGACAATGATTCATGAGCAGAATACATTGCCGGGGCTGGCCAATA
>CP070644.1:2229388-2241773 GCA_020354155.1 Nitrospiraceae bacterium | reverse complement strand
GGTTAAGGAAGAATTGCTTTGTCCACTGATAATGTGAATAGATCCTGTAAAGAGCATGATGGCAAGGACGGAAAGAAGAATATAGGTCATGTATATAAGGATTGTTATCGCCATGACAGCGAGAAGATTCTTAAGGTTCCCCTGTTTTGATTTATTCATGCCATTTACTGGTACACAGTTTATCACAGACAAAAAAAGAGGGCCATACTTTCATGGCCCTCTTTGTATACACTGGAATTGTCTTTAGAGCAGGCCGGCTCTTTCCATTATGAGGGGCACCTTGTCTTCAGCTCCGATTGCCATGATATGTACACCGTCACAGATCTTCTCATCTTTTAACTGCTTAATGTGACGGGCCATGATATCAATACCTGCATCAAGGGCCTTTTCCTTGCCTGCTTCCTTGAGTTCATCAATCAGTTCCTGCGGTACGGTTATCCCCGGAACAAACTTATTCATGAAATTTGCCATCCCTGAACTCTTGAGAAGCACGAGGCCAGCAAGAATCTTAACCGGGAATTTCCTTGCGTACTGCATAAACTCTTTAAATTTCTCTATGTCATAAATTGCCTGTGTCTGAAAGAAATTTGCCCCGGCATTGACCTTTTTCTCAAACTTCATCAGCTGGGGTTCAAGGGGCACTGCCTCGGGCGTAACAACAGCGCCCTGATAATAATCAGTGCCGCCCTTCATCTCATTGCCCATCATATCCTTGCCATCGTTGAGTGCCCTGACAATATTCAGCAGCTGGACAGATTCAATATCATAGACGGGTTTTGCTTCCTTATGATCTCCTGCGTTGGGATGGTCACCTGTCATACAGAGGACATTTTTAATCCCGAGAATGCTGGCACCGAGAAGGTCTGACTGCAGTCCAATGCGGTTCCGGTCACGGCAGGTCATCTGCAGGATTGGCTCCTGTCCCATATCAAGAAGAAGCTTGCAAAAGGACATAGAGCTGATGCGCATGACTGCTGACTGATTATCAGTAACATTGAGGGCATCCACTTTTCCCTTGAGCTCCTCGGCTTCGTGGAGGATCTTTGCTATATCCGTACCCTTTGGTGGGCCTACTTCTGCTGTAACGGTAAATTTACCCGATTCAAGAGCGCTTTTCAAACTCACTTTTTCTCCTCCTTTTTCTCCCGTGTATTCAGTCTGGCCGGTTTTCTGCTGGCTGACCAGTCTTTGGGTTCCAGTACTTTCCTGAAGTCTTCGAGCTGATCTGTTTTCTTCATTCTCTCATAGATCCTGACCCAGGCGCATTCAATGTCCGGGCTTACTTCACACTTGCCATTATCAGTGCCACCGCAGGGGCCGTTTAACAGTCCCTTGGGACAGGCAGTTACAGGGCAGATACCCCCGGTTTTATCCAGAACGCACTCTCCGCAGAGAGAACACCGTTCGTCAAACATCTGGAACCGTGTCATGTTTCCGAGAAAGAGTGAATCATTTGCCGGGAATACAGGCTTGTCAGGGAATATTTCAACGGCTGACTGGGTACCGGCACCGCAGGAAAGAACAATAATTGCATCAGCTGCGTTACAGGCCTCCTTGTCTTTTTTTAATTCGATCTTTGTCCCCAGTGTCTGGCATCCTGTCTTGGGATGCAGGGTGCCCGTAACAGTCTTGCCTTCTGCCTCAAGGGCCTCTTTCATTGCAGCCAGTTCAGGCTCACCTCCCGTGCCGCAGAGTGTTGCACACTCCGAACAGCCAATGAGAAAGAAACTCTTATAGTTCTTCAGGTTTTCCAGTAAATCTTTGAAGTCGCGCTTTTTGGTAATGATCATTTGACACTCCTTGTTAAAAAATATTGATTTGCCGTTAATCGCCTCGCTTTATCAGATCAAGCAATTCCATCCTGGTAGATTCCTTTGTTCTGAATATTCCTCTCACTGCCGATGTCACAGTTTTTGTGCCCGGCTTTTTTACCCCTCTCATGGACATACAGAGGTGTTCGGCATCTACGATTACCATAGCGCCTTTAGGCTTTAATTTATCCATGATCATGTCAGCGAGCTGCGCAGTGAGGCGTTCCTGGACCTGGGGCCGTTTGGCAAAAATTTCAACTGCCCGGGCAAGCTTGCTTAATCCTACTATTTTACCCTTTGACGGTACATAGGCTACATGGGCCTTTCCGATAAAAGGCAGGAGATGATGTTCACAGATTGAGTAAAAAGGGATGTCCTTGAGCAGGACCATTTCATCATGGGTCTCACCTTCAATGGGTTTCAGAATTTCTTCAGTTGGGGTGTTCAGGCCTGAGAAAATGTCTTCATAGAGATTGGCTATTCTCTTCGGTGTATTTTTGATACCAGGCCTGTCCGGATCTTCACCGATACCCTCAAGGATCAGCTTTACGCCTTTTTGTATTTTTTTCTTATCCATTTTGGAATGGTTGTAATGTGCTGAAATAAGTCAAAAATATTAACATTTGGGGGGAATTGGTGTCAAAAAACGGGGATAGTAAGAAACAGGGGTATGCCAAGGCATACCCCTGTTTCTTACATTCATTACTTTAAGCCATCAACGCCGGGAAAATGGCCTCGAGAGCATCAACGGCATGAACGGGATGGCTCTCCGGATTCACCGCCCGGGTATAAAGTACCTCAGCATTACCTGCTGCATCAGTGTCATTAGATTCTGCGTATGCTGCAAGCAGTGATGTAAAGGTGGCAAGAACGGTTGCTTTATTATCCTCCAGTGCCTTTCTGACCTTGTCAATGTTCTGATAGAGCATGCCATTCCAGCCCTGATGAACGAGTTTGGTCACCGTAGCAGGTCCTACCCCGCCTGTCTCAAGGGTAAAGGCAGCAGCCTTTGCACGGGCAGCTGGATCAACATCACCGTAGGGTTTTTTTCCGTCTTTTCTGAATGATGTTGAGGCATCAATCACAAGACAGTCTTCCTTGAGCATCTCGGGAGTGAAGAAATACTCTGTGTCAGGATGGACCTTGTATGGATGGAATCCCATGCATCCGAAAACGATGTCAGCACGCTGTGACAGCTCAATATAAATTCTGCGTTGTGTCTCTTTGTCAGCATTGCCTCCAGACCCTGTACGTGTGTGTAATGGCCCCAATGTGGTGGCATCAAATCTTTTCAGCAGGTTAAAGAGTGGCTCGCCAACGATATTGCTTCTGCCTGCGACTAACACTTCAAGTCCGGCAAAGCTGGCTATGCCGTCAGGGCGGAGCCTGGCTCCTTTTTCCCGCACGAGATAAACACTGGCAAGGTCTACCATACCGCTCGGCGTGCAGCAGTCATAGTAGCGATCAGCGCCAAGGGACATGAGTCCCAGGGTCATCTGGTTCAGACCATCGCCGTCTTTTTCAAGGGCAATACGGTTGCAGAGAGCGGTTGTATCGATTGTCCTGCCTGCAGCACCGCCAAAGGGGAGCTGAAACATAAGAATCGAAATAGACTGGTCATTGTTCCACTTTGCAAGCTTTTCATACATCTCAGCAGTCGTTACTGTTGATGGGAACTCCTCCATCATGCTGGACAGTCCGGACTGCTGAGTTGTTTTTGATTTCATTCCTACATAGCTTCGTGATGCTGCGACTGCGGGGTCGTCTTTATCGCCCACAAGAACTGTCAGGACTTTGCTGTCTGCCGGATGAATGGACTTGAGGGCCGGAATTTCACTGAAAAAGTCTGCTCTGCGCTTGAGCTCGGGAATGATCATTTCCTGATAGCCCTTGGGATATTTCTGTTCCCCCTTTACTATTCCGGAACCATTGATGACATTCGAGTAGTCTTCTCCTCTGAAAGGTCGGTTGATAAGATGTTTGAATTCATCCTGGGCAAAGAGCCAGTGATTCATTCCGCCTATTCGATCAGTATAGTTTCTGTAAGCCATAGAGTCCTCCTGTGGATTAAATTTTTACTAATAAAGTCGGTCCTTATGAATATAACGGATTCACTGCTGTCCAAAAAATTCTCTCTACCTGTATTGGTTTCTGTAAAAAAGAAGTATATGTTTCCCCTTGCTGTCATTCCCCGATTGAATCGGGCAACCCAGCCTCATTTTTCTGGATTGTCCGATCAGGTCGGACAATGACAGATCGTGAGATTGTTTCTATGCTGACCAAGCTATCTTATTTTGGACAGCTCTGAAGCGGAATATAACTTTATATATTTGAAATACCCAATGTCAAGAATGAGGAAAATAATTGAGGACAGGTCCCGTGATTCAGCATTGAATGAGCCGTTTGTCTGTAATAATCATATCAACCCCTATGTCATGAGGTTCTGCCGGAATCTCTTTGGCGATCTGCTCTTCAAAGGCGAGGGCGACTGTTGGTATATGCCTGACCTTTGCCAGTTGTTTTGATTCAAGGCTGAGAAGCCTGTCATAATATCCCCCGCCATATCCAAGCCGGTTGCCTTTCGGATCAAAGCCAGTACCTGGTATGACAACAAGATCGATTTCATCGAGAGTTACCTGCCGGTTCAGATCTTTCCCCGGTTCGAGAATGCCCATATGGCCGGGAAGGAGGTTGGCAGTATCTTTGACCTCATAGAGTTTCAATACGTTATGAGTGGCATCAACAGCGGGCAGTATAAGGGTTTTGTCTAATTTAATAATGTCATCGAGAAATCTTCTCGTGTCTACTTCCGATCGGAAAGAAACATACATGAGAATGCCCTGTGCTGACTGGAAAGCATCAAGAGCGAAGAGTCTTTTTTCTATGGCACGTTCTTTTTTATTCTTAATTTCAGTCGGGATAGAGTCTCGTCTCTTTAAAAGCTTTTCGCGGGTCTGCTTTTTCAAACTTTTTTCTCAAGAGCCTCTTTGATTGTCCGGGCCTCATTCAATGCCTGCTGAGATGCCTTGTACGAAGGCAGTCCGCTCATGTCAGTCTCGACAATACTCTCGTTATGACTCATTGTTCCGAGAAATTCCATGTCTCCGAGGTTTTCCCTGATAAACTCTACATCCTTCTCTTTTCTGACCTTGTTTGCAACGACAAAAACCCTCTTCACACCCAGCTCTTCAGCAAGTCTCTTTACAGCAAGGGCGGTCTGCAGACTTCGCTGGCCAGGTTCAACGACAACAATAAAGGCATCAACTCCTTCGGCTGTACCCCGGGTCAGATGTTCAATGCCGGCTTCCATGTCTACGATGACAATTTCATCCCTGTCAACGATGAGGTGCTTTAATAATCTTCTCAATAAGGCGTGTTCCGGGCAATAACAGCCCGAGGAGGCAAATTTTGATTTACCCATAACAAGGAGAATGATGTTGTTCATGACATAGCCGAAACCTTCGGGAATGTCATCAACTTTCGGATTGATTTTGAAAATCCCGCCGCTTGTTCCCGGTTTCGCGCCGGTCCGCTCTTCTACGAGATCAGACATTTCAGCGATAGGTCTGACTTTGGAGATTTCATCTTTTGCTATACCTACGGCAGCAGCGAGATTCGCGTCCGGATCAGCATCGACGGCAATGACCCTTTTCCCCTCCATGGAATAGATATGACTGAGAAGGGCTGACAGCGTTGTTTTGCCTACGCCTCCTTTGCCGGTTATTGCTATTTTCATTTCTTAACCAATCGGTATAGGGTAAAGGTTATGTACTGCCTGTACTGCATGAAAGACTGTTCATGAAAGTGGTTTGAATAGTACCATCTCATAGGAATTCTTGTCAAAATCGATCAAAAGTGAACAGAAAAGAGGAGAGAATAGTGAGAGGTCTGGCGGAGACAGAAAAAATCACTCCTTTTTGAACCATTTAGAAATAAAATAGAAGAGATTATTAAAAAAGCATAAAAAACAAGGTGTTAAAAAGAGTTGTCGGCTAAAGATTATGAGTAATAAATTCGATACATACATCATATGTTCTGGGAAAATACATCGAATAAGGAACACATACGTAAAAATTTTAATCTGCGCAGGTATTTTCTGTTCTTCAGCATAGTTACTGTGCTGGTCCTCACTACACTGCTTTCAACCCTCTTTGTTTACCGCCAAAGGAATCTCATGGAAAATCAGGCTGTAAGCATGGTCAAAACAATAGCGCACCATTTAAACCACGACATTCTCCGGGATTTTACTTTCACTGTTGCCAGGGACGGCAGGTATTTTAATATTGACAGGACGAACACAACCTTTGAGAAGTTGGATAATGAAATCAAAGGCATGCTGAGTCAATACAGAAACGTTTTTAAAGTAAAAATATTTGACCGAAGAGGTCTTACCCTATACTCTACTGACATAGATAATATTGGAGTAATTAACAATTCAGTACACTTCGGACAGGCCCTTCATAATCATATCTCAACTAATATGACGAGAAAAATGCAGCCCTTTGAAGAAGACTTTACGGAAAAGGGTAAGCGCTACACGATTGATATTCTTGAGGTCTACATTCCTATTAAAAATCGTATGACCTATAACGATAATACTCTAAAGCATGCATCAGAGGAGAACATTATAGGTGTCTTCGAGATCTACTATAATATGACTCCCCTTTACACACTGATCAGGCGGGAGTCTGCCAATGTAGCAATTATTGTTATCATGACAATGAGCGCTTTTTTCCTGATGCTCCTCCTGTTAATCAGGAGGGCTGATATGATGTTGAAAAGTCAGAACAGGGAAATTGAACGCTATAATTTTGAACTTGAAGAGTCACAGATCCTGATTGCTGAAAGTATCAATGAAGTTATTACCCATGAAAGTTTTCATATCCGTTGCAGTAATAATAATCTTTTGAGGTGCTGGGAACATAAGGCATGTAAGAAAACCGATTGTCCCAGTTATCAGTCAAAAAATCTCAGGTGCTGGCAGATTGCAGGAACATTCTGCGGCGCTGAGGTGCAGGGTGTTTTTGCAAAGAAGTATGGGGATTGCAGCAAATGTGATGTTTTTCAGCACGCCTGTGAGAGCAGAATTAAGATGATAGGGGAAAGTTTTAACAACATGATGACCCTCCTGGAGGGAAAACACAGGGATTCTCAGCAGTTAAATGAACGGTTAAATGAACTGGCCAATATTGATCATCTCATGCAGATAGGCAACAGACGGTACTTTAGTGAGCGGATAGAAGCAGTGCATCAGGTTGCCCTGCGGTATAACAGGTGTTACAGCATTATCATCTGTGATATAGATAATTTTAAATTTTATAATGATACCTATGGACATCAGAAGGGAGATTATGTACTTATTTCCATCGCAAATCTGTTCAAAGAGACCCTCAGGGCAAGCGATGAAGTATTCCGGTGGGGCGGTGAGGAGATTATTGTTTTATTGCCTGAGCAGACTATCGTCGATGCCCTGAAAGTAGCAGAAAATCTAAGAAAATCAACGGTCGACCTGGCTATTGAACATAGAAAGAATAATCCCGAAGTCGTAACCCTCAGCAGCGGTGTTGCAACATTTATCTCAGGAACGTCACGGGATCCTGGATGGGAAGCTGTCATCAAGGCTGCAGACGACGCGTTGTACAGCGCAAAGACAGGCGCAAAGAATTGTGTCTATGCAGCTAATGAAAGCGGTGGACCCCACATATTCTCATAAGAAGAGATATGTACAGGTGATCCTGGCCATCTATTATTCTGGGAGGCTGAGGCAACACATATAAGAAAAGACTATTCAACGTCAAAGATAAAAAATCAAAAATAAAAATTAAGGAATAAAATTATTGAATTATTTTACCTTAATTTTGAATTCTGATAGTTACATTTTAATTCTCTCCTGTCATGTTGGAACTACTTTATATTTGACAGAAGCACGTTGCGCATGATATCAACAGGCGGTTTCATTCCTGTCCACAATTCAAAGGCAAGCACTCCCTGCCAGAGAAGCATGCCTGAACCGTCAAGCGTTGCTGCTCCGTTTTTTTTCGCGGCATTGAGCAGGCCTGTTGTTTTATACACAAGATCACACACTGTCATACCCGGGGAAATAAGTTCCTGTTGAACAGGGAGGGGGTCCTCTGCATGGAGCCCAAGGGGGGTTGCATTTATAAGAACATCTGCGTTTCCTATCGCATCGGCACTCTCCAGGAGTTCAACGTTGCCGCGGATCTTCCTGAGATCGGTAACAAGTCTTTCTGACTTTTTCCTGTCAATATCAAATAAAGAAAGCAGGGAGGCCTTTTCACTTAAATAGTAACTGATTGCCCGTGCAGCTCCCCCGGTGCCGATAATAACGACGTTCCTGTTCTCTACAGATATACCCGCCTCTGAAAGGGAACCCATGAATCCTCTGCCGTCAGTGTTGTAGCCAGTTAATTTTCCTTCATTGTTTACCACTGTATTTACAGCACCGATGAAGCGGGCCTCTTCATTGACTTCATCCAGAAGGGGGATAACGGCTTCTTTATGGGGAACTGTGATATTAACGCCGAGGAGATTGAGGCTTTTTACTGCCTTCACTGCATCAGACAGGTTATC
Organism: Nitrospiraceae bacterium; assembly: GCA_020354155.1. GTDB lineage: Bacteria > Nitrospirota > Thermodesulfovibrionia > UBA6902 > UBA6902 > CALZJD01. Next base: position 2,233,371 of record CP070644.1, on the reverse strand, counting down.
AGGATGCACTTTAAAGGCAACATAACAGTGGTTCATGTTTAATGAATGAAAAGCAGCGTTATGCATTAAGGGAGAAAGTGTGTGTTCAATGGGATACCCGAAGATCCCGATGATTTTAGTCCTTCCGTTCACATCCATCTTTTATCTCCTTTAGAAGGGCATCAGGCGTGGGCTCTATTGCCTTGACCTGCATTCCGAGATTTTCTTCAAGGTCTTTCAGCGTTACATTATCGAGGAAGACGTCCTCGCCGCTTTTTAAAACAACATCAGGCACGAGCAGGCAATCTGCTTTTGTTTTGCCCAGCACAGATTTGAGGACATCCTTTCCGGTGAGCAGTCCTGTTACGGATACCGAGGGCCCGAAGAAAGAATTTTCTACTTTAAAGATGTCAAGGGACAGGCCTTCAATTGATTTGAGCCGGGAGACAAAATCTTTCAGAATGGGCATAAATGAAACCCCGGTAAAGAGAGCTATTTTTTTTGGTTCAACCTTCTTCGGAAGCCTCAGTTTTTTTGATGCGTGAAGAAAAGACGGTACAAGTCCGACACCATTCTCAAGCTGGGGGAAGTCGCCGTAATCTTTGTAGGGTGGAAAGGGCAACTCTCCTTTTATATAAAATTCATCAGCAATATGGACGAGGTGTTCGCCATGACGTCTCTTCAGCCTGCCCCGGATTTTTTTGAGCGAGTCGATTATCTGCTGCGCATCTTTTTTCTCTATGGGCCTGATTTTGCTTCTCCGCTGTTTTGTAAGGCCAACAGGTACTACTGCAATCGATGAAACATAGGGGTAGAATTTTTCAAGATCTTTTATTGTCTTTTCAAGTTCCTTCCCGTCATTCATGCCGGGGACAACAACTATCTGCACATGAAGTCTGATTTTCCGGCCTGTCAGTTCTGAGATCTCCTTCAGGATGTCGGGCGCCCTGGGGTTACCGAGCATCTTTCTCCTCAGCCCGTCATCAGTGGAATGCACCGATACATAGAGGGGGCTCAATCTCTGGGTGAAGATTCTCTCTTTATCTTTTCTTGAGAGGTTGGTGAGGGTAATGTAATTTCCATAGAGAAACGACATACGGTAATCATCATCTTTTACATAGAGGCTGTTGCGCATTCCCTTTGGTAATTGATGAACAAAGCAGAAGATGCACTTGTTTCTGCAGGACTTTATCCTGAAAGGCCGGATCTCAAAGCCCGGGTCGCTTAATTGATTCTTTTTGATTTTAAAGGAAAGGAATTTGCTGCCACGGAGAATCTTGAGGTCCATGGATCCGTCACGGGAATAGAACATGTAGTCAATTACATCATTGACAGGATTGCCGTTTATGCTTTTGATAATGTCCCCTTTCTGCAGTCCCAGCTTATCTGCAGAGCCATTCAGGTCTATGGATGAGATCGTGGCAGTCATTCTGTGCTTTTCCCGCTCTCAGCGTTGGCTACTTTCAGTCCCATATGAACATAATGAATGCCTGCAATGGCGGTGAGGAGTGCAACCAGTGCATGCAGGATGAAGGGTATTGCAATGCCATTCTGAAAATTCAGAACAAGCAACTCAAGGCCAATTAATATGAACTGGCACCCGCTTGCCCACTTTCCCCAGGCGCTTGGTTCAACGGTAAGTCTGTTTGTTACGAAATAGAGAATGATGCTTCCTGTGATCACGATCGCATCTTTACTGATTACAATTATTGTCAGCCATTTTGGCATAAGGCCATATGCAGTCATAAGGATGAAAGAAGTAATAAGAAAGAACTTGTCTGCAACAGGATCAAGGATGCGGCCAAAATATGTCATCTGGTCTGTAATACGTGCTATATATCCATCGAGCAAATCCGTAATGGAGGCAACAAGAAAGAGGCCGAGGGCATAATGATACTCGCTATAAATGAGAGAAGCCGCAAAAAAGGGCAGAAGAAAGATGCGAGTCAATGTTAATAAGTTTGGGAGGTTAGCAACCATTTGATTTGATCCACGGTATTATGAGCCAAGTCTCAGGCAAAGCACATCAGGTGACTTCAGTAATGAACTGCCATGAAAAAGATACAGCCCCTGTCATATATACACAGGGGCTGTATATGATCGTTATCTTAGAAAACGCCCTGGACCTTGCCTGTCTCCGTATCAACATCGACTCTCCTGAAGGCCGGATTGGAACCTGTCCCCGGCATCAGGCTGATAGCACCTGCTACTGGGACAATAAACTGTGCGCCACCGTAGGTGAGCACCTCCCTGACTTTCAGCTTCCATCCCGTAGGCACACCCTTGAGAGCAGGGTTGTCAGAAAGTGACAGGTGCGTCTTGACCATACAGAGGCCGAGCTTTGAGAGTTTAGGGTCATTCTGTATCCGTGCAAGTGAGGTATTCGCTTCCGGTGAGTACTCAACGCCGTCTGCGCCGTAGACCTCTTTTGCAACTTTTTCGATACGATCTTTAACAGGCTCGTCAAGCTCATAGAGGAATTTGAAATCTGTTTTTTCTTCACAGGCCTCAACAACAGCCTCGGCAAATTCGATAGCGCCGTCTCCACCTTTTTCCCAGTGCCGTGAGAGTGCGACCTTGGCTCCTGCAGCTTCGGCAAGCTCCCTCACTTTGGCGATCTCTGCATCTGTGTCAGTATAAAAAGCATTGATGCATACAACCGGGCTTATGCCGGCCTTCCTGACATTCTTTATATGGTGAAGAAGGTTTGCACAGCCTTTCTCTACCCAGTCTACATTTTCAGTGCCATATTCTGCAGGCATCGGTTTGCCCGGAACGGGGACCGGCGCTCCGCCGTGACACTTAAGAGCCCTGATAGTAGCAACAACAACTGCACAGTCAGGAGTAAGTCCGCTGAAGCGGCACTTGAGATTCCAGAATTTTTCAAAACCAATATCAGCGCCGAAGCCGGACTCAGTAACATGGTAGTCAGCAAGTTTAAGGCCGATCTGATCAGCGATAATTGAACTCTGTCCGATTGCGATATTTGCAAAAGGGCCGGCATGAACGATAACCGGCTGGCCTTCCAGTGTCTGCATAAGGCTCGGGTTCAGTGCATCCACCATCCATGCAGTCATTGCACCGTCAACCTGGAGGTCTGCTGTTGTAATTGCTTTTCCCTTTTTGCTGTAAGCAACAACAATTTTACCCATACGGTCACGCATGTCTTTAAGGCTTGTGGCAACGGAAAGAATGGCCATGACCTCTGATGAAACAGCTATGCCGAACTTTGATTTCATCATAAAACCGTCCTTGTTGCCGTTTACACCATCAATACCGATTATGATATTTCTCAGGGCTTGAACACAGAAATCCATGATCCAGCCCATCTCTACCTTGGTAGGGTCGATATCGAGCCTCTCCATGTTACTGAGGCGCTGAAGCTGCTCGTCATTATAGTTCCGCTCATGCTGCATCCTTGAAGTCAACGCAACCATTGCGAGGTTATGAGCGTTCATGATTGCGTTGATATCTCCGGTAAAACCAAGCGAGAAAGGGGTAAGAGGGATGCACTGTGCAAGTCCGCCGCCTGCGGCAGAGCCCTTTATGTTCATCGTTGGACCTCCGGAGGGCTGCCGTATGGCTGCGCCTACGTTCTTCCCTATTTTGCCGAGGCCTTGAACAAGACCCATTGATGATGTGGACTTTCCTTCACCAAGAGGGGTCGGAGTGATGGCGGTAACATCGATATATTTGCCGTTCGGTTTGTCCTTCAGGCGTTCAAGGACTGCCCTGTAGTCAATCTTTCCGATGTAATGGCCTTGAGGAAGAAGCTCGTTCTTTGTCAGTCCCAGTCGCTCTCCGATCTCATAGATCGTGGCCATCGACTTTTCAGCATCTTCTGCTATTTCCCAATCTGCATGTTTGGTTGGATCAAGTGGCATATTCTAATCCTCCTTATTGAATTTTAAGATTATAGTGTTTGTTAGTACGTCAGGCCGATTCTCCTGAAGTCTGTAGTACAGGGACTCTCTGTCTTTCAATGTATAATTGAACAGAGTGTG
>CP070644.1:2214601-2229288 GCA_020354155.1 Nitrospiraceae bacterium | reverse complement strand
CGTTGACGTAATAAAGCGGGGTTGTAATATAAAACCTGTTGTTTGCCATTGCTTATTGCTTTTTCTTTTTCCAGAACTTCCGGCGTTTTCTGGATGGTCGAGTACTCTCTTTTCTACCGGCCTCTTCACCCTGCTTTGCACTCTCCGGCTGAGCTGATGTCTTTTCAGCAGGTGACTCCCCTGTATGGCGTTTTTTTAATCTCTTCCGGTCCCGTTTAAAAAATCTCTTCTTTTTCTGATGAGGATGGGTTCCTTTATTGTCCTCAGGCGAACCCTCTTCCTTTTTCTTATCCTCGCCTCTGACCTGCTCGGGCCGGGCCTGATCTTTTCCGGTCACAGCTGTCTCTGAAGTTTGAGCCGAAAGCTCATCTTTCTTTTTATCTTCCGGTAAAACTTCTCTCACTTCTTTCTTCCGCGGGTAAGACGTACGCTGGGAGCCTGATTCAGTAACTTCATAGCCGAGACAGCACATCAATCGTCCGCATATACCCGAAAGTTTACTCTGATTGATTGACAGGTCCTGTTGTTTGGCCATCCTGATCGTTATGGGCTCGAAAGAGGTCAGGAACTGGTTGCAGCATGTTTCCCTGCCGCAGGCACCGATGCCGCCGAGCATCTTGACCTCATCCCGTACCCCGATCTGTCTCATCTCGATCCGGGTCTTGAATTTTCCGGCAAGGTCCCGTACCAGCTCCCTGAAGTCTATCCTTCCATCAGCAGTAAAATAAAAAACAAGTCTCTTCTTATCCAGCGTTGTCTCGGTAGTAACGACCTTCATCTCCAGGCCAAGGGCCTTTGCCTTTTCAACACAAAAGTCTCTGGCCTCTTTTTCAAGAGAACGGTTGTCCTCAATTGTCTGAAAATCTTTTTCCGAAGCGAGTCGTATCACCTTTTTCAAATCACCCCGGGCCTGTACTTCATGCCTGGCAATTGCGACCGTTGCAAGGCTCAGCCCCATTTCCGATTCGACAACCACCTTTGAGCCGGGAGACGCATCTATTCCATTTATCTGAAAGTCATATATCTTACCGCAGGATCTGAACCGTACACCCACAACATTCCGTGTTGCAGGAGCAGCCTTCTCTTTTTCAGCTTTCTCCTTCTCAGGTTCTTCGTTGTGCTCTTTTTCTATTTCACTGTGCTCTGACATCTGATCTTCCCAGCCTCTTTCGTATCAGCAGACTTGAATAATTGTATGTAAGCTGTTTATTTAAATTGAACTGTAATCGGCTTCTTATATTATAGAGCTCGCGGGCCAATTTTAGCACATCAGGAAGAACAGTTCTCTCTGCTATCCGCGTTATGTCCTTTTCCCTGTCCCTGTTAATGAGAAAGTCCCTTCGTCCTGTTGCCTTTTCAACTGCAATGTCCCGAAGCCAGAGCTGCGCCCAGTCAAACCATTCCTCCATTTCAGCCTTGTCCTGCCATAAACCACTTTCATCTGCCATAAGCATCTGCTCAAGAACTTCAAATGATCTGTCACGCTGAAGAAGCAGATCCTCATTCAGGGCATATCCCAGCCTGCCTCCGGAGAGCAGACTCAGGAGCAGGGACTGATTCCTGTCAATATCATCAATCTCTCCCATGAGAAAGGAACTCATGATTTCTGCAGGCAATGGAGAAAAGCTGATCCTCTGACACCTGGACCGTATGGTATCGAGAATGAGCTCGGGACGTGATGAGATCAGAATGAAGATGCTGTTTTCAAAGGGCTCTTCCAGGGTCTGCAAAAAAGCATTGGCAGCCGACTGGTTCAGTCTGTCTGCATGATCTATGACTGCAACCTTCCACTTCCCTTCGAAGGCCTTGTACGCCATTGACTCTTCGAGCTGCCGTATTACCGAAACCGTAATCTGTCCACCGTCACCTTCGGGGGACAGGTCAAAAAAATCAGGGTGACTGTTCTTATCGATTTTATGACAGGTCGGGCATGCATCACAGCAGTCCGTCTGCTCACTATCTGCGCCCTCCGCCTCAGCCCCGGCAAAAAGACCGCCCCCGTCTTTCCCATCACAGTTCAGGGTCTTTGCAAAGTTGAGTGCAGTCAGTCTTTTGCCGATTCCATCGTCTCCTGCAAATAAAAGGGCATGGGGGATACGTTCCCGTGAAATAAAACCTTTCAGGATCTTTACTGCCTTCTCATGTCCAATAATGTCTTTTAATGCCATGACTGTTCAAATACTTTTATAATCTGCCCTGTTACTTCCTCTTTGCTTTTTGATGCATCAATAATCTTTATCCTGCCGGGCTCTTTTTCTGCAATTTCATGAAAACCCTGCCGTACCCGCTCATGGAAGGCAACCGTCTCCAGCTCGAACCTGTCCTCTTTCATCGCATCCCGGTTCCTTCTCAGGCCTTCCCTGACATCCATATCAAGGAGAAAAGTCATATCCGGTGTTACGTCAGAGAGAACAATATCATTCAGAGATTGAATGATATCCATGCTCAAACCACGGGCATATCCCTGATAGGCAACAGTTGAGTCGGTAAAACGGTCAGTAATGACTATTTTATTCTCACGAATTGCAGGAAGGATTACTTCCTGAACATGCTGTGCACGGGACGCGTAATAAAGAAGAAGCTCTGTGAGGGCGTCCATATGATTGTTGGGCTCAAGGAGAAGTTTCCTGATTTTCAGCCCTATATCCGTTCCGCCCGGTTCAGCAGTGTGAACAACATCATGTCCTTTGCCAAGAAGGTAATCTGCAAAAAGCCTGGACTGTGTGCTTTTGCCTGATCCTTCAATTCCTTCAAATGATATAAACCCCTTAGCCCTCGACATAGCTGTTTCTCAGGTTCTTCAGGAGGGAGAATACCTTCAGGGCATCTTCTGCAGTAAGCGATCCAGTGCCGCAGGAAGGGGTGATGAGGACCTGCTGCCTGAGTATCTCACGGGCAATCCCTGCTTTTTCCAGGGCCGTTAACCCCCGCTCCAGCTGGTCCTTAAGGCCCTGGAGATCAACCTGCCTTATTATGTCCGTCGTCGGAACAACACCCCAGGCAATAAATCCCCTGTTTTCTATAAACCTCCTGACTTCCTCAGGATAAATACCCAGTGTGTCCCAGAAGAAATAGGAGTCAAAATTAAAAACATCCGGCTCTGCCGAAAGTACGAGAGGCCAGTCAGCCTTGCCGCAGCAATGAATGCCTGCTATTCCTCCATACTCCTTGATAAACAGGACAATTTCACGAAGCATCCTCAGTGCGTCCTCTGAGCTCACGCCTATGTAGCTCGAGGTGCCAAGCGCTGAGAGGATGGGCTCATCGACAAAGATCATCACACTGTCAGCATAGGGTTTGAGCATGTCTATCTGCCATCTGACCTTGCCCTTCAGAAGTTCAAGCGACAGCTCTCTCATCTCTTCGTCAAAGAATATCGGACGTTTCTGGTTGTCTGTAACAGAGAGGGCAAAGGTGAGGGGGCCGGTAATGTGTCCTTTCACCGTGCTGAAGGTACGACTTTCCTTTTTCAATATATCAATAAATGCATACAGGCCGGCTGCATACTCTTCTGATATCGGGAATCCCTGTCTGCCTGCAACGGCCTCATAAAAAGTTGCTGCTGACTGCTCATCAGGCTGCTGAACAATCACATTCTCTCCCTCAATCCGTATAAAGGGAAATCCCTCAGAATACTGGGGGACCATGAGCTCCAGAAAGCTCCTGTGAGGAAGCTGGGGCCAGAAGGGAATGTCCACAGAATCAAGGATGACCCTGCAGGCCTCCTCCGGGTCAGTGTGAGGCAGACTGCCTATGCCTGTTGTATGAAAACTCTGAAACATAACTATTAATCATACTTCAAGGCCGGGACAACTTTCAAATTACATAAATAAATACAATATATAATAAGGCCTGCATTGACATCAAAAGCTGTACAGTTATAAACTTCTGTCAGTTTTTATTCAACTATTCCCTTGCGTCATTGCGAGGCGAAGCCGAAGCAATCTCTTTTTACATAAAGATTGCCGCGCACCCTTCGGGCGCTCGCAATGACAGGCAATGTACGTCGAAACTGCGATTACATGGAACCATCAGCAAAAGACCCGGCAAAGATCCAGTCAATGTTTTCCACCATAGCCCACCGCTATGACCTTCTGAACAGGGTGCTAAGCCTGGGCATTGACCGTTCGTGGCGGAAATTCGCCGTTGGACAGCTCCCGAAGACAGAGAATGCCTATTATCTTGACGTTGCAACAGGCACCTGTGATGTGGCACTGGAAATCGTGAATAGCATCCCCGGATCACGCGTTCAAGGGGTGGATTTCAGTACAGGAATGCTTGAACTGGGCAAAGAGAAGGTCATGACGGCACAGCTTACAGACAGCATTGACCTACGTTTTGGTGATGCCACTGCCCTGCCCTTTCAGGACAATACCTTCGATGGTTCAATCATTGCTTTCGGCATCCGCAATGTACAGGAATATAAAAAGGGAATCAGCGAAATGGGCCGCGTTGTCAAAAGCGGCGGCAGGGTTGTAATCCTGGAGTTTACCTCTGTCCAGAACAGGATATTCAAACCACTCTACCGTTTCTATATCACAAAGGTCCTTCCTTCCATCGGTGAAATTATTTCAGGTAAAAAAGGGGCCTATACCTATCTTCCTCAATCCATGCTCTCCTTCCCTGCGCCTGATGAACTAAAAAAGACCATGGAGGAAACAGGTCTGCAGAATGTACGGTACCACAAGCTTACCCTTGGGGCTGTTACGGTTCATGTCGGATCAGTACCGTGAATCCCCTCTCTGCAGAAGACCTGCTTGCCAGAGGATTAGAGGACTTGGACATTGCTGTATCAGTATCACAGACAGCGGCCTTTCTTGGCTATCTGCAGGAACTCAAAAAATGGAATGCCGCCTATAATCTCACTGCCCTGAAAAATGATGAAGACATTATCAGCAAGCATTTTCTCGATTCTCTCCTGTATCTGAAGGCCCTGCCTGAAGGTGAACTGAAGCTGGCAGATGCAGGTTCAGGTGCTGGATTTCCCGGAATTCCCATCAAGATTATACGGCCGGAGATTGAGCTTTCATTGATTGAACCCTCAAGGAAAAAGGCCTCCTTCCTCAGGCATATTGTCAGAAAGCAGGGAATACAGGAGGTGACGATCATACAGGAGCGCATTGAAAAACTCCCGATTCAGTACAGAGCGGCTTTTGATGTAATCGTCTCCCGGGCCACCTTCAGCATCCTGGAATTTATCAATGCGGCCTGTCCCCTGATCCGGGAGGGAGGGTCCCTGATCCTGAGTAAAGGACCCGGCATCCATAAGGAACTGGAAGCACTGGAGAAACAGAAGCCGGAGCATGGCCAGGTAAGCACCGTCCTTCCCTTCCGCCTCCCCCTTCAGAACGCCCAGAGGAATATAGTCATTCTCAAATGTTAAAATGTGACAATGAAGTCATGTATTGTCGCCATTACAGGTGCAAGCGGTTCAATATACGGAATACGACTTATAGAAGAACTGCTCAAATCAATTGATACTGTACACTTGTGCATCTCCGCTCAGGCCTTTGACAATATAAAAATAGAAACAGGCATTGCCTGGTCAGCGGAGACAGCATCAGCAATAGAGAAAAAGATCCGGCATCATTTCTCTGCGGACACTATAAGCTTTCACAGCGACACCAACCTCGCTGCCCCTCTGTCAAGCGGCTCATATTGCAATGAAGGGATGTTTGTCGTCCCCTGTTCAATGAAAACACTCTCAGGTATAGCCAACGGATATGCCAGCAACCTGATTGAGCGTTCAGCAGATGTTACCCTGAAAGAAGGAAGACCGTTGATTCTCGCGCCGCGGGAAATGCCTCTGAATGCAATCCATCTGGAAAATATGCTTAAACTGGCAAGACTCGGGGTAAAGATAGCTCCCCCTATCCCTGCCTTCTATCAAAAACCCCAGTCCGTGGAGGACCTCATTGATTTTGTTATAGGCAAGATCCTTGACAGTGCAGGGATAGCCCATACACTCTTTCAAAGATGGCATTAAACCGCCCCCTCTTGTAAAAATCAGCCCGGATATGCTTAAATAATCGTTCTATGAAAGACATTTACCTTATCGACGTAACAAACAGAGACGGTGTGCAAACATCGCGAATCCTGCTGAGCAAGCTTGCGAAGACCATGATCAACCTCTATCTGGACGATATGGGGGTCTTTCAAAGCGAGATCGGATTCCCGACGCTGAAACAGGAAGTCAACTACATAAACGCAAACCTGGACCTTGTCAAGAAGGGCGTCATAAAAAATATCCGCCTCGAGGGATGGTGCAGGGCGGTCCCGGAAGACATTGATCTTGCCCTTAAAAACTGCCCTGAAATCAAGCACTTGAATATCTCCATTTCTACATCAGACATTATGATCGAAGGGAAATTCCAGGGGAGAAAGACCTGGAAAGACGTCCTGAACTCAATGGTTGAAGCCCTGAAAGTAGCCAAATCCCTGGGAGTAGAAACCGTCGGCGTCAATGCCGAGGATGCATCCAGGACAGACGTAGGCAAACTCATCGAGTTCACCCATGCTGCTAAGGAACATGGCGGTGACAGAATCCGTTACTGCGACACTCTTGGCGGAGACGATCCCATAACCATCTATGAAAAGATCAAGAAAATAGCGGAAGAGACAAAATTTGACCTTGAAATGCACTGCCACAACGATCTTGGGATGGCAGAGGCAGTGTCTCTTGCCGGAGCCCAGGGAGCCATTGAAAGCGGTGTTGATGCATACATCAATACAACGATAAATGGCTATGGTGAGCGGGCAGGAAATTGCGATCTCGTTTCCATTCTCCTGGCATTAAAATATTCCCATGGCTTTGAAGACAAGGTACACCTCCACGACAATGTGGACCTTCGCAAATCCTGGAAGATTGCCCGGTATGCTTCATACACCTTCGGTATCCCCATTCCAATCAAACAGGTTGGTGTTGGAGCTAATGCCTTTGCACATGAATCAGGCATACACGCCGACGGTGCTCTGAAGGACAGGCGAAACTATGAACTCTATGACCCGGCAGAGGTAGGAAGGGGCGAACCGGAGATGCTCCAGACAGGACGGGTCATCACAACAGGGGAATATGGAGGAATCAAGGGATTCCGTCATGTCTATGAAAGCCTTGGCATCCATTTTCGTGATGACAGGCAGGCACGCAAAATCCTCGAACTTGTCCAGTATGCAAATCTCCATACGCAGAAGCCACTAACAGACGACGAGCTTATATTCATTGCTGAAAATCCTGAGGTCGCTTCAAAGATCATTACCGTATCACCGAGGATACGATAGTGTATAGGGTTACCTTAATCCCCGGAGACGGCACAGGACCGGAAATAACTGAAGCAGCGGTACGGGTACTTGAGGCCACCGGGGTCAAATTTGACTGGGACATCCAGAATGCAGGAGAGGATGTATACCACGATGAAGGCAATCCCCTGCCTGAGCGTGTCCTGGCATCAATTAAAAAGAATAAAGTCGCTATTAAGGGCCCCATAACAACACCGGTGGGAACAGGCTTCAGAAGCGTCAACGTCACACTCCGGCAGACGCTGGATCTCTACAGCTGCGTCAGACCCTGCAAGACCTATAAAGGTGCAAAGACGCGCTATGAAAATCTGGACCTCGTTATTTTCAGGGAAAACACCGAAGACCTCTATGCAGGAATTGAATACCAGAAAGACTCTGAAGGGGCACGGGCCATTATCGATCTGGTAAAGAAATTATCTGACCGGTCTATCCGTCCTGATTCAGGCATAAGCATTAAACCTATCTCTGTTTACGGGACTGAACGTATTGTCCGCGCCGCCTTTGAATATGCACAGAAAAACGCACGACGCAAGGTAACTGCTGTACATAAGGCAAATATAATGAAATACTCTGATGGTCTCTTTCTGGAAGTGTCAAGAAAGGTTGCCAAAGATTACCCTGACATTGAATTCGAAGATAAAATCATCGATAATATGTGTATGCAGCTCGTCCAGAAACCTGAGCTCTATGATATTCTCGTTCTGCCGAACCTTTACGGTGATGTTGTATCAGACCTGGCTGCAGGCCTGGTAGGCGGACTCGGACTTGCCCCCGGTGCAAATATCGGTGATGAATATGCTGTATTTGAAGCGACCCACGGCAGCGCCCCAAAATACAAGGGGCTGAACAAGGTAAATCCCCTTGCTGTCATTTTAAGCGGCATTATGATGCTCCGGTACCTGGGAGAGGTGGAGGCAGCGGAGAAACTGGACAGCGCAGTCTCTGCGGTCATTGAAGAAGGCAGGAATGTTACCTATGACATGAAGCCGACCCCGGATGATCCCTCAGCAGCTACAACCTCGGGCATGGCTGATGCAATCATTGGAAAACTCCGCTAAAGTATATGGACCCTGACCCCTTAAGCTTTCTCATTATCATCATCTGCATTATATTCATTGCTGTTCTCTCAAGCTCCGAAGTAGCTTTCATCTCGATGAACAGACTCAGGCTGCGCCACCTGATTGAGAAAGGCAATGAAAAGGCAAAGATAGCCCAGAAGATCCGTGATGAGCATGACCGTCTTTTCAGCGCTGTCATACTCTCTGGAAATCTCTTCACTGTTCTGGCCACCTCCGTTGGAACTGCACTGGCCATACACCTGTTGGGGGAAGATATCGGAGTCGTGGTCGCAACGGTGTTCATGACCATACTGACTGTTATTTTCGGAGAGCTTGCTCCAAAGACCTTTGCAGTGACGAATGCCGAAAAGATTTCCCTGGCAATGGCAAAGCCCATAGAAATGTATATCAGGATTATTTCTCCTCTTGTTTCCATATTCAACAATATCTCTAATTCTCTGATCAGGATCATTGGCGGCGAGGTACAGCCCTCGCCTCAGTTACTCACAGAAGAGGAGATGAAATCCATGATCAAGATCGGTGAGGAAGAAGGCACCATTGAAAAAGAAGAGAAGGAAATGCTTCACAATGTCTTTGAATTTGGAGATAAAAAAGTCACTGAAGCCATGGTGCCGCGGACCGAACTGGTTGTCATCTCAGAAGACGCCGTCGTTGCAGATGTGCTTTCACTCGTTTCAGAAGAGGGTTATTCACGATATCCTGTCATCAAGGAAACGGTGGACAACATAACAGGAATTCTGTATGTCAAAGACATTATAAGAAATATGGCGAAGGAGACAATCTCCCCAAATGTGCCGATCAAGGATTTTGTCAGGGATGCATATTACATACCTGAAAGCAAAATGGTCACCGCACTTCTCGATGACATGCAGAAAAATAAATTTCAGATAGCCATTGTGGCTGACGAACATGGGGGCACTGCCGGTCTGATTACCCTCGAGGATATCATGGAGGAGATAGTCGGTAGTTTGCAGGATGAATTTGAGGCCATTGAGTCAGAAAAAGAAGTGGAGATACTGGATGAAAGCACCTTTGTCGTCGCCGGCTCTACGGGCATTGATGAGATTAACGAACTTGTCGGCGTTGATCTCAGTGATGAAAACTATCATACCATCGGCGGTTTTGTCTTTGGATTATTCGGCCACCTCCCAAAGGCAGGGGAACAGCTCCGGTTTCACGCCCTCAGGTTTCTGATTCTTGAAATGGACGGAAAGAAAATCGACCGCCTGAAGATCACCAAATTATAGTCTGCAGCCTTTTTTTTCGTGACAAATGCATAAAATCCCTGTACAATTGTCTTTAATGTCAGGACATGGTAAAAGGAGCACATATGGTAGACCCTCTTGATGACCCCGATGATCCCATTGTCGAAGAAAAGGATGTGCCCTCCTTTGAGATTATTGCGAGAAAGATAAAGGATATCGATAACTCTATTATCATTTTCCGAATTTATTATTTTTTCAGCCGGAGAGCCTACAAATTCCAGCTTATCAGGAAAGACAGGATGTGTATGTTTGAAATTTCAAGAGAACTGCTTGAGAATCTGGGTAAAGATGGAACGTCGTCGGAACAGCAGATATCAGACATGCTGACGCTGAATGTTGACAGCGAAGAATGCTGGAAGCGAGTTGAAAGTTAGATTCTTCTTTATAAAGGCTCTCTATACTCTAAATTTATTTCCACTCTGTTTAATTTGACCTTGTTTTTCGTGAAGAACTATAATAATAAATTAAAGGTGATCATTATCTAATTTATGCCTGCAAAGAAAAGCACTTCCAAAAAAGAACTGAACGTCTACCCTGTACTCTTAGCCGGCGGCTCAGGCTCCAGGTTATGGCCTATCTCCCGGGAACTCTACCCGAAACAGCTCGTTAATCTCGTCGGCGATGATTCCCTTGTCCAGAATACGATCAGGCGGCTTTCGCCGGTTCTGAAGACAGCTCATGTCCGGATCGTATGCGGTGATGACCATTTCTTTGAAATTGCAAGGCACCTTGAGGAACTTGACATCCCTTCTGGAGATAAAGTTATAGCTGAGCCGTGCGGTCGCAACACTGCTCCTGCCATTCTTCTTGCTGTCCTTGAAATACTGAAAAAAGAAAAAGACGCCATCATACTGATCTTCCCCTCCGACCATGTCATCAGCGACCTCGAGGAGTTTCACAAGCAATTGCAGACCGCCATTTCCCTTGCAAAAGCAGACTACATTGTAACCTTCGGGATTCAACCGGATTACCCTGAGACAGGATATGGGTATATCGAGGGCGCAAAAAAAATCAAAGGCGGCGCATTGGCCATCAAGCGGTTTGTGGAAAAACCCGATGAGAGAACGGCAAAAAACTATCTGAAGGCAGGCAATTTTTTCTGGAACAGCGGAATGTTTGCCTTCAAGGCATCTGCCCTTGTGAAAGAGTTCAGGACCTTTGAACCGGAGATGCTCAAAAGCCTGCAGGCAATGGTGTCCAAAGGAGCGGTTACCCTGGCAGATTATTCGGAACTGCCCGACAAGTCAATTGATTATGCAATCATGGAAAAGACAAAAAAGGGGGTTGTCCTTCCCTCTGATTTCGGTTGGAGCGACATTGGGTCATGGAAGTCACTCTATGACTTTCTTCCGAAGGGAGACGGAGAGAATGTTATCGAAGGTGATGTCATCTGTCAGAATACGACGAACTGTTTTATACGGGGTGACAACCGGCTCGTTGTTGCCAATGACCTCCAGAACATAGTTATTGTAGAAACTCCTGATACGGTCTTTGTTTCTGATCTTGAACAGAGCAAAAACGTCAAGACTATTGTCCAGGATCTGAAACGTCACGGGAGAAAAGAATACAAGTCCCATGTAACCGTCTATCGTCCATGGGGAACCTATACAATCCTCGAAGAAAACAGTTCGAGTAAGATTAAACGCATAGTCGTCTATCCCGGAGCCAAACTGTCTCTGCAGATGCATTACCACAGAAGTGAACACTGGATCGTGGCCCAGGGAACTGCCAGGATCACGAACGGTGATAATGTTGTCGTCTTAAAAGAAAATGAATCTACCTTTGTCCCCAAGGCAACCCGCCACCGACTGGAAAACCCTGGAAGAATTCCCCTGCACATCATCGAAGTCCAGATGGGACACTACCTTGAAGAAGATGACATCGTACGCTATGATGACGATTTCGGCAGGGGGTAACGCCAGTTCCTTACCATCTCCTGGACGTTTGTGCATTTGAATCGGTTCTGTCAGAAAACACCTTGCGCACGTAATGTATTGTCATTTCGATTCCTTTACGAGGAGAAATCTTATATGTATTCCAACGCCTTAGATTTCTCGCTTTGCCTGCCTGCCGGTAGGCAGGCTCGAAATGACGATCATATTCAACAGAACGGCTTTTTATAGGAATTCATTATATTTCAAACACCATGAACTTAACAGTCCCGGTCATAGGTATCCTGCGAGGAGTAGCCCCTGATTTTTTCAGAAGGGTGATGGAGACCTCCTTTGCCTCAGGCCTGCAGGCAATTGAGATCACTATGAACACCGCTGGGGCAGCAAAGATCGTATCGTCAGGCATCGCCGGTCTTCCAGCAGGGAAACTGCTGGGTATGGGGACTATCCGGAATCTTGAAGAAGCAAAAGAGGCCGTTGGCTCAGGCGCAATGTTCCTTGTTACTCCCAATACAGATATAGAGGTCATCGCATATGCGAGATCGCAATCAGTCCCTGTAATCGCAGGGGCCTGTACACCAACAGAAGTATACAGGGCCTGGTCAGCCGGTGCAGATATGGTAAAGGTATTTCCCGCTTCCCTGTTCGGCCCCCGGTATATTCGCGAACTTCGCGGGCCCTTTGATACAATACCGCTCGTTGCAGTCGGGGGGGTGACTCGCGACAATATTGGTGACTATTTTGCTGCAGGAGTACAGGCAGTTGCAGCAAGCACAGCTCTTTTTGGCCGGAGAGCCCTGATGGACAGCAATCTTGATCAACTCTCTGAAAGTGTACGGACCTTTGTTGCCCTTTGCTCTCATCCGGACAAATAATCTATAATATGAGCTCCTGATCCAGCATATTAATAAATGAAGGAGAATAAACATGTACAGACCGGAAATTAAAGTTATAGATTGCTCCGTCCGTGACGGTGGCTTAATGAATAAGTGGCAATTCGATGACTCCTTTGTCTGCAAGGTATACAGTGCCCTGACAGAAGCCGGCGTTGATTACATGGAAATAGGGTATCTGAGCTCAGAGTCCTCTTTTTCGAGAGATGAAGTGGGTCCATGGAAATTTTGTGCAGAAGATGATGTCAAGCGTATTATCGGTGACAGTGAGAAAAAGATAAAACTTTCAGCAATGGCTGACATAGGCCGTATTGATTATGGGGACATCCCGCAGAAGACTGACAGCTCCCTTGACATGATCCGTGTTGCCTGTTATGCCCATCAGGTGGATGCTGCCATTGATCTGGCTCATCACTGCATTGACAAGGGGTATGAGACTACCATCAATGTTATGGCAGTTTCTACCGTCGGTTTGCGTGAACTGGATGAAGCCCTCGATGATCTTTCCAAATGCAGGGTGCCGGTTATTTATGTTGTTGACAGCTTTGGATCTTTCTACTCTGAAGACATTGAGTCCCTAGCAAGGAAATACATGGAGCGGCTGCCCGGCAAAACAATCGGGATCCACTGCCATAACAACCAGCAACTTGCCTTTGCCAATACAATAGCAGCTATCATCGCCGGCATCAATTACCTTGATGGCAGCTTATATGGTATTGGGCGGGGAGCAGGCAACTGTCCCCTGGAACTGCTTATATCCTTCCTGAAAAATCCCAAATTTAAAGTGCGGCCCCTCATTGAAGCAATTGAGGATGAGATCCTGCCCTGGGCAGAAAAAATAGACTGGGGATACTATATTCCGTATATGATAACGGGCACCATGAACCAGCACCCGCGCACTGCCATGGCTCATATGGAATCAAAGGAAAAGAACAAGGTTACTCAGTTCTATGATCAGATAACAAGCGCTACATAGACTACTTTATTTCCTCTACAGCCATGCAGTTGCAAAACCTTCACTACCCTGAATAGTTGCTCGGCGCAATCATTATTTCAACACGGCGGTTCATCTGTCTTCCCGACTCTGTCTCATTCGTTGCGACTGGCCGCGTCTCTCCATAGGTAACGGTCTCTATCCTGGAAGAACTGACACCTTTCTGCACAATTAACTCCTTGACCGCTGCAGCCCGTCTGGCAGCAAGATCAAGATTATACTGCTCTGTCCCGGTGCTGTCAGTATGTCCTTCCACCCTGATAACTGTCTCAGGATACTGCACCATGACGTTGGCAATACGGTCAACTTCCGGATAGAGTCCCGGACGCACCATGGCAGAATTATGGTCAAAGGTAACATCTCCCTTTAAAGTGATAGCAAGCAGATTTCCTTCACGACGAACTGCTGCAGCTTCTGAATTTGCCAGTGCCTGCCGCATATCCCGCTCCTGATTATCCATCATCTTACCAACGCCGGCACCGGTTGCACCTCCCACAGCAGCTCCGATTGCAGCGCCAATGAGTGTCGATTCCGTATTTCCCCCGATTAACTGGCCAATAAGCGCTCCTGCTATTGCACCGCCTCCGGCACCGTACTGGGCACCCTTCTGTGTCTTGTTCTGAGCAGCACACGATGTAAGCAGAAATATGCCAATAATACTCAGTAAGGCAATAACCTTTGTCATACTGTATGTTCTTCCGTATAAATGATTATGCATGGACCCTCCTGTGTAACGAATTGTTTATAGTCAGTCCGATTATCGTACTATACAATCATTATAATCAAAACTTCAATAATGTCTATGAGCTCTATCATTCCCGGAGCAAACTTTATTTATTTAAAAAAGAGGCATTAATGAGAAGCAGGCACTAACTTTACAAACCGTCTTTTCCCCACTTTTATAAGATGGTCCTCCCTTGCAGGGAGCTTTTTGTCCGGGTCTGCCCACTTAATATTATTGACGCTGACACCGCCCTGTTTTATAAGACGCATTGCCTCCCCCGTACTTTTGGCCAGTCCAGATTCTTTCATCACCTTTGGCAGCCATACTTCCCGCTCATCACTATCAAGGGTTATGACAGGTATGTCGTCGGGCAGGCCCTTGGCTTTAAAAACAGTCTCAAACTCCTCTTGTGCTGTCCTGGCAGCAGTTTCATCCCAATATCTTTCTGCAAGTTCCAGGGCAAGGGCCTCTTTCGCCTTTTTGGGGTGAACCGTTCCGTCTTTTATCCCCTTCTTCAGAGTATTGAGTTCATCAAGACTGATAT
>CP070644.1:2209532-2214501 GCA_020354155.1 Nitrospiraceae bacterium | reverse complement strand
CCTGATGGTTTTTTAGGGAAGTCTGACCTGACATGCTGCTGAAGTGAATGTGAGATGGCAGAAACCTTTTTATCATCATGAATGGACTGTAACGTAAGGTTATAATCCTTCTTTCTATCCGGAAGCAGAAATATCGATTTCCTGACTACATCAATATCGGGGTTGATTTTGGCACAAATATCTAGAACCTATCTCAAAATTGATTTGGTAGCGAAAATGACTGAAATCATGTCAGACAAGAAAGAGAGCAGAAATCACGCGGAGGTGCAGCAGTGCTGCATTGAGCACGATTTTTGTTTTCTGACGAAGTATGGCAGGATTTCGGACGTTTGCAGCCTAAAGCAATTTTGAGATAGGTTCTAATCATTGTTTGAAGGTATCAGGAAGCCATTAAGCTGTCAGGTGGACGGAAGAAACATGAGAGTGCCTGTCGGAAGCTCAGAAAAGTCTTCTATTTCATCTCCGGCCATCAGTTTTTGGGACGGCAGGTAGTATATCGTCATTCTATCGTTGTAGTTGTTGCCGGCAATCCCGTATGCAGACTGATTTTTATGAAGCTTGTAAGGCCCGCGGTAATCAACAATAAGCCTCGTTTTGACAGGCAGATCATCCCAGTCGGATATCAGTGAACCAGATTTGATCTGGCCCGAGGGCAGAAAGTAGATCGTTGTTTTGTAATTGTACTTTTTTCCCGCAAAAGACCATGCAGTGAGTCTCTCCGATATGGTTTTTATGGGTCTCTGGCTTTTAATCAAAGAAATGCCGTTTTCCTGATCGAGGAGAACAACTGTTTTTGCAGGGATGCTGCTCCAGCCTATTGTATTTGAAATTTGATTACCGGTGTATACATGACCGCCCGGGAATTTGTAAACCGTTGTCCGGGCATCATAATCTTCCCCTGCGATTGACCAGGCGGTGTTGCTCCGGGAAATAATGTTCGTGTTACTCGTCTCAGCTAGGTATTCCCGTCGGCCATAAAAAACGTCGAATAACTGAGGATCAGAAAGAAGTCGGCCGGATCGCACATCGGGATCATAGGTCCAGATCGGCTTCACTTCGGCCTTGGTGTGAATAAAGTTTTTTGCACATCGTTTCCGTCCACGGTGGTTCTCTTTAAACCACCGGTTCGGTTTTCCATATGCTACCTGGCTGTGGGTCAGGACGGCCCGGTCATCCAGGCCATATACCTTTTGTAAAATATCAATCAATATGCCCACTGACCGGTACTGATTTTCAGATATGGATGCGTAGTGATAACCAGTTAATTCAATCCCAATCGAGGTTTTACTGATATCCTCTTCCCCGTTCCACATACTGAGACCAGCATGGTCGGCTTTGTATTTTTTGTCGAGAATGCGATAGGTTCGTCCGTTTCGGGCAATTACATAATGGGTATGACCGCCATGAGTCCTTTTTCCGTTACGCAAAGACTTTCCTTTTGAAACAACCTTTAGCGTCGTTTTAAGGCCGAGTTCCGACGTGTGTACAATTATATATTTTGTTTTTTTGCGTTTGACCTTTTTATAACGCGGATTCAACTTTGACCGGGAATCTATAATGGAACGCTGAAAGCTTCGGCGGTCTGCCCGTGTATATGCCTCTGACAGGACTGGTATATTTAGAAGAAAAGAAAGAGATAATGAAACAACCAATAGAACTCTTAAATTGCTAAGCGGCATACTGGCACGCATACCATTCATATTATCCGACATATCAGGGCCCACTAAATTATTACATATATCGTGGTCCTATTTCCTGTTCATACAAAATTATTCTTCATCTAAGTCCTCTCACAGTAAAGAATATTGACTCGAAGGGTGTTATTCTGAACCTCTATCCTGCATTTAATCTGCAGATAACATGGTGCTATCGTATGAAGGTGAAAACAATCTCTTGAGCTGATGGTCATAGACTCTCCAGGCCCACCCCCACCTTTGTCCTCCCCCCCCTCAAGGGGGAGGATTTGGGGATTCTGTCATCCTCTCCCTTGAAGACTGTGTCAACGTCTTATGTTGTCATCGCGAGACACCGATGGTGGCGCCTGCCTCTACCTACGGCAGACAGGTGCCGGCAGGCAGGTGGCGATCTCTTCCTGTGTAATGACTGTTAGAGATTGCTTCGTCGCTTCGTTCCGCGCAATGACAACCTAAAACTCTGTCATTCCCCGGCTTGATAAGTTAAGAATTACGTTTACAATGAATGCAGTTACTATTAGTGACTATTGCGGATACTCTGACAATAGAGGATGAAAGCATAACAAATACTTCTTGCCTGATATTCATACAATCAGATATACTTTTCCAGAATGAGGTTCTTCCGGCAAACAGATATTTCGTCTATGAATGGTTATCTATAAAGGAGGTCGCTATGTCAAATACTCCTGAAAAAATACTTGAGCAATGGATTGAATATGTCAACAAGCTGGAAGTGGAAAACGTTATTAAACTCTATGATGATACGAGTACAATCTTACCGACATTCTCTCAGAACGCTCTATCAACACCTAAACAAATAAAAGAATACTTTCAGCAACTTTCAGCAAGGGAACATTTAAGAGTCGATTTGCATGATGAAACGTTAAAAAAATATGCACTCGATGAAAATAAATATGTTTTGACGGGGATATATTCTTTTCATTTTACTGTTGATACTGCAAGCTTAACGTTCCCATCACGCTTTACCTTCCTGCTTGATATTTCAAGAGAAAGTCCAATTCTTCATCATCACTCTTCGCAAATTCCAAGAACATTGTCATAACGATATTATGAGGGAAGGCTCAATTATCCCTTGAGCCCTATCTGGCGATAAACGAAACAAATCGTCAGGCCCAGTGGATTTTCCTTATATTTGCCGTAAAAAAAGCCAGAGAGCTTTACTCTGGATTCTGTTTATTGTTTCTTGAATGAATAAATTCCGGATCCTTTTCCTGAGGGCAGGTCATGCCTTCATCATTATTAATTTTATGACAGTGAAGAAGAGCATAGCTTTGCAGTTTCCCCGATTATGTATTATTATTTTTAAAGAGTTCGCACCGTTTCCTGGAAAAGAGGAAATATTTTGTATTATTTTTATTTTCATGTTCTGGCAAAGCTCAGTTTTGGGTTATTAGCCAGAAAAAAACTCAGGAATTCCGCCTTTATTGTCTCAAAGAGCCGCCATATTCTCTATGGGTTTGTCCTGTTTCTCATGACGGTTTCCTTGACCGGGTGCGGAAGGATTATCATTTATTCTGCAAGACCGTTAGTCGATGATATCAGCAAATCTTTTATGCAGCAACAGGATGTCGACCTTGCCGAACAGGGGACGCCGACCTTTCTTCTGTTTCTTGACGGCCTGATTGCACACAGCCCTAAGGACAAAACACTGCTGCTCTCCGGGGCAAAGGCTTACTCGTCGTACACATCCGCATTTGTCGGGGATAACTATCCTGAAAGGAACAAAATCCTGGCGGAAAAGGCCAGGGAATATGCCTTTCGGGCTTTCAGCCTGCATAACAGGGAATTTGCAAAAGCAAAAGAGAAGCCCCATTCTGAATTCCTTACCTACCTGCCTTCCTTTGGAGATAGGGATGTTCCCTATCTATTCTCTGCGGCCGCGTGCTGGGCCGGCTGGATTCAGGCAAATTCCGAATCCTGGGATGCTATAGCTGACCTTCCCAAAGTACAAAGTCTCTTCGAACGTGCACTTGAGCTGGATGAGAGCTTTTACTACGGTGCTTCCCATACATTCATGGGTATCCTGTTAACCATACGTTCACCTTCCCTTGGCGGAAGACCTGAGGAGGCCCGGAAGCACTTCGAGCGGGCCCTTGAACTGGGTGACGGCAGGTTTTTACCCACCTATGTTTTGTATGCAAAGCATTATGCAAAACTGGTCTATGAGGAAAAACTTTTTTACGATCTCCTGGACAGGGTCCTGGATTCTCCGGTGGATGAGGTTCCCGAGCTTATACTCGTAAACAGCCTGGCCCAACGACAAGCCGGGGACCTGGTTGATGACGCCCGCAAAGAAGAATATTTCAAATAATACAGACAGTGCCCAATAATTTGCTAACTCGATGATATAATCACAGTATGCATTCGGCTCTGGATAAAAGTATTCTCCTGCATTGTTATCAACACGTTTATGTATCGAAAATATTTTTTTCCCAAGGCCTGCATTATCTGGATAAAGCCCTTTCAGGCACAATATATTTCAGGGAATGAGACGATGGAACGATTGAGAATCCTCTTTATTTGTTCGGTAATCATGGTTGCCGTGTTATTGTCTTCGAATCCGGCTTTTGCCGTGAGGATCAAGATCGCCACGAAGGCCCCGGAAAATTTCCAGTCCTCTAAAATCATCAATAAAATGTTCAGGGAGATCGAAGAAAAGACTGATAGAAAGGTGGTCTTCAAGGTCTATTACGGCGGGGTGAAAGGAACGGGCCGTGATCTTCTTCTTAAGATGAAAAGCGGTGAGATCCAAGGGGGTGAGTTTACGTCAGGTGAGGCTGCCTTGGTGAGTACGGATCTTGGACTTATGAGCACCCTGTTTACCTTCAAAGATTATAAAGAAGTCGACCACGTGTTTGAAAAGATGTCTGTCCACCTCGAGAAACAACTGGAAGAACGGGGGTATGTGGTCCTTGGCTGGTTTGAAATAGGATTCGTATATATTATGTCCGCTGAACCCATTGAAAGTCTGGCAGACCTCAAGAACAAAAAGGTATGGATTCCACAGGAGGATCATTTTGACCGGGCCGTTTTCGAGGCGATAGGTGTCCCTCCCATTCCCATGACTATTGCTGATGTGATACTGGCTCTGCAGACAGGGCAGATTGACACGGTAGCCAATTCCTTTTTGGGCGCCATTGCACTCCAGTGGCATACCAGGACCAGATACATTACTGATAGTCCTCTTCTCTACGCCCATGGCCTTTTCATGATCACCAGGGAAGCATATGACAAGATCCCTGCCGAATATAGAG
>CP070644.1:2199648-2209432 GCA_020354155.1 Nitrospiraceae bacterium | reverse complement strand
TTTGTTGCGTCAACGGCAAAGACCTTCTGAGAATCCTTGGCCTTCAGTTTTTTTCTGACCTCTTTCGGGTCGCGTGATGTGTTGACAACATATATTGCGTCATCGGGAGCTCCCTCGGTCACATTCACGGCATCCATCAGGGTGGCGTCTGCTATGCTGATTACCTTTGGATGCAGGACCGGTCCGTACATTCTAATTACCTGCTCGCTGATCCTGTTAAAGGCCCTGATGGGAGCTCCTGCCCGTTCCGGGCCGTATTCCGGGAAAGCCTGAACATACCCGCCGCCGCTCAGACACGCATCTGCCAGCACCTTGGCAGCAGTAACAGTCCCTTGTCCACCACGTCCGTGCCAGCGAATTTCAATCGCTTTTGCCATTTTCTTATCCTCCGAAGTCCTATGATTTAGAACAAAAATATAAGATATGAGCGAATACTATAGCCTAAAATAATATATATTTTCAAGCATTGCCGAGGAGCATTGTCCTGCTTGATGACATTCCTGAAGCCTACCTGAGCTCATATTATTGTCACAAACCCTGCTCGCACTATCTATTCTCCCCTTCAGAAAGTGACGTGGCCCCAAAATCTTTGTTTTTTACAAGGTTAAGGTAAATATATTGAATAAAAAGGCCGAAAAGATGAGAACTATGGTTTCGAAAGATTATGCATGGCTTTTATTCGTATAGAGAGAGTATATGTTTATACAACTGAATAAACCTGTCCGTACTGCGATCTGCATTGTTGCCTTAATCTTTTTGTCATTGCTCAATACCGATGCTCGAGACAATGGGGGAGCAGGGGACAACCTGGATTATCTCATTACCCTTCATGAAAAAAACCCTGAAGTTGTGGGCTACATAGTACCGATTGCGCAGTATTACAAAAAACGGGAGATGTTTAACACCTCAATTGAGTGGCTCATGAAAGCTGCTGATATTCAACCGGAAAATACAGACATTCTGTTCGAAATTGGCCTTCTTCTGTCATGGACCGATCAGCATGCTCATGCTATCGAATATTTCGACAGGATTCTCTCAATGGTGCCGGACCATGATGATGCAAAACTTGCGAAAGCCAGGGTGCTGAGCTGGCAGGATAAGCGTTCTGAGGCCTTATCCTTATGCGATGAAGTAATCAGCAGTAATCCTGATTATATCGATGCCTATGAATTGAAGGCACGCATCCTTATCTGGGAAAAGAAATATGATGAAGCAATTGAGGTATATACCCTGATTCTCACTATTAAACCTGACAATAAGAATGCAAGGATGGGCCTGGCAGACATTATTTCCTTCCAGGGAAATTATGAAGAAGCGGTTTTACAGTTCAAAAACCTGTTAACTCAGTATCCCGGGGATATTGCTCTGATGAACGCTTTGGGAAAGGTTCTGCTCTGGCAGGGAGAATACGAAGAGGGCATCTCGGTATTAAAAAAATCTTTTGCCTTCGATGAAAGACGGAAAGAGGCTGCTGAACTGTTATCCAGAGCATACCTGTGGAGTAAAAGATTTGAGGAAGGGATTGAGTTTCAGACAGGAATCATTAAGAAAGAGAAAGACAACTTCCAGGCTGTCTATAATATCGCCGTTCTGTATGAGGCTATGGAAAAGTACGAAGAGGCAATAAAATGGTATGAAAAAGCACGTGATTTAAAAAAAGACGACCCTCAGGTAAATGCAAAACTGGGATTGTTGTACAGCCGGACCAGGAAAATTGATCAGGCGATTTCCTCACTGCAGCGATCTTTGAAAATCCGTGAAAATGATGTTGAAAACCTGATAAACCTTGGCCGGGTGTATAGCTGGCAGCTCAGAATAAAAGAATCGATAGCGTTGTACAGGAGGGCGCTTGAGATTGACCCCCTCAACGAGGATGCATATATAGGTCTGGGCAGGACATATTTCTATGATGGGCAATGGGATTTGGCAAAGGAGCAGTTCAGTAAAGCACTGGAAATTAATCCGCTCAATAAAGAGGCATTCTCGCAAATAGCCAGACTCAGGCGGTTGATGAGGCCGTCATTCACAACCAGTTACAGATATGCTGCATACCGGGATTATGCACGGAATTCAGGTGATTTGTCAGGCAAGACGGTGCGCCACGAAGTATGGCAGACGTTGAATCATAATTTCTCTTCTCAATTATTGAGTGAATTTCAATACAGACGGATACATGAGAAAAGCTATGAATACGGAGACAGGTTGTATTCGATTAAGGCCAATGAATATTCCCTGTATGTAAACAGCAAGCTCAATAAGTCTTTACAGTTACGAGGGAAATTGATTGCAGGTGATTATAAGGCTGACAGCGATTTTTTTACGTTACAGAACAGCGACCTGATCTCAGGGTTTATATTTTTGGATTACATCAAAGATAAATGGGAACTGAATGCCGGTTTTATACGGGAACCGCTTTTTCCGATATACAGGGGGGATGAATTATGGATAGAACATACAGACAGCTATGGGACTTCCTTACGGTACCATCAATCAGAATACCTGAGTCTTTTCACATCTTTTTATTACAAAAAGGATTATTCCGATTATAAACGGAATGATTACTGGCTTGGTTTTGATTATGTCCTGCCGCGGTTTACAAAAATCAAGTTTGAATATTACTTTCGACAGATAACGAATCCGCAAGACAACCTGCATTCAGGTACTATCATATATACGGATAATATCGATAAGCTCACTTTCTTTTCCTCTTATAACCTGGAAACCAGTTCTTTCTTTGATGAAGTGACTCAAATCATTGAAGTGTTTTTCTATTACAATTTGAAAGATTATCTCAGCGTAAATGCGGGATTGACCTATGGCAGAAACCTTAAAGAAGACAAAGATGAAACTGTCGAACTGAATGCCTATGTATCCTACAGGTTTTAAATCATTCATTATAATTCTTGCGTTTATGCATTTCTTTGCCGGCAATCATGTGCTGGCTCAAAATACATTAACGATGCAGCCCTATTATGAGGTTGCCGGAGAAGGTACTGATATCTGGGCAGCAGGGGACAGCTTCATTGTACCGAAGGGAAGTTTAAAACATAAAAGTGAAGTACTCCTGGAGGCATTTCCCAATATAAGAAAGATATTCCTTGTATGGTCGGGAGAGGTGAAAGATGACAAAGAGAGATTTCAGCAGATACTGCTTACTCCTGTTGGAAAAAAGACGGTTAGGGTAAAAGCAGATGCTGCTTATAGATCTGGTTCATCTGGTTTGATCTACTCCTGTGTGTCTGATATTACCCGTCATTATAACGGGAGAGGTTACTACAGTATCAAGGGCTTAAAAAGTGATGCATTGAACAGGAGCACTAAAAGCGACCTTTATTCTGTGGCCGGATTTGCCATCGTGGTGGTCTACGATAAGCTGCAGGGGGTGAATCATAGGGTTCAGATCTATGCCGGACTGGATGTGCTCAGGCCAGGAGAAATTCATGATATTTCCATACTGAACAAGGGCTCCGGACGGTCCCTGATAAAAATGGCTGTTGTAGGCGGTCATGGCAGAAAGGGGAACGGAAGTTCCAATTTGCTGAACGGGACAAGCATAAGCCAGTCTGAGGACTGGGACGGATCGTCCGGTCATTATTGGGATGTGGATGTGTTCGAAAAGATAGATATTGACCGAACTGAAGCAGAAAAAAAAGGATTAATATTTTCAATTGATACAGTCCTACAGTGGTTATATCCCGTAGTGATAGCTACTGTGTATAAGGAGGGCAAATGAAAATGCAAAAGATAGTTCTGTATTTAATTTGCGGTGTGGCCATGTTCTTTGTAATGAACATGAGCGGATCATTGATGATGGATTTCAAGCAAGACAGTGTGCAGGACATGGGTCTGTCGAATCCTTCGGCCATTCTCTCTGTTCTCTCTGCCAATAATGTTTATGCTCAGAGCGAAGCCGGGGGAAAGGCACTCGGCCATGACAAGGACAAGGCCCAGGGGAAAGCACTCGGCCACTTCAAAGATAAAGATAAGAAACCCAAGAAACCAAAAAAAGATAAAGGCAAAGGCCCGTCGCTGCCTGCTTTGCCCATGGCATCCTCTATTGTCCTGGGGCTGGGCGCAATAGGATGGGGCAGATATCTGCTCAGAAATCATAAGGATTAGGTTTTGAAGAGAAGCTATGCTCTCATAATGGGAACGTACTGCCTTCTGTACTGGGGTATCTTTCAGGATACACTTGTCTGGATAATGCATTCATGGAGGCACAACTCTTTTTATACCCATGGATTCGTAATATTTTTTATATGTCTGGGATTGTTCCTCCTGAATGGTGTGAAAATCAAGGCAAGTATTTTTCAGCCGGAATCAGGGTTAGTGCCGGGCATTGTATTTTGCATTCTCGTTACTATTGGATTGCTGCTTCGTTTTCATTACCTGATTGGCTTATCCTTTATTGCCGGCGCCCTCTGTTTGAACAGAATGTTTCTGACGAATGAGCAGCTGGGGTTTGTGCAGCTTCCTTTCTGGATTATGATTATTGTTATTCCCGTACCCTTTTTAAATGAAGTATCAGGCTACATGGCTTACACAGTTTCCAGGGCAGTGGCCATTATGCTCGGAGCGCTTTTTACATCGGTCGAAGTCGACGGGATATCGGTGCTGATTCCCGGGGGAGTAGCATTTGATATCGGCACTGATTGCAGTGGAGCCAGTTCGATTCTTGCACTGATTTCTATTGCGGTATTATGGCTTGTATCATTCAAAGATAATCCTAAAATTACATATGCTCTGATCGCTCTCACAATGCCCATCGGTTTCATCACAAATGTACTCAGGATAGTATTCATATTTATAGTTGCCACGGCATGGGGAATGGAATATGCCGTCCGGTTCTGGCATGATTTTGCAGCATATATTTTCTACAGTATGTCACTGGGAATATTATTTGTTTTCTGGATTGTCATAAAGCGATTCATGAAAGACGAAATAAGGCTGAGAAAGCTGGTTATGGAATGAAGCTTATAAGATATTACGCTTTTATTCTGTTCTTATTCATTGTATGTACCGGGAATGCTGCCGGTGAGCAGATAAAGACATTTACTACAGATATTGCCTACTACTTTGCGACATCACATGAAGGCAAGATGAAAGCGTCTTCAGATTTTCTGAATAATCAACAGATTCTCGATATTCCCTATGAACTGGGCACCTGGGAGGGATATGAACTTGAGCATAATGATGAGAATCTATCTTTTTTCCGGGCCTATGAAGATGCACGGGATGGAGTGAAAATATATTTTATTGCGGTACACGCTTTTGCGGAAAGCAAGCTGCACACTCCGGAAGTCTGCTATCTCAATGACAACTGGAAGATCAGCAAAAGGGGATATTTTAAACTCTCCCTGTCTGACAAGCAGTTTGAAACGCGTTATTTTATTGCTGAGAGAGACCAGTGGAAACATTACCTGTCCTACTGGTTCATGTGGCGTGACTCACGAAGACGTATGAATGACGGCTGTGTCATGTTCCGCATTGCCGTCAGTATGGATACTGTATCTGAAGAAACTGCCAGGGCAAAGATCAAAGATTTCATAACCCATGTAAGCGGGTATTCTCCATACACAAGACATACTCAGGAAGTTGAGAAAGAGCAGGAGACATCATTGACAGAACCGTTTATTCACAGGGAGAGTGAATACTTTGATGCAAGAAAAGAGACAATGGAGTGGCTTCAGAAACAGATTGTGCCAAATGAGATCGTTCAATCTCCTGCAAATGACAGAAGGAACCTTATCTTGAGTTATGAATTATCAAAAGATGCCAGGGCCTATCGCTACATATTCAGCAAATCATCACTCTATGACAATGCACTTGCTGTGATTGCCTTTACCATAGAGCATCAGTTTGAAACAGCAAGTAAGATAATTGATGCAATAATGAGAATGGGGGGAATGGATGGGGACCTTTTTTTTACATTCAATACCCATAACAGCTGGCCAAACAGGGAAGACCGGGGGGGAGCTCTTGTCAGGTCCGGAGCATCAGCCTGGGCAGGGTATTCGATCATTTTTTATTTAAGGGCAATGCTGCTTAGTGATCCTGATGCTATTGAAAAGAATTCTGAACTTAGGGATTACCTGAAATATGCAGAGTTGATTGCGGATACGATGCTGCAGCGCAGTGTACATGATGAAAGCGATCCACGATATGGGCTGATTACCGGTGGTAATGGATCCTATCGGCTGCGGATGAATGAGGAGAAAAATGCCGTTGAAGAGGAATTTGTTCCTGGTGAGGTTCTCTGGAGCAGCATGGAGCATAACATTGATATGTATTTTTTCCTGAGAGACCTGGGGAACATTTCAGAGAATGAGAAATATTCGGCGGCTGCTGAGGTTATGGCAAAAAGTCTTCTTGAAAAAACATGGAACATGGGACAGGGACAGTTTAACAGGGGACAGAGGCTGGATGGGCCTGATGAGGTCATGGCCCTAGACTGCGCTTCATGGGGTACCTTCCTCCTTGCAGCGACAGGGGAAAAAGAAAAAGCTCTGAGGGCATTATCTTCGTCTGAAAAATATAGAAGCCTGACAGACAGGGGAGTTGGATACAAGCCCTATATTGAGAAACCGGTATATGAAAATCGTAAAGTAAACAGGTTTTATTTCCCCTCCAATCCGAAAAAGAACTGGACTGACCTCAACATGATGTGGACTGAGGGGGCCCTCGGGGTTTCTCTTGCTCACCTTCGCTTTCAGAATATCGATAAGGCCAGGAATATTATCAATGAAGTTCTGAAATACCGTACTAAGAGCGGAGGAATAGCCTATTCATCTCTCCATATTGCCCATGAGTTTTCAATGGCACCTGGTGTTGCCCCTGCAGCGTGGCTTATCATTAATCTGGGTGAACTGGAGCAGAACGAGATTGCGCAGCTTTTCTGGGATCAGTAGAAATCCAATCACCTGCAGATTGATCAAACAAGCGTAATCATTTATTCCTGCCTTGCATCTTGTCATTCAATCGTGGTAAAACCTTCTATGTCCAAAAAGCTTGTTGTTGATATAGAAACCATCGGCAAGGATTTTGACACCTTTGATGAGATGACGCAGGAGTATCTCCTGAAATTTGCTGAAACGGACGATGAGATCAAGGCTGTGAAGGAGGGAATGGGATTTTCACCTCTCACCGGTGAGATCGTAGCCATAGGTCTTCTCAATCCAGATACAGACAAGGGCGCTGTTTATTTCCAGTCGCCGGAACTGCTCCAGGAGCCTCTTGAGGAAGAAGGCATAGAATATATTGCTGACACTGAAGCCGGTATATTAAGGAAATTCTGGGACACGGTTAAGTATTATGATCAGGTTATTACCTTTAACGGACGCAGTTTTGATGCTCCATTTCTCCTCATTCGGTCGGCAGTTCATCGAATCCATCCCACAAAGGACCTTATGCCGAACCGGTACAATCTCTCCCATGTTGACCTCCTTGATCTGCTCACTTTTTATGGTGCCGTGAGGCGAAAATTCAGCCTTCACATGTGGTGCAGGGCCTTAGGTATAAAAAGTCCGAAAGAAGAGGGCCTATCAGGGTATGAAGTGAGCGACCTCTTCAGGGACCAGCAGTATCTGACCATCGCCAGGTATTGCACAGGCGATCTTTATGCTACAAAGGAGCTTTTTGGGTACTGGAATAATTATGTGCGCTTTAACCCGAATGGTTAAGCTGGGCGGGTTACTTTTTTATTCTCTCTTCGATTGAGGTAATGCCGTTTATCCTCACCACTTTGTTCTTTGAGCTTTGGCCCGAGACTATTTCAATATCTTTTTTTTTGACTTTCAGTTCCCTGGCCAGTACATCTATCAGTTCTTTATTCGCCTTGCCTTCAACGGGAGGGGACGTGAGCTTTATCTTCAGCGCGTCGCCATGGGGGCCGACAATGCCGGTCTTCGATGACCGTGGTTCGACTTTTATCTTGATGGTCAACTCATTCTTTCTATTTCTATTCATCTATTCGTCTGCCGGGATGTCATTCCGAGCCTGCCTGCCGGCAGGTAGAAAGAGGAATCACAAGATTTCTCACCCTGACAGGGTTTCGAAATGACAGGTACCATAATCTATCAAGAGAATACAATCTTCATTTTAATCGATCCTGCAGCCTCAGAGTAACTGCCGATTGCAAGCAGTTCGCCCTTTGATGATTTAATCCTGATACTGTCAGACTCTCTGTGTTTATCAGGAAAGCCCGTGCATGCATCAAGCGGAACCGGTGAACCGTTTCTCACACCGAATACACGGGAGTCCTCTATCATTACTTCCGGCAGCCAGGTCAGGGCTTCGTCCATTGTGTGTATGCCGCGACCTGAGGCGTGTACAGGGTCAATGGATTGTAACTCTTCAATGGGTATGCTGTCCTCGATCCTGAAATTGCCTATGCCTGTACGCTCAAGGGCAGTCATATGTGCGCCGACGCCAAGCTTCTTCCCTATATCGTCGCACAATGTCCTGATATAGGTACCCTTTGAGCAGCGGGTCCTGAATTGTACGAATGGCAGACTGAAGTCGATCATCTCAATGCTGTAAAGAGTCACTTCTCTCTGTTTACGCTCTACTTCAACCCCTGCTCGTGCCAGCTTGTACAGGGGTTTGCCCTTGTGCTTTATTGCAGAGTACATGGGAGGTTCCTGAAGTATTGTCCCCTGAAAGGATGTGATTGTGCTATTGACAGCGTCTTCTGATACGGTGCTGATATCTGATGTATTGATAACCATTCCTTCTGAATCGAGGGTGTCTGTTTCTTCACCCAGTTTCATTGTGCAGAGATATTCCTTGTCAAGGGAAGAAAAGTAAGATGCAATCCTTGTGGCCCTGTTCAGACATATCAGAAGAAGACCTGTTGCAAGGGGGTCAAGGGTGCCCGTGTGGCCGGCCTTTTTTGCTTTCAGTATTTTTTTTGCTTTTGAAACAGCGTCATGGGAGGTAATGCCTTCAGGTTTGTTGAGACTAATGATAATATCCATGGAAGCAATATAAAAAATGACTCGTTGAAAAAACTGTAGTTCAATATCTCAGGCTAGATGACGGATAAGGTTTACGGCACTATATCATGTAATCATCTTGATTATTATAACCTAAATTAATAGTCTTCCATGTTACCCCTTTTCCCAGCATGAATGCATAATCTATCATGAGCTTATTCCAAGAGCGTCTGTGACAGACGAAATGGCATACTGAAAAGAATTTCTAGGAGGAGATCAGTCAATCGGTATATTGCAGAGAATTTAGAAGCCGAGCAACTCTATTGCCTCAAACAAAGATAGATCAACTCATAGCAATGAATAGAATAAAACCTGACGGTATAATAATGAGTGATGCACTCAATCATATTCCACTATCAGGTAGAGCAGAGTTCTTTAAAGGACTAAAGAAACTAATGAATAATTCAAAAAGAACTTTGCTCATTAAAGAAGTTTAGCCAGTAGGATTTATCTCAGGAATTGATTATATAAGTGAATGCTACATGAGCGGTGATAAAAACGTCAGTCTCATACTGAAAGCTGAAATAGTATCAACTTGCGAAAACATATTTGAAAAAATTAAAATTACGAAGCAGCTTTATTTTTTGAAAATAGTCCGAATTATCTATAAACATACATTAGAAAATAGACAAACGTATTATGGACCTGTTCGTTGTTGGTTCAAGTACTGAAGGAGGTCTTTTTTATTGTTGCTGATGCATACGTTTGATGATCTTCTTCGACGTCGCTGGCTCGCTCCTGTACTTCTCACCCTGGCTGCAGCTGCAGCCTATGGGCACACCTTTGATGTC
>CP070644.1:2176266-2199548 GCA_020354155.1 Nitrospiraceae bacterium | reverse complement strand
CTGGGGACCGATGATACTCGGTCATACTCACCCGAAAGTAACAGCTGCATTGAAAAAGGCAACTGACAGCGGTACGAGCTACGGCGCCCCTACACCACTGGAGATTGAACTTGCTTCAATGATAAAAAAGGCCTATCCCTCAATGGAGCTGATCAGGATGGTTAACTCCGGTACAGAGGCCACCATGAGTGCAATCAGGGCTGCGCGGGGCTACACCGGGCGGGACAAGATTATCAAATTCGAAGGCTGTTATCATGGCCATGCTGATGGACTGCTTGTCAAGGCAGGCTCGGGCGCTGCAACATTCGGTGTTCCCACAAGTCCTGGGGTGCCAAAGGATTATGCACGCAATACGATCACCCTGCCCTACAATGATATAAAGGCAGTCCGCACGACCTGTGAGAAGCTCGGCAAGCAGATTGCCTGCATTATTCTCGAACCTGTTGTTGGCAACAGCGGCTGCATACTCCCGAAACCCGGATTTCTTGAAGGACTGAGGAGGATAACAAAAAAACATGGCATCGTTCTGATCTTTGATGAAGTCATGACAGGCTTCAGGGTTTCTTACGGCGGGGCGCAAAGGGCGTTCAAGATCAAACCGGACATGACATGCCTTGGCAAAGTCATCGGCGGTGGTCTTCCTGTTGGCGCCTATGGCGGCAAAAAGGAGATCATGAGAAACATATCGCCTGACGGCCCTGTATATCAGGCAGGCACGCTCTCGGGAAATCCCCTTGCAATGACTGCCGGTATTGAGACACTGAAGATACTTTCCAAACCAGAGACCTATAAAAAATTGATAGCAAAATCAAAGGCCCTTGAGGCAGCGCTGAAGGATGCTGCGAAGCGCGCCGGCATAGACACAAGATTTTATCGGGCAGGCACGATGTTCTGCACCTATTTCACGAAAAAAGATGTTTATAATTTTGATGATGCTGCAAAGACGGATATGGCTGCCTTTTCAAAGTTTTTTATAAAAATGCTTGATCAGGGCGTAAACCTTGCTCCCTCCGGCTATGAATCAGGCTTTATGTCTCTGGCCCATTCACAGGCGGACATAAACAGGACGGCCCGTGCAGCCTATCAGGCCTTTAAAGCGGTTAAATAGGATAAGTTGAAAATATATATTTTGGATTGCAGGGGCGAACGGCCGTTCGCCCCTGCCTGTTTGTGCAAAGGGAATATACTTAATTGAAACTGATCGTCACAGGCTTTTCCAATTCCGGCAAGACAACGGTCTTTAATGCCCTTACCGGGTTGGAGCTTGAAACCACTGCTTACCCTACTTCCATATCCGCTGACGTTGAGCCCCACCACGGCGTCGTAAAGATTCCTGATGCCCGGGTTGACAAGCTCAGTGAAATCTACGAACCGAAAAAGACTACCTATGCGACAGTGGAGTATGTTGACTACCTCGGCATAACTTCAGGCGGTGATGTTTCTCAGAACACAAAGGTCTTTCATCTCATAAAAGATGCTGATGCCATTGTGCATGTTGTCAGGGCCTTTGATGATGAATCCATTCTTCATCCCAGGAACAGTGTTGACCCTGCCCGGGATGTTGCCTCCTTTGAGGACGAGCTTATTCTTGGAGATCTGGAATTTGTAGAAAAAAGACTTGAGAACATAGAGAAAGAGGAAAAGAAGGGGAAGAAAAAGGAGGCAGCTGACAAGCAGCTTCTCATAAAATGCAAAGAGACCCTTGAAAGGGAGACATCACTGCGCGATGTTGAATTTAATGATGATGAAAAACGGCAGATGCTGCCCTATCAGTTTCTTACGACAATGCCTGAGATTATTGTTCTCAACATTGATGAAGGCGATCTGAATTCGGACAAGGTCAAAGACATTCAAAACAGGATAGAGACGTATTTCAAAGAAAAGGGATTGGGCGCTGTACCGCCGGTTCTTGCTTTGTGCGGAAAAATAGAAATGGAGATAGCCCAGCTACCCTCTGTTGAAGCAGAGGCATTTCTCGATGATCTTGGCATTGACGAGCCTGCAATGAACAGACTCTGCCGCATATCCTATGACGCCCTTGGACTGATTTCCTTTCTCACCGTTGGGTCAGATGAGGTACGGGCCTGGACCATTAAAAAAGGATTGCCGGCCCAGCAGGCTGCCGGGAAAATCCACTCTGACATCGAGCGTGGTTTTATACGGGCAGAGACGGTCAGATTTGATGACTTTCTCTCTTCGGGAGAAAGTATGGTAGCTGTCAAAGAAAAAGGGCTTGCACGATTGGAGGGCAAAACCTATCAGGTCCGGGACGGGGATATTATTAATTTCAAGTTTAATGTTTGATAGCTGCAGTATTTTCAGTTAAGTTCGGACAGAATATTTCTCAATAACCTGCTCTAATTCCTTGCCGTATTTTACTGCTTTGTATTTATCTGTCCTGTCCCAGCTGTGGAGTTCCTGATTCAGGAATTTACTATAGAATGTTTCAAGGGCCTCCCTGTCACTGTCGGTCAATTGCTCAACAATGATTCTTCCACCGAAGAATCTTTTCGCGGCAGGTTGATAGCCCAAGGGCGAACTGATCTGGCGAAGATAGCCTCCAATCCTCTTTCTGCCGCCTTCGGTTGTGTCCTGACTTCCGCAGACTACAAAGGAGCCAAGTACTCTCTCCTGTAATTGTGTCGAATGGCTCTTGAGAAACTCTTTTAATTTTTTATGGATTCCGTCAATCCAGACTCCGGAACCGGCGATGAAAGAGTCATATCGGCTGACTGTTTCTCCAAAGTCCATCTCCTCCACATTCATAAGGGCTGCATTCCCTTCAAGACCTTCTTGAATCCATGCAGCCGTGTCTCTCGTGGAACCATATTTTGTACCGTAAATCAGAGCCACTTTTTCGCCTTCACCGACAAGACCCTTCAGGCTGCAGCCGAAATTGAGGGCTATCAGTACATTCAGTGAGTATTTGAGAAAGTCTCTCCTCTTCATCAGTGAGGATTCGACTGAAGGAGATGAAGGTAGCGGTCTCGCTCTGACAGTGTGTCGACGACAACATCTGCATCGGTTGCCAGCAGGTCTGCTTTTGAGTAGGGACCAGTGGCCACTGCGATGGAGGCAGCATTATGCACTTTGGCACAGGTAACGTCACGAGGTGTATCACCGATAACGATGCAGTCTTCCGGTGCAAAGCGTAAACCTCTGGCTGAAAATTTATCAATTGCAATGGGGAGCAACTCGTTCCGGTCCTCATGGTCACTTCCATAGGCGCCATCAATAAAATGTTTATACAGGCCAAAGGCCTCAAGTTTTATCTGTGCACCCTTTTCAAGATTGCCGGTCAGGAGTCCGAGAGGCATGTTCATGTCCTGAAAAAAGGCAATGGCATCTTCTATGCCCGGCTTAATAACTTTTTGCGGGTTGTCTATTTCCCGTTGGAGAAAATAGAGGTACTGACTGACCATACTTGATAGATTTCCATCCCTGTGCTCAAGGCCATGTGTTCTCAGGCCTTCTTTCATGATTTCCCTGTCTGTCTTGCCTGCCATTGAAATGCCTTCAAAGGCGTTTTCAATACCAAAGAGGATATGAAAGGCAAGGTTCATTGCCCGTGTTCCTGCTCCTCCGGTGTGCACAAGGGTGCCGTCTATGTCGAAGAGTACAAGCTTTTTTTCAGTATTCATAATTCTTATTATTTCAGATGATGGTGAGATTCATCAATCACGAAGGGTAACAAACGAAATTAAAATGAAAATATCAAAAATAAAAGTTGTGGAAATTAAATTTCCTTGATTTTGCAATTTTATCTTTTATTTTTGACGTACCTATCTCTGGTGCACATCCTTGTGTAAGTTCGTGACGCACCCTGACCGCTAGAATTGACATTATTTTCAGAATTATGTTAAAAAAGTAGTCTATTTCAAAGGTGGAGGCTTTACAGTGTACGCAATAATTGAGACAGGCGGTAAACAGTACAGGGTTTCTGAAGGAGAAACCATCCAGATCGAGAAGATCAGCAACAAGAAGTCTGTTACCTTTAACAATGTATTAATGGTTTCTGACGGTGAGAACAGTGCCTATGGTGATCCTTACATAAAGGCTGCGAAGGTCTCTGCCGATGTGCTGGGCACAGAAAAGGACAAAAAAGTTCTCGTATTCAAGAAGAAAATGAGAAAAGTCCACAGAAAGCTCAGAGGCCACAGGCAGTTGCTTACGTCAGTAAAAATCAAGCAGATTCAGACTCAGTAGAGATTCGGAGGTATTGAGATGGCTCATAAAAAAGGAGTTGGAAGTACAAGGAACGGACGTGACAGTGAGTCAAAGCGCCTTGGTGTAAAAATGTACGGGGGCCAGACCGTTAAGGCCGGCAATATCATTGTCAGGCAGAGAGGTACCAGAATCCACCCCGGAATGAATGTTGGCAGGGGCGGTGACGATACCCTTTTTGCCCTGATAAACGGCACCATAAAATTTGAGCGTAAAAACAAGAAGAGAAATCAGGTGAGTGTCTATCCTGTGGAGCAGAACGCGTAACCTTTCACCTCATTCAGTGCACTTACAATGGCGGGTATTCACCCCGCCTTTTTTATTGCAGAAACATATTCATAAGGTTCTGGCATTCCAGTCGGTGAGAGGTCATTTGAAATGCAACAGTATCCAGGATGGGATCCCCCTTTTTAAATGGGGGGTATTGTAATGCAGATAGATAATTCTATCATCTCCCCTTTCCCTCCCTGCCGGCAGGCCCTCTTTGCCAAAGAGGGGGACAGTTTCAGTATTGAAACCTTGCTTTCGTGATTATTGTAACTATCCATAAGTATCATGTATCGTTAAAGCCATGAAGTTTGTTGATCAGGTAAAGGTCTATGTCAAAGCAGGAGACGGCGGCAGGGGATGCGTCAGCTTCAGGAGAGAAAAGTTTGTCCCCAGAGGAGGACCCAACGGCGGAGATGGAGGCCGGGGCGGCCATGTCATTTTCAGGGCAACGAAAAACATGAGCACCCTTCTGGATATTCGATATCAGCAGCAGTACAGGGCTCAGAAAGGCCAGCACGGTATGGGGAGTGACATGCATGGCAAAAACGGAGAAGATCTCGTCATACCGGTGCCCGTTGGTACACTGATCATGAATGAGGAGACAAAAGAGGTGCTCCATGATCTGATAGGGGATGGTGAGGAATATATCGCGGCCAGGGGCGGCAGAGGAGGTTTAGGGAACACACATTTTAAATCTGCAACGCGTCAGGCGCCGAAATTTGCGCAGCCCGGCGAACCGGGTGAAGAGCAGCAGTTACTGCTGGAGTTGAAACTGCTGGCGGATGTAGGGCTTGTAGGCCTGCCGAATGCAGGTAAGTCGACCCTTGTTTCTGCAGTTTCTGCTGCGAGGCCAAAGGTTGCCGATTATCCCTTTACCACACTGATACCCAATCTCGGGGTTGTGAAGCACGGAGAATATGGAAGTTTTGTAATAGCTGATATCCCCGGTCTGATAGAAGGAGCCCATAAGGGGACAGGGCTTGGTTTTCAGTTTCTCAGGCATGTGGAACGCACCTCGATCCTGCTCCACCTTGTCGATATTTCAGAGATGACAGAGGGGGAGCCTGTGGATAATTTCAAGAAGATATGCAATGAACTGAAACTCTACAGCAGTGAACTTGCCGGCAAGCCATTTGCTGTAGCAGCAACAAAGCTTGACATAAAAGGTGACGGCGCGAGGCTTGACAGCCTTCAGCAATATTGTAAAGATAAAGGCTATGATTTTTTCTCTCTTTGTGCTGTGACAGGAGAAGGAATTAAGGAGCTTGTTTATTATCTTGGAAATAAAGTGGAGGAACAGAAAAACAGGGAAGCGTAGAACCTGTCATCGCGAGTTCCCTCAGGGGCGTGGCGATCTCACACTTAGATTGCTTCGTCACTTTGCTTCCTGCCTACCGCAGGCAGGCTCGCAATGACAACAGGGTCATGGAGTACCCCGTGATACCTGAAACCCGGCCCCTGGCAACTGAATATGAAACGGTTTGTTATTAAAATAGGCAGCAACATTCTCGCTTCTGCTGATAAGGGACTGAACACAAAACGGCTGAAGGCTATTATCAGTGACATTTCATCGATTATTGACGGCGGTCATGAAATCGTTATTGTCTCCTCCGGTGCAATTGCTGCCGGCTTGAAGAAGCTGGGTCTAAAAGGAAAGCCTCAGGACATACGACTCCAGCAGGCGGCTGCTGCAATAGGACAGTCGAGCCTCATGTGGGCCTATGAACATACCTTTGGAAGGTTCGATAAAAAAGTGGCCCAGGTGCTCCTTACGCGTGATGATATTGCAAACCGACTGCGATATATCAATGCAAAGAACACATTATTTACCCTGATGGCTTATGGGGTGATACCATTAACCAATGAGAATGATCCTATTGCTGTTGATGAGATCAAGTTCGGCGATAATGACATGCTTGCTGCCCTTGCTGCAAGCCTTGTAGAGGCTGATATGCTGGTAATTCTGTCAGACGTAAACGGGCTTTATTCCAAGGACCCGAAGTTGAAGACGGCAAAGCTGATCAAACATGTTCCTGAGATCACCCCGGCAATTGAAAAACTTGCAGGGGGGCGGGGCAGTGCAGTAGGAACAGGGGGAATGTACTCAAAACTGTTGGCAGCCAAACAGGCAACGGATCACGGTATCCCCGTCGTCATTATAAATGGAAGGAAGAACGGTATGCTTGCAAGGCTTGCTGACGGCCGATCTGTGGGCACATACTTTGAGCCCGTCAAAGAGCGCCTCTCATCAAAGAAAGGCTGGATAGCCTATGGTGTCAGGTCCAGAGGGGCAATATACCTTGATGACGGGGCTGTCGATGCTCTCATTCATAAAGGAAAAAGCCTGCTGCCTTCAGGGATTACAAAAATCGAAGGGCAGTTCAAGATCGGCGATTATATACGCTGCCTGAACAATGAGGGGAAAAAAATAGCCAAGGGTTTGACAAACTACTCCTCAGAGGACCTTGATAAAATTAAAGGGAAAAAGACCTCGGAAATTGAGAGTGCCCTTGGGTTCAAATATTCAGACGAAGTGATCCACAGGGATAATCTCGTTGTAGTATAAATTCCCCTTCCGGCGGAGCCCCATATAATAAGTTTAGAATAGTGGTTACAATAAATGGATTCACGAGTAGGGAATATTGCATATAATTACCTTTGACGCATGCTGTCTTCAGTGATTCCGCTAAGCCATGGCGTTGTTTAAGCAGGGAAAGGATTCACCTTCCTCATCGTTCACGTTCCTGAAAAATCACAGCTTGTGCATGAAAGAGAAACCTATTCCTTCGGTATGCTCAGCACGCCTTTCTGCTTTTCAAGATCAGCAAGGGATCCCTGTAATTTTTCAGCCAGTTGAGGGGAAAGCTCACGCAGGATAGCATATTCCTTCAGGGCAGACTCTTTATCCTTTAATCTGATATAGGTGATGGCAAGATCATAGCGAGCGATTGCAGAATCGGGTTGCAGCTCCACGGCTTTTCTGAAGGCATGTAAGGCGCTTTTATTATTATCGAGGGCGGCGTGGGACATGCCAAGATTCAGAAAGGCCCCGGCTTCACCGGGATTGAGGCGAATGACTTTTTTATATGCCTGAATCGCCTCTTCATGCCTGCCCATGTTCCCATAGGTAATGCCAAGATTGAAGTAGGCATCCTTATCGTCAGGATTAAGAGCGATGACCTTTCTGTAGGCGCCTAATGCATCGCCATGCCTGGACAGTTTTCCGTACACAATACCGAGATTAAAGTAGGTAAAGGCATCCGTGGGGTTTATCCGTAAGACCTCCTTATAACTTGCTATGGCCTCCTCATACCTGCCGAGATCGTCATATGCTGTTCCAAGCATGAAATGAACATCCTGATCATTGGGGTTTCTTTGCAGCTGCTTCTGAAGTGATTCAATCATCATGTCTGTATCGTTGATCTCGTGAGCTCCATCCGCAGAGGCGGTAAGCGTACAGAGTGCCATAAGAAGGATCACGAAGAAGAGCAGGGCGGTGTTTTTATATGGATCATATACCATGTCAGGTCCTTTCGAGAGAAAAATATAGGTTCTTATTTCATCTGCTTATAGAGATTGATCAATCCATTGGTAGAGGAATCATGAGTCGATACATGACCGGCGCTCTCTAACTCGGGAAGAATCCTTTTCGCCAGCTGCTTGCCCAGTTCAACGCCCCACTGATCAAAACTGAAGATATTCCAGACAATACCCTGAACAAAAATCTTCTGTTCGTACATGGCGATAAGCGACCCCAGTGACCGCGGAGTAATTTCCTTGGCTAAAATAGAATTTGTCGGTCTGTTGCCATTAAATACTTTGAAAGGTGCAAGCCTTTCTATTTCTTCATCGCTTTTACCGGAGGCACTGAGCTCTGTGATGACCTCTTCCCTTGTTTTCCCCTGCATCAGGGCTTCGGTCTGGGCAAAAAAGTTTGAAAGCAGGATAGCATGATGTTTCCCCAGCTGGTTGTGGCTCCTGGCAGGGGCAATAAAATCGCAGGGTATCAGCTTTGTCCCCTGATGTATCATTTGATAAAAGGAATGCTGACCGTTCGTACCGGGCTCTCCCCATATAACCTGGGAGGTCTCATATTCGACGGGTTTGCCGGACCTGTCCACGTCCTTACCATTGCTCTCCATGTACGCCTGCTGGAAATAGGCTGCAAACCTGTGCATGTACTGGTCATAGGGCAGAATCGCCTCAGTCTGTGCCCCGAAAAAATTGTTATACCAGATACTGATCAGTGCAAGAATAACGGGAATGTTCTTCTCAAGCCCTGTCTCTCTGAAATGCCGGTCCATGGCATGGGCGCCTTCCAGTAACTTAAGAAAGTTTTCAAATCCGATAGAACAGGCGATTGAAAGACCGATGGCTGACCACAGAGAGTATCTGCCGCCCACCCAGTCCCAGAAGACGAACATATTATCAGGATCAATACCGAACTCGGCAACCTTGGCTGTATTCGTTGAAAGTGCAACAAAGTGCTTTTTCACATGTTCCGCTTTCTGTGCTGTCTCCAGAAACCATTGTCGTGCTGTATGGGCATTGGTCATTGTCTCCTGTGTGGTAAATGTCTTTGATGCAATCATGAAGAGTGTTGTGTCAGGCGAAAGGTTTTTCAATGTTTCCGCAATGTGAGTACCGTCAATATTGGAGACAAAATGCACATTGAGATTTGGTTTCGCATAGGGCTTCAATGCCTCCGTTACCATGACCGGTCCCAGGTCTGAGCCCCCAATTCCGATATTGACGATGTCGGTTATTGCCTGCCCGGAGAATCCCTTCCAGTGACCCCCGCCAAGATTATCCGAGAACTCCCTCATCTGTTCCAGT
Organism: Nitrospiraceae bacterium; assembly: GCA_020354155.1. Classification (GTDB taxonomy): domain Bacteria; phylum Nitrospirota; class Thermodesulfovibrionia; order UBA6902; family UBA6902; genus CALZJD01. The sequence goes on along the minus strand of CP070644.1, from coordinate 2,190,218 downwards.
ACAGCGCTGACTTCAGGCATTACGTCCTTTCCATCAATCATCAGGGGATTGCCTGACCGGTTTCTCAGTGCAATATGCATAACAGGTCTATCCTCGGTCTCATTGATCCGTTCCCCTGAAAACAGTGCTTCAATAGATTTCTGCAGGTTTATTTCTTCAGCAAGGGAAATGAGCAGTGAGAGGGTTTCTTCATTTATCCTGTTCTTTGAATAATCAACACAGAGATCCTCAAAGTGCAGGCTGAATTTCTCAAAACGCCCGGGATCATCATGAAACATGTCGCGCATGTGCACATCTTTCATGACACCATAGTGATCATGGAGTTTTGACCAGGCCGCAGTTGTTAAGGGATTCTGTTTATCAAGCACAATGTCCTCCTGAAGATTACAGTAGAGCTTATTCTATTTTAAACAAAACTTCAATTCACATCTGTTTCATCCAGCATAAATCAGCCTGCTCTATGGCCATAATTTGAGCAGCACTTATTTTATCGCGCCCGATGAAAGCCCCCGGACGATCTGTTTCTGGAACAATAAGACAATCAGCACCAGGGGCACAGTTGCAACGGTAGAAGCAGCAGCGATTTCGCCCCAGGGTAGAGTAAATTGACCCTGAAAAAGTGCAATGCCGACGGGCAGGGTCTGAACGGTCTGCCTGGTCATGATGAGCAGTGCAAAGAAAAACTCGTTCCATGCATAAATAAAAATGAGTATCGCCGCCGTAAAGACTCCCGGTGCAGCAAGGGGCACCATAATTCTTAAAAGAGTCTGCAGATGTCCGCAGCCATCTATCCGCGCTGCATCTTCAAGCTCCTGGGGGAGCTCACTGAAAAAGCTTGCCAGAATCCATACACCAAGGGGGAGTGTGAGAGTAACGTAGGGAATGATCAGCCCCTGATAGCTATTTAACCATCCCAGGCCGTCCAGTATTCTCCATACCGGTCCTGCTATGGAAATTTGTGGAAACATTGAGACCAGCAGGAGGCTGCCCATGAGCAGGCCTTTGTATTTAATCCTGAGGCGCGCCAGGGCATAGCCTGCCAGGACTGAAAGAAAGATTGTTATCACCGTTGTTGCACCTGCAACATAGACACTGTTAGCTACATAATGAAGCAGGTTATAGTCTTTCATCGCCGATACATATGACTGTACTGTGCCGGATGGAATGAATACAGGAGGAATGGAAGTAATCTCAAGGGAAGTCTTCAGGGAGGTATTGACAAACCAGAGAAAGGGCAGCAGGCTGAGGACGACTATTACAAAGACAGTTATATGAAACAACGCTTTCTTCATTGTTTCTCCTGAAACAGGCTGGTGCCGATGAGCTTCAGATAAAAAAGTGCGATGATAAAGGTAATGAAAAAAACAAGCACTGATATTGTTGAACCATAGCCCATCAGCCCTTCTGCAAATATTTTTTTGTAGCCGTAAAACTGCAGGACATTGGTTGAGTCACCAGGTCCGCCCTGAGTCATGACAAATACAAGGTCAAAGACCCTGAAGGCATCCATTGTCCTGAACAGCAGGGCGATGAGCAGTGCCGGTTTGATCAGTGGGAGGGTAATCTGTGTAAACTGCTGCCACTCAGAAGCTCCGTCCATCTCTGCTGCTTCATAGAGCTCATCGGGTATGAGCTGCAGTCCTGCAAGGATGATCAATGCAGCAAAGGAGGAAGTCTTCCATACGTCGGCAATCACAATGGCGGCAAAGGCTGTCAGTGGATTTGCAAGCCATGCAGCATAGAGGGATGTGTGTGAACCATAGAACAGGAAATTTACCAATCCATATTTGTCATTAAATATGAATCTCCACATCTGTGATGACACAACTGTTGGTATTGCCCAGGGCACGAGGATGGCTGCCCGTACAAGCCCCCGTCCCCTGAACTGTCTGTTTATAACGAGGGCGATGATGAGACCGAATAGCAACTCAAAAAAAGTTGACAGGAAGACAAAGAGCAGGGTGTTGGAAAGAGAATGCCGTGCAACCTGATCATGAAACAGGTCACGATAATTGTCCAGGCCAACAAAGGGTTGACCCAGTGACGGAAGACCGAGGATAATTTTATGGAGACTCAGGAAAAAAGAATAGCTGACAGGATAGAGAGCGAAGAATACAACAAAGAGAAAGCAGGGGACAAGCAGGCTGGAGGCAAAGATTCGCTCCCGTGCAATCAGGGACAGTTTCATGCCCTGATTTTAAATGAAGCGGGAAGGGATAGACAAGATGAAAATGAAAGGCTCTACGATAAAGAGATCGAGTCCTGCTAGAGTTTTGTCATCGCGAGACACCGAAGGTAGCGCCTGCCGGCAGGCAGATTCGCAATGACCAGCGTGAAACAATCTCTCAGTCGGGAAATGACATGCTCTGGCGCTACAGCATCCCTGACTGATCAGATTGAGTAATAGAGATCTACAGTGTCCTGTGAGTAGGGATCACTGGCATGAATGCTGCCAGTGTTGTATATGCCGTCATCATATTTGATATCGATTGACTCGGCAATAAGGCCAGTGAGATTATTGACCCCGACATAATTTCTTTTCCCCACGCCTGCGCCAAAACTCCTGTTCCCGAGATAATACCTTCCACCGTAGGGGGTAACAGGAAGCTGTACTGCCCCGGTTGCTGCCGGATTGCCTCTGAGGATGCCTGTGCGCCGCAGGGCTTGCCAGGCTTCCTGTGCCTCAATTCCATCCTTCTCTGTACCCCCCTCTATCCATCCGTCGCCATTCCCCCCGGTAACCCCGGCCCAGCCATGGTTGGTGGAATCATCACCGGGAAGGGCATTGTACATATTCAGATAGGTCAGGCAGGCAATGCTGATGCTCTCAATATCGGTGATGAGTTTTTTTGCCCTGAAGTTCTCTATCATGCCCTGCCCCTTCATGACTGCACCAAGCATCATACCTCCGATTACCAGTACGATGGCCATTTCAACAAGGGTGAATCCCTTCTGATTGTTCACTGTTTTCATGGAAACCTCCTTGAATTTCGACTCGTTACGGTTTATCTTCCATAGTAGATGCACGATAATTGTGCATAGTCAGTAGAGCAATTTCTGTTCCTGTAGCGTAAGTGCTTAATATTACGAATGTTTTGTGAAAATCCTCAATAGAGAGTGAAGGGGAAGTGTAAAGAATTCCGAAATCCGGGATAGAGGTACACTAAAAAATTGATGAAATTAATAGTAAATGATTGGAGTTAGCAAGTATTGACGGCAATAGCAGGCAATGTAAATAATGTTTACATGTATAAAGGTTCCCTTGTGACAGATTGGTGCTTCAGGATAGCATTCACAGATAGAGGGGCCAGTTTATTTGTCCTTATTTTGAGCGGCCGCTTCCAGTGCTAAAATTTTTTCAAGCTCTTTTGAGGCCACATGCGCCTCCTTTTCCACATCTGAGTCAGGAGATGATATCACTTTACTGAAATAGCGCTGAAGGACGTTGGACACAGCAGGATAGAGCGGTGTTCTCGGCCGGGGGTATGCTGTGAGGAATACATTTTTCATCTCGGCGAAATGGGGATAATCGCGCAGGATCTCTTCATCACGGTACAATGCTTTTCGTGTTGGTGCCCGACCAGCCTCTAGGGCCAGGATTTTCTGTACCCTGCTGCTTGTTAAGAACCTGACGAAGGTCCAGGCAGCGTCCTTATTTTGAGAAAAATTACTGATGCCCACCTGCCAGCCCCCAAGTGCGGAGTAGCTCTCATATCCCTTAAAGTGAGGAAGCGTTGTGATGCCGACCTTCCCAGCTATCCGCGATCTTTGCGGATTGTTGGACACTTCCCATGCATAGGGCCAGTTTCTATGGAATACTGCCCCTCCCTGGATAAAGAGGTCGAGGGATTCTGGCTCCTGATAGGTAAGTACCCCCGATGGCGCTGCTTTCCCGATTATCCTGTCCCGCACAAACTGAACGGCTTCTATGGCCTGTTTGTCAGTAAGGGACGGCTTCCCTGATTCCGGATCAAGGATACTCCCGCCATTGCCCAGGATGAATTCCATCATATCGCAAACTAGTCCTTCATATTGTTTAAATTGTCCTGAAAATCCCTCTATCGTCTTTCCCGCGCGTTTTTCCTCTGAGACTATCCACGCTGATGTCATGATTAAATCATCCCAGGTCCGGGGCAGGGGCTGGCGGTACTTTTCAAGGAGATCTTTCCTGTAATAAAGAATGCCGCTGTCAATAAAAAGCGGCACGCCGAAAATTTTATTTTTATAGGTATTTGCCAGTATGGGGCCTGAGAGGAAGCTGGTCTGCTCCCTTTCAGGGAATAAGGCATCAAGCGGCATTGCCCATCCTGCGGCAGCAAATTCCGGCGGCCAGATGACGTCCATTAAAAAAACATCTACATCACTGCTCCGGTTCTTCAGTTTTTGCGTCAGCAGATCATGAAAGGCCGTTGAGGAGTGGGGTCCAACTTCCCGCTCTATCACAATATCAGGATGCTCGTCCTGAAAAATACGGAAGATTTCCTCCCATGCATGGGGTATATTCGGCTTCCAGGTAACGAAATGAACGACGGTTTTCCTGTTGTCAGCCTCCTGTGTGCACCCTGCTGTCAACATGACCGCGAGCAGAGACACAAAGAGGAGTGAAAGTAATTTTTGAACCGGTCTCAAAGAAACATGCATTCCAAACATCGGGCCCCCCTGTATGATGACTGCTTACATTTTTTCTAAGATACTAAATGCTTCCTGAAAGCGCAATGCACACAACGGGAACCATGCTGTACCGTGCTGAAGGTCTTTGCTGTCCTCCCTCTTGCAGAACTTTACTCGTATTTGACCCTTGTGATACTATTAAGGTTGCTTAATTTGAATACTATTGAATAATCTGAGGTTGAATGATGAAAATTGCCATTGGAATAGATATTGGCGGAACGAACACAAAAACGGTTCTTGCGACTGAAGAGGGCAAGGCACTGGTAAGCCTCATAAACCCCACGCCTTCAGTAGAAAGTGGTAATTCTGAGAAGATCGAGAACCTGCTTGTGGCAAACCTCAGGACCTTTCTGGAGGATGAAGATACAAAGTCGATGCTCGCTCGCTATCCGGATGGTATTGCAGGAATCGGAATCGGCATTGCAGGACTTATTGACAGAAAGCGCGGCCGGGTCATACAGTCACCGAATATCTCAGCTGTGAACGGCGTTCCGTTAAAAGAAATTTTTGAAAAAGAATTTTCCCTCCCCGTTGTTATGGAGAATGATGCAAATATCTATGCCTTTGGTGAAAAATGGATCGGCGCGGGAAAGGATTTCAGTGACTTTGCCGTATTGACACTGGGTACGGGCCTGGGCGGGGGGCTTATTTACCGGGGTCAGCTCTATGAAGGCCCCTTTGAAGTAGGCCATATGGGCATTGTGCCAAGCGGCCGATATTGTACCTGTGGCAGTTACGGATGCCTTGAATCCTACGCCTCTGGCCGGGCGATTACGGACCGGGTAATCTCTTCTCTTGAGAAAGGCACTGAAAGTCTGCTTGCTAAATGCTGTGAAGGCAATTTCTACAAGATTAATCCGGAAGTGGTGTACAAGACAGCGCTTGAAGGGGACAGTCTCAGCAGGGAGGTATTCAGAGAGGTCGGTCAGTTTCTGGGGATAGGCGTTGCCAATCTGTTTAATTTATTCGGCCTTGAAGCAGTGATCATCGGGGGCGGTTTGCTGGGGGCATGGGATCTCTTTATTGAAGACCTGAAAACAGAAGCAACGAAGCGGGCCTTCAAGCCTCTGTCGTCACATGTAAAAATCATCAAGAGTGCTCTGACAAAAGATGCTGGTTCAGTCGGTGCTGCAGGATTTCTCTTCAAAAAAATATCTGGGACAGTCAACCAGCCTCAACAATAAAGCATGTCTGATAGCAACATCAGAAATTTTTCCATCATTGCCCATATTGATCACGGGAAATCCACGATCGCAGACCGTATCCTGGAGATTACCGGCGCCCTGACGCAACGGGAAATGACGACCAATCAGGTGCTTGATACAATGGATCTTGAACAGGAGCGGGGCATTACCATAAAGGCCCATGCTGTGCGGCTTGACTATACGGCCATGGACGGCAAAACATATATCCTCAATCTCATCGATACCCCCGGCCACGTTGATTTTTCCTATGAAGTTTCAAGGAGTCTTGCATCCTGTGAAGGAGCATTGCTTGTTGTCGATGCATCCCAGGGTGTGGAAGCGCAGACACTTGCAAATACATACCTTGCCGTCGAACATGATCTCGAAATTATTCCGGTTATTAATAAAATTGACTTGCCCAGTGCTGAGCCCGAGCGGGTGAAGACTGATATTGAAGACACCGTCGGCATAGACTGCAGTGACGTTATTCTCACTTCGGCCAAGGAGGGCACCGGCGTCAGGGAAGTGCTTGAGGCAATCGTTGCAAAAGTCCCTCCACCCAGGGGGGATAAGAAAAACCCGCTGAAGGCCCTTATCTTTGACTCATGGTTTGACAATTATCAGGGGGTGACTGTCCTGGTCAGGATATTTGACGGAGAAGTCAGAAAAAATTCAAAGATACTCTTTATGGCAACGCAAAAGATTTATGAAGTGCTTGAGGTCGGTGTTTTTACTCCTTCTAAGAAAACCGTTACCTCGCTCGCTGCCGGCGAGGTAGGGTATATAACTGCCAGCATCCGAAACGTGGGTGACACAAAGGTTGGAGACACCATCACTGATGCGAACAATCCCGTTCAGGAACCCTGTCCCGGATACAGGGATATAAAACCAATGGTCTTTTCCGGACTCTATCCCACAGAGACAAACCAGTATGAGGACCTAAAAGACGCCCTTGAAAAACTGAGGCTCAATGATTCTTCATTCAATTTTGAACCTGAGAGTTCATCTGCTCTCGGCTTTGGTTTTCGCTGTGGATTTCTCGGACTTCTCCATATGGAGATCATAAGGGAACGGCTGGAGAGAGAATTCAAACTCCTTCTCGTCAATACCGCCCCCACTGTTGTCTATAAGGTTTTGGTAACGGAGGGGGATACCATTTTTATAGACAGTCCTGCAAAACTGCCGAAAAAATATGATCAGATCGAAGAGCCCTTTGTCAAAACCACGATTCTGGTACCAGCCAAGTACATAGGAAACATACTGGAGCTCTGCCAGGAGAAACGGGGCGCGCAGAAGGACTTCGTCTATATAGGAAAAGACAGGATTATGGTTACCTATGAATTCCCGCTGAATGAGATTTTGTGGGATTTTTATGATAAACTAAAGTCTTCCTCGAGCGGGTATGCTTCGATGGACTATGAATTCCTTGGTTACCGGGGATCAAAGCTCATCAAACTTGACATCCTGCTGAACGGAGAGCCCGTTGATGCACTTTCCATGATTGTGCATAAAGAAAGGGCATATTACAAGGGCCGTCAGATTGCGGAAAAACTACGACAGGTAATCCCCAGACAGCTTTTCGAGGTTGTTATCCAGGCATCGATTGGAAACAAGGTTATTGCACGGGAGTCTATCAAGGCCATACGCAAGAATGTCATCGCCAAATGCTACGGCGGTGATGTAACGAGAAAGAGAAAGCTCCTTGAAAAACAGAAAGAGGGCAAAAAGAGAATGAAACAGGTTGGCAGAGTTGAAGTTCCCCAGGAAGCCTTTCTCGCTGTGCTGCAAGTTAAATAAGAGACATGGCTGCTAAAAAAAGTAACGTCAATAAATCAAAGTTTCGTGAATACACGGAAGCGATAATCATCGCTGTCCTCCTTGCACTTGTTATAAGGGCCTTTGTTATCCAGGCATTTAAAATTCCCTCTGGTTCAATGATTCCTACCCTGCTTGTCGGTGATCACATTCTTGTCAACAAGTTTATCTACGGCATCAAGATACCCTTTACGGATACCCGTTTTTTAATCTTCAGTCCTCCGAGAAAGGGCGATATCATTGTCTTTTCTTTCCCCAAAAACAGGGAAAAAAAGGAGTGCACCAGTACGCTCTCAAATATTTCCTATCGGGTCAGTAATGCCTTCAGCAGCGGAAATCCCTTTCAGCTCTTTCACGATGATTGCCGGGACTTTATAAAACGGGTTGTTGGTGTTGGGGGAGACAAGATCGAGATCAGGGATAAAAGGGTCTATGTCAATGATATGCTTGCAGATGAACCTTTTGCCATCCACAGGGATATGAATTTTGACACAAATTCTCCACGGGACAACTTCGGTCCCTTTGTCGTTCCCCGGAGAAGTTTCTTTGTCATGGGGGATAACCGCGACCAGAGCTATGACAGCCGGTTCTGGGGCATTGTTGATATTCAAGAAGTCAGGGGTAAGGCCTTTATAATGTACTGGTCCTGGGACCGTGAAGCAAAGTTGCTTGACAAGGTGCGTTGGAACCGGCTTGGCAAGCTGATTAAATAGACGATGTTTACCGGTCTCGTAGAAATACAGGGAAGTGTTGCCGCTCTTGAAAAAGCAGGCAAAGGAATTCGCCTTTCAGTCAAGCCCCTCGCAGAATTCGAAGTATCTCTCGGTGACAGTGTTTCAGTCAACGGAGTCTGTCTCACGGTTACGAAGCATGACGGGAATATTTCCTTTGACGTCTCACCTGAGACAATGCGCAGCACAGACCTGGGAGAGCTTCATGCCGGCCACAGGGTAAACCTTGAAAGGGCACTCAGGCTCGCCGACCGTTTAGGGGGCCATATTGTTACCGGGCATGTCGATAATGTCGGTACTGTCAGAGAAATCAGGCAGGTCGGGGAGTATACTTTTTATACAGTTGATGCTCCGCCGGATATAATGCGGTATGTTGTGAAGAAAGGCTCTGTTGCTATTGACGGCATAAGCCTGACCGTGGTTGATCTTGACAACAGGTCATTCAGCGTTGCTATTATTCCCCATACGCTGACTGCGACAAACATTGGGCAGAGGCGCGTTGGAGACAGGGTCAACCTTGAAACTGATATTATCGGCAAATATGTGGAAAAACTGCTTGATAAAAAAGATAGGAATACAAATCTCATGAACGTGCTCAGGGAAGAAGGTTTTGTTAATGACTAAAAAGAAGACGGTTAAGAAAAAAACAAAGAAGAACAGAACCTACAAATTTAATACTATTGAAGAGGCCGTTGACGACATGAAGGCCGGCAGGATGGTGATCCTCGTTGATGATGAAGACAGGGAAAATGAAGGGGACCTGACCATTGCTGCAGAGAAAGTAACAGCACAGGTCATTAATTTCATGGCAAAACACGGAAGAGGCCTTATCTGTCTTTCGCTGACGCCGGAGAAGGTTGAACAGTTGCAGCTCCCCATGATGTCAGAGCTGAACACATCAAGCTTCGGCACAGCCTTTACGGTCTCAATAGAAGCGAAAAAAGGTGTGACGACGGGGATATCTGCCTCAGACAGGGCAAAAACCATTAAGACAGCGATCAACCCCAGGACCAAACCTGATGACATTGCGCGGCCTGGACACATCTTTCCTCTCAGGGCGCAGCCCGGTGGCGTGCTGCAGCGTGCCGGACAGACCGAGGGCTCAGTCGATCTGGCGCGACTTGCCGGCATGAATCCCGCAGGCGTGATCTGTGAAATAATGAACGATGACGGCACGATGGCCCGTGTTCCCCAGCTTGCTGCCTTTGCGAAAAAGCACGGGCTGAAGATGGTGACGATCAAAGACCTTATTCAGTACAGGATGCGCAATGAATGTCTTGTGGAGCGTCAGGCAACGACAAAACTGCCGACAACGGGCGGTGGAGAATTTGAAGCAATTGTATTCGGCAACATGGTAGATCAATCAACGCATATCGCCCTTGTCAAAGGAGATATTTCTTCTGATGACGAGATCCTTGTCAGAGTCCACTCAGAGTGCCTGACCGGTGATGTCTTTGGTTCAAAGCGGTGTGACTGCGGGGACCAGCTTCATAAGGCAATGAAGATGATCAGGAAAGAAGGCAGGGGTGTGCTGTTATACATGAGACAGGAGGGGAGAGGCATCGGCCTTGTTAACAAACTGAAGGCCTATGCACTTCAGGATGAAGGGCTGGACACTGTTGAGGCGAATGAAAAGCTTGGCTTCAAGGCTGATATGCGGGAGTATGGAATAGGGGCCCAGATTCTGGTGAATCTTGGTGTGCGCAAGATGCGATTAATTACGAACAACCCGAAGAAGCTGGTCGGTCTTGAAGGGTACGGACTTCGTGTTGTGGGCAGGGTGCCAATAGAAGTCAAGCCCCATGACAAAAACATAAAATATCTTTCCATAAAAAAAGAAAAGCTGGGACATATGCTCAAGCATGTATGATCAGTGTACCAGGAGGAGGGTCCATGAAAGTATTTGAAGGAGAACTTCAGGCAAAGGGGCTTAAGTTTGCTGTTATCGTGAGCCGATTCAACGATTTTATCTGCAGCAAACTCATGGATGGTGCAATTGATGCACTCATGCGGCATGGCGCATCAGAGCAGAACATAGAAATCATAAAAGTACCGGGATCCTTTGAGATACCCCTTGCAGCCAAGAAAGTGGCATCAAAAAAGAAGCACGATGCGGTAATCTGTCTGGGTGCAATAATCCGCGGGGCAACTCCTCATTTTGACTATGTTGCTGCCGAGGCATCCAAGGGTATTGCGCAGGCTTCTCTTGATTCGGGAATTCCTATTGCCTTTGGCGTATTAACAACAGATACTATAGAGCAGGCTGTTGAGAGGGCCGGCACCAAGAGCGGAAACAAGGGATGGGACTGTGCCATGGTTGCAATCGAGATGGCCCAGCTCTTCAAGAAGCTATGAACACAGAACACAGAACACAGATTACAGACCTTGCCTATTTGAGAATCAGTCGTCTGTGCTCTGCGATCTGATGTCTGTGTTCTGCATATTATGAAACGACGACGGTCACGAGAATACGCCCTGCAGCTGCTCTTTCAACTGGAACTTGCCGGCAATAAACTGAGTGAATCAATTCTCCATGAGTTCTGGGAAGACAACGACGAAGACCAGGAGGTCAAAGACTTTACCCACGCCATCGTAAAAACCACCATCGCAAATCTCGAACACATAGATGAAACAATCAAAAAAGCCGCAGAGCACTGGTCCATCAAACGAATGGCCTCTATTGACCGAAATATTCTCAGGGCTGCCACCTGTGAACTTCTCTACCGTCCGGACATCCCCTCCTCTGTTGTCATTAATGAAGCCCTTGAGATTGCCAAGAAATATTCCACGGAAGATTCGGCCCCTTTCATCAACGGCCTTTTAGATAAAATTGCAAATCAGGTTGTAACTGCAGCACCGGATAATAACAGATAAGCCGCTCGTGTGGAGGCTGCTGAATGCCTTCTTATGCCATCATCTCTGACGTTCATGCCAACCTTGAGGCACTGAATGCCGTTCTCCAGGCCGGGGAAAAAGAAAATGTCGATGAGCTGCTCTTCCTTGGTGATTGTGTCGGCTACGGTCCTGACCCGAATCTCTGTATTGAAATGCTGTATACGAGTGCAGGAATACTTCTGGCCGGTAACCATGACAGGGGTGCTGTTGGGCTGACTGATATATCATCATTTAATCCCCATGCACGGTTGGCATTAAACTGGACCTCAGATACCCTGACTGACCACAACAAAACAGTGCTCAAGGAACTCCCCCTTATTGCGTCAGTGGCAGAAGGCAACCTCCTGCTGGTTCATGCGAGCCCCTATGAACCGGAAAACTGGCATTATATTACAAACGAGTTTACCGCCTTTACCGCCTTCCGGTTTTTTCAGGAAAGAATATGCGTTGTAGGCCACTCGCACAGGCCGCTTATAGCAGAGCAGTCAGTGGAGGGCAGCATAACCCTGCATCCTGAACGTGTCACCCTGAATGACAGGGGACGATATTTAGTAAACGTCGGCAGTGTTGGCCAGCCGCGGGACGGAAATCCTGATGCAGCCTACGCCATATTCAGGGAAAATACCATAACGATAAAACGGGTTCCGTATGATATAGTAGTAACTCAGAAAAAAATGAAAAAAGCCGGCCTTTCAGAATACCTTATCAACAGGCTGGCTGCAGGGAGATAACATAAAGATTTTACTTTTTTCATCTTTAATTTATTATTTGTGAGGAGGTTCTATTGATACCACGATATTCAAGGCCTGAAATGGCAGAGATATGGGAGCCGGAGAACAAGTATCAGAAGTGGCTTGATGTTGAAATAGCCGCCTGCGAGGCATGGGCACAGAGGGGAGAGATACCAAAGAAGAGCCTTGCCGCGATAAAGAAAAAAGCAGGATTCAATGTAAAAAAGATCGATAAAATAGAAAAGACCGTGAAGCATGACGTCATTGCCTTTTTGACATCCGTTGCAGAATACATTGGTCCAGATTCCCGTTTTGTGCACAAAGGACTGACGTCCTCTGATGTCGTTGACACTGCGCAGGCTGTGCTCATGGGTGAAGCTGCGGACATTATCATCAGAGACATCAAGGCATTGATGAAGATTCTGAAGGCCAATGCCATGAAGTACAAGATGGTGCTGCAGATGGGAAGGAGTCATGGCATCCATGCTGAACCAACCACCTTTGGCCTCACCTTCGCGGTCTGGTATGCAGAGATGGACCGCAATCTTACCCGTATGAAAACAGCCAGAGACACAATCAGCTATGGCCAGCTGTCGGGGCCGGTGGGCACCTTCTCCAGTCTGCCGCCTTCAATAGAAACCTATGTCTGCAAAAAACTCGGTCTCAAACCTGCGCCTGTTGCTACGCAGGTTATCCAGCGGGACAGGCATGCAGAGTACATGAACACGCTCGCCCTCATAGCAGCGTCCATAGAGAAAATGGCAGTTGAAATCCGTCACCTGCAGCGCACAGAAGTGCTCGAAGCGGAAGAGCCCTTTGAAAAGGGGCAGAAAGGTTCTTCGGCCATGCCTCACAAGAGAAATCCCGTGGGAAGTGAAAACCTGAGCGGCCTTGCGCGGGTTGTTCGCTCTAATGCACTCGCTGCCATGGAGAATATTGCCCTCTGGCATGAACGTGACATAAGCCATTCCTCTGTAGAGCGGGTGGTCATTCCTGACAGTACGATACTCATCAATTATATGCTTGTTCGTCTTACAGGTATACTCAAAGGCCTGCAGGTTTATCCTGAGAAGATGAAGGAAAATATCAACCGGAGCTATGGACTGTTCTGCTCCCAGCGGGTACTGCTCAAGCTTACGGAAAAAGGTATGAGCAGAGAGAAGGCATACAGTCTTGTGCAGAAGCGGGCAATGACCAGCTGGCAGGACAGGATGCCCTTTAAGGACCAGTTGAAAAAGGACAGGCTTATAATGAAGTATCTCACAGAGAAAGAACTGAACCAGCTCTTTGATATGACCTTCTACACACAAAATATCAATTACATTTTCAAAAGGGTATTTAAATAAGTGGTTATGAATATCAGATTCCCCCTTTGAAAAAAAGGGAATAGAAGCGGAGAAAATTTTTCGGTGAAACCTTTGATGTTGCAGGGGCACTGCCGGTATGCATGCTGCCGGGATATGGCGATCAACAAAGGCTGTCTTCGATCCATGGGAACTATATCCGACAATTACTGCAAAGAGTCTTACAGGCCTTGGAGAAGCAATGATCGCTTCTGTTGATAATAAGGGCTATGATTCCGCATTTTTTCATTAAGTAGCTATATTTATTAAGAAATCATTAAGGCCAGTATTGTTATGGTGCTAATGTTTTTGCATGCCATTGCCGATAAATCAGTTACACATATCAGGGTAATTCTAAAAGGAGAGGTACAAAATGCATCTTAATTGTTGGGAGTTTAAAAAATGTGGAAGAGAACCTGGCGGTGCCAAAGCTGATGAACTGGGGGTCTGTCCTGCCACAACTGAACAGCGGGCAGATGGTATCCACAGTGGTAAAAACGGTGGCCGTGCATGCTGGGCAATCGCAGGGACATTATGTAAGGGAGAGGTGCAGGGTACCTATGCACTGAAAATGCTTAATTG
>CP070644.1:2162529-2176166 GCA_020354155.1 Nitrospiraceae bacterium | reverse complement strand
ACTCTAAGCATATCAGGGATACGCTTAGCGGCAGCATCATACCGGCAACGATAACTTTTACATCCTACAGTGGAGCAGGCTCATTCTCAGATGGAGCGCCCTATGAGGAGAACGTCTGCGACACCTGTCACAGTCAGACGAACCATCATCAGGCAGACGGCACAGCACCTGGCGGACAGGACCATAACAACAGCTTAGATTGCACCGGTTGTCACCCGCATAATGAAGGCTTTGTAGACAACGGCGGCGGCGGATCAATCCCTGCACCCCATGATGTTCAGGCATGTAATTCCTGTCATATACTGGAGCCGGACTATGCAACACCGGTTGAAAACACAGAATGTATGGCCTGTCATGATGCGTCGGCACCGGGATCAAACGGAGTTGGCTGGGGCGACTGCCGGACCGAGACAGGGACGACGAGCATCCTTGCAGGAACGAGCGCAAGGAATGTCACCCTGACAACGGCGATAGCAGATACAACAAAGGCATTCCTCCTGGTAGATTCAGCGGGACCACAGGCCACAGTAAATGGAGCGGATCACATGGTATCAGGTTATATAGCTGATACTAGCACGCTCACATTCGAGCGTGGTGGCACAAACGGACAGGCAGAGGTTTCCTATGCAGTGGTTGAATGTCTGTACACGGAGTTCACGGTACAGAGGGGCGAGATACAACTGGCCGATGGTATTGATCTGAACACACAAACCCTTGGAACGCCTCTTACTGACCTGACCAAGACCATGGTTATCGTCAATGCCAGGACGAACTTAGCAGCAGATGAGCAGGCCCAGGCACATGTAATCGGGCAGCTTCTCAGCACAACAGAGGTTGAGGCAAAACGTTCACCTAACGCAACCAGTGGTACCACATCTGTCCGGTATGAAGTGGTAGAGTTCGGAGATGAATCAGGAGTAACGATCCAGAAGGCCGAGTTTGCCTTTAATGGTAATTCATTTATAGAGGCGACGCTGCCAACTCCTGTCAATATGGACAGCACGTGGCTGTTCTATACCTACTGGAGTGACCACGACGGACCACAGCAGACAGCGATCTCCGGACAGCTGACGAACATAAATAAGGTACAGTTCTACAGGCATGAGAACATGGCCTATGACAACCGGATCCGGTATTTCGTGGTTGAATTTCCTGCTGGCCAGGTGACGGTGCAGCGTGGTTCAGACAGCTATCTGGGCGGCGGTGTAGCAGCGGTGACGCATGATATACCGATAACACCGGTCAGTGCCCTGGACAAGGCATTCAGCTTTGTGACGAATACGACAGCGGACAAAGGAGATGCAGCTAATGTGTTGATTACAGGAACGTACATAGAGGCGGAGAACTATTCCGGCATCATAACCGGCACGGGTGATCTGAACGAAGTGACCCTCGGCGGAGAGCTCAATGGCAGTACCTCGTTACAGGCAGCGAACTCTTCTAGTGGTAATTGTGACGATGTGGTAGGTGGCGGACGTGAAGGCAGGGAATATCTGGTGAACTTCCCCACGGCGGGTACGTACAACATCTGGATGAGGGCCTATGGACAGGGTAACAGCAGCAACGAATTGTTTGTCGGCTTCTACTCAGGGACAGAACCTGCAGACGGTTGTATCGCGGCCCTGGAAGTAAATGTCTTTGATGAGTGGAACTGGACGAAAACAATTTCCAGAAACTCCGGCCCGGGCGGTTCCAATCCAGCGGAAGCACAGTTTACGGTAAGCACGCCGGGAACCTATGCAATCCGGATATGGGCAGCTGATGACCTGTTCGCCATTGACGGCTTATACATTGACATAACACCAGGCGCTACCCCATCAGACATCAACCACGGAGTTGACATTGACCCGTCACAAGGCACGAGCATTCCTTTCCCGCGGAACAGGTGGACTGAGGTTCTGACGAGCACGTCGAACCTGCAGATGGCCAACTGGCGCGGTGACAGTGCAGGCGCAGATGCTGACTTCGAGTGGCAGGTGATGGACTTTACGGGAACCATCGGCGGTGGCGGTGGTTCGGACCTGAAGGTGGACACGCACTACGGAAGCACCCATACTACCTTTAGTCTGAACTGTGTGGACTGTCACAACCCGATGAGTGCACAGACCAACGTGGCCTTTATTAGAAGCTCAGTCGGAGGAAACACGGTAGTATTTACGGGCTACACAGGCACGAACAGTTTTGCCGATGGGGATGCAACAAACGATGGCATATGCGAAGTATGTCACACGCTGACGGACTACCATCGGAATGACGGAACAGAGCCTGTTCAGGACCACAATAACGGTAATGACTGTCGTAACTGTCATAATCACCTTGATGGCTTTAATCCGAATGTGATTTCACCTGCACCACATGATGTGATTTCGACTACGGATTGTACATACTGTCATGTAGACAATATTGACTACGGAATAAAGATACCTGACTCCAAGTGTGAACAGTGTCACACACCGGGCGGCTCTCTCAAGGGCAGTTATCCAACAGCTCAGGATGTAATGACGCACAGTGACGCTAATGTTCCGGGTTCGTCATACAGCTACACCAATGACTGTGTTGACTGTCACAATCCCATGTGGTCTCAGACAAACCTGGCCTTTATAAGGCCGACACTTTCCGGCAGCATCGTACCGGGCAGCAACATCGTCTTTACCTACTACTCCGGTATGGATTCCTTTGCTGACGGAGCACCCTATGAGGAGAACGTCTGTGATACCTGTCACAGCCAGACGAACCATCATCAGTCTGACGGTACAGCACCGGGTGGCCAGTCACATAACGACAGTCTCGACTGTGCAGGATGCCATCCTCATAATGAGGCGTTCGCTCCAAGTGACAACAACTGTGTCTTTTGCCATAACCAGACGCCTCCGTTCGGCTCATCAGACCTGAACAGAAGGCAGATCGTTGAAAATATCCCCGGTGACGGTAATGGAGACTTTGTCCGTACTTCACACCATGTGAGAACTGCCATCTCATCACAGGAGATTGTGAGCAGGGATGAGTGTGTTGTATGTCATGATCAGTCGCAGCATCAGACCTTTGGTGACGGTGAGAGCGTGCTCCTGACAAACCAGGACACGGGAGCTGCCATTACCTATGACGGGACCGGCAAGAGCCTTGAGACCTTCTGCGTCAGCTGTCACGACAGTGATGGAAGCACTCTGAACGGCGCCCAGCCATTCATCACCGCAGGGGACACAAACAGCCCCATAGACATCGGCTGGACTATAGATGTGGTATCTCACAGTACGGCGTCGACGAACGAGGCCTGTTTCAATTGTCACGGCGATCCGGCAGGGAATGCAAACGGTCATGGATCAGACAATCCATACATCCACAAATTTACCTTTGTACCAGGCCAGTCGCACCTCTTCTGCTACAACTGCCACGATGGATCGGTATCGAGTAAGGACGTACTGGCTGCATTCGACCTGCCCTTCAGCCACAGGGTAGGATCTGAGGAGTGTAAGGCATGTCATGACCAGCACAACGCAGAGCCCGGTCTTCATGTTGCGGGCAGTGAAAACCTTGCGGACATGATCGGTGGAGTGAACAAGGGCATGGGATTCAGCTATCAGTACGAGATATGCTTCCAGTGCCATGGTCAGACCATCGCAAAAACAAGCTTGACCAGTGAAAATAGTATGGATACTACGTACGGTGGTGGTACAGTCTACAACACTTACTGGAGCACCATCCCGAATATCCAAAGCCAGTTCAGCACCAGTAACTACGCTTACCATCCGCTCTTTGCAGCGGGACGGAACCAGCCGGCAGACGGCCTGAATACTGCATGGAGTTCCAGCGATGCAAAAGATGATGCTGGACCCGACGGACAGGCTGATGGTCTTGACAATAATTTTGTCGACGGATGGAAGTCTACAAGCCTTGTGACCTGCTCTGACTGCCACGGCAACGGGACACCGAGCGGAGCACGAGGTATTCACGGATCTGACTATGAATGGGTGAACAGGCGTATGGACACTACTGTCCAGGTTACGACAAATAGCGGGGTCAGGTTCCCGAATGATGATGCCCCGGGTGGAACGGATCCGATAATGGCCAATTTCTGTGTGAACTGTCACAGGGCGGATGTCTATGGATACGGCACGGCCAGGAATGGCGTTGAACCATCTGATCCAGTATCAACGGAAAACTTATCAAGGGTCGGCCATCGCGGTGGATGGGGAAGCGAAAGCTGTCTGAGAACAGACGATGAGTCGGGCAAGGGAGGATTCCGTAAGTTCGGCTGCCTGAACTGCCACGGCGGTGGTGAAGTAGCTGGAATACACGGCTCAAACCTCGGTGTTGGAACTACGGGCAGTTCAGAACTGGGCAAGAGGTTCATGAACGGAAACTCAAAACCGGGTCACGACCTTGGAGATGTGAGCGGTAATGTAACCTGCTACGGCGGCACTTCTCCTGCAATCGGTCAGGACCTGTCCAGCTGTTCACAGCATGGTAGCGGAACCAATGAAGCGCCAAACTACTACTACCCATGGCAGTAGTAGTTTAGTAACAAATAAAAAAGGAGGGGTCCATATGGACTCCTCCTTTTTTATTTTCTCTGATGGGCTGTCTGTATTGGTTATTATGAACTGATTCTATAAGCCGGGTATGGTATTATACCTCGAAACTGAAGTGCTACATTCTCATAAATACTGTTGTACCTTAAAAGTCATGGTATACTCCACTCATAAGGACAGGAATGTAGGAATGGATAAAACCTTTTATTTAGAAGCAGTTAGAGGCATGGTTCCATGCTGAAATTCAGGCATGTTTATTCGATTCTCCTCGGTGCCCTGATCACAACGTTCCTTTCTTCATGTGAAAAAGAAGTGTTTCCCGTTGCTGCAGTTGATCCTGTTACAAACATTGCGATTGTTGATGAGCATTCAGAATTTCTTATTGACTGGATGAAACAGGGATACAAAGACATGGTCCTGGTGCATATAGATGAGCATGACGACTTCCGCTACATACCTGAATATAAGATTAGAAAAATAAAGAAACTCTATAAAGATAAAAAATGGGATGAAATAAAAAGCAGCAGAGACAAGACCAATAATAGTCTTTTTTCGATTTCCGATTTTCTGTACCCGGCTTATAAACTCGGTATCATTAAGAAATTTTACTGGATCCCAACGACTGATAAGGTCTTGGCCTACAACCTGCAGAACCATAGACGAAAATTAATAGGCTCATGGGATTATTCAGATGAAATTGCAGACTCTTTTCATAAAACTGGCAATACCATGAAAGGTAATATTTATGGTCTTGAAATTACTATAACATCACTTAAGGACTTGCCTGAAATTAATGAGCCTGTCCTTTTATCATTAGACATAGATTATTTTTCCGATGTCATAGAGGACTCAGGAGTAGATGAACTTGATCTGATAAAAGAGTTCTTTTTAGAACTAATGAAGAAAAATCTTAAAATCAAGAGACTGAACATTGCCTACTCAACAAACAGCGGACATACGCTCATCACGGAAAGGCATTTATGTGAGGAAATCATCTATTGTCTCCAGCATCCCGAGGTATTGCATGAATGGAAGGTGCCTGAGCTATGGAAATTAAGAAACAGAGGATTTGGCCTGATACGAAAGAATCAGATGGAAGAAGCTCTCCAATTCTTTAGCACTTCATCAAATGAATATTTGAAAGAACCAACGCTCCTGTTGGGCAAGGCTATATCCCTGTCTCTTTCGGGAGAGAATGAAAAGGCAAAGAGTACAATATCAAGGCTGCTTCAGTCAAATCCCGAATATGACCGTGTGTACACTTACCTGAAGGATGCTCATGAAGAGAGGGGCCAAAGCCAGATGGCCAAGCAATACTTCACGGAATACCTGAAGCGTCATCCTGATTATTATTCGTGGATTTATAATATGAAATGAAATAATTGGAAATATGATTTATTATTAATTGGTTACATATGAGAACATGCATACACGAATACGAGTAACTGTTCTATTACTGGCATTATCTGTTGTCGTTGGCTCCATATATTTTTTCTATATCGTTCCTTTGCAGGAAGAAAACCGACTGAAAGCGGAACTTTCCCAAAAATTCTTTCGTGTCGATAAATCAGATATAGAATTCCTGAGAATACAAAATCCAAAGGGAACATTTAATCTTGTCAAAAGTGATGGTGGCTGGCGCATTACTTCACCACTGGAGCGTTCGGCCGACCGTGAAGTGCTGCGTGATATTCTTGATAGAATAACGAGTAAAAGTATTGTGAAAATCATATCAACAGACAGAGAAAAACTCTCAGACTTCAGTCTCCATATCCCTGTTGCTGTGTTGAATATCGGTTATGCCGGGACAATAGATGCGCTTGCCATTGGAGATCAGAGTCCGAGTAAAACTGGGTATTATGCTTTTGTAAAAGGGATTAATGCAATATTTCTTGTTAATGATGAGATTGCAAAAATCAGGAACCTGGGATTATATGATGTACGAGATAAGACCCTTTTCAGGTTCGACCCCGAAATTATTACTTCCATTCGGATTTCCAAAAACGCCGGTTCTGTGATTCTGCGAAAAGAAGAAAATGCGTGGTACGTGGCCAGTCCATTATACGGAAAGGCAGACATGTCGGCAATTCAGGAGTTTCTTGATGAACTACTCCTTCAGAGAGCCATCGAATTCTACGATGATGGAATGCCAAATAGAAACATGTTCAGTGACACAATTGAACTGCAGTTGACTGACAGATATTCATCATTGAGGTCGATTGAGGTTCATTTCTGGGGAACAGGAGCAAATGAAGGTACGGTTGCTTATGAGAAAGGAGAGGAATTCGCTGGCAGGCTTCCGAGAGACTTCTGGATTTTTCTCGACAAAGAGGCATCCCATTTTCGATACAGAAATTTGTTTAACGTACAAGAAGAAGACATCAGCCAAATACGGGTTACGAAAAATAATGTATCATATACTCTTGCCAGAAAGGGAAATAACTGGCTTATTGATGGAGACAGGGCACATGGCGAACGAGTGACGGCGTTCATTTGGCTGTTAAAGGACTGGAAGGCTGCTAAAATATTACCTTCATTCCCGTCAGGGGAGAAAGACAATAGTATTCTTGAAATTGTTGTAGATGATAGAGAAGGTCATAGCTTGGGAAGGCTCATGGTATTTGATAAAATAGAGAGCGAATCCATCGGGTTCGATCGGGAAATAGAGGAGTTCTTCCTGCACTTTGCCACGTCAGACAACCTTGAGAACGATTGTGCTGTATCAGGACTGGAACTAGAAAAAATTCCTGCGAAAGAGCACTTTATTCAATGAAAATAAAAAGAAAGCTGAAACTTCTTATAGCTTCAATTGCTCTTGCTGCTCTCGTATTATCTGTCATGTATATGCTCTCTGAGGGGCAGAAGGTTGAGGTCAAGAATCTTATCAAAGCCTATAATAGCCTCATAACAAAAGCCCATTTTGAACTCAATGCAGGCCCTGTGTACACCATGACTTCAGAATGGCAATGGAAGAAAATAGATAGTTATATTGCATCCAACCTGAAAAAAGGCCGTACCATAAAAGGAGATCTTATTGAACTGGAGTTTAAAGAGGTAACTATCGATAAAGATCTTGCAACGGTAATAACACAAGAACGATGGCTATGGGGTTATGTTGATCCAGCTTCGAAAGAGCCCGTTTCCGAGTTTTTCGATGAGCTCTATGGAATAACCTATCATTTAATAAAAATTGAAAATAGATGGGTTATCGATGATATTGCAAATGAATTTATCGGCAAAGCGACTGAATGACGCCATGGTCTGGTTCTGGAAACTCCTTTCCTCAAGGAACACCGGAATAGTTCTATTAATTACCATATCGCTTCTGTTACTCATAGGAGCAGCTCTTCCCAATCCCTCTCTTATGCCCAGGGTCGAGGCCATAAAATTAAAATTTGAATCACCACTGTTATACCAGCTTGGAGAGAACTTTAACAGTATTAAGCTTGGTAAAAGTTACATCTTTGCTTTCATTGGACTCCTTCTTATCACATCAACAACATTCTGCAGTGTTGATAGAGTTCTAAAACGGATGAGCACAAGAAAATCCGCCATATCAAATCAACCGTCGTTTAGAAAATCAAAATCCCTGAGTCTTCCAAAGAATGCACCGGGTGTAGCAGAAAATATTTCTTCACTCATCCAGGCAAAGAGCTGGAAAACCACTGATTGGACAGACAATGAAAAACGCATAATCCTTGCTAGGAGGGGGGATGTTGGCTTTTGGGGTTCAATTTTTTTTCATGCTATTCTCATATCACTGCTTATTGGCATTGTTGTCTATCATGTTTCAGCCTTCTATGGAGCAGTCCGCATCTCAGAAGGGCAAACGATAAAGCTGACAAAAGACAGTCTTACCTCCATCAGCAGAATGCCCGTGTTTGGAATCAAACTACCACCATTGGCTTTCACGTTCAACACATTTTCAGCTCAATATGATGATCAAACAGCTACGGATTTCACTGCTGATTTTAATATTGCAGACCTGGAGAATGACAGGCAGTGGAAGGAGATCATCAAAATTAACAGGCCATTCACGTACAGTGGTATAGACTTTCTCATGACGGTCCAGGGGTACTCACCCAATTTTGTGCTCTATAAGAATGGAACCCCTGTTGTCGATACCGTTGTTGCCCTTGACTTTGATCAGGACCTGCGGGATACCTTTGATATCGACGACCATGGACTTCACGTTGTTGCCCAGTTCTTCCCTGACATGGAGAGAAACAGTGAGGGGAGGGTCTCTACAAAATCACGGATACCGAATAATCCCTATTTCGGGATTGAAGTCTATCAGCAGGGAAGGCAGGTGTTGCGGAAACTCATCGGTAAAGGGGAAGGGGGGTCATTTGGCCCCTATACACTGGAATTTCATGACTTACATCACTGGATACGATTGAATCTCGTTAAAGAAACGGGTATCGGTTTTTTCTTCCTTTGTGCGATGATAGGACTGGTCGGCCTGGTAATCCGCATCGTTGACCCTGAGGAGCAGATGATGGCCTCAATCGAAAATGCCGATGAGGGGTGCCGGGTAGATTTTTACCATTCTGCCAGGCATTTTGAAGGACTGCTCGAAGAAACAGTAGATGAAATTATCACTTCATTGAGAAAGAGCGCTAACCCACAGTAAACCCACACAATTCTTTTCTCTTAACCGCCATTTACAGTGGACGCCGGAAATATGATTTCTATATGACATATGTCATTTCTTTTACTAATAAAAGTATTATAATAATAAATGTACGTTTCTTGATTTAAAGGTATTTTCTGAAAGGATCGAATAGAAATAGATGAATTTATCATCCCAGGTATTGGAAGACAACATTGTGGATAACATCTCACACAGGAAAAATATAATATTCTGGTGTTTGGGTTTTTCAGGTATGTCGGCACTCATCTTTGAAATCCACTGGACCAGAGAAATTTCTTTCGTAATTGGCAGCACAACCTATGCCTTATCCACAGTTCTCGCTGCTTTTTTAAGTGGTTTGGCATTGGGAGCATTTGTAGGAGGGAAATATACAGGGAAAAGAAATCCCTTAAGAGTATTCGGATTATTACAGTTTGCAATTTCTATTTCCGCATTTTCCGTTCATTTTGTCCATAACAGTTTATCACAAATGTTTGAATGGTTATATTATTCGTTCAGCGACTGGCCATTCGTATTTTTTATCTTACAATACATAACGATTTTTCTGGTTATAATCATACCGACATCATTGATGGGAGCGGCGTTTCCATTTGCCATGAAGGCATATGCAAAAGATTTTAATAAAGTAGCAGAAGATGCTGGATCCCTGTATTCAATTAATACCATAGGTTCTGTTATCGGAGCCATTCTCTGTGGATTTTTACTTATTCCCTATCTTGGTCTGGACAATACAGAAGTATTTGCCTCTGTCTTAAACATATCCATTGCATCATTAATCTTCATCCTGCTGAAAGATTACAAGAAACTGCTGTTCTCTTTGGCGGTTTACATTCTTGTCATAATGGTGTACTTCTTTATTCCGCTGCACCATCCGTTTTTTAATATCTACTTTGCCGGCCGGGTTCCGTCCCAGGATATCCAGAACGTATCTGGTGATTATGAAATTATCTGGGAAAGGGATGACATTGAGGGGAAAGTAGAGGTTGCCCGAAGCGGGAATCCTCCAATGTACGGAATCAGAATTAAGGGAAAACCTGAAGGAACGTTAAAACTTGAAAATGATCCGAAACAACTTCTGATGACTTATCTCCCTCTTGCTTCAAGACCACATGCACATAGTTTTCTGAAAATCGGTCTTGGTCCCGGAGTGACTTTAGCGACGGCTGCCAAAATACAATCTCTTACAAAACTTGACGTAGTAGAAATAAATGCTTCTGTAATAGAAGCAGTACAAAAGTTTTTTTATCCATCTCTTTTTAAAGATCGAAGGATACAGTTTATAGTAGATGACGCACGAAATTTCCTGTCCCGGAGGATAGTACAATACGACATTATTACCTCCCAGCCGTCCGATCCTACGGATCAGTCGTCAGGCTATCTTTTTACAAAAGAATATTATGAGATAGTCAGGTCAAGACTCACAGGAGATGGAGTCTTCAGCCAGTTTGTTCCCTATTACCTTTTAGGCAAAGAAGGCACCGACATAATAGTGAAGACATTGAGCGCGGTTTTCCCCTATGTTTATGGTTGGAACCTGGATGAGGTCGGCAGCCTGCTCCTTATTAGCTCAGTAACACCAATCAAGGAGTCTGCTGATATCATTAAAGCAAGGGTTGAAAAATATAATACGAACCTTAAATACAGCTTCTTTTTTGGGGCAGGACCTGCTCAGTTACGACAGGTTGCTCTGAACAAGAACATTCCAGTCAACACAGATGATAAGGATTTAATCGAGTTTATAGCCGCACGTCGTCTGCTCTGTTACACGGATTGCTAGAGCACTACGTATCTTCAGGGGGGGCTGAAAGGTTCCCCTCTTTTTTTATTCCCTGTCCCCAACATTATATTTTGTCATTGCGAGCGAAGCGAAGCAATATGGCATAGGTATAAATCTATGCGGTATAGATTGCCTCGTCGTCGTCCCGACACGTCGAGACTCCTCACAATGACAATCTCGTGCTTTTCAGATCCTTGATGATTAATACAATGAAATGACTAAACCACGTGAGGAAACAAACTCTTTAGGCCTCGGCCTCGCAGATGTCCTTGACTTTGTTCAGCACGGCAACAGCTTCTGTTACATTCAGCTTTTCAATGACAAGTTTGTCTGCCACCACTCCCAAAACCTTACCCGGTACATTATAGCGGATCTCAAAGGTAAGCAGCGTTGACTCTTCGTCACCCTGAAAGGTAAAGGTCTCCCTGATCGGGAAGGCACCTTTCATTTCCATGGAAAACTTTATGTCCTTTTCAAATTCAATGATACTGCCCGTACCATCGAGATTAATACCGAGCATCCGGTAGGTCCATTCGTACTGTGTTCCTGCTGACAGTGTTGTGGATGAAATATTCCTCACATCAACAAGACTCGTTACATAGTGGGTCCAGTTATCAGGGTTGGTAACATATTCAAAGACCCTGCTCACCGGAGCCTGAATATTGATTTTTCTTATTATGCTTGATTTCAGTTTCCTGTCCGGCTTGATCTCAGGGTGTCCTGCACCCATCAGTTTGTGCATCAACCCCTTCATCTCCGGGGGCATCTGCTCATGCTCACCATAGGTAAGACTGCCCATTTTTTTCTTTATGAAAGAGGTGGTCATCATAAGTTTCATGGATGTAATAAGGTAGTTCTTTTTGAACTCGTCTTTTTCGTCCATCATCTCATTGAATTTTTTTGTATAAAAAGTCTTGTAGCAATGAATGATGGCATGGTCTATCTCTTCAAGAGTCATTGCCTTCGGTTTGATAATAGGATCGATAAGATTGTATTTCCTGTAATCTTTCACTGCAATGTACTCTTTCAATTCATTATAAATGTCCGAGTACGGCCAGGGGGCTATGGCCAGAAAATGACCGAAGTCAGGATTATACTCAATAATAAGGCGAAGGGTTTCAGTGATATTTTCCTTTGTCTCATCAGGCAGGCCAAGGATCATTGATGTCTCGGTGACAATGCCTACTTCACGGAGAAGCCGGAGGGCATCTTTTGATTCTTCAATACTCAGGTCCTTCTTGATATAATCAAGGCACTCCTGCCCAGTTGCCTCGGTACCAACATAGATATGTATTATACCTGCCTTTTTATACTTATGAAGAATGTCGGCATCCCTGATAATGTCCTTGGCCCGTGTCTCCATGAGTATTTTTATTCCCAGGTCCTTCTCGATTAAAAGATCAAGAATCCCCTCCCATCGGACCCGGTCAGGAGATGGGTAATCATCGGTAAAGAGAATGACATCAACGCCGTATGTCTTGTTCAGATGCTCCATCTCTCTCACCACGTCTTCCGGTGAACGTCCACGCCAGGTCCTGTTCCAGTATTTCTGCTGAGAACAGAAGGTGCATTCCTGTTCACATCCCCGTGATGTGCAGACAGCGGCAAGGCGTGAACCAGGGAGAATGAAGTAGGTATAATCTTCCCAGTCCAGAAGATCCCATCCCATTGGCTGGGCATCGAAATTCTTCATAAAGGGACGTGGTTCAGTAGCAATAACCCTCCCCTCTTCTTTATAGGCAATCCCCTGAACCTTGGCGGGTGACCCGTCTGCAGCAAGGGTCTTTAACAGCTCGGCAACTGTTATCTCACCCTCCCCTCTGACAACGTAATCCAGGCTCTCAGTAAGAGAGAACATCTCTTCATACATGAAGGACGGGTGCACTCCTCCCATGATGGTAATGATTGCAGGATTGATGGATTTTGCCAGTTCCAGCACCTTGATCGCATCAGGTACCGTGCAGGTAAAGGATGATACGCCTACATAATCAGGCTTTGATTCTTCGATCTTCTGCCTGATCTCATTATAACCGACCTTCTTGGTCATCGCGTCATAGATCTCGGCATCAAAGCCAGCTGCTCTGGCAGCCCCTGCAACGTACACAAGATAGAGAGGTATCCAGCTTCCTGCCACCTCTACAACCCCTGCATGAAAGGGCACTGTAATGAAGAGTATTTTCTTTTTTTTCATGGTATCAACCTGTCATTCCGACAGGCTGTAAGCCGGAATCCAGAGAAATGTATTTAAAAAATAGATTCCCGCCTTCGCAGGAATGACATTACGGTTAGTTATTTTAAAAATTCTCTCTACTTAATCTATTAAAATAACATATTTTACAGCAGTTTAACCATAGGAAGGACAGTCAGACCACCATCTTGAGTAAAGAGGGGTTAGGAGAAATTATTATATGAGCAATCTTCCATATTATCCTCCTTTTTCAAAGGGGAAGATTGCATGAGTCTTTATCAACTATTTATCCGGCTTCACAAATATCCTTGATTTTGTTCAATACCGCAACAGCTTCCTTCACATTGAGCCTTTCAATAACAAGCCGGTCAGCTATGACTCCAAGGACCTTGCCCGGGACATCATAGTGCATACCAAAGGTTAGCTCCGTTGATTCTTCGTCACCTTTAAAAGTATAGGTCTCCTTTATCGGGAATGAGCCTTCCATTT
>CP070644.1:2140542-2162429 GCA_020354155.1 Nitrospiraceae bacterium | reverse complement strand
GCTGCCCAAGACAAAGGTAAGCCTAATCCAGAAGTTCCCTTCATATGTTCTTCAGATTGGAAAAAGCCAGTTTGCAATTGATAAGGAACTGGCAGCTAATGTCTACGTCCGCTCCCTGTAATTCAAATTAATTCCAGGTTGTGATATGAACTGGTCATATGCTTTTTTAAAGAGTAGATAAATCCATAAAGAGTTGCTAATTAAGAACAGAAAATCATATGGAGGAATAATGAAGAAAATATTATTAAGTATGCTGTTCATAGTGACCATCTTTGCTTTTACATCTCTATCGCATGCTTCTGGAGTTGAGGCAGTGCTGAAGATGATGCTGAAGAAAGGAATGATAACAGAGGCTGATTATGATGAAGTAATGGATGAGATGAAAGGACCGGACAGTCTCGAACAGAGAGTGCAGAGTGTTGAGCAGAAAACAGCTGATTTAGGCAGGAAGCAGGCAGTGGTAGCCAAGCAGAATGAATCTTTCACAGAACATGTTGACAAACACATCATCCATGAGGAGGGAGCGGCAGGAGGTCTTGGAAATCTTGCTATTGGAGGAGGGATTACCATGGTCGGTCAGGGCACGAGCGGCAATGATGGTAATGCAACCGGAGAGGATGTTGTGGATGGAAATGTGTCTGTTGACCTTGAAATATCTGCTGCACTTGGAGAGCACGGTGAGGGATTTATTGCTCTTGAGGCGATTTCTGGAGATGGTCTTCCCGGAGATGAACTGGAAACATTTTGGGGAGTGAATGCTGATGCTGGTGATAACGGAAGCTCGCTTGAAGTAATCGAGGCATGGTATGAGCACAGGTTTGGCAATGATGCAGTAACGGTCACCGCCGGAAAACTGGACCTTACCAACTACTTTGACGGCAATAAAATTGCCAATGATGAGACTACCCAGTTTCTGGCAGATGGTTTTATAAACAATTTAAGTATAGAGTTTCCCGACAACGGCTTTGGCGTCCGACTGACTGCAACACCCAGTGAAATAATTGACATTACTCTCGGGTTTCAGGAGGGTGATGCAGACTGGGAAGACATATTTGAAGACCCCTTTCTCATCGGAGAGGTTGTTGTGAAACCTCAAATAGCCGGCCGTCAGGGAAACTATCGTGCCAGTGTGTGGACAAATAGAACACCCCATACAAAGATTTTAAACACTGGGGATACAAACGAACACAACTCAGGTGTTGGCATCAGCGTTGACCAACAGCTAATAGATGATCTGTCAGTCTTTGGACGGCTGGGATTTCAGAATGCGGATGTCTCCCTCTTTGACCTTGCATGGAGCGGAGGTATACAGGTTGAGGGAAGTCTCTGGGGAAGGGAAGGAGATGTGTTTGCAATTGCCTATGGAGAGGCCAGACTGTCTGATGATTACGAAGCAGACAGGAGAGCAAACAGCTTAATGCCTGCTGATGAAGGCCATTTTGAGTTCTACTACAGCCTTGTAGTGAATGAGCATGTAGTGATTTCTCCTGATATTCAAATTATCACCAATGCAATGGGAGACGATAATTTTGAGACAGTTGTAGTCGGAGCTGTCAGGGGGCAAGTTACCTTTTAGATAGTCATGAAAATTAAAAAAGAAAATGTTTCTATTGAGATCCTTGTTGATGGCGTTATTACAATATCGTTCAAATTCAGCAATAGTGTTTGATAAAAAGCATAACAAATCCTTGCTCTGCATACCTGTCAGCGGCAATGAGATCGGTTTTTATAATTTGGTGATATACTAATTGTCTTTTATGATTGAAAGTGTCTTTCTTGGCAGTCATAAGAGATTGTATTGTTATACGCACTTTCTACTGGCAATCCACAATATTCTCATCTTCAAAGCTTACTAATATGATGATGCAATCAGCAATATGAATCATATAACCGTTTATTGATAAATCATATCAACCATCAGATCTGACCCGATCCGCATCTGATGATTTACGATATAAATCGTGACATGGGCTGATTTCCGCTATGATACTGTTGATTCATCCGCATTATCAATTTTCTGAATCAGAACCCATCAGACTATTTGATTCCGGACAGGTCAGAATGAAAGCCAGGCAGTGAGCCTTTTCCTAAGAATAAAAACCCCCTCCGTGTATTATATAAGAATGCGTTGACTGAGGCAGTTCCGAAGATATGAACTATCCACGAAAAAAAATACTTGTCCTCGCCTTGCTTTTTGAAGGAGGCCTGTTGATTCTTGCACTAGTACTCGCAGCATTCCTGCGACTGGATCTCCTGCATGGCAGCAACAATGTAATGAAGGGTGTTTTGTATGGGACTGCACTGGCCATTCCGCCCTTTGGGTTTTTACTGCTGTCTCTCTCAAAAAGGGCTGAGAGAATCCCCTTTATAGGGTCTTTAAAAAAGATGGTCCTTCATGACATCAGAGATTTTTTTGCACAATCCAGAATTACGGATCTGATTTTAATTTCCCTTATGGCAGGAATAGGGGAGGAGGCATTATTTCGAGGTGTGATACAACAGCAATTCGGTATTGTGGCAGCAAGCATTGTCTTTGGCCTTGCTCACTGTATTTCTCCGGCCTATGTTATCGTTACCGTTATCATGGGTCTGTATATAGGATTTATATATCAGGTATCCCAGAGTCTGCTGGTCCCTGTCCAACTTCACTTTGTATATGATCTCGCAGCTCTTCTCTATCTTCGCTATGCTATTGCTCCTGGGTCAGAATTGATGGAGAACGATCAATAATACCTCCATCTTCCCGGATAATAGTAATTATATCGGTAACCCCATGGTACATAGTAGGGCGGACCATAGTAGGGCGGATAGCCGTAATAGTAGTAGTCACGTTCTCTCCTGTCTTCCCAGAGGTAGACTTCCTTTATTTCAAAGTAGGGGAAGGAATAGTCCATTTCTCCTATCGTTCCCTTTCGGAGACCAAGAAACTGGCCAGCAATGGTAATCTCCCTCTTTTCAGAAAAGACAACAGGATCAAGGGGCTCTTTGCCGCGAAAGAGGGCGAGAAATCTCCCCCGTGATGAGCCGTAACTCCTGAGATAGCCCCTTGCATTGACAGGCACATAAATTGCCTCAACCAGGGTGCCCTCTTTTGTGACCGAAGTGTTGACTATGATCCCGCCGAGAATAAAGAGCTTTCCTTTCTGCTGCTCAGGCTGTTCCTTGATCGTGGAAAGAGGTACGTCATAGATTCCGGTCTGTAAAAGATCCTGCGAAAGAATGGGGGCACAGGACAGAACCATAAAACTTGTGAGAACTACTGCACATACATTCTTCATTGCACTATCACCTCCGTCCCCAGCAACGTTCATAATAATCTATCCTGATTTCAGTATATCAAAGAGGGGCGATATAGCAAATGAAAATAATCATAAGGGGAGAATATTGAGAAAAGTTAATTACTTTCGTGTCATTGACCGAAAAAGAAGGAGGGCGCCCTTGTTCTCAGGATCGAGGTTGAGGGTCTTCTGGACAGCTCTGATGGCCTGGAGCGTATCTCCTTTTATAAGAAAGCCCCGGGCAAGCCCCATAAATATTGCAGGGTTCTCAGGTGACAGTTTACGGGCACTGTCAAAGGCTTCAAGGGCTTCATCGACTCTTTCTTTTTTCAGCAGGTACTGGCCATAGGCAAGATAGGATCGGGACAGTTCATTCTGAATTTCTGCAGACTGTGGTTTCAGTGTAAGTGCTTCATCCAGATAATTTATAGTTGCCCTATGGTTCTGCTTCCTGGACTCTGTCAGCGCAGCTTCCATGAGGGCGGTAAGATACAAATCATATACTTCATCTAATACCTTTTCCGATGATAACCCAAGGGCCCTGCGAAGAGGCGGGATCGCCCTGTCCCACTGATGCAAGTAGGAATAGGACCGACCGAGATACAGAAAGGATTCCGCATAGTTCGGGTCCAGCTTTGCAGCATTTTCAAAGCTGGGAATGGCAGTTTTGTAATATCCTTTATTAAACAAAGAAAGGCCCTCATCGAATTCATAGCGTGCATCAGGACGAACGGTCATGGTATTGCAGGCAACGAGGATGAAGCAAACCAGGAGGGTAAATAGACAATGAGACGTCTGCTTATACGTCATAAAGAGACCTCATTCATTCTTACTTTTTACATCATTTAAAACATAAAAGCAAGACATATATTTCGCTATAAATATTTTTCATGGATTGCAGAGAGGAAGAGAGATATTAAAAGGATTGTTTTTTCACTACAGGTCTTTGAATACCTTGGCAAGAGAGTCTCCTGCAACGTGCATCTTCCATTCATTCAGATAGCCGAATGGTGTTTCAGTAATCTCAAAGCCGGAGCGGACAAGGCGCTCCCTGGCTTCACTCATAAGAGCAGCTGAAAAATCAGGTGGTGCCTTTGATGTGGAGAGGTGATTGAAGGAATGAAGGACAAGCCGGCTTGTTTTGAATTTGCCGGCGATCCATTTTATATTTTTTATAAATTTGGTCAATATTTTTGATTTCCGTTCAACATCCTCGGCCTCGATATGGTAAAAAATGACAATAGCATTGACTTCGGTTTTATCTGCCTCCTGGTCTGCAACATTATCAAGGACTTTTTCAAATGTCCTGAACCAGAACGACGGCGAATAGAACATTAAAATCTTCATACAGTGAAGCGTACCTGGTTGATTAATTTTTGACTTAAGTGTAACAGAAAATGGGAAAGATAATGTGAAGACAGTAAATTCTGGCACTTTTTTCTTTAATTTAAATTATTATTTGATATAATTATCAAACGACACTTCAGGAAGGAGAGCGATATGGAAAAAAGAGGCTTAGAAAGGATCAATGAAACACTTGATGCTGAAGTGGTTACAAACAGTACAAGGTATCCTGGAATCATAATGAATTTGTCTGAGCAGGGGGTACACATGGTTACAGCAACGACCAAGGACATTGTAGATATTGCCCTCGAAAAGATGCTGAAACTGAAGTGCAGCCTTCCATCAGGTGATGATGTGGATCTTGAGTGTGCAGTAAAGTGGTTTAATACCAAGAACTCTCCCTATGGTGTTTCATTCAGCATCGGGATGCAGATAGTACAGCCGCCTTCGCAGTATCTGGAGTATATAAGAACGCTTCAATAAGGTTTGTAATAAATCAATTTAATAATGCATTGCAGGTATGTTGTTAATGTTGATTGTTAGCTGTTGCAGGCCGGATATGTTCGTTCCCGTTCTGCATCTGCCGGAATTCATTTAAAAGAAAATGAAAGAATTTGTTCTATCTCAGGATATGGATGGCTCATGGATTGTTACCTGTGAGAAGGTCCCTGGTTTCCGGGCAAGGGGTAAAACCCGGGAAGAGGCAATTGAGAAAATGAAACAGGCAATGCGTGTCTACTTCCCCTGCGGTGATTGCAACGGGTCGGATTAACCTCTGCTCCCCAGCATCTTCTGCTTAATAAATCCTCCCTATTCCCTGACATAGAGGTAGATATTTCTTACAGTCTCAATAAATTGATTAAGGTTTCCATTCAGATAAGCCCCAAATGAGCCTGAGGACCCAGGGGATGCCGGAAAGAGCATTATTTTACCGTCAGCACCTCCAACGAGCAGATCATCATATCCGTCATTATTCCAGTCAGAGACATACACCCTTGAGCGGGGAAATCCCTGCGGCGAGGGATAGCGGAGCAGATCTCTACTTTTCAGGTAAAGTTTGCCTGCCTGTGTAAATGATGGACTCTTATGAGAACCGTTATTTTGCAGGTAATAGATATACCCCTCAAATTCCCCGACAAGAAGGTCTTTCTTCCCATCCTTATTCCAGTCATAAACACGGGGGGCAGACCTGGAACCGGCATCGAAATCTCTGCCCCCAACCTGCAGAAGGAAATAGGAATCGAAAACAGGTGCAGATACAGAACCTTTATTGAGATATATTTTAATTCTTCCGTCCATACTGCCTACAAGAAGGTCAATTAAGCCGTCTTCATTCCAGTCTGCTGCCTCAGGTGCCGTTCGTATGCCTGCATCAAGAAGAGCATCCCCGATCTTCAGGTAGGAGCCCTCTGTCAAGCGGGGTTCCTTTGTTGTGCCTCCATTCAGAAAAACAATGATATTGCCAACTGCGTTACCGACGAGTAAATCATGTGTCCCGTCACCGTTCCAGTCCACGACCGTGGGGTATGAGCCCTGTCAGCCTGAAGATGCCACATCTACCGGTCTGCATGCGGTCGTGCAGGTCTGGATATTGGAATGGCCATCAAAGGCGGGCTGATCATCAGTTCCTCTATTCTCATAAAAAGTGACGAATCCCTGTCCTTGAGCATTTCCGGCTCTATCCCAAAAATGTCTGCCTATGAGGAGGTCTTTTTTGCCGTCATCGTTCCAGTCATAGACAAGGGGCACAGACCAGTTCGGGGCGCTGAGGTCTGCATTGCCTTCCTGTAAATAAATGCCTTCTGAAAGAGTAGTCTCAAAATCAGAATAGTAATATTCATTAAAGAGAACAGCGATGGAAAAAACAATGGTAGGGATAATGAAAAGAACATTAATTATCTTCATAACCCTCCTGTGGTATTCTGTTCGAAATTATTGTGTCCAAAATAACCCATATTGAATATGTGTAGTATGTACTAGTATAAAAGTATATTGCATAACCTGACAAATAACGTGTAATATACGAAAGCTTATATATTTTACCCATGGATATAAACGCACTTATTGAAAAAACGGAATCATTAGTCCAGGCCAATCCTGTAGCCGCCGCAGCAGCAGCTCTCGTACTGCTTTTTGTTCTCTGGCGTTGGCCCAAATTCTTTTTTGCCGTGGTAGTCTTTACCCTTTTTTCTTTCGGGGTCATGAAGTTTTTTGCGTGGCTGACAGGTGCGACAGGACTGGAGCATAAAAAAATACCCTTCATTGAATAACAGAACGGTACAAGGTCTTTTTATACTTCTTTGTGTTGCATCATTGGTTGGAGCATGCTCCATTTTTGTCAAGCCCCGGGGACCTGCACTGACTCAACTCTCGTCTGCACAAGTGAAGTCGAACCTATGGACAGACGACAGTTCACATGAGAGTCTTGCATCGTCAGTAGAGCGGTCTGTACAGTACTATCAGCAGCTTCCTTCCAGTAAAAGTTTTAACTACGGCGAACTTTCCTACACACCTGAAGAAATGATAGCTTCCATGCATCTTTTTCTCCAGACGGTAAAGAACTATCATGGGAAGGAGCAGGCAAGGGAACTCAGGAGGAAATTTCTCATCTTTGAAAGCAGGAACACAGAGGGGAGGGCTTTTTTTACCGGCTATTACGAACCCCTCCTTGACGGGAGTCCTGAGCCTGATGAAGAGTATTCTGAGCCTGTATATAAGACTCCTGATGATTTGATTGAGGTGGACCTGGGCCTCTTTGCCGAGCAATGGAGCAATATGAAAATTGTGGGGCGGAATGAGGGAAACACATTAGTGCCCTATGACTCAAGGGATGATATTGTGTATGGGATGAGTCTGGACGGCCGGGCCGAACCTCTTGCCTACGTTAAGGAGATAGAACTGTTCTTTCTCCAGATCCAGGGCTCAGGTCTGATACGTTTTTCTGATGGAAGAATAAAGCGCATTAATTATGCCCAGAAGAACGGACATCCTTACAGGGCCATTGGAGAACTGCTGAGGGAAACAATACCTCCTGAGGAAATGTCATTGCAGGCGATCAGAACCTACCTGTACGACCATCCCGATGAAGTCAGAGATATATTGAGTTACAATCAGAGTTACACCTTTTTCCGAGAAGTGGAAGATGGACCTCTTGGCGATATAGAGGTTCCCCTCACACCGGGCCGGTCCATTGCCATGGACAGACAGGCTGCGCCCCGGGGAGGGCTGGCCTTTGTAAAGACAGAAGTGCCTGCATTTAAAGATGGACTTATTACGGGTTGGCAGCCTTTTCAGCGTTTTGTAATAGTGCAGGATACAGGGGGGGCCATTCGTGATCATGGAAGGGCTGACATATTTTTTGGCCACGGCAATGATGCTGAACTGAAAGCAGGCCACTTAAAGCAGGAAGGGCGACTGTTTCTTATTGTTGCGAAGAAAGAATATCTAAATCAGATGGTGAAGAGCACACAGTAAATTGATGAAGTGATATGATTAAAATTTAATTGTATGGGGCGCTCTGGGGCAGGGAATGACATCCCGTATGTTGGACATGCCGGTAACGTACTGAACAAACCTCTCAAACCCAAGACCGAAACCGGCATGCGGAGCTGAACCAAACCTTCGCAGATCAAGATACCAGTCGATACTTTCCAATGGAATACCGGCCTGCTGTAGCCGTGCCTCAAGCACATCCAGTCTTTCCTCACGCTGACTGCCCCCTATGATCTCGCCTATCTTCGGGACAAGCACATCCATTGCTGCCACTGTCCTGTCGTCGTCATTGAGTCTCATATAGAATGCCTTTATATCTTTCGGATAGTCAGTCACGGTAACAGGGCCCTGAAATACATCATCTGTCAGATACCTCTCGTGCTCAGACTGCAGATCAAGGCCCCATTCAACGGGGAACTCGAACTTCCTCCCGGACTTCTTCAGTTCGTCGATTGCCTCAGTGTAGGAAATCCGGGCAAACTTTTTTTCTGACAGGGCTTCCAGCTCCCGTATAGATGTGTTTTTATAGAACTTCTCAAAAAACTGTATTTCATCGGGACAGGATTCAACAGTGCGTTTACAGAGAAAATGGATAAATTGCTCGGCAAGTGACGTATCATCATTAAGATCTGCAAAGGCCATTTCAGGCTCAATCATCCAGAACTCGGACAGGTGACGTGAAGTGTTTGAATTCTCTGCCCTGAAGGTTGGGCCGAAGGTATACACATCTCCCATGGACAGGGCAAGGAACTCAGCTTCGAGTTGACCGCTTACGGTGAGATAGGCTCTCTTGCCGAAAAAGTCCTGAGAGTAATCGAAGGTGTCCCTATCTCCCTTTTTGATTTCACCAGGGTCCAGGCTCGTCACCGTAAAGAGATCGCCTGCTCCCTCACAGTCACTTGATGTGATGATCGGGGTGTGTATCCATATAAACCCCCGACTCTGAAAAAACTCATGGACAGCCTGTGAAAGCACATTCCTGACTCTTAGGACAGCACCGAAGGTATTGGTCCTCGGCCGGAGATGTCCAATATCCCTCAGGAATTCCAGAGAGTGTCCCTTCTTCTGAAGGGGGTAGTGTTCTGAATCGGCATTCCCCATGACCGCAAGGGTGGAAACCTCTATCTCAAACTGCTGGCCTTTGCCGGGAGATTCCCTGATAATGCCTGATGCCTTTATCGCTGCCCCGGTATTACACCCTGGCAACTCATGAAAGGCCGAAGATTCCGAGGGAATTACCAGCTGCAGTGTGTCCTGCGTTGAACCGTCGCTCAGTGCTATAAAGGCAATCCCTTTAGACTCCCGTTTCGACCGTACCCATCCGCATACCGTAACAGACTGACCGGCCTGACCCTGGGAAAATAGACTCTGTATACGAAGTCTGCCCATACTCAGAAAGCCCGTAAACGAAAGCGGTGATCTTTATAATTGAAGGTGACGCCTGAAACGGTAATCTCTTCTAGTTTTAATGTGTCCGACAATGTATCACCTTCCCTGAGGACATCACCATTTATATTGACCATTCTCGAGGAAGGATTGTTGGAATAGATGTGAGCGATTATCGTAAGATCAGGAATATCTTTGCGAACATCGGCTGGCAGCTCGCTGATCGTTGGAAGCTGCTTTTCTGTTTCGCTTTCAATAGCGCTCAGAGGATGCACCTCTGAAGGAATGGCAGTGTCCTGATCTGCATCGGCGTTCTGAGTAGTTTCACGCTGAAGTGTAGTCATTTTCTCTGTATCACTTGACGTCTCTCTGATAAGCTGGTCCAGGAGCGGTGTCTCATCTGCAGTATCTGATTTTTCTGCTTTGCTTTCAACGGGCACTGGCTCCTGTGCTTCTTTCTGAACCCGGGTATTTTCAGGGATGGGCGGTTGTGCTGGCATCTCTTCAATATGAGCGACATAGTCCGTAGTTCTTTCAATAACAGTTTCGTTGACAGCAGTCTTGACAGGTTGATCAGGTGCTCTGTCGACAGAAATCTCCCTGTCGGTAGTTTTCTCAGATTCAGGAGGAGCGGCCTGCTCCTCCTGATTTTTCCGTGTATCAACCTCTGCAACAACAACGTCTTCAGTCCGGTCAGACAGCATCCAGTAGGAAACCACCCCGGCATTCAGGAGAAGCAGGGCAATGACGATGATGGGCCAGAACGATCTTTTTCCGGCGTCGTACTGTTCAGCTGTATGAACAGTCAAGAGGTCGGGAACTGATGCGTCCTGCTTTTTCTGCTCCAGTTTTTTCAGTGCATCAAGAATAAATGACATGATCAGTCCTGCTCCATCTTTTCCCTTAGAAGAGGGACGGTACTGTCGGTAAAGGTATTAATATGTATTACTGTTCTTGCCCCTGCAATACCATCGGGCACCAGTCCCTGTGCAAGCTGAAAACCTTTCAGTTTATCCATCAAGGTAGTATTTGTGTTTTCAGGTCCTGAAACATTGAGCCCTGGAATAGTTGCCAGCTGCTGTTCAAGCCACTGCACTGCAGGGCTTTCAGAGTCCGGCTTCAGGGCATATTTGTATTCCGGAGGTGTCTTCCAGAGTACAAAGTAGTCGCCGAGCCACTGATTTTCAATTTCCCTGATATCAACACTGATTTCCTGCTCTGCAATGACCAGTGAAGCATATTTGCTTCCCATGGATAAAAGGGCTGCGTAAAATTTAGTGCCTTCCCTGTCAAAGAGTTTTAAAACAGCGGGCCTGTTCAGTTCCCTGAGATTTTTCAGGCTGCCGGCGCTTCTGAGACAGCGGTACGTATCGTGACGGAAAAAGGTGCACTCTGAGGAATCTATGGCTTTACTCTCATCAAGGCCCCATTTTCTGAAAAGAGCTTTAAAGGCCATTCTGCTGCTTTTATAAGAGGGGATGTTATCGGGCCATTGTATCGTGCCAGGATTGGATGGTAACTCTGGTATCCTGACTGAATCTGTCTCCATATCAGGTACAGGAGGACTTGTTATCCCGGGCAGTTCTGTAACACCAGCAGGGGATGTCTCGAGGCCAGGCGAATCTTCTACCCCGGTGGATTGAAAATATGTCGAGGCAAGTACAATTCCAAATACAGCAATGACGAGCACAGAAAGTGACCAGGCCAATGTAGTTTTATGGTTACGTTGAGTCTTTTTTTCTCCGGCAACTTCCCGGACAGCTTTTGAAAGGGTTGATGCATTGACGGTGTTTTTGTTCTGCGCATAGGCCCCGAGTAATGCACGGTCGCAGAGGACATTGATAATGCGGGGGACTCCTCCGCTGTGTCGATATAACTTATCAAGAAGATTGTCGGGGAAGAGCGGTCTGCGCATCCCTGCTATGGCAAGCCGGTGTTTCACATAAGCGCCGGTATCCTTTTTGGACAGCGGCCCAAGGTGGTAGCGGGCAACAATACGCTGGGAAAGCTGGAGAAGTTCCGGTTGAGCCAGTTTTTCTCTCAGTTCAGGCTGACCGAGTAAAATAATCTGCAACAGTTTGTGGTGGCTTGTTTCGAGGTTGGTTAAAAGCCGGAGCTGCTCAAGTACATCAAAGCTCAGGTTCTGGGCCTCGTCGATGATGAGGACAGCCCTTCTGTTCAAGGAGTCAGCTTCCAGGAGAAAGGCATTGATAAGGTCTACAAATGCCTTGGCACTGGTTGTGCCCGGGGGATATTGAATACC
The DNA here is from genome assembly GCA_020354155.1 of Nitrospiraceae bacterium. Taxonomy (GTDB): domain Bacteria; phylum Nitrospirota; class Thermodesulfovibrionia; order UBA6902; family UBA6902; genus CALZJD01. Next base: position 2,150,666 of record CP070644.1, on the reverse strand, counting down.
GAACTCATCACATATGGTTTCAAGCAATTCTATCGAAGAAAGTTTGGGATTAAAGATAAAGGCGATAGCTGAATTTTCAGGGATCTGCTCAAGGAGACAGCGGCAGACTGTGGTCTTGCCGGTGCCTACATCTCCTGTTAACAGGACAAATCCTCCATTGCTGTTGAATCCGTAGAGAAGATGGGCAAGGGCTTCACGGTGCTGCCCGCTCATATAGAGGTACCGCGGATCCGGGGCAATTGAAAAAGGGGTATCTGTTAATCCAAAATATTCTTGATACATAGAATAAATATAACCATTCGCATAATGATAACGACCAATCTTTACGTTAATATAACCATAGATAAAATACAACTCTCTGTTGATAAGATAACCGTGAGTAATATCCTATAAGAATGTAGCGCCATGATACAATGAGGTATAGTATTTACAAGAAAGGACTTTTATGAGAAGAATAAGTATTGCGCTGATGATTGTATGCCTTTATACAGGTTGTACAAAATATATAAACAAGGTACTTGTGCCTTCTGAGGTTGAGGACTATTGCACGAGGGTTACCAAAGGCGCTGATAGAGGCGCAAAGCCAATGCAAGACTGTATTCAAAATGAACTGGATGCCAAAAATGAACTCTCGAGGATGGATATTCCTGCCAATGTAGAGAGGAAATGCCGCAGGCTCTCGGAATCGACGGGCGGCAGTTATCAGGTTCTGCTGGTTTGTGTGCAGCAGGAATTGTCGAAAATTTAAAATCTATCCGAAGAGGATTAAAACCTTGTTTTTAATAAAGACGCGTAATAAAGGAAACCGTTTCGCTTTTTCTTGATCATTGGTGTGGGCATAGCCAATTTCACCGTATCATTTTCTAACTCCACAAAGGCCCGTGTTTCATAGAAGCCGTAAGCAACCCCGCCTATGGTTCCCACAACAACGCCGATCGCCAGTTTTTCAGAAAAGTCCTCATCATCTGCAAGATACAATGCCGAGCCCAGAATTGCTCCAATTGCAGCGCCGTACAGGGCATCCCGGAAGATGACCTCTCCCTGGGTCTCTACAGCAAGAGCAGTTCCCTGAAATAGAAAAAGCGATAAAGCTAGTGCAATAAAAGTTCTTTTAATCAAGTTGATACCTCCTGTTTCTTCATAAAGTACCTGAAAATGAAAGTTACTTTACCCGCCGGATACTTCCCGATAACAGGGCAATCTTCAGTTTTTTTTTCCGTACCTTCTTCTCCCCTGATGTCGCCTTTAATTTTATGGATTTCTTTTGCAGGAATTCCTTCAATTCAGTCACGATATTTTTCTTTTTCAATGTAGAAGAGCTCCTTCCATGACTTGAGATGAACAATTTGGATATGAGAATGAATGACTATACATCCCGATTATTAAAAATCTCTTAATCTATTATTAGAAAAATTTAATAATTGGCTCAGGTCAGAAGAAGAGGAGAAAACGTATGATAGAGCGTATGTTAGATTACCAGAGTGTAAGATTTCTCCTTCAGGTCGAGATGACAGAGAAGATGACTTGTTTAATAGTCGATAACCAGGAATTTATTTCTGTTGTTTGTGAGAAAGAGTGATCCCGGAAAAAGGGTTGTCCAGTTCCATCACCCACCTCCCTTTTCTGGTCCGGGATTTGAGGGCTGAACGCAGATAGAGCAGAAAGGTCTTCCTCGGAATCTCCCGTGCTCCGAAACTCATAAGATGTCCAGTGGTTATCTGACAGTCAATCATTGTGAACCCCCATCTGCTGAGCTGTTCCGTGAGGTACACAAAGGCAACTTTCGATGCATTGCTTTCTATCGTAAACATTGATTCTCCGAAGAAGGCCTTTCCCAGGGCAACACCATAGAGACCTCCAACAAGATTCTTATCGTGCCATGCTTCTACGGAATGGGCGAATCCCGAGTGATGCAGGTTAAGGTATGCTGAGATCATATCACTAGTTATCCATGTATCGTTGTCTGCCCGTGAGTGAACAGAGGAGCACTGACGAATAACTGATTCAAAGGCGCAGTCCATGGTGATGGTGAAGGTTTTCCTCCTGATTGCCTGACGCAGGCTTTTTCCTACTTTGATCTCCTCTGGAAAGAGGACCATCCTCGGATCAGGAGACCACCACAGGATGGGATCTCCTTCTGATGACCATGGAAATATGCCCATTTCATAGGCCAGCAGCAGCCTTTCCCTGGTAAGATCACCGCCTATGGCGAGGAGACCTCCTTCTTCAGCAAGTTCAGGCGGCGGAAAGATCAGTTCATCTGTCAGCTGGAAAACAGGCATATACAATTATGAAATATGCAGAAAGAATTATAAATGGATTATGAAAAAAAGAGTGCAGCCTGGAATATGAATGATGAATTTCTATTTGCCGTCGGGATAGGTAAAGGTCAATGTCTTTTTCTTTCTATCGATAATGACCTTGCCCCCCTTCATCAGTTTTCCAAAGAGAACCTCTTCAGAAAGAACATCTTTGATATTCGCCTGAATGAGTCTGCCCAGGGGCCGTGCTCCAAACTGCGGGTCATAGCCATTCTCTGCAAGCCACTCACGGGCCTTATCGGTTAGCCGTATATGGACTTTCTTTTCTTTCAGCTGATGCTGAAGCTCCTTCATGAACTTGTCAACAATTTTTAGCATGACCTCCTGAGAGAGGGAGTGAAACGTTATCGTTGAATCAAGACGGTTTCTGAACTCAGCGCTGAAGAGCTTGTTCACGGCATCCTTACCCCTGGAACGGGTATCTCCTGAACGGTCTCCGAAACCAATGGTGCTTTTACTCATCTCATTCGTACCGGCATTCGATGTCATGATCAAAATCACATTCCTGAAATCAGCTTTTTTCCCGTTATTGTCTGTGAGCGTTGCATAATCCATTACCTGAAGGAGAATGCTGAAAATATCGGGATGGGCTTTTTCAATTTCATCGAGGAGGAGCACACTGTAGGGGTGTTTCCTGATCTCGTCAGTCAGGAGTCCTCCCTGGTCAAATCCAACATATCCTGGAGGAGCTCCGATGAGACGCGATACAGTATGCTTCTCCATATATTCACTCATGTCAAAACGGATAAAGCGGATACCCAGTACTGAGGCAATAGTCTTGGAGACCTCGGTCTTGCCCACGCCGGTGGGACCGGTGAAGAGAAAAGACCCGATGGGCCTGTCAGGGTTGCCAAGTCCTGCCCGTGCCCGTTTAATTGACGAAGCCAGTGAGTGAAGAGCCATGTCCTGTCCGTAGACAGATTTTTTGAGATCCTTTTCAAGGTTCTTGAGTCTGTCCGTATCTGATGCAGAGACATTGCGCTTTGGTATTTTTGCAATCTTTGCAACAATGGATTCTATTTCGGGCTGACCAACGGTTTTTTTCCTTGTAAAGGCCGGCGAAAGTTTTAAGAGAGACCCTGCTTCATCAACGATGTCAATGGCCTTGTCAGGAAGGTATTTGTCATTAATGTACTTGGCGGAAAGTTCGGCTGCCGCCTTCAGGGCAGTATCAGTATATCTGACTCCATGATATTCTTCATAATAGGATTTCAGCCCTTTAAGAATATGGAATGTTTCGTTCACATCAGGCTCACTGGTTTCAATTTTCTGAAAACGCCGGGACAGGGCGCGATCTTTTTCAAAGAAATTTTTATATTCCTCATAGGTGCTGGCGCCTATGCAGCGCAGTTTGCCTGAGTTCAGAATAGGTTTAAGAATATTGGATGCATCCATGGAACCACCGCTTGTTGCTCCTGCTCCTACAATGGTGTGGATCTCATCAATAAAGAGGATTGAATCAGGCATGGATTCCAGTGCTCTTATCGTTGATTTTAAACGGGCTTCAAAATCTCCCCTGTATTTTGTGCCGGCAAGAAGGCTTCCCATGTCAAGCATGAAGATGCGTGCTTTTTTCAGAAGCTTCGGGACCTCTCCGTTATGAATATTCAACGCAAGCCCCTCAACAATTGCTGTTTTGCCCACACCGGGATCACCAACGAAGACAACGTTGTTTTTTCTCCGCCGGCACAGAACCTGTATTGTTCTCTTCAGCTCCATTTCTCTTCCAACTAAAGGGTCGATGTTTCCCTCAGCGGCTTTCTGAACGAGGTCAATGGTAAACTGTTTGAAGGTATCTGTTCCATCGGACTGTTTTTTCTCCTGAGCCGGCTGTGCTTCAGGCGGACTCTCCCTGAAAGGATCTGAAATTGCCCTGGATACGCCGTGCGATATATAGTTCAAAATATCAATCCTTGTAATCCCTTCTTCTTCAAGAAAGTGGACAGCATGCGAATCTTTCTCAAGAAAAAGAGCGGACAGTATATCCCCTGCATCAGCCTCGGGCTTTTCAGCGGAACGAACATGATTCACAGCAGTCTGAAATATCCGTCTGAAGGCAATGGTCGGTTCAGGATGTTCTTCTGTATGTACCGACAGTTTCGGCATTCTCTTGTCAAAAAATTCTTCGAGAAGGGTTTTGAGTCTCGCGATATTGCCGCCGCAGTTCGATAGAATGTCCATACCCCAGTCATCATGGATAATCGCGTACAGAATGTGCTCTGCAGTTAGATACTCATGCCTGCGGGACTCAGCGTCCCGTATTGTGGCTTCTATTGTTAATTCCAGTTCTTTGCTTATCATGCTTCCTCCATAGTGCACTTCAGGGGAAAATTGTTTTTTTGCGACATTTCATGCACTTCGGAAACCTTTGTTTCTGCAATTTCACGTGTATATATACCAGCAAGTCCCTTGCCGTTCTTATGTACATGAAGCATAATGCGCGTTGCTTCGACAGGCGGTTGATGAAAAACATTTTCCAGTATGAGAACAACAAAGTCCATAGTTGTATAATCGTCATTGAGAAGAAAAACTTTAAATAGGGAAGGGGTTGATACCTTCCTTTTTGATTCAAGCTCAATGCCTTCTTCAATTCCTGATTTATACTCTTCGCTCATCATTTACCTCACTGATATTTTAACTCCACGCGAAAAGTAAAGCAAAGCCTGTTCTCCGGACAGGATGCAGGACTGGCCAGATGATGATTTGAAAGATGAAACCAGCAGGACACTCTGTCCTTATTGAACAGGTATTTATAATTCCGGCAGGAGCGGTCTCGTGATGCAGTTTCTAATCAAGGTGATCTTTCAGGATCTCACGCACTGCTTTAATATCTTTCTTCATCTGGGCCTTCAGGGCCTCAGAGGATTCAAATTTAATTTCATCCCTGATCCGTTTAATGAAATGGACTGTAATTGTCTTGCCCACAAGGTGCCCCTCATAGTCCAGGAGGTGGGTTTCAAAGCTGAACTTTTTATCTTCAAAGGTCGGATTATATCCTATGTTTGTGGCGCCACCCACTCGTTGTCCATCTACATCAACTGTGACGGCATAGACACCGTCAACAGGAAGCAGTTCGTTTGCAGTGAGCATGTTTGCAGTGGGTGTATTGAGAAGGCTTTTCCCTCTTTTTGCACCTTCAATGACTATGCCTTCTACTGAGTAGGGCCGTCCAAGAAAGCGTGCAGCTTCATCTACTTTTCCCTTGGCCACAAGTCTGCGAATCCCGGAACTGCTGTAGGTCACATCTCCGTCTTTGATCTCTTCTACAACATGCACTGTGTAACCGCATTCTTTGCCGCATTTCGTTAATAACTCCGGAGATCCTCGTCTTCCTTTTCCAAAACGGTAATTCTCTCCTATATAGATCTCTTTGACATGAAGGGCATTACAGAGAATCTGCCGGGCAAAATCTTCAGCAGTAATGCTGGCGAACTCTTTGGTGAAATTTATGCATATGATGTTATCAATCCCGCACTCTTCAATGAGTCGTATCCTGTCCTTGTAGGTTGTGATCATTTTTGGTGATCGTTCGGGAGCGATAACTCTCAGCGGATGAGGAATAAAGGTAAGAACGACGGATGTCCCCTGTTTTTCTTTTGCCCGCTGTATGAGCTTCTGAAAAATGGCCTGATGCCCACGGTGAATACCGTCGAAGTTGCCGATAGTCAGAACCGGGTAGGGCAGGGCCTCTTTTATCTTATCTAATCCGTCTATGATCGTCATACGCTATTGAGAAACAGGACCTGTGAGGGTGTAAAAGTACTCTTTAACTCTTTCATGATATTTTTCTTGACAATTGGTTTTTCTGACACTAAAATCGCGGACATGGAAGATTGTCATGAACGTAAATATAAATGATATGGTGATTCTTATGTCTTTGTCAACAGAAATGAAGAACCCATGTGAATTTTACAGTTGATTGTAATAAAAATGGAGCGGTATAATAACACAATTAAAAATTCGTTAAGTTCTTTTATTTTCATTCCAGTTAAAAATACCTTGTGGGAAAGATAGCACAGTGTCAAAACATGAAATAAGACTGCTTGTAGCAGATTCCAACCACCCCAATCTTGAAATAATAAAAAAGACATTGACGGCTTTTGATGATACCTCCTACACAATAAGTTCAGCCAATTCCTGGAAAAAAGTTTCCACCATGATATCCGAAGGTGACGTCGATATCCTCCTGCTGGAACACAACATGAAGCCAAAAAAGGGAGAAGGCATTCTCGATCAAATCTGCAGGAACAAAAAAGGCGGAGTACCGGTAATTATTATTGTCCCGGAGGGCAAAGAAGAGATAGGGGTAAAGTCCCTGGATAGGGGGGTATATGATTACCTGACCAGGGAGGAAATAGACACAGTCGCATTAAGCAGGGCGGTCAGAGGCGCTCTGAAAAGGATAGAACTGGAGAAGAATGTTAAGGAGTCCCTTGCCAAACTGGAGAAAATGGCAATCAGGGACGGGCTTACCGGATTATATAATCATCATCATTTCAAGGAAGTCATGGTCAATGAGTTTAAGAAGGCGCAAAGACATATGCAGCCTCTTTCCTGCATCATGCTTGATCTCGATCATTTCAAAAATGTTAACGATACCCACGGGCATCAGTTCGGAGATGCTGTGCTTGTCCAGGCAGCGGATATTTTAAAAAAGATTGTCAGGGACACGGACTTTGTAGCCCGTTATGGAGGGGAGGAGTTTTTTATCATACTGCCAAACACAAGTGTGAATGGAGCCTACATCCTTGCTGAAAGAATACGGGTCGCCTTTGCAAATCATATATTTAACAAGGCAGATATTTCAGCTACGGTGACAACCAGTGTAGGGCTATCCTCTCTTTATGATGAGAATGTTGTCTCTCATGATGATCTTATAGCAAATGCTGATAAGGCATTGTATCGTGCAAAGTGGAGGGGGAGAAACAACGTGTGTAGCTTTGATGATTCAGAGTCAGGGGAGAGGGTAAGAATAAAAGAAGAGACAGGCAAGATAGAGGATTTTTACGATCGCTTGGAAAAGCTGAATGATAGCATAAAAGAAACATGTGTCATGTCAGCTCATACCATACTACGGGACATTGTAGGTGATTGGGATTTTGTGAATGAACACTCTCTGCGTGTCTGTGATTATGTGGACAGGCTTACGAAAGCATTGTCAATGTCTGACAATGATCGAAACGTAATACGACGGGCTGCCATGGTCCATGATATTGGCATGGCCGGTATTAACATTCGTATTCTGAAGAAATCCGGGAAATTGACGAACAGGGAATACACTCTGGTAAAGAGGCATTCAAATATCGGAGTAAAGATAATGGAAAAGACAAAACTCCTTGACAGGGAACTGCCGCTTATTCTCTATCATCATGAACGCTTTGACGGTACGGGATATCCTCACAAACTGAAAGGCGATACTATTCCTTTCGGGGCACGTATCATTGCCATTGCCGAGGCCTATGATGTGATGGTCTCAACCAATACTTACAGTAAGACACGATCCGTTCAAGAAGCACTGAAAGAATTAAAGAAAGCTTCCGGGTCGCAGTTTGACCCTCACCTGGTCAAGACCTTTATACATGCCGTTGAGAAACATCCCCCTGCCTGAAATATTTTAACTCTCATTCTTTAACAATAAGGGTTTAATTTTCCGGGAGCAATGTACTTCTTCCTCTCATGGCGTCATCCATTTTTCATCTCATACATACTCATCAGAGCTTTTAAAGAATAGTAGTCGTAGTACCGATAGGTTTTTGATACAGGTCGTACTATTTAATTCTCGGAAGGACATGTGAATGCTATATATTCAGGAGGATTTTATTCCCGGGAAAGTGAAGGATCGGGGAATCGTAGTTACTGCTGCAGGAACAGGAATCAATCTGGCACTTGGTGTGCTCTATACATGGAGTATATTTAAAGCGGCAATAAAGCAGTCCATTGACAGTGGTGGTGCCGGTGCATTCAGCTGGAACCTGACATCATTGAATGATCCCTATGCTGTCTGTTGCCTGGTATTTGCCTTTAGCATGATCATTGCCGGTAAATGCCAGGACAGAATGGGCCCTCGAGTCACCGCGATTACCGGAGGTGTCCTGGTGGGATTGGGATTTATCCTCATATCCCAGTCCACGGCATATCTCAGCTGGATCATAGGCTTTGGTTTTCTTGTCGGCATCGGGATTGCCTTTGGATACTCTTCAGCGACTCCTCCTGCGCTCAAGTGGTTTTCCCCGGCAAAAACAGGTGTAATTGCAGGTATAGTCGTTGCCGGCTTCGGTCTCGCTTCTGTTTATATTGCACCTCTTGCACAATATCTTATGGCTAACTACGGGTTACAGGGCACAATGCTGATTTTTGGAATTTCTTTCATGATTGTTATGTGTCTTCTTTCCCTGTTGCTCGTAAATCCTCCAGAGGGTCATGTGCCGAAAGATTTTGTCGAGAGAAGGGCTGACACCAATGAGAACATTGTTGCCAGAGCACTGTTTGAGGAAAAGAACTTTACTCCCTATGAAATGATAAGGACACCTACGTTCTGGATGCTGTGGCTCATGTATTTTGTCAGCGCCGGAGCAGGATTGATGGTTATAGGCAGTGTGGCCGGAATGGCCAAGAGCAGCATGGGTGAGAGCGCCTTCCTTGCAGTGGTTATTCTTGCCATCGGCAATGCCGGAGGCAGGGTCGTGGCCGGAATAGTATCTGACAGGATAGGCAGGTCCATGACCCTTGCAGGCATGTTGATGTTTCAGGCTCTACTGATGTTTGCTGCTGTTCCTGTAATAGGGACAGGTACTGCACATGCTCCATTGCTGGTTATTCTTGCTACGTTTATAGGATTTAATTACGGGGCCAACCTTGCCCTCTTTCCTTCTTTTACAAAAGATTACTGGGGGATGAAGAATTTTGGTGTTAACTACGGAATCATGTTCACTGCCTGGGGCGTCGGCGGGTTTGTAATGAGCAGGACCTCTCAGGCACTTGCTGCCGGTAACAACTCATTCACGGCCTCTTTCCTGATAGCAGGGATTCTGCTCGTTGTGGGCATCTTCTTCTCCTTTCTGCTCAAAGACAGTCATGAGGAGCCGAAGGAAGCTGCTCAGCCTCTGAAAACCGCTACGTAGCTAAACACTTTTATCACTATCATGCTCTAAGAATGGGGACAGGTCCCATGGTACCTGTCCACGAATCAAGACAAATGTAGACTAAAGTCTACGCCCACATCTTCTGCATTATCATTGCACACTTCAAATGGTTATCGTCACATCGTTACCTTGGAGGAAACAAAGACTCCTTCATGTAATCAACAGTTCTGGAGCAAAGTGCAGATTGGCGGTAATATGATTTATCTTCAGGAATGATGAGGGTGGAAAAACGAAGATTGCATCATAAAAGTGCGAATTCATCACAGAGCTATCAACCGCTGATTTATATCGAGAATCAATGAAATCTCAGGAATAGTGCTTTCAACATGAAACAATCATGTATACAACGCTCTGTAACTGCAGATTCGGGCAGATAATGTGCATTCTTGTTGCATTAATCAAAAAGCCAGAGAGATCTGACCATAGAAACGCTACAAATTCAATTATTGCAAATAACAATCGAATCAGTAAAGAATATAAGTACAATGAAATCTCAAGACAACATAAAGCTCGAGAATGTATTACATTTTGACAATACATATACCCGGGAGCTTCCGGCAGACCCTGAAAGCACAAATGTGACACGCCAGGTTACCAATGCCTGCTATTCCAGAGTTCGACCGGTAAAGGCAGGAGGGCCTGAATTACTAGCTTATTCCAA
>CP070644.1:2122689-2140442 GCA_020354155.1 Nitrospiraceae bacterium | reverse complement strand
TATCAACTGTTCACCCTGATACAGATAGTATTGGAAATTGAAAAGACGTTTATATATTACCTCCTATTCAGGGGATGGTCAATAATGGATACATCTCATAAGGCTGTCATGACGACAGGGATGATTCGAATTCAGTTGTTCCTCAGGCCCCGAATAATGGTTTCATTGCTCCCCGTCCGGGGTGCGTTGAAGAAGCTCATTTTTCAGTCTTCTGATTTCACTTTTCAGCTCAACTATTTTCATCTCTCTTCCGACGGCCATATCGTAAAAATCTTCCAGTTCCTTGATCCGTTTTTTCAGATCCTCTTCGAGCTGAATTTTCTCAGTTATGTCACAGGCTATTTCTACGGCCCGGATGACACGTCCAGCGCTGTTTTTGATCGGGAATGCTCTGATCTCCATATAGCGGTCCCTGTTTCCCTGTCTGACTTTACGGACAATGGTATGATTATTCCCGGATTCAAAGGTGTGCATGACAGCGCAATCCTTACCATTGCTGTAACAGGGGCGGTCATAGCCGTGAGTTATCCGGTAGCAGTGACTGCCGATGACCTCATGAATGGTTTTATCTGTAAACTTCAGGTATGCATTATTTGCAGAGACTATATTAAAATCCCTGTTTATTACAATAAGACTGTCACCAATGCCTTCCAGGACTGAAAGGAGAAAGGACCGGCTGTCATTTAACTCATCTTCTGTTATACGCGTCTCATCTGCGTCTTTCAGGAGGTTCATTACACTGATTACATTCCCGTCTGCATCCTTGATCGGTGATGCTGTAATTTTTAGAGAATTGTGTTCTTTCCCCGGGAATGAGCATACGTGTTGTACTGATATGCTTTTGCCCGTTGCAATAACAGCGCTGTGAGGGCAGGCGACATCTGGATCAATTGTATGGCAGGGGTACTCAGAACCTTTAAAAAGACTGTAACATTTTCTGCTGAGCAATTCCCTTTCCTCTACCCCGCAATATTTCTGCATTGCAGCATTGGCAAAGGTAATTGTACATTGCCTGTCAAGAAAAACAACGCAATCATCCATGCCATCTGCAATACTTCTGGTGATATGATGGAAGTCCTTCATTTGAAACATCTAACCCTGTATCTACTATAGAATTTATATCAAAACAAAAAATTAATTTTATGCATGCTTACTATTAATATTTCATTGAGTTATCTGCATACCGGCAAAGTCAAAACTCTACCACACATTTCTTGCAATCTTTATACCAGAATTACAATATAGAAAATACAACACCTTACGGCAGGCTACTGCAAAAACTGTCTAAATAAATGTCAAAGTGACATAGCAAAACGACAAGGTGATTCGTCACAAGACGGGCTTAAAGGCAGAATTCTATTATCTCTATTAGGAGGTTTCACAGAATTATCGGGATGACGAAGTAAAAAAGTTGGTTTACGTTTTATCTCCGACTGTGTTTATGAACCATCTCAACCAGGGCGATTACGTTGTCCCGGGGTGTTTCCGGTACCACGCCATGACCGAGATTGAATATATGCCCGCCTGCAGATTTTGCCCTGCTTAAGACATCCTGAACCCGTATCTCAATTTTTTCCTGCGGAAGGAACATGGACAGGGGATCAAGGTTGCCCTGTACCACAGCATTCTCGCCAAGTCGTGAGATAGCATCATCAAGGTTGATACGCCAGTCAACTCCGTGTACATCAGCGCCTGAGGTTTTAATTTCCTCAAGAAGTCCGGCGGACTCACCAACAAAGTAGATAATCGGAACTTCTTCGATGCTTCCTGATGCCATTGCCTTTTTGAGATCACCTATGATGCTCTGTACATAGGTGAGAGCGTTCTCTCTGAAGTCTGAAGGACAGAATATACCGCCCCATGTATCGAATATCTGGACTGCCTGGGCGCCGGCACTTATCTGGGCCTTCAGATATTCAGTAATGGTTGCTGTAATCTTATCCATCAGCTTTTTGTACAGCTCGGGACATTCATATATCATTCTCTTGGTGTTCAGAAAGTTCTTTGATGTCCCGCCTTCTATCATGTACGTAGCTGTTGTGAAAGGGGCCCCGGCAAAACCAATTAGCGGGACCCTGTCAGCCAGTTCTTTCCGGAGCAGGCGAACCGCATCCGGTACAAATTTCATTTTATCTTCAGGGTCCGGGACATAGAGTTTATTGACGGTCTCCTCATCACGAATGGCAGGGGACAGAATAGGGCCTTTGCCCTCATGAAAATCCAGGCCCTGCCCCATTGCTTCACAGGGAATAAGGATGTCGGAAAAGAGAATTGCTGCATCAACATTCAATATGTCTATCGGCTGCAGCGTGACTTCAGCTGCGAGCTCCGGAGTTTTGCACATGGTGAGGAAATTTGACTTGCCTCTGACCTCACGGTATTCTTTGAGATATCTGCCTGCCTGCCGCATGATCCATATTGGGGTATAGGGGACTTCTTCGCCTCTACAGGCTTTCAGGAATGTGTCGTTCATGATTCCTCCATCAATTTAGTTCTTTTGATCTGCTGCTTTTCTTATCCTGTATGGAATATATCCGCAAAAAGGTTCTTCTTCGAGGTAGTCACCTGATACTGCATATGCCCTTGCCCTGCAACCGCCGCATATATTGATGTACTCACATGAACCACATCTGCCTTTATAGCCTTTGAAGTCTCTCATTTCCTGAAACAGCTCGGAGTTTTCCCAGACATCTTTAAAAGACATTTCCCTGAGGTTGCCAGCTGCCTTGGGAAAGTAGCTGCAGGGCAGCACATTTTCATCTACATCAATAAGGCATATTACCTGACCGGCAATACATCCTTTTGAACCGCCTGTTGAAAATTTCAGAGTCCTCTGTTTGAATTTTTCTCCCTGCTCTTTCTGTTTCTGCAGTACAATACGGTAATAATGAGGGGCACATGTAGGCCTGACAAGAAGTTCATCTTCCTCTTTTTCCATCTCATAATGCCAGTCCAGAATTTCTTCATATTCCTCTTTTGATATTAACTCGCTCATAATATCTTCGCCCCTGCCAGTGGGAACGATCATGAACATATACCAGGCTGTAGCTCCCAGTTCCTTTGCGAGCTTGTATACTTTGGGGATTTCCTCCTGGTTTCTTTTTGTAAAAGATGAGTTTATGAGAAACGGGATCTTATGTTTATTAAATAAATTAGCTGCATTCACAACTCCTGCAAATGCCCCTTTTACACTCCTGAAATCGTCATGGACTTCTTCTGTTGAGCCGTCAAGGCTGAGGGAAACCATTTTAATGCTTGATGCCTTCATTTTTTCACAGATCTCATCAGTAACGAGCATTCCATTCGTAGCTATGCACATTCTCAGGCCTTTTTCCGTACCGTACTTTGCGAAGTCAAAGACATCTTTGCGCAATAGTGGCTCACCACCGGAAAGTACTACAACCGGTTTTGCATAACTTGCTATGTCATCAATGACCCTGTATCCCTCTTCGGTTGTAAAGTCGGGATGACCGTTTATCTCCATTTCTGAAGATGAGCGGCAATGCACACATTTAAGGTTACACCGCCTGGTGATTTCCCATGCAACCCACTTTGGTTCAAATTTATCAATCATAATGTACCTTCTTGGTTCTGAAATTATGCAACACTCAAAGCAATTCTATATATTACCTTTTTTTACATGGTTATGAAAACTAGATGAATTTTATGAAAACTTCATTTGAAAGGGCCAGGCCCTTGCGGGTAAGCCTGAGGACGGAACCGGAGGGATCAATATATATGAGCTTCGCTTCACGAAGTTCCTTTATTTTCTTATGAAAATGCTTTTCAATGTCAAGTCCGTACAATTTGCTGATTGCCTTAAGGTCGATACCGCCTGTCTTTCTCAGACCGAGAAAGAAGACTTCAGCCAGTGTCTTTTTATCAGTAATTTTCTCCTTTTCTCTGACGGGGCTTCTGCTGGTTGAAAGATTGTGAAGGTATGTTTCGAAATTATCTGTGTTGCTGAACCGCGTCTTTCCAATAAAAGAATGTGCACCCAGACCGATTCCGTAATACTCTCCTCTCTCCCAATAGTTCATGTTATGTTTACAGAGGTAACCAGGGCGGGCGAAGTTTGAAATTTCATAATGTACATATCCTCTGGATGTCAGATAGTCGATAGTATATTCATACATCTCAATGGTACGGTCTTCATCAGGGGAAGATATAGGGCACCCTGCTGATTGCAACATTGTATCAAGGGCTGTCCCTTTTTCTACGGTTAGCTCATAGGTTGAAATATGGTGTGGCTCGAGTTCAACGGCTCTTGCCAGTGAGCTTTTCCAGGATGAGAGACTCTGCCCGGGGATTCCATAGATGAGGTCAATGCTGACATTTCGAAATCCCGCTGCTTTTGCAAGCTCAACAGCCTCTTCAGCCTCCTTGGCTGTGTGAATTCTTCCAAGAAATGTCAGTTCCTCATCGTTAAATGACTGGACGCCAAGACTGATTCTGTTTATGCCGCCTGATCGGATTGCTGTCAACTTGGCCCTGTCCACTGTACCGGGATTTGCTTCGATGGTTGCTTCATAATCTGTGCTGAATTGAAATGAGTCAAAGACGTGCATGATCAAATTCGTAAGCACGCCGCCGGACAATGCAGTTGGAGTGCCGCCGCCTATAAAGAGAGTTGAAAAGAACGTTCCGGAAGATATGTCCCTTAATTCTTTTTTCAGGATCTGAACATAGTGCTCTGCCTGTTTGCCGCTATAAAGGCGGGAGACAAAATCACAGTAAATACATCTCCTGAAGCAAAAGGGAATATGAATATAAAGGGAATGCATACAGACATTGTAGCAGATCAAAGCAAAGCGGATTCAGGGAAGAAAAATTAAATTAAATTGATAGCCTCTTTTAAAAGAAGATCCAGTTTCCCTGTTTCACCTGCAATCTTTCCGAGCACACGGGCAAGATCAGGCCGTCCCAGTGTATCAGCTTTCTCAGCCCATTCCTCGTACGTTCTGACATGATCGTCATTATGTTCAATCCAGTGTTCGAGCAGATGTTTCAGTTTCTCAAGTTCAGTCATAGGTTTGCTGTACGAAGATTTTAATGCAAAGCAGGGCAGGGAGTCAACATGATCATGCAGACAGGTTATTCAGCCCTGGAGATTAACTTCTTTGAAGCTGGTATCGTCGAATGTTGAACAGGGGGGCTGTGTTTGACCCTTAAGGCAATCAACGGAACTCCTGCCTTCGCTTCCCCGGATGGACTGGTGTGAATGCCATAGTCTGATTCAAAACGATCGACAATACTGCTCAGACAATATGCTGCAGCATAATCTGAGGTCTTGACATAAAAACCGGATTTTTCCGTTCCCCCACGGTACCTGTAGGAAGCAGCCCATAATACATTACCCTGAATATCCTGAATCAGCACATTCATGATGCTGTTTTGCCAGGTAACATGGCTGCCCTGGTCAATTTCACTTCCCGGTGCAGGCGGGTGATACTCTGCAGTAAATGAACTGTCTCCTGTATACCAGGTTTTTCCATAGGCAATATTTGTTGTGTAGCCTTTTCGTGATGCTGAGAACAACTTTTTTGCGGTACTCGTAAATGAGATGTCAATATAACCTGTTAAGGGCCCTTCACTGGTGAGGTTCAGATATTTTCCGAACTCATGGGAAGCTTTGGTATACATAAGCCTGTCAAGCGTAATATTGCCTGTCCTGACCCGTATCTGATAGATCTCTTTTATCTGGATTTCAGAGTAGTCGGGTTGGTATTTCACCGTGCCTACGGTCGTGCAGCCGGAGATGAAGGCAATAATGCAGAATATCAGCGCACGTTGAGTATATTTCATAGCCATAGATACTTATCGGCATAGAAGGGGAGAATTTTAACTTTCAGGGAAGCTGCGTCAGTATTATTATAAATCATTCAAACCCAATATGATGAGTGAGCAGATTATGCTGCCTGAATCAGCAACGGATCGGCAACAGAATGAAGACAGATGATGTTTTTGCCTGAAAAAGCCCGGCCGCTTGGGGTAAATCCCGAAGACGGATTCCTTAATATTTCAGCTACAATCAAGGATTCTAGTGAAAAGAAGACAACTATAGGGGGAGAATGGAATGAGAAAAAAGAAAAAAGTAGGACTCAGCTTTTTCTGTTTTCCCTCATCATTGTGACAGCATGCTCACCGAGGTAACGTTGAAGCGTCCTGTTGTACGACGTTCTCACTTCCTCGGACGGCTTGGCAATGGGATACATTTCTTTCATTGCCTGAAACTCAGCACGTGCAAATTCGATCTGTGCACGGCTCATTTCGCCTCGTTGCCTGACTGCCGACTGAAGCTCATCAACTATAGTACTCAGGAACAATTCCATATACTGTTATAAGCACATACGTTGCCATTAGCATAACTTATTGTAATAAAACATTATTGGCTGTATAGGGTTTTGTTTGAATGTAGCCATATCGACAGGATATGTTGTCAAAATGACACGATTGAACTGGTGTTACAGGCAATAAAAAAGGAGGGAGATAGATGCCTCTCCCTCCTTTTTTTGGGTTTTACTATGCCTAAACAGTTTCCGCATGCAGAATTGCTGTCAGATCTTTATCAGGCGTGGTGATGGGCTTGATATTGAAATTCTCCACCAGATAGTTGAGCACGTTTGGAGTGAGGAATGATGGCAGTGTGGGCCCAAGTCGTATATCCTTGATTCCAAGGTGCAGCAGTGTGAGCAGAATCGCAACGGCCTTTTGCTCGTACCAGGAAAGTACCATTGAAAGAGGCAGTTCATTGACACTGACTCCGAATGCTTTTGAGAGTGCTACTGCAATCTGAATTGCAGAATAGGCATCGTTGCACTGTCCTATGTCGAGAAGGCGCGGGATGCCGCCGATATCTCCCAGTTCCTTATCAAAGAATCTGAATTTGCCGCATGCAAGGGTCAGTACAACGCAGTCCTGCGGTACTTTTTCAACAAACTCTGTGTAGTAATTTCTTCCCGGTTTTGCACCGTCACATCCTGCGACAAGGAAGAAGTGCTTAATTGCACCGCTCTTTACTCCATCAATGACTTTATCTGCAACACCCATGACGGCGTTTCTTGCGAAACCGGTCATAACCGTTTTGCCCGGCACATCATCTGAAAATCCGGGCATTTCAAGGGCCCTTTGAATGGCCGGACTGTAGTCCTGATTTTGAATATGAGAAATCCCCGGCCAGCCGACGACGCCGCAGGTAAATACATTATCCTTGTATGAATCACTGGGCTTTTGCAGACAATTGGTCGTCATGATAATTGCTCCGGGGAACTTTGCAAACTCGGTATGCTGGTTTTGCCATGCAGTACCGTAATGTCCGTAAAAGTGGGAGTATTTTTTCAGTTCCGGGTAGGCATGGGAAGGGAGCATTTCACCGTGAGTATAGACATGAATGCCTTTGCCTTCAGTCTGCTTCAGGATGTGAGCAATGTCCATTAAATCATGACCGGATACAAGGAGGGCCTTGCCCTTTTTGACACCGAGAGGAACTGCTGTTGGTACGGGGTGGCCATAGGTCTCTGTATGAGCTGCATCGAGAAGTTCCATGACCTTCAGGTTGACCTCACCGCATTTCAGGGCTATCCCTACCCAGTCTTCCAGAGACAGAGTCCTGTCAAGCATTGAGCTCAGGGCTTCGTGTGTATAGTCATATATGGCATCGTCCCTGTAGCCCATGACATGGGCATGATAGGCATAGGCTGCTATTCCCTTCAGACCGTACAGCGTGGTTTGCTCAAGGGATGCGATATCGGCATTAATTTCACCAGGAGTAATTGATATAGCTTCGCCCTGCCTGACCAGGTCCTCTAATGATTCTGCCGGCACAAACTGTACCGCACTGTCCGCAAGATCAACATTGCCTCCTGCTGCACTGACCTTGTCCTTCAGTCCTTCCCTTAACTCAACGCACCTCATAATGAACGTTTTAAACCTGTCAGGATCAAAGTTGACATTTGTGAGGGTTGCAAAGAGAGCGTCCATTGTAAAGGTGTCTACTTCAGGGTCTTTTATGCCTGCCTTCCTCCCTTCTCTTGCATACAGGGAAAGCCCTTTCAGGGCGTGGACCAGGAGATCCTGAAGGGCTGCTACATCAGATTTTTTACCACAGGTGCCTATTGTGACGCATCCTCCTTTTGCTACTTGTTCACACTGATTACAAAACATTTGAACCCTCCTTTATTTGATGTTTGTTTTGAAAGTTTGTGAGCTTCATCATATTCTATTGTAAATCAGCCTCACGGTGATGTCCTTGACTTATGTCAAATATATTTCAAAAGGCACAGCGTGTCAAATAAAAGAAAGGCACGGAGTTGAAACAATATCACAAGTGCCCGGAATTGTTCATTCATGTCTGATACAATATCCCAATGAACAGAAAAAAAGATGATATCCTTGCAGAAATGGCAAAAATGCCCCTTTTTCAGAACCTTTCTGATGAAGTGCTTAACATGCTGCAGGGGATCCTTGTGCAAAAGGAATTTTCCAAAGGTGAGAATATCTTTACCGAAGGAGATGCATCAACGGGGTTCTTTATTGTACAAAAAGGGCGTGTCAAGGTGTACAAGCTTTCAGCAGAAGGCAAGGAGCAGATACTGCACCTTGCTGGTCCGAGAGAACTTCTGGGAGCTGTCTCGGCATTTGCCGGCAATCCCTATCCTGCTCATGCGGATGCAATGGAAGAGACAGGTCTCTTTTATTTTCCGAGGAAGGATTTCATGGAGCTTATCAAAAAAGAGCCTTCCGTAGTCATGAATATGATGGCTAATCTTTCCCTGAGGCTTCAGCACTTTACCAGAATGATTGAAAATCTGTCGCTTAAAGAGGTGCCCGGGAGGCTAGCCGCTTATCTTCTTTACCACTGCAGGCAGACAGGCTGCAGCGATAGCATTGAAATAGATATCTCCAAGGGCCAGCTTGCCAGCCTGCTCGGTTCAAGCCCTGAGACTCTTTCAAGGATACTCAAAAAATTGAGCGAGAAGGGCATTCTGGATGTAAAGGGGCGAAAGGTCAGGCTTCTGAAGAAAAAGGAACTTCAGGCTATTGTTGACGGGGAGAAGATTCGCTTTTGAAAATTCCTCTTAGGTGAATCATTATTTTAACTCTGATCAAGCCTTCTTAATCCGGCCGCTTTAGCACATTCAACTGCTTTTCGATATTCCTGATTCGTTAAACGCCTGTCAAGGGGTGGATGATCCTGCGCTTTAAAGCAGGGATAGTATTGGGCCATGATGTTTGTATAGGTGAAAGGTGAAATTTCCTCTGCAAGGAAGCGAACAATCTCTTCAGTACCGGCAAGTCCTTCAGGGAGGACGAGATGGCGGACCAGCAATCCTCTTAATGCAATACCCCCTTCATTCATCACAAGATTACCAACCTGCCGGTACATTTCTTTTATGGCGGTTTTTGCTACGGAAGGATAGTCCTCTGCATAAGAGTACTTCTTTGCAGTTTCAGGATCAGCGTATTTAAAGTCCGGCATATATATATCAACAACTCCATCAAGTATCCTTAGAGTTTTCATGGACTCATAGCCACCGCAGTTATAGACGAGGGGAATCTTCAATCCCTTATGAATGGCGATCTCAAGGGACTGAAGAATCATGGGTACCTGATGGGTGGGGGTGACGAAATTTATATTGTGGCAGCCGTAATTCTGGAGAGTGATCATTATGCCGGCTAGTTCTTCAATGGGGATTGTGTGCCCGTCGTCACCGTGACTGATTGTCCAGTTCTGACAGAAGAGACATCCGAGATTGCAGCGGGTAAAAAAAATCGTGCCCGAACCATGGGTGCCGACAAGAGGGGCTTCTTCTCCAAAGTGAGGGTTCCAGCTGGAGATATAGGGGCTGGCTCCGGTACGGCAAAAGCCCTGTTCATCCTTCGTTCGGTCCACTCTGCACTCGCGGGGGCACAGGGTACAATCCTTGAGGAGTTCCACTGCAGTGCTGGTTTTTTTCTTCAGGGATTGTCCTGAAAGTTTGAGGTATGCGGCTATGAAGCCCCTATCCGCTTTTTTGTCCATTCGATGAGACCTGTCTCATATCTATTATTCAGGTTCAGTGTTTAAACAATATAGCACAGGGACTATGCCTGCGCAATGGTACTATGAAAAAGCTTTTACTACTGATGGTAAGATCATTGACTTACGTCTGGTTTTTGTTATAGTAATCTATGCCTGCATCCAGAACCGAAGCCTATAAATATTTTTTCAATACTACCAGTGAAATTATGTGTATAGCCGGGTTAGACGGATATTTAAAACTCATCAACCCGTCATTTGAAAGAATCCTTGGGTATTCCAGGGATGAGCTCTTTGCAAAACCATTCTTTGAATTTATCCATCCTGACGATCGTGATAAAAACATTGAAGAAGTCCGGAATTTAAAAAGAGGAGAGACGATTACAGGCTGTGAACACCGTTATATTTGCAAAAATGGAACAATCAAATGGCTGGTATGGACATCACACACGAATCTAGACGATGGAATGGTATATGCCGTTGCCAGGGATGTTACTGAAAGGAAAAGCCTCGAAGACGAGATAAGCTCTATCAGGGAGAGTTTTCTGTCAGGGGAACTTCAGCACAGGGAATCATTTTCATCAGTCATTACATGCAGTAAAAAAATGATAGCGATTTTTCACTATATTGAAGCAGTTGCCCGATCAGATCGCCCGGTATTCGTCACAGGGGAAACAGGTGTTGGCAAGGAACTCATCGTAGCAGCATTGCACAACATTAGTAATGTAAAGGGAAACCTGGTTTCAATTAACGCGGCCGGTCTGGATGATTCGCTGTTTTCGGATACATTATTTGGCCACAAAAAGGGAGCTTATACAGGAGCTGACAGGGAGCGGAAAGGACTGATAGTCAGGGCATCCGGAGGCAGTCTCCACCTTGATGAAGTAGGCGATCTGAGTGAGTTATCACAGGTAAAATTGCTGAGACTCCTTGAAGAGGGTACCTACTATCCACTGGGTGCAGATATGCCGGAGCAAAGCGATGCACGCATCATTGCAAGCTCGAACAGGAATCTTCAAGGGCTTGTTTCTGATGGACTGTTCAGGCAGGACTTGTATTACCGCCTCTGTACTCATTCCATCGTTATCCCGCCTCTCCGTGATAGAAAAGAGGACATCCCCCTACTGCTTGATCATTTTATCCAGGAGGCTTCACGGTCTCTGAAAAAGAAAAAACCTGTGTTGTCACGGGAGCTCATCAGCCTGCTTTCAAATTATCATTTCCCGGGAAATATCAGGGAACTTCAGGCCATGGTATACGATGCAGTTGCGCAGCACAAGAAGGGCAGTGCCTTTCTGGATATCTTTAAGAAATTTGTTAAAAAGAAAGGCGCATTACCCAAACGCGATCTTCCTTTTACTGATCAGAGGGCTTTATCATTCGATGATGTATTTGGTCATTTTCCCACGCTGAAAGAAACTGAAGAGTACCTAATCTCAGATGCTATGAAACGGGCAGAGGGCAATCAGGGTATTGCTGCTACTCTGTTGGGCATATCGAGGCAGGCCCTGAATCGTCGTCTGAAGAATAAAAAATAGACTTTCTTCGGGTTGAAGCAAATGTTGCTCAACCAGCAGTTGGTTCAATATAGATTTAGTCAAGCTTAACAGGCAGTTATCCCTCCTTAACTATATTCAGCTTTGCATATCATTACAACCCCGCTTGATGTATCGTGTAAAGAACAAGCAGCTATCTTATTGAATTCAAGTCTGAATTTAAATATCTCCCTGAAAAGGTTTTGGCAGGGGAGTTGCAATAGCACTTTGCAGTATAAGAGGAAAGGAGGCGGTTATGTTGCTGATTGCTGTATCCCTTTTAATTGTTGTCCTCGCATATGCAATATGGGCATTTATATCAAGCATGTCTAGGCAGGAACCGCCTGTCTGCGGCAGAACATGAAAGGAGAAATGATATGTATAAAGTGATAACTATGATTTTAGTTGCAGTGTTTATAAATGTGGTTGTGTGTGAGAGGGTATTTGCACATGGCAGGGGTGGATGTATGTGTCAAACATCACCACGTGCTTCCCATAGATATATCAGTATAGTACCGCCGAGACCAGTGGGATGGCCTCATATTCTTTTTGCCAAAGATGTTGTCAAATCCTTTTATGCAAAGGAACTCAATGTGGGAAAGACCGGGATAATTCCAGAGGAAGAGTTGGACGCTTTACCGGGAACAGCGCATGAAGGCATCGAGTTTTCACTACCTGCTGCTGACAAAAATCTGCGAGGGTGCGTTCTCAGCTTTAAAAAGAAGAAAAACTTTGAGAAGATTAAGCACTATTATCTCGATCTGAACCAGAAAGGGCTGCTTCACTCCTGGTCATTTACAAAAGATAATATCCTTGTTGTCCTGGATGGGACAATGTCTGAGGAAAAAGTGGGGGAGTTCAAGGTTGTTTTGGATGAAATGAGCAAGGGCAGTCAAAAGGCAGAATAATAGCAATGCATGAATGAGATAGAAACTATGAAGCCTTTATCCTTTTCTTTGTCCATTCGATGAGGCCTCCGGCGGCAATCAGTTCCTGCATGAAGGGCGGAATGGGTTTGGCGGTGTACTCTTCGTTTTTCGTCAGGTTTTTAATCGTACCATTGTCAGCATCAACTTCTATCTCATCGCCTTCAGCAATTTTTTCGGAAGCCTCATCAGACTCAAAGATGGGGAGTCCGATATTGAAGGAATTACGGTAAAAAATACGTGCGAAGCTCTTCGCAACTACTGCCTGTATGCCTGCGGCCTTGATGGCAATCGGTGCATGTTCACGTGAAGAGCCGCAGCCGAAGTTTGACTCGGCAACGATGAGGTCTCCCTTTTTAACCTTATCGGGAAAATCTTTATCAGCGTCTTCCATAACGTGCTTTGCCAGCTCATCAGGATCAGAGGTATTTAAATAACGGGCCGGGATGATTGCATCAGTATCTATATTGTCTCCGAACTTCCAGACCTTACCCTTTAAGATCATTGGACCTCCTCAGGGACTGCTATCCTGCCCATCACGGCTGAGGCAGCGGCTACAGCCGGGTTGGAAAGATAGACCTCACTCCCGGGATCTCCCATTCTGCCTACGAAATTTCTGTTTGTCGTCGCTATTGCCTTTTCTCCTTTTGCAAGGATTCCCATGTGACCGCCGAGGCAGGGACCGCAGGTTGGTGTGGAAAAGACAGCGTCAGCCTGGACGAAAGTCTCAGCCAGTCCTTCCCTCATTGCCTGCAGATAGATCTCCTGTGTTGCCGGGATGACGATCATGCGGGTATTGGGATGTACCTTTTTCCCTCGAATGACTTCAGCTGCTTCCCGCATGTCCTCAATCCTGCCATTGGTGCAGGAACCGATGACGACCTGGTCAATCGATATATCGGAAAGCTCGGCAGCAGCCTTTGTATTTGAGGGCAGGTGAGGGCAGGATACCGTTGGTTGTATTTTTGAGCAGTCGTATTCCCTGATATCAACATATTCTGCATCCTTATCAGATGTATAAAATGTATATTCTCTTTTTGCCCGTGCTTTAACATATGCTTCGGTAACGTCATCAGGAACGATAATGCCGTTTTTCCCTCCTGCTTCTATGGCCATATTGCACATGGTCAGTCTTCCCGACATGGGGAGGGAACTGATGGCCTCGCCCTCAATTTCCATTGCCCTGTAAAGGGCGCCGTCAACTCCGATGTCACCGATCGTATGAAGGATCAGGTCCTTGCCGCTGACCCACTTGTTTAATGTTCCGTAATAAACAAACTTCATTGACTCCGGCACCTTGAACCAGCATTCACCAGTTGCCATGGCTGAGGCCACGTCTGTAGAACCGACACCGGTTGAGAATGCTCCGAGAGCACCATAGGTGCAGGTGTGACTGTCTGCGCCGATTACGACATCTCCGGGAAGGACTATCCCCTGTTCAGGTAGCAGCGCGTGTTCAATGCCCATTCTCCCTACTTCAAAATAGAGCCCCAGTTCATGTTCTCGTGAAAATTCCCGCAGCATTTTGCACTGCTCAGCTGCTTTGATATCTTTCTGCGGTGCAAAGTGATCTGGTATGAAGGCAATTTTGTTTCTGTCAAAAACATCCTTTGCACCGATTTTGTTAAATTCCCTGATGGATATGGGCGCAGTGATATCGTTTGCAAGGATGATGTCCAGTTTGGCATTGATTAACTCGCCGGCTGACACCCTTTCCTTGCCTGCATGGGCAGCGAGGATTTTTTCGGTTATAGTCACGCTTCCTCCAGATTCTGTGAGTAAAATCCTGTTGATATGTAGCTAAAAATATTACCGGATAGGGTGGAGATTAGTCAAATAATGGGAGGCAGGTAATAGGTATCTGAATCAGGAGCGAAGGGAATGACTTCAATTTATTTGATTCATGTGACCTTCACAACAGCCTCGCCATCAACAACGGTCCGTCCCTCGCTGTTAATGCAGAGGGTACGTAATGTTACAATCGGCTTGTCCTCTCTGATTTTTACTATTTCCACCGATGCTGTGACTTGTTCGTCGATGAAAACAGGAGCCTTAAAATTCAGGCTTTGTCCCAGATAAATGGTTCCCTCTCCGGGAAGTTTAACGCCTACAAGCGCAGAGAACAAACTGGCAATGAGCATTCCATGTACGACTCGTTGACCAAAGACGGAATCTGCTGCAAAGTTTTTGTCCAGGTGAATCGGGTTTGTGTCTGCTGAAATATTTGCAAATTGTAAGACATCTTCTTCGGTAAATGCTTTACTCAGCGAGGCCCTGTTGCCAACTTTTAAATTCTTCTTCATATCAAGGACTCCTCAATAATAGCTGTTTGTTCTTTCCTATTGACAGTAATGCACTGACTGATTAAATACGGTCAATCCATAAACGGCCTGCCATGCCGATAAATCCAAACACGTGCAGAACTAAGATGCCGCCTCTTTCACCCACGTCTTTGCCGTTTCCATGTCGGCATAGTCAAAATGCTTAACTTCAGCGGAAACAAAGTGATTAGCTATAACTGGAGCGATTGACATGAATTTGGAATCAGTTACTGCCGCTACTCTTTTGACTTTTTTATGATGATCTTTTATGAATTTCACATGGCTGATAAAAGCTCCAAAACTTTCCCATCCAGGAAATTCCTTGGTGTGTATGATTACTCCCTTCACATACCCCCGCTCACTGATGTATGCATCAATTTCTCTTGTCAATTGCTCAAAATCAGTTTTTTCAAGTGAACCAGATGGTTCAATAAGAACTATTCCATCGTATTGTAATATCTCAAATGAAATCATTATCTATTCCGTTATATAGTTCTTTTTAAAATCTTAGAATATTTTCCACCAGGCGTTCCGTCGAGATCACCATCAAGAAGTTCTCCGGAGGAGTCTATTACTCTTCCATCAGCAATCAAAATAATATAGAGTAAATTAGAACCAGGATCAGGTTTAATTGCAGTGTTAGCAACAGACTTGGTACTGATAAAGACAACGGTTTTTGAGTCTTTTGAAAAACGTGCAGTATAATCCATCACCTCTTCCTCAGCCGTTTGTTCATTTCTAACAATAAAAAATGCCGATGTAACTGACTTCTTATCTACTGCTCTATTAAACGAAACAGTAATAATTGCTTTATCGTCAGCAGATTCATTTGCAGGAACCCAATCAGGTTTATGCAAACTAACACCTGTCACATAAAACCCCTTGGGAGGCTGTGATTCCCCAGACCCCCCTGAATCACACGCAGAAAGCATAGTAAGACTTACTAGTAATATAAATACGACCACCCTTGCTTTATTTGTCATAATTCTGTATCTACTCATATCTTGTCTCCTTTTAGTTTTTGAAATGTTTTGTTCATTTCTCTCTTCTCACAGGGAAAAAGACTCATACCTCCTCTATATGTGGATAGAAGCCATGATAACTGAATTTATTGGCGCATAATGAAGAATTGAGTGACAAGTGCCACTGAAGCACACACAGAAGATTAAAAGTTATTTGCATACCTCAATAGATTTCAACCTGAAACAGTGTGCACTGGAGCTCGATCAGTCTCCAACGATTTGTTATAAATTGTCTATTTCTGCCCAATCTAAAAATACTGATATTATTCTTTCCAGTTTTATTGGGTCACCAGCACAATCAAATTTATTATCATCAATCCTACAGTGAATCCAGTCGTCAGAAATGGGATGGTGACTTTTATCAATGCCCTCCGAAATTTCTTCGAATTCTTTCCCTTCAAGGGATGCCTGTCAAATCGATTTTCACCCGCCACCCCGGATTGTCAAGAGTTTCTATTACGATTCCATATTGATGCTCCCAATCGCCATTGCATTGGTTTATATACCATCGATTAAGTCTATCAAAATTATTCATATTTTATGATCCATAACAATTATTATACGCAATATCTGTTTTCTGGAAATCGCCCCAAATAAACTTAACACAAACAATGGTAGTGTGCAAGAAAATATTGATTAAATAAAGATACTTGGCTTCCCAGAAAGTCGTGATATGTCTGTAATACCCTGATATACGCAATGTGTCTATCTTGGTAATGCTGTCCAAGGGGGGATAATACCATGGAGTAAGATTCCTCACTACGCCTGACTGCCGGAATGACACATGACAAAAAAAGACACATCCACAAGGATGTGTCTTTTTTTGATTCGCTTGGAGAGGCTCAGAGTTTACTTCTTCCTGGCCTCCAGTTTGTTGATGGCATTGATATATGCCTTGGCAGAAGCGGTTATGACATCCGTATCAGCACCGTGGCCGCTTACTGCCATGTTGTCTTCCTCAAGTGAGCAGACAACCTCACCCAGTGCGTCTGTTCCGCCGGTAATGGCCTTCACTTCATATTTCAGAAGTTTGCTTTGAGTCTTTGTAATAGACCTGATGGCCTTAAAGACGGCGTCGACCGGTCCGTCTCCCTGTGCTGTCTCCTCTACCACCTGATCTCCAACTCGTATCTTCACGGAACCTTCAGGCTGTTGATGCATGCCGGCTGAAACGAACATGTCTTCAAGCCGGTAAATCTCCGGAACTGTGGATTGATCTTCTGTCACTATGGCTTCAAGATCTTCGTCAAAGATCTCCTTCTTCTGGTCTGCAAGCTTTTTGAACCGCTCAAAGGCACTGTTTATTAAATCATCACTGAGGTCATAACCGAGTTCTGTCAGACGCGTTCTGAAGGCATGTCTGCCAGAGTGCTTTCCAAGCACGAATTTTGTCTTGTGCAGCCCGATTGTCTCAGGGGTGATAATCTCGTAGGTCGTTTTTTCTTTGAGTAATCCGTCCTGATGTATGCCAGACTCATGAGCAAAGGCATTTGCACCTACAATTGCCTTATTTGGCTGCACGGTCATGCCCGTTATTTTCGTGACAAGCCTGCTGCTTCGCATTATTTCCTCTGACCTGATATTTGTATCAGCCTGGAATATGTCCTTACGGGTTCTGATTGCCATTACAACTTCCTCCATAGAGCAGTTACCGGCACGCTCTCCAATTCCATTGACTGTGCATTCAATCTGTCCGGCTCCATTCAGTACCGCCGCCAGAGAATTTGAGGCAGCCAGGCCGAGGTCATTGTGACAGTGGACAGCGATTACTGCTCTATCGATATTCTTCACACGATTACGAATCTCCTTTATCATTGCACCGAACTCACTTGGTATGATGTATCCCACAGTGTCAGGGATGTTCACCGTTAAAGCCCCTGCTTCGATTACTGCTTCGACGACCTCACAGAGATAGCCGATTTCTGTACGGG
>CP070644.1:2103834-2122589 GCA_020354155.1 Nitrospiraceae bacterium | reverse complement strand
CGCGCTTCTTACACCGTCAGGCATTACGGGCAGTGTCATGCACATTGTACTGCATGCATTTGGCAAAATAACCCTCTTTTTTACCGCGGGAGCGATATACGTGGCTACTCACAAGACAAAGATAAGCGAACTTAATGGCATAGGCAGGAAGATGCCCTTTACCATGGCGGCATTTACCGCAGGCGCCATATCAATGATCGGCATACCGCCCCTCGGTGGTTTTCTGAGTAAGTGGTTCCTGGGGATCGGGGCCATAGAAGCGGGGCAGCTGTCTATTATACTCGTACTTGCAATGAGCACCATATTGAATGCGTGTTATTTCCTGCCCGTTGTATATGCCGCGTTCTTTAAGGAACCGGACACCTCAGATGCCCATCATTCAACAGCTGAGGCATATGGCGGGATCCAGGAGGCACCGCCAATGATGGTGACGGCCCTCATGCTGACAGCCACAGGTGCTGTAGCGCTCTTTTTTAAGCCGTCAGTATTTCTCGACCTTGCGAGGATGGTTACGGCCAGTGTAACAGGAGGTGTTTAACGTGAAAAAAGAAATTGATATATTCGATAAACCGGAAAACATAAAACTGCTGAAAATAGTGTCCTATGTCTGCCTAGCCATTGTGGTTGCCGTGGACTTTTTTATACCCCGCGATCATGGACACTATCCGTGGGACCAGATCCCCGGCTTTTACGCCTTATTTGGACTCATCGCATGCGTGCTTATTGTTGTTATGGCCAAGTGGCTTGGGAAAAAGTGGCTCATGAAAAAGGAAGACTATTATGATTAATGCAATACCACCGGGACTGGTCTTTATATTCGGCGCGTTCCTGATCCCTCTGTTTAAGGGAAGACTGCGGCAGGCGTATGTGCTGCTTCTGCCGGTCCTGGCCGCATACTGCATGATCAGTATGCCGGAAGGCTCCGGTTACATTATTAATTTCCTCGGTTATGAGCTGGTCCTTTCCAGGGTCGACAAGTTGAGCATGGTATTTGGATACGTCTTTGTGATAGCTGCATTTATCGGGTTTATGTATGCCATACACCTGAAAGAGTGCGATCAACACGTTGCAGCTGCATTATATGTAGGAAGTTCCATGGGAGTTACCTTTGCAGGCGATTATATCACCCTCTTTATTTTCTGGGAGATCATGGCCCTGTCTTCCACTTATCTCATCTGGGCGCGAAAGACGCAGGCGTCACATGATGCGGGTTTCAGGTATCTCCTGGTCCACATATTCGGAGGACTCTGTCTCCTGATGGGTATTATCCTTCATGTCGCAAAGACCGGCTCTATCACATTTACCAGTATGGAGTTGAGCGGCCTTGGTACTTATCTCATACTGATCGGGTTCATACTGAATGCAGCTGTCCCTCCCTTTTCAGCATGGCTTTCAGATGCCTATCCTGAAGCAACGATTACAGGCGCCATATTCATGTCTGCCTTTACGACCAAGACTGCAGTGTATGTACTGATCAGGGGGTTCCCCGGCACTGACATCCTGATATGGATGGGGGCGATAATGGCATTCTATGGAGTTATATTCGCTGTGCTCGCAAATGACATCAGGAGACTTCTCGCCTATCATATTATCAGCCAGGTGGGATACATGGTAGCCGGTGTGGGCATGGGTACGGCCCTGGCCCTTAATGGAGCAGCATCTCATGCATTTGCGCACATTCTGTATAAAGGACTTCTTTTTATGGGGGCCGGCGCGGTCCTGCATATGACCGGCAAGAGCAAGCTCACTGAGCTGGGCGGACTTTATAAAACCATGCCCATCACGCTTACGCTGTATATGATAGGAGGGCTGTCCATCTCCGCATTCCCCCTCTTCTCCGGTTTTGTGAGTAAATCAATGATAGTGACGGCCGCAGCTGAAGAGCACCTGACATGGATCTGGCTCATACTCTCTGTTTCCTCGGCAGGTACTTTTCTCCATACAGGGTTAAAACTGCCCTGGTTTACATTCTTTGGCAAGGACTCGGGTGTAAGGGCTGAGGAACCGCCCGTGAATATGCTCATAGCTATGGGTATCGGCTCATTCCTCTGTATCCTGATCGGTGTATATCCTGATTCCCTTTATACACTTCTTCCTTTTGACGCGACCTACGCTCCCTACACTCCGGAGCACATCGTATGGACGCTTCAGATTCTTCTCTTTACCGGTCTGGGTTTCTTCCTGCTGCTGAAGCATCTTGGAGGCGAACCCTATATCAGCATGGACACAGACTGGTTCTACAGAAAAGGGGCCAGGGTGTTTATGTGGTTTATCAGCAATCCAATGGCACAGTTAAGCACAAAGGTGAACAGCATTGTTTTTGATATAATCCCATCATCTTTGATATGGGCCGCCAAAAATCCCTATGCCGTTATGAAGATTGCATCAGATATGGTGCTATTACAGTTCACTAGCCAGGAGAAAAGGGTGGAGATTGAGCGGAGAATAAAGAATGAAAAAGACATGTACCCAGGAACCATAAACATATATCGGCCCGTAGGCCTCACAGTTCTATTGATAACGCTTTTTTTGATGGCATATTTGCTGGTTTATTATTTGAATAGTGGGTAAGTGAATGGAAATGTAAAATCAGGGGGAACCGAAGGGGAGCTTCGGTCAATAAAATTCGTTACTGATGGGTTAGGCAATCTTATATTTCGGTAAAAATAATTATCAATTCTAATTATAGCGATATAAGACCATCTGTTAAATATTGATTTTCGATTGTCACACGAACTAGAATACAAAGTTGTTCATAATTTAAACAGCTCTGATTCATTTTGAAACAGTTCAGTATTTACTAACATATTTCTCAAATATCAGCTAAAAGGAAGGTTTATAATGGTAAGACTATTGAAGTCGTCACACATAGTTTCTACATTAATAATGTTATTTATATTATTCTCAGTGGCAGCAGTATCTGCATCCCAGATACCTGAAGCTGCTTCGGTAGCTGCAGAAACTGCGGAAACCGTTGCCCAGCGTGCCTGGTGGTTCTGGCCGCTGATATTACTTGTTCTTTCATTCGTACTGGGTGTTTTTGCGGTTCTCGCGGGTGTCGGTGGTGGGGTTCTGTATGTTCCCATTGTAAGTGGTTTCCTGCCATTCCATCTCGACTTCGTCAGGGGTGCAGGATTAATAGTTGCACTTGCCGGAGCGCTTGCCGCCGGTCCCGGACTTCTTCGCAAGGGTATGGCAGACCTTCGTTTAGCCATACCTATGGCGCTCATAGCATCTACATGCGCTATATTCGGCGCCATGATTGGCCTCGCGCTCCCTACTCATATAGTCCAGACCCTGCTCGGGGCGACTATACTCGGTATTGTCGTAATTATGATAAAAGCAAAGAAATCCGAGTTCCCCGACGTCCCTGAAGCTGATGCACTTTCACAGGCACTCAGGATTAACGGAATCTACCACGAGCCGACTATTAAGAAAGACGTTGAATGGAAGGTGCACAGAACTCCTATGGCGCTGATATTATTCGTTCTTATCGGTATTATGGCAGGCATGTTCGGACTCGGCGCAGGATGGGCAAACGTCCCTGTACTTAATCTCTTAATGGGCGCTCCTATCAAGATCTCGGTCGCTACCAGCAAGTTCCTCCTCTCGATAACTGATACATCAGCAGCATGGATATACCTTAATAACGGTGCCGTGCTGCCGCTGATGGTCGTTCCATCGGTCATCGGTATAATGTTCGGTTCATTTGTAGGAGTCAAGATACTGGCTGTAACAAAACCGGCAATTATCAGGATACTGGTCATCGTAGTTCTTGGCATTGCGGGCCTCAAAGCTCTCTTAAAGGGACTTGGAATAGGATAAGGGGAAGGGAACTCAGAAATTAATAATTTATTTATGTACACAGGAGGCTTAAATGGCTCAGCAAGTAACTGAAGAACAGATCTTATATGCAAACATACTTAACAAAGGGATGGTGGTCGGCCTCATCGGGCTCGTCGTGACATTCATTATCTACGGAGCCGGCATCATGGAACCCATGATACCCCTTGCCCAAGTCCAGAACTACTGGGTAATGCCGGTACAATATTATCTCGCTGCAAGCGGCATCCATGCCGGGTGGGCATGGCTGGGCAGACTTGGTTACGGCGATATGCTTAATTTTCTGCCGATTGCATTACTGTCTCTCCTGACCATTGTCTGCTATTTGGCAATTCTTCCCGGTCTGATACGCAAAAAAGATACTGCTTATGTGGTCCTGGTGATTGTAGAGGTACTTGTGCTGACCGTTGCAGCTTCAGGCATTCTGGGTTCCGGCGGACATTAGTATAGATATTTAATTACGCATACAAAAAGGAGAAATAGAATGTTTCTGGACAAAAAAGTAAAAGACTTGATGATACCTATTAAAAATTATGTCGTTATATCTCCTGAAACTACCCTTCAGAATACTGTACTTGAAATGCGAAAAGTATACTGTGAAATCGAAACCGGCAAGTGTACGGAAGCTGGTCATCGTACCGGCCTTGTAATGACAGATAACGAGCTGGTGGGCATCGTTGATTTTCAAAGTATCATGAGAGCCCTAATGCCTGAGATCGCCGGCAAAATAACTGATAAGCTGGCTGCCCTGGGTGTGTCCATTGCATTTGCTGAAGCTGATGTACATGATCTCGATGCAGCCAAGGCAGGATTCAAAGAAAGAGTCCTGCAGAACGCTAAGACAAGAGTCGGCGATGTTATGCTTAAATTGAAGGGCCAGATAGAGTCAGATGCTGAGATTATGAAAGCTCTCAAATTAATGTATAAGAACAAGGTCACGGTACTGCCGGTTTTTGAAAGCGATAAAGTTGTCGGTGTTCTACGTGATTCAGACCTGTTTCTGGCTGCGGCAAATATTCTGTCAGAATAGATTCAATTATCGATGAATCCCGCTCGTTGGTAAAGAGGGGGGCAGGGGAGTTTTTTTGATTAGCCAAGCACAATAAATTCCTTCATTTCACCTTTTCCATAAGGGAGAATTGAACCGAATAACTATCAACCCTGCTTCATAAATGTATATTATATGACGCGTGATAAATTAGATTTTTTATGACTCTAAAAAAGAAAATATTCCTTTCTTCTTTTGCAAACCTTATTACCATATCCATCCTTATTACTGCCGGCTATATAAATTTAATAGAAATCAAGAAAGAAATTGGTTTTCTTGAACTTTCCGATGATCTGAGAAGTCAATCCCTGCAGCTCCGAAGACATGAAAAGAACTTTTTCCTCTACAGGGACAGGGAGGAAATCAGGAAAGTTTACAACTATCTGTCGGAGCTAAGAGAAGTCGTATCGAACAGCAGGGTTTCTTACAGTAAAGAGAACCTGCTGGATCTTGAGCTGGGCATAGAGGAATATACATTAATTTTCAAAAGGATTGAATCAATTGATGGCATTTTTAAGAATGAATTTGACGAGATTAGGCCGTTGCTTCTACAAAACCCTCCTCTTTTACAAATCGCCGAAACCACTTATTTAGAAGCGCCTCTGGTGCTCGCGGATATTCTGGCAAAACATTTTCCTTTAAATAAAGGGAGTCCTGTAATCGAATCTCTCCATGAGTTAAACACTCAAATTATGGCCCTGAGAAAAAGCGGAGAAGACATACTGAATGCTTCGAACGCACTTGATATATCAGCCCGAAAACATGTTGGGAAACATATTAAGTTCCTCAATACAGCGGCAATACTTCTGTTTCCTGTTATTCTTCTTATTGCACTTGGCACTTCACTTATTATCAACCATGACATTCTGAGCCGCCTTAAAATATTAACACAGGCGATCGAAAAAACAGGCAAAGGCGAATTTTCTTCACTTCCTATCCCTGCTAAAGAAGATGAAGTTGGCGAATTAATAATAAAAATGGAAAACGGCCTAATTACACGAGACAAGGAAATCAGGAAGAAGAACGAAGAACTTTTACTGAGCAAAAAACTTGCGTCCCTTGGAACACTTGCATCAGGTGTTGCTCATGAACTTAACAATCCGCTGAATAATGTTTATCTTGCCGCACAGACATTGTCAAGAAAACTCAACTTAGATGAATGCCCAGATATAGTTAATGACTCTCTTAATGATGTTTTTGTACAGACGCAGAGGATGAAACGGATAGTCAGTGATCTTCTTCTGTATTCAAGACAAAGAGTCCCTGAACTTGAATTGATAAATATAGTTAAATTCATGGAAGATCTGTTCTGGAACTTGGACTCAAAGGGAATGATGGCTGATGTGAAGTACAATATAAGAGGTAATAAGAACATCAGAGTTTGTACAGACAGCAGCCTGTTACAGCAGGTATTGATAAACCTGTGCACTAATGCCGTAGATGCCATGGGGGGCGATGGAACGATAGAGGTTACAACCAGGGAGGCCCAGTCGCATGTGGACATATTATTATCAGACACAGGTAAAGGCATCCCTGCAGAGGTCATCCCGAAAATCTTTGATCCATTTTTTTCCACAAAAGACAACGGGACCGGATTAGGACTGACAATAGTTTACAGTATAATAGAGAGTCTCAGTGGTAAGATATATGTTGAAAGTGCGCCTGATAAAGGTACAACATTTTCTATCAGTTTACCGGGAGAAAAATGTCTATTAAAATCCTGATTGCAGACGACGAAGAAGTTACGGTCAAACACCTCATCTACTCCCTGGAAGACGAAGGTTACGATGTAACCAGTGTTAACAACGGTACCGATGCATTTAAAAAGATCGGTGAGGAAGACTTTGACCTTCTCATCACTGATATAAAAATGCCCGGTATGGATGGTTTGACACTTCTTAATAAAGTAAAAGATGCTTTTCCCACCACGGAAGTAATCATAATCACAGGCATCGGCAGCATAGAATCAGCAGTCGATTCCATGAGAAAGGGAGCCATTGATTATATTACAAAGCCCTTTAATCTTGACGAGGTCCTTATAAAAATCGAAAAGATTAAGGAAATAAGAAGACTGGAAAGAGAAAACCTTGCCTTAAAAGTATCTCTTGGTCTGGGGAGAGGAAGTCCCATCATTGCAAAGAGCCCGATGATGAAAAAGGTCATTGATATTGTTAGCAGTATTATTTCGTCCGACTGCAACGTGCTTATTACTGGTGAAAGCGGGGTGGGCAAGGGTATGGTGTCAAAGCTAATCCACTATTCAGGCTTAAGGAAAGAGAACCTTTTCTTGCCGGTGAACTGCGCTACATTTACGGAGGAACTGCTGGCCAGTGAGTTATTTGGCCATATAAAGGGGGCATTTACCGGGGCTGTTGCCAACAAACAGGGACTCCTCGAGATTGCCCATAATGGCACTCTGTTTCTGGACGAGATAGCCGAGATGTCGCCCGGTCTTCAGGCCAAATTATTAAAAGTACTGGAAGACGGTGAATTCATTAGAGTCGGAGGGGTTAAATCCATCAAAGTTGACGTAAGGTTTATTGCTGCTACAAACCAGAATATAAATGTCCTTGTATCAGAAGGTAGTTTCAGGGAAGACTTGTATTATAGGCTAAACGTCATGGACATTTACATACCTCCCCTCAGGGACAGACGGGAAGATATCGTACCATTGAGCAAAAACTTTCTGAGTAAACAGGCGCAGAAGGCGAACAAGAAAATAAAAGACATTAGCAAAGATGCTTTAGATATGCTCATGTCATACGGATTCCCCGGCAATGTAAGGGAACTGGAAAATATTATTGAACGTGCAGTAATTCTAGAAAAAACTTCGGAGATAACTCCAGCAAGTCTGCCTCAGACAATCAAACTTTTTCAAGTTGAATCCATCGACCCCAACAGGATTAAAAAACTTGATGAAATCAGTAAAGACTACGCGGTAAAGGTGCTTGAGTATGCTGAAGGCAATAAATCAAAGGCAGCAGCAATGCTTGGCATTTCCAGAACCAGCCTTTGGCGTATACTCAATAAGAACTAGTATCTCTCTTTGTAACACTCAACCCAACAAATGTTAACCTGCCCTGGACTACAACAGCACATACAAGATCTGTAAACGCTTATCCTGACTTCTTCACAAGAGAAAGCCAGTAAATGCGTTTAAATCTTCTGTAGTCACTTTTATAGTCCAGGGCAGTTATCAAAACAGACAGCGTTGCTGTCTAATATTGCTCTGACAGCATTCTTGATTCCTTGTGATGAGTCCGCATCTGTTCAGTGCTGTTCATATTTGAAACGCTTTTTCCCCAAGGATTTTGCCCTGTTTTTATTGATTTCAACACGTTAGTAGCTGGCACACCTTTTGATATTATCAATGACAAGTCACCGAAAGGAGGACAGGAAAATGAGAGAAGCTCTTTTATTTGTAACAAAAGGGGGTAGAGATTTTGATCAAGGGTTCTCCTATGTTGCTGAACTTGCAAAGACACTTAAGATGGACATATCCATGTTGATGGTCTATAACAGACGGGTTATTGAGGCCTATGAAGACGTAATGAGTGCAGCAGTGTTTGCAGAGGCAGGAGAGTTCAATACAGCAAAAGACATTTTGCAGGAGAAAGAGAATGAATTTAAGGCCGCTGCCGAGAAAAAGCTCAGGGAACTTTCGGTTAAGTACGACATATCATCAGACATCAAATGTCACGTCAGAATCGGCGATGCACTGTCTTCATTAAATGATTTTCTGAAGAAAACGCATCACATTAATATGGTCCTTGTCAGTCCCAGTCTCTCAAAGAGCAAAAAAGAAATAGATATGAACAAGTTGATCAAAAAAATATCAAAACCCATCGTCACTATATCGCAGCCCGCAGAGGCCGGTGCATAGGGCAATGCATGTAAGGAGGCTGAAATATGAACGTCTTTAAGAGATTAGCAAAAGGATTTGAGCGTATCATGGTTGCAGTAACGTATGCTGAAGCCGGTGAATTCGAAACTGCGAAAGAGAGCATGCGGGAAAAAAATGATTATAAGAAAACAGATTTAAAACAGGGCAGAAAGACACTGCAGCCCTTGTCTGCACATTAATGAAACTATTGTGCGCAGAAAATAAAAAACCAGAGGGAGGACACAATGAAAAGACTTGTAAAGAAGTTTGAAAATGTCATGGCAGCAGTCGCCTTTGCAGAAGTGGGAGATGAAGTAACGGCCCGGGAACTGTTAAATGAGTCGATCCCGACAGAGTCGGCTTCAAAAGTCAAAAAGGAGAGCTTCGCCGAAAAAACCATGGAAGCCATAACATTTGCAGAAGCAGGTGAACATGAATATGCAAAGAAGCTCATTACGGGAGACAAACCAAGGTCAAAAGAAACACTGCTAATTGTAGGCAGTGAGGAAGGCTTTTCAGAAAGACTGGTGGATTACTCACTTAAAATGGCCAAGAGAATGGGGTATGATATCAGGGCGTTGAATGTCATTCCCGTCGGCAAGCGGATATTCTCAGTCCTGCAGGACAAGGTCAAGGATGAACTAAACGGAAATATGGAAAAGGAAGCAGAGGCATTCAGTGCAAAAGCGTCAAAGTTGAGAATCACCTTCACTCACTCGGTAAAATTCGGGAATCACGACAAAATTATCAAAGATGTATGCAAGGAGTGTGAGGACATCCTGTTTATCGTCACAGAACCGGAACATGTTGCCGATGACTCAAATGCGGCTATCCCGATCTATTGCATTTCATAGGCTTTATTAATTCAATATAACATTATATCAGGAGGATATTGAACTAATGCTCTCAGTTGACATGATGATGGTAATGGCCGTGATTGTAGCCGCTGTCTTTCTCTTCATCGTTGAGTGGGTCAGAGTTGATGTGGTTGCGATCATTGTAATGATTTCCCTTCCCCTGCTCGGACTTATCAGCGGACAGGAAGCATTTGTAGGATTCAGCAGTAACGCAGTCATATCCATAATTGCAGTAATAATAATAGGCGCGGGACTTGACAGGACAGGGATCATGAACAAAGTTGCCAAGCCCATTACAAGGCTGGCTGGCAACAGCATATCCCGCTTAATAACTCTTGTGTCTGCAACAGTTGCGTTTATTTCTTCCTTTATGCAGAACATAGGGGCCGTTGCCCTTTTCCTTCCGGCAACGCAGAGGGTCTGCAAGAAGATGGGCGTAGCGCCGTCCAGAATACTCATGCCAATGGGATTCCTTGGAATAATAGGAGGCTGCCTTACGCTTGTGGGATCGAGCCCTCTGATCCTTTTAAACGATCTGATGGCCCCCAGTAACCTGAAGCCCTTTGGACTCTTCGCTGTCACACCGATAGGGATAGCGCTTGTCGTTGCGGCGCTGGCCTACTTTGTGATTTTCGGTAAATTTATCCTTCCAAACAGAGGCGAAACAGAAAAGGCAGGCGGCGGCATAGATCTCAGCAAGATATATTACTCTGCCAGCGGCCTGAGCGAGCTTCAGATTCCCTCCAGCTACAAGTCGGACCAAACCCTGGAGCAGATGGCTCTCAGGCCTAATTACCTTGTATCTGTAGTGGCCATTGCAAAAGGGGAAAAAGGACAAAAAATCTTTGCACCCGACAGGGACCTGCCCCTCTATCCAAATAACTACATTGCAGTTGTTGGGGTAAGGAAGAACGTAGAGAAGTTTGCCGATGAATACGGTTTCCGGCTTAAAGATAAACTTGAAGTTTTTGAAGATGATTTATCTGACAGTAACGCGGGCCAGATAGAGGCGATCATTACTCCGCGTTCCGAGCTTGCGGACACGACGCTGAAGAAAGTGCATTTTACAGAGAAGTACCAGGTCAACCCACTCGCAATCAGGCGACGGGAAAAAGTATATTACGGCGGACTGTCGGACATTATTTTACAATCAGGAGACGTGCTTTTATTGCAGGGGCTCTGGGAGAAGTTCTCGATCCTTAAAGATGATTCAAAGGACCTTTCTTTTATTACGTCCTTTGAGGCGGAAGTAATGAAAATACATAAGGCAAAATGGGCGATCATATGTTTTCTCATAGCGCTCGCAATGATCTTGTCGGGCCAGGTCAAGCTTTCCGTTGCCCTCATGACAGGGGCACTGGGAATGGTCCTTACCGGAGTCCTCAATATTGACGAAGCATACCATGCTGTTGACTGGAGGACGGTATTTCTCCTCGCCGGCCTGATACCTCTTGGCATCGCTACTGAGAAAACTGGAACGGCTGCATATTTAGCCAATGCAATCCTGGGATTTATCGGTGATGTATCGCCCATTGTACTGCTCGCGGTTATCGGCATACTCACGTCACTGTTCACTCTGGTCGTCTCAAATGTGGGAGCGACTGTCCTGCTGGTGCCGCTGGCAATAAACATGGCAATGGGAGCAGGAGCAGACCCGAGGATGGCAGCGCTTACCGTAGCCGTGGCCGCATCAAATACATTCGTTCTCCCCACCCACCAGGTGAATGCGTATGTCATGGGGCCGGGCGATTACAAGACAGTCGATTACCTCAAGGCTGGCTCATTAATGACGTTCCTGTACCTCATAGTTATGATCGGAGCCATATATGTCTTCTATGGAATATCCTCATAAAGGAGGAGGATTAACGGCGTTATAGCGCGGTCAACTTACATTTCAGGTAAAAACGCTGCAACTTACAGAGTTGCAGCGTTTTTTTGAAACTCCGGGGACATCTTGAATAGGCGCGTTTTCATAATCCATCTTTTTCAGAATCAGGTCCTTAGGATGCGGATAAGGCCTGTACTTCCGATCAATCCGGTCTTATGGCTGTCAGACCGGAAGAACCCGATTTATTCATTAAAATTGTTTAGTTGCATCATGATTCATATCACCGGACTATAAATGAAATATCTTACTTCCCAGCTCAGCTACTTTTTCCAGACCAGGATAATGAAAACAAATGTCCGGATCCTGGGCAAGTTTCTTGCGGCAATCGGGACAGCCATATTCCTCTACAGTATCCTTTTCCATTTTATTATGGAGTATGAAGGGAAACAGTTTTCGTGGATAACAGGCTTTTACTGGACATTGACGGTTATGTCAACACTCGGCTTTGGTGATATTACCTTTACCAGTGATCTTGGACGTCTCTTTTCCATGGTCGTCCTTCTTTCAGGCATTGTATTCCTCCTTATCATGCTCCCCTTCACGTTTATCCGCTTTTTCTATGCACCCTGGCTCGAGACCCAGGCCCAAGCACGCACACCGCATGAACTGCCCGAAGACACCGAGGGCCATATAATCATGACGAACTATGAACCTATCGCCATGGGTCTTATAGGGAAAATAGACCAATATGAACTTAATTACGTTGTCGCTGTGCAGGACACGCAGACGGCATCAGAGCTAATGGACATGAATATAAGGGTAGTCATAGGAGAGCTTGATGAGACCGAAACATACCGGAAGTTGAGGATAGAAAAGGCCGCCCTCGTTTTTGTGAATAATAATGACATGCTCAATACAAACATTATCGCCACGATACGGGAAGTCTCAGAGTCAGTTCCAATTACTACCATCGCAGATACATACGATTCGATTGATATTCTTGAACTAGCCGGAGCGACACAGGTCTTTCAATTTACCAGAATGCTGGGCATTACGATGGCGCAGCATGCTCTCGGAGTGTCTGCACGGGCTAATATAGTCGGCGCTCTCGGTGGTGTCTCTATCGCTGAAGCCTATGCGGCCCATACGCCTTATGAGGAGAAGGAACTTATAAAGAGCGGTCTTCGCGAGAAAACAGGTGTGATAGTGGTAGGAATATGGCAAAGAGGTAAATTTGATATTCCTAGACCGGAAACGATTATTCATGCTAATTCTATCCTTCTGCTTGCAGGATCGGAAGAGCATTTCAAAAGTTACGATGAATTTGTCGGCAGCTCCCGGACCATTGAAGCTCCTGTTGTGATATTGGGAGGCGGCCGGGTGGGACAAGCCGTTGCCGACACGTTTGAAGAGCTCGGAATTAATTACCTCGTCGTGGAAAAGAACAGGCACACCATAAAAGACAATGACAAATATATTCTGGGAGATGCAGCGGATATTCATACACTGGAACGGGCCGGCATTTCTGCAGAATCTCCTTCTGTGCTTATCACAACGCGCGATGATGACATGAATATTTACCTGACTATTTACTGCAGGCAATTACGGCCCGACATTCAGATTATCAGCAGGGCCACAAGTGACCGCAATATCAGCAAACTCTATTCAGTAGGGGCTGACATTGTCATGTCATATGCTTCCATGGGGGCAAATAAAATTATCAACATTCTCAAACCCGATGAAATCCTTATGCTTGCCGAAGGATTAAATGTATTCAAGGCAAGTGTTCCTGCTTCTTTGGCAGGGAAAACACTTTCTGAAAACCAGATAAGAAGAAAGACAGGTTGCAATGTAATTGCAATCCGCTCCGGCGATTCTTTTAACGTAAATCCTGACCCAACTGTTCAGTTAAAGGAAAATGAAGAACTGATTCTTATCGGTACAGCCCAGGCGGAAAAGGAGTTCAAGGAAGCCCTTTCATGAAATGAGACAAAATGCATTTTCCTTCACCCGGCCTTTGTAGGCACAAACAGTGGCTCAGGAGAATTACTTAAACTACTGATGTTTTCGTATCATCAGGAACAGTCGCGTTTATTTCGAGTTTTATGCAGAACATCGGCGCTGCCGCGCTCTTTATGCCCGCAGCTATCAGGGTTTCCCGTCAGGTGAACATCCCGGTTTCCAGAATACTGATGCCAATGGGATTCTGCGCAATCGTAGGGGGAACAATAACACTGGTTGGTGCCAGTCCGACCATTCTTTTGAATGACCTTCTGGAGCAGGCCAATCAGCTCGGTGCATTCGAACAGCATATGGAGCCGCTGGGTCTGTTCACTCAGACCCCCATAGGTGTTGCCCTTGTTGCCAGTGCAATTATGTATTTTGTAATCTTCGGCAGATTCATACTTCCCAAAACGGGCGGGAAGTCAGAGACTGAACTGCTTCCATCGCATATTGCGGATACCTATTTTGAGGTCTGCGGACTGTATGAATTACAAGTTCCGGAAAGTTATAATGATACCAAGACACTGGATGAGCTGAAAATTAGATCGACGTATCAGGTAACTGTAGTTTCCATTTCCCATACCGATAAAAACACCAAGATATTTGCCCCGACCCGGGATGAAGTATTAAATGGAAATGATGTCATTGCTGCAGTGGGCTGTTCAGAGGCAATCGATAAATTTGCCGCTGATTTCGGCTTCACACTTAAAGAAGACCTTGAAATATTTGCTGAGGACCTTTCTCCAAACAATGCGGGTATGCTTGAAGGCATTATCACACCCCGTTCCGAGCTTGCGGGAAAGACATTTCGCCAGATCCAGTTCAGAAAGACATATGAAATCAACCCGGTCATGCTGTGCAAAAGTGGAGAATGTGTATTGGGTGGTCTCTCCGATAGAGAGCTTCAGCCCGGCGATGCCCTGCTGTTGTTCGGAAAGTGGGACAAATTTCATATGTTAAAGGGCAAGCAGACATTTACTTTCACAACTGATATCAAGGGTGAGATAATGAGGACTGAAAAGGCTAAGACGGCGGTATCATGGCTCATCGTTGCCATAGGTCTTGTCCTCGGTTTCAACCCCCTTATGGCTGCGATCGGTTTCCCTGACCTGAAATTGTCGCTGTCCGTATGTCTGCTTACCGGCGCTCTCGGCATGATACTGACTAGGGTCATGTCTGTTGACGAGGCTTACAAGTCTGTTGACTGGATGACTGTATTCCTTCTTGGAGGACTGATTCCTCTCGGCCTTGCGTTTCAGAAAACAGGCACCGCGGCCTACATTGCAACTACAATCATGAACATGATTGGGGATGTTCCTGTCATTGTTTTTCTCGCTGTCGTGGGAATTATGACGTCTTTCTTCACTCTTGTAGTATCAAATGTAGGATCTACAGTCCTTCTTGTTCCCCTGGCAATGACCATGGCTGTAAAGGCGGGAGCGGATCCACGCCTGACAGCACTTGTTGTAGCGCTGTCTGCTTCGAATACTTTTGTTCTTCCTACTCACCAGGTGAATGCACTTGTAATGAGACCAGGAGGGTACAAGACCATTGATTACACAAAAGCCGGGGCTGGCATGACCATACTCTTTCTGGTAGTCATGCTTTCGATGCTCTATCTGTTCTACTAAGAAAATGCACTCGTCATGAGTGCAGGAGGGTATGCGACCACTGATTACACAAAAGCCGGGGCCGGCTTGACTGTCCTCTTTTTTGTACTAATGCTAACGATACTCTATCTGTTTTACTAAGAAAGCGTTATTGTTTTTTCACCTTACTCTACAATAACTTTCCCGACCATGCCACCCCATGTATAACGCAACCCTTCTTCAATATAGCAGCCAAATTCAAACTCACCCTTGTCAGGCGTATAAAATTCAGCAGTTACAGTCTCCCCTTTCGGAATTTCGAACTGTAAATCATAGCCCTTCATTCTGAAGTTATAATCCCAGTCAACACTCTTAATTTTCAAAATGACATGAGAACCTTTCTCCACTTTGATTGTGCTGGGTATCCATTCGCAGTTATCACCTGTTAACTCTACTGTCTGAAGGGGTACATCTGCAGGCATTCCCTTCAGTGACGTATAACTTGGACTTGAAGCGCATCCAACAAAAATGATGCTGAAAGCCACCAACATTATTTTCGCTAATTTATACATATCAAACCTCCTTTCCACAAAGCGTCCGGTTTTTAAGGTTCATTTATCTACTATTTAATTACCACCTGGGCCTGTAAATAGGAGGTTAATACTTGTAAATAATCTGTAAATTTTCAGCGGGAGTATGTCAGTGATCTGTTTCAGAAGGAATGCCAAATATGCTCATGAAATCCATAGGTTAAAAATTCAAATACATTATTTTGTTTCCCCTTTGCAAAGAGGGCCTGCCGGTCGTCAGGGTGAGGGAGAATATATACTATTTCAAATCCGCCTTACTCCCCCTTTTCTAAAGAGTGAGAAAAGAGTCTCTCTTCCCCTTAAAACAAAGACTCTTGATGACTTAGCACATTTAACCCTATGGATCTGATAATGTCGTTAAGTATTAAATGAAGACTACAGGCCTTATTTTTTGCGTTTCAGAATGTCAGGATCCTTTCCCCAGGTATTTATTGAATAGCTTCCTGTTTTCCCGGTAAAAGGCAGTACAAGCATTCCAAAGAGGTTGTTTTTGCCGGGGTCTCTGAACTGGGCAAGACCGATTGTCATGCCCTCGTGGCCGGCAGCAGGCTGCGCCCTGTAGGTTCCGAAAAGCCGGTCCCACCAGGGAAAGTTAAAACCAAAGTTGCTGTTTGTCTCGCGGATTGTAACTGAATGATGAACCCTGTGCATATCAGGGGTAACCACAAGAAGGCGAAGGACCGCATCCAGCC
Organism: Nitrospiraceae bacterium; assembly: GCA_020354155.1. Classification (GTDB taxonomy): domain Bacteria; phylum Nitrospirota; class Thermodesulfovibrionia; order UBA6902; family UBA6902; genus CALZJD01. The sequence continues at coordinate 2,106,255 of CP070644.1, read as the reverse complement.
CGAGAGGCAGTTTGATATTGCCATGATTGAACATCGCCGTTGCATTTAAAACAATTTCAAAGAGAACTACTGTTACCGGCGAGGCCCCCAGTGCAGCAACAGATGCCATCTTGATCACCATACTTATTATGATTTCAATTGGGTGAAAACGAAGTCCGGTCGTAACATCATAATCGAGGTCTGCATGGTGCATCATGTGAAGCCGCCACAACAGCGGGACAGCATGAAACATGAGATGTTGAAGATAAATGATGCAGTCAAGAATCAGGACTCCCATTGCAACCTCCACCCAGTACGGGAGAGCTATGTTATTCAGAAGGCCCCAGCTGTTTTCCTGAGCTACAAAAGCCACGTTGATTGCCATGACGGGAAAGATCAGTTTGACCAGGGCAGTATCAATAAAGACGATGCCGAGATTACTGGCCCAGCGAACAGGTTTGGACGTGGCAAGTTTTCTGCGCGGCGAAAGCAGCTCCCAGATAGCGATGATAATCAATACACCGAAAAAAAAGCCCAGTCTTATAGATTCTTCGTTGAACATAGTTTATTCCTGAACAGCAATCAGGATTCTCTGTAATGAATACTTTTTCCTGTCTACATTATAAACCGGAATGCCTTCATTTGCCCAGTTGTATTAATGTATATTCTTGAATTATATCAGATAAATATTGACAACAGGGGCATATGGTATATAGAATCTATAAATTGTTGAATGGTGACACCACAGATCTTTCCAATATGATAAAAAAATTATCCATATACTTTTATATTGTCGTAGTGATCACCGTCTTTATCCCCCCTTCTTCATCCGCTGCAGAAGACATAAGCGATCATGTAGACAGAGGCAACCGGTACCTGATTAACAACCAGCCTTTCATGGCCGTCAAGGAGTTCCGCCAGGCAATTGCCAAAGGTTCTGACGACCCTGTCTTATTCAGAAACCTTTCTGTTGTACTCTATGATCTTGGATTTATTGATGAAGCAATAACTGAAATGGAAAAAGCCCTTGCCCTGACACAGAATTCTAACTTCCTGAGACGGGAACTGGGAATCATGTATCTCTCAAGAAACAAATATACAATTGCCCTCGAACAGTTTGTTGCCATTCTGAAGAGCAACCCGGGATTTTCTGAAGCCTACTATTATCTCGGCGAAATCTACTATAAAACGAAACAATACGATATGGCCTGGCTGGCTGCGAACATGGCGCTGCGCCTGGGTCATACAGGCAATGACCTTGCTGATCGATTGTCTGCAAAATCGGAAGCGCCGAAGCAGATGCCCTGGAGCAATCCCGGTGAAGAAATATATATCAGACAGATTCGTGTTGATCTGAGGAGAGATGCTGATGAGATAGCAGCCCGTCTTCAACGGGGAGACCTCTTTGAAAACATTGCAGGGGAATTTGACGAGACTATTGATGCAGACCTGGGAGGTTACAGGGGAAGCCTCTCACCGAATGAACTGCATCCCTTGATTACCAGGGCCCTCACCGAGCGCGAACCTCTTTCAGAGGCGGTCATTATCCAGACGGAGAAGGGGTATCATATTGTTCAGCGGCTTATACCATTCAGTGAAGAGAGCTGGAAAGATCTGCTTGCAGGCAAGACCAGACCCAAGACCGTTGCTGTGAGCAAACTGCTTCGCCTCCCACCCTCCTCAGTGACTACTGCTGAAGCACCGCCAGATACAAGCAGCAAAGAGGATGAGAAAATACCTTCAGCGGTGCAGACTGAAAAAAAACCTTCGCTCATAGTTCGGAAACCTGTTTCACCTACCATTGAAAAACTGCGTCAAGCTCCGCAGCAGACAGCATCCATACCAGAAGAAGATCCGGAGAAGACAGTTGCACCTGAACCAGATTTAAAAACAGTAGATAAGGCAGTAACTGATTCCGGTGGATCAACGTACCGTCATTATGCAGAAAAGAAAGAAGATGATTATGAACTCAAGGGAAAATTAAAAGAACCAGAAATAATCCCTGATGAAGATAAAGTCACACTACCAAAACCCGATAAGCAGAAAATGTATTATATCCATGTGGGAACATTCAGGGACAGGAAGAATGCTGACTTACTCCTCAATGATCTCAAAAAACTTGGCTATCGGCCCTACAGCTACATTATGGAAACAAAAAGGGGCGACTTCCATAAAGTAGTAGCCGCGGAATATACGTCACTGTCTGAAGCAAAGAAAACAGGAGAAGAATTAAAGAAAAAGTCGATCGACTATTACATAACAAGCAAAAAATAGTCATGAACTCAGCTTCATATAATCAATGAAACTGAAATTCCCTATTCAGCGAATGCGCTGTATCCGTCGACAAAAGAGGCGTATCTCCATCCCAGAACAATTACGGAAAGATCAGCAAGGCAAAATAGTACACGCGCAGAAGTTGCACCTCGACAGGAGGTTCAACAT
>CP070644.1:2098949-2103734 GCA_020354155.1 Nitrospiraceae bacterium | reverse complement strand
GATATATATTCCACAACAGCCCAGGCAATACTAATACCATCAAAGGTGCTCGTACCCCTGCCCACTTCATCGAGAAGAATCAGACCCCTCCCCGTTGCATTATTCAGTATATTGGCAGTCTCGATCATTTCAACCATGAATGTACTCTGACCTTTTGTTATGACATCAGATGCCCCTATTCTGGTAAATATACGGTCCACAATCCCTATACGTGCCTCCCGTGCCGGTACAAAACTGCCGATCTGTGCCATAAGCACGATCAAGGCAACCTGCCTCATGTAGGTAGATTTTCCCGCCATATTCGGGCCGGTAATTATGGATATATTGTTTGCACCGGAATCAAGCAGTGCATCATTAGGGATAAACTTCTCTCCTGAAGTGAGTCTCTCAATAACAGGGTGTCTGCCTTCAGCAATCTGAATCAACATCCCGTTATCTACAAGAGGTCGTTCATAGTTATATCGCCTCGCGATAAAGGCAAAGCTGCGCAGGGCATCAAGTTCAGCAACGGCCTGAGCCGTATTTTGCAGTTTCCCTGTTTCAACGGCAACTGTATCTCTTATTTCCGTGAAAATATCGTATTCAAGATTTTTCAGTCTCTCATCAGCACCGAGGATCTTTGCCTCATATTCCTTCAGCTCCGGGGTAATAAACCGCTCAGCGTTGACAAGGGTCTGCTTTCGTATATAATCCTCAGGGACCTGATCAAGGTTTGCCCTCGTTGCTTCAATGTAATATCCAAAGACCCTGTTATAGCCGACTTTTAAAGACGATATTCCCGTTCTCTCCCTTTCCCGTGCCTGCAGTGATGCAATAACATCCCTTCCACTGCTGCTTATCTCCCTCAGTTCATCGATTTCAGGATGATACCCCTTCTTTATTAACCCGCCTTCCCTGAGAGCAAGTGGAGGATCATCAGCAATACTTGCCTCGATTAACTGATGTATCCCGGGCATTAATTCAATCTTCTTTTCAATTGATCGAATCATCTCATTATCATATGATTCAAGAAGCACCTTTACTTCAGGCAGGACATCAAGGGAATTTTTTAGTGCGAGAAGGTCTCTCGCGCTGGCTGAGCCGCTGTCTACTCTGGAAGCAAGACGTTCAATATCATAAATACCCTCCAGACTTTTCTGGATCTTTACCAGACTATCCGGGTCACTCATCAGGACGCCGACTGCATCCTGTCTGCGCACTATCTGTTCGGACTCAATGAGCGGATTCAGGAGCCATGTCCTCAGGAGCCTGCCGCCCATTGGTGTTTCGGTCTGATCCAGCACCCAGAGAAGACTTCCTTCAATGCCGTCTGAATTCATGTTCCGGGAAATTTCAAGATTTCTGAGCGTTGCAGCATCAAGCAGCATTGACGACTCCCGCCTCAGGACACGTATTTTTTTAAAACTCAAGGTACCCTTCTGATTCTCTTCAAGATAGTTCAGCAATGCCCCTGCCGCTGAAATACCAACAATCATCCCTTCACAGCCGTAGCCGTCGAGAGAAGCGACTTTAAAGTAATTAAGGAGTTTCCTGTAAGCCTCTATGTAGTCAAAGTACCAGTCATCATAACCGGTAAGATAAAAATCCCCGAGTTTGTCTATAACAGAGGAATTGTTCTTAAAGCTCTGGGGATAGAGGACCTCTTTTGGATGAAACCTGATTATTTCATCTTCAAGACTTGTATGTGTCTCATAGATGAGAAACTCACCTGTCGTTATATCAGCTGTCGCAATGCCGAAGATGTTCTCTTTCTGAAAAAAGGAAAGGATAAAATTATTTTCCTTTGGATCATCAGGCAGGAATGTGCCCGGGGTAACCACCTTGACCACTTCCCGCTTTACAATGCCCTTTGTCTCTTTCGGATCCTCTACCTGCTCACAGATGGCCACTTTGTACCCTGCCCTTACCAGTTTTGCGGTATAGGACTCATGGGTAAAATGAGGGATGCCGCACATGGGCATAGGGTCTTTTTTGCTTTTATCTCTGGATGTCAATGTAATCTGGAGAACCTTCGAGGCGATAACCGCGTCCTGGCCGAACATTTCGTAAAAATCACCGAGCCGGAAAAAGACAATGGCATCAGGGTAGCTGGTTTTTACTGCCTGATACTGCTTCATTAAAGGAGTCAATTGAGACATTTGGATTCCAGTAAGCTCTTCATGAACTGTTTGATATGTCTTGATATCTATGGATGAATTGCAAAGAACATATGACTATAACATAATGCTAAATTGATGTAAAAGAGCGGTGATGAAAAGGGGTTCCCTGTCGACACATCAGGTCATGTCAACCATTTTTTTCCTTAATTAATTGGGGAATTACCAGAGGAAAAAGTTGTTCTCTCAATTAGATGAAGGCACAAATTAATTACTGTATCGGTCTGCCTTCAGAGGCCTGATAACTCCTTACATAAGCAGTATAGTCTTCAGCGGGGTTGATGAGTTCAAGACCCATGCCGAAATTATTCCTGGGAGTTCCGTGATTTTCAGGCCTCATCGCCCTTTTAACCCTGGACAGTATATTCAGAGTATGCTGGTTAAGGAGTATGACCGTAACAAATACAGAATCAATCGGAAAGTTTACCCTGGTCCTGACAAAGAGCCCGCCCTCGGAGAGGTTTGTCACCTGACTTTTATAGAACATATTTCCGAAAAAAAGCCTTGCCTCTAGCTCCGAATGAAATCTCTGATGGGCCCTTTTTTCCCTATGCATGAGCTGTAAATTTAATGAAACAGTAATATACGTTAATAATGAAGTGACGTTTTTTATCATATTAATATCAAAATGTCAATGATAACCCTCTGTAAATATTGCTTTTTTCCAGCATTACAACCAGGGGGCAGTGAAGTGATATACACCGGCTTAAGAAGCGGGGCGTCCAATAGTTCCTCACCCGTCAAGGGGAAAAGGCCTCTGATGTAAACTGTTCATCTCTGAAGTAAATTATGGAGATGAACGGTATGCAGTATTAAAAATGTGATGAGAAGTTAAATAGTCGTAAGCCAGGCCTTATATGCCGGTGCTTCACCTTTTACGATCTTAAAGAAAAGTCCCTGAAGCTTCTTTGTGACGGGTCCCGGCTTGCCGCCTCCAACAGACCTGCCGTCAACTTCCCTGATTGGTGTAACCTCGGCAGCAGTACCGGTAAAGAAAGCCTCATCAGCTATATAGATTTCATCTCTTGTAAAGTATGTTTCCCGTACCTCGATTTTTTGTTTTTTGGCCATCTCCATGATGCTTCTCCGCGTAATTCCCTCAAGTACAGAGGGGAGCGGCGGTGTATGAAGAACTCCATTCCTCACAATGAAGATATTCTGCCCTGTACCTTCGGCAACATAGCCATTCGTATCGAGCAGCAAAGCCTCATCATAACCGGAGGCAAGGGCTTCACTTTTTGCAAGCGTAGAATTCACATAGTCACCGCAGGTCTTGCTTTTTGTCATTGTTATATTTGCATGGAGACGTGTAAATGAGGAGACCTTGACTCTGATACCGTTTTTAATCCCCTCTTCGCCAAGGTAAGCACCCCATGGCCATACTGCAACTGCAACCCTCACCGGATTGTCCTTAATGAACAATCCCATAGCGCCATACCCTATGTAAATCAGGGGGCGAATGTAACACTCCCTGAGTTTGTTAATTTTTATGGAGTCAATGATTGCCCTGCTTATCTGCTCTGGTGTGAAGGGGCATTTGATGTTCAGTATATGACAGGAATCAAAGAGCCTTGCAACATGCTCCTGCAACCTGAATATGGCAGAGCCCTTGCCCGTCTTATAGCAGCGGATTCCCTCAAAAGCGCCTGTCCCGTAGTGCAGTGTATGAGTCAGTACATGTACATTCGCATCAGCCCAGTTTACAAATTCTCCGTCCATCCAGATCTTTTTTGATTCTTCAATCATTTCCCCTCCAAAGCATCTCTAGAATAATGGTTATACAGTTTTACAGAAATACTGTACCACTGTCAATAAAGTCCCTCTTCTTTCCAGCCCTTTTCTCCTATCAGCGGGACAAATACACAGCCTGTTGAATCAGATTTCTCTATTCCCGTCTCTGTCCTCCTGATCTGATAGAGTACCTGGGAATACCTGCTCCCTATTGGTATAACCAGTCTGCCCCCTACCTTTAATTGCCCAATATACTCTTCCGGTATCTCGGGAGCGCCGGCAGTTACAAGTATGGCGTCGAAGGGAGACTGGGAAGGCAGCCCGATCGTTCCATCCGATATCCTCACCTGAACATTTTTGTATCCCAATCGTTCCAACAGAGCCTGAGCTCTTTCTGCAAGAGAAGGTATCCGTTCCACGGTGTAAACCTCTGAAGCAAGCATTGACAGTACAGCTGTCTGGTATCCTGAACCGGTCCCTATTTCCAATACCCTTTCATGTCCTTCCAGATGAAGCAGTTCAGTCATGAGCGCAACCATGTAGGGTTGTGATATTGTCTGGCCACACCCTATGGGCAGAGCACAGTCGTCATAGGCACTTTCCTGGAGGTCCTCACTGACAAAGAGGTGGCGTTCAACAGTGGCCATTGCGTGGAGCACTCCTTCGTCTTTTATCCCCCTCGGTCTCAACTGCAAATCTACCATTAAGCGGCGTTGTTTTATAAAATCCATCGAGCCATTGAATATTCTTCATTTTTCATTTCAAGATCTTTTTATTCGAAAGGAGAAATCTTCCCTGCTGATTGCCGCGCCGATGCCCTCTCTGCCTTCACAATTAAAAAGCATCACCAATTATCCAGCCCCTGATACTTATAGCCTCTTCAAAATCTCCCGGGCTG
>CP070644.1:2082261-2098849 GCA_020354155.1 Nitrospiraceae bacterium | reverse complement strand
TCAACATCTTTAATCATGAAGCCAGAGTATATTACGGGCTGGAGAAACTCTGGCTTGATGCTCCGAGAATCCCAATAGGAGAAACGTCTCTGAAATAAGGCTACCCTGTAAGGGCTGGTTAAAATAATTATAAAAAGAAGGTAAGAAATGCCGAAATTTATTGTGCTTCTCATAATCGTATTTTTTATTATTCTCAGCCTCCTGGCCTTCTTCAACAAGGGAGCCGTAGACTTGACGGTCTGGAACGGGGTGACCTTTGAAAACATTCCCGTTATTGCTGTTATCCTTGTATCCACCTCAATTGGTATCTTTGCAATGCTCATTATTATTGCCATCCGCGATGCGAAGCGATACGTTCACAGCTGGCAGCTTCAGCGGGATCAGAAAAAGGAACTGAAAATACAGGAACTCTACGCCAAGGGACTGGATGCCTTTCATGCAGACAGGACTGAAGAGGCAGCAGAATTATTCAACCGGGTCACAGAAAGTGATCCTTCTCACATTGGAGCCCTGTTGCGTGCTGGTGATATCCTGTTTGAGAAAGGGGAAATGGTCAAGGCGCGGGAGAGTTATATGAGGGCCCATGAAATCAGTCCCGGTAATATTGAGGTCTTGCTGTCTCTTGAGAGGGTTGATCATGACAGGCAAAAATGGCAGGAAGCGCTGAAGCATATCGACAGCATCCTTGGAATTGATGAAGGGAATCTCAAGGCATTGCGGATGAAGAGGGATATCCAGGAAAAGAACGGACAATGGGAGGAAGTCATTGAGACCCAGAGTAAAATACTGAAGACCAATCTATCTCCTGAAGAGGAACAGAAAGAACAGCAGAACCTGCAGGGGTACAGGTATGAATCAGCAAGTCATTATCTTCAGTCCGGGGTGCTGGATAAGGCAGTCAAAAAGCTGAAATCGATTATTAAGGCAGATAAAGATTTTATCGTTGCCTACCTGTCTCTCGCAGGGGCATATGAGAAGGAAGCTAACTATAAAGATGCCGAGGAAACGCTGCGCAAGGGATACGAAGAAACCTCTGCCCTGGTATTTCTTGCGTGGCTTGAGGATTTTTATATTACACGGGGCGAACCCGGTAAGATTATCGATCTATATCAGAAAATTATACAGGAACAACCAATGGACTACAGGCTGCAGTTTTTTCTTGCCAAGCTCTATTACCGGCTTGAGATGATTGATTATGCATTCAATACGGTGAACGCCATTGAAATGACTGCCTTTGACAGCCCGGACCTGCACACACTCCTGGCGTGTATTTACGCAAGGCGTTCAGATTATGAAAGTGCTTCTGACGAATTTAAAAAGGCCCTCAAAATTGAAAAAGCCTTTATCATACCTTTCTGCTGCTCACATTGCGGTTACAAGTCTCGTAAGTGGTCAGGCAGGTGTCCTGACTGCAGCAACTGGAACAGTTTAACCCTTGATATTCATGAAGTCTGCAACATCAGGAAAAGACAGAGTCGTTCTTGATACAAGCCTGTTTGTAAACCCTGAGGTCCGTAATCACTTCGGGGCTTCACCTACAGATGCAATGAAGGAGTTTCTTGAAATTGCTGAAGAAATACCTTCTCTTGCCTTCTACATGCCTTCATCAATATTCGAAGAGCTGATGAACTTTGTTGACAGACGAAAGGTTCCGGGTAAACTGCTTGCAGTGATCCAGCAGAAATCTCCGAGCAAATATGAAATGCACGTTCCTGCCACCTTCCTCTATGAATTGATCGAAGACATCCGGGACAGGATCAATAAAGGATTGAGGATTGCTGAAAAGGCTGTCCGGAACGTTGGTTCCGTCGATGAAAGGGAACTCATAAAAAGCATGCGCAAGAGCTATAGAGATGCACTGCGCGAGGGCATTATAGACAGTAAGGAAGATGTTGACCTCATTCTCCTTGCCAAAGAGCTTGATGCATTGCTGGTCACTGTTGATCAGGGAGCAATCAAGTGGGCAGAGAAACTTGGCATACGATGGCTCCTGCCGGAGCGGTTCAGGGATTATCTTATGAGTTTCCTTGAGGACCGGCAGAAGTGAAATACGATTATATACTGGAATGGAACAAAGGAAATACTGCTATTACGCGGCAGTAACAGCATTTTTATCTTCTTTATTCGCCTCTGTACCGAAACCTTTCCGATCAAACTTTTCCCATCCTTTTTTGCCTTTGAAGAAGTCCACGATACCCTTTATGCGCCACCAGACAGTGAGCTGTCTGTAGCCGAGGTTTTCAAAGATGGCTGCAGTTACAAGAATTATGATTTCCTTTATACCCTTAAAATAAATGAGTGACTTCCCTTCTATGTCAGTCTCGGCAGTCTTGACCGGCCAGGCGCTCATAACAACGGAGAGAACAGACAGGAAAATACCATATACAATGGATACCGCAGTGAACAATATAAGGTAGAGAAAATTCAGATTATCGAGGACAAAGAGGATCGGCAAGGTGATATACCCTAATAATTCGATGGGAGCACCAAGGAGTTCGAAGATGAAAAAATAGGGGAAGGCAAAGAAGCCGATCCGACCGTATTTTCTGTTAAACAGCATTTTTCGATGATAGATCATGGTTTCTATCAATCCACGCTGCCACCTGTTTCTCTGCTTTGACAGGGATCCCAGGTCTTCAGGGGCCTCTGTCCAGGCCAGGGGGTGAGGTACATAGGTAATTCTTTTTGAAAGTTTTTTCTCCTTGATATACCGCTGCATTCTTACGATTATCTCCATGTCCTCGCAGACTGTCTCAACATGGTGCCCGGTATATTCTGCTGCGATTTTTGAACTGAGAAAACGTGTGAGATATCCACCAGTTTTCTGCACAAAATCCTTATTAAATATGCCAAAGACACCTGAGATAATAAGAATGGACTGAAGACGTGACAATGCGGTCCTCCCCATGCTGAAGGAACGGATATATTCCACTATCTGGAATCTGACGATCCACTTTCTGGAAAGACGCGGTTCAAGTACGGCGCCGTTTTCAACGTCTGAACTGTTAACAATTGCAACCTGTCCTCCTATTGCCACGATGTCCTGTTGATCAAGCACAGACCTGAATGCCTGCAGGAGTGCAGCTTCATCGATGATTGAATCAGCATCAATAGACACAAAGTAGGGACAGAATGAGGCATTGATTCCAGCGTTCAGTGCATCTGCCTTCCCTCCGTTTTCCTTGTCGAGCACGACAAACCTCTGTATATGATCTGGAAGGTCTCCCTGTGATACATAATATGCTTTCACACGGGCTGTACTGATCTTTTCAACGTAATTCATGTCTATCCGCTTCATTTGAAAGGCCTCGATGAGTACCTCGAGCGTATTGTCTGATGAGCCGTCATTTATTATGACTATCTCAAGTCTTGGGAATCGAAGTCTCAACAGTGATTTAATGGACTCCACAATAGTCTTGTCCTCGTTGTATGCCGGAACTAAAATGGAAAGAGGTGGTGTAAAGGGTGACTTCATAGCAATATCAAAACCCTCGTATCCCCTGCCCATGACCCGCCGTCTGACATCATAAAAAGCGATAACGAGATAGAAGAGGTTAATGGTATTGAACAAAAGGAAATAGACAATAAAGAAATATTCCACAAAGGTATAAAAATAGGGGATCATGTACCTACATTACTCCACTGTATTTCTTTGCCTCTTCCCGGATTTCGGATATGGGGTCCTTGAGCGCCTGGCTGAGGAATTCGTAGTTATCACCATTGCTTGTCAGTGCGAGCACTCGTAAGGAATGCATCCTTTTTACACGGTCTGTTGACTGACGAAACATGGTTTCCATATCTTTCCTGTGGCACAATTCATCTACGATGTGTACGGCTACAGAATCCATATGCATGACATCTTCATAATGTTCCCCGCTTGCATAAAGGACTCCCTTCAGGTGCGGACGAAGTTCAGGGAATTTGTTTACTTTACTCCGGATAACACTGATGGTTTTACGCATGTTCAGCTTTGCAAGACCAATAACCGCCCGTGTCCTGACAAAATCATCTATGTCCTGAAGCGCTATGCTGGCTATGTCAAAGGCCCGATCTCCTCCGGTTACAGTAATTGCATTCACTGCAGCCGCCCTGACCCGTTCATTTGGATCATAAATGAGTTTCTCAAGACTGTTCACAAATTGTTTTTTCTTGAATTTTGCAATGGCTCCAATGGCGGCAGCCCTCACCTCGGGATCATTGTCATCGAGAAGGCCGGTAAGGAAATTAACGGAACCCCTTTTCCTGCTTTTGCCCATAAGCCATGCCATGCCGATTTTTCTTGTTTTTGTTTCCGGCATATTTTTAAGCAGTTCTGCATTCTTCTCAGGATCTCCCCTGAGAAGATATGATAGTGCGGTTGTGACAGCTTCGCGGAATTCTCTGTCCGGGGTATCCAGCACATGAAGCAGTGCTTCAAGGGCACGGGGATTTCTGTACTTGCCCAGGAGTTCTGCTGCCTTGTCTCTGACTGTTGGTGCCGGATCATAAAGGGAAGTAGAAAAAGCAGAAATAACCTCTTCTTCCCTTCCAATAGATGCGACAACATCCATTGCCTGCAGCCGCACCTCTGCGAAGGGATCTTTTTTCATAACACTGAGTATGGAGGTGAAAAGTTCAGGTGTAGCAATGATCTTCAGCATCTCTATAGCCTTTATCCTCAGCACCGGATCGAGGGCTTCCCGAAGTTTCCTGACGAGTTCGTTTGCAAATACTCTGTCATTTTTTGAAAAGATGAGATCAACTTCCATGTTTCTCGTTTTTTGTGCCGTCAGCCTGATCTCGTCGATAATGTGCCTGAATCGGGTATCATCAGATATGTTTGTAATCTCATCCTTGATGTCCCTGATGTTGGGATGGCCATAAAATACCTGGAGAAACTCAGGATCATTAAAAGAGGCCAGACTTATAAAGGCACCGGCAACGACCTTATGTGAGGGATCATCAAGCATCTTTATGATCAGGGGCTTGAATTCCCTCTTGCCTGAAACTCCAAAGGCAAGGGTAAGGGCAAGTCGTACATTTTCATCGGGATCTTTCAGGAGGATCGTAGCCTTATTGAGGAAATTCTCACCCGCATCGGAACCGACACAGGCAAGAACAATAGTGCGAACAGAGCGTGAAGGATCAAAGAGGGCTTTCTCAAAGAGCACCTCATTCTCTGAAAATCCATAATCTGCTATTGCGCGAAAGGCCTTTTCCCGCAATGCCTCATTAACACTGTCCGTAAATTCAAGTATAAAATTATAGCCATCATTGTCTTTAATTATTGAGGCCATTTCTATAAAGGTCATCAGTGCGTCATTTTCTAGGCTTTCCATATTCACAATACGGGTAAGTGCGTTAAACTCCTGTGGCTTTATCCTTCTGATGTATTCATTGACTTCCTTGTGCAACTTCCTAGACCCTAAGGGGATGAGTTTAATAATTTCATGGAGCACATCTGCATTCATCGTAGCCGCGAAATATTTTATCGCCTCAATCCGCACATCATCAGGTGCCTCAGTGAGAAGCTCAATGATCATCTTTGGCTCCACAGTGATTCCCAGTTCCCGCATAACCATCAAGGCTGTGCTTCGCACTCTTGTAGCAGGATCGTACAGGAGTTTTTTAATATCATCCCAGTGGCTGGTGACTTTCAGCATTGAGAGGGCCCGTAGCGCTGACTCTCGTGCCTGGGGGTTGGGGTCATCAAGTATTACGGCAACATCGTCAACATAAGCAGTTGCATTGAGTACTGCCAGTGCCTCTACAGCCGAACGCCTTACCCAGTATTCATTGTCTCTCAGGTAATCAATGAGGATGGGTATTGCTTTCTGGGCATCTATTTTTCCGAGGCTCTGAATTATTCTGGCCTGTAGCGTCCAATCCTCGGTATTCTTAAGCAGGTCAAGAAGGGGATCAGCAGCATCAACGGTCTCTGCCTCACCCAGGAGGCGGACAATCCGCTTCTGAAGATGCTTGTCGGCTTTCGAAAGCTTATCACTAAGGCTTTCAATTACTCCTGCCTGAGCAATGAGAAAGAGTATCTTCCGAAGTTCGGGCTTGTATTGTTCCTCACCATACTCCTGAAGAATCTGCGCCACGTATCCGATTCTCTCAAGGGCCAGGGCAGACCGTCTCCGTACCTCCATATCTTCGTCCTCGAGCGCAATCAGCAGGGAAGGAGTAGATTCTTTTCCAAGTTGTTCCAGGGCCTCAACTGCCCTGATTCTGACCCACCATTCAGGATCTTTGAGAATGTTAACAAGGTAATGAATAACCGAGGGATTTCCTATGGCACCAAGTGCCTGTGAAACCCTTGTCCGAACAAAAGGCACTGGTTCTGCAACAAGCAGCTCGGTAAGCTTGACAATGGAGCGATCGCTTTTGATCTTTCCAAGGGCTCCTGCAGCCTTGGCCCTCACCTCAGGGCTTACATCAAAAAGCGCTTCAATCAATGATGTCTCCGCGTTTTTTGCATCAAGCCAACCCAGTATTTCAGCTGACCATCCTCTTCTGCTTTCACTTTGAAAGTTCTTGAGTTCTTTTTTCAGGTAATCAATCGTTGGTTCACCGATATTCACCAGTATCTCACCGATACGGGGAGGGAGCCATGTCTCCGGAAAACCAAGGGCTTCGATGAGAAAAGGGATAGCCCTTTCATCTTTAATTCTTCCAAGGGCCCGCAATGCTACTGTTCTGACATCTTCATCTTCGTTGTTAATGTCACGGATGATTTCAAGGAGATGGGGGACCGGTTTTGCTGAGCCTATGTGGCCTATCTTTTCTGCTGCAAAGGCCCGTTTTTTCCAGGATTTTGATTCTCTGAGGATGTCACTGTAATGGTCTGTTATACCGATGGCATCATAGAAATCCCGAAAGTGCTGCACAGATTTTCCCGAGAGGAATGCCGCTTTATCGAGGAGGAGTTCAATGAGCATGGAGTTGTCAATTTTTTTCAGTTTGGCAATGATCGTGTCAAAAGAACCTGGTTGGTGTTCACTCAGTTGCTGAACAAGGCCCTTATGTTTCCTGAGGAGTTTCCCTGTCTTGAATGCCCGGATGGTCCCCTTTCTCTTCAGAATAATGACCCAGATAAGAAAGACAAGGATGATACATGAAAAAGCAAGGATTACGAATAGAATAATACTCTGCCCTTTGCCTGAGAAACTGACGGATAAAATCCTTGAAACCCGGGATGGAGACTTTTCCTGGGCATGAGGTGTCTCTAATCCATCTACTTCTGGGGACAGATTATTAACAGAAATCGTACCCACGATGACAGAGGGAGGAATACTGACATATGAAGATGGTATGTTTTCTTTGGTCTGTTTATCCTGACGTGCCTCAGCTGTCAGGTTCGGTGCCGCAGGCTTCTCTTTGGATCTCTTTGTATTTTCCATCGCTGCTGATGCATGAGATATATTGTTTTCAACCGCTGGTGCATCGTTCGTTTTATTAACCGGGCTTTTTGATGGTTCGAGGGGTGCACTGGTTCTCTGACCGTCTTTTCTCGGTGAATCAGAAAGGGTTACTCTTTGTGCGCTCGTTTCGCTTATCGGTTTTTTTAGCAATACTATATAGGCGTCCTTGAACCCCTCCCGGGCGACATCAAGCTTCAACTTACCTGCCTCGCTCTTTAAATCTGTGCTGCCGCAATAGACTTTAAAAAGAGTTCTGCTTTTATGAATATCGCAATTAATTCCCCTGACAGCCAGTTTCTGAACAATAGTAACGGCTGTTTCGCTCTTTGAAAATGCTCCGATCTGAATTGCGTAGAAGTTATTGATATCCAATGACCGGGAGTCAACTTGATCATCTTCCGCACCAGACAGGACTGCCGCATTGAGCACAATGAATATCAGTGATACGCGAACAAAAGCCTTTTTTATTGACTCAGCTGTATTGGTCATTAGTTTTACCTAAACTATAAACATATAGGTCCAACTATATATACGGTCTGTAACATGTTTTACTTTAAAGAGAATTATCAGGAAAGTCCCCGAAGGTTGCTTCTGTGTACTGGCCAGGGAAGTGACTGATATTCACCGTGGTGGGGATTGAAATTTCTCAAAAAGCTAAAGATTTCTCTGGCATGTCCGAGAAGGATACTATAATAATAATGAATTACAAATATTTTTTGCTGGCAGGGTAAACATGGAAAAGGTCCATAATGGGACAGCCAATCAAGCAGCTATAATACTCCAGATTACATTTGGGGCACTCATTGCCGCCATGCTCTTCTGGATGCTCGAAAGTTATATGGCTGTCTATTTTTTTCAAAATGCCGGCTTTGTTCACGACTGGCTGATTCCCCATAACAGGCAACTCCTTTTTCACAGAGTATTGGTTGTCATACTTTTTCTGGCCTTTGGTGTAGTCACCGGAATTGCCGTGAGCAGGGGAAAACGTCTTGAGAGGCAGTTGAAGGAATTAACGGAACTGGATCCTCTGACCAGGATTTACAACCGGCGTATGTTTATAGCCTTCCTTGAAAAAGAGATATATCGTTCGAAGCGGTACAAGGAAGTAAAAAGAAGATGTGATCCGGCATTGATAATGTTTGACATTGATTATTTCAAAAAAATTAATGATGAATATGGCAATAAAAGCGGAGACTCTGTTCTTGTTGCCATCGCAAGCCTGGTAAAGAAGAATATCAGAAGTGCAGACATTCTCTCCAGGTTTGGCGGTGAGGAGTTCATGATCATTGCACCGGAGACGGACGTTGAAGGGGCAAGTGTCCTTGCAGAGAAAATACGTTATTTAATTGCCCAGCACGATTTTGAAGTAGTCGGAAGAGTAACAGTCACCCTTGGCATATCTGTCTATAAGGCAGATGATACACTTGACAGTCTTGTGAAGCGGGCCGATAAAGCCCTATATACCGCGAAGAAGAACGGCAGAAACAGGGTGGAGACCACTTAGTCCGCAGCATTTACTAATTCAGGGGAAGTCCAGGAGAAATGCATGCGGTTGTCGGCCGACTCAGAAAACAAAAAGTGCAAGAGATTTACTCTTGCACTTTTGCTGTAGCTCCGTCGGCAATGATTAAGCCGGGATATGTTTTATTACCGCATAAATTTAAAATAGGCCATTGTCCAGTTTCCAAGGACTATGGCGGTAATGGCTACCAGGCTTGAAAGTGCCATGGTTGACATGCCTGTTACTCCATGGCCAAGATTACAGCCGCCTGCAATAACTGCACCTATCCCCATGAGGAAGCTCCCGAAGAGTACGGTGAGAATTTCCTGAGCTGATGCAATTTTCCACTTAAATTCCTTAAGTAAGACTGCACTGATGGCAGCGCCGAGAGGGATGGCAAGGATAAAGAACACTCCCCATGTACCTTTGAATATTCCGAGAAAGCTGTATTCCTGAAAAGGGGAATGAGAACTGTTGTACAGCACTGAATTGAAAAATTCTCTCATCGGTGTTGTTATGGCAAGTCCCCTCGGACCGCCTCCGAATAATGATGATACGACCCAGGCAAAAATGGTGATAACGCCGACGAGAATTCCTGTCAATCCCCAGGAATACCCATTGCGAGATTTCCCGAATGTGGGCTTCCCCTTGAAGACAAAAACCAGTGCAGCAACTGAGAAGACAGCAATAGTAGCCCACTTTGCAGTCGGCCCGCCTCCGAAGAGGTCCCATAACGCAGGGTTCATTTTCCCGAAGACCTCTATTTTGTAATTCCCAAGGGCCTGGTGAAGAGGCCTCAGCATGCCGCTTGTGGTAGTAACAACTCCAAAGAAAAAACCGAAAATTGCCATAACGGCAGACATCTGTCCCTCTCCCAGTCTGTAGACAATACCGCTGGCACACCCACCGGCAAGCACTATCCCCAGACCGAAGAGAAAGCCGCCTGTAATATTTGCAATGGGAAGGAAGTTCTGACGCATCAACCCGCTTGAAACCAGTTCACCACTCTGTCCGAATGTCATTATCAGTCCTGCATCCTCAAGAAAGTTTGTACCCAGCACTGCCACCACGACACAGAGCAGGTATGCCCTGAAGAGGTCAAGGTCCTCAACAAATACAATGTCTCTGAATGCAGAGTTCAGGCAGAAACGGCCCCTCTGCAGAACATAGCCGAGCATGAGGCCGACAATGACTGCTGAAAATGCCGATATGTATGCATTATAAGGCATATGCCTCCTTCCCGTTCCAGAGATGCGCATGTTTGCCGCAGCCATTGTTTTTTGTTATGAGCACACGGACCGTTGCGTTTTTCTCCACATCTCTTGATGCGCATCCTGTGGCAAATCGTTTTAGTCGGGATTTGCCGCTGCAGCCTACAATGATGAGATCTACTTTTTCTTCTTCAGCGACCTTAATTATCTCATCAGGGGGATGACCTGCTTTTGTTATCGTCTTGATATTGGTGAGGCCCCTGCGCTCCAACTCTTTCCTGTAATGAGCAAGAACGGTTTCAGCCTTTCTATCCAGCCGCTCTTTATGCTCGCTTCCCTCAATGGACTCCTTCAGGGTTTCAATTTCCGAATCACTCATCATTGCTGTCATTGTGGCGTTTCCAACGAGCTGCTGCACATGAAGGAGTACAATGTTTTTCGGTGTTGTCACGACATTGCTCATGGATGACAGCACTTCCCTCGATGCCTTGATATTGTCTGCTGTGATCAATACGGTATTCATTCTTCCTCCTGTGATTACAGATATATGGCGAAATCTAAAGTCAGTAAGCGTTGACTTAACTGAACTGGGGAGCAACTGCCCCTTTGATGCCGCGGACAGCTTCCTTTGGTTCAGGTTTTTCTACGATGACCGGTACTGAGGCATTTCTTTCAACGTATTTGCTTACGCAACCGGTGATCAGCCTGTTCAGGCCTCTTTTGCCGTTACCGCCGACAACTATCAGATCAACGCTCTCTTCTTCCGCGACTTTCAGTATTTCATCGGATGGGATGCCCTCTCTTTTCAGAGTCCTTACACTGACGAGACCGGTGTTCTCAAATTCCTTTCTATAATAATTAAGGATCTTTTCAGTTTGTCTGTCCAGTTTCTCCTTGTATTCAGTTCCTTCAAGAGATTCTTTTAAAGTTGCCAGCTCATGGTCACTGAGCATGTCTATCATCAACGATTTTCCCTCAAGCTTCTGCACATGCAGGATCAGGACTTCCCTGGGTGGTTTGACCAGGTTACTGAATACGTCTAATACATTCTTTGAGCCCTTTGTGTCATCTACTGCAATCAGTACTTTTTCCATTTTTTCCTCCTTTAATTCAGGATTATAATTTTTTCTATATATATGCCTGCCCCTACAGGAAAGCCTCAAGCAGGAACATGGCAAGAACTATCAATGTCGTAACCGTAACAGCAGCATAGGCATCTCTCCAGCTATAGGCTTCCTCGCAAACAACAGGTCTCTTTGCTACAATGACCGGGATGGCTGCCCTTTTTTCCACATCTTCAGCAACAGAACCTGTGAACAGTCTGGTCAGACCCTTATGACCATGAGAGCCGAGGATAATCATATCAACCCGCTCCTCATCTGCGACTTTGAGGATTTCATCAGCAGGATGGCCGGAACGAACGATACTTGAGAGGGAGAAAGAACCTTTATTTTCGAGTTGCTGCTTATAATGGTCAAGAATCTTTTCTGACATTCTGTCCAGCTTTTCCTTGTATTCAGTGCCTTCAAGGGACTCCTTTAATGTTGCCATCTCAGCTTCACCAAGCATATCGATCATCAACGACCGCCCCTGGAGCTTTTGCACATGCAATAAGCTAACAGACTCAGGATTCCAGACAGAATTATGGAAGGTTGAGATAACTGACGTTGAGGTCTTTGTATCATCGACAACGATTAATATTTTCTTCATTAGTTCCAATCGAACCTTTTTTTGAATAATCTCAGTATCAGAAGTTTTGCAAAGACTGCTTAACACACTGCAAATAGAATGCCAGCTTTCTGTCTTCTTGAGTATTTCATGAAATCAACAGGTTGCAATCTTGAGAATTTTTTTTATTGACTGTTAAGCGTTAAACTGTTAAGTTTAGATTACCATGGCTTAACAGTTGCTTAACGATATTAACAGCAAAAAAACTGTTTATTTTCTTAAATGATCGACAAATTTCTGCAAAATCCTCAGTTCCTGCCAGAAGTTTTTGAGACCATGAGAGACGGTCTCATGGTTATTGATAATGAAGGCTATATTCAATTGTTTAATCGTGCCGCAGAAGAGATGACGGGTTATAAAAAGGAAGAAGTAATAGGAAAAAAGTGCACCCTCTTTAACTGTGACAGCTGTGTCACATTAAATGAATCCGGAAGGGAGCGGAACTCTCAGCTGGTTAAATTTGGAGCTGTATATAACAGGGAATGTACAATCCGTTCAGGTGACGGAAGGTCTGTCCGTCTTTTAAAGAATGCTGTTGTTGTGCGGGACAATAATGGAGAAATAATAGGCACTGTTGAGTCCATGACGGACATTACCTCATTTTATAAAAAGGAAATGGAATTGCAGGACATCAAGCAGGAATTAAGACAGGAATACTGGTTTATGGGATTACTGGGCAAGAGTGTCCCCATGCAGAGACTGTATGAACATATCAGGAATGCTGCCCAGAGCGAGGCCCCAGCCTTGATTTGCGGTGAAAGCGGTTCAGGGAAAAATCTCGTAGCTTACGCCCTGCACAAGCTGAGCAGACGTAAAGAGGGACCATTTCTACAGATGAACTGTGCTGCCCTGAATGAACAACTCCTTGAGAGTGAGCTATTTGGTCATAAAAAGGGATCCTTTACCGGAGCAGTCAGTGACCGGGTAGGCAGGTTTGAGGCATCGAACAGGGGGACGATATTTCTTGACGAAATAGGGGATATGCCCATGACCATGCAGGTAAAGCTGCTCCGGGTCCTCGAAGAAAAAGTAGTGGAACGTGTAGGAGACCATGAGCCGATCCCTGTGGACATCCGGCTTATTTCAGCAACGAACAAGGACCTGAACAGTCTGATGAGCTCGGGCAAATTCCGGGAAGATCTCCTTTACAGGATAAACTCTATCATAATAAAGGTGCCGCCGCTCAGGGAGAGGAGAGAAGATATTCCTCTCATCGCCTTCCATTACCTGAAAAAAATTTCTGCTGTAAATAATAAGGATATCCGCAGTATCAGCCCCCCTGCCATGGAAACATTAATTAATTTTCCCTGGCCCGGAAATGTACGGCGACTCATCAATGCCCTTGAACACTCTGCGGTCACCTGTAAAAATGATACCATTGACCTGTCTGATCTGCCAGATTATCTTATCCATGAGAAGATGCCGGAGGCTGCTAAAGGCCCTGAACCCATAAAAAATCAATTGGGCAGTGACAATAGCCTTGACCGGGATAAAATACTGTCCATGCTGTCTCAGTGCAAGGGCAACAAGACCCTTGCTGCAAAACATCTTGGAATAAGCCGGGTCACGCTGTGGAAAAAAATAAAAACCCTGGGAATCGAATGAGGCTGTGGCAATAGCATGAAGAGCTTTACCGCGATTATAGGCATTCTGGCGCTTATCATTACTATTGTAATAGCGCTGAACATCTCATTTCACCGTACCCTGCAGATGGAGATGGCTGAACAGTTCAATAAGCAGCAGCTCCTTCTTGCCAGGGCTGAAGCTACGAATATTCAGTCATATATAGAAGGAATCAGGGATGACATGCTTCGTATCTCCCAGTTCGTCTCCATGTTTCAGTTTAATAATGATACGCTCTATGAATTTCTTACAGATGTATTTTTTAAAGATGAAAGTACTGTAAGAATGGGGATACGGTTCCTTGACAGCAGAGGAAAGGCACGTTTCAATCAGGGGGACTTCCCTGTGGACGGGTTGAATAATAATGACATCCTCAAAATGGCCGTCAATCTCTGCCCTGACAAAGAAGTGATACGGCAAAATGCAAAGAGGGTGTATATAATTACCCCCGTCTGCCGCTTCAATGCACTGATAGGAGCAGTGGTCACCTCCATTGATATACAGGACATTGCCGGAAAATTTCTCAGCCCCATTAAATCTGGATCAACAGGGTATGCCTGGATGATGGATGGGGAAGGCAATCTCCTCTTCCATCCTTCTCAGCCTGATATGGTTGGCAGGAATCTGTACAGGACAGATACATCCTGTTTCAAATGTCATGAATCTTTTGACACAGAGAAAAAGATCATTGAAGGCAAGGGCGACTACTTCGGGAAATACGTTGCGCCTACCGGTGAGGACAAGGTCCTCGCCTTTTCAACTGCCTCTGTGGGAGACTCACAGTGGATAGTTGTCGTGTCAGCCCCCTATTCTGAAGTGACCATGTCAATTCAGACATCCATGCGATTTCACTCTCTTCTCATATTCCTTGTTTTTGTTATTACAAGCGTTATCTCTGCAATGCTTATTATTCTGAACAAGAAAAGGATCAAGGCGGAAGAACTTGCAAGGCACCAGAAAGAAATAGAAAAATATGCTGAAGAGCTGGAACACAAGGTTGATATACGGACACAGGAATTGACGACGGAAAAGGAGAAGCTGAATAGCGTTATCGGGGCAATAGGCAGTGGCATTATGCTTATAGATAATGACAGGAACATCCTGTGGGTGAACGACACGATGAAAGACATTGTGGGAAAGGATATTACAGGGACGCAGTGCAATGACTATTTTTCAGACTGCGAGATCATTGGTACCTATAAGGTTAATGATATGCAGACTGATATTTTGTCCAATCTTTTTGGTCAGCGTGATAAATATTTTCAGGTGACGACTGCCCCGGTTAAGAGTACGGACAGGGGAGTGCAGGGCTACATCAGGCTGATCAATGATGTAACGGAGACAAAGAGGATGGAAGATCAGATGATGCACTCGGAAAAACTTGCATTGCTTGGGAGACTTACTGCCGGAATAGTGGATGAAATAGGGAATCCCTTAACCTCTGTCTTTTCCTTTGTTCAGATGTTGAGGGAGAAGGAACGCGACGAGTTTAAGAAAGAGAGTCTTGAGACAATTGATCTCTATACAAAGCGGATCGCTGATATATTAAAGCAGCTTTCCGGTTTTTCCGGGATGCCCCCGCTGGAACGCAAACCCTGGAAGGTAAACAGTATCATTGAGGATGTCCTGTCTCTTGTACAGTACGACAAGAGGGTCAATAATATTATCATTATGAGAGACCTCTCTCCTGATCTGCCCAGGATTGTGACCGACGGCAACCATCTGTCTCAGATTATCGTTAATATTATTTTGAACGCAGCGGATGCAATGCCTGATGGAGGAAGGCTGACCATA
Source organism: Nitrospiraceae bacterium (assembly GCA_020354155.1). Classification (GTDB taxonomy): domain Bacteria; phylum Nitrospirota; class Thermodesulfovibrionia; order UBA6902; family UBA6902; genus CALZJD01. Next base: position 2,083,589 of record CP070644.1, on the reverse strand, counting down.
CAAAGCAGGGCTCAGGATACAACTGTCGTCCTTACCTTTGAGGACACGGGAGCCGGCATAGCAAAGCAAAATCTCACAAGGATTTTTGACCCTTTTTACACTACAAAGGAGAAGGGGACAGGTCTCGGCCTTGCAGTGAGCCAGAACATCATTGAGAAACTGGGCGGGAGCCTGGCTGTGGAAAGCGAGCCCGGCAAAGGCTCAATATTTTTGATAACCCTTCCTGTGGGGTAATCAGTTTAAAAAAGGGGAGGAAGCTGAGAAAAACTCTTACTTGTTTGCCTTCGTCTTTCTTGGCGCCTTGTATACAAACCAGTCATCCTTGGTAATTTCATGGAAGTGGTCTGCTTCATCAATTAATATTTTTGCCGCTGTTTGTCTCACAGCAGCAATTTCGACCCGGACCCCTTCCCCCTTCAAATGGGCTGTGAGGTCAACAAAATCTGAATCTCCTGACATGATGACAATAGTATCTACCTTTGACGCGAGTTGTGTTGCCTTGATCGTGAGCGGGATATCTGCAGACTTGTGGCAGGGGATGACCGAGCCGTAATAATTCTCGTGCAGTCTTTCAGCGAATTTGGAAGAAATGGATTTCCCTTCCCGAAAGTAAATCAGTCTGTTTAGTCCTCTGCCATTGAGCAGTTTTGGAATCAGCGTGTCAAAATTGATCATTGCATTCTTTGACTTGGAGAGGTCATGTATGCTTCGTTCAATGTTGTTGCCGTCACAGAGGATGGCCACTGACTGATTGATGAGGATAGGTTCCATCATCATACAGTATATCCTGAATCAAACACTTTATGACAGGAGGGACAGATAAAGAGCCATTTAGTGATATCCCCTTCTTTTTTGAACATGGAATGGAAGCCGTCCCTGTACCCACAGGAGGGGCAGATTTTCAATTCTTCGCCAATATCTACTTTTATAATTTCGTAGTCCATTTTTCTTTTGAGTATAAGAGTGAAAAAAATGGTGCCGAAGAGGGGATTCGAACCCCTACAGGATTGCTCCCACTAGACCCTGAACCTAGCGCGTCTGCCAGTTCCGCCACTTCGGCATCGAACCTATTTTATCAAAGGCAGGCTGAAAGGGCTGTTGCCCTCTGCCTTAACCAGTTTTAATGATTCCTTATCAAATACCAGCGTACCAACACCACGATCTTTCAGGACTTTGTTTCCCAGTGTCCATTGGCACTGCCAGTTCTGAAGGACTTTAATGTCTGATTTTCCAATCCGTACCATGCGCGGAGTTGAAAGGGAAAGATCAGCCCTGTCAAAAATCAATTCCTTCGATACTGTAGTATAAAGCGCTGGATCCATATATTT
>CP070644.1:2075594-2082161 GCA_020354155.1 Nitrospiraceae bacterium | reverse complement strand
CAAGTTCAAAAAAGACCATCACGAACTTACCACGTACCTGGAAAAGAAAGATGCCGATGAATGCATGGATGGGGTGAAATGCGTTCATCTCGGTGTCCAGATTGGCGAGTTCTTGAAGAACTTTGATGGGTAATCAGGGATCCCGTAAGATCCAGCTTGAGATAGACTTATCTCTAAAATATTCCTTTGATTTTAGTTGAAAATACTGCTACATTATCTTATAAAACAGGTGTCGAAGGACGAGAATGAGCAGATCCCGGTGGTCTGATCTGGGAAGGAAGCAGAGGATTCATGAGCATATTTGATGTATTCAGAAAAGTAGAGGGAGTAAGCGCTGATGAGGCAAAGAAGATTCTCGCTGAAAAAAGCCTTGATGAAGTTGAATTGATTGATGTCCGTCAGCCTCAGGAATTTGCGAGAGGACATCTGCCCGGCGCACGGCTGGTGCCTCTGCCTGAACTGGCAAATAAATCGAGTCTGATTGATCGATCGAAAAAAACCATTCTTTACTGACAGAGGGGACGGCGCAGCAGGTCTGCTGCTTCACTCCTGAATGGACAGGGCTTTGAGAATGTCTACAGTATGGATGGGGGCATTGAGGCATGGAACGGATTTGTGGCAACGGGAGGGCCGCAACAGGGCATGAACCTGCTTGAGGGCATTGTATCCGTTGAAGATTTTGTTCGACTCGGTATGAAACTGGAGGACGGGACCCGCATATTTTATTCAGAAGCAAAAAGTATATTCAGTGATGACGCCTCAGGTAAAATCTTTGAAATGCTTGTTAATGCCGAGAAAAAACACAGAAATCTTCTTGCCGAGGCATATCGCCATATGACAGGAGCGGATCTGGGTGAGAAAGACCTTGAAAAGGCCGGCGGAACTGATATAATGGAAAGCGGCGAATCCCTCAAGGATGTTCTGTCATGGATGAAGGCAGAGGGCAGAACCATGGAAGAGGTATTAGACCTTGCGATGCAGGTAGAGACAAATTCCCTTGATCTCTACCTAAAGATTGAGCGTGAAATTGACGATAAGAATTCGAAAGAAATTCTGAGGCAGTTAATATCAGAAGAAAAGCAGCATCTTACAAGTCTCGGGAATTTACTTGGAAGCAGATTGAAGGACTAAGTTTTAATTTAAGAATACGTTACAAGGGGAGGCAGCAATGAAAAAGGCATCAAAAATTGCGACGAAAAAAAAGTCTGCCGTAAAAGGCTCAAAGGCTAAAGTAAAAACAAAATCAAAAACCACGCACAGCACTGTCATTGAGGGGCTGAAAAAACAGTATCTCAAGGCAAAGCATATGTGCAAAGTCACCTTCAGATTGCCGAAAGACGCAGCTCCTGAAGCAGAGACAGTTACCCTCGTCGGTGACTTTAACGACTGGAGTCAGCAGGAAACTCCCATGCAGAAGCTGAAAAGCGGGGACTTTAAACTGACACTGAATCTTGAATGTGACAGGGAGTACCGGTTCAAGTATCTTATTGATTCCTCTCGGTGGGAGAATGACTGGTGCGCTGACAAGTACGCGCCCAATGATCATGGCAGTGACGATTCAGTCGTTATTGTCTGATTTTCATTAAAGCAGAATAAGCACCTGAATCATTATAATGGTTCATTATTTGTTTCTTCATTAGTTACAAATATAATTTTTTACTATACATGTTGATGGCTTTCCCCGACCTGCCTATCGGCAGGTTTGATCGGGGAATCTTTTTTTATTTATAATTCTGGATTCCCCAGTCTCCGATTAATCGGGACAGGCAAGCCGGATGATGACAAGTAAAAAATCTGACCCTTAAGAGATCTATAACCAGGTGATTGAAAATTAACAGACTTTCTACCTCGCCTTCAGCATATCTGCAAAAAGCATCATCACAAAAAATTGACTGGCATCCATGGTCAGATGCGGCCTTTGACCTGGCGAGGAAGGAAGGAAAGCCTCTCTTTCTGAGCTCAGGAGGAGTATGGTGCCATTGGTGCCATGTTATGGCCCAGGAGAGTTTTTCTGACGATGAAGTTGCAGACCTCTTAAATACTCGTTTCATATCCATAAAATTGGACAGGGACGAAAGGCCTGACATTGACAGACGGTACCAGATGGCAGTCAGGGCAATGGGACAGGGCGGTGGCTGGCCTCTGAGTGTCTTTCTCACTCCCGAGAAAAAACCTTTCTTTGGCGGCACCTACTTTCCTCCTGAAGACAGGATGGGGAGGCCGGGTTTTCAAAAGGTTCTTCGTGCCGTAATCAGGCTCTATGAGGAAAAACGGGATGATGTTGAAGAATACACTGAAAAGATTATGAGCATATTACAGACACCATCATTTCAGCAGGGGGAGCTCAGGAAATCTTCCATTGATGATGCAGTGAAACATATACTCTCTGAGTATGATACAAAGAACGGCGGCTTTGGCGAAGCCCCGAAATTTCCCATGTCAGGGGCAATGGAGCTGCTCATAAACAGATTTTTTATTACAGGAGTTCCTGAACTCCGTGATGCTGGTATAAGGAGTCTCGAATCAATGGCGCGGGGAGGAGTCTATGACCAGCTGGCTGGCGGATTTCACAGATATTCCACTGATCCAGCCTGGATCATTCCTCACTTTGAAAAAATGGCAGATGACAATGCCTGGCTTTTGAGAAACTACATCTATGCCTACGGCGCTACGGGAAATACCTTCTTGAAGCAGATAGCAGAAGAAACTGCTTGTTTCATCAGGGATGTGCTTGGTGACCCGAATGGCGGGTTTTATGCAAGTCAGGATGCTGATGTTTCGCCTGATGATGAAGGAGGCTACTTTACCTGGACTGACAGGGGGATCAGGAAAATCCTGGATGATGATGAATACGAAGTTATGGCCCTTCATTTTCTCCATGAGGCAGGGAGGATGCACCATGATAGGGAAAAGCATGTCCTCTTTATTGCCCGCTCTGCAGAGGAGATAGCGGAAGAAACAGGCAGGCAGCTCAGCAGTGTCAATGAGATTATTAAAAGGGCAAAGACAAAACTCCATGATCACAGGCTCACACGAGAAACCCCGTTTATTGATAAGACGATGCACACATCAACAAACGGTATGATTCTGTCATCACTGTTCCTTGCATGCAGGGTGTTGAAGGATACCGGTCTTGAGGCTCTGGCTGTGAAGAGCCTTGACAGCATCATGGGTCTCCGATACGTCGACGGCAGTCTGTATCACTCTGAGGGCGTCAGGGCGATGCTGGATGATTATGTCTACCTGATGGATGCCCTCGTCAGTGCCTATGAAACAACAGGGAACAGAGAATATGCTGAACAGGCAGTTACACTCATGCAGACCTGTATAAGCACCTTCTGGGACAAGGAACAGGGGGGATTCTTTGACTCCGAAGATCATGCCCTTGGTATAAAGATCAGGGGGCTTGAAGATATTCCGCACCCATCTGCAAATTCAATTTGCATAATAGTGCTTATCAAAATGACAAACATTACAAAGGATCAAAAGTACATGCGGTATGCAGAAGATTCGCTGAAGGCATTTTCTCAAAGGGCAAATGATCTCGGAATCAGCGGAGCATACTTTTTTTGCGCACTTGACGCTTATTTGAACATATTAAAACTATCCATCCATAGCGGGCCGGGCAGCGAACTGGCCCAGGCTGCACGGGCAGCATTTCATCCCTACATAAGCCTTGTATATGAAGAGGATATGAGATATATCATTCCCTGTTCCGGCGAAACGTGTTATAAACCTATTAGTACAACAGAAGATGTGGAAAACTTTATTTTGAAGAAAAAGTATATTCGACAGGGATAATTTCAACAAGAAGGAGGAAGTATGGAGAATTACACAGTTACAGAAGCCATGGAACAGGCGATACAGACAGAAAAGCTAGGTCAGGCCTTCTACACCAGGATGGCTGAAAAGTTCCAGGATAACGAACCCTTGAAGAACCTCTTCGATACGCTGGCTGCAAAGGAGCGGCATCACGAACAGACCTTTACGTCATTAAAGGGACGAGTCAGTGACCAGCATGTTGAGAACTGGGAAGAGGCGAGTAAGTATATGAGGGCAATCGTTGAATCAGAATACTTCCTTGGGAAAAACAAGTCCCTCCCTGAAATGAAGAATATTCAGTCCATTGAGGATGCTGTTCGTTTTGCAATTGGCTTTGAGAAAGAGACGCTATTATATTTTCATCAGATGAAAGACATCGTCGATGATAAAGAAACAATGAGTGCAATCATTAAGGAAGAGCAAAGCCACCTTGTATGGCTCAGTGATTTCAGAAAGAACCTTTGAGGTGCATAACAAGAAATGAAATATCATTGCTATTCGCATTCAGGGCGAGGAATCCTGCTAAGGAGCAGATGCAAAAGATTTCTCAGATGCCTTTGAAATGACGGAAGACTGAACTCATGGATTACACAATCAAAATAGGCGGTGAAGCAGGGCAGGGCATTCAGACAATCGGCGGGACCCTTGCCCGTCTCTTTGCGCGCTCAGGATATCATGTCTTTACGAACCAGGATTATGAATCACGTGTTAGAGGAGGACATAATTTTTATCAGGTCCGTTTATCAGACCGGCAGATTACCGCATCCCGTGATACGGTTGATATTCTGGTTGCCATGGACCAGGCAAGTATCATTCTGCATGAAAAAGAATTGTCCCGGGACGGGCAGGTTGTCTATGACTCAGATGCCCTGAAACAAAAGTATGAAGGACTTCATTTTTTAGACACTCCCTTTACCCAACTCGCTGTAGCCCACGGCGCTCAGAAGATAATGGCCAACACTGTTGCAATCGGCGCTGTACTCGGCATGCTCGAAATGGAAATTGATATATTGATTGAAATACTGAAAACGACTTTCAGGAAAAAAGGCGATGACGTTATACAGGGCAACGTAAAGGCTGCAGAGGCAGGCCGCAATTTTGTTCTCAAGTATTGCCAGAAGTGCTCTTTTACACCGGCAGTCAGATCAAAACCACGAATGCTCATAACCGGCAATGATGCCATGGGGCTGGGTGCAGTCGCATCGGGTCTGAAATTCTACAGCGCCTATCCCATGACTCCCTCAACCAGCATCATGAATTACGTAGCAGGCAAGGAGGAGGAATACGGGATTATTGTAGAACAGGCTGAAGACGAAATAGCTGCCATAAACATGGCCCTGGGGGCCTCTTTTGCCGGTGTGAGGGCCATGACGGGCACATCGGGCGGGGGATTTGCCCTCATGTCTGAGGGACTTTCCCTCGCCGGGATAACGGAGACGCCTATTGTCATAGCACTGGCGCAGAGACCAGGACCGGCAACGGGTCTTCCGACGCGGACAGAGCAGGGGGACCTCCAGTTCGCTTTGTATGGGGGACACGGTGAATTCCCCCGGGTTATCTTTGCACCCGGTACCCCCGAGCAGGCATTTTATCTTACCAATAAGGCCTTTGGCATTACAGAGAAATATCAGATTCCGGTCATTATTATGACCGACCAGTATCTTGCTGACGCTGAGTGGACCTATGACAGCTTTGATCTGAACAAAATTCATTATTCGGACCTGAGACTGAGAGGCGCTGATTTACAGGATTTCCCTGATTATAAACGGCATGCTTTTTCTGATACCGGAGTCTTTCCCCTGGGGGTACCCGGTGACTCCACTCATCTCATTGTCACCGACAGTGATGAACACGATGAAGAAGGGCATTTAATAGAGGACAGCCAAACGAGAATGAAGATGATGGATAAGAGGCTCTTTAAGAAGGTTCCTCATATTCATGAGGATATTGCTCCTCCGCTGTATTATGGGAAGGAGAATGCAGACATTGTGCTCACAGGCTGGGGGTCGACCTATGGTGTTCTCAGGGAGGTGATTGATGTACTATCAGGGACCAGGAGCATTGGAATGCTTCATTTCAGTGAGATCTATCCTCTGCCGGAGACGGAAAAGTTTGACTACCTGAATATCCTGAGCAAGGCTGAACATGCTCTGTGTATTGAGAATAATGCTACGGCACAGTTTGCACGTCTTCTACGAACAGAAACAGGATATGAATTCAAAGGGACGATATTGAAATATGATGGCAGGCCCTTTACTATTGACAGTTTAATAAAGGAGATAGATGACCACAGCGGAAGACTATAAGGGTCAGCACCCGGCATGGTGTCCGGGCTGCGGCAACTTCAGTATTATGAAATCATTCAGGGATGCAATGGTTGAAATGAACATTGAACCGCACAAATTTACCATTGTCTCGGGAATTGGCCAGGCAGCCAAGTTCCCGCACTATACAAAATGCAATACCTTCAATGGACTGCATGGAAGGGCGCTGCCTGTTGCATCCGGGATGCGTATTGTGAACCATGAACATCTGGTGATGGTCTTTACCGGCGACGGCGACTGCTACGGTGAGGGCGGCAATCACTTTGTGCATACCATTCGCAGAAATATGAACGTGAAGCTCTTTGTCCATGATAACCAGATATACGGCCTCACAAAAGGTCAGGCTTCGCCGACAAGTATGGAAGGCATGAAGACAAAAAACCAGCCTTTCGGGGTTTTCTCAGAACAGTTAAATCCTCTT
>CP070644.1:2068851-2075494 GCA_020354155.1 Nitrospiraceae bacterium | reverse complement strand
GAATGCCCCGGCTCCGCCCCAGCCGCAGAGGAGTCCGCATTCCACACAGGTGCTGCAGGCCGTCTTATAAAGAGCAGAGGGGCATTCTCTCTCATCAATATCTTTTCCCTTTTCGATAAGAAGGATCTTCAGTTTTTGCTTTGAAGAAACGAGTTCAAGAGCAGCGAATATCCCGGCCGGGCCTGCTCCCACGATAATGACGTCGTAGTGTTTCATGATGATAAAGGGTTCGAGGACTCAAGGGTCCAAGGGTACAAGGGAAATATTCTAAATTCTTTCACTCGAATCCTTGAATCCTTAATCCCTAAACCCTGTCTTTTCACTTTTCCCAGTTTTCCTGCAGATAACTCAGCGCGTCGTAATTTGTCAGGTCAAGATGGACAGGCGTTACTGAAATATAATTATTATAAATGGCATCTAAATCTGTATTCTCACCCCGCTGCCATTTCGGATCTCCTCCGCCAATCCAGTAGCATTCCTGCCCTCTGGGGTCTGACAGTTCCTGAATTCCATTGTCATATACAATCTTGCCCTGTTTTGTAAGGCGAACTCCTTTGATATGTGTACATTCCGGGACATTGACATTCAACAGGGTATCCTTTGGCAAACCTTTATCAAGAACTTTTACAACAACTTCTCTGGCATAATCTGCTGCCCTCTGATAGCCTGCTCCATGATTCTTATTGCCATTATTGCTGCGATATTCCGTTACCAGAGAAATGGCAAGAGAGGGAATGCCGAGTAAGGTCCCCTCCATTGCAGCAGCAACGGTTCCAGAGTATGTCAGGTTATCACCCAGGTTTCCGCCGTTATTAATCCCTGACACAATAATGTCAGGCCTTAAGGGGAGCAGCTTATGAACAGCAATAATGACACAGTCAGTAGGTGTGCCATTGATGCAATAAATGTTTTTATCTATTCTGTCTGACTTCAGCGGCCTGTGGAGAGTCAGCGCATGTGCCACAGCGCTCTGTTCTGTCTCCGGAGCAACAATATACACATCTCCGAGAGGCATAAGAGCCTCTGCGAGTATCCGTATTCCCTGCGATGATACGCCATCATCATTGGTGACTAAAATTGTCGGCATACTTTAGTTTATCAAAACCTCTGCTCTTTATGGAGCAATTCCCTTTTCTGACGATACTCTCTGCAGTTACTGTTCATCACTGCCGGGAATGAACTATTTTGTTTAATAATGGAAACCTTCCTCATGATAACATCTTACGGTTACTCGCGTCGTTCGAAATAACAGGGAACAATCGGATTGCAGCTTTCCCTTCAGGATCTAACTAATCTTCATGAATGTAGTTATTCAATTTTATTTATACCTCTATAAAATCAATCTATATTATTGATTTCTCCAGTTTGTTTCTATAAAATATGGTCCGGCACATTAGGAATTATTTTCAGCCTCTCGTCATCTCAATTAAACATTATAAATAAAGGGAAAAATATGAAAGCTTTAAACCTTCGTCAGAAAATAAGCAGCCATATTTTTTCAGAAATTCTAAATACATGCGTCCTTGAATCCCTGTAACATCGCTATATCAAATATAATGAAATACGTAATAGTTTTTTTGGTTCTTTATCTGCACTGGATATTATGGTCCGGCAAGTTTGACGTATTTCACCTCTCATTGGGTGTCATCTCCTGCGCGCTTGTAACTTTTATGTCCCACAACCTGTATATACAGAGTGAAAAATTATCACCAAGGATTATAAAAGAGTCATTTCGTTTCATTAAATACGTCCCCTGGCTTCTGTATCAGATAATACTGTCCAATATCCATGTAGCATCTCTTGTTCTCAGCCCCGGGATGCCCATAGACCCAAAGATAATTCGATATAAAACTAAATTAAAATCCGAACTTTCCCTGGTAACATTTGCCAACTCCATAACCCTGACCCCCGGCACCATTACCGCAGATATTGTTGATGGGGAGTATTATGTTCATGCCCTCAGCAAAAAGGTTGCCGATGATCTTATGGCAGGGGAGATGGAAGATAAAGTCGCACAAATATTTGAAGAAGATTAAATGGAAAATTACTTTTTATACATTGCAATTTTTATGTGTGTCCTGGTATTGCTCGCTCTCTATCGGGGCGCAGCTGGCCCTACTGTGCTGGACAGGATTATAGCTATAAGCGCAATAGGCACCAAAACGACAGTGATCCTTGCCCTTATGGGATTTATTTATAGAAGAAGCGACATGTTTCTGGATATTTCTCTTGCATATGCAATTCTGAATTTCATAGCAACAATTGCTGCTGCAAAATTCTTCCGCAGCAGAAAGAGCATTAATCCTGGTGAACGATGCTCAATAGACGAGGGAGGGAAATAGATGATTGTCATTACAATTGCCGTAGCCTTAATCGTAGCGGGAACTTTCTTCTTTGTCACAGCAACCCTTGGGCTGCTGCGGTTCCCTGATTTCTATACGCGGATGCATGCTGCCGGAAAGGGAGATACCCTGGGGGCATTACTGTCACTTGCCGGACTGGCACTCTATAACCTCAATAACGGATTTTCAGTGGAAGCTATACTGATAAGCATGAAGATATTGATTATCGCGCTGTTTATATTCATTGCCAATCCTACCGCAACTCATGCCATTACCAAGGCAGGGCTGGTGTGCAGTGTGAAGCCGTGGGAGAAAAAGGAGTCGTCCAAATGATCTGGCAGTTAGACTTCATTCTGCTTGTCATAGTTGTTATTTGCGCCATAGCCGCAATCAGCGTTAAGGACCTGCTCAGTTCGGCCATACTTCTGGGGGCCTACAGCTTCCTTCTGTGTCTTTTATGGACGGAGATGGGAGCAGTGGATGTTGCCTTTACCGAAGCAACCGTGGGAGCTGGCATCAGTACAGCTTTCTTTATCGGTGCAATCTATCATACGAGCAGGAGGACAAAAGATTGAAGGTTCTTGCTCTTATCGCAGTACTGCTCACAACAGCCATGCTCGGATATGCTACTCTGGATATGCCAGGCTGGGGTGATCCGTCCTCCCCTGCAAGCACCCATGTCTCGCCTGTATATATCCAGGAAGCATATAAAAAGACAGCAACTCCTAATATCGTCACTGCAGTGCTGGCAGACTACAGGAGTTACGATACACTTGGTGAGACCGTGGTTATCTTCACTGCGGGTGTTGTATGCATGATGCTGCTAAGGAAAGTAAAATGATCAGGGATTTTGAAAATATAATCATTAAGACAGTTTGCCGGGCGATTATTCCATTCATACAACTCTATGGTCTGTATGTTATTGCTCACGGACATTACAGCCCCGGAGGAGGCTTCCAGGGTGGATGCATACTGGCTGCAAGTTTCATACTGATGGTGCTTGCCTATGATATCAAGGAAATGAAAAAGCGGATGAGTGAAAAAATAAATACAATATTATGCAGCACGGGAGTGATAATATATACGGGAATCGGGCTCCTGTGCGTAATACTCGGAGCAAACTTCCTGGACTATGGAATACTCGAGATAATCCTCCCGGCTGATGCCGAACATTCAAGGTCTCTCGGAATACTGGGAGTTGAGATCGGGGTCGGATTTACGGTAATGGCTGTTATGGTCTCGATCTTCCTCAACATCGCTTCAGCAGGAGAACACGAAGATGGGGAGCAGGGCTAATGGAAGCCATGGATTATATCATCAGTAAATATAATTACTGGATGTATATCATTCTGATGATGATAGGTTTCTATGCGATGATTGCCAAGAAGAACCTAGTCAAAAAGATTGTGGGAATGAATATTTTCCAGACAGCGATAATACTTTTTTTTATCTCCACAGCTTCTAAGAAGGGTGGCGCCTCCATCCCCATTATCCAGAATGGACATGGTAGCGCTACAGACATTATTAACACGGCCCATTATGTAAACCCCCTTCCACACGTGCTCATGCTCACCGCTATTGTTGTTATGGTAAGCACATTCGGGGTTGCCATTGCACTGCTTTTAATGCTGTACAAGAAATACAATACACTGGAAGAAGATGAAATTATAAGCATCCTGAAAACTGAAAACGGAAAATGACAGAGAACGCTGCTGCACTGATTATACTGGTTCCTTTGATGGCCTCTTTTATTAACCTCGTAGTCGGGTTGAGATGGAAGGAGGTTTGTTACCCTCTTACGGTTGCCACCCTGGGTGCCACCGTGCTTTTGTCCTTTTCCATCATTCAGACAGTCATAAGCAAGGGCACTATCACCTATGAGTTTGCAGGTTGGGCCCCTCCGTGGGGGATAGCCTATGTAATCGACCACCTTAACGCCTTTATGCTCGCTATCGTATCATTTATCGGCCTGGTGGTCTCTGTTTATTCAAAAAAGAGCATTGAGAAGGACCTGCCAAAAAAGACGGCACATTTCTATACTCTGTTCCTCCTGCTTGTGGCCGGACTACTCGGGATACTTGCAACGGGTGACGCCTTTAATCTTTTTGTTTTTCTTGAAATATCATCCCTTGCAGGGTATGCCCTGATAGCCGTTGGTGATGACAGGGCGCCCCTGGCAAGTTTTAATTACGTAATCATGGGAACCATCGGCGCCTGTTTCTATCTGCTCGGTGTGGGTTACCTTTATATAGCAACCGGTTCGCTTAACATGGCTGACCTGGCCGGACTGCTTCCAAACCTGTATGGTTCCAAGGTAGTCTTAGGAGCATTTGCTTTTATGATAGTAGGAGTGGCCATCAAGATAGCTTTTTTTCCGCTGCATAAATGGCTCCCCGATGCATATACACATGCACCGTCAGCAGTAAGCGCCTTCGTTTCATCCACAATGACCAAGGTAGGGGCCTATGTGATGATACGGATCATGTTTACGGTGTTCGAACCTCAGTTCTCAACAGAGATATTACCTGCATCCGCCATGCTGGGTTGGCTTGCCGTGGCTGCAATGCTGTATGGCTGCGTACGTGCCATAGCACAGACTGACGCAAAAAGGATGCTCTCTTACATTATCATTGCCGAAGTGGGATATATCGTAATGGGAGTAAGTGTAGGCAACCGGATGGGATTCACAGGCGCTGTTCTCCATATTCTCAATGACGCCTTTATGATGGCATGTCTCTTCCTGGCTGTGGGCGCCGTTGAGTATAAGACAGGCACGAGAAGCCTGAATAGTTTCGGCAATCTTTATAAAAAGATGCCCGTTACCATGGCAGCTATCACTATAGGGGGCCTTTCAATAGTAGGCATTCCGCCAACTGCCGGTTTTTTCAGCAAGTGGTATTTGGTGCTCGGCGCGATTGGGGCAGGCCAATGGGTATTTGCAGCTGCCCTTCTTATAAGCAGTTTATTGACAGCAGTCATCTTTTTCAAGATCCTGGTAAATATATATTTCGGCCCTCAGCCGGCTGCCGACTTGCAGGGCAATGGAGCTGCAGTAATAAGCGAAGCACCGGTGAGCATGCTTTTCCCGATATCCATCATGGCCGCCGGGGTCCTGTCCCTAGGCTTCTTAAGCGGAAAAATCATCTCAAGCGTCATTCAGTTTACTGTTCCCGGAGGGTTTTAATTGGAGACATCAGTGATATACTCTGTAACGCCGTTGCTGGCTGTTTGTGTTTCGCTTCTAGCCGCCTTGCTCATTTATCTGACCGGAGAGAAGTCGAAAAACCTGAGGGAATCATGGACCATAATTGCCGCTGTTATTAAATTCGGGCTTGTAGTCTCCATGCTCCCTCCCATTCTTGCAGGAAGTGTCATTGAATATACCATCATTTCCATTGCACCTGGAATGGCTCTGCAGTTCAGGGTTGACGCTCTGGGAATATTCTTTGCTGTTACGGCTTCATTTCTCTGGATCATTACATCCTTTTATTCCATAGGGTACGTCCGGTCGCTGAAAGAACATGCGCAGACAAGATACTTCATCTGCTTTGCAATCGCCCTTTCCGCAACAATGGGAGTGGCCTTTTCCGCAAACCTGTTTACCACATTTATGTTCTATGAAATGATTACCCTCAGCACCTATCCTCTTGTTGCCCATAAAGAGACACCCGAGGCACTGAAAGGAGCGAGGAAATACGTTACCTATTTACTAGGTACGTCAATAGCTTTTCAGCTGTTCGCGATATTTCTTACCTATTCAGCAGCCGGGACACTGGATTTTTCCTATAACGGGATACTTGGCAGTGTCAGGGGCACGGGAGTAAGTGATACATATTTGATCGTTACATTTATTTTGTTTATGGCAGGCATTACAAAAGCGGGTATGATGCCCTTTCATTCGTGGCTCCCGTCAGCGATGGTTGCACCCACTCCTGTCAGCGCGCTTCTACATGCAGTTGCCGTGGTGAAAACAGGCGTATTTGTTGTGGTAAAGGTTGTTCTCCATATATTCGGCATTAACCTGCTGTCAGAGCTCGGACTCGGGACAGCCCTGGCCTATTTCGCCTCATTCACCATTCTGGTTTCATCAACCATTGCATTGAGGCAGGACAACCTGAAGGCCCGGCTCGCCTATTCAACAGTAAGCCAGCTTTCCTACGTCATACTCGGAGTTGCGCTCCTTACACCGTCGGGCATTACCGGAAGTGTTATGCATATCGTGCTCCACGCATTCGGCAAGATAACGCTCTTCTTTACCGCAGGAGCAATATACGTAGCCACTCATAAGACAAAGATAAGCG
>CP070644.1:2064117-2068751 GCA_020354155.1 Nitrospiraceae bacterium | reverse complement strand
GGTCCAACAGGAGTCGGGAAAACAGAGATAGCGCGAAGACTGGCAAAGCTGGCTGAAGCGCCCTTTATAAAGGTTGAGGCGTCCAAGTTTACCGAAGTCGGCTACGTCGGACGTGACGTTGAATCCATGATCAGTGACCTGGTTGGCTTATCCATGAATATGGTCAAGACCGAGCATATGGAAAAATTCAATGAAAAGGCGAAGGCAATGGCTGAGGACCGGGTATTAAGCCTTCTGCTGCCGCCCCCCCGGTCACAGAGAAAAATGTCTCTCTCATCACCGGATGAAGCAGCTGAAGAGAGTAAAGATAATTACAGTGAAACCCGTGAAAAATTACGGGCCCGGCTCAGGGACGGCAAACTTGATGACCGATATATTGATCTTGAGGTCCGCGAAAAAGTTGTGCCCTTCGGGGTAGTCTCCAATATTGGGATGGATGACCTGGAGATGAATTTAAAGGAGATGCTGGGCAATTTTCTGCCCGACAAGCCGAAACGCAAGAAAGTGAAGGTGCCCGAGGCATTGAGGATCATTCAGCAGGAAGAAGCAAATAAACTCATCGACATGGACAGGGTTACGAAAGAAGCTATAGAGCGGGCCGAGCAGAACGGGATCATATTTATTGATGAAATAGACAAGATAGCAACCCGGGGTTCTGCCCATGGCCCGGATGTCTCCCGTGAAGGTGTGCAGAGAGACCTGCTCCCCATTGTCGAGGGCTCAACAATCTCCACAAAGCACGGTCCTGTAAAGACAGATCATATCCTCTTTATCGCAGCGGGGGCATTCAGCATGGCCAAGCCCTCAGATCTTGTGCCAGAGCTCCAGGGACGGTTCCCCATACGGGCAGAGCTGGATGCCCTGGGAAAAGATGAATTCCTGCGTATATTACAGGAACCCAAAAATGCCTTATTAAAGCAATATACTGCTCTCATAGAAACAGAGGGCGTGAAAATTGAATTTGCCGATGATGCCATAAGCGAACTCGCCTCCACTGCCGCAATGGTCAACGAGAAAACAGAAAATATCGGAGCAAGAAGGCTTCATACCATCCTTGAAAAGCTTCTTGAGGACATATCCTTTGATGCCCCTGAAGGAAACTGTCCGGACCAGACGATTGATGCAGCCTACGTCAATGAAAAACTCAGTGATATTGTGACAAGCGAAGACCTGAGCAGGTATATTTTGTAGTGTATTAGTACTCCCTTTTTTTCAAAAGTCTTTCCTAGTATTTCTAAATCTTATTTCCAAATTATCTTTCACAACGAAAACTCTGGTTTTTGTCATACCCGTGAAGGCGGGTATCCAGAAAACATGCAAAGTGTCCAATATTTGTCATTTCGAGGCTACAGCCGAGAAATCCTGGCATGTGTTAATCCTCAATCACCTTGCTCCAATGAAGAGGGCAGCAAAAGTCTCCTCCCCCTTGAAGGGGGGGAGGAGTAAGGTGGGGGTGTTTGATTTATTTACCCCCTCACCCTGGCCCTCCCCCGCCAGGGGTGAGGGAATTAATTGGAAGCCATTTATCACCGTAGCTAGTTTTGTGGCATTATGCTTTCGAATATGAAACAAGATTTCTCTCTTTGTTCGAAATGACTTGCAACGTCTATTCGTAATTATTGGAACGTCTTCATGCAAATGGATATACTGTAGTGAATGTAAATAATGTCATTCCATTTGTCTAATTCTCCCTCTTTCCGGTAAAATATTAATATCATAATAAGTTCATTTAATATTCCCATACAATGAGCAGCAGATTAAAAACGAAAAAATCCCCTGAGCAAGCGTCTGACCCTTTTCGTCTCCTGATTGAGTCATCGCCTGTTGCCCTCGGCATCTGTCAAAATGATACAATTGTCTTCTCAAACGCTGCCCTGAAGAACATTTTGCGACAAGACAATCCTGATCAGATTGATGGTCAATTGTTTGCAGATTTTCTCCACCCTGATGACCGGGATCGTGTGCTCATGAGTTTCAGAGAGGCACTTGAACAGGTTGATGCCGTCGAACCTATTGAATCAAAGCTGTATCATCCTGATAATGCGTATGTTGACGTGGAGATAACTGCTTCACAGTGTCTGTTCAACGGCAAACCCTCAGTGCAGTTTGCCCTCCATGAAATTACAAAAAGAAAGAAGATGGAAGAAGTGATCTTTCAGGCAAAGCAGGACTGGGAAGAAACATTTCATACCATTACCGACATGGTGACCATCCATGACAGGGATTTTAATATTGTCTATGCCAATAAAGCCGCTGAGAAAATACTGAATCTTCCCGCCGTTGCCAATACTCCCGGCGTAAAATGCTTCAGGCATTATCATGGGACTGCTGCCCCCCCTGAAGGTTGCCCCAGCTGTAACTGCCTGAAAACAGGAAAGCCGGCCAATTTTGAGATATTTGAACCGCACCTGAATATGTATGTTGAAATACGGTCCATGCCGCGCTTTGACAAGGAAAATAATCTGATCGGATTGATCCACATCGGCAGAGATATTTCTGATCGAAAGCTTGCTGAAGAGGAAATTCGCCAGGCAAAATACAATCTTGAGAAAAGAGTGGAGGAGAGAACAGTTGAACTGAAAACAGCAATTAAGACACTGCGTGAGGAAAGTCATGAGCGCGAGCTCGCCGTTGAAGCATCAAGAAGAAGTGAAAGCAAATATAAAAGCCTGTCAAAAGAATTCAACGCCCTGCTCAACGGCATACCGGACAACCTCATATTGCTTTCTCCTGATCTTCAGATAATGTGGTCAAACAAGGCATCAGAAAATTTCTTTCAAAAAAACGGCGAGAAACTTTCAGGTCAGTACTGTTATAGTCTCTGCTGTAAGAACGACTCACCCTGCCAGCACTGCCCTACCCTCGTCAGTTTTTCCTCCGGGAAAGAAGAATCAGCAGAAATCACCACGTCTGGGGGCAAGGTATGGGACATACGTGCCTTCCCCATAAAGGACGAACAGGGCGATGTCAAGAATGTTATTGAGCTGGCCCGGGACGTAACAGAGAAAGTAAACCTGCAGGCTAGCGCAACACGGACACGCCACCTGGCTTCCCTTGGTGAACTTGCGGCGGGTGTTGCTCATGAAATAAACAATCCCATTACCAATGTCATTAACTACGCGCAGCTTCTCATCGATGAATTCAGCAGGGAAAACAGGGATATTGAAATACCACAGCGAATTATCAAAGACGGGGACAGGATTGCGACTATTGTGCGGAGCCTCCTCTCATTTGCCCGTATCCGGAAAGAGGAAAAGACCGTCATGTACCTTCATGAAGTCTTCTCCGACACGCTCTCGCTGACATCGGCTCAGATACGGAAAGACGGTATCAATTTACGGGTAAATATTCCATCAAAATTCTTAAGGGTCCCTGTGCATCAGCAGCAGATTCAGCAGGTATTTCTGAATATAATCAGCAACGCCCGATATGCGCTGAATCAGAAATATCCCGGCACCCATGACGATAAAGTACTGGAAATTTCCTGCAAAGAAGCAGACCTGGCCGGTACACCCTATGTGAGGATTGTTTTCCTGGATCATGGCACTGGTATTCCTGAAGATGTACTAGACAAGGTAGTTAATCCTTTTTTTTCGACAAAACCAAACCATGTCGGCACAGGCCTCGGTCTCAGTATAAGCCATGGGATACTCAGTGAACATGACGGCAAACTTCTTATAAACAGTGTAGAAGGAGAATTTACAAAAATAACCATTGACCTTCCGGTTATTCCGGATAACGAACTATGAAAGCAAACATATTAATTATTGATGATGAAGAAGGGATACGGTTTACCTTTGAGAAATTCCTGACAGCAGCTGATCATGCGGTGTCTACTGCCGAGGATTTTGATGAGGCCATGCACTTTATTTCGGAAAGAGATTTCGATGTTATTTTTGCCGACATTATTCTGAAGGGCAAATCAGGGATTGATGTTCTGCGGGAAATCAAAAAGCGCAATATAAACAGCCCCGTAATCATGTTAACAGGCTACCCGAACATTGAGTCGGCATCTGAGGCGATCCGCCTTGGGGCCTTCGATTATATTCCCAAGCCCATTCAGAAAGATACTCTATTGCATACCATAGACATTGCCCTGCAGCATAAAGTTGTGATCGATGAAAAGGAGAAGTTCCGGACAAACCTTGAGGCAATATTCAGAAGTGTCAAGGACGCCATCATCTCTGTTGATAAAGATATGATCGTTCTTGAGGTAAATGATGCGGCAAATAAAATATGTGGATTGACGCGTAATGCCATAGGAAAGAAACTGGACTCTCTTCAGAGTAAATGTAATGGCAACTGCCTTAAATCACTGATGGAAACCATTGATAAAAGCCGGTCTGTAGAAACATATCGTGTCGAATGCAATAAAAAGGACCATGACGGTCTGGTGGTTTCCATTTCTACGTCGCCGCTTCTTGATAATAAAGGATCCTATGCCGGTGCGATCATGGCCATACGCGATGAAACACGTCTCACAGATCTTGAACGAGAGCTGAAGGAGCGTCAGCAGTTCCATAAAATCATAGGGAAAAGCGAGCAGATGCAGGAGATCTATTCCCTCATTGATCTGTTAACTGATGTAGAAACAACGGTTCTTATAACCGGTGAGAGCGGAACAGGGAAAGAGT
>CP070644.1:2061379-2064017 GCA_020354155.1 Nitrospiraceae bacterium | reverse complement strand
TTGCAGGTCTCTACAATACGTGGAAATCTCCGGAAGGGAATGAGATGTGTACAACGACGATCATTACAACAGCAGCAAACAAAATGGTCGAAACAATCCATAACCGTATGCCGGTCATAATTCCCCGGGAGAAAGAGGCAACCTGGCTTAATCAGGATCTTCATGACAAAGAAGCCCTTATTCCTGTCCTTGTTCCCTACCCGTCGGATGATATGAAATTCGCAGAAGTATCGCCCATTGTTAATTCCCCGGCCAATGATTCTCCCGATTGTATACAGCCGGTCTGAATACTCAGCGCTGTATGAATGATCTGATCAATATTCCGGTTTTGCATGTGAATAAGGTGATATCGAAATAAGAAATCAGGGAGGACAGAATGAGTAAAAAATTACTTGAACAGTATCGATATTTTCTAAAAGACAGTGTCCGTTTAACAGTTGATTTTTCTCAGAGCGACCAGCATCGGGGAAAGGCTCCTCCTCCTGTCGAAAAGCCTCTGAAAGAGGGTCAGAAGAGAATACAACTTCCCTCCCGAAAGGAATGGAATTCAATTCCCGGCATTGATCTCATGACGGCAATGCAGAACCGGCGAAGCCACCGTTATTTTCAGCAGGAACCCCTCAGTCTTGTAGAGCTATCATTTTTGCTTTGGGCCACACAGGGCATTCAGAGAAAAATTGATTCTGCTACTGCCTATCGGACAGTGCCCTCTGCCGGTTGTCGGCATGCTTTTGAGACCTATCTTTGTGTCCTGAATATTACGGGGCTGGAAGCCGGCATATATCGCTATCTTCCTCTTGAGCATGACCTGGTGTATGAATATTCGGGGAATCATCTTCCGGAGAAAATTGTGACTGCTGCCCTTGGGCAGCCCTTTGTAGGGAAGGCGCCCGTTACATTTATCTGGACAGTAATCCCCTATCGCATGGAATGGAGATATGGTATAGCCGCACACAAGGTGATAGCGATCGACGCAGGGCATGTCTGTCAGAATCTGTATCTTGCCTGTGAGGCTATCAGTGCCGGTACCTGCGCCATCGGTGCCTATCACCAGGAACTCATGGACCAGCTCCTTGACGTTGACGGTACTGATGAATTCACAATCTATCTGGCCCCTGTGGGAAAGATTTAGGATGTATCGGGTCCAGCCTTTCTGGATATTCCGGCATTTTACCCGGAAGCCGCTACCTGATCTGGAGGGCAGCGATTTTTTCCAATAGAAGGGCAGGGAGTGTATCCCTGTTGTCTTCAGTTACTTCAATTATCTCCAGATCGTCTCTGTTTTTTACGCGCAGGATAAAATCATCACCTCCCAGGGTAATAGTTCCGATAACGGTGTTTAAGGAGTTGAGGGAATGAATGGCCGCCCTTTTGAAATTTTCAGAAAAACACTCCATCTTCCCTATTTCATCGAGTATGATAATCATTCTGTTGACAGGAGTGATCGAGGGTACCGCAATGGCCTCGATATTTTCAATGCTTACTCCGTATCTCCGAATGTGAAAAGAGGATTTTATATCCTGATGGGCGAGGTAGCCGCTCTTCCCGTCGAGGGTCTTCATGAGAAACCCGGCCCTCTTGCCTTCAATTCTCTCCTCCTCAGTATAGAAACCGGCTGCAGGGAGGTTCAGCTTACTGATCACTTTCTTGATGACAGTAGTCTTTCCAGACGAGGGTGCGCCGGTGAGGAAGATGTTTTTCTTCAAGGCTGCCATATTCTCAATTGTACCTTATGAACAAATAAAGTAGAATGAAAATGTATGTGTTTTGCAAAGTTTTCGGTAGACAGGAAGGCTTGTCTTTATTACAATGAAGCATCTGAGAAAGGAGGCATGGTATGAAATATTTATTTGCAATAATTTTTCTATTGGCGGCTTCAACCGGAGGTTATGCTGCAGGTTCGTCGTTAACCTATGAGATTGATGGAAAACCCTATGAGGGATACTTTGTGAGTCCCTCACCGAAAGCCCCCCTGATACTGCTCATCCATGACTGGGACGGACTTACTGGTTATGAAATGAAACGTGCTGATATGCTCGCTGAAATGGGGTATGCAGTTTTTGCTGCTGACCTTTTCGGGGCAGGGGTAAGACCGAAAGAGGTAAAGGATAAGCGCCAGCACACGGGGGAGCTTTATAAAGACCGTAATAAAATGCGGTCTCTCATGCAGGGTGCCCTTGATATGGCAAAAATCAAAGGAGCCAATATCAATCAGACAGTTGCAATGGGGTACTGCTTTGGAGGGGCAGCAGTACTGGAACTTGCCAGGGCAGGAGCTGACCTGAAAGGATTTGTCACCTTTCACGGTGGCTTAAGCACCCCGGAAGGTCAGGACTATTCAAAGACAAGGGGAAGACTGCTTATCCTCCACGGAACTGCGGATGTAAATATAACGATGGAGGATTTCAAGAAACTTGCCGTTGATCTTGAGGTAACTAGCGTCCCTCATGAAATGATAACCTACAGTGGAGCGCCCCATGCCTTCACTGTCTTCGGCTCGGACAGTTACCGGGAAGATGCAGACAGGAAATCATGGAAACGTTTTACCGAATTTCTCAGTGAGGTATTTACTGCCAACTGATTCAATGATCATTTTATAGATGGATGAGATATTCTGAAGAGATTCAGTTTTTCAGTA
>CP070644.1:2041107-2061279 GCA_020354155.1 Nitrospiraceae bacterium | reverse complement strand
ATCCGAATTTGAATTGTTAAAAAATGGCTCGAACATCCAAAACCGGTTAAGGATGACAAGCGAAGAAAATCACAGGATAATCTCATATTAAGATGAAAAAGTGACCTGCCCTCAGAAAACTGATCCAGAATTTATTCATTAAGCAAATAATCAACGGATTCCAGACCGATTCCATTTTATTGATAATACAGATGAAGTCATCAACAGCTGAGTTCTCTTATCTACCTTGTTATCTTCAGCAAATCAATGAAATCATACCTTTCAGAAAGTCACCGCTTATTGAGAATTATAGAGCTGTTATGAGAAAAAGGAATTACTTATTTTGCAGCCTGAACAGCAACTTCAGCAGGCGCCGGGGCATGGGCATGCTTGATACTTGAAGGATCTGAGACAATGTTCCATGAGTCCTTGCAGAGGAGCAGTTTCCTGAGGAGCTTTATATGTAATGTATGACCTGATTTATTGGCTATAACATGTCCCAGTATGGGCAGCCCTATAAGTGACATATCACCAATAGCGTCAAGTATCTTGTGTCGGACAAATTCATCGTTAAATCTCATCTTGTTGCCATTGATTATATCTGTATCACCGAGAACAAGGGCATTATCGAGACTTCCACCTTTTGCAAGACCTTTGGACCTGAGCATCTCTACATCCCTGAGAAATCCAAATGTCCTTGCCGGGGCAATCTCATTAATAAAGTTAAGTGATGATACGTCAAAACTCATTTTCTGCTCTCCAAATGCGGGGTGCGTATAAAACAGACGGTAGGTTATCCTTGTACCGTCATAGGGGGTAACCGCTATCTGACTGTGACCTTCCATAACAACAACTGGCTCAAGTATCTTGAGGCACGGAACAGTCTTCGCCTGTTTTGCAATGCCTGCCTCGAGTATGAGAGAAATAAAAGGCGATGCACTTCCATCAAGAATGGGGACCTCCGGACCGTCGAGATCCACATATACATTATCTATGTGGAGACCGGAGAAAGCAGCAAGAAGATGCTCAACTGTGCCAACCTTTGCACCCTTTGATGCAAGCGTCGTGGCAAAGGTTGTATCCGCTACTGCACTGATGCCTGCTTTAATCCTGATACCGCCTTTGTCACTCCTGATAAAGACAACACCTGTATCCTGCGGGGCAGGGCTTAATTGCAGGCGGATATCCTGACCCGTATGCAGACCCTTGCCTGTTATTGATATTTCCTGTGCTATGGTGTTCTGAAGTCTCATGTTCTAGTACGTATTATGCCACTAACCAGTTATTTTTCCAATCTTTCTATGCGGAGAATTCAGAGATCACATCTTGTATATAATCAAGAATCATCGAATCCTCGTACCGATGATTCAGTTATTCTCCATGCCTGTAGATAGCAAATTCAATACCACATTCAGTTCCATTATAAATCAAGTAGTTATATAATAAAGATGTATCATAAATACATCGGAAGTGTCTCGAATCAACACTACTTGACCTCTCCACCAACAACCATCTCCGGAATCCGCACCGTTGGCATGGCATCTGAGACAGGCGCGCCCTGGGCATCCTTGCCGCAGGTGCCGATTGCAAAGCCAAGGTCATTGCCAACCATATCTATTGACTGGAGAATTTCAGGGCCGTTCCCGATAAGCGTTGCCCCTCTCACTGGTTCGCCAACCTTACCCTGCTCCAGAAGATACCCCTCTGATACGTCAAAAACAAATTCACCTGTTACCGTGTTCACCTGCCCTCCCCCCATCTTCCTTACAAAAAACCCTTTCTCGACGGACTGTATTATATCCTCCGGATTTCCCTCCCCCGATTCGATCAGGGTATTTGTCATTCTGGGGATCGGTCTGTATTTATAGGACTGTCTCCTGCCATTGCCAGTTGATCTGCATCCTGACTTCAGTGCATTTAACCTGTCATACATATACCCCTTCAATATTCCTTTCTCTACAAGAACCGTTCTTTGTGAAGGGACCCCTTCATCATCAAACCTGAATGAACCCCGTTTGTTCGGTATTGTCGCATCATCAACAATTGTAACAAGGGGTGAGGCAATCTGCTGACCTGTTTTATTCGTATAAACTGAAAGTCCCTGATTCACAAGATCTGCCTCAAGACCGTGTCCAATGGCCTCATGAATCATGGTGCCTCCTGCATCAGAAGAAATGACAACAGGCATTCTGCCACCCGGAGCCTTTCTGGCACTCAGCATGGCTACCGCCTTTCGTGCTGCCCTTACGGCGATTTCCTCAAACACATTCTCATCAAAAAGTTCAAATCCGCTCATGCCTCCCACAGGTTCATACCCTGTCTGCAGGATATCACCTTCTGCTGCAATAACCTGAATAAGTGCCAGTGTGTGTATCCGCTCATCCTCCGCAATGGTACCGTCAGAAGAGGCCATTAAAACGTTGCTGATAGAATCACGGTATATGATGCTCACCTGCCTTATCTTCGAACTCACCGCTTTTGCTGCCCTGTTTGCATTCTCCATGAGGGCAATTTTATCGCTCATCTCAACATCACGGGGATTCTTTTTTATCTCAAAATTGATTGAAGGTCTCAACCGTGTCAGGTCCATGGTCATGTCAGACTGTCCGGCATTACCAGCGGCTCTACTGACGGCATCTGCTACAGCAAGGAGTGAGCTCTCCGAAAAATCATTACTATAGGCATATGCGGATTTAAAATCAAAAAGCACCCTCACACCAATACCGGCATCAACTCCCGATGACAGTTTTTCTATTTTGTCGTCTTCAAGCTGAATGGAGAGAGGCCTTTCATGCTCAACATATATGTCAGCATAGTCACCGCCCTTTGATAGGGCCCTCCTGAGAATTTTTGATAAAAGTTCTTCCGGGATCTTATTCATTAATTGTCTGCGTTATATCAGTCTCTTTTTGTCTTGGGCGCAGATGTTATTATACAATATAATTTTATTCCATAGTTTCAATTTCCAAGGAGGGTGTTATGTCAAGAACAGGGGTAATCGGAGGCAGCGGCTTATATGAAATCAAAGGACTTACGGTAAAAGGGAAAAAGAATATTACCACCCCGTACGGGAAACCCTCTGATGATTACCTGATCGGCTCAATGGGAGACAGGGAAATTGTCTTTCTGCCGCGACACGGGAAGAAGCATGGCATTCCTCCTCATATGATTAACTACAGGGCAAACATCTGGGGGTTCAGAAAACTCGGTGTCAATAACATTATTTCCATCAGCGCCGTGGGTGGTATCAGGAAAGGGATGAACCCTGGTGACATCGTTGTTCTTGATCAGGTACTGGACATGACACGAAACAGAAAGTCCACCTTTTACAACGGGAAAGGCGGTGTTGTCCATATAGACTTTACCGAACCCTATTGCCCCGATTTACGATCGATGCTTCTTAAGGCCGGCCGGTCTGCCAGGGTTGCTCTGAAGAAAGAGGGAACCTATGTTGCAGTTGACGGTCCGCGCCTGGAGACAGCCTCTGAGATAAAAAGCTTTGCCATACTTGGCGGTGATGTCGTTGGGATGACGGGAATGCCGGAGGCCTCGCTGGCCCGGGAAGTCGAAATCTGTTATGCGGGCATTTCCGTAGTGGCAAATTTTGCTGCTGGAATCAGCAGGAGGAAACTCTCGGTGGCGGAGGTAATGGAAGCAATGCATGGTGCTACTGAAAAGATAAAAAAACTTCTGGCGAAAACCTTTTCTCTTATTCCTGAGACAAGGGAGTGCTCCTGCCTTGATGCGCTGAAGGAGGCAAAGATATGACTGGTCCTGTTTCTGAATCACTGCGTAACCCCCA
Organism: Nitrospiraceae bacterium; assembly: GCA_020354155.1. GTDB lineage: Bacteria > Nitrospirota > Thermodesulfovibrionia > UBA6902 > UBA6902 > CALZJD01. The sequence goes on along the minus strand of CP070644.1, from coordinate 2,057,498 downwards.
GGGTGATTCACAGAGCCATTGCAGAAATTCCGCTGCAAATAGAGGGCGGCCTATATAGTATCCCTGTGCCCCGTCACAGCCAAGGTCCATCAGAGCAGCTAACACCTCTTCTGTTTCAACACCTTCAGCTATTACTGTCATCCCAAGGTTATGTGCAAGATCAACGGTAGAACGCACAATCATTGCATCACTTTCGTCTGACGTCATGTGCCTTACAAAACTCCTGTCAATCTTGATCTCATCAACAGGCAATTTTTTTAAATATCCGAGTGACGTATAACCGGTCCCAAAATCGTCTATGGAAAGCCGGACCCCGAGCGCATCGAGATGCTCCAGTATCTTCCTGGCATGTTCAGGATCTTCCATGACTGCGCTTTCAGTGATCTCCAGCTCAAGACTGGAAGGGCCGACCGACCATTGATTCAGGACTTCCTCTACTTCATCGGGGAAGTTAAGGTCCAGAAGGTTCTTTGCTGAAATATTGACCGACATGTTGATGTGCTGAATATCAAAGTCGCTGCGCCAGGCACTGTACTGTCTTAATGCTGTATTCAGCACCCACATGGTCATCGGTTTTATCAGCCCTGTGTATTCTGCATGAGGAACAAATTCACCTGGTGATATAAAGCCCTTTTCACCGTGATTCCACCGGACCAGTGCTTCAATCCCGTATATTGATCCCTGCCTATAGGAAATTTTCGGCTGGTACGCCAGTGACAGTTCATTCTGCTCAATTGCACGCTTCAGTTCACTCATGAGCATAAGGTGGTGCATGCTATGAGAATCGTCCTCAGAGTTATAGAGCGAAACGCCGCTATGAGTTTTTTTTGCGTTATACATTGCCACGTCGGCACGCTGCATAAGGCTGTGCGCATCCACCCCGTCTTCAGGGGACAATACTACCCCTATGCTCGCGCCCACACACAGATCATGACCTTCAATGCGGAATGGCATCTCCAGGGCATGGAGCAGTTTTTGTGCAATCTCAATGGCAAAGGTCTTCTCTGTTGAAGGCAGCACAACGGCAAACTCATCCCCGCCAAGACGTGCGATAGTGTCTGCTTTCCTCAGAACAGAAGGAAGCCGTTCTCCAACCTCCTTCAATATCATATCACCCACATGGTGACCAAGGGTATCGTTTATCTCTTTGAAACGGTCCAGGTCCATCATCAGCAGGGCAACATGCCTGTTGTCCCGCTGTCCTGTAACAATTGCCTGCTTCAGCCTGTCATGAAGCAACGCCCGGTTTGGCAGGTCTGTCAATATATCATGCATTGCAAGATGTTCAAGGGCCTCTGTTTGCTCCTTGATCTTTGTAATATCCCGGACAAGATAAATTTTTTCCGACTTAACAATGTCAGGACAGGTTATTTGAAAGATGCGCCGGCTCCCTTGCCTGTCCTGAAGCGAGTGTTCCTGATTGAGATCATCACTGATTTCAAAACTGGACAGGCCGCCGCACATTTCCGAAAACTGCTCCATCTGCCTGTTTACGGCAGCCAGTCCCTGAGGTGTCTTTTGCATCACGCCGACACCAACCGCCTCGGTAACCGACTGCAACAGGTGAAGTTCATGCTCTTTCTGTTTTATTTCCATGTTTTTTTTCTCAAGCAGCCGTTCCTCTTCGGCCTTTTGTCTCTGCACTTCCCGTGCCTGAAGTACTTCTTCTGTAAGCCTGTAAAACCTCGTTTCAAGAGTATAGAGCTGATCGCCCTTTTTAAGATCCTGTGAGGATACGCCAAGAGCTCTTTCTGAAAATTCCGAGATATGGGCAGTGATAATCTGAATGCGCCGTGTAACCCAGAACATGAGGAGCGCAAAGGCAGCTACCAGTATGGGTAAACCTATAAGTCTGATTTTTCTTTCCCTTGATGCAATAGACTTTATCAGCATATTGACCTCGCCCAGGGAAATAAAGGAGACAAACTTCATCACCTGTTCCGCAGCTCCATAGTCAAGAAATTCCTGGCCCGTCACAAGATAGTGCTGCTTAAGATCCTTCAGATACATACCTCTGGATATCTGGTCAGTATTGCTGCTTGTCAGTATTCTCGGGGAATTCTCCATGGTCAATAATGCGACTATGTGACCAGGTCTTGAAGAGCCGAGAGCAGAAGATAAAAATATATCATCAATTGGTGAGGCCAGCATCAGCGTTGCCTTCTCTTCTCCGGCTGCGTTGACATATAGTTCAGAAGCAATCAGGTAAGGCTTGTCATCAATATTCTTCATAAAGTTCTGCCCTCTGCTTTTAAGAAGCAGCTGCCGGGATGCAAATAGTATTGATTGAGGAATACCTTCATTCCGCGGCCCCTCATATGCTTCCCGAAGTTTTCCCCGGGAGTCAAAGAGAAGGGCAAACCGTGGCTGACCAAAGGTACGCAGAATGGATGATGATGGAAACCATTGTGGAGGTCTTCTATATTTTTTTACCGGGGAATTGTCATAAGGCGTCCATGTTCGTTTATCTATATAGTCAGTAAAATTATGTTGAGAGATAAAAAGCTTAATAGAGTGCAGGTGCGCCTTTACATAGCGGTCAAATCTGATCCTGTCTTCCATGGCCTGATTGCTAAGCCGTTCAGAAAGCTGGGCCCTAAAAATCTTTTTGAGCTCATGGGTCTGAATCTGGTCATAACCTACCCACATGACGGTAGCGACAACAACTGCCAATATTACCATCTTCAGCGTAAGTGAGGTGCGCTGATGTAGCTTGGCAAAAAATGAGCCTGTCCCGTTTTGTTTCATTGCCCTGTGATGCATTAGTGCGGCTCACCGATCAATTCATTGTCTCTGAACTTCCACCCGGTACCGTTCTTAAATAGCCACCCCGCCTTCCTGAGACGGAAAGCAGGGACCATGCCGAATTCGCTGTCAACTGTCTTCATCTCCTTGAGCAGGTGTTTCACAAGGTTTGCCGCGTACGGGTTCTCAACACCGCCCCCTTCCCACGTTGTGATGTTGTAAACCCGATACAGGGGATATTTGCCTGAAATCAGATCAGACTCATTAGCCGGATCATTACCGCTTATCTTGAGGATTTTTACTCTTCCCTTGTCCCTCAGGTGACGTATCATGCTTATCGTTTCAAAACCTATGGCATTCTCATTTTCGGCGACCTGCGAAATCATGTCCGGAATGGCTCCAACCTCGACAATACCGGGACTGAAGAGGTCTTCATTGTCAAGCAATCCCCGCCAATGACCTGACCGGAGCTTGCAGTGAAGCCGGCCTACCGGCTGAATCGGGAGGTTAGGCAATTCTCTTCCCTGTGATCTTCCCAGCTCAGACCAGCGATAAATCTCTCCCATAAAGATCTGACGTGCCTGTTTCAGGGTAATATCTTCTACGGGATTGTTCGGGTGTACGATAATAGCTAGGGCAACAATTCCAAGGGTATGAAATTTCAGCCCGGGCAGTCTGTCTGTTCTTCCCGGTGGGCAGCAGAAGCCGCCAATGTCAGCTGTCTTGTTTGAAAGCATGCCTGCAGAAATGCCGCAGGTGCCTTTATGTAATACAATATGCAGACCATGTTTCTTTTCATATGTTCCTATGATGGGCTCTACAATTTCGAAGTAATTCTGGTTTACGGTAATAACAATATCCGCCTTGCCAGATGATGGGTCGTGCTTTATCTTTTGTTTTATCCAGCGTTCGGGCATCTCCATTATTTCATCAGGATTGCTGAAGGCAGGGCCTTTTAAATCCTGATGATCTTCCTGAAGAGCATAGGCAAAGAATGACCAGCTCATGATACTGGCCAGCATAAGCATTCCGATTAATATTCTTGACACCGAAGTAACCCCTGTTCTATGGATTTAAACTATATGTAAATATCGGTTAATTTCCTTTTATTCTTAAGCTGATATATAAAGAATGTCAGTAGTTGTACATAATCAGACATTACTGTCAGACAGGAAGGTTTATTGACACGATGAAAACAAAAAAGTAATCTAAGTAAAATGATCGAATCATTTACCAAATTCCGCATTTTTATTAACTATTTTCTTATAGCCGCTATCGTTGTCTCATCTCTGCTTGTTGTGAGAACCCTTATCTCCCATACCTTGACAAAGAAGAGCACCCCTCCCGCTCCTATACATACCGCTAATTCGGGTGTGACAAAAAAAAAGCTGAACGACTACGCACCCATACTTGAAAAAAATCCTTTTGGACCGCCCTTGCAGCTGCAGCCTATCGTCGCTGCCGGCGTCCCTGAGACAGCCCCCGGGTCACTTTCAGACCTTGTCCTGCTTGGCACAGTCGTAGGTCCTGAAAAACTCAGCTATGCCATTCTGGAGGACAGATCCAAGTCTCCCTCCGAACAGGATGTCTTTGCCTATGGTGAAATGGTCTTTCATTTCGGCAAGCTGGCGGCTGTCCGCTCATCTTCTGTTGAAATAGAGCAGAATGCTGTCACCTATACACTTGAAATCGACTATGAACAATCAGCCATGCCGTCCAGACCCCGTACGTCAGGTCAGACAAAAAGCCCAGAACCTTCTTTTGTAAAAAAACTGAGCGATCGTAAGTATGAAGTCAACAGGAAAAGTGTGCTGCAGTCGCTGGAACAGCCGGAACACATCTTAACAGACGCGCGGTTATTGCCAAATATAAAAGACGGGAAACAGGAAGGTTTTGTTATCCTTGAGGTGCAGCCGGGGGGATTATACGACAATCTTGGTTTGAAAAATAATGATGTCCTGCTGCGTGTTAATGGACTTGCAATCTCCAATCCGGAAGTTGCAATTCAGGCAATGACCGCATTGAAGGGTATGAATGCTATAAAACTCGATATTATGCGGAACAGTGAAAAAATGTCATTAAATTATCGGCTCAGATAATCATGGATTTAGAAAAATGCCAGTTGGATTGCCAAAGAATTCAGCTTATTGTAAAATGCACAGTATATTATATTCTTATGTATCCTGAAAGAAAGGCCTTTTATGACACGCAGGTTTTTTTGCAGTTTCCTTCTGCTTGTTTTTATAGTATTCGCACTTGTCCTGTCTCCCGGCGCCAGTGCAAAAAACAATGAAGAACTGATTTCCTTTAACTTTATTGACGTAGAGCTATCCTCAGTCGTCAAATTCATAAGTGAAATAACGGCTTACAATTTTATTTATGATGAGCGGGTCAAGGGCAAGATAACGATCATTGCCCCAACGAGATTGACAATCAAAGAGTCTTTCTCCCTTTTCACATCTGTCCTTACCCTCAAAGGGTACACCATTATTCCGGCCGGTGAAAAGGCTTATAAAATAATTCCTTCATCACTGGCAAAACAGTCGGGTCTGATCTCACCTGAAGAAACGGTCGAGGTGAATGAAGGCTACATCACAAAACTCATTCCAACAACCCACATTGAAGCCGATGATGCTGTTCGGTTTTTAAAGCCCGTTGTTTCACGAGACGGGCACATCGCATCTTTCGGTCCCCGTAACCTGGTGCTCGTCGTAGACTCCGCCCTTAACATAGAGAAGATAGGATCAATTTTAAAACTGATAGATCAGCCTTCTGATGAAGAAGAACCGTCAAAAATAAATGTCTACTTCCTGGAAAATGCAGACGCTGAAGATCTTGCAAAGGTCCTGCAGGGGATCTTCAAAGACATTAAGAGTTCCTACCGGGGCAGCAGCAAGGCACAACAAAACGGGCAGAAGGGAGTACCTGTGCTCAGCATTACACCCGACAAATCGACCAATTCTCTTATCATTGTAGCACCAATCGAGGACTATAATAACATCGTAGAGGTCATCAAGACGCTCGACAAGAGAAGAAAGCAGGTCTATGTAGAAGCAATAATACTTGAGGCATCCATAGACAAACTCAAGGATCTTGGCACAAAATGGAGAGTCATGGCCCGCCATAATGGTGAACCTGTTGCGATCGGCGGATTTGGCAACATAAGCTCAAGCACGCTCCTTGACATCGTGTCCGGCCTCACAGGATTCTCAACAGGGGGGATGGGCAACTTCCTTGATATTCCCTTTACTTCAATATCCTCAGACGGTTCTGCATCAACACAGACATTAACGGCACCCGGTTTTGCCGTGCTCTTCAGTCTCAGCGAGTTTAAGGACGCTATTAATATCCTTTCAACACCGCAGATACTTACCTCTGATAATGAAGAGGCAGAAATTGTAGTCGGTGAAAATGTGCCTTTTATCGGACAACGTGAACGTGACGTTGTTACAACCAATACAGTGGTTAATGCCATTGATCGAACTGACGTGGGCATAACCTTACGATTAACCCCGCAGATTACAGAGGGTGACTATGTAAAACTCGATTTATATCAGGAAATATCAGCGGTAAAGGACTCGACTGAAGAAATTCTTACTACAGTAGGGCCTACCACAACAAAACGCGCTACAAAGACATCGGTCATTGTGAAAGACGGCCATACGGTGGTCATCGGCGGATTGATGCAGGAAACAGAAGAGGAAATAACGGAAAAAATGCCCCTCTTTGGTGATATCCCCATCTTTGGCTGGCTCTTCAGGTCCAAGAGCAAGTCAAAAATCAAGAGAAACCTGCTTGTCTTTCTTTCTCCTCACATCGTCAAGGAATCTTCGAAGTTAGATAATATTACCAGAGAAAAGCACAAGACCTTTTCCTTAAAAGAGAAGTTATACAGCGAAGGCGAACTAATGATAAGATTTATCAGCACTGTATCCAGGGAAAGGGCAAGTGAAATTGTTGCCCTGCAGGGTGCGACGATCATAAAATACTTTAAATCAATAGGGATATACCAGGTGAGGTTGAATCCCGAGCAGACTGTAAAACAGGCCCTGGAAGAGTTTACGCAGATTCCTGAAGTACAGTACGCAGAGCCGAACTACATATTAAAGATTGAGAACAGGTCTGCTGCCATGGAAGATGAAACTGCGTCCCCGAATCTACCGATAAAAACAGACTGAGCCTATTCCCGATATGGAGTCTATCGACAAGATAACAGATGAGCAAATAGAATTTTCACTCTTGAAGGACCTTCCCCTGAATTTCGTAAAAGGCAATGTCTTCCTCCCGCTCAGAAAAGAAGAGGGCACACTTGTAGCCGCAGTAGCTGACAACCGCGGTATCTTTGCACTCAGGGATCTGGCGCGGGACCTGAACCTGATACCTCATCCGCTGAAAGCTGAGGAGCAGATCATCATTGATGCCATTAATCGGGTGTACAGTCAGACCAGCAGGGTCAATGACGTAATGGGTGATATCAAAGGCGAAGACCTGTCAATGGTTGCAACAGAGTTTGAATCCCCGCAGGACCTCCTTGAACTGACAGAAGAAGCTCCGATTATACGTCTGCTGAATGCTCTGTTGATGGAAGCCGTCAAGGAAAAGGCAAGCGACATTCATATCGAACCCTACGAAAAAGGAATAGATGTACGGTTACGGGTAGACGGTATCATGAACAAGGTGTTAAGCCCTCCAAAGATAATTCATGATGCGCTCATATCAAGAATCAAGATACTGGCAAATCTTGACATTACTGAAAAGCGACTCCCCCAGGACGGAAGGATAAAACTCCTCATAGGAGGAAGGGATATCGACACAAGAGTTTCTATCATACCGACTGCGCTGGGAGAAAGGGCTGTGTTGAGACTGCTGGACAGGCAGGCAGGAATCATGAACCTTGAGATGCTTGGACTGAAAGATGCAGTGTTGCAGTCAATGAAAACAGCACTGTCACGTCAGAACGGTATCATTCTGGTAACAGGGCCTACAGGTTCCGGAAAAACCACAACACTATACGCCTCTCTTCTGAAGCTGAATACAGAGGACAGGAATATCATTACCGTTGAAGACCCCGTTGAGTACCAGTTGAACGGAATTGGACAGATGCATGTCAATCCCAAGATCGGCCTTACTTTTGCTTCGGGCCTGAGATCGATCCTCAGGCAGGACCCGGATATCATGATGATCGGGGAGATCCGTGACATTGAAACCGCCGAGATAGCAGTACACGCCTCTCTGACCGGTCATCTGGTACTGAGCACACTTCATACGAATGATGCGCCAAGTGCAATTACCCGTCTTGTTGACATGGGGATAGAGCCCTTTCTTGTTTCATCATCACTGATATGCATCCTGGCCCAGAGACTTGTGAGGACGCTCTGTCCACACTGCAAGGAGTCTTACGAACCAACAGAACAGGAGCTGACTTACCTGAAAATGAAGACACCTCCTGCTCTTGTATATCAGAGCAAAGGCTGTGAAAAATGTCTCGGCAAGGGGTATCTTGGCAGAACGGGAATATATGAATTACTTGAGATTACTCCGGCAATCAGATCATTGATCAGCAGCAGAAAAGAAGCACAGGTCATTCAGGAAGCAGCAATTCGTGAAGGATTCCGTCCACTGCGCGAAGATGCCATAGGCAAAGTTGTCTCAGGAGTTACAACAATAGAAGAATTGTTGAGAGTAACTCAGGATTTTAAAATAACCTGAGAGAAAACAGGAATGCACGCATTCTGTCATACCCTTGAAGGCATGCCTCCCTGCGCGGGAATGACAGCACTTATGAGAAAAGTTATATTTCTCTCGATTGAAATGATCGTGGGTGTTCAATCATATTTATTTCAGATTTATTATTTTTAATTTTTCATTATGCCTATTTTCAAATACAGGGGATATGACGAAGCAGGATCAGAGACCAAAGGCACTGTTGAAGCCGATGGTCACAAAGATGCTGTGCTGAAAATAAAGAATCAGGGTATCTTCCCAAAAGAAATCTCCGAGGAAGGCTCTCTCAGAAAAAATGTCATTTCCAGAAAACCATCTCAGATGGTCCTTGCCGATGTTACACGAAGGCTCTCTACACTCATTGCAGCAGGGGTTCCCCTCATAGAAGCCGTCAGCGCACTTTCTAATGAGCAGCGGGGCGAGTGGAGAACAATACTGATTGATCTTAAGGAGGGTATTGCAGGCGGTTCCCCTCTGGCCCGGGCAATGACGGCTCATCCGCACGTCTTTCCTGATTTTTACACCGGCATGATTTCTGCCGGGGAGAGCAGCGGCAAGTTAACAGATGTGTTACTGAAACTTGCCGATTATCTTGAAAAGGAATTAAACATCAGGAACAAAGTAAAGACTGCCCTTATCTATCCATTGTTTATGGCCTGTGTCAGTTCCGCTATCATACTCTTTCTCTTTACCTTTGTTATTCCGAAAATCACAAAGATCTTTGAAGAGACCTCTGCGTCCTTACCCTTTATTACCGTTATCCTGATGTGGATCAGCTCAGCATTAAAAAATTTCTGGTGGCTCTTTCTCGCCTTTGCAGGAAGTGCCCTCTATGCATTCAGAAAGATTCAGAAGAAGCGTCGGGACATTCTTGACGCACTCCTGCTTAAAGACCCGACGGGAATGCTCATGGGTTTGTATATGCTGCGCTTCACCATGACCATGGGATTCCTTCTGTCAGGAGGACTGCCGATTCTGCAGGCCATGAAGTTAACGTCCACGGCTACCGGCAACAGCGTCCTTGAGCAGAGAATAGTATCAGCCGAAGACCGTGTATCTCAGGGGGCCAGACTATCTGCAAGCCTTGATGGGTTCCCCCCCACCCTCCTACAGATTATTGCCACAGGGGAACAGACAGGGCAGCTTTCTCAGGTATTAATAAAGACCTCTGAATCATATGAGTCAGAATTTGACAGGAAACTCCAGAGAGCCATCAGTCTCCTGGAGCCTTCGCTGATTCTCATCATGGGATTGATCGTTGGTTTTATTGTTATATCAGTTCTCCTTCCGATATTTGAGCTCAATCAACTGATGAAGTAGTGAGGCATAAACGGGTACTACATTTTCAAGGTATTGATAGTGAGGAAAGAATCATATGCTGATGAGACGTAATAAAATAAAACACTGCACATTCGGCTTCACCCTGATAGAAATAATGGTTGTTGTTGTCATCATAGGTATTCTTGCGGCACTTGTAACTCCCCGTCTGATTTCCAGGATTGATGATGCAAATGTGAAAGAAGCAAAGATCCAGATAAAGAACTTTGAAACTGCACTGAAGCTCTATAAAATGGATAATGGATTTTACCCCTCCACCGAACAGGGATTATCTGCTCTTGTTACTGCTCCGGATACGGGCCAGATACCGGAGAACTATCGATCCAGTGGCTATCTCGACAGCAAACTGCTCTCACCTGATCCATGGGGACATGATTACCTCTACATATTCCCGGGCTCGATTGGCAATTATGACATCATCTCCTATGGAGCAGACGGCAAGCCTGGAGGTGAAGGTTACAATGCTGACATCATAAACTGGGAACTATGAATAAAAAGGCTTTTACTCTTGTTGAACTGGTCATCGTGATATTCATTATCTCTCTTGCCACTGCACTCGTCATGCCGAATCTCTGGAACTCCGGTAAAAGGGCATTAAAATCAGAGGCAAAGCGGATAAGTGCAACTCTCCGGTATATCAATGATGAGGCTGTGGCAAAGAAACGCCTCTATACAGTAACCTTTGATCTTGACTCAGGTTCCTGGGGATTCAGGAGTGAAGGTGAGTCAAGGAACTTCCAAATGAGCAGAGACGTGATTCTCAATGATGTTCTTGTTCCTTCACTGGGCAAAGTATCCAGTGGTGAAGTCATCATGGAATTCGGGGCTTCAGGCCCTGCAGAACCGATAACTGTGCACCTGCTGGCAGGAGAAGACGCATATAGCATCCAGTTTAATCATATTAGCGGCAGATCAAAGGTGCACAGAGGTTACATGCTGTAGAAGTATGATAATTCAATTGGGAAGCAGACGGCATAAAAAAGGGTTTACCCTTCTCGAAATAATGATTGCCCTGGCAATCATCGGGACCTCACTGATTATGATCCTCCATACCGTTAACCGTCATGCTGACATAACCTATGAAAACAATATCAGAACAGAGATGTACCAGTTTGCAAAAATCAAAATTGCTGAAATGAGTCATAGTCCAGGACAGTCACAGGGCACTGACAGTGAAACCGGCCTTGCATATTCACTCTCTGCCCTGGCAACAGAGCACCCTGATATCCTTGAATTGAGAGTCCATGTTACAGGACATGACAACAGTGTCGTGTTAAATGAATTTGTAACTCGCGGGAAAGAATGATATGAGGATATCTGTCTCCAATGTTTCACCCCCTCACCGTCAGGCTTCATATCGCACAGGCAATGTGTGCGGGACAGGTTTTACCCTTATCGAAGTACTCGTAAGCCTGACACTGCTGACCATTGTAGTCGGTTCTGTTTATTCAACCTTTCACACTGTGCAGCGTGCCATAAACAGATTTAATGGCATATCCCTTAAGTACCATGAAGCACGAACTACTCTTGATTTTATGAGACGTGAAATCGAAAGTTCAATATTTGAACCGCTTCTCGAAGAAAAGAGTAATGAAAATCCCACCCGCTTCATTATCAGGGACAGGGATGTTTTCGGTAAAAGTACCTCCGCACTGCACTTTACTGCCTTTTCGTCACAGTATAACAGCGTCCAGAATATACAGTATTACATTGAAGAGAATGACGGCCATCTTCTTCTTTTCAAAAAACAGGGGCCTGCCGCCCTTTCCGAGGAAGCCTATACGCTTGAACTTATTGAAGACATAGAAAGTTTTACCGTAGAAACACTCTTTGACGGAAAGTGGGTCAGGACATGGAATGCTGAAGAGACAGGAGCCATTCCGGAACGTATTAGGATCACAATAGAATTTGACGATAATGGCAAAGCAGTGCAGCTCACTGAATATTCAATTCCCAGGATAGGCACACAACTCTGATGAGAGCACGCAAGAATAAATTATTGTCCTGTACCCCCTCTTTGCCAAAAAGGGGGGGAAAGAGATGTGTTATAAATTTGCTTCCCCGATTATTCAACTGCACCGATAGAAACACCCTTTGCAGCCAGAGGGGCTCTGCGCTCATTATTACACTTCTGCTTATTACCGTGCTCGTTGGTCTCACCGTTGATTTCGTGTACGAAGTTTATATAGACACCTCTTCATTTTCCAACTGGAGCAATGCACAGAAGGCCTCGCTCATGGCACGGTCAGGTCAGACGCTGAGCTCTCTTTTCCTGAAAGAGGTCAATAAAGTCTCACACACTACGGAGAATGGCATAGAGCTGCCTGTTGAAAGAGACTTTGGTCCTAACGCTTTTCTGTTGATAAAACTTGAGGATGAGAACTCCAAGTTCAATCTGAACGGTATTATCTATCAAAACGGAATGGCGAATGACGAGGAGCTGCTGTCCTTGAAAAAGCTCCTTGAATATCTTAATATTAACCCCACACTGGGTGATGTCATAGCTGACTGGATAGACCCGGACAATGAGCCGCGAGAGGGAGGTAGTGAGGGCAACAGCAAAAATTCCTTTCTCTGGAGCATCGACGAACTTCGCCTTATTGAAGAAATTGATGATGAAATTTATAAAAAAATCACTCCCTACATCACCATTTACGGTAACAGCAGGATCAATGTTAATACAGCTCCATTGCCCGTGCTTGTCAGCATGAGCGACGACATGACAGAAGAACTTGCGCAGCGCATTATTGACTATCGCATCAGCACTCCCTTTGAAGATGAGTCCCACATTGTCAGGGTATCAGGCCTTGAAAGCATCGGCCAGAGGCTGCAGGGCAAAAAGGTCACCGTTAAGGCCGAGATCTTCAGGGTAACAGCCACTGCCATGGTTAATGAGATCAAACGGATTATTGAGAGCGTTATGGATAACTCCATGAAAATCCTCTATTGGAAGGAACAGTAGATGAAGACCGGATTTATTGATCTTCTCGATAACAGCATCAACTTCTACGTGTATGAGAAAACAGGGAGTGACTTTGAACTGTCAGATACTTCATCCTCGGCTATTGATCATGATGTAACGGTAGAGAGCCTGTCCCCTGTTCTCGAAAGTGGTATTGATGAACTCTTCCTGAGCCTGCCCCTGAGTTATCTCACTTTGAGGGAAATAACCTTTCCCTTTTCCGATGCAGCAAAAATCAATGACATTCTGGTCTATGAACTTGACGGTCTCCTCCTCGGCAATGTGAACGATTATAGTATTGATCACGTTGTCATTGAGACACATGACGGCAGGAGCAGGGTAAAGGCTGTTTGCATTAAAAAATCAAAGCTCAGGGAAATTCTGGACATTTTTTCATCAGCCGGGCTGGATCCGAAGGTCATTACATCAATTGATCTCTGGTTATACGGAGGAAATGGTGAAAATATCCTCGGCACACCAATTGGTGATAAGACCATTCGGGGGGAAACTGCAAAACAGGAACTCCTCAAGCCTTCTATCAACCTCAGGCAGCATGAATTGTCTTACACCGGTGACATTGACCGGATAAAGAAAGGGCTCAGGATGACAATGTCCCTCGTCCTGCTGCTTTTCATTATCATCGCTGCCGGCTCAGCTTACAGGCTTTATGCTGTAGACAGTGATTACCGGGATCTATCGAACAGAATGCGGACATACTATAAAAGCATTTTCCCTGAAGATAATAAAATTGTTGATCCCCTGAGACAGTTTCAGGGAAAACTAAAAGAATTACAAAATAAAAAAGCTGTCCTTGTGGGCATTCCTGTTCTTGAACCTCTGAAAAATATTGCTGAACTCACGGGAGATACCATTACTCTTACAGAATTCAGTGCTGATGCACAACGTCTCCTCATAAAAGGAACTGCAGGTGACTTTCAGAAGGTAGATGAGCTCAAGGCGGCACTGGCTGCCATCTTTGGAGGCGTCAAGGTGCTGGACTCAAAAGCTGTCTCAGACAGGGAAGTTGCCTTTTCCATGACCATGCAGGAGAAATCATTATGAAAGTCCTGATCAGAAAAGCGTTTCTTGCCGACAGGGTATTACAGGTGATGATCCTTGGAATCTTTCTTTGTATCATCGTCATATTCACTACAGTGATGTACGGCAGACAGATGGACAGAGAGGTTGAATCAATATCTGCCAGCTTAACTGAAATGCAGTCCCTCAGCAGCACAATGGTGAACCTGAAAAACCATGTTTCGTCAAAAGAGAAAAGACTTGGTTTGACAAAGACGGCAGGACCGGTGTCAGCTCTTGAAAAAATTCTTGAAACGCTGCTCATGAAGGCAAGCGAGTTAAAACCATTGGAGAAAAGAAAATTAACGGATTTTTTTGAAGAAGATGCCCGGCTGGAAATCACCGATATTGATCTCAATCAAATCGTCAATCTGCTCTACAGGATTGAGCAGAACCCCGCTCCGCTGAAAATTAAAAGTGCCCAGTTACTGACCGGTTTTGAAGATTCGAGCAAATTCACTCTGACGTTGACAGTTTCCCTGATCAGCAAGAGTTGATCAGAGCCTATGCGAAAAATCAAAACAATGCTCCTTCTGCTTCTTTCACTTCCTCTCTTCTTCCTGCTTTTCTGGATATTCGCCGTCCCCGGTGATGTTGTCAGGGAACGCATAGAAAAAGAAATAAATCAGACTCAGGGAGCCGATCTTTCAGTTGCCTTCAATGGTTTCAGGAAAGGACCGTTCTTTAACCTTGCTATTGATAGTCTGGAGCTGTATATTGCTGACATACCGCTGCTCACTATCAATGATGTGTCAGCAAGACCGTCCCTGTCTAATATTCTGATGGGACAGCTTGCCCTGTCTCTGACCGGTAAGCTTGGCAGTGGAAACATTCTTGGAGTACTGGCATATCCTGAGGGAAGCATGCTCCGGATAGTTGAGGCTGACATTGGTTCTGTAACGTATCTGAAGAAACTGGGCATTCAGGGCGGCGGCCATTTATCTGCAGAGGCTGACCTTAATTTAAAGACTGACTCGGTCAAGGTTACCTTTCAAATCCCTGATCTCAATATTCATAAATCTGAAGTAGTTATTCCCCTCATAGAAACATTTCACAGGATACAGGGATCCCTGTCAATTACCGGCAATCGTATAGAGCTTGACTCAGTAAGCCTTGAGGGCGAAAAAGGGTATGCCCGGCTGATCGGTGAGATTACCAACGGAATTGCCCGGCTGAAACTTGAGGTTATGCCGGAGGCTGATAAACTATCCTCTCTTGAGACCATGCTGATCACCAAGTATTTTGTCTCTCCCGGCTATTACGTGGTCCCCCTTGAAGGGTCATTAAGGCAATAACGAGTGTGTACTTTTTAAAAGCAGCACAGGGCCCGGTGAATTTATTTTTTCCTTCGTCAAGACCCCATCGCCTTAATCTTTATTTGTCAGAAGTCTTGAATGAGCGATCAAAGAGTTCATCAATGGCCTGTCTGCCTTCATCGGTCAAATAACGGGTACCCGTTACCGCTACTGTTTTATGAGATATAACCGGATCTTCCGTTACCCATTCATGATTTACCCACGAAAGCCATTCTTTTCTATCCTGCTCAAAGAGATGTACGGGCCTATTGAATAACTTTGCCAGTTCAACACCCCAGCCAGTGCCGCCCTTCACTGTTCCATTCGACAATAACCAGCCAACGGCAAAGACCTGATAACCGTTATTAACGATATGAAACAGTACTTGAAATATTTTTTGCATCATAGGTGTCGTAGCAAATGAACGCTCCATTCGCTTCCTGATAATATCCGGTCCTACGCCGCCGCGGGCCAGTTCCTCATCAGACAGCATTTTCACTCCCCGTTCACGGCTTATACCATGTCCTGCAAAATTAAATGTTACCTCCTGCATGCCCCACTTCTCAGCTGCTTTTCCAAAATACTCTTCTGTCCCTTTGTGCCCGCCTGAATACAGCGTGACTTTATTCGGTTCTAACATAATCTTCTCCTTTGAAGTTTTTTAAATGTAAGCCAATTGCATAGCATACAGGAAAATACTATTAATGTGTGGATTGGCCGTGGCACTCGGAATAGAGGGCCGTTTCTCGGGGATGACAGCCGGTTCGATTCCCGACAGGCGGGAATGACATAGATAAGGAAGACACATTCAATTATTGATCAGGAAACCAGCTTTTTCCCTGCCTCATATGCATCCTTCAACGCTGTCGGATGCTCTGACACGGCCCCCTGTGCATCAACAGAAGCATAGTGGATTGTCTCATGGGCAGGAACGTTGATGGTCCTGAAAAAGGCAGTTGCTGTTGCATCGCCGCACTGAAATCCAATCTCTTTCTTCATTCCGCCTACCATCATGAGCAGCCCCTTCCTTCCATGAGGGCCTTCAGGGACGGGTTTTTTCAAGAGATACTTTTCACACCAGAAAGCCTGGCACCTGTCGATAAGGGCCTTAATCTGGGCCGTCAAACTAAAAAAGAAAATCGGTGATGAAATGATAAACCTGTCACTCTCCCGTATCGCACGGTACACCTCTTCCATGTCATCATCAATGACACAGGTCCCTGTCGTCTCACAACCACCGCAGTTAATGC
>CP070644.1:2021474-2041007 GCA_020354155.1 Nitrospiraceae bacterium | reverse complement strand
TGGAGCACGGGATGATAAGAAGATATTTGAATATTTAAGAAAGCAGGCCCCCGGTGAGTTTGACCCGCGTGTTGGAGATACAGTCCAGCTTCACAGGCCTAACGGTCAAAAAATTCCAGTGACAGTAATAGACAAAAGCGACAAGTCTTTTACAATGGATGCAAACCACCCTCTGGCGGGCAAAGAGCTAACCTTTGTCCTTGAACTGATTGAAATTTTGTCTGAATAGCTTACAGGTTCTGTCCATGGCGCATTTTACCATTCAGGATTTTCTTTCAAAGAAAAAAGACAAAGTAAAGATTACCATGCTCACTGCCTATGACTACCCCTTTGCCAGGATCCTTGATGAGGCAGGCATTGACGCCATCCTTGTCGGTGATTCCCTCGGGATGGTTGTGCAGGGACTTGAAAATACCCTGCCTGTTACCATGGATGAAATGGTTTATCACACAAAGATGGTCTCCCGCGGCGCCGGCGACTGCATGGTCATAGGAGATATGCCCTTTATGTCGTACCAGGCAGGCATTGCTGATGCCGTGAAAAATGCCGGGAGGTTTCTGAAAGAGGCAGGTGCGGCAGCTGTGAAAATGGAAGGAGGCGCTGAGGTCTGTGATCACATTCGGGCAATGACAAAGTCGGACATCCCAGTCATGGCCCATATAGGGCTTACCCCGCAGTCCATTCACAGAATGGGCGGCTATAAAGTCCAGGGGAAAAGCGACGAAGCAGCGAAGAGGCTTATTGAAGAAGCACATGCTGTTGAAGATGCCGGCGCCTTTTCACTGATACTGGAGGCCATTCCCCTGAAGCTGGCAAAAAAAATAACAAAGGAACTTTCAATCCCAACGATAGGAATAGGAGCAGGACCCCACTGTGACGGACAGATCCTTGTGCTGCACGACGTGATCGGTCTCTTTGAACGGTTCGTTCCGAAATTTACGAAACAGTATGCAAATGTCAAGGTGGATGCTGTAAAGGCCCTGCGGAAATATAAGGCTGAAGTTGAGAAAGGCATCTTCCCCTCAGAGAAGCAGAGTTTCAAGTAGTTTTTTTACTGCTCCATTCCAGCCTGCAGGACCAATCCCATCGGCCTTTATACATCCCGGCACCTCACTGATAATATTCCGGTTATAGCTGCCGTCTTTCTTCCGTACCACAATCGGGTAGTCAACATTTTTTAACATCTCAACATCATTGGGACTGTCTCCAAGTGCGACTGTAACTATGGTGCCATAGTGTTGAGCATACAGATCCTTTACGAGAGTAACCGCCCTCCCCTTGTCACTTTCACCCATAATGTGAAGCAACTCACCTTCAGTTGTGTAATAACCTTTTTGTTGTATCTCTTTTTTTAACCTCTCTCTCTGCTCTTTATTGCCCTTAAAAATAAATGGCTCGTCAAAATCTCTCTCTTTGGCCAATTCTGCATCTGATACTTTCAGACCCGTCAACGCTGCAACCTCTCTAGCGCTCATGTCTCCAAAACCCTTCACTGCAAAGCCGGCAAAACGAATTTCCTCAAGTGCCTTTCTCAGAGCAGAATAGTCAGCGCCAAGCTTTATAACAAAATAATTTTCTTCTTCCTTAATTTTTATTTTTGATTTTAGATTTTTGATTTTGAATTTTTTAGGTATATATATCCCACCCCCATTTTCTGATATAAACATCTCCTTGTTATTCAAATCTCTCCTGCAGAGTTCTATCTCCGATCTTGTCTTGCTTGTGCAGAGCACCAGCGGGATGCACCGGCCCTCAAGCAGTTCAAGGGCAGGCATAGCATCGTGGAAGGAGTATCCATCGTCAAGGAGGGTCCCGTCAAGGTCAGTAAATACAACAATCTGTTTTTTCATAGTATAGTGTGAAATATCAATCCCTCCGTCTATGATAACCGAATCACTGACTCATTGCATAGCAGATTTCATCATATTATAGAGTTGGTTACCTCCCTAATTCATATTTATCATTTCTAAAGTTTCTTTATTCAATATCCGATAGGGAAAAATGATCCCCGCCAAGGGGACTCAGGGCAATATGAATGAAATGTTAATGAGTGGCCTTCAGAATAGCAGAAAGCCACAATCTGTAAAGGAGGTGAAAGGTCAGCAGTTTCTGTAGTGATTGTATCTTTACCATGAAAACATCAACGCCAAAAAAGGAGGAAATAAGAATGAAAAAAGTAGTTGTAGTTCTCTCAGTGATGGTTTTAGTGCTTGCAATGACAACAATGGCAATGGCCGGCAAAGTTCCGACCCCGACAGACCCCCCCGAGGGTGTGACAATTATATCTGCTGATGATGCAAAAGATCAGATCAGCACCATCAAGGTTTTTGACATGAGAAAGGCCCTCAACTTCGGTAAAGGCCACCTCCCAGGTGCAACATCAGCACCGTACAAGTGGACCAAGAAGGGACACCCTTCAAAGCGTACAGGGGAATTTGATGTTTCCAAACTCCCTGCCGACAAAAACCAGATAATCCTTTTCCACAGCGACGGCCCGAACGGCTGGAAATCCTACTATGCTTCACAGAAAGCCGCAGAACTGGGATATAAAAATGTTTACTGGATGAGAGATGGTTTTTCAACATGGAATGAAAAAGGATTTACCGTAGAACATTAATCATACAAAAGATAGGGGGCCAGAGTGCTGGCCCCCTATCTTTTCAGGACAATCAATGAGCATAAAAAAAAGAATCATCCTTTCATCTGTAATACTCATGACTCTCATCGTAACTCTGGGGGTTGCAAACTGGTTCGGCAGCAACGCTGTCGTGCACAAAAGCAATATTGCCTATCAATTTAAAACAGCAAACATGTATCTGCAGGGTATATTCAGGGGAGTCAATGAATTTATTATTGATGAAGCAGAACCCATTTCAATCGAGCTCACGAATCAGAACCTTGACGGGTTTGAACAGACGTATAAGACACTGATGGAGGAAATAAGTGATCCTGAACTCATGACAGTCATGGAAAGTACCATCTCTCCTCAATGGAAAATTGTAAAGGGAGGCGCAATAGCCTTTATGAAGGACAACCCCTGGATCAGTGCCGATGATGACAAGGCAATGATGCAATACGGTCAGCTGACAACAGAAGCCAAGAAGCTGCTCCATGATATTGAAGAGGCAGCACAAAAGGCCCAGGAAGTCTCTCAGGCAACTGCAAAGAAAACAAAATTAATAATTTCAGCTGTGGCAAGTATTATCTTAATTTTAACAGCATTAATCCTATTCAATCTTTTCCGTTCCATTACGTCTCCTATTCAGGAATTATCTGCCATGGCAAAGGGCTTCAGCAACGGAGATTTAAGTCATTTGATGAAGGAATCAGGAAAAGATGAGTTCAGTGTTCTGGGTTCTCATTTTAACATAGCCACTGAAAAACTGAATAATATGATGCTGAATGTCATGAAAGTAACAGAGACCATATCAACAAGTACCGAGAGACTCTCTGCATCATCAATACAAATAGCCAGCAATTCTGAAGAGCAGTCCTCACAAACAGCCCAGGCAGCAACAGCGATGGAAGAATTGAGTGCATCTTTTGTAGAAGTAGCACAGAATACAACTAACGCCGCCCAGTCATCAAAGGATTCTTCAGAACTTGCCATCCAGGGAGGTAATGTCGTCAGTGAGGCAATTGAAGGCATGAACAAGATAGCTCATTCAGTCAATGAATCAGCTCAGACGATAGAAGCACTCGGGATACGTTCTGATCAGATCGGAGAGATCATAAAGGTAATAAATGATATTGCCAGTCAGACCAACCTTCTTGCGCTGAATGCGGCGATTGAGGCAGCCCGAGCCGGTGAGCAGGGACGGGGATTTGCAGTTGTAGCAGATGAAGTGAGAAAACTCGCCGAAAGAACTACAGACGCAACAAATGAGATCGGTGAGATGATCAAGGGATTCCAGGATGATACTCAGAGAGCAGTCGACTCAATGCAGGCAGGAACACGAGAGGTGCAAGCAGGCGTCGAGCTGTCCAACCATGCAGGGGCATCATTGCATCAGATCGTCGAATCAGCCCAGAACGTTACTGATATGGTACAGCAGATCGCTTCAGCAGTAGAAGAGCAGTCAAGCACCGGAGAAGTTGTAGCGTCAAACGTCGAAGCAGTTGCAAGATTGACTCAGCAGACAACAGTGAATGTACAGGAATCATCAAAAGCAACACAGGCCCTGAACAACCTCACTACAGAGCTGGAGACACTTCTGTCCTCATTCACGTTACGCAATAGCAAAAAGACACAGGAAGCAAGTAATCCCCAGTATGTTAAAGGGCAAGCTGAGAATCCTCTTCAGGAAGATCCGGTCTAGCAGCCAGATCAGTCATTCTCAATTAAGACAACCTGAATATCCATGACATTTGTGCCGGTCGGCCCTGTTTTAACAAGGGAACCTGTCCTGTCAAAAAAACTGTATGAATCGTTATTGCTCAGGTAAGAGAGGGAATCAAGCCCAAGTTTTTTTGACTCTGCAATGGTCTGTCCGTTTACTATGGCACCTGCAGCATCAGTAGGCCCGTCAGTGCCGTCAGTACCGGCTGAAAGAAAGGTAACACCTTCAATCCCCTCTATTTCACAGGCAAAGCTGAGCGCCATTTCCGTGTTGCGGCCGCCTTTCCCCTCTCCTGTAACGGTTACTGTCGTTTCCCCCCCATAGATACAGCACTGATTCTTTTTAATTTGTGCCTTTATTTTTTTTGCCTGTTGAGCTAACTGCACCCCGACTGCCCTGGCCTCTCCTGTCAGGGTGCTTGAAATTATATCTGCGTCATATCCTTGAGACTGAGCGCATTTCTTTGCTGCTTCAAGGGCAAGTTGATTTGAGCATAAAATGATGTTTCTGACATTATCAAATACCCTGCTGTCCTTATCAGGTGTATCGCTAATCTCACCCTTCGCTCCTTTCTGCAAGATGGCCGTTACATTGGAAGACACCCTGTCTGAAAGATTGTATCTGTCTATTATTTCAAGTGCATCACTGAATGTTGATGTATCAGGCGCTGTGGGGCCTGATGCAATGACATCAAGATGATCGCCGATTACATCAGATACCAAAAGGCTGATCACCGTTGCAGGAAAGGCCATCTCGGCAAGTCTGCCTCCTTTGACGCCTGATATATGTTTTCTTACCGCATTCAGTTCGTTAATATCAGCTCCTGCCCTCATAAGCAGGTCCGTAACCTCCTGCTTCTCTTTTAAACTAATACCTTCACAGGGTGATGCAAAGAGCGCTGAACCTCCTCCGGATATAAGACAGAGCACCAAAGTCTTTTCATCAGCAGTCTGCACAAGATGAATGATCTCTCTGGCAGCCTCAAAGCCTTTTTCGTCAGGTACGGGATGTGCGGCTTCAAAGACTTTTATTTTTTTCAGGCTTCCCCGTTGTGGTCCTGCTCCTGCACTCTGCATACATGCATGGCCGTACTTGGTGACAATGATGCCTGCAGAAATTTCTTCTTCTGTAAATACATCTTCAACTGCGCAGGCCATCTGATAGGAAGCCTTGCCGAAACCAATTATGAATAATTTATTAAACCCACCGTTCAGGAGTTCGACCCGTATCTTTTCAGCATGCTCCCTGACTTTAAAATAGGGGTCAACAGCCTGAAGTGCTTTATGAAATATTTCCCTTATAATTTCCACAGTTCCCGGACATCCTTCTCTTGACCATTTATTTGTGACTCTATATACTTTATATACTTTGATAAGTACTTACAACAGTATATGGTATATGGGTTATTGAATATCATAATGATATCTTAAATGCCAGACAAGGTAAAGCATGGGTGATTTTTTTCAGTCCGGTGTAGTTGCCACCTTTCACAAGCTTGGCGATTCAAAACTCGAAAAGATCGAGGAGGAACTTTTATGGTATTCAAAAGAACGCCCTATCGCCCTTGTCCTGCCCTCTCTTTACTCAGAGCTTGAGGGGAAAGCCCTTAAGGGAATAATCCGTGAGCTTCAGCAGGTTAAGTATCTTAAGGAACTTATCGTCACCCTCGGTCCCTGTACGAAGAAGGAATTTGAACATGCCAGAAATTTTTTTTCAGTCCTTCCCCAGACAACTCGTCTAATATGGCACAGCAGCCCACGCATGAAAAGAGTGTACAAGACCCTGGCAGCAACGGGACTGCAGCTCGGAGAGACCGGCAAGGGACAGTCTGCCTGGATGGCATACGGATACATTATAGCGCAGAAAAACATCAGTGTTATAGCCCTCCATGACTGTGACATACTGACCTATAATCGAGAGATGCTTGCCCGTCTCTGTTATCCGGTTGCGAATCCTGTTTTAAAGTATGAGTTCTGCAAAGGGTACTACAGCAGGGTAACAGACAGGTTGCATGGAAGGGTTACACGGCTGCTTGTAACTCCTCTTATACGTTCTCTTACAAAAATAGTCGGCCATCTGCCCCTCCTTGATTTTCTGGACAGCTTCAGGTATCCCCTTGCAGGAGAGTTCTCCATGGATGTGGACATTGCCCGTGTCAACAAAATTCCCGGTGACTGGGGCCTCGAAGTGGGAGTACTGGCAGAGGTTTACAGAAACTGTGCCGTCAGAAGAGTCTGTCAGGTTGATATCGCCGACAACTATGAGCACAAGCACCAGACCCTTTCGCCTGAAGACGCATCAAAGGGTCTCCTGAAGATGTGCATTGATATCAGCAAGTCCTTATTTAGAACGCTGGCTTCAGAGGGTATTGTATTCTCTGATGGTCTCGTCAGGTCTTTGATTACAACCTATGTCAGAACTGCCCAGGACATGCTGAAACAATATGAGGATGACGCAGCAGTGAACATCCTTGTATTTGACAGGCATGAGGAAAGTCTTTCAGTAGAAACATTTACTGCAGGGATCAGAACCGCAGCAGAGATCATGATGAATGATCCCCTTGGAGTTCCGCTGATTTCAAGCTGGGACAGGGTTACATCTGCCCTGCCCGGAATACTCGATATGGTAAAAAATGCCGTAGATGATGATAACCGCTAAAATGACAAAGGAGGTCGTATGAGTTTCTGGGACAAGATTCAGGAAGATATCAGTAAGAATCTGAAAGAGGGACTGTCAATTTTCAAGGAAGGAAGCGAGGTTGTATCTCAGAAAATTGAGTGGCTCACCGATGAAGGCAAGAAAAAATACAAGACCTTCAACCTGAACATGAAGGTTCAGGAGGAGTTTGCCAAACTGGGAGGCCTGATCTATGACCTGACGGCCAAGAAATCAAAAAACCCGCTGGGGAACAAAAAGGTCGCTGCCCTAATGAATAAGATAAAGAAAATGGAGTCCGCTATAAGTAAACTCGAAAGTAAAGACGTAAAAAAGCCGAAAAAGAAAACTGTACGGAAAAAAGCCGCTGTACGGAAAAAGACAACCAAAAAGACTGTAAAGAAGGCAGTGAAGAAGTAATGAAACATACACTATTTGGAATAATTGCCCTGTCTGCGATCATCACTATCCTTTCCGGTTTTCGTTTTATGTCATCACCATCTGCCGTAGAGGAACTAAAGCCTGTTCAGGAGAAAAACTACACGATAACGGGAATCGTAAAGTCAAAAGATACAATGTCTTCCATCTTTGACAAGCACAATCTCAAAAAAGATGATCTGTCACTGATATACAGAAGTGCAAAGAAAAAGCACAACCTGTCGAAACTCGCTGTCGGCAATATCTATTCCTTTACCCTTGACAGACTGGAAAATAATATCCAGTCCATGCAATACGGAATAGACGACTCATCTTACCTGCAGGTTACAAAAATAATTGACGGATTTAATGCTGATAAAGTGGACATCATTCCCGACATACGGACAGGAGAGCTCTTTATAGACATCAAGGACAATTTAATCCTGTCCATGCCCGGCTCTCACAAAGAATATCTCAAACTTGCCCTCGAATTGTCAGACATCTATGCCTGGGACATAGATTTCTCCAGTGACATACGTTCTGGCGATTCACTAAAGATTATTGTTGAGGAATTATGGATAGGAGAGGCTTTTAAAGGGTACGGAGATATCCTGGCCGTAGAGTTTGTGAATAACGGCAGGTCCCATAATGCCTACCGTTTTGCTCAGAATGATTACGTTGATTACTATGACAGTGCAGGGAAATCACTGAGAAAGTCCCTCCTGAGGTCGCCTTTGAAATTTAAGTACATCAGTTCCCGCTTCAGCAAACGTCGCCTCCATCCGAAGCTCAGGATCTACAGACCCCACCTTGCAGTCGATTATGCTGCATCAAGGGGCACCCCTGTCTCTGCCGCCGGCAACGGCAGCATTGCCTTTGCCGGCTACAAAGGACAGAACGGAAAGATGATCAAGATTAAACACAATGGCGGATATATGACCTACTATGGGCACCTGTCGAAATTTGCCAAAGGCATCAAAAAGGGCAGGAAGGTTTCACAGGGTGACATAATTGGATATGTGGGGTCCACTGGACTTGCCACGGGTCCCCATCTTGACTACAGAATAAAGCGATACGGACAGTTCGTAAATCCACTCACAATCAAACTGCCCCGCGGCAAGTCTGTGCCAAAGGACCTTATGGCAGAATTCCTGTCGACTGTCAATAAGTACCAGACACGGTTCGCGTCAATGCACAGGCCTGTAATCGCATTACAGGGTAAAAGGAAACCGTCAGGTTAGAGGAGATGGTATGACAGACAGCGTACAACCTTTTGAGTTCAATCAATGTGTCAGCATTCTTAAGTCAACCGGCTCGCGGGCAAAAAATCTGGTTGAGATGCGGAGAGCCATTTCCAGGATCGATGAGGAGTCCATCTTTCATCATGTACACCAGTATTTTCTGAAGGGCCATATGCTGGAGTACACAAACGACTTTTCCCAGTGGGCAGGGGAAAGTCTGGAACAGCGTGCCCTGGCGGAGCGACTCTCCTGCATCGACCCCTATACCTTCAAAACCATTGATGCTGTCAGAAATGAGATTATCAGAGAGATTGATGATTTCCTTTCCTGTTCCCCGGAGCCGGGTGATGTGGTGAAAGGCAACGAGTTCTACTTCAACCAGACTGTCAGTCTCATCTTCCCCGTTGGTGTAAAAACAAAGAACCTTGCAGAATTCCTTGTTGCCATCCAACACATAGATTCTGGAAGCATCTATTATCATTTTTATGACTCCAGGGTACGTCTTGGCGAAGGGATTGTGGATGATTTCTCCCGCTGGATTGAACATACCCTTTTCCGGAAGGAAATTGCCGACAGAATCAGGGCCATTGATCCTTTTATGCACAGTATAGAGAGCATACGGCACCACATATCGGAAATACTGGAAGAGTATGTGAGAGCGGATATGGAAGGGGTCGTACAGTGATAAAAGAATATTCCGGAATTGCGCCAAAGAGCGATTTACTGCTCATTCAGAAACTGTGCGACAAACTGAAGGGCAAATCCTTTGTCCATGTAAACTCTACCCGTGAAGGAGGGGGCGTTGCAGAGATACTGCACCGGATGATCCCTTTCCTGCAGGAACAGGGTATAGATGCCCGATGGGATGTGATTGAAGGGGATGCAGATTTTTTTGATTTCACGAAGAAAACCCACAATGCGCTCCAGGGCAACAGGGAAAAGTTCACAAAGCCCATGTGGGATCATTACTATGAAGTGAACAGACGGAACAGGCGGAATGTGGACCTCAAGGCAGACTGTGTACTGATACATGATCCCCAGCCTGCACCACTGATCGACTTCAGACCAAAGTCCGGCAGAGGGAGGAATAATATCTGGATGTGGCGCTGCCATATCGACATATCCAATCCCATGCCCAGTTTATGGTCACAACTCAAAAAGCACGTGGTAAAGTACGACACCGCTATTTTTTCTGTTCCGAAATTTGCCAAGTCCCTTCCGATCAATGAATTCATTGTAACTCCTTCTATCGACCCCCTGAGCGACAAAAACAGGGACCTCTCCGATGAAGAGATCCATGCAGTGGGAGAAAAGTTCAATATTCCCCGCGACAAAAAATTAATTCTTCAGGTATCACGGTTTGATAAATTCAAGGACCCTATCGGGGTCATTAATGCCTATAAAATCGTAAAGAAATATAATGACTGCGCACTGATACTTGCGGGCAGTCCTGCCACGGATGACCCCGAAGGTGAAGCAATACTGAATGAAGTAAAGGAATACGCCGGTAACGATCCTGATATTATTATCCTTCTCCTGCCGCCTGATAATCATAAGGAAATTAATGCCCTGCAGAGAATGTCCGATGTGATTCTCCAGAAATCCATCAAGGAGGGTTTTGGCCTTACTGTTTCCGAGGCCATGTGGAAAGAAAAGCCGGTCATCGGGGGAGCCGTGGGCGGCATTCCCCTTCAGATTGTTCATGGAGTGACCGGATTTGTTGTCTATTCACCGGAAGGCGCGGCATTCAGGATACGCCAATATCTGAATGACCCTGTTATGGCACGCACAATGGGGCAGCAGGGAAAAGAATTTGTCAGGAATAATTTTCTTCTCACCCGGCAGATAAGAGATTATCTTGCCGTCTGGTACTGCAGCGCCAATAAAGGTAAACATATGATCGAATTATGAGGCGTAACCGCTTCAGGAGTATTGTTGACAGCGTTTCAGGTGATCAGTCACTCATCATCGTATCAAATCGCGAGCCCTATGCCCACAAAAAAGTCGGATCAAAGGTAAAAGTCGAAAAACCTGCCGGCGGACTGACCTCGGCCATGGACGAAGCATTAAAGTCAATAGGCGGCACCTGGGTTGCATGGGGAAGCGGAAGTGAAGACAGAAATCATGTAGGTGAAAAAGATCGGGTACAGGTCCCTCCAAAGAAACCGCTCTACACACTCAAACGAGTCTGGCTCAGCCCTGATGAAGTGAACAACTATTATCATGGATATTCAAACCATGTGTTATGGCCTCTCTGCCATATGGCCCTTGATCGCGTTTATTTCAGAAAGAAATACTGGGAAGATTATAAAAGGGCTAACCGCTCCTTTGCCAGAGCAATCCTTGAAGAAACCGGTGAGAGCTCCACAGTATGGATCCATGACTATCATCTCTGTCTTGTTCCTGAAATGCTGCGAAGCGGAACAGAGAAGCTGAGCATTGCCCATTTCTGGCATATTCCCTGGCCTAATTTCAGCGTCCTGAGGATATGTCCACAGTCAAGGGAGATACTGGAGGCTCTGCTGCACAATGATCTCATTGGGTTCCAGATACCGCTTTTCATTCACAATTTCATGGAATGTGTTCATGAATCTATTGAAGATGCTGATATCGATTATGAAAGCGAAACGGTCTCGTACAGGGGTCATACGACAAAACTCAAGGCATTTCCCATCAGCGTTGACTTCGAACGCTTTCATGATCTTGCATCATCAGAAAAATCAACAAATGCAATAAGCAAACTGATGAAACGACACTCATTGCCTGAGAGGAAGATCGGCATCGGCGTAGACAGACTTGAGTATACAAAGGGCCTGATCAAGAGATTTCAGGCCCTTGACCTCTTTTTTGAAAGACATCCCGAATACATGGGCAAGTTCACCTTTATCCAGATAGCAGTTCCCACGAGAATGAAGGAGCCCTACATCAGTTACAAGGCAACCGTTGAAGGTCTCGTAAGAAAAATAAATAAAAAATACTCACAGGAAGGCTGGAACCCGATCATTTACCGGGACACAAAATCAGAACATGAAGACCTTGCAGTCTATTACAGGATGGGCGATCTGGCAATAATAAGCTCCATATATGATGGTATGAATCTTGTGGCCAAGGAGTTTATTGCCTCACAGGTTGATGAAAAAGGGGTACTCATCCTCAGCGAATTTGCCGGAGCAGCAGAGGAACTTGAGGGGGCCATGCTGGTCAACCCTTATGATATCGAGGATTTTTCCGACTCCATCAAGAGAGCTCTGGACATGACAGCAGAGGAGAAGTCATGTCGTATCAGAACACTCAGGAGACAGGTTCGTGAAAGAGATATTTACCGATGGATTTCTGATTTCATTAAGGACATTGGTATTCTGAAATCGAAACAGGCAGTCAAGGCCAAGTACCTGCTGAACCACCTGTCGGATATTCCTAAAGAAGATCTTTTCCTCTTCCTCGACTATGACGGTACCCTTACCCCTATCGTTGATTCTCCTGAGAGGGCAATAATCGATGAAGACACGCTTATGCTCATCAGAAAACTGCAGGGGATAATGCCGGTAGCCATAGTAACCGGCAGATCCCTGAACAATATTATGGACATCATAAAAATAGGAAATTTGGTCTATGCCGGCAACCATGGCGCCGAGATATGGGACGGAAACAAGCTTGTAATCGACCAGCAGATAGCTGACAGCAGGGAAATGCTGAATATCATGATTGCCCAGCTGAAGGCAACTCTTTCCCCGATTCAGGGGCTGATCATAGAGGATAAGGGCATAACTGCAAGCATTCATTTCAGGATGGTGTCACCTCATGACATATGCAGAGTCCACGATGTTTTCTGGGCGATTGCAGAGAGACATAAAGAGATGTTCACAATCACATCAGGGAAAAAGGTATTTGAGATAAGACCGCATGGAATGTGGAACAAAGGTGATGCAGTCAAATGGATATGGGGAAATATAGGGGAGAACCGCCTGCCGCTTTATATTGGGGATGATCTTACTGATGAGGACGCTTTCAAAGCAATCAGGGGCAAAGGGATTGGAGTATCTGTTGAAAAAAGCGAAGAAGCGGATTACTACATGAAAACCCAGGATGAGGTCAAGGCCTTTTTGAATTGGGTGCTGGGAAATCCCTGAGTCATAGTCTGTAGTACAAACGGTGTAAACTCTTAATTCACGCTCTCTCTGGTATAGTAGATGACATATCAAATCTGTCATTACGAGGAGTGAAGCGACAACGTAACCTCCAGAGATTGCTTCGCCGCTGGCTCGCAATGACAATATGGTTCTGAACTTATAATTAGTTTGCTATATTCATGAAATTTCCGACAAAAGATCAGTTTTTGGAAAAGCTCTCCCGTGTAAAGATTGGGGAGCACACCTTTATTATCATAATGGCAATTGCTGTGGGCGTTCTCAGCGGCTTTGCAAACATGCTGTTTCGTTCCACAATGCATTTTGTCCATAACGTCATATTCCTTGGAGGATCTGATCTTCTCAATATTCACGAGGGCGGGTTCTACCGCATTCTGTTGCCCCTTCTGCCAGTCACCGGAGCTTTACTGCTTATTCCCCTCTCCCTTGCCTTTAAAGGCGAAGTAAACGGCTACGGTTTTCCTCAGTTTCTTGAACGAGTCAACATCAGGGGCGGACTTTTAAAAATCAGGACTGTTTTTGTAAAGATCCTGAGTGCTGCATTCACAATAGGATCCGGGGGGTCAGCGGGAGTTGAAGGTCCCATTGCCCAGATAGGGGGAGCCGTTGGTTCTGCCGTCGGCCAGGTGTCCAAGGTGTCCGGCAACAGAATAAAACTCCTTATTGCAGCAGGTTCTGCAGGAGGAGTTGCAGCTACTTTCAATGCCCCTATTGCCGGAGTAATGTTTGCAACGGAAATCGTTCTTCTCGGCAATTACGAGCTCACCTCATTTGCAGCTATCATTATCTCCTCCGGCATTGCAACGGTGGTATCAAGAATGTATTATGGCGAAAACCCGGTATTTACTGTACCAGCCTATGAGGTGAGCGGATATGAAATCCCCCTCTACATTATTTTTGGTGTCTTTATCGGTGTAATAGCAGTGCTGTATATCCGTTTTTTTTATTATGTTAAAGACCGTTTTGATATATTACGGATACATCCCCAGCTGAAACCCGTTCTCGGGGCCTTTCTCGTTGGTACTATTGGAATATTTTTTCCCCACGTTATGGGCGACGGTTATCAATATATAGAAAAGACCCTTGAGGGGAATATGCTCTTTGGAATTATGGCTGCATTAATCTTCATCAAGATAATCGCCACATCCCTGACGCTCGGTTCCGGCGGAGCAGGAGGTGTCTTTGCCCCTGCCCTCTTTATCGGCGCCATGGCAGGAGGAACTTTTGGATGGGTCGTACATTCGCTGTTTCCTCAATACACGGCTACTCCGGGAGCATATGCAACAGCAGGAGTTGGGGCCTTTCTGGCCGCTGCAACCCATGCGCCGATGACAGGTATTTTCCTGCTCTTTGAAATGACGGCAAATTACAAGATCATTATTCCGATCATGTTTGCCTGTATTGTCGGTTCCCTCACTGCCAAGCGCCTCTTTCACGATTCCATTGACACAGTCGAGCTGACGCGAAAGGGGTTCAATCTCCATGACGGCAGAGAGGCAACAGTGCTCAGCACGCTTCAGGTGGGAGGGGTAATGAAAAAAGAGTTTGTCACCATTCATGAAGACACAGATATACATGAACTTCTTGAAAAAGCAATCGTAAGCGATGGGTTTTATTTCCCCGTCGTCGATGATGAAGGTCTGTTAACAGGGATTGTCTCTCTTCAGGACATTAAAGGCGTCCTCCTTGAAGAGGATTTGAAGGAACTTGTGAAGGTAAAGTATGTTACGTCAAAACACGTCATAACCATCACACCGAATGACAATCTGAATACAGCAATTGAAAAGTTCTCCATTAAAGATATTGGAGAACTTCCTGTTGTTGATGTATTCAACAACAGAAATGTTGTCGGCATGCTGAAACGATCTGATGTAATAACTGCGTATAACAAGGAACTGTTGAGGAGAAGGTTATAGATACTGAAGAGATGATTTAAATCAACCGAATAACATACAGTGAAAAAAAAACAACTCTTAATAGAACAGTCAGTCCTCTTTATTAGCGTCATCAAGTGGTTCTTTCTTGCCACCTGTATCGGTATTATTGTCGGTGTATCCACATCAGTCTTTATAACCATACTCAACTGGAGCACTGAGGCTACCGCACAGTTTGAATATTATTATCTCCTCCTGCCCCTTGCCCTCTTTCTGTCTGCAATTCTGATTAAACTATCGCCTGAAGCCAAAGGGCATGGTACAGAAAAAGTCATTGAAGCAATTCACAGGTACAAGGGGAACATAAAAGCTCTCACTGTCCCTGTCAAGCTCCTTGCAACGGTTATCACCATTGCAGCAGGAGGCTCGGTTGGCAAGGAAGGACCGGCTGCTCAGATCGGCGCAGGATTATCATCAGTGTTTGCCAATGTCTTCCGCTTTAACAAGAAGGACAAGAAAAAACTTATTATATGCGGGATAAGCGCAGGCTTTGCCTCCGTCTTCGGTACCCCTATTGCCGGAGCCATATTCGGGGTGGAAGTCCTCTTCATTGGGGGATTGTTCTACGACGTCATGTTTCCCTCCTTTGTTGCGGGAATCATCAGCTACCAGGTCTCGTCCGCAATGGGTGTCGAGTTTTTCTACAGCCCCATAGATTTTGTACCGGCATTTTCCGAATTCTTTTTAATTAAGGTCCTCATAGGAGCCATCTTCTTTGGAGTCTGTTCGCTGCTTCTTATTGAGGCACTGAAATTTGCAGAGTTAACCAGTAAGAAGTTAACTATCTGGGAGCCCTATAAGGGGATAGTTGGCGGTTCAGTGCTGGTAGTCCTTGCCTTTATTACCTCGACAAAATATCTTGGACTGGGGATCGAAACCATTGAAACAGCACTGGAGGGAGGAAAAGTATTCCCCCTGGATTTCCTCTTCAAAATACTCTTTACATCAATCACGCTCGCCTTTTGTGGAAGCGGGGGGATGGTAACACCGATATTTTTTATCGGTGCAACAGCGGGGAGCCTCTTTGGCCTCCTCTTCGGCTACAATCCATCCATGTTTGCTGCAATCGGCATGGTCAGTCTCCTTGCCGGAGCCGCAAACACGCCTATTTCAGCCAGTATCATGGCAATAGAATTTTTTGGTCCTGCCGTTGCGCCCTATGCTGCCATGTCCTGCATTGTCAGCTATTTAATGACAGGCCACAGGAGCGTCTACCCGAGCCAGGTCTTTTCAAGATCAAAATCAGCCTCCATTCATATCGAGGAAGGGACGGTTATTGAAAAACTTGGATCCATAAAGATCAGGCGCCGGCCTCACAGCATTACTGACGGACTGGTGAGAATCATGAACTGGGTCAGTGATTTTATCAGGACTTTTAAAAACAAAGGGTGATTTCTCCTGCAGGAGTTTCATAGACTCATTTTCATACTGCTCCTGGTCACGAATTTATTCGTAAACGCTTCAGGGCCTGATGGACTGTAATCCCTTGCAGATTTCTTTTCTCAAACGGTATTCTAATTGTCTGAGTAACTATAGGTACAGGAGAGGGGAACATGGCATTTGTAATCGGTTTAGCAGGGAAAGGCGGTACTGGTAAGACAACCATTGCAGCTTTAACGGTCCGATATCTCCTAGAGAAAAGAAAGAAGGCAGTACTGGCAGTAGATGCTGACAGTAATTCCTGCCTCAATGAGGCCCTTGGAGTTGAGATTCATGCAACGATCGGTAAGCTCCGTGAAGATTCTCTGGCTGCTGTACGAAGCGGTGGCGAACGTCCCGGGGGTATGAGCATGGAACAGCTCTTTGACTATCAGGTGCAACAGTCAATTATTGAATCAAAGGGCTTTGACCTCATGGTCATGGGAAGGCCGGAAGGCCCGGGATGCTACTGTGCAGCAAACAATATCATCAGGAAGTATACGGACCAGCTTTCGGAAAAGTACTCTTATGTAGTCATTGACAATGAAGCAGGCATGGAACATCTCAGCAGAAGGACAACCCACTCAGTAGACCTCCTCATGGCTGTAAGCGATCCAACCCTGAAAGGCCTTAGGACAGCTGGCAGGATAAGCGAACTCGTTGATGAACTCAGCCTTGATGTTGCAAGGCGGGAATTGATTGTCAACAGAATATCAGAAGAACACTTCACGAAATTAAAGGATGCAGCCGGCGACCTGCCCTACGAAAAGGTCTTCAATGTTCCCAATGACGACAGAATATTCGAACTCGATCTTGAAGGCAGACCGGTGTTTGAACTGCCTGCGGATTCAGCAGCAGTTCAGAAGGTCTTCGCAATCCTTGATTCTTTTGATATTCCCTGATAAAAAAGAAGGGAGGCAAAGCCTCCCCCTCGCGATAAATCCATGAAAACTACGAAGCAGCTCCGGCCAGTGGCTTAAACATGTGTTTCCCTGCCCCACACACGGGACATTTCCATTCTTCAGGCAGGTCCTCAAAGCTGGTCCCCTTGGGAATCTTTCCCTTTCTGTCACCCTTGTCAGGATTATAAATATACCCGCAGTTTACGGTTTGACATTGCCACATTTCTTCAGGTTTTGCCATTTCAATTCCTCCTTATTAAAATGATGGATCAATTATAATTCAGAAGCATTACAGGTTCAAGAGCTCCAGATTGGAATTATTCTAACGTAATTTACAATCTTTAGGTATTTTTGTAAAGCAGGGTCTATTTAAATTTCTTATGAGTGCATAACTATGCATTTTTTTGTTCATGCTGTGTTATAATTCGAGACTTTCCTCAATGTGAATAGAGTATCAAGCTAAAGAAATAACGTCTATAAGGAGATAGAGAATGATCATTATCGGAGAAAAGATCAGCATCATTGCGAAAAAGGTCAGGGAGGCCATGGAGACCCGCGACCCCAAACCTATTCAGGAACTGGCAGATGCGCAGTGGAAGGCTGGAGCACACTTTATTGATGTCAACATAGGCCCTGCTGAAGATAATGGTGAAGATCTGATGAAATGGATGGTCGAAAGCATCCAGCAGGTAGTTCAGGCGCCTCTCTGCCTTGACACAACGAATGCTTCAGCTCTTGAGGCAGGGTTGACCGTTCATAATAACGAATGGGGAAAACCCCTGATTAATTCAACTTCCAACGACCCCGAGAGGTTTGGGATGCTCGAACTGGCTGCAAAATATCAGGCAGAGATCATCGCCCTCACTGTGGGTAAAGGAGGACTGCCTGCAGACGCTGAGGAGAGATGCGGGATAGCAGCAGAAATCATGGCGCGGGCTGCCGAGTATGGTGTACCGCTTGAGAACATTTATCTTGATCCCTTAATCCTCCAGGTTTGTACCACACAGGACCAGGCAATGCACTCATTACAGGCAATTAAAATGTTTCAGGAATTGAATGATCCGCCCATGAAGACTGTGGTAGGATTGAGTAATATATCAAATGGTGTACCAAAAGATATGAGAAGCCTGATCGACAAGGTTTATCTTACATTATTAATGTATGAGGGTTTGACGGCTGCGATTGCAAACCCTCTTGATAAGGGCCTGATGGATGTAATCAAGACGACAGATGTATTTCTGAACAAAACCCTGTATGCTCACTCGTACCTAGAAATGTAATATAAATGCAAAGATCAAAAATAAAAAATAAAAATTATGGAAAATTGATGTATTATCACATTCCTTAATTTTGCATTTTACATTTTAATTTTTGACTTTTATAAACGGAGGTTATTATGTCTTATGTTGTACCAAAAGAGACCTGCAATGGCAAAGTTTTAAGTGTAGATTTTGGAACTGGCGACAAGGCTCTTGCTATCGGCGGAGAAAACACCATGCCCTTTCTTTCTTTTGAAGGGGAGCAGCCGAACCGTCCCGTTATAGCCTATGAAATTCAGGATTGTCCGCCCGATGACTGGCCGGATACCGTTAAAGAAGTCTATAAAGATGTAAGCGGTGACCCTGTTTCATGGGCAAAACACTGCCAGGATAAGCTGGGTGCAAAGGCAATCGCCCTCAGGCTTGTCAGCACGCACCCTGACAGAGGTGACAAATCTGCTGAAGATGCCTCAAAGACCATTAAGGATGTTCTCGCTGCAATTAATATCCCGCTGATAATCCTCGGTTCCAATAATATAGAGAAAGATTCTGCGGTTCTTGTCGCAGCTGCAGAGGCTGCAAGCGGCAACAACTGTATCATTGGAAAGGCACAGGAAGGCAATTACAAGACCATCGTCGCTGCCGCCCTTGCCCATAATCATAAGTTAATTGCAATGTCAGAGCTTGACATTAACCTGGCCAAGCAGCTGAATATTCTCATTACGCAAATGGGTTTTGATAAAGAAAAGCTGATAACCGACCCCATGTGTTCAGGGCTCGGATACGGCCTTGAATATACCTATTCAGTAATGGAAAGAATCCGCCTTGCCGGTCTGATGCAGAATGATGCAACCATGCAGCCGCCAATTCTGGGGGATGTTGGAATGTATGTCTGGAAGGTCAAGGAGGTTGTTGCACCAGAGTCTGATGTCCCTGAATGGGGAGCACTTGAAGAACGGGGAATCATCTGGGAAACGGTTACTGCAACTTCATTGATCCTCGCTGGGGCAAACCTCCTCATCATGAGGCATCCCCAGGCTGTCGATCATGTTGAAAAATCAATTGACGAATTAAAGTAGCTATAAATTACGGAGGATTAAAATGGCATTAACGGGTGTTCAAATATTCAAACTTCTTCCAAAGACCAACTGTAAAAAATGTGGTTTCCCAACCTGTCTGGCATTTGCTATGAAACTCGCCCAGGGCGGAGTTGAACTC
>CP070644.1:2018637-2021374 GCA_020354155.1 Nitrospiraceae bacterium | reverse complement strand
TTTTAATGCCTGGTACAGAGAGGCAGGTAAAACGGCAAAAGGCGCAGGAGGAGACGCTGAATCACAGGGGCACGAACTCCTTGAAGAAAAGGGCTGTCTTGATTGCCATACTGTTGACGGTTCTATCGAGATAGGACCGAGTTTCAAGGGACTTTTCGGCCGCACGGTTCTGGTTACAAGCCGCGGCAAAGAGCGGGAAGTCATTGCAGATGAAAGCTACATAAAGAAGTCCATCCTGGATCCGGACGCTGACA
This sequence comes from Nitrospiraceae bacterium, assembly GCA_020354155.1. GTDB lineage: Bacteria > Nitrospirota > Thermodesulfovibrionia > UBA6902 > UBA6902 > CALZJD01. Next base: position 2,021,120 of record CP070644.1, on the reverse strand, counting down.
TCGTAAAAGGGTTCGACAATATCATGCCTTCCCAGGAAGGAAATGTGAACGAGGAAGAGGTCAATGAAATAATTCTATACTTGAAGGACCTGAAGTAAGAAAGCACCCTCGTTTATCCTGACATATTAATCTCTGCGACATAAGATCGTCTCCTTTTCATCAGGCTTTCGCCTGTTCTATGAAGACGATCCTGTACGTTTTCCATATGATCCTTATCATGACTCAATACAGCAAATCAATTTCTTCTTCCTCAGCTCCAAAAACATAAAGTCCTTCATTAAAAATTATGCTACTATTTATGTGAAGATATCCTGACAAGAACGTTCAAAGAGGGAAAGAAATGGCTAAATTAATCCAGAAGGTTTCAAAAAAGGCAGGACTCAGTCCAGGAACCCCTGTCTTTGTGGGTAAAAAACATGCCGAGGAAATCAAAATAACAGCAATAGACTACAACGCCGATATTTTTGACATGAAAGAAATAGACAGGATTGAGAAATGTTTCCCCTTTAAAGAAAAACCGACGGTTACATGGATCAACGTTGACGGTCTGCATGAAATTACTGTCATAGAGGAACTCGGTAAATATTATGGCTGGCATCCTCTTATTGTGGAAGACATAGTGAATACCAGTCAACGGACCAAAACGGACATATTTGATGAGTACATTTTTATCTCTCTTAAAATGCTCGCATATAACAGCGAAGCGAAAAAACTGGATGTAGAACAGCTGAGTCTCGTTGTGGGGGATAATTATGTCTTTACTTTTCAGGAAAAAGTCGGTGACATTTTTGACTCTGTCAGGAACCGGATAAAGAACAGCAAGGGCAAGATCAGGAAAATGGGGGCAGATTATCTTGCCTATGCACTGCTTGATTCAGTGGTGGACAATTACTTCAAGGTCATTGAAAATATAGGAGAAGAGATTGAGTTTTTGGAAGAAGAGCTGGTTTCCAACCCAATGACCGGTACCTTGCAGAGGATACATGAACTCAAGAGAGAAATGATCTTCCTCCGCAGATCGGTCTGGCCTTTGCGGGAGATAATCGGCAGCCTGGAGCGGGATGAAGTCCCGTTAATTAAGGAATCGACACATATTTATCTACGCGATCTTTACGATCATACCATACAGGTCATGGATATGATCGAGACATTCAGGGACATGATATCGGGCATGCTCGACGTCTATCTGTCCAGCATAAGCAACAAGATGAATGAGATCATGAAAGTGCTCACTATCTTTGCCGTCATATTCATACCGCTCACCTTCATAGCAGGAATTTACGGTATGAATTTTAACCCGGAGAAAAGCCCCTTGAACATGCCGGAACTGAACTGGTATTTCGGATATCCTTTTGCTTTAGGATTAATGGTGACAGCAGGCGTTGGCATGCTTTACTATTTCAAAAGGAAAAAATGGTTCTGATCATGACTCAGACATGATCTGTATGCTTGTATCTCCCCGGTTTACCTGATATAGTTTCATTAAAAGTAAAAGCAGGCTCAGGAAATATGACATGGAATCCTTAAAAGACAAATTTTCCCATTTACCGGAAAGAATTGAGGGACTCGGTGAGCTTGCATATAATCTTTGGTGGAGCTGGAATCCGGCCGCACGAATGGTATTCAAAACTCTGGATAGGCAGGCATGGAAAGAAAGCATACATAACCCTGTAAAAATGTTACATGATGTGCCCCGGGAAATCCTGACTGCAGCCGCTGAAAATACCCATTATCTGATCCATTATGATGAAGTCATGAGAGCCTTCCGGGAGTATATTTCTTCAACTACATGCTGGTTTACAGAAAACATCAGGGGCTCGGCATGTAAACCTGTTGCATATTTCTCTGCAGAATATGGACTGCACCATTCGTTGCCCTTTTATGCAGGAGGACTGGGATTTCTGGCCGGTGATCATATCAAAGAATGCAGTGATCTTGGGATTCCGCTGGTTGCAGTCGGGTTTATGTATCCCGAAGGCTACTTCCGGCAGCGGATCGGTGTAGACGGATGGCAGGAGACTATCGATGAAGTACTCGACAGGGAAGCAGCTCCGATCTGCAAGGTCCTCGATGACCGGGGAAATCCAATGATTACGCAGGTTCCTTTTCTCGATCCACCGGTATTTGTGGCTGTCTGGAAAGTCGATGTGGGCCAGGTGCCGCTCTATCTGATGGATGCAGATATAGAGCAGAACACGCCCTGGAACAGGGGAATAACGTCACAGCTCTATTCAGGAGATAAAGAACATCGTCTTCTGCAGGAGTTTGTTCTGGGCATCGGAGGCAGTGCCGTGCTCGATGCCCTTGGATATCACGATTTTATTCTCCATCTCAACGAGGGACATACTTCATTTGCACTCCTTGAACAGCTGAGAAAAAAGAAAGCCGCCGGAAAGACATGTGATGAGGCTATGGAGTATCTGCGCAGGACTTCCATTTTTACGACACATACACCGGTAGCTGCAGGTCATGATATCTTCCCT
>CP070644.1:1990203-2018537 GCA_020354155.1 Nitrospiraceae bacterium | reverse complement strand
AGATATTTTTCGCTGGACCGCAGGTCAGGCACTCGTTGCAACGGGCAGCCCCTTTGAAGCCGTCGAGCAGAAAGGATCAAAGACTCGGATAGGTCAGTGTAACAATGTATTCATATTTCCCGGTGTTGGGCTCGGCATTCTTGCTTCCGGCTCAAGAGAGGTCATTCCAGAGTTTTTCACAGCAGCAGCATACGCAGTGTCCGAATGCGTAACTGAAGAAGACAGGAAAAAGAGGATCCTGATGCCGCCCATAGATTCTTTGGCTGAAGTGAGCCGGAGAGTAGCAATAGCCGTCGGGCGGACAGCCATTCATAAAAATATCAGCGGGACCTATGCCTTCGGCAGTTTTCAGCACAACAATGATGAAGATCGTCTTAAATTACTTATTGAGAAGATGATCTGGAAACCTGTGTATTTACCTCTCATCCCATCATAAAATAATTACAAAGGAGTCCTTCCTATGAATAACACAGCTTCTGTCCCTTCATGGCTAAGCCAATGGATGAAGGACAGGGGAATTCATCTCTGGGGTGCCGCTGATCTCCATGATTTTTCCACACCAGCGGATTCTGCCGGAGAGGACTTTGGCTTCGCCCTGTCCTTGGCCATTCCCATGAATCCCCGGATCATGGAAGGAATCCAGCAGGGCCCGAACCAGGCCTATGCCGATGAATATGCAAGGGTAAATGCCCGTATTAATCAAATTTCTGTGGAATTAGTACATGAACTGGAACGTCGGGGGAACAGAGCCCTTGCACTGGCAGCGTCTGATCGAACAGATACCATCAACATAAGAGGCGATTTCCCCCATAAAACTGCAGCAACCCGGGCCGGGCTGGGCTGGATAGGACGCCATTGTCAGCTTATTACCAGGGAGTATGGCTCCTGGGTCCGTCTCGGTACGATCTTTACTGATCTGGAGATTCCCTGCGGGATTCCGGCCAGGAAGAATTTCTGCGGCCGATGCACCCGCTGTGTCGATGCCTGTCCTGCTCACGCATTGCATGGAGCAGAATGGTTGCCAGGCGTGGCCAGAGAAAAAATTCTCGACGTCAATGCCTGTGATCAATGGAAAAAAGAGCATTATTCCCAATACCATAAGGGTCATAACTGCGGCATATGCTCGGCAGTGTGTCCCTATGGTCTGAAGGTTTTGAAAAAGGGGGACCAATCCAAGAGATCTGTTCCTGAGCAAGGTCAATGAACATTTCAATACTGGGCTCGCTGCTCCCCATCTTTGTCGTTATACTGACGGGCTACCTCTTTCGGAGATTCCGTTTTCCCGGAGATGCGTTCTGGCCCTATGCTGAGCGTATTACTTATTTTGTACTCTTTCCTGCTCTGTTGTTTCAAAAAACAGCCTCGGCTACGCTGGACATCCATACCCTTGGTCCCATGGTTCTTGCACTCCTGGCAACAGTGCTGTTTATGGCATCTCTTCTTTTTCTTATCAGGCCGTGGTTATCAATGTCAGCATCCTCTTTCACCTCTTTCTTTCAGGGAGGCCTTCGCATTAATACTTACGTCGGATTGTCCGCAGCTTTTGCCATCTTTGGCGATACAGGGATCACCCTGGCAGCCGTAGCAATAGGGGTCATGATCCCGCTTATTAATGTGCTCTGCGTAGCGATACTGGTTGGTTCCAGTCAGGCAGAATCAAAAAACTGGAGCTCTCTCATATCTGGTATTGTTCAGAACCCTTTGATCATTGCCTGTGCAGCAGGAATTGCAATCAATATCAGCGGGGTCGGTCTTCATACAGGCATCAGTGAAACACTGCTTATAATTGGCAGAGCTTCTCTACCCCTCGGTCTGATGGCCCTTGGCGCCGCGCTGGATATAAACGCAGCCAGAAACTCGGGCAGACTAATCATTCTCAATTGCGCCATCAAACTCATAATAATGCCATTGTGCATGTTTACAGCAGCGCAGTTGATGGGACTCGATCCTGTAGCATCAGCCATTGCCGTTCTTTTTGCCGCACTCCCCGGCTCTCCCAATGCCTATATTTTAGCCCGACAGCTTGGGGGAGACAGTCTTTTCATGGCAAATATTGTAACGGTCCAGGTCATTTCTTCAATGATCACGCTCCCTGTTGTTGTTGCCCTGATCACTCTGTGACACAGTACATTATTACGGGGCCCGGAGGTTTGTAAAAAATAGCAATTCGTTTTACAATGATGCATATTTCAATGAGCTGATAGTTGCTGAAAATCATATACATGATGGGTCATGCAATCATTTTTTAACAGTACAGTGGGCAAGAAAATCCTCATGGCTGTTACAGGCCAGGCCATGGTATTTTTCGTAATTATCCATGTCATAGGAAACTCAACGATCTTTGTTGACGGTCTCAATGGGTACGCGGAAAGGCTGCACTCCCTGCCAGTCCTCGTCTGGTTAACCCGTCTCATAATGCTTGCCGTGATTTCCACCCATGTCTTCTTCAGCATACAACTGACCCTTGAGAACTGGAAGTCAAAGCCTGAGAAATATGCCGTTCAGAAACATCTGCGCTCCACCTTTGCCTCACGAAACATGATCTGGTCCGGACTCATTATCGGTCTCTTCCTCATCTATCACCTGATGCATTTCACATTTCAAATCATCAGCCCGGACCTCGCAGCAGCAAATAATCTCGATGCACTTGGCAGGCCCGATGTTGCTCACATGGTGATATCCGGCTTTCAGAATTTCTTCATCGCCTTGATTTATATAAGTGCACTGGTCGCTCTTGTACTGCACCTCATTCACGGAATCCAGAGCTCTGTTCAGACCATTGGCCTGAATAACGACAGGACACTGCCCCTGATAATCACATCAGGAGCAATTGCAGCCATTGTCCTCTTTATCGGATATGTATCCATTCCCACTTCCATATTATTAAACATTGTGAAAGGTTGAATTATCATGATACTTGACGGGAAATGCCCTTCCGGCCCCCTCGCTGAAAAATGGGACAGACAACGACAGGATTTAAAACTGGTGAATCCCGCCAATAAGAGGAAGTTTAAAATTATCGTGGTTGGTACTGGACTTGCCGGTGCCTCTGCAGCAGCATCACTGGGAGAACTTGGCTACATGGTAGAGGCCTTCTGTTATCAGGACAGTCCCAGAAGGGGTCACAGCATCGCTGCCCAGGGGGGGATCAATGCAGCGAAAAATTATCCCAATGATGGGGACAGCATATTTCGCCTCTTTTATGACACTATCAAGGGTGGCGACTTCCGGTCCCGTGAGGCCAATGTTTACCGTCTTGCGACGCTGAGCAATAATATCATCGATCAGGCAGTTGCCCAGGGTGTACCCTTTGCCCGTGATTATGCAGGCTACCTGGAAAACCGCTCTTTTGGCGGCGCCCAGGTCTCACGTACCTTTTTTGCCAGGGGGCAGACGGGACAGCAGCTTCTTCTCGGGGCCTATTCTGCCCTTTCGCGCCAGATCGGGGCAGGGACTGTGCAAATACATCCCCGTACAGAGATGCTTGATCTTGTTGTCGTTGACGGAGCCGCACGAGGCATCATCGTGCGTGACCTGGTAACGGGCAAAATCTTTTCCTCTGCAGCAGACGCTGTGTGCCTCTGCACCGGTGGATATGCCAACGTCTTTTATCTTTCCACAAATGCCATGGGCTCAAATGTGACTGCCGCCTATCGTGCCTATAAGAAAGGGGCCTTTTTTGCAAATCCCTGTTACACACAGATACATCCAACCTGTATCCCTGTTTCAGGGGAGCACCAGTCCAAACTCACGCTCATGTCAGAGTCACTCAGAAATGACGGCAGGGTCTGGGTCCCAGCTCAAAAAGGAGATAAGCGCCCGCCTCATGATATCCCTGAAAATGAACGAGATTATTTTCTTGAGAGAAAATATCCCAGTTTCGGTAATCTTGCACCACGGGATATTGCATCACGGTCAGCCAAAGAGGTCTGTGATGAAGGACGCGGTGTTGGGCCGGGCAGCAGAGGCGTGTATCTTGATTTTGCAGACTCCATCCAGAGACTGGGTCAAAATGCAATCCAGCAGCGGTACGGAAATCTCTTTGAAATGTATGAAAAAATAACTGCGGAAAATGCCTATGAACAGCCCATGCGCATCTACCCGGCCCCTCACTACACGATGGGCGGGCTGTGGGTTGATTATAATCTCGAAAGTACTGTCAGTGGACTCTTTGTGCTTGGCGAGGCAAACTTTTCAGATCATGGTGCGAACCGGCTTGGCGCCAGCGCCCTCATGCAGGGCCTTGCCGACGGTTATTTTATAATCCCCGCCACCATTTCAGATTACCTTGCCCGCAGAGAGCCGGGAAAGGTCACAGCTGACCACCCGGCATTCAAAGATTCCATTGCAGAGATAGAAAAGATGACCAATAAATTTCTTTCAATCAATGGGAAAAAATCTGTAACTGAATTTCATCATGAACTGGGCAGGATCATGTGGGACAATGTTGGAATGTCCAGAAGCCAGGATGGCCTTGGGACCGCGCTCCAGAAAATTCCGGCTCTCCGGGCAGAATTCTGGGAGAACGTAAGGGTAACGGGAACGGGAAAGACCCTGAACCAGGAACTCGAAAAGGCTGGGCGTGTTGCTGATTTCCTTGAATTCGGAGAACTCATGGCCCATGACGCACTGCACAGAAACGAATCCTGCGGCGGACATTTTCGCGAGGAATACCAGACACCTGATGGAGAGGCCCTGCGTGACGATGAACGTTTCAATTATGTGGCAGCCTGGGAGTTTACAGGCAGTGATAACAAACCCGAGATGCACAAAGAGCCCCTGACCTTTGAAAATGTAGAGCTCTCTGTGCGAAGTTACAAATAATTTAAACTGTAAAATTAAAAGATCAAAATGACAGAGCACATCCTATGAAACCAGGCATTGGAAGGGATTAATTTATGAATCTAACCCTGTATGTATGGCGTCAGCAGTCGTCAGAGCTCCAGGGCAGAATGGAAAAATATTATGCCCAGGGCATCAGTCCGGACATGTCATTTCTTGAAATGCTTGATATGGTCAACGAAGACCTTATTAAGAATAACGCGGAGCCGATCGCCTTTGACCATGACTGCCGTGAAGGGATTTGCGGAACCTGTTCCCAGGTCATCAACGGCGTCCCTCATGGTCCTGAGGAACGGACGACCGTGTGCCAGCTTCACATGCGGCACTTTCATGACGGCGATACAGTGTATATTGAACCCTGGAGGGCAAAGGCATTTCCGGTCATAAAGGATTTAATCGTCGACCGCAGTGCCCTTGACAGCATCATTCAGGCCGGTGGCTTTATTTCCGTTCATACAGGAGGCGTATCTGATGCCAATTCCTTCCTCATTCCCAGAAGTGATGCTGAAACGGCAATGGACGCAGCAGAATGCATAGGCTGCGGTGCATGCATAGCCGCCTGCCCCAATGGCTCGGCAATGCTCTTTACAGCAGCCAAAGTCACCCATCTTGCCATGCTTCCCCAGGGAAGGCCTGAAGCTAAAAGACGGGTCTGTATGATGACTGAAGAAATGTTAACAAAGGGCTTTGGTAACTGTACAAATCACTATGAATGCCAGGCTGCCTGTCCCAAGGGAATCAAGGTGTCCTTTATCGCAAAACTGAACAGGGAGTTTATCAAGGCTGCACAGCTGATTAAGGAAGAGTAGAACTGACGTACCGCATATTCCATGGCAGTTTGACTTATTCGGTCACTCTGCTATACTTGTACATAAACATTTCCTTTATTCAATTCTTTTTTATATAAAATGGTACGGTAACCGGTTAGAGCAGGAGGTTTGATTATGAGAAAAACAGCCGTTGCAGTATTCGTTCTCAGTCTGTTCCTGGTCATGCTCTCAGGCTGCAATAAATTAAAGACAAAAAGAAGCACTCACATAAGAAGCTATACGCTGAATGTTGAGGATCAGTCGGTCGTGGGAACTCCCATTCTGATTTCCGAATTCAATACCTACGGACGCAGTTCCCAGAAACACGGACTGACAGAAGAGCAGAATGCCTGGCAGTCATACGAATTTACCACCCTTGATTCCTACAAGGAGAAACTCATTTATATGGGACGTTCCGGTGATATTATCAGAGTGACATATCAGCATTTCAAGATAGATGATCCCAGCCCTGATTATTCACAGGAACTCACCTTTGATATAACCAGTAATGCCCTCATTCAATTCAAGAGCTATAAAATCAGAGTTATCAATGCTACTGACCAGTATATACGCTTCCAGGTCGTTGAGGATTAATGTTCAGGGAGGCTCAGGCAGGACATGACCAGCAAAAAGGTAAACCTTTCATGAAGATACCTTTTTATATCACAGCCTTCATTATATTGGCCTTTATGCTCATTTCATGTGAACCGGAAAGAGAAATCATAGAATCCGAGGAAGGCACAATAGAAATAAAAGAGGATACTAATAAAGCTGATATTACTGTGAGTACAGAAAAAGGGGAAAGCCTGACCATGACTGTCCTGAAGGGCAAACTCCCCGAAGAATGGCCTGCAGATATTCCTGTCATTCCAGGGGGCGAGATATCTTTTTCACAGACCGCCGGCAGTGAGGGCATGCAGCAGGTGCAACTGCAGACAGACCGTTCTGTCGACGAAGCCTTTCAATATTACAGGGAAAAGCTTCAGAGCAGCGGATGGTCAGTGGGAGATACCATGTCCATGCATATGATGAACATGGTCACTGCTGAAAAGGCAGGGAAAAAGGTTATCGTTCAGGTAGCACAGGCTGAAGACAGGACATTTGTCCAGATAGCGGTGGAGCAGTAGATTCAAAACTTCAAGAAAAAACATTAATTGTCATTCTGCCTGACCGGAATCGATCTCTTCAATGGGGCTCTGCCCCAAACCCCGTTTTGCCCTTCGGGCAGAGCTACTTTTTGCACGCACTAAAAAGTAGCCAAAAATGCGCCCTGTTTGTTTCTGGTCGTTCTGCTTCACTCCTGTTCAGTAAATTAATTCAAACTCTCCCGACAAGTCGGGATCAGACACGAATTAATTCTTAACCCTCACAGTTCGCTTGCAGACCTGAAACAAACTATGGGGTTATTTTTAAGTCGTCATGCCGGACCTAATCCAGTCATCTCAGGCGACTTGCTGATGAGAGAATCCAGTCCAGGTTTTTGCGAGATCTGAAGAATTCCGCTAAAGATCCGCCGGACTCTTCGCCGCAAGTCCCGGCTTATTTAAAACATGTGTATAGATCATCGTTGTTGACACATCAGCGTGTCCGAGGAGTTCCTGAACCGTTCGGATTTCGTATCCGTTTTCAAGAAGGTGTGTTGCGAAAGAATGTCGGAAGGTATGGCAAGTGAAGTTCCTCTGTCATCCTCCGGCTCCGACCGGGGGATCCAGAGATCATGAATTCTGAATAAAATTATTTTCCCTTTTCAAGCCTATCCAGTGGGCTTTTTACCCCTTTTCCGCCTTTCTGAATTACATGAGTATATATCATGTTGCGGGTGGATATTGGCTAAAAAACAAGGCGAACAAGGCGCTGCACCGGACGCCGCCAAGCGGCGCCGGTGAGCTTCGGCGTTATGCACAAAATAAATATTGACAATCAGACATATTTGACATACTATAATTAGTATATATTTAATAAAGTATGTGGGAAATATATGAGCACCGCAAGGTATCAAAGCAACTTAGTGCCTTACCAATTGAAATATTAAAGCGCTATGAAAAATGGAAGGATATTGTTAGGATTTCAGGCCCTTCTGGATTGAAATTTATCAAGGGCTTTCATGATGAGGCATTAAGAGGCGATTGGAAAGGTCATAGATCATCGAGGTTAAGCATTAAATATAGAATAATTTATAGGATTGTTGAAAAAGAGATATTAGTACAAGTTATTAATATTACTCCTCATGATTACAGGAGAAAGTAGCATGAAAAACTTTAAAAAGGCAAAAAAAACAGTAGATGTATCAGTTGGTGAATCTGTGCGGATTATCCGGGAGTTGCAGGAAATGAGTCAGAATGACTTGGCTGAAGCCACAGGAATTCCTCAATCAACAATATCGGCAATTGAGAATGACAGGGTTAAGCTTGGAGTGGAGCGTGCAAAGGTTATAGCTATAGCACTTAAATGTCATCCGGCAGTACTTGTATTTCCGGGCTGGGAAATTAAAAAAGAAACGGCAGCATAACCAGGCGTTGGACATTGAATGCGAGCCAGCGGGGACTGTTTTGCTGTTAATGTTTTACTTATTCTAATTGTTTAATTGAATGTTAATACACGAGGGCTCGCATCAAGTCAACTTATCCTTAGGCGTAATAAAATGGATTACTCAAAACATAATTAATTCAAATGGTTAAGTTGTTACAGATATCGTACTTGCGGTTTTGCTTGAAATATCGCAAGTACGCAGGTATACTTACGAAAACATGTACGGTTACCGCAAATAAATGTTTGATCCGAAGAAACCATATTACGATTTGCCTCTGCTTCCACCCGACCAACCTCTTGAATCAATAGAATTATTTAAGGCACTAGTACCTGCAGCGGAGGCACTTGCGCAACTCTCGGCAACTGCTGAGCATTTACCAAATCAGGCAGCACTGTATCAAAGCGTAATTTTGCTTGAAGCAAAAGCTTCGTCAGAAATTGAGCAAGTTGTTACAACAGATGGAAAGTTATTCGGCTCAGAGTCACCCCAAAAAGCCATTGACCCGATGACAAAAGAAGTTCATCGGTATAGAGAGGCAATACACCACGCTTGGCATGCTGAGAAGCCTCTCTGTACAAATATAATGGAAGATATTTGCTCGATCATAAGAAATAAGCCGGTAAAAGTCCGAAAAGTTCCAGGAACTGCTTTAAAACAAACTACCGGGCAAATAGTATATACACCGCCTGACGGGGAGAAATTACTGAGAGATTTACTTGATAACTTATTTGTATGGATGAACAAGGACGATCAAATCCATCCAATTATTAAAGCAGCAATAGCACATTATCAATTCGAGTCAATACACCCCTTTACCGATGGTAATGGCAGAAGCGGAAGGATAATGATTGTGCTTTACCTTGTGGAACAAAAACTACTCAAAGCACCAGTCCTATTTCTTTCAGGTGAGATACTTAAGGATAGAGAAATATACTATAAGTTACTTCAGAGCACACACGAATCAAACAACTTTATCCCGTATTTGATCTGGTTTATAGAATTAATGCATCGAGCTTCTTTGAGATCCACTATTCGTGCCAATAAAGTACGTCTCGCAATGCAAAAGGTAAAAAATGCAATTCGAGAATTGGATCCACATATGTATTCGCAAGACCTCGTTAATGTCCTTTTTCGCGGGCCAATAGTTTTCGCGAATCATTTAGTGGGTCATGGCATTGCCGGTAGCCTTTCTACAGCACACGCATACTTAAAGAAACTGGAGTCTGCGGGCCTGATAGTAAGATCACAAGAGTTATATAATCGAAAGGTAGGCTATATTAATGGAAGCCTTTTAGATGCGCTAAGTGATGAAGTTGATCTATCTTAAAGAGTAGTAATCGCCTAACCATCTCATGCACTGGAATGCACACCAGCGATGATGAAATGTGCTTGCATTATTTTATGATGTGAAAATCGTCGTATTGCTTTTAACTGTCCTTCATGGTGTGCATCCATCATCTTCACGTTAGACATAAAAATAATCTGCACAAACGGGCATGGAATGTGTACAATATAGCTAAACATACACATTGGAGGCAAAGATGAGAACAAACGTAGTTATAGACGATGAGCTTATGAATGGAGCATTAAAAGCGTCTGGACTGAAGACAAAGAAAGATGCTATTGAAGCCGGACTTAAGCTCCTGGTTAAATTCAAACAGCTGTCGAAGATAAAGAAATATAGAGGCAAACTTAAATGGTCCGGGAACTTGGATGATATGCGGCTCGACAAATGATTGTAGTTGATTCATCCATATGGATTGATTATTTCAACGGCACTATAAGCAAAGAAACCAATTGGCTTGATGAAGCACTAGGGATAGAGCCTATTATAATGGGGGATATAATATTGGCTGAAGTACTTCAGGGCTTCCAGAATGAAAAAGATTTTCGAACTGCAAAGAAGTTGCTCCTCGATTTTCCCTTCATGGATATGATTGGTCAGGAACTGGCTATCAAAAGTGCAATGAATTACAGGGCCCTTCGACAAAAAGGTATAACTATAAGAAAGACTATTGATGTATTGATAGGAACATTCTGTATTCATAATAATTTCGCTCTTTTGCATAATGATAAAGATTTTGATCCATTAGAAAAGCACTTAAAACTAAAAGTAATGAAAATCTAACAACCGGATGCATTCGAATGCATACCAGCAGCGACTTTTTTGAGAGTGATTGTTCTGTGATCTGCAAATCGGTTTTATTGCTCGTGAACATCTTTCGTGGTGTGCATCGATGATCCGCGCCTTAGGCTTCAAGGTGACACATATTTCAACCCAAAAAAGCTAAAACAACCTCAATCACCTTCAAATTCAGTCAGACAGTAAATGTTATACCCCTTCTCACGGAGTTTCTTTTCTCCGCCTACGTCGGGAAGGTTTACGATAAAAGCCATTTCAGCGACTGTACCGCCGAGCTTTTCCACGAGCGTTGCTGCTGCAAGGGCGGTTCCGCCCGTTGCCAGGAGATCGTCAACGAGTAAAATTTTTGAATTTTTTGGAATAGCATCTTTATGCACTTCAACGGTATCAGTTCCATATTCAAGCTCATATTCATGTCTGACAACTTCTGCAGGCAGCTTGCCAATTTTTCTCACAGGGACAAATCCTCTCCCGAGGGTGTAGGATAATGCGCCGCCGATTATAAAACCCCGTGCTTCAATCCCAACGATAATGTCAAAATCAATATCGTCTTTGAGATATCGCTGGGTAAAATTGTCAATGACAAGCCTGAAACCAACGGGATCCTTAATGAGAGTCGTAATATCCCTGAACATGATTCCTTTTTTTGGATGGTCCGGTATGGTCCTGATCTTGGATTTTATCGGCATTCTCTGGCCTCCTTGCTTATTCTGTTAAGACGTGCACACGTCTTCATATTCTTTTATTTTTGGAATCACCTTTAAAAAGAGGTTGATTACATTGTCTGCATTCTTCTTCATCACCTTTACAATCATCTCCCATGTGACGGGCTCTTCCTCTTCGTGCCAGCAGTCATAGTCCGTTGACATTGCAATTGCAGCATAATGGAGCTTCTTTTCCCGTGCAAGGGTTACCTCAGGTACGGTGCTCATATTAATGACATCAGCATTCCAGCTTCTGAACATATGGCTCTCGGCTTTGGATGAAAATCGGGGGCCTTCGATGGTAATAACTGTTTTATTCTTGTGACAGTTTAAACCGAGTTCCTCAGCTGTCGATGCAAGCAGGTCTATCAGATTCTGGCAGAATGGATCTGCCATCGCAGTATGAATAACTTCATTTTCATCGAAAAAGGTTACTTCCCGCTTTCTCGTGTGATCAATAAACTGGTTGGGAAGAACAATATGTCCTGGGGCCAGTTCTTCACGAAGAGAGCCCACGGCAGTTGATGCAAGGATATGCGTGCATCCCTGCTCTTTCAATGCCCAGATATTCGCCCTGAAATTGACCTGTGTCGGACTTATTGAGTGGTCTTTCCCGTGGCGGGCTATGATTATGACATCAATGCCTTTTATCGATCCGCAGGTCAGAGCAGATGTGGGTGAACCATAGGGTGTCTGGACATTCACTTCCTGTGCATCTTTCAAAATATCGGGATCATCAAGCCCTGATCCTCCGATAATGCCTATCTTAGTCATGACTTACCTCTTTCCTTTGAACTCATCAGATAGTGAATTTGATATGTCTTCTGGAATCATTGCAATGAAGCAGTAAATGAGAATATATGATAGTAGATTTTCTGTCAAAAATCAAAAAATCACGGCAGATTCAGGTTATTGTACCACACCTGAGTTGCGATCGTACCTCCATTTGATGTTCAACCTCGGCAGGATGACGATTCCTCATGACCGTTGAAATGACAATCTTCTTTGATCTCTCACTATACTGAATGACGTTCAGCTTCTCCAGTATTCTTTACCGCTGTGCGCGTCGCGAATGTACTGTTCGAGATCATCAAGGGCAGGAGGCGTAATTGGAAATACTTCCATGTCTTCAGGAAATTCCAGAGCTTTCCGGTCCTCTTCACGCATAATGAGCAGCACTGCTTCAGTATCTGCAATATTATCCTGCAGCATCTTTGTGATATGTTGAAGCCTGTTCTCGATAGCCTCCTTGAAAAACTTTTGGACAGTGTCATACACAGCAGAGGTCTGTACAATCATGAGGCAGTTGTTCCAGTCAATATAGGCGCCGAAAATATCCTTGTCCTCAAGGGGCAGAAACAGAGCCCCTTTATCAATCTTTTTCTTTACTATCTCTCCGAGCCTGGCGTTCATGTTGTGCAGTACCTGCATGGATTTTTCACCGGTCATGTAAATGCTCTCGCAGAATATCTTTGATACCTTGCCGGCAGCTTCCAGTTTTCCCAGATGCTCCTCTACTTCCTTCCAATACCGCTTAAAGATACTCTTGTATGTATCTGTTGCATTCTGGGGAAGATAGATATTTTTTATAAAATATATTTTTTTCTTGTTCTCGTATTTTTTTACCTCAGGTTTGGTGATTTTTCCGATCTCGGCCATGAAATATCTCCTGTTGATTGTCGCTTAAAGAGTTTAAACAGACCACAAAAGCGTCATTGCCCGACTTGATCGGGCAATCCAGAAATCATATCCATTCTAAAAGTTTTATAATAAATTGTAAAATCATCTTAGCTTAAATTTTTTAACTTCTGGATACTCCGGTCAAGCCGGAGTATGACAAATACAGTTAAGGGAAATAAACATTTATCATGCTCTCAGATGATTTGTCGTGCTCTACAATATTTATATGATATACTCCCTGTATGGAACAGTTCCTTGAAAAAATCCCCTGGGGTATGGTCGTGCTGCTCTGTCTCACTCTTGGTCTCGCACCCTTTAAACCGCCTCATATTTTAGAGAAACTTACCATGCTCTTCCAGGGCCGTCTTGTCCGGCCCATTGACTGGTTTGATCTCATACTGCACAGCGCTCCCTGGGTGCTGCTCATTCTGAAACTGATATTCAGCAGGAAATAAGGAAGACCTCAATCCGAATCTGATGCCCGTAGAATTATTCACTCTGTAAAGTTTTATCATTTTTTCATATCAGACTCCCTTCAACTGAATTACCCGATATCCCCTTTTATGACAATTATCATAGAATTTTAAAGGAAAGAGGGATATTGTATGAGTAGAGAAGAGAACAAAATGGAACAGGTAGATAACCGGGTTCCAGAAGGGCAAAGAAAGGAGGTTTCGGTCATGAGCGCAAGACATATAGACATAAATGGTTACTGTGACTGCCTCTACACGGAACTTGCCAACATGAAGGACAGCCTTGACTCTTTCCTGACCCAGATAGGGCTTATGCAGGGCAAGGAAAAAGGTGTACTGAGCACGCATGTCAAGCACCTCAATGAGCTGATTCAGATGATTGACTGGAAGCTGGAGATATTTTCAAAAGAGTGTCCCGTTGATTGGAACACACTGGGAAAAAACAGTGAAAGTTCAGTATCTGTACCTACTTCAGATTCTTTGAGGAATAAAGACTTTCCGTCAGGAGGATATGCAGGCGGTTAACCAGGGATGCTTCAAGCAGAGATCTCCTGCAGCATGATTCTATGCAGCAGGAGATTTTTTTGTACCATTTTCCCAAATCCCTATCTTTTCAAGTGACTTTCGGGAGCCACCTGTTAAATTACTTCTCCTGAATCAGTTCCAGGGCTTCACCTCTTTCCATCGACCGCTCCTGAACCGTGCTGTCATTGCAATCCCCTGAAAGAACATGGAAATGATCATTGATAGCCAGACTCCAAGGACACCGTAGCCTGCAACGACAGCAAGGATGTAGGCCAGGGGCAACCGGATTATCCAGAGTGCACTCACAATTACAAGCATGGTTCCCTTTGTGTCTCCTGCACCCATAAGGCAGCCTGCCAGGATGACACTCATAGCCATAAAGGGTTCGGACAGCATTGTGATCCTGAGATACCGTACTGTCTCCACAAGCACATTATGGTCCTTTGCCACCGGCGCAGAGAGGGTCCCGGCCCATATAAAAATAGGCAAGGCCATAAGACTGACAAATGCCACTCCTGCCAGTGATATCTTCCATCCAATTTTTTCTGCCCTCTCCGGCGAGCCAGCCCCGAGGTTCTGACCGGTCAGCACAGATGCAGCGGCATGCAGTGCAAAGACCGGCATATAAATGATCGCTTCAATCCGCAATCCGTTTGTGAGCGCAGCCATACCGGTAATACTTCCTTCCTGAAGACGGCTGAGGATAGTGTAGAGGACGATGTTGCCGGCATTCCATGATATCTGTATAAGGGCGGCAGGCCAGCTCACCCTGACGATACGCCTGACCAGATCAGAGGACAGGTGCCACATACCGGAAAAGACATCCTTCCACCGGCTCCTTTTAAAAAGAACAAAACATATGACCATACCGGCAGACATCGATAGAGCAGTGGCAAGGGCAATGCCCCTGTAACCAATTCCCTTGAGAGAAAAGAGTCCGAAAACGAGGAGAAAATCCAATGCAACATTTATCAGGCTAACGATAAACATGGTTATCAGTGTGAGCCTGACCTCCCCTCCGGCCCTGAATATGGCATTTGCCAGTATTACGATATAATTTGGCGCAAGTGCAAAGACAAAAATTATGAAATAATTTCCGGCGAATTCATGGGTGACTCCTGTAAAACCAGCAAAGGACATGATCAGGTCCTTGAAGACCAGAGCGGCACCGGTAAGCAGAAGAGCGCATAGAAGCCCCAGGGAAAGAGACTGTCTTGTTGCAGAGAGAGCATCTTCAAACTTGCCTGCTCCCACTGCCCGTGATATCAGGGCCACAGTGCCGATACTGATTGCGTTTGCCACAATGATGATGAAGAAATAGAGTTCACCGACAAATCCGACAATGGCCTGTATTTCCGGGCCAAGAAACCCGGCAACATAAACGTCGGTAAGGCCCACAAGAAAGTTGCAGAACATGACAAGAAGCATGGGCCATGACATATACCATATGTTCTTCCCTATACTTCCGCTGGTGAGATTAACGGCCCCTGCCTCTTCCTTCACAGATTTCTCCCCTTTCGATCGTCCATCCATTATATATAATTCCATACCTTTGGTATGGATCATGCCTGAGTATCTGTCTGAATAGACCCTCTTTCATGTATCATAAATGTGTGGAACGACCCTTAAAGATATTTTTTTCAGGAATAGCAGGCAGCGGTGTCTCGGCAATAGCAGATTTCATGTCTCAAAGAGGCAATAGTATTTCCGGATCGGACAGGGCCTTTGATATGAACCCTGATCATTACCTGAAGAAGTTCTTTCTCTCAAGAGGAATCACCCTTTTTCCCCAGGACGGCAGCGGTTTGGACAGGAGTATTGATCTCGCTGTCTTCAGCACAGCCGTCGAATCTGTCCATCCTGAAGCCCTGAGAGCACAGGAACTTGCCATCCCCTGTAAGACCAGGCCTGAATATCTTGCCGAGATAACAGGATCTTTCAGGACTATTGCTGTGGCCGGCACAAGCGGGAAATCAACATCATCCGGAATGCTCGCCTATCTCATGAAGGAACTGGGGCTCAGTCCAAATTTTATCGGAGGCGGAGGGGTCAGGTCTCTTCAGAAGGATGGGTCCCGGGGGAACGCCCTCTCAGGCAGTTCAGACTTTCTCGTTATCGAGGCCTGTGAGTCTGATGGAAGTATAATTCATTATACGCCGGAAGTCTCCCTATTCTTAAACCTTGCCTTTGACCACCACAGCGTTGAAAAAACAGCAGAGATGTTCCAGGTACTTATGAGTAAAACAAAGAAGTCAATTATCATGAATGCTGATGACAGCAATCTTACTGCCCTCTCAGGGAAAAACAGGATACCCTTTTCCCTGTACGCTGATTCTCCGTACATGGCCTGTGATATTGATCAAAAGCACTTTTCCTCGGAATTTACTGTAAATGATGTCAGGTTCACTCTCAATCTTCCGGGGCAATTCAATATTTATAATGCCCTGTCCTGTATCGCCGTACTTTCAGAAATAGATATCGATCTCAGAATGATCGCTGATGCACTTCCCGGTTTTCAGGGGATTGAACGACGTTTTGATGTTCATGTAAATGACGGCCAGAGGCTTGTCATAGATGACTACGCACACAATCCCCACAAGATAGCGGCCCTTATGGACACAACAAAGAATTTGCGGGACCGGATATGCTACATCTTTCAACCCCATGGTTTTGGGCCTACACGAATGATGAAAAACGAATATATCAATACCTTTGCAGATAATCTTCGTCCTCTTGACCACCTCATCCTCCTGCCAATCTTTTACGCAGGCGGATCAGTCAGGCGGGACATTTCCAGCGAAGACCTTGCTGAGGGAATAAGGACCAGGGGCAAGTCTGCTGAAGTCATTGAAAAAAGAGAGGAGATACTCCGTAGATCTGGCGATTGGGGCAATTATGTAATCCTTGGAGCCCGTGACGACACTCTCGCGGACTTTGCAAAAAAAATGGCAACCGCCTTTTAGGCTTTTCAAGAATCGGTTGCAGAACCTTCACCCGTGAAATCGACTAAATACAAAGAGCGAAAACATATAGACAAAAATTGTCAGAAGCATTACTGCCGGAATTGCAGCCACTGCCAGTTTCATCATAAATGTGATCATTGTTCCAAGAGGCAGCTTAATATCTGTTACAATAACTTCATTCTGTAATGCATTTTCTTTCATTGTACCTCCCTTACAGATTTACATTCATTATCGGCATATGTTGTCTGATATTAAATATAAGTTAATACAGTTTTATAAGTATATCAACCTGTGCATAAAACAATCGAATATACTATGTGTGTTGTTTCAATGCTGTGATCGGACTACATTGACGATTAAAAACCATTCTAAAGGAGGATAGCATGCCATTTGTAAACATCAAGGTAACACAAGGCGGAGTCACTGCAGACCAGAAACAGGAACTTATCAAAGGGGTCACACAATTGCTTGTTGATGTGCTTGGCAAAGACCCCAGGACAACCTTTGTCGTCATAGACGAGGTAGACACCGACAACTGGGGTATAGGGGGTCAGTCCGTAACAGAACTGAGGAAACAGGGTACGTAACAGGGGTGAGACTGTTCATTCTGTCAGGTTTTCCCCTGGCAATCTGATAAGAAGCTGCGCCATCCGGGTCATAGTATAGTCGAAGGTACAGCTAGCTTCCCGGGAAGTGCCCCGGGGTATTCAATCCTTCTTTAAAATAACATCTACCATGGTTTTCCTGTCCTGAGAAAATAATCTCTTAACCTTGTTTCTGTAGTCTTTATCTTTAATGCTTACCTGATGGGTGCCAAGAACAATCCTGATATTCGGGAATGCCTCTTCAAGTGCCTTTTTATACTTTGATTTAAAGGGACAGAGTGCTTTTATACAGTAGGTGAAATGTATAACATCAACCCTGAATTCAGTTAATCCTCTTATTCTCTGAATTAATTTTTCCGGCCCGGTCAGGGTTGGACAACCGGGACAATTAATAATTCCTATCAGATCAAGGTCCTCATCATCCTGGTATGATGAAAAAGCTCCCTGCCTTTTTCTGAAAGCTGAAAGACAACTTGAGGATGAACATCCCAAGTCCTGAGTTGCGTTGGAACAGGTTAATATGCCGATTCTTGCCATGGAAACAGTCTTTCTATGAAATTCATACGATCTGAATGATTATAACAGATTTAATTCCGGGGATAGTAGAAGGCAGAGAAGGCGATCAAATGAAAGAAATAGAACTACAAGAGATACGCTTTATGGCTGAGAACCAGCGTTCAGCCTGATTAATAAATCCAAGTATTTTTTTTGCAGGTTTATAATCTTGACTCCCATGCCATCATAGTATCCATTAGACTTGGTAAGCCTCTTGATTATTACTGGGACATTTAAAATCTCTTCTTTATAAGGAATAGAAATCTCAAATTGCGATGCAAGAGGGAAGTTTATTTTTGGAGACCTAATAAACATGCCGTTTCCTGAGATATTCGTTACAGTTCCAAAGTAGTTTAAATCTGAACAATGAGATTCTAAGCTTGTCTCTATTCTTTTAAAATCTCTTTTATCCATATGAAACTTGTAGCTGACAATAATCTCTCAAGGATTCGCCGGCTTTATCAGAACAGTAATTATTCTATTGGATACGGATGCTTCTAAGAATAAAAGGTATACTTTATTTTATATGATAACGTCTTAATATGCCAATTTAAAATATTTATATAGATAATAAGAATTACAAATTTGCGTCATCATGCTAATAACAATTCGCATTTGTTCTGCGGATACCATCATGATATCGTGAGAATGAATCTGGTCACTGTTAAGGTTGCATTAATCCTTCAGATAATCCGCAAACAGGCTGACATACTTGAATGCGTCATCAGGCGCGATGACAACAGCTAAACCCTGATTATCCTTTGAGTGCTTGAGTGCTGAAAATAACACTGCTCCAGTAGTTGGTCCCATCAGGATCCCTGTCTTCCTCGCCAGATCAATTGCTGTCTGATAAGCCTGATCATCTTCAACTTCCACAATATCATCAATCACGTCCCTGTTCAATATGTTAGGGATAAGCTCTTCAGGAAGGTTTGATATCTTTTTCATTCCAGCAAGGTTGTGGTTTCTTGATTTAGGTTCAACACCAATTATTTTTACATCAGGATTTTTCTCTTTAAGGTATTTCCCAACCCCGCTGATAGTTCCACATGTTCCAAAACCGGCAAAGAAATAATTTACTTTTCCTTCTGTTTGTTTCCATATTTCAGGTCCTGTTGACTTGTAATGGGCCATCGCGTTTAATGGGTTTTCATATTGGTTTGGGCTTACATACTCTTCCCCCCCTTTGCCTGCCAAAATCCCTTTGACAAGTCCCCTTGCTCCTTCATTTGGATATAAGGGGCATAAGTCATCATCTGCTTCCCAAAGGTTTACACCTAATAATTTAAGCAACACTTTCTTTTCTTCAGGGGCACCGGAGGGAATGGCTATTTCCAGAGGAATGCCCATTGCGTTCGCTATTGACGCCAGGGCTATTCCTGTGTTTCCGGAAGAAGGTTCAACTATTGTTTTTCCTTTTTTTATTTCAGTCCCTTTCAACAGGTTTAAGGCCGTCCTGTCCTTTATCGAACCGCATGGATTGAACCTCTCAAGTTTTAGATAAATTTCATAGTCTTCCTTTGGATTAATATTTCCGTTTACCGCAAGCAGTGGTGTAGGATTCTCAGGATCGCTGATTAAGTCAATCAGGTTTTCATAGACACGTAATTTTTTGTTTGTCTTTTTGATGGGTTATTCCTCCAATGTAATTATATTATATGCTATTTAGCCTTATTATTCTGATTCGTCAGAATAATTAATAGTACAGGTAGATAGGTAAGGTCTTTCGGTACTATACATATGTATTTCTTAAAGTGTTTAATAGCCAGACTGTAATGAGTGGGGCGAGACAGCGGGTATTAATCCCTTTCTTCAGGTGTGCTCTCAGAAGTCTCCGATTCAGAATTCACCGACTCCATTTCATCGGAAACTTCTGAAGAATCAGTTGTGTTCTTCTGGCGTTTCAGTCTCTTCTCTTCCTGCTTTTTCTGTCGCTTTAGTTCTTTTTGTCGTTTAGCGCTGCTGAACATCCCAGAACGTTTTGCCATAGCTACCTCCCCGGTGAAATTAATGTGATGAGAATGCAGGATCGACCATTATAGTTACTTATCTTTCCTCAGTCGATTTACTTTTTTTCGATGTGGTTTCTGTAAACAGGCCTTGCAAATCGTTGAACCCTTTGCATCATAACACCCGTCCTGGTCAATCGTTTTTTCCAAATCATCACAATATATTTTTACATTTTTTATATGCGCTTTTTTCTGTTTCATATGCATGTATTGTGAGCTTATTTTGGATTAATAGCAAGGAAGTGCAGTGCGAAAGAATAAAATATCTGATGAAAGCAGACTTAAAATGGATAATACACTGACTGAGCATGACCGATTATTGCGGCTTGTACGTGCTGCTGAGTGGTTGAATAAATCCCTGCCATTCCTGCTATCCAGTCTTTTTGTTTGCATGACCCGGAGTTTCATATTTTCATAACGATAAGGGACACATCCATCAGGGATGTGTCCCCGCAGTCCGACCATCAACACAAATTTAGAGTACCATATTGTAGCAGCTACGACTCTATTGTGAGTTTTCCTGAAATGACTTCATTTCTTATCAGAGAGTTACAGGGCTGGCATGGTTTTCGCAAATTCATTTATCATTAATACAGCAAAATAGTGAGAGAACGTTTATGAAGGAAAGAACATTACATCAGGAACTACACCACGAAATTTTCGGTTCTATCCTTGATCGAGAGGAAATGGCACCGTACCTTCTGTTGAAAGCTGAATCTTATAATTCAGCAATCAAGCAGGCCACTCAAATGATGGGAAACCGTGGATTTGATACGATCAGGGGAATTGAGCTGGAGGATTGCGAAAAGAATCGCGCCCTCGATTACATAAGAAAAGCATACCGTTATTCCTTCCGATACTTATTTCCTTACATAAAGAAACATCTACGAGAACTTGGCACCCTACGCTCTGATCTGGCCGGTCTATACGATTCCTGCCTGAATGCCATCGATACGATTGAGACAGTACTAAATGATAGACATTTCAAAGCGTTAGTTCATGAAGACCCGAGGCATATATTTCTTCTTGCATCATCAAAAAAATTTCCCCATGTCTTTGACGGATACAAAGGAAGAAGCATGAACATTTCACCGGAGTGGCAGCACATGGCATGTTCCCTCCTTAAAATTGCACATCTGATCAAGTCTATCGAGGAAGACAATCAGGACGTAAATGATTATGCCCAATTGGGGCTGCACCTGGAAATGCAGGGGCAGGGGCTGGATAATCTGTATAATTACGACTGGGAAAATCCAGGGCACCTGCCTGACACCGTTCCTGCACAAAGAGCATTCGTTAAGGTTGCTACGTTTTTTCACAAACTCAAAGAGTCAGTGAAATTCAATGACAGCAAAAACGGTCTCGAATTCAAAAGTGGTGACGGGGTTGATGTGGATATAGTGAATATCAAGGCACGACTCAAAAGTCCTGAAAGTATGTTTACAAAACTGGGAAAAAATGTAGAGGGAGAAGCCCATACTATCAGGGACATGCTTGCAATTACTTTTATTTTAAGGAACATTCATGATACGCTCAAGCTCTTTCACGCCTTGCAAAAAAGAGGTGTTATCCTGCAGGAAAATACCATATCACCCTCTATCACGCAAACTCTGTTCAAAAGCCCTGAAGAAATGAACGAGGCAGTACGAAATCTCATGATCAGCCTTTCCCAGAGTGAAGGGGAAGTCTATGCACCTGATGCGGACACCTTAACGAGAAACACGGAAGCTTTTTTTATGGCTCTCAGTATAAATACGCAAAACAATCCTCATTCCGCTCTGGAACACAAAAAGTTCCAGTGCAAGATAAATTATTCGGTTCCGATTCAACGCCTGACCAGCAACGGGGAGATAATTATCCCTGGTACACCTGTATATAAAAAAAGAAAGGAGATAGATAAAAAAACAGAGCAGCACACCCTTGCTCTTGAACTGCGTATTTCCGACGAGAAAAGCTGGCGAGAGTCTGAACAGAGAGGTGACTCACACCATGAAGCCTACAAGTTTCGGCAGCTGGCTGCAGTGATGCAAAGACTTTTTAAAAACTCTTTCAAGCTCACTAAAGAAAATCTTACTCAGTTACGGCAGGACCAAAGGCAGCTTTTTTCCTGATACTCCTGTTTTTTATCCGCCTCCATTACCTACAAATTTGTCTTTAAATAACAAAATTGTTAATTAAACTACATTAAAGTCGTTATCCTGAAATATCTTTTCATTATTTTCAAGAGCTTACATCTTGGCATGGTTTTCGCAATAGTCATTCCATGACTTCATTGAAAAAGAGAATCGAACTCATTGAGAAACGAGAAATGCTCGCTGCCCTTAAGGAATGCGCCTGGGTCCAGGCAAGGGCTACACGAAGGCTTGGAATTACTGAGCGCATGATCGCTTACAAGATCAGGAAATATGAAATAAAGATGAAGGAGGTGAGCTATGGTGAAGCGGATGTGAGCAGTACCGATGGAAAGAACAGGAGCATGAATCAATAACATTTAATGAACAAAGGGGAAGAGAAAATGAAAAAGATTTTGGTAGTTTTAGTCTTGATTGGAATGGCAGCAGCGCCTTTTAACGCCGGAGCAGAGGTTGAAAAGTCGGCCAGTGCTTCAGCCGCTTTCATGAGCCACTACGCATGGCGAGGACAGAGGCTCTCTGACGGCTTTGTTATTCAGCCTTCAGTAGGAGTAACCTACGGCGGTTTTGGAGCCAACCTCTGGGCAAATTGGGATGACAACACGAACAGCCTCACCACTGCAGGCGTTACAGAAACAGATCTTACACTAAATTACACATTTGGAGTAGATAAATTCAGCTTTGATGCCGGGTATATCTACTACGCGTTTCCCGGTGGAAGCGACACACAGGAGATATATCTCACAGTCAGCTACGACACAGTGCTCAGCCCAAGCGCGACACTGTACGTTGACTTTGATCAGGGCGACGGAGCATTCCTTGTTGCCTCAATAGGGCACTCTTTTGAGTTCGCTGAAAAGTATGCCCTGAACCTTGGGGCATCAGCAAGCGTTAATTTTGATAACTCGGTAATGGGTACTGACGCTGCCGGTAATGACTTCAGCGACCTCTACAACGGCGAGCTGTCTGCATCGGTGAGCATCCCGATTACCGACGCCCTGTCCATAGAGCCTGTGATTGCAGCAACCTTTGCACTCAGTGATGACGCAGAGAATGCAATTATGAATCTTGATGCTACCGGTAAAGCCAAGGACAGTTTTGTCTATGGCGGACTGAATGTAACTTTAAGCTTCTAAAGGAGGAATGAAAAATGAAGAGTAAACTGATAATAAAATTAATGTTATTCCTGATGGCATTGGCAGTGCCTGCTTTTGCAGAAGAAGCAGCTCCTGCTGCAGGCCCCTCGCTGG
This sequence comes from Nitrospiraceae bacterium, assembly GCA_020354155.1. GTDB lineage: Bacteria > Nitrospirota > Thermodesulfovibrionia > UBA6902 > UBA6902 > CALZJD01. Next base: position 1,995,317 of record CP070644.1, on the reverse strand, counting down.
GTTTGACCATCAGCAATGTCTGGATGATGGTGGCAACATTCCTGGTGTTCATCATGCATCTCGGTTTTGCGTCTCTTGAGGCAGGCCTGACCCGATCAAAGAACACGGTAAACATTCTGTTCAAGAATACGCTGATACCGGCAATAGGACTATTGACCTATGCATGGCTCGGCTTTAGCCTCATGTACCCCGGTGAATTTAACGGCATTTTCGGTTTCGCCGGCTTTGGCCTGCCCTTTCCAACAGTGGCGGGTGCCCTGGACCTTGCATATAATGAAGGGTACACCTACTGGACAGACTTCCTGTTTCAGGGCATGTTCGCAGCTACTGCAGCGACCATCGTTTCAGGAGCAGTAGCGGAACGGATCAAACTGAATTCGTTCCTCGTATTTTCCGCTATTTTTGTAGGGCTCGTGTATCCCATCACCGGTTCATGGAAATGGGGCGGCGGTTGGCTGGACAGCATGGGGTTCTATGATTTTGCAGGTTCTACCCTTGTTCATTCCGTCGGAGGCTGGGGAGCCCTTATCGGTGCCATAATGCTCGGAGCACGGAAAGGCAAATATGTGAATGGCAAGATCAAGCCAATACCTGGACACAGTATGCCTCTTGCAACAATAGGCGTATTTCTGCTCTGGCTTGGCTGGTTTGGTTTTAATGGTGGTTCAGTTTTAAGCGCTGATCCGGCACTGGTTTCACTTACACTGGTCACAACCTGCATAGCTGCTGCCGCAGGGATCGTGGGCGCCATGATCACGACCTGGATAATATCCAAAAAACCTGACCTTTCGATGGTATTGAACGGCTGCCTTGCCGGTCTTGTCGGCATCACCGCCGGTGCAGACCAGATGGGACTCGGTTCATCCTTCTGGATCGGACTGATCGCCGGAGGCCTTGTTGTGGTATCGGTCATGGCAATTGACAGATTGAAGATCGACGATCCTGTCGGTGCAATATCCGTACACCTTGTCTGCGGCATATGGGGCACTCTTGCAGTGGGTCTCTTCGGCGCTATGGCAGGACTCAAACAGTTTGGCATACAGTTACTGGGAGCCGGAGCCTACGGCATCACAACAGCAGTTGCAGCTACTGTAATATTTTCAGTCGTTAAGGCAACAATGGGCCTGCGTGTATCGGAAGAAGAGGAAGTTGAGGGGCTGGATCTTGGCGAGCACGGTCTTGAGGCATACCCGGACCTTGCACTTCGTCCTGCAGCCAAGAGCAGTGCCTTGTAAACAATCTGAAAGCGAATAGGAGGATACTACTATGAAGATGGTTTCAGCCATTATAAAACATTTCAAACTCGATGAAGTCCGTGATGCCCTGAATAAAATCGGTGTCCAGGGTATGACCGCAATTGAAGTAAAAGGTTTTGGAAGACAAAAGGGCCACATGGAAGTCTACAGAGGAGTAGAGTACGAGGTCAAGTTTCTGCCAAAGGTTAAAATTGAGGTTGCTGTGCCTGGAAACAAGCTTGACGATGTTATCAGGGCAATTCAGGAAAAGGCGAAAACAGGCGAGATTGGAGACGGGAAAATTTTTGTCTACGACCTTGAAGATGTTGTCCGAATCAGGACAGGAGAAAGAGGAGAAGAAGCACTGTAATGAACAGAGTGTTCTAAACATCCACTATACTTCATTCCCTCCACCGCAGCCCCTTTTTCAGGGGCTGCGGTCCACCCATAAATAGGCCGCATCATGTCTTTCATTAACACACCTGCACAAAAACGTCATACAAATTTGTCTTAATAAATAACAATTTTGTAATTATAGCCTTAGCACTTTCTTTATATTACAAGGCCTTTCGATCTGGCATAGTTCTCGCTATTATTCGCATGATTATCATGATTTCTTTAAAAAGCAGAATAGAGGCATATGAAAAAGATGCCATAAAAAAAGCACTCGATGAATGCAGTTATATCATGGCTCAGGCTGCCAAGAAACTGGGCATTACTGAAAGAGTAATCGGATACAAGATAAAAAAATACGGAATAGAAATCAGAAAAGGGGGTTATTAAGGCAATGAAATTTAAGAATCTTATTTCAGCTATCTTCCTCGGTATACTGGCCCTGCCTATCAAGTCTTTTGCGGAAGAGGCAGGAACAATCAACACCGGCGATACCGCCTGGATGATCGTTGCAACAGCACTCGTGCTGTTCATGACCATACCGGGGCTCTCGCTCTTTTATGGCGGTCTGGTGCGGTCAAAGAACGTGCTCTCCATCTTTGTCCAGTGCTTTGCCATCACCTGTCTCATGTCTATCCTGTGGGTCATCTATGGGTACAGCATTGCCTTCGACGGAACAGGGATGGTACCGGGGACCTTCAACTTCCATTCGCTCTTCGGAGGGTTGAGCAAGGTCTTTCTCAACGGGGTTGGGGTTGACAGTGTTTCAGGCACAATTCCCGAGACGGTATTTGTGATATTCCAGATGACCTTTGCAATCATCACCCCGGCGCTTATGGTAGGTGCCTTTGCAGAAAGAATGAAATTCAGCGCTGTAATGCTTTTTGTGACAATATGGTTTACTCTTTCCTATCTTCCCATCTGCCATATGGCGTGGGGAGGTGAGGGAGCTCTTTTTGTGAATTGGGGTGTCCTTGATTTTGCCGGCGGGACAGTAGTTCATGTTAATGCAGGTATAGCTGCCCTTGTTGCCTGCCTGCTTGTGGGTAAACGCAAGGGGTTTGGCGAGGCTGCCATGCTTCCCCATAATGTCCCCTTTGTCCTTATCGGAACAGGAATGCTCTGGGTCGGGTGGTTCGGATTTAATGCCGGCAGTGAGCTTGCTGCTGACGGAACTGCCGGAATGGCAATGCTTGTTACCCAGATCTCAACGGCAACAGCCGCATTGAGCTGGATGCTTGTAGAATGGCTCCGTTCAGGCAAACCAACAGCTGTTGGTATCGCAACAGGAGCAGTGGCCGGCCTGGTCGCAATAACACCGGCATCTGGAACAGCAGGGCCAATGGGAGCGCTCCTTATAGGATTTCTTTCAGGATCACTATGCTATTTTTCAGCTACTTCCATGAAGCGGACCCTGGGCTATGATGACAGCCTTGATGTGTTTGGCGTGCATGGAGTAGGCGGCATGATCGGTGCAACATTGACAGGGCTCTGTGCAGCTGAATTCATGGGTGGAGCCGGGATAGAGGCAGCAGGTGTTGGAGCACAGATATGTGCACAGATTAAGAGCATATTGCTGACCCTGGCATGGAGCAGTGCAGTATCTTTCACATCGCTCAAGTTAATAGATATGACGATAGGTCTCCGTGCTGAGGATAAAGACGAAGTACAGGGTCTGGATATCAGCGACCATGAAGAAGCAGGGTACAATCTGTAGAAGTACTCTTCAGTAATTTATAGATACCTTCGGTTTGTTACTGATCTTTGAAAACGTTTAACCCTACAAAATTGAAGTTATAACAATTTTGTAGGGTTTCCCGCATCCATCCCTCTCGTAAAATAAGGTTTTTTCTGTGGCACGCATCTTGATATCTCTTTCCTGATTTTTATTATTACAAATCGGGAGGGATGTCCCGTGAAAATGGTTGCAGCAATCATCAAGCACTTCAAGCTCGATGATGTGAGAAAGGCACTCACGGAAATTAACGTACAGAGCATGACTGCCATAGAGGTTAAGGGATTCGGCAGATGGAAAGGGCATATGGAGGTATACAGAGGACTGGAATACGAGGTCCAGTTCCTGCCAAAGATAAAGGTCGAGGTGCCTGTACAGGGGGAAAAACTGGATGCTATCCTCTCCGCAATCCAGACAAGCGCGAACACGGGCGAGATAGGTGAGGCAAGATCTTTGTCTACGACCTTGAAGGTGTCATCAGAATAAGAACGGGAGAAAGGGGCGAGGAAGCACTGTGATAAAAAATCAAACATCAAAAATTAAAAATCAAAATTTAGGAAGTAAAGTTATACTCTTGATTATCTCCTTCCTTATCATGGGAGGCTCGGCGTTTGCAGGGGAAACAGCAACACTGGATACAGGTGACACAGCATGGATACTGGTTGCAACTGCCCTCGTTCTTTTTATGACCCTGCCGGGTCTGGCATTATTCTACGGCGGATTGGTAAGGACAAAGAATGTGCTCTCCGTACTGCTGCAGTGTTTTGCAATATCAGGCATTGTTACTATCCTCTGGCTTGCCGGCGGTTACAGCATTGCCTTTTCTGATGGGAATGCCTTCACAGGAGGGCTTTCAAAGATGTTCTTTGCAGGCATGCTGGAAGGCACGCTCAGCGGCACAATCCCTGAGTCCCTCTTTGCGCTTTTTCAGATGACCTTTGCCATTATCACCCCGGCGCTTATAATAGGCGGGTTTGCGGAGCGGATGAAGTTCTCCTCAATATTGCTCTTTTCTGCATTATGGCTGATTGCTGTCTATTGTCCAATTACTCACTGGGTATGGGGCGGAGGCTGGCTGCAGGAGATGGGGCTCCTTGATTTTGCCGGAGGCACGGTAGTACATATCACAGCCGGCGTTGCATCCCTTGTGGCTGCCCTTGTACTGGGACATCGTGACGGCTTTCCTCATTCATCGATGCCTCCCCATAACATGACCATGACCGTCAAAGGAGCGGGCATGTTGTGGGTGGGCTGGTTCGGATTCAACGGTGGAAGCGCACTTGCCGCAAACGGAGATGCTGCTATGGCGATGCTGGTTACTCATATTTCCGCTGCTGCAGGGGCGATGACATGGATGTTTTATGAGTGGAAAAAATTCGGCAAGCCTACTGCTCTCGGTACAGTGACCGGTATGGTTGCAGGTTTAGGCACCATAACACCCGCATCCGGTTTCGTAGGGCCGGCAGGAGCATTGGTCATTGGCATCATAGCCGGTATTGTCTGTTTTAACGCAGTGTTATATATGAAAACTGTTCTGAAGGTTGATGATTCTCTGGACGTCTTCCCGGGACACGGAGTGGGCGGGATTACGGGCACGATGCTTGCCGGTGTCTTTGCATCTTCAGGGCTGGGGATATTCAGCGGACAGGGCCTCGCTGAAGGCATCGGTACCATCTCAGCTCAGATGTCCGTTCAGTTTGTTGGCGTAGCCGCAACTGCAGGCTATACAGCAGTTGCAACATTTGTTATTC
>CP070644.1:1981071-1990103 GCA_020354155.1 Nitrospiraceae bacterium | reverse complement strand
TCAAATTCAGACTCCTGAAGAAATCTCAGCAGTTTCACCTGTATTACTGGCGGGAGATCCCCAATTTCGTCCAGAAAGAGCGTACCGCCGTCAGCGAGCTCAAATCTCCCCTTTTTCATATACAGGGCGCCGGTAAATGACCCTTTTTCATGGCCGAAGAGTTCACTTTCCAGGACTCCTTCAGCAAGGGCGGAACAGTTCACCTTGATAAAAGGGCCATCAGCAACAGTACTGTTGTAATGGATCGTATTTGCAACCAGTTCCTTGCCTGTTCCACTTTCTCCGAGAATGAGCACTGTAGCTTTCGTCGATGCTACCCTGTTGATTATGTCAGCGATGTCCCTGATGCCTTTGGAATTTCCCACCATGTTGGTGGAATCCATGCTTTCCCTGATTTTCTGTTTTAACATAATATTTTCAGAGCGGAGTTTTTTGTTCTCAAGGGCGTTATTGATGGTAATCTCCAGTTTGTTCAGATCAATAGGTTTGGTGAGGTAGTCATAGGCGCCTTTCCGCATGGCCTCTACAGCAGATTCTATTGTTGATACACCGGTAACAAAGATGATGACTGCATCCTTATTGTCAGCCTGCACTTTTTCAAGCAGTTCAATGCCGTCCATTTCCGGCATTTTCAGGTCACTTAATATCACATCAATTTCACTGTTTTCGTTTAACTGCTGTATTGCCTGCTGACCATTATTGGCAGTATAGGTTGTATATTCTCCTGACAGATAATTGGCAAGGCTTGAGCACACTATTTTATCGTCATCAACAATGAGAATAGATGTTTTTTTCATTCCAGTCCTAACCTCTCTCGATGGGCAGCGTGATCTCGAATACTGTACCACTGCCCACTGTGCTTGTACACTGTATCTTCCCCCCGTGACTTTCCACTACTCTTTGAACAATCGAGAGCCCCAGTCCCAGTCCACCCTCTTTGGTACTGAAAAAGGGAGAAAAAATTACTTCTAAATTCTTCTCTGCAATACCTTCTCCTGTATCAGATACAGTTATTATTATACTATCATCGGAACATGAGGTTTTTATCTCAAGAAAACCGCCGCTCTTCATGGCTTTTATGGCGTTCTGGGCCAGGTTCATGAGCACGACCTTGATCTGTCTTGCATCAAATTTAAAGGGAAGAAGATCGTCACTCAAAGAGAGTTTAATGGATATTCCGCTGTCCTGGGCACTATGGGATATCAGGTCTGCGACTTCTGATATAACCTGGTTCATGTCATTTTCAAAAAATTGCGGTTCAGGAAATTTTGCATATTTTACAAATTCCTCGAGAATATTATTGATCCTGTTGATTTCATAACGGATTAATGCCGCTGATTCATAGGACGGTGAGTCAGCACCAAACTTCGCTGAAAGCTCCTTTAAGAGCATCTGTGCATTAATGGACAGTGAGTTAAGGGGGTTCTTGATCTCATGGGTGACGCCAGCGGCAATCTGACCAACAGCAGCTACCTTTTCTGTTCTGATCAGAGCATTCTGGGTTTTTTGCAGCTGAACATTTGCTTTTTGCAGCTCAATTGTTCTTTCTTTCACTTTCTTTTCAAGTGCTTCATTAAATTTCCTCAGAATTTCATCATTTTCCTGGAGACGCTCAGCCATAGTATTGAAAGATTGATAGAGCTGGCCTATCTCGGTCTGAGAATCAGTGGCAACCCTTTTATTCAGCTTGCCCTCAGCAAATTCTATTGTTGCAGCTGCAAGGTCCTTGATTGGCCTGACAACTTTCTTCAGCAGTACTCTGTGTCCTTCGTAAATGGTTAGCCCTCCAAGTGTAATAAAGACCAGATAGATAAAAAGGATCATCCACATATTTGTCAGGGATTCATCGGTCCATTTCCCGATTTTGTCAAAGTGAATTTTATTAATTCTCTTTGTCGTATCTTCCAGTTCATAGCCAAATGCCTCCAGCCGTATCAGTTTGTCCCTGTCGAGGTTGCCTGTCTGGGAAAATTCATACATCAGCTCGCTCACACCGTCCAGTCCCTTGACATCCTCAAGAATGATGTCAAGGAGCTGAATCTCCATATTTCCTTCTTTTGGGGCAATTTCTCTCAGTTCATCCTCTTTATAATCCTCAACTTTATTCTTGAGGTCTGCAATTAATTCACGGACTTCATCAGAGTACAGCTCGTCAGGTTCAATGAGAAAGTGATGGATTGCAAGGATGAGACGATAGGTATCAGCATGAATACTGTCAACGACAACAATATCCCTGCTCAGCTTCTCTATCTTATACGCATTATGGAGGATATCCTGGGTAAGGAAAATACTGACACCACCAACGAGAATGACTATGGTAAAGGCTATTGCATTTGCAATAGTTATTGTTTTTCCAAGCTTTTTGAGCATCTAATATTATAAGATTTCATCTTAAAATACACAAACTACTATAAAATATAGGGAAATTGTGCATTCTTTGCTTCGATTCTATATAATAAAAGACAGCGTATTTCACAGATTTTCTAACAGAAGGAGCTTGTATGATAACAGGAAAACCTCTGTTGTCTGTAGAACAGATTCAGAAGAAAGTTGCCGAACTTGCTCTGCGAATATCCAGAGACTACCAGGACAGGGAACTGGTGGCCGTATGCATATTGAAGGGAGCTTTTATGTTTTTTTCGGATATCGTGAAGCGCATTGAAGTTCCGTTAAAGGTTGATTTCCTTCTTGTATCAAGTTATGTGAAAACCTCTTCTTCCGGTGAGATAAAGGTTATGTGCAATATGAGAGAAGACATAGCAGGCAAGGATGTGTTGCTAATAGAGGACATAGCTGATACAGGACTGACGCTGCAGCATCTGAAAGATCAGTTGTTCATGCAAAATCCCGCTTCAGTCAGGATATGTGCCCTGCTGAACAAACAGGCGAGAAGGAAAGTGGATGTCGGTCTTGACTATATTGGTTTTGACATCCCCGATGAATATGTTGTGGGATATGGACTTGATTATGAAGGAAGATTCAGAAACCTGCCGTACATAGCGATCTGCAAGGAGAAAAGATAAGAAAAAAGATGAAGGCAATTGATGTTGAACTATTACTGAATGAACAAAAACAAGCTCTTTCAGGAGTGAATGTGTGAGGAATATTGTAAGGGTTGCAGTGAGTTGTCTTTTTGCCCTGGCGCTTGCTTTCACCTATGGATGCAAGAAATCCGACACACCGCAAAAGGTTTCTCAGACAGAAGAAGAAAGAAAATTCAATCCCGATGAGCCGGCACCGGTACCCAAGGGGACACCGCCGTATTGATTCTGTCCCATGAGTTGAAAGCCTCTTGTGTTTTTGGGGTGAACATGGTATTCTGTCAATAATTAGTTTTCACACCTTGGGCGTTTTGTAGAAGAGTGGGTTTACCCACTCTTTTGTTTTTACAGGGAATAATGAGTTTAAGCGACTTGATAGTGAAAGTAACTGATTTGATAGAGCCGGTCATTGAATCCCTTGGAATTGAGCTTGATGAACTGGAGTTCAAAAGGATGAAGGGGAAGGCTCTCCTGCGGGTTTTTATCGACAGGAAAGGCGGAGTCACGATTGATGACTGTGAGCGGGTAAGCAGGGAAATCGAGGCTGTCCTCGATGTGGAAGACCCAATTCCCTACTCCTATGTACTGGAGGTCTCCTCCCCGGGTCTGGACAGGCCATTGAGAAAGCCGGAGGATTTCAGGAAATACTCCGGCAGCAGAGCGAGAGTGATTACCATTGACCCCATCGAGAAACAGAATTTTTTTGTCGGACAGATCGTTGAAGCCGGTGACAGTGATATCCGGATCCTTCTTCAAAAAGACAGGACTATCACGATACCCTATGAAAATATATCAAAGGCAAGGCTGGAAGTGGAGGTATAGATGAACCGAGAACTTATTCATATCATTGAACAGATGAGCAAAGAACGAGGGATATCCAAGGAGTCCATACTTGAAACCCTTGAGTCTGCACTTCTCTCTGCAGTGAGAAAAAAATATGGCTTGGCCGCTGAGATAAGCATAAAGATAGACCATGAATCCGGAGAGATTGCAATGAACGCCTTGAAGACAGTTGTAGCAAAGGTTGAAAACCCTGAAGAAGAGATTGTCCTGAAAGAAGCAAAGAAGATCAAGAAGACAATCAAGGAAGGGGATACACTGGAGATCCCGATAGCTGTGGAGAATTTTGGCAGGATTGCGGCCCAGACAGCAAAGCAGGTCCTTTTTCAGAGGGTCAAGGAAGCTGAGAAAGAAGCCATCTATGAAGAATACAAAGACAAAGCAGGACAGATTGTCAGTGGAGTGGTGATGCGCAGAGAAAAGGGAAGTTACTATGTTGCCCTCGGAAGGGCAGAGTGTGTCCTTCCTGTTAAATCTACATTGCCCACGGAAAATCTGAAGCGTGGTGAGACGATCAGGACCTATATAGAAGAAGTGAAGGTGACACCCAAGGGACCTGTCATTCTCCTTTCAAGGACTCATCCCAACTTTGTGGCTGAACTGTTCAAGATGGAAATACCGGAGATTTACGAAGGCCTTGTCACGATAGAGGGGATTGTCAGGGAAGCAGGCGAAAGAACAAAGCTGACGGTATATTCAAAAAACCAGATGGTTGACCCCGTCGGTGCCTGTGTCGGTATGAAAGGAACTCGTGTTCAGTCTATCGTGCGAGAACTCAGAGGAGAAAGAATAGATATTATTCCCTGGACGGATGATCCAAGAGTACTGATAGCAAAGGCCCTGAGCCCGGCCCACGTGGAAAGCATCGGCATTAACGAGGAGGAAAAATCTGCAATGGTCGTTGTAGCGGACCAGCAGCTTTCCATTGCCATTGGAAAGCGGGGGCAGAATGTGAGGCTGGCTATGAGACTTACAGGCTGGGACATTGATATTATAAGCGAGTCAGAATATAACAAGATGAGAAAAGGCGAAATTGAGTCTCAGCTTGAGGAATTGCAGAGCGAAAGCTCGTTGACTGAAGAGGATCAAGCCTCTGAGGATGAACAACAGGACTGAGAAAGTTCCCGGGAAAAAACCTGTCACTTCAACACCACATATATCCACAGATACCCCTGTCCAGTTTTTAAAGGGAGTGGGCCCTGCCCGGGCAAGGCTCCTTGAAAAGCTGGGAGTAAAGACCCTTGAAGATCTTCTTTATTTCTTCCCCTGGCGATATGAAGACAGAAAGAACCTGACTGAAATAAACAACCTGTCCCACGGAAGTCAGGCAACAGTTATGGGGGAGGTGACATCCATCAGGATTGTTGTTACGCCGAGAAGAAGAATGAAGATTTTTCAGCTTGGTCTGTCTGACAGGACAGGTTCCCTGACGGCGAAATGGTTTAATCAGGCCTATCTCAAAAAGTACTTCAAAAAAGAACAGAAGGTCCTTCTGAGCGGAGTGGTCAGGGGAAACCCTTACTCTGGAAGCGGTCTGGAGATGGAAAATCCAGATTTTGAAATCCTTGACAGCGACGACACACCGGTGCATATGTCGAGAATCATACCCGTATACAATGCAACGGAAGGTATTTCGCCAAAACAGTTGAGAACATTACTGTTCAACACTGTACAGATCCATGCAGCTCGTTTCAGAGACTACCTGCCCGAAGAAATTCTTCAAAGGAACGGTTTAAGGCCCTTGCAATGGGCCATCAGGGAGGCCCACTTTCCCGATGAGATTCAGAACATCCATGATCTGAATGCAGGAGCCAGCGAGGCCCACAGGCGACTTATATTTGATGAGTTTTTCATGCTTGAGCTTGGTCTTGCCCTGATGAAGAAGCAGGATGTTGCTCAAAAGGGGATCAGTTTTCAGCAGAAAGGGACCCTTGTAAACAGTTTTCTTGATTCCCTGCCTTTTCAGCTCACTGGAGCACAAAAAAGGGTGCTTCAGGAGATTAGGGAAGATATGGAGAAGGACATTCCCATGAACAGGATGGTCCATGGTGATGTTGGCTGCGGAAAGACGGTTGTGGCCCTCACAGCAATGCTTACTGCAGCAGAAAACAACTATCAGAGCTGTCTCATGGCACCAACAGAACTCCTTGCAGAGCAGCATTACATAAACATTCACAAACTTGTAGAGGCCCTTGGACTGCATGTTGTTCTCCTGACAGCAAGCGTCAGGGAGAGGCCCATTGAAGATATTGCGAGCGGAAAGTCACAGATTATCATAGGAACTCATGCCATCATTCAGGAGGAAGTAAAGTTTAAGAACCTCGGCCTTGCCATCATTGATGAACAGCACAGATTCGGTGTTATGCAGAGGGCAGATATGAAGAGAAAAGGGCTCAACCCTGATATCCTTATCATGACGGCAACCCCTATACCACGGACCCTTGCCCTCACACTCTATGGAGATCTTGACGTGTCGATTATTGATGAACTGCCCGCAGGACGCAGGCCCGTCAGAACAAAGGTCTATTTTCCGGCTCAAAAAGACAGGGTGATTGAATTGATTGGGGGCGAGCTTTCCAAGGGCAGACAGGCGTACATCGTGTACCCCCTCATCGAAGAATCAGAAAAACTTGATCTTAAATCAGCCCTTGACGGCTACGAGGCATTTAAAAAAATATTTTCTGATAAAAAAGTCGGACTCGTCCACGGCAGAATGAATCATAGGGAGAGAGAAGAGGTGATGGCCCTCTTCAAGTCCGGCGACATCGACCTCCTGGTATCGACGACGGTTATCGAGGTCGGCATCGATGTTCCCAATGCGTCACTGATGCTCATAGTGCATGCCGAGCGTTTTGGTCTTGCCCAGCTGCACCAGTTACGGGGAAGGATAGGGAGGGGCACCCATGATTCATATTGCCTGCTTATGGGATATCCTCCCTTCAGTGAGGAAGGCAAAAAACGGTTGAAGGCAATGGAATTGACCTGTGATGGTTTTAGAATTGCTGAAGAGGACCTCGCCATCAGAGGACCAGGGGATTTTTTCGGTACCAGGCAGTCGGGAATTCCTGAGCTGAAAATTGCTAATATAGTACGGGATGTAAGGGTACTGGAAGTTGCAAGAAGGGATGCCTTTTCCTTGATTGAGAAAGATCCTTCTTTAAAGAACTACCCCTTGCTGAGAAATCGATTGACAGAAAAATGGATGGGAATGCTGGAACTCATAAAAAGCTGAGAGTGTGGAGTAAAGAGTTATGGGTGATAAGTCAGGCGTTACTATTTCTTCCTCCTGACTCAAAACTCCCTACTCCTGACTCGAATGATTGGAGGGGATTATGATAAACAGGATAAAAAGCAGTTTGAACACGGGTCTCATGCGTATTCGATGGATTGCTGTATTTCTTGCAGAAAGGACAAAGGCCGAGACGTCCATAGTAAAACTGATGTATGAGAGCAGCAAGATTGAAGAAAAGATCGATAATCTTCACAAAGACATCGGCAAACGGGTTCTGGAATTAAAAGAAAAGGGGGATGAATCAGTCTTTCAGGATTTTCTTGTCCAGCAGGCTCTTTCCGAGGTTAAAAATCTTCAGGAGGCAGTTAAGGACTACAAAAAGGAAGCACAGTCTCATAGCAGACTGCCGGAATGATTAATTACATCATCATCATTGTTTTCGGGCTGGTGGTTGGCTCATTTCTTAATGTGTGCATTTACCGGCTGCCAAAAGACCTTTCCATCGTACGGCCCTCATCGCAATGCCCAGCCTGTGGGAAGCCCATAAAATTTTATGACAACATCCCTGTTCTCAGTTATATATTTCTCGGTGGTAAGTGCAGGAACTGCAGGTCACCGGTATCAATCAGGTACCCCCTTGTTGAAGTTCTGAATGCACTCCTGTATGCCCTTGTTCTCAGCAGGTATGGAACTGATTCGTTATGGGTGCTGCTGGTGTACCTGCTCTTTGTATCTTCCCTGCTTGTAATTTTTTTTATTGATCTTGATTATCAGATCATTCCTGACAGTATTACCCTTCCGGGTATTCCCATTGCAATTCTGCTGGGCTCCACTCTGTTGCCCGATCCCTTTGCCCGCTCGGACTATCTCGGTTTAACATCTTCACTCATCGGGTTTTTTGCCGGAGGAGGGTCATTTTATCTCATAGCAGTCGCAGGAAGGGCCATACTGAAAAAGGATGCAATGGGCGGAGGCGATATTAAACTAATGGCCATGACAGGCGGTCTCCTTGGCTGGAAAGCAGTCATTCTCACAACATTCATGGGCAGCCTTTTGGGGACGGTTATCGGGGTCTCCCTGATCGCGATCAAGGGAAAAGAATGGGGGGCCAGGATTCCCTTCGGCCCCTATCTTGCGCTGGGCGCTCTGATCAGTCTGTGCTGGGGAGAAGAGTTGCTGAGGTGGTATCTGCATGGAAGGTAAAGACTTCTCAAAAGCCCTTCTCCTCCTTTCATTTGTCTTTCTGGGATTGATCATTGGCGTTATCTTTGCGTCTACCCTGGACAGCACAGGCATGCAGTATATCATCGGTATTGGCCTTATTATCATTATCGTACTGCTTGGCCTGACAATCAGTATTGTTTTGAGAAAGCAGAGCAAAAGCCCTGATGACATGAAGGAGGGTTCAGAGGTCGGTTTTGTTGTGGACACATTTCATGACGTTGTGGGAAAGCTGAAAGAGAAAGAAAAAGAACTGCAGGAACTTCGATCGCGTGCAGAGAACAGGGCTGAGAGCATGGAGATTTACAATGAAAATATACTTCAGAGTGTGCCGAGCGGCGTAATCACGGTGGGAAACGATATGATAATCAAAAGCATAAACAGGGCTGCTGAAAAGATACTAAGGATAGAGGCAGGAGAGGCCCTTCGTAGGGATTTTATGGAGGTCTTCAGGGAACCCCTGAAAAGTATTATGGAGGAGAACAGGGTAGTTGCCAGAGGTGAGTACCAGTATGTCACTGATGACGGCAGTCATCTCTGGATTGGCGTGACCACATCAAAGCTTATGGATGCAGAAGGACAGCAGATTGGATTTATTTTCGTGTTCACTGACCTTACGGAGATCAAGGCCCTCGAGGCCCAGGTGGAGTTGAAACAGAGACTGAGCCAGCTTGGAGAAATGTCTGCAGGAATATCCC
>CP070644.1:1966988-1980971 GCA_020354155.1 Nitrospiraceae bacterium | reverse complement strand
ATATGAATTGGTTATCGTCGAAGGGGCTGGTGGTATTATGGTGCCTGTGTATAAAAAATATCTTTTTCTTGATCTTATCAGGGATCTGAATATACCAGTCATTGTAGTGGCACGACCGGGACTTGGGACGGTCAACCATACGTTAATGACCATTGCTGCTGCCAGGAGCAATGGTCTTGAGGTGCTTGGAGTAGTAATAAATGAGTCAATGAAGACCAGGAAGGGTCTGCCTGAAAAAACAAATCCCGGGTTGATTGAACAACTGGGAGGAGTTCCTGTCCTGGGCAATGTCAATTATTCAGCTGCTCGTGACCGTTCAGTCAAAAAAGAAATTCAAAAAATAGGGAATAAGCTACTGTCATCATATGTATAAAAGATTGTAGAAGTCTTTTTCCCGGGAATTGATATCTCTTTCCTCTTTGCCGAAGAGGGGAATTGTTTCCAGGCATGCTGTTATTTTAGATGACTTATAGAAAGCACTACTTTCGAGTCATAAGAATGTTTGACGAACCATGCCAGAATTGGTTACTTTTACTGATATGCGTCACCCCGAGTGGATAAAGGTAAAGACAACAGATACCCATGGAACAAGGAAAATCCTGAGGGATTATGGTGTCTCAACAGTCTGTGAGGAGGCACGATGCCCTAATCAGGGGAAATGCTTTTCCAGCAGCACGGCAACTTTTATGATTCTTGGGGACCGGTGTACAAGAAACTGCTCCTTCTGTGCCGTTGAATCAGACAAACCATTGTCTGTTGATCCTGATGAGCCTGAGCGCATCGCTGATGCGTCACTACAGTTAGGGCTAACCTATGTGGTCATAACGTCGGTGAGTCGGGATGACCTCTTCGATGGAGGAGCAGGACATTTTGCAGAAACAATCTCTGCAGTCAGGAGTAAAAATAAAGCAGCTAAAATAGAGGTTTTGACCCCTGACTTTAAAGGTGATTCTGAAGACATTGGGGTTGTGCTTTCAGCCCGGCCTGATGTCTTTAACCACAACATAGAGACCGTTCCGCGACTCTATTCAAGGGTACGCCCCCAGGCTGATTACCAGACATCACTTGATGTCCTCAAAAGAGCCCGCGAGATCTGTCCTGAAATCACGACCAAGTCAGGCATTATGCTTGGGCTCGGTGAAAGGGAGCAGGAAGTGCTTGATGTGATGAAGGACCTTCGACAGGCAGATTGTGATTTTTTGACGATCGGACAGTATCTGCAGCCGAGAAGGTCGAATATCCCTGTTAGCGACTATATTCATCCCGACATATTTGAGAAGTATAGGGGAACAGGGCTTGCCATGGGTTTTAAAGCGGTTGCATCATCTCCACTGACAAGGAGTTCAATGCATGCAGGGGAGATGTTTTATAAGAATGAAAAATTAAAATGAAAAATGTAAAATGAATGTGCTGAAGAAAAATGAATAATACTTGCAGGAGACTCGATGTACGAATTTAAGAGAATAAAGCGGTTGCCACCCTATGTCTTTGCCATTGTCAACCAGTTGAAAATGGAGGCCAGGAGAAAGGGCGAGGACATCATTGATCTTGGGATGGGTAATCCTGATCTTCCCACTCCGGATCATATTATTGAAAAATTGGTCGAGGCTGCGAGAAATCCAAAAAATCACCGTTATTCTGCCTCCAAAGGTATAACACAGTTACGCCTTGCCATCTGCGAGTGGTATAAAAGAAGATTTGATGTTGACCTTGACCATAACACGGAAGCAGTTGTTACCATTGGATCAAAAGAAGGGCTTTCCCATCTCGCCTATGCTATGGTCGAACCGGGTGATGTGATATTTACGCCTGCGCCGGCGTACCCCATCCATCCCTACAGCTTTATACTGGCAGGCGGTGATGTCCGCAGTATTCCCGTTGAAAAGGACTCGGACTTTTTTGAAAAAATGGAGGAAGAGTTCAAGGCGACCTGGCCGAGACCGAAAATATTGCTCATTAACTTTCCGCACAATCCAACGACAACCTGTACTGATGTTGAGTTCTTTCAGAAGGTCGTAGACTTTGCAAAGGAGAATGACGTTATTGTTCTTCATGACTTTGCCTATGCCGATCTTACCTTTGACGGCTACCAGCCCCCGAGTTTTCTCCAGGTTCCCGGTGCAAAGGATGTGGGAGTGGAATTCTTTTCACTGACCAAAAGTTATTCCATGGCCGGATGGAGGGTAGGGTTCTGCTGCGGCAACAGGGAGCTTGTGGGCGCCCTGACTACAATCAAGAGTTATCTTGATTATGGCATGTTTCAGCCCATTCAGATTGCCAGTATCATTGCATTAAGAGGTCCCCAGGACTGCGTCAGGGAAATAGCCAAGGTCTATGAGCACAGACGGGATGTTCTCATTCAGGGGCTGCAAAATGCCGGATGGAATGTGGAGCCGCCCAAGGCGACCATGTTTGTCTGGGCCGAAATACCTGAACCCTTTAAACAGATGGGCTCTCTTGAATTTACAAAATTTCTTCTCAAGGCAGGGGGAGTGGCTGTATCTCCCGGAATCGGATTTGGTCCGGCAGGAGAAGGACATGTTCGTTTTGCACTCGTTGAGAACGAACACAGAATACGGCAAGCCGCCCGGGGCATTAAAAAGGCTCTCAGTAAATAGATATTCTGCCAGAGAAGGGACGACTCACGCAGGAAGTGTCCCTTGCGCATCCCTTCAATTTCTAACCCTTGAATTAATTTAACTATTTAAAGCATAATACTTAGTTACAAATTGAAGGTTGTTCTATTGATATCATAACTTTTTGAATTGCAATGAAAAATAGCGGCATAGCGGTAGGAATTATAGGATTCGGCACCGTTGGAGCAGGTACGGCAAAGATTCTGCTGAAGCGCCAGAAAGAGATTCAGAATAAACTGGGATCTTCTGTTGAACTGAAGGGCATTGCTGACCTGGACACAAGAACTGACAGGGGGATTAAGCTCAGGAAGGGTGTATTAATCAAGGATGCAAAAAAGCTTTTGCGCGATCCTGATATTGATATCATAGTCGAGCTTATAGGCGGTATCCGGCCAGCAAAGGATTTTATTCTTGAGGCCATTCAAAGGGGAAAGCATATTGTTACTGCCAACAAGGCGTTGCTTGCAGAGCATGGTCAGGAAATCTTCGGTGCAGCACAAAAGCATGGTGTAGAAATAGGCTTTGAGGCATCGGTAGCCGGGAGCATTCCTATCATTAAAGTGGTGCGGGAATCACTGATCGGTAACAGAATCGGCAATATTTATGGAATTATTAACGGAACAGCAAACTACATTTTGACGAAGATGACAGATGAAGGAGCTGAATTTACTGCTGTTCTGAAAGAGGCACAGGAACTGGGATATGCGGAGGCTGATCCTACCTTTGATATTGAGGGTATTGACTCTGCTCACAAGTTGACCATCCTGGCTTCTCTGGCCTATGGTATCCCGATCTCGTTCAGGAAGGTATACACCGAGGGCATAACGAAAATAACCCCATTGGATATTGAATTTGCCTCTGAATTCGGTTTTAAGATAAAACTTCTTGCCATCGCCAAACCCTCAGGAAAGGAAGTGGAACTGAGAGTGCATCCCACGATGGTACAGGAGCGGATGCCAATTGCCGGTGTAAACGGTGTTTTTAATGCCATTTTCGTCGAAGGTGATGCTGCTGGTGACGGGCTCTATTATGGGAAGGGGGCAGGAGAAATGCCCACTGGCAGCGCTGTAGTCAGCGACATCATTGACATCGCAAGAAATATTAAGGCAGGAGTATCTGACCGAATGCGGAGTTTCAATATATCCGGGAATTCGGGTCTCACTGTCAAAAAGATGGAAGATGTAAAGACGTGCTACTATCTCCGAATGTCGGCCCTTGACAAGCCCGGAGTTCTTTCAAAGATATCAGGAATCCTGGGCAAACGGAATATCAGTATCGAGTCCATGATACAAAAGGGAAGAAAAAAGGAGAAGGCGGTTTCAATGGTTATTATGACCCATGAAGCGCGGGAGAAGGACATGATGAAGGCTTTGAAGGAGATCAGGGCATTAAAGGTCATTTCCGGAAAACCCCTCTACCTGAGAGTTGAAGGAGGGAATGCCTGACATGTCTGAGGTGAAGATAGATAAAAAACTTGATATACGAGGAGCGGTCTGTCCATACACGCTGGTAAAATCCAAACTTGGCGTTGAAGCAATTGAGGTAGGACAGGTCATAGAAATATTGCTTGACTATCCCGAAGCTTCTGACAGCATACCAAAGGCAATGCTCAATTACGGACACAGTGTGTTAAAAGTGGAAAAGATCAATCCCAGGGAATGGATAGTACAGGTGAGAAAAGAGGTAGAAGACTGATGGATTTCACAGAGGAACAATTAAAAAGATACAGCAGACATATAATACTGCCAGAAGTTGGCGGTAAGGGACAGAAGAAGATTTCCGATTCAAAGGTCCTGATTATAGGCGCTGGTGGACTTGGCTGTCCCGTTGGATATTATCTTGCAGCAGCAGGGGTCGGGACCATTGCAATGGTTGATGATGATGTTGTTGAACTGAGCAATCTGCAGCGGCAGATCGCTCACAGTGTTGAAACTCTCAATGTAAAAAAGGCCGATTCTGCGAAAAAGACTTTTGAAGCGCTGAATCCTGACGTAAATGTTGTTGCCATCAAAGAACGGCTGAACAGCAAGAACATCCTTGACTATTTCAGGGAATACGACATCATTGTAGACGGAACGGATAATTTTCCAACGCGATATCTCATAAATGATGCCTGTGTGATGCTGAAGAAGCCGCTTGTAAGCGGAGCCATATTAAGATTTGAAGGGCAGGTTACTACGATTATGCCCCATGATGGTCCCTGCTACCGTTGTCTCTTTGAAGAGCCTCCGCCGGCCGGGCTGGTGCCCTCCTGTCAGGAGGCAGGAGTGCTTGGCGTACTGCCGGGCGTGATAGGGGCCCTTCAGGCAACAGAGGTATTGAAGCTGATAATCGGCAAGGGGACTCCTCTTAAAGGGAGTTTGCTGATTTATGATGCCCTTGGCGTGAACTTCAGAAAAGTAAAGGTACCGAAGAACGATGATTGTCCCGTATGCGGTAAAAATCCGACGATAACGGACCTGACTGATCTGCCTGAGGAGTATTGTTCAATTTAGAAAATTAAAAATGAAAGACATGATTTTGAAGCTAACCCAAATTAACTCGCATAACATGTCATTTCCCGACTTGATCGGGGAATCCAGTAATCATTGGTCATTATGGTTCTCCTATTTCACCGGATCCGACTGGATTGTCCGGTCAAGCCGGACAATGACAAAAACTATTTAAGAGTATTTAAAGGATATTAAGATGGGATATGTAAAAGGATTGAAGTGCAGGGAATGTGGGAGGGAATATTCTGTTGATCCCATATATGTCTGTGAATTCTGTTTTGGCCCTCTCGAGGTTGCCTATGATCTTGAAGGCATTAAAAAAGTCCTGACAAGAGAGAAGATTCAATCACGCCCGCAGAACCTGTGGAGATATATCGAGCTTCTTCCCATAGATGGAGCACCTACCAGCGGACTGCATTCCGGATATACACCCCTTGTTCGTGCCGATAAGCTTGCCGTTCATCTTGGCATGAAAGAGCTGTATATCAAGGATGACACCGTCACCCATCCTACACTTTCATTTAAGGACAGGGTGGTAGCGGTTGCACTGTCAAAGGCTCGGGAGTTCGGTTTTGATACCGTTGCCTGTGCTTCGACAGGGAATCTTGCTCATTCCGTTTCTGCTCATGGCGCAGCAGCTGGTTTCAAGAGGTTTATCTTTATACCTGCAAGCCTTGAGCGGAGCAAAATTATTGCATCGCTTGCCTATGAGCCGAACCTCATTGCCGTTGACGGAAATTACGATGATGTAAACAGGTTATGCAGCGAAGTAGCAAATAAATACCGCTGGGCCTTTGTGAATATAAACATCCGGCCTTTTTATGCAGAAGGGTCAAAGACCCAGGGATATGAGATTGTTGAACAATTAGGGTGGAGATCACCTGACGCAGTGGTTGTTCCCTGTGCAAGCGGTTCACTGCTTACAAAAATATGGAAAAGCTTTAAAGAAATGCATGAGATCGGGATTATCGATGAAGTACAGACAAAGGTTTTTTCAGCCCAGGCAACGGGATGCTCTCCCATCGTAAAGGCGATCAAAGATGATGTAGATGTAATAAAACCGGTAAAACCGGATACAATTGCAAAGTCCCTTGCCATTGGAAACCCTGCCGATGGATTCTACGCTACACAGGTTATCAAAGAGAGCAGTGGCTTTGGCGCTGATGTTTCAGACAGTGAGATTGTAGATGCCATTAAGCTCCTGGCAAAGACAGAGGGCATTTTTGCTGAAACAGCTGGTGGTGTAACACTGGCATCTGCAATACAACTTATTGAAAGTGGTCATATTGATAAAGATGCCTGCACAGTTCTCTCTATTACCGGCAACGGCCTCAAGACCAAGGAAGCGATTACGGGACATGTGGAGGAACCCTATCATATTGATCCGAATCTGAAGTCATTTGAAGAAACACTGAAAATGATTAATTCGAAGTAAATCTTTGAATGTAATTAAAGGAGGAAGGTAAATGGCCGTTAAAGTAAAGATACCTGTGCCGCTTCAGAGGCTGACGCAGGGCAAGGAAGAGGTTGAGGGAGCGCCCGGAACAGTTATAGCACTTGTTGAGGATCTGGACAAGCAGTACCCCGGACTTGCTGAAAGGATTTCAGAGGATGGCAAACTCAGACGCTTTGTTAATATCTATGTCAATGAGGAAGACGTTCGGTTTAAGGAAAACGAGAAAACCGAGGTCAAAGATGGTGACGAGGTTTCCATTGTACCTGCAATTGCAGGAGGAGCGGTTTAATCGTTTTAAAATAAATCTGACTGCATCTTCTGCAGACTTTGAAATAGAAGAGGAGGGATAGAATGAAGGCCAGAATAAAACTTACCTTTCCGCAGGACCTGATAAAGGAACCTGTTATTTTTAACATGGCAAAGAAATATGATGTTATGCCGAATATCCGGAGAGCACGCGTTACCGAGACCATAGGAGAGATGGTACTTGAGCTGGATGGATCAGATGAGAATGTTGAGAAAGGGATTGAATCACTGAGACAGCAGGGCATTGATGTGGAGCTTGTCGAGGGTGACATACTGGAATAACCATGGCAGCATGGCCGGGTCTTATACAACACTACAGAGAATACTTGCCGGTTACAAACAATACACCTGTTATTACCCTGAATGAGGGGAATACTCCATTAATTAAAGCCTGCCATGTTCAGGAAGTAGTTCAACCCCAGGTAGATCTTTACTTTAAATTTGAAGGGGCCAACCCCAGCGGATCCTTCAAGGACCGGGGAATGACCATGGCTATCTCAAAGGCGATGGAAGAGGGCTCCAAGGCGGTTATATGTGCCTCAACAGGGAATACGTCGGCATCTGCTGCAGCCTATTCTGCAAGGGCCGGCGTGGGCGCTATTGTCATAATCCCCGAGGGTAAAATCGCTATGGGCAAGCTGGCCCAGGCAATGATCCATGGTGCAATGGTAGTGCAGGTTGAGGGTAATTTTGACGATGCCCTCGATATCGTCAAGGGACTTGTGGAAAAGCACAAATTCGCCCTTGTAAATTCAATTAATCCTTACAGGATAGAAGGTCAGAAAACTGCGGCATTTGAAGTCTGCGACCAGCTTGGTTCACAACCGGACTATCATGCAATGCCAGTCGGTAATGCCGGAAACGTGACTGCTTACTGGAAAGGGTATAAGGAATTTCATGGGAAAGGTAAAATTTCATCACTGCCCGTTATGCTTGGTTTTCAGGCTGCAGGAGCTGCTCCCATAGTGATTGACAAACCTGTTATCAATCCAGAAACAGTGGCGACTGCAATCAGAATAGGGAACCCGGCAAGCTGGAAAGGCGCATTAGAAGCGAGGGATGAATCCGGTGGTCGTATCGAAGCTGTTACAGACGAGGAGATATTGTCTGCTTATAAATTCATTGCATCCCGGGAAGGTGTCTTTTGTGAGCCAGCATCAGCAGCATCTCTGGCAGGCGTCATAAAGCTTTCCAAAAAAGGTTTTTTCAGGGAAGGTAACACAGTCGTCTGTACTCTGACCGGGCACGGCCTGAAAGATCCTGACAATGCAATTATGATATCCGATCCGCCTGTAAAAGTAGCCTCCACAATCACTGCAGTTGAGGAAGTTTTAAAGGGCTGTTGTATCTAATCCGTTTATCAAGCTGAAAAATGCAGCTGTTGATTAACCAGATAATTAACTCGAGAAATTATTGGAATAATGCAAATGTGGCTATAAGAACAAATAGTCACGACTAATTTGGTAGATAGGTAGTGCTTCGAAGGAAACGAAAATTCTCTGGTTTCACAATACCTGCCTTTTCCCAATTAGTTTTTATTGTATTTCACTTCTGTCCAAAATAATATATTTTGGACTTTATAGAAATCCCTATTATATGTGATTGTCCGACCTGCCTGCCGGCAGGCAGGCTTGATCGGACAATCCAGGAAGACGAGGCTGGATTCCCCGATTTAACCGGGGAATGACAGTATTGGGAATTATTGATTTCTGGCTTCCAGAGAATTGTGAAAGCATAGATTTACGCTGAGCAGGATTTGTAACGCAAGCATCAACAATTAATCGTTGCAGCGACTGAATACTAAAACTGTGTTTAAGCCGCCAAAGGCAAAGGAGTTGCTCATGGCATGTGTTATTGGCATGGGACGTGCAGTATTGGGAACATAATCAAGATCACATTGCGGATCGGGATCCTGGAAATTCGCAGTGGGGGGGGCTTTCTGCTCATTGAGAGCGAGTACTGTTGCTATGGCTTCAAGGGCAGATGCAGCACCAAGGGTGTGGCCGTGTATTGACTTGGTGGATGATACTACGAGTTTGTCGGCATGACTTCCAAACACCTGGCGAATTGCCCGTGTTTCCGTTGGGTCGTTCTGCGGGGTGCCGGTTCCGTGAGCATTAATGTACGCAATGGACTCAGGAGCAAGTCCGGCATCGCTCAACGCAGCCTGCATTGCAGCGGCAGCTCCCTTGTCAAGGGGCTGAAGCATGTCATGGGCATCAGAACTCATACCAAGGCCGGTCACTTCTCCGTAGATTGCAGCCCCCCGTGCCCTGGCATGATCAAGAGTTTCCAGTACAATGGTGCCAGCGCCTTCACCGATTACCATTCCGTTTCTCTGAAGAGAAAAGGGACGGCAGGTGTCATTGGACATGACCCTGAGACCTTCCCAGGCCTTGATTGTGCCATAGGTAATGAGCGCCTCAGAGCCGCCGGTGACTGCCACATCTGCAATGCCCGATCGCAGCATAAGCATGGACATACCGATGGCATGACCGGCAGAAGAACATGCTGAGGTCGTTGCGAAGGCGGGGCCTGTGATACCGAGGTCCATGCTTATCCAGCTTGCACCGGCACTGGGAATCAGTTTTGGGACAGTGAATGGGTGGAGACGCTTCATTCCCTGCGTATAAACCTTGAAATAGTTCAGTTCCTGTGTGGTCTGGCCCCCGATGCCGGTGCCATGTACGACAGCAGTCCGTTCAGCAAGAGGGCCAGAGAATTCCAGTCCTGCGTCAGCAACAGCTTCCCTGCTGGCAATGAGGGCAAATTGGGCATAACGGTCAAGTTTACTTAACTGTTTTTCCGGGAACAGGCGCAGCTCGTCGTAGTCTTTTACTTCAGCAGCGACTTTGACTCGAAAGCCGGTGGTATCAAAAAGGGTAATAGGGCCAATACCGCTTACACCCTTCATAAGTTTGCTGGAGAAATCCTTGCAGGTATGGCCCAGTGATGATATACAGCCCATTCCTGTAATGACAATACGGCTCATGCGGTTTGCTGTTTTTGGATCAGTTCCTCCACCAGGAGCACGACATCAGCAGCAGTTTCCAGTTTCTGGTTCTGCATACCAAGCATTTCATCAGGAATGCTGATGTCAAAATGTTCTTCAAGATCAAAGATAATTTCAACCATCATCAATGAATCAACTCCACTGAGCTGCAAGGGGGTATCAGGAGTAACCTTGTCACGATCCAGTTCTGTATGCTTGGCTAGTATGTTCAGTACTGCATCACTCACTGATTCAGACATCAAAAACCTCCGGTTCAGGCTGTTTTAACAGACAATACAATAACATAAAACAACTGTAAATAGGTTATGGATTATGATAAACAGGTTAAGTTTATAAAATCATTCAACTCCTGACAATCAGTATTCATCTGTTCATATCTGTGAGCCCTTCTACATATTACGACATAAGTAAGAAGAAATAACGAATAGGTGACATCTTCACTTTTGTAAAGTATAAAAGTTAATATATTCTTTGCTTTAGTAAGAAAATACAGGCACAGAATGACATTTGCTCTGAGAACAGGGCTGTTCTGTTACTGCTGTGCTGCGAATTACTTTTATCAAGACGGATGAAATGAAATATATTGTTCTCATAGGGGATGGGATGGCCGGACGGCCGATACGGGCGCTCGGGAACAGAACATGTCTGCAAAAATCCTCTACGCCACATATGGACAGGCTGGCTCAACAGGGCGAAGTGGGGTGGGCAAGGACAGTACCTGCGGGTTTTGAACCAGGGTCAGATGTTGCTAACCTGTCAATCCTGGGATACAATCCCTCCAGGTACTATAGCGGGCGGGCTCCGATCGAAGCTGTTTATCAGGGCATCCATTTAGGTCCTCAGGATGTTGCCTATCGCTGTAATCTTGTTCATCTGAAATTTCCCCCTGATAAGGACTACAGGAAAGCAGCGATGAATGATTACAGTGCCGGTCATATTACAACAGCTGAAGCGAAAAGAATTATCCAGTTCATTCAGGGCAGGATGGGGAGTAAAGAAATAACATTTTATCCGGGAGTCAGTTATCGTCACACCATGATATGGAAAAAGGGAAATGCTGGTATACAATGTACACCTCCTCATGACATTACAGGCAGGGAGATTCAGTCCCACCTGCCATCCGGTAAAGACAGCGAAGTACTGAATTACCTGATCTGTAAATCACATGACCTTCTCAGGGACCATGCAGTCAACAGGGCGAGGGTAAAGAATGGACAGTTGCCGGCCAACAGCATATGGCTCTGGGGACAGGGGAAAAAACTGACCCTGCCAAAATTCATGACCAGATATGGTCTCAGGGGGGCGTTAATATCGGCAGTAGACCTGACAAAGGGTCTGGGGATGAGTGCCGGATTTGATGTTATCAAGGTCAAAGGGGCAACAGGGTACATCGATACAAACTATGCAGGCAAGTCCAATGCTGCATTGCGGGCCTTGAGAACCTGTGATTTTGTCTATGTTCATGTTGAGGCGCCTGATGAAGCTGGGCACAATGGAAGCATTAAAGACAAGATAATGGCAATAGAGGATTTTGATAAACAGATTGTAGGTCCGATTCTAAAGGGCATGGAGAGGTTTGGAGATTACAGGGTGCTGCTGATGCCCGATCACTTTACCCCCATCAGTGTAAAGACCCATACCTCTGAGCCTGTCCCCTTTGTTATTTATGACAGTACACATCCCAGGCGGTCGAGGGCGCGCTCCTATTCTGAAAATATATGCAGAATGAAGAGTGCCCTCAGGTTTGAAAAGGGATATAGATTAATGGACTATTTCGTGGGGAAGCAATAAGATAGAAAGTCTCACCAGTGCTCGGAGGACCATACATTTGATCAAAAGGAGTTCAACATGGCTTTAATAGTGCAGAAATACGGCGGTACATCAGTTGCTGATACTGAGAGGATACAGACAGTTGCAGAGCGGGTTGTGTCCATAGCAAAGGAAGGCAACCAGGTGATTGTCGTCGTATCTGCCATGGCAGGTGAAACAGACAAGTTTATAGCCTTTGCCCATAAGATAACGGAACACCCTGATGAGCGGGAAATGGATCTGCTTCTGTCGTCAGGGGAACGGGTAACCAGTGCTCTCATGGCAATGGCTATTCAGGAGCTTGGACAGAAATCAATGAGCTTCACGGGAAGACAGGTGGGAATCATCACGGACAGTTCACACACAAAGGCCATGATTGAAGAGATTGAGGCGAGCAGACTGAAGATAGCACTTGATGAAGGGAAGGTGCCCGTTGTTGCAGGCTTTCAGGGAATAAACGAGTTTCAGGATGTGACAACCCTTGGCAGAGGAGGTTCGGATACAACTGCTGTTGCTATTGCCGCTGCCCTGAAGGCAGATGCCTGCGAAATCTATACCGATGTTGAGGGCGTCTTTACGGCTGATCCGAGAATTGTTCCCCATGCCAGGAAGATGGAGAAAATTTCCTATGATGAAATGCTTGAGATGGCAAGTCTTGGAGCCAAGGTGCTTCATGGCCGTTCAGTGGAATTTGCCAAAAAATATAATGTACCTCTGGTGGTCCGATCAAGTTTCAGTCAGGCGTCGGGCACACTTGTCACGAAGGAGGAAGGATCAATGGAGAAAATTGTGGTAACAGGAGTTACTCATGATAAAAATCAGGCCAGAATTACTATCATGGGAGTGCCTGACAGACCTGGAATAGCAGCTTCAATATTCAAATCAGTATCAGATGCAAACATCAATGTTGACATGATAGTGCAGAACATCAGTAATGTTGACCATGCTACTGATATTTCCTTTACCGTATCCAGGGCGGACAGTAAAAAGGCCTTCGACATTATTCGAAAGGTTTCTGATGAGATGGGGACGAAGGGCGTGAATATGAACCCTGAAGTTGCCAAGGTTTCCATAGTGGGAGTCGGTATGCAGTCCCATTTTGGCGTGGCTGCCCAGATGTTTGAAACACTTGCCAGAAACAGTGTAAATATCATGATGATCAGTACGTCGGAAATAAAAATATCCTGTGTTATCGATGAAAAGGAAACGGAAAAGGCTGTACAGGTACTGCATGACTCCTTTGAACTTGCAAAGCAGTGAATCATGGCCAGGCTATATTTGAGGCTATGAACCCTATCTATCATGATGAATATTGAACTCTACGATACAACGCTGAGAGATGGCGCCCAATCTGAGGACGTCTCATTTTCAGTTGAAGATAAATTAAAAATTCTGGTCAAGCTCGATGAGCTGGGTATTCATTATATTGAAGGAGGGTGGCCGGGATCAAACCCGAGAGATGTCGATTTTTTCAAAAGGGCAGGAGCGATAAAACTGAAGACGGCAAAACTCACTGCCTTTGGAGCCACTCACAGGGCATCGCTGAAAGTCCATCAGGATCCCAGTATCAAGTCCCTGCTGGCAGCAAACACACCTGCAGTGACAATCTTTGGAAAGACCTGGGATTTCCATGCCAGAGAAGCACTGCGTGTTTCTCTGCAGGCAAACCTGGACCTCATATTTAACACAATTTCATACTTGAAGAAAAAAGTGCCCCAGGTGATCTTCGATGCCGAGCACTTCTTTGACGGGTTCAGGGCCAATCCCGAGTATGCTGTACAGGCACTTCAGGCAGCGGTCTCTGCCGGTGCAGACTGTCTTGTGCTCTGTGATACGAATGGAGGGACCATGCCGGGCGATGTTCAGAATATTGTGAGCAAGATGGTCGGCACCTTTGAAGTTCCTGTCGGTATCCATGCACATAATGATGCTGAATGCGGTGTGGCAAACTCGATCGTCGCAGTCAGGGCAGGTGCTGCTCATGTTCAGGGGACGGTGAACGGACTTGGAGAGCGCTGCGGCAATGCCAATCTTATTTCTGTCATTCCAAGTTTAAAGCTAAAACTCAAGAAGAAGTGTATATCATCTTATAATTTAAAGAAATTAAAGAGCGTTTCACGTTTTGTTGCCGAGATTGCCAACCTACAGCATTTCAAACGGCAGCCATTTGTTGGCGACAGTGCCTTTGCACATAAAGGCGGCATTCATGTCAGCGCTATCCTGAGACATCCTGAGACCTATGAGCATATCAGACCTGAATTGGTAGGAAAC
>CP070644.1:1944255-1966888 GCA_020354155.1 Nitrospiraceae bacterium | reverse complement strand
TAACCCTGAATGCCGTCAAAGACTCTTCCTGAATGGTCCTCCTTCGCACCGCTGAAATATTTAAGTCCGAATTTGTTCTCAATAGCAAGTACAAGCGCTCCTTTCTCCTTCAGTGCTTCATAAACAAGCTCTAATGTGGATAAGGCAGCACGAAATGGTGAATTTGTAAGTTCGGGATGGTACATATGACTATACTCAAGCACGCCAATTAACGTGGCGATGTTAAACATATCCAATAGTTTCAGATCCAGGAAATTGGCAGCATGCACATCTACACTATCTAGATCACGGCACCGCATATGAGCAACCTGAGCCCTGTGAAAGCCGCCTTCAACAGCACAGACTTCTTTGAAATGCTCTCCGAGCCATCGGGTTACAGCCCCGCAGCCTGCACCCAGTTCGAGCACCTTTGCATCCTTATTATGAAAATCAAGGCACTCAAATATTGTGCTCCGATAGGGACTGAGATGATATAAGCTTGGCCAGTCCCTGATACCTGACTTGAGTTCGGATGAGAATAATCCCAGATCCCTGCTCTTCCCCAGCAGTTCTAACAGATAACTTTCAGCTCCATCCATGTATCCTGCAGGTGTTCCCTCTTCCTTTGCTCTGTATACACCGGATGAATCACAAATAAAGTTTTCCAGTCTCATGTACTCAGCTTTCTTAAATAGAGTGTAAAATCAGTGCACACCTGCATGGCAATGCCATATATAAAATTTCATGTTTAATCTTAATTGCAAGAATACTGCCAGACAAAAGGAGGGGTCGACCAACTTGCTTATTGTAAAAATTAAATTACTATAATTATGCTAACTGTTTGTTAAATAAAGCATTACGGCTGGCAATACTAGCCATATTCCCGTACTTGTTATTTCTTATTTACGTGATTTCTGTCAATGAAATGACAATGTCTATGAAGATGAAACAGTATGCCAGATCAGATCCCGGCCTGTGCATGGGGTTGTAACTCTGAGTAAACCTGTGCCTGGGGCTGCTGTTTTAATTGCTCTATCATTTCTTTCCAGGCGTCTCTCAGTATACCTACTACTCTGACTGCATTTTTAATTGACTGTACATCATTGTTCATATTTGCCTGTAGCAATTGATTTAAAACATAATCATAAAGCCTGCGCAGGTTATTTGAAATTTCACCGCCTTTTTCCATATCAAGCACATTTGATAACTCAGTTATAATCATTGTCGCCTTGGTCAAATGAGTCGCCTTGGTCATGATATCTCCGCTTTCTATCTTCTGTTGCGCGATTTTGAGGTGATTCAGGGCACCATCGTAAAGCATGAGAACAATCTGAACTTTGTCTGTGGTAGCGTACACTGTCTGCTTGTAACCCGAGATATCCATATAATAGGCCTCCTAAATAATAGTCGAAAAGCTCGAAAGGTAACTTCCCGTAGTATTCATGCCGCTAACGAGTGATTCCAGCGCCGTGAACTTGCGTGTAAGGTTTGCTTCTGTCTTGTCAATCCGGTATTCCATGTTCTTAATGCTCTTATCGATATTTGCGATAATATCCTTTAGTCCCTTCTCTCTCATTGTGATCGCTCCGTCCACTGAGCTTCGAACAGTAGTTATATATTCGTAAAGTCCAGTAGCCACCCCGTTGGAAGCATCGCCAAAAATCTCCGCAATGTCATCAAGATTTGTTCCCAACTTTGTATCCAGAGCGCTGCTGTCTATTTTAAGCTTTCCTGTTTCATAATCTGTGGTTATTCCCATCTCCGCAAGAAGGCTGATATCTCCGGACAATCCCGAAACACTTCGGCTCACTATATTCCGCAAGCTTTCCTGTATCGCCCGTGTTGTCCTCTCCCCGGTAAAAGGCCCCACTGTTTTATCGGTATCATTATATTTTGAGTTCGTAGAGATTAAGGAAGTGACATTATTATAGGCAGTCACGAATTCTGTTATCTGATCCTTGATAGCGTCCTTATCTGAGGTAACAGACACTGTCGTTGATGAGCCCTCCGTCAATAGATTGAGTGTCAGACCTGCTATTACATCAGTTATTGAATTACTTTCCCTGGTAATAGCCAGGCCATCAACAGAAAAAACAGCATCAGCAGCCTGCTTATCGGCATCAGAAAAATCAGCAGAGGAAAACCCGCTGAGAGTTGTGCCAGCATCAATTGTTATTGTCTTTGTAGCTCCTGTGTCATCTCCTGTAAGAATCAACCGGTAGTTCGTTCCATCATTGACAATGGTTGCCGATACACCCGGATTATTATCATCGTCATTTATGAGTTCTCTGAGACCGGCAAGAGTTGTCCCATCTGCAACGGTTATACTTGTCTGAGTACCCGCATAGGTGTACTGAAATATACTATCACCGCCGCTGCTATTGACTACGTCAGTTTCAGCAGTAAGCCCCGTTCCGTTATGGACTTCCTTTTCTTCTGAAGCAAGACTTGTTACGGAAACTGTGTAGTTACCGTCCGAAGCAATACTGCTCGCATTTGCACTCAGTACCGCATCGTCATTAACAGTAACTGATTTAACATAGAAATTTGATGAGCTTTTTAATTTATTCGCTGCATTTTTTAGATCAGACAACTTGCTGGAGAGTTCAGTGTAAGTGCTGATCCGGGCATTATAGTTGCTTTTCTTTCCTTCCAGTATTTTAATTGGCTGGCGTTCTAATTCTATAAGCTTGGAAATAAGGTCCTGATAATTGACGCCTGTACTAAGTCCACCAACAGTAAAAGATGACATGCTGCTGTTCCTCCTGTATTTCAGGGAGACTGTACAATATCACCCTCCCGATTTTGCCAGTCTCCCTTTCGATTGAACAATTTCAATCTCCTGCACCTACTCCCCCGAGTTATGCGACTTACCGTCATCCCTCAACGCTTAACAGAAGGCCTGTCAGGTCCTTAGAGTTTCTTGAAAGTTCCAGAATCTCTTCAGGCGGTATCTGACGGACCACTTCATCTGTTTCAGGATCAATGACTTTCACTATAACTGTATTTGTTTCCTGATCAACTTCGAGATTAATTTTCCTGTCGAACATCTTTGCGGCGTTCACGATACGTTCCACTGCATCATTCAGCGAACTGTTCTCTACAGGTTTCGTGTTTTCAGAATTAATTATCTCTTCATTCTGTTTCCTGTCAGTCTGTACGTTGTTACGGCGTTGAGTATCTGTTGTCGGCATTTTTTCAACATTGGCTTTATTTATTACGCCTTCAATCATGTTTCTCAACTCCTTTCATACCTATCCAGTAGGCGGGGCATACTGGATACCCCGCCGCCTGAAGTTATGCTTCTTAAGAAAGAAGCTGCAATGCGTACTGAGGCAATACGTTTGCCTGAGAGAGAGAAGCAATACCTGCCTGGAGGATGATCTGACTCCTCGTCAGGTTTGCAGTCTCAACTGCAAAGTCAGCGTCTCTTATCCTTGAGTTAGCAGCAGTCAGGTTTTCAGCTGTGATCTCAAGGTTAGCGATCGTGCTGTCAAGCCTGTTCTGAACTCCACCAAGATTACCCCTTCTTGTGGAAACAACAGCTATAGCGCTATCAACCAGTGTCAGCATTGACTGTGCATTTGTTACCTGATCAATACTCGATACCGTCTGAGACAGGCCGATTGCTGATGCATCAATATCAGCAAAGGTGCCACCGGCTACTGTAATCCTGTCGTTAACAGTATTGTTAATACCTACCTGCAGAGATACACCACTAGCGCTCAGGTCGCCGTTGATAAGCTTACGGCCGTTGAAATCTGTTGTGTCAGAAATCCTTGTTATTTCCGTTTTCAGATCAGTAAACTCATTATTCAGAGCAGTCCTGTCTGAGTCTGACAAAACGCCGTTCGCGGCCTGCGTGGCGAGTTCCCTCATCCGTGTGAGGATGTTGTGGATCTCGTTCATCCCGCCCTCAGCAGTCTGCACAATAGAAATACCGTCCTGTGCGTTCCGGACTGCCTGATTAAGACTGCGGGTGTGAGCAGTCAATTTCATGGAAATCGCAAGACCAGCAGCATCATCCCTAGCGGAGTTGACCCTGAGACCTGATGAAAGTCTTTCAACAGATTGTCCAAGCTTTCCCTGTGTGTTCTTTACGTGTCTTTGAGCATTCAGAGAAAATAAGTTTGTGTTAACAATTAAACCCATGTGTTTCCTCCTTGATTTTTGTTACCAGCTTTGCCGATAACCTTTGGTATCCTTACCAAAATATGCAGGCTCATGCCCGCAGTTACAGCACATACGGTTTAGGTCAATTTTGGTCTTTCCCCCTTTCCTGACCATCACCTTTTCTGTTTCTTATATAAGTTATCGGCTTTTTAAAGAAAACCTTTAGGGAAAAGTGTTATTTTTTTTTACACTTTTACGGGGCTTTCGACCTGGGATAAATACAATAAAAAGCAGTTTTGAAGGCGTAGTTATTTTTTTGCTAAAAAGGAAGGAGAGATTTAAGAATAAAATACTACTGATTTCTGAGGGATAACGGTTTGATCCCTAAGAAGGAGTCTATCCTGCTTTTTGAGATGCACGTGGTTTACTATCAACAACAAGCTGTACGGCTCTCATTTTTTCCGCATTGATCAAAATTGGCCCCTGAAAATTAGCTATGATATCTTCACCCTGCACCCTCATGATGACAAGAGGAACAAGGTCTTCTTCTTTATTAAGTTGAAGATATTTTCTGACTCCATCCTCCAGTTGTAAAGAATATTCTGCAACCAGTAAAGATGGCGAGCCGACTATGAATGCCATATCAGGGTCGTCAAGAGACTGCAGCCACTTAAGGGGAGTATCTCTATGATCAATTAAAATAAATTTTTTCAGCTCCGGCAATCCGATAAGCCCCTCGGGGAAGTCAATAACCCTGTGGGGTTCAACCTCAAGAGAGCCGAATCTCGATGTATCAAATTTTATCATTTTGGACCCAGTGACTTATTGATTTTCGCAAATTCATCTTCCATAACGTTTGCTGAGAGCAGATTTTCTTTCCGTATCTTGTCATACAGCTCTTTTCTGAATATTCTCATTGTTGCCGGTGCCTCAATTCCCAGTCTCACCGAACCTCCCTTGATCTCAACGACAGTAATGGTAATATCATCTCCGAGTTTTAAAGACTCATTTGACTTCCGTGTCAAAACCAGCATCCTGCTTCTCCCAAACAGTTCTATGAGATGGTGATGTTATTTAATTTCGCTGCCCGTCTATTATGTGATTGCCATCAATTGCAAAACCCGGGGTTATTATCTTAAAAAATCCAGCAAAGACTGCTGCAGGATTCTCGATCCCGACTGTCTCAATGATTCAAGGGCAAGTTCAGTTTTTGCAATTTCACTTGCAGTTTCAGCAATATCATTGTCCTCTACATTTGACAGAAGGGTCTTTAATGTAAAGTCTCTGTTGTCAAGGTTTAATTTCAGATCATCAACATAGGTCAACCGTGATCCCAGGTCAGCTCGCACATTTGCAGTATGGTCAAGAGCATTGTCTACGTTCGTAATAGCATCCTGGATAGCGTTCTCATCATTGGCCATCAGCGCACTATAAAAATCGTCAAGGTGCTCCATAAATGTGGCCCCGTTTACGCTGAATGTTGCACTGCCGACAATATTCAGATCCATAGTGGCATTTCTGTCAATCTTGACAGAAATCTGTCCAACGTCTCCCTGATAATTAAAACCGCTGTCAAATGCAGCCGTATCAGTCCGGAATCCGGAAAAAATATATCTGTTGCGAAATTTTGTATTGGCAAGGTTCAGCATTTCATCTCTCAGGTTTTCTATCTCCTCAGCAATTGCCGCTCTGCTCGTTGCAGATTGAGTACTAGAGGACGCCTGTACTGCAAGCTCCCGTGCCCGGATCAATGAGTTAGTAACCGATGACATAGTCGAGTCAGCAATGCCTATATGACTTTCAACTTCTGCAATGTTCCTCCGGTACTGTTCAATCTCATTGAGTGTTACCTTGTAATCCATAGATCGTCCCATTGAAGAAACGTCATCAGAAGGCTTGCTTAATTTTTTGCCCGATGATAGTCTGCCTGAAAGCTTTCCCAATATTTTTAAATTTTCATTAAGTGATCGCGTCAGTCCATTAAATATGGTAAATGCAGTAATTCTCATAAGTTAATTATCGTCTCCAGTAATTCATCAGTCACCTGCAACAGGCGCGCTCCTGCCTCATACATCCTCTGGAACCTGATCAAGTTTGCAGCTTCTTCATCCAGGGATACGCCGGACACTGCATCTCTCTTCCTTTCCAGCTCAAAGCGCAGGTTGTCATCATAGTTGAGACTATCTTCAGCTGCTTTTGTCATAATACCAATGTTTGACACAATTCCTTCATAGTGATCTTCAAAGGTTGCATTGTCCAGGTTGGAAATATTTGCCTGGGCAAGGCCCGCTATAGATGCAGCCATAGTGTTGTCTCCCGGAAGATTTGCACTCGCAGATGCTGCAGCAACTTTATTAATGTCTGTTATTGCTACGTTAAAATTTGTAATTGCCTTTGTCAGGGGACTTACAAGAAAACTGTCGTTCGCCACAGGGGCTCCGTCTATAACAACACGAATACCCTGAAAATCAATATTGCCACCCGCCGTGTAAACGCCTGATGTTACCGGAACACCCGTATGCCGGTTGCGCACTTCGTAGTTCGATGCATCACTAAATGCAATTGTATATTCATCAAGAGTAAGGGCAGAGCGGTCCGTCACAACTGATGACGAAACATAGGCAGCAGCCGAGTAGTCTGTCGATGAAACTTGCAGTGCATCATAAAAATCATTGCCCGTGCTGCTGTCAAGTCCATAGCCTGTTGAATGGAGAATGTTTGTTTCCTGTATAATCGATGCAACAAGCTTTCTCAGGTCATGTAATGGCGTATCCTCAATATCAGAACGAACGGCAATGTATCCTCCAAGTTTTCCATTGCTGAAAGAAGTTGTTATATTCTCCCCATCAAGATAGACATTGCTGTGACCATCGATATCAAGCTGACTGGTTAGGGTAAAGGTATTCGCTGACTCAATTAAATTTTTCCCTCCAACAAAAACTGAGACCTGTCCACTGCTGTCTTCAAACCAGGAGTAATCGATGAGTTCGGCAAGTTTATTTAGTTGCCTGTCACGTTCATCCCTTAAAAAACTTGCGGATTCATTTGAAAGCCCGGCTTCAAGCTGGGCTATCTTCACGTTGAGGTCAGCTATTTGTGTAGTGGTAGAATTGATTTCAGTGGTTACATTTGCAATATCATTATTAATATATTTAAGAGTATCCAGAATACTGCTTTCCATCTGCTGCGCTGTCTGAATAAGAGAATTGGCCTTTTGGAGCAAAGCAGTCCTTTCTGGCTGTCCCTCAGGGTTTGTTGTAACATCCTGCCACGCATTAAAATAGTCTCTCAGGTAATTTGCAAGGCCAAGATTCTGTGCCTCATTAAATACCTGTTCAATATTACTGAGCCCCTGGTCCAGAGAGTAGGAACGTCCGTAACTCTGGTTCTGTCCTATGATCTGAAGGTGAAGGAACTTATCATAATGTCTTCTGATACCGGAGCTGTTCACCCCCCGGCCGAGGTAACCGCCTTTAATACTGACAGGCGTTGCCACCTCGAGTATTGCCTCATGACGACTATAACCCGGTGTATTGACATTCGCAATATTGTTACTGACCACGTTCATGGCCTGCTGGCTTGCAAAGATTGCTGACTTGCCTATGTCAAAGAGACCCAGAAGTGACATTTATGATTCCTTTGAAAGCAGGACACCAGTTGATTGAGGAAGCTGTTCTCCGACAAATAAATTAAAAAAATTATTTGTCGTTGTGATGTAATTTATGGAACGCTCCATTAAGATGGCGTTGAATTTATTCATCTGATCCACAGTTTTCAAAAGAGAAATAAGCTGTGTTCTCAGTGAAAGAAAGAGACTGATTCCAGTACATCGGGCAAGTTCCTTTAGGGTTATTTGAACATCTGTGCCATTGCTGTGTCCTATCTCCCTTGTTAAGCGCTGGCGCTCTTCCTCGAGCAGCCTCAATCGCATGACAACAGTATCTTTCTCCTTGGATATTTCCTCTACCTTCGGTGCGTCCATATCGATCAGGCTTGCCCTTTCTTTCTGTAAAAGGCTTTGAAGGATTGTATATGAACTTATCTGTTCCTGAAGGAGATTAATCAGCGCTTCCTCAGACCTCATGACTCCTCTTCAATAATTTTGCCTGCAATTTTTAAAGGATCTATAGTATAGGTTCCGTTATCAATAGATTTTTTCACAGCCTCAATCTTGTCAGTTCTGATCTCAGGAAGATCATGTATCAACTTCTTTAGTTCACCCATTTCCTTTGCTTTACCTGAAAGGCTGATCTTATCGTTACTTCCTTCAGTCTTTTTGGTTTCATCTTTCTTTTCAGCGTCCTGCTGTTTGTTCGCTTCACGAACTTTGTTGATAAGGTCCTTACCATCAAGTGGATTGTTTCCGTGTATTTTCATCTTCTTACCTCCTTACCCTTGCAGCCGTTCCCCTATTAACGTTAGTTTCATTATATTATATTTCAAAGTGTTATCCAGCTTAGTTGTAATTTTTCTTTACACTTCCTGTTTATCTTATCGGTCTTGATAAAAATAACTTTAGTATTATTCATTATTAGTACTCATCTTGTCAGGTGCTGAACTCATACTTCTGTTCATCCATTCTGCCAATGCTTCCTGCAATCCAAGGCCTCTGTCAGCAAAGAGTCTGGAAAGCTCCATATCAAACATGCTCATATAGGTACTATTGCCAAGACCTTTCTTTTCTTCCGACATGCTTTCAGCTGTATCCCTCATTACTTTAATTAACTGATGAGCAAAGAGCGCCTCCATTTCCTTTGCCACTTTTTCGATGTCACCCTTGCTATGGGACATTTTAACATTACGTACTTTCTGAGCAGCATCGTCTGCATTCCTTAAGTAAGTATCCATTCCCTTCCCTGTACTGTACAGTTCAATGGGCAATTTCATTATATGATCTCCAGTTCAGCCATTAAGGCCCCCGACGTCTTTAATGACTGCAGAATTGAAATAAGATCTCTGGGAGTTACACCCAGCGCGTTCAAAGCCCTGACGATTTCACCAAGGTCTACACCTGAGACTTCAACGAGGGAACCTTTTTGCTCGGACACTGCCAGGTCAGTCCTCGGTACAGTAACTGTCTGGGCAGTTTCTGGTGCAAATGGCGCCGGCTGGGAAACCTGTGAATTTTCTCTTATCTCGATTGCGATAGAACCATGTGCAATCGCCACAGGCAGTATCTTCACATCCTTACCGATGACAATTGTACCCGTTCTTTCATTAATTACGATTCTTGCAGGGAGATCAATACTGACATTCAACCTTTCAATATCTGTAATGAGTCTTACTATTTGATTTCTGTATTCGTCAGGAACTGTTATTTTTACTGAAGAGGGGTCTACGGGAAATGCATAGTCTCCTGCAAATGACCTGTTGATCATTTTTGATATCGTATCAGCTGTGGCAAAGTCAGCCCTGTTAAGAAAGAGCCTGATATCTTCCCCATTGCCAAGGATAAATACAGGTTCCTTTTCTATCGTTATCCCCTCTGGAATTTTCCCCACAGTGGGATGGTTTTTCTGGGCAGAAGCGCCTTCGCCTTCTGCAGAAAAACCTCCAATGGAGACCGGGCCCTGGGCAAGGGCATATACCTTGCCATCAGGGCCTTTTAGGGGGGTAAGAAGCAGTGTTCCACCTTGCAGACTTTTGGAATCTCCGATTGTTGATATGAGTGCATCGATTTTCATGCCCGGTTTGGCAAAGGCCGGCATAGACGAAGTCACTACAACAAGCGCTACGTTCTTGGACTGCAGTTGTCTGGGATCAATAGTCAGATTAAGCCGCTTCAGCATATTAGTAATACTCTGAACTGCAGCCGTTCCTTTATCTCCCGTTCCATCAAGCCCTACAACAATACCATAACCAATAAGCTGATTATCCCTCACTCCTTCGAAACGGGCTATGTCCTTGATGCGCTCTGCATGCACCGGTGTGAGGATGGAGAATAACAGCATGATAACAATAAATGAAACAATGTCGGTGATCTTTATGCTGCTCCCGTCCTCACTTTTTGATGGATAATTCTGATTTGCCATAACAACCTTTTTCATGATGCTCCCTCTGTGTTTTCTCGCTGACAGTGTGCTCATCATTCATTCTCTCCTTAAAATGCCCACAGATGATCAAGCACCCTTACAAGCCAACCAGGGCTCTGCTTGTCCTGAATAACGCCGTCGCCAACATAATAAATTTTTGCATCAGCAATCAGATTGCTGTCTATAGAATTGTTCGCAGAAATATCATCAGGCCTGACAACACCTGAAAGTACGAGGATCTGCTTTTCATTATTAATGGTCAGTTCTTTTCTTGACTCCAGAACAAGGTTCCCGTTTGGCATTACTTCAACGACTTTAGCTGTTATTGTTGCATCAAGACTTCCCTCTCTATTTGTGTCACCAGACCCTTTAAACTCAGACTGTCCGCTTCCCTGTACAACGGGTTCAAATATATTTGCTCCCTTATACATATTTTTCAGGAGCCATGCATTCTGCAGATTAAAGTCTGTGTTCATGCCAAAAAACTTTGTCATGTCGTACTCTGCCGTTGATTCACGTTTTGTGTCAGTATCAGCCGTACCGGACCCTGAAAGACTTTCAACAATGTTAATAGTAACTAGATCATTGACCCTTCTTGCCTTTCGATCTTCAAAGAGGTTGGATGAATCTCTCCAAAGGGAATTTGCAGATTTTGTTTCCTCCACTTCAGGAGTATGATACACATACTTTGGAGGCGGTAAAGGCAATTTTGCTGAAGGTGACGCACAGGATGCTATAAGCATGAGAACGGAAATTCCTGAACAGATAAGCTGGACTGTGCACATCAATGTATGTCTTCTGATATTGTTTTTTCTACTTCCTGCTGTCCGCATTCTTCTCACAGATCCCTCTCTTATTATCATTTTAAATCCTCACCCTAATCGTATTTTCATCTATCAGGATACCAACAACTTCTTTATTGGAATCAATATTTATTGCCTTTACCGGCATCCCCACATAGCCTTTTTCCTTTGTTTTACCAGCGGCAGTAATATTCAATCCATTTTGCTCTACAAGCAGTACTACATGCTGCCCTCTCTTGACGACCTTTGATATCTCCATCATTTTCTGAACAACTGGCATGTTTGCTGCAATTGACCTCTTTAATGCTTTTCCTGTAATACCCTGAGAATCTGAGACTGCTCCCTGGGGTATTTTTTTTATGCTCATCTTCGCAGCATAAATATCATCAGATTTTATAACATAACCTTTCCGAAAGGGCCTTTTGCTCTTCATGACCATTTCATAGGCATCGACTGATGCCTGCACGGCAATTTTCTTTTTATCTCCAAACCACAGATAAAACAGTGAGTTACCAATAGGTCCCTTCTCAACCGT
This sequence comes from Nitrospiraceae bacterium, assembly GCA_020354155.1. Lineage (GTDB taxonomy): Bacteria > Nitrospirota > Thermodesulfovibrionia > UBA6902 > UBA6902 > CALZJD01. The sequence continues at coordinate 1,955,426 of CP070644.1, read as the reverse complement.
TATCCTGGAAGGTTTCTCATCGGGCATTTCTCCAATTACCCGGGTATATTTGACCTCTATTTCTTCCCATGGATAGTTTTCAAGGATATAATCTTTAAGCACTTTTTCCGGCAGCCATGAAGCCGCTCCGACCAGAAGCGGAAAAAGAAGTGTAGAACAACATACTAGAGTCGTAAAGAGTATACATGTTCCCATGTTCAGACTACTCATGATATTCTTCATGCTGCACTTCCTCCTATTCATCATCATTACCTTATAATGTTATTTGCCATCTGGAGCATCTGGTCAGATGTCTGAACCACTTTTGAGTTGAGTTCATAGGCCCTCTGACTCACGATCATATTGACCATTTCCTCAACAATATTTACATTGCTCATTTCAACAAAGCCCTGATTCACAGTCCCCAGTCCATCAGATCCGGGGCTTGCTGTTGTAATACTTCCTGATGAACCTGATGGCATAAATATATTCTTTCCCATTGCCTGGAGGCCACCCGGGTTTGTAAACCGTGCAAGTTCAATCTGCCCTACCGTAGTCGGTGTCAGATTGCCGGCCTCCAGAGCAGAAACTGTGCCGTCAGAGGTAATCGTAATGCTCAACGTGTTTGAAGGAATCGTAATTGACGGTTCCATTGGATTACCTTCAGAGTTTACGATCTGCCCCTCACTGTCTAACTTGAAATTTCCCGCACGCGTATATCCGGTCTCACCATCAGGCAATAAAATCTGGAAAAAGCCATCGCCTTCAATAGCCAGATCAAGGGGATTATCTGTTAAGGTCAATCCTCCCTGCTGGAATATTTTCTGCACTGACGCAGGCTCTACACCAAGTCCGATCTGAATACCAGTAGGCACTTCGGTGCCAACTGCTGTTTCCGAACCGGCTGCCTGATTGGTCTGATACATAAGCTCCTGGAAATCAGCCCTGCTTCTTTTGAAACCGCTGGTATTCACATTCGCAAGGTTATTCGATATGACATCTATGTTCACTCTCTGGGCTTCCATACCCGTTGCACCAATAAACAATGAACTCTGCATTTCAATCCTCCTTGGAGCCTTTAAAAGCTGTTTTTACTGTATTTTTCATTATCTAATCTATCTGCCCATCTCATTAATAGTCTTTGCTGATGCCTCGTCAAAAGCACGGATCATTTTTTGATAAGCTTCAAATTCCCTGAGCGCAGTTATCATCTGTACGAGTTCCTTGACTACCTCCACATTCGACCCCTCAATATATCCCTGCTTTATTTCTGATTCCACAGGAATGCCCGCCGCGCTACTGACAAATAATCCCCCGTCAAGCTTCTTGAGTGTACTTCTGTCCTCGAAATCAACAATACTTATCGTTCCAACCGGTATCTGATCAACATACACATCTCCAGAAGAATTTATTTCCAGATTTAAACCTTCTAATGCAATTGGTCCTCCGCCTCCAAGCACATGAATCCCGTCCTGTGTTACGAGATACCCGTCATCACTAATTTTGAAATTTCCATTCCGGGTATACCTGTTGCCTTCCAGCTCAAAAAAACCTTCGCCGCCTATCGCAAGGTCAAGAGGGTTACCGGTTTTGACGAAGCTGCCACTGGAATAATCGGTTACGATCTTTGATATTTCACTCATAACCCGTCCATCTGCTCCGGAGATTGCATTGGTATCTGCAGGAATCATATAGTCTTTAAATGATATACGCTCTTTCTTAAATCCTGTTGTTGCGGCGTTTGAGATATTCTGAGCAAAGGTGTCCATATGTTTCTGTTTTAAAATTGCTCCTGAGAGCGCTATGTATATTCCTTTATGCATTTATCTCTGTATATGCAATTGCGATGCCAGCGAAAATGATCGCTCATGTCCGATTATCAAGCAATTTAATTCTTGAGTTTCAGGCAGTTGGTTATTCATCGTATTGACCGTTCTGCCCCAACTGTTTCCAGGGGGGAAATTATTTCCGTACCGGTTAATATATGCACTATACCCTGATATCAATTCTTCCCTCTTTCCTGACATCTTCCTTGTCTTTCTTATCCTTCCCCTTCTTTTTCTTTCTTCTTTTCTCTTTCCTCAGTTTTTCACTTGTTTCCTGCTCTTTGTTGACAACCGGCGTACCTAAAATCGGATGCAACCCCTCGATAGCCATTGTTACCTCACAGTAAAAGTATGCTCTATTAACATATGAGACACATGCTCTATCTGATATTCTTCATTCATCTCACAACAGCCTTCTCTACTTTGCCTTTCAGTTTCATAAGGGCCTGACTGTGTATCTGACATACCCTTGATTCAGTTATCTTGAGCACTCTGCCTATTTCCTGCATTGTCAGTTCTTCCCAGTAATACAATGAGAGAACCATCTTCTCTTTTTCGGGCAGTGCATCAATAACTGATGCGATCTGGCTTTTCACGTCTTTTTCTTCCAGAATATTCAACGGCGTTGATGCCTTGGGATCAGCAATACATTCAGCTATATTCAGTTCGCTGTCGGAATACTTGTTTGTTTTGAAATCTTCCAGTCGGATAGGATTTGCCGAAGTTGCGTACTGGAGAATTTTAAAATAATCCCTTAAGGGCATCTTTAGTGACTTGGCAACTTCAGTGTCATCAGGCATTCTGCCCATTTTTCTTTCCAGCTTCAGTCTTTCCTGGTTAATGGTATCTATCTTTTTTCTCATTGAACGCGGAATCCATGCTGTTGCCCTGAGTTCATCAATCATGGCACCCTTTATCCTCAGTTCTGCATAGGTTTTAAGCTTCACCTTGCCCGGTTCAAACCTTTTAAGGGCATCCATTAATCCCATAAGTCCACAGCTTATAAGGTCATCCATGGTAATGTGATTGGGCAGTTTCCATGAAAGCCTGTATGCGGTGTACTTGATGTAAGGCAGAAACTCTTTAATAATCTCTTCTTTTTCTTCTTCTTTTATTTCTGTCTTATAACCTAGCATCGTGCTTTTAATAGACCTCCGAGAAAAAATTGGAGCGTTCCCTTAACGCTTTGAGTGTTTTCATGTTTGATTTTTTCTGCTATGTCCACAATACTCCTTGCCGCATCGCTATCGGGATAGCTTTCGAGCAGCGCTCTCTGCTGCCGTACAGCCTTATGAACATGATTATCCTGAGGTACATAGCCAATATAATCGAGAGATATGCTGAGGAATTTTTCTGCAGCAGCTGACAATCTCTTGTAAACATCCGTAGCTTCCTTGGAGTCCCTTACGGAATTGACAAGGACTTTAAATTTTTTTTCCTGGTATTTTGTGAATAGAACTTTGATAAGTGCATAGGCGTCAGTCATTGCAGTTGGTTCAGGTGTTGTGACTACAATAATTTCCTGTGCTGCCATGCAGAAGAAAGCAACATTTGTAGAGATGCCTGACGAAGTATCAATAAGAAGATAATCTACAGTATCATCATAATTCTCAAACTCCTCGATCAGTCGTAACCTCTGGAACTCATCCAGGTCAGTCAATTCCTGAATGCCGGAACTGGCAGGCAATATCCTGATCCTTTCCGGTCCCTGAACAATAAGGTCCTGCAGTTTCTTTTCGCCGCTGAACAGATGCTCGATGTTGTATCTGGTCGCAAGATTTAAGATTACATCAATATTACTAAGCCCGAGGTCAGCATCAAATATCATGACCTTTTTTCCCGATCTGCTGAGTGCCATCGCAAGATTTGCAGTAATATTCGTCTTTCCAACACCTCCCTTCCCACTTGCTACAGCTATGGTTCGCACAGTTTTTATCTCCGTTACGTTCATTAGGCGCTCCCTGTTGTAAGAATAAGGTTTGTCAGTTTTCTGCTGTTTACAAACTCGATATTTCCCGGCACTCTCTGCCCGTTCGTTATGTAGGCCACTGGTTTCTGATAGTAGTGGCAGAGGTTATAAATTGATCCCAGCTTTACTGCTTCATCTGTTTTTGTAAAGGCCATACAATCAACGGGAAGATTCTCATAGTGCTTACAGCTTTCAATAAAGAAATCACAGTCACCGGATGTACTGAAAAGCAGATGGGTTTCAATGGAGTGTCCTAATTCATAAAGGCCTCTCAACCTGTGGATATAATCTTCGTTTTTCGGGTTCTGGCCTGTTGTGTCGATAAGGATCAGGTCCTTATCTGAAAACCGTTGAATACTTTTATTCAGACCTTCCCTGTTTGAGACAATATCAAGAGGCACCCCCATCATTCTTGCGTAAATCCGTATCTGCTCCGCAGCACCAATCTTGTATGTATCAAGACTGATGATGCCAACTTTTTTTCCATTGCCTATTGCATTTGACGCCAGCTTCGCAGTTGTTGTTGTCTTGCCGACGCCGGTAGGCCCTATAAGCATGATAATTCTTCTGTCTCCGACCTCTCCCACTCCGCTACCACCCATTTCTATATCCCCGCTCAATAGATGCTCAATGTCTTCCACAGAAGAAGCCCGTTCTGCCAGTCCAATGGCAAGATCTTCCCGGATAGACCTCTCCTTAAGAAAAAGATACATTTTCTTTCTGTCCAGGGGCAGACTTATTTCGCATCCGCTGCTTTTCATATTTTCAATACTGTTCTTTAGCTCCTGTATCTCCATTTTCAATTCAGAAAGTTCACTATTCCCTGGGGGAACCTGATTTCTTGAATCAGCTGGCATGACCCTTGGCTCTGCAAAGTCATAATCCACAGCAGCAGTAACTTCCACAAAAGAACTTCCATTTTTTCTGTCCTCCGTTGAGAGAATCATTGCATCCTGGCCCAACTCTCTCTTTACCGCTCTCAGGGCAGCACTGAAACTTTTGGCCTGATATTTCTTAATTTTCATATGTCACCATACCTCGAATATCCAGATTGGTAGTCGAAACAATTTCTGAGCTCGACAGCACTACAATTGAAGAGGTTATACGTTCAACAATCCTTCTGATGTATTTTCTTACACTGGAAGAACAGAGAATGATCGGCTGCTTACCCTTAAGCTTTTCTGGCGATAAAACGGCCTCAATGCTTTTCACCAGCTTGTTTATAATGTCCGGACTTATACCCCCCTCTTCTGTATGAGAAAAGTATTTCTCATATGCGGGGTCAAGGGTAAACACCGTCAGTCTTCCTTCATCATTTACATACTGCTTGGTAATGGTCCTTGCCAGCGCCTGCCTGACATACTCGGTAAGGATTTCAGGCTCCTTCATTGTTGGAGAATAGTCAAGAAGAGTATCAAAAATGGTCATGATATCCTTAATGGGGACTCTTTCTTTCAACAGATTCTGAAGCACTCTCTGTACAGCACCCAGTGTGAGATTAGCCGGTACCAGCTCTTCGGTTATTTTTGGATAGGTCCTGGCTATATTGTCCAGCAGCTTCTGTGTCTCATTCCGTGTCAAGAGCTCCCATGCATGATTCCGTATCAGTTCGGTCAGGTGTGTCCCGATAACTGTTGCCGGGTCAACAACCATGTATCCTGAAATCTGGGCCTTTTCAACCTCGTTCTCTTCAATCCAGAAGGCTGGCAGACCAAAGGCAGGCTCTTTCGTTGGAACACCGTCAATCTGTGCTGCCTCTCCTGATGCTACAGCCAGCCAGTTCCCCATCATCACCTCTCCCCGCGCCACCTCAACACCACGTATGAGGAAAGAATACTCATGCGGTCTCAACTGGAGGTTATCCTTTACATGAATCGGCGATACGACAAACCCCAGTTCTGATGCAACCTGTCTCCTCATTGCCTTGATCTTACCGAGCAGTTCAGCCCCGGGTTCATCAACAAGTGGAATCAGGCCATAGCCGATCTCAAGGCTGAGGGGATCCAGTTCAAGAAAGGACTCGATCCGTGGTTCCTCATCAACAGGCTCTGCAGGAGCCTCATCGACAGGATCCTCTTTTTGTTTCCTGGTTAGATAATATGCCATTGCACCGGCTATGAGTGCTACAATAAAAAATGGTGTATGGGGGAGGCCTGGCACAATTCCAAGAACCATCAGCACACCTGCAACGGTAACAAGAGATCTGGGGTTCATCAGAACCTGTTTTGAGATATCCCTGCCAATGTTGCTATCCGTGCCCGCCCTACTTACAACCAGACCGGCTGCAGTTGAAATGATAAGAGCAGGAACCTGTGATACAAGTCCGTCTCCAATGGTTAAAATGGTGTATGTTGCAGCAGCCTCCGATACCGGGATTCCCTGCTGAAAGACGCCAATGAGAAGACCTCCTATAATATTAATGGCAGTAATAACGAGCCCGGCAATTGCATCACCTCTGACAAATTTACTGGCACCGTCCATTGCTCCATAGAAGTCAGCCTCTTTTGCAATCGTAGCCCTTCTTGCCCTTGCCTCATCTTCATCGATCAGACCTGTGTTGAGATCAGCATCGATTGCCATCTGTTTGCCAGGCATTGCATCAAGAGTAAACCGTGCTGCAACTTCCGCGATCCTGCCTGCACCCTTTGTAATGACCATAAAATTTACGAGTACCAGAATCAGGAAAATCACGATTCCGACGGCATAGTTCCCTCCGACAACAAAACTGCCGAAGGATCTTATGACCTGCCCTGCTGCCTCAACACCCTCACTCCCTCTCAGGAGAATCAGCCTCGTTGTTGCAACGTTCAAAGCCAGCCTGTAAAGCGTTGCTATGAGGAGAATGGTCGGTAATACGGAAAACTCAAGCGGTCTCCTTACATAGACAGAAGTTATAAGAATCGTCACGCCGAGGGATATCGATATGGAAAGCATAAGGTCCAGCAGGAATGGAGGCATAGGCAGAATCATGACACCGATAATCATGACGAGCGCTGCCGCAACCATTACGTCCTCTTTCTTTTGCATCATGGTCAGTATTTTCATGCCCTGCCTTTCAATTTAAATATCTGTGCCAGTATCTTTGCTACAGCTATGTAGAGCTCTTCAGGAACAAAAGTATTCAGTTCAAATTTAAAGAGAGCCCTCGCAATGGGTTTGTCTTCAACAACGGGAACCCCGTGCTTTCGAGCAATCTCCTTGATTTTCTCAGCAACTTTTCCGGCACCCTTGGCAACAATCTTGGGAGCAAACATTTTCTGATCATCATACTTAAGAGCAACGGCAAGGTGAGTCGGGTTGGTGATAACCACAGTGGCATCAGGCACTTCCTGCATCATGCGCTTCCGCGCAGCTTCCATCTGCACTGTTCTGATCCTTGATTTTACAAGCGGGTCACCTTCCAACTCTTTATGCTCGTCTTTTACCTCCTGCTTTGTCATCTTTAATGATCGCTCATACTGCCACTTTTCCAATGCGTAGCTGATAAAAGCAATAATCATGAAGTAGGAAAATGCTATGACAATGGCCTGCATAATAAGTTCCCCTGAAAAGGCTACAAGATTATTCAGTTCCATTGCCATAAGCGAGGGCAACACTTTCATATCCTTGCTCAGGACATAGTAGACGATCCAAGCGCCTACGGAAAATTTCAGAAGACTTTTAAGAAATTCAGTGATTCCCTTCATTGAAAAGATCTTCTTCATTCCCTGCATAGGATTCAGTTTTTCAATCTCAAATTTCATCTCCTTGAGGAAAAAGCCGCCCTGAGCAACACTTGCCATAGGTACCAGCACCATCGATGTCAGAAAAAAAGGAGCCAGAATAAAGCCAGCCTGAATAACGACTGACCTTGTTACATACATAGGGTCTGTTCCATACTGCATGCTCAATACACTGCCCGTCATATCCGCCAGGGAGTTAAAGAAGTATTCGCCTCCGAAATAGAGAAGCATCACGATTCCGGCCATTGCAGTCATGGAGGTTAGTTCCGAACTCCGTGCAACCTGGCCTTTTTCCTTGGCCTTACTCTTTTTTCGCGGGGTCGCCCGTTCTGTTTTCTCCTGGAATTCCTCGGCCATTTCCCTTATCCCTTTGCTATTGAGAGCATGCGCATCATATCGCTTCTCAGGTTTGAAATGTTGACATTTAATATGTACTCATAAATAGGGAGACTCAGAACGATTAACAGTATGCCAAGGAATATATTGAGCGGCATCGTAATAAAAAAGATGTTCATCTGCGGAGCAGCCTTGTAGAGAAAGCCTGAGAGTATGTGAGATATTAACAAACCTACTACTACAGGGGCCGCGACTTTCATGGCAAGGATAAAGAACTTTGTTCCCAGAGCAAGCACCTGGGGAACAAGCCCCATGATGTTCATCTTGCCGGCAGGGAGGATTTCATAGCTTTTCACAAAGGCATAAATCAGGTCATGATGTGCATCAACGGTGAGAAAAACCAGCATTGCTATTATGCCGAATGCCTCGGCAACCTGGGTGGATGAGCCATATTCGGGGTTAAAGACACGTGCAATGGACATACCCATTATATGACTCACAAACTGTCCGCCCATATTGACAGCAAGAAAAACGAATCTCACCGAGAGTGCCATAACAATACCGATCATTAACTCCTGAAGGATAATCATGGGAATATTATTTCCCTTTATCTCAAAGTGCACGACCGGAGTCATGATGATGGCTATGAAAACAGCAAAACCTATTTTGAACTGCGGAGGGATCTGTCTGTCTCCAAGGACGGGCATCAGGCTGACAAAGATACTTGCGCGCAGAAGAATAAAAAGGAAATTTATAAAGTACCCGGAAAACATGTTTATCTGTTCATCGGTAAGCATCAATGTCGCCGTCTCCATATTCATTTGATGTAGTTCGGTATCTCTGTTATCAGTCTTGTCATAAAGCTCAGCATTTTTTCAGACATCCAGGGCATCATAATAAAGAGGCAGGCAAATACAGCCAGCATCTTGGGAACAAAGGTGAGAGTAAATTCCTGTATTTGTGTAATAGTCTGAAAAAAGCCGACAAGAAGGCCTGTTATCAGTCCTACCAGAAGCGGCGGTCCGGCAACGTACATGACTGTCCGGAACATCTCTGCTGATATGCCGCTCACCATATCTATTGTCATTAAAAAGTCCTCATTATTGAACCGATTATCAGATTCCACCCGTCAACAAGTACAAACATGAGAAGTTTGAAGGGCAGAGATATCATGACAGGGGGAAGCATCATCATACCCATACTCAGCAGAATACTCGCAATGACCATGTCGATGATCAGAAAGGGAAGAAAAAGTAAAAATCCTATTTCAAAGGCTGTCTTGAGCTCGCTTATGGCAAATGCCGGCACCAGGACACTCAATGAAAGGTCGGCCGGCGACTCCGGCAAATCCTGTTTTGCAAGACCTGCAAAGAGTGCGATATCTTTTTGTCGTGTCTGCTTGAGCATGAAATCCTTGAGGGGGGGCACTGCGTTTTCTATGGATTCACTGAAGCTCATCTCCTCCTGAATGTACGGAGTGATAGCCCCTTCTGTGACTGCATTAATAGTTGGCGACATAATAAAAAAAGTCAGAAATAATGATAGCCCTATAACAACCATATTCGGCGGGACCTGAGCACCTCCGAAAGCATGACGAAGGAATGACATAACAATAACAATCCTCGTAAAGGAGGTGAACATGATAAGCACTGCCGGGACAAATGAAAGAAAACTTATTATGAGAAATACTTCAATTAAGGGATTGTTAATCTCCTTCAGGTCGATGGCATATGCAGGTGTTGAGATCAACAGCAGGATAATGGTGCTGAGAAACAGAGTTAGTACGTTATGTTTATTGCCGAGTTTTGACATATCAGTTATTCTTTGCTTTCATAATGGTTTGAAGTTTATTCTGAAAAGTCCTGTTCTCCGGCAGCTCAAGCTCTCCGTTCCTGAAAGTCCTGAGCAGTCTCATTTCATTCTGAGTCATACCGAGAATCAGCACTTCAGTCCCTACTTTTAATGCAGCAACACCTTTTTTGGGACCAAATGAGTGATAGCTGATAACTTCCATAAGTCCGAATTTATTTTGTTTTTTTCTCATGAGAAATCCAGCTGCAAATATGAGAATAATCACAAAGATAAGCGCTCCTGCCATTTGTGCGTACGCCTGGGTCATTTGAGTTGCGTTAACCTTTCTGATGGACTAATGATGTCTGTAAGTCTGACACCGAATTTCTCATTCACAACCACAACCTCTCCTTTTGCTATGAGCCTGCTGTTTGCAAGTATCTCCATAGGCTCGCCGGCAAGCTTGTCCAGCTCCACAACAGATCCCTGCCCCAGTTGCAGCAGGTCTTTAATGAGCATTCGTGAGTGCCCGAGTTGTACGCTGATCTCCACAGGTATGTCTAAGAGAAAATCTATATCTCTCGTTGTTGTGTGATTCCCCTCATCTTTCAAGTCATCGAACTCATGACCCTGCACTTCTGGTTCATTACGCTTTACTTCCTGTGCCATTGGTTAACCCCTTTCTTGCAAAGTAATACACTGCCCTTCTTTAGCGCCCACAGCCTAAAGCACCTTTGTCAACTTCACAGCCTGGTTGCCCCTGGAAAATCCAGGCACCCCTTTGAATTTCGGAGAGTTTTCAACCTTCAATACCAGCTCATCTGATACTGATGTTCCAAGATTGAGCACGTCTCCTACTTCAAAGTGCATAATGTCCTGAAAGGTAAGCCTGAATTTGGCAATATCAGCAACAATGCCGACTTCAGTATTGTACAGACATTCCTTCATAACCTGGGCCCATCTCAGATCGGTTTCAAGCTTATCACCGTGAATACCCGAATAGAGTTTCTCCTTGACCGGTTCAATCATTGAATAGGGAATACAGAAGAACATCCTTCCGGCAAAGTCCTCTATCTCGATGAGCACTTCTATTTTTATAACGATTTCCGCCGGCGTAACGATTGTTACGAATTGCGGATTGATTTCCGATCCTATATACTCAGGACTAATTTTCTCAATACCGCTCCATGCCGCCTCCATATCCTTAAGCGCCATATTGACAATCTTACCGATAACCCGCTGCTCAATATTTGTAAAGGCCCTGCCCTCGGATTTAACATGTTTTGCATCACTACCGCCAAAGAAAAACTCTATGAAGGCAAATACCAGCGGCGCTTCCAGCACGAGCAGTGAATACCCCTTGAGCGGTTCCATTTTAAAAAGATTGATACTTGAAGGCATTGGAATTATTTTTATGAAATCTCCGAATTTCACTATATCAACACTCTGAATACTTATATCAATAAATTTCATTATCAGGTTGGAAATGGAACTCCTGAAGATCCTGGCAAATGCCTCATTTGCCATTTCAAGACCAGGCATTCTGCC
>CP070644.1:1929177-1944155 GCA_020354155.1 Nitrospiraceae bacterium | reverse complement strand
GGGTAAGGTTACGAGGAAGGTGCTGAAAATTTAGCCTCTTACTTCCTGCGTTTCCTCCGGCAGGGAAAGGGTTGCCCGTATGGATTTGATAAAGTGATCAAGCAGAAGGGGGTTGAAGGCAGTGCCGGAATTTTTTACCATTAAGGCAAATATCTTTTCCACTTCCCAGCTTTCCCTGTAGGGCCTCCTGCTCCTCAGGGCATCAAAAAAATCGGCAATGGCCACAATCTGACTGCAGAAATGCTGCTTTTTCCGTTGAAAGTTCAGGACCGGATACCCTGAGCCATCGTACTGCATATGGTGCTCAAAGGCAGCCAATGGAGCAAGCCGTGTAATATCATCCATTTTGGCCAGATATCTGGCCCCCAGCACAGGATGATTTTTCATTTCATTGAACTCATTGTCATCAAGTTTGCCTTTTTTCTCAAGGATGTCCTTGGAAATAAAGAGCTTGCCCGTATCGTGGAGCAGCGCTGCAATGCCTATGTCGTGCAATAATTCATCATCTATACCAAGCGTCTTTGCCTGAAACATGGAAAGTACAGCAACATTTGCTGCATGGATATAGGTGTATTCACTGTAGTCCTTAACGGGGCAAAGGAATTTGAGAACATTATTTTCTCCCTTAAAGGCTGCTATAAAGCGGACCACAACCTCATGGAGGGCAACCATCTGGAGCTTTTTTTGAAATGTTACTGCATCGAAGGACTCTTTCAGTTTTCCCGTCTCATCATCGGGCGAGAAGGTGTCCAGGCTCGTATCAATTACCCCCATACCGTCACTGATATTGACAGACCCGGTTTTAATGTGGGGATAGGTCCTGAGTCCCTTTCGTGATGCAGAGAGATCGACAATAAACTGCTTTATCTCTGCAAGGGAGACTCCAGCGGATATCTCTACACGTGCAATGCCCTTTCTGGTAAAGCGTTTCAGAAGCCTGGTCCTGTGAAGCCCGCCTTTCCTCAAAGGGGTGTTGTTCACCACCAGATCATTGAGAAGCATCATGATTTCAAAGCGGTCAGCCATTGACTCCATCAGCATGGCATATACTTTTCTTGCAAGGTCATCAAAGGACTCATGCTCTTTTGAATAGAGCGAGCAGTTTGACACAGCGATCATTAAGGAAGAGATAAAATTTATTGCCTTATCCATGCCTCGCTCCTTTCTCCGCTGACGCTGCTTTGGGGAATCTATTCAGCGCTTTTTTGACTTCTCCCTTCAGATGTTCCAGTGCAGACCTGAACAGCAGGCTGCGGGCGCCCAGAATATTATTCAGGGGCTCCTTTGCCCGGTGGTCACCGATAAGGCCAAGGGCCCTGACAATGGGAATCTTGTTTTCAATATCAGTACTGGATCGGTTTTTCTTCTCAAGCATCTGGATTAGTTCCGGTACTACTTCATGCACTCCAAAGGATCCTGAAAGGTCAATGGCCTTCTTGACAATCTCTTGAGAGTCAGATCCGAGAAAATCCTTGAGGGCCCTGATCCCTGCTTCATCCTTTGCCTTCATCAGGCATTTGATCGCCTCAAAACTTACCTTGGGGTTGCTATGGCGGCATAATGATGCTGCTTTTTTCAGGTATTCATCGCTTCCGCATTCAAGCAGTATAAAGAGCATATTCCTTATCACATACCATCTCTTGTCCTTCAGCCGTTTTATGATTTCTGGGCTTGCACTATCACCAAAATGTGTTATAAGACTGATCATGAACCGTCTGATAGTCGGGGAATCCTCCTCGATGAGGGCATCAAGAAGGTGCGAAAGGATTGCGTCTCCATAGTATTCACAGAGCTGTAAAGCCTCGTGCCTTCGCTGCCGCCCCACCAGACGCAGCGAATCGATGATATAATGCATGAATTTATCGGACTTGAAATACTGCAGAGCACCCTCGGTAAGATCAGCTGTTTTATTGTTGCCCTTTTTGGCTGCAAGGATATCCAGTGTTGAGAGCACACGATCATACTGTCCGGTAGCAATAAACTGCTCTATCTGCTCCTTGATGATACCGATGTATAATTCCAGTTCATTCTCCTCCATGTCACCTGACGTGCCGGAGAGGGCAAGTTCAAGGATAATCTGGTTAAAGTCCTTTTCAATATATTCATCTCGCCACTGCTGCTCATATTCCTTTGTCCATTGCTGTGAGGAATGGGTTTTTTCAAATTGCTGAAGCTGCGCTATGTCTGCCTGATAGGAATCTGAGACAAATGCTGTATATGTTGCCTCCTGGAGAAGATTTGTCATTTCCGGAGTAATGAGGAAGTCATCTTCCAGCATGGCCCCCCCGAACTGCGGGCCCCCTGACCTTTGGTGACTGAGCCGGGAAAACTCATCGAGAACACTTTTCAGTGCATCTGGGGGCGTCACCATATTTTCATTAATAACACTCAGAAAATTCATGACTTCAGTTGAGGATATTGATTTCAGCGCTGCCCTTGTGGAATCTATGTTTTCTGATGATGCCCTGACTGCTGAGGATAGAAACTGACGCTTTAGTTCAGGCCTGAGGTAATTGACTACCTCAAGCAGTTTCTGCAGGTCAGTACTGGAAAATTTTTTTGAAAATGTCTGGGATAAATGTGCATCAATCAATTTTTCGTAATATTCCTCAGTTGCCGCATCGTGAACAGCGGCATTGAGAAGGGCAGCGAGTTTCTCCGGTGGAATCTTTTCAATTGAATCTCCTATCTCATTATCCTGATATTTCCCTTCCATGAGCCCAGCGACATACTGTTCCCACAATGCTTTGTCCTTGTCTTCTTCTGTCGGGGCTTCTCCTTCCTCCATTTTAAATACTGCATAATTAATAAACTCGCTCAGGATATGCATCAGCCTCAAGTCTGCGAAGATTTTTTCCAGTTCCTCTGCAGTCTCACTCTTGACTTCTGTTAACAGGAAACGGTGAAAGGCATACAGTTCTTCTTTCGTCAGTCCCTTGAGAAGGGTCAACTGGGCAATGTTTAATTTGTTCAGGCTAAGGGCAAATTCTTTAAAGACGGGATTCTTCTCCTGCAGGGGCTGTTCATTGATTATCAGGACATCTTTTGCGACTGAAATAACAATTCTTTCCTGAACAGCTGTCAATTCCTTTAATGCATTGAAGGCCCTGTTTAAGGAATTGTCTACAATAGGATGATCTTTTGGATACATGGACACAGTGTGGAGGGAAATGTTCAGCTCAATAATTGCCTGACTCAATAACTGAACATCCATCTGCCTGTTTTTCTTTGCTTTTAAATTATCCATGCATTATTTTGCATCCTTTGATAATCCCATCACCCCGGCTGCTGTCAGACAAGGCATTTTTCCAACTGTCTTTTCGGCCTGCACTTTAATTTTCTTTAATTTCTGAGGACATGCGTCTTCAAGTCATGAAATGAGAAGGCTTGAGACAAAAGAGTCAGGATACTTGAACGGGAAGGAATACATGCTTGTTCAAAAAGGGAATATATATTTCCTGTCATTCCGGCAATCTTTCAGCCGGAATCCAGTCGTTTCAACACCTCCTGGAAGCTCGCCTTAGCGAGTCGACGGGGCGACCGGATCATACCTGTTGGCAGGTCCGGCATGACAAAAAAGAACATATTAAAGATATTCTATCAATTACTTCCGCTTCCAGTTACCGCTCTTACCGCCCTGTTTTTCAAGAAGTTTTATGTCAGCAATCACCATCTCCCGATCCACGGCCTTGCACATATCATAAATAGTCAGGGCTGCAACAGCTGCGGCTGTAAGGGCCTCCATTTCCACACCTGTCTGTCCCCTGCACTGTGCCCTTGCCTCAATATCAACCCTCCCTTTTCGTGTATCCACTTTAAAATCAATGGATACCTGCGAGAGATTCAGCTGATGACAGAGCGGAATCAGGTCATCGGTCTTTTTTGCTGCCATAATCCCTGCTATGCGGGCAGTGGCAAAGACATCGCCTTTGGCAATCCTGCTGTCAGTAATGAGTGTCAGTGTTTTCTTTTTCATGAGGACAGTCCCTGATGCAGCGGCCACCCGCTCAGTTGCTGCCTTGTCACCAACATCCACCATCCGTGCCTGGCCTTTTTTATCAACATGCGTAAGCCGTTGCGTTATCTTCCCGGAATCATTATTTTTTTTCATTACAGGATCTCCTCAAGGATATCAGCGGCATCTTTAACATATGCCGGACATTGTGTAAAAATCTTTTTGCTGTCCTCAGCTTCCAGTTTATCTTTCAAACTCATATCAAAACCAAGAAGGTCCCTGCAGATTGTGCTGCTGTTTCTTGCCTGAAATCTTTTTATAAACTCCCTTGATAACTCATAGGTCCTGGCACTTGACGCCTTGTTCTTCACGTCTGCTGTTCCGAATTTTAAACCAATAACCATGAGAGCGCCTGTGACAGCACCGCAGGTATCACCCTTTCTGGCTATCCCGCCGCCAAAGGTACTGGCCAGTTTCAGGGCAGTCCCGTATTCTATTCCCAGCTCATTCCCATAAACAGCAAGCAATGATTGTGCGCAGTTAAAGCCTTTTTTAAAAAGCGATAGTACATCGTCAACTCTGTTCACAGACATTATAGTATCCACCTGACCTGAATTTTTCCAGGGAGCGAGCACAGTTCGCCGCATATCAAGGCAGCGCACCTGCCTCCTCCATTATCGCCACACCTGCACTCGTTCCAAGCCTGGCTGCGCCTGCATCAAAGAATTGCTTCGCATCCTTCAACGTTTTTATGCCTCCGGCAGCCTTGACCTGCAATTTCCCCTCGGTGACAGACCGTATCAGCTCTACATCTTGTACTGTAGCACCTGCTGAACCATACCCGGTTGAGGTCTTGATAAACTCCGCGCCTGTACGCATAACAACTTCACAGGCCTTTTTCTTTTCCCTGTCCGTTAAGTAGCAGCACTCCAGAATGATCTTATGCACTGCCTCAGGTGTAGCCGTAACAATGGCTGATAATTCCTTTTCCACTTCATCCCATTGTCCCGATTTTGCATATCCTATATTCATAACAATATCGAGTTCGTCTGCGCCGAGCATAAAGACTTCCATTGCCTCATAGGTCTTTACCTGCGAAATGGACATACCAAGGGGAAAGCCGATGACGGTGGTAACCTTGACCTTTGAGCGTGACAGAACCTCTCTCACTCTCTTCACAAATGCCGGGTTTACACAGACTGACTGGAAACCAAACCTCTCCGCTTCTTCGCAGAGTTTGGCGATGTCAACGTCCCTGGCATCAGGGCGGAGAAGGCTGTGGTCTATTCTCCCGGCAATCCTATGGCCTTCATTCATTGCTTCTTTCCGCCTTCTTTATATAGGCATTCACTTTTTTTCTGTATGCCCTGCGCAGCTTTTTCGTTATGCTCCCTGGTCGACTGCTGATTTTTGTGTCGTTCACCGATGACACAGGCATAACCTCCATCGTTGTATTGGAAATAAATACTTCATCAGCAGACATGAGAGCATCTTTTCTGAACATGCCTTCCCTGACCGTAAGACGGAGTTCCTTTGCGCACTCTACAAGTAACCCTCGTGTAATACCATCAAGAATGCCTGCATTGACTGAGGGAGTGCAGAGAACACCGTCACGAACAAAGAACACATTACTCACCGTTCCCTCGGCAATGAAGCTTCTGTAGTTCAACATTATGCCCTCGAGTGCGCCTTCTTTTTTTGCCTCGATCCGTGCCAGCACGTTGTTTAAAAAATTAAGTGATTTGATTTGGGCATTCAGGGCTCCATTATAGTTTCTTCTGGTCCTGACAATGGCGATTTTTACTCCCTGCTGATAATGTTTTGCCGGATAGGGTTTGAATGCATGGGACATAATGACAAAGGTCGGCGATGGGCAGAGCGCAGGATCCAGGCCTGTCGGTCCTTCCCCTCTGGATATGGTGATTCTTACTACTGCATCCTTATGCCTGTTGGCCTTCAGGGTTTTGGAGAGAGCCCTTTTTATTGCTTCATGAGTTTTGGGAATGGTGAGCTGTATCATTGCAGCGGAGCGAAAGAGCCGGGCAATATGCTCGTCCAGATGAAAGACAGTGCCCTGATAAACCCGTAGTGTCTCGTAAATACCATCCCCATAGAGAAATCCATGATCATACACTGACACTCTTGCCCGGCTTTTTGGGACTATTCTGTTATTCAGATAGATCATGGCATCAGTTTATCACGGGACATTTTCATTTGCCAGCAGGTATATACCCATTCCATGACTTGACAAGGCAGGGTACATCTTTTATCTTTATATCAATCTTACATGTTCTTTAACGAGAAGGAGGAATTGTATGGACAAATGGAAATGCACAGTCTGCGGTTATGTATATGATCCTGCAGAAGGAGATCCTGACAGCGGCGTAGAGCCGAACACCCCTTTTGAAAAGCTTCCTGATGATTGGGTCTGCCCGGTCTGTGGGGCAACAAAAGACGCCTTTGAAAAAGAAGAATAGACTCTGGAAACAACAGGAAGGTACGATTTAGCAGCGTACCTTCCTGTGCATATCCTCTACTCAATATTAAATACAGCCACTTCTTTCACACCCGGCACATATTGTCCTACAGGCACAAGCTTTTTGCCTTCATTGACGCATCCAATGATAATAGTCCACAACTGATTTAATTCTGTCTTTTCCCTGTCATTTTCCGGCGTCATTTTTAACAGTGTCCCTTCAAGTTCAATTTTCATTGAGCCTCCTTTTTCTGTTTCGTTAAAACCTAATGCATTATTATCACTTATGTTTCATATCGGCCCTGCCTACCGGCAGGCAGGTGCAGGGAAAAATTTAAGATTTCTCAGCCCTAAACTCCGTCGCAATGACAGACTGCACCATCAGGTATAACACAACAAAAGTAACAACCGCTAGTACTTCAGACTAAAACCAGTATACCAGAAAAACCGGTCAGATCAAAAAGCTATCACCTGCAAATGATTCCTGTACCTCCCGCACAATACATCCGGGATCGTCCAGATAGCGCGGGGAAAAGTGCAGAGCCTCAACTCTGCCAACAGCTGCTTCCCGTGCAATACTTCCTGCTTCTTTTGCGGTAAGATGGTACCGGTCTTTCGCCCTGTCCCTGTCCCTGTCCAGAAAATAGGCTTCGATATACAGGACGTCCGATCCCCTGACCAGCTCAATTATTTTCTTTCTGTTCTCATCGCTCCCGATAGCATCCACAACATAAGAGATTTTCTGTCCCCTTGTTATCGTTGCAATGTCCCTCAGCTCCGCAAAGGAATAGGTCCTGTCATGTATCTGAATGGAGCTTCCCGGTGTGTCCTCGCGGATGGCTTTCTTCAGTTCCCCGAGCCACGGGCCTACAGGCAGGTTGCGTTGTCTCAGTTTTGACTTGTCAATGTTTATATGATTATCTTCTTTGAGACCAAAGGCCAGGCAGGGAATCTGGTGATCGAGAATCGCAGCAGATACCGTTAATAACGTGTCCCTTATCAGGGTCCCGTTAAAGGGTAGAGGTGCAAGTTTCTCCCGTATGAAGGAATTGGATGCAGAAAACCTGTATTTTTTCTGGATTCCTTCCATCACTTCTGTAACATTGATAACCGCCGGATACTTTTCGATAATATTCCAGGTGTAGCCTCTCAGTTTGCCTTCCACGCAATCGGCAATACCCTCGGGACCAAAGATATTTAAAGGCCTTTCTCTTTTCAGGCAAACCCTCATGATACTGTCAAAGCCTATAAAATGGTCGACATGGGTGTGGGAGATAAAGATATCGCTTGTTTTCAATATATCCCGAAGGGACAGGCCAGTTGTAAAGCCAAGATCAAACATCAATGCACGGCCTTCTCTGAGGATTCGTACATACAGACCAGGGTCCTCAAAAGGGGTGTTGAGAGGCCTGATATGAAATGAGGGTTTCATCGTCCATTATAGCTTGATTAATGATATAATACTCCCACAATTAGGGGGTAATTTCAAAGGCATGATGTCTATCGGAGCTTCTGGAACCGTTCCCTGGAAAAAGAGCCGGTGCTCCATTCAGCAAGAATGCACGGCCCCGGCCATTGAATTGATTTGTATTGTTACTTCTGTATAAATGGAGGAATGAATGCCTGAGCTACGAAAAGATCCCATTTCTGGCAGATGGGTAATTATTTCAATTGAGCGTGGAAAGAGACCATCAGATTTCAGTATGCGGATTTCTCAGAAGACAGGGGGGTTCTGCGCCTTCTGTGCAGGGAATGAACATACAACGCCCCCGGAGATTATGGCCTTCCGGCCAGATAAGAATAAGCCGAACTCACCGGGCTGGACATTACGGGTAGTATCAAACAAGTTTCCTGCCCTGAACATTGAGGGAAACCTCGGCAGGGTCGGGGAAGGCATCTTTGATAAGATGAACGGCGTAGGCGCCCATGAGGTAATCATAGAGTCGCCTGACCATAACCATACCCTGGCAACGATGCCTCTGAAATCAGTGGAAGACACGCTTTGGGCCTTTTATCAGAGAATCAAAGACCTGAAGCAGGACTCCCGAGTTAAATATGTTCTGGTCTTTAAAAATGAAGGTGATGATGCAGGCGCCTCCCTTGAGCATACTCATTCCCAGCTTATTGCCCTTCCTATTATTCCGAACCTCGTCCAGGAAGAGATAGACCTTGCCAAACAGTATTACGATTATAAAGAGAGATGTCTCTTATGCGATATTATCCGCCAGGAAACAGCAAGCGGTACGCGGGTGGTCACAGAGAATGAAAACTTCATTGTTCTGTCACCCTTTGCTCCGCGATCACCCTTTGAGACCCTTATTGTTCCAAAGGCTCATGAATCAAGTTTTTCTCCTGACAGCAGTTTTGATCTTCTGGCCCAGATCCTGCAAAAAACTCTGAAACAGATTGACAAAGTACTCGATCTGCCGCCCTACAACCTGATGATACATACGTCTCCATTCAGGATCGAGCACAATGATTATTATCACTGGCATATTGAAATACTCCCGAAACTGACAAAGATCGCAGGGTTTGAGTGGGGGTCAGGGTTTTACATTAATCCAACGCCACCTGAGTCGGCTGCAAAATTCATGCGGGAGGCAGAAATTTAACTGTGCCTTATGGGATCATGTGTGTGTTATACCCAGAGGTATCTTAGCTGAGTACTATGGGGAAGATAGCCGAACACAAGCTGAATGGGCAAAACCTGGTAGGCCAGGATCTGCTGCTCAGGATATCTGAGCTTACCAGCTCGGCCCGTGAGTTGCGGGAAATACTGGATACCGTCTCCCAGTTCATAGCTGATGCCCTCAATATTGATGTCTGCTCTATCTGTCTTTTAAAACCGGAAAAAAACGTTATCTGCATCGAGGCCCGAAAGGGAGTCAGCAGGGATGAACTGGCAGTATTCTGTATCAAGTATGACCGCGGCGTCATTGATGATATGTTTCACAATTCCAAGCCTGTGGTGCTTGGAAAGATCAGTGACGCCCCGGAGATCAGCTCATTCTTGAACCCTGAAACTCATGGATATCACTCGCTCCTCGCCGTACCCATCATTCAGGACACTGTCATTACCGGCATGTTAATGCTCCAGTCACAGGAGCATGAGCGCTTCGGTCAGAAAGAAGTCGACATGATGACCATTGTCGCAAATAATCTCAGCGCGGCCATCAGAAGCGCTGATTTATACAGGAGCGTCAAGACACAACTGGATGAGCTCAAGGTCATTCACGATATCAGCAAGGCTATTACCTCCATTTTAAATATAAATGAGCTCCTGCCCTATATATGCGAAGAAGTGTCAAAGGTCTTTCATGTCACCGGCTGTATTCTCAGATTGTGTGAAGGATCAAACCTTACGGTAAAAGCCTCCTACGGTCTGCCCGATGACATCAAAAAGGAGATGAATCTGCCTATCGGCAGCGGCATTGCGGGTCACGTAGTGACAACGGGAGAGCCGCTCATTGTCGATGACTCCTCAAAAATGCCTGACAATTTGCGGGTTCCAGGACTGGAAACCACCTCGGTCATGTGCGTTCCCTTAAAAATCGGAGGTAAAATAATCGGCACCCTAGGGCTCTACGATAAAAAAGATGAGTGGGGGATCACTACCTTTACCCAGGATGATCTCAACTCTTTCATGACCTTTGCATCAGCATCTTCCGTTGCTATTGAAAATGCACGGCTCTACCAGGCAGAACTGGAGAAGGAAAAAGAAGTTACGCAGACAAAAGATTACCTGAAGAGCCTCATCGACAATTCTGCGGATGCAATTATTACCTCGGACCTTGAGGGCATTATCATTTCCTGGAACAAGGGTGCAGAAAAAATTTTCGGCTTCAGCAGTGAGGAAGTTATTGGACAGTTTTTGCCGATGATACCCCCCTTCCTCATCGAAGAGGAAAAAAACTATATAAAGAGAATTTCGCAGAATGAAACGCTGAGAAACCTTGAAACAATACGGCAGACAAAGAACGGTACCCTGATTGAAGTCAGCCTGACGCTGTCACCTGTCCTTGATCATGCCGGACACATAACAGGCATCAGTGGCATCTCTCGTGACATATCTGAAAAGAAGATGGTGGAGAAGGAACTGATCCGCAAAAACCAGGAGCTTTCACGGCTCTTTTTTGTAAATTCTGTTGTAAGAAGCACCCTGGAGCTGGACAGGCTCCTCAAGATGGTCCTTACCGTCGTGACAATGGGTGATGGTCTCGGATTTAACAGGGCCATACTCTTTCTTGTTGATAAGGGAAAAAACATCTTACAGGGCACTATGGGTGTCGGGCCTGCAAGCCCTGAGGAGGCAAAGGACATATGGCTTTCCATGGAGGACAAGAGCCTTAACGCTATTATTGAAGAGATAGAAAAAGGCCCCCTGCACCTTGATACCCATCTTGACAAACTAAGCCACGGCCTTTCTATCAGTCTGGATGATCCCTGTATCCTTGTGCGGTGCATTAAGGAAAAGCGGCCCTTCAATGTCAGAGATGCCAGGGCTGAGCCTCAGATAGGTACTGATATACTGAAGATACTGGGGGCGGAGGCCTTTGGCATAACTCCGCTTATATCCCGGGACAAAGTCATCGGTCTCATCTGGGTAGATAATCTCTTTACCGGCAAGCCTATTAAAGATGAAGACCTGGAGTTTCTGGTCGGTTTCTCCAGTCATATTTCATCAGCCATTGAGAATGCCCGACTCTTTGAAAATGTATCACTTGCCAGATCTGAACTGAGAAACATCTTTGAGTCAATTACAGATATGGTGTATTTCACTGACAGCGACTATACAATCAAGCGAATTAACCAGGCAGTGGTAAGAAAAACGGGCCTGCCTGAAGCAGAAATCCTTGGAAAGAAGTGCTATGAGATATTTCACGGGAAGGATGAACCACTTAAGGCATGCCCGCACTTTACCTCTTTTGAGACCAGAGAACCCTGTGTCCGCGAACTTGAGGAACCCCGACTGGGCGGTACCTTTGTCGTTTCCAATTCTCCCATACTTGATTCTGCCGGCAATTTTGTCGGAACCGTTCACATCTCCCGCGATATTACTGAACTCCATACACTGCGGGAAAAAGTTGTGCATTCTGAAAGAATGGCCGCACTTGGTGAACTTGCAGCACGTGTAGCCCATGAGATCAGAAATCCTCTTATCTCTATCGGTGGTTTTGCCCGGAGACTGGAGAAAAAACTGGACGATGACACCAAGGAATACGCAAAAATCATTGTCAATGAAGTTACACGGCTTGAAGTCATTTTAAAGGAAATACTGGGATTTGTAAAAAGTTCGAGAGTATCAAAAACCAGTACTGATATCAATGAACTGCTCACTGGCATTGTTGATTTTATTTCTGCTGAAGTAGCCCAGTCAGGCAACACGATTAAGAAAGAGTTTTCCGAGGCACCGATCGTTACACTGATTGACCCGGACAGGATAAAAGAGGCGATTCTCAACATAATCACCAATGCAGCGCATGCAACAGAGAAGGGAGAGATCAAAATCTTAACGAGACAGGAAGGCAATGAAGCCATTATTGAACTGATAGACACGGGATGCGGCATTGAACATGAGAATCTCAAGAATATATTCAATCCTTTTTTCACAACCAAATCCGAGGGGACAGGCCTGGGCCTTGCCGTAACCCACAAAATTATTCAGGAGCATAATGGCAAGATCAGGGTTGAGAGCAATGTAGGCTGCGGCACAGCCTTTATAATATCCCTGCCCCTGGAGAGGTAAGGAACTGGAGAGTAAAAAAATATTTTGAATAGGCAGAAAAATAGATTATATAACTAATAAGGAGGATAAGAATGAAGTTACTTGTTGTTGATGATGATACCAATATACAGCGCCTGTATAAAGAAGAACTTGAGGAGGAGGGTTATGAAGTCGTCATTGCCAGTACCGGCAAAGATGCCCTGAGCATGTTTGAAAAGGAAAATCCCGACATTATCACACTGGATATTCTCATGCCCGACATAGACGGCATCAGTCTCCTGCGACAGATGAAGGAAAAACGTCCTGATATACCGATTATTATGTCAACCGCTTATGATTACAGGGATGACTTTGCTGTGTGGGCTTCTGAAGCCTATATCGTCAAATCCTCTGATCTGACGGAGCTGAAAAAGACGATCAAGAAACTGATCGATAAATAAGCACGGTACGTATTGACGAATTGTTTCACGGTATTGAACCCCCGTTTATTCATAAGACATCCATATCATCTATAAGCCTGTGGACTTGTATCTACGTCATTTTATGCTGTTTTTTACTCTTCTGCGAGGCAGTCGCGCTTGTGTTCCGAGGTTTACAAAAGAAACGCCGATTGGGTAATATTCAAGGGGTAGCAAAAGGCATTGTGCAGAAAGACACTCGATCATCTCCTGCCTCCCTTTATCTACCACATACAATGCTGGAGAGGTGGCCGAGTGGTTGAAGGCAGCCGCCTGCTAAGCGGTTGTAGGGGTCATACCCTACCCAGGGTTCGAATCCCTGCCTCTCCGCCAGTTACTGTCAACATTTGAAACGATGAATCAGGAGGAAATACAATGAAAAAACTCTTTATAGCGGCGTCAGTTACGGTCTTACTTTTTTCCTTTGCAGCATGCAAGAAAGCGGAAGAACCGAAAGCCCCGGCATCGTCTGTCAGTCAGGGCCCCATTATTGACACAGGCCCCGTAGGAGACCACGGAGCACCGGGACAGAAAACAGAATTTCAGATTTCAGTTCCCCAGGAAGTCAAGGATAACTGGTTCGGTGTCCTGATTGAAGTGGAAGACAAACTTGAGAACACGAAAGAGGAAATCAGTGCAAACATCGGAAGCGAGTTTACAATCCCCGGTTCAGAGCTGACGGTGAAGGTCGGTCCTTTTCTTCCTGATTTTAAGATGAATGCCCAGATCATAACCTCTGCATCAAACGAAGCGAACAATCCTGCTGTCGGCATTGCAGTCTATGAAGGTGAGAAAAAGCTTTTTCCGACCGCCGGTGAATGGGGATGGCTCTATGCCAATTTTCCTGCTATCCATTCATTCACCCATGATCGGTATGCCCTGGTGCTGAAGGCAGCAACCAAGAGGGACGACGCGCCATCACCTCATTAACTATATTGAAGATGTGCGCCCATAGCTCAATTGGATAGAGTGCCTGACTACGGATCAGGAGGTTGGGGGTTCGACTCCTCCTGGGCGCGCCACTTTTCTATAGAAATCAAAGAGTTTTGTGATTTCCTGATTTTCTCTCATCCTTTCTCTCCCCATAGGCAACCGATGAATAAATAATGAAAATCATTGCACGCTTTCATCGTACTCTGACCTCGTATAGTGCAAAGAGCATACCCTTCATTTCGTCTTTATTATCATAGTCAATGAAAATATGGTATATAGTTTGTATATCATCATTCTTCCTGAATAACAGCAACCAATTATAAGGCGATGAAGAATACCAACAATCTGACGGCATGCAGTCAGAGAAAACCGCCCCGGCTCTCCCTACCACGACGAACGGGAACTGTTGCTTCCTTACGTTCTGGAGACCAATACAATATTTTTTTCAGGTTCATTGACTGAGGCCATGACTGTAGAATAGACTTGAAGAGTAGTATTGAGGTCATACATGAATGCAGAGCATGCCTGTAACTATATCAATGATTTTATGTATTTCGTGGTCCTGCCCGATAGAAGCAGCGAGGGCTCACTGCTATACTGCTCAGGGGTAAACCTTTTCCGCCTGCTCCCCATTACACGGGGCCGTCACCGTCCCCTGGCAAATCCGGCGCGGAGGGGAATGCAACTAACAAACCTTGGAATAAAATCTCTTGCCTTAGAGCAGGGATCAATCCCCGTTGCACTGAAGGGCAGCCCCTGTCCTGACATTGTCCCTGCTGATGACGGATGGTATAAAGATTATTTCAGGATAGAGAAGGCCCCGGAATCCCTTCCGGAGAAAATCATTGACTATGGAGTGAAAACACTACTGCAAAAAACAATGACGTCCTCCCTCCGGCAGATTGATCTTCCCCAGACCCTGCTGAAGGCTGATGAACTCCAGCTATTCCTTGAAAATCTCTGTAGAGAATGTGAAGCTGAAAATGAACGAACTGTCCCTATGAGTTCTTTGCGCTGTCTTTTCCCTCGTAATAACGGAAAATGACAGGGTCTTTTGTTGTCATGCCGGACCTGCCTGCCGGCACCTGTCTGCCGCAGGTAGAGGCAGGCTCCCTTCGGCCAGAGACCTTCGAATTTTTACCCCTCCCATTCCTTCACAGGCAGGAACCAATCAATGGGATTTAAAAAAGAACTCCTTTTTTGGGCTCCCTTGAGAGACGTTAGAACAGCAAAAAAGAAAAAGGGACAAAGACAGTAGGTTCAGGAGGGATTTCCGTTATTTTCTAAGACGATTCTACGACAGCAGCAAGTTGTAGTCAGCGACCACGTCTTATCAAACGGTATGTCTCTTCATATATTCTTTCACGTGGTCCCACAGCAACAAGTTCCACTATGCGGCCCGTACCCCTTCGGTAAATAATTCTGAACTTA
>CP070644.1:1918665-1929077 GCA_020354155.1 Nitrospiraceae bacterium | reverse complement strand
TCAGTTTGCAGGCCGGCTACCTCAGCCTTCAGGGCTTCACGGGCCGCCTTTTCTGCAGTCAGCTCTTTTTCCGTTGCCAGCAGTTTTTCTTCAAGATCTGCCTTTGCATTCTGCAGCGTCATTGCATTGTGAAGGCTCTCGTCATATTTCTTGCTTGAAACACACCCTGTAATAAGTACAAGACCGGCAATGACAAGTGTTATTGTTCTGGATACTTTCATTTCTACCCCCTTGTTCGTGTTGCTATTCCGCGCAAAAGACGACCAAGTATATCAGCGCCGGTAATGATGACCCTGCGTTCATCACTCCACACCAGGATAACATCATCGTCTATTACGTCATCTTCCGAAGTTTCCGGTTTCACTTTAAGTCTCCAGATTACACTTCCCACTTTCGTGTACGGGTCTTTCACAATGATCGGACGGTGGCAGAATGCATAGGGCTGCAAGGGTTTTTCATCAATAAGTGCAGCCCTGAGAAATCCATCTGAATCAAGAACGAGATGGGGTTCCTCTTTTTCATCCGTAATAATGACCCATTTCTTCCCCGAGGCATGAACTTTCTGGATAAAGGGATCAGAAGCATTTCGCTGAAACTCTGGAAAGACCGGAAAATTTTTCTCAAGAGGAAGACTGATCACACTTTTCGGATCAACGGGCTCGCCTTCGTGGCTGATGATAATGTCATCAATTGCAAGAAAGTTCATGGCGCCCAGACCCTCAATCCGGTCTATATCCGCTTCGCTTGCCTCGATGTGCATGCGAATAACCTCCCGGAGGTCCCTCTCACGGAAATAATGTATGCCTTCGGGGCCAAGCCACCAGTCAAGTACTTTTGCCGTGGGTTTTGCAAGGGGGTAAAGCAGGAACTGATAAAATCTGAAGAGGGGAAGAAGCAGTGTTGCCATTTTCAGGGCATGCCGTGAAAAGTAGCCCTGCGGGACTATTTCTCCCAGCAATGTAATGACAATAGTTGAAAAAAAGAATGCCCCTACGCCGGTGAGAACAGAGTCCGAGAGAAGGGCCAGCAGGACATTGACACTGACATTGCCCCAGAGTACCGTCGTAAGCATAAAATTTGAATCTTTCCGCAGCTCAAGGACTCTCTGGGCACTTCTCTGGCCAGACTCTGCCTCTATTTCAAGCCTGAGCCTCGTTACGCTGAAGAGCCCCAGGTTCAGCCCCGAGAACATCGCTGACTGGGAAACACAGAAACCGATGCCTGCCCATATATACAATTCCATAAAGTCGTCTCTCCCCAATTCTGGAACATCAGTCTAAAGATAAACGCAATTTTAACAGATTTTTTCACAAACAGCATGACAAAATTCATAATACCTTTATCAGTATTCTGTATGTCATGGTACCATTGTTTTACAGGAAGGAAGAGAGATGGAACCTTATCTGCAGAAATATGACGAGCATAAGATACCGCTTGAAGATCTCTGTAAGCGACTGGATTCTACAGGGCAGGGGCTCTCTTCTGAAGATGCTTCAAAGCGGCATCAGACATACGGATTCAATGTCCTTGAAGAAAAAGAAGAACAGTCCCTGATTGTCATGTTTACCAAACACCTTGTCAATTTTTTTGCCCTGCTCCTCTGGACTGGTGCGGTCCTCGCCTTTATATCCGAATATATTGCTCCGGGTGAGGGGAGGCTGGACATGGGGTATGGAACTGGGACCAACCAACGGACCCAGTATACCTGAAGGCCGTTACTGCCTTCTTTGCAAGTAGTATCATCTGCCAGATTGCAGACGTGATGATATGCCGGACACGGAGGGAGTCCGTCTTCAGCAAGGGACTGTTGTCAAACAGGGTTATTCTTGTGGGGATTCTTTCCGAAGTGCTGCTCCTTGCACTCATTGTTTTTAATCCTTTTACTCATAAAATCTTCGGTACCCATCCCCTCAGCCTTTTTGAGCTCTCTCTTTCCGTCCCCTTTGCCCTGTTGATATTTTTTGGAGATGAAATACGGAAGTTCCTGATCAGGAAGAATATACGCTTTGTTGAAGAATATCTGAACTGGTAATAAAAAATATCGATATCCGCCCCGGGCATAAGGACAACAGGTGACCATGACAATAAAAAGCCCCTCACCTTCGCCATAAGCTTTTACTCATTGCCATGTATACACGGTACGTACCGGAATTGCAGTCTGCGCTGAAGAAGTACGGTTTTCATTACTGAATACTGCGCCTCGAAAGCATCTCGCCGCATGAAAGCCTTCACGCTGATGTACAGGGCAGGCACTTCTCGATATGCTGCATGGCATCATCGACTGATTCCGCATTTTTGATAAGTTCAACATCGGTCATATCAACGGTGCCTTCAGGGAGCAGCGTATCCTGCATAAAGGCCTGCAGGCGGTTCCAGTAGTCCCTGCCGAGACAGATAATGGGGAATGCCTCCAGTTTCCGGGTCTGCATTAATGTCGTGACCTCGAAGAGTTCATCAAGGGTGCCAAAGCCTCCGGGCATGAGGACAAAGGCAGATGAATATTTAACAAGCATTACCTTCCTGACAAAGAAGTGCTCAAACTCAATAAAACGGTCAACATACGGGTTTGGCTTCTGTTCTCTCGGCAGCTGAATGTTACAGCCTATACTGTGGCCTCCGGACTCTTTTGCACCCCTGTTTGCAGCCTCCATAATTCCCGGTCCTCCGCCGGTCATCACAGTGTAGCCGGAGCGGGCGAGGCGGGAGCCCAGTTCATGGGCAAGTTTATAGTATCGGTGATCCTCGTTGAAGCGGGCTGAACCGAAGACAGTCACACAGGGACCGGGAAAGACAAGAGTCTCGAAGCCTCTTAAAAACTCCAGAAATATCCTGACCGCGCTTTCAAGGTCTTCCTCCCTGCTCCTCCGTCCTGTAAGGAACATCTTCTCCGTGCCGGACACTTTTGCCAATAATGATTCAGCCTCGTTTTTGTTCTGTTGAGATGTCATTCTTGGATCCCTCCTGTCATGCAAATAATTTCATTGTGCGAACCCGTTATCGTCTCATACTTTATACTACTCATCAAATTATATATCAAGAAGGGGAAACCGGATCAAAGAGTCAGAGGCAAAAGCTTCAGCAATGAGAAAGAAGGCCTGTGCTGAATGGAGGAACAATGGTTCCATCCTGTTTGTTACAGTGAAAAACTTTCGTGGATTTTAGGAATGTGGACTTCCTTTGCCCTTTCCCGGGCCTGTATTTCTTTTTTAAAGGAAGAGAGCACACTGTCTTCACCATGGACGAGAAAGACCTGCTCCGGGACCCTGCAGTGATCCAGCCAGTCAAGGAGGATATGTTTATCGGCATGGGCTGAGAAACCTCCGATAGTATAAATCTTGGCCCGCACCCGGTACGTTTCATCATAAATCTTCACCTTCTCATTCCCATCAACGATGTTCCTTCCAAGTGTGCCTTCAGCCTGATAGCCGACAAAGATAATCGATGATTCTTCACGCCAGATATTGTGCTTCAGGTGATGCTTGATCCTGCCCCCGGTACACATTCCTGATCCGGCAATAATGATGGCATGGCTTTCGACGGCATTGATCTTCATTGACTGTTCCTGGGTCTTTGTCAACTGAAGGCCGGGAAAGCTGAAGGGGTCGTGATTCCTGGACAGAAGCAGTTTTGTTTCCTCATCAAAACACTCCGGGTGTCTTCTCATGATATCATTCACATTGATAGCCATGGGTGAATCGAGAAATACCCTGCATGACGGCAGGTCTTTCTCATAATACATTTGACTAAGGTAAAACAGCAGGTCCTGGGTCCGCTCGATGGCAAAGGCGGGTATGAGGACATTGCCGCCTCTCCTGCAGGTTTCTGTGACGGCCTGATAAAGTTCATTAACTGATGCTTCAATGTCCTTGTGTTCCCGTTCAGAATAGGTTCCTTCTATGACGCAGATGTCCGCTTTTTGGGGATACTCAGGATCCCGGATTATGGGCTTGTTCCGGTTGCCAAGGTCTCCTGAGAAGACCACCCTTCTTTCTTCTGCAATATCAATTTCCAGAAAGGCGGCTCCCAGAATGTGACCGGCATCCCTGAACGTAACGGACACCTGCTCATTTAAAACCAGGGAATGTCCGTACTCGGCAACGTCTCCAAAATACCGCAAAGCATCAAGGGCCTCAAGTTCAGTGTAGAGGGGCTCCGGGGGCTCCAGCCCTTTTCTTTTATTGATCCTCTTCCAGCGGGCTGCGTCCTCCTCCTGTATCCTTGCAGTATCGAGCATAATGATACGTGCAATATCATAGGTCGCTGCAGTACAGATAATTTTCCCCTGAAATCCATTTTTTACCAGAAGGGGAATCCTCCCGCAGTGATCCAGGTGTCCGTGGGTAAGAAGGAGGAAGTGAATAGAGGCAGGATCAAACCCGAAGTCACCTCTGTTCCGCTGCTCAGTTTCACGGCTGCCCTGAAAAAATCCGCAGTCAACAAGAATATTCAGACCACCTGCCTTGAGAAGATGGCAGGAACCGGTAACGCCACTGACTCCGCCATGGAACGATAAACTGATTGCCATACTGCGATTATATCACGGATACCACTCAATGGATTCCATTCAATTACTATTATTTTGAAATCTATTGTCATATAATGTATCCATCATGGGGCCAATCATTGTAAGAACCTTAATGCACATCAGGAATAGTTAGTTTTTTTGGGAACGATTTATCGTTACAGGGAGGATAATAGCTATGAGTGATAATCAGGGGCTTGTTTTTTCTTTTATATTAGATGGCAAAGGAGGGGGCACGACTGCTGACTGGAAGCATATACAACAGTGGAAACCGGACCAGGGCATGCTCTGGCTGCATCTTGACTACTCTGAGGAGAAAGTCAAAAAGTGGCTCTCTGAGGAGAGCGGTATTGACCCTGTCCTCTGCGAGGCTCTTGTGGCCGAGGACACCCGTCCTCGAGTCGTGGCGTCAGAGAACTCCATGCTGCTCATTCTTCGCGGTGTCAACTGCAATGTAGGCGCAGACCCTGAGGATATGGTCGCCCTGCGCATGTGGTTTGATGAACATCGTATTATCAGTATGCGTCGTCGAAAAGTCATGGCAATAGATGATGTCCGACAAAAAATTGATAGCAGAAAAGGCCCGGAGTCCGCTGCCGAATTTCTTGTCATGGTGGCAAACAGGCTTGTAGACCGTATGGGTGATGTCGTGGCCGATATAGATGATGCAGTGGATGAACTTGAAGACATAATATTGGAGGCTGAAAGTTATGAACTGCGGCCAAAACTTGCCAGAATACGCCGGCAGTCAATCAGTCTTCGCCGATATATTGCCCCACAGCGTGATGTACTGACACGGTTGTTGAGCGAACGTATTTCCTGGTTGAGTGATATCAATAAAGTTCACATCAGGGAAGTAGCTGAACGTACTGCCCGATTTATCGACGACATAGATTCAGCACGGGACCGGGCAGCCATTACGCAGGAAGAACTCAACAGCCGTCTGTCTGAGCAGATGAATAAAACAATGTATATTCTGTCTATCGTTGCCGCAATTTTTCTGCCCCTCGGCCTTATCACCGGGCTCCTGGGAATCAATGTGGGCGGCATACCGGGTACTGAAAGCAAAATAGCTTTTACAGCTGTGACCCTGATGCTGATAGGGATAGCAATTGTTGAATTCTGGATGTTTAAAAGAAGAAAATGGATTTAATTCCCTTACGTTCCATTCTGCGACCAATATCTCTGAGCAAGAGTGTAGCGTATAATAGTACGGACTAGATTATTCGGGCGTTCAAGGCACAGGAAGTTCACAATACAGCTGAATTGCTATAATCATTCTTCCTGCAGTCTGATTGTCCCCTTCTCCTGTGGATAGAGGGGCTCTTCCGGGATAAAGACAACTCATATCATGAAGAACTTAAGAAAAGTACCGCCCTCTGTTACCGGAATATCTGTTTTCCTGCTATTGATTTTCATACTGCTTCTGTCCCTGTCTTCTGCGCATGGAGCAACAGATCTTACAGTGACTGTAGAAGGTGTTGAGGGAGATATCAGGAATAATGTACTTGCCTATCTAAGCATCGAAAAGCAGAAAGCGCATGAGGATCTTACGCCCGCCATAGCACAGATACTGCACAGAAAAGCGCCGGAAGAAATCAGGACTGCCCTGCAGCCCTATGGATATTACAACCCTGTAATCAACGACAAACTGATACGCGAAAACTCTGCCTTGCATGCCATTTATACAATAAGTGTGGGCGCCCCTGTTATCATTGATACGATAGATATTGCCGTTTCAGGGGAAGGCGCGGTAAACACTGTCTTTGCATCCCTTGAAGAGGCATTGCCTGTGAAAAAAGGCGATGTATTGAATCACCAGTATTTTGAGGACTCAAAAAGGACGCTCCATAACAGGGCTGCCAGGGCGGGATATTTAAAGGCTGAGATGATATCAGCACGAGTGAACGTTTACCCTGAGAAAAACCGTGCCGAAATAGTCCTGCACTTTAAAACAGGTCCCCGGTATTATTTTGGAACAGTGTCATTTGTACAGGACAGTTTCAATGCCGATTTCCTTTCCCGCTTTGTTCGCTTCAGTGCAGGAGACATCTATTCAACCTCCGCCTGATGATGCTGCAGAAGGACCTGAATAACAGTGACTATTTTTCCTCCGTGGAAATAATGCCAAAGATAGACGAGTCAGAGGATTTTCAGGTTCCAATTGAGGTAAGAGTGAAGCCCCGCAAGCGGAATCAATACACCTTTGGACTTGGATACGGTACTGATACAGGGGCACGGGCAAGCCTGGGATGGGAAAACCGGAGGGTAACACGCAACGGTCACAGATTCAAAGCAAATCTTCGTATTTCAGGAATCAAGACAAGTATTTCTTCGGAATACACTATTCCACTTACAAAGCCCCTCTCTGACAACATCGTGCTCAGTGCGGGCTGGCTCAATGAAGATACCAAAACAAGTAATACTGATAAAACCTTTGGAGGCGTCCATTACAACTACCTGGAGGGTGAATGGAAGAAGTCCATCTATGCGACGTATGAGAAGGATGACTTTGATGTTGGAAATGAATCCGGACAATCAACACTGTTTATCCCGGGCATGAGCTGGACGCGCATCAGGGCCGACAACCCCGTCACAGCCCGGCAGGGTAGCAGAGTCTATCTTGATATCAGGGGAGCTCATGATGCTTTGCTTTCAGACGCGACCTTTGCGCAGTTCCGAATGCAGGCGAAATACATCCGTGGAATAACTGCTCAAAGCAGATTCATAGCGCGGTGTGAAGCAGGGGCATCGCTGATCGACAATTTTTCCGACCTGCCTCCTTCTGTGCGTTTTTTTGCAGGAGGTGACAACAGTATACGCGGTTACGCATATGACTCGCTGGGTCCGAAGGACGGCGAAGGCTATGTTATAGGGGGCAAACACCTCCTTGTTGGCAGCATTGAATTTGAACATCTGATTAGAGATAAATGGAGTGCAGCAGTTTTTTATGATGCAGGCAATGCAATAGATGCATTGTCAGACCCCATAAAGAACGGGGCCGGATTCGGGATCCGGTGGCAATCGCCTGTAGGTCCTGTCCGTCTTGACCTGGGGTTTCCCCTTGAAACGTCTGACAGTTCATGGCGAATACACTTCGTTATAGGGCCTGACCTGTGAAACGCAGAGTATACATAAGTGCAGTTTCTGTTCTGGTCATACTCGTATGCAGCCTTGCCTTTGTTTTCTATACAGAAAGCGGTCTGCGATGGGTTTTAAAAAAGGCAGAGAAAAACATTCCGGGATCGCTGTCTTTCAATATTCTCAGCGGCCGTCTTGCAGGACCTCTCGAACTGAAGGGGCTCTCCTATCGTGAAGACACCCTTGCACTGAGCGTTGATTCTCTCCGCATTGACTGGAAACCATTATGGCTCCTGTCTCTTCATTTTTACTTAACTGATTTTGATGCATCAGGTGTGACAGTTGAAACAGCGGACAGCGGTGATTCTTCGAACGAAGATGACGGCATTCCGGACATCCGTCTTCCCCTTGGAATTACAGTAGAGAACCTTCTGATTCACGATCTATCCCTTGTTGAAAAAGGCACTTCGTCACCTCTCACAATAAAGGAGATCATGCTGAAGGCAGACATGAGCAAAACAGAGGTTACCATAGACAGGCTCAGCGTCATTACTTCCGAATCAGCATTTACTCTGGGAGGAACGGTCAGGCTGGATGCCTTCTACACCATGAACCTAGAGACGCAGTGGCATATTATGAGTAAGGGATACGCTGAGACATCAGGAAGAGGCATGCTTACAGGTGATTTAAATCTCTTAAAAGTCAGCCTAAACGTCAATGATCCCTTCACTGCCAGACTGGAGGCTGATGTCCTTGATGTTTTGAGGGACATGAAATGGAAGGCGAGCCTCAGTATAGACGAACTGGCTCTTCAGTCACTGAACAGCTCCTGGCCTGGGGCAGACATCACAGGGACTGCTTACAGTAGTGGCAGGGTCACCTCTTTTGATGTGAAGGGCTCAATAGCAATGTACGTAAAGGAATATGGGAAATTCTCATCAGATTTTTCCATTGCAAAAGACAACGATACCTGGCTCATTCAACATGCTCAATTCTCTGCACCTGAAACAAAAGCACTGGTACAAGTATCGGGGCAATACATAGAGGCAGATGAGAAAGCATCTTTTCAGGTAGAGGGGAAATGGCAAGACATTGCATGGCCTCTTTCAGTGCACAACCCTGACCTTATAAGTCCCAAAGGAACATTCAGGATAAAGGGGACTCCTGACGTATATGACTTTTTTCTTTCAGCAGATGTCAATGGAAAGCAGTTCCCTCTCGGGCATATAGACTTGAGCGGGAAAGGAACGCAGGAGCAGGTAATTCTAAAGCCTGTATCTGTTGATATCCTGGAGGGAAACCTTACCGGACAGGGCACCGTAACCTGGGAACCGTCACTGAAATGGCAGGCATCCTTCAATGGGCAATCGTTAAATCCCGGCGTCTACCGGCCTGAATGGCCGGGAAGACTGGACATGAAAGTGCAGGCAGAGGGATCGAGCTCCGGGGGTTCTCCCCATGTTCAAATAGAAAAGATCTCTGTTCAGGGTCTTCTCAAAGGGTATCCCTTTCAGGCTGAGGCGAAATTTGCTATGGGAGATAATGTCTACAGCCTTCCGGTATTCAGACTGACTTCCGGTTCAGCCCATCTTGCTGCATCAGGTTCATATGACCGTCAATGGGATGGACAATGGAGTATGAAGGTCCCTGCACTGGAAGATCTTATCGAGGGTGGAAAAGGTGAAATCGTCGGAGAGGGTTCTCTTCGGGGAGAAGGTAAATTTCCTTCGGTGCAGGCTCAGATAAATGGCAGCGGATTATCTCTCCCTTCATATCAGGCGGCAACACTGAAACTCGATGCGAAGGTTGATGTTTCTGACAGAGATCCTTCCAACATAAATATGAGCGCGGAAAAACTTTTTATCAATAGCCGGAAAATACAGTCGTTGGACCTCAAGGCAGCAGGAAAACTGTCTTCACACACCCTCTCTTTTTCAGCAGTATTACCGGAGATATTGATACGGCTTTCAGCTGATGCATCATTGAAAGATGACCTATGGCAGGGAAATCTGACAAATGGAGAAGTGGATCTCCACGATTTTGGTACATGGACCTTGAAAAAGCCTGCAGAATTTTCCCTTTCTGAAAGAGCAGCACACACAGGCAATCTTTGTCTTGGACGTGACAGTTCTTCTGCATGCCTGCAAACTGAATGGATTGATAAAGATGGCCTGAGCGGCCATGCCACGCTTTCAGAAATTCCACTGTCATTATTCAATCCCGCCATTTCCCCTGATGCTACACTTGATGGAACCCTCAATGGAAAAGCTGATATGTCTTACAGCAACAATACTCTGTATGGTCAGATTGCCATTGATGTTCCCCTTGGTAAAATGTCATATAAAACGCCGGAGCAGGAGTCATTCTCCCTTCCCCTTGAGCAGGCCGGCATAAGCGCCTCACTGGTCAGGGATGGCCTTGATCTCAACGTTGATCTGCCTCTCAAGGAGCGGGGGCATGTACAGGGCTCACTTCATCTTCCTCAATTCAGCCCCCTGCAGGATTTAAAAAAAGAGCAGCTCATTTCGGGTAAGATCCTTGCTGATTTTAATGCCCTGGATGTTGTCCCTCTCTTTACTACCGGCATTGAGGACACAACGGGCCTCATCAGGGCTAACCTCACTATGGCCGGCACCCTTGGCCTTCCTGAGGTGACAGGACAGGTATCACTCCATGAAGGCAGTGCCCATATTCCCAGTCTCGGTATCCACGTAAGTGATATAAATCTCGATGTGAAAGCCAGGCAGAACAGGGCTCTCACTGTAGACAGCAGATTGACATCCGGTCAGGGAACTGCCCGCATAGAGGG
>CP070644.1:1901460-1918565 GCA_020354155.1 Nitrospiraceae bacterium | reverse complement strand
CATGGCATCAACTGGCTCGTCAAAGACTGACATTGTTGCGTCACCTATTGTCTTTAAAAGTTCGCCGTGATGCTCCCCGATAACAGGCAGGACTATTTCATTATGCCGATGGACCATGACTCTCCCGTCAATATCTCCATGGACATCATAAACCGAGGTGGAACCCTTGATATCAGTGAACATGATGGAGATTTTTTTGCTGAATTTTGATTTCAGTACAGAGTCTATTTTTTCTCGTTCAGCAAGGAATTTTTTTATATCGTTAATATCATCATTCATTGTCATCCCCCACCATAGCTATTCTATTTTTAACGCTATTTCGCCGAATACTTTTCCCTTCGTGTGGATCTTGATGGTATACTGGCCTGTGCCTACATCCTCTAATAAAGTCTCGCCCTTTTCAAGAAGGTTTGAGACAAGCTCCCGGTCATGAGAGACCAGTTCAACCCGCAAGGGCTTCTCGGGCATTTTTTTTCTAACCTCTTCAACAGCAACCCTGATGTTGCACAGATCACCACCTGTTTTTTCGATATCCAATTCAACCTCAATGTCGTCAAATGATTTTTTTATGACCACCATATTTGGTTGTTCGACTGTACCGCTTCTCAAGCCGCCCACTGGAAGAGGCATGGAGATGTTAAACCCTTCAGAGTAGTGCATTACCTGCAGAGAGTCTTTGAGAAAACCAACAATAACATCAATGAGACTGGTTTTCTCAGGATACATATTAATAGCTCTCTGAATAAGATAAGAAGGTATCTCTTCCTCTGGTTCTCCAGTGTCATAAGTGATAGCCTGTTTCATCATTACAAAATCTTCCCAGCACTCTTTACAGGAATAGAGACGCTTTTCAAGTTTATCTTTATCAATATCAGACAGCCTGCCTTCTAAATATGCCCCAATTTCATAGTCCTTTAAGCAGTTTCTGTTGTGTCTATCCATAGTTACCTCTTTAATATATTGTGTACAGTTTCTCTTTTCTGTCTATTTGACGATAGAAAGGACTTTTTCTTACTTACTATTGATATTTTGCCTGATTTTCTCGACTATTCTGTGTTTCCTGGAATAGATCAAATTTGTGGACAGACCAAGTGTTTGAGCCGCATCTTCCGGTGATACCCCTTTATTGAAGAGCAGATCAAAGATCATCCCATCCCTCGGCGACAGGGATGCAAGGGATTGCTTCAGGTGTTCCTCAGCCTGCTTACGCTCTAGCAGATGATCAGCCTTATAGGTGATGTCGGGAATTATGTTCCCGAGTTCCTTGTCTTCTCCCGCAGTATCAACACTTAAATGGCGTTTATCTCTTCTCAAAAAATCAATGGTTTTGCGCACAGAGATGATGGAAAGCCATGTTGACAGGGCACAGGAATTTTCCTGCCGGAACTGCCGCAATTTTTTAAAGTCATTTTCTACAAGGGAAAGAAAGATGGCGCTGTACATGTCTTCACTGTCTTCAGCAGTATATTGAAATGCATAACGTCGAAAGGTCTTGTGAATGGAATTCCAGATCAGTTTTGAATATTTTTTTACAAAGGCTTCCCATGCGGTTTTATTCTCGCCGCTTATGCATTCCTGTATCAGGTTGAGATCAGTTGCGTTTTCTGTCTCCATAGGCAGCTGCTGCATCATCCTTTTTCGAAATAAAAGACTGAATGCACATTCAAAAACTGTCCATTACTAAACTGACTATTATAAAAATAAAGGGAAAATACCGATAATTGCCTTAGGAAAACTGTAACAGTTTCCCTAAGGAACCGTCAATAAAAAAATGATTAATCTGGATGGCATATAAAACAAGGGGGGAGACAGGTCCCATGGGGCCTGTCCCCGGATTAATATTATTTTCTTTAGTCTGCTTTATTGAATATATAGGCGTCCTGAGCCATGTTCAATATATCAATGGCCTTTGCAAGTGCTTCTGAAGCCTCTTTCTCTTTCCCCTGCTCTATCAGACTCTTGCCTTCGGCAACAGATGTATTTATGCTTTCCATCTGCTCAGCTGTAATCGGGAACCCTTTGTTTTTTAACTCATCAATTTTCTTGAGCTGACTTCCGGTGTCAGCACTGCTGCAGCCAATAACTACCATAAATAAGAGTACGATACATAACTGCATGATTTTCTGCATTCCTTGCGTCCTCCTGAATTAAGATTTAAGACAAAATGATATCTGACTCCTCACAGGTTCTGCTGTGCAGACGATTTCTATTGTACGTGAACCGGTCCTGAATGACCACTCCACTAATTACCCTTTCCAGAGCTCCAGCATATTTTACGAGTATTTTAGATAGTGTGAAATCACATAACAATCCCCGGGCCATAAAATAAAAAGCTTAATTTACAACATGATATATCTTTTAGCAATTAATTCAGGTCCTGTCAAATTACAAGCAATGCAATTTTATGTATGCAACATAATGGGTAAGTGCAAATTATTGCATGGCGCTTCTTTCATTAATCATATGTGAACAAGGTCTATCTGGTGTTATTCCTGCGGCAACCCCGGTTTATCCGCTGGGGAGGAAAGGCGGGTAACTTCAGGCAACTCGCCGGAGCGGTAATCCAGACGTTCAATACATTATCCTGCTTTTCATCTGGATTGTCCGATCAGGTCGGGAAATGACGGCAATGCATGTTAATATAGTAATAGAACCACGTACGAAGAGGATTCCTTATGGGAAAATTATCTGAAAACGCTTTGTTCAAAAGCATTACTGTTGCCTTTCTCATTCTCATACTGCATGTACTCCTCATCGGTGGCGTCGGCATTCTTGTGCTTCTTGTCAGCGGGATTATTAATCACACGGCATGGTTTCTTGTTGGTATTGCACTTCTAGCGGTTGGTGCCTACATGTTATATAAAAGGATAAAGGTCGACAGCAAGAAGCTGAAGGAAGCAGTGGGAGACCTGCGTGACAGGAATGTTGAGATAAGTTTGCTCGGTGGAGTAGCTACAATGAAGATCAGCAGTTCCAATACAGATATTAACACCAGACAGATTACCTCTGACCGCACAAGACTCCTGACATCTCCTGCATCCGGTAATGTCCAACAGCTTACATAACTGTCACGTCTCTACGAAAAAGAGCTCATAACCCGTGAAGAATATGAAACAGCCAAGAAAGAACTTTTCAGCGATAAAGACAAAGGGTAAACTTCTTTTCAGGATATGAATACAAGATCAAGCCATAGCATTGCACTGAGCGGCGCATCCGGATTTGTAGGAACCTGGCTGCGTACTTCTTTTGAACAGCATGGCTGGAGCGTTCAGCCTCTTGGAAGGAATGATTTTCAAATGAGTGCTGAAGAACTGGCAGAAAAGATGGGCGATGCAGATGTGGTGGTAAACCTTGCAGGGGCCCCGATCATCAGCCGATGGACCGATGAGTATAAGAAGACACTGTATGACAGCAGGATTAAGGTCACAAAGGCTCTCGTTGAGGCCTGCGCAAAAATGCAGACAAAGCCGGCAGCCTTTATCTCTGCCTCCGCAGTGGGCTATTATGCTGCCGGGGGGCCCTATACTGAAACGAAACATAAAAAAGACAGCGGTTTTCTCGGCAGGCTTGCACAGGACTGGGAAGGGGAAGCCCGTAAGGCGGAAACCATGGGTATACGGACCGTTATCTTCCGTTTCGGTGTTGTCCTCGGCAGGGGAGGAGGCGCACTGCAGCAGATGCTCACACCCTTCAGACTGGGACTCGGGGGAATAATCGGTGACGGCAGCCAGCCCTTTTCATGGATACATATCAGGGACCTGGAACATGCCTATGAAACAGTCATTGATGATGAAACCTATAGCGGTATATATAACCTTACTACGCCTGAGGCAACAACCAATAAAGGGCTTACCGAAGCGCTGGGGAAAGCACTGGGAAGACCAACGCTCCTGCAGGTACCCAACTTTGTGCTCCGCCTGAGGTTTGGCGATGGAGCACAGGTGCTTTCAAGCGGTCAGGCAGTCATTCCCGAGCGGCTCCTTGAGCGGGGCTTCACGTTTCAATTTACGGACATAGAAAAAGCTCTCAGAGATTGCCTCTCATAACAATAGGCACATTCATCAATTTGTCACCGGCGGTTCCCCGCTTCCGATCAGCGGCAATATCTTCTCAACATTGAAGTGGACAAGGTGTTTCGGCCCCTTTGCCCGGTCTTCTTCAGGAGTGAGGCTTCTTCTCGTCATTTCAGGAATGAGGGGAGAGTCATCTTCCTCCCTGATTTTTTTCAGGTAGAGCCGAAGGCCTCTGTATCCGCCTCCACCCTCAATGAAAAGAAATGATGCATAGTGAGTAGACCCAATATTTCGGTAGGTAAGTCGCTCCCTCATGACAAAGGCAATGGTGCCGTCATCGAAGACATGGGGACGGGAGTATACGGCGGCATTCACCTTGCCCTCACTGTCCGCTGTAGAGAGCACCCCTGTTCCGTGATTGTTATCAAAATAGTCTTTCAGGTTCATGATGTTCTGTTCACCTTCTTCAGTTCCCGCAGAATCTCACTGTTCTCAGGAACCCCTTTCTGTATGAAATGAATAACTCCTGTCTTGTCTATGATATACGTTATACGGTCGAAGCCATAGGCATCTCTGATGCTCTTTGTTTCGTCCGAGATCATGGGAAAGGTAATGCCGTACTTGTCGGAAAACCGCTTGTGTGTTTCAAGGCTGTCGCCGCTGACGCCAAGGACCTCTGCGTCAAGCTTTGCAAACTTTTCCAGATCCATCTGGAATGCCTGGAGCTCGCCAGTTCAGACAGGCGTAAAATCAGAGTAATAAATCGCCAGTACAACATTCTTCTTCCCTTTGAATTCACTGAGAATGACGTTGCCATGGGTTGAGGGTGCTTCAAAGCCGGGAGCCTTGTCACCAACACTGAGTGCAAAAGCCATTGATGGTACAATAAATATACTGAAGATTAAAACTGTCATCCGGAAAAGTCTCATCCTATCTCCCTTACAGACTGTATATCTTTCATGTTAGTCCCTCTGGAATCCAAATGCAAATGATTTATGTCATAGTAATCCCGCATACCTTACTGTGGCAGTCAGGCAACTTATCCATAGAGGATGTTATCCTTCCATGCTGTCTCACATTTTCTATCATTCCTATCGTGTCATTTCGAACCTGGTCGATACGACCAAGGTGAGAAATCTACCTGTGCATATAAGTTCAAGATTTCTCGGCTAACGCCTCGAAATGACAAATATAAGAGAGTCTTATGAAAGGAGTTGATGGAATATACATATCTCTTTAATCCCGGTATACACAGAGCATAAAGTCACTGTCAATTGCGTCCTCTTTCAGGGAAACCCGTGGGGAAAGATTTGCTTTTGCAAAACCAAGGAGGTCCTCGGGCGAGGCATAGTGGAGTGCAACGTCCTTGTGGCGGACATGTGAAGAGAGGGCGTTAAATACGAGTGCCTGTCTGCAGTGAACCCAGAGTGCTGAGAGTGTTTTTCGAATTACAGTTTCAATCCCGTCCACCTTTACATTAAAGACCCCGCAGAGGAAGATATAGTCGAAGTCTTCATCGAGGATATCATCTTCAAGAGAGAAAACCCTGAAATCCTGATCAGGATATTTGCTCTTTGCCAGGTCAATCAGTTTCCTGTTGATATCAACACCTGTATAGAAAACCGGGATGCCCTTTTCGCAGAGAAAAGCGTAAAAATCTCCCTTCCCGCACCCAAAATCAAGGACGCTGCTGTTACGGAAATCTCCGACATCAAGCATCATCTTAAATCGCAGGCGCTGCCCCCTTTCAGACCAGCCCACCGCCTCCGGCCGGTCACCATGGAGCATCAGCTTTGTGTCAAATAATGAAATGATGTATTCTCTTGCAAGGTTGTCCATATACCTTCTGTTGAGGTTCAACCTGGATATTTTTCCGTTACAAGAATGTAATATTAATAGTATATAAAATTATACAGATCTCATGAACTGCAAACAATAATGAAGAAGGAAAGAGTCCGCACCATAAGGGAAGGAAAAACAGTTACTGGACCGGTTGTCTACTGGATGAGCCGGGACCAGCGCGTCAGGGACAACTGGGCACTGCTCTATGCCCAGCAGCTTGCCCTTCAATCCCGCGCTCCCCTTGTTGTCGTCTTCTGCCTGGTCCCCTCTTTTCTCCATGCCACCATACGTCACTATGGTTTTATGTTAAAGGGTCTGCAGGAAGTAACGGTGGATTGCAGTAAAAAAAATATCTCCTTTGTACTGCTCACAGGGCAGCCCGGCAAAAAGATCCCGGCCTTTTTGAAAGAGATCAGAGCCTCGGCACTCATAACAGATTTCAATCCGCTGCGCATAAAACAGGCATGGACAACTGCAGTCTCAAAAAAAATTGCCATACCCTTCCTTGAAGTCGATACCCATAACATTGTACCCTGCTGGATTGCATCTCCAAAGCAGGAGTATGCAGCCTATACCTTCCGCCCCAAAATGAAAAAATTGCTATCTCAGTATCTCGAGGCATTCCCGGCTCTTAAGAAACATCCCTTTTTATTGAAGATGAAAGGCATTACAACAGACTGGAAGCAGGTTGCCGCTTCTCTCAGGGTGAACCGAACTATCAGCGAGGTTTCCTGGCCGAAGCCAGGGGAAAAGGCGGCTCGCAGGGTGCTCCGCACCTTTATCAGGCAAAAATTATTACGTTATGATTCTGCACGGAACAATCCTGTTCTGGAAGGCCAGTCTGACCTTTCACCCTATCTTCATTTTGGAAACATCTCAGCTCAGCGCGTTGCTCTGGAAGTAAAAAAATCCGGTGTGTCAAAAGACAGGGAGGCATTCCTTGAGGAACTGATCGTCAGGCGCGAACTTTCCGACAATTTCTGTTTTTACAATAAGGACTATGATCGTTTTGAAGGATTCCCCTCATGGGCTCAGCAGTCATTGAACAAACACCGAAAGGATCCACGGGAATATAATTATACCCTGCAGGAATTCGAACAGGGGATGACCCATGACGACCTCTGGAATGCCGCCCAGATGGAGATGGTAAAAGGAGGCAAGATGCATGGCTACATGAGGATGTACTGGGCGAAGAAGATCCTTGAGTGGAGTACGTCACCGGAAAAGGCAATGGAGACAGCCATATATCTGAATGACACCTATGAGCTTGACGGACGAGATCCGAACGGATATGTGGGTATTGCCTGGTCTATCGGCGGAGTACATGATCGGGCGTGGAATGAACGGAGGATCTTCGGGAAGGTCCGGTACATGAGCTATACTGGCTGTAAAGGCAAATTTGATATCAACAAGTATATTGAAAAAGTAAAACGCCTGGATTCAGATAGCGACGCATCCAACATTTCCTCTCCTTTCAGGGGGGAGAAGTAATGTGGGGGTGCTCAAGTTTTTTCCCCCTCACCCTTGCCCTCTCCCGCAAGAAGAACGGGCATACATAGATAACAAAGAGCAATGAGCAATACACAACACCATACACACATTGAGTTTCATGCCCTGTTTAAAAAACAGGGCCCTTCGAAGGAAACGGTCAGCCTTTTCAGAAAGATCATAAAAAGCTATTTCAGGAAGCACGGCCGTCACTCCCTGCCCTGGCGACTCACTGACGATCCTTATTGCATACTTGTATCAGAGATCATGCTGCAGCAGACCCAGGTTGAGAGAGTTAATGACAAGTACAGGGCATTCACCAAAAGATTCCCTGACTTCAGAACTCTTGCCGGGGCTCCCCTGAGATCTGTATTGAAAGTCTGGCAGGGTCTCGGCTACAACCGGCGGGCTATTGCCCTTCACACTCTTGCAAAAACAGTACTAGAGCGCATGG
Source organism: Nitrospiraceae bacterium (assembly GCA_020354155.1). Taxonomy (GTDB): domain Bacteria; phylum Nitrospirota; class Thermodesulfovibrionia; order UBA6902; family UBA6902; genus CALZJD01. The sequence continues at coordinate 1,910,768 of CP070644.1, read as the reverse complement.
AGGGTCAGCTCCCCTCATCACCTGATATATTGGAAACCCTGCCGGGCATTGGAAAGGCAACTGCTGCTTCGATCTGTGCCTTTGCATTCAATAAACCCGTCATATTCATTGAGACCAATATCCGCAGGGTCTTTCTTCACTTTTTCTTTTATGACAAAACAAATGTCAATGATAAAGAGATCCTGCCCCTTGTTGAAAAAACACTGGTCCGCTCAAATGCGCGGCAATGGTACTCGGCACTCATGGATTACGGCGCGATGCTGAAGAAAGGCATTCCCAATCCAAATGTAAAAAGTATGCATTACAGCAGGCAATCACCATTCGAAGGATCCAACAGACAGTTGCGGGGAAAGATCATACGCATTGTTACTGAAGCCGGCACGCTGACCGCTGCGCGTCTCATTGAGCAGACAGAAGCTGATCCGCACAAGGTCAGGACTGTGCTGATCCAATTACAGAAGGAGGGGTTCCTGAAAAAAAATCCTCGAGGGTTTACAATTGGATAAAGAGCATTAGTTCTCTCTATCAAGTGATACATTATGAAATATTATCATTACATCTTCTCACCGCTTTTTTATATAGGTGTAGCCATGGCAGGCAGGTTCTTTACCCGCAATGGGCTGAATGACTGGTATCCCTTCATTGTAAAGCCGCCCTATACACCGCCCGGCAATATCATAGGAATGGCATGGACAACAATTTTTATACTCACTGCCATATCGCTTATTCTCTTTATTAATGCAGGCCGCAATAAAACCGGGTTCTGGCCCGTTGTCTCTTTATATATTCTCAACGGGATCGTGAATGCGGCCTGGAGCTACTTCTTTTTTACCCGACACTGGATTGGGCTGGCAGTGATAGATTCAGCATGTATTGCCGTGACTGTCCTGTTGATGATCATATTTGCCGGGAAACACTCGCGGCCATCGGCCATACTGCTTTTTCCCTATCTTGGATGGGTTTCTTTTGCCACCTTTCTCACCTATGTTATTTACAGGAGTAACTGATGGCAGAAACAAAGAAAAGATCCATACCATTGCAGAAGACATCAGGCTCTGCAGACGTACCTGCCCGACTGCGTGCCCTGAACAGATCACAGCGGCATGCTGTTCTTGCAACAGACGGGAAGGGACAACCCTATACATCGCTTGTGGCCTTTGCCCTCACCGATGATGCCTCAGGAATCATTTTTGCAACGCCAAAAAAAACACGCAAATACAGAAATATGATCCGCAACAACAGGGTTTCTCTCCTTATTGACACACGCACCAATTCAGCCAGAGGATATCTGCAGTCAGAGGCCATGACCATTCTGGGCACTGCAACCCCTGTGAGAAAGAGCAGAAAGCGGGATGCTTTAGCAGGGATCCTTGTGAAGAAACATCCTGCCCTTGAGGATTTTGTACAATCTTCCTCTACTGCGCTTGTTTTTGTTACACTTGAAAAAGTGCTTCATGTTGGCAGATTCCAGATTGTGAGCCCGTGGAGGAAAGAGATATGAACAATTTGTCACTCAGTGACACTGACAGAGTATTAATCCTCGGGGCTACCGGCTTTATCGGCAGGAGGCTTGTGAAGGCCCTCGTTGAGAAGAACATCAGGCTCCGCCTCCTTGTCCGCACGCCAGCAAAAGCTTCAGCCATAGTTCCAAAAAGCTCGGATGTGGAAATTGTGCAGGGCGACCTGCAGGACACAGGAAGACTGCGCAAGGCCCTTGCAGGCATTCATTCCGTATTTTATCTTGTTCACTCCATGGGAGGCAGCAGTATATTAAAGAATACGGAATTTGCAAAGAAGGACAAAAGGATAGCCCGGAGTTTTATTCAGGCTGCTGATGAGGAAAAGGTTCAACGGGTTATTTACCTGGGAGGCCTGGGAGAAAAGGGGCAGGGCCTGTCAGAACACCTCGTCAGTCGTGCAGAGGTAGCAGATATTCTATCTTCAGGGAAAACAGCGGCAACCATCCTGCGCGCAGCAGTAATTATCGGCGCAGGAGGTGCATCCTATGAAATGCTCCGCTATCTCGTAGAACGTCTGCCTGTAATGACCTGTCCCAAATGGATCAACACCCGCATCCAGCCTATTGCTGTGCATGATGTTATTCAGTACTTAACCGGGTGTCTCACGAATGTTGATACAGCGGGAAAGACATTTGATATCGGCGGCCCTGAGGTCCTTACCTACAAAATAATGATGCAGCAGTATGCAACGGCGCGGGGCCTTGTCAAAAGAATCATCATAGACCTCCCCTTTATTACACCGTCACTGTCAGCATACTGGGTTGATCTCGTAACACCCATTCCCTCGGGAGTTGCTCATCCGCTCATAGAAGGACTGAAAAACGAAGTGATTTGCCTTGACAGCAGTATTGATAACTATATCCCTATAAAGAAGACAACCTTTCAGGAGGCAGTGAAACAGGCTTTTTCTGAAGAGACGACGGGTCCTGGAGTAACCGGTTTTTAATGGAAGGAAAAATCAAAATAGGCATCAGTTCATGTCTCCTGGGCAATAACGTCCGCTATGACGGAGGGCATAAACTGGATCACTACCTCTCTGATACCCTTGGTAAATACGTCCAGTGGGTACCTGTCTGCCCCGAGGTTGAATATGGACTTCCCATCCCGCGGGAGGCAATGCGTCTTGTTGGTGATCCTGCCTCTCCCCGCCTTGTAACGCAGAAGACAGCCATAGACCATACTGAAGGCATTCAGAAATGGGCAGCACAAAAACTTCGGCAGCTTGAAGGGGAGAACCTCTGCGGTTTTATCTTTAAAAGCAAATCACCAAGTTCGGGGCTGCTGCGAGTGAAGGTCTATTCTCTATCCGGTATGCCGAGCAAAACCGGGGCCGGGATTTTTGCCGGAGCATTTGTAAAACAGTTCCCCCTCATTCCTGTTGAAGAAGACGGTCGACTCCATGACCCTAAATTGCGTGAAAACTTTATCGAAAGAATATTTGTCTTCCGAAGATGGAGGGCTTTTTTGTCAGAGGGGGCCCAGTTAAAGAAATTAGTCGACTTTCATACAGATCATAAGCTGCTGCTCATGTCTCACAGCCCGAAACACTACTCCCTGCTCGGTAAACTCGTCGCAGCTGCAGGGAAAGGAGAAAAGAAGCATAAACTCAATGATTACATTCACTCGCTGATGGAGGGATTAACACTGATTGCAACGGTGAAAAAAAATACGAATGTCCTTATGCACATTGCAGGATATTTTAAAAAGAACCTTGGAGCGGATGCGAAAAAAGAACTCCATGACTTAATCGAAAACTATCACCGGGGCCTCATACCGCTCATTGTGCCCATTACGCTCATGAATCACTATGTGAGAATATATCAGGAAGTCTATCTTAAGCGACAGCATTATCTGAATCCCCATCCCCTTGAGCTTATGCTGCGCAACCATGTGTAAATGGCCATCAGGGAAGGAGATGCTTTGAATAAATTGTTCGAATCATTTTCACTGGGAAAACTGACCTTGAAAAACAGAATTGCCCTGGCGCCGATGACAAGGGGGCGCGCCGGAACGGAGCGGGTCCCCAATGAGTTGATGGCAGAGTATTACCACCAGAGAGCCGGTGCCGGCTTGCTGATAACCGAGGCAACGGTGATTTCAAGACAGGGCATCGGCTGGATCGATTCGCCGGGAATCTTTACCGATGAGATGGTCAATGGCTGGAAGAAAGTCACCGATAGAGTGAAACCAACCGGGACGCCCATGTTCCTCCAGCTCTGGCATTGCGGCAGGGCATCGCACAGTGATTTCCACAACGGTGAACTGCCTGTTTCTGCCTCAGATGTTAAACTCAAGGGCGATCTCATCGGCACACCTCTTGGAAAGAAGGAATACGAGTCTCCCCGCCCATTAACAATTGATGAAATTAAGGCAACAGTCAATGATTACCGCACGGCAGCGATGAATGCCAAGGCAGCCGGTTTCTCCGGAGTGGAAGTGCACGGCGCCAATGGGTATCTGATAAATCAATTCCTTGATTCGACAACAAACCGTCGTACAGATGAATATGGAGGAAGTCTTGAAAACCGATTCCGCTTTTTTAAAGAAGTGATTGAAGCCGTACTTGAGATCTGGCCCCCGGAGCAGGTGGGCGCCCGTATTTCGCCAAACGGAGTGTTTAATGATATGGGCTGCGAGGATTTCAGGGATATTTTTCTGTATACAGCCAGAGAATTAAATACATTAAAGATCGGCTATCTTCACATCATGGATGGTCTGGCATTTGGTTTTCACGAAAAGGGAGAGCCCATGACCCTGGCTGAATTCCGACCGGTTTATAAAGGAGTAATAATCGGCAATTGCGGATATACTCAGGCTGCAGCTGAAGAGAGAATTGCCGAAGGCACTGCGGACCTGATCGCCTTTGGCCGTCCCTTTATCTCAAACCCTGACTTACCGGAGCGCTTCAGGAATAACTGGCCTTTAGAGCCGGCTGAAGATATGTCGCTCTGGTATACCCCGGGAGCTGAGGGGTATACGGATTACGAGCCATTTCAGTCATCATCTTCCCCTTAGGGAACCTTCGTGACGACTCAGGAGCTTCTATGCAGATTATTGATTCCCTTTTCTCGTCCTATCTCTTCAACTTGTCCATAAAATGTTTCCGCATCTTAGCTACTTTGGGCTCAATGACAAGACGGCAGTAGGGCTCGCCGCTGTTCTGCTTATAGTAATCCTGATGGTAGTCTTCAGCCGGATAAAAATTATGCAGAGGGGCAATCTCTGTGACAATTGGATTTTCCCAAAGAGGGGACTTCCCAAGTTCCTCTTTCACTTGTTCAGCAATGCCCTTCTGCTCGTCACTGTGGTAAAAAATTGCAGATCGATACTGGGTGCCGACGTCAGCGCCCTGACGGTTCAACGTAGTTGGGTCATGGATCGTGAAAAAGACATCCAGTAAATCTTTATAGGATATTTTCTCCGGGTCGAATGATACCTGAACCACCTCGGCATGGCCCGTTGTTCCTGAAGAGACCTCACGGTAGGAGGGTTTTTCAACTGCGCCTCCCGCATAACCTGAAACTACCTTTTCAACCCCCTTCAACTCCTGAAAAACAGCTTCCAGGCACCAGAAGCATCCTCCCGCCAGGGTAGCAGTTTCTCGTTCCAGTGTTGCATCTCCTCCATTTTTTCCCACAATCAAGCTCCCTTACATTGTTAATCAACTATATACTTGTGATTGTACTATACTCTGATTCCTTATTGAGGGTAATCATATACATCACAAATATCAAGGCTCAAATTTTTCTTCTTTTATCAAGTACATTGCCAATCCTCTCGAGGGCTATCCTGCAGATATAGGCATAGGGCGCTGCGATGATGGGAACTTCAAAGGTTAATTGACAAAGCCCGTCTTCCTGAGGTTTAACCCGATGTCCCGTTGCAGGGATGCCGGCGACCGTCCAGGACCAGAAATGTCCCTCTTCATACCGGTTAATTGTAAAAGGCAGCCAGATACCGGCTGCCGTCCTTACTTTTCCCCTTGTTCCCTGCCTGATAAAACGGACATTGCATTTCACTGCCTTGACAGAAGGTCCCCATTGAGGCCATGACCACGTATCAGTAATCAGCTCCCAAATGTCGTTGCAGGGCCTTCTGAAGGACCGGCTTGCTGCTGCCTGGCTAAATCCTATGGTAATCCCCTGAACCATGCTTTATACTTTCTTTATAAACATCCTGATATCCGGTTCGTCAAATGCAGATTAAGCAACAGTATGGAATAATGAGCTGAAGAATGCAAAAGATACTTGGTATAGTGTTCGTTGCCATTGGCCTTTCTGGTATGGCCATATATCTTTTCAGGGGCATGTCAATTACGAGGGATGAAAAAATTGCCATGCTTCTGGGGTTCCTCATGATCATAATCGGTGCCATCATTATCTATGGCGACCGAAAAGGGAATTCAGTTGATTGAATGCTCCCAAAAGGGTCATACGTAACCGGCCATGAATAAGATAGAGAAAATCTCAGAGCTACGACAGATTCTTTCGAACCTCTTTGCAGGTCAGAAGCTGGCCGTGCTTTCATCCTTCGGCAATGAACAGCCCTATGCCAGCCTCGTAGCTTTTGCTTTTACCGAGGACCTGGAGCATCTTCTCTTTGCTACAACCCGGTCAACGAGGAAATTTGCAAATCTCTCGTCGGAATCAAAAGTTGCCCTGCTGATTGACAACAGAAGCAATACGGATAAGGATTTTTCCTATGCAGTGGCAGCAACTGCTCTGGGGAGGGCGGAAGAAGTCAGCGGAACTGAGAGAGCATCATATGTTCACATTTACCTTACAAAGCATCCCCACCTCAGGGAGTTTCTCTCATCCCCGTCCTGTGCCTTAATGAAAATCAATGTCCAGAAATATTACGTGGTGAACAGATTCCAGAATGTCGAGGAACTCCATATACAGTGAATTTTACAATTCCTCTGATACAGATTGGAGAAGGTGAGAAACAACTCGTGGGCGGAAAGGCCTATGCATTGGCCGTTCTGACAAAAAAGGAGATGAACGTACCGGCTGCAATCGCTGTTACCACCGACGCCTATGATGCGTATGTAGCCCAGACAGGACTGCGGACAAAGATCATGATGGAACTGAACAGAAAGACATATGACGATATCCGGTGGGAAGAACTGTGGGACACGTCTCTGCGAATAAGGAACATGTTTCTCAACACGCCTCTTCCCAAGGAACTCAAGGATACCATAGAGGAATCTGTTGAAGCATATTTTACCGGGAAATCAGTCGTCGTCCGCTCTTCAGCTCCGGGAGAGGATACATCGGAGACTTCCTTTGCAGGGCTCCATGCATCGTACGTGAATGTAAGCGGTACGGACTCCATTCTGCAGCATATGAAACTGGTCTGGGCATCTCTCTGGTCCGACGCGTCTTTGTTGTACCGGACGGAATTAGGGCTGGATGAAAGCAGAAGCTCCATGGCCGTTGTGGTTCAGGAGATAATAAGCGGAGATGTATCGGGAATAGGTTTTGGCCAAAACCCGAATGACCCTGCCCAGTGCGTCATCGAAGCGGTATACGGTCTGAACCAGGGACTTGTGGACGGGACGCTCGAACCGGACCGGTGGATACTTGACAGGGCGAAAGGTGACATTATTTCTCATACCCCTGCGGTAAGAAGCCACAGGCTCGAAATTTCAGAAGCAGGAACCCTGTTAGCTTCTTTGCCCCTTCAATTGCAGAGCAGGCCGCCTCTCACCCAGGAACGTATCCAAAATGTTTACGGGCTTGTCATGAAGGCGGAGGACATATTCGGCCTTCCCCAGGATGTGGAGTGGACCATGAAAGACGGTATCATCCACGTACTCCAGTCAAGACCGATTACCACCCTTGCCGGGGAAAAGAAGGATGATAAAAGAGGCTGGTATCTCAGCCTGAAGAGGAGTTTTGAAAACCTGAAAACCATGCGGCAGAGGATCGAGGACGAACTGATACCGGCCCTTAAGAAAGAAACTGAAGGTCTGTCAAAAACAGATCTCTCTCTCTTGTCTGATAAGGAGATAGAGGATGAAGTGGCGCGCAGGAGAGAGATATTCGAAAAATGGAAAAAGATCTACTGGGACTATTTCATACCCTTTGCCCATGGCATGCGTCTTTTCGGGACTGTCTACAATGACACGGTCCATCCCGAAGATCCCTACGAATTTTTATCACTACTGAGTACCGGTGATATGGTAAGCCTTCAGAGAAATGACATTCTCCAGGCGATGGCTTCCCATGTACGAGGGAATGACAGCCTTATGCATGATCTGAAAGAGGGTAATTTTTCGAACCCTTCCTTTCGCAGCATGCTCGAACAGTTCATCTCATCTCACGGAGATCTTCTCTGCAGGTCCAGGCACTGTGCAGAGGAAACACCGTCTATCGTTCATATGGTTCTTGAAATGGCATCGATGTCCGTCAAAGCCATAAGTCGCAAAGAAGAGCTCCATGAGAGGGAAGAGATCTTCCTTGCTCAGTTTCAGGGACAAAAAAAAGAGGATGCGAAAGCAATGCTGGACATTGGACGGGCAAGCTACAGCATGAGGGATAATGACAATATTTATATGGGCAGACTAAAGGCCCGTGTCCTGGAAGCTGAAGAGGAGGTGTCACGTCGATCCGGGACTGCCGAAAGGGGACCTGCCTCGGCCCGTCGTTTTGATTCACTGAGTATAGGGGCAGATCGGTCGCAGTCTCCTGCCCTCTCCGATGACGCCGATCCAGGTTTTGGATTGCAGGCCCGTCAGATTACAGGACAGCCTGCCGGTCCAGGGATTGCAACGGGCACTGCCCGCGTGATCAGGGCTGCAGCAGACCTGATGCATTTCAGGAAAGGAGAGGTCCTTGTCTGCGATTCAATCGATCCCAATATGACCTTTGTCGTGCCCCTTGCCAGTGCCGTTGTAGAACGGAGGGGAGGCATGCTCATCCACGGAGCAATAATAGCGCGGGAATACGGCCTTCCCTGCGTCACGGGTATCTCAGGGGCAGCAGAAGTGATACATACAGGAGACCGGGTTACTGTAGACGGTTATCTTGGGATTGTGATTATCGAAAACGTAACAAATGCTATCAGGGAATGTTGAAACGCGTCTATTTCACACCATATGAAATATTGATCTGCTGAACATTTTTTAGGATCTGCAGTCTCCCCACCGAGGTATGGCTGGAGGCATTCCGGAGCAAGATCGTTTTCCCTTTCTTCACATATCTGAACTGTTTTTGAAGTACAAGCCGCTCTGTTCCTTTCATGTCTAATTCACCCAAAACCTCCCCCATAACTAAGGAGTATGAGCGAATTATGAATAGGATTCGTGGTAACTCACTGCACATAAATGAATGAGGATATTCAAATAAAGTATAATTTGATAATACGCTGCATTCTGATACCATATGTAGAAGAAGACATAACACTGTTAGAAGAATCGAAAAGACACAAAGTACAGAACACTCATGGATACAGGAAAAGGGTCATGTATATTTTAAATAAAACGAATAGAGAAAAGACCGTCATTATCTGTGTATTCCTTCTTATTATCATTTTCACCATGGCACATGTCAGTGGTACAAGTAGAAAGATTGTAAGAGTTCACGATGAAACATTAATTACCTTCCAGGACATGATACAGGAAGTGAGCACTGCGAAGGTTATTTATATTGGCGAGCAGCATACTGAACCTGCCCATCACAAAACTCAGCTTGATGTCATTCAGGCATTGCATGAAAAAGGACAGCCACTGGCCATTGGGATCGAGATGTTCAAAAAGGGAGATCAGCATCACCTTGATGCCTGGGT
>CP070644.1:1880447-1901360 GCA_020354155.1 Nitrospiraceae bacterium | reverse complement strand
TTATATCCTTCAGCTCAGGATCTATGAGCGGGCCGATGAGCCGGGCCTTACCATTGACAGGACCGGTGTCTGGCAGCCCGTCGAAGAGAATGGATTTTAACAGCTGTGTGTTCTTTGCTTCCAAACTCAGTCTGAGATCGAATTTTGAGTTTTCAGGATCAAACAAACTCTTTCCTATCAAAATGTTTCCAACGCCCGCTAAGGCAGCCGCTTTTGCCTCTCTTAACGTTATCCCCACATCCCGAAGAAGGTAATCCCCTTCACTCTTCAGTAACGTACCGCCCAGTTCAATTTCGTTCATAGAGTGCAGATCTTCAGGCAATAGCAGTTGAATAAGATCTTCATGGGAAGTTAATCCTGACACGGCAATATCAGTTCCCTCACCGGTAAGCAGGTTCATTATAGAACCTTTCGCTAACAACTCAATCTGAGGTTTACCGGTAATGTTTAATCTAAAATCTGAAACACTGGGAGATTCGATATCACCGGTTACATGAGCATCGAAATCAAGGCTGCCCAGCCAAGGGATGTCTGCTTTCAGAACCTCAAGCATGTTTGAAAGCTCAGCCTCATCGGCCGATACGTGTATGTTCAATCCCTTCCCCTCAAGAGGGTCGTCAACTGTTCCGGATATTCTGAAGTTGAGGTCAGTAATACTCAGTCCGAGATCAATCGGATAAGGCTGGGCATGCCTGATAGCATCCGGGACTGATCCGAGCTGACCGTCAACAGAAAAGTCTGTGTTATTCAAGGTTCCCGACCCTGTAACAGAGAGCGGCCCCGTGTCCCGCACGGCATCAATGGTAAAAGAATCCAGATGGACCTTAAGAATATAATCTGACTCCTTATCCTCAAAGGTCACATCTATGTTTTGCAGCGATACACTTTCCAGGACAGGGATATTGATATCTGCCAGAGTCTGCCTGAAGTCTGTTTCTTCATCCGGTTCAGTAAGGGGCCGGTCCTCATCGACATAGGAGAGCGTAACATCTTTGACAAGCAGAGCTTTGACTAGAACAGCTCCAGTCAGGAGCTGTTTTAATGCTATTTTTATTCTGACATGGCCAATATGTGCTGATAGAGGCTGGACATCCTTTCTGTCAGGTTCTATACGGACATCCACCAGCGTTAGCGCGGGAATAATAGACAGGTCCACAGAGAGTGGGCCGTTAATGCTTACTTTATAGTCCGTGTAATGCTCGATCGTCCACGCCAATATTCCACGGTAGTCTTCATCCTCAAGTGTTACCAGGAGAATTGAAGCGATTGTCGTGCAGAGAAGCAGAAAATAGCCTAGGAAAACAAGAATAGATTTCAGTATATGCATTACTGCATCACGTTATGGGCGCCCAGGCAATTGCGGTTCCATGTCCGCCGCTTAATGATACCGAACCTCCCAAAAGTCCGATCGGTTTTTCCAGACCGGTTACAGTCGCTATTGTAAGTCCTGTGAGGTTCTGCAGAAAAAGATACGCGACAGCGATAACTAACAGAATCAGGAGGCTCTTGCCGCCCCGGACCAGTGTACTGAACCGGGAGGAAAGTCCGATCGTCGTGAAAAAAATAATCAGCAGTTCGTCCCTGGACTGCAACGCAAATTCAATATCAAACTGATACATGAAATGGATAACGCCGAAGATAAAAGAAGCCAGAACACCCCCTGTTACCGGTTCTGGAATTCCGTATTCACGAAATAAATTAATCTTTTTATTAATAAACTTACCAAGAAATAAAACAAGTATAGCCAGAATCACTGTTTGTCGTATGGAAAGTTCCATGGTTACACCATTGTGACCGGTTCTTTTATTTCGAATTATTTATAGTCTATTTATGCTGTTTAAGACTGTTCTTTTCCTCTTCCAGAAATGCCTTAATATCTTTAAATTCACGCATCATGGCTATTTGGTTCTGTTTGTTATCATAGGCCATCAGGATCAATTGAACTGAAACCAGAAAAACGCCGGCCTCCAGAAGCAGATCATTAATAGTAAAGCAAATAATTCGACGATGCAAATTTTTATTTTTCACAAGGCATGCGGGGTGGACTAATTCGTATGGTGCTCTATGACCTCTTAATGATTTATCTGCATAGTTGCTAAACCTCGCAGATGACAATGTATTTCTTGACGAGCTAAATTTAGTATGTTATGTTTTATCCGAATATATCAATTACATCATCAATATATAACAATTACAACTCGAAAGGAATAATACTCCATGAAAAAACTATTTCTCATCACTTCAACACTAATTGGGCTTGTACTATTTCATTCACCGCTTCATGCAAAGCCTGTATGCGGGCCCGAATCACTGCCAGAGCTGCCCGACGTCACGATCTCGTCGGTCACACAAGAAACGCAACCAGCACCGCACTGTAAAGTCGCGGGTGTTATCGGCACAGAAACAAATTTTGAATTGCTCCTTCCTGAAACATGGAACGGCAAGTTCGTCATGGGCGGCGGCGGTGGATTCGTTGGCTCGGTTATGAATACCTCACTTCTCTTTGGGTCATTGCAAGCCGGTTATGCCACCGTCGGAACCGACACCGGCCATCAAGGACACCCCCTCGATGCCAGCTGGGCACACAATAACCTGGAACGCCTGGTCAACTTTGGCCACCAGGCGGTGCATCGTACCGCGGTGACGGCAAAGGCATTGATAAAAGCCTACTATCAAAATGACATTGCCCGCAGCTACTTTACGGGGTGTTCCCGTGGCGGTAGCCAGGGCCTGATGGCCGCGCAACGTTATCCGGAGGATTTTGATGGCATCGTTGCCGGTGCGCCAGCCTATAACTGGATAGGGATTGCAGCAGCAGCAACACAGATTACCAGGGCAATGTACCCGGACCCGAATAATCTGCAAGCGGCCGTGGTTGGCCCCAAAGAGCAGGAACTGATTGAGACATCATACCTTGCCATGTGCGATGAACAGGACGGGATTAAAGACGGTATTCTCAACGACCCCCGTCAATGCAAATTTGATGTGGCCACCCTGCTGTGCACGGGTGAGAAAACCGATAGTTGCCTGAGTAAGGAACAGTTAGCAGCCGTCAAGGTTATCTATGAAGGCCCCAAAGACTCGAAAGGCAATGCATTGTTTTATGGATTTCCCTTTGGGGGTGAAACAGCAGTTGGGGGTTGGCCGCGCTGGTTGACCGGAGGCCTCAAGTACCAGGCAGACCTGGATGAGTTCCAGGGCGGCGTGGATACCGGCGATTTCGCGGCACCGGTTTCTCCCAGCGCTTACTACGGCTTCGGCAACGGCATCATGAAGTACTTTATTTACAATGACCCTGAATGGAGCTATGTTAATTATAATTACGATCTCTTAAAAAAAGATTCGGAGCGGGTTGCTGAGACGCTTAACGCTACCAACCCTGACCTGTCGGCATTCCGCAAGCGTGGCGGCAAGTTGATCTTATACTCCGGTTGGTCAGATGCGGCTGCTCCGGGGACCGCGGTGGTCGGCTATTATGATGACGTTCTTACGCACGACAAGACTGCGGCTAAAGATACCCGTCTATTCATGATGCCCGGGGTGGAACACTGCTTTGGTGGGCCCGGACCTTCATTTGTGAATTTCTTAACCGAGATCGATCAGTGGTTTGCAACCGGCAAGGCGCCCGAACAAGTCACCGCCTTATGGCTGGATGAGACAATGCAGCCGACAGATTCAAGACCGGTTTGTGCCTATCCTAAAGTCGCAAAGTATGACGGCAAGGGCGATACACGCAATGCGGCCAGTTTCAGTTGTGTAAATCCAAAATAAAATTTAAAAGAGGGTTAGAAAATGAAAAAAATCATATCTACGCTAGCAGCTATTTTCGTTTTTAGTTTGGTATTGGTGGGTTCAGTCTTTGCCCTGGATCTCAGCGACGATGAAATTGAGAACATCGTGGAGCGGTCATGGCAGTATGTCGCTATGTATAACGTCAATAACAAGATTGTAATGGCTCCCAACAATCCATATAATCCGGGTGGATTCAATCGACTTAAGGCCAATACGGCGTTGGTAGATCATACGCTGCAAATCATTGCTCGACCCAACAACGACACACTTTATATTGCCGGGTTGTTCGACTTGACACATGAACCGATGATTCTTGATGCACCTGCATTTGATTCGAGATACGTCTCTCTAATGGTTACTGGCTACGACCACTATGTGAATATTCCCATGTCTACAACAAAGGGCGACTTTTCTAAACCTTCGCGCGTTCTTTTATACACAGAACGTACAAAAGGTTACGACGGGGCACCTGTCAAAGGTGTTGACAAAATTGCCAAGATGACCGGCGATTTCGTTTCAGTCGTCTACCGGGTCATGCCACATGCAGCTGAGCCTGAACGCTTACAGCGGAACCTCAAATCAATGAAGCAAATTAAAGCACTTAGCCTCTCTGAGTATCAATCCGGAATTTAAGAGAAACATGCTTTCAGACCCTGGTCCAGTCCTAGCGAAAAATCATCTGATCTCTCAGCGCGGATAGATAGACTAAAGTTTCCTGAATTTGGACAAACAGATTTTGATGTTTTCGAGAATAACCTGCTGGAGGTCATGCAGTTTGTGTTTAACCACACGACGTTTGATCCGGACGATGAGCTCGATCAGCAACTGCTCGCCGCCTATAAGCCTTTGGGAGTTGTTCCGGGACGTCAATTTGATCCTGAGAAAGTTGCGAAGATAGATGGCAGAAAGTTTCGTCAAATAGCAGAACAGATTGCGCAAAGAAATTTGGCTCTGATGATGGATAAAGATTACTATGACAAAAAAATCGCTACATCCCAGTTTCAACCGAAAGGCAACATGACGCTTGAAGTTCTATTATTCCAGTCTATTGCTGGCCCAATCGGTGTACCGGCAACTGAAGCCATCTATCCTCCTATCGTCACCGCAGACGGACAGCCAATGAATGCGATGAACGATTACGTTATCAGTATGAATAAAGCCGATATGCCTCCTGCTAATGCCTTTTGGTCGATGACTCTATATGACACAGAAAACGGTTTTTTCCTTCCAAATGAAAGAAAGAAATACAGCGTGGGGGAAAACGCCGGGATGCAGCTGGACGCTGATGGAGGTCTCACCGTCTATATCGCGGCGAAATGCCCTAAAAATGTACCTGAAGAAAACTGTTTGCCGTTGAATCGGGGTGATTATGGCGTTGATGTTATCTTACGGGTCTATTCACCGGACCTTGAACGCGTCAAACGCTGGAGTTCACCAAAGGCCGAGAAATTATAAGCAGCTAACAAACGGTTCCAGCGGTGAATGCGATGCATCAAGTTTTAGTTGTATGGATCCCAACTCGGTTACTGTCATTGTGAATACGTTAAGCGTCTTTCAATGCAATAAGAAAAAGGCTTGGGAATACCCAAGCCCCCTACAATATTTTACAAATAATGTTTACTTACCAGTAGTTCTTTTTTTATGTAAGCAGAATCATTATTGAAAATCATGTACAGTTACCAGTCCCGCTGCAACAGTTACATTTTTCTTACCCACAAAATCAAGCGTGTCGTCTAACTCAGGATCATCTCCATCAGCGTGACACGTGAATGCAATCGTATAGTTTCCTGAATCCAGAAATGAAGCTCTATAAACATAACTTCCGTTATCATCAAGTGTAACCGTTGTAGTTGTAATTGGATCAGGAACTATTTCATCTATATCATCAGGTGTTATATTATGGTCCTGAAATACATAAACCGCATTTCCACCTGTAAATGCGTCATTAATAAGAGATGGATCAATATTTCCGGCAATGCTCCCAACTTCTGTATTTCTTACTATTCTCAAAGCGGGTTTCAGCTTATAATTGCCTGCACAATTACCATTGCCTTCAGGGAAATTAACAGATTTTCTAAGATCAAAATCAATCGTAAAATCAGCGATTCCATCCACAGGCAAATTAAAACCTCTAACTAGTTTTAATCCGGACTGATTTTCACTTGGAATCCATATTGAATGCTTAGTATTATTAATTTCTATATAAGAGTCGTCATTTTCGTCACAATCCGCTTCAACATTTAATCTCACCCACTGATAATCACCGGAAGGCAAGACTTCATTATTTAATATCACTTCGCTACCACCACCATTCAACGAGAGGAGGTCTATTTGTTTTGGCGGTGAAATATCAATATGAATTATATTCCCAGATGAAGAATGGATGTCGACTCCCGTAAATTTGACGACTACTTTTGATGCTTCATCTACAGGTGAATCGGTGACGCTGAGATTTAGAATACCCGTTGATGGGCTTCCACCCCCACTTCCACCACAAGATATAAAAAACACAGTTGCTAAAACACAAATTAATACGCTGAATGAAAGTAATAGGTTCTTTCTCATATTCTTACCTTCCTTGAAATTAATTTTATATGCTGATATATAATTCAATATCGCTACATTAAACATCTGTGACCTATATCAAATTTCAAAAGTATACTTTCATACATATTGCTTTCAATTGATGAGATAGCAACTATATTTACCCATTACAACTATGTCCCCATTAAAAAAACTAATAGATTAAGCTTGATATAAACTTGTTATATTTTGAAGATAGGTATAATATCTTCAATCCTATCACCATAGATTTTTTATACGGTCTTTTTATCCATACTACTTTACATTTTAAATCTATTATGTCATCACCTAAAGGATCTTGATAATTTAATTCAATCTTTTTATGAGGAATAATATTATTTAAAGACTTGGTTACAGAAGTTACTATACATTCAAACCCATTCTTAGAAATATTCCCAATAATCCCATCATATATATCATCCCCACACATAATACTCGCATCTATAAAATAAGGTATTCTTTTTGATTTCCTTCTCTCCATCTACTTAGACCTAAACCTCGATTCGTTTAAACATATATTCTCTCTGATAACACAGTGGCGATATGACAACATCTGTTTACATATTATTGATCACCTCATGCAGCATGATAATAATTTTAGTACCTAAAAATTAGCCTACAATGAGATTACTATTAGATATTTTTAATGATTGGGTGCAATTTTGGATTGATGATAACTGAATTATATCTGCAAAATGCGGACTGAATTGAAGTTACCGATAAAACAGATTTATTCAGATGTTATGCCAAGTCGATTCTCTCTCAACAGTACAAAGACTGATATTGCATAAAAAGGCAATTCATAAAGCATAACGAATAGCATTGGTCTGATCATTTTCATAGGCTCACTCCAACCATTCTCAATCCCTGAAGGGGTTAAAAGATTGAATGGCGAAAAAAGTTCTCCATAAAATGGCCACAATAAAGCTACTCCTATTCCATTGGATGGATTATTGTCCAAGAATGAATCAATAGCTAAATGTAAGAGCGATCCCAGTAGCAGACTTATTCCGATCCGCTTTTTCAATTTTCCAGATGCAACAACCGCTCCCACTAATGCTGCAAAGCTGATGAAAAGTAGGTTGTGAGTAATTACATGATGATATTGATTAAACCAATCAAAAAAAATAAACGCAAAATCAATGTCAGGCAACAATCCACCAATAATAATTGACGGCAGAGAAATATTTCTCATAGATTTCCCAAATATATGAGATACGCTTATATGTCCGATGGGTGTCATAATCAGGAGTTAAGTCATTAAAAACTATCTATATAGCATAACGGACTATAAAGCTTTTAGCGAGATCAGAATTCTAGGAAGATAGATTGTTATCAGGGAATAATTTATGATCACAAGAATCCATGTTCTTCCGCAGAATCTGGGCCGAATCTTTTTTAAAGTTATGAGGGACATATGAATCGTTATCTTTTGTTAATGAATATACTATCGATAATCGATTGAAAGAGATAACAGCAATACTTTGCGGAGGGCATGCCTTTAGAATCCATTTCCGCCTATCGTACTTTCATCAACCTGTTTTTTTATTAAACTCAGCGCTTCTCAAGCAGAGCAGCATGACTAAAATATATTTCAGGAGATTCAATAACGTTGAAACCTGCTTCTTGTGCTAACGACAATGTTTCTTTGAATTTGGTGAATCTGACATGCATTTTGGGTTCTGCTAATAAAAGCTTGCCTGATGTATTAAGAATTGAATAGACTTGCTTCAGAAAATTGAATTCATCGACTGTTTCATGTGCCATCCAGAACGCTAAAGCAAAGTCAGCTTTTTCCTTTATACCTATATTTTTTTCATCACATAAAAAAGCGGTGATGCGGTCAGCAACGCCTGCTTTTTTTGCACGTTTTGTCAAAATAGTCAGCATTTCCTGCTGTATATCAACGGAAATGATTCTTCCTTTTTTGCCGACAAGTCTGGCCATGCCGATGGAGAAGTACCCCATGCCGCAGCCAATGTCGATGGCAGTCATTCCGTCATTCAGATAGGGAATAAATATTTTATCCGGTTTGTGGAATATATGCCTCAGTGGATTGTCAAATGTATATGCCAGCCACCAGGGACAAACATGTTTTGACATTACAGATAATCACCGCTCCTGTACGAAGTATAAAGAAACCCTGAGGACGGCGTCAGTGTATTGAATCCAGCCATGCCACAGGGCAGATTGAACATCAAAAGAAAGAATTCCTCTACCATCACTGCCAGTGAACATTCCGGCGGGTGGGATTGTTCGTTATTGATCAATCAGAATCATCTTCTCCATGTTCGTTGTCATCGTCACCTTTGCCAAATGTTGCCAGGAGTCCTTTCATAAAATCCGTTTTTTCATTTCCTGATATCCTGGCTTCCGGATGGAGAATTACATAGAACCAGGGCGGCATTTCTCCTTTTTCGATTGTTTCTATCGATTCGTCTCCTTCATTCTCTTTTTGCACTCCCCACATGGAAACATTGAACTCTTTCCGCCCTTGATGAACGTCGTATTGAACTAACCACGATACCGGCGCAATATTGCTGTATCCAGGCCATGTTGTCTCATTGCTGTGACAATCACCACAGGCCCGAAAAAACAGTTCACGTGTTTTCGCGCTATCCCACCGGGGTTCAGCTACAACAGGAGGGTTTAAGTGATTTCTCCCATATGGTACGAATTGTATAACAATAATTACTACAACGATGAATCCGATTATTTTGTACTTCATATTCAATTCATCTCCCCTTGGAAGTGTCCCGTATAGTGAAAGTATATCGTATGCTCAATCCAGAAACAAGAATAAAACTGATTTGTGATCCGCAGCAATTCACAGTAAGAGGCTCTATTATAATGAGATTCCGTTGAAGGTTTTAATGAAATTTTAACTATCGTCTGGATACATCTCATTGATATCTGAAAGGTATTGAGGATCCCCTTAAAGAGTGAAGAAGAGCAGTTCACTGAGCGATACTGTTAGACGGCGGGGATAATAAAGGGGAATAATTAATCAAATATTAATACACGATAATAAATAGGGATCCTCTTTATTATTTTTTGGGGGAAGTTAACATGAAGATACTATTCATCAATAAACTGAAGAAAGTCATTTAAATACTATTAATAATGATTCTTTATAATGTAATTAATATAATTCACTGGACAGGTATGAGAATAGAAAGTAATAAAGACTTAAGGAGTTAGACAGCCGATAAAGCCGAATCATTCGTGAGAATGAGGCGGAAAGCGACGGGTCTTAAAATAAGATTGCCGAGCTGCCGAAGAAAGAGTCTTTGGCACGCTCGGCTTTTAGTTTTTTCGACGAGATAGTAAAAATGAGTTATAGAAGAATGAATAAGGGGCAGCCATTCAATAAATCATCAGAAATCAGTCAGTTTCGTGTACTGACGGAGCAATGTTCGAACCTTGCAGTTCAGGTGATGGAGGTGCTGAATCAAACAGATAACAGGACTGACTTAATCAGGGACATCCTCTTTTTAGTAAAAGTAACCACAGGATTCGAGGCCGTTGGAATCCGCCTGCGTGAAGGGGATGACTTTCCCTATTATGAGACAATCGGGTTTTCAAGGGAATTCGTGAAAGCGGAAAAATATCTCTGCGCACGGGACCAGACCGGAGAGGTAATTCGTGATTCCCAGGGGAAACCCTACCTTGAGTGTATGTGTGGAAATGTACTGAGCGGAAGAACCAGTTCATCTCTCCCTTTCTTTACAGGGGGAGGCAGCTTCTGGTCAAATGGTACCTCTGCTCTTCTTGCTTCTACAACGGAGGAAGACCGTCAGGGCCGCACTCGAAATCGCTGCAATCGTGAGGGATACGAATCGGTGGCACTCATTCCACTCCGATCGGGCAGGAATATTATCGGACTCCTTCAATTAAATGACAGACGTGAAAACCTGTTTACCGAATATTTAATACGATTCTTTGAAGGCGTTGGATATAGTATCGGTATAGCTCTCAGATTAAAGCAGAGAGAAACCGATACCTTCAGAGAAATGACCATCAACTCCAGAGATGATGACCTCATTACAAGGCACAGAAAGGCGGGAGTTGCTCTGGATAAAGATCATAAGCATCTTTCAGTGCGTGAACATGAAGTCTTAAGACTTATTGCTTCCGGAATGAACGCCCGCGAAATCGGAGAGCGTCTCTTTATAAGTGAGAGGACCGTCACGACTCATCGCAGCAAAATAATGGATAAACTGGAAATACACAAATCAGTTGACCTGGTCAGATATGCCGTGTACTTTGGTCTCATTGGAGAGGGCCTTCCGGAGTAAGATCAATAACTTCATTTCAGTCAGTTCCGGCCGATTCAACGCATAGACAGTTTAAAGAATCCAGCTTTATCTTGATAATTTTCATCGTATAAAAATACGTTTTTCAGCGTATTGCCATACTGTGTCATCTTGATATATTTAAATTAAGGAACGATGAACCGGAGAGCCGTAAGGTTCTTGCATATGGGATAAGCCGGATAAAGGCAATGAAAATTGATAATGATCTCAGGATGGAGGGGATGCTGAATGATAAGCATTTGGTGCACTCCGTTTTCTTATTAAATTCATCAGGTAATCAACAGGCAAAACAAAAAGGAGGTCACCATGTTTTATAAGAGTCACTATAGACGATGGGAAAGACAGCGCAGTAATGTGCGCTTCGAAAGGGGATTTAAATGGGTCATTCTTTGCGTCTTATTGTCAATGCTTATAACAGCATGCGGATCAAGCGGTGGTTTACCTCTCCTGATAACTACTGATACACCGGAAGGGGTTGGAATTGTTGCCAGTGACGGAATGACAACGATAACGTGGTCTTCAGTGACTGGGGCTACATCGTACAATGTTTACTGGTCGAACACACCGGATGTCTCACCCGCTGCCTATGTGGGTAAACTAGTTGAAGATACATCACCCTATGATCATACGAACCTGACAAATGGAGTTACCTACTATTATGTAGTGACCGCTGTATCTCCCTATGGCGAAAGCGCTGCCTCTCTGATGGTAGGGGCAACTCCGAAGGCACCGCCGCCGTCAGCACCCCAGTTTGTTTCAGCACAGCCAACACCGGACACGACAAATTCAATAACCATAGCATGGCCTGACGTTTTGGGCGCTGCATCCTACAATATTTACTGGGATACGGTCCCTGGCGTCACAAAGGATGCAGGTACACGGATACAGTTTGTTCAGGCACCCTATGAGCACACCGGTCTGCCGGGGCGGACGACATATTATTACGTTGTCACAGCTGTGGATGCACAACCACAACCGGCGGAAAGTGACGAATCAGCCGAAGTCTCAGCGACAGCCCGAGGCCCCATAAACCCTGTTGGCGGACATGACGAAGGTTTCGGCAACAACCTCTCCGTACCGGTGATTTTTGCCAATGGGCATGGAGTGACAGGTCTCGTGCTTTCAGGAACCCCTCCACCGCACCTGGATCACAACACTGGTCTCAGGCCTACAGCCGCTGACATTACGAGACTTGATGACCTGAATGAGCCCTTTCCCTATTTCGATCCAGCGGAAACTGTTTCAATAGGAGGCGCAGTATATTACCCGCAGGGGACGACCAGTACCTGGCAGGCAGACTGGGCCGATGGATCAGGCGCCGTCCAGAATGTGATAGCTCATTGGGGTGACAATCTAGTGAGCGCCCCTCTGAGAACAACGCAGATGATCCGGGTTGAGACCGTTCTGACGCAGGTTAACGCAAACAATATGGAAGGTTTCGCTATGACATCTCTGTATGGTTCAATGCGGAGTGAAGTGTTTGGTACTGATGGAATAACCGGGCATGTCTACACTGAAAGAATGGTATTCGCGCCGAATGCACGACTGAAGATCGAGCTGTTGGATGCACAAGGTAATCCAGTGGTGACTACTTTTGACAAAGCGATTTACGAGAGCTTCGGCGTGGAAGGACCTGGAGGTTACGCTTCAGAGATAAATGGCAAGGGAAGCCTTGTCTATGGCTATAACTGGAAGGCTACTGCAGCAGGATCGTGGAGGCTGACATTTTCTCTTGACACTCCGGCTGATCACCCGGACTGTGCAATTGCACTTACAGTCTGTGACAACACGGTAATTGACAACGCTACAAATGGCACACGGATAGATGACCACACAATAGAGATCGAAGTCATGGTCCAGTGAGGATACAGAATCTTCACTGGCAGCAAGGGGAGAGTCTCTGAGGAGGCTCTCCCGTCTTTTTACATGACCTTCAGAAATAGGAGCAGAAAGGACAATGAAGCCATGCAATCGCATTTCAATCAAAAACAAAAAGGTTCATCAATCCTGAGTATTGTTATCGCGATAGGTCTCGCCCTGTCCTTAACATTTTCTACAGGATGCGGGAGCAGCAGTAGCAGTATTCAACTCGATGAGGTTCCAAAAGGGGAGGTTGCTCCGGCAGGAACAGTGCTGTCGATCGACCCTGTTGGAGGTACGGACGGAGAAGATGCATTCAAGGGGAAACTGCTCCGTCTTATATACAATACCGGCGCAGGGTATGAAAAACCGCTGGTAGTTGTCTACGGAGAAGCTGTTGGACCGTCAGTGCGGTCTTTTAATGGAAAGACACATCCCGCACGGGATATCTTTTTCACCCGCTCTGCTGACAATGGAGCAACGTGGAGCCAGCCGGTAAATATCTCGAATATGGCAACCAGGCATTCAGCCGTGACCGATGATGATGGAAACCCCGCTACACCGCCTGTGCCGTACAACGGCGATACGGACAAACCCATGACCTTTGCAAACGGCAAAAACATTGTCGTCACATGGGGCAGCAAATACTGTCCCGGCGGAAAACAGGGGTCCATAATCTACCCTAACGCAGGTGCAATTGAAATTCCCTACAGTTGCCTGTATCTTTCGAGGTCTCTCGACGGCGGTATAACCTGGAGCGCACCTGAGCAGCTTACTGACGGATATCGAGACGTGAAGCAGAGTAATGTCCGTGCCTCAGGTGAAGGATTCGTCGTGGTGTGGCAGGAAGACCCTCTCGGACTTCAGCCGGGTGAGGCAATGGGTCCCGGTGATGGCGGGAGCGGAGCCAAGGTCTCAAAAGGCACGGACATCTGGTACAGCGCGCTGACGAAGGCATCATTCACTGCAGGCGATCCTTTCCCTGATCCCGTGAGAGTCACTGACAACTTCACTTCTGTTACCGCAAGTGGTTTCGAATCGGGAACTGTCGGCGCCTCGCGGCCGAATATGATGCTCGTTGGGAAAGCACTGATCATCGCCTATGAAGAAATGAAGGGAACGGGCAAGCCCGATCCGGGGAAGTATGTGAGATATCATGTGCTTACGAAGTTTGATGATCCGCAATCCGACCTGACTGCCGGTGAAGGATGGATTATCAGTGACCCAGCTGAATGCGCCCGTCGAGTGAGATTTTTTACCCAGAGCAAGGCTGGACCCGGCAGCGGTGTCCGTCTCGTATTTATCTGGAGACAGGGGACGGACACGCAGGGTGGCCCAGCAGATATTATGGCTCGGGTTGGGATACAGAACATATACGTCGATCCCGATTCCACCGGTTTCAGACCGGAGGACCTCTATCCCACCGTTGACCCCTTCAGCACAGACCCTGTTGTTGCAGAGGGTAACGATCCTCCCCTGAACATGAGCAGCGACCTCGGCATGTATGCGGCCACCGGTGATAACCCGAAAGAAAATGCAATGGCACACCGGGGTATCATGCGCGGGGATTTCATCGCCCTCGGCTACAACTGGACCGCTGATCTTGCAGGTGCAGGTCCCGGAGGCCAGGAAAACTACAATTTTTATATTACCCGTTCATTTGATGGAGGCATGACGTGGGATGCACGCCGGGACATCTCGAACATCACGGACAGGGCACTCAATGTCAAGGAACCCAGGATAGTGGGCACACCATCAAGTCCTGATCCTGCTGACCTGCGAAACACTGACGTGTACTATGTCGCGTGGACAACGGAGCTGAAGGAAAACCCGCAGAAACCGGGCGAGTCCGTTGATCTCGATATCTTCCTTACCAAGACAGAAGATAATGGTGAGACCTATGGGCCCGTGCAAGTACTGGCAGGTGGCGATAGTGCGCAGGGTGAATGTCAGCTTCGGCCATCTCCTGACGGTAAGGAGATCCATGGCATCTGGATGGCAAAGGATGACATGGGAGCAACAAATGTCATGTACAGCAAAGGCATGGAATAAGACCGTTCATCCGGTGAGAAACTACAGTGAAGGAGATAACTGCATATCGACACTGGCATTTTCAAGAGATAGGGATGCTTGTCTTTGCCGTATACATCGTACCGTGAAAAGAGGTGTTCAAGATGATGAATGCAGGTTTGAGATTCTGTAGTGTGACAGTTGCAATAATGATGGCTGGTGTAGTACTGCTTTCAGCTGATTATCCATTGGCTGCAGACCAGGAGCGCAGACAGCAGCAAGTTCAGAAACAGGAAAGGGAACATATTTACGGCAGTCAGCTCATGACAGAGCAGGAGCAGGAAGAACACCGTATGAGAATGCGCAGTGCCAAGACATCCGAAGAGCAGGAGAGAATAAGAAATGAACATCACAAACAAATGCAGGAACGTGCCAGGAAGCAGGGAATGAGCATACCCGATGAAACTCCTGAGCGCGGGATGGGAGGGGGAATGGGACCTGGTGGAGGAACGGGGTCCGGCGGTGGTGGTATGAAGCGTGGTGGAGGCAATCGATAATACACACCGCTTCACGTTGTCAATGAGCACAGAGTCACGTTCTGCAATGGGAAGTGAATAAAAAATAATTGCTGTGTACCTCTAAAGGGGCATCGGAAGGAGAGATAATTATGAACATCTTTTTTTTAATAAACAAAAAATCACGATACATATATTCTCTGTGCTGGGGTTTTGACACATCGCCTCCCCTCGGCGGAAAGGATATGCTCAAGTCTCATGTAATAAAACAGTCCCAATAAAAAGGAGATGAGAAATGAGACCATGGACTTTGACAATAATTGTTCTTCTTGCATTGACACTGATCATCGACGGGCCATTTGCATCAATAGCTGAATCCGGGAAAAAGGGTGGTAGTGGAGGCGGTAGCAGTGTCAGTGGCGGCGGAAGTGGTAAGGGCAGCGGTGGTGGTTACAGTGGCGGCGCAAGCGGTAGTCGTAGCGCAGGTGGTTATAGTGGTGTAAGCAGTAGACAGGGTGCTGGAAAAGGTGATATGGACCGCGACATGGATCGTGACCATGACCGGGACCGGGACCGTATTCATGATACTGACACTCTGCTTGAGCAGGACATGGATAAAGACCAGGACCGGGACAGAGATAAAGACCAAGACCAGGACCAGGACAGAGATAAAGATCAGGACAGGGACAGAGACCTTATCCATCAGTAAAGATTGATTTATATATTAACTTCTAAAGGGCTTGGTTAATTCCAAGCCCTGAACTTGTATTCACTATTTCGTTCAAGTTATCAATGTATATGCCATAAACGTTGTACTATCTCCATCCATAGGCTTTTCTAGTACGTTACAGATACAATCCAAATGCAATAATTTCAGAAAAGTGTCGACAAATATTACAATGTGCATGCCTATTTGACAATTTATTATATCGCCTCTTTCGCGGATCTTTATATTTTGTTTTAAATACAGATAGATAGCATCTCTTTGAATCTGGCACTCTAATTGCTTATCTATCAGTAGCCTCTTAAGAATTTACTATTGTCTGGCACATATTCTACTTTTGTCATTGTCCGGCCTGAGCGGGCAATCCGGAAGTCTTTCAGAAAGGGCGGATTCCCCGATCAATTCGGAGAATGACAGAGGTTTAACATTATGAGCAGATGCAATTCAGTACCCAGAAAGTGAGCATACCATGGTAAACAGATTTCTTATAACTTTATCTGTTCTTGTGTTTCTGTCCGGATGTGCCTCTACAGGCAATAAATCAGCAGCAGTCGACTGTATTGAGACGGGCATAGCCTATGCCAGGGCCGGCGAATTCAACCTGGCATTAATGGAATACAATATGGCTATCGAGATGGATTCAGGGAATGCCGACGCCTATAATGCCCGGGGAAACATATTCTTTATAAAAGGTGAGTATGACACTGCTATCAAGGAATACAGGAAGGCCATCAAGTTAAATTCTGACTATGCAAAGGCCCACAGTAACCTTGGTTTCTCCTATTTTGAAATGAATGAATTTGACAGGGCTCTTAATTCATTCACGAGGGCTATTGAGATTAATCCAGAGTATGCAAAAGCTTACAACAACAGGGGACTGGTATACTTCGCCATGGGTGAGTATGACCATGCACTCAAGGATTACAGCAAGGCAATTTCCCTTGCACCTGAACTTGCCAAACCCTATGACAACAGGGGAATGATTCATATGATAATTGGTGATGAAGAAAGGGCCTGTTCTGATCTCGTGATGGCCTGTGAGCTTGGAATCTGCAAAACCTATGAGATGGCACAGGAGAGTGGTTTATGCAATGATGGTCTCATTGCAATGAACTCCCGCCTTATCAAAGCCCTATAAGTCTGCTGGCGATTCCGATAATTTTTTCAAAGCACCCTGGGCAAGCTCTCCTACTGTTTTTTCCACCAGGCTGCCGGCTTCATAAAAATCAACCACTGCAGCATCTGCCCTGAGTGCTTTCAGATCACCTTCCGCCTCAGAACAGTGCATCTCTCCCAGCGCCCAGGCCCCGTACCCCCGCACCTGATCGTCCTCTGCAATCAGAAGTGACCGGATAACAGGAGTAGCGTAATTATAAAGATCGTCATTGAGCCTTCCGATCCTTCCCATGGCCCGAAGCACTCCTGCCGTAAACATCAGTTCTTCATGAAAGGACATAATAATAGGCGCCAGGTCAGCGCAGAGAACAGGGTTATTTCGAACAATCTCTCCGAGGATTTCCGCATTGCTCCAGGCAATGCCCCCTGATTCGTCGCGCATCATCCAGAGCAGACGGTTGGCTATGTCCCTGACACCGTCCCTGTCCGTCTTTGCAATTTCAGCTGTGGCAATGCCTATAATTTCCATTGCCCGCCAGGAGAGTGAACTTTTTTTGTCATAGGTAAGGGAGAGGAGAAGTGTAATGACCTTTCTGTCCTGCAGGATAAGATCTGTCAATGCCGGGTAGTTGCCAGCTTCAAGAAGGCTTATGATATTCTTTTTTTTACGTGCCACTGCCTGTCCTGTTACTGAAAAACGAGCTCAATATCGGGGATTCTTTCCTTGAATGCTACTTCAACACAGTTCGTCTCACAATCTGCACAGGCTCCTACGCACCTGACGGTGACTTTTATTCCATCAATACCCACCAGTTCAACAGAACTGTCATGAGCTTCAAGAAGCCAGTCAAGATTGTGAAGGACTTCATGTACCTGCTCTGTGATATCTCTCATATATGTGATAGGGATGTATCTACTTTTTGACCCCTATCTCTTTCTCAGCCGCCCAGAGGCCGTGAATGTTACAGCGCTCTGTGACCCGAAGAGTACCTCTATCATGAGAGCCCTTGCCATGGCGGATGAGAGACAAGGTTACCGTTGGTGATGTAAATTCGGGGGTCAAATCAACGCGGGCATAAAAATTTGAACCAAAGGATACATCAAGCCATTGTATGTGGTGTGCATTTTCCATGACATGCGGGATTTCGCCGACTTTGATCGTAACATTGAAAGGCTCACCGGCAGTCACTTCCTCAGGGGCATCAATGACAGGTATGTGTTTCTTTTCCATTTCACTCAGATTCGCAGGGTCTTCAGGTTTGTTTATTCCACAGAAAAGTCCTTTCTCTGACATAAGAACCTCCTTCTTCATTAAAATTTCTTATGATACTCAACTACTTTTTTCGCAAATTCCCTTCCGAAGTCATAGCACTTCTCTTCATCTTCATTAGAAGGCTTGTACAGCACCTGAATGCCCGGTTCAACCATTTCAAGCTTCATTTTTTTGAACTCTTCATAGGCATCCCGCACTGCTCCCCCGCCCCAGCCATAACTTCCAAAGGCCCCCATGATCCTGTTCTTTGGCCGGAGTCCCCGAAGGTGGGTGAGATATTCTGCTACGGAAGGATAAAGAATATTATTGAGGGTAGGGCTTCCAATGAGACAGCCCCGGTATTTCCAGAAGTCTGTAATTGCCCCGCTCATGGGTGTTGCTCTCAGCTTGATAACTTTACAGTGAACTCCTTCGTCCTTTATGCCCTGCATAAGAGGAAGTGTCATAAGCTCGGTACTTTGCCACATGGTGTCGTAGATAATTGACACACCAAGCTCTGCCTTTCCTGTTGCAAGATCCAGATACTTCTCAATTATGTTGCCTGCTTCCTTCCTCCATATAATGCCATGGTCAGGCGCAATCATATCAATATCAAGCCCAAGTTTCTGTACTTCGGCAATCTTGCTTTTAATCAGTGCACCAAAGGGCATGAGAATGTTTGCGTAATACTCAAGGACTGCGTGGTCAAGCTCCGCATGAGAAGCGCGTTCCATGTATTCATCGTCAAATCGCTCCGTTGTTGCCAGATGCTGTCCAAAGGCGTCCTGCGAGATTAAGAGCTTTGCCTTTTCTATATAGGTCATCATTGAATCAGGCCAGTGGAGCATGGGGGTCTCAAGAAAGGTGAGGGTGTACTTTCCTGTCTTCAGGGTATCACCAGTCTTGACATTCTTGAAGTTCCAACCCGTGGTATCAAAATGTCGTTCCATTCCCTTCTGACCCTTACTGGTAATATATATAGTTGCGTCGGGAGCCAGTGCTACAATACGGGCAAGACCGCTGCCGTGATCAGGCTCTATATGATTAATCACGATATTTTTTATTTTTGAGGGATCAACAAGACTCATTATATTCTCAACAGTTACTCTCTTGAAGTCGTACTTGACAGTGTCAACAAGAGTAACTTCATCGTCGAGGATGAGGTAATTATTGTAGGTTGTTCCCTTGGGAGTGACATAGCCGTGGAAATCCCGCACAGCCCAGTCAACAGCACCAACCCAGTGAATGTCAGGTTTAATCTCAACAGTTTTCAAAGCAACCTCCAGTTCGTTTAAAATGTATTCTGAATACTAATCCGGGACTAACTGCCTTTATGTTTCACCCAATGGCACGTGCATGCCTATTATAACAGCACAGCCCTATTCATGCCTCAGCTGCATAGTTCAAAAGGTGCTGAGGTCAGTACCACATCACCTTTTGAACTATTTTGTCAATTCCTCATGCACCTTTCCTACCAGGGCTGCTGACGGCGTGAGGGTTTTATCACCCTTTTCTGCCCACTTTGCCGGGCATCCTTCAAAGGTGTTTTCCGCAAGGTAAAGGTTTGCCTTCAATTTTCTCAGAATCTCATTGATATTTCGTCCCATGTTGTAATAGTTAACGTCGGCGTTCATGAGTTTTCTGTCAGGACTTATAATAAAAGTACCTCGTAATGCAAGACCTGTCTCCTCATCATAGACACCGAACATCTTTGCTACCCGGCCATTTGTATCTGCCCCCATGGGGTACCGTACGTCTTTCAGCATCTTCTCATCTCTCTGCCAGGCCAGATGGACAAATTGAGTGTCCGTGCTGACTGTAATAATCTCAGCTCCCAGTTTTTTAAAGTCATCGTACTGCTCTGCCAGAGCAGCAAATTCAGTAGCTCAGACAAAGGTAAAATCCGCAGGATAGAAGAAGAGAATTGTCCATTTGTTGTTCTTCCGCTGTGTGTCAAGACTGATTTCACCAAAATCACCTTTTAATGGCTCGTAGGTAACAAGTTTGAAATCAGGTACTTCTCCGCCTACATTACATCCGAGACACTCACAGGTATCTGCCATTTTCAGACCTCCTTTGTTATAACTTTTAGATGCTGCTTTTAAATATAACGATTATAATATTAGAATGATTCTATTTAAACACTGGCACATACTTTTGTCAAGGGTTTTAGTTCGTTAAAATAATATTTCAATTTATATCATTTTTTTTCTTTTGAGGCAAGATATTTTCTCTTTCATCTCATTTAAATTATAATGAGACCATGAAGACCAGGCGATTGCACCTTGTGATAAAGGGGAGGGTACAGGGAGTGTTCTACCGGGCAAGTACAAGGGAAACTGCCCTTTCTTTAGGCCTGACTGGATGGGTCAGGAATCTGCCCGATGGAAATGTAGAGGCTGTCTTTGAGGGTGCAGAAGATCATCTGGTTCAGGCCCTGACATGGTGCACTCAGGGACCTCCCGGGGCGGCAGTTACCGGTATCGATGAAGAGTGGCATGCCTTTAAGGGTGAGTTCAGTACCTTTGATGTTCGCTATCATTGATAGTATGGTTGAGGAAATATGCTGTATATTGCTGATTATTAAATGAATTAAACCGCAATTCCCCTGAGTTCTCTACCGTCGAGTCTGCTAAGTTATTCTTTCATTGACAAGAATCCGCTATTGAATAGATAATAACTGATGATTTTTTCTGAGACTGCACTGCACACAGGAAAGGGAATTGACAGAAAAACAGCTGTTGC
>CP070644.1:1867952-1880347 GCA_020354155.1 Nitrospiraceae bacterium | reverse complement strand
GGCTGCAGCCGAGAAATCGTCATCCATTGTAACGCCAAAAGATCTCTTCCGCTGCCTGCCGGCAGGCAGGGTCGAAATGACAAAGACTGAATAACTATCTCAACAGGAAAAACTGAGTTTCCAGACTGAAAACTACATTTCCTGGTTTTTTGTAATCACATGAGTTTCCCTCTTTGGCAAAAAGGGGATAAAAAATAACGTGTTTATTTATGAACGTTCACTCTGTTGTCCCATAATGACCCACACTGTTAAAGCTCTGCTTCATAAATTCGGTACGTTTTATACCGTTTCCCCTGCATTGTTTCAATGACACGCTGAACATTATAATTGTCCTCGAGAACCCAGGAGAACTCTATCCTTTTATACCCATGTTTTTTCAGCCCCTTCAGTCCCTCTATGAACAGAACTGAATCCACGCCCCGCCTCCTGAATCCTTCCCTGATCCCAAGGAGAAGCAGTCTGGCATCCTGAATCTTTCGCGCAAGCCACAAGGCCTTAATGATTCCAAAGGGAAACAGCCGTCCATTCAGTTTCTTTAACACATAATTAACATCCGGAAGAAACATCATAAACCCTATGGCTGTGCCCTTTTGTTCTGCTATAAGGGCAAGTTCCGGTACGATGATGGATCTTATTTTTTTTGCCATATGCTCAATCTCCAAATCACCCATAGGCATAAATCCCCAGTTCTTTTCCCATGCCGAGTTATATATCGTTTTAAAGATCTGCATTTCCTCATTGAATGATCGAAGGTTAACAGGTCTCACACGAATTCCCTGTTTTTCAGCAATCTTCAGAACCCTGTACACTTTGTCAGGTAATACATCGGGAACGTCCGTACTGTACGCATAGAGGTCTTTAGCTTGCCTCAGTCCACACTGTTCATACAGGCCGGCATAATAGGGAAAATTATAGGGCATCATAACCATGGGAGAATTATCAAAGCCCTCAACAAGCACCCCCCATTCTTCATTTGAAGAAAAGTTCATGGGGCCTCTCATGAATGTCATTCCCTTTGCAGCTAACCACTGCCTGGCCTTGTTCAACAATGCCTGCGCAACATCACTGTCATGAACAAAGTCAAAAAAACCAAAAAAGCCTGCTTTCTCATCGTAAAAATCCATATAGGCCCGGTTATGGATAGCCGTGATCCTGCCGACAGTCTTATTCCCCCTTCGTGCTATGAAAGGTTGAACTTCTGCATGTTGAAAAAAAGGGTTTTCAGGAGCAAAGAGCTCTTTGCTGTCTCGTATGAGTTGAGGAACCCAGTATTTATCACCTGCATAGAGCTGAAAAGGGAACTGGAGGAATTCATTGAAGGTCTTTCTGTCATCAGCAGCCAGTATTTCCACCACAACGATTCCATCCCTCCATCATTCTACTGGCTTTTTCTGCAGCTTATATCACACCGAGGGCACTTCCAACTTCCTTAAAAGCATCAAGGACCCTGTCGAGCTGCTCGTCGGTATGGGTAGCCATATAACTTGTACGAATCAGGGCCATCCCGTTGGGAACGGCAGGGCTGACTGCTACATTGGCGAACACCCCTTTGTCATGGAGCATGCGGGCCATGGTAAAGGCCTTGGTATCCTCACCAACAATGACGGGGATAATCGGCGTTTCACTCTGGGCCGTGTTATATCCCAATGCATTGAATCCTTCCATCATTTTTTTGGTATTGCGCCATAAACGCTCCCGTCTCTCCGGCTCCTCTTCAATGATGTCTATCGCGGCACTGACAGCTGCAACTGAAGCCGGGGGAGGACTTGCACTAAAGATAAGCGCCCGTGCAGCATGTTTGATATAGTGGATCACTGGCTCTGAAGCAACAATAAACCCGCCTATGGAGGCAAGTGATTTTGAATAGGTTCCCATAATGAGATCAACTTCGTCTTCCAGTCCAAAATGTTCCGCCGTACCCCGTCCTGTTTCACCGAGCACACCGATGCCGTGGGCATCGTCAACCATGATTCTTGCATTGTACTTTTTTGCAAGCCTTACTACATTTGGCAGGTCTATGATATCGCCCTCCATACTGAACACACCGTCAACAACAATCAGCTTGCCTTTGCCATTATGCTGCTGCAGCACCCGCTCAAGGTCTTCCATGTCATTATGCCTGAACTTTTTTACATCACTGAAAGAGAGTCTGCACCCGTCAATGATGCTGGCATGGTCCATTTTGTCAATAATCAGCACATCGTCCTTGCCTGCAATGGCTGCTATAGCACCCAGGTTGGTCTGAAAACCGGTAGAGAAGACAAGGGCGGCCTCTTTTCTCATAAAACGGGCAAGCTTATTTTCAAGTTTGACATGGATATCAAGGGTGCCGTTCAGGAACCGGGACCCGGCACAGCCGCTCCCGTATTTCTTCAATGCCTCAATGGCTTCCTCTTTTACCCGCGGATGGTTGGTAAGACCCAGGTAATTATTGGAGCCGATCATGATCATTTTTTTCCCGTCAACGATGACCTCCGGGTCCTGTGCACTCTCAATTGTGCGAAAATAGGGATAAATACCGGCTGCAATAGCCTCTCTGGCCGCAGTAAACCTGTAGCATTTGTCAAATACATCACAGGCTTTTTTTACAGCCATTTGTGAGTTCTGTACCAGTCTATCGTCCATTGAATCCCCTGCTGAAAAGATATATGAGGGTCAAAACCAAGCTCGTCCCGGACCTCGGTATTGCCGCATACCCAGTTTGAATATTTAAGTTCTTCCATTTTGTCCCTGTTTACCATAGAAGTGTTACCCATAATCTTACTAATTCTTTCCCCAAAAAATCCAATAGCCGGCAGAATGGGTTTTGGCAGTTTCAATTTAAAAACCCTTGTACTTAACGCAGAAGCTATGGCATCAATAATACTGTCATTTGTATAATCCCCCCCATCGGAAACAAAATAGGTCCTGCCCTCAGCCTCGTCTTTCTGAGAAGCCAGTATCATACAATCAATTAAATCATCGATATAGAGAAGTGATACACTCCCATTTCCCCAATATGGCAATATGCCGCTCTTGATCATTTTTATAAGGAGAAAGAATTCCCTGTCTCTCGGGCCATACACTGCAGAAGGCCTCAGTATTGTAAAGGGGATACTGTCCTGGTAGCTCAAAACAGCCGCTTCCCCTTTCAGTTTGCTTCTTCCATATCCCGATACAGGATGGGGTTCCATGGTTTGATCCGGCCCTTTGCCATTCAGTGCTGGCCCAAAGGCTGAGAGACTGCTCAGGAATACAAATCGTTTCAGTCCAGGATTATTTTCTGAGGCAACACTGACGACATTTTCCGTTCCCCTGAAGTTGACAGTGTCGAAATCTCCGATTGACGATGCCTTGGTAAGCCCCGCACAATGAAAGATGTAATCAAACCCCCTGATAACAGTCTTTAATGAAGCTCTGTCACAACAATCTCCTTCATAGACTGTGACTTTCATGCCTTCAAGCCATTTCAGGTCAGACCGGTTCCTCACAAGACAGGAAACGGCATAGCCCGTCTTATTGAGTTTTTCTGCAAGGTGGCTTCCGATAAAGCCCGTCGCTCCTGTAATAAGAGCTTTCATGAAGTATTAATAGTTATAACAGCATATGCGGTGAGAGTCAAGTTTTTTAACTCAGCCCTGCTTACTGAATATAAGCAACACAAACCCTGTGAACATTATGGATGCGCCGATGGCCCGTTCCGTGATCTTTTCTTCCCTGAATAACAGGTATCCATAGAGGACGCTGAAAAGGAGACTCGTCCTTTTTACCGATATCATATAGGCAACGTTCGTCATGCTCATGGCAATCATATGAAAAATAATCATCATTGCATAGGTTACTCCCGTTGAGGCAAGGGGGAGCAGGTCCTGCTTTTTTATTGTCATCCCCCCCCTGCTTCTGAAATAGGCAATTGGTGTAAAAAGCAGTGTCAGCAGGATAAAGTAAAAACTTCCGAAGAAGACCGGCGATGAATGCTCGATAGCCAGTTTGCCGAAGGATGCAGTAATGCTGAAGATAAAAGCTACCACTATCATCATCCCGATCCCCTTTTCTCTCAAGGCGGTTTTAAATGGTTCCAGCACATCATATCCTATCCTGTGAAAATTCAGTGTATAGCTTCCCACGGCCATGAGAACAATCCCTGCTAGGCCGTACATTGAAACCTTTTCCCCCAGAATAATATATGCGGTCACAATCAAAAAGAGGGGGGTCAGGGCAAGAAAAGGTGTGGTGAGGCTTATCGGTGAAACTTTGAGCGCCTTGGTGTATAAAATCATGGCAATTATTTCAAGAGGCAGTGCGCATATCGCAGCTATCCAGAACACCCTGTCAAGATCAGGGATTTCAATAAAGAAGAAGGTTGCTAAAAAAACAGGAAGTGCAAAGAGGAGCCTGCCCCAGGCAACAAAATAGACATCTCTTGATGCAAGTGCCTTTTTGGCAAGAGCATCACTTGTGGCAAGGGAAAAGGCCGTCAGGAGAGAATAGATTACCCACACTTAATTAATCTCATACTACTGAATTCTCTTATTGATAGAAGTGATATCAAAAATTAAAGATCAAAAATTAAACTTATGGACTTTTGATATTCATTCCAATATGTTTGATGTTTGATTTTTTATTTTTCAATTTTAATTTAGTCTTATATCCCGTAGTCCTTTATCTTGGTCAGGAGCGTTTTGTAGCTGACGCTCAGGATCCCGGCTGCCTTTGTCTTATTCCCATGAGTATCATCAAGTGCCTTTCTGATCCTGCGGGACTCGGCAATCCTCAGGGCTGCCTTGGCAGTTTCCTCAAGCGTCCCCTCAGCTGCTATTTCATCAAGAGACCCTCCAGATGATCCAACCGGTGACAGTCGCAGGTCTTCTGGAGCAATGTTCAAACCTTCACAGAGGATCATGGCCCTTTCAATGACATTCTCAAGTTCCCGCACATTCCCTTTCCACCTATACTGCTGCAAAATCTCCATTGCCTCCTCACTGATCTCTCTGCAGGCGACATTCATCTCTGCTGAAAATTTTGAGAGAAAGTGTTCGGCAAGAGCAGCGATATCTTCTTTTCTCTCCCGGAGCGGCGGAATAGTAAGAGGGAATACACTTAATCTGTAATAAAGGTCTTCCCTGAAAGATTTTTCCTTTACTTTTGCTTCAAGGTCCCTGTTGCTGGCAGCAATAATTCGCACATCAATCCGGACAGGGTGTGTACCACCCACCCTGTCTATTTCTCCCTCCTGTATGGCCCTTAAAACCTTTGACTGAAGGGTTATGTCCATTTCCCCTATCTCGTCAAGGAAAATTGTTCCCTTGTTGGCAAGCTCAAACTTTCCCAGCTTTCTGCCAGCTGCGCCGGTAAAGGCCCCCTTCTCATGACCAAAGAGCTCTGACTCCAGCAGTTCTCTCGGTATTGCCGCACAATTTATTGCAACAAAGGCATTGTTCTTTCTGGGACTCAGGTCGTGAATAGCCCGCGCAAAGAGTTCCTTGCCTGTACCGGACTCCCCAAGAAGCAGCACTGAGGTCTTTGCCTGGGACACCTTTTGTATATTCTGGGCCACTTCAACCATCTTTGCACTTTTACCGATTATGTTCGGCATATCCATCGTGTGAGAAAGGGCATCTTTCAACAGGAGGTTCTCGGCAAGAAGTCTCCTGTTCGTCAT
The DNA here is from genome assembly GCA_020354155.1 of Nitrospiraceae bacterium. GTDB lineage: Bacteria > Nitrospirota > Thermodesulfovibrionia > UBA6902 > UBA6902 > CALZJD01. Next base: position 1,874,706 of record CP070644.1, on the reverse strand, counting down.
TGACCGTTCGATGATCAGGCAGAGGTGGTCAGTATCTATCGGTTTCAGGATAAAGTCATATGCCCCGAGTTTCATGGCACTCACAGCAGTCTCAACTGAGCCATAGGCAGTCATGACAATAACGGGCCGTAAGGGATTTCCTTCCTTTGAAGCTTCAAGCACTTTGAAGCCGTCTTTTTTGGGCAGTCTCAGATCAGTAAGGACAAGATCTGCATTGCTGTCTCTCAGCTGCTTTATGCCTTCAGCGCCATCCCGTGCAAGGATGACCTCATGACCCTCAATCTCAAGCGTTTCTTTGAGCATCCGGGCCATGGAATCTTTGTCTTCAACTACGAGGATCTTGCCCATCTTGACTTAACCAGGGATTCAAATTTATCTGACATTATTCATTCTATCCGGAAAAACATTCTTTAATACTGCTCATTAAAAAGTAAAGATGAAAGATCAAACTGCCAAATAAAAAGTTAATACTTTAGTACCGCGAACGTGTTCGTGAAAAAAATATAAGCATTTTTGATTTTTTATTTTAATATTAGAATACCCGCTCATAATCAGATTATTGAGCATGTCTCTACAATTAATTTAACTTTTTTCTTAGTAGCTCATTCACAATCTTCGGATTTGCCTTGCCCTTTGTGGCCTTCATTACCTGCCCTACGAAAAAACCCATAAGCTTTGTTTCACCTTCCCTGAACCGGGCAACTTCCCCGGTACTGTTATTGAGTATTTCGTCTATAATCGTCTCGATTCCCGATGCATCACTGATCTGAACAAGGCCCTTTTCTTCAACTACTTCATCGGCGGTCTTACCTGTTCGGTACATCTCTTCAAAGACGGTCTTCGCAATCCTGCCGCTGATTGTCCCCTTCTCTACAAGAGAAAGCATGGCAACGAGCATCTGAGGGGTAACAAGACTTTCATTGATCTGTGTATTGTTATCATTCAGGAGCTTTGCAAAGTCACCCTTAATCCAGTTGCATATGTTCTTTGGATCACCTCCGGCTTTCACAGCCACCTCAAACCATTCAGCCGTTTCTCTCTCAGCAACAAGAAGCCCGGCATCTTCATCTGAGATGCCATGCTCATCAACAAATCTTCGATGTTTCTCATCAGGCAGTTCGACGAGTTCCGACTGTATTCTGTCAATCAAGGATTTTTCAAATTCTATGGGCATGAGATCAGGATCGGGGAAGTACCGGTAGTCATGGGCCTCTTCTTTGGAACGCATGGATTCCGTAACACCCTTTTCAGTATTCCAGAGTCTTGTCTCCTGAATAATTCTCTCACCATCCTGGAGGGACCTGATCTGTCGTTTTATTTCGTAGTCGAGGGCCTTTTCAACATACCTGAATGAGTTCATGTTTTTTATTTCTGTCTTAACACCATATGCTTCCTGTCCAGAAGGCCTGATTGATACGTTTGCATCACAACGTAATGATCCCTGCTCCATATTGCCGTCGCATACACCAATGTAGCGCACAATGGCCCTCAATTTTTTCATGAATGCAGCAGCCTCTGCTGCACTGCGGATATCAGGCTCGGTTACTATTTCCATCAGGGGGACGCCTGCCCTGTTCAGATCAACGGCACTGTCATGCCCACCCCCTTCATGAATATTCTTGCCCGCATCCTCTTCCAGGTGTATCCTCGTCAAAGCCACTCTCTTTGAGTTTCCCTCGACTGTTATGTCAACAAAACCGTGTTCACAGAGGGGCAACTCAAACTGACTAATCTGATAGCCCTTGGGGAGATCAGGATAAAAATAGTTCTTTCTGGCAAAACGGCTGTAGCTGGAAATATCACAGTGCAATGCCAGCCCTGTTCTGACCACATACTCAACAGCCTTTCTGTTCATCACCGGCAGAACCCCGGGCATTCCGGTGCACACCGGGCATATCTGCGTATTGGGATCAGAACCAAACCGTGTAGAACACCCGCAGAATATCTTTGTATCCGTCAGGAGCTGTGCATGTATTTCCAATCCGATAACTGCTTCGTACTGCATTCACTCTCCTTTATTTGCAAACAGTGTTTATACCTAAACTATACAGCGTATAATCTGTCATTCCCCGACTTGATCGGGGAATCTATTTTTTAAAGACTTCTGGATTGTCCGGTCAAGCCGGACAATGACAAAATGTGACTGTATGAACGGAAACTTCATAGAAATATTTATCAACCGATATTTCTAACACTCTCATATTACAAAGCCGGTTTCCTTTTGTGCCATTCCGTGGCCTGTTCATAGGCATGCGCTATCCTGAGGATCGAGGCCTCATCAAAGTGCTTCCCCATGATCTGAAGCCCGATGGGAAGATTGTCCGACGTAAACCCGCAGGGGACAGAGATGGCAGGTACCCCGGCAAGGTTCACCGATATGGTGAAAATATCAGTAAGGTACATTTGCAGAGGGTCTTCTGTCTTCTCCCCGGCCTTAAATGCCGGTGTTGGTGCCGTTGGTGTGGCAATAACATCAACCTGTTCAAAGGCCCTCTCAAAATCCTCTTTTACAAGGGTTCTGACCTGCTGCGCCTTTCTGTAGTATGCATCGTAGTAACCGGATGAAAGAGCATAGGTACCAAGAATAATTCTTCTCTTCACCTCAGCGCCAAAGCCCTCTTCTCTCGTCCTCATGTACATATCTGTCAAGTCATCGCCCTGCACTCGCAGTCCATATCTGACCCCGTCATATCTGGCAAGATTGGAAGATGCTTCTGATGTGGCAAGAATATAATATGCGGCGACTGCATATTCGGTGTGGGGCAATGATATTTCTACAGGAATAGCCCCCAGCGACTCCAGCGTCTGAATCCCCTTCCTTACCGACTGCTCAACTTCTTTGTCAACGCCCTCAATAAAATATTCTTTGGGGATTCCGACTTTCATGCCTTTAATATCTTTTTCCAACAGCGAGGTGAAGTCAGGCAGTTCAACAGGTGCTGATGTTGAATCAGCAGTATCATGACCGCCGATGACATTTAAAAGGATTGCCGAGTCCCGGACGGTTTTGGTAATGGGCCCTATCTGGTCAAAGGAGGATGCAAAAGCAACAAGACCGTAACGGGATACCCTCCCATAGGTGGGCTTCAACCCCACAACACCGCAAAAAGCAGCAGGCTGTCGTATCGAGCCCCCTGTATCAGAGCCGAGGGCGGCTATGCACTCATCTGCTGCAACAGCAGCCGCCGCCCCCCCGCTTGACCCCCCGGGCACCCGTGTTGTATCCCAGGGGTTGTTTGTCGCCCCAAAAGCCGAGTTCTCAGTAGATGAACCCATGGCAAATTCATCAAGGTTTGTTTTACCCATTAACGTATAGCCCTGCATCTTAAGCTTCGCTGTTACGGTGCTTTCATAGGGTGCGATAAAGTGAGCGAGCATTTCAGAAGAGCAGGTTGTCTTAATTCCCTCTGTACAGATATTGTCTTTTATGGCCAGCGGTATTCCTGTAAGTGCATTCTTCCTGCCTGACCTGATAGCTGCCTCTGCCTGAAGGGCATCGGCAAAGGCCGCCTCTTTTGTAAGCGTCACATAGGAATTGATCTTTTCTTCGACGGAGTCTATTCTCTCGAACAGGGACTGTACGATTTCTGAAGGACGTGCTTCACCACTGTCAAGAGCCAGACGGGCTTCCTCAATGCTTAATCGGTATAATTCCAACCTATCTCCCCGTAATCCGCAATTCAGGCATTGAACATTTTACAACTTTACCGTCGCTTCTAACAACTATGAAATCAGTATGAAAGATCAGGAAAGGAGAGATAATAATTACAGAACTATACTCAGCTTGTTTCTTCCAGTCCCCTTTGAATTGTACAGCGCCTTGTCAGCAGTGCCAATGACTTCTGCCATGGACTTCCTGCCCTTTTCCGCCCGGTATTCTGTAACACCAAGGCTTATTGTAACTTTAATCATCCCGCTGTCAGTCTGAATCTCGAGTTTTTCGACAGCGACCCTGAGACGTTCCGCAAGGACTACCGCGCCCTTGATGTCTGTCTCAGGCAATATAATTACAAACTCTTCACCGCCATATCTCGCAGCAGTATCAGGATGCCGGATTGCTGTATCAAAGACCTGCGCAACAGTGCTTAATATAATATCTCCCTGGGGATGACCATATGTGTCATTGATATTTTTAAAATGGTCGATGTCAATCATGACAAGAGACAGAATACGGGAGTATCTGTTCACCCTGTCCAGCTCTTTTTCAAACTGATCTTCAAAAAATCTGCGGTTATACAGTCCTGTCAGCCCATCACGGAAGGCGAGTCCTCTGAGTTTCTCATTGGCGTCCTTCAGTTCTGAAGCCAGTTCATCAACTTTTTCCTTCTCTTTCTTGAGTTCCATAAGCAATTGTTCATAGGAAAGGTTCAATTTGCCAAGCTCCTCATTTGCCTCCTGAAGTATCTGTGAGTAAGGCTTCATATCACCTGCGTCAATTTCGAACGTTGCCAGGATCTCAATCGTCTTTTCTGCCACTGCATCGATAAAGGTGCTTGCTTCCTGTTCGCTGATCTCCAGTTTTTGCTGAAGCAATTCCTGAATCTCCATCATCTTTTCCGTACTCTTGTCACTGTGATACACAGAAGATGTAATGTCAGCCATCATCAGTACTTCAGACATGTCCCTCAAATCAGGTCGACAGTCATCAGGGTAATGATGGAAAGCAATAGGGATATGGATATCATCAGAAAGTCCCCATTCCCTGAGCATTTCGCTCCCTAATTCCTGATGGTCAAAACCAAAGACCTTCCGCTCTGCCTCTGCAATAGAAAGCTTATCTGCCTTTTTCTGATCAAATACCCTCAGATATTCTTCAGGCTGCATCAGATAAAAAATGATGATTCCAATATCCATAAGCAAAGGAGTGACAAAGGTATCTTCCCTCTGTATCCCCATCCTGGCTGAGAGCATCTCTGAGCAGACTGCTGCAGTAATCGACCGTTTCCAGAAAAACTCATGGTCAAACCTGTCTACTGAATTCTTCTTGAGCCCTTTCACGATAACAAAGGACAGTGCTATGTTTTTCAGGGCCTCAAGACCCAAAACATTTACTGCCCGTTCAATGGACTCGACTTTATCGGGAAGGGCATAAAACGAAGAATTTGCTATTTTCAATATTTTCGCAGACAGTGCAGGGTCATAGGAAATAATTTCTGCGAGGTCTGTCATGGAAGAAGTATCTTTTTTCACTTCCTGGATAATACGTACTGCTATGGCAGGAAGGGATGGAAGTGTCCTGACTCCTTTGAGTAAAGTTGCCAATGTCTGCATATTAGCTAAATTTCTTTGTAATTCATAGCATTACAGCTTTCCAAATTTCATCAGCTGTAATTAGCAGTATGTTATGTTATATCTCAATCGGTATAACCTATTGTCATCTTTAACACTGAAAAGCTATGATTAGCAGGAGGTTTTATTATTATGACTATGATTAAGTATGACATAAGCCGCTTTGGCGATCAGGACATATATCTGTTCAGGGAAGGAAACCATTTCCGTCTCTATGACAGGCTGGGAGCACACCTGATGAATGCGAACGGTACTGACGGGGTGTATTTTGCTGTCTGGGCCCCCAATGCTGAAAAGGTTTCAGTCAAAGGTAACTTTAATGGCTGGAACGGGGAATCACATCAGCTTGCACCACGGTGGGATTCTTCGGGTATATGGGAAGGGTTCATTCCCGGCCTGCAGAAGGGTGATATTTATAAATACCATATCACTTCCCGTCACAAAAATTATGCCGTTGATAAAGGGGATCCCTTCGGTTTTTCCTGGGAACGGCCTCCAAAGACAGCCTCCGTCGTATGGGACCTTGCCTACGAGTGGAACGACGCGCAGTGGATGTCAGAACGACACCAGCATAACGCCCTTGAGGCACCCTATGCCGTGTATGAAGTGCATCTTGGTTCCTGGAGGCGGGTACCCGAGGAAGGGAACCGGTATCTCAATTACCGTGAACTTGCACATCAGCTTGCCGATTATGTCAGGGACATGGGCTTTACCCACGTTGAATTGCTTCCGATCATGGAACATCCTTTTTACGGTTCCTGGGGCTATCAGACGGTAGGGTACTTTGCACCGACAAGCAGGTACGGGACGCCTCAGGATTTTATGTACATGGTCGATCATCTCCACCAGAACGGTATCAGCGTGATACTTGACTGGGTTCCTTCTCATTTCCCCGCAGATGAACACGGACTCTCTTATTTTGATGGCTCCTACCTGTTTGAGCACGAGGATCCGAAAAAGGGGTATCATCCTGAATGGAACAGCTCCATATTCAATTACAGCAGGAATGAAGTCCGCAATTTCCTGATCAGCAGCGCCCTCTTCTGGCTGGAGAAGTATCACATAGACGGCATCAGAGTTGATGCAGTCGCTTCCATGCTCTATCTCGACTATGCCAGAAAACAGGGAGAGTGGATTCCAAACCAGTATGGCGGAAACGAAAATCTCGATGCTATCAGTTTTTTAAAGAGGATGAATGAGGCAATTTATGAATCATTCCCCGATGTCCAGACCATAGCCGAGGAATCAACTGCATGGCCCATGGTGTCGAGGCCGGTGCATGTGGGGGGACTGGGGTTCGGCATGAAATGGAACATGGGCTGGATGCATGATACGTTAAAGTACATGTCAAAAGATCCGGTGTTTAAAAAATACCATCACGACCAGCTTACCTTCAGTATCTGGTACTCATTTACAGAAAATTTCATGCTTCCCCTTTCTCATGATGAAGTGGTCCACGGCAAAG
>CP070644.1:1865255-1867852 GCA_020354155.1 Nitrospiraceae bacterium | reverse complement strand
GTAGTCCCTGATCTCATCTGCGGTCGCAAGGAAAGGCCCGAGAGGGGCAAAGGTGTCTGCACTTTTTCCTTTCACAAACTGTCCTCCCCTGTTGAACTGGAACTCCCTCTCAGAGTAATCATTAAATAGCACATATCCTGCAACATAATCCATGGCCTTCTCTTTTTGTACATAAGAAGCTCTTCTATTTATTACTGCAGCCAGTTCAACTTCCCAGTCTGTTTTATTACTTGAACGGGGGATACGAAGATCATCGTTCGGCCCGGACAGTGCTGAAGGGGCTTTTAAAAAAAAGACGGGTTCAGGAGGGATTTCCTTTCCTGTCTCACGGGCATGATCACGGTAGTTAAAGGCGATGCAGACAATTTTGCCTGGTCTGCAGACCGGGGGTCCCAGTCGTGCGCCATCATCGATGAGGGGCAAATCTTCTTTGTTCTTTTTCAGCCACTTTGCAAGTCGGCTTATACCATCGGTCACAAAAAAATGTTCATCATAATCCTCTCCGAAAGAGGAAAGGTTACATTTCCTGCCATTCTCAAGGATAATGCCGGGCTTTTCTTTCCCAGGATCGCCAAAGCGGATCAGTTTCATCGTTATCGGGAAGCGGCAGGGGCATGGCATGCCATGCCCCGACATTCAATATCAATCATTTTCTTTCGGAACCTTGACAATCAGCACAGGAATATCAGTATGCCTCACCACCCTGCGGACAACGTCACCAACCACTGCCGTCTTGATCGGTCTGTCTCCATGGCGGCCCATGACAATAAGGTCATAGTTTCCCTTTGCTGCTTCTTCAAGTATCTGTTCAACAGGGTCTCCCATCTTGACCACAACACGATAGGAAACATCGGCCTTTTCAGACATGTTCCCCTGCACCTCTTCACAGAACTGCCCGACACACTCTTTGATCGCAGCATTGTCTCTCCTGCGCTTGATGATGATGTCACGGGCTTCCTGTAAATTTCTTGTTTTGATCTCCTCCCAGAGTTTTTCATCCACATAACTGAAAAGACGTTTATCCAGTTCAGGACCGCCTTCAACAACATGGATAACAGTCAAATCCGCTCCGTAACAGTTGGTAAGACTTGCAGCGTGGTGGAAAGCATGGCGGCCGCTTTCAGACAGGTCTGTTGTGTACAGGATTTTTTTGTATTCAACTTTTGGAATTTTTGCTGGAATTTTTTCTTTCATCGCTTATCCTTTAATTTATTCCGGACCTATTCTTATGCCGGAGACTTCTTGAAATAATTCATCCAGATACCGCTTAAAATCCAGGTGTATGCGTATGTTCCGATTATAATAAGTATAAATGCCTTCACGATGTCCATCGTACTGCCATCCAGTGAAAACCCCGGGACATAGCCGAATAAGAAGGCGCCCAGGTACAGGAACTTGGCAAACTTGAAGGAGGCAAATGCTGTTTTCCACATATTTGCCTTGGCAATCGTCGCCCCAGCAAAGGCAGCGATACAGACGGGCGGCGTAATGTTTGAATCCTGGGACAGCCAGTAGACAATCATGTGTGCTGCAACTTCATTGACGCCAAGATGGGTCAATGTCGGCACGGCAACAACGGCAGTGATAAGATATGCGGCCGTAACCGGGACACCCATGCCGAGAACCAGAGAGACGAGTGCCACAAGAAGTATGGTAAGAAACAGCTTTCCCGCTGCAAGCTCAATCACGATATCTGCAATGGTAAGCATCAATCCGCTATAGGTGAGTACGCCGATGATAATGCCGATGACCCCGACAGTGGCGCCGATCTTGAGACTGCTTTCAGTCCCGGCCCGCGAAGCCTGCACGAATTCTTTCACACCGATACGTGTTTCTTGCCTAAACCAGCTGACAACAAGGCAGGACACGATGCCAAGGATTGCTGAGTAGGCAGGAGAGTACCCGGAGAGCATAAAAACGGTGATTGCGATAAGGGGCAGTGTGTAAAACCATTCTTTTTTCAAAATGTACATGGCATTGTGTTCTGATTTCTCTCCAACGATATTGTTCTTTTTCGCATAAAAATGGACCATCAGGTAAACGCTGAAAAAATACATGAGAGCCGGGAATATGGCGACAAGCATGATCTTTGAGTAAGGCATTCCCGTCAGTTCAGCCATGATGAAGCCGCCAGCGCCCATGATCGGAGGCATAAACATTCCGCCAATGGATGCCGCCGGCTCTATTCCTCCGGCAATATGGGGCTTGAAGCCGGCCTTCTTCATCATCGGGATCGTAAAGGCACCGGTGGAGACCGTGTTGGCTATGGCACTGCCTGAAATGGAACCAAAAAGGCCGCTGGCAATGACAGACACCTTGCCGGGACCGCCAACCTTGTGGCCAACAGCTGCAAGGGGATAATCAATGAAAAACTTCTCAGCACCGCATTTTTCAAGAAAGGCGCCGAAAATGACAAAGAGCAGCACATAGGTTGCCAGCACATTGGCCATGATGCCGAATACACCGTCACTTTTATAAAAGATGCTGACGCACAACTGCGGGAAGGTGTCGCCTGCATGAGAAATCACTTCAGGCATATACTCACCGTAAACGCCGTACAGGAGCAGCAGCGTGCCCAGAACGACAAAAACGGTACC
>CP070644.1:1839906-1865155 GCA_020354155.1 Nitrospiraceae bacterium | reverse complement strand
CCATTGCATTGATCATCCAGTACAGGAAGGGATACCACACAATCCAGAACAGATATCTGAACATTTTTTTATCATACACATTGTCAATGCTGAGACTGACGGCAAACTGGATCAAACATATTAGTGCGAGTATTGACCCCGTCCACATGGGAGGAATGGGAGGATAAAGGCGTATCGGAATTTCAAAATCAAAAATAAACTTCTCCGCCCACATGAGTACCAGCGCCCAGAATGAAAAGACCCAGAAAATACTGAACGCGTACTCAACATACACCGGCCAGAGCCTGCGCTGCTTCCAGTCCTGCCAGATATCATCATTTTTCTTCAGCACCTCAATACCTCCCTGGGCCCAGCGAACGCGCTGTCTCCAGAGTCCCCGCAGCGTTTCCGGAACCGAGACCCAGCAGACTGCACGCGGCTCATATCGTACGTCCCAGTGCTTTTTTTCAAGTTTCCAGGTTATGTCGATATCGTCGGTAACCATGTCAATATCCCAGAATCCCGCTGAGGCAAGGGCCTGTTTGCGAAAGGCAGCCACAACACCGGAAACGGTCAGCACCTTGCCTAAGATTCGCTGTCCTCTCTTAATAAGCCCAATAATTGTGGAGTATTCCCCTGTCTGAATCTTGCCAAGCAGCGTTGTCCTGTTGACGACTCTCGGGTTTCCTGTCACTGCGCCGACCCTCGGGAATCGAACAAAATGCCATGCCATCCACTTCAGACAGTTTCTGTCAAGCAAGGCATCTGCATCAATAGAGAGAATAAACTCTCCTCTGGCAGCAAGACATGCAGCATTGAGGGCAGCGGCCTTCCCTCTGTTCCTGTCAAAATAGACAGCTCTGACATTATCATGCCTCTCGCACATGGTATGAATGATCGATGCAGAGTCATCAACGCTCCCATCGTCAACAAGGATGACCTCAAAAGCAGGGTAGTCCAGTTCAAGGAGAAAGGATACTGTTTCCTCTATCTGACTGCTCTCATTATGACAGGGCACAAGGATTGAGAAGAAAGGGTATTCATTTAATTCAGGCGGCGTCCGTCTCTTGCGCTCAAGCTTCCAGTAAAATATCAGGGCTCCGACCATCCAGATCAAACTCATGAGAAGGGGGTAGACATAAACAAAGTCACTGACCGTCTGCAGAATATTTATCAAAATCGTTATCATCGTAGAAAAGGATAGGACCTTGTCGACATCTCAAGTTTAATCGTATCCAGCTGCGGCCTGTTTTCCCAGACATTGTCAGGGTAATAGGCAATGTGTCTTCCGCCTTCAGCGAGCACGTCCCGCATCTCTTCAAGCAGCACCTGGTCCTTGATCCACGCCTCCTCCTTCCAGTCATATGCCTGGACCTTGAATATGGTTTTTGCAATTCCTTCTGGAGATTCTTTCGTCCTCTCAACAAGGTATTTCATCCATTGTGATGGACGCCGTATTTCGTCCATCTGAGGATAGGCCATGACAACCACGTAATCATACTGTTTCAGAAACATATCAAAGTTCTGAGCAAACCATTCCTCAGACTCAGGCTCCTGGAGCAGGGCTGAGTACAGGTTTCCCGCGAAACGGGCTACCGGCCGGTACTTCTTGACTTTCCTTTTGAGTGCCTTAGTAAAATCAAGCAATACCTCCGTTTTGTAACGGGCCCATTTTTCCGCACTACCAGAATCATGAGCTCTGAGATCTGCAAGCGTATCCACACCAAAATGTTTCCGGTAGCGTTCGACTGCCAGGGGGTGAAAGTCCTCCCTGTCCGTCAGGTAGGCATCATCCTGAAAGAGAACCCCTGCAATCTGCGAATGGGCAGCAAGGTCTTCGTACAATGCCTCCACCAGCATCCTGACCTCCCCGCTGAAAGGTGTCAGTCTCCTGTACCATGACGGGCTTTGGGTAATCGTCCCATCAACATCGGCCAGCACCTTGAGCTGCTTGTTCCGGTCACTGTCAGGCAGATCAATGCTCAGTGTCGGCATCCATGCGTAGACATCCATGTCCCGTATGAGCATCTGGTGGGCTGCATGGCTGAATATATCTGCCCTGACAGGCAGAACCCGGTTATAAAAATAAACACTTTCAATGGTCCCGTCTCCATCAGGATCAGCAAATGCCTGAAGAAAGACCGTGTTGACTTTCATCTCATACAGGCGATCAATGAGCAGTCCGAGGTTTTTGTCCATCTGCTCATAAGAGGGATCATAGATAAGGTCAAGGTCCACCTGGACAGCCCGCACCAGGGGCTTTTCACCTTCAGGCCTTTTAAGCATTTTGATAAAATCCTCTATCGGAACATTTTCCACAAGATTACGGTTTACAGCACGAAGGTCCGTAACATTTGCATGGCCTTCCTCAAGGGTCAAGGTAGCCTGAAAGCCTGCCTGCTCCGCGATCTCAAGGCTGACTGCATTGAATTTTCCAAAGGGCCATGCCAGCGTGCGGGGCACGAAACCAACCTTCTCTTTAAAAAGCTCCGCCTGCTTTGTCATATCTGCTTTTATTTTTTCTCTGTACTCTTCCTCTGTCTCATAGGATTCCCTGACAGGATCATAGGCAAGGACATGAACGACGGGAGCAATATTGCCCGGGGGATTATATTGAATGCCCCTGTGAAGGTTATGGGTATGGGAAACAACTTCAACAAGACTATTTTCACTGACTTCCTTTATCTGCTTCCAGTTCATAAGCGCCTCAGGCAAATCCTCCGGAGCAGATTCGATAAATTCCCCCACCACAGCAAGTACAGAGGGGTAGTTCAGACGCTTCAGCAGTGGAGCAACAAATTCATAATACGAAATATAGGCATCATCAAAGGTCAGCAGTACAGGTTTTTCTGGCAAGTTACCAATTCCTTTATTGGCATCAAAGATGTCCTGCAGTGAAACCGGGTTATAACCATGTGTCTCCAGATATTCCATCTGCTCGGCAAAGAGGTTTTGAGACACGCTATAGGTATCTCCGGCATGAGCTTTCTCCGGAACGGCATGATAACAGAGGGCAAGAAATTCTCCCTTATTCATTTCCCCATAGCCTTCAGCCATAAGGAAAAGAGAAATTACAAGAAAACATCCTGTGATTATCAGCCTTCTGTACATTAGAACAGCCACCTCACTGTAAGATCGAAACTCTGGCCACTGACTGTTTCTCCATCATAGTTGTTCCTTCCGAACATTATGCCCCAGAGCAGAAACCGGGTATCAGAGAGTTCATAGTCATGTTCATAACGGAGAGAGCCTGTTGCAGCTGAAGAAAAGCCATCCTGCTTGTACAGGCCGGCTGTAATATAGAGCCTGTGAATAAATGCCTTTCTGTAGATGCGTTTTATGGTGTGCTCAGTCAGATGTGTGACACTAAGACCGTAGTCGCTGTCTGGGCTGAAATAGGGAACATCTGTCCGGCTGTTGTCCGATGCATAGAGATCGAGAAAGATACGCATCTTCCAGTCATTTTTGACCAGCAGTCCCTGCTCAAATCCTAACCATACAGAGTCCCTCTCATTGCTGTCAGAAAATTTCATGCGGGAGTAGCCAAGGCTGTAGCTGCGCCATTCACTCTCCCTGTAGGTTATACCTGCATCAAGTTTATTTGATTCAATACCAAAAGCCCGTGCCCGCATCGGCACATCGGTTATAAATGAATCAAAGGATACATTCAATGTCCAATAGTCATCAGGAGTAAAGGCTATTTCCGTGAATGAACCGAGATCTTCGCCGTCATTGTAACTTACTGACACCTGCTGTCTGATTCTCCATGAGCTGTTCAAGGCATGCAAAACCCCAATCCCTGTACGTCTGAACATGCTCTTCAAATCGTTATCAGATGTTCGTGCCCAGTACAGAAATGCATATACATCCGTATAGAGTGCAAGGGGCTGTGTCAGGCGCACTTCAGAGGCTATTTCCTCAACGTTATCGTCATCAGCAGCAATACTAAAACTGCCGTAGAGTTCCCGCATCTCTTCAACGGCAAGCTGGCGCATCAGCTGCTGCAGATGTTTGTTTTTCGGCTGAAGGTTATAAAGGGTATGGGCTTCTGCCCGCGCTTCTTCTTTGGAGTGAAGCATGTTCATCGCTGAAATCTGGCCTATCCGGGCTTTGCTATATTTGGGATCCAGTGTATTGATGATCCTGAATTCCCGCTGGGCCTTTCTCGGCCAGCCGCGCAACATGTAGGTGTGGGCCAATCCATTCCGAATGCCGATGTTTGCCGGGGCCCTCTCATGGAGATCAAGGAAATAATCTTCAGCATCCTGAAGTTTGTCCTCATAAATGAGGAACCAGCCCCTGGCCAGCGTTGTATCCATCTTGAGCCAGTTGGGGATTTCTCTCTTCCCGCGATTCAGAGATTCAGGGGTGTCCCTGTCAAGCTCACCAATGACGTTACGTCCTTCCTCCCACTGCCTCAGTTCCTGCAGGGCATAGAACTTGCCAATCCTGCTGTTGAATGATCGGGGATAATCACTCAGCACATCATCGAATATCTGGATGGCCTTTTTCGGCTGCTCCATATACAAGTAGGCAGATGCTGCATTTTCCAGTATCCATGGAGGAAGTTCCATGTTTTCCTGGAGAAGCTTTTCATATTCAGCGATTACTTCTCTCATGTCCCCGTTTTCTGCCAGTGCAATCATATAATCGTATCTGCGCCTTAAATTGCCGCGTTCCCATATTTCAGGCTCAAGCACAACAAGGGCTCTCTCATACTCTTTCCAGTGAATCCGGTCTACGGCCATGTCACCAATAATGCTGTCAACAAGCTCAGAGTCAGGAATCTCCTCTCCTTCGGTTTCCTTCAATGCCTGTGTGCTCAGTCCAAGATCAGAAAATGCCCGACTGCGCAGTTTTCCTGCCACTGCATTGTCCCTGTTGATTGTGAGAATCCGATCGTATTCCTGAATAGCTTTCCAGAACCGTCGTGACTGTTCATAGACATAGGCGCGGGCAAACAGAGCTTCAGGACTATGGGGCTCCCGCATTTCTGCCCTGTCAATAATGTCCATTGCCTCTTCATACTTTCCTTCCTGCGCAAGACAGTATGCAATGCCCAGTTCTGCCCTTGGGTAATCCGGCCTCCGCGCCCGAATAATTTCATAATATGTCTTTGCCTGTTCTCTCTCTCCAGCTTTAAAATATGTCCAGGCAATCCATGACAGAACGTAGTCAGGGTAGAGGTCAGCCTTTCTCTCCGATTTTTCAAAGGCCTTCAGCGCCTCTTTAAAATCCCTGTTGATAATGAGTACAAGGATGTAGTTCATAGAGGCACTCTCATCGCCCTCTTCAGTGGAAAGCCTCAATGACTCCACCATGTGCTTCCGCCTTTCATCAGGAAGAGATGCAATAAGATTATTCCGCAATTCATAGAGAGTTTCGCTCTCAGACTCTTTGCGCTCAATGAGCAGCTGAAAGACCTCAAGGGCATCCAGATACCTGCCCTGCCACAGGTAAAGATCTGCCGCTGTGACTGCCAGTGAAAGCGAATCCGGAGCTTTTTTCTGAAAGTGTGCAAGGTAAAGCGAGGCCTCTTCGTATTGCTCCATACGTAGAAGCGTATAGATTATTCCCTTCTGCGTCTCCTCATCTGCCGGCAACTGCTGCAACGCCTGTTTATATGCAGAAAGAGCCGGCGCATATCGTCCCAGTTCATAGTAGGCCTTTGCCGCATTTCGCAGAAGATAAGATTGCCGGGGAAATGATTCAGGCAGGGACTCATAGGCAGCTATAGCTTCATGATAACGTTCCTGCCAGGAAAGGAGAACAATATAGTCAGAAACCTCGCTTATATATCTGAGAGGCTCACTGGTGTATGGTTCAAGCAGGGGAATCGCCTCCGAATATTTCTCGGATTTTATCATCTCCCTGGCTTTTAGGGCTCCCTTTTCTACTGAAAGGGATATGCCGGAAGATACCGGCTTTTGAATATCAATTATTTCAAGTGAAGATACTCCTGTCCTCTCTTGCAGTACCTCTGAGTCTCCTACCATCACATGGAGCATAAACGTACAACATGTTATGGTAATGATCATTGCTAACTTCATGAATGAATAATCTTTCATATACTAATCTATTTTTATGTTCTACTTATTAACTAATCGGACAATTCAATTATAGCCTTGAATCAACAGGAGTCAGGTGCGATGAAGGGACGCTGGTACAGAACATAGCCAAAGAGTAATTCATAAAGTTGGTCAGAATGTTGAGATTTCATCTCTCCATACATGTCTATTCTCATTATTTTCATGATACCTACCGATAATAAAGAGAAAAAGTAGTTAAATGAACTTTGCATCAGTTAAATATGTGAAGAGTACAAGACGCTGAAAACAGAAGGGGACAATAATTTTTTTATAATGAAAAGAATTGTTTTCAGATCAATAGCCCTTATTATTGCTGTTGCCTTGGGATCCCTGTCCGCTGGAATCGTTGCACTCATCAAAGATGTGCCTGACATAGATGAAATAAAGGACTATACGCCGGTGCAGGGGACAAAAGTATATGCAGACGATGATACGTTCCTCGGTGAATTTCGTATCGAAAAGGGTGAATATATTGCCCTCTCCCGGATGCCGCAACACCTGATACAGGCTGTGGTATCAGTCGAAGATTCACGTTTCTGGGACCATAAGGGCATTGACTTCATTGCAATCATGAGGGCCATCACCCGCGACGTGCAGGTGGGCAGGTTCAAGGAGGGGGGAAGTACCATTACCCAGCAGCTTGCAAAAGTGGTCTTTCTCTCCCCCGAAAAAACAATTACCAGAAAATTAAAAGAAGCATTTCTTGCATATAAGATTGAACGTAATCTCTCCAAGGAAGGGATACTCGAATTGTACCTGAACAAAATATACTTTGGTCGCGGCGCCTATGGCGTTGAGATGGCCGCAAAGGTACATTTCGGCAAATCAGCCGCAGATATGACCCTTGCAGAAGCAGCACTGATGGCAGGCGTGATAAAGGCACCGAGCAGATACTCTCCCTACAGCAATCTCGATGGGGCAAAAGAGCGGCAGCTCATTGTTTTGAACAGAATGAAGGAGGAAGGGTATATAACTGAAGAACAGTCAGCAGAATCCTACAAGCACCCCCTCTATCTTACAAGTATGCGTACCGAAAGATTCGGGGCAGATTACTTTCTCGAATACATCAGGAGGTACCTTGAGGATAGATACGGTGATGATCTTATCTACAAGGGAGGTCTGAAGGTCTATACCGGTTTAAATAAAACAATGCAGATTGAAGCGGCTCAATCGCTGCAGCGGGGTCTGAGAAGAATAGATAAAAGAAAGGGGTTCAGAGGTGTCCTTGGCCACAGGACTGTCAGCCCCGATGAAGAGTTTAAAAATGTCGAGGTCTTTAAAAAAGTTGTACTGAAAGAGGGTGACCTCGCAAAGGCAACGGTGCTAAGAGTAACTGCCTCAACTGCAACGGTAAAGACAAAGGGAATAATCGGTCAAATTCATGCTGATGATGCCAAATGGGCCCGGCGAATCATCGACACAAAGGGCACTCTAATACGTCAGAGAAGGAAAGTGCGATTGAATGAACTGCTCAAGCCAGGGGATATGATTCACGTACGGGTAAAAGATACCAGCGGCAAAGAGCCGCTCTTCATACTGGAGCAGGAACCACTTGTACAGGGTGCGATCGTGGCAATAGATCCCTTGACGGGATCTGTACGGGCCATGGTTGGAGGGTATGATTTCAGCAAGAGTGAATTTAACAGAGCCGTCGATGCCAGACGTCAGGCAGGCTCTGTTTTCAAACCAATCATATACGCTGCGGCAATGGATTCCGGCTTTACCCCTGCAAGCATAATAATTGATGAACCCATGGTCTATGACAGTGGGAAGTTCGGCGATTGGAAACCGCAAAACTATGATGAAAAATATCAGGGAGCGACAAGGATACGGGAAGCGCTCATTCATTCAATGAATGTTATCACCGTAAAACTGATCGAGGATATCGGTCTGAATAAAACGATAGGGCTCGCCGGCAGGATGGGGATCAGGGGACCATTTCCCGACAATCTCACCCTCGGACTCGGCAGTATAAGCATAAGTCCCCTCGAAATAACCTCAGCATTTACTGTATTTGCGCATGGCGGAATCAGAAGAGATCCCGTTACGGTCAGGTATATCCTCGATTCAGCGGGCAGGGTGATTGAAAACAGCCAACCCATGGAGGTACGGGCCATCAGTCCTGAAACAGCATATCTGATTACCTCAATGCTGGAGGATGTGGTAAAACGAGGAACGGGTTGGAGGGCAAAAGAGTTACACAGGCCTGTTGCAGGCAAGACGGGTACCACGAATGAATACCGTGACGCCTGGTTTGTCGGTTACTCACCAGAACTTGTGGCCGGGGTATGGGTCGGCTTTGACAATATGACCACCCTTGGCAAAGCAGAAACGGGCTCCAGAGCCGCTGCCCCGATCTGGGTTTCCTTTATGAAAAAGGCACTGCCCGAAGTTCCGGTTGTCGGCAGTGCAGAAGAATCTCCCGAGAATAAACCATTTCAGCCGCCTGAGGGGGTAGTCACTGCCCTTATAGACCCACTGACGGGGCTTCTTGCCACTCATGAGACAGAAAAACAGGTTGAATATTTCAAGGAAGGAACGGTCCCGACGCTTTATTCGGGCGAATTTTACAGGAACCTCATACAGCGTCAAAAAGAATATTTAAAAAACATTCCAGTTGGCGAGGATGATCAATAAAAGCGGCCAATGCAGTACATTCCTTTATACATACAACACCTGTCCTCTCCCGCCATGTGTATCAATTCGCTCAACTACTCTCAGAAAATTTTGTCTCGGGGTCGATTTTACGCTTAACCTTTACTGCAACCTCGATGTCTTTTCTCTTCGCCAGGCTGATAATTAAGCTGCCTTCAGGCTTCTTTCTCACGATCTCGTTAAAGTAGCCGTCTTCACTTTTTACCCAGCTTTCGTGATAGTTCTTTCCCATCCATATACCAATTTCTCTACCTCCGAACTCTCTGCCGTCTTTTAACCGGGCGATAACTTCTATTTCATCGTTGACTCTGACAAGACCCTGTTCAAATGGAATGGCTCTGATCTGCCCAAAGGTATTTTCAAAGGCATCCTGAAAGGTGAAGGTCTTCTCAAAAACTACTTTTGTGGATGGGCGATTGTCAGCAGTATCAGGTGTTTTCTGCCCGCCATCTTCCTTTTTACCATCTTTTTCTTCTTCCCTCTCCACTTCACACTGTTGACCTTTACAGGAGGGGGAAGAAAGTTGCAAAAGTTTATGCGCCACCCGTTGCCGCCGATGATCATCATCGTAGGCATAAATAAGGCTTTTTGCGTAATATTCAGCATTGCCGGTCCTGTCTCCAAGGGCAACGAAGAAGTTGTATCCATTATGCTGACCAATGCCAGGGTCAAAACTCACAGCCTTCTCAAAATACTTTCCCGCTGCAGGATACTCTCCTTGAGAGAAAGACCAGTCTGCCATTTTTCGGTATTCATGGCCTATTTCATGTCCAAAGTCCGGGTTCAGTTTATGGGCATTTTCAAACACTGCACCGGCGTCCTGGAAGTTGTCGGTATTCATATAGGCAAGGCCGAGCAGAAAATACACTTCAGCATTTTCAATATCTTCCAAGACCGACTTTTCCAGAAGGCTGACAGCCTCCGGATAGTGACCTGCTTCCATAAACACCTTTGCATTTCTCAGGTTCTTCCCCATCAGCGCATTGCCTTCAGCGAGAGAAGCAAAAAGAAGAAGAGCACAACTTACCAGTATGAAACTTTTTTTCTTCAATGTATCCAAACGTTAGACTCCCCTGGAATACCTCTGTAAATGCTATTGTCCTGACAATTCCGTGCTCTTTATTTTCCTCACCGTCACCATATTGTCATGAGCCTTTACATAATAGGTGCTGTTTAATTCGATAGCTTTTTCAAAAGCTCGAACAGCCTCTCCATGTTTACCTTCAATCATATAAATATATCCTAAGTTATTGTAAGCAGAAGCCTTGTCTCCTGCTTTTTCGAATGCATCGAGCGCTTCATCATATCGTGCCAACTTGCTTAATACCAGGCCCAGATTGTTATATGTTTTTGTGTTGACCTCATCATGCTCAAGCCCTTTCATATATGAAGCCAGGGCATTTTTATATTCGCCGTTAAAGTAATACGACATTCCCAAGTTATTGAATAAGGATCCCTCGTCAGGATTAAGGGCAATAGCAATTTTATATTCTTCTATGGCAATTCCGTATTCCTTCTGACGGGCGTATATAATTCCAAGAAAATTATGGACCTGCCAGTGTGCTGAATCTATCCTTACAGCCCGTCGAAAGTTTTTTTCTGCCTCTTCCAATTTTTCCATTTTAAAATATGCCCGTCCCATTCCCTCAAAGGCCAAAAAATTTTCCGGATCAGATAATAAAATATCCTGGAAAAATCTTATTGCCTGCGAATACAGTCCTTTCCTCAAAAAAAGACGTGCCATTTTTTGTCGTACAGCAATATTTTCCCTGTCCAGGCGAAGAGCATTATTGTATTGTATGAAGGCCCTGTTTATATCTCCCTGCCTTGCATGGTTATCTCCAAGCCTTTCATATTCTTCAGCCTTCATTGCAGGAAGCTTTCTCATTATATGCTTCTGATCAGAAGCAGCAGAAATTTTTTTTTGCCGTTCCAGCATAATTTCATACTGGCTTTTCTTTAAAAGTCCCTGCATATCCTTCATTGAGCTGCAACCGGATAATGTTACAGTGATATACATTGCAAAAACACATAGAACAAACACTCTCACGTCTCAATACTCCTTTCAATAAACTCTTGAAAGAATTTTCTCACATATAATGGTTAAACATCTGTCTTTCAGATGTTTGGACCTCCTCAGTTACTGTTAAACCAAGTCCATATATTGCTTCATCAAATACTATTTTCGGACTTTCCTGTCTTAACCCAGGTCCATATATTGGTGTGCCAAATGCTATTTTCGGTCTTTCCTGTCTAAACCCAGGTCCATATATTGGTGTGCCGAATGCTATTTTCGGTCTTTCCTGTCTTAAACCAAGTCCATATACTACTTTGCCAAATGCTATTTTCAGTCTTTCCTTTATAAAAGATATTATTTTTCTCGTTATACTGTAATGCTTCTCTTCATGCATCGCTTTTGTCGAGTCAATGCTGCTATCAATCATTTCAAAGGAGCGCTCAAAAGAAACGTCATGTGAAGAATCTTTTTCTGCTTCAAAAGCTAAATCTCTTCCAGGTAGCATCCCCCTGAAATTAGAGAGAGTAGCCTCTCTGTTTCCAGCCACTCTAATTTCATCAGTGGTCTTTTCAAATTTGTCATTCTTTGCATAGGCCAATCTCAGGTTATTGTGATATAGTTTTTCTCTTTTATTTAACTCAACAGCTTCACTTAACATCTTGATCGCTTTGTCATATTTGCCCTGTAGAATATAAGAGTACCCCAGATTGTTCAGAATATAATCAAGTTTGGGATTTAGCGCAAGTGCATTTTTATAATAATGAACAGCTCTTGGAAAATCGCCTAACTTATCATAGGAGACACCTAGTCGATTGTACGCCTTCACATAGGACGAATTGATTGATATAGTTTTTTCCAACTCCACAATAGCTTCTTTATGTCTGCCTCTCTTCTGGTAATATTTTGCAAGCAGGTAATGCGAGTCAGGATTACCACTCGCCGGTCTTATATAGAATCCAAACTTTTTTATATCTTGTTTAGATATACCAGGTTTATTGTTTGCATAATCCGAAAAGGGAATCCAGCCAAACATACCCTGCGTTGTGGAACAACCAGTGAGAAAAACAAGAAAAATCCCTATTACAATCAAATCTTTGAAACCGATCTGTCTCTTTTTCTTTTTTTGCATTCTCTCTCCCATCGACTATATATATTTAAAGCAGGACTATTCCTCGCTTTTCATTACCCTCCGAGGTAGGGAAACAAAGACCTGTATATTTTGATTGCCGCCGGCCCCAAAAGAACAACAAACAATGAAGGAAAAATAAATACAATCAATGGGAAAACCAGTTTTACCGGCAATTTGGCAGCAATCTCTTCAGCCATCTGATGCCTTTTAATTCTCATCGAATCGGAATGTACTCTGAGAGCCTGGGCAACACTGGTCCCAAAGCGGTCAGTCTGTATCAACAGACTGATAAGGCTGTTTATATCTTCCAGATCTACACGCATTGCCATGTTTTTCAGTGCTTCACGGCGTGTTTTTCCAGCCCTCAATTCCAGGCTCAGGAGTTTAAATTCCTCACTTATTACTTTATTTTTCAACTCGATCTCTCTCCCGGCCCTGAATATTGCTGCATCCAGTCCCATACCTGCTTCAACACAAACAACCATCAGATCAAGAGCGTCGGGAAATCCTTCCAGTATTTTTCTCTTTCTCTGAGCAGTCACCAGTATGAGCCAGTAATTAGGCAGGTAATACCCTATCAACGCCATGACAATAGAAAGTGTCATAAAACTCACAATGGGTAGTGCCTTGGTAATAAAAACTTTAAAGATGAGTAGACCGACAGGCAGAAGTATGGCAAGCAGGACCTTCATGCCATAATAGATCACCATGGCATTGCTTTTCCTGTAACCGGCCCGCACAAGGCTCTTCCTCATTTTATAAATGTCATTTTCACTTTTTGGCTTAATGAGGCTTCCAAGAGGATCAACGATGCTGAGAATGTATTTTTTAAAAGAACCGGCACCATGAGTATCTTGAGATTTATCCCCCATATTTCCGCTTGCACGTGAGGCCTCTGTTCCTCTCTTGATTTTCTCAACTAATTCACGCTGCTTTTTACGGTTATTGTAGTAATAAAAGATTCCTGCGCCAAGAAGCATGAGTCCGGCAAACACTAATATTGATATTATTAAAGAAGTATCCGGCATTTTTCCTCCTTATACCTTTATGGTAATCATTCGTTTCATGATAAATGATCCTATCAGCATCATTACAAAGGCTCCGGCTATGAGCATTTTTCCAATCGCATCGTTCAATAACGGTTCAATAAAATTTGGATTAACCAGTAACATGTAAAAAGTGATCAGGAAGGGAAGTGATATGAGAACAAAAGCTGAAAGTTTTCCTTCAGACGATAACACTTGCACGCGGCCCTGAAACCTGAAACGCTCCCTTATAAGATGACTAATCTTTTCCAGTGTTTCGGCAAGATTGCCGCCTGTTTCCTTCTGAACAATGACTGAAATGACAAAATATTGAAGGTCAGGACAATCAACCCTGTTTGTGAGATTTATTAAAGCCTCTGAAACACCGACACCGAAGTTAATTTCATCCATAGTCTTAGCGAACTCGGCACCTACAGGGTCATCGAATTCATCTGCCACCATTCTTATTCCTGATGAAAATGCATGCCCTGCTTTTAATGCCCTAACCATTAAATCGAGGGCATCCGGCAACTGTCGTTCAAATTTACTCATACGTCTACTTTTCCTATAGTATATATAGAGAGAAGGCATGGTCGAAAAAACACATGCCAGAAGTGCAGCGATGAGAAAATTGACGGTCAGCAGCGTACCTGCCAGGTAGCCGCATGCGGCAAACAGCAACGTCAGTAATAGGTAATATCCAACGGGATAACGTATATTGGCCTGCTCCAGTAATCGTTCCAGTTTATCCAAGAAAGGGAAAGTAAGAAGCATCCGGTTAAACCACGGCACTTCACTCAATAAGCGCTTCTTGGCAATGTCAATCTCTTCGCCCCTGAAACCGCCTGCTAACAGTGTCCTTAAACGCTTCTTGACCTTCTTCTGTTCCGGTTTCATTCCTGTCTTCGCAAAGTAATAGATCCCCTCTGCCAGGAGAATAACTGTCAAAAATATTCCTATGCCTATGATTAATTCCATAATTCCTCGCTCCTCATATCAGATTTCATAACTGTTGTCAGGATCAAAAAGATCGTTGCTTAAAGGTATATTCAGGGCCTTGAAGCGCTCTGTAAACCTGGGCTTTATTCCATTGGCACTGAACCTTCCCTTTACTCTCCCGTTGTCATCCAGGCCCGTTTGTTTAAAAGAAAAGATTTCCTGTAATGTTACGGTGTCGCCCTCCATACCCGTTATCTCCTGAATGCTTACAACCTTTCTGCTCCCGTCCACGAGACGTGAGGAGTGGATGATGACATCCAGTGCGGAACTGATATATCTCCTTACTGCATCAACGGGTATATTGATCCCCGTCATCGCCATAAGTGTCTCCAGGCGCATCAGGGCATCGCGGGGGGAATTTGCGTGAACGGTTGTAAGAGACCCGTCATGTCCCGTATTCATTGCCTGGAGCATGTCCAGGACCTCAGCCCCTCTGACTTCACCGACGATGATGCGATCGGGGCGCATTCTCAGACTGTTTCTGACAAGATCCCTTTGTGTAATCTGGCCTTTGCCTTCAATATTTGCAGGCCTCGTCTCCATGCGTACAACATGTTCCTGCTTCAGCTGAAGTTCTGCGGAATCCTCAATAGTAACAATTCGTTCATCTGCCGGAATAAAACGGGAAAGCACATTCAGCATGGTTGTTTTACCGGTACCGGTACCGCCTGAGATCAGGACATTCAGTCGTGCCTTCACAATTCCCTGCAGGAGTTCACCAACTTCAGCTGTCAGGGTCCTTAGTTCCATCAGATCGTTCAGTTCCAGGGGATCCACGGCGAAACGTCTGATTGACAGCATCGGTCCATCCATTGCCAGAGGCGGAATAATGGCATTCACACGGGAACCGTCAGAGAGCCGGGCATCTACCATAGGACAGGACTCATCAATTCTCCTCCCCACAGCAGAGACAATCTTGTCTATGATCTTCCTAAGGTGAACATCGTCCTGGAACCGTGATTCTGTTAATTCCAGTTTTCCCCGTCTTTCAACATAGATTTGCTTGTATGTATTGACCAGTACATCAGAAACAGTAGGATCTTTCATCAGGGGCTCAATGGGTCCTAAACCCAGCACCTCATCCTGTATCTCAAGAATTATTCTTTCTCTTTCCTCTGCATTCAGAGGAAAACTGCTTTCCGCTTCGACCAGTATTCCCTGAACAAGCCTCCTTATTTCATTCCTGAGGGCATCTTCTTCCAGAGCATCAATCATGGAGAGGTCAACGAGGTCAAGCAGCTTATAATGTATTCTTGTTTTCAGTTCGAAATACTCATTTGCCATTACAAATCTTTCTTTCTTCTCTGCCACGGTTGTCGTGTTGTTTTCACTTCTCACAGGAGAACCGCCATTATTCTTGTCTTTTTTTCTGCTTCCAAATATGCTCATAGAAACCTCTCCTAATATTTTTTTACTTTCGAACCATCAAACACAGGCTTTCTACCCCAAAAACTCTTTTTTCCGTTACTTCTGTTTTCCCCTTTGCATAATGTTACTGCAATTTTCTGTATTGTTTTTGTAATTTCAGCCTTTTTTGCTATTTCTGTGAGGACTTTTCCCTTGTTGATTGCAGACATGGCTGAATTGTAGTCATTGGGGATCAGCCATGATATTTTTTTCCCAATCCCTTCCTCTGCCTCCTTTATGGAAATCATGGATTTCCTATGCGAGCGGTTCATGATTATCTTCACCCTCTCCTGCTGGTGGAATCCGAGTCTCAAGAATGTCTTGAGAAGTCTCTTCACATTTATGAGGCATGGAAGCGTTGGAATGGATACGAGAAAGACTGTATCGGACAATTCAAGTATCTTTCGGGAAATATCGTTAAGAGACTGGCCATTGTCAATGACAATATAATCGAATGTTCTCATCATCATTTCCAAGAGCTGCTCAATAGTGTCAGCATCAGCAAATTTTTCACCGTTATAATCAGTTGGGGACGGCAGTATAAAGACACCGGAAGGATGTTTTGCAAGTACACTCATCAAATATGTTGAATCTACGCGCGATATGTTCTTTGCGACCTCACCCCAATTAAAAGATGTTTCGAGATCCATAAATAGAGGGATTTCCCCTAAAACAAGGTTCATATCTATCAGCGCTACTGAATCAACATTTTCCAGTTCATTCAAGCTGGCAGCAATATTTACTGCGACAGTAGTAGTCCCAACTCCTCCTTTACCACCGATAACATTAATGATTTTGCCTTTCTTTGTTTTTTGCGGGATAACCGGTGCACCCTCCCATTGATCTTTAAATTTCAACAGTGAGGCCATAACATCCTCCCTGTTAAGGGGTTGTGTAAAAAACTCTTTAGCTCCTGCACGAAGTGCCTCAATTAAAATGGCAGGGTTTGTGCTGGATGAAGTAAGAAAAACCTCGCCTATTTCGCCAGTCGCCTTAAGGGAACGAAAGAGATCAAACTCTCCATTAACAGAATCCCCCAGTTCCATAATTAAAAGATCACAGTGCCCCTGATTATCAATATTTTTTATCTGGTATCCATGTATGGATGAAAGAAGCTGCGCAAACTCCTTTTTTAATTCCCGACTTTTTAATTCCAATCTGACAGAAATATTTTTTTCATTCATTTTATTTACCCTCACTCCACAAGAACCGGAATTTGTGAGAGAACACCAAAGTTCTCGCCGCCGCTCCGTCCAGTTGGTTCATGGGGCGTGCAATCCGGCTGAAAATATAAAGATTTCTTGGCACAGGGGGCTGTGCTCCCATCGGCATTTTGTAAATTAAAGTAAGTGACAAAACTGTCCCAGCAGGCCTGCAGCTCTGCATCAGTTGCAGCAGAAGGTTCTGATAACCCACAGCTCCAGCCATCCAGTTCCAGAGGAGGGTGGTTTGCCTCTACCCACTGGCCATCAGCATTAGTATATCCTTGATGAAAATTACAGGAACTCTCTCCAGGTCCTGTGATCCATACCAGATTTATATTCACAGCGCCGACCACTTCTTCACAGACTCCAATATTGTTTCCCGGACATTCTATTACTGGCAATGTAAGATTCCAGGATGAATCAGGGATGCCATCAGGAATGCCGTCGGGACCGGTTGTGTCTGTTGCCTCAACCCAGCAGTCTCTCAGCTTTGATAAAACACTTTCAGCTTCACCTCCCATAGTTGCCATGGGTTTACCGAGTTTCAGGACATCCATATTTTCACCGAAACACTTTACAGGGCCAGGGGGGTCAATCACATCTCGTACTTCATTAGCATTTGTACCACCGAGGCAGGGATCAGGATCACCTGACTCCCGCTGCTGGGCATAGCTGGTCCAAGCAGCTGTGTTATTCGTTTGCACATCCTGTCCGCTGTTTATCATTCTGCCGATACTACAGCTGTAAGCATCGTCTATGAGAAGACTTTCTTTACAAATAGTAATTGGCATTTTCGCATCTCCGGGATTCAATGTTCCGGCAAAACCTATGTAAGCCACCGCGTCAGCGCTCATCGTGAAACTGTTCTTTCCAAATATGGTGGCCAGGAATGATGCTGCCGGAGTATCTTCTCTTCTGGTTGTTACTTTTACTGCATTAATAAAATTTTCGTTAGCGTCCAATTCTTCTGTAGACAGGTCCCAGAGATTGAAAGTCGCTGTTGAAGCATTTGCAGTAAACGATTTTGCTGCAAAACTCCAGTGACCCCTCTGCACATCTCCATCCTGCAGGCCATGGACATCAACGGATACTTTCTCGCTTTTATTCAGGACAGCAGTATCATAAGCAGTCTGATTGGAGCTCTCTTGTATTATTGTTCCGTCATCATTATAAAGAACACGGGCTCCAGCAAGTGCAGCAGCATCAGCTGCATTCTGGAGTTCATTCTTTACAACGAAGAGATGGCTGAGATCAATTGACAGAGCGGCGAAGCTCATCAATGCTATCATTGAAATGCCGACGATAATGGCTACTGCACCGGAATGGTCCCGTAACTCTTTTGATAGAAAGAAATTTATCATTTTGTCATGCATAGCGTTCATCATCACTCCATCTTCATTATTGTTGTTGCATCTAATGCGACAGGTCCTGTAATCCCGGCCACAAAACCGGGAAGGACATAGTAGTCGTAGTTATAGGTAACGGTAATGCTCAGAGAATCGCCCGTTGAAAATCCCTCTCTGTTTATTGCGACGACGGGAGCATTAGACGTACCCAGGGTTATAAGTTTATCGGCCAGAAAGGTAGTAACGACATTTTCAATTTCAGTGTTTTCTGCTGTCGTCTCTCTCGGTACAGGCTTAAAGACGATTCCGGCCCTGGCCCCTTCCCTGCTGGCATTTGTTATCATTGCTTTGTCGTAAAAGGCGATGCTGAATTCGATGATCCCGAAAAGGATCATCATGAGCAACGGCAGGATAATTGCAAATTCAATTGCAGCAGCGCCTTCCTGATCTTTGAGTTTCATGGTTTTATGCTCCTACTTTGTCCCAGTCCCGCCAATGGAAAAACTGTATGTCGGGTCTTTCTGAGGTTTTTCAAATTTTTTCAGATTCTTCTCGACTGTTCTCTGTGCTGCCCTGCCGTCAAAACCTTCAACTGGTGCCAGGTTTTTCTCTGCATCAGGATTTAATATCTGGTTGAATATCTGAAGTTTATGTGATGTCCCGAAGTCTAACTCCAATCTGCTCTGTTGCTGTTCAGCCATGACGGCAGAAGCAATAAATATAATTATCAACGCACCTATTAAAACACGGATTTTGTATATCATCTTGTCCTCCTTTATTTCTATTCTGGGGTTATATGCCCGAAATCTCCTTCTAATCCTCCCTTTTTTGCATCACCTTCTTTTGTGGTTTTTTCGGGGGAAAGAGTAGCGGGAGTCATGCTCTTGTCTTTACCTTCAATTTTTCCGTGCAGATAAAACTCAATATCATCGGGCTCAATAAATTGTTCCGTTGGAAGTGTCTGCTTTGCCATTTCAAGAGGTTTGACCAGATGTGGTGTAACTATAATGATCAGTTCTGTTTCATTCTTCTGAAAATCAGTGCTTCTGAACAGGGTACCGATAACAGGAATATCACCAAGAAAAGGAAACTTATGAATAATCTCCCTGACATTATCTTTTAAAAGGCCGGCGATTGCAAAGCTCTGACCGTCGGCAAGCTCAATCATTGTAGAGACCCGCCGTGTCGTTATGCTTGGAATAACGAAACCGCCGAGGGTCACGGCATTTGTAAAGTCAAGTTCGGACACTTCCGGCGCGACCTGCATATTTATTTTTTTGTCGCTCAGTACCGTTGGGGTAAATTGAAGACCAACACCAAACTTCTTGTATTCAATTGTTGTTCTGCCTAACTCCTGGGGTACGGGGATCGGGAATTCTCCACCAGCAAGAAACCTCGCCTCCTGTCCGCTTAAGGCAATCAGAGTAGGCTCGGCAAGGATCTTGACCAGTCCTTCCTCTTTCAGGGCATCGATAATACCTGTCCATGCAGTGTTATCAGAAGTAAAAGAAAAAAGATAATTTACCGGATCAGATATCGCTAATGCATTGCCGGGCCAGCCTTCCGCGGGCAATGATGTAAGGTTGTTAAGCATTGATATTCCAATATTAGCACCGGAGCTGCTGATATAATTAAAGTTCACCCCCATCCGTCTCGTAAGGTCTCTGGACATTTCAGCTACTCTGACCTCAAGCATGACCTGATGCACTCCCCTGACCTGCATCAAATTGATGATTTTTTCCGGGACATAGGCCTCTGCCAGAGCAAGTATTTGAGAAAGATTCAGATCACTTGATACAGAGCCGGAAAGGACAATGCTGTCATGTGTGCTGGTAACATGTATATCATTTTCCTCGGGAAAAATTTCGTAGATTTTTTCCTTAAGTCCGGCAATGTCCGGGGTAATCTCAAGCTCGAATATAGCGTGGATCTTGCTGTCAACCCACAAAGTCAGACTCGTCTTCCCGATTGACTTCCCCGTTAGATACACCTCTTTTGGAGTGAGAACCAGAGCATCGGCAACTTCAGTATCAACTATTGAGATACGTTTTACGGGCATAGGACTCTCAAGAATGACCGATTTCCCTTTTGTAAGGAAAATTTTTTGAGGATTAGAAGTATCAACTGTTATCCTCGCAGAAACTGCTCCCCAGCTTTTGGTGTTGAGGAACATGAAAAGGATAAGGAATAGAAATAAAATTGTTTTACTGACACCTGCTGAAATAGCACTGCTATTCTTAATCATCGATTACCTCCCCTTAATTCTCACTTTGCTCACATCAGTTCCCCTGATCATCTCAACGGTATAGCTCTTGCTCTTCTTGTATGTCCGTTTCTTTTTGGCTTTAGCATATGACGCCAGCAGGGTACCTCTTGTAGAACCGCTTGTTAAGACATCTTTTGTATCAGTGAAATTTCTCATCGCGAGCTGGATCTTGCCTTCCGTTGCCGCATGGGCCAGCTTTTCTGCCTCGATGGGATCAACCTCAAGGGTAATGACGTCCACCTTTACAGATTCTTTCCCCTTTTTATCCTTTTCAACCTTCGTACCGGCAGCGAGGACATGTACATTTTCAAGAACTATCTTCGTAACAGGATCATGCTTACCCTGCTTTCTCAAGGTCACGAGTACATCAACCCTGTTTCCCGGATGGATAAAGCCGGAAACACCGATAACTTTGTCAACTTTCACAGCCATTGCACGCTTGTTGGGGCTGATGACCGCTGCCACGCCCCCAGAGGTAAGACTCGTCGGAGCAAGACTGGATTCAAAAACCGGTTCTTTAGCCTTTATTGGGGTAATGACAACCCGTCCCTCCAAAGACGATTCCTCAGTGAAATGACCCGCAGGAAGGGTGTCCCTCAGATAGGGAACAAATTCTATCATGTCTCTGCTCAGAACATCTCCCCAGGTTACATCCACTTTTGCTATAGCCACGTTCTGCGTTTTCAAAGGTTTTATGGTGTCCGCTTCAGCCTTTTCCTGTAGCCAGTCATATGTAATGAAGCTGGTTACCAGTGCAACGATAATTCCTAATGCAAGAAATACAATTGGTACATACTTTCCCATTTCATACCTCCATTTTTTTATTTATATAAAACTTTTCAACAGAAAAGTTAAGAACGTTCCAAGGGCAATAGGAACTCCATAACATAAACGGAGACTGCTTTCCCTGTTTGAAGTTGATATATACACAATTTTTCTGGTTATCATAAATGTTTTTAACATCGCACCGTATCTCTTCAGTGTTCCCCTGAGATATCCGTGAAATGCAAGCATTGCCAATGAATAGATACCGCCTATTAATGCAGTTAAAAGAAAAGCGATGAATACACCCTTGGGGCCGAGGAACCCGCCCACAGCACCCATCAGTTTTACGTCGCCTGCCCCCATACCCCCAAAAAGATGAAAGGCCATTAATACAGCCATTCCCAGACCGATGCCTTCAATACTGAAGAGGAAGCCTTCAAGGCCGCTGA
This sequence comes from Nitrospiraceae bacterium, assembly GCA_020354155.1. Lineage (GTDB taxonomy): Bacteria > Nitrospirota > Thermodesulfovibrionia > UBA6902 > UBA6902 > CALZJD01. The sequence continues at coordinate 1,843,824 of CP070644.1, read as the reverse complement.
ACCAGCTGTGATACGCAATTGAAACGACCATGGCCGGGAATACCAGAATGTTAGGGATTTTCTGAAATCTGAGGTCATTGACTACCGCAATAATTAATAGAGTTGTTAACAGTATGAATATATTCAGGTCTGTAATGATCATAGTCTTCATTGCCTTTTTCTATAGTGGTGAAACATTATTTTCTTCACGTCAATACTTTTACCGTTAAAATTGAGACAACCTGCATGATTACCATTTACGTAACTGCATATTTAATTTGCATTCCCTGTCTCGTATTGAGACAGGGAATGCATAAAACTACATTGCAGCATTAACTGTGTCGAATGCAGTGTCGACTTTTACACCAATTGCATATACAACGATAACGATAACTGCTGCAATTGCTGCTACCATTATGCCGTACTCGACAGCTGTAGCACCTTCTTCGTCCTTAAGGAATCTCATCATCTTTCTCATGCTTTCAATCTCCTTTCCTATTAATATGGATATCCCTGATTGGGATGCTAAAGAAATTCCATCCTCCTCTCCTGAATGATTAGACATCTCAAAATGAGATGATAAAATATATACTGCCCTTCAACTGTTAAGATTGCCTACTTTTATTTCTGAGAAATTGTAATTTTTTTTTACGTTATTAAAGTTTAACACCTCACGAACAGAAATGTCAAGATATTTTACATCCTAACGTTATTTTTTTTTACGTTAATTCTAATTACACTGCTTGACATTCGTTGTTTATTTAATTTACAATATAAGTTTTGCTATATTGAGCATGATAATTTCATCAGATTCCCCCTGCGCACCCTTCTTTTTGCCTTCCCTCTTGTCTGTAAAAAATCTCACAGGTTGTCTGCTTCCTGTTCAATAATTAAGTCGATCATGCCGAATTTATAGATGATGCTGTATACGATGATTTCAGGATGTTTATACCTTAGTACTTCGAAGGTTGGAGCGTGCAAATGAAACTAACTTTTATAGTGATTCTTTATCTTTTACTTTTCTTGTTGTCTGCTGTAACAGTTGAATCAGGATCAAACTATACTGTTCCGTCATCTAAAGTTAGTGAACTCATACGATTACATTTTCTTTCATCTAGCAGTTCAGCAGAAGATTCTCTTAATGGAAGCCCCATACATTCTGCCGAAATGCTGAGGCATTTTTATAAAACCAGGGATTTCCAGAGTGCATGGAGTGCAAATGCACAATCCTTTGAGCAGGCACGAATTTTATTAAATCTAATTGAAGGTGTTCAGAGCCATGGACTTATCCCAGAGTACTATCATATTGATAAAATAAAAAGTCTCATAAAGGACTCAAGAGATGCCTTCGACACTTCAGGACTGACAGCACAGCAATTTGCTGAACTTGACATACTTTTTACAGATGCCTTTTTAACACTGGGATGTCACTTTTCAGGTGGATGTCTTGCTCCTCTGATTGCAGAAGCGGAATGGCATGCAAATCAAGATGCTATAAATATTAACGCCGTTTTAGAAACCGCTTTATCAGAAAATACCATTCAGAAATCCCTTTATCAACTTCTGCCATTACAGGAAGGATACGAAAAACTCAGGAAGGGTCTCCAGCGCTATCGAACGATACATGCTTCTGGAGGATGGCCAAAGATTCGAAACAGTACCATACTAATGCGGGGTGACAGAACAGAGCAGATAGTTAATTTACGGGATAGACTTATTGCTTCAGGAGATATGAAATATAACAATAAAGAAAATGCCACTGTGTTTGATCAAGAAATTAAAAATGCAGTAATCAGATTTCAAGAGCGCAATGGGTTAAATCCTGATGGCATCGTCGGTCCTCTTACTATTGAGGCCTTAAATATTCCTGTGGAAACCAGAATACGACAAATAGAACTTAATCTTGAAAGGATGCGCTGGACCTCACGAGACACTGGACATCGATATATTATGGTTAATATAGCGGGGTTCAAGTTAGATGTCATAGAAAATGGCAATAAAACAATGTCAATGGATGTAATTGTTGGAAAACCGTATTGGCATACCCCGGTACTGAGCGAAACAATGACCTACATCGTATTGAATCCTTCATGGATTATTCCGGAAAGTATTGCAGCGGAAGAAATCCTGCCAAAGATAAGAGAAAATCCTGATTATCTAACTATGCGAAATATTAAAGTTATGACCAACTGGTCGCAGGATGCAACCGAGATAAACTCCAGAATGGTTAAATGGTTTGAAATTGATGAAGATAATTTTCACTACAAACTCATTCAGCAACCCGGCACATCAAATCCATTAGGCAACATAAAATTCATATTCCCTAACAAATACAATGTTTATCTTCACGATACTCCTGGTAAAGGACTGTTTTCCAGAAATATTCGTTCTTTCAGCCATGGATGCATCAGAATCGAAAAACCCTTGGAGCTGGCTGAATACTTACTAAAGGAAAATCCTGGCTGGACGCGCAATAAAATATTGTCTGTTATTAATAAAGGCAAGGCACAAACAGTATATCTACCTAAACCTATACGTATTCACCTCTTATATCTAACAGCCTGGGTAGATGAAGAAGACATGATTCAGTTCAGAAATGATATCTACAGAAGAGATGAACGACTCTATATGGCATTGTTAAATAGACCGGCCAGACTCACAAATGCCAGCAAATTAACGTTTACTCTCCACTGACAAACTTTATATTCCCCTGACCTGCCCATTTTAATCTCCTTTTTCTTTGTAAATGCCAAAACGGCGCTTCTTTTGCTAAGCTAGACCCGCACACCTTTTCACAATCGATGAATTTAGCCGCTATCACTTTCTTGTAAATCATAAAATTGCAGATTGTGAATATTAACTATTGCACCTTGAGTTACTATCTTTGATATTTGATATACGTGTCCTCTTTGTCAGGATGAATTGCTGACGTAAAGCTATTTAAAGCATTATTGAAGACGCTATCATAAAGTGGGTAAGGAAACTATGTGAAAACAGCTATGGTCTACTGCCAGAAAAAAGCAATGAGGATGATAAAGGCAATACTTTTGGATAATTCGATATAGCCTGTTTCCCTGAGCTTCTCCTCTCTCATCACCACAGCAGATACTACGTTTTCCAGGAGGGGAAGAAGCAACATGATTGAAATATTCAGCAACAAATAAGCCGCCGCGGCCGCCATGCAGTACAGGACCATTGCCATTCTGAAAAAATGCGTTTTTCTTATTCTGAGCCTTACCTTAAAAACACCTGCCCAGAAAAAAATTAAAACAGCAGCATAGAGTTTCATTGACAGTTCACCGCTCATGACAAAATAAACAATAGGAGCAGAAAGGGTGAGAAGGGCAAAACCGTTCATCTCCGCAAGAATATGATGCTCCCTGCCCATCATAAGCAGCAGGACATACAGCAACACAAGGAGGAAAAAAACCATAAAATCCTTTATGCCACTGAACAGAAAGGGTGCAAGGAGTGCACCTCCGGTGATGGTAAAGAAGAGGAGCCATATCAGCTGTTCAGTATTTCGACCCTTTGACCGAATCAATGATGCCGCAGGATTCTTAGCATTAATAAGCAATGCAAGGCCGATAATTGTAAGACCTGAGCCAATGAATATATCCCCCCCAGGCTCCAAAGAGATGCGCGGTACAGCTGCTGCAACTGCCGTAAGGCAGCAGGAAACAAAAACCACCCACGAGCCCCACTCTTTAACAAATGGCACTTTCATAATGTACCTATTATGCACGACGAATTTTTTATCACCTTGAATTTTCTCTTCATTCAATTCAATATATTTGTCACTGCTGCCCGGAATAATGGCAACAGGCATTATTTTATTACGAAAATGATTGAAAATTTTGCTCTCATAGCCTCGATTATCAGTGCAATCACCGCCCTGACAACATCCCTTCGCGCCATCGGCGTATCAAAGGAGCTTGC
>CP070644.1:1831437-1839806 GCA_020354155.1 Nitrospiraceae bacterium | reverse complement strand
TGGGGGAATGAAAAGTCCGCAGGGGTAAACACAGCCGCCTGGGAATACTGAATACCCATAGTTTCAACCTTTGGTATATTGCCAACGCTGCCGGATATGGCAACAAAGCATTCATTTTCAATTGCGCGCGCCTGAGCGCAGCACCTTACCCGCAGATATCCGGTTTTCGTGTCGGTCCAGAACGGTACCAGCAGAATTTTCATCCCCTTCATAACCTGCAGACGTGCCAGTTCAGGGAATTCGACATCATAACAAATTAATATTCCTATCTTTCCAACATCGGTATCAAAAACTTTTATATCCTTTCCTCCAGTAAACCCCCAGTAAGCATCTTCATCAGGGGTGATATGTAGTTTTTCCTGCGAATCCCAGGTCCCGTCCCGCCTACAGAGAAAAGACACGTTGTATAGCTTTCCGTCGTCCCCGATTTGCGGGATGCTCCCCGTCACAATATTAATATTGTAGCTGAGCGCCATATTAATCATGGCCTGGCGCAAATCATCAGTATAGTCTGCAAGCATGCGCATGGCATCTGTCGGATTCTTGCCCTCATAGGTATGAATAAGAGGTGCATTGAGCAATTCAGGAAAGAGCACGATATCGGCCTTATAATCGCTCACTGTGTCAACAAAGAACTCTACCTGCTGCATAAAATCATCAAAGGAGTTGAAACGACGCATCTGCCACTGCACAACACCTATACGGGCAATGGAGTGAGTCCTGCCAATCAGTTTCGTTTTTTTTCGATAATAGATATTGATCCACTCCATAAGTACGGCGTGACCGCGGGACTTGTAGTCCTGGGGCCAGTAGTCATCAAGAAGATTGCGCACATGAAAATCATTGGAGATCTGAAAGGTAAGTACGGGGTCATAGACTTCACGGTTTTTGACCTTGAGAATATATTGTTCAGGAGTTAGTTCAGCTGAGTACTTATGATAGGACGGCATCCGTCCGCCTATAAGGATTCCCTTCATGTTAAGGTTTTCGGCAAGTTCCTTACGGGTATCATACAGCCGGCGGCCGAGCCTCATCCCTTGATATTCGGGATCCACAAACACCTCGATGCCGTAAAGGTAGTCTCCCTCTGGATCATGTGATTTAAATGTTCCTCCCCGGATGATCTGGTCATAGGTATGCTGATCACCGAAGAGGCTGAAATCGATTATCAGTGTCAGGGCGACTGCAACGGGCTTTCCATTGTCTTCAATACATATCTGTCCCTCGGGGAAAAGTTGAATAAGTCTAACAATCTGCTCGTGGGTCCAGGGCAGAGCCACCCCTTTGTACACACGCGAACTGATTTCATGAAGTGTGTCGTAATCTTCAATTCTTAGATTTCTCGTAGATAATTTGTGGGAAATTTCCTCTGTCATTTTGTTTTGTCCTCAAATAAAACCTTCAGCGATATAAGGGGTTTCTTTACAGTTCCTGGTATCGCGAAACTACTTTTAAAATAGTTTTAATGTTATCAGAAAACACGTTGTTCCGGCAATGTGTTTTGGAGTCTTTCAACAGCCGTAACGATATGTCCTACCCTCAACTACTCCACCGACTAACACTCCAACAAGGCAAGAACGTTGTATCCCTTTTTGGATCAGCTTGGATTGCTCAAATAACCCCGCGGCAGGGAATCTGCGGTTTTATTTCAGGGCTGATTATGATCTATCATCAATCGCAACTTTCAGGGCGATTTTCACGTTATTCATAGGGTTTTTTTCCCATTGATAGAATGCGGGGTCATCATTCATAATGCACACAAAGTCTCGATGAAAGATCTGCTCACGGTTATAATGAGTTATGCAAAGTAATCGGAGTGGGAGCGCCGTTTGTTTATAATTGGCGCGGTAAGACTATTGAGTTGAATTGCAACTATTTAGGATACTGTTTTTAAATAAAAGCCTATCTATCTCATGGACGGTGAACGAGTACGATTAAGTAATGTTATCTTAAGTATGAAAAAAGATCTTATTTTCTCTCTACTAACGACTAATCAACGATCTGATGATCTGGGGAAATCAAGGATTTACGATTGAAAGTTTTGCAGTTCTTCTTGCCATCGGCTGCAATATCAAACTACCATGTCTGTTTCTTTATTCTGATGAGATTTTTGATCGGATTGCTTGCAGTGTAGATCACACATGGTAGCTAATGTGGAATTTTCAAAGGATATATTAAATGGCAAAGAGAACTTTGATTCTGTGTTCACAACTCCCACAACTTCCGTGCCTTTAATTACCTTACAATCTGTTCCTTTCATAGCATCGTTTACAGTCTTAAGTGCAGAATCACATCCTAAGACTATTACTGATTCATAGTTATCTGCACATTGCCTAAATTTCATGCGTTGACGTGATGTCCATAAGCACAGAAAAAATTTCTGTATAATACCACCCTTAAACCATTTTGACGTTACGCCTTTCTCTTTCAGTTGAGATTGTAATTTTGTGATATGCCTCTCAAGGGGAGGGGATGTTAAGTAATTGCTAGAGAATTGAATGAAGGGTTTGTTTTCCTTCATAGCAAAACTCGCTCCTGCACACATATTACATGCAACGATCAATGTAGAATCTAAACCTTCAACTTTAGACATTATATCTAACTCTTCGAGATGAATTGGCATTTACAAATCTTTCTTTATTTTTTCAAACTCCTCTTTGGTTATTTCACCTTTGGCGTATCGCTTTTTTAAGATATCCAGCGGAGTTTCCGCATCTTTCTGCTCACCAAAATCGCACCACGATGACATCCCTCCTTTTCTCCGAAATAAAAGGAAGCATATTATTAGCATTACTACAATCATTAAAAATGGAAATATCCACCATCCCATGCCATGTCCCCACCACATCCAAGGTCCCATGGGATACCCTTCATCAGGACCATGAGCATAAACCTGAGTCCAAATTGAGAAAAATGATAACAAAGCTAAACTTGATATAAACTTGTTCATTAATAGCCCTTGGCTTTTTGCAATTTCTAATAAATTGTATCAGCTCTTTTTCTCTATTTAATTTTGAAGTCCTTTAATCTCCTAATTTCTATTTATCACTTATAGAGGATGATGTCTATTAAAATTATTTACTAATCGCATAAGTTAATTTAATAGATTATCTATAGCGGAGAGCAGAGAAAGTTATCGATATATTCTTTATATTATATTTACAGGTAAGTTTTAAAAATGTTGATAACTTCAACAACTCTTCAGGTTCCAGACCGATTCCATTTCATTGATAATGCGGATTTATCGAGGAGCGGTCTTGCTCAGAGCAATTAATAGCATGGAAACCGTTACCAGTCAGGTACCCTTTCTGACAACCGTGGAACTACATATTTAATTTTTCTCTCTCAGTGCTGCATACTTTGTGGTAATCGAGGATGGATTCCACCTCATCGTCACTCATACCATCGAGGATTTTAAATCGTTCATAGACAGGCAATTTCCTTATTTCCCTGGCAGGACAGGAGTCCAGGGCAATGCCAAAGGGACAACCGGTAAGAAGTTCCCTTAACCACGCTCTATCTGTTATTGCCACGACATGTCCCCCATATACACATTACAATACGACGTGATGGAAATAAATGCAATGTATTTATAAGTGCTATAACAATTATTAATAGAACATGAGAATGAATGAGAATCGCCTATAAACGTATCGCCAGTTATTGTAGGGCTCGACCTGAGAGCTGGTCGGGAAAATCGGAATTGTTTTTACATTTGATGGCTTTTTGAACTATATCTTCAGGAATTTTAAATTTCACTTTTCCCTTTGAGTGAGGGAATACCGTAGAGACACTACGTCATTTTCAAATACCCTTTATTCAGCATCATATTCTTTATCTTACTCACATGTCCTCTTTCTTCGATCAGCATATCTTCAAAATCTCTGCTGTAAGATTTATCATCCGAACTATTAAGAACGACCATCAGTTCATTCATGAAGGTCTCCACCATAGACTCCTCAAGTATCAATGACATTTTGAGGGCATCTTCCAAAGAAACCTGTTTGAACTTAATCTGATTCTGTACACTCAAAGCATATTCCATGGTTTTTGCAATATATGGTGATTCTGGAATTGACACCTCTTTGGGAAGGCCGGGAATGAACTTAAGATAATCAACACCGTTCATAAAGGATGCGTGCTCAACCTCGTCATAAAAGAGCCCTTCCCAGAACTCCTTTTCTACGGGAAACCTGTTCATGAAATCGCTGTATATGGATGCAATGGTCTGTTCAATCTGAATGCATCCCCTGATTCTGTCATTTATCTCCATACGTTCTCTACTGTCATTATATCTCACATGTGACCTGAAGACCAGAAAAATTTTTCTTTTTTCAGGTTCACAACTACACTGTAGTCACGCCCCATCACAGTACAAACAGGAAAAAATCATCCACCCAGAGGAAAGATAATAGAAGAAAAAGAAAAATCAGCCACATTCAACATACATTCATAGTGTTGACATCTATTACATTGTAAATATGTAATGCAAATCGTGAATTACACCTAACACATTAAGATTACTGGATATTTTGTTTCATACCCTTCTTCGGCATGTCGGATATACTTACATTCATTGCTTTTCGTGTTTCTCCTGTCCCATAAAATCAACTACTTAGAGACAGGTATTATTATTGCTTAAAGGTTATAGTACTGGTATGTTTTACTACAGTTAACTAAATAATGGCGTAACTTTAAAATATTGCAAAGGAGTATGGTTATGAAAAACAGAAAAAATATAGTGTTTCTTTTACTTATTCTTGCCCTGACAACGTTTATTTTTTCCTCATGCGGCGGCAGCGGTGGCGGCATGGACGGATCTTTGCCGAAGGGAAGTGGTTCTGTCGGGACGGGGAGTGTGGCAATTTTACTGACTGATAATTATACAGAAGAATTTTCAAAGATCATTGTGACAATCACAAGAATAGAACTGTTATCTGATAATGGGAAATACACCGTATTTTCAGGCAGACGAAAATTTGATTTTCTGAATCTGAGAAACGAGACAACCTTGCTGGGCATTGAAGACAGGGTGCCTGCCATGTGGTATGAAAAGATACGCCTCACCGTTGACGACGTTCAATTATATGATGCAAATGGAGACCTCATTCCCGAGCCCGTAGATTTGACGGGCAATCACAAAATTGACCTGAATCCAAGGCAGCATTTTTATGTTGCCCCCGGGCAGATGCTTACCATTCAATTAGATCTCGATGTAAAAAATTCATTGATAAAACAAAACCCCAATAAATATAAGTTTGCTCCTGTTGTTTTCATCGATATCATTGGGAACCTCCCGCCTGCCAGGATCGTGCGAGTACCCGGCATAATTCATCATATAGACGACGCAGCCAGACAGTTTACCCTCTGTCCTATTACGGTAGAAGGTGTCAATGAAACGTATCATGATGTTGACAGCTGCGTTACCGTCTCTGTCCTGCGCACTACATCTATCTTTAATGCTGCAACAAATGGAAGACCTGCATTGTTTGAAGACCTTAAACTCCGTGCCAGTGTGACAGCTATCGGATTCTTCAGCAGAATGTCATGCCCTGCAAATGATCTTCAAAGTGCGGATTTTTATGATCATGATGACGACGCATGCAGGGTATTGGATGCCGCTGTTGTTGAGATAGGAGAATTTCAGAAAATAAAGGGCACCGTTCAATCAGAGGTGGATACGACAACAGAACCATATTCTTTTATGCTTACACTGGATCCAGGACAATTACCTGTTACTGGTGATCAGATAAAAGTTGTGCTTCAGGATGATACAAAGTTATATTCTGTCAAGCAGGGAAGACTGGTGGACTGGCGTTCCCTTGAGCCTGGAAGCCCGGTGGAAATTGACGGGATAGCATTAGATTCAGGTGATCCTGATGCAGAGCCTGATTACATCAATGCCGTATTTATTTTGATAGACTTAACCAAAAAGCTGTCGGGCGTCATCATCGATATGGACTATCGAAATAGGACCTTTGGTCTTGACGGGGTGCATGACTGTGTCGCGGTTCCGGAGGATGCACAGATCTATCTCATAGAGAAAGCACTATACTCCAGTGCACGTATCGATATCCTGGGGTTATCCGAAGGTATGCAGGCAGATGTGTATGGACATGATAGCGCAGGATGTTTTAATGCAACGTCCATTATCGCCTTCGAACTTTAACTTTACCCCTATCATCTTTTTCATGATTACTCACTTTGTAATCATAAAAAAGGGGTTGGAGTTATCAAAAGCTCAGACATTCCATGGATTGATTCAGACGGCAAAACAGGAAGTATGATCCAGCTCTGTGCCGCACTGTGTGAGAAGACTCCTGAACAGGGCATCAGAGGAAACACTCGCAATTGATTCTTCAATGGAGCGCATCTCATTGTCCCCTATCCCGATAATATCAAGTGATAACCGGTCAAATGAATAATTCATTTCCTTCATGGAGGGTATGAGGATATTGCTTGATACAAAATAGTCAGCAATATGCAGTATCGCTACATGCTCCATGCTCCTGGATGCAAGGGAGGGCGTATGGTGGAACAAAATTGCACAGAGGACGCTGTCAGGCAGGTTCCATTTTTCAGCAAGCCAGAATCCTATCTCTGCATGGGTGTTGCCCAGAACATCTTTTTCGACTTCAAGAAGAGACCTGGTATCCATGGCATTTAATATTTCCTCGTAGAGCTCTGGGAAATATACATCGAGGACCAGAAGCCCCAGGTCGTGGAGCAGCCCGTCTATGAATATGTCCCCCTCGGTGCTCATTCTCAGGCCTTTGGCGATCTGTCTTGCCGTCAAGCCCACAGTGAGAGAGTGATTGAAGAGACGCCTGTATGTATCAGTTATTTTAATATCACCGAACATGGACATCACAGATATGCCCATGGCGATGCTCTTTACATTTTCCAGCCCTATTCTCATAATTGCTTCATCAAGGGCATCGGTGCGGGCAGGAAATCCGAAAAAGGCAGAGTTGGCTACGCTCAACACCCTGGAAGATATGGCAGGATCTCTTTCCACTATTTCCCTGAGCTCATGTATGGAAAGCATCGGTCTATTCGTAATGTTCAGTATCTGGCAAGCAACCTCTGGCAGTGTGGGGAGCTGCTCAATAGTCTGCAATCTTGCTTTCATTGTTTCTGCCATATGACTATACACTCAATAATTAGTGCCAAGGTTCATCCCGGCTCCATGATCAGGCTCAACCGCCTGAAAGCACTGTGCATTTTCTATTCTTTGTTCATTCACAGGCAAAGTAGTATTCATATAATTAAATTGAACGAACTCAGGGGATAAGTATGTGATTAAGATCACATGTGCTGTACTATGTTAGTATTAATCCTGTTGATTTGTGTAAACAATCTACAGTATTTTTAGAAATCATACCAGGCAGAAACCAGGGGGCTGAAATGAAGATAAAAACCATACTTGACACAATAGGCAACACAGATCACGTAAAAATCAATAATCTATTCGGAGAGGGCATTGACGTCTGGATGAAGCTGGAACGTTCAAACCCCGGCGGCAGCATCAAGGATCGAATTGGATTATCAATGGTTCTTGACGCCGAAAAGAAGGGGATTCTCAAGGATAACAGTGTCATTATTGAGCCGACATCAGGTAATACAGGAATCGGCCTTGCCATGGTTGCAGCGGTGAAGGGATACAGGCTGATTCTTGTCATGCCTGAGTCAATGTCGGTTGAACGCCGCAGGCTGATATCCATATATGGGGCTGAACTGGTCCTGACCCCCAAAGAAAAGGGCATGAAAGGTGCAGTTGAAAAGGCGGCCGAGATGGTGAGGGAAACACCAGATGCATGGATGCCGCAGCAATTCGAAAACGAAGCCAATACAGAAGTACACAGGCAGTTTACGGCACAGGAAATCATAAAAGATTTCCCGGAAGGTATTGATTACCTTATTACCGGAGTCGGCACAGGCGGACACATAACAGGATGTGCACAGGTGCTCAAAAAGGAATTCCCGGGGCTTCAGGTCTTCGCTGTGGAGCCTGAGCTTTCGCCCGTTCTCAGCGGAGGCGATCCGGGACCTCATCCCATCCAGGGTATCGGTGCAGGATTTATCCCGGGAATTCTTGACAGGGATATTTTAGATGGAATCATACAGGTTACAAAGGAGGATGCTTTTACCTTTGCAAAGAGGTGTGCCAAAGAAGAGGGCATCCTTGTCGGTATATCTTCAGGAGCGTCTCTGGCAGCAGTGTCTCAGAAAATAAAGGACATCCCCTCAGGAAGCCAAGTCCTGACGTTCTGTTACGATACAGGTGAGCGGTATCTTTCAATAGAAGATCTCTTCTGATAATGAGCCACTTCCATTGACCATTCGGGATATCCGGAATGTTGATTGCT
>CP070644.1:1820249-1831337 GCA_020354155.1 Nitrospiraceae bacterium | reverse complement strand
CGAAGTCCACTCAATGTCATCATCACGGCGAAGCATATAAAACAGGATGACTTTGGTGACATGCAGTGCCGCCGCATACACGAAGTCAACTGACTCAATATACCGGCAATCCAGACTATGCAGATTCAGTAAATACAGGAATTACTGAAGACTACACGGCACAGGACACTGTATATATCATGAACTGTGGAAATTGTCATCCCATGGATTCAGCCGAGCACAGGAATGGAGTAACAAATGCTGGTGGAGGTGATGCTCAGATAGAGTTATATAATGTCAATGCACCGGCAGGTTCACTCAAGGCCCTGAATCCTCCGACTGCAACCTATACTCCGGGCCCGACAGTCTTTACCGATGCTAACGGGCTTGATTATACGCAGGGGACATGCAGCAATGTGTACTGCCACAGTGTTACCGAGTTTACGAGTTCCGGAGATGTTCCTATACCTCCAGAAACAATACCCCAGACCTGGCCATTGACCTATGATCCACCGTGGGAAAGCTTCGTGGTCAAAAACACACTGTATCAGAGTCCCACCTGGGGTATTGATTCGCTGGGCTGTGACGGATGCCACGGGTACCCCATCACCCTGCCGCCGACTGTATCAGCCGGTATTGGAGACAGCCATGCCTGGATCGATGATGTCTATGGATACATCAATATGCATGCCTGGAATATGGGGTATGAAGCTTTGCAGTGCAATACATGCCATTACAACACTGTCCAGGCTGAAGATCCAGATTATGTCAGGGATGATTTCAGCATCTATTTTAACGATGTACCAATCCATAACACGGCATACCACGTCAACGGCACCAAGGATATCGCATTTAACCCAGTGCCTTACTTATATCCTGCTTTTTTACAAGGGGATGTATATTATGATCTGACAACCACCACATTCTATCCGGCCGGTACCCTCTATCCGGACGAAGCTACGTGCGTAAATGCTCCCTGTCATCAGGACCAGGTTGAGGTGAAGTGGGGGACACCTTACAGACCGTGGCTTGAAACGACGGAATGTGATGTATGTCATCGTAATTAGCGGTGAAATAAAGAACACAGAGCCGGTCCTGCTGAAGGGCCGGCTCTGTATCTCTCTGATTCACTACTGTAAAGTATTTGAACATTCCCTGCCTTCCGGGGAGCTTCATTCCTACATTTAAGATATATGGAGTTCCTGTGTACAATAGCCTTGATCATGCCAAAGTGGCATAAAAAACATGCCAATGTGGCATAAAAAAAAGCTTAATAAAGCCACAACTAATTGATATTAAAAGGATTTACGAGGTGGCATGGCATTTGCGAGTACTCAGTTCAGAATTGCTTGATAAATCCTTTCTTCAGAAAGGAATAAAATGGGATAAACCCATTAATTTTAAGGAGGTGTAGCAAATGAGAAAAGGCTTAATTCTCGCGTTGGCAGTAATCTGTATGGTCGGAATAAGTTCTGTAGCATTTGGTCAGGTTTCAGGCAGTGTCCACGATCTGACAACACTCGCTGGTGTAACTGAAATTTGTGCTGTATGTCATTCACCGCACGACAGTGGTACAAACAGGGCAGCTAATGGTCCTCTGTGGAACCATGATTTAAGTACCCTTACCTTTAACATGTACAGTTCAGACACAGCAGGCGCAGAGGCAACACCATCTGCTCCGGGCGGAACATCAAGACTCTGCCTTGGCTGTCATGACGGAGTAACAGCACTTGAGGCATTTGGTGGCGGAACTGGTTCTACAGTTGTAACGGGCAACAAAAAGATTCCTAATCTCAACGGAACAAACGGCAACTTGCAGGGTACTCACCCAATCTCAATTGCCTATGTTGCATCAAAAACCGGTCTGAAAAGCGCTCCTTCAACAGACTTAATCGGTAATGCTCCGATTGATAGTGTGCTTGTCAACGGTAATGTTGAGTGTTCTACCTGTCATGATGTTCATGACGATCCGGTTGAGGCTCTTGGCGCTTATCTGCTCAGGGCAGACAATGCTAATTCAGCACTCTGTCTTTCATGCCACATTAAGTAAGACTATTCAGTAGAAAACAAAAAAAGTGGGGCTTGTCCCCACTTTTTTTTTGTTTCAAACTGTTTTATTATAGTAGCAATACTTTTCAGAGCAGTTTATTTGAGAATCGTAAGGCACAGGAAAACAGAGGATTTTATTATTCATGATGAGTATGCAATTTTGCTTGCGCAGTTTCGGAATTATCGTAGCAGCAGTTTTCTTCTCAGAGTTATTCTTTTCCTTTGCCCATGGAGAGGAGAAAATACTGTCAATAGACACTGGAGCATCATGCATAACTGTGGACTGCCATGCAAAGATGGGCAAGAAAAAATATGTTCATCCCCAAAGTGTGAAGGGCGACCTCTGTACAGGGTGCCATGAGATAACAAAGGAAGGTATGCACCTTTTTAAAGACATACCTTCAGAATCAACGGGACAGCTCTGTGCCAAATGTCATAGTGAAGAATTCAAGACCCCACCCGGTCTCAAGGGTGAGCCTCCCAAAATCATTCGTGAAGACAAGGATTTACAGAAGCATGCCCCTTTTGCCGAAGGGAAATGCACAGTATGCCATGATGCCCATGAGAGTAATTTTTATAAACACCTGAAAAAAGAGTACCCGGAGAATTTTTATGTCTATTTCGCAGCGGGAGCATATGATCTGTGCTTCAACGCTGACTGTCACGGAGGCCTGGGGGAGGCCTTCGCAATTCCAAGAACAACGACGAATACAAAGTTTAGAAACGGGAACCTCAATCTTCATTTCAGGCATGTCAACAAGGTAAAGGGGAGGTCCTGCAGTGTCTGTCATGATCCCCATGCTTCCCTGGCCCCCAAGCTCATACGACAGTCTTTTCAATTTGGGAAGAGAGACCTGACGATAAACTATGAGAAAACGGAAACAGGGGGTACCTGCAGCACTACATGCCACAAAGTAACGCACTACGATAGATATGACCCTGTGTCGAATCCAATCAATGTAAGCCCCGTACCGGGCAAGGATGCATCATTCGAGGAACTTCAGAGAAGCAGGGAACGAGATTTGGAGGAAAGCAAAACAAAAAAAGCCAATGAGCCGCCCGGGGAAAGCACTGCTCCTGAAGAAGGCAATGACAATCAAGAAGGCACAGGTCTCATACAATAAGGATATAAGGAACATCCCTCTTTGAAAGCTTATTGTGCTGGTGGCCAATACCTGATGAGAGGAACACATAAAACCAGAGGTTCAATAGAGGAGAAAATATGAGAAGATTATTTTTAGCCATGATCACCGCTATGGTGCTTGTGGGCTGTGCAACACCGGAGAAGGGAGTAAGGGAAGAAACAATATTTTATCCCCCGCTGCCGCAGGAGCCAAGAATCCAGTTTCTGACACACATCTCTACAGAGGAAGACCTCGGCGGGAAAAAGAGCGCATTTAATGAATTTCTCCTGGGCGAGGAACAATCCTCAAAATGGATAACGACCCCCTACGACGTAGAGGCATCAAAGGGGAAAATCTATATCATGGACAGGAAGATTAACAGCATAATCATTCTGGATTTAAAGAACAAAAAATTTGATCTCGTTAAGACCACCGGCATGGGTAGTCTGAGTGAACCTGCTGGAATAACCGTTACAGAAAACGATTATAAGTATGTGTCTGATTTCGGAAGAAAACAGATCCTTGTTTTTGACGATAAAAACAAATATGTCAGGGCATATGGACAGCTTGACCAGTTTGTCAAACCAATTGATGTTGCAGTCTATGAAGACAGGGTGTATGTATGCGACTTTGGTCTCCATCAGATCCTTGTCCTTGATATGGCAACAGGAGAGACCATTCAGACCATAGGCGGAGTTGGTTCAGGGGAAGGAGAATTCATAAAGCCAACCCATATTGACATAGACGATATGGGCAATATCTACGTTGATGATGCTTTTAATTTCAGGATTCAGGTCCTGGACCTCAATGGGGAATATAGAAGTACCATCGGCTATCATGGTGATACAGTCGGGGCACTGTCCAGACCAAAAGGTGTTGCTGCAGATAGAGAGGGACTGCTCTATGTGGTCGATACAGCGTTTGAAAACGTTCAGATCTTCGATGTGGAAACGAGCCGGCTCATGCTTTTTTTCGGGGGGTTTGCCGGCAGGGGGGGCATGGTGCTGCCCACCGGCATATTCATCGATTATGATAGGGATAATATTGAATTCTTTAAGGAATACGCTGACAAGGATTTTGACATTCAGTATCTTATCTATGTCTCTAATTTAGTAGGTGACAATAAAATCAATGTATATGCTTTTGGTAAGTGGACAGGGCCACTTACACCGTCAGCATCATCGCCTGCGGAGTAACAGGAAACCCGAAGAAATCACTGCCCCAGCGTATAGGAACATAATACTATCAAGCCTGTGACGGATAGTGTAATACATGTGAATGCTGTCATTGTTATATCCAAGCCATAGCCCGTATTGGTTTCCGGCCCGGGAAACAGGGAGAGAGAGGTAGAGACTGCTTCCGGTCTTGTAGTTTGCACGGGATAAGGGGAATAAAATGACAGGGTAGGGTATGGAGTTGCTCTATAGAAAATAATGAATTGTTATCATGGATAAAGACAGGGAATTGAAGCGCCGGGGCAGGCAGAGATATGCTTTGATGATGCTTGTGAGCATCGCCTTCATGCTCACATTCATTTCAGGATGCGATAAATATTCTAAACAGAGGGTCCTGACTTTTTTTTTTACGGGAGTGCCTCCCCTTGAAGGAAATGCATCCAAGGCACAGGTAGCACTCCTTGTCCAGAGCGAGGGGAAAAAGGCAGCGGTCAGGAAAAATTGGCCATCTACTCACGGGCCATATGGCGCGGGCCAGTGCTATCTCTGTCATGTAATGAAAGGGGAAAGCAAAGAGCTGTTCTCGGGATCTTTCCCGAGCTATCAGTCCCTGCCAAAAGAACTGCTGCTGCCAAAAAATGAAGTTTGTATTGAATGTCATACAACGAAGTCATTCACATCAGCATTTACAAAGAATCTCTGGATTCATGGACCGGTGTCTGCCGGGATGTGCACAACGTGCCACCACCACCACCATTCCTCGTTCTCCTATCTGCTGTTAAAGAAATCATCAAAGGAGTTGTGCTCCCAGTGTCACATCGAGGAGTCCATTACGAAGATAGAAGAGCATCTGGAGGACAAGGAGTGCACGTTCTGTCATAACCCTCATTTAGGGAAAGACAGGTTTTTACTCAAAAAAGATTTTTTTGAAATATTTTAAGAACCGGAGGCGGGCGGCTTTTTTCAGTCATGAAAACAGTTATTCACAGTATTCTTATGTTCCTGGCAATCACGACCGTTCTTGTGCTTACCGAGGTCCGGGCCTACACGGCGGATTATTTCCACATGGACAGACCAAAGCTCGGCATGGAACTTGATTTTGAATATGAGGAGGAGACACGGGAGGGACCCTATGTCAGCAGGAAAGATCAAACAACAGATCTCACTGAAAGACTTGACATCGCAACAGGAGGATGGATCTACCATCCTGCCCTTGCCACCTACTCGCTGGTTATCTCCCCGGAATGGCAGCAGTCGAGAGAAACGAACAGCAGCGGACCATCGTCAACAGTAACGACGTCTGATTCTTTTCTCCAGGGCTATGATGCAGAGCTCGTTCTCCTTCCCCGTAAACCCTATACACTGACCCTGTTTGCCAGAAGACAGACCGATAGTTTGAACAATAATTTTAGCGGCCGGACCAAAACGGAGGAGACATCATACGGGTCACATTTCGTCTTAAAAAGCGGATTGTTCCCAACTTCAATAAGCTATATGCATTTGGACAGCCAGACATCAGGCTATTTCACGGGAGATAAAGACAGAGATGATCTGAAATTCACTAGCAGCAACACGAGTAAGTTCGGAAGCTTTCAGCTAAGCGGCTCCTACAGTACAAGTGACGAGACACTCAATGAGAACGTTCTTGACAGTGAACAGCAGTTGTTCAGCCTACTGCACAGCCGGTCTTTTTTAGAAAATAATAAGGCCATTCTCAGATCTTCCCTGATCTATACGGATACAAAAAACACGAATAATACAAACAGGGGGGTTTCTGCAAGCCAGAATCTCTCATTCAGACACAGAAAGAACCTGCGTACTCAGTACAGATTACGATATGGGAAGCGCAAACTCTTTAATGAGCTCAACGCAACAGGAACGGATGAAAATACGGCATCGGGGCACTTTAATCTGACCCATCTTCTCTATGAAAATCTTACGACCAGTGTCAATGCCAGTGCAATTCGGTTCCGTACCACCGGCAGTGAGGAGGTGCGTTATGATTCTGGAGCAGCTTTTCTTTACTACCGGAACCTTCCTGTGGGTTCAATACGGGCCGAAATGGGGCAGCAGTTTAATGTAACGAAAGTGGATAGTTCTTCGGACTTTAGTCGCGTGAACGATGAGCCTGTTTCTCTTACCAGCGCCTTTACTGACCTGAAACAGGAGGATATAGATATAAATTCGATAATTGTAAAAGACAGCTCGGGCTTTGTTTATCCCGAACCCGGCAACTATATCATCTCAAGGACAGGTTCGCTGACCAGAATACGATGTATTATTGGCGGTCTCCTGGATGCAGTCCTTGATTGTTCGGCTGGAGCGCCGGTGCTGATTGATTATGAGTACCGCATTCTCTATCCCTTTGACTACTGGACGCACGATCAATCCTACGGCGTAAGCCTCAATCTGGTCAAGACGATGGACATCTATTACCGGTTCAGTAAATCCAGACAGTATTTCATCAAAGGCATTCGATCAAGCACTGATGAATTGTATTATGATAAATCTCATCTCTTTGGTGTGGCATTGAAAATGCCATGGAGTGAAACGGGTTTGTCCTTTGAGAACAGGGACTCATCATCGCTGCCGCTGGAGAGAGCAACTATCTCGGAGGTTATCACCCTGCAGCCCACCTATTATTCAGTTATGAGATTTTCCATTGCCTATACAGCGACTAAATTTATAGAAAGGGATGAGACCGAGAAGCTCACAAATATTATTGCGAGCTATGAAAAGGTGATCTCCAACCGTGCTAAATTTTCGGCAAATGGTTTTTATAACAGCATCTCAAGCCCGTCTCAGAGCAGTGTAAATCAGGGACTGCTTGTGGCACTTGATTGGTTTTACAGAATATACAGCGGCAGGATAACCTATACATATGATGAAAACGAGGATAATATTGTTGGAGAAACCATAAAAAATAATGCTCTGCGTTTTATCCTAAGCAGGAGACTGTTTTAAACAACATGATAAAGGATAGATTATGAAAAAGACGAGAGGCATCATCGTTCTGATTTCAGGTATTGTCATGATTTTTTTTCTTCATGGCTGCTTTAAGGAGATTGCGGTAACGAAAAAAAATCTGCCTGACCTATTATGGCCGCCCCCCCCTGAGGTGCCGAGAATACACTTTGTCAATGCTCTGTCAAGTCCGGAGGACATCAATATTCAGGAATCTCTTTCGAAAAAACTCCTGAACTTTATTAAGGGCAGAAAAGAAACACCCATGGTCAACCCCTATGGAGTGTTGACGGATTCTGATCACAGGCTCTATGTTGTTGACAGCTTTTGTAAATGCGTGCATGTATTTGATGAGCAGCAGAACGATTATTATACCTTTCCGAATGGAGAGGTATCACTTTCCTTTCCCATTGGAGTAGCGGCTGACATGCATGGTTATGTATATGTAACGGACTCGGCATCAGGCGTTGTGAGGGTGTTTAGTGACCATGGAAAGACATATGTCAAGGATATAGGGAAAAACTTTCTGGAGAGGCCAACGGGAGTAGCAGTAAACAGGGAGACCGGGGAGCTCCTCGTCGTTGATACGGTAAGCTCGCAAATCATACGGTATGACCTTCAGGATCATGCATTCAGGGGCACGATGGGAAAGACAGGGACTGAGCCGGGAATGTTTAACTTCCCAACCAACATTTTTGTCTCACGCAGCGGCAATATTTTTGTAACGGATTCTCTTAATTTCAGAATTCAGATTTTTACGCCAGAGGGGATTTTTATTCGTTCTTTTGGCAAAGCAGGTGACGGCCCCGGATATTTCTCCCGTCCGAGAGGGGTAGCTGTTGATAGTGACGGTAATATCTATGTCGTTGATGCCCTCTTCGACAATGTGCAGATTTTTAACGAAGGTGGAGATCTGCTGATGGCTTTCGGTGGCCCCGGAAATTCCTACGGGGAATTCTGGCTTCCCTCTGGTATATACATTGATAGTGATGATAAAATATATGTTGCAGACTCGTACAATAACAGAATTCAGGTTTTTCAATACCTGAAAGAAGAGCGGTACACTACGCCATAAGTGTAATGTAAGATCTTTTATTCCTGATGGCACACGTATCCGCTATACTATAAGTAAAGGTAGTGGTATGAAAGGGTTTTTGAAAATCACAGTTCTCTGTTTCGTGGCAGGAGTGTCAGTCCTGCTCTGCAAATCTTCTCTGTATGCTCAGCCGACAGGGAGCATTATTGATAGTAAACATAACCTGTCTGTATCCGGGCCCGGCACCATTAAAGCTATCTTTGAAACCAGAGTATGTATTTTTTGCCATGCGCCTCACCATGCAAGAACTGATATATCGTTACTGTGGAACCGCCAGGATTCCACGACGACCTATGTACCATATCAGAGCTCAACCATGTATGCCACTGTGGGCCAGCCCACTGGTTCATCAAAGCTGTGTCTCAGCTGTCATGACGGGACAATTGCCCTGGGAGCACTGGTTTCTTCGTCGCAGGAGATAGCCTTTGCCGGAGGGGTCCGGTTTTTTCCTGATATCGCTTCCAAGCTTGGAACGGACCTTTCAGACGACCACCCGATCTCTTTTGTCTATGACAGTAACCTTGCGCTCAGCAATGTTGAACTTGAGCAGCCTCTCTCTCTGCCGGCCCATATAAGCCTGGACAATAATCAGCAGCTCCAGTGTACAACGTGCCATGATCCTCATGACAATACCTATGGAGACTTTCTTGTGATGACCAATGCATCGTCAGCTCTGTGCACATCCTGTCATATAAAAAATGGCTGGACCTCAAGTTCTCATGCTCTATCGAGCGCCACATGGAATGGTACGGGATCAAATCCGTGGCCGGGGTCGGCATATTTTACCGTTGCAGAAAATGGGTGTACGAATTGCCATACTCCCCATTCTGCAGCCGGACATGAAAGGCTTTTACAGTATGTATTCGAAGAAGATAATTGTCTTGTCTGTCATAACGGCAATGTTGCCGGTATTGATATGGAGGCGGAGTTTGGGAAGTTTTTTAAACATGCTGTGCAGAACTATACAGGCCTCCATGAACCCTTAGAGGACTTTACATCAGGCACCGTTCCAAACCATGTTGAATGTGCAGACTGTCATAATGGGCACTGGACAAATGCAAATGCATCGCCTGCTGCTCCAGCGGTCTCCGGGGCAATCGAGGGAGTGTCCGGGGTTAATATGTTAGGCCAGTTCATCACGGTTTCGGCAAATGAGTATGAGATCTGCTTTAAGTGCCATGCTGACAATAATGTAACTACCGTTTTTTCAATTGACCGGCAGATCCAGCAGCTGAATACCCGTAGTGAGTTTGAAGCTTCAAATCCTTCATTTCATCCCGTGGCAGTGCAGGGGGTAAATATGAATGTTCCCAGTCTCATTCCTCCTCTCACGACTGCAAGCATAATCTTCTGCACTGACTGTCACAATAACGATAACCTAAGTGGCCCAAGAGGCCCTCATGGGTCTAACAATGAATACCTTCTTGAACGAAACTACACCACCCAGGATAATACATCAGAGAGTCCCACGAGTTATGCCCTCTGCTACAAGTGTCATGACAGGAACAGTATTCTGGCAAATGAAAGTTTTAGCGGGCATAACTCTCATATAGTGACCTATCAGGCCCCCTGTTCAACCTGTCATGATGCACATGGAATAAGCGTGACACAGGGTAATGCTCTTAATAACTCTCATCTGATAAACTTTGATGTTACCAGTGTGCAGCCCGAGCAGGGGGGGGGCGGTATTCGTTTTGATGATACAGGAATATTTAGTGGCCAGTGTTCTCTGTATTGTCATGCCAGCAATCATAATAACAGACCGTATCCATAGATTGATCACTGATTGGAAAATGATTTCCATTGAAGGAGTGAAATGACAGTACGAAAAATAGCTATAATACTAAGTCTCTGTTATCTTCCTGTTTTTAAATCAGACATATCAGCACAGGAGGTTGTGCCTTATGCAGCACGACCACGTGTTGCTACAATCATTCATTCAGAATATGCAGGTAAATACCTCTATCTGGAACTTCTTGAGGGGGGTGAAAGCGTCTGGATAGCCACAATGACCAGTCTTCTGGGTACAGAAGTATCGGAAGGGGACAGGATAGAATATCAAGGCGGTGTGCCCCTGAGGAACTTTAGAAGCGGAGAACTGAATAAAACATTTGAATCAATCAGAATAATCACCAGCATCAAGGTGTTGGATGACAAGTCCCTTCATGCACCGCCTCATCATCCCAAGGAAGACAGCAAAGCGGTCTTCGAAAAAGTACCCCCTCAGGAATAAGAAGGTATGGGTGAAAGAAATATCGCTTTCACTATACCTGTCATGAGTAGTGAGGTCGGAGCGCCAGTATAAAAATGGAGAATATCCTGTGAAACCATCAGAGATTATCAAGGGAGACTATGTGAAAAGGATTGTTTCCCTTATTCTTCTTGTCCTTATTCTCAGTACCGGGGTGTCCTTTGTCCTGTATCTGAATATTCATCAATCATTGGATTCCCATTTTAGCGCTATTCTGATCATTATGACTGTTCTTAAAGCGGAGCTCATCACTCAATCTTTGACCATAAGCGCACTGTGCTCTTTTATAACAATTGTCGGCATCTTATGCCTTGGCATTTTTTACACCCACAGAGTAGTCGGCCCTCTGTATAAAATAAAAATTGATGCCAGGTCGATCGGGAATGGTCATCTGAATACAAAAATTACATTGAGACGAAAAGATGTTCTGCACCCCTTTGCGGAGTCTCT
>CP070644.1:1811044-1820149 GCA_020354155.1 Nitrospiraceae bacterium | reverse complement strand
ATTTCTGGAAAAAAAGATCTCTGTGCTCGTTCGGTTTGTTCACCGGATATACTTCCAGAAGACCAAGAACATCATCCTTTACCTGAAAGGGGAGTTCTTCCATAAGTGTTCCCTTCCCACGGATCGTCATGACCAGAGTGACCCTGCCAGTTAAGTACGGTCTGTCAGAAGGACTGACATCTTCAGGAGGCGGGTCGTGCATCCTGCATTTGCAGTCCTCAGTCTTGGAAATAAGTGCCATGGTATGCTTTTTGGGATTCAGAATGTAAAGACAGGCTTCCAGATTAAAGAAACTCTTTGGGATGGCCACACAAAGACTATAAAAATCCTCTATCCTGTCAAACTCCTGCGCCAGGTCAAAAAAAGTCTTGAGGGCATTATTCTCCTTCTGGGTGAAATCGTAGGTGGTGTAGTTCTCCTTCTTGTTGTCTATCCGTTCAAATATATGATTCATGTATCCTGATGCCTAAAATTACCGTTGAAGTGCTGATGTTACATCATCTGGCAAGTCTTGCTCTGTAAAAGGGATCCAATTACTCCTATTGTACTAAATTCCCTCTATATTTCAAGGTCATTTTGCTTTTCATCGAAAAAGTACGTAGATTGCACCCAATCCACCGTCACATTGTCGTGCGCTCGCAAAAGCTACAATGTATTTGCGGTAACGGGTCAGAAGCCATTGAATCACTGCTTTTTTCAGAACCGGGCCATCGGGAGACCTGAGTCCCCTTCCATGAATGATTTTTATTCATTGATGCCTCTTGACTAAGGCCTCTTTTATAAAGCGCTCCACTTCTTTATCTGCATCGTCAAGCGTTAATCCATGGAGATCTATATAGTCCCGCACTGCATAGTGTCCCCTGTGGAGCTTTTGAGCTATCCCCGCCCGGTAACCTTCATTCACCCATTCAATATATTCCTGAGTGTCAGAGAGGGGGAAAGGTCCCCTTCCAGAGCCAATCTCCTCAAGTACTTTGAGAACTTTCTCGTCTGAAGCAGAAATCTTTCTCAGTGAAAGGCTCACTTTTTTCTCCTTCACAGGGATTTCCCGGTATTCCCTGATCTCGTCAACTTCCTTCATGGCATTATGGAAAATCTCGTCGTCATCAGGCACTGTCTCCCTGTGCACAGGGAGGGGACGGGGACGGGAAGCCACGGATTTCTTTTTCTTCATCAGTCGTTTCAGGTCCTTAAAAGGCAGGTGTGAAAAGGTATCGGGGATATGCTTCTTTGAACTCATTTCATTCACTCCTGATTGTTATTATATCAGGAACAGGAAAAGGGGATTAGAGATACCTCCCGGTGATAAACGTCACTGTCGCCGTTGGTCAGGCACCCAATGCGTCACGCGTCATCTGCTCTGCTGTCTCAAAGACAGCCTTTTTGCCCTCTTCTGTCCTCGATTCAATATAAAAACGCACCTTGGGCTCTGTACCGGACGGGCGTATCATAAGCCAGGAACCGTCATCAAAGACAAGTTTGGTCCCGTCAACGGTAATAACATCTTTTACAGTCCGTCTCTCACCCCCAATCTCTATAGACGAGCCCTTCCTGTGGTTTTCTCTGATAACTGCAAGCTTTTTCTTCAGTGTCTCACCAATAAGCGACCTGTCAACAGAGATCCCGGAACGGTCAGGATAATAGTAGCCAAACTCGTCCATGATGTCTTTGAGATAGCTGCTCAGATTCTTACCTGTAACAGCCATCATTTCAATGGCAAGGAGGACACCAAAGAGGGCATCTTTTTCCAGCGTGTGGCTATAACCTGATATACCGTCTGACTCTTCAAAACATACAATTGCCCTTTCAACAGCGTTTTTGTTCATGTAGGGCCTGAAGTTCTTGAAACCAACCTGTGTTTCCATGACCGGGATGCCGAGCTTTTCAGCCACTGCGTTCACCAGATTGCTTGTACCCACTGACTTGGCCACAACACCGGAAAATCCTTTGTGTACATGAAGGAAATGGAGTGCCATTGCACCAAAATAATTCATTGGGATCAGCATGGTGTCATCAGCATGGCGAATGCGGTCTCCGTCGGGATCCATGATCACTCCAAGTTTAAAATGTGATCTATCCTGTTTCAGCACCTTTGTCAGCGTCTCCATGTTACTGTCAGAGGGCTCAGGAGCAACACCCCCAAAAAGAGGGTCGTCTTCTGTCCTGAGATAGCGTATTTTTTCACTGCTTCCGATTATTCTCTGGATACGACCCCGTGAGGCTCCGTGCACGTTATCAATACAGATCAGGCAGTCTTCACTGTTAATGAAGTTTCGGATCCGATCAATATCAATTGTCTTTCTCGAAATAATATATTGAATGTAGAGATCCGTAAGATCTATTTTTTCAATATTATTCCCAGCCACGTGCTGAAACTCATGCACACTGTCCATGAGCTGATTTGCGATTCCCTCAATCCTTGATGTAATCTCAGGACCTGCGGGCCCCCCGTCAGATGGATTAAATTTAAAGCCTCCATAATTGGAAGGATTATGGGACGGGGTCAGATTAATTGAACATGCAGCATTCAGCATCTCAATTCCTGATGCAAATTCAGGCGTTGTTGCCTCACCGGCATACCACGTCTTTATCCCTTCACTCTGGAGCAGACCAATAACTTCATTGGCAAATTCAGCTCCCAGCAGTCTGTTGTCATGTCCGACAATAACACCCCGTTCCTGAATGTCTTTCATATCTGCAACCCCCAGGGACTGCATTACCTCAGGGTCATTCTCTTTGAACATCAGGATAATCGCTGTCGTTACAATTCTGACATTATGAAATGTGTAATCTGTACCAATCTCACCCCGCCAGCCTGACGTACCGAACACAACAGTGGCAGGATCAGTGTTTTCACGGGCAAATCTTTCAATCTGTGGAAGAAGTTCACGGCCTTTACCTGCATCAGATAAAATTACTTTCCAGCATGAAGCAGCGTCTTTAAAGTTCTCTGACATCGTTCCTCCCGGATAAGTGTGCATTAACTTTTTATTTTATCACATTTGTAACCGGTAATATTTCTGCATGAATAAATCGTACTGTCTGTCATTGTCCGACCTGCCTGCCGGCTCCTGTCTGCCGTAGGTAGAGGCAGGCTTGATCGGACAATCCAGAAAAAAGAGTCTGGATTCGACGATTAAATCGGGGAATGACGGCAAAGGGAATCATAGATTTCAATTTTGCAGAGAAAAATGACAGCAAAGAGCAGGTTAAATCTTTCCTGTTTATCTTAAGCAGCGAGATAGGTTAACATTATTCCCATGATAATTTCGGTTATTGGTGCTGGAACCTGTACAAAAGAAGTTTCCTCTGTTGCTGAAGAGGTGGGGAAACGCATTGCTGAAAATGGCGCAACACTGGTAACCGGAGGGCTTGGCGGTGTCATGGAAGCGGCATCAAAGGGGGCAAAAGAAGCAGGTGGACTTACTGTGGGCATACTGCCGGGAAGCGACAGAGGGGAAGCAAATCCCTATGTCGATATCCCTGTCGTAACAGGACTCAGCCATGCCAGAAACATAGTCGTGGTCCGCACTGGTGATGCTGTCATAGCAGTTGCAGGCGAGTATGGGACGCTCTCAGAAATCGCTTTGGCCCTGAAAATCGGCAAACCGGTTCTGGGTATCAATACCTGGGAAAATATAGATGGGGTTATCAGTGTTTCTTCTGCGGAAGAGGCTGTAAAGAGGGCCATTGCAATGGTGAAGAAATACCCTCCCCCTTAGTAAAGGGGGGGGTATTCAGTATCTATTTCCCTGACTGTTTCTGCAGATACTTAAAAAAGTCACCCTTTGTTGAGAGAACCATCCAGTCCTTTTCTGACATCGTTGTCTTATAGGTCTCCATGGTCTTCAAAAAACTGTAGAACTCCCGGGAATCCTGGCTCTGGTTATAGGCACCGGCATAAATAGTAGTCGCTTCTGCATCAGCCTTACCGACAATTTCCTGCGCTGTCTTGTATGCCTCGGACTGAATTTTCTTTAATTCTCGCTCCTTGTCACCCAGAATTTTCGATGCCTCACCCTGACCTTCCGAGCGAAACTTGTCAGCAATTCTTTTCCGCTCTGTTATCATCCTCTCAAAAATCTTCTTCTGGACTTCCTCAACATAATTGATCCGTTTCAGCCTGAGGTCAAGAAGTTCGATTCCCAATTCCAGCGTGCGATTGGCAGCAGCCTCGATAATTTCTCTTGTGATCTTTTCTCTCCCGAATTTTATCTTGTCCAGGCCTGCGGTAACTTCGCCTGCGAGAAGAAATTCACTCGTTTCAGGTGTCCTGTTGGTAGACCGGATTACCTCAACAAGATTGTGCTTGGCAATGGCATTTCTCGTCTCACCGTCAAGTATGTCGTCCAGCCGTGACTGGGCGCCCCTCTCGTCCCTTACACGCTGAAAGAACAGGAGCGGGTCTTTAATCCTCCAGCGTGCGTACGTATCAACCCAGATAAATCTCTTGTCACGAGTGGGCACCTGGTTCGGTGAACCGTCCCATTCAAGGAAGCGTTTTTCAAAGAAGTTCGCCTGCTGAATCATAGGGATTTTGAAGTTTATCCCCGGCTCTACAATGGGTTCACCAACAGGCTTACCGAATTGAGTAATGATGACCTGCTCCGTCTCCTGCACGATATAGGCTGAAGAAACGACTACAGCTATGATGATCACTATTGTTGCTGCTATGATTATCGGTTTAGTCCTGTTCATTTCGCACCTCCTCTATCAAGCTGAAAGAGAGGCAGAATGCCTGTAGCCTCTTCATCTGTAATCAGCTTTCTCCCAACCTGCTGCATCACATCATTCATGGTTTCAAGGTAAATGCGCTGACGTGTTACGTCTTTTGCCTTGGAATATTCCTTAAATACTGAGTTAAATTTGGAAGCCTCGCCCCTTGCCTTATTCACCCTTTCAAGTGCGTAGCCCTTTGCTTCCTCTATTGTCCGTTCAGCCTCTCCCTTCGCCTTGGGCACAACTTTGTTGTATTCGGACTTTGCCTGATTGATCAGTTTTTCCCTCTCCTGCTGGGCCTCATTAACTTCATTGAAGGCAGGCTTAACAAGCTCCGGAGGATTTACATCCTGGAGGACAACCTGATCGACCTTGATGCCCAGTTCATATTGATCACAGAGCTCCTGCAGCTTGATATTGACCGTGGTCGCAACCTCCTGACGTCCGACAGTAAGCACTTCATCAACTGTCCGGTCTCCCACGATTTCTCTCATCACAGCTTCGTTTATATCACGGAATGTCTTTTCCGCGCTTCTGACACGAAAGAGAAATTTGTACGGATCGGCTACCCTGAACTGGACAATCCACTCTACTTCCGCAGCATTCAGGTCTCCTGTCAGCATAAGAGATTCTTCCTGGTATTTTGTGGTGGAATACTGGGTCCGGACACCGGCCTTGTAGGTCCTGAAACCAAACTCAAGTTTCAACTGTCTTTCAACAGGAACTTTATAAAGCTGTTCAATGCCAAAGGGCAGTTTAAAGTTCAATCCCGGGTCTACGGCTCTATTGTATTTGCCAAAGCGAAGTACAACGCCAACCTCCTCAGGAGCCACAGTAAACCACAGCGTTGATACAAAGCTGATAGCAACAAGAATGATTACCGTAATTATGATGGCTTTTGTATTTATCCTGGGTGGTTTAAAATCTTTGAAATCTTTAAAGTCTTTAAAATCAAATGGCGGTTTTTGATCCATTCATTTCCCTCCTTCCTCTAGATATGTGAATACTAATAGAATCGAAGAGAAAATACAACTCTGCAATGAATGTTCAAGCAGTTCAAGCCGTTTAAACATTTGAACCCCTTGAACCTTCTTTGCCCTTTGCACATTTGAAGGTTTTTTTTATTTAAACTATCATACAATGCACGTTTAACTCGGTAAGGTGAGATAATTGGCTAAAAAACCCGGCACCTATCTCTATGGCAAGAATTCTGTTCTGGAACGGCTCAAAGCAAACCCGGGCAGCATCCGCCAGGTCTATGTTCAGGACAATTTCAGGGCCCCTGATATACTGAAAGCCATCAGGTCTGCAAAGATTCCTCTCAAGACAGTTTCTGAAAAAGACCTGCTCAGAATCAAACGGGCTGACCGTCTGCAGGGTATCATTGCTGAAGCAGAAAAATACAGATATATCCCCTTTGAAGAACTGCTCAAAAACGATATTGATAAAAAGCCCTTAATTTTCCTTGACGGTCTCAACGACCCGCACAACCTCGGGTCTATTATTCGCATTGCCGCGTGTTTTGGCGGTTTCGCAATTGTTATACCGGAGCACAGCTCATGTGAGGTGAATGAGACTGTCATCCATGTTGCTTCAGGCGGTGAAAACTTTGTTCCTGTTGCGCAGGTGACCAACCTGTCTGCCGCTCTGCTGAAAGCAAAAAAAGCAGGTTACTGGGCAGTTGGGACAGTTATCGATGGCGGCCAGGACATCAACAGCGTATCACTGCCCTTCCCGCTCTGCCTTGTCCTGGGTGCTGAAGGAAAGGGAATCAGGTACGGTATAGAAAAACACCTTGATATGAAGATCAGTCTGCCCATGGAGGGAGCTCAACTCTCTTTCAATGTTGCCATGGCATGCGCTATCTTTTCCTATGAGATTATAAAGCAGAGAGAAAAATAAGGTGTGCTATAATTGACGTGCCAAGACACGTTAAACCAAATATTGCTTCCTTATGCCAGAATTTGACTTTCTCAGATCCCTTGTCCTCATATTCGGTCTATCCGCAATCGTTGTCTTTGCCCTGGGTAAATTAAAAATACCCTCTCTGATAGGCTTTCTGACTGCCGGTGTGCTCCTTGGCCCGTACGGACTGGAACTTGTAAAAGATATTCACCTTGTTGAAATTTTTGCTGAAATAGGCATCGTCCTCCTTCTCTTTACCATTGGTCTCGAATTTTCACTGAAAAAAATCCTTACCCTGAAAAAAAGCATCTTTGTCGGGGGCTTGCTTCAGGTCGTGATAACGGCATTGATTGTGACAATGATCACCCTCTATATAGGGTATCAAGTCAATACGTCCATTGTAATAGGCGCGCTTGTGGCGCTGAGCAGCACTGCAATTGTCCTGAAACTGCTCTTTGACAGGGCAGCTATAGACTCTCCCCATGGAAGGGTCAGTATGGGAATCCTGATATTTCAGGACCTCAGTGTTGTCTTCTTTATCCTGATGCTGCCCATGCTGAGCCAGCCTGAAAGCAGTCTCACCAGCATCCTGTGGATACTGGGAGAATCGCTTCTCTTCATCACGGCAGTAATCTTTACTGCACGGTGGTTAGTCCCAAAACTCCTCCATCAGATCGTCCATATCAGGATAAGAGAATTATTTGTTATCAGTATAATGTTTATCTGCCTTGGAACAGCATACCTCACCTACGAACTGGGTTTTTCACTTGCCCTGGGTGCTTTCATTGCCGGTCTTGTCGTCTCTGAATCAGAATATTCCTATCAGGCCATTTCTGATATCCTGCCCTTCAAGGACAGCTTTAACGGCCTCTTCTTTATCTCTGTTGGAATGCTTATGGACGTGAATTTCTTTTTATCTCACGCGGGGTATGTTTTGTGTATCGTTTTGCTGGTCATTAGTCTGAAAACTGCGGCAACATCGGTGGCCGCCCTTATTACCGGCAACAACCTGAGGATTTCCCTGCACAGTGCCCTGATTCTTTCGCAAATCGGTGAGTTTTCCTTTGTTCTTGCTGTGTCTGCTCTTACGCTTAAGCTGATTTCCTCTGAGGCATATCAGTATTTCCTTTCATCTGCTATCATCACCATGCTCCTGACGCCTCTCCTGGTTGTTTATGCCCCTGCCCTTTCGTCATGGGTGACATCGAGAAAATTTATTGCAAGAAGCGGTTCCCAGCATACCCACGGCACATTGGGAAGCGCCCGGGAAGTCAGGACAGACCATGTCATCATTGTAGGTTTTGGAATAAACGGGAAAAACCTCGCCCTTGTATTGAAGGAGCTTGAGGTGCAATATGTGATTCTTGAAATGAACAGCCAGACAATGGTCAAGTACCGCAAAGAGGGCGAACCCATTTATTATGGAGACGGGACGAGTCAGGAAATCCTGCATAAACTGAATATTGCCCGGGCACGGGTAATTGTCATCTGCATCTCCGATCCATCCGCCACGAGAAAAATTGTCCTCACGGCACGCAAAATGAACCCTGACCTGTACATTCTGGTCAGGACGAGATTCCTTGCTGAAGTCGAAGACCTTCTGGCAATCGGTGCAGATGAGGTGATCCCTGAGGAATTTGAGACCTCAATAGAACTGTTCTCAAGGGTGTTAAAATTTTATCACATGCCCATCTCAATGATCGGCCAGTATGCCGAGCGGTTCAGGAAGGACCACTATCAGATGTTTATCCGCGGAGAAACCCCGAAAAGACTTTTCCAAAATACCATTGCTCTTATGCCTCACATTGATTACATGAGCTATGTCATTGAAAAGGATTCACTGAGCGCTGGCAAAACATTGCGTGAAATCGCAATGCATGAAAAAACAGGAGCCCTTGCTGTTGCTGTGAAACGGGGAAACAAAACAATTCACGGAGTACGAGCTGATTTCAGGCTCCATGAAGGTGACATCATTTTCCTTATAGGAGACAAGGCGTCACTGGAAGAGACGGATACTCTTTTTTTTAAAGGCAGGTAAGCCTGTTTCATAATAGTCTTGGTCTATAAATTCTCATCCTTCGTCTGTCATTCCGGCAATCTGTTAGCCGGAATCCAGGGTACTGTCTCAAAATGTTCTGTACAATGTCATTGCGTGCCTGCCTGCGGTAGGCAGGGAGCGGAGCGACGAAACAATCTAAACGGCGAGATTGCCACGCTTCCTTCGGTCGCTCGCAATGACACTACATATGCAATTACTTAATCAAGCTGACTTTTCCGCATTCTTTATCATCAATTTGGTCACTGCCGCAGCAAAGGCACCCGGGTCTTTCGGCTTTGATCCTTCCAGGAGCAGGGCCTGATCATAGAGAAGCTTTATATATTCTTCAAGTACCAGACTCTTCGGATCTTTATCAAAGACCTCTTTCATCGCTGCAAATAATGCATGCTCCGGATTAATCTCAAGGATTCTTTTGTTCTCAG
>CP070644.1:1803493-1810944 GCA_020354155.1 Nitrospiraceae bacterium | reverse complement strand
AAAACAGACCGATATAATTAGTTTCATAGCTTTCTTCATGTCATATTTCCCTCTTCCGCTATTCAGCGGTGTATCGCTTGATATTCATGAGAACGATCCGGAATGTCAGCTGATTATTTAATAGAAAATAACATTATTGTTTTTCAGATGCAAGATTAATCCATACTGATTCATTCCTGGATTTAGAACGGACTTAGAAGTATCTATTAATATCACTCGGCAACAACATACTGTCCTGCAAGCTTAAGCCTTCTGCCCCGTATCCCGATCTGCTCCAGGTTTCTGATCCGCCCTTTCTTTCGTGCAGTCAGGATCCTGCTCACTGACAGCGGGCCAAGACCGGGCACCTTCAGGAGTGCATCTTTCTCAGCAGTGTTGAGTCTCACTGGATAGTATTCAGGGTGATGGTCAGCCCATACCTGTTTGGGGTCTTTATCCAACCTCAGATTTCCTTTCTGGTCCAGGGGAATGTCGCTGCTCTTAAAGCCGTACTTGCGCATGAGGTAGTCAGTCTGGTATAACCTGTGTTCACGCATGAACCTTTCTTCGGGGATCGCAAGGAACTGCCGCTCGCCGGGAATATGGGGATCGCCAAGGCCTTTCTGATAGGCAGAAAAATATACCCTTCTGAATTTCAGCCGCTCATAGAGCCCTGCCATATAGTGCATAATGTCAGCGTCTTTCTCATCGGAAGCTCCCACGATGAACTGTGTTGTGCACGTGACCCTGGAATACTTCATTCCCCTGCCCGTGAGCCTGCTCATCACTTTCAGGGGATGGATAATGTCCCTGTCATAATCTTTTTTATCAGAAAGGACTGCGAAGTGTTTTTTGCCAGGTGTCTCGATATTGAGTGATACTGCGCTTGCAAGGGAAACTGAATCCTCGATGGCGGCATCAGAGGCTCCGGGGATGATCTTCAGATGAATGTATCCTCTGTACTCGTATTTCTTCCTCAACAGCCGGGCAACGGCATTTATCCTGTCCATTGTATAGTCAGGGCTCCTGATAACACCAGAACTCAGGAAGAGGCCGAACACCTCTTTTCCTCTCTGGTATTCCATGAAAACACGGGCCACCTCCTCCGGCTGAAGGGTGCAGCGGCGCAGGCTTGATTCGGCCCTGAGAGGGCAGTATTTGCAGTCATTGACACAGGCATTGGAGAGAAGCGTCTTCAGAAGCACCGAGTAGCCGCCCTGGGGAAGGGAGACAGGGTAGAGCCACCTTCCGTCGCTGCCCCGTGTCCGCCTGTCTTCCTTGCCGGTCCCGCAGGCACATGCCAGATCATACTGGGAATCATTGGAGAGGAGCTTCAGTTTGTCGATAGTTCCAAGCGATCTTGTCATAGGTGATTATAGCAAAGGTGAAACCAGGATGTGCTTCCTGACGATAATTATACCTGCCGGGATCATTCACACATTCCTTTTACTGAGTTCCTTTGAGAGACGGTCGGCTCTCCTGATGGGCTCAGGGAGCCGGTACCGGGTCAGGGAATGAAGTACTATTTCTATGGATGAGTCCAGATCTATGAGATTCCCCGGAGAAACAAAAACAGGCTTGACACCATCACGTGTCCTCAGCACAGCACCGATCCTTTCTTTTTTATAGGTAAGAGGTGTCCATTGTCCCCTTTCCGGGCCGGGCTCGGCATGCTCACCCACAAGCCGTGTCTTTGCGCATCCTATCGTCGGGATGCCAAGCAGTACACCGATATGCGAAGCAATGCCGATTCCCAGAGGGTGGGCAATGCCCTGCCCGTCAACAATGATCACATCGGGTATGGTCTTCAGTTTTTTTATGGCACTGATGAAGGCCTGTCCTTCCCTGAAACTGAGCAAACCGGGTATGTAAGGAAACCTGACATCCCCGCGTGAAGTGGCATCATATCTGTGGATAAGAGAAGGATAGGCAAAGACAGAAGCAACGGCTATGACCAATTCTCCGCAAAAGGCGGCATCGACGCCTGCGATCAGAGATGGTCTTTTTCGCAGAGGGCATATCGTTACCCTCTTGCTCAGTTCAATCTGAATACGTCGTGCAGTCTGAATATCTCCGGGCCAGATATGCCTTTCCATATTACCATTGTATCAGTTGGCAGGCACTCTGTTGAGCGTCATGGACGTATACAGTCACCATCCAATTTTAAAAGAATTTACGCACTGCTTTGAGGTTGCGAATATCGTCGGTGTCTGTCTTTTTTGGGGTCTCGAGAATGATGGGGACATTCAAAAACATCTCATGCCGGACAAATGCTTTCAGCCCTTTTGTTCCTATGTACCCCCTGCCTATGTGCTCATGTCTGTCCCTGTGATGTCCGGTATCGGCCTTTGAATCATTCAGATGTATGAGTTTGACGGAATCCCTGCCGAGATACTTTTCTATTTCTTCTGCAAGCTGCCCTGTTCCTTCAGGTTTTTTTATGTTGTACCCCGCCTGGAATGCATGGCAGGTATCTATGCAGACGCCGGCAACAAGGCTGCCGAGTTTTCCCTGAATCTCTGCAAGCTCTGCAACCTCTGATGTAATGTCGCCTTTTGCTCCAGCCGTATTTTCAAGAAGGAGCCCTGCCTGCCACATTCCCTCCTTCAATGCTGCCTCTAAGGCATGAACAGCCCTTTTCCGGGCCGCTTTTTTATCGTCATGTGCTGCGCTTCCCGTATGGAGGATAACGTACTCGGCACCCAATGCATCAGCCCTTTCCATCTCCTCTTTCAGAAGGTTGATGGATTTGCGCCTGAGGATTTTAGACTGTGATGCCATGTTAATAAGATATGATGTGTGGATGTAAACGGGAGAGATATCAAGTTCTTTTTTAAGCCTGTGAAACAGTTCCCTGTCTTTCCCTGATATCTCTTTTACTGCCCATCCCCTCGGGTTGTGTGAGAAGATCTGCATCGTAGTGCATCGGAGCTCATGGGCACGCTCCAGGCTCAGATGAAGCCCGCCAGCTATTGATGTGTGCACCCCAAGCCTCCGCATGATGTTGTATTGTAGCATGTGGCCTGATGGATGACCCCGCAGGTTTCAGGAAGAATTCACTATGAATGACTATTGCACGCGAATCAAATGCCAATAATATTTTTTATGGCTCCAATAAGTCTTTCAGAAAAATAATAATACAGGAGGCCTAATATTGTAAGCATAATGGTATAATGAACAAGCCTGTTTATATTAAACTTCTGCTTTGACTGAAGTTTCTCGATTGCAGCAAGCTGCTCTTCAGGTGTCTGCAGAGTTTTTCCACACGCCACACATCTCATGGCACCTTTCATAACCGTTTTACTGCAGTATGGACACTTCCCGAATGTATTCCTCAACGAATGCCTCCTTTTATTTATTCGGCTTTGTATATCAGCAAACTTAAGGAAACTGCTGCTGCATTAACATCGGTAAGACTGTCTTCCTCACACCATTCACTGGTAATTCTTCGTTGCTGTATTTCTCCAAAATGAAGCCTTCATCATGGAACCGATCATGTGTCTTTTTTATAAGATTGAAGACAATCCTCAGAAGGAAGCAGGAAATATCGGGGCACTTACTATTGCGTTATTGGAGAGTTTTTACAAGCTTTTTATATCCTGGAGGCGGTGAAATAATTTCCATTCCCATACAGTACATTAAGCTGTCAGGATTATCCCTGTTCAATCGTAACCAGACTATAGTGCATTTCAAATTGAAATCTTCTCCGGAAGGTGTGTTAAAATGTACTCCAAGTGTTTTTTTAGGCGTGAAGTCTGCTACGTCAATGTCAAATAAATTCATCTCAAACAGTCCTGCTTCGGATACATTTTCAATAGAACCTTCATAATATTTACTGTCTGTTGTAACCCTGGCATTTATTTTGGACTCTATTCTTTTGAAATATCTATTATCTGATAAAAGACCTTCATGCGTTATATCTCTGGCAAAATGAATGAGTCCTTTATACTCATTGTTCTCATCAAACTGCGGGAATGCTCTTATTTGGATACATTTGTTCAAATGGGGCTCATACATTTCAAAAAATACCGGCTCTCCGCTTAACAGACACTTGCAACTGGGGCATTTTTTTGGCGGAGAATCTTTTCCATGATAATAGGTATAACATTTTACTTCCTTCCCGATTAAGGAAGGCAATCCAAGCATTTCTTTTGCTGCTTTATTGGCACTTATAATATTAAAATCACTGTCTTGATAAGTCATGACAGTCTCACCGGGAGTAATAAAATTCTTCCCGGGTTCTAAAATATTTTCTTCTCTTTCCGTCGATCCAAAAACGCTTGCAACGCTGGAGGCAATTTCTTCATAGAACCGTATCAAATTTAAAGTAAATAAATTTTTTCGGCTGTCATTTAATTGAAGAAGTCCAATAGTTTTATTATCGCAGCGTAATGGTATCAGTGCCACAGATTCGTAGCCGGCACTATTACAGCGATTTCGAGTACGACCCTGACGGTCTTCCTCTTTTGTAGAAGCAAGAAGTTCAGTTGTACAGTTTGACCAGAAGCTGCCGCCTTCGGTAAAGAAAGGGAGTGAAGGATCGGTTCTCCCACAAATAATATTTCCACACATGCATTCAAGATAGGGATTCCCCTCGGAGTTATGGATTATCTCTCCGGTCCGGTCACGGGCACAGAGGTA
The DNA here is from genome assembly GCA_020354155.1 of Nitrospiraceae bacterium. Taxonomy (GTDB): domain Bacteria; phylum Nitrospirota; class Thermodesulfovibrionia; order UBA6902; family UBA6902; genus CALZJD01. Next base: position 1,806,324 of record CP070644.1, on the reverse strand, counting down.
TCTTTCGGCATGAAGAAACTCTTTTGAAAAGCCGATTGTCTCATAATAGGGGAAATCTTCCCCTTCACGCAGGCGGATTCCTACAGCTTCAAATCCTGTCGTTGCTTTTATTAAAAAAAGGATGTCCTTCATTAAGTCAGTCCTGCTATTCCTCTGGTTCAGGAGCACCATCACCTGACGTGCAAGGTTCTGGCAATGTTCCGTCTGCACATGTAACCGATTGATTTCTGATGCTTTATTTAGCGGCTGGTCCTTTATCTTCATTTTATTCTTCATTTTACTATCTCTCATAAATAATCTGAAAAAAAGAGCTCACCACAGGTTACATCCTTCAGTAGCTCCGTAATCTTTACAGATAGAGACCTGTCGCTATCTGTCAATTCTCAAGGATGGTTTGCTTTACCGGGCGTCCAAATGCCTAAAATCTATATACTACCTATTCCCATCGTTGTACACTAAAAAGAATTAATTTGGATATAAACAAATTTATTCTGAACATAAAAGTGCGTTACCACAATCTATCCGGTGGATGGTACAGAGCGGCAGAGCGTAGCATGAACAATACGAAAGCAAAAAATAATTGCAAAACGATAAAAAATAATATATCTAAATATAGAGAGGTCCATGTGTAGGTTTAAATTGCTGAATGACTCGGAAAGGAGGATGTATGAGATTATTTCCTGTATTTCTTTTAGTCCTTACACTTGTAATGGCCGGGTGCGCCACCCGGTATACCCTGGCACCGGACGATAAGACATTACTTGAAGATGCTCTGAAAGCGGCAAAGAACGCGGAAGCTTCTGCCGGTAAAGCATCATCTGAAGCGAACAGGTCTGAACGTGAGGCAGACCGGGCCGAAAAAGCAGCAGATAGAGCAGAACAGGCTGCCGGCAAAGCCGAAAGGGCAGCCGAGGACGCCGCGAGAGCAGCTGAAAAGGCGGTAAAAGCTTTCGAAATGAAACAGATAAAATAGCTATTTTGATATCTGGGCAGGAAGCCCTGTTGACTTTAGTATTGCATCAAGCATCAATAAAGTATCAACATATTTTAAAAGGCCTTTCCTGCTGAGTTTCAAAACTGCCAAGTTCAGAAGTTCTGAATCGTCCATGTCTGAACTGTGAACTGCGAGATAAACCTTATTTTCATAGTGCCTGACCTGAATTGGTTCCTGTATTATTTTTACCGGTGTTCCAATTTTTGTAAGTTTGTGGAGTTCCTCAATGTCTTTTTGATAAAGCCTGATACAGCCATGACTGACTTTCCGTCCTATTCCATATGGTCTGTTCGTGCCGTGAATACCATACCCATTAACTGAAAGCTGAAGCCAGTACTTACCAAGGGGGTTCTGCGGACCAGCAGGGATTATCGATGGAAGTTCCGGCTTCTCATTTCTGACACTTTCGGGTACTGTCCAGACCGGGTCTTTAACTCTGGCTGTTATTTCAAAAGAACCTGTAGGCGTGGTGAATCCCTGTCTGCCAATTCCTATAGGGTACGTTGTGACATACTGTTGATGGTCAATTTTAAAAAAATAATAGAGACGCAGCGCTGCAAGGTTGATGATGATTCCATTGTCTGTTCCCTCTGGAAGCAGCCATGAGGTAGGAATCAGTATCTTCGTTCCTTTTTCAGGAATCCAGGGATCAATTTTTTTATTTGCAGCAACAATTTCGTTAAATCCAACATCGTATTGCACTGCAAGTTCAATAAGGGATTCCCTGTATTGAACAGTGTGAGATCTTATTCCCCCTATAAGAGCAGCATCCAGATTATCAATTGCGTACACTCCGGCAGCGTAGATATTCCGGCACAGACACAGGACAGTTATGAATGAGCAAAGAAGGGCAGGCACAAGAAATAAGAAATGATTTTTTCCTTTTGACTTTAATGGGTACACAGCATATCCTGAAGAGGTCGTTTTTAGCTGGCCTGTTCGTGCGGCTGCTATTCAACTCCAATAAATAATTTTTATTTCTTCATGATCGTAGCAGCCCTCTCTGATTATCCGGCAGCACTATTGATAGTGAGAACTAACCAAAGAAACCAGACTGTTATAACTCAAGCGGTATAAGCACAATCTCAATTCTCCTGTTCTTCGCCTTCCCCTCATCAGTCTCGTTTGAATCAACGGGTCTGTACTCGGAATAGCCTGCAGCGCTCAGATAGGCAGGGTCAATACCCTGGTCCTGTAGAAATCGTACGACCGTTGTGGACCGGGCAGTAGACAGCTCCCAGTTGGTGGGAAAGGTAGCGGCTAAAAAAGGGCCGATGGGGACATTGTCTGTGTGGCCTTCAATCCGGATCTGTTTATCATGTACCTTCATGAGAATCTCGGCTACTCTTTGGAGAACTGCCCTGCCGTTTTTCTTGATTTCAGCACTGCCTGAATCAAAGAGGATTTTCTCAACCATGCTTAATGTCAGCTTGTCTTTGAGCTGCGACACTTCTATCTCGCCTTTTTTTATCTCCTCGTTCAGCTCTGATACGAGATTATCATATGTTTTTCTCAGCTCTTCGATGGCACGCTCTTTTTCTTTCAAGGCCTGCATTTTTTCCTGTGTAAGTTCTGTTATGGAACGGTCCTTTTCCTTGATTGCCTGCAGCCTTTCCTGCATAAACTGAGCCAGTTTCCTGTTGAGTTCTTCATTCAGTCCAAAGAGTGAAGCATTTTGTGCCTGAAGGTCCTGATTGTCAGTTTGCAGGCCGGCTACCTCAGCCTTCAGGGCTTCACGGGCCGCCTTTTCTGCAGTCAGCTCTTTTTCCGTTGCCAGCAGTTTTTCTTCAAGATCTGCCTTTGCATTCTGCAGCGTCATTGCATTGTGAAGGCTCTC
>CP070644.1:1799141-1803393 GCA_020354155.1 Nitrospiraceae bacterium | reverse complement strand
CAGGTAACCGTCGGTTTTTCTTTAAAGGGGAAACATTCCTCAATCCTGTCTATTTCTTTCATGTCGCAAATATCAGCGTTGTAGTCTATTGCTGTTATTTTGATTTCCTAGACATGTCTTTTACCCACAAAGACAGGGGTTCCTGGACTAAGTCCTGCCTTTTTTGAAACCTTCTGGATTAATTTAGCCATTTCTTTCCCTCTTTGAACGTTCTTGTCAGAACATCTCACATAAATATTATCATAATTTTTAATGAAGGACTTTATCTTTTTGGAGCTGGGGAAGAAGAAATTGATTTACTGTATTGAGTCATGATAAGCATCATATGGAAAACATACAGGATCGTCTTCATAGAATAGGCGAAAGCCTGATGAAAAAGGAGACGATCTTATGTGGTAGAGATTAATATGTCAGGATAAACGAGAGGTGCTTTCTTACTTCAGGCCTTTCAGATACCGAATAATTTCGTTGATCTCTTCTTCGGAGACATTTCCTTCCTGGGGGGGCATTATATCGTCGAACCCTTTCACAACGTCAGCGTCAGGATGGAGGATGGAATTCCTGATATAGTTTTCGTCAGCAATGACTTCACGCTCTTTGCCGCTGCTCGTGACCAGGACCCTGCGGCCGAAAAGCCCTTTAAAACTCGGTCCTATCTCGATAGAACCATCAAGACTGTGACAATCAAGACAGCCCTTCTCTTCAACAAGCTCATGCCCTTTTAACTGAGTTTCTTTTCCAGTAACTGCGGCCTTCTTGCCTGCCTCCCGGTACCAGGTATTAAAAGCATCTTCCCCGGTAACGATAACTTTTGACACCATGGAGGAATGATCTACCCCGCAGTATTCTGAACAGAAAAGGTCAAATTCCCCTGCCTTGTCAGGGAGAAACCAGAGATACGTTTCCATTCCGGGGACAGCGTCTTCCTTTATCCTGTAGGCGGGGATAAAGAGACTGTGCAGGACATCCTGCGATGTTATGAGCAGTTTGACGGGCTTGCCCAGGGGCACCTTCAGCTCCCTGCTTTTGATACCGTTGTCATATTCAAACTGCCATGACCACATCCTGCCCGTCGCCTTTACCGTCATGGCGCCTTCCGGAACGGTCCTCATGAATTTGAAGCCGCTCCACCCATAATAAAACATGGCAAGGACGAGCGCCGTGGGAATAACGATCCAGGTTATCTCAAGCAGGAGATTGGATTCAATATTTACAGGTGTCGGATTTTTCTTCCGGTTGTATTTAATCACAAAATAAATCATGGTAACCGTAATGGCAATCAGGAGGACAACAGAAATCACCAGGAGAAAGAGAAAGACGTTGTCAAACGTCGTTGTTGAACTTGTTGAAACCATGAAATTATTTCACCTGTACCATACGTCCAGAAATGTAAACCAGATGCTCAGGGCAAAGACGAGTACGGGGAGCAGGAAGGCCAGTTTAAAGAACCTTCTTTCATACCCGAGGTGCATGAAAATATACAATATCAATCCTGATTTTACCGAAGCTATGAGCAGTGCTACGAGTATACTTATCGCTCCTGTATCGATTTTCGTTACGGCAATGGTCACTGCCGTAAGGATGACCAGTGCGATCCAGGCAATTATGTATGTCTTAAAACCCGGGGCAGTATGCCCTGTATTCCTTTGTTCCAAGCAGACCTCCCTAAGTTATCAGATAAAAAAGCGGAAACAGATAGACCCAGATCATATCCACTAAATGCCAGTACAGTCCCGAGTTCTCGAGTTTCACGGTATTATCAGAAGTCACATCTCCGCTGAGGGTAAAGAAAAAGATAAATACAAAGATTACGATACCGATCAGCACGTGAAGGGCGTGCAGCCCGGTCATGACAAAATAGAGGCCGTAAAACATCACCTGCCCCTTGCCCAGTGATAAAAGATATTCCGAATTCGGATAAATACCATGGTGAATTTTCGTACCCCACTCCAGGTACTTGTTCCCCAGAAAGGCAATGCCCAACAGCATTGTCACAACCTGGAAAAAAAGGGAAAGATTTTTATTGCCTTTCTGCAGGGCAGCGATGGAAAGGGCCATGGTCAGACTGCTCGTCAGAAGAATGAGCGTATTCACGGCTCCTATGGTTGTGTCAAGCTCCTTCGCGGCAGCATGGAATTCTGCAATGAATTCGAAGCGATAAACGGAATATAAAATGAACATCCCTCCGAAGAGAAGCATCTCCGTAAAAAGGAAAAGCCACATGCCCATTTTCGCGCCGGTGTAGTCCCTGTGGTGCTCAGCTGTTTTATGTAAAATTTCTTCCATAACTAAATGTAAAGATTAATAATTTCTTTGTCCGTCATTCCCGACTCGGATCGGGAATCCAACCTTCGACAGGCTCAGGGTAACATTGGCTCTCAGGATGAGCCTGCCTGCCCGGCAGGCAGGCTTGTCGAACCATGGATGCCCGCTTACTACATGCGTGCATGACAATGAAGCCATTTCAATTTAACACTAGTTCTCGTCATACTTATATGGACCATGTGTGACAGTCGGTATTTCCTCAAAATTCTCTACCGGAGGAGGAGAGGGCACCGTCCATTCCAGCGTGGTCCCTTTCCAGGGGTTGCTTCCTGTCTGTTCACCCTTTTTTATCGACCGGATCAAATTGACAAGCATCATAGCCAGTCCCGCAGCGAGTATCCATGAACCAATGGTAGAAATAATATTCGGGGTATGAAAGACAGGCAGATAATCATAATACCTTCTCGGCATGCCCTGCCAGCCAACAAGAAACATGGGAAAATAGAGCACATTGAATCCGATAAAGAGAAAAAACCAGGCCAGTTTTGCCCGTGCCTCGCTGTACATCCTGCCGAAGATCTTCGGAAACCAGTAGTGCAGTCCCGCAAAAAAAGCGAATGCCGTGCCACCGAACATGACATAATGAAAATGGGCAACAATAAAATGTGTGTCGTGGATATGTATGTTCGTTGCCAGCGTGCCGTTTATCAGTCCCGTCAGCCCTCCGATACAGAAGAGAAAGATAAAGGCAATGACGAACAGCAGCGGCGTATCGACCTTGATAGAGCCTTTGTACAGGGACGCGACCCAGTTAAAGACCTTGATGGCGCTCGGGATCGCCACGAGAAAGGTAAGCAGAGAGAATATTACCTTGGAGGTGTCGCTTATCCCGCTGGTAAACATATGGTGCCCCCAGACAAAAAATCCCACGGCCCCTATTCCTATGCTGGAAAAGGCGATGGCCTTGTACCCGAAGACCGTTCTCCGTGCAAAGACGGGGATGATTTCGGTTACCACCCCCATTGCCGGAACGATCATGATGTACACGGCGGGGTGCGAATATATCCAGAACAGGTGCTGGTACAGGATGGGGTCTCCCCCCTTGGCTGGATCAAAAAAACCGACACCGAAAAACCGCTCTATGATAATGAGCAGCAGGGTGATCGCAAGTATGGGGGTGGCAAGGACCTGTACCCAGGCCGTTGCATAGAGTGACCAGACAAAAAGAGGCAGACGGAACCAGGTCATTCCGGGAGCTCTGAGACGGTGGACGGTGGTAATAAAATTCATACCCGTCAGGATGGAGGAAAAACCGAGGACAAAGGCGGCAAACACCGCCAGGGAAACGTTCGTCCCCGTCTTGATACTGTAGGGAGCATAAAAGGTCCACCCCGTATCGGGAGGTCCCGTGCCGGTAAAGAGTGAGAGAAGGGCAATGCACCCGCCTGCAATATACAGCCACCAGGAGAGCAGGTTAAGACGGGGGAATGCCACATCCCTGGCACCTATCTGCAAAGGGAGCAGAAAGTTGCCCAGTGAGACCGGGATTCCGGGAATGATGAAGAGGAAGATCATGATCACACCGTGGAGTGTGAAAATGGAGTTGTAGGCGGAAGCTGACATGATCGTCCTGCCGGGTGCAATCAGTTCGAGCCGCATGAGCAGCCCAAATGTCACCCCTGCCACAAAGAATACCGCCAGTGATGAGAGATAGAGTATCCCTATTCTTTTATGGTCGGTAGTAAATATCCATGAGAGGAGGCCTGTTTTTCCTCCCTCATACTTCCAGAAACCTCTGTCAGTCTCTTTTTTTTCTCTACCATCCGGCATTGTCTGACCTCTTTTTCCGAAATGCCCTGTTTGACAGGTTCAGATATACTATAAAGGTTATTGCAAAAAGTATAGTCACCGTCCCTGCGACTTTCAGAATATTAAAAACATAGGTCCTTCCTTCAGGATCATAACTGAAACAGTACAGCAGGAGCTT
>CP070644.1:1791428-1799041 GCA_020354155.1 Nitrospiraceae bacterium | reverse complement strand
GAGCACGTAGAGAAAATACGCGTTTATGCGAGAGTTGCGCCGGAGCAGAAGATAAAGATTGTTCAGGCCCTTCAGGATAAAGGGGAATTTGTTGCAATGACCGGTGATGGAGTAAATGATGCGCCTGCTCTGAAGAGAGCTGATATTGGCGTCGCCATGGGAATAACGGGGACTGATGTCTCAAAAGAATCATCTCACATGATCCTTCTTGATGATAACTTTGCCACCATTGTCAAGGCGGTGAAGGAAGGCCGCAGGATATTTGACAATATACGGAAATTCATCAAATACACGATGACAAGTAATTCAGGTGAAATCTGGACTATCTTCCTTCCTCCCTTTCTGGGGCTTCCTATTCCTTTGCTGCCTATCCATATCCTCTGGATCAACCTTGTTACTGATGGCCTTCCCGGGCTTGCGCTGGCTGTGGAACCGGCAGAAAAAGAGATTATGAAAAAACCGCCCCGTCATCCGAAGGAAAGCATATTTGCTCACGGCCTGGGGTACCATCTCTTCTGGGTCGGTCTTTTAATGGGCGGCGTTTCAATCTTTACCCAGTCATGGTTTATCAGGACAGGGGACACTCACTGGCAGACAATGGTCTTTACTGTGCTGTCATTGAGCCAGATGGGACATGTGCTGGCTATCCGTTCTGAACGGGAATCACTTTTCAGCCTGGGGCTTTTTACAAATAAACCGCTCATTGGTGCTGTATTGCTGACCTTTGCTCTGCAGATGGGCACCATCTATATTCCTGTACTGAATCCAATATTCAAGACGGCTCCTCTGACGGCAGGAGAACTTATGGTGACGCTTGCTCTTTCTTCGATTGTCTTCTTTGCCGTTGAAATCGAGAAGTGGTGGTTCAGAATGAGAAGCGGTTAAGGGTAGCGAAGAACTTTGAGAGTCTCTTGCATTCTGTGTTAAACTATGCACTGTGTGTGCTTCGCTGCGTCCTGCCCGATGATGGGTACCCTGTGGTATTATCACAAAGTGAATAGTGGGAATGTAAAGAAAAAAAGCAGAATGATCATTATTGTCTGGAGGTAGTATGGAAAATTTACTGGAGAAAATAACTCAATTAGAAATAGAACACGACGGGCTTGATCCGGAGATCGTAAAAAAAAGGAATGTGAAACTCGGGCTGAGAAATCTGAACGGTACCGGTGTTGTTGCCGGAATAACGAGCAAAGGACAGGTAAAGGGCTATGAAAGAAGGGGGGGACACAATATCGCTGTGCCGGGCAAGCTCTACTATTGCGGCTATGATGTTGAAGAGATCGTCAAGAATGTTGAGCAGGACCGGAGATTTGGCTATGATGAGACAGTCTATCTGCTTCTGACTGGTGAGCTACCGGCAGCTGGTGACCTGGAAAGTTTTTCCCGTGAGCTTGCATCGAGAAGAGCTCTGCCTGAAGTGGCAAAGAAAATTATCCGGTTCAATTCAGAGAATGATGATCTGATGGGCGCCCTGCATGGAGCCATTTCAGCTCTCCACAAATTTGACAGCAACCCAAGATCTACGGATATTGGAGATGTGACACGGCAGTGCATTGATCTCATAGCAAAATTTCCAACAATTATTGCCTGTAACTATAATGTCTTAAGATCTGATGATTCGAAATCTCATCCGCTTTATGAGCCTGATGAAGGATTGGGCACGGCGGAGAATTTTCTCTACATGCTGGACGGAAAAATCCCGGACAAGGCAGGAGCCCATATTTTTGATATCGCCCTGATTCTGCACGCAGAGCATGGCGGCGGGAATAACTCCACTTTTACTGTGCGGACCGTTTCATCAACACTCACGGATACCTATATGGCAATCTGTGCAGGGATTGCCTCCCTTGCCGGATACCTTCATGGCGGGGCAAGTGAATCCGTAGCAGGCATGATGGACGACATGAAAAATAAGCTCCGTGACCTGGAAGATGACGATGAAATAAGCGCTTATCTGAATGAAATTCTGGAAAAGAAGCAGTATGACAGGTCCGGCAAGATATACGGATTGGGACATGCCGTTTACACGGTCTCAGACCCACGGGAGCCGATCCTGAAAGAGAAGGCACTCTACCTTGCCCGGGAAGCAGGGAGGCTTTCAGAGTATCATCTTTATGAAAAGGTGGCTGATCTGTCTGTAAAGATCATAAGAAAAAAGAAGGGTAAAAGAGCCTGTCCCAATGTTGATTTCTATTCAGGCTTTGTCTACGACATGCTCGGTATACCGAGAGAATTATTTACCCCGATTTTTGCAATGTCCCGTGTAGCAGGGTGGGCTGCCCACAGGATTGAGGAAATCATCCAGGGGAAGCTTATTCGTCCGTCATACACTTCTTCTTTATCAGATATGAACAGCTATATCCCTCTGAGCAGAAGATAGCTTCTCTGTTAAAACTGTGCCCCATGATTTCGTTATAACCTGTACGTGCTTTTCCCTGAGTGAAGAATTGTATATAATGCTGCAATGAAAATGCATGCCGGCGTCCTATTTCCTATCAATGCTGAATCCTTTACCTATTTAATTCCTGAAGAACTGCGGTCTCGTATAAAAGTTGGCTTTCGCGTCCGGGCCCCCTTTAAGAAAAGTGAAAAGACAGGAGTAGTGAGGAGCATAGAGCAAGGGGCAGAGGGCGCAATCTCAAAAGGAATTGCATTAAAAGAGATTGGAATGCTGCTTGATGATGAACCGCTTATCACAAAGGGGCTTTTTGATCTCATACAATGGACTGGAGAATATTACATGTCCACTACAGGTCTTGCTCTAAAGAACGCCCTTCCATCGTCATTGTTTACCGGGAAAAAGGCAGGGAAGACACGAATTACCTATGATTTCCCTGCAGCAGAGACGAAATCCGTTGAACTGAGCAGCGAACAGAGGAAGGCCCTCAAAACGATAAACGGTAAAGACAGTGGTATTTTCCTGCTCCACGGCGTTACAGGAAGCGGCAAGACAGAGGTTTATATCAGGGCGATAAAATCACTGCCTGATAATAAACAGGCGATTGTCCTTGTCCCGGAAATAGCCATAACTGCGCAGATGGCGGACAGGTTCAGGGCTGGCTTTGGGGATGATGCTGTCTTCTTTCACAGTGGTCTGTCCTCAGGGGAGAGGCACAACGCGTGGTGGAGGATGAGACGGGGTGAGGTCAAGGTGGTTGTGGGCGTGCGGAGCGCTGTGTTTGCTCCCTTTACCAACCTGGGGCTGATTGTTATAGACGAGGAGCAGGAGTCGTCTTATAAACAGTTTGAAGGCCTGAGGTATAGTGCACGGGATGTTGCACTCGCCAGGGCAAAAATGGGAAATACAAAAGTAATACTTGGTTCTGCAACACCGTCCATAGAGGCCTTTTACAACGCAGACAAAGGAAAATTCCACTATATCGAGTTGAAGCACCGAATAGACACGAAGCCTATGCCGGAAGTAGAAGTTATTGACATGACAAAGGTATCGATGAAGACTTTCTCATTTTCAGACAGGCTTCTTGAGGCCCTTGAAGAGAACGTTGAGAGGGGCTATCAGTCTCTTATCATGTTAAACAGGAGGGGCTATTCACCCTTTCCGCTCTGCACTGACTGCGGACATACTTTTCAGTGTCCCGCCTGCAGCATAACCCTCACCTATCACAAGGACTCAAATAAATTAAAGTGTCACTACTGCGGGAATTACCTGGCGCCGGAGATGCTCTGCCCCACATGCGGGGGGAGGAATGTCAAATATCTTGGAACGGGAACACAGAAGGTAGAAGAAGAGATCAGGTCTCTCATCCCTGATCTTTCCTTTGAGAGGATGGACAGGGACACAACAAGGAAAAAACTTTCTCATTACAGGCTGGTGAAAAAAATGGAGGAGAAGAAGATTGACATGCTCCTCGGCACCCAGATGATCGCCAAGGGCCACGATTTTCCTGACGTAACAGTGGCAGCAGTTGTCTCTGCGGATATTGCACTGAACCTGCCTGACTTCAGGAGCGCTGAAAGGGCCTTTCAGCTCTTCACACAGATGGCTGGGCGAGCAGGCAGGGGCGTGATGCCCGGTAAGGCCTTTATTCAGACCTATGAGCCGGACCATGCTGTCTTTGACTATGTAAGGCAGCACGACTATAGCGGGTTTTATAAAAAAGAAATTGAGATGAGAAAGGAACTGGCCTATCCTCCCTTCAGCAGGCTTGTGAGGATTATCCTGAGTTTCCGGACGAAAGATGGAGCAAAGAAATACACGAAACAAATTGCTTCCAGGATACAGAGATTGAAAGTTGAAAATGTAGAAATACTCGGGCCTGCGCCTGCTCCAGTGGAGAGAGTAAAAAATCTCTGGAGATGGCACCTGATCCTGAAAGGCAAAAATGCAAAAAACCTTCGTCACATTGCATCAGGAATAGTGGGCAGGCTTGCTGATATGAAAGACATAAAGATTGACGTTGATGTTGATCCCATTAACCTGCTGTAAAACGGGGTATGTTTTTCAGCCCCGAAGAGTCAGAGAAAACCTTCTGGATTTACTATAATAGACAGGTCATGACCATTAAAATCTGTCCTAACTGTGAGACCGAGTACAATCCGCACATCGAGACATGTGCTGATTGCGGCACTGTTCTTCTGTCGCCTGAAGGGATCAGGAGAAAGAAGGAGGAGCGTGAACAGTGCATGGAAAAGCTCCTGGAGAATCCTGTCACAGTCAGGGAGGGAGACCTGAAATGGATGGACGAACTCTTTGAGGCCCTTGTAGACTCGGGTATTCCCTGTGTTGTAAATTCCAATGCAGGGTGCAAGAAAGGATGCTGTGGTGAAAAGTTTCAGTTGATGGTCTCAGCAAAGGATGCTGAGAGGGCACGTGAGAGAATTGAGGAGTATTATGCGGAAATTGATCCGGAAATCCATGCATCGAACCAGTTGATGAGGCAGGGGAAATGCCCTGCCTGTGCCACACCTGTCGATGACAATGTCGTCGAGTGCCCGGACTGCGGGCTTACACTTATTATTATGGAATAATGTAGCGGCTGCATGCAGGATGAATCGGGAGAAGACAGAATTGCGACACCTTGAGTAAAGATTGTTGCTATGCTGAGGTTCTTAATGAAACTGTCTCAACATTATTGACAGGCAAAATATGCTGATGAATTCAATGAACCGTCGATCAATAATGTTTTTGAGGGATTCATCCTGCCTTTATATGTTAAAGGAGAGATATAACCATGGTTGGAGTTTTATCAAGGAGAAAGAATGCTGAAGACAAATGAGAGCAGGGTTGTTGAATTTATACTGCAGTGTTTTCCCGGACAACCGAGGACATCAGGTAATTGGTCGATAGATCATCACGGCAAACCGTTTATACTGCCGGCAATCGGAGGTATTACCCTGAATGTACAGGTCGGTGATTCTGCCTTTGGCTGGGCAGGAGACCATATTGAGCCGGGAGTCAGCTGTATTGCAGATACCAATAAGCCACTGGAACATCCCAATATATCACTTCAGGTCTATTCCTGTGTTGGAAACAAAGCAAAAATAATCACTGGTGATGCCAAGGGATCAACGGGGTATGTCATTGGCCACCATGGCGGATCAGAGCATGTCATTGTTGACTTTCCGCGGAAGGTCAAGGAAAAACTCTCCTACAGTGACAAAATTACTATCTATGCCAAAGGGCAGGGTCTGAAACTGATTGACTATCCGGACATCATGACCTACAACCTGGCGCCGGAGCTGTTAAAGAAACTGAAAATTAAAAAAAGCGGCAAATCAATCCTGAAGGTTCCGGTGACGACCATAGTGCCTGCGGCCTGTATGGGGTCAGGCCTGGGAGCAACCCATGTTGCCAAGGGCGATTATGACATTATGACCAGTGACCCAGGATCTGTGAGGGAGTACAAACTTGACCGGATCAGATTTGGTGATTTTGTTGCCTTGATGGACCATGACAACCGGTACGGAAGGGCCTACCGGAAGGGTGCTGTAACCATCGGGATTGTGGTTCACAGCGACTGCATGCGTGCCGGTCACGGACCGGGGGTCTCAACAATAATGACCAGCAGGACTTCCCTGATTCAGCCTGTAATAGACCCCCGTGCAAACATTGCTGATATACTCAAGATCGGGACCGGGGCAGAAAAATAGATCCTTCTCTTGCTCATCATCCTGTTTATTGTTTCAGCTTCCCTCGTTGATAGTATGTAAACAGCGGGACACTTCCCATGTAACCTGTCCCCGCCTACTTTGGATGGTCCACGGATCCCGTGTAAAAAGCTTCGCACTGAGCACCTGGAAGAAACTTTTCCCCCTTGCCAATGAGGGAGAGGACTGATCCGATTGCAGATTGAAGTACAGTTGTCTTTTGAAACTGGGGGTTATTTAAAGAACCATAAATTTTTTGAGTCAATGCTGCGCAGCCGCGCTCATTAATAAGTGCCACGATAACATCTTCGTACTTTTCCTTTACCAGGTCCAGTCTGCCCTTTACAGCCAGCCTGTTTCTCCGGGTTGCGATGGCAACGTCTTCGGCTATGGCAACTCCATTTTCAATGTTCCAGTCTGAGACGAATTTCTTCATCATTCCTTCTCCCCTGCCCGTCTGCCTGAAAAGCTCTTCATAATGGTACCCTTTGGTCACTGCAGTACCGACAGGGCCTGCAAGAAAAAATGCTCCTATGTCAAGAGCGCCTATACTCTGCGTGTCTTTGTAGGTGTTCAGAGTACGGTCGATGTCATAGTTTTTTAGTACCAGGTTCTCACCCCGCAGGGATATATGTCCCTGCATGGTTTTTTTCATCTCATCCATCCCTTTCCCCTGCATTGACACATTCAGGGAGAGATCAACCTCTCCTGCCATGGTATCCTTTTCCGACAGGAGATGGAGGAACTCTTCAAGACGAAATTGAGAGAGAATAGATTGAATGTTCAGAGAGGGCGTTTTCCCTGATAGGTCGAAGGTAACCGCTCCTTTTCCTTTTCCACTAAACAGTTTTGAGGAAAGCTCCCTGATGTTGTAAAGACCCTCTTTTGCGTGTATTTGAAAGGTAAGGTCTGAAAGGTCCACACTATGAGACTTCAGATGTTTGGAATAGACGCTTCCATTGAACGATATGTCCTTTGTCATATCCTTTTTTCCCATCGCACCTGTAGAAAGATCTTTTACTGTAATTTTAACCCCATTCCATTCTGTTACCTTTCCGCTTTTTTGATCTGTATACAGAATATCCCCATCGGATAGAAAAATAGTATTCACTGCAAAGGGTGGTATATCGTTCTCTTTCTGTTCTGTCGTATGCGTGGTCTTTTGTGTGACATTGAACTCTCCATTTTTAAGGCGAACAAGAGAAATCTCGGGCTTTCTGATCGTTATCTCATCGATGATGACCCTGCCTTTAAGGAGCGGTATAATTTTTAACCCGAATGCAATCTTCTCCAGCGAAGCGATATCTGACTCTCTTCCTGATATATTTATATCCCCCATAGAGATGTGCAGGTCAGGAAAAAGGACAAAGCCTATGTTGCCCTTGATCCTGACATGCAGTCCCAAGGCATTTGATAAAGCTGATTCAATACTGGGTTTATGCGAATTAAGATCGACAAGAAAATACAGGCCAAGGGACGTAAGCATCAATAAGACTGCGATCACA
>CP070644.1:1784753-1791328 GCA_020354155.1 Nitrospiraceae bacterium | reverse complement strand
GTAATGTGCAGGCAAAGATTGTCCTTGAACTGGCCAATGCCCCTACAACGACGGATGCTGACCAGATATTTATTGAAAAGTCAATCATGCTTATCCCTGATGTCCTTGCCAATGCAGGAGGGGTTGCCGGCAGTTACCTTGAATGGATGCAGAACCTGAACAGTGATTACTGGGAAGAAGAGAAGGTATTGAAGAAGTTAAAGAATGTTATGATCAATGCCTTCCAGGGGGTCTATTCTCTGTATGAACAGGACAGGACGCCACTGAGGAAGGCAGCATACAAAATCGCCGTTCAGCGGATTCTCAATGCAGAAAAACTGCGGGGAAATCTTGATTGACAGGTTGTTTTGTCGTCATAATTCCGTATGCCGCAGCCGTTCTTCAAATTCCTTCGTGCTTTTTTCAAGCCTGGCATGAAAATGCTCAAGTTCAGTAAAGAGGGAGTCAATCCTTGATCTGGAATCATGGACTTCCTTTGACAGTTTTTTTATCTTCTCACCCTCTCCCTGTACCGAAGCATCAAGAAGGGCACTGTTGTCCCTGCTGATTTTCTTTTCCAGTCCTATGATTTCACGTTCAATTTCATGGATACTTTTTTTCAGGCTGCCAAGAGTGCGGGATTTCTCATTGATTAAATCGGCTCTCTGACGGCGGAGTAATTTCCTGTCAACAGGTTCATTCGCAGATTGTGTCGATAGGGGCCCACGGTTAACATTCTGCCTCTCATCGGACCATCCCACGCGTTTGAGAAAATCCTGATACGAGCCTTCAAAAAAAGTAACCTTGCCCTCATCAAAGACGATCAACCGAGTGGCAACGGCATGAAGTATCATTTCACTATGGGTCACGATAATCACTGCGCCGCTGAAATCTTCAACAGCATCAAGAAGAGATTCAGTGGATTCCATGTCAAGGTGGTTGGTCGGCTCATCAAGGAGAAGGATATTTGCCGGGCTGACAAGCAGTTTTCCCAGAAGGACACGGCTCTTTTCTCCACCGGAGAGAACACTGATTTTTTTCAGGGCATTGTCACCGGGAAACATCATGACTCCGCATATTCCCCGGGCTGCTTTCCTGCTGTGGTCGGGATGGGAGCCCATGATCTCCTGTTCAACGGTGTTCTCCATGTTCAGGCGGAGTATGTTTGTCTGTCCGAAATAGGCGGAATGCATATGTTTGTGACGGCTGATTGTTCCCGAAAGAGGCCTTAATTCATCTGCCAGAAGATTCAGAAGAGTAGTCTTCCCCTTTCCGTTTTTACCGATAATGGCAATACGGTCATATTTTCCAACGTAAAAACTCAGGTCGTCAATCAGCAGGGGAGCTTCGGGGGCAAAGCCAAAAGCGAGATTCTGGACTTCCATAAGCTGCCTGCCTGTAAAGGGTGCAGCGTTAAAGGTAAATTCCAGATTTTTTATTTCAGACAGCTCTTCCTGCCGTTCCTTTTTCTGCAGCGCCTTGATCCTTGACTGAACGGCCCTCGCTTTGGTTGCCTTTGCCCTGAATCGATTGATGAACTGTTCAACCTCTTTACGTTTCTTCTCATCATTGATTCTCGTTTTGTTGTATATCTCTTCTTCCATCAGCAATTGCTGATACACCTTGTCTGTAGGTCCCGTGACTTTTTTAATTTTCCATCGATGGATGGCCATTGTATGGGTTGTTACACTGTCCATGAAGCTTCGGTCATGGGTAATAATAATAAGCTCGTTCTGCCAGCTGCGCAGAAACTGCGCCAGCCACCGAAGCGAAACAATATCGAGATAATTTGTGGGCTCATCGAGGAGCAGGATATTGGGATCAGAGACAAGCACCTTTGCAAGGTTGAGCCGCACCTGAAATCCACCGGACAGCCCCGAGGGAGTAACGGTGAAATCGTCGGTAGTGAAACCCAGTCCCATGAGGATTGTTTCTGCCTTGTAGGATGCATCTTTTTCATCATCAGTGGCAGGAAGGCTCAGGCATGCCTCTTTCAAGACAGTATCTTCTGTGAAATGGATATGCTGTGACAGATGACCGAGCCTGTAATCATTGGGGATGCCTATGGTGCCTGAGTCAGGGTGTTCCTTTCCGAGTATCATCCTGAACAGTGTGGTCTTACCGTGCCCGTTTCTTCCAACAAGGCCGACACGTTCTCCGGGGTTGATTGTGAATCCGGCCCCGTCAAAGACAGTCTGCAGTCCGTATGCTTTGTTTAAATTACTGACCTGGATCATACAACGTATTCATATAAAGTGAGTAGAGCGTATTTTGTCATTCCGGGCCTGAGACGGTCGCCCCGGTGACTCGCCGAAGCGAGAACCAGGTCTTTTCAGTATAGTAGAACCTGTTATTCGGAATGTATAAGCAAATACCAGGTGCGCGCCTCTGTAACTTTCTTTGCACCCTATTCTTTACAGGTATTCTAAGGCTTCAACAGGGTTAATTCAATTTAAGCCCGAGGACTATAGATATGAAACCTGATGCGTAGATGACTTTATTATATATACACACGTGTTGTTTCCCTTTATATCGGCCGATGTCATAAAGAAACCATCATCAATAATCTGGTGATGCTGGGTATAACCGATCATTACTTCCCCGTCACTGAACTTGACTTTCATCCTGGTGCCTCCCCAGGGAAGGGCATCTTTGTATCTGTACCTGTAATCTTTGTCGCCCTCAAATCTTTTGACAAAAAATACTGCTTTTAATTTCTCAACGTCAACCATGACTGTTTCCCCGTTGAGCAGTCGCATATGAAAGATCTTTTTCCCCGGGGAAAAGTCTTTGGCATGTCCTTTCAGCAGTGTCTTATCCTTAAATCTGAGGACTATCTTGTCTGTTTTCATAATGACCGTTACATGGCTTAATTCATAGTACCCGCAACTTGATTGTAAGATGGCCCGGCAATAAAGGATGTGACAGGAATCACAGGGTAAAAGAGCAGCGAGGTATTCTTTAATAGAGGGCCCATAAAAGCCCGGCTTCCTGATGTTGCCTCGTTGAGGATACTTCCCCTCCAATTGCAGAAGGGGGACGTCACATATTAGAATATTGAAGAGCGGAAAAATTCTATGAAAGGTGTGTAAATGGCGACATTATCTTTTAAAGTAGGGCATGTGTACTGCCACAGCTGTGTAGGAGCTGTTGGAACATTTGTAGGCAAAATAAAAGGGGTGCGGTCGGTCAATGTTGTCAACAATGACAGTGCGGTTATTGAATACGAGCCTTCAGAACTGGAAATGGATGAAGAAAGCTTTAAAGAAATTGTGAGAGCGAATATTGAGCGGCTTGGATTCAGGATCAAAGCGCATTAACTGAATTACTTGACAAGCTTATCTGTTCTCCTCCAAGGTTGAGACTGCTGCATAACTGGTCATTGCGAGCCTTCCTGCCGGCAGGCGTCACGTATTTATTACGGTTACCAGAAAGGTCAGCCCTGTTTCATCTCTCTTTATCGTAACTGCCTTATGGCCATAACCTGCTGCACGCAGAAGTTCAGTAATACATTCTTCAGATCTGTAATTCAATTTCCAGTTTGCAAGATACTCCATCCATACCCTGAAGGGATTTCCCTCTGCGGCATTGGCAAAGAAGAGGGTGCCGTCAGTCTTCAAAAGCTTGTTGAGCGCCTGCTTGAGAAAGAAGGAGAGGTGCTTGTCGGACATATGATCAAAGAGCCCGCCTGTTACAATGAGGTCAAAGGGGCCAGGTGCCTCCATTTTTCTCAAGGCCTGAATAATATTTCCCGTAACAGGGTGAAGCCCCTTCAGCCGGGAAAGACGCGTTTTTGAAAGCTCCAGTGCCTCATTATCAATATCATTGATAAAAATATCACTGTGAATGTCCCGGATATATTTTTCTATACTCAGAATATCACGGCATCCCCCGCATCCCAGCGATAATACCTTTTTGTCATTTCTCCCATTCAGCAGGGTATCAAGCATAATTCCCGACTGATAGTGCAGTTTGTTTCTGTGCTGCTGCGCAATGGAAGCGTTCAAAGCATATTCTTCAATGTAATACTCTACTGTTCCATAGTGAGACTTATTGTGAAGGTCACACAAATACTCTACTGTTTCAAAGTCGCCGGTATATTTTCTTGGCCATTCCTGCAGTCGATTGATAAAGACAGAACGGCTATGAATGTCCCGGGCAGGTTTGATAATGGCTTCTATTTCATTCTGAGATGCCCCGTTCTTTTCAGCATCCAATATTGCATAACACAGTTCGTGCATACTGGAAACAACTTTATGATACAGTTCATGTCCTCCATCAGTGATGAGTTCTTCCAGTGCTGTGAAATTTGCTACGCTTCTGTTTAATAGATCCATGGACATAAAGGGAACCAGTTTCTCGTGGAGAATCCGTTCATTGTAAAGTTATTGTCATTTCAAGAAAAAGAGAAATCTCAAGCCATTCCGAACCTGAAGATTTTTCCTCGCAGGAGAGTCGAAATGACATAATGTTGCTTCCACAATGTATGTCGCAACTGGAACGAACTAAGAATTATAGTTAATTCAAACAGACTGTTGCCTGAGAATGTGAAACTATTTTTCCAATACACCCGGCCAGTTGCTGTCTGCGCTCTTGATGTGGCCTACCATGTCTTCATTCCACATCTTCTGCACCTTATCATTGAGGTTAAGGTACAGTTTTCCTTCTACAATGGACCAGAGTTCAGGGTTTATATCAGCCGTGGACCCACGGCTTACCGCGTATGCTCAGTAACCGCCGTATTGAGGCGCATATTTTTCAGGTGATGCGGCAAAAAGATCAAGGTGTTCTTTGCTGGAGAACAACCATGTTGCACCCTTCCATGTATGGCCGAATTGACTGTCTCCCTTCACCGGTTTCCCAACGGTGAAGTAAGCCACAGTGTCATACCCCTTCAGGGCGATTCCCTGCGAACCGGTATTAATCGGTGTTTTTGAGGTGCTGCATGCCGTTATCATCATAAAAAGCAGCATCAGCGTCAAACCAAAGACTGTCAAGATCAACTGTTTCACGTATATCATATTGATACCCTCCAAGCTGTATTGCGTTCATTCACATTATAATGCAGGGAAATATATTTACCTAATCGAAGCCATCTAAGACATTGATTGAATATGCCCTATTCATTATAGAAAATAACCATGAAACAGGCAATCGGCCCTGCCGGGCAGGGAGTAAAATACCTTTTCTATTCAATCGGTTTCATGAAGCGACAGCATAAACCAGGTGCTAACATTTAAATTTTTCTATAAAAATAAAGTATTATAGATATACTGCGAATGTATTTACTCGTCGGAATAATGAAAAGGAGATTTAAGATGAGAAAAGTAACATGGTTAGCTATTTTTATGTCAGTTATACTGCTGGCAGGTTTTTTGAACGGGACCCATGCCAGTTCCACGCTCCAGGGAAAGGTGACTGAAACTATGGACAGCGGCGGATATACCTATGTTAATCTCGAGACCGATGGGAAAAAAACATGGGTTGCCATACCAAAAACAAAAGTTGACGTAGGACAGGTTATTGCCTTTCAACCCGGGATGGAGATGACAGGATTTGAGAGTAAATCTCTCAACCGGACCTTTGAATCAATAACGTTTTCAGCGGGAATTGCAGGGGAGAGCGCTGGGTCTGAGAAGAAACCAGCTGTCAGCGGGAAGACTGAAACTGCTCAAAGCAAGCCGGTCAAAGTTGAAAAGGCCACTGGTCCTGATGCTTATACCATAGCTGAACTGTATGGAAAACTTGCTGACCTTGACAAAAAAAATATTATTGTGCGGGGGAAAGTCGTAAAGTTTTCAGCAAATATAATGGGCAAGAACTGGATACACGTTCAGGACGGGAGCGGAGATCCTGCAAAGGGTACCAATGATATCATTATAACATCGCAGGAAATCCTTGAAGTGGGTGATACGGCAACCTTTCAGGGAACCCTCTACAGGGACAAGGATTTTGGAAGCGGATATAAATATGCTGCAATTGTTGAAGAAGCAAGCGTAAAGAAATAGGACGTAAAGAACCCTTCCTTTCCCCTTACTGTTGAGGGGAAAGAGGGGGGGGAACAATATAGAAAGTCACATCTCTATCGCTCCGATACTATTTTTCACAGATAAATCTATATCCTAAAGTATGTCCTGATGCAGACCGATTGAATAGGTACTGCCAATTGATAAAACAGCACTATTCAGGAGGAATACAGGTATGAGTGATACAGTAATATCGGACAGTATTTATGTTAAGCATAGTAAGGGCAAATTCGGGTCGGGATCCACGTCGCGGGAGTCTGTTCTTGAGACATTCTGGTTCCCCTATAAATCAGAAGACGGGTACGTAGAATTATTGCTGGTCTCAGAAAATCTGGAGAGAGTCTTTGGGATCAAAGAACGTGTTCCTGTCCAGCAGTTTCAGAAAGAGTATGAAGTGCGGGACAACAGCAGCGAGATCTATCTCAATCTCAAGAAGTCCCTTGGCTGACACCTGATACGAGGGAAGAATTAAGCGTTACTGTATTCCTCTACTAACTTACCTATCAGTTTTTTTACTGGAATTATTTCGTTACATCTATAAGCATTGGAGCCTGCAAAGACAAAACCCTT
>CP070644.1:1775151-1784653 GCA_020354155.1 Nitrospiraceae bacterium | reverse complement strand
TCTTGACTACAGTGTTGTTGTGAACAGTAGCACACATAACCTCCCCGAGCATATTGAAATCAAGGAGAGCTTCGTGATTTACCTTCAGAAGACCATCCATACCAGCAATGAGATTGATTTTTCCCTCTCGTGCTCCCCCCTTCATGTGCACTCCATTTCCTGCAAGCGCTCCTGCCATCAAGTGAGCTGCGTCGTCTTCATGCATCTCGTCATCCCCTATCGTAAGAACATAGAGGTGTTCCTTGCCGATCCTTTTCAGGTGATCAATATCTTCATCACGGACTACATGTCCTTTCCTGAATGCAGTTCCCTTGAACTCCCCCGGTCTGATCTCAGTAATGTCATGGGGCAGAATCATGCCTACAGCTTCATCAACAGGGACAACCTTTGATCCTGCAGGCGGCTTGCTGCGGCTCGCCTCTTCATTACCTGTCTCACACATGGTATCTCCTTAATCCCCCTGGTTGTGAAAGACTTTGATAAATTTTCTGTCCAGTGTTTCCTGCACGCCCTTTTCCAGCTGACGATATTGATTCAGGAGGGACTGTGCTTCATCAGTAAGACGCGCTCCCCCGCCGTTGATACCGCCTGCCTGCCTTATAACCAGTTTTTTGCCGAGACGCAATTCCATTGACTGTATATAGCTCAAAGCCTTCCTGAAGGATATGTGAATGGCCTTTGCTGCTTTATTTATTGAGCCGCGTCTGTCAATTTCTTCCAGTAATGCCCTTCTTCCACTGCCGAAAACAGTTTCACCATCAATTTCAAGCCATATCTTTGAACGTAATTCTATTGGCATAGTACCGTTATAACAAAATTGCATAACGATGTCAACAAAAGACCGGGGCACGTTGGATGGTAAAAAAAAGTCTCGATGAACGATTTCAGACTGGTAGTTCGAGGCGTATTACTTCAAGGAATAATAGCTGGTTCCTGCACATGACTTACAGAGAGTTTTTCCCTTTATCTCAATGTCTCTGCTGTCCTGGACATGCTCACCGCATTCTTCACATCGGACCCTTCGTTTTGGCCTGCCGGGCATATCTTTATCAGGAATTATGACATTAACATCCTGATATTGAAAAAGCTCGTCATCGGGCATGATTTTATATGCCTCCAGCTGGCATTGATACTTATTCTCAATATCAGGGAAATAATTTTTTGCTCTCTCTTTTGATTCCTCTTTTGCGAGGACCCTGACTGCCTTGCCTGTCTCAAGGTTGACGAATGTGGCAGCCATCTTACCATAGTCCACAAGTTTCATTGATCTCTTGCCGGGAGAACAACCGGTCACTGACTGGATTGCGTCAGTGGCGCAGCGGTCTATCTCAACATAAACGATAAGCTTTTTACGGTCTCTACCCTTTGGATCGTGAATCCCGACTTTTTCCAGGCCGGACATGCTCAGCCGTACCCCGAGGACCTGGCCGGGGCAGAGATGTCCGTGTACTTTTGCTGATTCTTCAAGAAGTTCATTAAATTGAGTCATTGTTGTCAGCGAATGAAGATCAATTCTATCCAGCTTTTCATAATCAGAATACCTGGCAGTATAAAAATTATTTTATCAAAATGATTTATTTTTTTATAAAAAAAATACTTGACAGACAGACTCATAGGAACTATATAGAAATCATAGGAATATGAACGGGCATCTTTAAAAGCGGCGTTGCCGCAGAACAATAGAGCGTAATTTTAATAAAAATATCAGCTCCCCCCCTGAAGACGAGTGACGAGCATCGGGTATAAATATACCCGATGCTCGTCACTCCCTTCCCTTTAACGTTTATTCATGAGCGGGTTGTCAGTGCAATAATGTTGTATTAAGGCTTTACTTTAAACATTTTATTCTGGCATGCTTATGTATATGAATATATTGGGAAGTATTGCATGTGAAACCAGTATCGCTATGACCCCAGGTACTGAGTTTGCATCTATTTCTGTTTCTGAAAAGAGGCAAAACGGCCATTCAGATAAGCATGCTGCTGTAATAGTTTTAAACGACTTCGTTCTCTGTAAATAATATGAAAAAAACAGCGCTGGGACCGAAAGAACTCTTATCTCTTGTTATCAGTGGACTCTTTCTGATTGTACTGGCAGTGAGTATATTTTTGATAGCTCCCATCTCTTTTGAAGAGAAATGGAGCGAAGTTAAAATACCGGAGGGTGCTGCTTATTCAGAGGCGCTGGACATAATCAGGGATGCCGGCATCATGGATAACACACTGCCATTATTGCTGCTTGGGAAACTGACTGCCAAGGAGAAGCACCTGCAGCCAGGATATTACAATATGAGTTCCTCAATGAGCCCTCTGGAGATATTCACTGATCTCATAGAAGGCAGGACAATCACCTACAGCGTTACCATTCCGGAAGGAACTTCTCTAAAAGGAATCCATACCAGGTTCAGTGAGGTCGGCCTTGTAGACAAAGAATCATGGCAGCTTGTATATGACAGGGAATTTCTTGATTCACTCAGTATTGAAGCCCCCAGTCTGGAAGGCTATCTCTATCCGGACACATACAACTTTGCAAAAGGCACAGATCCAAAAACTATTATGAAAATAATGGTGCAGAGGATGCGTGAACAATTTACCGTGCCGCTCCAAAGCCGTGCAATAGAACTGGGGCTCAGCGAAAACGAAGTGCTTACCCTTGCGTCCATTATTGAGAAGGAAGCTATCTATGACAGTGAACGTCCGATAATTTCAGCTGTTTATCATAATCGACTTGAGAAAAACATGAGACTTCAGGCAGATCCCACTGTTCTCTATGGAGTGAAGAAGCGGTGGATACGGATTCGGTACAGGGATTTGAAAAGAAAAACGCCATATAATACCTACATTATTAAAGGTCTGCCGCCAGGACCTATTGCATCACCAAGCATCAAGTCAATAGAAGCTGCTCTTTATCCAGCTGATGTGGATTATCTTTTTTTTGTGGCAAAGAATGACGGTCGGCACTATTTTTCCACAACAAACGCAGAGCATACCAAGGCTGTAGTAAAATACCAGCTTAATGGCTTTAACAAATTCGATAAAAATTAAGAAGAGATCAACGAAGCGGATCACCCTTGGAGGTCTGAAGATTGGTGGATCTGCGCCTGTAGTCGTTCAGTCCATGACCAAGACAGACACCTCTGATGTAAAAGCAACAGTCTCCCAGATTCGAAGACTCGAGGCTGCTGGTTGCGAGGCAGTAAGGGTAGCGGTATTGGACCTTTCAGCAGCACGGGCCATTCAGTCCATAAAAAAGAAAATCAATATCCCGCTTATCGCTGACATACACTTTGATCACAGGCTTGCCATTGAAGCAGTTGAAAGGGGTGCTGATGGATTAAGGATCAATCCCGGCAACATAGGCAGTAAAGAGAAAGTGAAAGAGGTTGTAGCTGCTGCAAAATATAACAAGGTTCCCATACGGATCGGCGTCAATGCCGGATCACTGGAAAAAGACCTTATGCGGAAATACAGGCACCCAACGGCAAAGGCCCTTGTGGCAAGTGCGGGGAGGCACATAAAGATTCTTGAAGATCTGAAATTCAGGTCGATCAAGGTTTCTCTCAAGGCATCGGATGTGATCAAGACCGTTGAAGCATACCGGCTTTTCTCCGAGCAGTTCAAATATCCCCTTCATATTGGAATTTCAGAAGCTGGCCCAGCATTTTCAGGCACCGTGAAGAGTGCCGTTGGTCTTGGCATTCTGCTCTCTGAAGGCATCGGGGACACAATGAGGGTATCCCTGACTGCTGATCCCGTTGAGGAAGTGAAAGTCGCCTATGAGATATTGAAATCACTGCACCTGCGTCAGTCCGGACCGGAACTGATTTCCTGTCCGACCTGCGGACGATGCAAGGTCAATATCAGGGGGATCGTTGACCGGGTCGAGAAAAGGCTTGAAGGAATGGACAAGCACATCAAGGTTGCTGTCATGGGCTGTGTGGTAAACGGTCCCGGTGAGGCGCGGGAGGCAGACATCGGTATTGCCGGAGGAAAAGGCCGGGGCATACTCTTCAGAAACGGGAAAATTGTAAAGACCCTCAAAGAGCGCGAACTCTTCAGCACACTGATGAGAGAGATTGAAAAAATGTGAAGTATAAAAAATCAGAATGCAAAATGAATGCAGTTCTATGAAATCCCCGTTAATGTATTCGCGGTACATGTAATCTTCCCTTATGCACGTTATAAAAACTGTCAAAGCTATGCAGGCCCTGAGCAGGACGTTCAGGTCTTCGGGCAGAACCATCGGTTTTGTCCCCACAATGGGCTCCCTCCATGAAGGGCATATGAGTCTTCTCAGGCGTTCAACAGAGGAGAATGACGTAACCATTGTCAGCATTTTTATCAATCCCACCCAGTTCGGGCCCGGTGAAGACTTTAACCGTTATCCGAAAGACCACAAAGGTGACATGGAAAAGATATCAACTCTTCCTGTTGAGGCTGTTTTCCTGCCTGATGTTTCCGAGATGTATCCTAAGGGCTTTTCGACTTTCATTTACGTAGGGGGAATAGGAAATATATTATGCGGAGCTTCAAGACCTGATCACTTTAACGGCGTGGCGACTATTGTGACGAAGCTGTTTAACAGTGTCGCCCCTGACAGGGCCTACTTTGGACAGAAGGACTTGCAACAGGCCGTTGTAATAAAGAAGCTCGTGCAGGAACTTAACTTTGACACAGAGATAGTCCTATGTCCCATAGTCAGGGAGAGTGATGGACTTGCGATGAGTTCCCGGAATTCATATTTAAGTGATGAGGAAAGAAAGTCAGCAATAATATTGAACAAGGCGTTGCAGTATGGCAAGGCCCTTATAATGTCAGGAAAAGAAGGGGATATATCGTCAGTAAAAGGTAAAATCGCAGCTTTCCTGGCCTCAGATCCACTTGTGAGAATTGACTATATTGAATTAGTTCATCCCGAAAGTCTTGAGCAGGTGGATACAATCAATGGTACTGTCGCAATCTGTCTAGCGGTGAATATCGGGAAAACGCGGCTGATTGACAATACCATTATCAATAACGGATAATTTAACCCTTCCGCAGCGGTGCATACTTGATGTACACAATGGGCTTATGAGATCTGAACTGTTATGGCTGAAAATATAATAAAGACTGAGAATGGACAGGGGCTTGTTTCTCCGGTAGTGAGGAACAAGGACATTGTTCCCCTTGCAAAACTCTTTGTCCGGGTAGCGGAGAAGCAGCTGGGCACAGACCAGAAAGAGCTTTCCAGAGAGGCTGAGGACTTTCTGCGTTCCTATGACTGGGAGGGAGATGAAAAAGAGCTCGAGATGACCGTGAAAAGGGCCTGCATCCTCTCTGATGAGCCGGTGCTGCATTCTGAGGACTTTGACATCAAGCAGCATCAGATACGGTCAATAGGAAAGTTTATTGAAACGAAACTGAAGGGTTTCATGAAGAACATAAAGAGTTTTGAGAAGTTCGATCTCTACAATATGGTGATACCCGAAGTTGAAAAGGCCCTGATCGTTATGGTGATGAAAGAAACAAGGGGCAATCAGATCAAGGCCTCGCAGCTTCTGGGAATTAACCGGAACACCCTGCGAAGCAAGATCAAAAAACTTGGCATCAAGATAGAGCGCTGATTACCGTTCCTCACTTCAATTTTTCCTGCTCATCATCATTGCTATCAGGAATATAATTATGGATATGAGCACAATCGTCCCGCCGCTTGCAAGATCAAAATAGTATGAGAGAATTAACCCCAGCATAACGGCCAGAAGAGAGAGTACTACGGAAAAGAGCAGTGACTGCCTGAAACTCCGGCTGAATTGCATTGCTGTTATGACGGGAATAATCATCAGTGCGCCGATAAGAAGTATGCCGACAATTCTCATTGACAGGGAAATCGTAACAGCTGCCATGATCATAAGGGCAAGATTAAAAAACCGTGCTCTGATACCGATGACCTCGGCGAGTTCTTCGTCAAAGGATACGAAAAAAAGCTCTTTATAAAATACGACGACCATTATTAACACGGCAGAACCAAGAATAGCAATGAAATAAAGGTCGCCGGGAGAAACAGTGGCAATGCTTCCGAAGAGAAAAGTGAAGAGCCCCACATTAAACCCCCGGGCAAGGCTGATGATTACAACGGCAATTGCCATGCCGCTCCAGAGAAAGAGTGCAAGTGCCGATTCTCCAAAAATTTTTCTGCTCCCCCTCAGCCGCTCAACCCCTATGGCCGTCAGGACCGATATCAAAACAGCGGAGAGAACAGGATCAGTTCTGGTCAGCAGCCCGATAGCGACTCCTGCCAGCGAGACATGGGCAAGGGTGTCGGCTAGCCTGGAGAGTCGGCGGACCACCAGGAACGTACCGATAACAGGGGCAATGATGCCTATCATTGCCCCTGCTGCAAAAGCACGTATCATAAAGGTGAACTGAAATATCTCTATCATAGTCTTAAGGTTCCAGGTGCCGTGTTTCAGCTACCAGACGCTCATCCTGACACCTGAAACCTGAAGGCTGATACCTGCATTTAATGGTCATGGTAGATAGATTTGACTTTCTTGCCATAAACCTGAGCAAGAAAATCCTCTTTTATGTATTGTTTGGGAGATCCGTGGCAGATCAGTCTGATATTCAGGCAGAGGATGTCTGATACTTCATGTGCGATTGCTCCTACGTCATGGGATATAAAGAGTATTGTTATCTGCATATCTTTGTTGAGATGTTTTAAGAATGAGTGGAACCTGTCCTTTGACACAATATCGACTCCAACCTCGGGTTCATCGAGAATCAGAATTTTTGGTTCACCTGCCAGCGCCCGGGCTATAAAGACCCTCTGACGTTCACCACCGGACAGTTCGGCGATAAGACGTTTCCGATAGTCAATAATGTCTGCTGCTTCCATTGCCTGGGTAACAGCAAGTTTATCTGCGGCACTGTATCGTCTGAGAAGCCCAATTTTTGATGTCCTGCCGCTTTTGACAATTTCTTCGACAGTTGCGGGAAAATAGAATTCCTCATGGGCTGCCCGCTGAGGGACATAGCCGATTAAATGCCGCTCCCTGAAGTCCTCAACAGGCTGACCAAAAAATTTTACCTGACCAGTTTCCGGCTTGAGCAGTCCGAGCATTATCCTGATCAGCGTTGTCTTGCCGCCGCCATTGGGGCCGATAATTCCCATATACTCTCCTACAGGAACAGAGAATTCAATATTTTCAAGAATCGTATTCCCGTTGTATTTATAGTTGATGCCGATTACGTCTATGCAGTTATCCTCTTTCATTTACTTGCAGTCCATTGCCGTTCTGAGATTGCGGAGATTGTCTTCCATTATTGAAATGTAGGTCCGGCCCTTCTCACGGTCCTTCACGGTCAGACCGCCAAGGGGATTGAGGACAAGAGTCTCTGCCCCTGATTCCCGAGCTATGGTTTCAGCCAGTTTGGGACTTACAAGCTCCTCAAAAAAGATGTGTCCAATCTTTTTTTTCCGGGCAAGCATGGTTAATTCCGCAAGTTTTCTCAGTGACGGTTCTTCTTCAGGAGAGATGCCGGTTATGGCATAGGTTGTTATGCCGTATCGCTTTGCCAGATACCCAAAGGCATCATGGGACAGAATAATTTCTTTTCTTGCACAATGCTCAAGGCCTGCTACGTATAATGCATGGAGCCTGTTTAACGCTTTCACATAGGACGCGCAATTTTGAAGGTACTCATTCCTGTTTAGAGGATCTGCCTGTATTAGTGCATCCCGTATTATTTCCACTTCCTGTATAGCCAGCACGGGATCAAGCCAGAAGTGGGGGTCTGTCAGAGTATGAAAGGCAGAATTACTGTCAGTAAAGAATTTTGCAATTTCTATTACGATGATGCCTTCACGTTCCAGGTCATCCTGAATCCTTTCAGCCCATGGATCAAGGCCCTTGCCGTTGAAAAGAAAGAGTGTTGCCTCGTAAACTCTCTGTATATCTCTCGGAGTTGGTTCAAATTCATGAGGTTCTGCCCCGGGCGGGATACTATTTGTTACCTCAACACGCTCACCCCCCACCTGCTCTGCAAAGTGTGCAAGGGGGTAAAAGCTTGCTGCCACCTTCAGTTTGTCCGAAGCATAGGTGGTTGCCTGAAAAAAAAATACAAGTGCAATGATTGTGATAAATACACGAACCAATGTATCCCTCACTGACATTTGGCACAGAGACCGAAGAATTTCAGTGAATGCTCCATGATCATAAAATTGTTCTTTTCAGATATCTTTTTTTCTTCATTCACCAGGCAGTGCTCCATATCAATGCACTTTACGCTGTTGCATTCTACACAGATGAGATGGTGGTGATGATCATCAGGCCAGAGCTCG
The DNA here is from genome assembly GCA_020354155.1 of Nitrospiraceae bacterium. GTDB lineage: Bacteria > Nitrospirota > Thermodesulfovibrionia > UBA6902 > UBA6902 > CALZJD01. Next base: position 1,776,334 of record CP070644.1, on the reverse strand, counting down.
TACCGTTTCATCCCGTCTCCAAGCTCGATCTCTCGTATAAAACGTTCTTTCTTTAAGAAATCAATCTCGCGATAAATTGTTGTCTTGTTTACCGTGACAGCCAGGTGCTCAAGTCTGGAATTTATATCAGCAGCAGAGAGAGGTCTGTTATTGTGTAAGAATACCCTGACCATTGCCTTCCTGGTTTTCGTCAGGCGGTGCCCTTTCTTTCTGAAGGCTTCAAGTATATTCTTTAAATTCATGATATTATGATAATAATGCAACTGAGTTGCATTTGCAAGTTCATGAAGTATTGTTTTTGGTTCCTTGCTTTTCCGGTGAAAGAAGGGAACTGTGCCTGAAAGGCAAAAAAGAAATCAGATAACTACAATTTCAACAGCGGCATCCCGATTACCGGGTCGATCTCCCTGACAGCATTAATTCCGTCCATCTCAATAATGATCGCTTCCAGCACGAGAAAGGTCTCAGCTTTTTCACGCAGGCAGCCGATCTTCACCATGTCTTTTTTTCCAAATGCCCCGTGAAAGTGCAATTTAGGTTCACTTTCAAGCCAGAAGATCGTACCTACTCCCAGAATTTCATGGCTTTCGCCCAATTCTTTCCAGACAGGCTTTGGCGGCAGTTCTTCTGTCTCTGGACCGACGACGATTTTCCCTTCCCGCAGACCTCCCACCAGGTAAAAGACCCCGGCCTTTATATCTTCCTTTTTTGCTATTTCTGACAGGTTCTCAATCACATCGTCATGGTCATCGAATTTTGCTACGATCATGCGTCCCGGTTTCCCGACCTGATAGTTCATAGTACCTCCTGATATAGATTGTTTTAAGGAATGTAAGGAAATATAATTATATACTTTCAAATGAATACAATCTATTCTATTCATTCGAGAAGTCTTTTATGTAGCTCGAATGAATCTGATTTTGCCATGGGCATGATACAGGTATTTTCCCCTTTGGAAAAGAGGGGTATGAACAGGATGGTTACATTTCCTCACCTGCCTTAATTGAAAAATGAATCAAAGCCGAGGAGAATAAACTCATTAATTTTCCTTATTTTTCTATTTCTGATTGATTTAATAGAACTCTTTCTATAAAATATTCCTCCACGTGTACTTTACCTGGCGTTGACAGTATTCATAAAGACAACTATGTCTTTTTACTTTATCTTTAAAGGTGGAAGTTAT
>CP070644.1:1766329-1775051 GCA_020354155.1 Nitrospiraceae bacterium | reverse complement strand
CTGTTATTAATGTATATGGCAATAATGTTGTCTACACCGTGAGTGACGGTGTTGTAAAAATGAATCCCGTACAGGTTATTGCCTATCAGGGTATGACGGCAGGGGTGCAGGCTGAAGGAATGAAAGCAGAAATGAAAGTAGTCGTCAAGGGGAATGAACGCCTGCGCGATGGACAGGCAGTGATGATTCAGCAGTGAAAAGTAAAAATTCAAAAATTAAATATCAATTTATAACTTATTCACATCAAAAGTCACAGCTGTCATTCCCCGACTTGATCGGGGAGTCCTGGCTTTTCAGCAAGTTCTGGATTGTCCGGTCAAGCCGGACAATGACATGTTTACCGAGCAACTTCATCCTAACGTGATAAAAACTTTCTACTTTCGGACGAGCTTTAATTAATATGGACATTGTTCAATTTGCCATAAAAAAACCGGTTAGTGTTATTGTCGGGGTTATACTGATTGTGCTCTTCGGTCTTATCGGTCTTTTTCAGATGCCCTATCAGTTGAGTCCTGATGTCACTGTCCCTGAAATTGAGGTCAGGACCACCTGGCCCGGGGCAACTCCCTATGAAATAGAGAGGGACGTTATAGAGGAACAGGAAAAGGCCCTCAAGGGTATCCCCGGCCTCACTGAAATGGAGAGTGCCTCGCTGAACAATCAGGGCTCTGTTACGCTTCGCTTTACCATAGGGACTGATGTTGATGAAGCCCTGCTCAGGGTATCGAACAAACTTAATGAAGTGCCGGCTTACCCGGAAAATGTAGAGAAGCCTGTTATAAATGCAACCGGAGCAGCCACCTCTCCTGTTATCTGGATCATCATGAAGTCAGATGAAAACAATCCCAACCCTGTCGGATCATATAAGACTTTTTTTGAAAATGAGGTGAGGCAGTACCTCGAACGCGTAGAAGGCGTTGCTGATCTCTTTATCGGGGGCGGAGAGGAACGGCAGATGCATATCGTGGCAGATCCTGCCAGGCTTGCATCATTTAATCTTACCATCAATGACCTGATCAGAACTCTGCAGTCTGAAAACATTGACGTATCAGCGGGAACCATGGGAGTGGGAAGAAGAAACTACAGGATCAGGACTGTTGCACAGTTTCAGTCTGCTGAAGACATCAGCAACATGGTCATCAGATCTGACGGGCAGAGGCGTATCATAGTCTCTGATGTGGCGAAGGTAGCCATCGGCTATGAAAAGAAATCCGTGGCAATGATACACAATTCGAAAGACGGCATGGCTATTGGTGTAAAGCCTGAGCCGGGGACGAATATCCTTGATATGACGTATAGGGCTGAAGAGGTTGTCAAGTGGCTGAATAAGGAGAAGATGGAGCCCGAGGGCATCTACCTTGACTGGGTGTACGACCAGCGGCCTTATATACAGGGCGCTATTGACCTTGTAAAGAGGAACATACTCATTGGCGGTATCCTTGCGATTGTCGTCCTGCTGGTGTTTCTCAGGAGTGTCTCATCTACGATCGTGGTTGCCACTGCCATACCAATCAGTGTTATCGGCACCTTTACTGTCATGAATGGACTTGGGAGAAACCTCAATGTTGTCAGTCTGGCCGGTATTGCCTTTGCTGTAGGAATGCTTGTGGATAATGCCATTGTCGTGCTTGAGAACATTGATCGCCACAGGGGTATGGGGAAATCTCCCTTTCAGGCTGCCTATGACGGGACCCGCGAGGTTTGGGGCGCGGTCCTGGCATCAACGCTTACGACCGTTGCTGTCTTTCTTCCTGTTGTTTTTGTACAGGAAGAAGCAGGGCAGCTCTTCAGGGACATTGCCATTGCCGTCAGCTGTGCCGTGACGCTCAGTCTCTTTGTATCTATTTTTGTTATACCCATGCTGTCTGAAAAGATTTTTACCATGATTGGTAGAAAAAAAGAAGTGAAAAAGGGGGCGGCCCTTGTGTCGCTGGGAACGGGGATCGTCGATGCAGTGATGAAAATGGTAGGGCTCGCGACTCGCACTCCTCTGTCCCGTATCGCAACAATTGTCCTGCTCACTGCCCTTTCAATTGCATCAATGCTGTTGCTCCTGCCGAAAAGTGAATACCTGCCTCAGGGGAACAGGAACCTCGTTATCAGTCTCCTTATCCCGCCGCCGGGGCTTTCCTACGAAGAAAAAAGAGGCATTGGAGATCAGTTTTTTGAGGCAACAAAGGAGCTGATAGGGAAAGATCACAACGGATTACCGGGAATTCAGAACATGTTTTATGTGGGAGCTGACAGGATTGACATTGCCGGGGCAACCAGTATGCGCATCCAGCGGGCTGGTGAACTTGTCCCTCTTTTTATGAAAAATATTAATTCCATTCCCGGGATGTTCGGCGTAAGCATGCAGGCCGGAATATTCCAGAACAGGCTTGGCAGGGGCAGGACTGTTGAAGTTGATGTTGTCGGTGATGACATGAACCAGCTTGTTGCCATCGCAGGGACTATGTTCGGCATTATTAAAAAGGAAATGCCGGGGTCCCAGATCAGACCGCTGCCCTCTCTTGAACTTCTTTACCCGGAAATTAGACTGAAGCCTGAGAGGGACAGACTGCGTTCTTCAGGTATGAGCTCAGGAGAACTTGGTGTGGCCCTTGATGTTCTTATGGACGGCAGAAAGATCGGAGAATTTAAAGAGGAGGGCAAGAAGAAAATAGATCTTGTTGTAAAGGCATCAGATTCCGAGATAGGTACTCCTGAAGAACTCTATTCATCAATCATTGCAACGCCAATGGGGAAAACGGTACCGGTGTCATCTTTCTCCGTGCTCGAGCGGACAGCCGGGATCAGTGAGATCCGCCACCTTGAGAGAAAAAGGACAATTACCCTTCAGGTGACGCCGCCCGGTAATATCCCTCTTGAAGGGGCAATGGATATCATTCATGAAAAGGTCATCCCTGCCGTGGAGTCAATGGGCATGATTCAAAAGGGTATAAGTGTATCAATGAGCGGAGTTGCTGACAAGTTAAAAGAGACCCAGCAGGTGCTGCAGTGGAACTTTATCCTTGCTGCGGTTATTTCTTATCTTCTCATGTCCGCGCTATTCGGTAATTTTATATATCCTCTAATCATTATGCTGACGGTTCCTCTAGCCGGTGCTGGCGGGTTTATGGGTCTCAGGCTCGTCGATGCAGTTATTGCCCCTTCCCCACTGGACATATTGACAATGCTGGGGTTTATCATTTTAATCGGGGTTGTGGTGAACAACGCCATCCTCATTGTCCATCAGTCTCTGAATAATGTCCGTTATCATTCCATGGACTACACAGAGGCAGTGCTTGAATCAACGCGTTCACGGCTTCGTCCCATATACATGAGCGCCACGACAAGTATTTTCGGCATGCTGCCCCTTGTACTTGCTCCCGGGCCTGGTTCTGAACTCTATCGCGGTCTTGGCAGTGTCATCCTTGGAGGGCTTGCCCTTTCAACCATATTTACGGTATTCGTGATCCCTTCCCTGCTGCTCTTCTTTATCAGGATGGAAAAAGTGGAGCAGTAAGACGTCCGTTTTGCATTTCATTTTCAAACTCTTTAAAACGACGAAATAAAAAGAAGTAATCGAGCGTTATGAGTATAAAATAAAAGAGACATGCTAGTATTTTTATTCGTTGTATGTATCTACATATCAGCAAATTATTACCTCTTTCATCAGCTTTCAGCTATAAATACGTTCGGTACAATTGTTGATGCAATAGCAGGTATGATTATTCTGTTCATGACCGTGGCCCCCGTTCTACTCCCTATCTATGAACACAGGGGCTCCTCCGGATCGGTAAAGATCTTTTCATTTATATGCTACATCTGGTTAGCCCTTCTGGTTCCTTTTTTCCCTCTGGCGGTACTGCTCGATCTCTATAACGCAGGCATACGTTATGCTGCTTCGTTGAACCTGCAACTGATTAGCTTGCCGGTGATTTCTTCAGAGAGTACTCTGTTGACCCCATTTGTAATTTCTCTGTTGATAACCACCTATGGCTACTTTGAAGCAAAAAACATAAAAGTGACAAGACTTACTCTTCAAACCGGAAAACTCCCGGAGGCAGTCAATCGCATAAGGGTGGCACAGATTTCAGATCTTCATTTAAGAGTGATTGAAGGGGATGGCATCCTTGATAACGTCGTTACAATACTGGAAGGTGAAAAGCCTGACCTGATAGTTTCTACAGGTGACCTTATGGACGGCAGCATAAGGCACATACAACATCTTGCCGAGCCCCTGCAAAGACTGCAGCCCCCTCTCGGGAAATTTGCCGTAACCGGTAACCACGAACTATACGGAGGAATAAAAAAGACGACCCGATTCATTGAAGACTCAGGCTTTACGCTCCTGCGGGGTGAAGCTGTTACTGTGGAAAATACTCTTTCTATTGCGGGCATTGATTTTACCGGCGGTGAGGCAAAGAAATACAGCAGTGATTTTCAATACAGGCCTGAAAAAGAAGTGCTGGCAGGGCTGCCTGCCGGTCTCTTTACCCTCCTTCTGAAACATCGTTCTGATGTAGAGAAGGACAGCCTCGGACTCTTTGACCTGCAGCTTTCGGGGCATACCCATAGGGGACAGATATTTCCCATGCATCTGGCAACCATGTTCCTTTTTCAGCATCATACGGGATTCATAGAACTTTCTAAAGGATCGGCAATTTATGTGAGCAGGGGCACAGGAACTGCAGGGCCACCTGTGCGGTTTCTGTCTGCGCCGGAAGTGACAATCATTGATATTGTGGCTTCATGACATATTTCTATATGTTACATCTGTCCACTATAAAATATATGAGCATCCTGTACCCCTCAAAAACAGTATTGGATCGACAGATATTTAAAATACAATCCTGCCTTCCGGCAGGCAGGACTGCCTTTGCCTGACAACGATCCATGGCTTGTTACATTAACCACAATATGGCAGATACTTCTCAATACATTATTAACACGATGAACTCATTATGAAATGAACCAAAGGTATCGAAAATACTTTATTTCGCAGCACCTACAATATTGCAATGGATTATTTTGGTTACACCTCATGATAAAGGCAATAATTCAGACTGCGATGACTATATTCATAATGTGAAGGAGGGGCACTATGGAAGTAAAGATTAACAAATCAGTTCTGTCATTAACAGAAGGAGACATTACCGGGCAGGACACAGATGCCATTGTGAATGCAGCAAACAAAAGCCTGCGCGGCGGCGGCGGAGTCGACGGAGCGATACACAGGGCAGGAGGCCCTCAGATTCTGGAAGAATGCATCAAGATCGGAAGGTGTGACACAGGGGAAGCCGTGATAACCACCGGGGGCAGACTGAAGGCTAAATATGTAATACATACTGTCGGCCCGGTATACAGGGATGGGACAAAAGATGAGCCGACACTTCTTGCGAATGCATACAGGAACTGCCTGAAACTCGCTTCTGAAAAAGGCATTAAGAGTATTGCATTCCCTTCCATCAGTACGGGCGCATACCGCTATCCTCTGGAAAAAGCAGCAGGGATTGCCTTAAGAATTGCAATAGATTATTTAAAGAAGAACACAGATATTGAACTCCTTCGATTTGTCCTCTTCGGCAGTGAGGCCATGAAGGCCTACCGGAATCAGTTGGAGCGTATGACTTAAGGCTCCATCTTTACATACATTGTTCCGCTCTCCTGTGCATCACCGTTCACAGTTTCGGCAAGCTGCCGGTAGGTATGTGCATAAGCTACGAGTGATGTCGGGATCGTTGCAAAGAGACCGATGAAAAAACAGAGTGCTCCAGCCAGGTTAATAAGACCAAGAAGGATTCCGAACAAAAAAAGGTGCCACTTTTCACCAGTAGTGGCTTGAGCGCTCGCCTTGAGTGCCTGAACAGGCCCCATGTTCCTGTCAACAATAAAATAGGGGTAGAGACTGAACCGGACTCCCCACACAATGCCGGGGACAACAAGCAGAATAAATCCGGCAAAGACGATCAGTCCGTAGAGAATAGAGGCTGCAACAAAGGGGAGAAGAATATTAAAGGACGAGAGCAGGTCGTCAAGTTTACCCTTTATCCCGTCACAAAATTTAAGACTGATTTTTATTAGTCCCATCTGGACTACAAAGCTCAGAATCCATCCCGACAGAAAGAGGATCAGGCTTATTAGGGGAAAGTCTCTCTGGGCGAAATTACCCAGCATTCCCGGCAGTCTTTCAATAAGAAAGGCAACGATGAGGAGTACAATGAAATAACCTAAATTGGCCTTCATCGTGTCCCATCCAAAGCGGATGGCTTTTTTTATTGAAAATCTCTCTTCATTCATATACTTCTGATTTTATTAAGACAGCAGACACTTTATCAACAGAAAACTATTAAGTCAATGCACGTTCAAACTGTTAACCATGGTTACATAGATTATCCGGCATCATGGTAGAATAATGAAGCGTACCCGGAAAATTCAGGACTCTCAAGGATAAAAAGTGCCCAATATTCAGTATAACTCATCGGAAACCTTTCATCTCAAATCAGATTTCAGGCCCACGGGAGATCAGCCACGAGCCATCAACGATCTGAGCCGGGGCATACTGCAGGAAGCAAAGCATCAGATACTGCTTGGAGTTACAGGATCGGGCAAAACCTTTACAATTGCGAATGTTATCGCAAAGGTAAACAGGCCTGCACTGGTTATTGCTCACAATAAGACCCTTGCAGCACAGCTCTACGGGGAATTTAAATCATTTTTCCCGAACAATGCTGTTGAGTATTTTGTCAGTTTTTATGACTACTACCAGCCTGAGGCCTATATTCCATCAACTGATACCTATATCGAAAAAGACTCCATGATTAATGATGATATTGACAGGCTGCGTCACTCTGCTACCCGGGCTGTGTTGGAAAGAAGGGACACTATCGTTGTTGCCTCTGTTTCCTGTATCTATGGTATTGGTTCTCCTGAGGATTATCTCGGGATGCATCTCTCTGTAGAAGAGGGTTTGCATATGGAGCGTGACATCTTTCTGAACAGGCTTGTTGACATGCTCTATGAGCGGGGTGAGGATTTCAAGCGGGGGGTGTTCCGGGTAAGGGGAGACACTGTTGAGATCTTTCCACCTTCCTCGGGTGACAATGCAGTACGGGTGGAATTCTTTGGAGATGACATCGATGGTATTTATGAATTTGACACCTTGACCGGCAAAGTGCTGCGTCGACTGTTCAAGGTGACCCTCTACCCGAACAGCCACTGGATAACGCCGCGGCCACGGGTGGAGATGGCCATTGAAAAAATAAGAAAAGAACTTGATGAGAGACTGACGGTCCTCCTCAGGGAGGGGAAAGAAGAAGAGGCGAAGCGACTGGAGCAGAGAACGCGCTTTGACATGGAGATGCTCAAGGAATTCGGCTACTGTCACGGGATAGAAAATTACTCGCGGCATCTCAGTAACAGGGCAGCAGGGGAACCTCCAAACTGTCTCATTGACTACTTCCCTGAAGACAGACTAATCATTATTGACGAATCACATGCCACCGTGCCCCAGATCAGAGGGATGTATGAAGGAGACAGGTCTCGAAAGCAGACACTCGTGGATTTTGGTTTCAGACTGCCCTCGGCTCTGGATAACCGTCCTCTGAAATTTGATGAGTTCGAAGAACGGGTCAATCAGGCAATTTATGTTTCAGCGACGCCATCAGGATACGAGATTGATAAATCACAGATGAGGATTATTGAGCAGATCGTAAGGCCCACAGGACTGAAAGACCCGGAAATAGAATTGAGACCTGTAGCGGGACAGCTGGACGATCTCCTCGGTGAAGTGAGAGAAAGGGCTGAGAACGGGGAGCGGGTGCTGGTAACGACGCTTACAAAAAAAATGGCTGAGGATATTACTGAATACTATGCAGAACTGGGAGTAAAGGCACGATACCTTCATTCAGGTATTGATACCCTCGATAGGATTGAGATTCTCAGAGACCTGAGGCTGGGTAAATTTGATGTTCTGATAGGCGTGAATCTTCTGAGGGAAGGACTTGATCTGCCTGAGGTATCTCTTGTCGCTGTCTTTGATGCAGATAAGGAAGGCTTTCTCCGGTCCAGCCGTTCACTGATACAGACTGCAGGAAGAGCAGCGAGAAACTTGAACGGCCGGGTCATTTTTTATGCAGATACAGTTACAGGCTCCATGCAGACAGCCATGGATGAGACGCACAGGAGAAGAACAATTCAGGAGCTGTACAATAAGAAACACGGCATAACTCCCCGTTCTGTTCAAAAGGAGATAAACAACATTCTGGGTTCAATATATGAGGCTGATTACTGGACGGTGCCTGCTGTTGCAGAGGAAACAGTGCACTATGGGGATGAATCAGAGATTAAAATCCTTGAAGCGCAGATGAAGGATGCTGCCGGGAAACTGGAGTTTGAAAAGGCGGCAGACTTAAGGGACCGCATAAAGGCCATTAGGGAACGACTGCTCATAACGGGGATAAAGTAACGGGGTGAATTTTTAGTGTTAAATTGCGGAAACGGTAATCTCAGATTCAATAGAACGTTCTTCATTGCGCTGAGATCCATAAGGTCTGGTCTTGAAATGTTGGGTCTGTTCCAGCACTTTCTGGACAAGCGATATCATATCAGTCAGTTCCTTCTCCATTTCCTCTGAGACAGTAAAGTTGTCATTAATTACGTTTCTAATATGTTCCATACTCTGGCTGACCTCTTCAGCAGCAGCAGACTGCTCTTCTGTAGCCACAGATATTCGCTG
>CP070644.1:1752916-1766229 GCA_020354155.1 Nitrospiraceae bacterium | reverse complement strand
GTGGATAGGGCCGGACATTCTTTACGTTAATATTCAGCCCCTGTTTGTCAGAAGGATCATTCGGTTTAATACTGTCCTCTACAATGGTCGTGCCCTCTGAGACATAGGCAACATCAACCTTCCAGTCGCTGATATAGCCATAATAATCGATGTCTATATCAATGTCCTTTATTTTCAAGGCCATACTGTCATCGAGTTTTATGAGAGCACCCTCGTAAATGGTTGTCATTTTTTCATAGGCATAGAGAGAGCTCAGCAAATGGGCAAGAAGAATAAAAAGAAATCCTAAATGAATCACCTGCGGTGAAATAAGCAGAAGCCATTGTGTTACCCTGCGTTTCTTAATGATGGACTCAACACTGCAAAAAAATGTATTCACTGTCAAGAGGGACAGAAGGCCTATCAGTCCCCAGAGCCACCATGTTGTACCCGCTGGCTGCTCGCCAATCCAGTCAAAGAGGGGCATTGCACGCAACTGCTGAAATGCCCTTTCACCGGGCATAATAACGGCACCGGCCAGCATCACAACGAGCATGAATCCCAGCAGCCAGAGCGTAGTTCTTAGAGAGAATAGCGAGTCTAATATTTTATTTAGTAATGTTATCATTCTCTTTTCATCTTTTTTCACTGTTTTTATAGGGCCCCTTTTTAGATTTTAGGTTCTGAACAAAAACGAAAAGGACAAAGGACTGATTTCTGTTTCATCCCGACTTGTCGGGAGAGTTAAATCACTCTCCTTTTCGTTAAGAGAATAACCGTAATAAAATCTATTAGGGCCAATTTCTTTGTCGGTCAAGGAAAGTAACATGACTTTATATTAAAAACTATGCGAACTCTTCATTAACAGGCTGACTCCAAGATAGGTGAAGAGGACAACGGCAAAACCGACCATGCTCACATAGGCCATAGGTTTTCCCATCCACCACTGCCGCAGCCTCGCATGGAGATGAAAACTGTACCAGGTCCATAAGATGCTGGTCCAGAGTTCCTTCGGCGTCCAGATCCAGTATGTTCCCCATGCAAGATAGGCCCAGATTCCTCCGAACACCATTGACAGGGTAAAGAGGCAATACCCTATCAGCACCGCCCTGTACTGCAGGCCATCAACGATGCTGTCCTTTTCCCTGAGATAGAGGTAGCCAAGGACTGCTGCTATACCGAAAAGAGCATAGGACATAAAAGCAAGCACGACATGGAATTCAAACCAGATTGTCTTCAATATCGGCGGCAATGGAGAGTTATGCTGCTTTGATGTAAGGGCAAACATGGTAAATATGGCATTCATGGAAGTTATGGAATTGAAGAAGGGGGCCTTCTTTTTCAGGGCATACCCAAAGGGGACGGCAAATGCTGCAATTGATGCAGCCATAAAGGTTATCGTGTCATGGGGCCCGACAAGGGGAAGTCTGCCCAGCTCAGCTCCGCGCATCGTGATATAGACAACCTGCAACAAAAGGCCCGCGTACAGGAAAGGCCTCTTCCACAGAGCAAAGAGGTAGGCGGCAAAGGACAGGGTGAGTATGATCATCATTGGATTTTGCATCTATATATAATACACTGTTACCCTGTTCAGCTGCTAAAAGCGGGCTGTGTTCTGAAAAAACAGAATTACGACACCTCAAGTAGAACTATTTTCTATGCTTTATTATTTCCTGCGTCGAACTGATGTTTTTTTCAGACGATACCTATGTCTGTATTAGAATTAGCTGTCGATCCAATTCTGTTTTTGCAGAGTGCAGCCCGCACAAACAGTTCAAATTGCAAATAGAAAAATAGCCATAACAGGGGAGATATGTCAAAGGGGATGGTAACAACACCATCCCCTTTCAATAATATGATTTGAAGGTAATGGAACTAGAGTCCCTTTTTCTCCAGGAACCTGAACAGGGCAAGTCCCACCCCGATAAAAACTACGATCACAATCCAGGGATTTACGCTCATAATTTCAGGCAGAGTAATTGAGCCTTCCCTGCCCCAGGTCAGGATAGAGGTTGCAAACTTTGGATATACCTCCGCAAAGGCGGCAGCTCCAAAGAGCATACCCAGTATCCCCCAGAATGCATCAGTCCGTCCTTCCCCGAGAGCACCCAGGGATGTCCCGGGACAGTAACCGATGATTGACCAGCCGAGACCAAAGGTAAGTCCTCCAATAATGTTTGCCCCGATGTTTGCGGGCAGGATGAGAGGCCTGGCAATTCCCAACATGTGCAGGATTTGTACCCCAACCATACCGGTAAGAATTGCTGAAAAAAAGAATTTCAGGATCGTCATGTCTTTCAGACGCAAGGCACCCATCTGTTTGTCATACCGTACCACCCTCCCCTTCTGCAGGAGAAACCCGAAAATAATGCCCGTAATCAGTCCGTTAATTAATGTTCCTGTATTCATTTGCTGCCACCTCCCCGATAGATTATCTGTGCGAAGGCGATTCCACCGGCAAAGAAACACATCACAACAATAAGTCCGCTCACTGCAAGCTGTACCATTGCCCCCAGACCATAGCCGCTGGGACAGCCGCCTGCCATACGCGCACCAAACATAAGAATTATTCCTCCCAGGAAGGCAAAGGCACTCCGTTTAACAGGGCTGGGCCCAAAGCGCTCGGCCCACATATCAGGTACTGCCTTCACTTTAAAGCTCCCGTCTGCAAGTGAGGATATGAATGCACCGATCAGGATACCGAGCACCATCATAACCTGCCAGTCCACTTTTGGCCCAAACCATTTGAAATAGTCCATTGTTGCTACCTTCGAAGGTGAAAAAAGCTGCTCAATAAATCCGCTGACCCGGACAAAGCATGTGGACGCACCAAAATAATTGCCGGCGATCCAGGCAGAGACTATAATCACCAGGCCGGTAAGGCTGCCGGCAACATAGGGGCTCCACGCCTTATTATCTGTTGTTTCCATAAGGTACAACCTCCTTATATTGTATAGATGTTATTGTATCACCAATTAATCAAAACAAAAGGAATAAGTGCTCATTGTTGTATTAAATATTTTGCAATTCCCGTGCCAAAAATGCTTTTAACATTTATGGCCTATATCGTCATTCCTGTGAAAACAGGAATCCAGCCTTTTCTACAAGCTACTGGATACCCGCTTTCGCGGGTATGACATCATTTTTACATGTTATTTCATTGTTATAGAGCAAGTCATTGTAACTGACACATCTGTTTATGAAAAAAATTCCTGCAGCTTATTTATGTTAGAATAGTAATATTCTATATATAAGTTAAGGACTTGCCCATGCCACACATGAAACCATCAGAAAATCCTGAAAACAATTTCTACCCTTCAATTCTTGAAAGCATTGCAGAAGGCATCGCCGTGATCGGTCTTGACAGAAAAATCATATTCGTAAACAAGATGGCCCGTGACCTGATCGGCCTTGGTGATGAGACGGTTGAGGGGAAAGCCTGTCATGAGGTAATAAAAACGGATCTCTGCTCCCGCAGCTGTCCCTTTGACTCCAGTGAGAAGAATAACAGCTGCGCTGCATATTTTATGAACATAAATCTCTACACTACGGGGAACTCTGCAATCCCGCTCTGTCTGAACGTGGCCCCCATGCATGGTGAAGATGGTGAAGTCATCGGTTATATAGAAAACTTCAGGCCCATGAGTGAGGCCGTGAAGGTCATTGAGTCATTAAGGAAGAGCAATGTGGTGCTCACACAGGAAAAGGATAAAGTAGATTCCATCGTTGAAAGCCTCGCAGACGGGGTGCTGACCGTTGATAATGACCTCAACATAACAAGCTTTAACAGGGGGATGGAGAACCTTACCGGCAAGAAGGAAGAGGACGTCCTCGGACAGAGGTGCTCTGATGTACTCTGCTCGAGCAACTGCAATAGCAGCTGCCCCTTTGCGGAAACAGTAGCCCGTGGCTATGGTATGGCAAATGTAAGGGAGCGCATTTCGGGAAGGGAGGGGCATATGGTCCCGGTGCAATTAAGCACGGCCTTTTTAAAGGACAGTTCAGGCAATACTGAACTGATTGCAACTGTTATGGACCTGTCAGAGATAGAAAATCTACGCAGAGATGTAAACGAGCGATATCAGTTCTCAAACATCATTGGAAAAAGTGACCGAATGCAGCAGATATTTGAGCTCATCGAAGTCCTGAGTGATGCAGACTGCGCCATTCTTGTTGAGGGAGAGAGCGGCACCGGCAAGGAACTCGTTTCCCGGGCTATCCATCATGAAAGCCATAGACGAAACAGGCCATTCTTAAAAGTTAACTGCAGCGCCATTGTGGAAGGACTCTTTGAAAGCGAACTCTTCGGACATATGAAGGGTTCCTTCAGCGGCGCCATACGGGACAAGGCGGGCAAGTTTGAGCTTGCAGATGGTGGAACGATATTCCTCGATGAAATAGCTGACATGCCTCTATCGCTGCAGCCGAAACTTCTGAGAGTCCTGCAGGATATGGAATTTGAGCGGGTTGGAGACAACAGGACGCGAAAAGTAAACGTCCGTGTCATTGCTGCAACGCACAAAAACCTCATTGAGGAAATTGCAGAAAAGCGTTTCAGAAAAGACCTCTATTACAGGCTCTGTGTCGTGCCTGTTCTGTTACCTGCGCTTAGAGAAAGAAGAGAAGATATCCCCCTGCTGGCAAGCCACTTTCTTGAGAAGTCCCACGCAAAAACTCCAAACAGATCCAGGATGACGGAAATAACTCCGGCTGCACTCTCTGCACTTCTTGATTATAACTGGCCCGGTAATGTGAGGGAGCTTGAGAATGCCATTGAACATGCGTCGATACGATCCAAAACAGGGCAAATCGATATGGATTCTCTGCCGTCATCATTAACCAGATCCCGGGAAAGGACAGTTGCAGCCATGGGAAGTGAGGACTCTCCTGTTTCCATGGACTCTGTACAGAAGCATTTCATCACTGAACTGATGAAAAAGCATAAAGGCAACAAAACCCTGGTGGCAAAAAATCTGGGAATCAGCCGTACGACCTTGTGGAGAAGACTGAAAGAGTCCACATAGCTCATTATCGTTCCACAATGAAACATTCAATTCATTTCGATGTTTCATTAATTGTTTCATATTGAAACATAATTCCGCCTCATCGTCTATTGGTGACTTCTTCTGACCTCACTATCTTTTTCAATTCAGTAAAAACAGCAACTTACAGAATATAGTTGGTATGGCACTATTATTGCGTTTCATTCCCTAATCTTTTAGAATTATTTCCTGTGCATGCCAGCCGGAATAGTATATAATTCCGTAAAATACTATAAAAAAAAGGAGGTAAAGGAATGAAGCTTTCAGGTCTTAAAAAGGTTTTAATTTTTTCATTTGCTTTCATGATGCTCATCAGTTTTGTATCTACCGCATCAGCAACAAACGGTTATTTTGCTCACGGCTACAGTATAAAGAACAAGGCACTTGCCGGAGCAGGAACAGCACTTCCCCTTGATTCAATAGCTGCATCAACGAACCCTGCCGGAATGGCACTGGTAGGAAGCAGAATGGATTTTGGTCTTTCTTTTTTCAATCCGAACAGAGAGTACAGTACATCTTGTGGTATATCTGGTTGTGGAGGGAATGTTTCTCCCACAGCAGGAACAGTTGAAAGTGATACTGACTGGTTCATTATTCCCTCCTTCGGTTACAACCGGATGATGAATGAGAATTACTCAATCGGTATTTCAATTTACGGAAACGGGGGTATGAATACTGATTATGATACTACTACTTATATGGGAGGTTCTAGAGGGACTGGAGTAGATTTAATGCAGCTCTTTATTGTTCCAACCTATGCCAGAAAATTGAATGAAAAACATTCAATTGGCGTAAGCCCAATTGTTGCATATCAGGCCTTTGAATCCAAGGGATTAGGCGGCTTTGCAATGCTTTCTACATCACAAAGTAATCTTTCGAGCAATGGCCATGACACCTCCTTTGGTTTCGGGGCACGAATTGGTTATCTTGGCGAGATAGCATCAGGCTTGTTTATCGGGGCATCGTATCAGACAAGGATATGGATGGATGAGTTTGATGATTATTCGGGACTCTTTGCCGAGCATGGCGACTTTGATATCCCATCGAACTGGAGTGTGGGTCTTGCATACAAGGCAACGACTGATTTAACACTGGCATTGGACGTCCAGCAGATTCTGTACGGTGAAGTGGATTCCATTGGGAATACGTTCAATCCAGCATTTAATACCTGCCGAGGAGCTGTTATGGGCGGAAACCCACCAGCATCAGTACCTCAATGCCTGGGAGGTGATGCCGGTGTTGGTTTTGGCTGGGAAGATATGACCATTGTGAAGTTAGGTGCCCAGTATCAGAGCAGTCCGGAATGGACATGGAGGGCAGGATATTCATACGGCGAACAGCCCATTCCAAGCTCGGAAGTCCTTTTCAACATCATCGCTCCAGGAGTAATTGAACACCATATAACTGCAGGTTTCACAAGATCGATTAAAGATAATCAGGAAATTGATTTTGCCGTCATGTATGCAGTTGAAAATGACATAAGTGGTGCAAATCCTTTGGCTCCAACAACGCAGACCATTACTCTTCAAATGAACCAGTGGGAATTCGGTGCAGGTTATACGTACAAGTTCTAAATCTTCGTTCTCTGGAAAGCCCTCATTCGTTATGAATGAGGGCTTTTTTCTGATCAGGACTCTGCAACGGTTAATGTGAGCTCGCCCAGCATGTTCACGTAATTACCCATTTCATTGTCATACCAGCCGTATATTACTGCCTGTGTCAATGGGATTTTCACCTCAGTATCTTCCATGTCCTTCAGCAGTTCTTTTTTGATGCCGCTCAGCCTGCTCACATCAACGGTTACTTCTGCCGTTCGTGTATGGGTCTCATGTCCCTCGATAATTGCCGGGGCCCTGGGCATGGCGATAATGTCTCCGGAGACATTCTGCTCGTCAGTATAGACAAGATATGCCCGGGGAGCTGCAGCAGCCTTTCTGTATATCCCGTTTATTACCTCTCTGTTTATAGACACGTTTCCTACTTCTTCCTGTATATTGACGACAAGAATGATGAGCGAACCTGTGGTGACAGGCACCCGGACCGATTCTGCTATAAACCCTATCTGCTTCATCTCGGGGAGAACAAGGGCCAGGGCCTTGGCAGCGCCCGTTGTTGTGAGAATAATATTATTCAGAATCCCCCTGTTCTTTCTGAGATCAGCGGCGCCGGGAGCGGGCAGCCTGTCAAGGACCTGCTGGGAACCGGTGGCAGCATGAATTGTTGCCATCGACGCAGTGAGGATTCTCCTGGCCCCGATGCTGTCCAGCAGAGGCTTCATCATATGTGAAAGACAGGTGGTTGTGCATGAAGCAGCTGAAATTATTCTGTGCCGCGCCGGATCGTAATCATGCTCATTAATCCCCTGAACACAGGTGACTGCGTCATCGGGCGTTGCCCTGGTCTTGTCCCTGATTTTAAATGGCGCTGACAGTATTACTCTTTCCGCGCCTGCCTCAAGGTGCCCCCTGAGGGCCCCCCTGGAATCATCAGCGGGAATAGTCGGGTCGTTAAACTGGCCCGTTGTATCCACAACGAGACGAATGCCGTGCTCGCGCCAGTTTAAATCTCTCGGATTTCGGGATTTCCTGAGAATTGTCACTTTTATCCCATCTATTATCATCGTACCCTCTGAGTCATTCACATCACTGATAACATCGCCGCAGGTGCATCCCCTGAGATACATGGGAAGGGAGCCATAGGTAGAATCATGTCTGATAGAGTGGGCTATGTCATTGAGGGAATTACCTACTTCCCGTCCTATATTAATGACAATTTCTTTGAAATTCTTTTTTGATATGTGATGCCAGAGAGTCAGCTTCCCTATTCTTCCCATGCCATTAATGCCGAGCCTGCCTTCATCGTTGACGCCCATTTCAGTCACCTCCTTCACGTATTTGCATTGTTCCAAGATAAATCGATCCTGATGAACCGTCGATGCTTATGAACTCTCCTGTGTGAACAGTTTTTTTGTTGAGAACAAACTGCCCTTGCTGCTCCATGCAGACTAGATCCCTGCAGCCGACAACACAGGTTTTCTCAAGCCTGTTTGCTACAATGGCAGCGTGAGACGTAGCTCCCCCACGTGCGGTAAGAAGCCCGTCTGCAGCAGATATCTCTTTTATATCATCAGCTACCGTATCATTACGAATAAGAATCAAAGGCACTCCCGGCTCGGCTTTTTTCCATTGAGATATATCGTTAAGGTTAAAGACGGCAAGACCGGATAGCGCACCTCCTCCGACCCCGATGCCATGGCCAAGGAGTTTTTCCGCCATTTCATCACTGCTTTGAAAGGTGGGTAATGCCTTTCGCTCCCTCATATCCATATTCCGTGTCTGAAGAATATAGAGGTCCTTTTCGTCAGGACTCTCAAAAGTAAATTCAATGTCCTGGGGAGCCCAGTGATTTTCATAGACCATAACCTTGGCATAGTCCCTGAGAGCAGTATAAATACCGGGGAATTTGATTTCGAGGGCATAGTCCACCGGCCGGTTTTCCATCATTGCCTGATATATGGAGAGAGGATAGGTTGTTACCAGCCCTGAAACAACGTCTTCTCCCTGGTTCCCGATTGTATAATCGCCCCAGGGCAAAATTCTGTCAGCAGAGTATTTGGGACTATGGGTGAAGAGAACGCCGGACCCGGACTGCTGCGAGATATTGCCGAATACCATTGCCTGCACCGTTACAGCAGTACCCCAGTCATCGGAGATCTCCATAATTCTTCGATAGGTCTTTGCCTTTTCCGAACTCCACGAATCTATAACCCTTGAAATAGCTATGTACAACTGCTCCAGCGGAGCTTCTTCCATCGTGACATCTTTTGCAAGGATATGTTCCCTGTAGGCCATGCAGACTGCTTTCATCTGGTCTGGAGAAAGTTCTTTCTTCAAAGGAACGCCATAGGTCGTTTTGAATCCGTTGATAATGGCATCAAATTCATCACGTGCAATTCCGAAGGACATACCATAGGACTGCAGGAACCTCCTGTATGAGTCCCAGGCAAACCATTCCTCCCCTGTTTCCCTTATAATGCCCTGCACAATTTCTTCATTCATTCCAACATTGAGATAGGAGTCCATCATGCCCGGCTGTGAAATGGCAGAACCGCTTCTCACAGATACGAGCAAAGCATTCTCAGGGGATCCGAATGTCCTCCCCGTTTCACCTTCCAGTCCTTTTAGTTCATGCTCTATGTGCTGCCTGAAATTCTTTCTGGCAGGTTCATAACTCTTGATCAGCTCTATACACCTGAAGACTTCCGTGGTAATAATAAATGCAGGCGGGACAGGCATCCCCAGTTCCTTCATCCTGATCAGGTTCAGACTCTTATTTCCCAGATGGATAATATTATTGAGATCCGGGTAGGGCCTGGAAACAGGAGTAACAATCTGTCTGGGATTATAGGTAACCAGGAGGTGATGTTTATCATGAGAGAGTTTTTCCGCCTGCTCGTGAAGTGTATTCACAATGCGTGTCAGAAAGAGATCAAGCCGCTGCATGCCGAGTGATGCTGAGATAGAGTCTCTCAGGAATGTCTCTGATATTTTATGAATCGACTCCACAGGGTTGTCTGAATCAAAACGATATTTTGGCAGCAGCTTTTCATGGGGCAGCTGCCCGACTATGTTCTCAAGGTTGTGTGTGTGGACATTATGAAAATACTCGCTTACCAGATTGCGAATAACCTCTGTGAAACCCCGGAAGATATCAAGATACTGAGTGAATGTCACCAGTTTGATGCTCATCGATCTTTTCAGCAGATCGAGCTGGTTTTTCAGTTCTCGTGCAGGAATCCCGTCAATATTCAGGGCCCGGTGGAAAAGCTCCAGGTATTCATAGATCCTGTGAAATGTCGCCTGTGTAAGAAAACTGAGATCAAAGTCCTCTACCAGGTCTTCAAAGAGCGTATTGACAAGCGACTCCAGCCGGAAGGTAAGGCCCAGAGCATCGAACTTGGCTTCACGATAACTGCCGTACATTGAGGGAATGTCTGCAGCTATGTGGCGTTTATGATAAATATCTTCATGGGCCTTGTATAACGTTGGGGACTGAATAATATCTTTCAGTTTCTGAAGATAGTCAAGCAATCCGGCGATTTTATTGTACGTGTCATTATGGGATACAATATCCCTCAATTCATTCAGCCTGAGAGGAATGCTTGACTGCACCTGCATAATATAATCATCGATATCGAGCGAAGTTACATTGTACTTCTGATAGAGCAGTCTGTAAAAAGTGATGAGGAGAACGACCCTTTCTTTATCGATACTGTCTCCACCGGCGCAATCCTGAATGGCTGCATGAATTTCCTTCTCTTCAAGGGGAAGGAGGTCGGGGATGCGCTCTACCCCCTTCTCATTACAGAGGTGCATCATTACTTCATGAACACCGTCAATATATATTCCATCTGACGCTACCTGATCATACACCTGCTGAGGGAGAAAGGGCCTGAATTCCTCTTTAGATTTTGACCGCCAATACTCAAGGATGGATTCAATAAGGGAAATGGTCCTGTTCGAACTCTCAACGTGGCTCTGCTTTCTCATAAAATGGATCAGTTTGTCTTTGCGCTGGGAAATTTCGTCAACCCTCGTGGAGATGTCTCTCAATTGACCCTCAGCACCTATTTCATTAAAGTAGGCCGGGAACAGACGCATGAGCTGCTTTGAAAGGTTATACACGCTATCAATGTCACTGTTAAGAAATCCTGTAATATCTCTGGGGAAGAGGTCCGTGTCCCTGATAAGAACCCCACTCAGTGACAGATTGATTATGAGTGATGAGAGCAGTTTTTTCGACCATTTGGGATTCAGGGATATCAGCTTCATCCACGTTCGGATATTCTGAATATGGGAAAGGTTACTCTGCACCTGCCATTCGTCACTGATTCCCCTGAAGTCGGGAGTCTGAAACCCGAGGCGGACAACACACTCGTTAAAATAGTTCACCAGATCGCTTTCATCAGTCTGGTACACACCCTTCCCCATGTTCATGATTGACTTGAGGACAGTATCAGGATACCGGTCTGCATTTCTCTCAAGAATCCTGAATGTCTGCTGAATTAGGAACTGAACATGATCGTAGTCTTCATGTTCAATAAGCCAGGCTATATCACGATTGATTTCCCGTAATGTATCCTCATATATATTAGAGAGCCCTGTTATGGCCATTGAATGAAAGAGGAAGATCAGTTTGTACTGATGTTTGATTTTTTCGTCATCAATGGCTTCAAATATCTGCCCCGGCAGGGCTTTGTAAAAATTTACAATATCGCCGAATCCCTGAAACTCCAGAAGGGCCCTCATCGTTTCAGACGACCTGCTCTCACGGCTGCCGATAATATCCAGAAGCTTCGCCCGGGATGCAATAAGATGTGCCTGTGATACAGGGCTGAACAGCCGGGCAATCTCTGGAGGCACGGGTCCCGAGACATCCTCTTCAAACCACTGCAGCGGATCATTCTCTTTCAGCCAGTAGGAAAAAGTAAATTGAAGAAAGGCAGTCTGCAGAGCATTAGCGGCATGAAAATCTTTATCAGAGGGTGCATGCTCCAGAAATGCCCGGCCAAGCCTGCTGACCTGATAATAACTTTTTGCAACAGTCGTAAAGAGTTCCGGCGGAAGCTGACTGATCCTTTCAAAGCCGTAATCAATAACTGCCAGAAATCTGGGGAGTTCTTCCCCGCTATCTTTAATACATTTTTGAATCAGCAGGTACAGATTATGATAGGCATCCGTACTGACAGCCTCCTCTCCTGCTTTTTCTATCCCCTCAACCGCGATATCCACGTAGAGCCTGACAGCTTCAGGACCTTTGGAATGGCTTTTAAGATCAAAGAAATAACCAAGTGAATACTTCCGGGCTTCTGCTACAATGAACTGCCAGTTTTTACGGGGATGACAGAGCTCCTGCAGAAATGTATGAACCATGTTCTGAAGGCCCCCATATTTGGACATTACCTCCTGAAGAACATGGTATTTGGGATCAATTTCTACATCAACACGGTATTCAGCAATATTGACCTCAAGGGCCTTTGATAAAGATGGTTTCATAGCTTTATTGTATCACGACTGAGGACGTGAAAGAGATGAATAGGTATCAGTAGGCAATTGGGAGCCACACCTGATGGGGTAGAAAATTCAAAAATCAAATATCAAAATTGTTGAAGAAGATGTAATTAATCAATAACTCCTTAATGTTACATTTTTATGTTTCATTTTTGATTTACTGACCATACAATTTCAAATGGAATTCCGGTATATGAACTACCGGGGAAGGATAAAATAAAAATTATTACCGTCTTTGGTTGCCTCATATCCTGCAACGCCGCCATGTATTTCAACGGTGTTCTTGATGAAAGACAACCCGTGACCGGTGCCGGGCTGATGCAGTACATTGCTTCCCCTGTAGGACTCTTCAAATATCCGCTCATGCTCGTCAGGGGCAATATGAGGGCCTGAACTGAAGACATTAAACTTGACCCCGTCTTTCCCTTCTCCAAAATAATCTTTCACAATTTCATGGCCATAGGAAATAAATTTTCTTTTATTTCCATCTCCATTCACAATCTCCTGGGTATATTTCACGGCATTTGAAAAAAGATTCGCGTAAACCTGTGCTATCAACCCGACATCCACAACAGTGATTACCTCTGCATCAGGGAGGCCGCTGAACTTATCGTCTACCTCTATGTCCATTCGCTTGAACTGCTCAATATACCGTTCCAGCTGGGGTTCAACAACGTTCTTCTTTATGTTGCATTCCTTTGTCCTCAGTGAGAGCCTTCCCTGGTCAAAATGGCTCTTCCGGAAAAGTGTCTCGATAAAGAGACTCATGTTCTTATAATGCTTTTCTATGTTTTCTACCTCGTTAGTCAGGCCTTCATTGATATCAGAAAGCTCTTCAAGATAGTCTTTCATGCATCTTTCATCACACTGTCCGGCTGACAGTTTCTCGACGAATAACTTTTCAAGCTCCTTGTTTTTATCAACCTTGCGTCTGAGCCCCCTGAGAAAGAGTTTGTAAACCATATTCGGGACTATGATGTTATGTTCTATATCAGCGACCAGATTGCGGATAAACCTGAGATGTTCAATGTTTTTCTCCATGAGCAGCCTGTTGTGAATGTTAAAACCTATCCGGTTTGCATATTTCTGGAAAAAAAGATCTCTGTGCTCGTTCGGTTTGTTCACCGGATATACTTCCAGAAGACCAAGAACATCATCCTTTACCTGAAAGGGGAGTTCTTCCATAAGTGTTCCCTTCCCACGGATCGTCATGACCAGAGTG
>CP070644.1:1743258-1752816 GCA_020354155.1 Nitrospiraceae bacterium | reverse complement strand
TACGATGATGCCGGTCTGTACAAGCTGCACAATTATATGTGGTACTTTTTCTTCAGGCTGTACACTGACGGACGGCTGATACCCAGAACACGGGCTACCTTGGAGATATTGTTGTTACAGTGTTTCAGGGCCTCAATCAGTTTTTCGCGTTCCATGGAACTGCGCACTTCCTTTAAAGAGGTTAGTGCCTCAGATTTGACAGAAGGGACTTCCAGATCAAGATCAGCAGCAGTAATCATAATATCCCTTGACATGACAACCGCTCTTCTTACCTTGTTGATAATCTCTCTGACATTGCCTGGCCAATCATAATTCTTCATCGCCTCAATGGCTTCAGATGAAAAATTTTTGCTCACGTTCATCTCTCTCGAGAATCTGTTCAGGAAGTACCGCGAAAGAATTATTTTGTCGTCCTCCCGCTCTCTCACCGGTGGCAGATTTACTGTAAAGACATCAAGCCTGTAGAAGAGGTCTTTTCTGAAGGTACCCTTTGCAATGGCCGCCTTCAGGTCGCTGTTGGTGGCAGCAATCAGTCGTACGTCTACTTTCTTGCCGCCATTGGAACCAATTTTTTCCACAACTTTGTCTTCAAGAAATCGTAAAAGCTTTGACTGGAGGTTCAGTGAAAGCTCTCCAATTTCATCAAGAAAGATAGTACCGCCGTCTGCAAATTCAAACTTCCCGAGCTTTCCGGAGACTGCTCCGGTAAAGGCACCCTTCTCATGACCAAAAAGTTCTGTCTCAAGAAGGTTTTCAGGAATAGCCGCACAGTTAATGGGAACGAAGGCCTTGCTCTTTCTCTGGCTTCTTTCATGAATTGCCATTGCAGTCAGTTCTTTACCCGTTCCGCTTTCCCCTGTAATGAGAACCGGTATATCAGTAGGGGCCACCTTTCTGATCATGGAAAAGACATTCAGTATGCCCTTGCTTGAACCTACAAACTCTTCATTGATATCAAAGTTCTTGCCAATCTTCAGCACTTCAACATCAACAAAATTAAGCACCTTGTGAATATCTTCAAAAGTAAATGACTGACTCTTGTGGGCAAGTCTGTTAAGAAAGGATTCTTTCTCATGTTCAACAATATAATCCTGGGAATAAAAATTAAGGTACCACTCGCACCGGTCACATTTTCTCAGTTTCTGTGCATTCTTTTTTCCGCAGTAAGGACAGGAGACATCCTCAGCAAGGTTGTCTTTAAGATAGTCCCAGAGTTTCAGTTTTGCATCTCTGTTCAGATTATAAAATTTTGTGGCTATTCCCTTCTTGTCCACGCGCATTACTTCCCCGAGTATCTCAAACTCGCCATGCCTCGGCAGGTCGTAACGAAGACTTATAATTTTGTTCTCAATAGAGGGGGGAGTATACTCAATAAAACCTCCGCTCAGGCTGAGCGATGAAAATTTTGAACTCTGCTCTGTAAGACCCTTTTTCTCATGGGTGTCAAATACGAGTCGAACAGGCAAATCAACTTTACATCTTACATCTAATCTGGACATGATTACGATTTCTCCGTGGATTTTTATTAACTAACTGTTTTTAAATCGGAATAAATTAATAGATATGTTTTAATAATACCATAAATAAGTTTTCTTGTCAATATTTTTTACATAACCAGTTTCTTTTTTCATAAAATTTTATTTCCAAGGCATTGAATCTATCCACACTGGCCACTTTATATCTCTCCCATAAAAAAGTTTTCTTTCCGCTCACGCTCAATTGTTGTCTCAGGTCCGTGACCGGGCAATACCTTTGTTTCTTCCGGAAGTTCAATTAACCTTTTAAATGAATTTCTCAGATCAGCTATACTGCCGCCGGGAAAGTCTGTCCTCCCTACTGACCCCTGAAATATTGTATCACCGGTAACCAGAATTCCCTCTCCATAAAGACAGATACTGCCCTGACTGTGACCGGGAGTATGCAGCACCTGAAAGGTCAGGCCGCCGGCCTTAATCTCATCGCCGTCATCAAGAAAACCGTCAGGCTCAGGCAGATCATCCATGGTATAGCCCCAGAAAGCAGCCTGATCCTTTGCCTGTCCGTAGGATTCAAGGTCCTTTTTATGGATCAGCACTCTGGCTCCTGTTTCCTTTTTAAGATCATCCACTGCTCCAATGTGATCAAAATGCGCATGCGTAAGGACAACAGATTCAACCGTCACACCAAGTTTTTTTATGGCATCAATAATCCTGTCCGGTTCATCTCCCGGATCAACAACAATGGCCTTTTTTACAGCATCATCGGCCACAATATAGGTGTTCTCTTCAAGTGGCCCTACAGCCAGTCTTTCAACAATCATGCTTTTCCTCCTGCTTTCATCTTCCGACTTAGAATTTAAATAGACACCCACGCAGAGCATGATAACAAACAATACTGCCCCAATACTATAAACAACTGGTTTGATTTTTTCACTCATCGGATCTTATTTGATTTTTTCCTCATCTTTAAAAGATAGCTCAGCTCGTCGCTTTTCATAAGATACATGAACAACAGATACAATCCCACACAAACAGCAATAACGCCGGTCAAAAGAAGAGACTTTTCAAGTGTCCGCCCGCTTTCCATCCACATGTCTCCCTGCAGCATAAACCATCCTGCACAACCCATGATAAAAGATGCAGTTGATACCTTCAGCAGTGTTGCTGCTATCCTGGTACCATCTATGCTTCCCAGTTTCGACCGTAATATGGCAAGAAGGACAAAGAAGTTCACTGATGCAGCGATAACGAGAGCCAGTGCAAGACCCCCATGCTGAAGCGGTCCTTTAAGAAAGTAACAGAAAAAGGCATTGATGACTACAGTAAGAAGCGCAACCTTTAAAGGAGTTTTGCTATCCTGCATGGAATAAAACACCGCCCTTACCACCCTGAGGCCTGAAAAAACCCATATTCCCGAAGAGTAAAATATCAGGGCATACACTGTCCCCTGAGTTGCTTCATAGGTAAACATGTCTCTCTGGAAGAGGGTATTGACGATCGGGCCTGAGAGGGCAATCAATCCTGCCATTGCCGGAATGCTCGTAAAAAAAACGAGCCTCAGAGAAAATGAAAATGTATCACGCACAGCATCAGTATCATTCCGGGCAACCTGCTCGGATAATGACGGTAGCAGGGCCATGGCAACTGAAATACCGAATATACCAATGGGGAAAAGAATCAGTCTGTATCCATAATACAGATAGGTCACACTGCCGGCAGGGAGATAGGTCGCAAATATATTGCTGATCAGTACGTTAATATGCATGACACCCGTTGCGGTTACCACCGGCAGCAGGAGGAGAAGGACCTTCTTCAATCCGGGATGGGAAAGAGAAAATTGAGGTCTCACGTGAAACCCCCTCTTCGCCAGGGGCCAGATCTGCACGCCATACTGCACTGCACCTCCAAGAGTCACGCCCACTGCAATCGCTAATACAGGGACTGAAAAATGGGGGGCAAGATAAAGAACAGAAGCGATCATCACAAGGTTAAAGAATGCCGGCGCAAGGGCAGGCAGAAAAAATACCCTGAGCGAATTCAGGGTGCCCATGGCAAGCGCTGCAAGGCTGATGAACAACAGGAAGGGAAACATTATCCTGAGGAGTTTCACCGTCAGAGAAAACTGTTCTGGATTATTCACAAAATTAGGGGCAACAATCCTTGTGATATTGGGAGCCAGAAGAATGCCTGCCAGACAGATAATGAGCGTGACTGACAGGAGAAAGGCCAGGACCACTCCAGCCAGTTTCTTCGCTTCCTCCTTCCCTTCCTTTGATAAATATTCCGTAAAGACAGGCACATATCCGGCAGACACGGAGCCCTCAGCAAAGAGTTCCCTGAGAAGATTTGGAATACGATAGGCAACAAAAAAAGCATCTGTAAGACCGGTAGCCCCGAAAATCCTGGCTAGAAGAATATCCCTGAAAAATCCAAGAACCCTGCTGCAGGTCGTCGCTATTGATATCTTCCCGGCTGCTCGTGCAACTCCCCCTTTTCCTGACCTTGATCTTGACTTTATCATCGGTATTAATGTTTAATATTAAATTGCATTTTATTATCACCCGATAGACATCGGAGATCATAGTAAACGGGAGGTACTCCATTGCCGGTACAAGCTGCACCGAAAAAAAATAAATCAGCCTTAAAAAGAGTGAGACAGACCGAAACACGGACACTGAAAAACAAGTCTGTTAAAAGTTTACTGAAAACCCTCGCAAAGGCTGTTGAGAAAGAAGTTACAAACAAGAGCGCTGAAGGCGCAAAAGCCGCTCTGGTTAAAGCTGTATCAGCTGTCGACAAAGCTGCCAGAAAAGGGATTATACACAAGAATACTGCAGCACGCAGGGTCGCGCAACTGACAAGACTTGTCAATTCAATGTCCCCTTCTGAAGCAGCCTGATAAGAAGTATTTCGAGAACGACCTTCGGCCTTCCTGAACTCTTTATCCCCATGTCTGCTTCATGAAGATTCCGGAAAATCTCCAGGAAATTATCTTCCCTGTATGCATGCACATATTTCACAAGGGTTCTGAATGTCTTCTCCCTCATTTTTGCAGGTCGTTTCCCATTGCTGTGCCACACGGAATAGAATTGTCTGTAATGCCAGTTCAGAGTGCCGAGAATGACCGTTGCCTCAAAGGCATTTCCTGCGAGCATGGCATTCAGGATCCTGAATGCCCGTGTTTTTTGCCCCCCGATGAGCGAATTAAGGAGATCAAATGATGTAAAGTCCCTGACCATACTCGTGGAGTCAGCGATATCCTGTCCGGTGATTGTTTTTTTATCAGAAAGAAGAAGTTTTTCTATCTCCATCAGTAACAGCCCGATATCATACCCGACATATTCAATGAGACAACTCACAGCGTCATCAGTAAGACGAAGCCCCTTTTTAGCAGCAGCGCCTTTCAGCCATTTCGGTATGTCCCAATCTTTGATGTTCAGGCCAAAGACCTTGCAGTTCATTTTTGCCGAAGCCTTGGGCGCTTTATGGGATAGCACTACAAGACATGTTGTCAGTGAGGGGTCATCAAAATAATTTTTTAACGCCTTGACTGAAGCGGCGGAAAACTGGTGAAAATCTTTGAGAACAACAAGACGTTTCCGGGCCATAAAGGGAAGGGTCGACACCGCATCGAGAATATTCTGAATGGATGAAGAAGAATCGAATGTATCGAAATTAAAATCCTGAGCTCCGTCAGCAAGTACTGCTTCAACTATAACTGAGAGCGCATCTTCTAAAAAAAAGCTTTCTCCACTCCAGATATAATACAGCGGGTCAGGGAGACCCCGGTCGCATTCCTGCTGGAGCGCTTTATTTAGCATAGCTCATAATATTTCTTCCCACGATTTCCTTTGCGATTTCCCTGCATGCCCTGTCTGTTGCTGCCTCCTTGCTTGCTACGCTGTCGCTCACCGTTCCCGTCGAGACAAAGGTAATCCTGATCGGTGAACGCATATCCCTGAACTCCGTTACCCGTTCCCCTTCAATCAGTTTAATGTTCGTAGTCATGAAAAGTTCCTGCTCCTTGACTACTTCGTCAACAGCCCCGACTGCTCCCACCGCAAAAGACGTTACCTCTGACTCAAGGAGTGCATCAGCCGATGATGACCTGATTTCAATTCCCTGGCTGATAAACTCCCTGGACAGGGCGTCATGCAGTCTTTCTTCAAGGCGCGGCTCATAGGTCCTGTTCACAACCTGTTTGATATAAATTGAACGAAAGGGAAGGAACGTTGATCCCACCATTTTATAGCCGCAGGAAGAAATCAATGGAATCAGCAGAAAAAAAGCGACGATTAAGCCCGTATTCAGTCGATTATTACTTTTCATAATATCTCTCCGCTGTCCAGGTTATTGTCATAAAGCAGCATGAATGCCAGGAAAACAGAATTGCGACACCTCATGCAGAGACATCTGCTGTGTTGTATCATTGCTAAACGTCAATGATGATTAAAATGAATTCAAATAAATTCAATATCGTTTTTCAATAATCTGTCGATTCAATACTGTTTTCGAGGTGTTCAGGTTACTGCTTCATTATACCCACTATCTCAAATAACAATATTTACGAGTTTACTCTTAACAACAATCACCTTTTTCAATGCCCTGCCCTCTGTCAGTTCCAGTACCTTGGGCTCTGCAAATGCCCTTTCCCGTATGGCCCCATCATCAAGACCTGCGGGGATCATGGTCTTGGCCTTGACCTTGCCGTTTATCTGTATGACAAGTTCTACTTCCTCCTCCTTTGCAATGTCCCGGTCCCAGGAAGGCCAGCTTTGATGAATAATGCTGTCTTTTTCACCCAGGTCCCTCCACAGTTCCTCGGCCATGTGGGGAGCAAAGGGAGAGATAAGTACTATGAGCTGTTGTATGCTGAATCTCAGAACATGATTCTCTTTGTTGCCTGACTGACTGAATGAAGATATGTCATTGAAGAGCTCCATAAGGGCAGCAATGCATGTATTAAAATGATAATCCCGTTCAATAGAGTTTGTGATCTTCCTGATTGTCTGATGAGTCTTGCGCAGCAGGTTCATACCCTGGGCTGAAAGCGTACCGGCATCCGATATCACCCCGGGCTCGCCTCTGCTCCATAACTGCCTGGTGCGGTACACAAGGTTCCAGATACGGTTCAGGAACCGGTATGCCCCGTCCACCCCCTGGTCAGACCACTCAAGGTCCCGCTCCGGAGGGGCCGCAAACATGCAGAATACCCTTACTGTATCAGTGCCGTATTTATTGACCAGAAAATCAGGATCAACTACATTTCCCTTGGATTTTGACATCTTTGCACCATCTTTGATTACCATCCCCTGAGTAAGCAGTCTCTGGAACGGTTCACCTGCACTGACAAGTCCCAAATCCCTGATCACCTTGGTGAAAAAACGTGAATAGAGCAGATGAAGCACTGCATGCTCAATACCGCCAATATACTGATCCACCGGCATCCAGTAATTGACAGCCTCCGGTTCAACGGGCCTGTCATTACTTCTGGGAGAGCAGTACCTCAAAAAATACCACGATGAATCTACAAAAGTGTCCATCGTGTCAGTATCTCTCCGTGCATCACTGCCGCAGGCGGGACAGGCAACCTGTACAAATTCCTTTAACTCAGCCAGGGGGGAATCCCCTGCCCCTGTGAGCACTGCATTCTCAGGGAGTATGACAGGGAGGTCCTTTTCAGGGACGGGCACAACGCCGCACTTTTCACAATAAACAACTGGAATGGGAGTGCCCCAGTAACGCTGCCTTGATATACCCCAGTCTCTGAGTTTGTAATTCACCACTCTTTTGCCCAGCATTCTCTCTTCAATATAATCAGCTATCTTCATCCTCGCATCAGAACTGGACAGGCCGGAAAATTGTCCGGAGTTCACCAGAAAGCCATATTCTTCAAAGGCCTCGGTTAAATCCTCTGTGCTCTGCGCCCTGTGCTCTGTGCCCTGAATGACAACCTTAACTGGCAAGTTGTATTTCTTTGCGAATTCAAAATCTCTCTGGTCATGGGCAGGCACTGCCATAACCGCCCCTGTCCCATATTCCATGAGAACAAAGTTTGCGACATATATGGGAATCCTGTCTCCAGTCAAAGGATTTTCAGCATAGTAACCGGTAAAGGCACCTTCTTTCTCTTCAGGGTCGTCAGAAAGATTCCTGACGGCATCCATGGTCTGCTTATCCATTCCAAGTTGAGATACAAGAGGGTGCTTCTGTGCAATGCTCATAAAGGTAGCACCATAGAGAGTATCCTGACGGGTTGTAAATATCCTTAGTGCTTTGTCGGTGTCAACTATCGGGAAGTCCACTTCCACTCCCTCGCTCCTGCCGATCCAGTTTCTCTGCATTGTAACGACTTTCTCAGGCCATTCCTTCAATGTGTCAGCATCCCTGAGCAACTCTTCTGCATAATCGGTAATCCTGAAGAACCACTGTTCCAGTTCCTTCTGCACCACCTTTGTATCACATCGCCAGCATCCGTCATCAATGACCTGTTCATTTGCCAGCACTGTTTCACAGGAAGTGCACCAGTTGACAGCTGATGCCTTTTTATATGCAAGTCCCCTTTCGAGCATCTTCAGAAAAAACCACTGGTTCCAGCGGTAATATGCAGGATCGCAGGTCGCAACTTCCCTCGACCAGTCATACCCAAGCCCGATCTTTCTCAGTTGCTGTTTCATATATTCCATATTGTCATAGGTCCACTTTGAGGGATGGAGATTATGCTTGATGGCTGCATTTTCCGCCGGCATGCCAAAGGCATCCCAACCCATCGGGTGGAGCACATTAAATCCATTCATTTTTTTGTAGCGGGCTATGACATCGCCAATAACGTAATTGCGTACATGACCCATATGAATCTTTCCCGATGGGTAGGGAAACATCTCGAGACAGAAAAACTTGGGCAGATGACTTTCCTCCGTTACTGAAAACAGATTTTCACTCTCCCAGAAATCCTGCCATTTTTTTTCAATACCCGGTGGGTTGTATTTTTCTTCCAAAGAACTCCTCCGCATGAACAGACATAGTTATACCCTTTTTCAAAGTTTGTATTTTACCATACTTTCATCTCCAAAACCGGCAACATCCCGCCACATGAACTTATGGATTTTAAAGTCTTTTGGTGCTATACTACCTCTTAATTTTCTCAGGGAGACATCCGTGTTTCGGGATATTTTACGCTTTCAATATAAAAGTAGTATAGGGACAGCATACACTCATTCCTTGTTTATTACTCTTCTCCTGTTGTGTTTCTTTATTACCCCATCCTCTGCCGGGGCAGATACTTCGCCCCTTGTTACACAGATAGAACTGCAGGGAAACAGAAAAATCAGCAATGAGACTGTCCTTGCCCGGATGCAGAGCAGGGAAGGAGAACCCTTCTCAAAGAATACGGTACAGGAAGACATCAAAATGCTCTACAGCATCGGTTACTTTGATGATGTACGTGTTGAGATAGATTCCTTTGAGGGTGGCGTAAAACTCATATACATATTCATCGAAAAGCCCACCATTATCAGCCTTGATTTTCAGGGTAATAAAAAACTGAAAACCGATGACATAAAAGAGAAGATTACCATCACCTCCGGAGCTATTGCGAATCAGGCGCTTATAACAGACAACGCACAGAAAATCATCGCATACTATCAGGCTGAGGGATACTGGCTGGCAAGTGTTGTTCCCGTTGTCAGAGAAATTTCAGATGACGCAATTGCATTAACCTTCCAGATTGAAGAAGGCCCCAAGGTGGTTATCAAGAAAATTACCATTGAGGGCAACAGGGCCCTTTCCGACAGACAGATAAAAAAAGCCATGAAGACGAAGAAGCGGTGGTTCTTCTCCTTCATAACAGGGAGCGGTTTTTATAAAAAAGAAGCGATCAAGGCAGACCTTGAGAGAATCAAGGAACTCTATCACAACAACGGGTACATTCAGTCTGCCGTTTCAGAACCCGAGTTGTCTCTCAGCAGTAACAGGAAAAACCTGTCCGTTACAATTACTGTATCCGAAGGCAAACAGTTCAGTGTTGGTGAATTTGGTATAGAAGGAAACACAATATTTATGACAGAAAAACTGTCAGAGC
>CP070644.1:1730837-1743158 GCA_020354155.1 Nitrospiraceae bacterium | reverse complement strand
TATCAATGGACTGTATCTCTTCGTCAGGGAAATCTATGTGAGCTTCAACAAAGGCCGTCAGTTCGGCAGTCTCATCCCGTATCGTCTCAATCTTTTCAGAGAGACTGCCCCTCAGCTGCGCCAGGGAGGATTTCTGGCTCTGGACAGTAAGCGCGTTTATAACATCAAGAACAGCCTCTGCCTGGGCAAGATCGATTCGGCCGTTCAGGAATGCTCTTCGGGTGAACTCTCCGGGCTCTGCAAGCCGGGCCCCCTGCTTCAGGACTGCTTCCAGCACACTTCTGACAGGCACTGCACCACCGTGACAGTTTATTTCTACCACATCTTCTTTTGTGTAGGTATGGGGCGCCTTCATCACAGAGACGAGCACTTCGTCGATGGTATCCTCCCGATGCCCGTTGATTACATGTCCGTAGAGGATTCGGTGTGTAGGTGACTGTGAAAGTTTTTTCCCGAAGGGAGAACGGAAGACCCTGTCTGCAATGCCTATTGCCTCCTCACCGCTGATACGCACTATACCTATCCCCCCCTGTCCTGCAGGAGTTGAGATTGCAGCGATTGTATCATCAAGAACCATCTCAATAGTTTACAGGATTCAACGGTCAGTGGTCAGCCTCATGATGTTTCTGTGCTGAAACCTGATCCCTGCCTGCCGGCAAGGCCTGTGGGCTGATACCTGTCAGTCCGCTTTTCTATTGGTGTGAAATTGCTGGGCTATACCGAGAATATTATTGACAAGCCAGTAGAGTACAAGACCTGAGGCAAAAGAAAGGAACATGAAGGTAAATACTATGGGCATAAGCATCATTATCTTGGCCTGCTTGGGGTCCATTGCAGAGGGCGTCATTTTCTGCTGCAGTACCATCGTAAGACCCATAACAATAGGCAATACATAATAAGGATCTTTCACGGAGAGGTCGGTTATCCAGAAAATCCAGGGAGCACCACGCAGTTCAATTGCCTTTTGCAGTACATTAAAGAGGGCAATGAAGACCGGTATCTGCAGGAACATGGGCAGACAGCCGCCGATTGGATTGACCTTGTGTTTTTTGTAGAGCTCCATGGTTTCCTTCTGCAGCTTTGCCGCATCATTTTTGTATTTTTCCTTGAGCTCTGCCATGAGCGGCTGGACCTTCTGCATTTTTTTCATGGACTTCTGACTCTTGGCCATAATAGGAATAAAGGGGACCCTTGTAACGATGGTCAGGAGTATTATGGACCACCCGTAATTGCCGGTGAATGAGTAAAAATATTTCAGCACCCAGAAGAGAGGCATTGCCACAAAAGCAAACCAGCCAAAGTCAACAAGGTGTTCCAGCTTTTTATTCAAGGCCTTAAGTCTGTCATATTCCTTGGGGCCTGCATAGAATATAAAGTCATTCTTCTGCGGTTTCATTTTCAGTGAAATCTCTGCAGAGGTGCCTTCATTCCAGACGCTCACGCCTTCTGTAGCAGAGAGGGGAATCAAAGCAGCAGTAAAGTAACTGTCCTCCTGTGCGATCCAGCTGATTACACCTGTCAGAAATTTCGGGTCGTCGCCTGCCTTGAATTCCTGTCTGTCGTCGTCGACGAGCACGACGGGGCCGCTGTGAGTCTGGCTTCCGCCATTCGTGTCATAAATGCCGAATCCGGTTCCCAGGGGAACAGAGAATTCAGGGGTGTTTGAGGTTTCTACGGACATGTCAACCTTGTAATGGTCATTGTAGAAGACAAAGCGCTTCCGTATCAGCATCCCATCCTTGCTTAAGGTAAAGATGACCTCGCCCTCCTTTTTTCTTCCCTCGGAGAGGACAAGTCTTTCCGCTGAAGCTGTATAGAGTGACTGCTGCGGAAGGTTCCGCCGGGAGTCTTCCAGCATAATGCCAAGCGCTGGAATAATGCCGGGTTTTTTCAGGAGCGCCACGGGCATGCCATTGTTGTCTTTATATTTTTTCAGTTCCCATGACTTGATGATCGCTCCCTGAGTCGAAAAGACAGCTTTGTACAGATCTGTTTCTATGACTATATCTTTTGCCTCGGCACGTTCAACAGCAGGCATTGCTGCAGTAGCAGCAGCAACAGGTGCAGGAGCTGCGGGAGACTCCTGTAAATCATTCCTGACAGGAGGCGCTGACTGAACAGCCGGTCCACTGGCAACAGGGGCCTGAGGCTCCTGAACAGGCTTCTTCGGGGCAAAAAAGGACCAGACTACCAGTACCATGACTGATAAAGCAACTGCCAATATCGTTCTCTTATCCATTAAATTACTTTTTTCTCCCCATTGTTATTGAACTGTACATCGACGGGCATTACCGGATCATATCCACCGGGATGAAAGGGGTGGCACCTGAGCACTCTTTTGATAGAAAGCCATAACCCCTGTATAGTTCCTCTGCTCTCAACGGCATCTATACAGTAACTGGAACAGGAAGGGAAAAATCTGCAGGATTGCGACAGAAAGGGTGATATGTATTTTTGATATTGCCTGACAGCAAAGATCACAAAAGTCTTCAACTAGCCTATCCTCATAAATGTGAAACCTGAATTATTATGGAACATTCCCGACACAGGATTTGTAGGTCGAAGAAACGATACAGGGCCTGATGTATTCAACAGTGTTTACTCTTAAACAGATAACTTGCTTCGACCTTTGGCACGTCTTCTTTTGATGACCTTACGGCCGCCCGGTGTGCTCATTCTCGAAAGAAATCCATGAGTTCTTTTTCTTTTTTTATTTTTAGGACGATACGTAGTATAAGTCATTGCTTTCTCCCTTTAACGTACAGGAATAATGAGCAAAACATGCACGCTCCGAATTCCGAACAACTATTCTACTGATACGGGAATAAAAAATCAATCAGTGCATAGGCTTAGTCAGGTCCCCGTCAAGGGGGTAACCAGGGGAATTCACCTATTTCTGGGGAGTTATAAGCATTTTAATAAATACCCAGTGATACTTGAGGCTTGAGAGGATCATGGCACCGCCAAATCCACTATAAATAATGGAGAGATATTTTTTCGGGACAGGGGAACTCCGGAGGAATATTCCGAGCGTTATCATAATAATCACAATGAAATAGCTTTTCCAGGGCTGAAAGGCAAAAATACATACTTTTGACGGTTTGGCTACGATGCGGTCGATGTTCCTGTTTACAATCTTCAGAAAACCAAAGTAACCGATCAGCAGCGCTGCAACAATACCGGCTGCAGCAATGACGAGTAAGTCCTCT
Organism: Nitrospiraceae bacterium; assembly: GCA_020354155.1. Classification (GTDB taxonomy): domain Bacteria; phylum Nitrospirota; class Thermodesulfovibrionia; order UBA6902; family UBA6902; genus CALZJD01. The sequence goes on along the minus strand of CP070644.1, from coordinate 1,739,949 downwards.
CCTGCTGAATCCAGGAGCCAGTTGAGGGAAAGGTTGCAGAGAATGATTCCCACAAAGGTCCAGATCGTCCCTGACAGTGCGATAAGAATGCGTTTGTCAACGGCAGGATCGAATTTTTTTAATTTGTTGTTCATAGGATTATTTTACACTACCATAACTATTGTGAAAGTGAGAAATCGTTTTGTTACTCATGCAGAGGTTGAACCTCGACTCGACTGATGTTTAAGATTCCCCGGTCGTCACTCCTTTGGAATGACAAACATGCCTTCATTTCGAGCCTGTCTGCCGGAAGGTGAAAGGAGAAATCTTTTTCATGAATATTCAGAAAAAACTAGGCAAAAATCTTGAAAAGCAGAAAGGTCACGGCTGTTCCAAGCAGACCGCCTGCTATCACTTCCAGGGGTTTATGCGCCCCAATGCTGACCCTGCTCTGGGCGATAAAAACAGCCAGGATAAATGTAAGAGCTGAGGGCATAAAGCTTTCAGTGATAAAGGTAACGGCGACCCAGATGGAAAATGAAACTGCTGCGTGACCGCTTGGCATACCGCCGCGCAATGGCTTGCCCCTGCCGAAGAAAGACTTGGTTATTACCACAAGTATCAATACCAGAACCAAGGCAATGACGGCTATGTCGGAGCCTGAATGTTTTGCAATGGTAAGACCCCGGTAAAAAAAACTCTTTGTCGGTTCGTAGAGAATGATATACCCCACAATGGCAGCCCCAAGGGCAGTGATGAGTACGGCCCCGGCTGCAATGTCCTTTATTTCCTTTGCCTTCGGGTCGTGCTCTTTATAGAGAATGTCAGTAATAGCTTCTATGGCGGTGTTCACCATCTCAACAGAAATCACAACAATTGAAAGGATGACAAGGGCAATGAATTCAGTCCAGCTTATGCCAAGGGCAAAACTTGCCAAGAGGACTATTACAGCGGCATAGAGGTGGTAGCGCATATGGCGCTCTGTTTTTGCAGCATGCAGGATTCCTTCAATGGCGTGATTGGTGCTTTTGATCCACTTTCTTAAAGGCACTTGCTCAGCAACTCCTCTTCTTTGTTTCTCATTTTTCTTGCGCGGTAATAGGATTCCTCATGATCATAACCAAGCAGGTGCAGCGTGCCGTGAATGAGGAGCCTGAAGAGTTCTTCATAGAAGGTCGTACCGTATTCTTTTGCCTGAGACTCTGCCCTTGGTATGTTGATTACCACATCACCGAGTATTGCGCCGCCATCATGCTGCACGGGAAGGGCGGTTTCAAATGACAGAACGTCAGTCACTTTGTTTATGCCCCGGTAATCGGCATTCAACTGCTTCATTTTTCTGTTGCCGACAAAGAATATACTGAGTTCCGCCGTTGACTGATCTAAAAGGGAAAGAATTGTGCGGGCCGTTCTTTGAATCCGTGCTTTATTCAGGGGCCGATGCCTTTGCTGGTTTCGTATGAGTATCATCACCTTTGATTTCGAATCCCGGATAGTTTACCCGCTTATGATACATGCTGGAAAGGAGGTATACAAAGTGGCTCTTGATTTCCCGTATGTCCTTAAAGGTAAGTTCGCAGTCGTCAAGCTGTCCGTCAATGAAGCAGTGGTTTATGATTCTGTCCACCAGCAAAGAGACTCGTGCAGGAGATGTATCTGTCAGCACTCTTGACGAGGCTTCCACGGCATCGGCCATAAGAACCAGTGCAGCAACACGGGTCTGGGGCTTTGGGCCGGGATACCTGAAATCCTCTTCGGTTACAGGAGGCGTGAGTTTGTTATCGTAGTGTTCCCGGGCTTTCTGATAGAAGAACGTCTGTACAGAGGAACCGTGATGCTGCTGAATAATATCAATAACAGGGTCGGGCAGTTTATGTGTCCTGGCAAGTTCGACACCTTCCTTTACATGGGAAAGAAGGATAAGGCTGCTCATCCTCGGTGCAAGCTTGTCATGCATGCTTACCGAAGTCACCTGGTTTTCGACAAAATAGTCAGGCATCTTGATTTTTCCTATATCGTGATAATAGGCGCTCACCCTTGCAAGCAGGGGATCAACTCCAATGGCCTCGGCAGCTGCCTCTGCCAGGTTGCCCACAATAATACTGTGATGATAGGTGCCCGGTGCCTCGACGAGCAGTTCACGCATAAGCGGCTGGTTCAGATCAAGGAGTTCCAGCAGGCTGATATCAGTGGTGAGATTAAAAAGATGCTCAAAGGGCGGCAGCAGGGCTGAGACGAGCATGGCAACCACGATGCCGTTTGCAAGCGCAGCGCCAAGTATAATCAGAGGATCAATGCTCAGTATATGGCCCTCGAAGAGGGTAATCATCAATGCGGTACTTACGTTTACAAGACTGACATAGAGTCCTGCTCTCCAGATGGCAGAACGTCTCTTGCAACGTATCACTCCAAAGGCCGCTGTCAATCCGGAAGCAAATACATAAATTGAATACAACGGATTATCATGCCATACGCCGGACACGAGGCTTGTTATGACGGTAAATACAATAGCTGTGTGGATATCAATCAGCAATGCAGTCAGCATTGCACCGGTGGCCAGGGGAACAGCGTAGATGAGGAGCGAAGGGTCTACCGTTCCCGACCATTGGGTAAACCCTTCCATTACATAATACGTGGCCCGCCCGATGGCTATGTTGCCGGAGAGGAGAATCCCTGTCAGGGCGAGAAGCTTATAGTCCTTTTTAATCTCCGGTTTATAACGGATGAAATCTTTGTAAAGGATTATCAGCAGCAGAGCAGCTATAAGAAATGAACCGGATATTGTACTGACTGAGAACCTGTTGCCCAGCACGATGGAGGCATTCAGGATTGCCGCAAAGAGCACCAGGAGGGTAATCTTGATAAGGGTCTCTTTGTTGAGGCGGATCGGCTTTTTTTCCTTCTTTTTTGCCTTACCCCGTTTCATCGACTATCATTACGGCTTTTTTCATATTTCTCATAAGCTTTGATAATTTTCTGAACCAGCTTATGTCTTACCACATCCTTCTCAGAAAAGTAAACAAAACTTAATCCCTCAATATTCTTCAGAAGTGTCTCGATCTCGCTCAGTCCCGACACCTTGCCAGGCGGGAGATCAACCTGTGTAACATCCCCTGTTATAACGGTTTTTGAGTTAAATCCAAGGCGTGTCAGATACATTTTCATCTGCTCTGATGTTGTGTTCTGGGCTTCATCGAGAATGATGAAGGAATCATTCAGGGTGCGCCCCCTCATAAAGGCAAGGGGTGCAATTTCGATGACCCCCCGCTCAATAAGATTATGGGCCTTTTCCGTCTCCATCATGTCAAAGAGGGCATCATAAAGAGGCCTGAGGTAGGGATTGACCTTTTCATAGAGATCGCCGGGCAGAAAGCCAAGCCGTTCCCCTGCCTCGACAGCGGGCCTTGCCAGAATGATTCTGCTCACCTGCTTTTTTATCAGGGCGTTTATGGCCATTGCCATTGCAAGATAGGTCTTGCCTGTTCCTGCTGGACCTATGCCGATCACCATGTCGTGCTGTTTAATTGCGTCGATATACTTCTTCTGGGTCTCTGATCGTGGAACGATGAATTTCTTTTTTGAAGATACAGGGATATTGCTCAGGAAAAAATCCTTCAGCGACGGCGGTGAGGTTTGCGATGCTGATGAGCTCTCTTCCTGATCATCATCGTCCCTGTCCTCAATGGCCCGGAGGGCGTACTTTATATCTTCGGGGCTGATGGTATACCCGTTTGAGTTGATGGCATAGAGTTCTTTTATGAGTTTTTCGGCTCTGGATACAGCATCGCTGTCGCCGTGCAGCATTACTTTGCTTCCGCGGATGGAGGCCTCGATGCCCAGGGTCTCTTCCATGACTTTCAGGGTCTTTTCGAGTTTCCCGTAGATTGATGAGTGATCCTGGTCCCTGCCCAGGTCCAGCTCGAGATTAACCGTTGTTCTTCTCCCTTCTAACCATGGATATTGATTGTATGGCAGTCGATAGTATGAGCCTTCTTACCTATCATTATAAAACAAGGATATCAAAAAGGGCACAAAAATCAAAGCCTGAAATTTGTCAGAAATAACATCTTCTTTTATCATTCCAGACTTGATCCGGAATCTATTCTCTTTAATTCGGAGAAAACTGATAGATCCTGAAACAAGTTCAGGATGACATCTGGTGATACAGCCTCTGCGCGGAAATGACAACTCTTTGGTTTAAAATAATTTTTCCCCGGACAGTCATTATTTATCTTATAGAATCAGCATGGCATCGCCGTAGGAGAAAAACCGATATCCTTCCTTCTGTGCGGCCAGGTAAGCATTTTTCAGGGTTTTTAAACCGGCAAAAGCAGATGTAAGGATCATCGGTGTTGATTTGGGCTGGTGAAAATTCGTGACAAGGCCATCAATAACCCTGAAGGGATACCCCGGATAAATATAAAGCTCGGTGCTGAATGTACCCGGTTTAATAGGGGCTGCAGTTTCATCAAGGGCTGACTCAAGTGCCCTTGTAACCGTCGTTCCAACTGCAATGATCCTGCGGCCCTCTGATCGTGCAGAATTCAGGGAATCAGCAGTTGTTTCCGATATTTCATAGGTCTCGATGCCCATCTGATGGTCTTTTATATCACGTACATTGACAGGCTGGAAAGTCCCGTAACCCACATTGAGCGTAATGACTCTTATCTCAACCCCTTTGTCCCTGATCAGTGCCAGAAGGTCTTTTGTAAAATGGAACCCTGCAGTAGGGGCGGCTACTGCACCCTCATTTTTCGCGAACACGGTCTGGTACCGGCGGGTGTCAGAGTGGCCCGATTCACGCTTGATATAGATGGGCAGGGGCATCACGCCTATATTTTGCAGCAGATTCCTTATGTCATCTCCTGAAACTTCTAATGTCGCCGGCGAGAGATCAAATCGTATTCGTACCTCTTCATTGCTGCGGGTTACCTCGGCAGTGATGCCGCTGCCGAGCAATATACGTCCTTCCTGCAACCCTTTGACGAGACCTTCCCAGAGGTTCTTTTTCAGCTCCTTCAAGAGGGTTATTTCAGCCCTCCCCCCTGAAGGCTTTTTCCCATACAACCGTACAGGAAGAACTTTGGCGTCATTCAACACCAGTACATCTCCGGCGTGCAGATACTCTGTAATGTCCCGAAATACCCTGTGCTCAAGAGCGCCTGAATCCCTGCGCATTACAAGAAGACGCGATGCATCCCTCTCTTCAAGAGGAAATTGCGCGATCTGATCGCTGGAGATCCTGTAGTCAAATTCCGATAGCTGCATTGTTTTAATTGCTTATAACAACGTCATAATAATACATAAAATTAAACAGGTGTCATTGCCCGGCTTGACCGGGCAATCCAGAATTCTGACTAATTCTTCTATGTTGGTACTGTATGTTTTCTTTATATATGGTTTCATTTTCTGGATACTCCGGTCGATGCCGGAGTACGACGAACGTTTGTAACTTCCGCTTAACGCGAGTCGAATCACAAAAAAGAAATTTGCCTCGGTGAGTCGCTGAGGCAATTGGACAAGCCTGCCTGCCGAGTCAAAATGATAGCATAAGATTCTTTTCATCAGCCAGGATAGACTATACAGGTTCATCTCTTCATTTGGCAATGAGGACAATAAACATGTGTGCAAGGCACTATTCCCCTCTTTTTCAAAGGGAGAAGATTGTCAAGGCATTCTTACTGGCTGATTGGTTCCTCTGGATGAGGGTGAAGATATTTTGAGATCTTATTGCCCTGCGGTTTATCAGTCCCTGCCTTGAAGTGCAGCTCTTCATTGCTGACTAACTGAGTGTCGGGATAGTAATGGGAAAGGATCTCCCTGTAGTTTTTCCCCTCACGCGCCATTGCAAAGGCCCCCCACTGACTGAGTCCCACTCCATGACCGTAGCCCTCACCTGCAAAGATAATCTGTTCCCCTGTCTTCTTCAGGGAGAATTGTGTGCTTGGCAATTCCCTGTAGCCAAGCACCCTTCTGAGCCGGGTGGCGCTGATGTCATAGAATGCGCTGTTATTCTCTGATGCGGCAAGGAGTAGCTGCACTGTTTTGACCCTTCCCGTTTGCGTGTATGATGCAATGTCGATATCTTCTATTGTCTTTATTTTCAGTGCCCGCTGCAATTCACGAAGTGTGAATCTTCTCTGCCAGTTTCCAAAGGGTGAATTATTGCTGTTGCAGCTGACGGATTTGATATAAGGATACTTTTCGCCCCATACCTCATCAGGGAGTTCTGTTTTTCCTTCACAGGTAGAGTGGTAAAAGGCCTTGATCGGCTCACCGTCATAGGAAAGGACCTGGCCTTCCGTCACCCTGACAGCAAGACGTACGATAGGGCCGGCATTTGTATTCCTGTACAGCTGGTGGAGTTCACTGGACGTGAGATGATAGTTCTTTCCCGCTTGTACATTCTTATGATACAGGGCATAGGTCCTGGATATAACAGCCTGTGCCTTGAGGGCCTCCAGTTCCCAGTCTTTTCCCAGTTCTGAATAGACGACACCTACAATGTATTTCTCAAAGGGAACGTTATTGACCACATAGAGACCTTTCCCGTCTCGTAATATCTCAAGCTCTCCTGAATAGAATTCTCCGTTTATAAAAATCCTGCCCTTGAGGGTATCAACTAACTCTGCACGATCAGAGGGAAGGGTGTCGTAGGCGCTGCGGAGCATTAAGACTTTTATACTGTCTTCAGCGAAGGCTGAAAGAGAAAGGAGTAACTGCAACAGAATAATTGCAGTCAGGATATATCTCATTTCCTACTTATCAGGTACATTATTACCGTAAATAATACACTTAAAAGGATGCTAGTTGCAAGGGGAAAATAAAAAGTAAAATTCTTTTTTTCAATGACTATGTCACCGGGCAGTTTAAAAAAGGGGATGCCGCTGTTTTTCAGGATCAACAGCAACACCCCGAAACCGGCAATTACGATGCCGAGAATGATCAGGAATTTTGCTATAACGTGAAGGTCGTTGAACATGATGGTAACAATAAAATATCAAAATGAAAAAATCAAAATTATGGAATTATTTTTTAAAATGATATTTAATTCCTTTTGTCATTTCGAATCCCGATTTATCGGGTGAGAAATCTTTTTTGGCTATAGAAAAGATAGATTCCTCATATGCATTTGGAATGACAAAAGTTTTATAGTATCCACAATATTTAAAGAAGTATTCAGTCCGTTTTCTATTTCTTCAACCTTTCTCTCTTACTGAAAATACAGCCGCAGTATTTCTGTCTGTAAAGCCCCATCTCCTTTGCACTGTTCATTGCATCTCTGAAACAGGGCCTGTAGTCCTGATGGTAAAACTCTATATTATATTTCTCGGAAAGCGCCTCCCCAGTGCTGATGATCTGATCAAAATCCTGATAGGGACTGATTAAGAGTGTTGTGGAGAATGCATGAAATCCGCTCTTCCGCGCTTCTTCGGCTGTTTTCTCAAGACGAAGTGCATAGCATGACCTGCACCGCTCCGGAAAGGGGGGCACTGATTCGAGGGCCCGGGCAATTTCCCTGTCATCGTCGTTCAGGAGTGCTCCCGTTTCATTCAGGCCGAAGAGGTTGAAATATTCTTCAGGCCCATACTCTTCGATAAACTCCACAGGGACATTCCAGTCCTTTGCGAGCTGCTTCAATGATCCCAGCCTGAGCTCATATTCCTCAAAGGGATGGATATTTGGATTGAACCAGAGGCCCGTGAAGTCCTCTTTCTCAGAGCGCAGAAGCTGAAAGGGATACACGGCGCAGTTGCTGCAGCAAACATGTAGTAATATTTTCATTTATTAAGGCACAAAGGTTCATAGTCACAAAGGAGTAAAGTAATTGTCTTTAAACTTTGTGTCTTTGACCCCCTGTCACTTTACTCCTAAAACAGTCCTTCATCTTTTTTCTGTATTCCAAAATGCTCATAGGCCAGACTCGTGGCCACTCTGCCCCGCGGTGTTCTTTCAATAAACCCTTCCTGCAGGAGAAAGGGTTCATACACATCTTCTATGGTGTCCTTCTCTTCCCGGATGGAAGATGCAAGGGTCTCAAGTCCTACAGGCCCGCCGCTGTATTTCTCTATAATGGTCATCACTAATTTTTTATCCATGCCGTCAAAGCCCTTTCTGTCTACTTCCATTGCCTTCAGGGCATTGTTGGTTATGTCGAGCTCTATGACACCATTTCCCTTGACCTGCGCAAAGTCCCTGGTGCGCCGTAAAAGCCGGTTCGCTATCCTGGGAGTCCCCCGGGACCTGCCTGCTATTTCACGTGCCGCGTCTTCCTTTATTTCTGACTGTAAGATCCCTGCTGAACGGAGGATTATCTTTTCAATATCTTCCGGTTTATAAAAATCAAGCCTGCTGATGATCCCGAAGCGGTCTCTTAAGGGCGATGTGAGCAGTCCCGTCCGTGTTGTCGCTCCTACTAGGGTAAATTTTGGCAGGCTCAGTTTCAGGGACCTGGCGCTTGGCCCCTGACCGATAATAATATCAAGCTGATAGTCTTCCATTGCAGGGTAGAGGATTTCCTCAGCCATGCGGGGAAGCCTGTGGATTTCGTCAATAAAGAGAATGTCCTTTTCTCCAAGATTCGTTAATATTGCTGCAAGATCACCGGGCCGTTCAAGAACCGGGCCGGACGTCACCTTGATTTCTGATCCGAGTTCAGCGGCAATGATGTGGGCAAGGGTGGTCTTTCCAAGGCCCGGAGGGCCGCAGAAGAGAACATGGTCAAGGGCCTCGTCTCTCTGCTTTGCCGCCTCGATATAGACGGTAAGGTTTTCCTTTAACTTCTTCTGGCCGACAAATTCGTCAAAGGATCGGGGCCTGACATTTAATTCAAAGTTCAGGTCGTCAGTGTTTACTTCCGGGGCTATGGGTCTCTTCGGGAGTTCGTCCATGGTTATATATCAAGGCGCAAAGTGGCATAGGGACAGAGGCACTAAGTTGATTTTCTCTCTGTGCCTTTGCACCTCTGTTACTCTGACCCTTTTTCTTATTTCTCCGTTAAATATTTTAGTGCCTCCCTGATGATATCTTCAATTGACTCTGCCCCGGAGCTGACACCTTTCTGCACGGCCTTTTCCGAGACCGGTTTTTTATAGCCGAGGTTCACCAGTGCTGAAATTGCGTCATCTGCATG
>CP070644.1:1708076-1730737 GCA_020354155.1 Nitrospiraceae bacterium | reverse complement strand
TTCATGTCATATCGGGGAAGATGACGAACAAAAAAAGAATTGCGAAACTGAAGATTCGTGTAAGTAATTTAGTCTGATTAATCATTGGGAACAGTGGGTGAAACCACCCACAGAAATTCAGACGTTTGCGCCGCAGCATTTTTTAAACTTCCTGCCGCTTCCACATGTGCATAAGTCGTTGCGCCCGACCTTTGGCTTGTCACGTACGACTGTTCCGGGGGTGATAGGATTGCCGTCTACAAAATACCAACTGCTCTCGTCTTTTTTAAAGCTCGCAAGCTCATGATGCTTTCTGCGTGCGCCTCCTTCGGTAAACTCAGCGATAAACTCCACAGTGCCTTCGGTGTCACCCTCGCCGCCGCCTCTGGTATCAAGTATCTCAAGATTGTGCCACTGAGAGCTCTCCGCCCACTTACGTGTGCTCTTCTCGTCATAGTCCTTCCTCTGCTCCGGATGAAGAGAAGTATATAAATGCCCAATATCCTTTTTTGCATAGGCTGTGTACCTGGAGCGCATAAGCTGCTCGGCACTCGACGCACTCTGAGTCCCATCTATGATCGGACCGCAACACTCTTCATAGGCAAGCCCGGTTCCGCATGGACATGCATTCATAATTTAACTCCTTCGTATTTGGTTTGTATAGTATATATTATACCCATGGTGTCGCATCTACACTTTAAATGGGTATTGTACAGGATTAATGAGCTAAAAACCGGTGTCAGGTCTATAAATTTACCATTACTATTGTACAAAGCCATTCACAGCGATAAATTTCCAGCTGAAATCATTACTGGTGAAAGCAATTGTAGAAGTGCACATTCTAGTCTAAAAGGAGGCAAGTTATTTCAAACCTTGAGCAGTAAAATATTCGTCAGTATGGAGTCTGATAACTAACAGATAGACTCACTACAACATTAGAGCACAGGATTCCTTGTAAAGTGCTCTTTTCAATTTCATAAGTTATTCTCATTATGAGAATTTATACTTTGGTATTTGAAATAATAAAATCTAAGCTCTTTCCCTTTTCTTCCCATGTATTCCCATTTCTTCCTGTGTGTTCTGTATAGTGATCTATTTTCTGTGACGTTTGTTATATAATAGGACGTGCAAGGTTTTTAAAAAATCGTTTAATTACAAATAGTGCCCTCTTAGCTCAGGTGGATAGAGCACAGGATTCCTAATCCTGGTGTCGCATGTTCGAGTCATGCAGAGGGCGCCATTTTTTGCTGTGGAAGCATAAAGTATTCATTAAAATATGCTTGACTATCTGCCTTTTATTATGGCAATCTTTTGAAGGAAGTTTGATGGAGAATATGTTGTGTGCAGACCCCTTTCTTCACTTCATCAGGTTTATGTATGACAACCTCCTTATAACTTCAATTTCAGAGAGAGAGGAAAAGCAGTATGCCAACAGGAATTGTAAAGTGGTTCAATGAGTCAAAGGGGTTTGGGTTCATTTCCCAGGAAAACGGACCTGACGTCTTTGCTCATTACTCTGAGATCAGCGGTGAAGGTTTTAAGACCCTTGCCGAAGGTGACCAGGTAAGCTTTGAGATTGTTGAAAGCGATAAGGGACCAAAGGCAACAAACATAACAAAGCTGTAAGACTGACCGGACTGCAGGACTGAATGAAGGCCATTGAGGGGGGACAGAGTTCACGCTCACATAGTGCTGAAACTGTCTACCAGGAAATTGGCTTCTTCACACTGCCGGTCTGCAAGCTCTCTCAGTTTCTTGATCTTTCCCGAGTGTGCAGCCTGTCCCTGTATTATTGAAAGCTGTTTCGCCGGGATTTGAAGTTGTGGAAGGTGATCCTCCACCACACTTCGTTGTTTCCCGCAGGGGTATCAGTGCTGTCAGGAAGCTCGTCAAATTACAGGGGATTTCTTTTTCTGTCTATCTGAACAGAGTATTTTGCCAGACAATCCTTTCCAACAAGACCTTCAAAACCTGAGATATCGGTCGTGAAATAATTGACGGTATAAATCTGCTTGTTGCCTGGCCCACTGATACATCATCGAATATAGTCAGGAGGGCAGGGCGAGATTCCCTCACTGGTGCCATAGTCAGATGTGCGGTTAGGTATTTTGTTACAATAAACGATTACTGCTTCGTAGATCAGGAAAAATCAAATGGAAAAGAATCTGAAAGAAATGAGGCTCAAGGCAGAGGGGATAGTCTGCACCGGGTGTGCCGAGGACATGGAAAACATACTTCTTGATAAAGAGGGAATAGAGGAGGCGACTGTAAGTTTTATCGACGACTTCATCGAGGTCAAGTATGATGCGGATGTTATAGACAGAAAAAATGTTTTTCTTGCTGTCAGAAAACTGGGGTTTCCCGTTAAAATTATTTCAGAATCGTGACAACATATGTTTTACGGATTAATTAAACGATCACTACTGAATCATCAGAGCCGAAATCATTTGGTAAATACTTGTCAGCATTCAAGTCATTTTCCCACTGATTGCCGTTAATCAGATATCTGAACCTGTACTCCTGCCCGGATGTGAGGTCCAGGGTAATGAGAAAATCACCGTTCTTTAACCGCTTCATGGGTGAGGCATCCCTGTCCCATTGATTAAAGTCACCAACAATCCTGACATCCCTTGATCCCGGTGCTGCCGACATGGGAAGTCTGAATGTGACTCTGCACAGGGCACCATCCTTCCGATAGTCCTTTTTAAAGCCATTATCAGCAGGAGGAGCTTTATGCGGTACCTTCATGGCTGCCTTCTTCAGGACTTCTTTTACCTTGGTGCTCTTCTTAATTTTTCTGACAATTACATTTGTCCGTTCAGGATTCTCAAGGGGTATATTGCTGTATTCCGATATCCTCTTAATCATCTGCCTTTTTGCTTCCTTGCTCATTTCATGCAGGCTGATTCCGGCACGGCTCGTTTTCTCTGTCTCCATTCTCCAGATAACATTGCCGTGAAGGGAAATAACAGAACCGTTCTGGGGAAGCTTTAACTCCATTTCAAGTTCTTCATGTTTTATAAATTTAAAGTCCCTGGACTCAATGCTTAAACCGTCAAAAGACATATTCTTGGTCAGTCCGAGGGAGAAGGGTATTGACCCGTAGGTGGGTCTGAATTTGACAATTAAAGGGAGGTCATATCTTTCATACTGACGATTATTTCTTTGCATACTATCGCTCCTTTCATTGTGAAAGCATTAGAAAGACATTAGTAGACTTTATTCCAATAGACACTGGTTGTCAAGGTTTATTTTAGGTCATAAAAATAACTAATATCAGTCAGAGTTGAGCTCAGCGGGAGTGACTGGTAAAACAGAGTTGATGAAGCATTCAGGGAGGGTTATTTCAGATGGTCAAGGGCAAACTTGAGGCCTTCTGTTTTCCCTTCCCAGTATGCAAGTCTATCCCGCGTGATGGTGATATTATAATGGTCATGGGGCGTCTCTGACTCAAGTTTTTTAAGGTCTTCTTTAATCTCGTTGCTTTTTGCAAAAGCTTTGTCATACTCGTCCTTGATAGGTTTCATCATTGCCAGATATCTTTCCTGTTCTCTGATTTTGCGTTTATTATACTCAATATAATTAAAAATAAAAAAAAGCCCCCCTGCATAAGCAGGGGGGCTTTACATTCCCTTACATTTTTTCTACGTTAATTGCCTTGGGGCCTTTGGGGCCGTCTTCAATCTCAAAAGTGACTGAATCGCCTTCGAGAAGTGATTTGAATCCGCCGCCGGCTATTGAGGAATAATGGACAAAGACATCACTGCCTTCATCTCTTGAGATAAAACCGAAGCCTTTGGACTCATTGAACCATTTTACAGTTCCGTTCACCATTTTCTGTACTCTCCTCCTTACATAATACTAAAGTATCAGAACGACCTGCTTTAAATAATAAAAAAGACCACAAAGCTAAAAGTCGTTGTGGCCTGGCCTGCAAAAACTTCTGAAACTTGTAGGAATAAATTACCATCCGGCACTGTAATTGTCAAGCAGAAAAGAAAAGAAAAATGTCCCTGAATTATTTATTTATCACGAGAATGAGTGCGCAACAAAATTTTATAAATACATGATGATCTTCCCCTTTGGATAAGGGGCCTGTCTGCCGGCAGGCATATATTCAGGGGTATTTTGTGAAATAATTATAATCAAAAATCAACCCCTTAGCCCTCTTTGACAAAGAGGGCTAAACAGGCTGGTTAGAATTTTGCAAACTCTGGAAAGAAGATGATACTATGTCCAGACAAAAAGGAGGTTTACATGGGGAAAAAGCATGACTATGACTGCCAGGGCGGTGTGGACTGCGTTGACGAAGAACATCTTTGCAAGGTATCAAAACAAAATGATTTAGACAAGTTAAAGGAGCTCGTAAGTGACGCTCAATTTATTTGCAGAAAGTGTGGCCGCTCCGCCCATAGCGCAAAAAATCTTTGCAAGCCTGAGGACCTCTGAATAGAGACAGTATCACCCTGCCAGGGTCCGGTTGCAGAGGGTGTCTTTATTTTATTTGTACTCGCGAGATACCAGAACGTATCTTAAAATCAAATTGTATGATTTATTGTCCTCAAGCTGTCATCATTCCCGCGAACAGACTGTATCGGAATTGTCATTGCGAGGAGTGCAGCGACGAAGCAATCTCTCAAAGCTCTTAAAAGAGAAGAGATCGCCACGCCACCTTCGGTGTCTCGCGATGACAAAACTGGGTTATGACACAGCCTCCACGTCGGGGAATGACAGCAGGACGGAATTTTACAGTGTATTCATGGGACAGCACACTAAGAGAATTGAGGTAGTTCACTTGCTTGCAAATAGTGATAACATTACCGCTGTAGGTTCTACCCGCTGAGGATAGGCTCGTAATTGCAGTATAGAGGGAATGTATTGGAAGAGTAAATCTCCTGCAGAGCGGTTTCTCTTATCTCTGCAGGAGATAGTGAATCACGCTGCTGCGCAGCAGAGGCGTTTCATACTTTTTTTGCCTGTTGATGTGACGGCCATAACAACATTCACGTCCCTGCCGCAGAGGCTGCAGATCTTTGATGAGTTTCTGGAACCGGCTCTCGCAGATACGTCAGTTTTTGACTTTGCTTTTCCTGCCATTGTAAGACCCTCCTTTCAGATAGTTGCAATTTTCTGAACAGAGCGCACAGCAGCCCTGGTCTCTTTTTGTGCTCACAGCTTCCTTTGAATGTATCCTCTGCGAATACTCGGTAAGGCGAGGACAACAACGCGGAAATATGGCAACCCTATAATATAATCAGTGGTGAAAATATTGTCAATACAGATAAGAGGGGATTCTTCTGTGAACCGCCGGGTATTATTGGGCCAGGTAATTTTCCAGAGCCTGTTTGTTGATCATGATCCTGTTGTCCGATGAAACAATCATTCCCTCTTTCTGAAACCTGCTCATCATCCTGATGCAGGTCTCAACGGTGCTCCCGATCATGTCAGCGATCTCCTGGCGGGTGATATGAAAGTCTATTTTTGTGTAGCCTCCTTCCTCTACCCCGGCTGTATCAGCAAGCCTGAGCAATACATGGGCGATTCGTTTGTCGGCAGTTTCAGATGCAATATCCCTGAGTATCTCATGGGCGTCCCTGAGTTTGCGGCTTGTATATCTGCCCATCTCATCTTTCAGCAGAGGGAATTGATCCATGATTTTAAGAAGATTCCTGCGGCTGATTTTTAAAACTGTTCCATCCTCCATGGCCTGCGCTGATTCAGGAAATGGCCTGCTGTCCAGCACAGCGGAACAGCAGAACAGTTCACCGGGCAGTTTGATTTCAAGGATAATATCCTTGCCAGCAGCTGAATGCTTGATTATCTTTACTTTTCCCTTTGATGCAATAAAAAGGAAGTCTGACGGATCGCTTTCCATAAAGACATAGTTGTCCTTCCTGAGATTCAATTCCTCAAAATAAGGACGGATTGTATTGAGCTCCTCACGAGTGAGGACAGAAAATATTTTACTTTTCCCGAGCGTTTCAAGAACTCTGTCGGACACGATGTATTACCTCCGTGCAATCGTCAATCCCTGGAATGTAAGGGGTATAGTTCATTCTACATTATGAAGAAAAAATATTCTTTATTATATTTTTCACGTTATATTGGGTTACAGGCTGGCCACGGAAGGCCAATTAAGTTCACAGTACATGTCCTCTGCGTCAGGGACGATTCAGAACTGAAAATGTTAATATCATGAACAAAATATTATGAAAGCAGGGAACAGAAAATGAATAACAACAGCGATGAACTGTTCGGTACCTGTCTGAATGAATACTGGGAGCATGTGCTGCAGTTTAACCCGACTTTTGCCACCTATATCGGGGACCATCGATACAATGACAAGCTCGAGGACCTCTCTGAAGAATCAATACGGACTCAGCAGGATTATATAGTAGATCTGTTGTCAAAGACAGAAACGATTGATGCCAGTTCACTGGATCTATCAGGGCAGCTGAACCTCAGGCTCTTGAAAAAAACGCTCTCCTATCATCTTGAGTTCTACAGATATAAGGCCCATTACATTCCACTGAATCAGATGTCAGGGGCTCACATTGATTTTCCGCAGATAGTGGAATTCCATCCCTTCCACACCGTTCATGATGTGCATACCTACCTTTGTCGCCTTAATGCATTTACGGTGCAGATAGACCAGACAATTGAACTCCTGAAGCAGGGCGTGCAGCACAGGACAACGGCATTTCGCAGAAGCATAGAACATGTTCTGGGGCAGGTTGAAGCATTATCAGCCATGGAACTGGAAGACAATCCTTTCTATCAACCTCTTCTGAAACTGTCGGATAATTTTTCTGATGCTGAAAAAGAGGAATTGAAGGAGGCCGTGAAAAATGCTCTTTCCAGCAGTGTAACATCTGCATATAAAAAGCTGCTTCATTATCTAAGCAATGACTATAATCAGCACTGCAGGGATACAGAAGGGATCTGGTCTCTGCCTGACGGTCAGGATATGTACAGGTTCTATGTACGATATCACACAACATCGAACCTGTCTCCACAGGAGATACATGAAACAGGCCTGACAGAGGTAGCAAGAGTCAGCAGTGAGATCAGCACGGTCATAAAGAAAACAGGCTTCACAGGAGGAATACGGGAATTTGCTGAGCATATCATGAAGGGGAAAGGGATGTATCCTTCCGGGGCAGATGAGATCATGACCGGTTACCGGGAAATTCTGGATGCAATGGACAAGGAACTGCCGAAGTTTTTTGGCAGGATCCCAAAGGCTGAATATGATATAAAGGAAATAGAAAAATACCGGGAACAGGCAGCCCCTGCTGCATACTACTATCCGCCGCCTAAAGATTTTACCAGGCCCGGTTATTTTTATGTGAATACCTATAAACCTGAGCAGAGGCCAAAGTTTGGCATGGAAGCCCTTGCATATCATGAGGCAGTGCCCGGACATCATCTGCAGATTGCCGTTATGCAGGAACTGAAGGACATTCCGGATTTCCGGAGATATGAAGGGTCTACAGCCTTTATTGAGGGATGGGCCTTATATGCTGAAAAGCTGGCCAAAGAGATGGGATTTTATCAGGATATTTATTCTGAATACGGACGCCTGACCAACGAAATATGGAGGGCAGTACGGCTTGTTGTTGACACAGGGCTTCACTGGTATAAGTGGAGCAGGGATGACTGCATACGATACTGTGTGGAAAATACAGGCCTTGAGCAGCATGAAATAGAAGTAGAGATTGACCGCTATATCGTGATGCCCGGCCAGGCACTGTCCTACAAGATCGGAGAGTTGAAGATTCTGCAGTTACGGGAGAAACTAAAGAAAGCTCTTGGAGAACGGTTTGATATAAAAAAGTTTCATGACAGACTGCTGGAGCAGGGTGCCCTTCCCCTTGACATACTGGAATCCTATATGACAGATCCGGAAAGGGTTCAGAATGGATAATCAAACCTTTCGGGTGCTGGAGTTTGAGAAAGTACTACAGATGGCATCCGAATTTGCATCTACAGCTCCGGGAAGAACAATTGTTGAAGAGGTCAGGCCCTGCAAGAGACTTGAGGATGTACGAGAACGCATTGATCTTGTTTCAGAGTGCCGGCGTATTTACTCTGAAGACAGGTCTTTTCCAATTGAGCATTTTGATGATCTCACGCTGCTCTTTCAGAAGGTCAGGCCGGCAGATGCTCTGCTTCAGCCCTTCGAACTGAATACTCTTTTGCCGCTTTTTTTTTCCGCCCTTGGGCTTGCTGGTATGGTCAGCAGCGAAGAGTACCCCGGCCTTGGCGCAATACTGAAAAATCTCACAACCCATGATGACCTGAAAAAAGCTCTGGAAATCTCTATAGAGAAGGATGGGACGATTCTGGACAATGCGTCACCTGAGCTGGCGAAGATCCGACGCAATATCAAGTCCATAGAGAAAAAGATCAAAGGTGTGCTGGATGGCATTCTCAGAAACAGGGACCTTGCGCCCTATCTGCAGGATTATTTTCTTGCTGAAAGAGTTAAACGATGGGTCATTCCCGTCAAGAGAGATTTTAAGGGCAGGGTTCCAGGAGTTGTACACGATATATCAAATACTGGAGAGACTGTGTATGTGGAACCCTTTTCCATTCAGAACCTTGGGAATGAGCTCGAATCCTACAGGGCAGAGGAGAAACTGGAGGAGTTCAGGATCCTTCAAATGCTCTCTGCGCTCCTGAGGGCAAATCTTCCCGAGATTGAAGAGGATTACCGGATAGTGGCGGAAGTTGATGCCCTCCAGGCAACCGCCCGTTTTGCTGATCAAATGGGCATGTCACCTCCTGAAATGAACAGCGATGGTTATCTGAAGATCAGGAATGGCCGACACCCCCTGTTGTGGAAGACCCTGATGAAAACAGGCTCTAAAAATGACATTGTTCCTCTTACCATGGAAATCGGCAGGGGGAATTCGTGTATGGTTATTACAGGATCGAATGCAGGGGGGAAAACAGTTGCGTTGAAGACAACAGGAGTTCTGGTCCTTATGGCACTTTCCGGCATGCACGTGCCGGCAGGGTCCGGGACGACAATTAATTTTTTTAGTAAAATTCTTGCCGATATAGGTGACGAGCAGTCCATCGAACAGAACCTGTCCACATTTTCAGCTCATATCAGGAGAATTGCCGGCATCATACATGAGGGAGGCACGAATGCCCTTGTCATCATTGATGAACTTGGTACGGGCACTGATCCTGAACAGGGGGGGGCCCTTTCCTGTGCCGTGCTGCGAAAGTTGAATCAGGGGGGCGCGTTATCAATTGTTTCCACCCATCTCGGCATGTTGAAGGCCTTTGCCCATTCAGAGCAGGGGACAATCAACAGCGCAATGGAAATGAAAGAGGTAGAAGTGGATGGTGCATTTACTTTCAGACCGACATATAAACTTATTATGGGTGAACCCGGCACTTCACATGCATTTGAGATTGCGGAATCTCTTGGTCTGCCCCAGGAGGTTATCAGTGATGCAAAGAACTTCATATCAGGAGAAGATGCCCGGATAGAGTCGCTTATTTCAGAATTGAAGCATAAAAACAGTCAGGCAGATGCGAGACTGGAAGCTGCTGAAGAAATGAAAAAGGAACTGAATGAAATGCACTCTGCTCTGGAAAAGAGTCTGGACGATATCACTGCACAGAAAAGAGAGACTCTGGCAGCTGCCCTGGGAGAGGCAGAAGAGATTATCAGAAAGGCAAAACTGGAAGCCAGTGATGCACTGGAACGGATCAGGAAGGCAGAACTGAAGAAGGGCAGGGAGTCACTCAGGGCACTGAATAAAAGACAGTCGGATATAAAAGAGTTACGAAGACAATATGAGCCTGAAAAGATGAAGGGACTTGAAGAGGCAAGGCAAGGGCAAAGAGTATATGTGCACTCTCTGGGAGCACAGGGAACAGTCCTTTCCATCAATGAAAAAACAGGAAAATGCAGGGTGCTTGTGAATGAAAAAGAGATCACACTGTTTGTAAAAGAACTGTCCCATCCCCTGACTGAGGAAAGCAAAAAAGAGAAGGCCGAAGACAGGGGCAGGAAAACCTATCCCGCATCACACATATCGGATGACCTGCATACCCCTGATGAAATAAATATTGTTGGTAAACGTGTTGACCCTGCTCTTTCTGATCTTGAACGATATCTGAATGATGTGTCCTTATCAGGACTGACAGAGATCAAAATAATTCATGGAATTGGCAAAGGAATACTTGCCAGTGCAGTCAGAGAATATCTCTCTGATCACCCGCTTGTGGAAAGCTACAGGACAGGTGATGAGTATGAAGGCGGCGGTGGTGTTACAGTCGTGAAACTGAAGGAGTAAGATATAAATATATTTCATTTGTCATACGCCGGCTTTGATCGGAGTATCCAGAGCATTGGTAATGGGAATCCTGCCGTGGCGGATTTTCGAATAATTTAGAAAACAATGTCATTCCGGTGAGCCAGAGACGACGAGGAATCCTGCAATTCATTGATATTCATAGGAATAAGATTTCTCACTTTGTTCGAAATGACAGAACTCTGTTCTCTTGGTATTCAGCCTCTCTGCCGGAAGGCAGGCTTTATGCCCATGATTTGGATCGCAGTTATGATTAAAGAGATAAAATGGCAGATATTCTTGGATGGATAGGATCTGTGGCATTTGCTATCTGCGGGATACCGCAGGCCTGGGAATGCTACAAACATAAATCAGCACAGGGCATCAGCCCGGGGTTTATTGCACTCTGGCTCATTGGAGAAATCTGCTATGTCATAAGCGTGCTGATGAAATTCGGCTGGGTGCACTGGATGATGTTTAATTACGGCGCCAATATTATTTCTATATCGGTAATTTCCTATTACCTGTATAAAGATAAAAAAAGGAATTGAGTCCTTTTAGAACTGAAAGATCTTCTGAAAGGAATGGAGCGATGACAGTGTATGGCTCCCTGGTTTTTTGGTGTTTTCAGATAGTCTTTTATCCAGTTGTTTTATTCTGATGTGGGCAGGCTGGTCAGGAACCCTTTCAGCAGGAATTTCATTCGGCTTAAGAGCGGGAAGATGGATGTTCTTTTTTTCAGAAAGTAAAAGTAATTCCTTCATAGTTCCCTCCTGATATGAAATGTTTCAATACGTATTCCCTGTCGTTAACAAAGTATGCCTTTGATATGTACAGGGATACTGAATGAGTTAGCGTCTCTTGAAGAAAAAATCCCGGAGCTTATAAAAAAACTCTCCGATTGATGATACGTCTTTTTGGTTGAAATAGGTTATGTAGTCTTCCATGAAGACAGCACGTTCAACAGGTTTTGTAATACCAAGCCTGTTTAATTGCTCTATTATTTCATGTCGTGACAATGGCTGCATTTTCATATCCTGATTATAGAGAAGCATATATCTTGCCAGTGGTAACCAATTGAATTATATGAATAAAATAATTAAATTTAATGTCGGACCTGCCATTAATGACAAATTATGCCATTTTGACATGACAATGCATTCTTTAGTCTGACGATATGAACAGGAATTGATTGACAAAGGAACAGAATAAACAGAGTGATTCAGTTTTTCTGTGGGTCTCATGACAGGCCCTGTATGATTCATAATACCTGATCTTTAATTTGTTATAATCGACAGGCAGCAGTTGAATAATAGTATCACTATAGAATGACAGACAATGATATACAGGAGAAATAAAAACGATGTCAAAAAACAAATTTAAATGCAGCAGCTGCAGCGTTGTATGGAAGAAGAGTGGCTCAACGCACTGCTGGAGTGCAGACCCTTCAAAAAAACCTGCCAAACCTGCCTATTGCCCGACCCATGATCATAGTGGCCTCATTGATAAAGCCTTCGGTCAGTACAAGGGTGATGATGAAGATGCACAAATAGCCAGAACGGCAACCGTTGTTGAGGGTCTCTGTTATAAGTCAGAACCAGGCAGTGATACGATACATGCCCGGTGGACCCGGGTAGAGGATACTATTGCCTTTGCAAAGCTCATGGGCTACAGGACAATCGGTATAGCAACCTGTATCGGGTTGTTGGAAGAGACAGACAGGCTTGCGGCCATTCTGGATGCTCAGGGGTTTAGGCCTCTCAGTGTCTGCTGTAAAACAGGGAGCATTGATAAATTGGAGCTCGGTGTTGAAGAAGATGATAAAGTAAGGCCGGAGACCTTCGAACCTGCCTGCAACCCCGTTGCTCAGGCACTGCTTATGAATGAAGCAAAAACCGACATGAACATCATCGTGGGCCTCTGTGTAGGGCATGACATGCTTTTTTCGAAATATTCCAAGGCGCCTGTTACCACACTTGTTGTAAAGGACAGAGTGACTGGCCACAATCCTGTGAGTGTTTTATACGGTCAGAATTTTTACTATAAACGGCTGCAGTTACATTCACTCGATCCTGAGAAAGAATCCGGTGAGTGAAAGATCACTCACTGGATTCTCAATGTCTCCTACTCAATCCACCTGACTAATTCTTTCGTGTCCGCTCTATCAGTCCGGAAAGAATTTGCATTCTTATCCGACAGGGGAAAACCGATAGAAATACCAAGTATGAGGCGTTTGGTTTCAGGTATATCAAGAAAGCTTTTCACATCCCGGGCATAATCCGTTGCAAAGGCCTGAGGAACGGTGCCAATGCCCCGGGCATGAGCGGCAAGCATAAAACTCTGTGCAAAGAGACCCATATCAAAAAGTGACCAGGGCGTCAGCGAAGAATCCTGAAAGAGATACAGGGCATGGGGTGCGCCATAGAAATTGAAATTTGCTATCTTTGCCTTTTTCAATATACCAGGATCATTGAGGTCTATTCCGAATGCATCGGCACGGCTCTTGTAAAGATGAGCAATTCGTGCCTCTTCTGCGGGAGGCCATGACTGGGGTTCGGGAATGTCGGGGCCGGGGCTGGCCCCCCCTTGAAAAAGCTCAACCAGTCTGGCTGACAGGGCTTCCTTTTTTGCTCCTGAGAGGATTATTATCTCCCAGGGCTGTGAATTTTTGTACGAGGGGCTCCACCTGGCAATATCAATGAGTTCTTCCAACTGAGATCTTTCAACAGGCTCCTTCTTAAACTGTCTGATACTCATTCTTGTTTTAATGCATTCAATGGCATCCATGATTGCCTCCTTTATTAAATATTCCTAAAACCCTATGGATATATATCGAGGTTCAACCTCGTTATAGTATTTTTGTCATTATCCGGTTTAACCGGATAATCCAGAAAAAACACTGTCTCCTCCAATCAAGCCTGCCTGCCGGCAGGCAGGTCGGAGGATGACAGAATTGGACTTCTAAATATATCAGATTTAGATTATGCAGGCAATTATGCTTCTGTTAAAGGCCGATAGATATAATTCCGATAACAGAAGAAAGACAGGATAGAGAGTGTTTAAGTAGATCACCTATGGTATACAGTCTGAAAAAAACATTTTATTTTAAAAATGCATACCAGGCAAATGCCTTTCTTGAGATTGCCAATGTCTATGGAAAGGGAAGGGTCTTTGGAAATGCGGTGATCTTCAAGGCATCTCTTGAATTTACTGTGTGGAGAAAGATTCAGAACCTTGCCCGGGAAGTCATGGACTGTAATGTCCATCACATTGATATATACAAGATAACCCAGCAGGCAGGTTTTAAGGTGTTTCAGGAAAGCAGTCTTTAACCTGCTCTGGTCAAAGCAACGAATCGGGAATCAGGGCAGATTCCTTCATTTCTTTTACCATCTGGTCAAATTCAGCGGGATTGCTCCGTCCCAGTTTAATGATCGCATCATAGGGTTCCATTGTATCAGCAGGGTCAAGAGGAGCAAGGTATCGGTCAAAGAGTGTGTAAAAGAGTTTTCTTTTTTCCCTGTCGTTAAAATGATCCTCGAAGGCAAAAGATATTTCCTGTGCTATATGTGAGATTTCTGCACGTTCCATTCTGTTTTCTATGATGCCTTTGGTAATGTTCTGAAGACTTTCCATGACTTAAGCAGGTCTACTGCCCTCTGTAACTGGATATCTTTATCCTCAGCGCTGTCTGTTGGAGCCTCACTTTCTTTATCTGATTCCTGATTGCTGTCTGGTTCTTTATCCTCATTGATGTCAGTATCGGTTTTGTCTTCCTCTTTTTGTTCTTCTCCGTTGTCATTCTCCAGGTGTTTCTTGAGATCCTTTTCCCGTATAACAGGATGTGATTTCTCTTCTACTTTGACACCTGCTTTGACAATGATGTCAGGAGTGATGCCTGTCGTCTGAATCGACCGGTCTTTCGGGGTATAGTACCGTGCAGTTGTCAGACGAAGGGCGGAACCGTCGCTGAGGGGTATAACCGTCTGGACAGACCCCTTGCCGAATGTCTGAGTGCCCAGGATCACTGCCCTGTCCCAGTCCTGCAAAGCGCCTGCTACAATTTCAGAAGCACTGGCACTGCCTTCATTGACAAGCACGATAATCGGGTCTTTGTAATAACGGTTGCCGTTAATAGTGTGAAACTCCTTTTTATCGCCGCTCCTGTCCTTTATATAGACAACGAGTTTACCGGCAGGCAGAAAATGACTGGTGACATCGACGGCTCCCTTTAACAATCCGCCCGGGTTATTTCTTAAATCGATAACAAGGGATGTAATGTCCTTTTGCTCAAGTTCCCTCATTGTTTTTTTAAGATCATTCGCGGTTTTCTCCTGAAACTGGGTAAGTTTAACATAACCTATTCCATCCTCAAGCACTTTGGACTTAACACTTTTTAATTTAATTATGTCTCGTGTAATAGTAATGTCTTTCGGTTTTTCCAACCCTTCACGCACAATAGTGATCGTAACTTTTGTGCCCTTTCTTCCCCTGAGTTTTGTGACGGCATCATGAAGTGTGATGTCCTTGGTAGACTCATTATCGATCTCCACGATTTTGTCTCCTGCCTTGACCCCTGCCTTGTACGCGGGAGTGTCCTCAATAGGTGCTATGATAGTGAGTATCTTGTCTTTGATGCCAATCTGGATGCCAAGGCCGCCAAACTCGCCTTTTGTGTCTATCTTCATTTCCTTGTATATTTTTGGCTGCATAAAGGATGAATGGGGATCCAGTGAACTCAGCATGCCTTTGATTGCCCCGTAGACAAGGTCCTGTTCGTCTACTTCCTCCACATAATTTTTCTTTACAAGCGATAGGGTTTCAGCAAAGGTCTTGATCCTCGTATAATGGTCATCCTCTTCTGCACCGACATTCTTCAGCAGATCCCAGTTTGTCAAAAAAAGTCCTGCTGTTGCAATAACGAGCAGCAATAGAAAAGCGGTTTTTATTTTTGTCATTCATCCTCCCTGATTCCAATATATATATGTTTATTTTTTCTTTACAATCCTTCTTTTACGCTTCAGCCACTTCAGGGGATTCACAGGTTTTCCCTTGTGTCGTATCTCAAAATACAGAGTTGAGTACTGTAAGAGACTCGAGTTGCCGACTCTTCCCAGTGAAGTGCCTCTTATAATTATATCACCAGTCTTGTGAAAAATCTCTGACAGGTGCCCATAGAGGGTGTGGTAGCCATCACCATGGTCAATAATCAGCAGTTGGCCGTACCCCTGGAACACATCGGCAAACACAACTCTTCCGCTTGCGATTGACTGTGGTTCGGCTCCGCTCTTTGTCCTGATCTCAATACCATTTTTAAATACGACGATCTTGAACTTGGGGTCCATATATTTACCAAAGGGAACGACAACCTGACCGCTAACCGGCCAGGGTAAGTGGCCTCTTCGGGCGCTGAAATTTTTACCGACTATACTTTTCGCGAGCTTTTTCTCGCGCATTTTTTTAATCATTTCTTTCAGCTTCTCCGATGAAGCTTCAAGCTCCCTGATTGTCTTTTCATAGGTGCTCCGCTTACTCCTGATCGTGATAAGAAGCCTGTCCTTCTTTTTTCTGTCAGTCTGAAGGGATTTCTTTTTCTGTTTTGCCTCCTCCTTGCTTGTTTCCAGTTTGGATTGAAGGACTCCAAGTTGTTTCTTTTTAAACTGAATATCACTGATTGCACTGCTGTATTTCTCCATAATCCTGTTGTCCCGGTGAGCAATCAGACTGAGGTATTTACTCTTTCTGATAAGGTCCTGGTAGTCTCTGGCTGAGATAAGGATCAGGGCATTCCCCCCATACTGCTGTTTGTACAACGCCCTGATGCGGGTTTTTAAATGCTCTCTTCTCTGTTCCAGTTTGTTCTTCAGGTTTTGAATGTCCTTGTTAAGGGCGATAATGTCTGATCGGGCTTTCCGTATAAGACTGTCATATTTCTTCAGCTCTGATTTTTTTTCCATTATTCCCCTGTCAATGCTTTCAATGCGCGACAGAATGGACTGTTCTTTTTTCAGTGCCGATGCAACACTCTGTTTTTTCTTTTTTATCTTCCTTTCAATTTCCGTCAGTTTCTTTTTCGGGCTTGCAGCAAAAAGGTCGGATGGAAGACTGCAGAATGCAAGGATGACTAAAAAGATCAGCGAAAGGGAGAGAACAGTGCGGACGGAGAAATTATGCATAATCTGTAATTGTCTGTTATTAAGGTCAAACGTTTGAACACCCAATTTAATACCTTATTTTGCCCACAGCAAAGAAACTGCCGGTAAAACTCATAAGAGCACCTGCCAGGGTTACTGATATATATGCCTCAAGGGGCAGGGACAGGATGAGTATTGTGACTGACGGGAGTAATTCAGGGATTTTGACAAGCACGACGGAATAGAGTCCGAAGAGAGCAAAGGCGCTGATCAGGCCGCCTGTTGTCCCGATAAACAGGCCCTCAAGGAGAAAGGGAAGCCGTATAAAACTTTTCGTTGCCCCCAGTAGTTTTAATGTCTCAATCTCGTCCTTGCGGCGATAGAAAAAAATCTTTATCGTGCTGTAGGTAATAAAAATAATGGCAGTAAAAATGGCACATCCCAGAAAAACGGTCCCCATTTTCATCATCTGCGCAATGGTACTCAACGATGAGAGCCACTTTTCTCCATACTGAACTTCCTCAATACCTGACATCTCCTGAATTGCTTCGGCCTTTTTCCTTACCAGTTCAGGGTCCAATAATTCAGTCTTCAGCCTTAGTTCAAAGGAAGAGGGGAGAGGGTTTTCCCTGAAGTCTTCAAGAATTCTGGCATCATCGCCGAGAATCGTCTGTATTTCCTGGGCAGCCCGATCTTTGGAAATATAGCGGACTTCCAGTATGTCTTCATCCTGCCGCAGCAATTCTTCAAGAGTTGATTCAGCCTCTTTGGTCAAATCTTCGTCCAGATAGGCAACGAGCCCGAAACTTTTTGACCAGCGCTGCAGAACGCTGTCCATATTCAGGGTAATCACTATAAATGAACTGAGAATGAGGAGTCCGATGCTGATGGATAGAACAGTGAGAAGGTTTATCCACTTCTCATGCCAGATACTTTTCAGCGCTGTCTGTAAAGAATAAAGGAAAATTCTCAACCGACGGTCTCCTTTTCAATGTTTGAATCCCTGAGATGAAAGACCCTTCGGCCTGTCCCCTGATAGAGAGATGCGCTGTGAGTGGCAATGAGCACTGTCGTTCCCCGTGCATTTATTTCCCTGAAAAGATTTGTGATGGCCAGTGATGTATCCGCATCCAGGTTTCCAGTCGGTTCATCGGCGAGGAGCACGGTGGGTTTGGAAACCATTGCCCGTGCGATAACAACCCGCTGCTGTTCACCGCCTGAGAGATGCTGCGGATAAATATGTGCTTTGTGTTTCAGGCGGACCTCTTTCAGTATTTCAAGTACGTCTTCCCTGATTTCTTTTGGATGCATGTCGTGAATTCTGAGGGCAAGGGCCACATTATCAAAAACAGTCTTGTTGAAGAGAAGCCGGAAGTCCTGGAAAACAATGCCCACATGTCGCCTCAGGTAAGGTATTGTATTCTGCTTGAGCTTACGGATATCCCAGCCTGCGACGACAATATTTCCTTCATCAGGCAGCTCTGCCGCATAAATCAGTTTCAGAAGCGTGGTTTTTCCTACACCGCTTGGACCGGTCAGAAAAGCCAGCTCACCTTTTCCAACGGTAAAGGTGAGATCCTTCAGGACAAGGTCATCATCGTAGTATTTTGTAACATCTGAGAACTGGATCATTTGTATGGCAAACTCAGAACAAAGGGGATATTGTTCAAATGCACATGGGCTGACTGTGATGTTCCATACCCCGTATCACTCATAAGATCATTTTCATTGAGCATTCTTTAACGATGTTTTCACTGCTTCAGCTATGTTCTCAGCTGTCAGCCCATGAAGTTGCAGCAACTCCGCTGCTCCTCCGGAACAACCGAATGAATCATTGATTCCTATACGCCTGACCGGCACAGGGTGGTTCTCTGCAAGGAATTCGCACACTGCACCGCCGAGTCCTCCGATGATGGAATGCTCTTCAGCAGTGATTATGACTTTTCCGGTCTTTGCGGCATTCAGCAGAGT
This sequence comes from Nitrospiraceae bacterium, assembly GCA_020354155.1. GTDB lineage: Bacteria > Nitrospirota > Thermodesulfovibrionia > UBA6902 > UBA6902 > CALZJD01. The sequence goes on along the minus strand of CP070644.1, from coordinate 1,712,337 downwards.
TTCCTCGTCAAGGGGTTTGATGGTAGACATGTTTATCACACCTGCATCGAATCCTTCAGTTGCCAGCAGTTCTGATGCCTTTTTAGCAGCGTCTACCATAATCCCGGCGGCAATGATATTCGCATCTTTGCCTGTATGAAATACATGGGCCCTGCCAATCCGGAACTGGTAGTCATCAGGCATGGTGTAGGGGACATTCGAACGGCCGAGTCTCACATACACAGGGCCTTTGTAATCGGCAACCGCCCTGATTACCGAGTTGGTCTCTGTTGCGTCAGCGGGAACAATAACCGTCATATTCGGAAGTGCTCTCATGAGGGCAATGTCTTCAAGGGCCTGATGGGAAGCACCGTCTTCACCAACGGTGATACCACCATGGGTTGCAACGAGTTTTACATTCGTATTGGAATAGCAGATGACAAGTCTGATCTGGTCCCAGGCCCTGCCGGTTTCGAATACTGCAAATGTTGATGCAAAGGGGACTTTTCCTGTTACAGCCAGACCAGCGGCAGTGCCGATCATGTCCTGCTCGGCAACTCCCATATTAAAAAACCTTTCCGGAAATTCTTTTGCAAACTTCCCTGTTTTAGTGGAGCCGGAGAGGTCGGCATCGAGAGCAACAATATCGGACCGTTCTCTTCCCAGTTCAAGCAGTGTCTCGCCATACTGGTTCCTTGTTGCCTTCGGTTTTCTCTCTGTGCCCTGTGCGCTACTCATTGTCAATCTCCTTTACTGCCTTTTCAAGTTCCTCCAGGGATGGCGCAACTCCGTGATATTCTACTTTATTCTCAAAGAAAGATACACCTTTCCCTTTCGTGGTATTGGCTATGATAACAGTCGGTTTGCCTTTGATGCCTTCGGCTTTATCAAGGGCCCCAACGATCTGTTCCATGTTGTGCCCGTCTATGTCAATGACGTTCCATCCAAAGGCCTCCCATTTATCCACGACAGGCTCTATGTTCATCACTTTTGCAACGGGACCGTCTATCTGCAGCCCGTTACAGTCAACGACAGCGCAGAGGTTGTCGATTTTATAATGGGCAGCCGTCATGGCAGCTTCCCATATTTGTCCTTCCTGGATCTCTCCATCGCCCATGATGCAGTACACTCGGGCCGGATTCCTGTCAAGGCGAAGTCCCAGCGCCATGCCGTTTGCCACAGAAAGCCCCTGTCCCAGGGAGCCGGTGGATACTTCAATGCCGGGAAGTCTCTTGCAGCAGGGATGGCCCTGAAGAGGGGATTCGGTTGTGCGCAGTGTCTGTGTTGTATCTTCAGGGAAGTAACCGGCCTCTGCCATAATCGAGTATTGTAAAGGGGCAGCATGTCCCTTGGAAAGAATAAACCTGTCCCTGTCTTTCCAGGATGGGTCTTTCGGGTTGAACTTCATCTTGGAAAAATATATGGCAACGGCCACGTCAGCAGCAGACAGTGAACCGCCCGTGTGTCCGGAACCGGCTGTGGTCAGCATATGCAGTATCCTGATTCTCACACTTTTTGCAATCTTCTTCAGTTCTTCTACATCTGTCACTTTGCCTTTCGTCATAACACTCATACTGTAATCTCCTTAATATATTGCGTATTCACGGATTTGACTGCACTTGCGAGAGAACGGGATCAGCAGCCGGATTTGCAGTGCACCATTATAAAATGTGAAGGTAATGATTCGCAAGGGATAGGGCTGGCTTGCGATGGAAATAACGAAAATATTGTGTTAAGCAGCTGATTTCAGGTCAAATCCTTTTGCCCCGGAGTGTATTGATGAAAACTGGTATTGAATGAAAATCTGTGCCTGATTTTGTTCAAGACAAATCGGACCAGTATATAACAGAAAATGAAAGTTGCGATATATCCGGCGGTAAAATTCATAAGGGGCATGGGAAAGGTCACCTCTGAGAAACGGAACTGCAACCAGCCAAGGGCAAGAAAAACAGGCCATAAAGAAGCAGCGGAGAGAGTAACCATGGAGAAGAAGGATTTGCCGTATGCATCATTTGCGATGCTGTTGCAGGCCCTGAATGCTGCCTTGTCCCGGACTTTCAGGGCTTGAATGGACAGATTCTGGAAATGGTCCATGTCATGAACAGTATCGGATATCAGGTCCCTGTTAAGGCGATAGGCCATTGCAACTGAAAGTTCGCCGATGAGTACAGAAATGATGGCTAGCACCAATAGTCCAAAGAAATAGCCTGTAACCGGGCTGCTGGGAAACCTGAAAAACCACATAAGGAAAGAATCGATAACTACATGTAAATAATGTAAAAAAAACATGATCATAGGCTAATGTGTCTTTCCGGAAAGGCTCTCAAAAAGTCTTGAATGCCATAAGTCTGATAAAAAGTTCTGACAGTCGTTACATGTGCCATTACGATTAAAATGTTACGTTTTTCGGATAAAGGAACATCCCGGTATGGCTCAATACTTTTTTCGATCCTCCCCGGAAATTCATGATGAACCATTGCTAAAAGGGCGGAACAATGCTGTGACCGAGAAATCCCTTTGATGTATACCTGATGCCAACGTATATGGCCAGAATCACAAATATTCTTTTCAGCCAGATATCAGGAATATATTTCGATGTTCTCGGGCCTATCATTGAGCCGACAAATATTCCAAAGAGCTCCATGCCGATCAGGGGCCAGTACACCGCCACTCCCTCCAGGGCCATAAATGAAAAAATGCTCACCACCATGCCTACCAGAACGGTAAGTGCTGAGGTGCCTGCAACGAGAAACATGGGGAGTCCGGCGATGCTTGTCAGAAAGGGAACAAAGAGGAAGCCTCCGCCTATGCCCAGAAAAGATGCCAGGGCAGCAATAAAAAATCCGCCGACAACGGGTATGACCGGGTTAAAACTGAACTCTACCCCGTAAAATGTAAATATGATGCGGGACAGGCTCCAGTGGATTATCGTAACGCCATGTTCGGACTTGTCAACGGCCTCTTTGTTTTTTAATTTCATATGCGCTTCTTCAAATGCCTTTGCTGCAGCCTTGGCACTTTTCTTTTGTGACTGTCCGCGGCTGGTTGTTTCGTAAAAAAGAAAGCCTCCGATGACAAAGACGCAGAGTCCGAAATATCCTATATAGGAACTGAGTTGAATTTTGCCTGCAGTGATAACAGGAACAAGTATGCTGCCTGTTACTGAACCAAGTGCAAGGGCGATTCCAAGAGGCAGGACAAGTCTGCCCATCTTGTAATAATTAATAGAAGAGATGAGTGCACTGAGACTTACCATCCATTGATTGGAGACCCTGATACTATCTGTGAGCACCTTGTTCAAGGCAGGATTTGTGTCTTTAAAACTCCTTGCGTAGTCACCGAGTCCAAAAATAGTGATGTGACCTACGCCTGCCATGATACCGCCAAAGGCTCCTACCGTAGAGAATATCCATCCAACCCAGACGGCCCAGAGAAATGCCCAGAGGAGATTTACATCAGGGGCACCCGGGATACCAAGAAAGCCGGCCTGTGCCTGGGGATTGATCATCCCCTGTTCAGTACCCTGGGGAGTCATGGCAATGGCATCAGCCAGTTCTCCGGCAAAGGACGAACTCAGAAATATTGACAATAGTGCAACAAATAACAATGAAAAAACAATATGATAACGCATATTTCCTCTAGTTATTTGTGAGGGAGCCCCTATGCCTTGCCTTTCAGTATTCTGTTCCAGTACATCCAGGGCATGGCGTGTTTAATCAACAGCCACATGCTGTATCGTTCCTGTGTCTGATCAAAGGGGAAGGTGGGCATCAGTCTGTTGTCATGGTCAAACTCGGCCAGGAGAAGCTTTCCATAGCCTGTTGTTATTGGACAGACGGTATACCCATTGTACCGTGATAGTCCTGCCGCAGATTTCCCCTTCAGTGCGGAAAGAAGATTGTTGACTAACACCGGGGCCTGCTTTCGCACAGCTCCTCCTGTCTTTGTATCGCCTGCGTTCGCAACATCACCGAGGCTGAATATATTTTTATACCTGTTATGCTGAAGCGTTTCTTTATCTATATCAACCCAGCCAAGGGGATCCCCGTCAACTGCAAGAGGGCTGTTGCTGATACAGTCCGGAGCTGACATGGGAGGTGCAACGTGCAGCATGTCATACTGAACAGTCACCTGCTCTTTCTCATCACCTTTTGTGACTTCAAAGACTGCCTCTTTTGACTCCCCCCGTACTTCTATCAGGGTTGACTGAAAAACAAGGTTGATCCCGTACCTCTTTGCTATTTCAAGGAGGGCCCTGTTAATTTCAGGTACACGCAGGAGG
>CP070644.1:1693612-1707976 GCA_020354155.1 Nitrospiraceae bacterium | reverse complement strand
TTCGCACGTCAAAGCCCCGTGAAACAGATATTTCGTTTATGGCCAGAGCCATCTTTTCATTTGCTATTCTGAGAAATCCCAATGCAACCTGCTCAGGCGTGAGGTCTGTCTTCATGGCTGCATTTATTTCATCTGCAAGATCTGAAAATTTCTTTTTTACAATCTCCCTGTTCAGTGATGAAGTGCCGTCAGCGCCGAAGGTCCTGGGAAAATAATCAGGGATGAGCCTCCCTGTCATCAGGTTTGCATCAGTCACGGTAAGAGGCCCTCCAAATCCGTAACAGGCAGGGCCGGGAACAGCGCCGGCTGATTGAGGTCCGGCTGTCATCTTTTGTCCGTCAAAATTCAGTATGGACCCGCCTCCGGCAGCAACGGTGACAATATCCAGCATCTCGGCCTGAAGGGGGATGTCCGCTATGGTTCTCTCATAAACCTTCTCATAGGTTCCTTCGTACCTCGACACATCAGTGGAGGTGCCGCCCATGTCGAAACCGATCACCCCCTTTAAATCCCGTTCACGGGCCAGGGCAGCCACTGCCACAACCCCTCCTGCCGGACCGGAAAGGATCGCGTTCCTGCCGGTAAAGTTTTCCTGCCCGGCCAGAACCCCATTGCTCTGCATAAAATCAACGGGGATAGTGCCGGTATGATTCGTAATCCCCTGCAGGTAACGGGCCAATACAGTGCTGAGGTAGGCATCTACCATGGTGCTTTGTCCCCTGCTCACTATTTTTATGAGATTCACGGTTTGATGAGAGAGATAAACAGTGCTGATACCAGCTTCCATTAATTTTTCTGCACAGTGAAGCTCATGGGCAGGGTTTATCCATGAATGCATAAAGACAACCGCTACAGCCTCTGCATTATCGGCCCTGAGCTGCCGGATGGCTGCCCCGATCATATTTTCATCCAGGGGCCGGATAACCGTACCCTGCCGGTCAATACGTTCCCCAATCTCATACACAGAAGAGTAAAGAGGGTCAGGTTTTCTGATGCATAAACTGAATATCTCGGGACGGCTCTGATACCCGATCTCCAGCAGGTCGGCAAATCCCTCTGTAACAAGAAGAGCAACCTTGCAGCCTTTCTGTTCAAGGAGGGCATTTGTCGCCACCGTAGTGCCAAACCGTATCCCCTGGATCTCGTCTCCAGGCAGCAATGCTTCAGGCCCGATTCCCATCATTCTTCTGATTCCCTCAATAGAAGGGTCGTCACAGGCTGAGGAACGGGAAAGGATTTTCAGGGAATGAAATGTTCCGGATGGGTCAAGTCCTACAACATCGGTAAATGTGCCTCCGCTGTCAACAGCAAATCTCCATTTACTTCTGTTCTTCATGGCTTTCTATAATACATTACAAGCCTCCGGGACGCATCATGAGAAGAAAAAAGCGCTGCCTGCCCTGCCTTTTATTCGCTTTTTCTGACAGCAAAGATCCATCATACTACTGCAGAGCAATTTTGACATAAAAATTTTAAAACTTGTAACCAGCTGATTTCATTACATAATCATCTTTAGTTGATTAAAGATAATAACCATTCCTGACGATACATACCTATCATGTACAAGACATGCATATCGAGAGAGATGTATGGCAAAGATAGTTCTGGCACCATGTCAGATAAATAAGTATCAGGTATTGTGGATATTGCAACAATCATAGGAATCGCAGGGGGGCTCGTCCTGATACTGGGCGCTATCCTCATGGGCAGTCCCCTGATGTCTTTCGTCAATGCTCCCGGTCTGCTCATCGTTTTAGGAGGGACCATTATGGCCACATTGATCATGCAGAAGATGCCCGTTGTTATTGGAGCTGTAAAGGTGGCAATGAATGCTTTCTTTGATAAGGCAGAACAGCCGCACGAACTTATTCAAGAAATTGTAGCGCTTGCAGGCAAAGCACGAACGGGAGGAGTACTGGCCCTTGAAAATGAAACTATCAGCAATCCCTATCTCGCCCGGGGCGTCAGGATGGCCGTTGATGGCATAGAACCACAGGAGATTCACAATACATTAAAAATAGAACTTGATTCTCTCGTGAAGAGGCATGAGGTAGGCCACAGGGTCTTCAAATTTATGGGATCAACGGCACCGGCCATGGGAATGATCGGTACCCTGATCGGCCTCGTTCAGATGCTTCAGGCCCTCGATGATCCGGCAAGCATAGGTCCTGCCATGGCCGTTGCACTCCTTACCACATTCTATGGGGCAGTGCTTGCCTTTCTCATATTTAATCCTATCGCGGAAAAACTTGAAGACAGGACTGCCCATGAGGAGAATCTGCTCGAAATCATTGTCAATGGCGTAGACGGCATTACCAAGGGGATCAACCAGTCCATACTGGAAGACAAACTGATCGCCTTTTTATCGCCAAAAGCAAGAAAAAAGAAATAACTGATGGCAAAAAAAGAAAAAGCTGAGGCCGCCGGTGCACCGGCATGGATGGCAACCTTTGCTGATATGATGTCCCTGCTGCTCACATTCTTTGTCCTCCTCCTGTCCTTTGCTGAGATGGACGTCGATCGCTTCAAAGACGCTCTTGGATCCATTCAGGCGGCACTGGGCGCGGGAGTCCTTGCACAGAATAATGGTATGTTTGAGAAATCAGGCTCACCGACTACCTTTGATATTACACCCTTGGCACCCCCGGGAGGTCTGAGTGCCGGTGCCGTAAGAAATAATAACGATCAGGTCATGATGGACGTGGAGCGGCTCATAAACGAAAGAGGTCTTCGGCATGATGTTACCGTAGAAAACTCTAGGCGAGGGGTCATTCTAAAAGTGCAGGGAAGGATGTTTTTCTCCGTCGGCACGGCAGACCTGAAAACCGAATCACATGTTCTTTTGGATAAAATTGCCGACCTGATGAACAAATTTCCCCATAATGTTGCCATTGAAGGACATACTGACAATGTGCCCGTCAGCGGGGGCAGATACAGCTCCAATTGGGAACTGTCCTCGGCCCGTGCCGTGTCTACTCTGGAATATCTGAAAGACAATCACAACATTGATGTTAAGCGGATTCATGTGGGGGGATTTGCGGACACCAGACCAGTTGCAACAAATTATACGGAAGAAGGCAAGGCAAAAAACAGAAGGATCGAGTTCGTCTTTTACGAAGAATAGACTCCGCTACATCCCAACTTCATGCAGCTCATAGTCAAGGCTCCCCAGGCCAATCTCCTGCCCATATTTAAAGAGATGTTTGTGGGCGGAAATCTTTCCGCCCCGCGAAAAGAGGTCCATCCGTTTCGTCAGCATATCATAGGTGGCCCTGTCTACAGACAGTATGTCCTGCGATGCAAATACCCCTGTATCGCGTATGATCCTCGGATCGTCTCCTGCAATACAGTCACACTCCTTGGTTATATCAAGGGCAAAATTCAGAAAGAGTTTTCTCTGAACACGCGACAGAATGCCCGTTGCATACTCGCTCATCCTCTCGGCAAATATATGCGCCTCCTCCCGCCAGTTGATATTCACCGCCCCCAGTTTACAGCAGGCAATACACTCGCCACAGCCGGCACAGAGGTTCTGGTTCACATAGGCTGTACCGCTATGCTCAGATATGGCAGATTCAGGGCATGCCTCGATACAGCTGCCGCACATTGTGCAGATATGAGTGTCGATGGAGGGCTTGATTGATGAATGCTGAATCTGCTTGCCGGCACGGGACGCCATGCCCATTGCAACGTTTTTAACAGATCCGGCAAATCCCGAAAGCAGGTGCCCCGTAATATGGGTCAGTACAATAAGATCATCGAGAATTCCCGCCAGTGAAGGCACCCTGATCTCTTTCACGTTCTTAAAATTGACTTTCAGTGCCCTTGAGTCCGTGCCGAACACACTGTCTGCAATAATATAGGGACAGCCGATGTTCTCCGGGGTGAATCCTTTGTTGTAGGCAAGGTTCAAATGGTCTACGGCATTCTGCCGCCTTCCCTTATATATGACATTTGTATCAAAGACAAATGGCCGTGCCCCCTGCGCGGTGAGTGTATCGACAACCATCCGTACAAGCTCAGGCTTGATATACCCGGTACTGTGCTCGTCACCAACAGTCATTTTTATCCCGATAATGCCCTGGGCACCGATTTCTGAAAAATGGCTGCCGATTGTTCCAAGTAAAGATTGCAGACAATCCTTATGGCTCTCTCCGTTCTTAAGCCTGCTGAAATAGACAGGGGACTTCATTTATTTCCTTTCATTGGCTGTTTTTCCCTGACAGTATATTTTTGGATAAACTTCACTGGATGATAGGACATCTTTGCCTTTCTCAGTCCTTTGATGCCAAGGTCCTGCTCCCTGTTCACATACTTGCAGTCAAGCGCTTCGTGAATAAGAAATTCCTGATTAATAACCTGATAGAGCCCCTGAAATTCCGGATTTGCCTTTTCCACATGAATCACGAAAGTGGTACGGGATATTTTTTCACCCAGCGTCAGGGCTGCAATTTTACCTTCAATTCTAATCGCGCCCCCGCTGATCTTCAGTAAAGAAAAGTTTCTCAGCATCTCTAAGATAGCACATCGTTCCTTTTCCAGGCCCGGATATTTACCGCAATCCTTTACCTCGCACCAGTACTCTTCAAAGGCAAGGCACTCATCAACAAGGTCAGGGGTGATCTGCAGATATTCATACCCGTAGGTTGACCGGAACTTATTGGCCCTGTTTTTCTTTTCATGATATTTACTCCCCTGGAGTTCTATGAGTTCCCTGACATCGTGCACATAATCAAAGTGATCACGCTCCTCGTCAATGCTGCACAATGCATTATTGCGTAAACTGCGATTCACAACACTCTCAGGAACCCGCTCAAGAAAGGGCTCGTCAGTATGCTGTCGCAAATAGGAGAAGATGTCCCCCAGGATATTTCTCAGGTTCAATGTTCCTATCGGACAAAACACGGACAGAGGGGGCCGCGTCCTCAAAATCAGGATACTGTCACCAAGTCGTGATACCCTGAAATCATAGGCTTTTCTAAAGGCAAACAGGTTGGTAAAGGTATACTCAGATGCTTCAAGGGGACTTCGTAATAATGCATCATCAAATATATTGATGAAAGATACATCAATGTCTGTAAATTCAGGGAAGTCCGGCAGTACCATTCTCTAAGTATATCTGAATGGCAGTGATTAATGAATAGAAAGTACTACGGTTTACAAAAGATCAGTGAGAAACAACCTGTTCCTTGCTTCTTAACGTACAGGTAAAGGACACTTTGACCTGTTCATCAGTGATATTGTCCCACATAAGGCAATATGCCTCCTGATCCACTGTATAAAATTCATGTGTATGCGGATCAAGCATGCCCTTGCCCATCATGGATCCCCTCCTGTCAACAGGATAATGAACACCGTCTTCCGCATGATAGTGGATATTAAAATTTACCGCCTCCGAAGATTCGTAATCATAATCGAAGACCATCCCCGGTTTCAGCTCAATACACTCTTCATAGGAGCCGCCCGGTTTGATATGAAAGGTATCATGTATTACTTCCCCGCCAACTTCCTTGGCCCTGATATTCTGAGTTTTTGCGCAGCCTGCTGAAAGAATCACAACAGCAAGAACAACGGGTATGACCTTCAAAGGTTGTAGCATATCTGCCTCCTTTATTCTTCCTGCATTAATAATTATTACAGTATAACAGAAACCTTCAAGATGTTTTAGACTCACATTTTCTTATAAATCATGGCTGCATCGTGCTGTCATTGCCTTAACTTTTCTCATCTGCTACCATACCTTCATCTGCTCTGTGAAGAAAATCCCGGGCCGGAGGTCTGATAATGGCTTATCTATCGCTGGAAAAACTGAAACCTGCTGCAGTTGCTAAAATCAAGGCTTTTCTTGATGAGATAATGTATAACTATGGAGACAAAATCCATTCAATCCATGTTACCGGCACTGCAATAACAGACGACTTTGACGAAAAGATCTCTGATGTAAATTCCCTTTTCGTTCTCAGGGAAATGGACCTGAAGTTTCTCGAAGTCCTGGCGCCTCTGGGTAAAAAATACGGCAAACGCAAAGTAGCCGCCCCTCTGATTATGACCCCTGAATATATAAACTCTTCGCTTGATGTCTTTCCCATTGAGTTTCTTAATTTTAAACTCATTCATGCGACGGTCTTTGGTGAAGATATCCTTCAGGGACTTGACCTGGACCGTATGGATTTGAGACATCAGTGTGAACGGGAACTCAAGACCAAACTCATCTGGCTCAGACAGGGCTATCTCTCATCACAGGGTGACAGGAAGATGCTGACTGAGGGGTTTGTCAGCGCAATTACCGGATACATCCCTCTCTTCAGAGGTATCATATCCCTGCTCGGCGAAGATCCACCGCTTCTGCAATCTGATGTTATTGCTGTCCTTGCGAAGACATCAGGTGTACATACCGATATTTTCTCAACAGTGCTCAGGGAAAAACATACAAAAGCAAAACATTCAATTGAAGAGTTGAATACAATTTTTGAAGATTATTATGCTGCAACAGAGGAGCTTGGAAAGATAGTAGATGATATTAAAGAGTAAACTCCTTATCACCCTTCTTTTAAGTACTCTTTGCCTTTATGCAGCTGATGCCCGGGCTGAAGTATCTGTTCCTGCCCGGCCCGCCACGTATGTCGTTGATCTTGCCAACATTATCAACGACAATGTCGAGGCCAATCTCAATGCGTACCTGCAGGAGCTTGAACAGAAGACAACGGCCCAGATGGTCGTCCTTACTATTGCCAGTCTTGGAGGTGAATCTCTTGAAGATTTCTCCATAACAATCGCCCATGACAAGTGGAAACTCGGCCAGAAAGGAAAGGACAATGGAGTTCTTCTGCTCGTCGCTCTTCAGGAAAGAAAATACAGGTTTGAAATAGGCTATGGTCTCGAGGGTATCCTGCCCGACAGCCTTGTAGGTACCATAGGAAGACAGTACCTCGTTCCCTATTTCAGGAAGGGTGATTACTCCAATGGCATCTTCGCGGCGTCACTGGCGGCTATCAGTGAAATTGCATCTGATGCAGGCGTGGAGATTACCGGCATGCCGAAACTGCGATCACGCTCCGCCTATTCAGAGAGGAAAGGAAAACCTACGCTCCTGGGAAGCATACTCTCCATTCTCTTTCTTATTGGCATAATATATATGTTCATTAAACATCCCCGTCTTATGATGCTCTTTCTTGTGATGAACATGCTCGGTGGAGGCCGGCGAAGCGGCTGGAGCGGAGGCGGTGGTTTTGGCGGGGGCGGTTTCGGAGGAGGCGGAGGAGGTGGTTTCGGCGGTGGAGGTGCCTCTGGAGGATGGTAATAAAATTCAAAAATCAAATATCAAAGAGCAAAGTGAATGTTAGGAGGAAAGTATATGTCAAAAGGTGTAAAGATAGCTTTAGTCGTCGTTGGTGTACTTGTGTTGATCGCTATCATGAGTTTCAGCTGGTTTCGCAGCGGATTTGATAATGTGATCAAGCTCGATGAAAACGTTACAAGCCAGTGGGCAGAGGTTGAAAATCAGCTCAAAAGAAGATATGACCTTATTCCCAACCTTATTGAAACAGTCAAGGGATATGCCGCTCATGAGAAGGAACTTTTCGAAACAATAGCAAAATCAAGAACTCAGTACTTTCAGGCAAAGACAGTACAGGATAAAGTAAAGGCATCAAATCAGCTTGAGGGAATGCTTTCAAGACTGTTGCTGCTGCGTGAGGCCTACCCTAATCTCAAGGCAAACCAGAATTTTCTCAAACTCCAGGACAGTCTTGAAGGAACTGAGAACCGAATAGCTGTTGCAAGAAAAAGATACAACGATTCCGTACAGATGCTGAATACCTATATCAGGACTTTTTTCGGCCGATTCTTTGCCGGTTTTGCCGGTGTATCAAGTGCAGAATATTACGAATTGCCGGAAGGTGAGCAGGCAGTTCCACAGGTAAAGTTCTGAGAGAACCGGAACATAACCAAACTAAAATACAAGGAGGCACGTATGTCCACAGCAACAGCACGTCATATCCTGGTCAAGACTCAGGATGAATGTGAAAACATCAAAAAAGAGATAGAGGAAGGCGCTGAATTCGGTGACATGGCGCAGAAGCATTCCCTCTGTCCCTCCGGTAAAAGCGGCGGAGATCTGGGCACATTCAGCCCGGGGCAGATGGTTCGGGAATTTGATCAGGTTGTCTTCAGCGATGAAGTCGGCAAGGTACACGGCCCGGTCCGGACACAGTTCGGTTTTCATCTCATAGAAATAACCAGCAGGAACGATTGAGCAGACAGCTACAAAGTGAAGTTCTCAAAGAACGGCAAGTCAACTAACTATTGTTGATGTATGACTATCAAAAGCATGCAACCTTTTTTGCGCAAATAGCTGACGGAATAAAGGATCTGGGTGTAGAGGAACTCTCGGAGCTCGGCGCTCACAAAATTCTCCCCGAATATGGCGGAATTTATTTTCATGCAGATCCTGAGACTCTCTATCGGGTCAATTATGCATCCAGGCTGGTTTCAAGAGTTTTAGCACCTCTCATTTCTTTTGATTGCCCGGCAGCAGACATCCTCTATAAAAAAGCGAAGGCACTACACTGGAACGATTTCATTTCAGAAATAAATACCTTTGCCATTTTCAGTAATGTATCAATGAGCAAAATTAATAATTCACACTATGCGTCGCTGCGTCTGAAGGACGCAATCGTTGATTCATTCCGGGAAACATCCGGGATAAGACCGGACGTCAACCCAAAAGATCCTGATCTGTGGATTAATCTTCACATAAGAAATAACAGGGCTGTTATAAGCCTTGACGCTTCAGGAGGATCTCTTCATCGCCGGGGATACAGGAAAGATTCTGTTGAAGCACCAATGCAGGAGACCGTTGCCGCTGCCATCATTCAATATTCAGAATGGGATGGCTCTGTGCCCCTTTACGATCCCATGTGCGGATCAGGGACTCTCCTGAGCGAGGCGCTGATGCATTACTGCAAAATTCCCCCAGGCATTCACCGGAGACGATTTGGGTTTGAATATCTGCCTGATTACGATAGAGGGTTGTGGAGCAAAATAAAAAAATACTTTGACGGGAAGATCCGGGAATTGCCTGAGGGACTCATTGCCGGCAGCGATATGAGCAAAAGGGCAGTGAATGCTGCTCGGAACAATATAAACACCCTGCCCCATGGAGACACGGTACCCATCGAGACCTTTGATTTCAGAATGAGTCATGGTCTTGAAAATGGAGTAATCATCACCAATCCTCCCTACGGCATCCGCACCGGAGACAGAGAGAACCTTGTTCTGCTCTATACATCCCTGGGAGATTTCCTGAAACAGAAATGCAAAGGCTCAACTGCCTATATATACTGCGGTGAGAGGGAATTTATTAAGCATATCAGACTGAAGCCGGCATGGAAAAAGCCTCTCAAGACAGGCGGACTGGATGGAAGACTGGTAAAGTATGAGTTATTCTAAAGACAGAAAGATAAATCAAAGATAAAAAATGCAGATTATGGAGTTATTCCAATAATCATTTTTTCCTTACTATTTACTTTTGCATTTTGAATTTTACATTTTCAATACGCTATGGACTTTAAAAGCAGGACAGAGAAGAAAAAAGAGGCTCAATCTTTACAGGAACTCGGAGAACGACTGTTGAAGGTATCAAGGGACCAGATGAATGATATCGAGATGCCGGAGGAACTGTACAATGCAATTGAATTTGCAAGAACAATAAAGTCCTTCGGTGCGCTCAAAAGGCAGATGCAGTACATCGGCACCCTCATGCGCAAAATAGATCCCGGCCCAATTCGTGAAGCGCTTGATCATATTGAAGAGGGCAATTACAGAAAGGCCATGGAGTTTAAGGAGACAGAGCAATGGCGGGATGAACTGATTGCCGGCAACAAAGCGCTCATTGAACAATTATTGCTTCAATACCCTGGTGCAGACCGTCAGCAATTAGCCCAGTTTGTGCGCAATGCAAATAAGGAGATGGCAAATAATAAGCCGCCCAAATCATCGCGAGCGCTATTTCGCTACCTGCAAAAGCTTCGTTCAGGGTGAAGTACATTCAGTTACTTGCCATATATGAGAGACTTAAGCTTTTATGCTGTGTCATAAATATGATTTTGTCATCGCGAGTCACCGGAGGTGGTGCGGCGATCTCTTATTATTTAGAAGAATTAAAAGATTGCTTCGTCGTGTTACTCCTCGCAATGACAATTGCGACATAGTCTCCCCGGTATGGAAATCCATTTCCTTTGTTTCGTTTACTCTTAGGAAACTAAGTAAATAATTTTTTATGTTATCGCTTGGGAGCAGTACGCCTTGCAGGTTTTTTGAAAGCTTTCTTTTTGCCGGTACGGCTTTGACCGGACCGTTCCTGGCTGCGGGAGGAAGTTCCTTTTGTCGGGGATTTTTTTCTCTGAGGTCCGGCACTCTGCTTTTTTGCAGGGCGGACCCGTCTGCGGTAATCAGTAACGATCATATCTTCCGTTATCGATACAACGGGTATCTTCTTTTTTATATATTCCTCTACATCAGAAAGGGAATGAACATAATCCTCACAGGCAAGACATATTGCCTTCCCCTCAGCTCCGGCCCTGGCAGTCCTTCCGATACGATGAACATAATCCTCCGGGTCCTGGGGAAGATCGTAGTTAATGACATGAGTAACGCCATCAATATGAAGACCCCGGCTGGCCACATCAGTAGCTACAAGAATGGGCAATTTACCTTCCTTGAAGCGGGCAAGCACCTTCATACGTTTGTTCTGGTGAAGATCACCGGTAATGGCCGCAGTCGTTAAATTATTGGCATTCAGTAATGCCTCGAGCCTCTCGGCCCAGGCCTTGGTATTGCAGAAGATGAGATAGCGTCCTTCAGGCTCGTGCCTGAGAAGACCAAGAAGCAGGCCAAGCTTTTCCGATTTGCCGACGTGATAAATCTCCTGGTCAATCCGGTCCACTGTTATCGTTTCCGGTGTTATGGAAAACCGTTCGGGCATGTTCATGTGTTCATAACACAGTTCAAGGACACGATGGGAAAGGGTAGCGGAAAAAAGCATAGACTGACGTTTATCGTAAGGGGCCATCCTCCTGAGAAGGAACCTGAGATCAGCGATAAAACCCATATTAAAAAGGCGGTCAGCCTCATCAATAACGAGAAACTGGGTCTTCTTCAGACTGTATACCTTCTGCTTGAGATAATCGATGAGCCGGCCCGGTGTGCCTATAAGTATGTCAACGCCTTTTGCAATAGCATCACGCTGCTTGATATAATCAATCCCGCCGTAGACAGAAACGATACTGAATCCAGTGGAACCACCCAGCAGTTTCGCCTCATTCTCGATCTGAATAGCAAGTTCTCTGGTCGGCGCAATTATCAATGCCCGGGGGGATGGACCCCGCCGGGGCGCTCTTACCTCAAGCATGCGTGAAAATATGGCAATCAGAAAGGCCGCTGTCTTACCAGTGCCTGTCTGGGCCTGGGCAGCGATGTCCCTGCCCTGAAGTGCAACGGGAAGTGTCTGGGCCTGAACCGGCGTACATTTGGTAAATCCGGCAGCCCTGATACCCTCAAAGACTTTTTCATGAATCTGCAGTTCTTTGAATTTCACTGTATCTACTATACATGAAGAATGGTCAATGGATAAAGCCTTGCGCACTCCGGCATTCTGTTACCATAGATTTTGGCGGTGCTGCTGCCACGAAGGCGGTATATGCGAAATGGCTGAAGACAAATGCGGTGACGGATGCGGCTGCGGTTGTCATCACGACCATAAGTGGTATGTACAATCTAATAAAAAGAAAAAGGGGGATTCGTTCAGCCCCCTTTTTCTTTTTAAACGCGGCTCGTTTTTCCCTCCTTTTTAAAATTCCTTTGCTTTTCCTAAAGATGTTTGTCGTTTGTCCGTAATAAATACTATAGATTCGTATAACATTCAGTTGACCCTGAAGGCAGAGAACCAGTGAAATCCGGGAAAAGGCAGGAAAGGAATACATAATAACTATGGAACAGGCCATGAAAAGCAATATTCTTCTTGAATCAGGAACAAACGAACTTGAAATAGTGGAATTCATCAGCGGTAAAAATACCTATGGCATAAATGTAGCCAAGGTACGCGAAATTATACGATATCCTGATGCAGTCATTCCCGTTCCTGATGCACACCCGTCAATAGAAGGCATTGTAGATCTTCGCGGCAAAATCGTGCCCATCATCAACCTGAAGAAACACCTCGAAGGTTCTGGTGAGATTGATACGTCATCAGCCTATGTCATTGTTAGTGAGTTTAATATGTCCATGGTGGGGTTCTGTGTTAATTCGGTTGAAGGGATTCAGCGTCTTTCATGGAAACAGATAGAGCCGCCGACTGGGATGATATCAGGAGATTCAGGCAGCGTTGTTTCCATTGTGAAGCTCGAAGATCGTATGATTCTGCTTCTGGATTTTGAAAAAATAACTGCAAATATAAGTCCTGAAACAGGGATGCAGGAAGACAGGAGTGCCAAGGTCGATAAAAACGTTCACGGCGTAGACAGAGCATCAAAAACTGTTTATGTCGTTGAAGATTCAAACTATATCAAGAAAATCATAGTCAACAATTTAGAAAAGGCAGGTTACAACGTAAGAACAGCTTCGGATGGACAGGCAGCCTGGGACTATTTAAATGAACTGCTTAACAGAGACGACTTCCACTCAATTGATGATCATCTGAACATCATTATCTCCGATATTGAAATGCCTCAGATGGATGGTATGCATTTAATAAAAAATATAAAAAACAATGAGAAACTGCGACATATACCTTGCATTGTCTTTTCCTCTCTTATCAGCGAAGAGATGTCAATAAAATGCAAAGCCGTCGGGGCCGACGCACAGATCAGCAAACCTGAAATAAGCCAACTTGTAGGTCTGGTAGACAGTTTTGCCTGCCCATGAGCAGCACGATCTTTAACAATTGAATGCCTTTATCCCCGGATGCATGGAAGGACAGTAACACTTTCCTATCACTCCTGAGGCCAGGGAATGCTCTCCTTCTCTTCAACTGCATAGCAGAACCGGTCCCATTCATACTCTTTACGTGAAATAGGACAGCGCAGTGTGATCTTGTGCTCGCCTGTGGCAACAACCTCCCAGTCGCCATGCCGCCTCGATCCTTCGATCCTGATCTTCTGGCCTACAGTAAAAGGATAAGGTTTAAATACTGTCACGCGATAATTTGTCATGATTGTTCCTTTCCCTGTCATAGGGGCTTCGTTTTATTGTAACATGGTATAATTTCACAACGGGCAACCATGACAAAAAACTTTATTTCACCTGTTAAAGACGAAGAGATCAAAAAGGAAAAAGCGAAGGCCCGTGACCTTCGAAAAACACTGTGGTGGAAACAAAAATGCTCCCCTGGAATTTGCCATTATTGCCAGCAGACAGTACCGCCTCAGGAACTGACAATGGATCACATTGTCCCAATTGTGCGCGGAGGCAGGTCAACCAAGAATAACCTTGTCCCTGCCTGCAAAACCTGTAATAACAGAAAAAAGCATTCCCTTCCCATGGAATGGGAAGACTACCTGAAGAAATCAGGTTCTCATTAGTATCTCTGGCGGAATTAGTAATTTATTAAAGTCTTTGTCTTTTCGAACGAAGAGAGAAATCTTAAGCCACTGCATTCCTTAAAGATTTTTCCCCGCAGGCGAGTCGACATAACATGAAATGCCTGCACAATATATTCTTCATCAGCTCCCTGATTCCCAGATCTCCGGTTCCATACTCCCCATTGTCCCCAGCTCAATCCGGGAGGGCCTTATAATTACCAGGCAGTAACTGGGGTCATCGGGGCCTGAGAAGTAGTTGTTCAGATCATCAAACCAGAAGGCATCACGTTCTTTCTGGTCCGTCGATACTTCAGCAATTCCCTGTACCTGTAGCCAGTTTTTGGCTGTCTCGAGGCTTGTAACTCCAAGAGATACGTGAACAGCAGGATTTTTCCGTATCTGGCCGACTTTCCTTGATTCCAGATGGGTGCAAAAACGAAAGACCAGGTTACTGTCAGCTTTAGCCATGACATAGCGCACCCAAGGTTTCCCGTCCTCAGTGATGCTTGCCACATTTGTTAACTGCAATTCCTTTGCAGCATCATAAATCCTCTGTTTTAAATCACTCATATGACACCTCCTTAAAGTATGCTCTGGGTTCAGTACCTGAAGGCTCCGCATGGTATAAGGATACAACAATGCTGTATCAAATTGGAGATGACGGCATTCAGAAGTTTTGCCGCTTTGACCTTTTGGCTCTGTGGTACTATAGTGCATGGTTCTCAACTATATCTGGATTGGTTTTTTCCTGACTGCCTTTGTTATCGGGATTGTGAAACTCCTTTTC
>CP070644.1:1683953-1693512 GCA_020354155.1 Nitrospiraceae bacterium | reverse complement strand
TTGATCTCATGCTGCCCGGGATTCAGGGGATGGAATTCTGCAGGATGCTGAAGCACTCGGATCAGACTGCCGGAATTCCGGTTATTATGCTCACGGCAAAGAGTGAAGAAATGGACAAGGTCCTTGGCCTTGAGATGGGTGCCGATGATTATATTACAAAACCGTTTAGTCCCAGGGAATTTGTGGCCAGGGTAAAAGCAGTATTGAGACGCACAGGGGAGAAGCCAGGTGTTGAGAAAATAATAACGATCGGTGATCTTGTCATAAATACCGGGACATATGTCGTTCAGAAAAAAGATGTCCCCCTAAAGCTCAGCGCAACGGAATTTAACCTGCTTCTCTATCTTGTGGAGCGAAAGGGACGGGTCTTCAGCAGAGACATGCTCCTTGACGCAGTATGGAAAGATGAGGCCTTTGTTGAACCCAGGACCGTTGATGTCCATATCAGACGGCTGAGGTCTCAGATCGAAGACGAGCCTTCCAATCCGCATTGTGTGAAAACCAGAAGGGGTATCGGTTATTATGTAGACGGTGACTTATGAAGCGGCGGTTTTTTAAACGTACATTTCTTCTTTACTTCATAGTGCTCCTTGGTTCAGCACTGTTTATAGAGCTGTATGTGACGAAAGTTGTCGAGAATAATTATCTCAATGAGCTGCGGGAGAGACTTTCTATTCAGAACGAAATCCTGGCTGAAAAAGTATCCTTTCATTCCCGTACAAAAGAACAAAAACTCAGCACAGAGCTGAAAGAGATTACCCATGCACGGGTAACGATTATTGACGCACAGGGGAATGTCCTTGGCGATTCAGAAGGCTCTGCTGAATCAATGGACAATCATAGTGACAGACCGGAGATTCAGGAGGCAGGCAGAAAAGGAACTGGCTGGTCATTACGCAAGAGCAGGACACAGGGATATGATCTGCTGTATGTAGCAAAGTCGATTTATAAAGATAACAGCATCGCAGGATTCATTCGGCTGGCTGTACCTGTTGATCAAATTAATAAATCCATAAACATTCTGAAACTTGAGATAAGCCTTGTCGTGATTGTTCTGTTCCTCGTTTCAGGCATTGTCATGACATGGAATACAAACAGGATACGGCAGTATATGGATGAGATCATCGAATATTCAGGCGCGCTGGCACACGGTATTTTCAGACAGAAACTATATCTCAGAGATGCCGGCGAATTTACAGAGCTGGCGAACAACCTGAACAATATGTCCGCTGAGCTCAAGGACAAGATTGAGAGGGCAAGGAAGGAAACGAGCCGCCTTGATGTTATCCTGAAAAGCATTCCTGATTCGATGCTGCTGATCAATACATCAGGCATTATCAAACTTGCCAATAAGGCGGCACTGAAACTTTTTGGTTTTCCTCAACTCTATGGCAAGCCCTTTCTTGAAGTTATCAGGAATCCTGATTTTGTTTCTCTCATTGACGGAGTAATAAAATCCCGTTCACCTCTATCGGCCGAGATTACCATCGATGTTCCAGAGGAAAAATATCTCTTTGTGAAACTCTCTCCTCTTGCATATACCGTGGGAGACCTTTCAGGTGTAATAGCTATTTTTACCGACCTGACCCATATGAGGAAGCTTGAACAGGTGAGAAAGGACTTTGTAGCCAATGCCTCTCATGAACTGAAGACACCGGTAACGGCGATCAAGGGCTTTGCGGAGACTCTTCTTGACGGGGCAATTGAGGACAGGGAAAATGCCTATAAGTTCCTCAATACCATTAAGGACCAGTCTGATCGTTTAAACAGACTGGTGGAGGACCTGCTCGTTCTTTCGAATATTGAGACCGGTAAGGAAGAAATGAACCTGGTCTCAGTTGATCTGTCAATGCTTATCGATAAAGTTATGAATACAATGGTTGTAAAAGCAGCAGAGAAGAACATTATGATCAAAAAATCTGCAGATGATATCACAACCGTACATGCTGACAGGGACAAGGTGGAGCAGGTTCTTCTGAATCTCGTTGACAATGCGATAAAATTCACAGACTCCGGAGAGATCGAAATCGGAATCGTACATGAGGATCGCGCAACATACGTATACGTCAAAGACGCCGGTATAGGGATCCCTGAGCGATATATTCCCCGGCTTGGAGAACGGTTTTTCAGGGTTGATGCCTCCCGGTCCCGTGAACTTGGCGGTACAGGGCTTGGACTTGCGATAGTAAAGCATATTGTCAAGGAGCATGGATGGAAAATGCAGATAGAAAGCAAGCCGGGTAGGGGGACCATGGTTAAGATATTCCTTTCCTGAAAGGAGGGAGCACCCCTGTGTTTGCCCTTTTTTTAAATCATCCGATCAGCACATCTGACTGCTCTCAGGGCATATGCACATGACTGTCCCTGATATTATACCCACAATTCCCGAAACAGTAACCCAACGGTTATATTCCCGTAACCCTGTGCTGCTATATTTATAATGTAAATACTCAGCAGGAGGTGTAAGATGATACCCATTAGATAAGTGTTAACGGGGATGTCTCCTGTATGTAACATTCCTGTAACATTGCAACCTGTATACTTATAGGTATTGAAAGGAGAGATAATGAAAAAATTGTGTGTGTTTCTTTTTACGCTTTTACTCTGTCTTCACCTGAATCCTGCGAAGGCAGCTGAGCGCAATTATATCAGTATTGTAGGATCGTCGACAGTATACCCCTTTGTTACAGTCGTTGCAGAGCAGTTTGGAAAAACGACGAATTTTAAAACCCCGAAGATTGAATCTACCGGCTCAGGCGGCGGTTTTAAACTCTTATGCAGCGGGATAGGAGTGCAGTATCCTGATATCACTAATTCGTCCCGCCGCATAAAAAAATCAGAGGTTGAGATGTGCGCCAAAAAAGGAATCAAGAATATCACTGAGATTAAAATCGGTTACGATGGTATTGTGATCGCCAATTCCAAAAAGGCTCAGAGAATGAAAGTGAGCCGTCAAGACCTTTTTCTGGCCCTTGCCAAGGATGTGCCAACAGGAAAAGAAGGTTAACTCGTCCCCAATCCAAATAAAACCTGGAAAGATGTAAACCCTTCATTGCCCAATGTCAGGATCGAGGTGCTTGGGCCGCCTCCCACTTCCGGAACTCGTGACGCTTTTGCTGAACTTGCTCTTGAAGGCGGATGTAAAAATTATGGCTGGATAAAGGCCATGAATAAAAAGGACAAACAGAAATATAAGGCCATATGCCACGCAGTGCGGGAAGACGGAGCCTATATTGAAGCAGGGGAAAATGATGTGCTTATCGTCAAGAAACTTGAGGCAAATCCTGATGCACTTGGTGTGTTCGGTTTCTCCTTCCTCGATCAGAACGAGGATAAGGTGCAGGGCAGCTTTGTTGATGGCGTGGAGCCCACCTTTGAGAATATTGCAGATGGCAGTTACCCGGTCTCAAGACCGCTTTATTTCTATGTCAAAAAGGCTCACGCAGGGATGATTCCGGGCGTTATGGAATTTCTGTCTGAATTTACAAGCGATAAGGCCTGGGGTGAGGAAGGTTACCTCATTGACAAGGGACTGATTCCCATGCCGGAGGAAGAGAGAGAAAAATTCAGGCAGGATGGGAAAAAACTGAATAACCTGTTGATGTAACATCGTAGTATTAAAGATGCCGGACAGGGGTTTTTCCGCTGTCCGGTATGTAGTATATTGTTTAATAGAGCATATAAAATTTGCCTTCTGCAAGGGCTGTCCCTAAAATGAATAACCTTGTACTCCTGACAGTTATTATTCTCCTTTCCTCAGTCGGCTATTTTCTGGGAAAAAGACGGACTGAAAAATCTGTTAAAGGCAATATAAGAACCCTTCATTCCCTTCCGGGTTATTATGGACTCTATATTGCGTTCTGGTGCGGACTGCCTGCGGTTCTGGTTTTTCTGCTGTGGATGGCTTTTCAGTCATCGGTGATTACTTCCCTGGTTATTTCTGATCTTCCACGGGAGTTTCAATCGCTTCCGGAGGATCGCCTGTCACTGGTTTTTAATGACATATTAAATATTGCCAGTGGTGCCATTTCTCATGAGCAGATTGATCAGGCCCTTCTTGAAGCTGTTGATCACTATAACAGGCTGAAAAGCACAGGTTTTGCTGCACTCTTGGCGGTTGTACTATCCGTATGTCTTGCAGGCTTAGGCATAAGTTTAAGAAAGATAAAACCTGATATGCCTGCAAGGGCTATTGTTGAGAGAGCCATCAGGTTACTGATGATCTTATGTTCTACCATTGCGATCTTCACGACCATTGGCATCGTCCTGTCAGTATTGTTTGAGGCCATACGATTTTTTCAACAGATAGCCTTTACAGATTTTATTTTCGGAATGCACTGGAGCCCGCAGATGGCGATTCGTGAGGACCAGGTTGGGGCAGCAGGCTCCTTCGGCATGATCCCGCTTCTGACTGGCACCCTGATGATTTCAGCTATCGCAATGCTTGTTGCCGTTCCCGTCGGTCTTATGTCAGCAATATATATGTCTGAATATGCGGCAGAAAGGGTACGAACTGTTGCCAAGCCCGTGCTGGAAATACTTGCCGGCATCCCGACAGTGGTTTACGGTTTTTTTGCTGCGCTGACAGTTGCACCTTTTATCAGGGAGTTTGGCAGTGATATGGGACTGGATGTTTCGTCAGAAAGCGCCCTTGCCGCCGGACTGGTTATGGGGATTATGATAATCCCCTTTGTGTCTTCCCTCTCTGATGACGTGATCAAGGCAGTACCGCAGAGTCTGAGAGATGCTTCACTCGGGGTAGGCGCTACACAGTCAGAAACAATAATCAGGGTAGTCGTGCCTGCGGCATTGCCCGGAATCGTGGGAAGTATATTGCTGGCGGTATCCCGGGCAGTGGGCGAAACAATGATCGTCGTCATGGCAGCCGGACTGACTGCCAATCTGACTGCCAATCCTCTGCAGGCAGTGACCACCTTTACTGTTCAGATCGTAACACTCCTGATCGGTGATCAGGAATTTGACAGTGCAAAAACGCTTGCGGCCTTTGCCCTGGGTCTTGTGCTTTTTGTAATGACCCTTGTTCTGAACATCGTGGCCTTATATGTTGTGAGGAGGTACAGGGAGCAGTATGAATAAATCCTACCTGAGAGACGAGAATTCAGCGGCAAGACTTCTGCGTATCAAAGCAGGTCTGCGGAGACGGTACCTCGTTGAAAAAGTTTTTAAAAGTGTGGGCGTAGTGGCAATTCTTTCAGCCCTTGCAATGCTTGCAGTACTCTTTATTTCGATAACAGGCAAGGGGTATTCAGCTTTTCAGCAGACTTTCATCCGCCTTGATGTGAAATTTGATCCTTCCCTCATAGACCCTGATCAATCAGGAGATGCTGAAGTTTTGTCCCGAGCTGATTATGGAGGACTTGTCAAGAAAAGCCTGAGGGAGATGTTCCCTGAGGTGAAACAAAGGCGTCAGAAGAAGGACCTCTACTCTCTTGCCAGTTCAGGAGCCTTCTTTCAGCTGCGGGAGATGGTGATGGCTGATCCCGATCTTATAGGCACGGAACAAAGGATATGGGTACCTGCCGATGACGATGTTGATATGCTGGTTAAAGGACACATTCAGGCTGACAGTGAAGGATCTGGCCGGATTAAACCTCATACAATACATTGGATTAATACCTTGAAGGAACAGGGAGCACTTGAAATGAGGTTTAACAGGGTGCTCTTTACAAACGGTGATTCCCGTGAACCGGAACTGGCTGGTATCTGGGGCGCTGTTGTGGGGTCATTTTACACACTGCTTGTGACCCTTCTGCTCTCCTTCCCCCTCGGTGTTGCAACCGCTGTTTATCTGGAAGAGTTTGCCCCTCAGAATATATGGACCGATATTATCGAGGTAAATATTAATAATCTTGCCGCTGTGCCGTCTATTGTCTTTGGTCTGCTTGGGCTCGCTGTTTTTCTTAATTTCTTCGGGCTTCCCCGTTCTGCACCAATGGTAGGAGGCCTCGTGCTTACGCTCATGACATTGCCCACGATTATTATTGCGTCCCGGGCTTCATTAAAATCAGTACCACCGTCCATACGGGAGGGTGCTCTCGGTGTAGGGGCCTCCAAAATGCAGGCTGTAACGGATCACGTGTTGCCCCTTGCAATGCCCGGCATGCTGACGGGAACAATTATCGGTATGGCACGGGCCCTTGGTGAGACAGCTCCTTTATTGATGATTGGTATGGTAGCATTTATCGTTGATATACCAACGGGCATATTTGATAAAGCAACGGCATTGCCTGTTCAGATTTATCTCTGGGCAGACAGTCCTGAGAGGGCCTTTGTAGAGCGGACATCTGCAGCAATTATTATACTACTTGCATTCCTTCTGGTAATGAATGCGGTTGCTGTTGTGTTACGGAAAAAATTCGAGAGGAGATGGTAAGAACAAAAAATGAGAGCGCCTGAGGAATCCTTAAAAACAGTGGGGACTCCCATTCTTGAGAAAAATGTAAAGATCTCCTGCAGAGACGTAAACGTCTATTATGGAACGAAGCAGGCCATCAAAGACTTGAGCGTCGATATCGCGGAACGGGAAGTAACGGCCTTTATCGGTCCATCAGGATGCGGTAAATCAACCTTTCTCCGATGCTTCAACCGTATGAATGACACAATCAAGGACTGTAAGGTCACCGGGGAAATAATAATAGACGATGAGAACATTTATGATAAAAAGATCGACGCTGTTCTTCTACGGGCCCGAATAGGGATGGTTTTTCAGAAACCCAATCCCTTTCCCAAGTCCATATATCAGAATGTTGCCTATGGCCCCCGCATTCACGGGCTTGCGACAAACAAGGCTGAGCTGGACGACATTGTTATAGGCAGCCTTGAAAAGGCAGGGCTTTTTAATGAGGTAAAGGACCAGCTTGAACACCCCGGTACAAGCCTGTCAGGAGGACAGCAGCAGCGTTTATGTATTGCCCGTGCCATTTCCGTCCAGCCTGAGCTGATATTAATGGATGAGCCCTGCTCTGCACTTGATCCGATAGCGACGGGAAAGATAGAGGAACTGATCAATGAACTCCGGAAGAATTATACGATTATTATTGTGACTCATTCGATGCAGCAGGCAGCCCGTGTTTCTCAGCGGACTGCATTCTTTCATCTTGGCGGTCTTATTGAGGTAGGCGATACGAAAAAAATATTCGTTAATCCTGAGCACAGGTTGACACAGGATTACATAACTGGACGGTATGGATAGATTGAATCGATTTAATGCCTAATTAGACAGGACAATATACTATAGAAGAAAAGGAAAAGCAGGGAGGTGATGAGTATTCATGCTGTTGGAAAAGGAACTTGAACAACTTAAGGAACATCTTATCAAAATGTCCATGTATGTTGAGACCGCAATCAAGGATGCGGTTCAGTCCCTTGTAGAGCGTAATGATGAACTGGCCACGAAGGTGATCGGCAAGGACCATTTTATTAATAACCTTGATGTCGAGATTGACGAGGAGTGTATCAGAATTCTTGCACTTACCCAGCCAATGGCAAAGGACCTTCGCTTTATCACAACGGCTATGAAAATTACAACGGACCTTGAAAGGATTGCTGACAATGCAGTCAATATTGCAGAGAGGGCATTAGAGCTGAACAAAGAACCCATTCTGAAGCCCTATATCGATATACCCAGAATGTCCAGAATTGCGCAGCGCATGGTACGCGATACCATTAATGCCTATATCAACTCGGACAAAGACCTCGCAAAGGAGGTTATCATGAAGGACGATGAAATGGATGATCTGAACGAGATGATCTGGCAGGAACTGATGAAACTCATGAACAGTGATCCATCCACAATATCTCGTGCTGTAAAAATAACGTACATATCAAAGTACCTTGAACGTATTGCAGATCATGCAACGAATATTGCCGAAGATGTAATTTATATGATAGAGGGAAAAATTATCAGGCACAGACTGCCTGATCAGATTTAGCAGGTACTCTTTTACTTAATGAATTGAACACCTTATCAGTTGTGCCCTTTGTGGCTGTCGGTATTTGGTCATTTTTCTTCTGATATTCATTGACTTAGCTTCAGAATTTTAGTATGATTGCAAGCGAAATCTCATTCAGAAAAAGGATATCAAAATGATAAAAAAATTCCTTCCCAAAGAAACCAATTTTTTCAGTATGTTTGAAAAGGCTTCCCTGAATGTGAACAGAGCTGCAGTTCTTCTTGTTGAGATGATGGAAGACATGAGTCTTGCTGAAATCAAGACCAAAGAGATCTATGAAGCTGAGCAGGAAGGGGACATGCTTACCCATGAAGTGATGAGAAGCCTGAATAAGACCTTCCTTACCCCTGTTGACCGGGAAGACATTCATGCCCTTGTAAACAGCCTTGATGATGTCCTTGATCTTATATGGGCCTGTTCGGACAGGGCCATGCTCTTTAAATTGACCGATCCTCTGCCGGAAGCTCTTGAACTGGCAAAAACTCTAAAGGAAACAACGGAGTTTATCACGAAGGCCATTGAATGCCTGAAAGGTAAACAATACAGCTATATTCAGGAATATTGTATCGAAATCAACAGGCTCGAAAACCGGGGAGACAGGATTTACCGGGAGGCCCTTGTCAAGCTCTTTGATAATATTCAGGACCCTATCCTCGTCATTAAGTGGAAAGATGTGTATGAACATCTTGAGGAAGCTAACGATACCTGTGAAGACGTTGCTGACATTATGGAAAGCATAGTGTTGAAGCATGCCTGAGACAATCATAATCCTTGTTATCGGGATTGCCCTCATCTTTGAAATCAGCAATGGATGGAATGATTCTGCCAATGCCATAGCGACTGTTGTGTCCACAAGGGTTCTGACTCCATTGCAGGCAGTTCTGCTTGCTGCAATAATGAATGTTGCAGGGGCCTTTTTTTCAACAGCAGTTGCCAAGACAATCGGCAAAGGCATTGTCAATCCTGCTGACATTACCCAGACTGTTGTTGCTGCAGCATTGTTAGCAGGATTCTTATGGAATGGGGCCATGACTATATTCGGACTGCCGGTGAGCGCATCACATGCAATTATCGGAGGAGTTATGGGTGCCGGTGTTGCCCATCTGGGTGGTTTTAATCAGCTCAACCTTGCAGGTTTGACCAAGATATTCATAGCCCTTCTGACTTCCCCCATTTTTGGAATTTTTTTCGGCTATCTCTTTATGAAACTGCTTATTCGATTTTTCTGCAACATATCCCCGGGAGCGCTCAATAAACATTTCGGTCGCTTGCAGATTGTATCGGCAAGTTTTATGGCATTCAGCCATGGCTCCAATGATGCCCAGAAGGGAATGGGAGTTATCACCCTTGCGCTGCTGAGCGGAGGATACATTAGTACCTTGGAAGTTCCTTTCTGGGTAGTACTGCTCTGTGCCCTCGCTATGGGGTTTGGTACAGCCATGGGTGGATGGCGTGTCATCAAGACCCTCGGCCACCAGATGCTCAAACTGCAGCCTGTGCATGGTTTTGCTGCAGAGACGAGCGCCACTGCAGTTATCATGGGTGCCAGTGCCTTAGGCATGCCTGTTAGTACAACTCACGTTATC
>CP070644.1:1672888-1683853 GCA_020354155.1 Nitrospiraceae bacterium | reverse complement strand
GATAATAGGGCACTACTTATATACTTACCACGTCTTGTGATTAATGTCTACAGGAAACTGTGTATATGACTATTATAAAATCATCATCAGTTTCGATACAAGGGAATGCATGATGCGATCTTCCTGGGGAAAATTTCTTATCTGTAAATAGTGTGAATCACGGACTTCCCTTCTCTGTCATTTCGAAGGTCAGGAGAAATCTTTGGCCATTGAGTAAGAATACGACTTCTCACTCTGTTCGAAGTGACAGCCAACAGTTTGATTCCCCCTTTGAAAAAGGGGGAGCTAAGTCTGTCATCCTCCGGACTGTCGCAGGCAGGTCGGGGAATGACAGGAGAAATCAGTTCGATTGACAATGGGTTTCAACTATACTTGAGAGACTATGAAATCTTTATCCTCAACTCTGGAAGATGCCCTGATGATGCAGTGTCTTCACTGACCTGAAACTTACCAGTTTCCCCTTCTTCTCATCCCAGAGGTTCAGCCATGGAGTCTTCAGGCTTTTGCAGAACGTCAGGGGGATGATATCCCGCAGGGCCGGTGTTTCTCTATAGCACTGCTGCAGGTTGTAATTGGGAATCCCGGGCCTTATATGGTGGATGTGATGCAGTCCGATGTTACCGGTAATCCACTTCAGGATGCCGGGCAGCTTGTAATAAGAGCAGCCTTCCAGCGAGGCCCTCATCTGGTCCCAGTCTTCATGACGGGCCCAGTACACCCCTTCAAAATCATGCTGTATATAGAACAGCCATAAACCAATGGCCCCGGCAATGAGAATGATTGGCAGCTGGATGATAAGGTATGTCTTTAATCCGATAGTGAAACTCGCCAGAAGGACAATGGCAATAAGTGCGATATTGGTAATAAGCACGCTCCTGCGCTCATGTTTCCTTGCCCCCTTGCTGGGAAACCGGAATCTGAACAAAAACATGTAGATCGGTCCGAGTCCGAACATGACAAGGGGATTTCTGTAAAACCGGTAGCCAAACCGTTTTTCTCTTGATGCAGCCAGATACTCATCGACGGTCAAGAGGGTAACATCGCCCGTCCCCCTGCGGTCCAGGTCTCCAACGGTGGAGTGATGAATAGCGTGGCAGCGCCGCCAGTCTTCATAGGGGGTAAAGGTCAATATCCCTGATACATACCCCAAAATCCTGTTTGCCCGGGTAGAAGCAAAAAAAGACCCGTGACAGCAGTCATGGAAAAAGATAAAAATACGCACCAGCAGCACTGAGGCCACCAGGGCCAGGGCAAAGGTAATCCAGTAGGAAACTCCGGATTTGACTGTGTAGATCATCAGTGCCCAGAGGGCAAAATAGGGGATGAAGGTGTCAAGAATCTGCCAGGCCGCTTTTCTTGCATCGGGTTTCCCGTACCTGGCTGTTGCCCTGTACCAGTCGGGCTTTTTTCCCTGCGTCTTATGAGAACCTTTCTCAGCAGGCATATTTATACCTCACTTACCTTAATTAAATGATAACGGTAATTTTTAACTTGTCAAGATACCCTGTCTGTTCTTTAAGAAATATCACCCCCACCTTTGTCCCTGTCATGCCGACAGGCAGGCCTGCCTGCCGTAGGTAGGGGCGGGAATCGAGAAAAATAAAAGGCTGGATACTCCGGTCGATGCCGGAGTATGACAGCTGTTAGCTTTTTATCCCTTAGGATAATTCCAGGTGAGAGAGGTCGGCCGCAGGGTTAAAAATGTATTCGTGTCTGAGCGAAGCGAGCCTGCCGACAGGCAGGTCCGGCATGACAGGTTTTTCTGTTGTCATTTCGACGGTCAGGAGAAATCTTGAGTCTCATGATAGCAATACGTTCCAAGATTCCTCGTATCCTTTAGCTTCCTGCCTACCGCAGGCAGGCTCGGAATGACAAGGTGTACCATAGTCTCTCAAGGGATTCAATAAGAAGGCTGGACCCCCCGGTACTGTCTGCGACAGTCAGGGGGAATGACACTCTTTCCCATTCGGGACGCTGATTGAATACATTGTCTGATATAATCTCTATAAGCGTATTTCTAACCCGAATATGAAGAATAAAAATGAATCATTAAGAAGTACGTTACCTTTTCTGTGATATGAGTTATAACAGAGCAGTCTGGAAATACCCGGCGATGGGGAAAAGGAGGCAGTACATGAAGGTATTGAGAGGGCTACCTTTTCTGGTTCTGGCATCACTATTTACTTTCGCTTCAGCCAGCGGAGAAATGCTTACCCTGGAGCAGGCTGTGCGTATCGCCCTGTCCGACAATCCGGGGCTGAAATCTTACAGGTGGACAGTAGAGGCAGAGAAAGAGAATCTCAATGCAGCGAAGGGCAATCTCTATCCGAAATTTACCATCGAGGAGAGATATCAGAGAACGGACAACCCTACCTACGGGTTTATGGCAAAGCTTAACCAGGAAAGATTTACCCAGGCTGATTTTGCCATTGATTCACTGAACAACCCCGATGATATCTCGGACTTCCAGACCTCCATCGGCTTTGAACAGCCGCTCTTCGTTCCCGGACTCTATAAAGGAATAGGCATTGCCAAAAATGAGCTGGGGGCGCAGGAAGCGATGTTCCTGATGAAAAAGGAAGAAGTCATCCTGAAAGTCATACAATCCTTTCACAAGGTTCAAACAGCCGCAGAATACGCTGCGGCAGCAGGGGAGGGTATAGACGATGCCCGGGAACACAGGAGGCTGGCGTCCCTCAGATATGATGCAGGGACGGGATTATACTCTGACGTTCTGCGGGCGGAAGCGGCTCATAAGAAGGCTGAGGCACTGCTGGTAAAGGCGCAGGGGGATCGTGAGGTTGCCAGACGGTCCCTCGGACTCCTCCTCGGCAGGACCGAACCCGTTGATGCGGCAGACAGTATCCCTCACCTTATTCTTCATGCTGTAGAGACATACCTTGGTGCCGCTCGTCAGAGAGAGGATCTGAAAGCCCTGAGATTACGGTATGAGAGTTCACAGGAAGCAGTGGCTCTGGAAAAATCAGCATTTCTCCCTGAAATAGGACTGGGGGGCAGTTACCTGATGAATGATCACAATGACCCCTTCTCTCCCGAGGGGGAGAGTTATCTGCTCATGGGATTTCTGAAATGGAATTTTTTTGATGCCTCTGCCTATCACAAAATAAAAAAGGCAAAAGCGAAAGTGCATGAGAGCAGTGAGAACGTAGTGGCACTGGAACAGGAAATACAGTTCAGGGTCTATGAGGCTTATACACGGGTCAAAGAAAAAGAGCAGACCCTCGACCTGGCGCGGGCTATTCTTGAAGAGGCCGGGGAAGCCCTGAGACTTGTACGGGCCAGGTATGAGAATGCCCTTGCCCCGATGATTGATCTCCTCGATACCCAGGTTATGCTCAATACCGCCCGGGCCCAGCTGGTGGAAGCAGAGAATGAATATGGAAATGCAATGGCAGTGCTGTACTACCAGAGCGGGATGCTTTCAGAAACCTTCATACAGAATCAGGAATTTTGATTTTATAAGGAGAACCACATGAAAAGAGAAGAAGGAATCCTTATTCTTATATGCGCTCTGATGGCAATCTTCGGGTGTGATGAAAAGATCAAGCCCGGAGCCCATAGCATTGAAAGGCAGGAAGTGACCGCTGTGGTGATAGAAGAAGTCAGGTCCGTCGACAGTATGGATTACTACGAAACGTCCGGTACGGTCACGGCGGCAAACACATCACTTGTGTCAGCAAAGATTATGGGCGAGGTGAGAGAGATAAAAGTAGCTGCAGGTGAAAGGGTGCGGAAGGGAGACCTGCTCCTTCTCATTCATTCACCTGATGTGGAGTCAAGGGCTGCTGCAGCACGGGAAGCCCTCGGGGAGGCGCGGAAAGGACTGGAAATCACCGGAGAGAAGAAAGACCTCATGCTCACAACCTACGAGCGGTACAGGAGACTCCATGAGGAGAAGGCCGTGACAGAACAGGAGTTTGATGAAGTGAAAGCAAAAAAGGATATCGCGGGCCTTCGGTATGAACAGGCACTGAAGTCACTGAAAAAGGCAGAGGCCGCCCTGCAGGAGGCAGAGGCCTTTATGGACTACACAGCGATCAGGTCACCGGTGGATGGAATCGTTGCAGAGAGGAAGGTTGATCGGGGTAGTATGACGGTCCCGGCCATGACTCTCTTTGTCATCGAAGAGTCCTCATACAGGGTTGAGGTCCCCGTTGACGAGGGACTGCTTCCCTTGATCAGGCTCACTATGCCCGTTGACATCTTCATTCATGCCCTCAAGGTACAGAGGGAAGGGACCGTCGGAGAAATCGTTCATCACATTGATCCCCGTTCACGGACCTTTACCGTAAAAATTGATATGACAGGAGAACAGGGTGTCTTCCGGGGTGGTTTGTACGCACAGGTCAAATTCCCCGTGGGCCCGAAAGCCGCGCTCTTTATTCCTGAAAGCGCACTTGTGCGCAGGGGAGAGCTCACAGGCGTCTATGCAGTAGACGGTGACGATGTTATTACCTTCAGGCTTGTCAGGACAGGAAAGACAGAGGAAGGGATGACGGAAATACTGTCAGGCCTGCACAAGGGCGAGAGGATTATCGTCAAAGGGACGGAGAGGGCAATAGACGGCGGGAGAGTCAGAAAGGGGTAACGTGACTAGTCGAAAACCGGAAGGGGAGCTCTTCCATCCATGAACCGCACAGGTGCAGCCGGGAGTATAGCGAAGGCATTCCTGACGTCAAAGCTTACCCCCCTGATCGTCATAGCTGCCTTGCTCCTCGGCGTATTTGCAATTTACGTTACACCCAGGGAAGAGGAGCCCCAGATCATCGTCCCCATGGTCGATGTATTCGTACAGTTTCCCGGGGCGACTGCGGAAGAAGTGGACGAACGGGTGATCAAGCCCATGGAAAAACTTCTCTGGGAGATCAAGGGCGTTGAGTATATCTATTCAATAGCACAACCGGGAATGGCCCTCACCATTGTTCGGTTTTATGTAGGGGAAAATACAGAAGACAGCCTTGTCAAACTGTACAACAAATTACTGTCAAACTACGACAGGATTCCCCAGGGGGTATCGCAGCCCCTGGTCAGGCCCAAGTCCATTGATGATGTCCCCATTCTTTCCCTTTCTCTCTGGAGTGACCGCTATGACGGCTATGCCCTGAGAATGGTGGCCAGTGAAGTGGCTGAGGAACTGAAAAAGGATGCCGAGATATCCGAGGTGACAGTCATAGGCGGACAGAGGAGGCAGCTGAAAGTTGTTCTCCATCCCGCACGGTTAAAGGCCTATGCCATATCTCCCCTGCAGATCTATCAGGCAATTCAGGGATCCAATGCAGCACTTATTTCAGGCACCTTTCCCCTGGACAACAAAGAGTATCTGGTGGAAACCGGCATGTTTCTCAAAGATGCAGAGGATGTCGGCTCGATAGTTGCCGGTGTGCACAACGGGAAACCGGTCTATCTCAGAAACATAGCAGAGATTATTGACGGGCCTGAAGAACCCTCACAGTATGTTCTCACAGGCTTCGGCCCTGCTTCAGATGAGAAGCACAGCGGTCTGTCCGATGCTGTTACGATTGCCATTGCAAAAAAGCAGGGGACCAATGCCACCCATATAGCCGAGCGGACCCTGGAAAAGGTGGAGATGTTGAAAGGCCATCTCATCCCCGGTGATATCCAGGTGATTACAACGAGGAATTACGGAGAAACGGCCAAGGAAAAGTCTGATGAACTTCTTAAGCATATGCTCATCGCAGCGGTTTCGGTGACTATCCTCATTGCACTTGCGCTGGGAATGAGAGAGTCCATTATTGTGGGCGTCGCTGTTCCCGTAACCCTGGCCCTTACCATTCTCGTGAACTATATGTACGGATATACCCTCAACAGGGTCACCCTTTTTGCGCTCATATTTTCCATAGGTATCCTCGTCGACGACGCTATCGTTGTTGTTGAGAACATTCACCGTCACTTCAGGCTGAAAGGAGTGTCCCCTGAAATAGCCGTCAGTGCCGTTGATGAGGTCGGGAATCCCACAATACTGGCAACCTTTACTGTCATCGCCGCCCTTATGCCCATGGCCTTTGTCTCGGGACTGATGGGGCCCTACATGAGACCCATTCCTGTCGGGGCATCGGCTGCCATGCTGATCTCACTCCTCATCGCCTTTATTATCAGTCCCTGGTTGAGCTACATCGTCTTAAAAAAGACAAAAAAGCATGAAGCAGGAGAGAGGGAGGAAAGCAGGTTCATCAGCTATTTTAACAGGCTCTATGAAAACAACCTGCGGGGACTGCTCGAGAGTAATCTGAAAAGAAGCATTGCCTTTATACTGGTTGCCCTTCTCCTGGGAGGCGCCATGCTTCTCGTTGTCTTGAAATTTGTAACGGTCAAGATGCTCCCCTTTGACAACAAGAGCGAGCTGCAGGTGATCATTGACATGCCGGAAGGTACAACCCTTGAGCAGACTGCCATGGTGACTGGTGAAGTGGGTGAATATCTCAGGACGGTTCCGGAAGTGACGGATTACCAGCTTTATATCGGTACAGCAGCCCCCTTTAACTTCAACGGTCTGGTGAGACATTATTACCTCCGCAAAGGGAGCAATGTGTCTGACATACAGGTCAACTTTGTATCACGAAAGAGACGAAAGGCACAGAGCCATGATATCGCAAAGAGGATCAGGCCGGACATTCAGGAGATAGGCAGCAGATACAGTGCCAATATCAAGATTGTGGAAGTTCCCCCCGGGCCTCCTGTATTGAGCACCCTTGTTGCTGAGATATACGGGCCTGATTACAGCAGGCAGATAGAGATTGCCGGGGAAATAAAGAAAATATTTTCAGAGACTGAGGGGGTCGTTGACATAGACTGGTATGCTGAAGATGAGCAGGAGAAAATAACCTTTGCCGTTGATAAAGAAAAGGCTGCCTATCACGGCATTACTGCTGAGAGTGTTGCAAAGACCATCAGGATGGCCCTCGGTGGAATGTCTGCCGGACTCCTTCATACCGGGGATACGAATGAACCCGTTGAAATAATCATGAGAGCTCCCCTGTCTGAACGGGCAGGTATCGAGGCCTTAGAGAAGATCGTCCTGCATTCCTCCTCCGGGGTGCCCCTCTCTGCTGCCGAACTGGTGACGGTGGAAAAGGGCGTCCTGGAGAAGAGCATATACAGAAAAAACCTGAAGCGTGTTGTCTATGTAACGGGCGATGTGGCGGGGACAGAGGAAAGCCCTGTCTACGCCATTATGAAGATGAAAGAGAAAATAAATAACCTCCCCCTCCCTGAAGGCTATGCATTGGAACAGCATGACCTGGAGCAGCCCTGGCTTGAAGACAGATATGCAATGAAATGGGACGGCGAGTGGCACATTACCCTTGAGGTTTTCAGAGACCTGGGATTGGCCTTTGGCACCGTCATGATTATCATCTATGTGATGGTCGTCGGCTGGTTCCGGTCCTTTATGACACCCATTGTGATCATGGCTCCCATACCGCTTTCACTTGTCGGCATACTTCCTGCCCATGCCCTTATGGGTGCATTCTTTACCGCAACGTCGATGATCGGTTTCATAGCCGGGGCGGGCATCGTCATACGGAATTCCATCATTCTCGTTGACTTTATAGAGCTGAAGATACAGGAGGGGATGCCCCTGAAAGAGGCAGTTGTTCAGGCGGGGATCATACGGTTCCGTCCCATGCTGCTCACTGCATCGGCCGTTGTGGTGGGATCATCGGTCATTCTCTTTGACCCCATCTTTCAGGGCATGGCAATATCATTAATGGCCGGGGAGGTTGCATCCACGCTTCTGTCACGAACACTGGTTCCGGTGCTCTATTACATGCATAAGGAGAGAGAACTGAGGCTGAGCAGGTAAGGTTGTAGTCTGTTCAGAGGGAAAAATCCTTCTGTCATTTCGACCAAGGGGAGAAATCTTGTGCCATTGAGTGCGAGTAAGACTTCTCACTCTGTTCGAAGTGACAGCCTGCTGAATGAATTCCCCCTTTGAAAAAGAGAGGTGCTAAGTCTGTCATACTCCGGCACCGACCGGAGTATCCAGCCTTTTATTTTTATGGATTTTCGCCTCCGCGGGAATGACAAAGAACTTACGGGCTCCGTCAGAACGACAAAATATTAATTAAAATATTTCCGTTCATTTCTTACTTGCCTAAGAAACGAACCAAAGAAGTACAGCCTGGATTGTTTCTTAACGGTCTGTATCAGGCCTGTTCGGTAAATGAATTTAAACCTGCCTACCGGCAGGCAGGCTCGTCCCTTTGGTCCTCAGACATAAATTCATTTTTTACCCTCACAGCCCTTCACATCCCTGAAACACTCCTATGGCACTTAAAAGACATTTTCCCTGCATCTGACCTGAAACAATCTATGGGATTAAAAAGACATTTAAAGTTTGTCATACCCGTCCTGTATCAAGCACGGGATAAACTCCGGCGGATATCCAGTTCATTGAATAAATTTTGTGAATTCTTCGCTCTCTGTCATTTCGACCAAGGGGAGAAATCTTTTGTCATTGAGTGCGAGTAAGACTTCTCACTCTGTTCGAAGTGACAGCCTGCTGAATGAATTCCCCCTTTGAAAAAGGGGCCTGCCTGCCGCAGGGATGAAGGGGGATTTTGTAATAAACTATTAATTCAATATTGTGGAATTGCATCCCACACCCGCGAATCCTGGAATCCTATTCAGCAACTAAAAGGGAGAAGAACCTCAATTTTAAATAGCATATTAGAATTCAAAAATAATACTATTGCTACTTGGTATATTTTCGGTATAATATTGGTATATTATGGGTTTCGAATTTGATGTTAATAAAAGCAACAGAAATAAAAAGAAACATAAGATAGATTTTATTGAAGCACAATTGCTTTGGGAAGATCCTGACCTAATTGAAATTCCCATTAAAACGAAAGATGAACCAAGATATTTGATAATAGGGAAAATTTCGGGGAAACACTGGTCAGGAATTATTACGTACCGAGGCGAAACAATAAGAATTATTTCCGTGCGACGTTCCAGGAAAGAGGAGGTAACCATTTATGAAAGCTAAAGACATCGATAAAAAATTTGATGAAGGTGAAGATATATCAAAACACCTTGATATTGCTAAAGCACGTAGACCGGAGCAGGAACAGAAAAGAGTAAATGTAGATTTTCCTTTGTGGATGATACAACTATTAGATAAAGAGGCAAAGCGTTTAGGTGTTCCTCGTCAATCGATAATAAAGGTCTGGGTTGCCGAACGTCTCCAAAAGGCATCATAAATAGATTCTAACCATTTAATGGAGGGAATGGGGAACCTGCCTCTACCTACCGCCTGCCTGACGGCAGACAGAGACAACGGTGGGGGGGTGAGGAATGAATGTGGTCCCCTCACCCCTGCCTGCAGGCAGGGGGATTTTGTAATGAAAGATATATTAATTATCCGGTGACATAACCACAAGTTCAACCCGTCTGTTGCTCATCCGCCCGGACTCGGATGAATTGGAAGCCACAGGTTTTGAATCTCCAAAGAGGGCTAATTGAATTTTCCTGCTCTCAACTCCCTTTTCAAGGAGCAGTTTCTTTACTGCCAGGGCACGGCGCATTGATATATCCAGGTTATAGACGGGGGCCCCTATACTATCGGCATGACCTTCAACCTTTACTATTGATTCAGGGCGATTATTCGCTTCATTTACCACATCATCGATCTTTGCGAAATGCGCTGCACTAACTTCATCTGACCTGAAATCAAAATTTATTACCCGTTTCAGATCAGCAACGGGGGCAACCGGCTCAGGGGCAGTGATCTTTTCAGGCACCCTAATGTCCGGAGCAGGTGCAGCTTTTTCAGGCACCGTAATTTTTTCAGATTCTGTCGTTTTTTCAGCCCCGCTACTTGATTCAGGCACTGTCATTTTTTCAGTCGTTATAACAGGTGCGGGTGCTGCTCTCCCTATACCACTGATCGCAGCGGGGGCGAACGGCTCCTCCCCTGTTCCCTTTGTTGCTGCCCGGTTCATGGTGAATGTGTATGCTGCCACAGAAAGAATTGAAATAAGCAGAATGAAGAGGATGGTTTTTTTCTCCGGTCTTTTGTTCCGGGGCTTTGCTCTTACGCCCTGAACGAACTCCAGCCGGGCAGCAGAATTCACCGGGATTTTATTCGGCGCCTCCGGTTTACGCATTCTTTTTCCTGCTGATATGGGGATGACGTTATTGCGTTTTGTCTCTGAATAAAGGGGGGCCTCACTACTGAGTACAATCAGGGCAGAGTTCTTCGGCTTATCAGATGATGTCGCCCCTTTCTGCTGCTCCGTTGATTGCGCTGGTATTGAATAAGCCACTGGCTGCCGCACAGTTGAGTCTTTCATGTTCGCAATGACTTCAGATATCCCTGTTTCAGTTTTGATATCCCGGGCCTTCAGCCTGACTCCCAGTGCGCATTCATACCAGCCTTCCTTCTTCCAGACTATTTCCCCTTCAGTGGAGACTGACATTGCCTTGTGCGGATGCCGCAGGACCAGCTCCAGTTTTTCACCGGGACGGTGATCAAAATTGCTGGACTCAAAGCAGACTCCCTTCTGAGAGATATCATTTGTTATGCCTAATGAGTAACCATGTAAATCCTTGTGATTCCGGAAGTTGACAATGAGGAACGCCTTTGATCGTTCAGATTTTCTCTGCTCTTGTATAGACATTGAAATATGCGGCCCCCTTCATGCATGAGCAGAAGAGAACTATAAAAAGGTTGTTATGTCTTCAGCCTGTCACTTATAAAACAATTTTATTTTGAGAAGAAGTACTGTATAAAAACTTTCTATCACGATTTTGGCTTCCTTGCAACTAAAAAAATAATTCTCATATATACCTTTGTCATGAGATCTCTGAATGCCTGCATTTCAGCTCTTCTCCACCTATCCCAACAGAATCATGCTGTTTTTTAAAATTTGATTAAAATTAAAATGTAATAATATTATACACATTAAAGATTTCAAGTGT
>CP070644.1:1666130-1672788 GCA_020354155.1 Nitrospiraceae bacterium | reverse complement strand
TCTAAGGGGAACCCTTAAAAGCAGTGTCTTTTCGTGCCATTGGAGTCTTTCAGGGATGTGAAGGGCTGTGAGGGTGAAGAGTTGAAGACTGTCTGACCAAAGGGAGCCGGCAGGCATGTGTGGGATGCAATCCCACAATGTAGTATAACCGGGGTCTGGGGCAGAGCCCCATTGAATACGTCACTATTAGTGACTATTCCACTCCATTCCTTTTATCTATCACTCCTGTGCCATGGATTTGATAAATTCATTGGCTTCACCGATGGATGCTTCCATTTCCTTAATAAGGGACGCCACGTTGGACTCAACTGAAACCAGTTCGCTTTTCAATGAAGCAATGGCCTGGGCATTCAGATTGTGCTTGAGGAAGAGCACCTGGTCACGAAAGGCTGACAGCACGGGCTCAATTTTCTTTTCAGCCCGTTTCATGGCACCGATCAGTTTCTTGTATTCTCTTTTTGTGTAACGCAGCTGTTCCTCGCTGGATTGTCGGAGCTTGGCATTTGTGTACTGGGAAAGCTCTTCGTCCCATTCATCAAACAATGCCTCCGATACCTTTTCAACCGATTCGATCCTGTCCCGGACATCCTGAGCCTTTTCTTCACTCTCTTCATATGCATCATTTAACGTGTTGTATTTCTTCTCGAGATCGCCGCCCTGAAAGCCAAGGACAGTGCTGAATTCCTCAAGGGCTGACTTGAACTGCTCCTTTGCTTCTTCCTGAGAGTCCCGGGCATCCTTGACCCTGTCCACCAGAATATCTCTCTTGTGATACCCGAACTTCTCCATTGTCTTGTAATAGGCAGTCTGACAGCCGGCAAAAAGCAGTAAAATGGAAACTAGTAAAATTGCAGTATGTAGACGAGATGTTACAATATTGTTCATCAATATCGTCCTCCTGTTACGGTCTGTTTGAAAATGATTATAGCATGATTAGAATATTCATTTTCCTAGAAATGTAGGCATCTTTCATACTGGGGGACTCTCTGAGAGCAGGGCCTTATTCACGGATTCAGGATTATGATAGAATACTATCAACGAATCTCCTGGTTATTTTCTGCAACAGCATTGTAGAGCATCTATACCAGGTAATCACCCGATGAATAATAAGTTTATATATTAAGTATCCATGGACCCTATCCCCCAAAAGATCATGTCACGGCTCTTTTTATTCAAGCTGGCGCAGTGGGCAGTGGTGACCGTTGTTGCCTATTCTTTCATCGGGTTTCTGATAGCTCCAATTGTCATGAAGATGGTAATGTCAACAAAACTGTCCGAAACGCTCAACCGGCACGTTACAATTGAGGATATTGATCTCAATCCCTATACCTTGTCAATCAACATAACCGGTTTTACTGTTCGGGACCAGGATGATAAAAAGATATTCGCCTCTGTTGGAGAATTTTATTCCAATCTCCAGGTTGCCTCGCTGTTTAAAGGAGGCATAATTTTAAAAGAATTAAGGATTGAGCAGCCATATGTAAACATTGACCGTTATGAAGAGACTTCCTATAACTTTTCAGACCTCATTGAAGATACTAAGGGAGACACATCAAAACCGGCTGTTGAATCGGAGCCTCTCAAATTCTCGCTGAACAATATTCAAATTCTTGATGGAAGCATGGATTTTCTTGACAGTTACAAAGATATCAGGCATACAGTCAGGGGCATTACTGTAAAAATACCCATAATATCGAATCTTCCGCATTTTATCGATATCTATGTTCAGCCCTATTTTCAGGCAACAATTAATGAAACGCCTTTTATTCTGAAAGGCAGAACAAAGCCTTTCAGCGATTCCCTTGAGACGTCTATTGATCTGGATATTAAAGATATCAATATTCCAGATTATCTTGCATACATACCTGTCCCCACAAACTTTAAGATCCTTTCCGGCACAATAGATGTTGAAAATAAAATATTGTTCAGGCAATACAGTGACAAGCCTGCCTCCATTATTTTTGAAGGTGATCTATCGCTTAAGAATCTTACTGTTGTTGATAAAGAGGATAAGCCATTGATAACCCTCCCTGTATACAGGCTGAAAAAAGCAGCAATCGATCTGACGGAAAAAGAAATGACATTAGATGAGGCGTATTCTGAAGATGGGGAAATCTTTGTCAGACGGTCTAAAGACGGAACAGTGAACCTGCGGCCTCAATTACCGAAACTGGCAAAACAAATCGAAAAAGCTGCAGAAGAAAAAGAAGGAAAGCCATGGATAGTACGTATAAAAGAACTGGCCTATGAAGATTTTACAATCAACTTTGAAGACCGTGTGCCCACTGACGGGGTAAATCTGACTGCCAAAAACATAAAACTGAGAGCTGAAAATATATCCACAGAAAAAGACAGGCGGGGATCTCTGTCCTATTCTTTTATATTAAATGAAACAGGAACCGTTTCTGCTGAAAGTTCTCTCAGCATAAATCCTGTTTCCTCGGATGTTAAATTGAGCCTGAAAGACATCAGCATTATCCCGTTCCAGCCGTATATTACCGATAAGTTAGAAATACTAATTACTGACGGTACCTTTTCAACAGAGGGCAATCTATCCCATGGTACTTCTGAAAAGGGTGAACCATCAGCTCAGTTTAAAGGAAAGGCCTCCCTGTCTACATTCGCCTCTGTCGATAAGACCCATGGAGAGGATTTTTTAAAATGGAACTCTCTTTATCTGAAGGATATTGATTTTAAATCCACCCCTTTTTCATTCGTTATCAATGAAGTTACTCTTACTGATTTTTACTCAAAACTTGTCATTAATCCTGATGGCACACTCAATGTACAGGGAATTGTGAAGGAAGAAGAAGGCATGGAGAGTGTTCCCACTGCGGAGATCAAAAAAGATGATATCGAACCGGACCAGGAGGATGCAAAGCTGATCAATATAAAAGCAGTTACACTTCAGGGAGGGACGATAAACTTCTCGGATATGCATATCAAGCCGAATTTTTCTGCCAATCTTCTCGAAATAGGCGGCAGGGTATCAGGGCTCTCCTCGACAGAAGGCAGTCTGGCTGATGTTGACCTCAGGGGCAAGCTTGAAAACTATGCACCCCTTGAGATTAAAGGCAAAATAAATCCTCTGGGTGAGGATCTCTTCGTTGATCTGGAGGTTGATTTTAATGATATGGATCTGAGCCCCTTGACCCCCTATTCGCACAAATACGTGGGGTATACAATCCAGAAAGGGAAGCTATCGCTTGATCTCAAATATCTTATAGAGAATAAGAAACTTGATTCCAGCAACAGCGTATTCCTCGATCAGTTTACCCTCGGCGATAAGGTGGAAAGTCCTGAAGCAACAACGTTACCGGTGAAATTTGCTATAGCCCTTCTCAAAAACGGCAAAGGCGAGATCAGTCTTGATCTGCCTGTCAAAGGCAGCATCGACGACCCTGAATTCAATATCGGCAGTGTTATGGTAAAACTGATTGTAAATTTTCTCGTAAAGGCTGTCTCGTCCCCCTTCAAGCTCCTCGGCGCCCTTGTCGGCGGTGGGGAAGAACTCAGCTACATAGGATTTGATTTTGGCACATCAGGCTTGAGCGATCCTGAAAAAGCCAAGCTGGATAAGCTGGCTCAAGCCCTTGCTGACAGGCCGTCCCTGAATACCGAAGTCGCTGGATATGTTGACATGGAAAAGGACCGGGATGCACTCATACAGCATGCATTTGACAGTAAACTGAAGGCACAGAAATTGAAGGATCTCGTTAAAAAAGGTGAAAAAGCCCTGTCCCTTGACGAAATCACTATCGACAATGACGAGTATGAGAAATATCTGAGCAGGGCATACAAAGAGGAAGAATTCCCCAAGCCTCGAAACTTTCTTGGTATTGCGAAAAAACTTCCCGTGCCTGAGATGGAAAAACTCATCCTTACCTATATCCAGGTGAGTGATGATGATTTAAGACTCCTTGCGTCACAGCGGGCGTTGAATGTCAGAGACTATTTCATTGAAAAAGGCCAGATAGATTCAAAGAGGATCTTTCTCACAGAAGCAGCATCCCTGGAGCCTGAAGACAAAGATGATCTCCTAAAGAGCCGCGTTGACTTTAAACTCAGGTAGGATTCGCAGAGGGCTGTGCCTATCCACAAAGTATAACTCATTATGAAAATTAATAAAAATGGCGTGTCTGTATAAAAAAGTTACATTTCAGGAGATCGGACATGCATTTTTTTCTGTAAAAGGCCTCCCTTTTTGATATAATCACAATTACCATACCAACACTGATCATTTAACATAGGTTTTTCTCTACAGCATTCTCTACCTTCAAAATGGAGGATACAATGGCAAGACAATATATTTATAAGGGTGAATTGATATCAATTCTGAATGGCGAACTTTCAAAGTTTGAAGAATGCAGGGACTGCTACTTTGACGGCATTCTGGAGTTGCAGGAAGAAGACGAAGATGGATGCAATTGGCTTGGAGCAAATGTGAAGTTAAACTGCAATGGCATGCCCGCTGAATTCTATAGATCTGTTGTGTCAAAAGTATTAACTGAAGCCGGCAAAAGATATAATGTAAGGAAATAGATTGATTTTTTTATTCAGGGACTGAAGAGCGAATCTTCCAGTTTCGGGTTTACCGCATATTCTTCAAGTAGTGTCTCTCCTATTTTATACCCTCCAGCATAATTGGTCACTAGAAAGGGGAAGGGCATATTTTCAATAATTCTGAAGTCATCAAATTTTGCAGCCAGTGCCGTTTCTTTTTCTCCAATTTTAAAATGGCCCACAACTTTTCTGATGTAGAATTTCTTTAAATCTATTGAGACTGTCATAGGCGGGCCTTCCTTATCAGTAAGTTCCAGTACTGCAACCCCTGCTCCGTCAAGCTCCTCTTTGCCCGTCATGCGTATCGTATAGTCCCTGTTCAGGAATCCATGGGGCAGGTCAAGCTGTTTATACTGATATACCATTGAAATCAGACGATGACCGGTAACTTCTTTTACGATATCTGCCCCTGTTGTTTTTACTTTGCCCCTCCAGCCCGTGGAACCATTCAGTATCCTGATCTCTTCACCCCTGCGGTAACTGGTCTCTACGCGCAGTTTTCTGTCTCGCATAAAATACCTCACATATGTTCCTTCATCATTCATCATAAAAGTCCTGATTTTGCCTTTGGCCAGGATTGAGCTGTTTTTTATGATTGTTTCTTTCCCGCCATAGGCTTTTATGACATTTATGATGAGACCTTGCTCGTCAAAAAGATCCCCTGCCTTCTCTGCAGCAAAATTGTTTAAAGGCAGAAGAAGAATAAACAGACAGAAGGTCAGGAACTTACACATGAATGTCAACCTCCTTATGCTTCAGGGGATCAAGCCCATACCTGTTTTCTCCAGTCGTCCCGGCAATAAAGCCGTTTTCTATCATGGCCCAGAGAGGTCCGATAATGGGGACAATATTGATAAGCAGCCACCAGGCAGACTTGTTTACATCATGCCAGCGCTTTGCCTGCACAGCAAGACTGGGCCAGAATATCCATATCATAAACATCAGCTGGGGCTGTGTAAATTCACCGATGGCCTGGTTCTCTATACCAGTAGCAAGACCGAGTATCATGCCTGCAACAAAAACGATCAGGTTAAACATCCAGTAGGG
Organism: Nitrospiraceae bacterium; assembly: GCA_020354155.1. Taxonomy (GTDB): domain Bacteria; phylum Nitrospirota; class Thermodesulfovibrionia; order UBA6902; family UBA6902; genus CALZJD01. Next base: position 1,667,178 of record CP070644.1, on the reverse strand, counting down.
TTTTCTGCTGATCCTTCCCTTGAAGGAAAAAAGAAACCATGCCCAGTTGGAATCCATGATATTTTTCAGTCTGTCATTTTCCTGTTTCATAATGAGTGGATTATATATGATGTCAGAAATATTATCCAAAGAGAGGCAACTGCTACATTCATCTAAAGTGTAGTACACTGCTCCATGATCAATGTCCGATATTTGTCATTTCGAGGCGTTAGCCGAGAAGTCTTAGCAGGTGACATAATGCAATCAATAAAACTTCTCTCTATGCCTGTCCTGAGCGAAAGATTCCTCGTTACTTCGTTCCTCGGAATGACAGGGAGCGAAGTCGTTGAAATGACAACTGACGCTTTTATTAATTATAGAATATGGCTGCCCTCGTAAATAAAACGGGCTGTCCACACTGGACAGCCCGTTGAATGCATTGCAATTGGGCATATTCACATTATGCCCTTTAATCTATATAAGCGGCACGATCAGCAGTGCAACGATATTGATGACCTTGATCATCGGGTTAATCGCCGGTCCTGCAGTGTCCTTGTAGGGATCACCAACAGTGTCGCCGGTAACTGCTGCCTTGTGGGCATCTGAGCCCTTTCCGCCATAGATACCGTCCTCGATATATTTCTTTGCATTGTCCCATGCACCACCACCGCTCGTCATGGCAATGGCCTGGAAAAGACCTGTGATGATACTTCCGATAAGAACTCCGCCGAGAGCCTCTCTGCCCAGGAAAACACCGACAAGGATAGGAGCGGCAACAGGGATAAGGGCAGGCACCATCATCTGCTTGATTGCAGACTTGGTAACAATATCAACACATTTACCGTATTCAGGTTTTGCTGTCCCTTCCATAATTCCCGGAATATCACGGAACTGGCGGCGTACCTCTTCCACAACACCGCCGGCGGCCTTTCCAACAGCCTCCATGAGGAGTGAACCAAAGTAGTACGGGAGCAGACCGCCGATAAAGAGACCTGCCAGCACCTTCGGGTTCGAAAGATCAAACGCAAGCACCTCAGTGAATGACCGGGAATACTCGGCAAAGAGAACA
>CP070644.1:1657725-1666030 GCA_020354155.1 Nitrospiraceae bacterium | reverse complement strand
GCTTATAGAGCTCCCTCTCTTTTTGATGAGACTTTTTTGCAATGCTCGCAGGGGCCATATCAAAGATTGTCCTGCCGATTATTTCCTCTTTTTTCATCCCCATGAAGTTCTCAAATGCCCTGTTGCAGTCGGTATACTTCCCCTCGCCGTCCTTGTAAAAGATCGGTACAGGAAGCGTATTTATCAGTTCCTGCAGCATCCCCAGCTGTTCAGAGGCCATGGTTTTTGAAAATTTTTTTCTCTTGAGTTCATCATGAGGACTGCTTAAGCAAAAGGGGAAGGCATGCCTCGTGCTGCGGCATGCTTTTACGCATTCACCGGCAGGCGCACTGTCTACATGAGCCTGACTTACATCCGTTGTTTTCATTTCCTGTCCATTTCTTTAATAAGGAGGCTGGAGCAGTCCCTTTAATAAAAATATAGTTTGTTCTATTGACACTGTCAATAGAATCTTCATTTGTTTTTGTTGAAAATTTATTTAGTTGAGTAGATAGCTAATATTGATTCTTATCTTGTAACACAAATTTCATGTCACGATTTTATTCTTTTAATTAAATGGGATATAATTTTTTGTATCTTTGACACACTGTCAATCTGACACTCTCCTAGTCATGATGTTTTAGGAGAGTGTCAGGGATGTGAAGGGCTGAAGAATAAACTACGAAATGTTGTCATTCTCCGACCTGCCTGCGGTAGGCAGGCTTGATCGGAGAATCCAGTCCTTTGATTTCCTCTGGATTGTCCGGTTAAACCGGACAATGACACCAATGGTTATTCAGCCATTCCTGGCAGTTTCGTAATCACTTTGTTTCTTCCGCGTTGCTGCTCTGAACCGATAGGAGCTCCACGTCAAAGATCAGTGTGCTGTTAGGTTCAATACTGCCTGTCCTTTTGTCACCATAAGCTAAAGCCGGAGGAATGAAGAGCTGCCACTTTGCTCCTACCTTCATCATCTGCAGTGCCTCGGTCCATCCTTTTATTACGCCGTTCACCGAGAATGTTGCAGGTTTATTCCGTCTAAAGGAACTGTCAAACAAAGTGCCATCAATCAAGTTACCTTGATAATGAACCGTGACTTTATCGCTTAATCCTGGTGCCTTTCCAGCCCCTTCCCTGATTACTTTATATTGAAGCCCGCTCGGTAAAATTTTCACACCTTCTTTTTTTCCGTTATCGGCAAGAAAGGCCATACCTGCTTCCAGGTTTTTCTTTGCCTTCTCTATCATCTTCTGTTTCTGAGCTTTAGCAACAGTTTTCTGAAAATTAACCAGGGTGATATTCATTTCCTTCCTTTTCATGAGAGGTTCTTTATCTGCCAGGGCGTCTAGCACCCCCTTAAGGAGAACATCTGGATTAATATCCTTTCCCTGACGAAGAAAGTCTCCACCTACCTGGTAACCAATGCTATAGCTGAACCGAATTTTTTCGTCTTCCAGTTCCAGATTTTCACCCGCTGATGAAATTCCGATAAGCATTATAAAATTTAGGACAATAATAAAAATATGCTTCATGCTCATATCACCTCAGTCGTTTTCTGATACATAACCCTTAGCAAACTCAAATGATTCACTCAACCACCAGGCTCAATGGAGATCAACTCCAGCTCATAGATGACCGTCTTGTTAGCAAATTCACCACGGCCAGTAAATGCGAGGTCGTGAGGGATAACAAGCTGCCACTTGGAACCTTCCTTCATAAGTTGCAATGCCTCTGCTACCCCCTTGATCACACCGTTAACATAAAATAGTTCGGGTTTGCCTTTTGTATATGAGCTACCAAACGGGGTACCGTCGATTAGAGTGCCCAGATAATGAACCTTGACTCTGTCGGTTGCTCCCGGCTTCCTGCCCTTTCCTTCATTGATAATTTTATATTGCAATCCGCTCGGTAGAGAAATAACTCCTTCCTTCTTTGCATTTTCAGCAAGAAACTTTTTTCCTTCTCCCAGACGCTTTTCTCTCATTTCACGCTGTTCAAATCTCTGTCTTGCTATTATCTTCTTTTTCATATCCACGAGCATAGTGTTCATTTCCTGAGGATCGATGTCTGGATTTTTTCCCCCTAGCGCATCCTTAACACCTTTCAAAAATGCCCGCGGGTCAATTTCTGTTTTCTCTTTCTTTAAATCTCCACCAATTTGAAAACCGACACTATAACTGATTCGGTCTTTTCGATCTTTCAACTCAGGTGTTTTGCTCTGCAACTCATCAGACCAACTGATGCCAAGTAACAGGAACAAGTTACAAATTGCTATGATCACATACTTCATTAAATAATAACTCCTTTTATAGTGTGATGAATAATAAGAATGAATGATAAAATGTTCGAATGCTTGTATCACATACGATTACTCTCGATGACTTCATTATAAGCAAATGAAAAAGTTTTATTCAACGCTCTTCCCATCCATCTATCATCATTCATTCTCCATCTTTTCTTTTATACACATGCAGGACTGTGAATATTAAAAAAAGGAGGACCGCCCTGAGGGCGGTCCTCCTTGGTAAGGCACAGTGGATGGTGTTATGGTGAAACAACATACGGTCTCATCATTTCATTATCCTCGTGTTCTACAATATGGCAGTGCCAGACATATAGACCAGCAATATCGAACTTGGCCCTGACAGTTGTAATCTCACCTGGATAGGAAATCACCGTGTCTTTCATGCCATTCTCCCACGGCTGCACACTTGCTCCAACAAGAGGAACAAGGGGGTCAATTGCTGTCCTGCCTATCACCTCGAATCGCACGAGGTGCAGGTGGATCGGGTGCGCGTCAGCTGTAAAGTTGTAAATATCCCAATCTTCGACTGCACCAACTGTGGGATTCTCTGTAACATTAATATTCCGAACAGAACCATTTGCCATGGTCACAGGAACGGCGGTGCTGACACCTGTATCGTCTGTCCATTTCAGAGGAATACCAAGAGGCATAGCCGGATTCGTAAGGTCAACCAAGCCTAACAAAGCCTCTTTCGGTCCGAATGGGACTCCGCCACCTGAACAGTCAGGTGGAGTACCTGGAACAGCTATGATGTTACCCGCCGGATCAAGATCTACACAGAGTACTTCTGATTCTCCCTCGTTAAGAGAAAGCTGCCTGACAACACTTTTCTTCTTTTTTTGTTTCAGAGCGCCCTCTGCCTTAGGCTTCATATTCAGTGGTGAAGTAGTTAGCGCATCGCTTGGCAGATGAAGTCCAGAACTCACTGTAAATTCCATAACCTGACCGGTCGTACCAGGGTCCGCAGGAATATCAGGAAAACCTCCGAATGGAGCATCAGGAGCAGTGTTGAGCATGCGGACTACAGTCCCGTCCGGCAAACCGCTGAAGTCTACAATAGAATCGGCACGCTCTGCCAGCCCCATAAGCAGAGCCTGCTGTGGGTCAACTGCCGGTACTGGTACGGGAATCATCCCGTCACCTTTAAGCGGCGTGGCAAATCCGGTTTCAATTCTTACCACCTCGCGAAGGAAACCCTGCTCAGCCCCAATCTGGTAGAAAGGCAGCTCTGTGCCTACAAGCGCCTGATTAGTAGATGATACAACCTGCAGAGACAGGTTCAGAAAACGGGAGTTACAACCGTTCAGGAGCCTGAAGCGATACTTTGCAGGTGCTACATCAAGGTTAGGCCAGCTAACGCCATTAACGACCATTACGTTGAAGAAGGCCTCGGGATTCCATGTGGGAGCAATATCTGAATCAGGTACGAAGGGGATTTGTAGCTGGTCCGGATCAAGTCCCTCAAAGAAAGCTCTGTTGTCCGGATAAAACAAATCACCATTAGTATCAAATGAACGATCCTGGATAACGATCGGGATTTCACGGATTGCACTCCTTTTGTCAATTGTCCCTTCAATCAGTCCCGGTGCGTTGAGTTCAAGAACAGTGTCACCTGCTACGGGAGCTGGTCCCGGGAGTACGGCAGGCAAACCTGTTAAGGTATCCTTAATTACATCATACTTGCCGCCACGTACGAGCCAGAAACCCGCCGGCCCGGCGTAGACGTTCGAACGGGTCATACCAAGACTATGGTCATGATACCAAAGCGTCGTTGCGGGCTGGCTCTGAACGTATGAGTAATCGGCATACCCGACATTGCCCGCATTTAATCCTGTGGCATCATCAAACATGCTGCCACTTGTGGCATATGTACCAGGAATGTTGCTTGCTGCAGGAAGCCACCAGGCTTCAGGATAACCATCACTATGTGGATCAACATGCGCGCCATGAACATGAGTCACGATGGGCACTGGACCTGTATACTGTGTTGGGTCATTCGTGGCGCAGTCGGTCCTGTTTGGTTCACCGTGCCTGCACCCAACAGCGGGTGGGTTTGCCCAGTGCAGGGTCTGGTCGAGCGGTAGAATATGGGGCCTGAAGTAGCACGAGCCCACAGCAGCAACCGGATTCAAAGTGCCATCAGCTAGGAAGCAGTCGTCAGGGTTCATAACTAGTTCGTTGATCCACCGGACGTTAACACGCACATCAGATAACGTCTCAACAGTGTAGGCCGGGTAGTTGAACTGGGAAGTTGGATCCGGTGCAATCGCAGGAGTTGGGTCCGCAGCTGGGCCATAGCTCCACAGCATTGTTGCTGGAAACCCATATGCTGTGCCACCGATCACATCCCATAGCCCTCCAGGAAGGATCTGCTGCTGGAACTGCCTGACAGCAATATCATAGTTGTCAACTCCTGTTCCATCATTGTTCATAACGGGCGGAATTACAAGCGGTGTTACATACTTTGGAATTGTCGTTGGATCAAGTGTTCCGCCCGGCACTGCCTGGGCAAAAGCGCCTGTGCTTACAAGTACAAGGCCAAGCGCCATGATCGCCATTGACATTATAAATTTCTTGTGCTTTCTCATTCATACCTCCTTTTTCTTTATACAGCAACATACAAATTAATCAATGCTGTGACCAGCAATCTTATTGAATTGAGACAATAATACTTATGATTTCTCAATTCAATTGCCCTCACCTCCTTTCTTAATGCAACGGTAATCCGGTTCATTTCTTCCTTAATTTTCACTATTCCCTTGTAATATAAAACTGGTCTTACCATAAACATTCACATTCGGCAGCGCGGCTGACTCTTACGTGAGACCCGTTGCTTTCCGTCTCCTCCTCACAGAGGGTTTGGCCTTTCGTCTCCTGAATAGTGTTCAGATCTTTATTTGAAAATTACGCTTCTTTTATACGTTTCTTATTTTTATATATGTGACATTCCTTGTAGGTTCCACCGCAATACCTCATCACCTGCTGCACTGACAGGCTGTCCATACTTGAGCAGTAACAATAGTCAAAGGGCTCATCAATAAAGGGACATTTCGCCGTAAATTTGAGTCCTTGTTTCTCATCACTGTCGATCCATTTCTTTTCTTTCATGAAGTTGGAATATCTTCCTTGAAAACCCTTTGACTGCTTTTGGCAATTGCATTACAAGAAGCATGCCGGAAGACAGGAGAGTCTTTTTTTTAATAAAAATAGAGAGCTTCACCGGAGAATAAAGAGTACCCTGAGCAGGATAAAGAAATGCAGAATTGAAACAAAAGCACCTGTAATAATAGAAGAAATACAATTTCAGAAAAGTGACTGATACACTATTTTAAAAGATGAACGGAATGAAATACAAAGAGGAGACTACAGATTATGAGGCAAGGTTGTGCGAGCTGTGAGAAGAAGGGAAGTGTAATATTTTACAGATTGTAAATTTACAGATTGTAAATAATCCAAGGTGAGAGTATCAGCTGTCATGCAAATCCAAATTCTTCATCTTCTTATACAGTGTAGGACGGCTGACACCAAGCATACGGGCTGCCTTGGTTATATTCCATCTGGATTTGTCCAGCGCCTCCATGACAGAATGCAGGTCCTTTTCCTCCCCTGCTCCTGAGGCGATCATTTCATCAGGATGAGGGATTACAATGTCCGGGGGAAGGTGATCGGATGTTATGAGACTGTTGTTACAAATAATAAAAGCATGCTCCATGGTATGTTCCAGTTCCCGTACATTCCCGGGCCATCGGTACTGCATAAACAATTGCATCACTTCCGCTGATATACCTTCAATGTTTTTATGAAACCTGCTGTTAAAGTGACTCAGGAAATGGTCAACCAGCAGGGGGATGTCATCCCTGTTTTCTCTCAAGGGAGGCATCTGAACTTCCACAACCTTGAGGCGATAGTAGAGGTCTTCCCGAAATTCTCCGCTCCGGATCTTCTCCCGTAAATCTTTATTGGTAGCTGCAACAATCCGCACATCTATCTTGACAGGCTTTGAATCCCCTACCCGCTCAAATTCTCTCTCCTGAATGACCCGTAACAGTTTCAGCTGGATTCTTTCCGAAATATCTCCTATCTCGTCAAGAAAGATAGTCCCGCCATCGGCCTTAAAGAATCTGCCTTCCTTATTCTCTGTTGCGCCCGTAAAGGCACCCTTAACGTGCCCGAAAAGTTCACTCTCAAGGAGGTTCTCCTGCAGCGCGGAACAGTTTACTTTTATCAAAGGTTTATCTCTGCGCACACCTTTTATATGCAGGGCTTCGGCTGCCAGTTCCTTGCCTGTTCCGCTCTCACCGGTAATCAGCACCGTTGTATAGACAGAAGCGAGGCTTTGTATCAGAGAGAAGACCTTCTGCATTTTATCGCTCTTTCCGATAATGCGGTGATACTTTCTTCGCTCCCTGAGGTCCCGTTCAAGGCTGTCGATCCGCGTTTCGTCTTTGATTACCATCATTGCACCTGAAGGATTGCCTCCATGATCAGTAAGGGGTGAAGCAGATATTGTGACAACCATTGCAGGTTTATCTTTGTGCGAGCATTCATGGCGGTATAATTCAACCTGTTTCCCTGTTGTTAATGACTCCTTCAGCATTGTTACGCATGCGCCATTACATGCTGCCTCGCTCGTCCAGAATGTCTTCCCCTTTAATTCTCCTGAGTAGCCGCAGAGTCGTCTGGCGGTATCATTAAAGTCAATCACCACTCCTTCCTGATCAATGGTGATTATCCCGTAGTCTATATTTCTGAAGACATTCTCAAGGTTGAGACGATACTTTTCCTTTTCATCATACAGTGCCTTTTTCTCAAGGGCCTTACTGGTAACACGGAGGAGGGATTCTTTCGTCACTGGTTTTGGGAGATAATCATAGGCTCCAAGTCTGAGCGCCTCCTGGGCTGTCTCCATATCAGGTGCTCCCGTAATCATGACAACAGGACAGGCAAGGTCTTTCTTTCTGATTGCCTTTAAAATATCAATACCGGAGAGTTCATCCAAAACAATATCTGAAATGATAAGATCAAAATTACTGTTGCCAATGAGTGTCAGTGCTTCCTGTGAATCGGCAGCAACTGATATATCATGCCCTTTATGCACGAGAAAGCTCTCAAAGGTGAATCTGATGGTAGCTTCATCGTCTATGATGAGTATTTTCCCCGTCATATGTTACTCCCCGGAGTGACCTGAAATAAAACCTGCCTTCGCAGGATATTCTTTTCCAGCAGTCATATGGCTGCTGTCCATAGTCGGCAATCCTGTTATGACTTTTGTATAGTTCCCTTCACTGGTATCAATCCTGAGAAAACCTCCGTGATCTTTCAGGATGCTCTCACTGATGCTTAATCCCAATCCTGTGCCGCTGCCTCTGGGTTTCGTAGTAAAAAAAGGATTTGTAATTTTATTCACTATATCTGCGGCAATGCCTGTTCCCTGATCATGAAAAACAACCTGGACATATGGTTTATCCTCTACCTCCACCTTTTCAGCAATGATCTCAAGAACTTTATTGTCACTTGCCAGGGGATACTTTTTATTCAGGCTGTACCGGGCATTATTGATTATATTGAGAAAGACCTGTTCAATCTGCTGGAAATTAACCTTGACAGAAGGAAGTGCGTCCTCCACCCTGATTGACAATTTTATATGGTCCTTTCGCAGCTGAGCCGTCATGAGCGAGAGTGTTTCATCAATAATTTTACTTACAGTGCACCCTGTTTTTACATTTTTTCCGTCTCTGGCAAAAGAGAGCAGGCTTTTCACAATATCGGATATGCGATGTCCTTCATAAATAATTTTTTCTGCATGTTGGTTTCCACTCTTTCCGGATTCCTCATTATCGGATATGAGCTGTGCAAGATTTATAATGCCGTTTATTGGGTTATTAATTTCATGGGCTACGCCTGCTGCAAGTTCGCCAAGGGAGGTAAGTTGGTCAGCACGGATCGCTTCTTCCTGTCGTCTGATTTTTTCTGTCACATCAGACCGTATTTCTATGACGCTGGTGATAGACCCATCCTCAC
>CP070644.1:1635574-1657625 GCA_020354155.1 Nitrospiraceae bacterium | reverse complement strand
ATGAACGTTAAGTCAAAGGGTCCATACTTTTCACCAATTTCGCTGAACTGCGGGGTGATTCCCGTATCACCGCTAAAATAAACTCTCTGGTTCTTTCCAAGTATTGCCCATGATGTCCATAAGGTCTTATCTACGTCAAAGGCCCCTCTGTTTGAGAAATGTCTCGCAGGTGTAGATACAACAGTCAGCCCATCAAGTTCAGTCTCATCCCACCAGTCCAGTTCGGAAACCTTCCCGCTCTTAACACCCCATTTTAAAAGCAGGCTTTTATTACCAAGGGGGACGAAGAAATGAACATCCGAGTTTTTTAAGTGGTCCACCGTCTTCTTGTCCAGATGGTCATAATGGTTATGGGATATAAGCACCATATCTATATGGGGTAATTCCTCCAGTGTTAAGGGAGTTGGATGGAACCTCTTTGGTCCGAAAAATTGGGTAAATGAGATTCTTTCTGAAAATACCGGGTCAAGAAGAATTCTTTTGCCCTCAAGCTCAAGAAGTATGGATGAATGTCCAAGCCAGTTGTACTTTATTGCTGCATAAGGAGGCTCCTGAAATGGTTCCGGCTTAACAACAGGAAGTGTCTGTTTAGGAACCCTCCCTTCCTTGCTACCAAATAAGAATATCCATCCGATTACAATATGTTCTTTAACTGTGAATTTTTTGACCGGTACAGAATTTACGAATTTGCCGTTCTTATAGTTAACTGACTTCATATCACTATTTCCATGACTTGTTATTGAATGCATCGCATTATCACTACGACAAAAATAAATCCTGTCATAAAAAATGCTTTAACCCGTTTAAATTAAACTAAGTTCTGTTTTTCTTTTGTTCATGAAAGGCTCTGTGTATTCACCATATTGTTCTCCTTGACACAGAAAGTACTTGAATTGTTAATGCTTAGCTTGATATACATTTTAGCAAAAGAAGGCACTATTCGGAACACACAATTCCCACCCTTACCCCACTTCATTGTTAATACAGATGTATCAACGAACCTTCATCAAAACAAGATATAAACAGAATCAGTGAAATGCTGACTGATGTGAACAACTCTATATAAGTGAGACTCAGTGGCTACCGTGAAACCCGGAGATTTTAATTATGAGGAAATGGGTAAGAAAGAGGAGCTAATTTTAGAAGAAATTAAAAAAATTGCGATGCCCTGTAAGGTATACCCTTAAGCCTTCTGTGAATGTTCCGGAATCTCAGACTTAAATTGAAGTTCAGAATGAACTCCCGTCTTAAACTCCCACTCACCAGCCGATATGCTCGGCTTTGAGCCTAATTCATCCCAGGGTATCGCAACCTCTATTTCTACTTATATTATAGCTCATTCTGAATCCCAGTCAATGCTTCTTTTCCTACGGTTGAACGTGGGATTCTGCTCATTTATACAGGAGGATACAGCGTGATTTTTGAAGTCTTATCCCATTCTCCCCTGGGGAGACAGAATTGTCGTGTGACTTCCAACAAGAATCAAACTTTCTTTGCATGAACTATATGTTTTTTGTTTAAAATAAAAGTGATATTTATCTTTCTTTGCGAGTGTGTGTATTCATAGATCAGAATTGACATCTATCCAACACATTTCAAATCCGGTGGACCCCCCGTGGTATTTTAACCATTTTGTAAGTGTCATCCTACATAAACAACCAGACACAGCCAATATAGAGAAAAAAGAGAAGATCTGGAAACTAAATAAATAGTATTAGAAATAAGGACTTTCAATTCATGCTTTAAGAGACTACTTTCAGAGACGAAATCAGTTGGGGGCAACCCTGTTGAGGTCCGAATCCCCCCTCCGGGACCATCTATTTTCCTGCGCTGCTTCAAGATATGAAAATCGAAAGTAGTATCCTTGTCTATATTGGAGGAAACCTATAGAATATAGTCTTGGATAAGGAGACGAGAATGAAAAAGGAATTTGTATCTCTTGCCATTTTGTTTGCTGCTGCAGTATTCTTTCTTGCTCCTGCAGAAGTATTGTTTGCCCAACAATTCCCTTTTCTCGAGGTTGAGGAGCTTATTGGCTCAAGTGCTCCGGACTTTACTCTGAAAGACCTGGACGGCCGGAACGTTACTTTCTCTTCATTCAGGGGCAAGGCAATTCTCCTTAATTTCTGGGCTACATGGTGCCCGTACTGCAGGCAGGAAAGGGCTTCCCTGAATAGCCTGTATAAAAAATATAAATCCAGGGATTTCCAGATAGTTGCTGTTTCTGTTGACAGGTCAGCAATGAAGGTTAAGAAATTCCTGCAGGACAATCCTTCTGAATTCATCATTCTTTCCGACCCTGAGCGTGAAGCCGCTGCTCCCTTTAATGTTACGGGCCTGCCGACATCCTATCTTATTGACCGCGGGGGTGTGGTCAGACATAAATATATAGGCATGAAGGACTGGTCGGGAAACGGCTCATTGAAGCAGATTGAAGCACTTCTTAAATAACAGCGCTTTTCTTGACAAAAATATCTCCTCTATTTAGAATTTTACACGCCATTTCAGACTTATAATTATTAAGTAATTGTATATAAAAGGAGGGGACCATGAATCCTGAAGAAATCAAATATCATAAAGAGCATACGTGGGTAAAAGTTTCAGGCAACAAGGCAACGGTTGGAATTACTGACTATGCCCAGGAATCTCTTGGAGATATTGTATACATTGAAGCCCCGGAGCTGGATGCTGCCACAGAAGCAGGGAATGAATTGACACAGATAGAGTCTACAAAGGCTACGTCATCTGTTATCAGCCCTGTAAGCGGAACCGTCGTTGAGGTAAACGAGGATCTCGACGATTCGCCGGAGATCATCAATGAAGATCCCTATGGCAAGGGATGGATAGCAGTGCTGGAGATTGAAAACGACTCAGAGCTTGGTGATCTTATGGATGCTTCAGACTATGATAAATATCTTGAGGAAGAGGTGAAACTTAAATAATGAAATTAGCTATTCTTGGTGCGGGACCGGGCGGCTATGTTGCTGCCATACGGGCGGCACAGCTTGGGGCTGAGGTTACGGTCATTGAAGCAGGGGAGGTCGGCGGCACCTGTCTCAACTGGGGATGCATTCCAACAAAGACATTGATTGCATCAGCTGAAGTACTGCACAAGGCACGGAATGCAAAAAGTTTCGGCCTTGACCTTGAAGGAACAGTAACACCGAATATAGAGAAAATTGTCGAGAGAAAGAACAAGGTTGTCAGTACCCAGGTGAAGGGCATCAGGGGACTCTTTAAATCATGGGGTGTAAATCTTATCGAAGGCAGGGGAGAGATCCTGAGTCCCGGGAAGATTAACGTATCTCTCAACGACGGTTCCCAGCAGGAAGTAGAAGCTGATAAAATTATTATTGCTACGGGATCAAGACCAGCTGAAATCCCGGTTTTTCCTGTTGACGGCAAGAGAATACTCTCCAGTGATCATGCCATCAGTCCTGACTCGATCCCGTCAAGTTTATTGATCATCGGGGCCGGAGTAATCGGCTGTGAATTTGCATTCATCTACAAAGAATTTGGTGCTGATGTCACTATGGTGGAGATGATGCCCCGCGCTGTTTCAACTGAGGATGAGGAAATATCCTCTCTGCTGGAGCGTGAGCTGAAAAAGAAAAAAATAAAGCTCATCGCAAACATAAGCACTGATAACGTTGAGATCACGGACACAGGAGTCAAGGCCACTCTCTCTGATGGCAAAACAGTAGAGGCTGAAAAGATGCTTATCTCTATCGGGCGGGCGGTAAACTCACAAAATATCGGACTGGAAAATGTCGGGGTCAGGACAGGACAGAGGGGAGAGATTATCGTTGACAGTCACCTGCAGACCAATGTTGAAGGGATTTACGCAATCGGTGATGTAACTGGCGGTATAATGCTTGCCCACCTTGCATCAAAAGAAGGACTGGTTGCAGTGGAAAATGCACTAGGAGGCAGTACATCCGTCAATTATGATGTTATCCCGGCGGCGATTTTTACCTCTCCCGAGGTCGGCTCTGTTGGACTGAGAGAGCACCAGGCTGTTGAGAAGGGCATTCAGTACAATATAGGCCGGTTCCAGTTCAGGGCCCTTGGCAAGGCCCATGCTATGGGAGAAATATCGGGATTGTTCAAGATTATTTCTGAAAAGGCCACTGATAAAATCCTTGGAGCCCATATTATTGGACCTCATGCCTCAGACCTGATCCATGAGGTGGCTGTTGCCATGGAAGGTGGACTGACAGTGAAAGATATTGCCCATACAATTCATGCCCACCCAACACTTGCCGAGGGTGTTATGGAAACAGCAGAGGACGTTCACAATATGGCTGTACATTGCCCAAAGCAGTAATGCGATGTTAATAAAAAGCTTGAAGAAGTAACTGGCAACCTCTTTATTTAATGGCTGAAATAGCTATTTAACGATGTCAGGGAAGATGTCTATCCTCTCATGGTAAGGCATGGCTCTACCCTGACTTAATTTTTTTCAGAAGGTAAAATAGCTGATCAAATGGTCAGGGAAATATCAATAGGGACTGTAAAAATCGGCGGTGGCAATCCTCTTGTCTTTATTGCCGGCCCCTGTGTTATTGAGAATGAGTTGACCACCCTGCGTGCTGCAGAAAAACTGAGTGAGATTTCCTCATCACTCGCTATTCAGGTTGTATTCAAAAGTTCGTACGATAAGGCCAACAGGACCTCTGTCAGCTCCTTCAGGGGACCGGGCATTGCCGAAGGTCTTGCAATACTGAGTAAAGTAAAGAAGGAAACAGGCCTGTCCGTGATTTCAGACGTGCATACTGTTGAGGAGATTGCAGAGGCGGCAGATGTCCTTGACTGTCTGCAGATACCGGCTTTTTTATGCAGGCAAACCGATATTATTACAGCTGCTGCCAGAACAGGGAAGGCATTGAATGTGAAGAAGGGTCAGTTCCTTGCTCCTGCAGATGTGAAAAATATAGTTGGGAAGGCTTCCTCTGCAGGAAATGAAAAGATTATGATAACGGAAAGGGGAACGACCTTTGGATATAATAATCTTGTTGTTGATATGCGGTCGATTCCCATTATTCAGTCCTTTGGAGTCCCTGTTGTCTTTGACGCAACCCACAGTGTGCAACTTCCGGGAGGGCAGGGAACTTCTTCAGGAGGTGAACGGGAATTTATAAGCCCCCTTGCAAGAGCTGCTGTTGCAGCCGGATGTGATGCCCTGTTTACTGAGGTGCATGAGTCACCGGATACAGCCCCCTGTGACGGGCCTACCATGCTCCCCATAGACGATTTTTCTGCACTTGCACAGAAACTGATTGAATTGCATGACATAGTGAAGGGTTAATGAAAAGCATGACTGACTTTATACAACAGGCCAGAGATATCCTGAAAATTGAGTCTGACGCTGTCAACGCACTCATCAACCGTATTGATGAGGAATTTGTCAAAGCCGTCGAGATGATGCATTCCTGTGCCGGGAAGGTTATTGTGACCGGGATGGGAAAATCGGGGCTCATTGGGAAAAAGATTGCTGCAACGCTTGCTTCGACGGGCACTCCTGCACTGTTCCTGAATCCTGCCGAGGGTAGCCATGGTGATGTTGGCATGGTATCAAGGAATGATGTGGTGCTGGCCATCTCAAACAGCGGCGGCACTGAAGAGATTGTCCGGCTGCTACCTACTCTGAAGAGACTTGATATACAAATTATAGCCCTCGTCGGCAAAATCGAATCGCAGCTGTCAAATGCCGCAGATGTCGTGCTGGACGTATCAGTTGCAAAGGAGGCCTGTCCCATGGGCCTGGCACCGACAGCGTCGACGACTGCAGCCCTTGCAATGGGAGATGCGCTTGCAATCACACTTTTAAACAAACGGGGATTTACAGAAGAAGATTTTGCACTCTTTCATCCCGGTGGGAATCTTGGCAGGAGGCTCCTGCTGATTGTTGAAGATTTGATGCACATTGGGAATAATGTCCCCTCAGTGTCTCTGGAGACAACGGTACAGGAGGCGATCATTGAGATTTCATCAAAGAGGATGGGTGTTACAGCTGTTACAAACAGTGATGGCACGTTACAGGGAATCATTACAGACGGAGATCTCCGTCGGGGTCTTGAAAAATGGGGTGAGGGTTTTTTCTCAATGACTGCCCGGGAAGTCATGACGAATATGCCTAAAACAATCAGGAAAAATATGCTTGCGGCAAAAGCCCTTGCCATCATGGAAAAGTATTCCATAACAGTACTCATGGTAACAAATGACAACAATGGAATAGACGGTGTTCTTCATCTCCATGATTTGTTAAAGGCCGGCATCGTATAGAAAAAATGAAAAAGGGAATAATTCAGAAAGCAAAAAAAATAAAACTTCTCATCCTCGATGTTGATGGTGTCATGACAGACGGCAGTATCATCCTTGATAATAAAGGAAATGAACTGAAGAGGTTTCACGTGAGAGACGGGCATGGGATAAAAATGATTCAAAAGGCCGGCATTACTCTGGCAATTATCACGGGAAGAAAATCAGAGGTACTGAAAGTCAGGGCAAAGGAGCTTGGCATTCAGGAAGTTCATCAGAGAATATTCCAGAAATCTGCTGTGTATGAAAAACTGCTCAGAAAGTACAGGTGCAGTGACGAGAACGTGGCATTTATGGGTGACGATGTTGTAGATGCCGAATTACTGAAAAGGGCAGGACTCACTGCTGCCCCTTCTGATGCTGAGGAAGAAGCGAAAAAGCTGGCAGATATTGTCACAAAAAGAAGAGGCGGAAGAGGGGCGGTTCGGGAGTTCACCGATTTAATACTTCAGGCCTCAGGCAGATGGGACAATGTTTCAGGAGAGTCTCTTGCCTAATATTCCTACCCTGATCACAATCAGCAGAATAATTATAATAATTCCCTTTATCCTCATAGCGCCTGAAAATCCTTTTATCGGGGCCCTTATATTTTCTATAGCAGCAATCACTGACTCACTCGATGGCTATATTGCCCGCAAGACGGGGCAGGTCACAAAAGTCGGCATACTGCTGGATCCTATCGCTGACAAACTGCTGGTTATATCAGCCCTTATACTGCTTGTTGATATTGAATTCATACCTGCATGGATTGCAATTGTGATTATTGCAAGGGAATTTCTTATCACAGGCCTACGGATTGTTGCCCTGACAAAGGAAATCCTTATCCCTGCCGAGATGGGAGGAAAGTTAAAGACAACGGCCCAGATTACATCAATCATCACACTCTTTGTAGACAAATCAGGAGTTTTTGACAGCATATTATCCTTTGTTGACCTCTATGCTATTGGAATATTCTTTATATGGATAGCAATGATCCTCGGGGTTTTCTCCGGTGTTCAGTACTTCAATCATTTTTTAAAGAGAATTTGACCATGCATTCCCTTTTTCTCATTCTGACCATTCCCCTCGCCTTTCTCACCGGTTCTATCCCCTTTGGCCTGATCTTTACAAAGAACAGGGGGATAGATATCAGAAATATGGGCAGCAGGAATATTGGTGCCACAAATGTACTTCGCTACGCGGGTAGAATGACGGCGATCATGACCCTCGTTGCCGATGTTATGAAAGGAGTTGCTCCTGTTTTAATATGCAGGTACGTTATTCTGAATATGGCCCATGATCATGACATGACGGTGTCCGATCAAATCTTGTGGGAAGGTATGACAGGGATAGCTGCGGTATGCGGACACATCTTTTCAATCTTTCTAAGGTTCAGGGGCGGCAAGGGAGTTGCAACGGGTTTCGGGGTCATTGCCGTCTATACCCCCATGACTGCTCTGCCTGTTCTCATCATATGGCTTGTGGTTGCTGTAATAGCAAAATACTCTTCACTGGCAGCGATTCTTGCTGTAGGATCATTACCGGTTCTCTATCTTTTACAGAACGCTCCCTTTGCTCATGTGATATTCGGCATACTGCTATCGGCGCTGATCATGTATCGTCACAAAAGCAATATTCAGAACCTCCTGTCCGGGAAGGAGGATAAAATCGGGGAAAAGGATACTGAGGGTTGATGCGTAAAAGGCAGAAATTTCAGCAGGCCCTTTATTCCAAAACAGAATAGAGAAATGAAAAAAGCGGTCGTTTTACTCAGTGGCGGACTAGATTCTTCAACCATGCTTGCTTATGCTCGGGAGAAGGGCTATGAAGTCTATGCCCTTTCATTTAATTACGGTCAGCGGCACCGGATTGAACTTGAATCAGCCCAAAGGGTGGCAACATCCTTTGACGTAGCAAAACACCTGGTGATTGATATTAATCTCAGGGAAATAGGAGGCTCTGCCCTGACGGCTGAAATTGACGTGCCAAAGGATAGATCACAACTAAGAGAGGACTCAGATCTCAGCGAAATCCCTGCAACCTATGTCCCGGCCAGAAATACAATCTTTCTCTCCTTTGCCCTTGCATGGGCAGAGACGCTTGAGGCAGCGGATATATTTATCGGAGCCAATGCAATTGACTACAGCGGTTACCCTGACTGCAGGCCCGAGTTTATACAGGCCTTTGAGAATATGGCCAACCTTGCCACAAAGATATCTGTGGACGGAACATTAACATTTACCGTGCATACCCCCCTGATGAACCTGACGAAGGCTGAAATCATAAAAAAAGGCAAGGCTCTGAATGTTGATTACTCCCTGACCTGGAGCTGTTACGACCCGCAGTTTTTAAATAATCGTTATGTAGCCTGCATGAAATGTGACAGCTGCCTTCTGAGGGCCAAAGGGTTTAAAGAGGCGGGCGTTGAGGATCTTCCCTACAGGCAGGCAGGTGAATGATTTTTATAGTGTGGTTTTTCAATAAAAGTATTGCCTTTTGTCATTGCGAGCGACCATGGGAGCGTGGAAATCTAAATGCTCAGATTGCTTCGTCGCACCGCTCCTCGCAATGACAGTCTAAAAAAACATCTGGAATGTAAACTATTCCCCTTTAATAATTGCACCGCATGTTTCACATCGATAGCGTGTTTCAGTCGCATCGGGACACTCAACCTCTTCAAAGTCATTTCTCTTCTCACCCTGCATCTCATAACACTCAGGGCAGAAGTCCTGCGCAAGATCCTCTTTCTTGATCGTCAGATGACAATGTCTGCAGCGCAGTCTGTTTTTCTGCTGGGGAAGTAAGGTGAGGGTGCTGTGGCTGCAGGAAGTCATGACAGTGCCTGCTCAATATCCTTCATAATATCATCTGCATCTTCAACACCCACTGAAAGACGGAAAAGCCCCTTTGTTATACCAATTGACAGCCGTTCTTCCTCTGACATCTTTTCATGGGACGTTGAGGCCGGCGCACAGATCAGGGTCTCCACACCGCCGAGACTCAGGGCAGGACTGATAAGTTTCAGATTGTCTATGAAGGTATCTGGGTCATACTTTCTCTCATCCAGTTCAAAGGAGACCACTGCACCAAAGGCCTGCATCTGCTTTTTTGCCAGTTCATGTCCATCGTGATCGGGAAGGCCGGGGTAATACACTTTGCTGATCAGGGGATTGTTCTTCAGTGATCCGGCAATGAACTCTGCATTGGCACATTGCCTTTCAATCCTGATTCCGAGGGTCTTCAGACTCCTCTCAACAAGGTAGCAGGTTGCCGCATTGAGACTGCCGCCGAAATTCACAGCTGTCTTCATCACAGCATTGATCATGGCTGTGCCGCCAAGTGCGGCACCGCAGCAGATATCACTGTGGCCTCCAAGGTACTTGCTCCCGCTGTGTATTATCATATCAATACCTGAATCATGGGGATTCTGGTTTATGGGTGTTGCAAAGGTATTGTCTATGACAGTAATAATGTTTCTTGAATGTGCCATGTCTGCTACTGCACTGATATCCGTTATTTTCAGAAGGGGATTGGAAGGGGATTCAATGAATATTACTTTTGTGTTCTTCCGGATAGCCCTTTCAATATCACCTGCCTTATTGGTGACGAAGGTGAAGTCAATGCCGTACTGTTGAAACTCACTTCTCACAAAGTGATAGGTGCCTCCATAGACATCACGCTGAAAGAGAGCATGATCGCCCTGTTTCAGGAAGGTAAGGAGCACGGTGCTGATTGCTGCCATGCCGGAACTGAAGAGAAGGCCGTCCTCTGTATTTTCCAGGGCAGCAAGTTTTGCGGCAACGGCCCTCTGATTTACTGTGTTGAAGTAGCGGGGATAGACATTCTCCTCTGCATCTGGATATTCAAAAGATGAGGATGTGAAGATCGGCGTATTCACCCCTTTTGTCTTCCCCTCTTTATATGTTCCGCTGTGAACGCATTGTGTGTGTTTTTTCATTTCAGGACTCCTCATTGAATGTACATTAATTCCCTGTGGGAATCATGCCGTTATTTCCTGCCACCGAATACCGTAAATATCCCATATTTATAAAAACAGTCTACGTTCACAAATCCGGTCTCCCGTAAAATAGCAAGTTGATCATCAAGTGAATCAGGTCTGTTATCACTCAGGCTTTTATATCTCTGAATGATATCATCAAAGGTGGCATCGGTATTTCCTGTGGCCATCAATTTATCATCCATCCATTCCTGCCACAGTTTCATATACCACTGCTCAAGGTCACTGGTTGGTGCAATCGTCACATCGATGTTTAGAAAATACCCGCCGCTATGAAGGCATGTATGTATCAGGGAATAGAATTGCTTTTTTTCATTCAGGTTTAAATGATGTATTGCCTGGGAGGAGACTGCCAGATCAAACTGCCGGTTTACCAGGTCAGCTTTTAGCATGTCCTGAAAACTTGCCTGAATATATGTCATGTTGCTGAAATTATTCAGACGATCTTTGGCCCTGTTGAGCATGTCCTCAGAACCGTCGACCAGCGTGGCTGAAATAGAGCTGTCAACACTGAGCAATTCGGCAGTAATGATGCCGTCTCCGCAGCCAAGATCAATCACATTCTTTGGCTTGTCATCAAGGATGAAAAAGCGGTAAAAGGACCTCATGATCTCAAAGAGACGTTGTCTCTCAACAATATAGACGTCGGCATTGTCACGGTACTGTTGCGCGAAGGCACTATCTTTCCATCGCGAAGTATTGAAATCAGACATAGGTATATTCTCCTGAGTCATTTCTTATATCATTCAGTAAGCAGAAAGTCAAACTGCGAATCCTGGGGACAGATTATTCTCTGTCCCTTAAATTGTTGGTGGAATATTCATATGATATACTGGGTAATCATATGAAAGCCCTTGTATTTGATAAAAAACTGTCCTTTGTCACTGACTACCCGGTTCCGGAGCCCCGTAAGGACGAGGCCCTTATCAGGGTAAAGAAGGCCGGTATCTGTAACACAGATATGGAGATAATGAAGGGCTATATGGATTATACGGGTATTCTCGGCCACGAATTCACGGGAGTTATTGAACAATGTGCCAGGAAGGACCTTGTCGGCAGCCGGGTAGCAGGGGAGATCAATATAAGCTGCGGTTCCTGTGAGTATTGTGTTGAACAGGTGCACAATCACTGCCCGAACCGGTCTGTACTGGGCATCCTGAATAAGGATGGTGTCTTTGCAGAGTATATTACCCTTCCAGTGAAAAACCTTCACATAATTCCTGAGGATATTACTGATGATGAGGCTGTTTTTATAGAACCACTTGCTGCCGCCTATGAAATACTCGAACAGATCAAGGTTGATCATTCTGACAGGGTATGCGTACTGGGCGATGGTAAACTGGGACTGCTTGTAGGGCAGGTTCTCTCTACAACGAACTGTGATCTCGTGGTAGTTGGCAACCATGAAAATAAACTTGCTCTTCTGGAAGAGCAGGGAATAAAAACTGCACTGGCTGCCGTCTTTGGTGAAGATGGACTTGATGTCGTTGTAGATTGTTCAGGTACACCTGTTGGCATAGCAAAGGCCATGAGTATTGTTGGAGCACGAGGCACCGTTGTTTTAAAATCAACGACAAAAAAACGAGGGTTCCTGGATTTGAATCACTTAATTGTGAATGAAATTTCCCTGATAGGATCCAGGTGCGGACCTTTTGCACCAGCTATCAGGGGTATTCAGTTAAAAAACATCAACCCCTTACCGTTGATAAGTAAAAGGTTTAAACTGGAAGATGGTTTGGAAGCCTTTGAGTATGCCTCTCGGAAAGGGGTGCTCAAGGTGATTCTTGATGTGAGCTGAAGCTTCCCGCACTGTCCTCATCGTAAATTATCAGCCCCGGCGTCTGCAACTTTTTCAAGCACTCTGAGAAAGGCGTCAACGACAGCTGGTTCGAACTGCGTCCCTTTAAATTCATTTAATTCTGACAGTGCATATTCAAAGCCCGGGGCAGGTCGGTAGGGTCTGTTAGATGTCATCGAATCGAAAGAATCAGCTACGTGAAGTATTTTTGCGCCCAAAGGAATTGCATCTCCTATCAGTTTTTCCGGATAGCCTTTACCGTCGAGCTTTTCATGATGATAGTGTATGTAGGGGATTATGTTCTGTAACTGCTTGATGCCTTTGAGTATTCTGGCTCCCTGGGCGGGATGCTTCATGACGATCTCAAATTCTTCTTTTGTCAGACGACCAGGTTTGTCGAGAAGATAATCATAGGTCCCTATTTTTCCAATGTCGTGAAGCAGGCCTGCCAGTTTCAGGTCCTTAATGAAATCTTCATCCAGAGACATCTCAATTCCGATCTGTTCAGCGTAAATGGATACTCTTTCTGAATGTCCCTTTGTCCAGGGGCTCTTGGCATCAAGGGTACTTACCATTACTCGTACAAGGTGGAGAAAAAGGTCTTCCAGATCTTTATAGGACTCATTTATATCTTCCAGCATATTAAAAAAAGCATCTCTCAGATTATGAGATTTCGACTCACGGGCCTTCATGTCCGTTACAGAGCTTGCAAAGACATCAATAAGGTCATTGCTGTGCATCACTGCTTCCTTCTGCTCTGTAATATCAATGTGGGAATGAATAATACCGGCCAGTTTGTTCTCTACAATGATCGGAGAGGAAAGGAGGAGAAAGTGCCTGTTCAGGGCAGGCTCATAAATTTCAATTTGTGTTTTTTCACCATTGTTCAGAAACATTGTGAGGGGGCAGTTCTCAACCGGCTGTTCAGCATGATGGCAGACCTGATAACACTTGCCGCCTTTGAAGTCTCCATCCCGTACATAAAGATCAGTGAAAATTTTATTGGCCTTTACGATATTAAAATCAGTATCAACTATTGACACGGGGTAGGGAAGAGCATCAAGAAGAAGGTCTCTATTCTCTATGTACTGCTCGAGAATGGCACGGGATGTCTTTTTATTCCTTAGCATAGGTTTTTTCTCTGGTTTTCTTGAGCTGGTGATGCAACTGTTTAATTTCTTTCTTGAGTTCTTTCATGCGGAGTTCTCTGCCAACGGCCATATCATAGAACTTTTCGAGATCATCGACCTTGCTCTTTAATTCAATGGCAGATTCCCTGTTTTTCTGCTGGGCCTCTTTAAGGTCTGTTATGTCCGTAGCAATAAGCACAGAATGCAGTGTGCGAGATTTTATGTCATGGATAGGCTGGTGATTCAGATAGAGCCATCGTCCTGATTTTGTGTGGACTTCGGCATTCGTCAGGAAGTCCCCGGTTTCTTCATAGCGTTTTTTGATTTGATGAATGTCACCATAGGCATCAGGGAAAAAATCAGTACATTGCCTGCCGACTATCTCGTGAACAGGTTTATTGATAAAATCTGAAAAACACCTGTTGCAGCGTGTAATCCTGAGGTCCTTGTCTATCAGGAGTATAAATTCAGTTGCACTGTCAAAAGTAAGTTCCCATTCAGTTTTGGCTTTTTTTATCGCTTCGTTGAGGCGGTTACGCTCCTCTTCTATCTGCTTTCTCTGCGTGATATCCCGGACTATATGGATTAAACCGATTACTTCGCTGCTGTTATTTATTCTCGGTATGGACCTGATCTCAAGATATTTGTTCAGGTGGGGCTCGAAGATTTCAAATGTTGCGGGTTCGCTTGAGCTGTAGCACTCACAGCTTGGACATCCTTCAGGAGTATTGTCTGTCCCATGATAAAACTTATAGCATTTCGCAGTCTTATGAGGATCAAGAAAAGGAAGGTTTAAAGTGTTTTTAGCAGCAAGGTTTGCCTGGACAATATTGTAATCCTTGTCGTGAATTGTAATGATATCAGGAATGGTATTGAAGGTGTCTTCCCAGTCCTGACGGGACTGACTGATAAGTTCTTTCATCATCCTTTGCTCGGTAATGTCTGTCAGCGTCAGCAGGACTGAAGGTCTTTCCTCAACATCCAGTGAACTGTGTTCTCTTATGCGTGTGATTACAGCTGAAAAGATGATCCGCGCGTTGCTTCCTTCGGGCATTACGATAATCTCTTTGCTTATGCGCTCCCCGGTTTCAAGGTTTCTGATCATTTCTTCTTCAAGCTGCTCTGTGAATGAACTCATTGAGAGCGTCGGATATTGATTGCTTAGTCTGTCAAAGGCCGTATTGTTCGACAGCACATTGAGACAGTTGCTGACAACAATGAGAACCGAGGGCAATGAAGAGAGTATGCTTTCTTCATACTCTTTTGATGATTCAAGGTCCTGGAGCGTTTTTTCAATGTTCATTGCCATGTAATTGAAACCCTTTGCGAGCTGAATAATTTCATCATACTTGCCCACTTCTATCCGTGTAGACCATTTGTTATCTGCAAGGTCACGCATTCCATCGGTAAGTTTCTTGAAGGGACTGGTGATTCCTTTTGATAAGTACAGTGCAATTACGGTCAGCACAATAATAGCTACAAGTGTTATAAGAACGCCAAAATCCAATAAATGCCTGTTGATGTGCTCAACGATGCGCTCGTCCCAGCCCTCTCTCATCAGAGTAAAACTGAGAGATATGTGGAGCATGAAATTCAATAGAACGCTCCCTGTGAAAATGATAAACAGGAATGCAAAGAAGGTGCGGTTTTTAATAGTTCTGTTAAAGGAAAACAAGTTATATATCATTGCTGTCGTTTACCTCACAATATATTGTCAAAAGGGCATAATCATGATGATTCAGGCATAATGCGACATAAAAACCCGGCGCAGGCAATAAAGCATATCTGAAATCACATGTATGTATAAAATTCATCGGATATTTCCCAAAAAACTTTAATATTCAGCTTGAATTTTGATAAAGTAATACCATGCCGGATCACAAGACAGCAGGAATCATCATAATAGGAAATGAAATCCTTTCAGGAAAGGTCAGTGATGTCAATTCCTATTATCTCGCCCGCGAGCTCAGACAGCTTGGCATTGATGTGAGACGTATTTCAGTGATTCCTGATGAGGTCGAAATAATAGGGGATGAGGTCTCTCATTTTTCGGCACAATATGATTTTGTTTTTACGTCAGGAGGTGTCGGCCCTACCCATGATGATGTAACGATGGCCGGTATTGCTGAGGGTTTCCAGGTAGATCTTGTCAGGAGCGGGGAAATTGAGGATATGCTGCGGTCACGCTATAAAAGAGATCTCAATGATGCCATTTTAAAAATGACCAGGGTCCCTGAGGGAGCTGAAATTATTCATCATGGTACGATGCGATTCCCCGTCGTTGTCTATAAAAATGTATTTATCTTCCCCGGCATTCCGGATTACGTAAAAAATAAATTTACGGCCATAAAAGAGAGATTTCGCGCAGGGTCTTTTTTTATAAAAAAACTCTATCTCGATACTCATGAGTCTGACATTACCGAGATCCTGAACCGCGTTGTGGATGAAAATGTCGATGTTTCCTTCGGCTCATACCCCGTACTCAACATGCCTGACTACAGAGTTATCATTACTGCGGAGTCACGATCGGAAGGGCCTCTGCAATCTGCAATGGATAGTCTCCTTCAAAGCCTGCCGCAGAGTGTAGTTGTCAGGGTCGAGTAAAGGGGACTGATCTTAACGGTGATGAAAATAGCTGCTGTTGAATCGTTCGCCCGACGATTCAGTACCCTCCATCACTGAAAGTGAAGGCGTCAAGACAGGATGAACGCTTGCTGAAAGCAGGCATATGTGATATATTTATAAGTAACCTTTCTTTTATACCTGAATAAACATAAGTTAGTAGTCTTGATTAGTCATGCTTCCTGGGGGGGACGTAGAACATGCGAGATGAATACAGGGTTGTGCTCTTTTCCATTCTCTTTGGCGCAACTGTATGGATAACCGTTGCACTTATCGATTCCTTTTTTTTCCATAACAAAAGTTTCCTCGATGATCTTCTCTTCGATATCCCGCCCCATGCTCTTTATTTACACCTCATACTTTTTATAAGTTTTGTGGTATTTGCTTATGTAATTACAGGGCATAGTACAAAACAGAACATCATTCAGAACAATCTGAAAACAAAGGAGCGTCAGCTTGCAGACTCCCAGAAAGTTGCGAAGCTGGGAAGCTGGGAGTGGGACATTAAACAAAACATTATTGCATGGTCTGATGAGTTGTACAACATCTTTGGTTTGTCACCTGATAATTTTGAAGCAACCTACAAGTCTTTTTTGAACATGGTCCATCCTGATGATGTTCAACCCCTTGACGAGGCGGTAAAAAAGTCACTTGCAGATGGCAACCCGTTTCATATTGATGCACGGATTATCAGACAGGATGGAAGCGAATGGATTATGGAGGCCCGCGGTGTTGTGAGCTATGATACCGATGGCAAGCCCCTCCTTATGGGTGGCACTGCACAGGACATAACAGCGCGGAAGCAGGCTGAGACAGCATTGATGGAATCTGAAGAGAAATATCGTACGCTGATCGAGACAGCAAACGTGGCAATTTTCCTTGCAGATGCTGAAACAGGAATCATTCTCGATGCAAACAAAAAGGCGGAGGAATTAATCGGCACTCCGGTTGACGAGATCAGGGGTTTGCATCAGTCATCGCTGCATCCTGAAGATGAGGCGGATAATTATAAAAACATATTCAGGGAGCACATATTGCAGGGACATGGGACGGCAATGAATCTTTATGTCATCAATAAGTCCGGTGAGTTAATTCCTGTTGACATAAACACAAGCATTACTGAACTGATGGGAAGAAAAGTCGTACAGGGAATATTCAGGGATATGTCAGAACATGTCAGAATCAGAGAGCAGTTAAAGTCAGTGAAAGAGGGGCTTGAGATGAGGGTAACAGAAAGAACAAAGGAGTTAATTGATGTAAACCGCCTCCTTAGCAGTGAGATAGAAGAAAGAATCAGAATCGAAAGTGCCCTGAGAGAAAGCGAAAAGCGTTTCAGGTCTACCTTTGAAGACGCGGGAATTGGTATTGCAAATGTGGGAGCCGACGGCAGTTTTATTAGTGTAAATAAGCGGGTCTGTCAGATTTTCGGATATGAGAAAGATAACATGTTAAATATGAACCTATGGGATCTTGGTGCAAGAGCGGACATGGAGTACTGCAGGGCTGAATTGCTGCGACTAGCAAACGGTGATGTGAGAAAAGTATCCTGTGAGCAGAGGAATGTCCATAAGTCAGGCAGAGGAGTATGGACGTCTCTTTCAGCTACAGCATTCCGTGATGAGTCTGATTCGCTTCTTTTTTTGATTGTCCTGTTTGAAGATATTACAGAGAAGCGTGCGCTGGAAGAGGAAGCCAGACTGTTGCAGTCCAGACTGATTCATACAAATAAAATGACCTCTCTTGGTACACTTGTTTCAGGTGTTGCCCACGAAATAAATAACCCCAACAGTTTTATTATGTCCAATGCAGAGATCTTCACAGACATATGGAGCGATGCAGCCCAGGTATTGGTTGATCGCTACACATCAAAGGGGGACTTTGACCTTGGCGGCCTTTCCTATTCTGAGATGAACGGAAAGGTACCGAAACTGCTGCAGGGTATTCATGAAGGAACACAGAGAATAAAAAGCATCGTTGATAATTTGAGAGATTTTGCCCGACCAGACAGTGCCGGCATGAATGGAACGGTGGATATCAATGTCTCGGTACGTAAAGCAATTTCCATACTTGATGCTCATATTAAACGCTGTACGAATGCTTTTTCTGTGAATTACGAAGATAATCTGCCCATCATTACAGGAAATTCCCAGCAGATAGAACAGGTTGTCATAAATTTGATTATTAATTCACTGCAGGCGCTGACGGACAAGAAGAAGGGGATCAAGGTATCGACATATTTTGATGACCGGGAGCATGTCGTTATTATTAAGGTTCGAGATGAGGGTGCGGGTATGTCCAGCGAACTTCTTGAGCGCATAACAGAGCCATTTTTTACGACAAAACTGGAGGATGGAGGATCAGGCCTTGGTCTTTCCATCTCTTATTCAATTGCGAGAGAACACAGGGGACTTCTTGACTTTCAGTCAAGACCGGGAAAGGGGACCACTGCTTTCCTCAAACTACCTGCAGGGCGCACGAAAGAGAGCGGGAGTGAGGGCTGGAAATGAGCGTACGGAATTTCCCCATTTTACTTGTTGATGATGAAGAGCAGATATTGCTCAGTTACAGCGTTATACTGCGTAAGGCAGGAATTGATCAGGTCATAACAGTCCATGACAGCAGGAAGGTGGTGCCCGTCCTTGCTGAAAGTGATATTTCTCTCATTGTACTTGATCTTATAATGCCCCATATATCAGGAATTGAACTGCTTAATACGATACGTCTTGAATATCCCCATATTCCCGTTGTTGTTATGACCGCATCCAATGAGCTTGAACTGGCAGTGAAAAGTATGAAATCCGGAGCCTTTGATTATATCGTAAAGCCTGTTGAAACCAGTAGATTTACAACAACCGTTCAGAAAGCGCTGGAGATGCGTGAATTACGTGATGAAGTATCTCATCTAAAAACACAGATTCTGGATGACAGGCTTGAGAGTGAAAAAGCATTTTCATCAATCATTACAAGAGACAAAAAGATGCTCTCTATTTTTCGTTATGCTGAGGCAATAGCTCAAACAGGCCGTCCGGTTTGTATATGCGGAGAAACAGGGACAGGGAAGGAACTCCTTGCAAAGGCTGTATACTCCCTGAGCGGACTCACAGGGAAACTTGTTGCTGTTAATGTCGCCGGCCTCGATGATACCATGTTCTCTGATACGCTCTTCGGTCATAAAAAAGGTGCATACACAGGAGCTGAAGCTAACAGGGAGGGACTGATTGTCCAGGCATCAGGCGGGGTTATACAGCTTGACGAAATAGGTGATCTCAATGAGTTATCGCAATTGAAACTCCTCCGACTGATAGAGGAACGAGCCTATTATCCTCTCGGTTCCGATACAGCTGAGACAAGCAGTGTACGTATCATTGCCACCACAAACAGAAACCTGAACCGGCAGATCGAATCAGGGGGATTTCGAAGAGATCTTTATTACCGGCTCTGTGCTCATTCAATTCACATACCTCCATTGAGGCAACGCAATGGAGATATACCACTGCTTCTGGATTATTTCCTCGAGGAGGCAGCTTGTTCCCTGAAAAAGAAGAAACCATCCTATCCCGGGGAGTTGATTACCCTTCTTTCAAATTATGCCTTCCCTGGAAATGTAAGAGAATTGCAGGCAATGGTATATGATGCAGTTGCCCGTCACAGGGGAGGGATGCTTTCCATGAAAAGTTTCAGAGAGAGCATCAACAAAAAAGGGAACAAAGGAACCCTGGCCTCTATGGAGGAACGGGGAAGGAGCACCCCCGTACATGATTGGCCTGGCAATTTTCCTACGCTGAAAGAAAGTGAAGACTTTTGGATTAAACAGGCCTTAAAGCAGGCAGAGGGGAACCAGGGAATTGCCGCCTCCATGCTTGGTATCTCCCGTCAGGCATTGAACAAGCGATTGAAAAGAAGAGATAAAAAGCACTAAAAGGCTGAGACAAAAGTTTCATGTGAGACAGAAGTTGCACTTAAAAGGAACGCTATAAATCCATAGAGTTAGCTTTGATATTCACCGCGGTACCTTGATAAAAGTTTCATTCCTTTGAATCATTCATCAGTTCTTAATCTGACTTAACACCCTTAAATTAAATCATCATTTTGCTGCTTGGCTTTTTGATACAGTTGGCATATTCCTTGCATTTCTTCTATCACTTTTTTTCTCATAACAGCAATCAGATCATTCTAAAAGATTCACGTCATTTCTTACTCCCTGTAAAAAATGGGCCAGGAATGAGCGAGCAAAATAGAGAGGGGGAATGAGACAGAATCCAGGGAGATACATGTTCAAATCTCATTGAAGAAATCTCCTGTTTCGTACTCTTCCGAGAGTCGGGAGATAAAAGGCATATACCCAGTTTTAATTGGAATGACTGAATATGACAAATTCAAAAGTTATAAAAAATGCCCGCTCTATTCAAATCATTCGGAGGATGTTAAAAATGAGGAGGACAGATAAGATGGAATATGAGGTAAGGCAGAAGTTCTTGATACTACAGATAAAT
Source organism: Nitrospiraceae bacterium (assembly GCA_020354155.1). GTDB lineage: Bacteria > Nitrospirota > Thermodesulfovibrionia > UBA6902 > UBA6902 > CALZJD01. The sequence continues at coordinate 1,637,264 of CP070644.1, read as the reverse complement.
GTTCTGAGGAGTTTTCATGTCTGCAGGGAAAGAATGAGTGCCTCTGTGAAGTGGAAGATATTTTTGACGGGAGAATACTCTTTGTAAGGCCACGGCAGAGCAGGGCATGCATCAATAGAATTTCATTTGGCTATTCATATGTATGCAACTGCCCGACGAGGCGGGCGATCTACCGGAATTACCAAATATAACGATTCAGCGTCGGTACTGATAAGGTTTTTGTATCTCAGGTAAGACCGGAGGTATTCTCCAGTATTGACGGGAACAATGATGAACAGAGATTTCAGACAAGAAAAAAACACTCAACACCGGTATCATTATACGGACTGCAATAATGATTTTCTTATCAAGAACTATCTTAAGGATATCAGTTCATTACCCCTGCTTGCCAAAAACGAGACACTTGAACTCTTTAAATCAATAGCTCTCTCTAAGAAAGAGTATTTGTGGATTATCTTTAAGGCGCCATGCACAGTAGCACAGATTATCAGGATTCCTGAGCTCATGGTTCAAGGTCAAATAAATATTGGAGATGTCCTGTCCTGCAGGCAAGAGCAGAACGGCGTGGAGAAAATCAATCTTATTGAGTCGACAGAGAAGACAATAGCAAAGATTCTCAAACTCAGGCAGAAAGAGGCTTTTTGCAGAACATCAGTGCATAACAGGGCATCCATGCTGAATGAAATTGGCAAAATTCGTGAGAATATAGCCGGTATTTTACTAACTGTAAACTTTGAGAATAGATTCCTGAAGATATTGAAACGAAATTATTCAAGGCGTCTTGAAAAGCTTCTAGAAATCATATCACTGCTTCACCTCAACCAGACAGGGGCTGCAGACACGGACAAAACAGTCACTGAGAGGAGGGTTCTAAAGGAATTGAAAAGAAAGGGAAGAATTCTGAGATCAGAACTGGGGCTCAACTCTGGTGATGAAAAGAGCACATCAATAAAATTACAGAAACTTGAGGCCGGGATTGCTCATATGAAAGAAGAAATTATAAATGGCAATGTGCGTCTTGTCGTCAGTATGGCTAAGAAATACAAGAGACGTGGGCTGAGCCTGCCTGATCTCATACAGGAAGGGAACATAGGTATGATCAGGGCTGTGGAGAAATTTGATTATACGATAGGGACACAGTTCAGTACCTATGCCTCATGGTGTATACGACAGGTAATAATGCGCGCTATTGCTGACAAGGGAAGAATGATAAAATTACCATCTTACTTCATTGAACAGATGAATGCCGTTTATAAAACGATCTCACAATTTGCACAGGATAATGGCAGGCAACCCATGGTTGAGGAAATAGCAGAAATCATGCATTTGAGGGCAGGACAGGTTCGCAGGATTCTCGAGGTGACCAAAGAACCGGCATCGATTGAGACTCCCATAGGGAAAGAGAGAGACAGTCACCTTGGTGATATCATTGATGATAAAAATGCTTTATCAATACTGGATAACATTATGAATGAAGAACTGAAGATTCAGATAGGTAAGATCCTGAACAGGTTAACGAAACGGGAGAGTGAAATTATAGACAAACGTTTTGGCCTCAGTGATGAGGAGCCAAGAACGCTTGAAGATATAGGCAGTACAATGAACATTTCGCGAGAACGGGTAAGGCAAATAGAAGGGAAGACCATGAGCTGTCTCAGGACATCACAGGTTCTTCAGGAGCTGAACCGTA
>CP070644.1:1628200-1635474 GCA_020354155.1 Nitrospiraceae bacterium | reverse complement strand
TTAGAATAATAAATAGGGGGAGAAAGGAATGTGTTTTTATGGCACAGGAAGGGATGTCTAGAGGCAAGTGTCCCTATCTTGTAGAGAAAAAGATAGTTTTTTGTGGTGTTGGCAGGGAAATGTATATACCGAGCCCCTTTCAGCTCTATGAATACTGCAGGGACGATTCCCACTCGAAATGCCCTTTCTATCTGGTCAATGACAAAGTTGTAAGGATATATTCTAACCGCGAACGACACCACTAAAAGAACGATGCACGGTTTTTCTCTGTAGTTCCATTGCATGACAGGATATACAAAACATCCTGTATATCTGTATTTCCCTTTTTTCAACGGGGGGAGAATGGCTGTTTGTTGCAGGAGATATAGTTTTCTCTTCGCAGGCAGTATGTCATTACAGTGCACTCTTTCATCCTGAAGTAGTTTATAATGTTCCATGCCGGGCCTGAAACAAAAGATCTACCAGCTTGTTATCGGAAGACTTGACGGGCAGGATATACACTCCTCGACCTACAGGCAGCGACTGCTCGAAGAGGTTCATAAAGGCATTGGCGGATTTATCGTCTTCGGCGGAAAAAGAACTGCAGTGAAAGAGTTGATAGAAGAGTGTCAATCTGTAGCAGCAATTCCCCTTTTTGTTGCATCCGATATAGAACGCGGTGCCGGTCAGCAGATTGAAGGAGCCACAGTGTTCCCGTCGCAAATGGCTGTAGCTGCTGGTGCACCAAAAGATCATCCCCACGGACTTCGGTGTATTGAACAATCCCTTCGTGCCATTGCAGATGAGGCAATTGATATGGGCATTAACATGCCTCTCATTCCTGTTCTGGATGTCAATCAAAACCCTGACAACCCGATTATCTGTACACGGGCATTTTCTGATAATGCTGAAACAGTTGCATGGTATGGAAAGAAATATATCCACATTCTTGAATCCACCGGACTGATAAGCTGTGCAAAGCACTTCCCCGGTCATGGTGACACTGCAATAGACTCCCACATTGCATTGCCGGTTATTGCAAAATCACTGAAGGACCTGATGAAGACTGATATTCTGCCCTTTCGGAATGCCATACAGGCAGGAGTGAGCAGTATCATGCTTGGACATCTTTCCATTCCTGCTCTGGATGCAGTGCCGACGTCTCTATCCAGCAATGTTGTAACAGGGCTGCTCCGGAATGAGCTGGAATATGAGGGCATTGTTATGACCGATGCGTTAACCATGCATGCATTGAACGAATATGACGATGTTCCCGTCAGATGTATGCAGGCCGGCGTGGATGTCATCCTCCATCCTGCAAATGCTGATTCAGTTGTGCAGGACATACACAAGGCAGTAACAGGAGGAGAACTTGCAGAACAGCAGGTTGACAGGGCATTTCAAAGAGTGACCTCCTGCAAGGAGAAACTGAAATCAAAGAAAAAAACGATTCCAGACTATAATGCGCACAGTAATATTGCTGAAGAACTCTTTCATGCATCGATAACGTTAGTCAAGGCCGGTGCTACAGAGTTTAATGAGAACCTGATGAATGCTGACCTTCTTTTTACTGGAGATGAAAACAGGATTGATACTGCAGGCATTCAGGAGCATGTGTCCCGTATTCACCACATAAAAAATTATGATGTAGGAACTTCTCAGCCGGAAGTCATTATTGCGGTCTTTACGACAGTTGCAGCCTGGCAGGGGAGTTCAGGAATAGGCGATGAGGACAGAAAAAGGATAGAGGCTGTTATTGCCCGGGCAGGGAGATCAATTGTCATATCCTTTGGCAGCCCCTATGTACTGAGATATTTTCCGGCAGCTGATGCACTCATTGCTGTCTATGATTCGTCAGTACAGGCGCAGCGGGCTGCCATGAAATGTCTGAAAGGTGAGATACCGTTTCAGGGAAGACTACCGGTCAGCCTTGACCTCTCCTGAATTCCAGGGAGCAAACCTGAGCAAAAGCAGCATCCCGGGGATAGCTATCAAGGCGCAGGCCATGAAGAAACTGAACCAGCCCATATTTTTTGCCAGGTAACCTGTTGGTGCAGAAGCCAGGACACGGGGTATTCCCATCAGACTGCTTAAGAGAGCATACTGGGTTGCGGTAAATTTTTTATTGGTAATACTTGCCATGAAGGCTACATAGGCGGCAGTGCCCATGCCCCCGCTGAGATTTTCAAAAGCGATAACTCCGGCAAGAGCAGGGATGCTGTGACCTATCTTTGCCAGCAGCGAGAACCCGGCTGTCGAGATCCCCTGAAGAACACCAAAGATCCAGAGCGCACGGTTAATCCCCATGCGCAGCATGATCACCCCGCCTATGAGACCGCCTATGATAGTCGCCCAGAACCCGAAGAGTTTGACGACGGCACCGATCTCACTCTTTGAAAAACCTATATCCAGATAAAAGGGCGTTGTCATGGCGCTTGCCATTGTATCACCAACCTTATAGAGAAGGATGAAAGCAAGTATCCAGATAGCTCCCTCTCGCGAGAAGTATTCAACGAGGGGACTTATCACGGCCTCTTTCATATTCGAAGGTGTTCCCTTCGGTGTTTCCGGTTCGGGGGTCAGGACGGTTGTTATGATTCCTGGCAGCATGCATGCTGCCATAATGAAATAGACCATGGTGAAAGACATATGGTCAGCCATGATAAGACCGCCGCCCGATGCCAGCAACATGCCTACACGATAACCGTTTACATAAAGAGAGGAACCCAGCCCGAGTTCCCTGTCCTCAAGATCCTCTCTTCTATAGGCATCGATGACAATATCCTGAGATGCACTGAAAAACGTTACCAGAAAGGCAGCGCAGGCCACCATCCATGGGCTCTGCCCCGGCTTTGTGAGACCAAGAAGGGCGGTTGCAAGGACAAGAGCCAACTGGGCAATCAGCAGCCAGCCTTTTCTCCGGCCAAGAAAGGGGAGGGTAAAGCGATCAAGGAAGGGAGCCCACAGGAACTTCACCGTGTAGGGAAGTCCCACGAGGGCAAAGAGTCCTATTACCGTGAGATCAACGCCTTCCTCCTGCATCCACGCCTGGAGCACTGTTATAGTCAAAAGCAGGGGAAGGCCACTGGCAAAGCCCATGACAAAGGAGACGAGCATTCTGCGGCTTAGAATTGATTTAAGCAGTGATGCCGGCATTTATGAGGGCTCTGCCCTGAAGATTAAGATCCCCGGTGTGTCCTGTATATATTCGCTGAAATCCTCATCCATGACTTTCATATGCCTGCTTGAGGCATGTCGCAGTACTGCACATCTCTTTTCGTCTCTGATGAAAATACCGACATGCGATACATCAAGGCCTTTTTTGCCGGAGTAGATACCGATGTAATCACCTGTTTGCAGATTGGTCATTACAGACTCATCAGCCAGGTCAGCAGGAACGTATCTTATCACCCGTTGTCTGCAGGGCACTGCGGACAGGTAGTAAGTGCCATTGCCTTTGTCATTTAATGTCTTGGTAATCTTTCTGCTTTTTCCTGATCCGGCTTCCCCGGTAATATCTCTCACATTTTTTTTATTGCCATCTATCCAGTCTGTGAAAAAGTGATTCCGGCCGGGGTAGCTGACTCTTCCGGCCCGGTACCTGATTCTTCGCACGTTTGCCACAAACTCATTGTACGATTGGGACAGCCGCATGGCTTCTACATAATCGAGATAGGTAAAACAATCAACGTGCTCAAGGTTTATGACAAATACTTCGGATGTCTCTCCATTTCCGATCAATGTTGATGCATTGTAAGGAGTCTCAAGAAATTCTTTTGATAAGAATGCTATTTTATTAGAGGGATCAGAAAGTCTCCATGTCTCCCTGAGAATCCTGTCTAACTTTTCCTCAGACCAGGTGCCTAACTTTATAAGCTCTTCCATAATCTCCGAACAATTGTAACATTTTAAAGGCAATTATCCCCTGTGGTATGATAGCCCTATGAAACTGATTGACATTCATACCCACGGCATTGGCGGTCATGATACGGTTACTACCTCAAAAGAAGATATCCTGAAAATAGCCGCAATCCATGGAAGCCACGGAGTGTCTGAAATAATCCCCACGATCTATTCATCTGACATACAAACCATGCGGAAACACATGGCGGCAGTAAAGCTGGCAATGGAAGATCAGGGGAACAGCACAGACAGGTCAGCACATATCGCTGGGATGCATCTTGAAGGCCCTTTTCTGAATCCCGAAAAATGCGGCGCACTGGCTGCCCCATCATTCCTGAGACCTGATGAGCGCTTCCTGAAATCACTTATCGACGGCTATGAAGATTCAGTCAGGATAATAACCATAGCTCCGGAACTTGAGGGAGCTTCAAAGCTGATAACACTACTCTCTGATATGGGGATTATGGCCAGCATGGGTCACTCTGAAGCAACATATACAGAGGCTGAAGCCGGATACCATGCCGGTGCCCGGGGTATTACCCACCTCTTCAATGCAATGAGGGGCATTCATCACAGGGAACCGGGGCTTGCTGGTTTTGGGCTGATGCATCAGGATGTGTATATTGAGGTCATTGCCGATCCTTTCCATCTGGATCAACATATTGTAGAAATGATTTTCAGGGTGAAAAATCCTGAACGGATCATCATTGTATCAGACACGGTCAGGGCAGCAAAGACCGAGGGGAGTACTGCGGGAATCACAAATAAGAATGACACCCTTCTGGGAGGTTCAATGACGATCCGTGAATCTTCCAGGAGACTGATTGAACTCGGCATTGATCAGGAAATTGTCAACAGAACGGTATCAGAAAATCCGGGACGATACCTGAATTATCGAGGTTGAACCTGCTACAGTTCAGGGCAGGGTAATTTTTCCTAATACAACGGCCCTCTCTGCTCCGGTGGCGGATGGAATGTTTCCCGGCATGCCCTTTAGGGTAAGATACCCGAGAATGGCAAAGCTCAACGCCTCCTTGGCCTCTGAAGGTATCCCGTATTCTGAGATAGTATGAACAGGAATGCTGCTTTCCTGAAATCGATCATGGATCAGGCTCGTAAGAAAGCTGTTCTTTGTTCCTCCTCCTGAAAGAATCACTTCATCAGGTCTGTAGGGAATTATCGCTCTATGGATACTTGCTGACGTGAAATGGGTAAGTGTAGCAACAATATCTTCATGTGGTGCTTTTCGGTAGGTGCTGAAAATGTGCCGCACCATTGCTTCCCCGAAGGTTTCCCTTCCTGTTGACTTTGGAGGACGTTTTTTTAAGTAGGGGTGAGATGAGAGTTTCTTGAGCAGGTGTCTGTGACATTTTCCTGACCTGGCAAAGGCCCCGTTTCTGTCATAGATTTTTATGTATCCGCTCACTATCCGCATGGCCTCATCAATGAGAGCATTGCCGGGGCCCATGTCAAAAGCAATAGTGTCTTCCTGTTTCCCCTGTATAATAGTCACATTGGCCATGCCCCCGATGTTCACTATTGCTCTTGCAACTCCTTTTTTGTTGAAAAGCAGATAATCGGTAATCGGCACAAGGGGTGCTCCCTGTCCGCCTGCTGCCATATCGCGGGTTCTGAAATCTGATATTGTTGCAATACCTGTTCGTTCAGCAATAACTGACGCTTCTCCTATCTGGAGCGTTGATCCCCTCTTTTTGTTACCAGGAGGTACGTGATAAATGGTCTGTCCGTGAGAGGCAATGGCGTCAATAGTTTTATAAGGGATTCCCGTTCTCTGCAAAAGTTTGATAACTCCTCTGGCATAAAATTCACCCAGTGCAAAATTTAATCCGCAGATGAGCTCCGCGTCTCCAAAAAAAGACCGGCGAATCTGCTCTTTCATTGATGTGCCGTATGGCTGATGCAGATGGGCGAGAAGTTTTGCCTGGAAAGGGTTGGAGGAATTCTTTATGAATCCTGTTTCAGCAAGGACAAAGTCTGCTCCGTCATGAGATGTGCCGGACATGATGCCGATAATCCTTGCGGGCTTTTTTGTGTTCTGTTCTTTAATCAACGTCACCCAGTGCCCGTCTCAATGAGCCGTCAGACTTTTTTAATAACTGATCGGCCTGATCCAGACTCAGGTCTTTCTTATACATGAGGACTGCTGTCTTTGGACGGTTGTCTGCTTTTTTCAGCAGAAGGGCGGCCTCTTCAGGACCGCAGCCCGTTATTGCAGAGATGATAGATTCTGCCCTTTTGATAAGCTTTGCACTGGAGGGCACAACATCGATCATATATCCTTTATAGACATGACCCATCTGGATCATCGTTGCAGTTGATATCATGTTCAGGACCATCTTTGTTGCCGTTCCTGACTTCAATCGCGTAGAACCTGCAACCAGTTCCGGGCCCACATTGACATTAATGATGCCGTCAAGAAAATCATATCCTACCTCATTACAGCTCAAGAGCCAACACCTGGCACCCTGATCTTTCCCAGCCTGAAGAGCGGACAGCACAAAGGGAGTTTTGCCGCTGGCAGAGATTCCCAGGATCATATCTTTCCTGCCTGCATCTGCAACGGCACTGCTTCCGGTTTCTCTGTCATCTTCTGCACCTTCTACAGGATTGGTAATCGCCCCTGCTCCACCTGCCATAATTGCCCGTATGCTTGATGCATCACCAAAGGTTGGTCTCATTTCAGAGGCATCGAGGACGCCCAGCCGCCCGCTTGTTCCGGCGCCGATATAGAACAGTCTGCCTCCCTGCTTCAAACTGCTGACAGCATCGTCAACGGCATCATAAATAGACTGTCTGGCATTCTGCACTGCCCGTACAACAATCATGTCTTCATCGTGCATCAAATTTATCATTTCTGATGTTGACATGGTGTCAATATTTTCTGATCGTTTATGGATATCTTCAGTTGACATTTGACTATAGTACCATATCAATAGAAAAGGCTAATGTTCCTTTCACTGTAACAGGAAAAGCTTTCAATAAGCAGAATGCATCCCCCGTTGCCTGCCATAATGACACGCAACTTGCCATATTTTGCATACAATGTTTACACGTTGAGCACGAAACTCTTTGTATTTAAAGAAAATATATTCTGGCAACGTTTTTGCTATCCTAAATAAAAGTATTAAGTTCACTTATACTGTGTGATTTTTCTCGTGACATATGAACATATAATTGTTTATGATTTCACTAACCAACTGCTTTTTATAAAGGGAAGGGGAGGCAAAAAATGGGACCAATTAGCAAAAGGATAAACTTGACGACAATCATTATCGCTCTAGCGATTCTATTTAGTGGAATGCACGTTTCCGCTGATGTAAAAATTGATCTGAAGACGGCCGCCTTTGCCGGTCTTACGGAAAAAGTGAATA
>CP070644.1:1622331-1628100 GCA_020354155.1 Nitrospiraceae bacterium | reverse complement strand
CCCTGTTCTGCCATGCAATGTCAAAGGCCGTCCCATGGTCTGGTGATGTCCTGATGATCGGAAGTCCTACTGTCACATTAACGCCTGTATCAAAGGCAAGCATTTTAAAAGGTATCAGACCCTGGTCGTGGTACATGCAGACAATAATATCATACCGGTCTCTCACGGCCTGATTAAAGATAACGTCCGGCGGAAAAGGACCGCTCACATCAGCCCCCGCTTTCTTCATATCATCTACGGCCGGAACGATTGCCCTCACCTCCTCCTTGCCGATGACACCCGCCTCCCCTGCATGAGGATTCAGTCCGGCAACTGCAATACGAGGTTTCTGAATCCCCATCATTTCACAGCCCCTTACGGCAAGCTTTATCGTGTTCACAACCCTTTTTTTCGTAATGTTCCCGGGGACGTCCTTCAGAGGTATGTGAATTGTACAGAGAATAACCTTTAATTTCCTGCTCGCAAACATCATGGCAAAGTCTCTCGCACCGGTCAGTTCTGCCAGAAGTTCAGTATGTCCCGGCCATGAATAGCCGCCCATATGCAGGGATTCCTTTGATATCGGTGCTGTAACGATCCCCCCCACTTCATGTTTCATGGCAAGCTCGACTGCTTTATCAATGTATTGAACAACGGCAGTGCCAGCCCCCCTTGAAGGGATGCCCCGTTTTAAGGCAGAGCGGGATCTGATATCAATCATTTCTATAGAATCTCCATCTGGCATGCTGACCGTTCTCTCGCTCAAAGAGCCTATTTCCAATGGAGCTCCGGTCAGTTTCGCTGCCTCTCTCATAACTGCAGCATCACCAATGATAACCGGCCTGCAGCATCGCCTGACACTTTTAGCAGCCAGGGCCTTCATGATGATCTCCGGCCCCACACCACCGGGTTCACCCATGGTTATTGCGATCCTGCCTTTCATTGAATATCCATAATTATAATTTTTAAATTTTTATTTTTTCATTTTCTCCTGTGGAATTGCCACAATGGCATCAACCTCAACCTGAACATCCAGAGGAAGCCTTGCTGCCTGAAAGGTGCTTCGTGCAGGAGGGTTCTGCGTAAAATACCCTGCATATACACTGTTAAACCGCGGGAAATCCTCAATGTCTGCAAGATAGCAGGACACTCTCAGTACATCCTCCATGGTTGCGCCAGCCTCTTCTATAATCGCCTTGAGATTATTCATGGCTGCCTTTGTTTCTTCTTCAATCGTTCCCCGCACAAGTTCTCCGGAATCAGTGTCCAGCGGTATTTGACCGGAGACGTACAGTATTCCTTCATGGAGAACAGCCTGAGAATAGGGCCCCACGGGTTTTGGAGCTTTTTCAGTAAAAATTATTTTTTTATCGGCCATAATCCTCTCCCTGTTTTTTGCTTAGAGTACTATATGACGAAATCCCTTGACAACCAGGGGGAGGGAAAATACACTTATATTAACCATCGAAGGGAACTGTTTTGTTCTTAACGTCAAGGAGGTATGAAAATGAAACAGAATATGGGTACTGCTGACCGAGCGATACGAATAGTTGTGGCAATAATTATTGCAATTCTGTATGTTACAGACCAGATAACCGGCGTGGCTGCCGTCATATTAGGAATACTTGCCATTGCATTTATTCTGACAGGCGCTGTAGGGCACTGTCCGCTCTATACGCCGTTGAAAATAACAACAAAAAAGGATGATAAGTAACTATTCAATTCAAGGAGGTATGAAATGGGCGTCAACAGTGCAGGAGAAGAGTACAGGTGCAATATTTGCGGCAATGAAGTTAAGGTAACAAAGGCCGGCGGCGGAGAACTGGTCTGCTGCGGACAACCCATGGAAAAAACAGCTGGATAGGAGATTTATTCATGTCAAAATCACTGAAGGGTACAAAGACGGAACAGAATCTGCTCAAGGCATTTGCCGGCGAGTCACAGGCAAGAAACAGATACACCTATTTTGCCAGTGCAGCAAAAAAAGAGGGCTACGAGCAAATCTCGGCAATCTTTCTGGAGACAGCGGAAAATGAAAAAGAGCATGCCAAGGTCTTTTTCAAGCACCTTCAGGGCGGGGATGTCGAGATTACAGCATCCTACCCTGCAGGAAGTATCAAGGCAACCGTTGAGAATCTGGCCCACGCAGCAGAAGGTGAGAACCTTGAATGGACAACACTCTATGCTAACTTTGGAAAGGAGGCCTCTGATGAGGGCTTTCCTGAAATCGCTGAATCTTTTAAGCAGATTGCCAAGGTTGAGCAATTTCACGAGGCACGGTACAGAAAGCTGATAGCCAATATTCAGGGAAATGCTGTCTTTAAGAAAGATTCTTCGAAAAAATGGCATTGCAGGAACTGCGGTTATGTCCATGAAGGGAATGAAGCACCGGAAGAATGCCCTGCCTGCAAGCACCCCAAGGCACATTACGAAGTACTGGCCGAAAATTATTAGATCTGCCGGGAAGTATAGAAAGACAGGGTTGGAATATGCTCAATTCCTGCCCTGTCTTTCATAATCTTTTTAATATTCAGTTAACGGGAATGCTGAAAGAGTTCGTTCAGAACTATTTCAATCTGCTCGGGATTCATCCATCCCTTCTCAAGAAAGATACTTCCGATCAGTCTGTGCTCCCTGTCGGAGAGGTCATCTTCAACCTGTTCTGACAGGGCTGTCTTAACCTGATCTGAGGAAACAAAACCCTTCTCATTAGCAATCTGGGCAAAACGTGGGCAATACTTTTCTGACAGTTCCTTGTCAATATCTTTAGCCATAATGTTCTCCCTCTGAACCAGAATATACCCTATTGACCCTACCTATAAGATAAGATTGTCTTTTTATCTCAATACCCTATCAGGGATATTATACAACTATTGAATGCCCTGTCAATAACTAATTGTTTTTTCTCTTCTTTTTAAAGGCTTGACATATATTAAAACATGTGTTTTAATCAATTGTATGAATCTACAGTCTGAACAGGCAGATACAAAAGACAGCATCCTCAATGCAGCAGAATGCCTCTTTGCTGAAAAAGGGTACAGCGGCACATCCCTGAGAGTCCTCACAGGCAAGGCAAAGGTAAATCTTGCAGCAGTGAACTATCACTTTGGTTCCAAACAGGCCCTCCTTGAAGCAGTGATAAAAAGGAAAATAACCCCGCTGAATCAGATACGGCGTAAAAGAGTTGAAGAAGTACGGCGGCAGGCCAGGAAAGAGGGACGCCGCCCGGACGCAAACGATATTCTCTATGCCTTTATCGAGCCTACTCTCAGGTTCAGGGAGAATGAACGCGGGGCAAAAGACTTTGTCACCTTTATCGGCAGGTCCTTTGCAGACCCTGATGACACGGTTCGCAAAATATTTTTTCGATTTATACAGCCCATGTTTCAACTGCTCCTTGAAGCGATGCGTGAGGCTCTTCCTCATCTTTCAGAAAATATAATCTTCTGGCGGCTGCAACTTTCCATGGGCGCCCTGTTCCACACCCTTCACATATGTGAAGATATCGATATGGACCATTTAAACATAAAAGACCTGGATGCAGATTCCATGGTGAATCTTATTCTTCCATACCTGTCTGCGGGGATGAAATCATAATGATAAAGGTATGTATCAAATCACTGAATACCCCTCCATTCATCGTTATTCTTGCACTGGTGACACTTGCTTCAGGCTGTGCACTGCATACATCACAGTTGACTGAACCGGTTATCGACGTGCCTGCCATATACTCGCAGACAGTAACTGATAACACGCTTCCAGAGGCGGGAAAGTGGTGGGAGTACTTTGATGATGCTCAGTTAAATGCTCTCGTTGAAGCCGGGTTAAGAAATAATCTCGACATTCAACAGGCTGCTGAGAGGATAGAACAGGCCCGGAGTCTTCTTACAATAACCGGTTCCTCCCGTTATCCTGCTCTTACTATAAGCGGTTCGGGAGGAAGGGCCAGACAGTCAACAACAGCAGGTGCATTTACTCAGGATACATACTCATTGTCTGCTGCAGCAAGTTTTGAGATCGATCTGTGGCAAAAGATACGGTCCAGGACAGATGCAGCTTTTTATGATGTACAGGCGGCAGAAGAGAATATAAAGGCGCTCTACATCAGTATCGCAGCCCAGATTGCAGATTTATATTACCTGGCATCAGAACAGCTTTCACAACTCGATCTCACTGATCAGACGATAACCTCTTTCAAGGATACTCTCGACCGCGTGGAGCGGCGATACAGGGAAGGACTCGTGCCTGCCATTGATGTCTACCAGTCACGACAGAATCTTGCCTCAGCCAGGGCACAGCGGCCTCTCTTTGAATCACAATTGGCGGTGGCAGTGAACGCACTTTCTGTATTAACAGGCAGGTTCCCTGATAAAGAGATCGGTCACCACATCACTTCATTGCAGGAAAACCTCTCCCTACCGCAGGGCCTCCCATCAGAGTTGCTTTTGAACCGTCCCGACCTTCAGGCGGCATTGTTTCGGCTCAGGGCAAGTGATGAGAGAATAGGTGCTGCAATTGCAGACAGGTTTCCATCCTTCAATCTGATCGGGACATACGGCGGGTCAAGCAGCGAGCTTCACAGTATCCTTGATTCACCGAATATATTCTGGAATCTCCTTCTCCAGGCGGCACAGCCTCTCTTTGACGCAGGCCGGCGCAAGGCAGAAGTAGAGCGCACCAAATCCGTCTTCAGGGAGAACCTTGCCGCCTATCATAAAACCGTACTGACTGCCTTTCAGGAAGTAGAAGACGCCCTTGTAAAAATCGCTTCATCAGAAGAGCGCGTTACCATGCTCAAGGAAACTGTTGCTGCTTCAGACAGCGCCCTCAGGCTGGCCCTCAACCGTTACATGCAGGGGCTCACTGACTACCTGCCGGTCCTGACTGAACAGCTTCGAAACGCCACGGTGAAAAGCAACATCCTGTCTGTCCGGAGACAGCTTGTATCAGGCAGGATAGAACTGGCGCGGGCTCTGGGAGGAGAATGGGCACAGGCAGCCTATAAAATAAATTTTGGGGAAAAGGACCTATGAGCAAAAAGACAACAATTGTAAAAGTCATGATTCCAATTATTATCATCATTGCAGGATTTCTGATCATGAAGGGGATGACGGCGCTTCGCACTGCACCGGTCAAGGAAGCACGACAGGACCCTGGAATGATTGTTGAGGTCTTACTGGCAGAAAAAACAGATACAACGGTCAAAGTCAGGGGAACAGGAACAGTAGAGGCATCAGAGGAAATCACAATTATCCCCCAGGTAAGCGGACGTATCGATTATGTAGCGCCTCATTTTGATGTGGGAGGCTTTTTTAAAAAAGAAGAAGTCCTGTTTTCACTTGAAGACAGTGATTACAAACTTGCACTTGAGCAGGCCATAGCCGTACGGGCAAAGGCAGAGTACGACCTGGCAACGATGGAAAGCCAGGCAAAGATTGCCCGTTTGGAATGGGACCGTATAAATAAAGACGACACTGCTGAACCGAATCCCCTTGTTCTCTACGAACCCCAGATGAAGAGCGCCCGGGCAGCCCTTGCATCGGCCACTGCTTCTGTGGAAAGAGTACTGCTTGATCTTGAGAGAACACGGATTCTGGCGCCTTTCAACGCCAGGGTGAGATCGGAAAACATAGATCTCGGGCAATATGTGAGAACAGGCACCGCAGTGGCCGTCATATCAGGAACAGATAGAGCTGAAATAGCAGTGCCTGTGCCCCTTGATGATTTACAGTGGCTGACGGGCTCCCTCTCCGGCAATGGGAAAAACGCGGCCCTCGTCTCGATGACCAT
>CP070644.1:1609689-1622231 GCA_020354155.1 Nitrospiraceae bacterium | reverse complement strand
CGTCAGTGTGAGTAAAGTTGAGTACAACTTTTTCAGCCTCTAAAAGCGGGGTTCCCCTCCCAAATTCATTCAGAACACTGGCAAAACTGTCAGGGAAAAACCTGTTCAGCACAAGGTAGCCTATATCATGAAGCATTCCGTTTACAAATACCTCACTGGCAATAGCAAGCCCAAGCTCCTTCGACAGTTCTGTCGCCATACTGCCAACAAGAACTGAATGGCGGTATATTTTTTCATAATCAAAACCCTGTTCAGGGCGTTCATGATCAAGAACTGACATGAGAGATATGCCAAGTGCAATATTCCTTAAATTATTAAATCCGATCCTCACGATTGCTTCATTCACTGTGAGTGCAGGATGTTTAAATCCAAAAAATGCAGAGTTGGCAACACTCAATATTTTTGCTGCTATGGGCGGATCCTGCTCTACAATTTCCTCAAGGGCATCAACGGTAGTCATTTCATCATTGACCAGTCTCAAAATCTCCTGGGCAATGACGGGCAGGGTCGGGATTTTCTTGATCTTTTGAACATAGAGCTGTAAAGAATAATTCATTACGCCTTCTTATACCATGTATGCTTCATATACTCCTCTTAAACGGCACAAATGGCGAAAGTCTTTATTGGCATAATGAATATGCAGCAGGCAGGCTTACGACAGGTCCTCAAAATGGGTCAGGCCCTTGAATTCCCTGTAACGGGACTCCAGTTCCCTGTAGTCCAGACTCTTGATCCTGTCAAGACTGAAAGACTCAACATTGTAGGAGGCCATGACGCTGCCGAAAATTATGGCTTTTCGGATATTGGATTCCTCAAAATTCATGGTATTTGCAAGATACCCCATAAAGCCGCCGGCAAAGCAGTCACCTGCTCCCGTGGGGTCAAAGACGGCTTCAAGAGGATAGGCCGGAGCTGCAAAGATCTTCCTGTCCTTGAACATGAGAGCCCCGTACTCTCCCCGCTTGATAATAAGGGTTTTGGGACCATAGGACTTTATAATCTCAGCCGCCTTTACAAGGTTCGGCTCTCCTGAGAGTTCCCGCGCCTCGCCGTCATTGATGAGGAGAATATCTACAAGCTTCAGTGTCTCAAGGAGGGAATCCTTCTTGCCTTCTATCCAGAAATTCATGGTATCGCAGGCAACAACATCGGGGCTGTCAACCTGACGAAGCACATCTCGCTGAAGATCGGGGTCAATATTCGCAAGGAAAACAACCTTGATATTCCTGTATTTCTCCGGCAGCTTCGGCTTAAAAGACTGAAAGACGTTTAATTGCGTATCAAGAGTGCGCGCCTCGTTCAGTTCAAAACCGTATTCACCCTTCCACCGGAATGTTTTGCCTTTCTGGCGCTCAATTCCCTCAGTATCTATTTTCCTGCTTTTTAAAAAGGTAATATGCTTTTCCGGAAAATCCTCTCCTACAACGGCAACAAGAGAAACATCGGTAAAATAACTCGCTGCAGTAGAAAAATATGTCGCAGATCCTCCAAGTACTTCCTCTGCTTCGCCAAAGGGCGTTTTCACTGAATCAAACGCAACTGAACCAACGACCAGTAAAGACATCGCCTACTCCCTTCATTTTAAAATCGATTATTTTTTATGCGGCTGAAACAATACCTTAATAGAGTCCCTGGCATCAGCTACAAGCTGAAATCCGTACCCACCCTGCTCAAAACCCAGTCTGTGAGTAACCATACCCTCAAGATTTACCCGCTTACTGGCAATGAGTTTCATTGCATTTTCAAGATCAAGGGGACTTGCCCCGTAGGAGGTCATCAGGGTTATTTCGTTACGCCACAGATCATTCATCGGTACAGGTACCATGACCTCCGGTTCCGGCACTGCAAAATATAACACGGTGCCTCCCCGGTCAACACACTGCAGTGCAGCTGTTGATGCAGAAAGTGCACCTGCA
Source organism: Nitrospiraceae bacterium (assembly GCA_020354155.1). Lineage (GTDB taxonomy): Bacteria > Nitrospirota > Thermodesulfovibrionia > UBA6902 > UBA6902 > CALZJD01. Next base: position 1,620,315 of record CP070644.1, on the reverse strand, counting down.
CAGACTATTACCAGATTTGCCAGTCGTCCTTCGTTGAGTTCAAGGAGCCTCTCCTCTATATTCTCTCCGGCATTGACAACAGCGTCAGCACCAAACTGAGCTGCTGCCTTCATCCTGAACTCGTTTAAATCAGAAGCAATGATGCGTCCTGCACCCAGCGCACGGGCAAGGGCAACATGAATCAGGCCGGATATGCCGCTCCCGATAACGAAGACTGTCTGTCCGGGACGGAGACGGGCGAGACGCTGTCCGCGGATAACACAGGCAAGTGGTTCGATAAAGGTGCCCTCTTCATAGGTCATTTCATCAGGAAGGACATAGACGCCACGATCTACATTGATTTCAGGAATTCGAATATATTCAGCAAAGCCGCCGGGATCAAAGTTTGTTCTGTGGAGTGTCTCACAGGCAGTATGATATCCGTTGAGGCAGTAATAGCAGGTATTGCATGGTACATGATGTGATACAAAAACCCTGTCCCCAACTTTGTATTTTGTAACATCACTGCCAACCTCGACTATTTCTCCTGTTATCTCGTGGCCCAGGACACGGGGAGCCTTCTTTATCCTGTACCACTCCATCACATCACTTCCGCAGATTCCGCTTGCCTCTGTTTTTACAAGCAGTTCGCCATTCCCGATAGAAGGAACAGGCATCTCTTCCACTCGAACATCGCTATTGCTGTAGTACATCAATACTTTCATATGTTATTTTGTCTTGTTCTTGATCTCTTTAAAGATCTCGTCCGCTTCCTTTGGAGTGGCCTTTTTATGAATAACTGCATGCAGCGCTCTCATCATTGCCACCGGATACTTGTGCTGCCACACATTCCTGCCCAGGTTTACCCCAATGGCACCCTTCTGTATACCATCATATACAAATTCAAAGACCTGAAGCTCTGTCTTACACTTGGGGCCTCCTGCAATAACGATTGGTACGGGACAGCCATTGGTGACCTTGTCAAAATCTTCACACCAGTAGGTTTTTACAACCCGCGCTCCAAGTTCAGCAGCTACCCTGCAGCACAGGGAAAGGTAGCGGGCATCTCTTTTGGCAAGCTCCTTGCCGACTGCAGTTACGGCCATTACAGGAATACCATAATTCTCACATTCGTCAACGAGAGCAGCAAGATTGGTAAGAGTCTGTTTCTCATACTTGCTCCCCACAAAAATTGACATGCCTACTGCAGAGACATTCAGTCGAATAATCTCTTCCATAGATGTGGTCAGCTCTTCATTGGCAAGGTCTTCACCGATTACACTGCTGCCTCCTGAGACCCTGAGAATGACAGGCTTGCTTTTAACCGGGTCTATTGCATTACGTAGAACGCCACGGGTAACAAAGAGGGCGTCAGCGTAGGAAAGGATAGGTTTTATTGTCTCTCCAGGCCGTTCCAGGCGGCTCGTCGGTCCAAGAAAATATCCGTGATCAATGGGTAGAAAAAAACATTTCCCATCAGGTTTTATAATTTGTGCCATTCTGTTTTTCATTCCCCAGTCCATATGTTTTCCTCCTTCGATTGATTTATTCAGGTATATCATAAATTATCCTTTTTTTCTGATTCTCCACGTTCCTTCTCTGTCTTCATCACTTCATCTCTGACCGTCAGGGTTTTCTCCATCATCATTATATATTTGATGTACTTGGCGCCAAACTGAATCAGCTCAATGTCATCAGTTTTTAGTTTCTCGACTGTTTCAGGGTCTATATCAAATACGTCAAGAAACTTGCTGTCAAAAATAAACCTTCTGAATCCATCAAGATCATAACTCGCTAACCAGAATTGTGCCTGTTTTTTCTCATCCAGGTCCAACTGACCAGGGAGGTTTTTTCTTAACTGCACACCCTTCCATTCTCTGTTTACTTCATCGTATTTATCAACTTCCTGGTCTTCTCTCCAGGATTGGATAGTCCAATCTTTCTTTTCATCAAAGCCATAACAGTGGTCTTCCCTGACTATAAAATAAAATTCTTCTTCCACGGGACCTTCTTTTCCCTCTTTTTTCATAGTCCCCTGCCCAATGGGGTAATACCTGCAGTTGGCAGGCCTGTCAGTATACACGGAACACCCTTCATCAGTTACAAAGGGACAGCTTCTCTTCTCATCATTCTTCATTCTGAGAATAGCATGGGGATGGGAAGATTTGTCTTCTATTTTCATATTCGTATACTGGGCGAGAAACTCTCCTGACTCAAGATTTAACCGCTTTTTCAGGCGTACAACATCATAGGGCGTCAGCAGGATCTCAATGTTACTGCAGCAGTGAGTAAAACATTTGATACCTTTGTGGCACTTAAATTTAAATTTTGATCCCAGATCTAGTCTGGTGGGAACAACTGAATCCAATTTTGACATAGTTTTCTCCTGATACTGATTTTTTAAGTACTGAAATATGAGAAGTAAATACTAATTATAACAACAATAACGCAGCAAACTCAAAAAAAGTGATGATTCCTTCAAAAAAGATGCTTCTCTCAGTCATAGGAACTATCGTACTTTTTTGTCACCATGGCATTTTTTACACAATTCCAGAAGACTTTCTACATCAAATTGCCAGAGATGTGGAAAATCAGAGGCATGCGGATCGTGGCAGCTCGCACAGTTAAGCTCTTTTCCCTTGCGTACAGGGTCGGGTTTGCCCCGCGTCGGGTGACCCTTAGATGAAAAAGTATCTCCAAGGACGTGTAAACCGGTTCTTTTTTCATAATGACAGGTTATGCACAGGTCCCAGGAGGGTTTGTTCAGATGAAAGGGATAATCTGAAGCATGAGGGTTATGGCATATTGCGCATTTCCCCACGTTTACCGGACCGTGAATAAACTTTTTGGAATACCACGAACTCTTCTGCTCTGTGTGACAGGAAAAACAGACTTCCGTATCGGTAACTTTGACTTTATATGTTGGTATTGCGTCTGCATCATGGCAGCTTAAGCAGCTCCACACAGATGCAGGTCCATGAACATAGGTGTACTTCATTATGCCCTTATGACATGAATAGCAGGTAGAGGCCGGCTTCAATTGCCCCGAATCTTTGCTGTCTCTCTTGATTTGTGCAAGATTCAGCGGCATCCTGTCAATTTCACTGGGTTTCAGTGTATGACATTGCTCGCATTTCTCATTATCCCCACTGTGAAAAGCGCTTTTCACGTAGCCAGGGGGAGGCTTCCTGTAGGCGCTGATAAGGTCAGATCTTCGAAAGACCCCTATCACCGATGTATCGACGACCTTCCCCTCTTTTGATGCAATAATTTCAATATTGTTCATCCCCGGCTCCAGAATAAAAGTAAAGCATATATTTTCGCTTCCGGGAACGATTTCCTGACGAAGACCATGATTGGACTTCACTTCAATAAAGTCTGCAGCATGAATCGGCATGCCCAATGAGATATTCAGCAGCCCGAATTCCATTACGGTTTTGTCAGGTGGATAATAAACGGTAATTATGTTGCCTGCTGCATCTGTGCGCAGAATGATAGCTGCTATTATTGACAGGAGACAGGCAATTGCAGTCTTTACTGACATCTAGAGAGCGATGACGGGAGAATGTGTTTTTTTACTATCTTTGAAAAGGCCTTCTTGTACATCTCAACGGCCTTATCCTTGTCTCCCCTGATTTCATAAGCCTTGCCAAGTTCATAGTAGGTTTTCTGGGGATAGGGATTTGCAAGAGCAGCCTTATCGAGGATTTTGATTGCGCTGTCGACATCACCTTTCATTAGAAGGGCGCTGCCCCTGCCGGTCTGGGCATCATGAGATTCGGGGGAAAGTTCCAGGGCCTTGTCAAAGGCAGCTAGTGCCTTGTCTGCCTCATCCACTTCCATGTAGAGATAGCCTATAAGGATATGCGATTTGGCCATATCAGGTTTTGCCTTGATTGAGTTTGCGGCAGACTCAATGGCCTGATCATACATCCGCATCTCGACAAACTTCAATGACAGATTATAGAGCCTGGTTGCCTCAAGCATGTCCCCATCAGTCACTTCTTTTTGGGGATGGAGCATGGACTCGAGTCCGGCCTCATCAATTTCTCCAAGGGCCTTCTTTATATACCCGTTAAGCTTCAGCCTGTACGAAGCAGGATGACTCGGTATACTGTCAACAAGCAGCCCTTCTTTATCAATTACCATCGTTGTCGGGAATACCCGTATCCCGTATTCACCGTACAACTGCCGGTCACTGTCAATGAGAAGGGGAAAATCCATAGTGTTATCAGCCAGTATTTTTTTTGCTTCATCCATTGTTTCTTTCTCGCCAATAACACTGATGACACTGACATCTTTTCCCTTTAAATTACCCAGGATATTCTGCGCATCTTGTAATGCAAGAAGTGATCGTTTCTGATCTGTCCGCCAGAAAATTATCACGGTAACTTTCCCTTTGTAATTGCTGAGAGAAAGGGTCTTGCCTTCAGAGGATGACAGGGTGAACGGCGGGGCCGTCTCTCCCGAAGAAATGCTTAACGCATTAGAAACATGACTGAAGAACAACAGTATGGAGAAGATGATCGCTATTATTTTCATTTATTGATCACCTTTTTTGTCCTGTCATACTCTTTGATCTTATGGCAGCCAGGAGCACAACTTCCCCCAGTCTCGGTTTTCTCAAAATTGAGTGGCAGATCCCAGGCACCAAAGGGCACGGCCTCCCTGATATGTTTGGGGAAATTACTTGCATGCGTCTCGTGGCACGCACGGCATGTCCTCCCCTTCACTGCCTTATTTACATGAAGAAAATGAAGGTTTGTATTTCCGTTTCTGAAATTGGTCAGCTTTGTCGTCTGTTCATTCAGGGCGACTGTCTTTTCATGACAGCTGAAACAGAGTTTGTAATTCTCAATATCAAACCCCTTATAAAAAGTTTCAGGGTAATAGTTTCTTAAAATCCTGAAATTCTCTGATCCATGGGGATCATGACACCCGGAACAGTCCTTCTGCTTGATAGGACCGTGATGTTCCGTATTATCCTTGAGCCATGCCGTGATATTCATTACGTTCTTACCTTTATCCCGCTTGTACTCTCTGTCGTGGCAACTCAGGCACAGATCCATTGGTTCCATTGTAAGGTTCTTGGCAATCTGGGACATATGGGCATCATGACAGTTCAGGCAGGACTTGTCCCGCTCCAGCGCACCGTGCTTGACAGTGACCTTGCTTAACTGTTCTTTCTTGTCCTTATGACACCCCAGACAGAGTTCTGGTGAACTGGCCTGAAGGAAAAATTCCTTTGGAGCCGAGTGAGGATTATGGCAGCCAACACAGTCTTCTTTCACAGGTTTATGCACAAAAGCAGCCTTGCCGATTGCTTCAGCCTTGTCCACATGACACATGTAACACAGATCAGATCCTGCTGCTCTCAGGTTCTTTGCATTATCTGAAACATGCGGTTCATGACAGGCAATGCATCCTCCAACTGCTGCAGGTCCATGGACAAACGTCCCTCCCACGATTTCACTGTCATGACATTCATAGCAAATCTCTGCGCCTTTTGATTTCAACTGAAATTTATTGGGTGAACCATGAGGATCATGGCAGACAATGCATTCTCCGTCTTCAATGGGAGCATGGGTAAATTTTTTCTTTTCGAACTGATCGTGGCACTCGTAACATTTTGCAGCAACATTCTCAACAGGTTTAAATTTATTGTTTTTTGGATTCTTGGCGTGGTTGGCTGATGTGCCATGACAGGTTTCGCATTCGCCGTCAACAATAGGTCCATGAGTAAACTTTACCTTTCCAAGCGTTGAATGACATTGAGCTGTTATGCAGCCCGTATCAGCAGTCTCTGCCTGTGCAGGCATACCGCTCAGGACCATAAACAGTCCGGCGAAAAAAAGCGCAACAACTGGTAACTTTAAATCTTGTGTGGTCATCTATCCCCCTATATATTATAAAATTACTGAAATCTCAGAAAAGTGCAGATATTATAATGAAAAAGTCATGCTTTATCAAGTAGATAGCCATTTAACCCTATGCCAGATCCAAATGAGTGGGAAAGATGATGAAATATTTTAATCTCAGGCTGTTGAAATATCACCTGATAATCATTCCTGCGTATCCTACCACATAATCATAATCACCGCTGACTTCACCTGATGTCATATACTTTATCAGCCTCGATTCAACAGCTCCCAGTCTGTTCGAGGCATAGAGCATTGTGGTAACGGGGACAACTCCGCACATGCTGATGTTTTCATTTCTGACTGTATTAAAAAGTCCGGCAGGCGCCATCTCGATTACCTGGTCTATGGCCGACCTGTCTTTCACTCGGGCAACCGCATCTGATTCATAATGACTCATGTCTGAACTTGCAACAATCGTTACAGAATAACCTGCTTCCTTGATAACATCGGCGAGTGCCTCTCCTACAACCCTGCAATCATCAAGGGAGTCGGTCATCATTATCACAGGTACTATTTGAACATCAGAAGAATACTTCAGAATAAAAGGGAGCTGCACCTCAAGGGAGTGTTCCATTGCATGTGCCATGGCGTCTTCCGTAATAAGATGACACCTGTCTTTTAATGCCGCTGCAAGCGTTTCATCGATGTCAAGGGTACCTGTCGGTATTTTCCAGGACCCGCTCATCATCATCGATACAGGCTTTCCCATGCCTGTGTGATTCGGACCGATTAAAATCAGTGTATGGGGAATTTTAATTGAAGAGTACACTGCTCCGGCAACAGCGCCGGAATATATAAGACCTGCATGTGGGGAGATTATTCCAATTGCGCTTTCCTTATCTTCCCTGTCATCGGTAAAGGTTTCTACAGCATGTGAAAGCTCATCCTGGGATGACGGATAGAAATGTCCGGCAACGGCTGGCTTGCGAATCATGATTCTCAACACACTGTCAGCACTGAAACCGACACCATGTCTCCTTTATTCAATTATACCTGCTAACGTTATAATTCGCGATATTCGTTATCAGCAAGATTCTTGAACTTGGTATATTTCTCAATAAAGGTAAGGTCAATCACCTTGGTTGGTCCATTTCTCTGCTTTGCAATATCAAGTTCAGCAATACCCTTAAACTGAGAATCCTGTTTTTTATAATATTCATCCCGGTAAATGAAGAGAATGGTATCTGCATCCTGTTCTATGGCCCCTGATTCTCTTAAATCTGCAATGATGGGATTTTTCTTTTCCCCCCTCAACTCACAACTCCTGTTCAGCTGGCTTATAACGATAACAGGAACAGAAAGGTCCTTTGCCAGGGCCTTGAGCGACCGGGAAATGTCTGAAATAACCTGTTCTCGCGCAACATGTGTTCCTGAACCGCTCATGAGCTGCAGATAGTCCACGACAATAAGGCCAAGACCGTGTTCTGCCTTCAGTCTTCGAGCTTTTGCCCTGATGTCCAGTATGGAATTAAAGGAGTCATCAATATATATCGGCGCCTCAGACAACCTTCCGGCGGCATTGACAAGTTTCCGGTAATCTTCCTTGCTGTGATACCCTGAGCGGACTGCCTTGGAATCAACTTCCGATTCCGAACAGAGCATTCGTAACACAAGCTGCTCTTTTGTCATCTCAAGACTGAAGATCGCAACAGGGATGTTTTCTTCAACAGCGGCATGGGCAACTATGTTCAGACAAAAAGCGGTCTTGCCCATTCCAGGGCGTGCCCCGATGACAACAAGATCGCCGGGATGAAACCCTGTAGTGGCCTGGTCAAGGTCAGTAAATCCCGTCGGCAGTCCGGTAATAAGCTGCTTTTTATCAAAGAGCTGGTCCACGAGTTCAATCGTATCTTTCACGACATTTTTTATATGTACATAGGACTGTCTCACCATCTTTTCGGAAATATTAAATATTTTTGATTCCGCTGCGTCTAAAAGCTCATGTACATCCCGATCAGAGTCATAACTTTGAGTTACAATCTCTGTTGCAGTTGTAATCAGGTTCCTCAGCGTAGCTTTTTCCTTGACGATTTTGGCATGATAGCGGACATTGGCAGCGGTGGGCACCAGATTGGCCAAGGTGCTTAGATATGTGGCCCCCCCAATGGATGCCAGTTCTTCTTTTTTACCAAGTTGTTCGGTCAGTGTAATGAGGTCAATCGGCTCGTTCCGTTCATACAGCTCGAGCATGGCAATAAACATTTTCTTGTGAGCTTCTTTGTAAAAATCGTTGGGGGTAAGTTCTTCTATTGCTGCGGCAAGGGCTTCATTCTCAAGGAGTATGGAGCCCAGTACAGACTGCTCTGCTTCGATGTTCTGGGGCGGCAGACGGTCGAGCGATACTTGCTGCCTTGCTGGAGCACCAGTCCTTTCCCTGTCATGACGGATCGGCTCAAGCATTAAAAATGCACCTATTCTTCCGGCTTTGGCTCTTCTACTGCAGTTTCTTCAGGTGCTGTCTTTTCAGTCCCGGCAGTTTCTGCCTTTGTCTCCTCAGGTTCTACTACTTCCGTGCCATCGCTTTTGACCTCAAGCTGTACAGTCGCTGTCACTTCGTGGTGAATTTTAATGGGGACTTCATAGGTTCCAAGACGTTTGATCGGCTCTGCAAGCACTATTTTACGCCTGTCAACCTCTATACCCTGTTTCCCGATCATCTCCGCTATATCTTTCGTCGTCACTGAACCAAAAAGCTTCCCTTCTTTTCCGGCCTTTACCTCTGTACTGATGGTCAGCTTCGCAAGGTCCTCAGCCCTGTCTTCTGCTGATTTCTTTATTTTCTTTGCCCTTGCAAGAATAATACTTTTTTCATGTTCAAACTGCTTCATATTATTTTTTGTGGCTTCCACAGCAAGGCTTCTCGGTATCAGGTAGTTCCGGCCATACCCTTTTGCCACATCAACAATGGCGCCAATGGGGCCTAGATTATCAACGTCTTCCTTCAAAATAACTTTCATTTCAGATCTCCTGTATATTATTTGTCTTTAACGTTCGTGATTACAATCAATTATTGTAGCGTAATGTGGAGAAAAAAGAAAAGCGCAGGTAATTTTAAGTGCTAACCTTGGCCTGATCATTTTTTCATTCTCCGGCCTGATCGGGGAATCCATATTAAATAGCAGGATATTTTTTACTGTTACCTATGTCCCCGGTCCATTTTGTTTACTATGTTACCGGTTTGTACCGAAGATGGCGCCTGCCGGCAGGCAGGCTCGCAATGACAATTGCGACACAGTCTGTTCGCGGAAATGACAATCAAATCTAATTTCATTGCCTCGCTTAACCACTTTACCCAGGGCTACTTCAAGTAATATCATGTTTTACCGTAGGCAGTTAGAGGTTCTTTTCTCTTAAATTACATAAGGTATTATTCAGGCGGAAAGACCTTACCGGGATTGAGTATCCCCTGTGGATCAAAGGCATCTTTAATCGCCTTCATCATCTTGAGGCTAGTATCTGAAAGCTCCATACCAATATAGTCTTTCTTAGCAAGTCCTACGCCGTGCTCACCAGAGATAGTCCCTTCAAGCTCCAGCGCTGCTGCAAATATCTCTTTCAGAGCATCTTTCGCGTTCTCATATTCTGCAGGATCTTTTTTGTCAGTCATTATATTCACATGAATATTGCCGTCACCGGCATGTCCAAAATTGGCTATGATGATTTTTCTTTTTTCTGCGATTTCTCTCAGCGCCCGGAGCATTTCAGGAACTCTTCCGCGGGGCACCACGATGTCTTCGTTTATCTTGGTGGGCCTTATATGATAAAGGGCAGGCGATACAGCTCTTCGTGCCTCCCAGAGCCTTTCCTTTGAGTAGGAATCCTCGGCAATGCTTACATTTCCCTTACATGAATTGCAGATTGCCGCTATCTCATCCGTTGCCTGTGATACCATTGAATGGGTCCCGTCAACTTCAATGAGCAGCATGGCCTCGGAGTGAACAGGCATGCCAAAGGGCTTGTAATCTTCTACGGCCCTTATACATTCATGATCCATTATCTCCAGTGTTCTCGGTATGACCGACGAAGATGTTATTGAACTCACTGTCTGAGCTGCGTTTTCAAGACTGGAAAAGGTACACATGAGTGTTGCTGTTTCCTCAGGAAGAGGCAGGACCTTCAGAAAAATCTTGGTAATAATGCCCAGCGTTCCCTCAGAACCAACAAGAAGACGCGTAAGGTCATAGCCGACTACTCCCTTGTATGTCTTTCCACCTGTCATCATGACCTTCCCGTCGGCAAGAACAACTTCAAGACCCAGTACATAGTCTCGCGTTACACCGTACTTAATGGCCCGAGGACCTCCCGCATTTTCAGCTACATTGCCTCCTAGGGTGCAAAATTTCAGGCTTGCAGGGTCTGGCGGATAAAAAAGTCCCACCTCCTCAAGCTTCTCCTGAAGGTGGTTATTGATAACGCCGGGTTCAACGATTGCCACCATATTGTCCCGGTCAATATCGATAATTCTGTTCATCCCTTCCATAGAGAGAATCACGGTATCCTTGAGAGGAACGGAACCTCCGGTCATTCCCGTTCCTGCACCTCTCGGGACAACAGGCATATCATGAATAGAGGCAAATTTTACAATTTGAGAAACCTCCTCACTGCTGACAGGTTTTGCAACTGCTGATGGAAGGCCCTGCTCAGAGGAGGCATCATAGCCATAACAAAAGAGTTCCTCCCTGTCCCTGAAGACCTTACCGGGCAGCACATCTTCCATCTTTTTTCT
>CP070644.1:1602179-1609589 GCA_020354155.1 Nitrospiraceae bacterium | reverse complement strand
GAACTGCGGGTCAATATCAAACTTGCCAAAAGGGCAGGAATCCTTCATGACATAGGAAAGGCCATTGACCATGACATTGAAGGTTCCCATCAATCAATCGGGGCTGAGATGGCTCGAAAATATGGGGAAAAACCCAAGGTCGTCAATGCCATAGCAACCCACCACGGAGAAGGTGATCCCATATCTGTTGAGGCAACGCTTGTAGCAGCTGCTGATGCACTGTCTGCCGCACGGCCGGGAGCGCGGAAAGAAACACTGAAAGATTACATAAAACGGGTGGAAAGGCTTGAGGAAATTGCAACGTCTTTTGAAGGTGTCAATAAGTCATATGCCATACAGGCAGGGAGAGAAGTCAGAATCATCGTTAAGCCCGAAGAGGTAAACGATGACATATCCGCCAAGATTTCAAGGGACCTTGCAAAGAAGATCGAAGAAGAACTGACCTATCCCGGACAGATAAAGGTGACTGTAATCAGGGAATCTCGATATGTGGAGTACGCAAAGTAAAACAGGAATCAAGGGGCCAAGGGTTCGAGTGAAAAGTCACTTGAACCCTTGAATCCTGGAACCCTGCATCTTGAATGAACATACATTGAGTCACATCATCTCACTACAGGAACTAACACTCGTAGCATGAAAATTCTTTTTATTGGCGACATCGTAGGCAAGCCCGGAAGAAGGGCAATACAAAAGGGCCTGCCCGGTCTGATGAGCAAGCTGAAAATTGACTTTGTCATTGCCAACGGAGAAAATGCAGCCGGCGGTTTTGGCATTACCCAGGCAATCGGTGAAGATCTCTTTTCCCTTGGAATTGATATCCTCACATCAGGCAACCATATATGGGACAAGAAAGAGGCTGTAACCTATATTGCAAAAGAAAACCGCCTCTTAAGGCCTGCCAATTATCCACCGGACGTACCCGGGGCAGGAACTATGATCATGAAGTCGAGGTCAGGGCATACAATAGGTGTATTGAACCTTGAAGGAAGGGTCTTCATGCGTCAGATTGACTGTCCCTTTCAGACTGCCAAACGAGAAGTAAGGGAGCTCAAAAAAGAAACGAACATCATAATCGTTGACTTCCATGGAGAGGCCACCTCTGAAAAGGCAGCCATCGGCTGGTACCTTGATGGGGAGGTGTCCGCCCTCATAGGAACTCATACCCATGTTCAGACAGCAGATGAAAGAATACTCCCCCAGGGAACTGCTTTTATTTCAGATGCAGGCATGACGGGTCCTGTCAACTCTATCATAGGTGTAAAGAAAAGCCAGATTATTAATAAATTTCTTACTCAGATACCTGTCCGATTTGAAACAGCCCGTGGGGAGTCGCTCCTTTCCTGTGTTGTCGTTGACGTCAATGCCAAAACAGGAAAGGCATCTTCCATACAGAGAATACAGCTTAATTTCCCTGAATAGAAAATGAATCAGGGCGGCCCTGCAACAGCAGACCGCCCTGGAATAGATGGATTAATTAAGCGCCTGTTTGAGTGCTTTACCGGCAGTAAACTTGGGTGCCTTGGAAGCTGCAATCTTTATCTCTTCACCTGTCTGAGGATTGCGTCCCTTCCGTGCCTTCCTCTTGGATACAGAAAAGGTTCCAAAACCTACAAGTGTGACCTTGTCACCCTTCTTTAAGGCCTTTGTAATTCCGTCAATAAGAGAATCAAGAGCCCTCGCAGCAGCAGCTTTAGAAATATCAGAGCCATCTGCTACAACGTCAACGAGTTCAGCCTTCGTCATGAACTCCCTCCTTTCTATAAATGAATTTGATATATTTTAAAAGTATAGCTGTTGAAAGATACCAGCAGATGTCAGCATTTGTCAACAGCTGCATCGTAATCAGTTTTTTTCTGCCATACATTCAACAAAACAATGAGCACTTTTTCACAATGCATCACAGATGCATTGAACTGTTTTAGTCACTAAAGGTGTTGACAGGTAGTGTAATCGCTCTTCTTAAGTTTTACACTTATATTTGAAGACTCCTCAATATGGAGTTCTGCCCCAGACCCGATATGCACTTCGGGCGGAGCACCTTTTTGCACGTACTAAAAAGGTGCCAAAAATGCGCCCTTTGATTGCTTCACTTTCGGTCTATTTCATGACTGCTCGGTAAATATATTCCAACTCGTCTCTTCTTTCCTCAAACAGGAATTCATTTTTAACCCTCGCAGTCCCTCATAGCCCGGAAGCAATCTATGGGATTTGAAAGACGCCGCTTTACATGAATACAAAACTATTTAGTGACTATTGACTTTATCGGGAAGAACAATATCCACGATCTTTCCGTGAGCTCCAAGTTCTCCAAGATATGAGCCATTGAAGTAAAGCTTCGTGCCTCCTGCATTACCGACTTTTATCCTGAAAATTTCGTTTGCCTGAAACTCCTTTGATTCCCCTGCCCGCAACTGCCATTCCTTTCGCTCTCCGCCGTCAATGCTTACTGATGCCCATGTCAGTTCTGTTGCCTCTATCCTGAGGGAAAGTTTTTCAGACCCTCCCCGTTTCGATGGGGAGACTGCATCCTGAACGGGAGGCATCACGTCCTGAGCTGGAGGCACCACATCCTGAACAGGAGAAACCACGTCCTGAGCTGGAGGCACCGCGTCCTGAACAGGAGAGACCACGTCCTGAACAGGAGAGACCACGTCCTGAGCAGGAGAGACCACGTCCTGAGGCAGCTCTTTATCAATTGTTTCTTTAACAGAGACACCATTATTGTGTGAATCAACAGCGGCGGGAGGAATAATTCTTTTTTCTAATGGAACCGGAGCCTTCATGAACAGGGCAGTTGCAGTAAAAATTGCAAGAAGGGCCGTCATGACAGCAAGAGGCCTGTAGCTGAATATCTCTTCATCCTCTCCTGTCACAGGGTGCACGACCGGGGGGCCAGTTTCTTTTTTATGATAAAGATCGAGAATGAAATCACTGTCAAGACCAAGGGCATCAGCATAAAAGCGGATATAGGCCTTCACAAATATTTCAGCAGGGATTGATCCGTAACTTCCCTCCTCTATTGCCTGGAGGTAATCAGGACTGAGCTTCAGTCTATGGGCAATTTCCTCAAGGGATTTATTCTGCTTTTCTCTCTCTGCCTTCAGGATACTGCCCGGTGTATTTATCATGAAAATTACACGTGGGGAATTACTGCTCTATAAGATGAATAAATTCCTGGGCGTCCAGGCCCATTTGTGAGTCACTTGCCTGTTCGGCAATTTTTTCAAACTGCAGCAATGCCTTCTCATTATCACCTGTCCTGAGGTATGCCTGTGCCAGTTCCCAGCGGGCATCCAGATAATCAGGGGCAACTTTCAGCGCCCTGTCCAGTTCGGCTATAGCAGCGGCATCATCACCCAGTTCTTTATACACAAGGCCCAGTCTGTACATGGCTAATATAAAGGTTGGATTTCTCGTCTCTGCTTCTTTCAGCACACTTTCGGCATTCAGGTAATCGCCTTTTTTATAATAGGCGTACCCCATGTTGGTATAGGCCCTCTCCGGGGTACCATAGGTAGGATTGACCAGCGCTGATTCAAACTGCTCAATGGCCTGGTCCCACTGACCCATCTCCAGATAGGCAACACCAAGGTTGTTCCTGGCAAAAGAATACTGCGGGTCCAGTGCGATAGCTTTTTCATAATATGAGACGGCCTCATCATATTTCTTAAATCTCGCACTGATATAACCAAGAGAATTGAGCGTCTCTTTGTTCTGCGGGTCAAGCTGAAGGGACTTCTGCAATTCTACAAATGCATTATTCAACTGGTCGTTGTTGATATATGAAGTTGCAAGCTTGTTATGGGCCTCTGCCCGGGCCATAGACTGGGCATCGGGAGTGGTTGAGCAGGCAATCAACACAAAAGAAATGAAGAGAGCGGCAATTAAACTCCAGAGGAGTGTGGACAGGTTTTGGATGCAAGCGCATGCCGGGTTCGGTAATGTTTTCATGGTGTGAATCAACACAGGCCTCCTGATAGGCTAACTTACCAGAAAGCCTTGAAGAATACAAGGTGTACGGCGACCCGCGAGACGGAATGCCCCTCGTTGACAAAGAGGACCTGCTGGCTGGCAGGAGGGTGTGGGATGCAATCCCACCCTGTAATCGGGTCTGGGGCTAGGCCCCCTATTATCTATGCTTTGATACACCGACTCTGTCGCAATATTTCTGAATCATGCACTGCGTACAGAAAGGTGAGACTGGTTTGCATATACCCTGTCCAAAGGCAACAAGAAGTCCGTTAATTGTTCTCCAGTATTTTTTAGGCAATTTTTCTCTGAGGGCATACTCTGTCTTGTCTGGAGACCCCGTTTTTATATATCCCCATCTGTTGGTTATGCGATGGACATGGGTATCAACACAGATTCCATACTTGTTATAGCCTAAGGTAACAACAAGGTTGGCCGTCTTCCTGCCCACTCCCTTCAGTTTTAAAAGCTCGTCAATATCATCGGGTACCTCTGACGCATAATCCCGAATGAGAACATGGGCAAGCTCCTGTATCCTTTCTGCCTTTACTTTATAAAACCCAACGGGGTAAATAGCCTTTTCGATTGTCTTGACCGGTACCTTCGCAAGAGATGTTACATCTGGTGCAATCCTGAAAAGTCTCTCTGAAGCCTCTCCTGTTGTCTTATCCTGGGTCCGTAAACTGAGGATACAGGATATAAGGACTGTATAGGGGTCTCGTCTTTGACCCTGATTGAGCACCATGTCTTCGAGCCATGGCAGGTCCAGTTTCTTTACCTGCCTCTTCAGGATAGGCCATGCCTGCTGTATATTTTTGTTGTTCACAGTTTGAAATGTCCGGGATTAACGTACCCCGTTCCCTTGGGCGGGGCATTCTGACATGTATTCTTGAACCTTTCAGACTCGCAGGAAGGCAGTGCGGTTATTTCTTTTTCGTCTTTTTCTTCGTCGTCTTCTTTGCAGCTTTTTTTACGGCCTTCTTCTTTGCGCTTTTCGTCTTTACCGGTTTTTTTGCGGTCTTTTTAGCACTCTTCTTTGTGGTCTTCTTTACCGCTTTTTTCGTGGATTTTTTAGCAGCCTTCTTTTTAGCAGCTTTCTTTTTTGCCTTTTCAGCAACTTTTTTGGCAATCTTCTTTGCAACCTTCGAGGCGGCCTTCGACGCAGCTTTCTTTACTGTTTTCTTTTTGGCAACCTTTTTCTTCCCCGGTTTCTTCTTATTGTCCAACTGATCCAGCACAGATTTGGGCAGCATGCTGTCAAGAATGGCCTTTAATTCAATCGCGTTTTTCGGTGCATAGGCAAAGGCATCGTTATTGAAGTAAAAGTAGACATCTTTGCCCATTTTAAGATATTCTTTTATCCTTTTTGCGTCCTGCTTCAATTGCTCCGGACTATAGTTTGTCGCAAAACTGCCGCCCTCGCCATGCCTGCGCAGATAGACAAAATCTGCTGTAACAGGCAGATCATCAATAAATTCCGGCCAGTCAGCCATACAAACTGCAATATTCGATGCAGCCAGAAGTTTCAGCACCTTTTTTGAAAGCCATGTCTTGTGCCTGAACTCAAAAACATGTCGTACCGGATACACCTTAATGTTATCGATAAAATCTTCCAGGTTGGTCATGTTCAGTTTCAGGTTCGGCGGAAGCTGCCACAGCACTACCTCCAGCTTTTCCATAAGGGGAGCAGTGGCATTGAAAAAAGTCGAGAGAGGCAGCTCAACGTCCTTGAGTTTCTTGACATGTGTTATAAAGCGGCTTCCCTTCAGGGAAAAGGAAAATTCAGGAGGTGTGTCCTTATACCACCTCTCAAAGGCCTCCTTTTTCAGCAGTCTGTAGAAGGTAACATTCAGCTCGACAGTATTGAACTTCTGCATGTAAAAGGTAAGCCAGTACTTATGAGGAAGATTGTCAGGATAAAAAGCGCCCTTCCATGAATCATATAAAAAACCGCTGCATCCTATCCTGTACTTAGGCATAATAGGAAAAAGTATACACTGAAGAAAGAAAAAATGGAACCATAATTTTCAATCAATGATACCGCCGCCGAGCACAGTATCATCAAGATAAAAAACAGCGCTCTGCCCGGGGGCCGGGGCCCATTGGGGCTCATCATATTCAACATTGATCATGCCGTCAGACTCAGGACGTATCATTGCAGGTTCTTCTTTCATGGTTGAACGCATTTTTACCTGTGCCTTTATCGGCTCTTCCAGGGAAGAAAGGGCCACCCAGTTCAATTCTTTGACTTTAAATGTTTTTCTCATGGCTTCTTCCCTTTGGCCAATGATAACGCGGTTGTCTTTGCGGTCTATATCAATCACATACAGGGGCTCCGGGGCTGCTATGCCCAGGCCTCTTCTCTGGCCGATTGTATAAAAAGCTATCCCCCTGTGTTCTCCCACTACCGTGCCGCTGGAATCTACGATCTGCCCCGGCTGAACTGATTCAGGAGAAAAGTCTTTTATGAAATCAGCATACCTGTCATCCCCGACAAAACAGATTTCCTGGCTTTCCGGCCGTGTGGCGCTGGCAAGACCGATTTCGGCAGCAACGGCACGGGTCTTTTCCTTGTTGTACTCTCCAAGAGGGAATATCGTCATTGCAAGTTCATCCTGTTTCATTACATAGAGGACATAGGACTGGTCCTTCTTCGGGTCCGTCCCTTTCCTGAGCAGATATCTCTCATTGCCTGCCCCCTCATCCCTGATCCCTGACACCCGGCCCTTTTCTATTCGCGCATAATGTCCTGTTGCAACCCTGTCTGCGCCAAGCTCCCGGGCCTTTTGAAGGAGAAACTCAAACTTGATGTATCTATTGCAGAGAATGCATGGATTGGGGGTCACTCCCCTGATGTAGGAATCACAGAATTCCTCTATGACACAGGTATAGAATGTGTCCCTCACATCGACTGTATGGTGCTCGATACCAAGGCTTTCAGCAACTGTCCTGGCAAGCTGGATCGTCTCCAGGGAACAGCAGACATTGGAGGCCTTGAGATCACGTTTGTCCCAAAGCTCAAAGCTGAGTCCTATCACCTCATGGCCCTCTTCCTTAAGCAGATGGGCAACAACAGAGGAGTCAACTCCACCGCTCATTGCGACGATAACTTTCATGGCAGGTTTATTCTATCACAGCCCGGGGACATTCAATGGAGCACTGCCCAGGGCCCCAGTCTGCCCTTCCAGGCGGCCTGCTCGGGGAATCCAGCCTTCGACAAGCTCAGGGTGACTACCGTTTATTTATTTCACACCTTTGATACAGATTGCTCAAAAAGTAATAATGACCTTGATCGAATCCTGTGCCCGGGCAACGATCCTATATGCCTTCTCCGTTTCATCAATGGAAAAACGATGGGTCACCAGCTTCCCAGCGGTGATCACCCCGCTCTGAATCAGACTCATGGCCTCTCTGGTATCATCAGGCCCGCATGAATAGCTG
>CP070644.1:1594489-1602079 GCA_020354155.1 Nitrospiraceae bacterium | reverse complement strand
GAGGTTGAAGATATCACTGAGGAGGCCCTCAAGTATCTGATGAATTACCATTGGCCCGGGAATATCAGGGAATTACAGAATGTTGTTGAACGGGCAATACTCATTTGTGAAAACAGCAGGATCACATCTGATAACCTGCCAAAGTCAGTCCACTCAGGCAACTCCTTTGGTAAGGAGTCCGTCGAGGGAAAACTCTCCATCGAGGACTACACAAAGGCCTTTATCCGGGAATATCAGTCCTCCCATAATGAGCAGCAGCTTGCAGGGATGCTCGGGATTACGCGGAAGTCTCTCTGGGAAAAACGGAAAAAATGGGGTTTGGGGAAAAAATGACACCCTATTACTTTAAGTAACTTCCAGAACTCCGCGTTACTTCTCGTAACACCCACCCCTTCGATGGACCCCCATAAAACACCCTAACTATCTGATATTAATATTTATTCTCTCCTGCCGGCACTGGCATTCTATTTGCTTTCCCTTATATGTTCTTCCCTTACTAAAGATATGATTACTGAAGAAAGTATAAATTTTCTTAAGAACATTCCGCCTTTCAAATTTCTCAGAGATGATACTCTGAACACTATAGCCAGCAACCTCACTCTGGAGTTTATCCCTAAAAACACCCTCATTTTGGCCCAGGATGGTCCTCCCAGTGACTCATTGAGAATTATAAAAAAGGGGGGAGTAAAGATCTTTATGTCAGATGATGATGAGATCGTCATTGACTTTAAAAGCGAAGGTGAGCCTTTTGGATATCTTTCGTTGATAAGCGGTGATAAATCAAGAACGAACGTCCAGGCCATTGAGGACACCCTCTGCTATCAGATTCCAAAAGAAATCATCATGCAGATAATCAGCACAGAACCCCTTTTCGGTGAATTTTTTATGAAGTCCTTTTTCAAGAATTACCTTGACAAGACATACCGCGAAATGAGGAGCAAAAACCTTCTCTTCAAAGAAGGAGAAAAACTGCTCTATACCACTCCTGTTCAGAAGCTGGCCTTGAGGGAAGCTGTTACAGCTCCTGCGCAGACTCCTATCCGCAAGGCAGCAGACATCATGTCCTACAATGGCATCAGCTCCCTCGTGATCACAGACTTCCATGGGACCCCTGTGGGCATCGTGACTGACCGTGACCTCAGGGACAAGGTCGTCGCAAAGGGTGTTGATTCTACATACCCGGTGAAGGAGATTATGAGTACTGGCCTTGTAACAGTCGAAATTCAGACAAAATGTTTTGACGCCCTGGCAACAATGATCAAACACAACATACATCACCTCCTTGTAACAGAGTCAGGAAAACTCAAGGGTGTCATAACAAATCATGACTTCATGCTTCTTCAGGGCACATCTCCCCTCTCCCTTCTGAAAAGCATTGAACGCCAGAGCAGTGTTGAAGAACTCCTTGCCGTTCACAAAAAAATAGACCAGATTACCGCATTGCTTCTGAAAGAAAACGTCAAGGCAGGGCATATACTGAAGATTATCACTGAACTGCATGACAGGCTCCTGCATAAGATAATTGAACTGAGCCACAGTCATATCGGAGAGCCGCCAATTCCCTTTACGTTCTTTGTGTACGGCTCAGAAGGCCGTAAGGAACAGACCTTTCAGGCTGTCTTTCGCTGTGCCATCATGTATGAAGACCAGAGCACCTATGGCCTGAAAAGGGACATTGATGAGTATTGCAGGAAACTCCTTGCCCATCTGAAAGATATCTTCACTGAATACAATTTTCCCATGTTCGACACCCATCCTCTGGGAGAGAATATTCCCATGTACGGAGATATAACTGAGTGGGAGAGAAATCTTCTCCGTGCATTGCGCTCACCTGAACCTTCTCTCGTGTCAACTGCAAAAAAACTGCTTGATGCGCGTTCAGTCTACGGTGATGAAGTGATTATCACGTCCTTCAAGGAGCGCCTCCATAAACATATCCTCGAAGACGAACGATATCTGGCGACTTTTATTGAACACGGCATAAGCCATAAATCACCCATTGGATTTTTCAAGAAATTTCTTGTTGATGAAAGCGGTCAACATCTGGAACAGTTCAATATCAAACAGAAAGGCATACTTCAGATAGTAGATTCCCTGAGGGCCCTTGCCGTTGTCCATAATATTCACGAAACCTCAACGTCGGAACGCCTGACTGTACTTTCAAAAAAGACTTCTCTCCTGAGTGATGTCATCATTGATATTGCTGCTGCCTTTGAGTTTCTGCTCCAGATGCGCCTGCACAATCAACTGATGAAAAAAGAGCAGGGTCTTCCAATGGACGATCTTATTGAACCTGATAATCTCTCCATGCTCGAAAAAAAGACGGCAAAGGAAATATTTCAGATAATTCCCGTGCTTCAGAGAAAGGTGGAGACCTATTTTAAAGAACAGATGTATGCAGCGAGATGAATATGCTGACTGAATGCTTAATGAAATTTGCATCACGGTTACGGACAACATCTGCAGATGGGGCACAGCATGTCCAGAGCTGTTCAGGGAAGGTCGCCGGGAATACACCTCTTGCAGAGTGTCCCTTTGTTGTCGTTGACACGGAGCTGAGCGGCCTTGATGTCAAAAAAGATTTTATCGTCTCCATCGGTGCATTGAAGATGACAGGAGGGACCATCCATATAAGCAAAGAGTTTTATCGTCTTATCAGACCGAAAGGGGAATTAACAAAAAAAAGTGTTGAGATCCACGGCATCACCCCCGGTGAACTGAGTAGTGAAGCTGCCATGGAGCAGATAATGAGCGAGTTTCTTGATTTTATCAGTGACGCGGTGATCGTCGGCCATTTTATCCATCTTGACCTGAGTTTCTTAAACAGAGAATTCAAGAAACAGTTCAGCCGGAAACTTCCAAACCCGGCAGTGGATACGCAGAAAATATATGAATGGCTCTATGAGAACTCCATGAATTTCAGGAAACACTACCCGGGAAGACCTGTGAAGACAGATCTTTTCTCCCTTGCAAACAGGTACGGTGTGTCGGTCAAGACAGTTCATAACGCATTGAGTGATTCATTTATAACCGCCCAGCTGTTTCAAAAATTTCTGTACTTTTTGAAAACAGATGGCATAATAACCCTCAATGATTTAACCGATATCGGCAGAGCATAAGACAAGGTAGTGGGCTGACTGCCAGAAAAAAAGGAGGTGATAGGGGAAATAAGCTGTAATGATCGTATACTTGAATCGCATTTTTTAACTGGAAAGGAGGAAAACAGTGCACGCTAGTATATATTGGTTATTTATTTTTGTCGTAGCCTACTGGGCCTATTGTATTGCAATGGGCGTCAAAGGTGCCAGAATGGCAAAGAGCGCATCTGATTATTTTATTGCAGGCCGTACAATCCCGATCTGGGTCTTCGTGCTTGCAGCAACAGCAACGTCTTTCTCGGGATGGACATTTATGGGCCATCCGGGGCTGCTGTACCGTGACGGTTTCCAGTATGCTTATGCATCATTTTATGCCATCACCATTCCCTTTACAGGAGTCATATTTCTGAAGAGGCAGTGGATCCTTGGGAAACGTTTCGGATATGTAACACCTGGTGAGATGTTTCATGATTACTTCAAATCCGACGCCATCAGAATACTGACCGTTGTAGTCGCCCTCGTCTTTTCCATTCCCTACCTGGGAGTACAGTTACGGGCCTCGGGCTTTCTTTTCAACGTTCTGACCGACGGCATGCTTGGTGTTGAGGCAGGTATGTGGCTCCTGTCCCTTGTCGTTTTTATCTATGTGGCTTCCGGAGGGCTAAGGGCTGTGGCCTATGTTGACACGGTGCAGTGCATCCTTCTTGCCGGCGGTATCATAGCAATCGGATTTATTGCTCTCGATGCTGCAGGCGGCTGGACAGCACTGAACGTCGGTATTGCAAATCTGACATCACCTGACGCCGTTGCTGCGCTCGGTGGTGAAGTAATGGACAAAAAGAGAACGATGGAGGGCTACAGTCACTACATCGCTGTTCCCGGTGTCATCCAGTTCGTTGCTTCCGGGCCCAAGGCAGTGGGCGGCGCATGGACAGGAATCATGATCCTTTCCTATGCCTTTGCACTGATGGGTATCCAGTCTTCACCGGCTTTCTCAATGTGGTCCTTCTCAAACAAGAACCCGAAACCCTTCGCACCGCAGCAGGTATGGGCATCTTCATTCGGTATCGGCGGAATATTGATCTTCTTTACCGCCATGCAGGGACTGGGCGGTCACCTCATCGGTGCTGATCCCAGGATGCTTCAGGCTGGCTTTGCAACAGACGTCCTGAAACTTGGAAAAGACCTGATGGAAATGCCGGGTAAACAGGGAATGATCGTACCTGCCCTGATTAATCTCATGTCTACCACAGCTCCGTGGCTTGTGGGCCTTCTGGCAGTCTGTGCCCTTGCTGCAATGCAGTCAACGGGCGCCGCATACATGTCCACTGCAGGCGGTATGCTGACGAGAGACCTTTACAAACGGTTTCTGAACCCTGATGCATCACATGCAACCCAGAAACTCTTTGGCAGAATCGGCGTTGCCATAATCGTCGGATCAGCTCTTGTTGTTGCAACCACATCCAAAGACGCCCTCGTGTTGCTCGGCGGTCTTGCTGTTGCCTACGGATTCCAGATGTGGCCTGCCCTGATAGGTATCTGCTACTGGCCATTCCTCACAAGACGGGGGATAACCGTCGGTTTGATCTTAGGACTGATCGCTGTTACCTGCACTGAAACAATTGGTACTACATGGTTCGGCATAACCTCCTGGGGCCGCTGGCCATGGACGATCCACTCTGCAGGATGGGGCATTATCTTTAACCTTGGATCAGCAATCATCGTTTCAGCAATGACCCAGGACTCAGAGTCCCGTGCTCATCGCCAGAAATTCCATGATTTTCTGAAAGATCATGCTGGGCTGCCTGAAGACAAGAAGAGTCTTGTCCCCATGGCATGGATTGTTGTCATTGTCTGGTTTATCTTTGCCCAGGGACCGGGCACCGTCATCGGCAATACGATCTTTGGTAATCCCAATGACTCTGCAACCTGGACATTCGGCATACCTTCAATCTGGGCATGGCAGATTCTCTGGTGGGCCCTCGGAGTTGGTATGATGTGGCTGCTCGCCTACAAGATGAAAATGTCCACTATTCCTGACTCTGAAATTCAAGTTCTCGTGGAAGATATTGGTGACGCTAAAAAAGCCCGTCTTGATACGGATAAACCGTAGTAGAATATAGCATCTTTTCAGAAGGGGGGATTTATATCCCCCCTTTAATTTTCCGGTCAAATAATATACATTAATATTCGTTCATGCAATCTAACAGTACATTGTCATTTCGACTGACAGGAGAAATCCTGACTACTAAAATGACCAGAGAAGGTTTCCCGCTTTGCCTGCCTGCAGGTGGGAAGGCTCGAAGTGACAGTAATTTCAGGTTAACCATGCAAAAACAACAAGTTCAATCTGTTTCGGAGATTACATGACAACAGGACTTTTAATCTGGTATCTGGCTACCTCCATTCTTATGGCAGCCATTCTCTTTAGACCGGTAAAAAAATTCATTTTTGTTCAGAAAGTCAGAAAGGCCGAGGGTAAATTAAAACGGGAACTCTCTGAAGAAGAGCGTCAGGAACTGGAGAAAAAATCCGTCCCTGTTACTGCAGTTATTGTTGTTACCTTTGCCTTCGTTTTTAATAGAATCCTTATACACAATTATTTTATTGCAAAATGAACCGTAACTTTCTCATACCTGCAATCATACTGATTGCCCTGGCTGTCTTCGGTTATTATTATTTTCAGTTTATGTCACATGAAAACGTCCCCGGTGAGAACAAGTTCCGTATGGCAAATAAATATCTGCAGGATGGGGAGCATGATGAAGCGCTTCAGATGCTTGATGACCTGCTGGCCAGCTATCCTGAATACAAGGAAGCCCACCTTGCCCGGGCGATCACATTGCTTCAAATGAATAGATACAAGGAATCAAAAGATGCTTTTAACAGGGCAATCAGTCTTGATGAGAATTTTGCCGCGGCATATGCCAACAGGGGGATACTCAATGACAGGATGGGGGAATACACTCAGGCTGTCAGTGATTATCGGCGGGCAGTGGAACTTGATCCGAAAACAGCTGAAGGCCCGGGATATCTCTGGAGATTTCTCCACAATGTCAATAAAAAGCCTTCTACCATCGCTGACAGGGCAGACTATATTGAGGCGGAATTAAAGAAGCCTGAGTCAGAGCGTCTGCTGAGAGTGCAGGAACTGGATGATCAGCAGCGGATGTACAAGAAGTAATTCATCGCTGAACAACAGGAACCCCTCATGAAGCGAATTATTATCTGTGCCGATGGCACCTGGAACCGGCCTGAAAAAGATTTAACCAGAGATTTCCCCACCAATGTCCTGAAAATTGCACGATCGATCCTTCCCATTGATAGTGATGGAATCCAGCAGGTCGTCTTCTATGACTGGGGACTGGGCGCCTATCATGATCAAATCACCGGAGGAGGATTCGGGGCAGGGATCAATAAAAACATTACCGACGGGTACCGTTTTATTGTTCAGAACTACAATCCCGGTGATGAACTTTTTTTCTTCGGATTCAGCCGCGGCGCCTACACGGTCCGCAGCCTTGCAGGCCTGATATATAATTGCGGCGTTCTCAAGCGTGCCCATGCAAACCGCATAGAGCAGGCCTTTGATCTCTACAAGGATACTGAAATACACCCCAGAGATGAGAACTCAATAGGTTTCCGCAGGAAATATGCTGTAAGCAGTGATCAGAGGATCAGGTTCATCGGCGTCTGGGACACGGTCGGAGCACTTGGTGTACCGCTGAGGATGCTTGGCTTTTTGAATGAGAGGCACCTCTTTCATGACACCAAGATCGGGCCTAATATCGACTTTGCACGACACGCACTGTCAATCGATGAAATGAGAGATGATTTTGAGCCTACCATATGGAAACAGCGACGGAAGATGGACCTGCAGCAGGTCTGGTTTGCGGGTGTGCATTCCGATATCGGCGGGGGCTATAAACCGGGACCCAAGAGGGAGTCCCTGTCTGATATACCTCTCCAGTGGATGATTGATGAAGCGCAAAAGGCAGGGCTCCATTTCGAAAATCACGTCATTTCCCGTATCAATGGCAATCCTCTTGCCGGGCAGCACGAGGAATACGAGGGCTTTTTCAAGGTCCTTGGAAAGCGTGTCCGCAAAATCCCGAAGCACACCTTTATTCACAGGAGCGTCAGGGAGCGATATAACCGGATAGCCACCTACCGTCCTGAGACATTAACCAGATTCATTAACAAATATGGCTGGTCTAATCTTCTTGACTAATCTCCAGACGTGCTTCTAACCATACGTTCGTTATCACTGCCTGCCAGAAGAACTCTCGAAATCTCATTAAAAAAGAAGAGACCGCCTCGCCACCTTCGGTGTCTCGCGATGACAACTTTGCGATTATCACACCATCTCTTAACAGGTGAATCCAGTCGATTTTTTCTGACTTAAATGAACATGTTGGACAATCACAGATAATGGATGTTCTGAATGCTCTCAAGACATCCTATCTTGGACATATGTGTTTATTTATGGTAT
>CP070644.1:1583148-1594389 GCA_020354155.1 Nitrospiraceae bacterium | reverse complement strand
ACCCGAGAGATATAGCCATGGGAATGAGAAATCGAGCCTGAACAGAGGTCTCGAATATCATGGGAGCAAGCCCGATAAAGGTCGTAATTGCCGTCAGCATGATAGGACGGAAACGACGGGTTCCTGCATTGATCGCTGCTTCAAAGGCAGTCTCACCGGTGTCACACAAGCGGTTTGCGGTCACGGTCAATACCAGTCCACTATTAATAACGATTCCGCAAAGTGCTATCATACCGAAAAGACTGATAATACTCAGGTTAAATCCCATAATGACATGACCGAGCAGTGCGCTTGCAAGACCGAAAAGAATGCTCACCATCACAAGAACGGCCTGCACGTAGCTTTTGAACAGTACGGCAAGAAGCGTGAATATGGCAAGGAGGGCAAAACTCAGCCCGTAAAACAGGTGCTGAAGCGCCTTTCGCGATTCCCGCTGCCTCCCCTCAAAAGAGTACTTAAGCCCCTGGTACTTTGAAACAAATTCAGGTAAAAAGTCTCTCTTCAGATTAGCAAGTATTTTGTTTTCATTGGCCAATCCCGGGATAACATTTGCTGTGACGTTTAGTACGCGCTTGCCATCTACCCGGTTAATCTCAGTATATGCCCGGCCGCTTTTCAGTTCAGCAGCCCTGACCAGAGGTATCTCGCCTCCATCGGGAGTGCGAATCATTAATTCCTCCATATGATAAAGCGACGTCCGTTCCGATTTTGGAAGCCGGACTTTCACCTTGACTTCGTCACGGCCACGTTGCTGCCTCAGCGATTCAGCACCGTAAAAGGCATGGCGCACCTGACTCCCCAGCTCACGGGCAGTCAGGCCAAGGCTTCTTCCTTCTGATCGCATGGTAAAATCAAACTGGAGCTTTCCATGTGCATATCCGTCATCAATATCTGTTACTCCTTCATATGAGGCTACCGCCGAAGCCAGGTCAGTTGCAGCATGTTCAAGAGTATCCGGATCAGGATGTGTTAACTCTACATTGATTGCTGATGAACCTCCGGGACCAACGAGATAATCGAAAAACAGACTTTCGAGCCCTGCAATGTCTCCAACCTCCTGCCTCCATAGAACGCTGAATTCACGTGTTGAGATAGTACGCATGTCCTGGGGGACTAAATAAAAATTTATCTCAGCTGTATTTGATCCTCTGCGTCCTATTTCTGTCATGACTCCTTCAAGAATTTCTCTTTCCCCTGTTTTTTCAATCGCGCGCACACCCCCATCTTCAATAATGCTGGCAATGCGCCTCACCTCCTCAACGGGAGCCCCATAGGGAAGCGTCACCTCAGCATCGATTCGGTCTGTCTGTATATTCGGCCTGAAAGAAAAATCGATCCGCCCGCTGTCCCAGTATGCATAGGCAACTACCAGAACGGACAGAAAGATAATGGCAGTCAGGTACCGGCTTGTTACTGACATACGAAGTAAGGGCGTATAGTATTTTTCTATAAACATCTGAAGCGCTTTTTCGCAGAGCTTCGGTACAGTATCAAGGATCGACATCAATTTCCCCTTCTGTTCTCGCCGGCCATAGGTAAGGTGGGCCGGCAGAACAAAAAGACATTCTACAAGTGAAATTATAAAGACCGCGATCACAACAGCAGGAAGTATTGCAAAGAACTTGCCTGTTGATCCGGGCACAAAGAGCAGGGGCAGAAAGGCTATTATATTCGTCACTACTGCAAAGGTTACCACCGTTGACATCTCTTGCACCCCTTTGATAGATGCATGAATGGGTGAAAGGCCCTGCTCGCGTTTGTAATATATATTCTCCCCTACGACAACGGCATCATCAACAATGATACCAACCGTAATAATAAAGGCAAAAAGGGAAACCATATTAATACTGGCGCCAAGATAGTTCAGGATCAGGAAGGAGCCAATGATTGAAATAGGGATACCCATGGCCACCCAGAATGCAAGTCGGGCCTCCATGAAAAGTCCCAGAGTGAGCAGGACCAAGGCCAATCCAAAAGTTCCGTTTCGCAAAAGGAGGGAAAGGCGGTCCTGATACAGCTCTGATCTGTCATTATATATATTAAACCCGATACCATCAGGCAATGAAGGTCTCAGGGTATCCATATATTCTTTTACGTCTGTTGATATTTCAATCGGCGTTTGCTCACCTGTTCTAAACACGTAAAAAAGCACTGCCCGCTGTCCATTAAAATATGCCTCACGTTCAGAATCAGCAAAGCCATCAGTAATGTGCGCAATCTCTCCAACCGTGACTTCTGTACCGTCAGGTTTTTGCACAAGGGGGATCCCGGTAAACTCACTGGCATAATCGCGGCGCTCTGATGTGCGAAGCAGTACTTCTCCTCCTTCTGCTTTTATTCCTCCGGCTGGCACGTCTATTGCATTTCTGCTGATAATGTCCGCAATTTCCCCGAGCGTCAGACCAAAAGACCGCAGCTTTGACTGGGGAACTTCAATACTGATTTCCGGTTCACGCACTCCCCTTAATTCAACCTGGGTTACCGTCGGTAGTCCTAATAACTCTTCGCGTATATTCTGTGCAAAGTAAAAAAGTGTGCGCTCATCGATATCACCGTAAAGAGCAAGCCTCATTACTTCCCTGCGGCGCTTTTGGAGACTGACCACTGGCCGCTCGGCATCTTCAGGCAGAGAGGTAATACGGTCTATTCCGTTCTTTATGTCCCGAACCGCCGTTTCAGCATTAGCACCTGAAAGAAGCTCAACAGTAATACTGGCACTTCCCTCACTTGCCTGAGCTGTAATACGTTCCAGGTCTTCAAGATCGCGAATCTCCTCCTCAATGGCCAGGATTATTCCTTCCTCAACCTCCTCTGGACTGGCTCCCGGATAGGAGACCGAAACGGTAACAATATCAAGCTCATATTCAGGGAAAACCTCCTGCTTAATGTCTGCCATGACAATGAGCCCACCGATCACGAGGGCAAACATGAGAAGGTTTGCCGCAACATGATTTTTTGTCATCCATACAAGCATGCCGTTATCAGTAGTTGTATTCATGCAATCAACAATGACAACAGTACATTAAAAATAATAAGGTAATGAATTTGATATTTATCTTCCGTTGTAACCGGCAAATTCTGCAATACTACGATTTATATTCTTCAATCCTTACTTCTGATTTATCATTTTTTGCTTATTCACATCCATAATCTTTGTCCCGGGTAATGGAGACTGGAGCCTGCTCAGAATCAGCGAATCACCCTCCATTAAATCAGCCCTTGCAAGCACACTTTCCTGCAGCCGCCAGACGACCCTGAGCTGGCGAATCTGTAATTTCTCTTTATTGTCCATTACCCATATAACATCTCCCTCGCGAAGAGCATGACGGGGTATTTCATAAACATCATCAAAGAAGCCGGCATGAATTGAAACTTTCACATAACTCCCGAGCAACAACCGGCCTTTCTCCCGGCCATGCTGTAATTCTGCGCGGAGTTCCAGTGGATCATCAACGCCAATAATCAAACGGGCCATCCTCCCCTCAGGGTCAAGGTCACCCATCATTCGCAGGACCTGTCCCTGACGAGCAATCGGCGGCCCGCTCACCGGTTCAAACAGTACCTGCGCATCTGATCCTTTCCCTTTATTCCCCTCAGGATAGGATATCCTGTGCAGTACAGATACCGGTACGGACACGCGGATCCAGAATTGATCTGTACCAACAAGGGTGGCAAGGTTCGTCTGTCTGCTCACCAGTTGCCCCCTGTCAACGAATTCTTCAAGAACGATTGCATTAAATGGCGTGGTAATAGACGTCCTTTTCAATGCCAGTTCGGCTGCAGCAAGCCTGTTTTTTGCTTTTTCTACTTTTGCTCTCACCAGCCTGAGGTGCGGTTCCCGTAAAGCAAGGCTTTTCCCTTCGCCAGATGTGTCAATCTCGTCCTCCATAAGCTCCCACTCCCGTTGTGCTATTACCTGCTTTCCCTGCTCCAGGTCCAGCTCAAAGGTGGCCTCCTGCAGTTCAGCCATATACTCATTCACTCTCAGTTCATATTCTGCAGGGTCGATCTGGATTAGGACATCATCCTGATAAATCAGTCCCCCCGGAACCAGTTCCGGGTGCTGACTGATTATCCTTCCCTCCACTTCGGATTGCATTGTTATACGCTTTGCAGGGATGACAGTTCCGAAGGCTTCGATAAAAACCTGCTCTCTCTCCGGATTGAGTGTAGCGGTCTGAACGAGAGGGACAGGTCGTTCATGCACTGCTTTCTTCGTCTTGGGACTTGTGCTGTACAAGCCGATGGCAGTACCGACCGCCAGGAGAAAAATGAGCAACGCAATTATGTATTTCATTGTAGAACTCCTTCAGATATGGTTGTCCTCTTGAAACCTCCTGTTGCTGCACGTCGGGTATGTACATCTGTTATCTTCGAGCCTCCCAATGCTCTATAGAGCAGAATACGGTTTGAGATCAGTTCCCTCTGCCTTGCGAGGATGTCCCGTTCCAGAATTTGTAGAGACTGGAGAGCCGTGAGGACAGGCAGATAGTCAGTCAGTCCCTGTCGGTAGCGGTTCCGTGTTTCAGCAAGATTAGATCTTGCTATGGTTAACTGACGTTCCAGAGCATCCAGTAACTCCAATTGATGCTGTTCCTGCCAGAGAGCATTTTCTACTTCCTCTATGGCCGTCAGATAGGCATGAGCGTAGCGGGCCAGCTCTTCTTTGAGTATGGCTTTACGTATTTCCACTTCTGAACTCCGTCTGTTCCAGTCAACGACGGGAGCCACTGCTTCAAGGAAAAGGGAGAGCATCCGGTCTTCTGTTGAAAAACCGTCTGTAAATGAGGCACTTCCAAAAAGCCCAATCCTGGGAAATCGATCTGATACTGCCTCAGCAACCCTGAAATCTGTAGCTACAAGCTCATTATATGTACGCTTCAGATCCGGTCTGTTCTGTAAAAGGTCAACAGGCACCCCCGTCACAGGCAGGTCAGGTAATTCAGGAAATTCATCGGCATAGTTCGGTGACGTCTGAACCGGTGCCATTCCCATTTGGACATGCAACCTGTTTTCTAGAGTTCGCAAACGTGATTTAACAATGGGAACGCGTGATCGGGTTGAAGCAAGCTGCTGACGCTGTTGAAACACATCTACAACCGAAGCTTCGCCATATCCGAACCTCAACTCTATAAGCTCGAGAAAGGTTTCTCCTGCTTTAATTTGACGCTTGAGCAGGGAAAGCTGGAGCATCTGCTCAACAATCTGGAAATACGTTTCAGCAACCTGAGCAGTTAAGAGGACCGACGCTGCTTCCAAATCTTCACGTGAAGCATGCACCTCATATTCCGAGGCCTTTCTGGCAGCAGAGAGACGTCCCCACAGGTCAATCTCCCAGGAAAGCGCCAGACCGGCAACATGGGTATCTTCTGAACTGTCATCACCCTTCCTGTCCCGTGCGCCTGAGGCCCTGCCAGTGATCTCAGGATACAGGAATGAGACGCTTTTCCTGTCCGAGGCAACTGCCTGCTCAATCCGCGCTCCGGCCTGTTTGATCGTCAGGTTATCTGAAAGTGCTTTTTCGATTATTGCATCAAGAAAAGGATCATGCAGTGCTTCCCACCATCGGTGCTGTGCTTTAATACCCTCTACGGGGTAGGAATATCTATCATTCCCATCGACAACGGGCAGGACATTTTTATTGACCCTGTAGGGATTACAGCCTGGTAGCACGGTAAAAACCATAAAGAATACACACCAGATTAACCTGCTCATCATAATCATTATCCTGTCTGACAACTGCTCACATTAGTAATGACAGTACCATACTATTACGCCTCTTTCTGTATCAATATATCATAACCGAAAGCGGCTCAATAGTAACTGTATTAAATTACAGGAAGGAATGTCAGAATAATATTTCAATGAAATCAGATTCGCTGCCAGCCCTCTATTAATAATACCAAGACAGCACCTGTACGGCTCACTAAAGTACAAAATCAGATTTCTCTATACTCTAAATTTTCTTGATCTTTGCAATTTCCTTGGTCAGCTTTGTTGCCTTCTTTGATTCCATCATGCCTATAACCAGTCCCGCTTTTTTACTGGCCATCTTCAGCAGTATCTGAACGGCTGTCTCATTATCCAGCCCAGTAAGACGTGATGCTGCATCCTCAGGCTGCATTGCCTCATAGGCCTTTGCCACATGCCGTAACCTCTTACTTCCGATATCCTGTGCCTTCTCAAGAGATTTATCGATCTGTTTCAACACTGCTGTATATTTTTCAATGTCATCGTTTATTTCTTTTTTCAGTTCCTTGAGTCGTGCCACTTCCTGTTTTACGATTTTCTCTTTTTCTTCAATCTCAATGCGCTGTTTCTTTACAAGATCGATCATTTCGTCTGAAGCATGGGCAAAGATGGGAATAAAGACAAGCAGACTACTGATAACTATGGCTCGTATCATTTGATTCTCCTTATAAGGGAAAAATAATCTGTCTCCTTCTGTTCTGAGACAGACCTTTCTCTCAGTTCTTTTTTTATCTGTTTATCATTCAGCATTTCTACTGCTTTTTTCTCCTTATGGGCGTCGACAAGCCTGTCCTTGGACTTCTCAAGGTTGTCCTGGCTTCTGGAACACTCCTTTTCCTGGTCCTTGATCCTTCTGTTTATCCTTGAAAAGAAATCATAATAGACAGACATATTGCCGGCATTCAATACACTGTCCACCTGTCTTTCAGCAAAATTGCCAACAGAGTTCTCATAGTTACCCTCAAGCTCATTAAGTTTATTCTGTTCCTCTTCAACACTGTCAGCTGCTTTTTTTACTTCTAATTCAATTTGTATTTTTCTATTTTCTTTCAGCTTGATGAGCTTGGACAGTGTCTTGTTCTTTTTACTCATCTTTCACATCCTTCGCTTCATTCTCATCAAAGACAAAGTATAACCCCTGCTGGCTGTCGGCCATGTCAATCAGTTCATCTGTGCCCTGACGCATGTAATTTTTCAGTCTTTCTATCATCTTGATGGAATAATCAACTTTAAAATTAGATCCTGACTTATATGCCCCAAGGTTTATCATGTCTTCAAATTTTTTATACGTTGAAAGCACTTCTACAAAACGTCCTGCATATTCCCTTTGTTTATTGTCTATTATGTTTGGCATAACCCTGCTTATTGAATTCAGAACGTCGATGGAAGGGTAGTGGTTTTCCATGGCCAGGTCTCTTGAGAGCACAATGTGTCCATCCAGAATTGACCGTGTCATGTCAGCCACGGGCTCAAGCATGTCATCGCCCTCAACAAGAACCGTATAGAGGCCGGTAATACTTCCCCTGTTTTCAGAAGTACCGACTCTTTCAAGCAGCCTGGGGAGCAGTGCAAAAACAGAAGGGGTATATCCTCTAGTCGTCGGTGGCTCTCCAATTGCAAGACCAATCTCCCTCTGAGCCATTGCAACACGTGTGAGAGAGTCCATAAGGAGCATCACATTCTTTCCCTGATCTCTGAAATATTCGGCAATCGCAGTAGCTGCAAATGCTCCCCGTACCTTTGCCAGCGGGGCCTGCTCTGATGTGGAAACAACAACAATGGATTTTTTCAGCCCTTCCCCGCCAAGGTTCATCTCGACAAATTCGCGAACCTCACGGCTTCTTTCACCTATCAATGCTATAACATTGATGTCTGCTTCGGAGTATTTTGCAATCATACTGAGCAATACACTCTTGCCAACACCTGAGCCTGCCATTATGCCAAGCCGCTGTCCCTTGCCGCAGGTAAGGAGCCCGTTCATTACCCTGATACCAGTATCGATGGGTTCACTTATTTTCTGTTTTTTCAGAGGGTTCTGGGATGATGAAATGAGAGGATAGTCACTTTCATTGACAGGCCCTTTTCCATCAATCGGATCGCCCGTTGCATTGATGACCCGTCCGATAAGACCATCTCCCACCTTTACTGATATTTTTTTGCCCATTGGCCTGACACGACTACCGTGCCTGATCCCTGACACCTCACCCGTAGCCATAAGAATGATTTTACCGTCTTTGAATCCAACCACTTCAGCGTCAATTGAAGTCTCGCTATCAGAAAATATCCTGCATGCCTCTCCGATACTTACATCAATCCCCGTGGCTTTAATGGTAAGACCTGTTATATCAGTTATCCGGCCATAAGCCCTGAAGGGATCCGTCTCTCTGACTGTATGGAGATAGTTGCCCAGATCAATGACCGCCACAGTTCACTCCCATTTCTTCTGCAATATTTGCTATGAGTGAATCAAAGTCAGTGATCACTTCTTCCGCCTCACTTGTTACCACAGGACCGGACTCGGAAACACTGGAGGTGACTTCGAACTGGATGTCTTCATGAATGTCCGTCAAGAGGGATTTCTTATTCAGGAAGAGCTCATGCACGGATGGATTCACTTTAATTCTGACAGGCCCTGTACTGTTCATTTTCCTGAGTGCCTGTTCAGTAATTTTTACGATCGTCTCCGGTTGGGTTTTAATCTCGTCACTGATTATTTTTCTCGACATCGCTACTGAAAGTTCAACGACCTGCTCCGTGAGGTCATCCACAAAGTTTGTTTTAAAGTCCTGCAACTCCTGAGCAAGCGATTCAAGATGATCAATCAGCACCAGTGCTTTTTCTTCACCTGATTCCAACCCTGCCTTCTCTCCTGCGGCAAATCCTTCCTCATACGCCCTGCGCTGGATTTCCTCGGCATCATGGATCAACTGTTCCCTTTTCTGATCCTCTTGCAGGGCCGGCATGGTATAGGGAGAAGTCTTATATCCCTTTAAAATCCTTTGACTATTCAATGAGTTCTTCGCCTCCTCTTCCTGCGATTACGATCTTGCCTTCTTCATCAAGTCTCCTGGCAGTTTTAACAATGTTCTGCTGTGCAGCCTCTACTTCTGATACTTTAACAGGCCCCTTTGTCTCCATTTCCTCCTTGAGTATCTGGGCTGCCCTCTGTGACATATTCTTGAATATCTTCTCTTTCAACCCGGCAGGTGCCGTCTTCAGGGCAAGGGAGAGGTCCTCGGTGTTCAGTTCCTTCAGTATGGCCTGTATGCCTCTGTCATCGATCTTCTCCAGATCGTCAAAGACAAGCATGAGTTCCCTGATGGAATCAGCCATTTTTTCGTCTTCCTCTTCTATCTTGCCCAAAATACCCTGCTCAGATGTCCGGTCACAGCGGTTTAGTATTTCGGCTATTACCTTGGTGCCGTTAAAAGTCCTTCCTTCACTGCCCTTACTCATGTCAAGCTGTACCTTGAGCACTTCTTCTATCTCTTCAAGGGCACTGTCCGGTATCCTCTCCGTTGCAGCAACCATCACAGCAACATCACTGCTTATATTTTCAGGCAGCTGCTGAATCACCTCTGCAGCCTGATCCGGCTCAAGAAGGCAGAGGATCAG
This sequence comes from Nitrospiraceae bacterium, assembly GCA_020354155.1. GTDB lineage: Bacteria > Nitrospirota > Thermodesulfovibrionia > UBA6902 > UBA6902 > CALZJD01. Next base: position 1,585,023 of record CP070644.1, on the reverse strand, counting down.
CGCAATCGTCTGCGGATGTTCCGTAACGAGAAAACTTGTCAGCTTCTTTGAGTTCACCCATTTCAGTGACTCAAGCGGGCTTTCTCGGGAAACCATTTCAAGTATCTTTTCAGCATCTTCATCACCAAGTCCCTTGGTCAGGACGTTCTTGATATATTCATCACCGCTCATCTGGATATCCCCGCTGGTAACAGCCTCCATCACTTCCTTCATGACACCTTCGACTTTAGTTTTGTCAGTCTTCTTGTGCCTCGCCATATAGGATGATATCTTTCCTATTTCCTCAGCCTCAAGATTTCGCAGTATCTGTGATGCAGTTTCTTCTCCCACTGAACTCAGGAACATTGCCGCTTTTTCATATCCGCTTATTGCCATTTACTTTTCCTCCAACCAGCTCTTTACAAGAGTTGCCGCTTCACGCGGATTACCATTTGCCCACTCAGCCACCTGTTTTTCCACTGGCGCTTCCTTTGGCTGAAGGGGCAGTTCAGTTAAGGGTTGTTCTCCAGTCACGGCCGACGCCCCAGCTACAGGGGCACTACGTTGCGGCAGAGCAGTGGTAACAGCCCTCAGCAGTGGTTTCAGCACGACCATATAGATGACAAGGAAAATAATTATTGGTACCACATACTTCATGGTGGTCAGGACAATGGGCATGTAGTCCATTTTTGCCTCTGCCATCTCCGGGACCTGCACCTGCTCGAAGGGCATGACATTGACCGTTATTTCATCTCCCCGGTCATCTGTGAAACCAATAGTCTTCTTGACTATTTCTTCATAATATTTCATATCATCTTCTGTACGGACGGTGTACTGTTCTGCATTTTCTATTGATGCCTTCTGGGACGGAAGAATTCCGTCAATCAGTATGGCAACGGTTAATCTTTCAAGTGTTACAGGGGACTCCACAACACGTGTTATGGTCTTGCTTGTTTCATAATTAATCATCTCATCCTGTTTTTGTGACTGCCCCTGGGATGGAGAATACTGTGCCCCTCCGCCACCGGGGAGATTCGAGGCAGTCCCGGGAACACCGGAACTGCCACTTCCGGACATGGTTTTTTCCGTGCTCTTCTGTTCGCTTCGCACTACAACTCCCTCTGGATCAAAGGTCTCTTCTGTCCTTTCACTCCGGGTAAAATCAAAGGTCGACGATATCCGTGCTCTCACCTTTCCTCTTCCGACGACGGGTTCAAGGATACCCACAATTTTTGTCATTAAGTTCTGCTCGTAACTCTGCTGGTACTCCATTTGTGATCCGCTCAGGCTCATAGCTGAATCGTCAGCAGGCCTGGTTAAAAGCTCTCCACGGTCATCCACAACAGTAATATTTGCAGGTCCGAGGTCCTCAACGCTGCTTGATACAAGATGCACGATCCCGTCCACTTCGCTTGCTGAGAGCTTTCTCCCTTTATTCAGTGAAACAAAAACCGCAGCCGTTGCCGTTGATTTATTGTCCTGAAAGGCAAATACTGATTTATCAGGAATGACAAGGTGAACCCTGCACTGCTCTATGCCTGACAGAGACCGTATGGTCCTTGATAGCTCACCCTCCATTGCTCTTTTGAAGTTTAATTTCTGGACAAATTCGCTGGTTGTAAAACTCGTATTGTCAAAAATCTCAAAGCCGACACCACTGCCCTGAGGGAGGCCCTGTGATGCCATTTCCAGTCTCAGGTCATACACTTTTTCTGCTGATACCATAACAGTACCACCGGGGCTCAATTCATAGGGGACTTTCTTACTTCTGAGCTCCTCAACAATTCTGCCTGCGTCTTCTTCGGAAAGATTTGAATACAGCACCTGGTAATCGGCTTTCTGAAACCAGGCAAACAAAAGTACAGCAATGGCAATAGTGACTATCAGAACTGCCAG
>CP070644.1:1577119-1583048 GCA_020354155.1 Nitrospiraceae bacterium | reverse complement strand
CGTCTGAAAGACATACAATAAATATTACATAAACAGTATGAAAGGCGCACACACAGGTGCACCCCTACAAACAGATGCATATACAATAATGCCAAACCATATTCACGGGATAATAATTATTGTAGGAGCAGAGCTGCCGGCAGGCATGTGTGGGATGCAATCCCATGGAAAGAAAAACTGGGGTCTGGGGCAGCGCCCCACATTGACTACTTCTTTTTACTTCTTATAACAAGACCGATTGAAGGAAGGCTCCTGGCAGGCTGCTGACTCTTCGAACCCGTTTCTATTTTCAATGCAGGGCCTGCATCAACAGGTGGATCCGTCTTCGCTACCGGCTGATCCACCTTTTCAGTGTCCTGCTGTTCCGGCAGAGGCGTGTCTTCAGTAAGGGTTGGAGTCTTTACATCCTCCGGCCAGATTTTAATTTTCTCAACTTCCGTCACGGGCTGAACCGATGGCTCTTCGATCTTCGTAGTAATGACCTCTTGTTCTATCGGTTCAGCAGGCAGTACTTCCTTCTGCCCTGTCTGCGCAGGATCAGCAATCAGGTTGTTCTCGGATGGCGGCAAACTCTCTCGGGGCTGTTCTGTGTGCAGTTTCTGCTTACTCAGTGCCAGGGCTTTTACTGCACTAATTTTTTTAGATACTGTCTCCTTCGGTTCCTTTCCTGCCCTGTTTGACGCTTCTTCCTTCTGAAGAAGATCAGTCTGAGGCTTTTTAACAATCTTTTCAGCAGGAACGTTCGTTACAGAACCTGCCCGTTGTACAGGGGGGTCCTTTTTGGGGGGTGATTGTTTCTTCGCCACCGGCTGAATAGTCCCGGGAGTCGCTATCTTCGGTGTAACTGTTTCCAGCCTGCTGCTCTTCCTCTGAATAATGTGATCAATTTCAAGCTTCCTCGTACTCTCGACAGCATCCTGTTGTTCCGGCGCCTTCAGGCTTGCAACAGGCTTTTCAGCTTCCTGCCTTTTCTCTTCGAAGAGACCGGAATCCGGAGAAAGAGGAGATATCGGTTCCTGCAGGGCAATATCTTCAGGCTCCTCAACAGCAGAGGTAGTCTGCTCCGTCCCTTCAGCCCTTCCAGTGTTCTCCTCGAATGAAGAGGGGATAAATCTCTCCCTTTGTATATTAAAAATATAGATTACCGCAGGCACCGTAATCACAAGAGCAAACAGTGCGGCAGTGATGTGAAGGGAGCGGCGGCTTTTTCTTGCATAACGTTTTCGCCTCCGTGGAAGATAAGAAGCATATTCCACCTTTCCTGCACTCTGAGGCAGATCACGGTATTCTCTCTCATTGTCTGGAATCCTTTCATTCCCGTTCCTGTCTGCCACTGACGGTGCATCATATTCTTCATCTTCAACTATGATCTCCTCTTCAGAAGGAGCATTAAAGACGATATGCTCCTCTTTGTCCTCATGACGATCATCAAGCTGCGATCTGTCCCCGTGAACTCTGAGAACCGATTCCAATACTCCATTCCCCCCATTCTGTTCCTCTTTCTTTTCTTCAGTCACCTCAGGGGCAGTATCTTCTTTTTGTTCTGTTGAAGGGGGAGAGAGTTCCTCATTCACCACTGAAGTGTCCTGAGATTTCTTCTCGTCATTGATATAGACAAATATTTTCTCCCTGGCTTCCTCCTCAATCTCTTTGAATTTGACGCCCAGGGTGCATTTATACCAGCCGTCCTGCCTCCATGCTATCTCTCCAACAGCGGAAATCTCCATGCCGTTCTGGGGAGCCTTGAGCTTCATGTCAAGAATATCTCCCGTCTTTAAATGCACATCCTGGGTCTCAAAACTCAGACCTTCTGATGAGAAATTATCCGTTATCCCCGTTGAGTACTCACCGGATTTATTCACTGGCCTGTAATCTGCAATGAGGAATACATCGGCCCTGCTGGATTGTCTCTTGTCCTGAGACATGGCGTTACTCCCCTTCCTGCTCATGGCAGGTGTGTAAAAAGCTATGCTCACTCATACTGATCTTTTGGTCAGTCTCTTCCACAATGCCTGCCTTGTCCGTTGTCTCGGCAGTGTATTTCGTTATCTTTAATCCAGTGATGAGGATCTGCTATGCTTATGACAGAAGACATGCTCTATAAACACATTATATTGTATTCAGTGACAAATTGAAATAATTTTTTCTAGAGGGTTCTGCCCAATACCCGCCTCCTTTTCTAATCCCTTGAGAAAGCTCCGTTTTTTATCCTCCCCTTGAGGGGGGCCTCATGAATTCCATTCCTCAGACATGAATACATTTTTCACCCTCACAGCCCTTCACATCCCTGAAATACTCCTATGGCACTTTAAAGACATTTTCCCCGCTTCTGACCTGAAGCAATCCATGGGATTATAACGACACTTAAAGTCTGTCATACCCGTCCCGTATCAAGTACGGGATAAACTCCGGCGGGTATCCAGTTCATTGAATAAATTTTCCGAATTCATCGCTCACTGTCATTTCAGATCCTTCTCTCAATGTCATTCCGAGCGGAGCGAGGAATCTTTCTTTTTTTCCCTCAGGACAGGCTCTGGGAGAAATCTTTGGCCATTTCGCAAGAATAAGACTTCTCACCCTGTTCGAAGTGACAGCCTGCTGAAACAATCTAAGGGATTGTAAAGACAATGCTTTATTGGGTTGCCTTTGGAGATTTCAGGCACCGACCGTAGTATCCAGACCCTTTGGAAAATGGAAACCTTTCCTGCAAAACACAGGACATTGCAACTCCTAGAGAAGAATATACTGGAGTACCCTGAGTGCCTTTTGTACCCAGAATGTTTCAGTCAGTCCGACTTTCCACTGATCATGCTCTTTGAACAGTTTCAGCCTCGTGGGATGAGGGGATTTTTTATGGCTGATAATAATTTCTGTTTTTGATGGATGTATTTCCGACATTTGCCATTGACTCTGCTCCAGGATCAGATCAATGTCAATATTGCCGCGGAACGAGTTCCAGTAGTTGTTGAACATGGTCCCTCTCCTTTCAAAGTCCTCTATCACAGCTTCTTTTGTGACTCCCATATCCATCTTCTCTGAAGCTGTATAGACATCATTGATAATCGTCGTGCGTGATTTTTTTGAGAGCAGTGTCCAGACTGAATGAAAGTCACTGTCTTTGAGAGAGACAAAGAATGTTTCCGCGGCATCGAGGATGCTCTCTTCAGCCTCCCTGTCGTCTCCGGAGCTTACCGGTTGGGCGCACACCGCACCTGCTGCAACACAGACAAGGGTTACCAGCACGTAGTTATAAAAGATGCGCACAACTGCTCCTTAGCTGATCAGGGGTGAATTGGTGTGAAGGTACCACCTCCGCCGCCGCCACTAAGGCCGACGGCAACTGCTGCAATTGCTCCGATAATCAGGGCCACAGTCGTCATGCTGCCGCCTGATATACCAGATGCCACCGTCCCTCCGGCAGCTGCCCCTGCATCAGCAGCCCCAAGGGCGTTGGCCACCTCTGTGAGGCCCGATTCATTCAGAGCTTTGATGAGCTTTGTCCTGTCCGCAATGATATATCCGATAATCTTTCCAGTCCCTTCGTCGATAACAGGCAGGGCAACCTGCGATTCTCCAAGAACGGGCAGGCTCTCTCCATCTATATAGACGCCTTCGGCCTTTTCAGCCAGTTCCTTTGCAACCTCCACGGCCTCAATGTTTTCAGTCTGTGCATAGGGATGAGATACAAAGATGATGTTTGTAAAAAAAAGAAGAAAGGTAAAAAAGACAGTTAATTTTCTCATATTTCTCTCCTGTGAGTATAGAGTTCCCTAATAACAATCATCCGTTATTTATAAAGGATACTGCTGTCTTTGTCAATGTGAATCTTTGTATTTCGTCCTATAAAATCAAAGAGGGGATTAAAATGCTCTATGTCCTGCCCTGTATCGCGTGACCAGGGTCTCAGGGAATAGTGGTACAGGGTTTTTGAATCAGTGCCGGCAAAGAGCCGTAAGGGAATGGATACGCTTATCCCTTTATCATTGTATCCTCTGTTGTAATCATCGGTAAAATCAGAGGTATCCGTCACCGTGTACCATGCCGTGAGTATCACCCCCTTGATGAACTTTGATGCGCTGAATCTCGCTCCGTAATCACCTGCCAGAAACCTGCCGGCATTGACCTCAAGGGCAATGTCCATTTCAGGGATGTTGAGCCGTGCATTGCAGAATGCCGTGGTATACACATCCTTCTCTGTATTGTCCTTCATCTTAAAGGGATCGTCGGGGTCTCTCTTCCAGACAACACTGCCGCTGACTCCCAGGTACATTCTTCCATCAAGGACAGGCCGTGCGATCTCCCCATCCACCCCTGCATACTCAACTTCCAGCAGACCGGCTGACAGTCTCCCGTAGAGCTCCTGCTCTGCCTTATAGACCTGGTCAACCATGAGCCGCCCGAGGGCAGCCTGCTCCTGTTTGTAGAGGACAATGTCACTCCGAACAGGTATGGAGAGCGGTTCGTTCGTCGTTGAGATATTATTGGCAGGATAAGCCTCAATGCCGGCTACCAGCGTTGCGCCTGTCCACGGGGTATAAGTCGCCCATCCGGAAAGTCCCAGTCTGTATTTAAAAAATCCTGAGGGATCGTTTAAAAAGGTTTCAAGAGACGGCCTGACACCGTACCTGAAGGATCGCTTATATGCCGTCTGTTGTAACCGGACATGTGATAGATCCGTCCTGATATCAGCAAGAGAATAAAACTCCTGTGTTGAAAGCTTCCCCTCAGACCAGTCAGCTATATCAGCCCTGAAGGCAAGGACCCCGATTTGGGGGATACCATTCTCCTTGAGCAGGACGTGAATATACTGAATGTCTTCAGGTGCTGTTTCATTGGCCCGCTGAAGCACTATTCTGACTGCCTTCGGAGCAAAATAATATTTGTCGTTCTGTACCTCGATCCACAGATGCCCGCCTTCAGCTGCAATCCCGATATCACTGAATCCAACAGCCCTGAGGGCCCTCGTCATCCTCTCCGGCAGGGAATTATTGACAGAGGCAGGGCTCTCCCGGTAGAGGGGGTCATAGATGGGGATAAGAGGATTTCCTATGTCAAAGGCCATGGAAAAATTGACGCCAAGTTCATCCCCTCGCTGATAACTCACGTCGATTTCTGACCACTTTGTAGGTTTGTATCGTATCCCGAAATTAAATTGAGACGAAACAGGCTCGGTGAAATATTTTGGCTGTGCAGGGTCCCGCGTCTGCCTGTGATAGTGTATGGGACTATACTCTGCCATCAGGGAGAACCGCTCTGAAGGTGAAAACTGGACACCGCCGAAGAATTGCGAATCTCTCAGCCAGTCTTTCGGGTTTGATAGCATCTCCACCTTGATACCTTCCGTATTTTCAAGGAGGGGTTCTTCCCCGAACCGTCCGTTGCCGAAGCCTACGGTAAAATCAAAGGGGTAGATCTGTTTGCTGGCTGCTATGTATTGAGATGAAAAAAGGCGGGTGCCGTGAGGGTCCATGATCCCCACAGCAAGGGCAGGCATGTATTTACCCTCGGCAATGATCTGGTACTTTACGTCAACGGCCTTGTCTTTTGCAGTGTCCTGCTCGGCAAAGGGGATGTCTATAAATTCTGTTACCCTGCCGTTGATCTCAAGTCCTTTCAACGGGCTCACCGTCGCATGGTAATACCGGTAGGGCTTTACCTGGCTGAACCCGATGCGGTAGCTGTCCTCCTCCATGACCAGGGCTGTGGGAATCTCAAGGAGGCCGGTAGTGCCCCAGTTGGTGGGATTGATGAAGGGTTGATCAGAGGCAGAGGCAGGGCAGCTAACTGCAGAAACAATGAAGGCTATGCACAGGCTGAAGGATCGCGCATGATTAAAAGGCCACAATGATGACTCCTGCTGTTACGGCGATCTGATAGAGGATCTGCGTCAGGTCCTTGAAATTGCGCATCCACGCCATGTGGTCAAGTT
>CP070644.1:1561098-1577019 GCA_020354155.1 Nitrospiraceae bacterium | reverse complement strand
GAAGGTTATAAAGAAGAGGCCTGCAAAGAAGAAGACCGTACAGGAGCCTGAAGTCAGAAATTTTGCCATGAAGACGCTGGAAGAGATGAAAATGAGACAGAGACAGTTCATCATTGGAGGATCTGCTGTAGCCGGTGTTATTCTGCTTTTTATCATTATCTCTCTGTATTCATCGTCTCAGCGTGAGAAGGCATATGGCTATGCAGTGGAGGCATCCAACCTCTATTACAGCCTTGATCGCAGCAGTGCCCAGTCTGTTGAGGAGAGAACAAAAAAAGCGATTGATCTTTTCAGGCAGTCAATCAATACAAAATCAACTCCCACGGCGCTCTATTTGCTGGGCAACAGTTATTTCCGACTTGGTGATTATCAAAATGCCATCAGGGAATATGATCAATTCATTAAAAAGTTCAGCGGCGAGAAGGCAATCCTCCCGCTTGTCTATCAGAAACTGGCATCAGCATATTTCAAAAGCACGCAGGCTGATAACGCCCTGCAGGCCCTTCATAGTCTCTCCATAATTGATGGTGGTATTTATAAAGATACGGCCCTTATTATGGAGGCCCGGTATTATGACAGTGCAGGGGAAGCGGACAAGGCAATGGGAATATATAAAGAAATTGCAGAAGACTTTCCGTCATCGCCCTGGGCTGCTGAATCTAATGCACAAATATCGGCAACGGAGAGTGCCTCCTCTGAAGTACCTGATTCAGAAAAGACTGAAGCTGCACCTGAAGAGAAGGAAGGCACACCTCCATCCGATACGGAAGGGCAGTAACGGTCAGCTCTGATTTAAAGATCGTTATAGATTTTGTAGTTCTTTCCCTTGATCAGTTCCGCACTTTTTTCAAAAGGAAGCAGGATGGTCTTTCCCGCAAATATCATGGCCTGTTTCCCAAGAGAATTTATATCGAGCAGGGACTTGATAGAAGTACCGATATTCTTTGCAATCTTGCCCAGGGTATCCCCTTGCCGGACAGTATAGAGATTGACAAGGGCAGGGTATTCATCCCTGATCTCCTCAAAGTTAGCAAGAAACAGTTCCCGTGTCCCTTCCGGTATTCTCAGTGTATAGTGTGAAACATTCGGCGGAGTGGAGGACCGTTTCAGTTCAGGGTTCAGACGTCTGATTTCAGACGTTTTCGAGCCCGTCAGGCTGGCCACGAGTTCAAGGGCAATGGGTGTATCAACAGTAACGAGATCAAAGCTGAAGGGCTTGTTATAGACAATGTCCTCAAATCCGTACTGCTCCGGATAGAGTGCTATGGCAGTGGAGGCAATATAGGAAGGAACGTAGTTTCTTGTTTCATTTTTCAGCAGCCTTGTTTTCCTGACCTTCCAGTAATCTCTAGTTCTGGTTTTTCTCAGGGCCCGTCGCACCTTTCCTTCTCCCGCATTATAGGCTGCAAGGGCAAGGTTCCAGGATTCAAACTTCTCAAACAGGTCCTGTAGATAATTGGCGGCGGCCTCAGTAGATTTCAGGGGGTCCCGCCGTTCATCAACCCACCAGTCCATTTTCAATCCGTAATGCCGGGCAGTATGGGGCATGAACTGCCATGGCCCTGATGCACTCATATGTGACCGGGCAAAGGGATCATAGCCGCTCTCAATAATGGGCAGAAAGGCAAGCTCCTGGGGCAGTCCCTTACTTCTGAAGATCCAGGCCATTGTGCCTGCATATCTCCCTGAACGTTCCAGTCGGCTTTGTATTGTCTCTTTGTATTTGCCCTGGTAAAGATCCAGCCTCTTCTGCACGGAGGTATTAAAACCGTATTTTTCGAACAGCATATCATGGGCACGCTTTTTTGATCTCTTATCACCCGATGCGATAAGGGCATAGTCATTCATGACAGGGTCAATGCTCTTTTTAGATTGAATGCTTTTTGCGGATGCAGAGAGTTCATCTGCATAAGAAGAGGCGGAAAGAAGAACACATGCGGTAAGGGCTGAGAATACTGATGCTGTAAAAATAATCTGTTTTTTCCACATATTCCTATTGTCCATCACTCAAACAAAAATGTCAATTAAATTTACACTTTTTCGGGCGCCACAGGGAATAAATCTTTTATCGATTTTTTCCGGCCAATACGTTACCTGCCGGGGACGCTGTCTAATAAATACTTAAATTACAATGCATTATAGGACATTACGTCCTCTTTGATACTGCTGATCTCCTCAGGATCATAGCCATTGAGCATATATGAAAAAACTGTATTATTCATTAACAGTGGATCCGTGGAGCGGGATATGATTCTCCTATCAAGGAGCTCATCCCAGCAGGCAGTGCCAGGCAGTGGCGAGAATTCGGTAAGATTTATGCGTACACCAAGGTCTTTGAGAAATGCTATTCCTTCCCTGATTTCAGAGAGTTCCTGGCCGGGAAGTCCATACATGAGATAAGTCCCGATATGTTTTTTCTCAAACCCCCTCTTCTGCAGGTTTCTGACAGCAGACCTGATACTGTCGTGGTTGACTTTTCCTCCTGTCTCTTCCTGGCGCCTGCTGTTGACTGTCTCAAAGCCAAGTCGTAATGTGGTAAAGCCTGACCGCTTCATAAGGTCTGCCAGTTCATCATCAATGAATCCGGCATGGATGCCATTGGGGCAGTGAAAACGCACCTTCATGGTTGACCTGATGATTTCTCTCAAGAGGACTTTTATATGATGATCAGGATTGGCAAGGAGGGCATCATCGTAAAAAGCAAAGTCCCTTGTCCCCTTCTGATAGAGTTCATCTATCTCCTGCAATACATCCTGCGGATGTCGTTGCATGAAGCCTTTATTCAGGAGAGCAGATGCACAGTAGGTGCATTTGTAGGGACAGCCAGTGCTGGTAAGGAGAGGAGCAAAGCGGGAATGCTCATAGAAATTAAGTCGATAGTATGGAAGGGATTTATTTCCCTGATTCAGCGTAATACCAAGTGATTGCAGGGCGCTATTGATCCTGCTGTCTATGCTTCCGGTAAAGACATGATCTGCTCCGGAATGGGTCCGGGCATGATCGGAATATAATGTCGGATATATCCCGCCGAGAATAACGGGGATGTCAGAGGATAGGGACCTGATGATCTTAATAACCTCCTGAGTGCCTGGATACCAGTAGGTCATAATAGAGGTTACAAAAATAGCATCGCAGGGAAGACAGTTTGTTAATTTTTCAATAAACTCCTGTGCCGTAATACCATAGCGGGCATAGGTAAGGGGGACCTCTTTCAGTATATCCGGTTTTTTAACTGACTGGCGGGGATACTTGCCGGTGCCGAATTTTTTCTCACTCTCCATCCTGTCCGTGCAGTTGATGAATTTTATTTCACAGTCAAAACCGCTGAGGTATTCCGCTACTTTCAGTAAACCGAGAGGACGTGACCAGAGATTGAAGGCTGCAAAATCATATATCCAGGGGTTTATGAGAAGAAAGTTCGCTTTCATAGGTCAGGACATTATTCACAATTCGGCAAATTGATGGTACTATTATATCTATGCTAATCAATTTCAAGGAGGAAAGTATGAAAAGAATATTACTCGTCATTGCAGTTCTTTCCCTTGCTGTAATCACGCAGCAACTCGCCTTCGCGGAATCCGCTCCGCAGGAGGGACCGGCATTTACTGTTGCCAGACTGGTCATAGCAGGCAGCATTGAGGACCGAGAGCCTGTCGGTATTGTGGACGCCTTCTCATCTTCAACAGAAAAAGTGTACTGCTTTCTTGAGGCAACAGACATTGCAGAAGACACCACGGTCAGTTTTGTCTGGTATGCCGGTAATACCAGGATGGCAGACATCACACTGCCCATAAAACAGGGCGCAAGATGGCGCACCTATTCAAGTAAAAAACTGGGCGGTCTGAAAGAGAACTGGAGAGTGGAGCTTCAGGATGCTGCAGGACAAGTAATGAAGATAGTAGAATTTACTGTTGAATAAACAAAAATAGAGCCACCTTCGGGCCTTATACTTTGATCAGCTGAAACGCCGGGACGTCCTGCTTATTTACACACAGTATGCAGCGTCTCTCATTCCCTATGATGGCTCTACCGATTTGTATGTCCTCTTACCTCCATTGTAACGCAAATTTCCCCTCTGTCAACTGTTTTTTGTCCCCTCAATATTCCTAAAAGACAGAACTGTAAATCAAGTGTTATAACAGGCACTTGTACAATAAATTCGGGGCAGATAGAGCAATGAGGGCAGGAGAGAGAAAACTGCGGGGCCTCCCTGTTTCTCAGGACTTTCCTGCATACCTGAGTTATAATTTTCCTATGAACCCAAAAGAAAAGGTGCCCACCGTACCTGCGTCGCCGGGTGTGTATGTCATGAAAGGAGCAAAGGAGCGTATTCTCTATGTTGGCAAGGCTAAAAACCTGCGGAACAGGCTGCGCTCCTACTTTCAGAAATCAGCTTCCCTTGACGACCGCAAGGCAAAGATGGTTGAGGAGATCCGGGACTTTGATTATATCATTACAAAAAACGAGCTTGAGGCCCTTATTCTCGAAGCGAATTATATCAAGAGAACAAAACCTCCCTACAACATTATCCTGCGGGATGATAAAAACTATCCCTATTTAAAATTAACAATAGAGGAGGAATGGCCGCGGCTTGCCGTGGTGCGCAGAATTGCGAAAGATGGGGCCCTGTACTTTGGCCCCTATGTGCCGGCTGGCGCCATGTGGGAAATGCTTGATTTTATCCGTCGAAATTTTCCTATCCGCATCTGTAAATACAGAATGAACAAACCCTTCAGGCCCTGTGTTCAGTATCAAATGGGACGGTGTCTGGCGCCCTGCGCAGAAGACAAAAGGACAGAAGAGCACCGGAAGGCTTATCAGGAGACAGTAGAAGAAGTAAGGGCCTTTATACGAGGGGAAAAGAAAGAGCTTCTCCATAATCTGCAGAAACGTATGGAGAAACTCTCCGGGGAACTTCTCTTTGAAGAGGCAGCAAAAATCAGGGACAGGCTGACTGCCCTGAACAGGGCCTGGGAGTCACAGCGAATTATTGCTCCCGGGCTTGGGGACCTGGACGTGATGGGCCTGTACCGGAATAAGCAGGAGGCCTCGATTTTTCTCTTCTTTATCAGAAACGGGTCAGTCCTTGGACAAAAGGACTTCTTTCTGAAGAAGCTGGGTGAGATGGATGACAGGGAGCTCATCACGAACGTTGTAGAACAGTTTTATTCAAAAGAAATGCTCCTCCCGCCAAAAATCATTCTCCCCGTCAATGCACAATTATCAACTGAAAGAAAGTGGCTGACAGAGAAACGGGGGAAGGATCTGCAGTTGAGATATGCACGCGGCGACCTGGAGAAAAAGGCGCTCAAGATGGCAAATGAAAATGCCTTCTACGCATTCAACAGGCACAAAGAGACCAGAATAGATGAAACAGCCGTAAAAATCAAAGAACTTCTGCAGCTCTCTGCTGTTCCTGCCCGTATAGGCGTCGTGGATATATCAAACATATCCGGCTCTGAATCTGTCGGGTCACTGATACTGTATGAAAATGGAAAATTTGAGAAGGATGACTACAGACTGTTCAGGATAAAAACGGTTCAGGGAACAGATGATTTTGCCATGATAAGCGAAGTTGTCGGCCGGTATTTAAAAAATGCTGCCAGTGATGATCACAAACTCCCGCAGCTTCTCCTTATAGACGGAGGCAGGGGGCAGCTTGGACATGCAGTTGAAGCCATGAAACCCTTTGGTCTTCCAATAGAGGTAGCAGCTATTGCAAAGGCGAAACATGACAGGTCAAAGACAAGGCATGCATATATTCATAAGGAGATGGACAGAATTTATCTTCCCGGCAAGAGGATGCCCGTCTATCTTGAGCCGGCACTGGCAACAACCCACATGCTGCAGAAGATCCGAGATGAGGCACACCGCTTTGCAATCACCTATCACAGGAAGCTCCGGTCAAAAAAGGCCCTGACCTCACCCCTTGAAAATGTACCTGGGATAGGAAAGACAAGAAGACTGATACTGCTGAAACACTTTGGCAGTCTCGATGCAATACGCAGGGCTTCAATTGATGATATCGCATCTGTGAAAGGCATGAACAGAAAAGTTGCAGAGGATTTGAAGAAAAATCTTATGGAGACACTGAGGCACAAAGAAGCAAAGGCACAAAGCAATGATTAACAAAGAAAGTGTCAGGCAATACATTCTGAATCTCTTTGGCGGGAAAGCCCGCGACGTGGAGATCACCAAACTTGGTGAAGGGGTGCAGGGTGCTGGCTTTCTTGTGGACATATCAACGGACGAAGGCAGCACGCATTACGTTGTCAAAGGACTCTTTCCTGAGGGGCTTGAGCATGATTATCCTGCAGACAGGGCCGGCGTGTTCCTCCTTGACCTTGATGAATTCGGTCATCTGCCGAATCATGTCAGGGCCCTTGACGTCCTTGCCGAGCTTGAAGACGGGCGTATTAAATCAATTGGCGGTGGCAGGGAATATTATCTCCTGATGGAACGGGCAGAGGGCAGGCATTATTTCAATGATCTTGCAGCAATGAGGAAAAAAAGCAGTATTGATAAGAATGACATTGCAAAGATAAAGATCATGACATCATATTTAGCTGACATACACTCTGTGAAAAAAGATTCAGAGCAGCTGTACTGGCGGAAGGTGCGTGATACCATCGGACACGGTGAGTGCCTGATGGGGGTATTCGACACCTATCCTGAGGGTACAGTCACTGCAGAGGAAATAACAGTTATTGAGAAAAAATGCGTTGACTGGCGCGCACGGTTAAAGCCAAAATTTAAAAGACTGTGCCAGGTGCATGGTGATTTTCATCCCGGCAACATCTGGTTTCAGGATGATAACAAACTTGTGCTCCTTGACAGAAGCAGGGGGCCCTGGGGTGATGCTGCTGATGACCTTACCGCATTGACGATGAACTATATTTTCTTTTCGATCAATAATTCCGGGAAGGTGCAGGATGCTTTTTATGATGCATTGAAACTGTTTTATGACGAGTATGTCACAATAACAGGCGACAGCGAAGTCTTTGAGGTTGTAGCGCCGTTCTATGCCTTCCGCGGTGCTGTTGTTGCAAACCCTGTTTTTTATCCTGATGTGACCCAGGAAAACAGGCGCAGGATCTTCAGGTTCATCAATGGAGTGCTCCATGATGAATCATTTAAGATTGAGAAGGTGAACCAGTATATCAAAAATAAAAAATAAAAAATCAAGATTGTGGATGTAATTTTATTAGTAAATAACTCCTTAATTTTACATTTTGCTCTTTGATGTTTAATCTTTTTCATTATGGACATCAATGACATAAAAAAAATAGGAGCTCGGCTGAGACAGGAGATTCCGTCACATCTGCATGAACTCCTTGCAGGGCCACCTCTCGGCAGAGGGGCAGGCGGTGACATGACCCATCCCATTGACCGCGGGGCTGAGGACATTATTTTTGAAGAAGCGGAGAAGCTGCAGAAGCCCCTTACCCTCGTGTCAGAAGAGTACGGCACCAAAGATGTCTGCGGCGGCGGTCCGAAGCTCCTGATTGATCCCATCGACGGCAGCAGGAATGCACTCAGTGGTGTCCCTCTTTTCTCCACTTCCATTGCCCTCGTTGACGGTGAGATGATAGGAGACACGTCGATCGGTTATGTCCTTAACCTGATCAACGGAGACGAATTCTGGGCGATAAAGGGACAGGGAAGTTTTTTAAATGACAGGCCTATCAGGACGCAGCAGGATGATACCTGCAAAGTTATAGCCTATGAAGCACAGAATCCGCACAAAGACATATCGAGCATTCTCCCACTGCTGTCTTTTTTTAACCGGGCCCGGTGCTTCGGCTCAACAGCACTTGATCTCTCTTTTCTTGCCCAGGGTGCCGTAAGTATATTCGTGATCCCATCACCTTCAAGGAGTTTTGATTTTGCCGCAGGATATCTTCTCGTAAAAGAGGCAGGAGGTATCGTCACAGACGTACAGGGACAGGCAATCGAAGCTGTAAAAGTTGGAGTGAAACGGTCGACGACCATCCTTGCCTCTGCAAATGGAACCTTACATCAGAGGGCCCTTGCAGCAGTCTCAAAGTAGTGCTGCGCAGCTTGAATTTCGAGCATATCTAAATTATAATAATTCTAATTTGGAGACTCCTGTGACAATCTGCAAAACTCAGAATAGACCCTGCAAGAAATCTTCTAAAAAACATCCCTGCCCTGACTGTTTCCAGTGTCAATGGTGCGGTGATCAACGATGCTCAAAGTGCCGGCCTGTTGTCACAGCAGTATCAAAAAAGCAGACAAAGACTTCATAACTCATTTTATGAAAGTCATTATGTCCTTGCATCCATGTGTGCGCAAAAAGTTACTCCGCCCGAAGGGCAAATCCATGGATAAGGTATGTTACCAGCCGCGGAAGAGTATTCTCTTGAAATCCCAGAAATGAAGCAGGCGCTGGGTAAAGGTATTCTGATCAACCTGAGTGGCAAGTTCCTTGAGCTCCTCGCGGTTTCGTGAAATCTCCCGGTCCCTTGATTGGTCAAGCCCCCCGTCTGCTATAAAGTGCTGGATCTTCTCAAGCTCGCCTGCATCCAGCCAGACCCCATGCTGTTTGCACCTGTCAATGATTACCCCGGAGATCTTTCCGAAATTTCTCCGGTTCATGAGCTTACCGCAGCGGATGCAGGGGATATATTCTATTTCACCTCTGACAGGCGCCTTCAGGTACTCTCCCTTGTCTGCTACTTTTTCATAGGCAATACGTTCCCGGGTAGCCCGATGAAATTCATCCCGATCGAGCCACATGCCACCGCATTCGCCACAAATGTCATATTCCTCGCCATCGACTATATGGCTCTGGAGGTGGACCTTGCAACGGGGACATTGTGGAGCCCGCGCTTCGATTTTATCATCCTGTTGACCGCCGCATATCGGGCATGTCCTGTATTTGAGATTGATGTCCTTTTCGCAATGGATGCATTGTTTCGTTTTTTTTGAAGCAGTATCAGTGCTCATATAGAAATATATCGGAATGGGGAGATGAAAAATTGAATCCACATCATATCCCACTTCTGAAGGGAAAAGGTAGATTTCGGATCAGGCCTGCCTGCCGTCAGGTCCGGAATGACAACACATGTGTCATCGCGAGGAGGCCTTCAGGCCGACGCGGCGATCTCCTGAACAGCGAAATTGCTTCGTCCCGATAATTCGGGACTCGCAATGACAGGCTATTTCATGGAGCACTGGATCCTCCAATCAAGGTGGAGGATGACAGATACACAAAAGTCATTCCGGCAGTCTTTAAGCCAGAATCCCTCAGGAAATTCTTTTGGCTGAGAATCTGACTCCTGACAAGCTTAACTTACTGATGAGCTTGTCGGGAGGAAGAGACGGGAGAACCTTCTCTCAGGGCATACTTACATTTAATTCATAGCTGCCGACGGAGGCCTTGTCTGCGAGCCCCTGCTTCCAGAGGAGATCAATGACTTTGGCTTTGTATGCCCTGGGCACCATCAGGATGAGCTTTGCACCGAGACCTGCGAGGGTTTTCCAGTTCGCTGCCTGTTTCTCATTGATGGTGCTCTCTGTCTCTACTTCCATGAGCGCAAGGACTATACCGTGATTGCCCAGGATAAGGTCAGGATGATGACCGTTGAACTCATGCTGCTCATTCCCGAGGTTCATTCTTATGTCATTGTAATCCCGTGAAAGCCTGCCTTTGAGGTGGGATACCATCCAGTCATGTATAAGCTGTTCGTTGTCCATATTATATTAATAGCTTCCAGCTGGCGTTCAAGATAAAATCAGGTGCCCCTGCAGTGCTCAGGTCTTCAGTTAATGATAGCTCAACAATACCTCTCCTGTTTTGATACCTGCCTCCAAAGGATATAAGATATGCATCATCATCAACTGCACCGAGATCGGTTGTTGGATAAATTGAGGTCTGTCCAAGAACCTGTAACAGCAGGCTGAACCCCTTACCCACAGCAGCTTCAATTCCTCCTCCTCCATAGATGAAGTCATCGACAGCCAGTGCCTGGTATCCCTCTACATCACCGGTGAAGACAGCCCCAAAATTCCAGTAGGTCATAATCATATCTCCAATGCCGAGATCGAGGAGCACGTATACAGAGCCGTCAAGGTTACCGTTACTGAAGCCCTTTTTTGCATTGCTCACGGGTATCTCGACATTGCCTCCTGCACTCAGGGTCATGCCGTCGATTTCCAGTAGTGATTTTTTGACAGCAAGCCTGATATCTCCCAGCCTGACACCACTTTTGCCCTGAATAATAAGCGCCCCATCTCTCCGGACTTCATAGAAGAAAGAGTTATGGGGTCGGGCGCTTCTGCCATAATCCTTGAAATTAAAGGTATCGTGATAATCTGCCAGAGGTTCGTCAAGAAATCCTCCCCCGATGATCAGGACCGGCACATCAACATTGAACTCGAAAAAATCTTTTATGATTTTTTTATACCTGATGTTGAACTCAGTGACTTCCATGTCAAGGTTGATAACCCAGTGTCCGGAACTCTGCACCGTATAGGTGCTTGAATGAGAAAGGCTGAATGACAGGGAGTTTTTCATTGCGGCCTCTTCGAGATAGGGCTGGTCAAGATGAAGAAAAATAGGGAAGAGGTTCCGTACCTGTAAAGGCCCTTCAAATGCGACTGCCGGCGAGAATGGGTAGAGGAACATCAGAGCAAAGAATGCAAAAACCCTGCATACGGTTCTCACAATTACTGGCCCCCCAACCGTTCCTTGCTTTCCATGAGGGCTATCACCGGTTTTAAACCATAGGGGCTCCCCTGCTCAATGGCCTTTAGAACTGTTCCCCCTCCGGTAAAGAAATAGTAGGAGGGATCATCGAGCACAGAAAGATACAGGCCGGGACAGAGATTTTTAAATTCCTGCAGCGTGTCCCCTCCCCCAAACTTTTTGCGGGACATTGTGTTTTTGCTGAGTTCCTCATAGAGGGCCCGTGAACCGTCGGCGAAGTGCGGGGTGAGTCCCATGACAGCATTTACAAATACAGTCTTTGCCTTCATGATGGCTTCAGTCACTTTAGGGTCCTCGAATGACCTTGGGTCAATGTCCAGGACATAACCGTATTTGTCACCTTTCTGGAAGTCACTCACTGCGACTGTCCTGTATGTGCCTTCGGATTTTACCCCAAGTATTTCGGATTCAACGATATAGGGCATCTCAAGAATTTTCCCATGCTGCCGGTCCTTTGCAACAAGGTCTCCGGCAGCCTTTATATCGCTATTATCGATACCCTGGATGGAAATATCGTACTTTGCGCATAAATAGGCATTGTACAGAATACCCCCAAGAATGAGGTGATCGGCCTTATCGTAAATGGCAGTGAGGGGCCCTATTTTTGTGTCATATTTTGATCCTGCAATAACGGCAAGAAAGGGCGGTTCAAGATGTATCACCTTATCGAGATTAGCTATTTCCTGCTGCATCAGAAAGCCCGCATAGGATGGGATAAACCTGGCCACGTCATAGGTCGATACATGGGGCTGCCAGGCACCAAATGCATCATTGACATAGATATCTGCAAGGTCAGCCAGGAGTACAGCAAGATTATCTCTGAAAAATCCTTCGCCTTCTTCACCTCGGAACCACCGGGTATTGGGCAGATAGATACCGCCTATTTTTCTGTTCTTCAGGTCACCTATGGCCCGATAAATTGACTTGCCAAGATTGGAGATGCCAAGTTCCGGGTCTATCTCACAATCAGGGATATGGAATTGCACGTTTAGCTTGCGTTCCAGATATTCAACAACAGGCTGTACAGATTCATCTGGAGAGCAGGTGATCCTGCCTGTCTTTTTGTCTTTAGGTCTGCCCACGTGGGACATTATAATCGGGCGTCCGCCACGATCAATAATGTAATACAGAGTGCCAATAGTCTGTTCAATCCTGAAAGGGTCTTGAATGACTCCTTTTTTAACGACATTATGGTCAGCCCTGAGGAGGACGATCTTTCCGTTCAGGTCGGCTTCCTGAATGAGGGGGAGTCTCTTATTTAATGCAGAAGTCAGCATAGACCATTGTACCAAAAGTTTTCCTCTTTGAAAAGATAATCTGGAAATTATTCAGATTTTATCTCTATTGTGCGGTCCATCACAGAGTATCTTTTTATTCGGGAATACCCTCGTAGTCAACAGAAAGCAGTACATTTAAGCGTGAAAGGAGAATGGATCAGATGGAATATATGTTATTTATGGTTTTGTTTATCATCTTGGTGGCAGGCGTCTATACACTATGCACTCAGTCAGATGAAGATGCTGATAAGAATAAAAGTAAACATCCAACGGAAGTATACTCGGGTGAGACACCGGCAGGGACTGTCTGGTAAGGAGCTTCGCTATTGGGCAGGATGGTATAACTGATCAGAGAAAGCATGGTACTATAGGCCGTGAATGGCAAATTGTCGGGTTAGAAAAAAAACCTGATCGGATCTGATATGACAGTGCTGAAGAAAACCAGTTTCCCGGATGCTCTTGTACAGGTTAACGCCCTTAAGGGACGGGGCTTTCATGCGTGGCTTTTCTGTTCTTCCATGTTATTTCAATCTGTGGATACGTGGTGGGGTGATCAGAAGAGGCGGGACAACCCTCATGAGGGACTGGATCTCCTGTTTTATTGCGACAGACGGGGAAGGACTCATCATCTTAATAGTGAGACAAAAGTCCCGGCAATGTACGATGGACAGGTAGTCAGAATTCTCAATGATTTTCTTGGTAAAACCATAATCATGGCGCACGGTGAGCTGGGTAATGAAGAGGGGGTGTTCTGTACAATGTTCGGTCATACTAAACCTGAGGAGAATATTATTGAAGGTACGACTATTCAGGAAGGTGAGGTTATAGCATCACTTGCAGAGCCGTTATTAGCCCGGTCCGGCGTGAAAGCACATTTGCACATATCAATGGGTTTGCTGGGGCCGTCTGTATCATATCAGCATCTTGACTGGAGGATGATGGGTGATCAGGCCTCCATGCACTTCTTCGATCCCCTTCAAGTTCCGGGCTGGCACTACCAGGTGCGTGAATGTAATGAGCTGTTATGAAATCTGCAGTATAATACTTGCATGGCATGGGTTGTATGGATAACCGGACTGCCGGGAAGCGGGAAAAGCACTATAGCTTTTGCCGTAAAACAGCAAATCCCTGATGCTGTTCTTCTCCAGTCAGACAAATTGAGGGAGTTTGTTACCCCTGATCCCAAATACACGGGAGATGAGCGGGAGTATGTGTATAAGGCCCTGGTTTACACTGCCAAGACTGTCCATGAACTGGGACACAATGTCATTATAGATGCCACGGCAAACTGGAGGCTCTGGCGGGACCTCGCCAGAAAGATCATTCCTCATTATTTTGAAGTCTATCTGAAATGTTCCATTGAGGTTTGTAAAGAGCGTGAGGGGGCAAGAAAGGACAGTCATGGCGCCCCTGGGGGAATTTATAAAAAAGGAGAGAAGGGAGCACCCGTACCGGGGGTGAATGTTCCCTATGAAGAACCACTGAATCCCGAATTGACTATTGATACGGAAAAGATATCTCCGGAGGAAGCCGCAGAGAAGATCGTAAAATTGGTGCAAGGATAAGCAGTTGCAGCAGAGGATGTCATTTTGGGTGAAGCGAGGAATCTTAAGATTTCTCACCTTTGATCGTATCGAACAGGTTCGAAATGACAGGCAGTTAATTGAATAAATCTTTCAATACAGAAGGGGAGGTTCCATGAAATCATACAGAAAAGAACTCTGGTTTGAAGTCCCGTCAAGAAGGGCATTTATTAATATTACCCCTGATGTAAATAAGTGCCTGAAAGACAGCGGAATCAGGGAAGGCCTTGTGCTTGTCAATGCCATGCACATAACCGCCTCGGTCTTTATTAATGATGATGAATCAGGGCTGCATCACGACTATGAAAAGTGGCTGGAGAAGCTTGCTCCCCATGAACCCATTTCCCAGTATGAGCACAACCGCACCGGCGAGGACAACGGGGATGCCCATTTGAAAAGACAGGTAATGGGGCGTGAAGTCGTGGTTGCCATAACAGAGGGGAAGCTGGATTTCGGCACCTGGGAGCAGATATTTTATGGCGAGTTTGACGGGAGACGTAAAAAGAGGGTACTGGTAAAGATTATCGGGGAATAAACAATAAGGATAATAGCCTGGATTACGTTGAACTCCAATCATGGGTGACCTCTTCTTTGACTACCTTGGCAGGATTGCCAGCTGCAATCACATTGTCTTTAATACTTTTTGTTAAGACTGAGTGTATTCCTACGATGCTTCCTTCTCCAATAGTTACACCTTTGAGCACCGTGACTCCGATGGCAAGCCATACATGATCCATTATATGGATGTGTTCGGCCGGGTTTATCCTTTTTCCTGAATGTAAAATGGCATGACCATCCGAGGTCATTAACTTTATGTCCCTGGAAAGTGCACACTCTTTGCCAATGATCAGTTTTGTGTTTTTCTCCTTTGCCGATAAATAACTGTTGATGCCCACTAACGTATTCTCTCCGATTTCAATAAGACAATTGTCACCGTTGATTTCAATATGCGAATCTCGAATTTTAACACCATCTTTTATGACCAGGCGGTTGTTCTCTCCTTTGATGGATATATAGGTTCCCCGGATTCGCGTTCTTTTCCCAACTTGAACGGAATTGCCTTTTTCGATACGGAGTTTATTTCGTAATCGTAATAAATAAAGGTTTGCCATATGCCAATGCTTTGATTACCCGCTTTGGAAGAAAGGATACGAAATAGCTTATTAAGCCTGATGGAATTTTAGCAGAAAAACCGCTGATCCGGCAATTTAATTCGAAATAATGGCACCATGACCGGGGAGAGTCCCACAGGCAAGCAAACAACGTTACCTTGTTTTTTTCTTTGCTTTGGCCCTGGCTTTTACTGCAGCTTTTGGCTTGGCTTTTGCTTTTTTAGGAGTTTTCGCCTTGGTCTTTACTGCGGTCTTCGGCTTGGCCTTGGCTTTTTTAGGGGCTTTCGCCTTGGTCTTTACTGCAGTCTTCGGTTTGGCCTTAGCTTTTTTTGGGGTTTTCGCCTTGGTCTTTACTGCGGTCTTCGGCTTGGCCTTGGCTTTTTTAGGGGCTTTCGCCTTGGTCTTTACTGCAGTCTTCGGCCTGGTCGCAGCTTTTTTTGGGGTTTTCGCCTTGGTCGTTACCGCAGTCGTCGGCCTGGCCTTTGTTTTTACTGCAGGGGGAGCCTGTTCTGTCTTTATTGGTGCAGGTTTTGGTGATGTTTTCTTCTTGCCATACTGGATATTGATTTCATAGATAATATGAGAATGATTTGAGACCAGTTCACCGTTTTTGCCTTTACAGATCATTTCACCTTTAGCAACTTTCTTTTTGTCTTTGATCTGCTTCTTGATTATCCGTGTCAAGTCAAATCCACCGCCTTCACAGCCCCTGATCATACATTCCATGTTAAAGTAGGCATGACTGGTGGGGAAAAAATTAACAGTCCGCTGCATGAGCACAGGATTTTCCGCTTTGTGGTAGTAAGTCATATTAATCACCATGCCCCTGACTTTGGGATACCGCTCCGAGATCAAACCAGCATCCTGCCTGAGCTGGTTTTTGAGCTCCATTTTTTTCATATAATTCTGTTTGTTTGCCATTTAACCCTTTATATCCTTTTAGTACAACAAGATCTAAAACCAAGAGTAATTAAATCTTGTTTACCTTGACGGCCTTAGGCCCCTTATCACCCTGTTCCACCTCAAAACTGACAGAGTCACCTTCGGCAAGTGATTTGAATCCATCTCCTTCAATTGCTGAATAATGAACGAAAATATCACTGCCCTCATCACTCGTGATAAATCCAAACCCCTTTGTTTCATCAAACCACTTTACCGTGCCACTGGCCATTGCCCCTCCTCCTTCTGTAACTGTGCTTTTTATCAGGAAAATTATG
>CP070644.1:1551623-1560998 GCA_020354155.1 Nitrospiraceae bacterium | reverse complement strand
CCTGCCATACTTCGTCAGAAAACAAAAATCGTGCTCAATGCAGCACTGCTGCACCTCCGCGCGATTTCTGCTCTCTTTCTTGTCTGACATGATTTCAGTCATTTTCGCTACCAAATCAATTTTGAGATAGGTTCTAATTACAGCTGAAAGATTTCTCTCTTCGCCTGCCTGCAGCTCGGCAGGGCAGGCAGGTTCGAAATGACAATCAGGTAATCATTGTCGAACTGCATACATTCCCCTGGACATTCATCAGCGAATTTGCACAAATCGGCCCATCAACCTTAACATATTGAATGATTGAGGCGAAATACAAAGGATATTCATTTTATTTGCTTTTGACAATAAATGTCAGTATCATATGAATAAACTATTAATATTACTAAAGGTATAGAACATGAAAAATATATATTTCATAGAAGCAAAATCACCGGGTTCACACATCTTCAGCAGGACTGCCCTGCCCCGTCTGGGCTCAATCCTCCTGGCAACCATACTGAAACAGAGAGGATATGAAACAAAAGTATATATTGAGGATATTGCACCTCCTCCATGGAAAGCACCGGAAGATGCAGACATGATCTGTATCTCTTCAATCAGTTCAACAGCAACACGTTCATTTCAGTTAGCAGAGAGGTTCAGCAAACAGGGAATCCCGGTTGCTCTGGGCGGTGCTCATTCTACATTCCTGCCAGAGGAAAGCCTTCAATATGCTGACTATGTCGTACGTGGAGAAGGGGAGGAAACGCTGGTTGAGCTTGTTGACAGTCTCAGTGACAGGAAACCCCTGAATACGATTAACGGGCTCTCCTTTAAAACAGAGGACGGCACGGCTGTGCACAATCCTGACCGGGCACTTCTCAAAGACCTGAACGAGGCGCCCATTCCTGATTTCAGCATCGTTCATAAATGGGCTGAAAAGGCCAAGGTAGTCCCTATTGCCACCTCACGTGGGTGTCCTTTTGCATGTAAATTCTGTTCGGTGATTCCCATGTTTGGACGGCAGTACCGTTTTAAATCCATTGACCGGATCCTCGAGGAGATCAGGGCTGCAAACCCTAAAAAAGGTCATCACGTGTTCTTTATTGACGATAACTTTGCAGCCAACAAAAAGAGGACAAAGGCCCTTCTGAGGACGATGATTGATGAAAACATAAAGATCGAGTGGAGTGCCCAGGTACGAACAGATATTGCCAAAGACCCTGAACTGCTTGAACTGATGCAGAAGTCAGGCTGCTTTTCCGTGTATATAGGATTTGAGTCCATCAACCCGCAGACCCTGTCACTCTACAACAAGGGGCAGGGTGTTGAGGATATTGAAAATGCAATCCGGGCAGTTAAAAAACATTCCATTAACATACACGGAATGTTTGTGCTGGGCTCTGATACCGATGACATTCCTACCATCAGAAACACTGCAAAATTTGCGAGAAAACTGCACATAGACTCTATCCAGTTCATGATGCTCACTCCGCTGCCGGGCACGCCCGTATTTGAAGAGATGAAAAATTCAGGGCGTCTTATTCATACTGACTGGAGCAAGTATGATGCCCACCATGCAGTATTCGAACCTGCGCTCATGACTGCCTATGAGCTGCATGTTGAGACCTTAAAGGCAATGGCCAAATTTTATTCATGGTCAGCTATTCTGCGCAACCTCTGGCAGTTTGATCTCTTTTACGCAGTTGTAGGCCTCTATGGCAAGAAGTCCGTAAGGTCAGCATTAAGTGATACAAAAAAATACCTGGAGCAGGTGAGGGAAACGTTAACGTCCGAGTTTGACAGGAAGACAGAGATGCTCAAGCAGCTGCTGCCGCAGAAAAAGGGAGCGACAAAAAACATAATCCTGAATACAGCAACACTGGAAAGCGATGAATCGACCTTTTTCTCAACATTCCTCAGTAATCTCGACAGGAAGATTGTCATTAAAAAAGAACAGTTCTCAGTGAGTAAAAATTCACTTTCCATCACTCCACTTGTAGAACACATCAAGGACCAGCATGAGAAGGGCAAGCAGCAGCTTTCAGATTTTTATGATAAGTACAGGGACAGGCTCGGCACCTCTAAAGTAATCGACATTGAAGCAATCTCCCTTTTCAAGGCATGTTACAACATCGGCATGCTCCTTGATGTTAATTCCAAAAAAGTACGCAAAGCCTATGAGCGGGCACTGAAAAGCATTGGAGGCAATGTCTTTGAGTGCAATCACGTGCTGGTACTGGTCGGGCAGTAGTTTAAAGGAAAAAGTAACAACGGCTTATAGATAAACGTAATGGAGGGACACTTCCTTGGGGGAGTGTCCCTTTTGTGTTACATTTAGCTTGCCATTATTTCAGTACCAGTTATAATGTAAGCGATCCATAGTAAAGTAATTTTTGATTGACAAATAGATCAGTCTAAGACAAACTATTAGTCCCCATACTATATAAATTGCAAACTACTGAAAGAGAGGATATCTGCCATGAAAAGAAGAGGATTTGCTTTACTCCCTGTCCTGTTAACCCTTTTTCTGTGCCTTCCCGTTTTTCTGTCAACGGCCTCAGCCTCAAATAACTATGACCTGTTTATAGCGCAGGGCATTGAAAAGATCAACGCCAACCAGTTCAGTGAGGCCCTTGAGCTGTTAACGAAGGCCCTTGAGGCAGCTCCTGACGATCCTGAAGCATTGTTCTATTCAGGAGTTGCTCTCTCACGAATGGGAGATCATGAAAAAGCGGAAAATCTATTTTCCAAGGTCATCAAGAATAAAGAGTACACGGCCAATGCATACCTTGAACTGGGACAGATCTATTTCACTCAGGGCATGTGCAGTAGATCAATACGCTATCTGAAAAAGTATCTGAAATTTGAGCCGCAGTCATCCTTCGCTGCCTATGCAGGAAATATGATTGATGAGTGCAGGACTGCAATGCAAGGCGCTGACGAAGATGATGTGAATAGGCTGAATGTCACCGCAGGTGTGGAATATGACTCCAATGTAATCCTTGAGTCTGATAACCCTCCCATTGTCAGGCCCCGTGAAGATGACTGGAGAGCAGTCGGTCTTGTGGACGCCCGCGCCGTGTTATACAAAAATGACATCTTAAAAGTAAAAGGTAAATATAAACTGTACCAGAGCGCTCACCAGCATCTCAGCACATTCAATGTAAACTATCATCTTGTGTCTCCCAGCGTTGAGCTCACGGTCTCAGATTTGATCAAGCCGTCCATAGGGTACCGGCTTGAATACATCCCCTATTTTGGAGGTGATGACTACGGCCGTTTTCATACCGCCTTTGCAAAGGTAAAGATAAGAGAAACTGACAGACATTCACTTGACGGTATTTACGAATACAGGGACATCACCTACTGGAACACCAGGGCCTTCACAAGCAATGCCCTCCGTACCGGACATCAGAACACAGCGGGAGTACGGCAGCACTTCACCTATGACAGGCTGGACGGAAATGTATACTATTTCTATGATGACAAGCGGGCAAGCGCAAACCACTGGTCATATATTGCTGACCGGGGGGGGATTATGGTGCAGTATAAAATTTCCGACCCTCTCCGTGTAAAAGGTTCCGCCGAGTTTATGAAGCGGGATTACAGGGGGATCGTCCCTGGCACAGGTTTGGTAAGGTCTGATGATACACAGCACTTTACTTTAATCCTCCAGTATCAGCTGAATGAGAAAATGGCGCTGACCTTTACTGAAAGATTCACAAAAAACGATTCAAACATTGTTTTCTATGATTATGACAGGAATGTTCTGGGCCTTTTATTTACCTATGGGATTATATAGAGTCTGGAACCAAAAGAGTGATTCAATATGTTGTCATTCCGAGAAGCCGGAGGCGACGAGGAATCTTATAACCTGATACTAATGAAAGAATCAAGATTTCTCCTCACCGTCGAAAGGACATCAGAAATGGCTTTTGATACAGCCTACTGATAACTGTAAATTAAGCCAATCCATGCTTACTAAAAGTGGCAATTTTCTTGACAATCAGGACGAGAAGTGATACATTAATAGTTACTTCTTACAAAACGAATCAAAGGGAAAAATCAGGTTTGGAAAGATAGTTATCTCTGCAGCTGTTTTGAACAGTTACAGGGATTCCACTTTATACATTTAAGAACTCTTTGAAAAGGAAGGTGTCATCATGACTTTACGAAACGGAATTGGTATTATTTCTATTTTTCTTATGGCAGTCGTTCTGCATGTAAATGCATATGCCTCAGATCCTGCAGGACAGGTCCTGGCAGTGAAGAAGGAGGTCATCCGCATTCGTGACAACAGTTCTGAGAATGCAAAACCGCTCATGCAGCTGCAGATGAAAGACGCTGTTGAGACAAAGGCGAACTCACGGACCAAGCTGTTCTTTTCAGACGACAGTATCCTTAACATGAGTGAACTCTCACGGGTTGAGGTCGAGGAATATATTTACAGCAACGAAAGTAAGCGGTCAAAGTCCGTTTACAGGCTCATTGACGGCTCCCTGCAGGTCGTTGTCGGCAGGAGTGACCTTGAGGTGCACACCTCAACTGCAGTGGCGGCAGCGCGTGGCACAAAGTTCATCATGTGGTCACGTATCGCGAAGAACGGAAAAAAGATAGATGAAGAGACCCGTGAAGAGTGCATCATGGCCCTTGAGGGCCAGGTTGAATTGAAACTCAAGGAAGAGCTCATTACAAAGGACACAAAGAAGAAGAGACTTTTTGTCAATGAGGGCGATATCGGCTGTGTGACAGCGGGAAGTTTGGTTGACATCAGGCCTGCCGGTTCAGCAGACAGGGCTGAGTGGACCTCGAAATTCCCGACCCTGTACAGCAGTATTCCCACCGTTACAGCACCGGCTGCATTTGCCCCTGTAGCGGTAATTGGGGCGGATTTTCCTACACCGCCTGATATGGGGCAGGAACCGGAAACACCGAATACATCGCCGGTGACAGTGGAGATAGTACACCCCCAGTGAGAGACCGATGAAGGAATTATATATAAATGAAGGAGGAATTCTATGAGGTACACTAACGTGATAAAGGTGTTCTGTCTGCTGTCAATGCTTGTTCTTCTGGCATCCTGCGGAGGCGGAACAGGAGGAGCCGGAGCAGGAACTTCTACAGTATCAATTGCAATCGGCGGTACGGGCCAGATTGCGATGATTGAGCAACAGAAGAATACATTATTCGCCGGCATAGTGGATCTGTTTACACCAAATAAGGCGATGGCTCAGCAGAACGGGTGTTATTTCCCCCCTGATGTGCACAGGATAGAGTTTGAAATCATTGAGGGCCTGGGGCTGGCCCCACAGCAGAGGACGGTCATAGCCGACGGCAGGTGTCCCCTTATAGAAGAATTTACGGTAAGAAACGGCAACGGCATTATCTTTAATGCCGATGAGTACAGCGAAAGCGGTGATCATTTATATACGGGCTCGACAATTCAGAATATTTCAGGCCCTGATCATGTGCGGATCATTATGCGTAATGCGGGCACATGTTCACGTAATTTCACTTTTGAGATCAATCCCGGGACTTACGCTCTTTATATGTTCTCAGCAACCAGCTTGACCGAATCAATAGATGTTCATTTAACAAGTGATCAAGAATCACAGCTAAGTCTTATAGATATCAACGGTAGTAGCATAGTGTGCGATCCCGTTTGCGGAAGTACCAATTTTGACACTAATCTGAATATCACACATCAGTTCACAGCTCCAGGCTGGTACGGAATTAAGGTTGGTAATTTTGGTAGTGCAGTTGGTAACTATGCACTTGATGTTACGATGGCAGGAGATGAGACTATTTGTGACAGCATTGTGAGTATTGATGCATGTCTTACTGATGCTGATTGTCCGCCAGATAGAATGTGCGTTGAAGGCTTCTGTGAGCCGAAAGTAGAACCAGTCTGTGGTAACGGCAGTCTGGATCCCGGTGAAGAATGTGATGACGGCAATACCTTTGACGGAGACGGTTGTTCTGCCAACTGTACTTTAGAGCCAGAATGTGCTGATGTTTCTGGTGCGTGGACCTTGTTTGTCAGTAATATAACCAGTACATGCGGTCCTGAGGAGCCCTGGAGTTCTGACATCACAATTTATCAGACCGGCTGTACTCTGGAGGCGGTCGGTATCAAAGGAAGTACGTTTCCCGTTTCCGGCAGCATAGTTGGCAACGCAGGAACCCTCGGCCCCGCTAGCTTCCCGGAAGGTTTTGGCACGACAACAGCCACATATTCCGGGACACTTCAACCAGACGGAACCATAACTGGAAATGAGTCGTGGACCTGGGAGGGTGAGGGCCCGCCCTGCAGCGACGGTACTGCAGACATTACGCTGACAAGAGTGGTACCCTGCGCGGGCGTTGTTTGTGACAGTGGATTCACCTGTATTGACGGTGTGTGCATAGAAGGGTCCGCCAAAAATCTTGTAGGACCGGATACAAGCTTGACGTGCGAAGGTGCTGGAGTTGGATATACAACAGTTGTAGACCTCGGTGCAGATGGTCTCAGGGTAGACGTGGAATTCACAAACGGGCCTCCGAACAGCAGCAGTACAGTTTATTGGGTATGCACTAATGTGCCTGGCGGTTGTCATGGCAGTGCCTGTGGATTCATCACTTTGGGTACGATCACAACGGACAGCAATGGTCAGGGTTTCTTTTCAACAGTCCTTCCGGATGGAAATCCCTATCCTGGAAAGTATGTTCATTTCGACCTCCTTGGGGGGGGTGGGTCGTTCACGTCAGTCACACATCTGGAAATTTTCCCGGTACCTGGAGGTAGTGCTGCCATCGCTGCTGCAGGTATGAGCATGGAGGAAGGCATCGGGGATCCGACTGACTAGTGACTGCAGATAGAATAGCAAGAGCTTAACTTAAAAAGAGGCGAATCCCATTTGGATGCGCCTCTTTCTTTATGGTTTTGCATCTCTGCTACTTTGCGTCTTTGGACAACGTATTCATCTTCGCATAATACTCCAACTCCAGAAGACGGACTTTTGTCTTCACCCCCGAGGAATAGCCGCCCATTGAGCCGTCAGACTCGATCACACGGTGACAGGGTACTACAATGGGAATGGGATTCTTTGCAAGGGCCTGTCCCACAGCCCTTGATGCTCCGGGGCTGCCGACTTTCTCGGCCATCCATTTATACGTCCTCGTCTCGCCAAAGGGGATGTCGTTGAGCGTCATCCATACACGTTTTTCAAAGTCCGTTCCCGTCAGCAATTCACTTTTCTGGCTGAAGCCTTTGACAGAGCCCTGAAAGTATCGATCAAGTTCTCCTATAAATGCTTTCGAGGCAGAACCCATTTTACAGGGGATGGTGGAAGGTTTTTTAAATGCCAGCCCGGTGAGCACCCTGCCCGTAAATATCAGGTACAGCGTGCCCACAGGACTTTCATAGAGATCATAAAAGGAAGAGACGTTTGCCCGATCAGCAGTCATCAGGCCTGTACTCGTTTAACCTCGATCACACCGCTGATCTGGGAAATTTTCTTCAGAGTATCGTCAAACTGTTTTTTGTCCCTGATCTCAAGCATAAAATTAAAACGGGCCTGTTTTTCATGGGTAGCCGAGGCATCAAGGTGGCTAATATTGACATTATTCGTCGACAGAACAGCGCTCATCTCTGCCAGCAGGCCCCGCTTGTCAATGGTCAGGACCTGCACCTTCACACTGTACACTTCTTCAGTGCCCTGGTCCCATTCAACCTCAACAAGGCGGTCTATATCGATAGTATGCGTATCAAGGGTAGGACAGTCAGTGGTATGAATTGATACTCCCCTGCCCCGTGTCACAAATCCGGTCACCTTCTCGCCGGGCAGGGGGTAGCAGCACTTGGCCCGGTGGAACATGATATTATCAACACCCTTGATCTTGATCCCCCTGCTGTCTTCTTTCTTTTTCTCGCGGACAGTAAGCGTTTTCTCCTCCCCGTCATCCGGCTCAGGAATGAGCTTCTTAATCAGCTTGTGGACAGAAAGTCTGCCGTAGCCTATGGCTACACAGAGATCTTCATAATTTTTTATCCTGTAGGGCTTGGCTACCATAAGCAGTTCCCTGGATTTTGCAACTGAGGGGCTCATGGAATATTTCTTCAGCGCCTTCTCAAGGAGCTCTTCTCCAAGGGCAAGGCCTTTCTTGCGTTCTTCAACCTTCAGCCACTGTTTTATTCTTGCCTTTGCCCGCTGGGTCTTGACGAACTTCAGCCAGTCCCTGCTCGGAGTATGTCCATGAGATGTAATAATCTCTATGGTATCACCGTTCTGCAGCCTGTATCTGAGAGGGACGATCCTGTTGTTTACCTTTGCGCCGGTGCACTGGTGCCCAACCTCGGTATGAACGCTGTATGCAAAATCCACGGGCGAAGCATCCTGGGGGAGTTCAACAATGTCCCCTTCAGGTGTAAAGACAAAGACAACTCCGGGCACGATGCTGCCCTTCACCGCCTCCATGAACTCCCGTGCATCAGGCGCCTCGTTCTGGGACTTGATAAACTCCCGCATCCAGCTGAAGTATTTTTCGTCCATCTTGTCAGCATGGTCCTTCTCCTTGTACTTCCAGTGGGCGGCAACACCTTCTTCTGCGAGTTTGTCCATTTCATCCGTTCTGATCTGAAATTCTACCCGCTCCCCCTTGGGGCCGATAATCGTAGAGTGAAGGGATTGATAGAGATTTGACTTGGGCGCACCGATAAAGTCCTTGAACCTGCCCGGGACAGGGGTCCAGAGAGAATGGATAAGTCCCAGCGTGGCGTAGCAGTTGGCTGGCGTGTCAGTAATTATTCTCATGGCAATCACATCATAGACAAGCTCAAAGGGGATCCTCTGTTTCTGCATTTTCTGATAAATACCGTAGTAATGCTTTACCCTGCCATAGACCCGTCCCGGGATATTGGCAACCTTCAGATGAGCCTCAACGATTTTCACAACTTCATGGAGATACCATTCCTGCTCTTCTCTCTTTTTAGCAACCTTCTGGACAAGATCTTTATAGACGTCGGGGAAAAGGAATTTAAAACTCAGGTCCTCGAATTCCGATTTGAGCCATCCAATACCCATCCTGTTCGCCAGGGGAGCATAGACTTCCAGTGTCTCACGGGATATCTTTTCCCTCTGCTCAGCAGAAAGGTGTTCAAGGGTGCGCATGTTGTGAAGCCGGTCAGCAAACTTAATAAGGATCACCCGCATATCCTCGGCCATGGCAAGAAACATCTTCCTGAAGTTTTCCGCCTGGGCATCTTCACTCGTCTTTAATTCCATCCTGCTCAGTTTTGTCAGGCTGTCAACAAGAAAGGCGATGTCCTCACCGTAGAGGGCCCTGATATCCTCAACGGTAGTTTCTGTGTCCTCAACGGTGTCATGGAGGAGCCCGGCTGCAACGGAATTTGTGTCC
>CP070644.1:1544416-1551523 GCA_020354155.1 Nitrospiraceae bacterium | reverse complement strand
GGTTGTCTCCGAACTCAGGCAGCTTTACTTCAATGTCCTTCCCCGCTTTTACTTCAATTGTATAGGTAACCCTGTCCCCGATATAAAGCGATGTTTTGTCAACGCCTGTCTTTATGGCAATGGGAAGGCTGCCAGCCTCCTCTTCTCCATAGACGGAAACAGTGCAAATCAGCAGCAGTAATGCGAATACAATCCTTTTTATTTATATTCTCCTTTCTCTCATCCTGAAGAATTTATAGAGTTCCTGCAAATAGGGGACATCTGTCCTTATATCAATGTGGTCAACGTTCACAGACCTGAATAACCTCTGCCGTTCATCGAAGAGTTTCTGCGCCCTCGCACTGTACTCGTTCCTGACCTGTGGGCTGGAGGTATCCAGCATGAACCTGTGCCCCCTTTCCGCATCTTCAAGATGTATGAGACCTATAGCAGGCAACTGCTGCTCCCGGGGGTCGGTGATTGAAAGTGCCACAATATCATGGCGTCTGTTGGCAATGGACAGGGGCCGCTTGTACTCAGTTGCATAAAAATCAGAAATGATGAAGGTCACGCTGCTCCTGTTTGTGATACGACTTAGATATTCCAGCGCACCGGCAATGTCCGTTCCCCTTCCTTCCGGTTCAAAATAGATAGCTTCCCGTATAATTCTGAGCACGTGACTGAGTCCCTTGCGGGGCGGTACAAATTTTTCTATCCTGTCAGTAAAGGCAATAAGCCCCACACGGTCATTATTCTTTATTGCAGACATGGCCAGCAAAGAACACAGTTCAGCAGCCACTGCCCGTTTCAGCCTGTTCACTGATCCAAAATAGGAAGACCTCGAAATATCCAGCACAAGCATGATCGTAAGCTCCCGCTCCTCTACGAATTTTTTAACAAAAGGGTTGCCTGTCCTGGCCGTTACATTCCAGTCAATGGATCGGATATCATCACCAGGCTGGTACTCCCTCACTTCATCAAACTCCATCCCCCTGCCCTTAAAAACACTATGGTAGTGTCCGGCAAAGACGTCTGTTACCATCCGTGAGGTAGTAATCTGTATCCTTCTGATCTGCTGTAATATCTCTTTCGGAATCATGTTCTCTCAAGACACAAAGGTTCACAGGCCCAGAGGCACAAAGTGTAATGTTCTTCTTTGTGCCTTTGCTTACGGTACCTCTATTTCCTCAAATATCGTTCTGATAATGTCGTCTGAGGTCTTTTCCTCTGCTTCAGCCTCATAGCTGACAATGACCCTGTGTCTCAGGACATCAGGTCCAATAGATTTGACATCCTGGGGAGTCACGTAGCCCCTCCCCTGAATAAAAGCATGAGCCTTGGACGCGATATTCAGGTTAATCGAAGCCCGGGTCGAGGCCCCGTACTGGATAAGACCGGTCAGGCTATCAAGCTTGTATCTGGCGGGCTCCCGTGTTGCAAAGACAATATCAAGGATATACTTTTCAATCTTTTCATCCATGTATATCTCATTTATGACATTCCTTCCCCTCTGTATGTCTTCAGGACCGACAACGGGGCGTACCTCAATATCCCTGTTTGTAAAGGCCATTGTCCTCATAATTCTGTGCTCTTCTTCCATTGTGGGATAGGTCACGTTTATTTTCAGCATAAACCTGTCCACCTGGGCCTCAGGCAGGGGGTAGGTGCCCTCCTGTTCAATAGGATTCTGGGTAGCAAGCACAAGAAAAGGTTCGTCCAGGGGAAACGTGCTTTCTCCAATGGTAACCTGTCGTTCCTGCATTGCCTCAAGAAGAGCACTCTGCACCTTGGCAGGAGCCCTGTTTATCTCATCTGCAAGGATAATATTGGAGAAGATGGGGCCCTTTTTAATAGAAAAATTTCCATCCTTTGGGTTATAGACGAGGGTACCGATCAGATCAGCGGGGAGCAGGTCAGGTGTAAACTGAATCCGCTGAAAACCTGTTCTGACCGCACCTGACAGGACCTTCACTGAGAGTGTCTTCGCCAGTCCTGGCACACCCTCTATGAGAATATGCCCATTGGCCAGAAGGGCCAGAAGCAGTCTCTCTATCAGGTACTGCTGTCCGACTATGACCTTGCCCACCTCGGACATGATACTTTGTACAAAGGCGCTTTCTTCGCGCACCTTTTCGTTGATTGCGGTTATACCACCATCAGTCATGAATTTCTGCCTCCTTCATTTTTTTATTAATTTTCTGTCACAGTTCAGGTAAGATATATTCGACAAATATAACTATATAAGATACAGACCAATCGTTCAAGTGATTAAAAATATATCTAAAAAATTTGAATAAATTGTGAAAACAGGGTAGTTGAGCCTTCTTGACATTATTGTTCTGCCTGAATATTTCTATTAACGTGTCATTTAGACTGATAAGAAGAACCCTTAAGATTCCTGACTCCTTTCGGTATGATAATGATAGTGGTGATATTGTATAAGACAAAGAACTCCTGGTCATTCATCGCATGAGCATACTCCAGGAAATAGTACGAAAGAAAAAAGAAGAATTAAGCTCAACAAAAAGGCTTACGCCTCTTGCCGAACTCAAGGCGCGAATCAGGGATGAAAAGAGCACAGTCTCCTTTCAGGAGGCGCTGAAGCGGTTGCCCGGTTCCCCAATCCGTCTCATCGCCGAAGTCAAGAAGGCCTCTCCCTCAAAGGGTCTTATTCGGGAAAACTTCAATGTGCGTGATATTGTCTCCATATACAACAAAAAATCCGTTGCCGCCATATCTGTACTTACCGAAGAACGGTATTTCGGAGGCAGGATAGACTATCTTGCCCTTGCCCGGGAAAACACAGCAAAACCCCTGTTGAGGAAGGACTTTATCTTTGATGAATATCAGGTCTATGAAGCACGGGCTTACAGGGCAGATGCACTGCTGTTGATTGCCTCGGTTCTTGAAAAATCACACCTGGCAGATCTCTATGCTCTCGCACAGGAACTGAGTCTTGATTGCCTTGTAGAAATCCATGACCTCAAGGAACTGGAAACAGCTCTTGACTGTAATTCCAGAATAATCGGTATCAACAACAGGAATCTGGAAACAATGAATATTAATCTGAAGACAACGGTATCGCTTTTAAAAGAGATCCCCGATGATAAGATTGTCATAAGTGAAAGCGGATATGAGAGCAGGCGTGACATCGATGCTGTCTCACTGACCAGGACGGACGCTGTGCTGATTGGAACGGCAATTATGAAGTCCGAAGACATTGGGGCCAAGATTGATGAACTGCTTGGAAATGGTTAATTTGTTTTATGAATCAGGTATAATGAAACCGGTTATCAGGGAAAAATAATGGAAAAGATACTGGAAAAAGCAAATGTCCTGATTGAGTCCCTCCCCTATATGAGGAAGTTTTCGGGCAGGACTTTTGTCATCAAATACGGCGGCGCTGCAATGGTTGATAACAAACTGAAAGATGCCTTTGCCCAGGATATCGTACTGCTGAATTTCATAGGTATAAAACCGGTCATAGTCCATGGGGGCGGGCCCAAGATAAACAGCATTATGGAGAAAATGGGTAAAAAACCAGTCTTTGTTCAGGGCCAAAGGGTGACCGATGAAGAGACTGTGGATATTGTTGAAATGGTACTGGGAGGATTGATTAATAAACAGATCGTCTCCCTCATTAACAGCCACGGCGGCTTTGCAATCGGCCTGAGCGGCAAGGACGGCAACCTCATCAAGGCCAAGAGAAAGGTCATAAAAAAACTTTCGCCTGAAACAGGGGTGCCGGAAATTATCGATCTCGGGCTTGTCGGTGAAGTTGAGGAGATAAACCCGAAGATCCTTAACACAATCGAGGGCAGCGGATTTATCCCTGTTATTGCACCTATCAGCGCCGGCAGCAGGACAGAGACCTTGAACATCAATGCGGATTACGTTGCAGGTGAAGTGGCATCAGCTCTGAAGGCAGAGAAACTCATTCTTCTCACAGACACAGAGGGGATACTGAATAAAAAAGAAAAACTGATATCTACGCTGAATTCAAAAAAGATCACGTCCCTTGTTGCCAACAAAACCATTTCGGGGGGGATGCTTCCAAAAGTTCAGGCCTGTCAGACTGCCCTCAGCAACGGAGTGAAAAAGACCCATATCATAGACGGCAGGACCCCGCATGCACTGCTTCTTGAGATTTTCACTGAAAAAGGAATTGGAACAGAGATAGTAAAGTAGTATGAGCTGAATCTCTGTCCTGGAACACAATCACTATATGATTAAGGAAAGCTCAACCTTCTAAGTACAATACCCATTCTGTCTGGCACGGTTCAAGCTGTTACATCGCCCTAAGTCGCATGCTATTTTCCAGTCAGCACAGGCCTTTTTCTTGTCATCATTTCCTATCTGGTAGCCAATAGCCCTGTTTTCATAGGCCTCTGCAAAATCAGGGTCCAGTACAACAGCTTTCGTAAAATCATCAATGGCTTTCTCATACTGCTTTAACCCCCTAGCATAGGCAAGTCCTCTGTTGTTGAATGCAGCTGCATCCTGGGGATTCAGGTCAATGGCTTTTGTAAAATCTGATACCGCCTGGGGATACAGGTTCAGACGACCGTTGACTATGCCCCGCTCGAAATAAGCGCTGCTGAAATCCGGTACCGCCTTGATCGCTTTACTGAAGTAGGAATAAGCAAGCTCCCTCTGCCCTTCATTACTGTACCGGACCCCCTCAAAAAAATTGATTGTCGCCTCTTTATTTAATTTCCCGGATAATGCTTTCTTCAGCTCCGCAAGACTTTGCTGCGCTGCTTGTTTGTCTTTCTCGTCATTGAGGGCCGATGTAAAGGCCGATTCTGCCTTCTCAAATTTTCCCTGTATCGCCAGATCTATCCCCTGATTGTAGGATGAGTTGCTCGTATCAATACTCTCATTATCACATCCCGTCAGGGCAATAACCATCACTAATAAATACAAACAGTATTTCATCAGGCAACTCCTTATATGAGATATTACTACATGATTCTTTGGGATATTATGCAAGTTACAGGCTCACATGGCAAGAAAAAAGGCCTGGTCTAAACCGGGCCTTTTCAAAGACTGATTTTAGTGATTTAATTTATTTTTTCCTTCTCAGGTAGCGTCTCCCTGCAAACAATCCACTTCCAATAATGAACAGTGTGGAACTTACCGGTTCAGGGACGACGACAGTGTCAGGTACAAGAATATGATTTGAAACCGATCCACTGCTGGCAGCTACGATCGGATCACTTGTTGTAAAACCGGTATTCCAGGCAGAGTTCCATTCTGTCGTTCCTTCAGTATGTTCAGTACGAACTCCGCATCGCGCATAAAAATCACCCCATTCAGGCATGCGGGTACTGTCAAATGTAATGGTAACTGAACCATTAGAGGGATCAGCAACCTGCGGGTTCTCAATCTTAACACCATAAATGCTTTCAGGCATTGTCTGGTAATTGTTTGAACCGGGTTCGAATGTATTTACTTCAGATGCAAATGTTTGGTCGCCAACAGTATATGGTAACAGGACATCGTCAACTTTCACATTCGTTATATCAGAGGAGGTAAAGTTATCGGATACCTCAAATATAAAATAGCTGGGGTCGTGGCTTGGATACGTGAATGTATAAGAATAATGAACATACTGTTCGGAACCGTTCCAGGATACATTCCATTCAATCGATGTCGGTCCTGTATTCCATGTACCTGTTCCTGTTAAATATCCATCTGCATTTCCGGCAAGATCAAGACTTCCGGAATAATCAAATGACTGCGCAGAAACTGAAGCAGTCATGATCAGCATAAACATCATACATGAAACTGAAACTATAAATATTTTTTTCATCATAACCACTCCCCCCTGAAGTCGTATTTTTTCCACCAGTAGGTGGCTATATTTTTTGAAGAAGAATAATTACTAATTGATATAAATTTATCTTACCAGTGTCCAATCACCTTGTCAAGAATAAAATGCTTTTTATTTGCGTATTTGCGTCGTTTTGCAAATAGCTTTTTTCTGATATGCTGTTAGTTTTCAGTAGTGTGAGAGCTTCCAAAACAACTGATACTGCTCTGCAAATATATCTTCTTGCTCTTCCAAAAACGCTGAACCACGCATATGCCTCGCAACAGCCTAAATAATTGTGATAAATGTGCCGATAAGATTTTCAGCGGTAACGTATCGGGTTTGAACACAGGATACATCTGGACTGTTGAACAAGGCTTCAGATTACTTTGTGAGAATTGATTGAAGAATATGAAAAGAACAACAGAGAAGAACATTCATGATTCGAAGGTACTGGAACGTCCTGTACGCAAAGCCGTGAACATGCCGACCCGGTTAATCCTGGGAGATCAAATATATGAGGGCTATGTCGTCAATATATCGGCCCGCGGGGTTGGGATGTTTCTTAATACAGCATTTAATGAAAATATCATGAATTGTCAAAAAGGAACAATTCTCACACTGGAACTGAAGTCTATTCTTGGTGAAACAATCTCGCTAAAATGCGTCATACAAAGGCTCCGTATCCAGAAATGCTCCAAACATGATCTTATAACCAACATCGGTATGGAAGTGGTTGCTCCCCCTAACAACTTTGTAGCAATGTTTGAAAGCCTGTGCTGAACAGCCCGAAGAAATAATTACTGCTTCACTTCTCTGACGGCAACCCTGATCTTATTTCTGTTCAACTGCGTCCAAACCCCTTGATAATCTCCTCTGCCTTGTCAGGAAACAAGTTCCTGATGCACTCATGACAACGACCGTGGGTAAAGACAGATTTTTACATACCGTGACAGGCCTTACACATATTGATGGGAAGCCTGTGTCGGAATTTTTCTCCCGCTCCCCTCGATCCGGCGCTCTCAATGCCGATGACGCCCCTTTCATGGGGATTGTGACAGGTGGCACAGGTAACTTTCCCTTCATAATCAAGGGGCAGCACGACACCGTACTGGGACTCAAGGGCCTTCATACGCTCCAAAATCTTCCGGGGCGGGACACTGAGATGGTTTTGTCCCGCCGGATGCCTGGTAATATTGCTGTGACATCTCTGACAAAGGGGCACCAGATCACCAACAAGTTCAACATCTTTAAAATGCTCCTTCTTCACATCAGGCACCTTTGTATGACAGTAGAGGCACTTGACCTCAATG
>CP070644.1:1529222-1544316 GCA_020354155.1 Nitrospiraceae bacterium | reverse complement strand
TGGGGTTATTGTTGATCTGAAAACCTCGTGGATAATCCAGGGGCTGATGCATGGTCATCAGGATGTAACAAAGACAAAGGACCAGACGGTAATACTGAAAAAAACCGAGGGAAACGTTACAGCCAATGCCAAGCTCTTCCAGTATACGGAAATCACTGAGGAAAATATGGATTCCTTTCATTTTCACGGTGATACCTCCCAGTACCCCATAACCGCGGTTATAGCCGTACCTCATGATGCCAGGTCCGGCACGCTTTTACAAGGAAGATATATGTCCAGCGAAACAGCATATCAGATTGTTAAACCTGAGGATGTCATAGAGGGGCTGCTCCAGAACATCTTCCGTATAAAGAACGTGCTCGATGCCGTAATTGTTGTAGTCGGCCTAGCAACAGTGCTGGCGATTGTCCTCGTATTTGCCCTCTCATTGCGATTGAGACAGGCTGAAATACGAACTATCTTTAAACTTGGTTGCAGGCGGGCAACAATTGCAAGGCTTCTGGGGGCGGAGATATTTATTGTT
Organism: Nitrospiraceae bacterium; assembly: GCA_020354155.1. Taxonomy (GTDB): domain Bacteria; phylum Nitrospirota; class Thermodesulfovibrionia; order UBA6902; family UBA6902; genus CALZJD01. The sequence continues at coordinate 1,543,793 of CP070644.1, read as the reverse complement.
GGCGCAGCCAGTGGTTTTGTATGTGGGGCACTTGTTTTCGTGGTAAAGGTGTTTGCCAATGATCTGGTGAGAGGGGTGTTTATAAGGTGAGAATCAGGGGGTTGGAGGCAGGATATTAAGATGAAATTTGCATTTCTAAAATTCATTCTTAGAATAATGATGATTACCCTCGCAATGTTGCCGTCATTTTCCATTGCAGGCGATAAACTTACAATTTACACCGTCAATTACCCTTTGAAATATTTTGCCGAGCGGATAGCAGGAGATTATGCAACCGTTGTCTTTCCGGCACCGGCTGATGTTGATCCAGCTTACTGGATGCCTGACAGGAGAGCAATCTCAGAATATCAAAAGGCCGATCTTATTCTGTTAAACGGTGCTCATTATGCAAAGTGGACAGAAAAAGTGACGTTGCCACGATTTAAAATGATCGATACATCAAGAAAGTTCAAAGACAGATATATCAAAACGAAAGAAGCTGTTAAGCATAACCACGGTCCTGGGGGCAAACATGCACATGAAAACATTGCCTTTACGGTTTGGCTTGACTTTGATCTTGCTGTCAGGCAAGCACAATCAATTAAGATAGCACTTATACGCAAAAGGCCTGATCATGAATCCGCATTTGAGCATAACTATGCTGCCCTTAAAAAAGACCTGATGACACTTGACGGGGAGATGAAAGAAATAGTTTCAAAAATAAACGCTAAGCCGCTCATTGCTTCACATCCTGTCTATGATTATTTGTCGCAGCGATACGAGCTGAAAATGAGAAGCGTGCATTGGGAACCTGACGAAAGGCCGGGTGATGCACAATGGATGGAACTGAAAAACATGCTTAAAGGCCATCACGCACAATGGATGATCTGGGAAAGCCAGCCACTCAGTGAAACAAAAGAGCAATTAAAATCACTTGGAATCATGAGTATTGTCTTTGATCCTTGCGGAGCTGTACCGGAGCAAGGCGACTTTCTTTTAGTTATGAGGAGGAATATTGAGAATCTTAGAGCGGCTTATTAATTCAGCCTCACTCGAACTATTTAACTGATACCATTAAGAAAAAGGAAATTGAAATGAAACAAATGAATAGTCATGGTGACGTGAGAACATTGCAAAATGCTTGCACCTGATGCAAGGATACGATATTGAAGTACGTGTATCCTGGGAACAGGGAGATATGCTTTGAGGTGTTATCATAACCATCGAACTATTTCCATATTGAAGATAACATGATGCAATCTTTGCTTTTCCGCCCTCATCAATTCTGATGATAAATCATATCAATCGCTAATATAAGTTCACTTCAGAGTTATTGATAAGTATATATTGTCACCAATCCGTGACCTTCCTCAAATCTGACGATAATCACATTATATCTTGTTAATCTCCGATCTTCACACTGCTGACGACAAAAATGATGATATTAAAATGCTACGATTCTGCTACACCTAAATGTTCTCAAATATAATCTTACTTAAAATTCAAATAATAACGAACGGCAAAAGAAGTAGAATTTCGCATCGATAGTCCGGAAGGGACAAAGAGTTTTTTGTAAGATCACCGGAATTAGAAAACTTAACTTCACAACGGATGTTGACGATCACATGTTAAAGACAAGCAAATAAACCGACAAAAGGTAGTTCTTTTAGAAACTCCCTTTAATTCCGTTAGAAAACCGTTAGAAAAACTCTAAAAATCCTTAAAAAAAGGACCTACGGAAAACCGTAAGTCCTTGATTTATTTGGTAGCGGGGGGCGGATTCGAACCACCGACCTTCGGGTTATGAGCCCGACGAGCTACCAGACTGCTCCACCCCGCGAAGTACCGTATATAAAATACGTGAGCAGTCCTCAAAAAGTCAAATTTGCAATAAAAATCAGAGAATTAATGAAAGATTGGAAGGGGAAGTAAGAAATTATAATTGGGATTTGCTGATTTGGAATTCTTTACGGTATGTGCTTTTTTATTACTCCGGCAATATCATCGGCCATTGTTGTGATCTGGTCCATGTCGTTCCCTTCAATCATGACTCGAATCTTGGGTTCTGTTCCTGAGGGCCTGACCAGTATCCTTCCCTTGGACAGCTTATGCTCGGCTTTTTTGATGAACGATGTTATCTCCTTAAAATCCTTGATGTCTTTTACCTTTTTCACGGGCACATTCACAAGCACCTGGGGATAGATGGGGATAAAGGAGGCCAGCTCTGACAGGCTCTTCTCAGTCCTGCACATCACAGACAGGACCTGCAGTGCTGTAATGGGACCGTCACCGGTGGTGTTGTGGTCAAGAAAAATAATGTGGCCCGACTGTTCGCCTCCGAGATTACAGCCTCTTTTCACCATTTCCTCTACAACATACCGGTCACCTACCTTTGTCCGGACAACTGTGATTCCTGATTTTTTGAGAAAAAGCTCAAAACCGATATTGCTCATAACGGTGGCAACAACAGTCTTGCCCTTCAGTACCCCTTCTTTTTTCATATCGAGGGCACAGATGGCCATTATTTTATCACCATCTATGATCTCGCCTTTTTCATCACAGAGCAGTGTCCTGTCAGCATCGCCGTCGTGGGCTATGCCGATGTCAGCGCCATACTCAAGCACTGCCATCTGCAGCATTTCAGTATGGGTAGCACCACAATTCTTATTGATATTGATTCCGTCAGGACGGTCGTTAATGGCGATAACCTTTGCGCCCAATTCACTAAGCACTGCCGGTGTAATCTTGTACGCCGAGCCGTTGCTGCAGTCAACTACGATCTTCAGGCCTTCCATGGTCATGCCTTTTGGAAAGGTAGATTTTACATATTCTATGTATCTGCCTGAAGCGTCATCTATTCTGTGGGCCTTGCCGATACCAGCGCCCTCAGGTCTGATCTTTTCAAGGGTTTTGGAAAACATGGAGCGTTCTATCTGCGCTTCCGTACTGTCAGGCAGCTTGAAGCCATCTGCGGAAAAGAACTTTATGCCGTTATCATCGTAAGGATTATGTGAGGCGGATATAACCACCCCGGCGTCCACCCTCAGGCTTCGTGTTACAAAGGCAATCCCTGGAGTTGGAAGGGGACCAACAAGTTCCACATTCACGCCCATGGAGCAGATGCCGGAAGTGAGGGCGCTTTCCAGCATATATCCGGACAACCGCGTGTCCTTGCCGATAAGAATGGAATTTCTGCCATGTTTTTTCTTCAGGACATATGCTGCTGCCCTGCCTACCTCAAAGGCAATCTCTCCGGTCATTGGTTTCTGGTTTGCCTTGCCCCGGATCCCGTCTGTACCAAAGAGTTTCATTCTTTTTTTGTTCTCAGCCATTCTTTCCCTTATCTGATTTTTTGAACGGATATGTATATATCGACTTTTTGCGTATTGGACTTAAGATTGGAATTGGGCATGCTGAGGCCTGCTTTATACCGCAGATCGCTGTTGATGCCGGTAATGTCTATAGGCTCGGTCTTCAGTGTGTACAGCTTTGATATTACACTTCTCGGACCTTCAATAATAACGGTGTCTGGTACAACCTTCATCTCAACAATGGCATGGCCTTCTAAGGGAAGACCGACAATTGAAGGTTTTACGGATACGGTCTTTCGCATCTGCTTTTCTATCGTCAGGCTTATGATTTCAGGATTGATGCTTATGAGTTCAAGGGTTCTCGGAAGTTTAATGTTTTCTTCTGAGAGGGAAAAAAATGACCGTCCTGCCTTGGCATTGACGAGATCGACAACGGCCTGAATTTCTTTGCTCCGTATTTTTTTCAGGAGCCGCTCCTGGCCTTCAACACTGACACTGACAGTTTGCGGTGAGTCAACCATCTCGAGCTCAGGTGAGAGATTCATGAAGGTTATCGGGATTTCGATATCTACACCGGAACGTCCACTGAGAATGACAAAAAACCAGAGTGCAATTGCAAGGAGAAGCGATGCCAGTTTCAGCCAGATATTTGTTGTAAAAAAGTCCTTGATCATTTCTTCTTTTCTTTGGGAGTCATGAAATGCTCCGTAAGAAAATCACGGAGTGTTCCCATATCCATGTTTTTATGAAGCTTGCTCTTGAATGACGTGGATATACTGCCTGTTTCTTCAGATATTATAATAACAACTGCGTCTGTCTCTTCCGTGAGGCCGATCCCTGCCCTGTGTCGAGTCCCCAAGGTTTTTGAGATGTCGCTGCTTAAAATAAGAGGAAGAAAACAGCCTGCTGCAATAACCCTGTTACCCCTTATAATCACTGCCCCGTCATGGATGGGAGATGTGGGGTGGAAGATACTCAGCAGCAGTTCACGGGAAACCTTTGCATCAAGCTGTGAGCCCATTTCAATAAAGTCATTCAGGTTTGTTTCTTTCTCTATGACGATCAGGGCGCCCATCTTTCTGTTTGCCAGTGCAACGGAAGCTTTTACTATTTCTTCGATTGACCGCAATTCCTCAGCAGAGGTGAAGGTAGAAAAGAAACGGGCCTCACCCATCTGGGCAAGGGTTTTCCGTATTTCAGGCTGGAATAAGATAATGAGGGCAAGCACGATCTGCGCCCAGAGACTCTGTATGATCCAGTCGATGGTATAAAGGCCCAGATACTCTGAAAAAAGCAGGGCAATAAAGAGCACGCCCAGACCGATGAGCATCTGGGCAGCCTTGGTTCCTTTGATAATCAGAAGCACCCTGTAGAGAATAAGGGCAACAAGCAGAATATCAAGGAAGTCCTGCCATCGTAAGAGTTTTAGAATTTCCATGTAAAATTGGTCTGCTATAAATTTACACAGTCATTATACCAGAAGCTTTAAAGAAGTATGGCATCGCCGTAGATATAAATGAAATGACCTGTGATGGGCAACGTCTCCTTGTCATAATCAAGGGGCAGGGGGAAGAAGGGAAAGATTTTTTTGACTGCCTCCAGAGCTGCTTCATCAAGGTCCTGGTATCCTGATGTCCTGAGGAGTTTGACTTCTTCGAGGCGGCCATTTTTTCTTATGGTAAATTTTATGTACAGGTCACCTGATATGCCCCGTTCCGCGGCCTCCCTTGGATATTTCCAGGTATCTTCTATACGTTCCTTCAGCAACCTCATATAGCCCCGATGCTTGAATTCAGGGGCTTCAAAGGTTAGCCCTTTCTCAACAGGGGGAGTATTTTTTCTGGCATATTTCTCGATTGTATTTTGATCAAAAAGAGAGGAGGGGGGAGCCAGCATGATACCGCTTTTATCTGACTTATTTCTGAATTGTGAAGTCGCTGTGTTCCCGGTGCCGGAGCTGTCTTCTTTTGTCTCTTCTTTTTTCAAAACATCTGCAGATTCTTTTCTTTTCTTTTCCACACTGCTTGCGTCGCCGAGCAGTGTCTCGGGGGCAAGAGTTGTATCCGGAGCTTTTCGTTGGCGTTTCAGGAGCACGGGTTTGTCTGTTCTGGGTACCGGCTTTTTCAAGGTTTGTTCAGGCTTCCGGGGTGCAGGTGGAGGCGGCTCTTGCGTTTCTTCTAAAGGGGCAGCAAGCTTGACGTTAAAAACTGGCAGACTGGTATCACTATGAAGATTCGTCATGCTCAGTAAACTGATGAGCAGGAGGTGTGACACAATTGACGCGCTTACATATACGTTGAAATTCGAAGTCATTTCTGATTCTATTTTATCTCAATTACCGGTCTGTCGGGAAGGTACACACAAAAAAAGATTGCATGGAAATGTCATACCAGGAGATAACAGTATGTAGAAAAGAGATTTTTTGAGGCCAGGGCGCACTTTCAGTAAAATCCCCTGACCGCTCCTGAGATTGGTATCTATCAGCCTTGCCTGTCTTATTTCTTTCTGTGAGAGGGAATCCGCACTGTCATGACAGGACAGGGCGCCCTCCTGACAACTCTTTCTGCGGTGTTTCCGAAAATAAACCGCTCGATTCCTAATCTGCCATAGGTCCCCATTACGATCAGATCAATTTTTTCTTCTTCTGCAAAATGGAGAATTTCCTCCCAGGGTATGCCGTTTAACACTTTCTTTTCTACATTCTCGAGGCCCCTGGTCTCTTCTATACAGCAATTCGTGATCTCCTTTGTGGACCATTCGCTCATTTCTTTATAGAGTTCGTCAGTGGATATGTGGGGTACATTCAGTCCTGTGGCACGTGTTACATCATAGACAACATGCACGATATACAGCTTTGCATTATAATGCTTCGCCAGGTCTACCGCGTAGGGCAGGGCATGTGCAGAACCTTCAGAAAAATCCGTGGGAAACAGGATGTGTTCGACTTTCATGGGCAACCTCCTTAATACATTAATATACGTTCAATAACAGTAACTTCATCTCTGTATATATTTACAGTATGTCATTGTCCGGCTGACCGGGGAATGACTGAATATCCGAGTACCCGATTATGCACAGACTATAGTTAATTAATACCATGAATTGACAGGAATGTCACGAACTATTTAAGACAGTTTACATTCATGGTATAGAGCAGTCGCAGGCCTTCAAGAGTGAGCATTGCCTTTGTGTAATCGACTGATAAGAAGGGTGTTACAAGGTCAGCATATCCACCTGTTGCAATGATGGAGATTTCGGCATTCAGTTCTTTCTGGACTTCACTGGTAATTCTCTGTACCGCTCCGGCATGACCGTAGAGAATGCCGGAGCGGATGTTTTCATCTGTATTTTTTCCGATGGCGTTTTCAGGGAGCCTCAGTTCTGTCCGCGGCAGTCCTGCTGTTTTATCATGGAGGGCATCAGCAGACATGCCGATTCCCGGCATGATGCTTCCCCCCCTGTATTCGCAGTTTTCTGAGACAACACAGACTGTCGTTGCCGTACCAAAATCTATGATAACCAGATTCCCTGTATAGAGGTGCCGGGCAGCAACAGCATTGGCTATCCTGTCGGCTCCCAGTGACGCAGGGTTTTCAATAGTGAACTTCAGCCCTGTTTTTATGTCTGGACTCACAGTAAGGAGATTGATCCTGAAATGCTTTCTGATTCCATCACGAACAAGGGAATATGTTTGAGGAACAACTGAGCAGACAACAGCCCCTTCAGGTTTTTCCGGGCCAATAGCCTGCAGTGATGCCTGTATTTTCTCAAAGATATTGTCTCCCTGTTCCCTGAGCACATCAATACGGAAACTGTGGCCTATCCCGTCTCTGTCAGAAAGGGCTGCCTTTACACTGGTGTTGCCTATGTCAATGAGTAAAATCATGGGTCAGGTATCACAATATCTCCGGCTGTTACAGCCTGTATCCTGCCTGAAGTCAGTCTGATAAGCAGTTCTCCGCTATCGCTGATGCCTTCAGCAAATCCTGATACGCCTGTTTTGTCCTGCTGAACCTGTACTGTCTTCCCAATTGTCATACTGTATTTCAGCCATTCCCTGAGCAGTTGTGCTCTGCCCCCCCGAAGCCAGGACACGTACATCTGAGTCAAGTGCTGCAAGGATATCATCCATGAGGGCGCTAATGTACTCTTTGCCTATTATATCCCCCCGGAAGGAAGCTTTAATGTTCTGTTGCTCTTGCATAGGGAAAAACATTGAAGGACAGGAAGTTCAGAAAAGGTTTTTTTCGGGCCATTCGCATTCCTTTCGTACAACACATGCATCACATGAGGGTTTTGCTGCCTTGCAGGTTTCCCTGCCATGAAGGATGAGGGCAAGATTGAATTTGGTCAGCACATTTCCGGGGACTGTCTGCACCAGTTCATCTTCCACTTTATCGGGATTACTGGAATGGGCGATGCCGAGTCTGTCCGATACCCGTAAAACGTGGGTATCGACTGCCATTGCATTTTTGCCGAAGGCGCTGCCGAGCACGACATTGGCAGTCTTTCTCCCCACACCGGGAAGAGATGTGAGCGCTTCAAGGGAATCCGGGACTGAACCATTATAATTCGAGACTATTTTTTTGCAGCATCCAATCACCATCTTTGCCTTGTTTTTATAGAATCCTGTGGATCTGATCTCCTGCTCGAAGGTCTTCAGATCAACCTTTGCATAGCTGGTTGCTGTCCTGTATTTGGCAAAAAGGAATTTTGTTACCTCATTGACCTTGATGTCAGTGCATCGGGCTGAGAGGATTGTCGCCACAAGCAGTTCAAGAGGGTTGGAGAAATGAAGGGCGATCTGAGGTTTCGGGTATTTTTTCAATAAGAGTTTTACAATGTTACTTGTATCAGCCATATGTTGTTATTTCCTTGCAGAGGCTGGACCTTCTCAGATGGTTCAACCTCAACTCTCGCTTAAGCATGAGAAGAGATAAATGGAATATTATTTTATAATACATGACAGGCATGAAAATATTTGCTCTTTTATCATCAGTACCTCTTGAGTCAGAATATATTCTCTCCTGTCTACACCACGTCCGTTCCCGGAGGCTGGCAGGCAGGACATTGTTTCAGGGGAAATATGATGGACGTCCTGTGGCTGTCCTGAATACAGGCATTGGCAAGGTTAATGCAGCATTATGTACAACGGCTATTATCGAAACTCTCTCTGTAGGGGCAGTCATGAATGTAGGAATCGCAGGTGCCTATCGCTCCTCAGGGCTTGATGTTGGTGACGTTGCAGTAGCGACACGGGAAATTTACGGAGACGAGGGGGTGATCTCTGACCGTGGCTGGGAGGATCTCAGAAAGACAGGTTTCCCTCTGGTACAGCGGGGACCAAAAAAATATTTCAATGAATTCCCGGCCATTCCGATCGGAATCAACGGTAAGGGAGTAAAGAAAATGCCTTTTCAGCTAAGAGCAGGGACATTTGTTACTGTCTCGACCGTATCAGGTACTGTTGCAAGGGCAGAGGAGCTTGCAATGAGATGGAAGGCCCTCTGTGAGAACATGGAGGGCGCTGCTGTTTCTCAGGTATGCAGGACCTATGACATTCCTTTTAGCGAGATACGGGGCATGAGCAACATTGCAGGCATTCGGGACAAACGGAAATGGAAGATCCTGGAGGCAGCAGAGAACAGTCAAAAAGTAGTACTTGAGGCATTACATTCCTATGATTTGTAATCAAAGAAATGCCGGGTAAATTCATTATGGAAATGTATCAGCCATATGCTGTCATTCAAGCAAAGAGGCTGTGTCACAATCTCGCTTTTGTCATCGCGAGACACCGAAGGTGGCGTGGCGATCTCTTCTTTCACAATAACTTTTGGAGATTGCTTCGTCGTTTCTCTCCTCGCAATGACAATTACGACACAGCCTCGAAGGCGGGCATCCAGAGAAAAAGATATGGAATCCCTGGTCCTCATTCCTTTGCCCCTGGCAAGCGGGGAGTGATAATAAAATCATTTATTCTGACACTCATTCTCCTTCTCTCCAACTCCCTGTCCTGTAAGGCTGCCGATAACTCCAAACATCTCCTCTGGACAGTAAAGGGCAGTAACAATACCCTTTACCTCCTGGGGTCTATTCACCTGTTAAAACAGGACTCATACCCTCTTCCTGAAAAGATCGAAGCGCTTTCCCGCTGTTGTACTACAGTAGTATTCGAAACTGACCTTGACGGGGCGAATGCCCCTGCATTTCAGAAAAACATGGTAACGCTCGGCAGTTACACTGAGGGCAGGACATTATCAAAGAGTGTTTCCCTGCATACCCTCGACCTGTTAAAGAAAAGACTGACACCCCTGGGACTGCAGCTGGCGCAGTTTGAGAGGTTTAAGCCCTGGTTTGTTGCGATGTCAATAGCTGCCCTGGAGCTGCAGAAGCTGGGGTATGATCCGGAGCTCGGCATCGACAGGCATTTTTATAACAGGGCAAAGAAAGAAGGGAAAGAACTGGTATTTCTGGAAACCAGTGAATACCAGCTGAACCTTATGTCTGGACTCAAAAGCCGAAAACAGGAGCTTTTCCTTAAGCAGATATTGAAAGACCTCGATGTGGTTGAGACCATGTCTGCTGACATGGTTGAGTCCTGGCTTACGGGAGACGCGGACAGACTTCATTCGATAATACGGATAGGCTACAAGGATTATCCCGACATTTATGACCGTTTCATTACCCGGAGAAACAGAAACTGGCTGCCGAGGCTGAGAAAGTTGATGACACAGGATAAAAATGTTCTGGTGGTAGTTGGTTCAGGCCACCTCGTGGGTGAAAACAGCTTGATCCAGCTTTTCCAGGAAAAAGGATTCATGGTTAAGCAGCATTGAAAGTATTCGATGAGGAGTAATCATTGATTTCCGGGATAACCGCAGGCAATGCAAAAGATGACGGCAAAGAATTCCGCTTCTGGGTAGTGGGAGAGATTGAACAGTGGTGCAAAGAGAATGACATCCCCTTTGACAGGGAAGGGTACGGCCTCAGGAATTCCTCTGATATTGAGGTCAAATGGGGCATGTACGGGAAGGGTTCCGAACGGAATATATGGGCATCCTGTTCTGACAGGACAGCAATGAGCATACTCCTTCGCGGCGACTGTATCTTTTATTTTCGTGAAGCAGGCAGGAATCATCGAGCGAGGGAGGTGCGGGTTCAACGGGAGGGAGATTACGTCATCTGGAATGAAGACCTTGAACATACCTGGAAGGTGCTTGATGATTCTGTTTTTCTTACGCTTCGGTGGAGGCAAAAACCGGTCTGATTCTGCCTGACTGTTGAAATAATATAAACCGTTTAGCTAAAGAGGCTTGGCAGGATTTCCGACTACATGGGTACAGGACATTTTGTTGACTTATTGCAGAAGCTTAATTATAGTTTAAAAAGAGAGATAACTGAAAAGGAGGACGTGATGAAAAAAATTACCGCTATTCTGTTGACTGTATCTATTGTGCTTATGTCTTCAATGGCATTTGCCGCAGGCAGTGATGACTCTTCAGATGTCATTACGGATATAATCTTTTTAAGACCCATTGGCTTTGTATCAACCGTCTTAGGAACTGCCCTGTATGTGATTGCTCTTCCCACAGCAGCTGCAACTGACAGTGTTGACCATGTGAGGGAAACCCTTGTAACAAAGCCCTATAACTATACCTTTAAAAGACCTGTTGGAGAGATCGAGTCAGGGCTGGACTAGTAATCATTGAGAGCAGCGAAGCATTCGGGTCTGATTCAGATGATTACCTGCTGAAGAAAACTGTTTCAGCAGTCTCCCGTCGGCTTCCTTTGCCCCCTTCTGTTGCAGGATAGCCAAGGGCAAGCACTGCCATGAGTTCAAGATCATCAGACCCCTTGACCAGGGCCTTTACCTTATCTTTATTTTTTAAGATCTCGCCGAGCCAGACTGCTCCCAAACCATCGGCGTGGATCATAAGCAGCATGTTCTGAAGACAGGCGCCGATTGACTGAACGTCCTTTGTCCTGTCATACCCGAGCGACGTATCAAGAAATACAGCAATCAGAACATTTGCGCTCAATACGCACTTTGTGTAATGGGTTAGACCGGCAATTCGGGATTTGATTTCCTGGTCACGAATCACTGCCATTTTCCATGGCTGGTTATTCAATCCGGAAGGGGCCCATATGCCCGCTTCTATAATCCTGGCAACCATATCGTCAGACACAGGCTGATCAGTAAACTTCCGGATGCTCCGCCTTGATTTTATTGTATCAAGGATATCCATTAGCCCTGAGTCACCTTTTTCTCTTTCCTGTAGAGCAGATATTTTTTAATAAAAGAATCAATGTCACCATCAAGAACGGCGTTTACATTGCCTGTCTCAAAACCGGTCCTGTGGTCCTTTATCAGCTGGTATGGCTGAAGTGTATAGGAACGTATCTGGCTGCCCCAGGCAATATCCTTCTTCTCTCCAATGAGCTCGTCCATCTTCTCATCCTGCTCTTTCTGCCTGATAGTAAATAATTTTGCTTTCAGTATTTTCATGGCAGTGGCCCTGTTTTTTATCTGTGAACGTTCGTTCTGGCAACTGACAACCGTTCCTGTGGGGAAATGGGTGATCCGTACCGCAGAATCTGTTTTATTGACATGCTGGCCTCCTGCGCCTGATGCCCTGAAGGTGTCTATTCTGATATCATCATCATTGACTTCAATTTCGATATCGCCGCTGATTTCAGGATAGACGAGAACTGCTGAAAATGACGTATGCCGTCGCTTATTTGCGTCAAAGGGTGAGATCCTGACAAGGCGATGGACCCCTGCCTCACCTTTCAGGTAGCCATAAGCATAAAGACCGCTGATTGTCATAGTGACGCTCTTGATGCCGGCTTCTTCTCCGGGCAGCAGGTCAACGACTTCCACTTTGTACCCGTCCCGTTCAGCCCATCTCATATACATCCTCATCAGAATCTGGGCCCAGTCCTGACTTTCTGTTCCTCCTGCACCGGGGTGAATCGTCAAAATTGCGTTGTGTTTGTCTTCTGCCTGTGACAGTGTGCTCCTCAGCTCCAGGTCGTCGATCTGTCTCAGAAGGGTCTCAACGCCTGTTCCCGCATCCTCCAGCATGGATGCCCCGTCTTCCTCTTCTGAAAGCTCGTAAAGGACATTGAGGTCTTCATACTCTTTCTCCAGCAAAAAGAGGGGCTCAAGGGTATTTTCTATGCCGGATTTTTCCTGCAGGAGTATCTGGGCCTTTTCAGGTGTATCCCAGAGGCCGTCGGCTACAAGCTCTTTCTGGAGGGCGGCAAGACGATTCTGCTTCGAAGGTACATCAAAGATACCTCCGGAGGGTTTCAATGCGCAACTGGATCTCTTTTAAATTCTCTTTCAGTTCATCCCGTGAAATCATGATCTGATTTACCTCCATCGTATTTCTGAAAAACTGGAACCTATTATACATGAAATGACCTGGCTGAAACCATGCGAACAACATTACCTTTACTTCAGGTAGGGCAGTGAACGAATGAAAAACAATGAAAATAAAAGCCTTTCTGAGAGAAGGCGCCAGGTACGGAATGAACGTGAATACATGGAAAGTGGGCTTTAAAGCTGCTCCTGTGCAGGGAAAGAAAAAGATCTTCCTCAATGAAGAATTAGTGTCGACCTCTTCCCCGGACGAAGACGGGGAGGACTATGCGGAATGGGATGACCTGCAGGAGCGGCTGATACCCTGAAGAGATCAGGTCTTCTCTGTAAACTATATGACTAAAACTCAGCTTTCAGGAGTGATGCAGAATACTGAATGCCGTTTTTCTCTTTCCTGATAATGGGCGTTGGAACAGCAATTTTGATCTCATCCTGGTTCATCTCAACAAAGCTTCTTGTCTCTGCAAAACCGACAACAAGCCCTGCAACGGTGCCGACGAGAAGACCGGTAGAAATTTTCGATCCAAAATCATCATCATCAGCTATATACAGTGCTGCTCCCAGAAGGGCTCCGATACCTGCACCGTAGAGGGCGTCTCTGAAGATAACCTCTCCCTCTGTTTCTACTGCAAATGCAGATGTCTGAAAGATCATCATTGAAAGTATGGTTATCACCAGGATTTTTTTAAGCATTTCTTCCCTCCGAAAATTTAAATGTTCAACAACAGAAGAACTTGTTCAGAGACGGCATTTCTCATACATCAGGAGTATGATCTGCCTTGTGAGAGAGTATTAATTGTTCTTTTTTGGTACAGTCGGTTTTCTGATTTTTTTCTGTGCAAGCTGGGCCTGTTCAGTATCGGGATATTTCTGGATCAGTTTCTCCAGTATGATTTTACCCGTCTTTTTATCCTTGAGTGCGTAAAAAGCAAGTCCCTGCTTCAGCATTGCCCCCGGCACCTTGTCGCTTTTCGGGTTATTCCTGAAGAGTTCCTCATATGCAAGAATGGCATCTTCATAGTTCTCTTCCCGGTAGTAGCTTTCACCGATCCAGAAACGGGCATTATCAGAGTATTGATTCTCAGGAAAGTCCTGGAGTACTGATTGGAACTTTTCCCGGGCCTCACGGTTCCGATTATTTTTATATGCCTCATAGGCGCTCATGTAAACATCTTTTGCTGAGGACGAGGCTTCTTTTGTCGCGCTTTCCTTTGATTTTTGTGCTGCAGGCCTGTCCTGTGTATCTTTTACTGATGCGGGGCTTTTCTCTATCTTTTTTTCTGATTTCAGAACAGGCGGCGGCGCGCTCTCAAGCTTCGTTACTCTTTGCTGTAGCTGTTTTTTTTCTTTATCAAGCTCTGCCAGTTTTGCCTCCAGTGCATTTATTCGCTCAAGAAATTCAGTTTTGTTTTTCTCCGTGTAATACCGGTCTTCTTCAAGACGTCCTGTGAGTACCTGCAATTCGGAGGTAAGGTCCTGATTCTGGATATAAAGGTCTGAAACAGTCTTGGCAGTGGATTTCTGGGTATTCTGCAGTTCATCTATATTTTTACCGAGGGCAGTTGTCTGTCCCGTCGTGGGAGACTGTTTTCTAATATTCTTTACATCCTTCTTCAGTTCATTGATTTCCCATTGCAGTCTGCCAATCTCATCAGTGGAGGCACAGCTAATAAGAGTGATGGCAGTCCCGATCATTATGGCGACTTTTAATCCCATCTGAAAGGTATTGATTAATTTTTGATGCATGTTATCCATCTGTTTCCGCATGTTTCAGATACCTTTTTTACAAGCGCCCTTTAACGACGATGAAATGGGCCCTCCTGTTCTGCTGCCAGCAGTGTTCGCTGCTCTCTGTGCAGGACGGCTTTTCTTCTCCATAGGTAATGGCAATCAACC
>CP070644.1:1515424-1529122 GCA_020354155.1 Nitrospiraceae bacterium | reverse complement strand
CGCGGTATAGAGGCAACGGCACTGGCAACACTATTTTATATTGCCCTTGCCGGAGTTATGATCACGTTAATCGTAACTCTCGAAAAAATTCTGAAAATAGATATATCAAGCATAACCCATTCACGGTCCTGACCATGCATTTAATAGAACAGCTTTCAAATATTAATTTTTACCTTTTCGGTTCCTGGCCAAAGGGAGACATAGGCGGACTGTTTCTCAATATCATAATGGCCCTGCTGGCAATCGGCATCAGTTTTATTTTTGGGGCATTGATGGGCTACAGCAGATTGTCATGCAGGATCTATGTTAAATATCCCTGTATCGCATTTATTGAGATCATCCGTTCAACACCGTTAATCATGATCATATTCTGGTTCTATTTTTTTCTTCCCTATCTTTTCGGAGGAAGCATCACCATATTCTGGAGTGCAGTGATTTCTCTCTGTGTGTACGCCGCTGCATATCAGGCGGAAATCGTCAGGGCAGGAATTATAGCTGTGCCCAAGGGGCAAATGGAAGCAGCGCTTTCAACAGGCATGCACCGCTATCACGCCATGGGGCATGTTATTCTGCCTCAGGCCTTTAAAATGATGGTGCCCTCATTTGTCAGCTTCTTTGTTTCATTATTCAAGGATACCTCCGTCACCTACATAATCGGCGTCATCGAATTGACTCAGACAGGGATCATCGTCAGTCAGCGTCAGCCTGACCGGATTTATACTGCATACCTGATCATGGCCGCAGGCTTCTGGCTCGTCTGTTTTGCCATGTCTCACCTTGCACGCAGGCTTGAGAAAAAAATTGGTGTTTTTGATCTTGAATCAATCAGGCCCGAGGCATGCAGGGATGAGTTTATGCTCCTGCCAAAAGAGAAAATAATTGGACCGGGCATGGATAAAGAGGCTTACTGTGATTTTACTGAGAGAAAGCAGTGAGTATGCCAGGGTCTGTCACTAGTTGTTATACTCTCTTGTCTTCAGGCGAAATTAAAAATCCTCCTGCCTGATTTTTTCAAGTTCTCCATCTATTTCCTTTATTCGTTTTCTCAATTCTGTTCTCTCGTCTTGTAACGTTATGAATTCAATTTCTAATTCAGTTAATGCCATCACATACCTCCCCTATTTATAGTAAAGGACGGTATGTATCCCATTCTGTGATTAGAATCAAGTTTATACGTGATACTCCCTGTGGCGACAAGGCTGTCCAATATTTGCCATTTCGTGGTGTTAATCGGGAAATCCTGGAATATAACGTTGAGTAACCAAAAGATTACCTTCTTTATTCGAAATGAAAGTTAACGCTTTTCAGGAATTGTCGGACAGCCTGTAAGCTACGGGATGTTCAGCAAAGGATTTTCATAAAAAAGGATTCAACTTAAACAGCCAAATTTTTTACGTAAACCAAGTCCCAACATAACAGAGACCTCTACAAATTACGTAGGAGTGTATTTTAGATAATTTGATGAGTATTTTTTTGTTTTGGACAAGTTATCCAGTACTAATGCTATTTGATCCTGTGTCATCCACCCTTTCTCAAGAAGAATTTCTCCTATAAGCTTGTGATTATCATTAATCATAGTGTGGTTAAATTGTTCATCTAATACATCTTCTAATTGCTGTTCAGTTATAAAACCTTTTAATATGGCAATCTGTCCGAAACGAAAAGTGTATTTAATGGTGGAGTTTAACTTTTTTATATTAATCATTGTTAATACCTCCTAAATGCAAGCATTCATCATCCATCATTGTTATCGGTATAATCTATCGATTTTATAAGCTTATGGATTTCATACCGCCTTACCCATACCATAATGCAAGGCTCAATTATCCCCTGAGCCTGATCTGACGATAAACGATAGTAATGTTCTCAGATCGATCTATTTTCCAAGTATTGTGCTAATTTTGTGCTAAAGATATTCAAAAAGATCTGTAAAGATTGGTAAAACGGGGGTGTCTTGAGAGGAGAACGACTCAATATTTATAACGGCTGGTAAGTTATTGAAACAAAAAATGGTGGAGCTGATCGGGATCGAACCGACGACCTCTTGAATGCCATTCAAGCGCTCTCCCAACTGAGCTACAGCCCCTGCCAATTATTGAGAAACGGTAATAATTATATCATACAGAAACACAAATTATAACGTAACCCCCTACTCTTTCCTGTGCACTGTGTCAGGCGAAAAAGCAGGCAAACAGACTGCAATATATTCAGCACCCTCTTCCAGCGGGGTACTGTACTGAACCTGTTCGCCACTGTGAACAATGATGACCTCCCCTTCATGGACATCAACAGTCCCCTCTGCTGTTGTTACCATGAGCATACCTTTCAATACAAAGGTATATTCATCAAATTCCGGTTGTTGCGGTGGTTCTGTCCATCCTGCAGGACTCTTCATTCGTGCAATACTCACCTTTTCCGTACTGGAATTAACACGCCCTATGTACTCTTCGATAACTTTTGGTTTGTTGCCTTCAGCCTTGATAACAGATGGTTTTTTGATTAATTCAGGCATAAGTCTCTCCCTTTAGTCTTTATGAAGTATTTGCAATATTTCATCAGTATAGGTCTTACCCCTTTTATAAAGATACAGGGGGGGCTCGATCTTGAGCCAGGTCCCTGACCCCTTTACTGCTTCAATAAGTACCATCTTCGCCTCTTCTCCGGTCCTGGAGTGTACAAAACGCATCCTCTTTGGTTCAAGCCTTGATTCCCTCATCATGCTTATCAGCTCTGCAAGTCTGAAGGGGTGATAAATCATAAAGAATTTACCGGAGTGCTTCAGCAGATATGAAGCGGTACCGATCAAATCCGGCAATGAAATCTCAATCTCGTGTCTGGCAACAGCCCTCTCCTTATCAACGCTCATCCGACCTGTTTTCGGTTTTCTGAAGGGAGGGTTGGAAAAAACAAAGTCAAACTCATTCGTATGGAATTGGTCCCGCAGGGCTTTTATATCGCCCTGCAAAATCTCAACACAGTCTTCGAGACCATTCAGCTTTATATTTCGTACTGCCCGCTGAGCAAGGGTTTTCTGCAACTCAACTGCTGTTATCCGGGTCCCCTGCATCCGCTTCGCAAGAAGGATTGATATAACGCCGGAACCTGCTCCAAGTTCCGCTCCTTTGCCCAATTTTTTTGCAGAGATAAAATCCTCTAGCAGGACCGCATCAATACTGAACCGGTATCCTTTTTTTGACTGAAAGAGCTTGACGTCCTTTATGCTGTCAAGTGTTTCACTGGCTCCGGGCTTCAATGGCTTTCCTCACATTTCCTTCAGTACATTCAGCAATTCATAAAAACTGTCAATAATAATATCTGCATCTTTCAGTACTTCTCTGGGACGAAAACCATAGGTAACAGCAATAACTTTTATCCCGGCTGCCTTCCCTGCTTCTATGTCATAGTTGCTGTCGCCAATTAAAACCGCCTCATTGTGAGATACATGAAAGTGCTTCAGCATGTCGACAACAGGAACCGGTGAGGGCTTTTTCTCCCTCACACTGTCGCTTCCCCAGACACAATCAAAGTATTTCAGAATGTGAATCCCCTCAAGTACCTGTTTTGAATAGATTTCCCGCTTGTTAGACAGAATTCCTTTTTTATAATCATTCAGTTTGGCAAGTGTTTCAGGTACCTGGGGATAGGCAACGGTGTTGTCGATAAGGTGATTGTCATAATACTCAAGGAACCTGTTTAAGACAACCTCTTCAGGTTTTTTCCCTTCCTGATTTTTCATTTTTACAGCAGCAGGAGAATCATAAGGAATAAGCGATTCAAGGAGTTTTGAAATGCCGGAACCAACCATAGCCTTTGTCTCCTCAAGTGAATAGTACCTTGCAGCAAAGGGTTCAAGGGAATAATTCAGAGCATTGGTTATATCCTGCCCGGTATCGGCAAGCGTTCCGTCAAGATCAAATATTAAAAGCTTCATCATGTCAATGGATAGGGACCCATCCCCCGGGATGTGTCCCTTATACTACCCAAATAAATAAAAAAGGCGAGCAACAGCTCGCCCCTGAAACATCTGGAAATGTGATTATTATCGAGCCTGTTTCTTCTCCGCGATCTGCACTCTTGCTACAGATCGTTCAATAGCCGCTGTTGCCCGGGCCTCATCGATTTCTCCCGCTTTCTTCAGCCGCTCTTCAGCTCTTTTCATTGCCTCCTGAGCCCTGTCAAGATCAATCTCTTCAGATTTCTCAGCGCTGTCAGCAAGTATGGTAACTGAATCGGGACCGACTTCAGCATAACCGGAGTTAACAAAAAAGTAGCCTGTTTCTGATCCCTTTTTGTAGGTCAGCATCCCTATTTTTAATGTTGTAAGGAATGGGACGTGGTCGGGCAGGACTCCAAACTCTCCCTCGCTCCCGGAAGCAACAATCTCATCAACTTCATCGGTAAACACATGCCCGTAGGGTGTGACAATATCCAATTTCAGTTTCTCAGCCATTTAAATTCCTCTAATACTGTTCAAGCTGTTTGAACTGTACTGTATGATTTATCTTCTCAGTTTTTCAGCTTTTTCAATTACTTCTTCGATGCCGCCTACCATGTAAAAGGCCTGCTCGGGCAGACTATCATGCTTGCCCTCAACCACTTCCTTGAATCCCTTGATTGTTTCTTCCAGCTTCACATATTTTCCCGGAGTGCCTGTAAAGGTCTCAGCAACATGGAATGGCTGGCTCAGGAACCTCTGGAGTTTCCTTGCGCGGGCAACCAGCAGTTTATCATCCTCGGAAAGTTCTTCCATACCAAGTATGGCAATAATATCCTGCAGCTCCTTGTATCTCTGCAGCACCATCTGAACATCTCTGGCCACTTTATAGTGTTCATCGCCCAGAATGAGTGGATCAAGTATCCTTGATGTTGAGTCCAGTGGATCAACAGCAGGATAAATTCCAAGTTCCGAGATCTGCCGTGAAAGAACAACTGTTCCGTCTAGATGGGTAAATGCCGTCGCAACTGCAGGGTCTGTCAGGTCATCAGCAGGGACGTAAATAGCCTGCATTGAGGTGATAGCGCCTTTATTGGTAGATGTAATCCTCTCCTGAAGAACACCCATGTCAGTTCCAAGGGTCGGCTGATATCCAACAGCTGAAGGCATCCTTCCAAGAAGAGCTGACAACTCAGCGCCTGCAAGTGTGTACCTGAATATGTTATCAAGGAATATAAGAACGTCCTGCCCTTCGTCCCTGAAATATTCAGCCGTCGTCAGTGCGGAAAGTGCCACCCGCGCCCTGGCTCCCGGCGGTTCGTTCATCTGCCCATAAATAAGGGCTGTCTTCTCAAGAACGCCTCCCTCTTTCATCTCAAGATAGAGGTCATTTCCTTCTCTTGTTCTCTCGCCGACTCCGGCAAACACTGATACCCCACCATGCACCATGGCGATATTGTGGATCATCTCCATGATAACAACTGTCTTGCCAACACCGGCGCCGCCGAACATTCCCATCTTTCCACCCTTCACAAAGGGAACAAGGAGGTCAAAGACTTTAACGCCTGTCTCAAAGACCTGTGTTGACGTTTCCTGCTCGGTAAATTCCGGAGACGGCCTGTGGATAGGGAGCCTCTCTTTTGAGTCGATAGGGCCCTGCTGGTCAACGGGTTCACCAATAACATTCATGATTCTGCCCAGTGTTTTATCTCCTACAGGCACGGTGATGGGCTGGCCGGTATCAACAACTGCTGTACCCCTGACAAGTCCGTCAGTAGCAGACATGGCAACAGTCCGTACCATATTGTCCCCGAGGTGTGCAGCAACCTCAAGAGTTACATTGATATCAGGGATGCCCTTGTCTGAATCACCGGGCTGTGAAATAGTAAGGGCATTTAATATTTCAGGCAATTTATCTTCAAATTCAACATCAACAACCGCGCCGATGACCTGGGCTATCTTACCTTCATTCATGATCTAAGACCTCCATATATAAAAATCAAATATCAAACATCAAATCTTCTATTCTGTCATTCCTGTGAAAACAGGAATCTATTTCATATTTCTGGATTCCCGCCTGCGCGGGAATGACAGAAGGTTATTTAATCTTTCAACGCCTCAACGCCGCCAACAATGTCCATTAGTTCAGCAGTAATGGCGGCCTGCCGTGCCTTGTTAAACTGGAGCGTGAGCTTGCCTACCATCTCATCACAGCTCTGTGTAGCATTCTCCATGGCACTCATCCGGGCAGCCTCTTCAGCTGCCGAACTCTCAAGAAGGGCCCGGTAAATCTGGATATCTACATTCTTGGGAATCAATGTATCGAAAATAGCCTCGACAGAAGGTTCGTAGATATAATCTGCAGCCTCTGCTTCTGCAGCATTCTCTTCACCCTCTTCAACGGGTGACAGGGGAAGGAGCTTCACCAGCGTAATGTCCTGTGCCACCATAGATTTGAATGCATTATAGACAACAGTTACTTCATCAATGGTTTCATTGATATAGCTTTCCTTAATGTCACTGGCAATTTCCTGGGCGCTGGCAAAACGTACATTTCCTGAAATACCGATCCATGAATTTCTGACTGCCACATCTCTTCTCCTGAAGTAGTCTCTTGCTTTCTTGCCAACAGTACTGATACTCACCTCAAAACCATCTTTTATATGAGCATTAATTGTGAGCTGCGCTTCCTTCAGAATGTTGGCATTAAAAGCGCCGCAGAGCCCTCTGTCTGAGGTAATGACGAGGATTTCAACTGTCTTTCTCGGCCTGAAGGCAAGCAGAGGATGGGCCTCCCTGTCAGCTGCGCGGGCAAGGCTTAAAAGCACATCGTACATTTTTGCTGCATAGGGCCTCAAATCCAGCATACGGGTCTGCACCTTTTTCAGCTTGGCCGCAGCCACCATTTTCATGGCCTTTGTTATTTTCTGGGTGTTCTTGACAGCCTTTATTCTGTTCTGTATGTCTCTTAAAGCAGCCATAATGTAAAATTAAAGATGAAAAATCAAAAGGTAATCACTAAGGATGTTTGATGTAATAAAATTCTTCCTTAATTTTGATTTTTTTTGATATTCGATCTTTTTAAGCTTGAAATCCTTTCTTAAATTCTTCTATTGCCTGACGGAGTTTTGCCCTTAATTCATCATCAATGGCTTTTTTCTCCGCCAGTTCCGACCGAAGATCATCCTTGGTGCCGCGCATGAATTTTATAAATTCTTCTTCAAACTTCTTAATTGACTCAACTGGAATATCATCAAGGTACCCCTGCGTACCAGCGAAGAGAACAATGACCTGGTCCTGCATGGTAATAGGAACAAACTGGTTTTGTTTCAGGAGCTCAACCATCCTCTTCCCTCGTTCAATCTGCGCAAGCGTCGCTTTATCGAGGTCAGATCCAAACTGGGCAAAGGCTGCCATCTCCCTGAACTGTGCAAGGTCAAGCCTGAGGGTTCCGGCAACCTGCTTCATGGCCTTTGTCTGTGCAGCACCACCAACACGGCTGACTGAAAGACCGACGTTAACAGCAGGTCGCACACCTGCATTGAACAGTTCGGGCTCAAGATAGATCTGCCCATCGGTAATGGAAATAACGTTTGTCGGTATATATCCGGACACATCACCTGCCTGTGTCTCAATGATTGGCAGGGCTGTCAATGAACCTCCGCCGAGTTTATCTGAGAGTTTTGCAGCTCTCTCAAGAAGTCTTGAGTGGAGATAGAAGACATCTCCGGGAAATGCCTCACGACCCGGAGGCCGCCTCAGAAGGAGGGAAAGCTGCCTGTAGGCTGTGGCCTGTTTGCTCAGGTCATCGTATACAATCAAAGCATGTTTCCCACTGTCCCTGAAGTATTCTCCCATTGCACATCCAGTATAGGGAGCAATGTACTGGAGCGGTGCAGGTTCACTCGCTGAAGCAGAAACAATGATCGTATGGTCCAATGCTCCTTCTTCCTCAAGTTTTTTTGCAACTCGGACGACATTTGAACGTTTCTGTCCAACAGCAACATAGATGCATATAACGTCGCCGCCTTTCTGATTGATAATGGCGTCGATGCCGATAGCGGTTTTTCCCGTCTGACGGTCACCAATGATAAGCTCACGCTGGCCCCGTCCAACAGGAATCATTGCATCTACTGACTTCAACCCCGTCTGCATTGGTTCGCTCACAGGCTGTCTGTCAATAATTCCGGGAGCAACAACGTCAACAATTCTGCTTTCTTTTACGTCAATAGGGCCTTTTCCGTCGATTGGCTGGCCAATAGCATTGACGACCCTGCCGAGCAGAGACTCGCCAACAGGCACTGACATGATCTTGCCGGTACGTTTCACGATGTCGCCTTCCTTGATGAGTGTATCCTCACCAAAGAGCACAGCACCGACAGAATCTTCCTCAAGGTTCAGGGCCATACCAAAGACTTCATTGGGGAACTCAAGAAGTTCCGAAGCCATACACTTGTCAAGACCGTATATCTTTGCAATACCATCACCAACCTTGACAACAGTGCCGACTTCACTCACGTCCACACGCTTTTCGAAATCTGTAATCTGCTTCTTTATGAGCTCACTTATTTCATCAGCTTTCAGTTCTGAAACTTCCATTCAATCACCCCCGAAATTAAAGAGTTAAGAGTCCGGAGTAATGAGTTTGGAAAAACGCCCTGCATTCTTGACTCGTTACTCGTGACGCTCAACTCTGTGTTCATAGTTATCGCGTTAACTCCGCTTTCAGCAAACGAAGATGTCCTTTTACACTGCTGTCATATATTGTACTGCCAACCCTCACTACAAAACCTCCCAGGAGTGAAGGGTCCACTTCATTCTCTATTTCAATTTCCCTGTCCGTCAGGTTTTTCAGGGCAGCTTTTAACCTGCCCGCATAGGAAGCGCCGAGACTTACTGGTGAGACAACAAGGGCAGTGGCTTTTTTCTGCCTGTCATTGTACACGTTCATTGATGCGCTGATAATCTCCTTAATTGCAGACAGATGTCCATGAACGATTATCAGCCTGAGAAATTTTTCTGTACCTGCACTGAACTTCAGAGATGGGAGGATAGCTGCAAATGCCTTTTCTCTCTCAGTATCAGAAAATATTTTCCCTGCAAAAAGGAGCTTGAGCTGTCTGTTCTTTTCCAGGAGCTGCGAAAAGGACCTCATCTCTTCAATAAGCTGAGGAATTTCAGAAATATTTACGGTATTGACTATTGCCCGGCTGTACTTTTTCGCTATCTGGTTTTTATTCAATTTTTATCCTCAAGTCTCTTAATATAGTCATCTATCAAGGACTCCTGCTCTTTCTGACCCAGTTTTTCTTTTATTTCCTTTTCAGCAAGTTCAAGGGCCAGAAGTGAAGCCTCAGACTTGATTGTCTCCCGTGCCTTCTGAAGTTCAAATTCAATATTTGATTTTGCCTGTTCAATTATTTTCTCTTTCAGCTTATGGCCTTCTGCAATAATTGCCTCTTTTTCTTTTTCTCCGGATTTCCTGGCTGTCTCAAGTATTTGTTCAATTTCTGGACCTGTGTTCTTCAGCCTTTCTCTGACTTCCTCCAGTGTCTTACTGGCAATCTCCTTGGCCTCTGTTGCTTCCTTTATAGACTGTTCTATCATTTCAGTCCGTTTTTTGAAGAACTCTGATAATGGCTTACGGCCAAAGAAAATAAGTATAAACATAAGGATGGCAAAATTAACAACAGGCCAGAGCCAGTCTTTCCAGGTAAAATGGGTCTCACCATGTCCTCCCCCGCCAGCAGCAAATACAGCATCGCTGTAAAGAATACACAGCACAGAGCACAGCGCACAGATCAAGAAAAAAAGATTTATATAATTGTTGTTCTTTATCTGTTGTCTGTTGTCTGACGTTTGATCCCTGTCTTCTGTCATGTTATGTTCCTACCAGTTTTTCAACGATCTTTCTGGAGAAGCCCTCGATATCAGATTTCAGTGAGCTCCGTACTGTATTTACCGTCACCTCAAGATCCTCTCTGGCCTTCCTGTTGATTTCTAATGCATCTTTCTGGGCCTCATCAAGTTCCTGCTTCTGCTTCTTCAGTCCTTCATTGCTCAGGTCTTCAAAAACAGTCCTTGCTCTTCCGCGCGCCTCTTTAAGTTTTGATTCCATTTCTGAAAGGAGCGTATCCTTTTCACCGTCCAGGGCCTTTGCATCCTCAAGAGCACCCTGAGTGCGGTCCTGCCGGTCCCTGAAAAGCCGGATGAACGGTTTAAAGAGGAAAAAATTCAGAAAAATCAAAAGCAGGAGAAAATTAGCAAGCTGGAAGAAAAACCACTTATTGAGTTCTAACATTCAGGCTCCTAAATAACAAGTGAAAGTAATTGAAGATGTTAACTGAAAAAACTCTGAAAAGTTACCACAGGGTGAAGCTTTTGTCAACAAGTCTATACATCTATTTAGGAAATTTATGATGAGCTCTTCCCCTCCCCCTAATCCGCAGTCTGCAGGTCTGCAACAGCACAGCATTGAGAATTTCCCTTTTTTGATGTTTTTGACTTTTTAAATACCATGATTTAAAATCTTACGTTATGACAGGTGATACAGTTCTTACACTTATCCTGAAGGCAGGACCGGTAGTTAAATTCGTCCTGGTACTTCTCCTTTTTTTCTCTGTTGTTTCATGGGCCATTATCTTTCACAAGCACAGACTTCTTTCAAAAGTAGAAAAAGAATCAGAGGATTTTTATCAGGCTTTTTTGAAAGCACGGCAATGGGACGCCCTGTATCAGACAACCAGACGGTATACAACCAGCCCCCTTGCAAATCTGTTCAAGGCGGCCTATTCAATTGAAGACACTGAAAGGGAGCATATCCGCAATACCCTGAAAAGGATAGAGGTGACAGAATCGTCCCGACTTGAGCGGCATCTTACATTTCTGGCAACAACGGGTTCCACGACTCCCTTTATCGGGCTTTTTGGAACGGTATGGGGTATTATGAATTCCTTCATGGGTATCGGCAGGATCGGCGCAGCTTCTCTCGCAGTCGTGGCTCCCGGCATTGCAGAGGCCCTCATTGCAACAGCAGCAGGACTTGTGGCTGCTATTCCCGCAGTTGTCGCATACAACTATTATCTCAGCAGGACGCGCAGGAGCATTGCCATAATGGAGGATTTCTCCCAGGAACTGCTGGAACACTGCATAAGGAAAAATGGCGAAGCAAAGACAGGCTCTCTCTGAGATTAACGTCACACCCTTTGTGGATGTAATGCTCGTCCTGCTCATTATATTTATGGTAACAGCGCCGTTACTGCAGCAGGGAATTGATATTAATCTTCCCCAGGCAAGCGGGAAGGAACTATCCCCAACCGAGCGAATTGTTATAACCATTAAGAAAGACGGCACTATCTACGTTGACAAAACAAAAGCGACGCTGCAGTCATTAAAAGTCACATTGGCAAAGGCCAGGAATAAAGAAGTCTTTTTGAAGGCAGACACGAATGTGCCTTACGGTTCTGTAGTCGCTGTCATGGGAGAGCTGAGAGAAATCGGAATAGAAAAACTGGGAATGGTGACTGAGCCTAAAGCACGTATTAAATGAGACAGTCCCTGCACATCGGGAACGAGCCTGACTTTCAGAAGATCTTAATCGCCTCTGCTGTGTTGCACATACTGTTTATCGCCCTTGCAACAATCCCGCTGAAAACCCGCGACAGGGAGTACAAAAGCTATGTGGTAAACATTGTCAACCCCTCTGAAGTCCGCAGGACGGCTGTTCAGTCAGGCACTGCAAAAACTTCCACAAAAGATAAAATACCAGTGAAAATGAAAACCCCACCAAGGAAAAGGGTTAGAAAAGCTCCCAAAGCCGATATGTCACTGGAAACCGAAAAGGTGATCGCAAAAAAAATTGATACATTGCGCGACAAAGAAAGATTGCGTGCTTTGGAAAAATTGCGTGCCTTGAGTGCTCTGTCAAAAAAAAAGGAGGCTGAGGAACGGGAGACTGAACAGGGACTGGAGAGCTTACGGCAGAAAATTCAGGGAAGTGTATCGATACAGACGGGCGTACCGGGGAGCCAGTCCTCCTCCAGCATGAATGACTATGCCGCACTTATACGGGAAAGGATATGGAGTGAGTGGATATATCCTGACCTTGATGCCCAGGATCTTGAAGTTATCATAGCCTTTATTGTTAATAAAGACGGAAAGGTCATCCAGCCAAGGCTTGTCAAAGCCTCAGGCAACACGCTTTATGACAGATCTGCCATGAAAGCAATTCAGAAGGCCTCACCCCTGCCTGCACCAGTGATTGAAGAAGAGTTTGAAGTGAGGTTTCGATTATGAGAAAAGACAACAGATCCAAGACAACAGACATCAGACTGCAAACAAAAGATCTGGTGCTATCGCGTTTATTGTCTGAGTCCTGCGCTCTGTGTTCTGCGCTCTGTGTTCTGTGTTCTTTGTTCTTTGTTCTTTCTTCTTTCTTCTTTCTACTGTCTGCAGCAGATGCAAAAATATATATCGACATATCTTCGCCCGGTATACGGCAGTTACCCATTTCCATACATACCAGCGGGCACTCCAAAGGCAAGGACATCGAGAGGGTCATCATGAGCGACCTTGCCTTTACTGACATGTTTTCCTTTGTTGATCCTGACATACCGGGGGCAGAAATCACGGTAAAGCTTGATGTCCACGTTCAGGACGGACTGAAGGTCATTCTTACTGTTTCTGATTTGATAGAAGGCAGAGAGGTTCTCAAGAAACGATATGATGCTTCAAAGATAATAGTACGGACAATGGCTCATAGCATCGCGAATGACATATATCAGGTTGCTACTGGCAAAGAGGGGATTTTCAGGACCAAACTCTCCTACCTGGTGAATACTGAAAAGGGGAGAAAAGAACTCCGTATTATGGACTGGGACGGTTATAACTTTAAAAGGGTTGTTAAAAAAGGGTTGACTTCAAGCCACAGCTGGACACAGGATGGGAAATACCTGCTGTATTCATCAGAACGGAAACGGGAATGGCAGATTTATGCACTGGACCTGAAAAGCTACAGGGAATCCGTTCTCTTTTCATCAAAGGGTCTGAACCTCGTTGGTGGCACCTCACCGGATAACCTCATCTCCTTCTCTTCCTCCAGAGACGGAAGTTCAGAGATATACACCATCAATATCTACGGAAAAAAAATAAAGAAACTGACCCGCTCCTTTGGAATTGATGTATCACCCGTTTTTTCCCCTGACGGGAAACAAATCGCCTTTGTTTCTGACAGGGGGGGGTCTCCCCAGATATACGTAATGCAGGCAGATGGCAGGGCTGTTCACAGGGTAACGTTTGAGGGTACGTACAATACATCACCCGTGTGGTCTGCAGGAGGAAAACGGATTGCCTTTGTCGGCAGAAAGAATGGTAAAAATCAGATCTTCATGGTACAATCTGACGGTAAAGATTTGATGCAGCTTACATATGATGGAAATAACGAGGGGCCGTCTTTTTCTCCAGATGGATTGTTTCTGGCCTTTGACTCGGACAGAGACAATGGCCGCGGTCTGTATATTATGCGGGCAAACGGAGAAAATCAAAAGCGTGTCACACCGAGGTTTTTACGAGCAATGGCACCGGAATGGTCACCCTATTTAAATTAAATAAACCCTGATGCATAATGTACAAAACAAGGAGGAGGCAATCATGAAAAAAATATTCATTATTCTGTTACTGGTACTGGCCGTTGGATGTTCAAAAAAATACACAAAGGCTCCTGCCGAAGGTCCTGATGAACAGGATACCATGCAGGAAGCTGTAAC
>CP070644.1:1506434-1515324 GCA_020354155.1 Nitrospiraceae bacterium | reverse complement strand
TTCTGGATACTTTCAAATTCAATAAGTAGGTACTATCTTCCACTTTCTGTTCAGACAAATCCGCTGGAGAAAGCCGTGATGTTCAATAACATAAATCCCCTCTATCTTATTACAGACAGAACTCTCAGTGGGCTGAGCCATGTAGAAATGGTCCGGGAGGCACTTGACGCCGGCATCAGAACTGTTCAGCTCCGTGAAAAAAGAATGCCGAAGAATGCCGTTTTCCGGGAGGCACTGAAGGTACGACAGATTTCTGCCCGCAAAAAGGCACTGTTCATCATCAATGACTATCTTGACATTGCACTGGCTGTGAAGGCAGATGGAGTTCATCTTGGCCAGAGCGATCTCCCCGTAGAAGAAGCACGAAGAGTGGCGGGAAAAGACATAATCATTGGTATCTCAACGCACAACCTGAGACAGGCAAAAGCAGCCCAGAAAGGCGGAGCGGATTACATTGGGTTCGGGCCGCTGTTCCCCACCTCTACAAAAGATGCAGGCTTACCGAGAGGGATAGAAAAATTAAGGGAACTGAAGAAACATATTACCATTCCAATAGCTGCAATCGGCGGGATAGGTGTAGAGAACATCAATGCTGTAATGGAAAACGGGGCTGATGCCTGTGCTGTAATATCAGGGATTCTTCACGGTAACATCAAGGAAAATATAAAACAGTACCTTAATGCATTCAGACAATAGGTCTGGTAACTTCCAGAAAGTCATTTCCTCTTTCGTGCCAGAAGCCAGATGGCATGAATCATCCCCGGTACAACGCCAAGGAGAGTAAGAAGGATGTTTATCCAGAAATGAAAACCTAATCCTACCTGAAGAAAAGCGCATGCCGGAGGAAGAATGATAGCAAGTATTACCTTGATGAATGTCATAACACTCCTTTAATCATTTAACTTCTTTCGTCTTGGATGTTGTGTCAGTTATATAAAAAAAGTCATACCGGGGAGCCGAAAGCAATGAGGAATCGTATACCTTCAACAGTCAGGATTTCTCTCATCGCCTGCCTGCCGGCAGGCAGGTTCAAATGACATCAAGCAGACCTTTTTGAAACCGTTCCCGAGATGGGTAAGAGATCCCTTTCCTTTTCAGGCCATATCTATTGATATTAAAATATATTCATCTTTCATCTTGAAATAGACGACTGCACGTCCCGACTCATTTTCATACACCATTACATCATCACTGAACTCCTTAATAAGTTTCAGTTTCATTTTTTCTGTTTTAATAGTCTGGCCGCCCTCGATTACTTTCACTTCAGCTAACATGTTTCCTCCTTGAATATTTTTCGCCCTGCTCATATTTTATCGAAGACCTGACGATACCTGTTAACACTGTCCCCCCAATTGAACTTTTTGACTTTAATGAAGCCATTGAGGATGAGACGATAATAAGCGTCCTCGTTATTTCTGTACAGGTTAGCCGCCTTTTTTAGAACATCATGGAGATTATCTGACATGCTGATCACCCATGGGTTATTTTTTCTTCCCTGTACAATATCATCAGACTCAATGTAGGCCTGTATATTTTCAAGCGTATAAAATACCGCATCCTCACGGTAAAGAAATCCGCACTTCCTGTCAACCTGATCAACAAGTCCCCCCGTAGCCCTTGCTATAATAACAGTGCCGTTTGCCATGTATTCGACTGCAGCACCGAAGGGTTCATAGATGGAAGGCATGATGCCATAGGTGCTGCCTGTCTGGAGCTGGCGATACCCCCTCTCCATTTTAATGGGATAGACTGTTACATTCCCCTTGCACTTGCATGCTATCTCATAAAAGTAATCAAGGTCAGATTGATGAAGGGGAAGGGGGGTGAGCACTACCTTTATTTCATCTTCCGTAAAACGCTCCAGTGCGCGCAACAAGATATCATACCCTTTCTGAAGAGGATCGAGTCTTCCACTCATAACAAAAACCGGCACATTATCAGGCAGTTTTGCTATGGACCTGCCTTGATAGGAAAGATCACCAAACCTTTCAGACGGCTTGTATGATGCCAGCAGTCTCAGGAGAGACCGTCTCTTTTGAGACTTCATCTCCTTTATATCTTCCAGTGAATACTGTTCACTGGAAGGGTAGGCAGAAACAGATGAAAAGACGCCGTTATTTACTCCATAGACACCATTTTTTCTGAAAAGGTTCTGTAAGTGGGGAGCAAAATGCTCAGTCTGTAATGTGTCGGAAGTAAATTCAGATGCGAAATGGCTGCTTACCGTTGTAATTGGTGCATCAACTAACTGCAGACTGACTTGGTATGCAGTCAGGCTTTCGCCGGGAAACTGGGAGATCAACTTTTTTCTTTTGTCATCAACAGCTCTTTTCAGCATGTCCCAGGGAATGGATGCATCATAAGAGTTATGCATGGTCTGGGCCGTTCCGCAGGAATAAAGAGTGCCATTCAACATTGCCTCTTTGGCGGTTAAAGCAATAAGTGCGGTCTGCCACTCCTGAAGATGAAAGACAATGTCTTTTGTTATTCCCAGCGCATTCAGCGCTAATGGTACAGCCCTGGAAAAAAACAGGGCATTTTCAACAAGACGTCTGTCATTGAGAATGTCGCTTGATTCATCATACAGATAGGGATCATTCATCCTGTTCTTTGAATCGAAAAAACCCTCGCATTTTAAAAAATATTCTTTTAATCTTCCCTTTTGAGGGCTGGTATATTTCCAGGTATACTCATAAATATCTACCGTATTGTTTTTATTATGATAGCGGACATTGCAGCTTGTGACAGGCTTCAGTTTTCCCCTGTGGGAAATATTCAGATAATAGGGGGTCAGGAGTATAACAACAGGGATCATGCTTACTTCCTTGAAGTAGGGAAGAATGTTTGTTGTTACCGATGCAAGTCCGCCGCTCCGGGCAAATCTGTTCTCAAAAGAGCAAAAAACAAGATTGCTAATCTTTAAGCCTTTCAGTCTGTCAGCAATCTCTGTTATTTCACCGGCGCTGAAGAAACTGCTCATCAGCGCCCAGTCTCTTTTCCACCTGGTCAGGTCAAGGTCCATTCATTCCTCTTTGAATACCTATGATTAATGCAGGGCTGCCTTTGCTGCATCAATTTTACTTTGGAAAAACAATAGGGTCAAGATGTACTGAGAAGTAAAAAAGGAAGGGAATCGTTTTGGGCACGCCTCGTTGCCGAGAGTCCAATCAGGCAGTCTGGAATTTCAGGCAGTCTTGAATGAAGATGTTTAAGATTTCAGGATCAAAAAACTCATCCTTCATCATAATCATGATTTCAATTGCGCGATTCTGGCAATATTTCTCCCTGTACGATCTGGCTGAAGTAAGAGCATCATATACATCTGCAACAGTTACAATCCGGGCCTCAATGGGTATATCAGCGCCACTGATGCCATTTGGATAGCCATTGCCGCCATATCGTTCATGATGGTAGAGAACGATATTTAAAACATGTTTTGAAAGCCGTGCCTTCCTGATAACGTCAGCCCCCCATTTCGGATGGTTCTTGATTACTTCATACTGATCTTTATCAAGGGGGCCTGGATAGTTCAGAATACGTTCCGGCACGCCAATTTTGCCGCAGTCATGAAGCCAGCTGCCGCGCCTGATTTCCTGAAGGAGGAGCTCGTCCAGCTGCAATGCCTCTGCCATCATACCAGCAAGGGATGAGACTCTCTCACAATGTCCCCTCGTATAAGGGTCTTTCAGCTCAACAGTTTGTGCTATGGAGAGCAGCGTTGCCTCGTCATCCCTTCTGAGTGACTGGACAAGTTCATATTTCCTCATTGCTTCTGTAACTGTGTGAATCAGTTCGTCGTCATCCCAGGGTTTTGTAATAAAGCGGTATACGTCACCTCGATTAATGGCGGCAATGGCAGTGGTGAGGTCTGCCTGACCGGTCATCATGATTTTCATGGTATCAGGTGACAGCTCACTGGTTTTTTCCAGGAGATCTACTCCCATCATGCCAGGCATGCAGTTGTCAGTCACAATAACTGCAACCTCTTCTTCATGGAGCACTTTCATGGCATCATCGGCATTATTTGCCGTATAAATGTCCAGTTCGAAATTAGAAAATAATCTGTTGATTGAATTCAGTATATACTCTTCGTCGTCAACAAAAAGAATTGTGGCTGACATGAATTACTCCTCTTATACTATGCATTCCACTGTGAAGAATACTTTTTAATATATATTCTATTTTATATTGCCTTTACAATGGTTTTTTATCGGTACCGAGAGAAAATAACTTAAGAAAAATAATAATTTTCCTTTATGAAGAACTTTTTGATTAATTGAATTAAATCGGGTGATCAGAAACCTGTAGACAGTGATTCAATGAAAAAGATATAATGGAAACAAATTTCAACTAACTGTGAAATAAAGGTTTTTTTAGCTGGTCGGTATTGTTTTAACAAATATAGGGGGTTCCTCAATGAAACGTGAGCAATGGAAGAGCCAGTTTGGTTTTCTTCTTGCAGCTGTTGGTTCCGCAATCGGACTTGGCAATATTTGGCGGTTCAGTTATATGGCTTACAGCAATGGAGGAGGAGCATTTCTCATCCCCTATGTCATTGCACTCCTGACCGCAGGAGTCTCTCTGCTCATCCTTGAATTTGCCATTGGTCATGAGCGTATTGGTTCGGCTCCTCTTGCCTATGCAAAAATCAGACATAACTGGGAATGGCTTGGATGGTGGGCTGTTATCTTTGTTATGTTTGGAATTGAGCTTTACTATGTTGTTATTATCGCATGGTGTCTCAACTTCTTTCTTCTCTCCTTTGACCTTGGATGGGGAAGTGATCCCAACAATTTTTTCTTTAAAGAGTTTCTGGTCCTGAGTGACGGTCCTGCTGATATAGGACAAATCAGGACGCCAATCCTTGCATCGCTCATTGCAGTCTGGGCATTAAACTGGATTATTGTGTACAGGGGTATTCGTAAAGGAATAGAGATAGCAAACAAGATTTTCATGCCCCTGCTGTTTGTCCTCACTGCCATACTTGTATTCTGGGCCCTTTCTCTTGACGGGGCAATAGACGGCATAAAGGCCTACCTGACTCCTGACTTTTCCAAATTGCAGGAACCGAAAGTATGGATCGATGCATACAGTCAGATATTTTTCACCTTAAGCCTTGGATTTGGAATCATGATAGCCTATGCAAGTTATCTTCCGGCCAAGACCAATATAACAAAAAATGCAATTCTCACAGCTGTTATTAACAGTGGTTATTCCCTCTTTGCAGGGTTTGCAGTTTTTTCTGTTTTAGGCTTTATGGCGTCGTCTCAGGGAAAGCCCATTTCCGAGGTGGTAACAAAAAGCATCGGACTGGCCTTTGTTGCTTATCCCCAGGCAGTGAGTATCATGCCAGGCGGGAATCTTTTTGGCGCCATATTTTTTCTAAGTCTTGTCATCGCGGGGATTTCCTCTTCCATTTCCATTATTGAAGCATTCACTTCTGCTGCAGTTGATAAATTCGCTATTGACAGAAAAAAGCTGGTCAGCGGAGTCTGTGCTCTTGGTTTTCTTGGATCCATCATATTCACAACTCAGGCCGGGCTGTTCTGGCTCGACATCGCTGATCACTTTTTGACCCACTATGGTCTTGTCGTAGTGGGCATTGCAGAATGTGTCCTTGTTGGATGGTTTTTTAACCTTGATGTGCTCAGGAAACATGTTAATAAGATTTCATCCATTCATCTCGGAACCTGGTGGAATTTCCTGATAAAAATATTTATCCCTCTGGTACTGGGGATTATCCTTGTGGGTGACCTCTACAGTGAGCTGAAAGAGCCCTATGAAGGATATTCCTGGGCAGCACTTATCTCAATCGGCATTGACTGGGTCCTCCTTACTTTTATAGCAGCCATTGTGATTGCAATGAGACCATGGAGAACAGATTATCACAAGTCAGGGGGGCGCTCAGAAGATTGAGATCGAGTATTGTGCGCCTCGGCATCGTGAGTGCAGTCCTGCTCTTTGGCCCTGCAGGCACCTCGGGTGGATATGATCTGCTCCCATCAGAGTCTGGGACAGACACATCCCGTGATGGATCCGTACAGTATACTGTAAGCATGGCTCTGCAGAAAGAGGGTAAAACCCCGGCTGAGAGGGGTGCTGTCAATCAGTCTGATGCAGAAAGCGAGGAAAGAGGGAAGGCCCTTTTTGATGCTAAGTGTAAATTCTGTCACAGTGCCCACAGCACTGAAACAATTGTAGGCCCCGGGTTAAAAGACATTCTGAAGAATACCAGATTGCCCGTAAGCAGGATGAGTGCTACGCCGGAGAATATTAAAAAACAGCTGCTTGAGCCCATTAACAGAATGCCGGCTTTTGACTATCTCTCTGAGGATGAAATCACAGCTCTCATATCCTACTTGAATACA
The DNA here is from genome assembly GCA_020354155.1 of Nitrospiraceae bacterium. Classification (GTDB taxonomy): domain Bacteria; phylum Nitrospirota; class Thermodesulfovibrionia; order UBA6902; family UBA6902; genus CALZJD01. The sequence goes on along the minus strand of CP070644.1, from coordinate 1,508,956 downwards.
CTGTGATTTTCAGCATTTCCCCGAGAGAATTTTATGGAGATTATGTGAAAAAAGATCATCGTAACACACACAACATAATCCTCATTATTCCACTCCTGCTCTGCCTGCATCTGCAGCCTGTTTTCGCCGGGTCAGGCAGCACACAGAATCCTGCGGAGCAGATGCGCTTTCAGGACATCGCCCACTGGGTAAATGTCTTTGAAGACCCTGAAAGAGACAAGTGGCAGAAGCCTGATGAAGTAGTAAGAAAGATGATGATAGGCAGGACAGATATTGTGGCCGATATCGGTGCTGGTACCGGGTATTTCACGAGGCTCTTTGCTGCTGCAGCCCCGGAGGGCAGGGCAATCGGTCTTGATGTCGAAGAGTCAATGATCCGGTATATGGAGGAAGACGCAAAAAAGCGCGGACTGAAAAACTACACTGCAAGGGTTGTTAAGACAGATGATCCTCAGATGGAGATGAAATCTGTTGATATTATTTTTCTCTGTAATACCTATCACCATATTGAGGACAGGGTCAGCTATTTCAGGAGAGCAGCTGAGAGCCTGAAAGACGGGGGGCGATTGATAATTGTTGATTTTTACAAAAAAGAGCTTCCCTATGGACCACCGCCGAGCCATAAACTTGCCCAGGAAGTTGTCATTTCCGAATTGCAGGAGGCCGGTTATCGATTAAGAACATCACAGCAGTTTTTACCCTATCAATATTATCTGGAGTTTGATATCAGGAAACACGGCCTGAACTGGTAAGAGAGGCCTGCCGTGAAACCAGAGTACAGTAAGAACGATCCGGAAACTGATGAGATACTTGGCATTACTCGATGTGCCCGATGCGGCCACAGGCTTGAGGGTGAGATAGACTGCCCTCTCTGCTCGGGATTTGATGATACTCCCCGGAGAGAAGGCATACTGAAGTGGATCTACCTGACTGCCTGCTTTCTTACCTCACCACTGAGCCTCTATTTTTTACTGAAAACGGATAAACTCACTATTCCTGAAAAGATTATTGCTTTTTCAGGGTGTGCTATCTGGTTCCTGATATACAGGATTACACATCATTTCCGGCCATAATTACTTTCCCTTAAATCCGGGACAGGCTTCAAACCCCTTACAGGATTTCTTTTTTCTTAATTTACATTCCCTGTTAAAACATATAAATCCGGAGTGTGGTTCTACCATATCCACCCGGATGCCCCTTTTTTTTGTCATCTTTTTTTTTGTCACAAATTATTATAACACCTTGTTTACATGAGCGAATAAATTCACCGGTAACCTCTGTCTCAAGAAAGGCATACTTTGCGGGGTTGAATATAAGGATATAACATGATAAAAGAATATATGTGCATGCTCATATTGAGTGAGTATCTGCCTGTCTAGGACTGTACAAACCTATGGATGCAAAAGAACTCTTACAGCTCGGTCAAAGGCTGCTTGTTGATGGGAAATTCAGGGAAAGTATTGATGCCTTCACTCGCTCAATAGAGGGCGGGGAAGAGACAGAAATTGCTTATATGAGCCGCGGCGTTGCCCTGGTCAAGGACAGGCAGGCTGACAGGGCAATTGAGGATTTTACAAAATCGATCAGCCTGAACAAAAAGAACAGTCGTGCCCATTATTTCCGGGGGATTGCCTGTATGGTTAAAGAGGATTATCAGGGGGCCGTCTCAGATTTTGACGCGGCAATCATTCTTACGCCTGATTATGGCGTAGCATTTTTTGCCCGCGGAACTGCTTATGCCCAGATTGGTGATGAAGAGAAGGCGGCAAAAAACATCAGGACTGCAATCACGTTAATGGAAAGTAATATGCAGGGCTTTGCTGACTCCCATGGAATATTGAGAAACCAGTTTGACCGGGCCCTTGCCGTTATGATGGGGGACGGGGTTCCATCAACAATGACACTTACTCATGAGGAAGCTGCTAAAATCAAGAAGTGGATACAAGCATGATCCTGTATCACTATCATTCACCGTTTAAAGGAAAGTAAAGGCTGAAGGTCGACCCTTTCCCTACCGCGCTGTCAACTGCTATTATCCCTCCATGGTCTTCCATGATCTTCTTGGATATAGGCAGCCCAAGTCCGGTCCCTTGCCCTATGATCTTCGTTGTATAGAAAGGCTCAAAAATAACTTTGATATTATCTTCAGAGATCCCTTCCCCTGTATCACGAAAATGTACAGCCATATATTTTCTGCTTTGAATCAATTCCGGAGCGCAGGAGATTGTAAGCATGCCTCCATCGGCCATTGAGTCGAGGGCATTTGAGAGGATGTTGTTGAAAACTTCCCGTACCTGATCACGGTCCATCATGACTTCAGTCGCTCCATTCAACTCTGCAGAAATGACTATGGATTTATTCTCGAATTTGTCTTTATAGGGTTTCAGGGATTCTTCGACTACATCCTTGATGTTGTGCCGCTCTCTATGGACGGGCGTTTCCCGTGAGTAGGTAAGCACATTTGTAAGGATTTTTTCGAGTCGAGATACCTCGTCTATGATGATGGTGGCGAATTCTTTATC
>CP070644.1:1498592-1506334 GCA_020354155.1 Nitrospiraceae bacterium | reverse complement strand
TGTTCGTAAAAATGGTAAAGCCGGGAGGATTTGTCTTCACCTGCGTTATATAATAAATCTTCACTCGACCTTTTTGATATAAGGGCGGTTCTTTTCTGGCAACAGCAGCCCTCAGAAACTCATTCAGCTCATGGGTACTGATCCTCTTTGAGCTTTCAGCTATTACCCTGTCAATCATCTTGAAGACCTTGGTGACCCTTTGTCTGTTCAACGCGGATATCGTAAGTACTGGTGCATAGCGCATGAACCACAGTTTCCTGTAAATGTCTTTTTCTGTTTTCTCGATTGAGACTTTCTCTTTGTCTATCAGGTCCCACTTGTTCAGCAGAATAATTGACCCTTTTCTTACTGAATTGACAAGCCCGGCAATTTTCTGGTCAAGCTCCACAACACCCTTTGTAGCATCGAGGACTATGAGTGCAACATCACACTCCTCTATATTTCTGACAGTCCTCATGAAGGAGTATTTCTCAACCGTTCCCGCCATTTTCCCTCTTCTGCGGATTCCTGCTGTGTCTACAAGAACATACTTCTTCCTGTAGTAAGAACAGACAGAGTCAACTGCATCTCTTGTAGTACCGGCAATAGAACTCACTATCATCCGCTCCTTGCTTAAGAGCGTATTCACGAGAGTCGACTTGCCTACATTCGGCCTGCCCACTATGGCAATCCGCGGATGCTCTGATTTTTCTTCATCTACCCCTGGAAACAGAGCACAAAGGTGGTCCATAAGCTCTTCATACCCATTGGCATTCAGGGCAGATAAAGGAAAGAGGTCGACTCCCAGGGAATAAAAATCATATAATTTCTGCTCCTTCTTTGCTCCGTCAACCTTATTAACGATATACAATATCCGTTTGCCATACTTTCGAAGCGTCTCTGCCAGCTCCTCGTCAAGGGGCAGCATACCGCTCTCAAGGTCCATAAGAAAAAGAATCACATCTGCTTCTTCAACTGCAACGAGTATCTGTTTTCTTACTTCCCGGGCAAAATCCTCCTCCGGGTCATTCAGAAAGCCACCTGTGTCAATAACCGCAAAACGTTTGCCCTCCCATTCAGCATCTCCATAGAGCCTGTCTCTTGTTATGCCCGGATAATCGTCAATGACAGCACGGCGTTTTCTCACCATTCTGTTAAAAAGAGTGGACTTCCCCACATTCGGCCTGCCCACGATGGCAACTATTGCTTTTCGCATTGGTAACTTCCTGATTAAATTTAAAAATTGATTATATCACAGAGAAAGGATATTAGATTTTCCAGTATCACAGGTTGTTGTTATTGAATTGACCGCCCCTGGGTTGAGATGTTAGTATAAAAAATGAATATAAGCCATATATTATCGATGGTTATAGCCATAACCTGCATGACGTTCCCCTCCTATGCCGATATGTATAAATTTGTTGATTCAAAGGGGACTGTACACTTCACAAATATGCCGCAGGGAAAGGGTTATAAAAAAATCTTGTCTTCAAAAAGCACGTCAGCTGAAACAGATTATGATCATATAATCAGGGACAAATCAGTAAAGTATGAGATCGAACCATCGGTCATCAAGGCCCTGATCAGGGCTGAATCGGGCTGGAATCCCAAAGCAGTATCAAAAAAAGGCGCTGTTGGTCTTATGCAGCTCATGCCTTCAACTGCCAGCGATATGAATATCGACAATCCCTATGATCCTGAGGAGAATATTGAGGGCGGTACGCGGTACCTCAGAATGATGCTCGACAGATTTAACGATGATCTTAATCTCGCTCTGGCTGCATACAATGCAGGCCCTGCTACTGTTGAGAAAACAGGAAACATACCCTCGTTTCCGGAAACAAGACAATTCGTCAAAAAAGTGCTGACAAAGTCAAGGGACAGGGTAAAACCTGTTTATACCCTGACTCATAAAGACGGAACGATTCTCTATACAAACACCCCGGAACTGTACAAAAATTCCAAGCTTTCAAAATTCTGATAAAACTTCTAAAATAGTACTCCATGACAGATACTGAGACCCTGCGTGAACAAATTCTTACGCTCAAGAAAAAAAGAAATGCCATAATCCTCGCCCACAATTACCAGCGGGATGAGGTACAGGACATTGCCGATTACAGAGGTGATTCACTGGAACTCTCCCGTATTGCCGCTGATGTAGACTGTGATGTCATAGTCTTTTGTGGCGTCAATTTCATGGCCGAGAGCGCCTCAATACTCTCCCCGCACAAAACAGTGCTCCTGCCGGAAATCAGCGCAGGCTGCCCTATGGCTGACATGATAAAAGTAAGCGGTTCACGGGAATTAAAAAATTATTTCCCCGGCTATGACTATACCGGTGGATACAAATATCCGGCTGATTTCACATTACGGGACATAAAAAAACTTCACCCTGGTGTTCCGGTTGTGACCTATGTCAATACAACCGCCGATGTGAAAGCAGAAAGCGACATTTGCTGCACTTCAGCAAATGCAGTGAAGATAGTCGAATCACTTGATACAGATAGCGTTATCTGTGTGCCGGACAGAAACCTTTCTGCATGGATAGCCTACAATACGGATAAGGAAGTCATTACCTGGGACGGATTCTGCCATGTTCACGATAGGGTTACAGCGCAGGATGTAGACAAGGTAAAAGAAGAGCATCCTGACGCACTGGTCCTTGCCCATCCTGAATGCCGGATGGAGGTACTGGAAAAGGCTGATCATGTAACGAGCACATCCGGCATGCTCAGATATGCCCGTGCTTCTGATGTAAAGGAATTTGTAATAGGAACTGAAACAGGCCTTCTGTACAAGCTCAGAGAAGACAGTCCAAATAAAAAGTTCTACCCCCTCAGGAAGGATATGATCTGCCCCAACATGAAAAAGACCACATTGAAGAGCGTTCTTCACGTCCTTGAGACAATGGAGAATGAAGTGAGAGTAGATGAAAAAATCAGAGTCCTTGCAAAAAAATCCCTTGACAGGATGTTAGCAGTCAGATAAGTTTTTTACTCGCTGACAGTTAGTCCACGCAACTGAATATCATTTACCAGATTAGCCATATAACTGATTGTAATTAAATATTTATTTTTTAATTGCCTTTTGAAACGTGCTGAATTTAAAAAGAATTTTTCAACACAAATGTAAAGTATATTTATAAGAATTATTAATGTTTTTAATTTTTATTGACAGGTTGTTTTTACTGGTATACAATTAAGGAAGAGTATAATTGCGGTTCTCCAGACTGGGGTTAACCTTGAGAATCAAGTCAATCAGTAAGGGGGCCGGTGTCGGATGTGGTGAGCAGGCCTTCAGATTACAGAAGGAAGCCTAAAGCATCTGCCGAAGCACCAGCAATAGTGAAAAACTCCTGGTTACCCAGTTCTGGTGATCGCATTTTTTTTGCTCTACAAATCATTTCGCAACATCTTCTTCGCTGAAATAATGTTCAATAAAACGCCGTATTACCCCTTTTACTTTTCCCGGGTACCGGAGGGGAAGGTCATGCCCCACAGAATCAAAGATTACATATTCACTCCCGGCAATATTGTCTGCTAAATATTGGCCTGCCCCAAGAGGCACTATGGCGTCTTCCCTGCCATGTATGATGACTGTCGGCACAGCGATATTCTTCAGCCGGTCTCTGAGGTCCACTTCCCGGAGATACTTCAGCCCTGCTTTTAATTCCTTCACATCAATTCCTAACGCAGCTTCTACACTCTTTGAGATTTCATCGCCATCAGGGACAAAAGGTGAGAAAACATCGGTAAAGAAGCCGGTAAGAACTGTATGCCCGGCTATTGACAAAGCCTGTGACATTGCACGGGGGATAACCTCAGGCCTGCCAAATTCATATGACCTGTCAGTGCAGAACCTGGCCGTTCCATTTATCATGACAATACCCGCTATCTGATTCTGATAGTAAGCCGCCGTTTCAAGAGCAACAATCGCTCCTGTGGACCATCCCGCCACAATACATCTCCCCTTCAGGTTCTGAATATAACTCAACAATCCTGAGGCATATTGAGAAACCCTGTCATCATCCCCATCAGTTTTTATCAACCCGGGCAGGTCATGCAGCGATACTGTATGGACAGAAGCTGTCTGAGACAGATCATCACCTAAGGGGAAGAGGGAGTCTGCCCTGGTAGCCCAGCCGGATATGAGAATAACAGGCAGCATAAGATGTGACTACTCCTTCTGCAAAAAGTTCTTGAATAATCTGTCATTCCCCGACCTGTCTGCCGACAGGCAGGCTTGATCGGGGAATCTAGGATTCTTTACATACTATGGATTGTCCGGTCAATCCGGACAATGACAACTACTTATATGTTACAGGGTATCACAGTGACGATAAAATAGAATACACTATATAATCTATCCCCCCCTTTCCAAAGGGGGGGGTGATACAGACAAGAGAGATAAAGTTGAATGAACTGCAGTAAAGAAAAAATTAAAAAAGCATTTTCACGCTCGGCCACTACCTATGACCATTACGCTGATGTCCAGAAAGAAATGGCAGGAATCCTGTCAGAGCATATGCCTGACCTGAAGCCAAAACACATACTAGAACTTGGTTGTGCCACCGGTTACTATTCAGCCATCCTTTCTAACAACTTTCCTGACGCAGTTATTACCTCTCTTGATTTCTCTGAGAAAATGGTTGAGACCGCCAGCTCCCATCTCACTGGGGATTCAAATATACATCTTACCTGTAGAGATGCTGAAGATTTCCTCATGCACTGTGAAAAATCATTTGACTGCATTACCTCAAATGCAGCCATTCACTGGTTTGATGATAAAGAGCTGGCATTTAAAAACATCGCAAGATTACTAAACAAGGATGGTGTCCTTCTGTGCACACTTTTAGGCCCCGGAACATTTCACGAGCTTGGACTGGCATTAGAATCCGTTTTTAACAGGTCGGTAAGCATTGCTGCAGAGAATTTTCTGTCCAGGGAGAAACTCGCTTCAATAGTCAGCAGGATATTCAGGCATTCAGAAATTCACGAAATCACCATTGAACGAAAGCATGACACAACTCTTGAGCTGCTCAGGAAGATAAAATACACTGGCGCAACGGGAGGAAGCGCCAGTGTATTCGGCCTTGGGAAAACTCAATTGACTGCAATGGATCTGTGGTTTCAAGAAAGATACGGCACATGCCGTGCAACGTACCAGGTATATCTCATACATGCCCGCATATAAAACAGTCCGTATTTTAACATACCCTATTTTTTCTCAACAATCTTGACTTTCATCTCAATACGTTCATCAGGATTATCGCGTCTGTCTCTGGGCTGACTGACAATCTTGTCGGCAACCTCCATGCCATTCACAACTTTACCGAATGCCGTATACTTGTTGTCCAGAAATGCGGAATCAGCGACACAGATAAAGAACTGAGACCCGGCACTGTCAGGATGGGCGGAACGTGCCATGGAAAGAACGCCTCTTCTATGGGGCTTGTTATTAAATTCGGCCTTCACATTAAATCCGGGGCTTCCCATCCCGTGCTTTGATTTATCATGATCCTTTGAATTCGGATCACCGCCCTGTATCATAAATCCGGGGATAACACGATGAAAGGTGGTCCCATCATAAAATCCCTTTTTGGCAAGCTCTATAAAATTATCTACATGGTTCGGCGCAACATCAGGGAAAAATTTGAGCTCTATATTCCCGAATTTTGTTTCAATAACCGCCTTTGTATCAGCCATTTTTTTTATCTCCTCTTTGGAAAATTTCTTATTCTTCACCTCCGCATGTGATGTTGCAGCACAAAGCGCTATAAGAGCAAGTACAATTACTGTTTTTACAATCTTCATGAATTCCTCCTGAATACACTATTTTTTAAATCGCTTACTGAATTATAACAGACTCTGCCGGCAATTTTACAATGAAGAGGATCCGGAAGAGTATGATATAATCTCTCATCCTCATGATGAACAGCAAAAAAAGAAAAATAATTTTTTCAGTTGGCGGCGGCAAAGGCGGCGTGGGCAAAAGCATCTTCTCTGTTTCACTCGGAACTGCTCTCGCAAAAGACGGCTACAGAACCGTGCTCGCAGATCTTGATCTGGGCGCTGCCAATCTTCACACCTATCTTGGAATTGTCAGTGAAACACCGACCATTGCCGATTTCATATTAAAAAAGACTGCCTCACTGGAAGAGCTGCTCATGGAAACATCAGTGCGTGGTTTAAATCTCATAAGTGGTGCAGAATTTGTGCCGGGCATGGCAAACCCCGCACACTGGATGAAACTGAAGATCATGCGCCATGTCAAATCTCTGCCTGCAGATTACGTCATTCTCGATCTCGGTGCAGGAGTGCATTTTAACACCCTGGACTTCTTTGGAGTATCCGACAGGGGAATCGTCATCACTGCGCCTGAGCCCGGAGCTGTTATGAATGCATATGGTTTTATAAAGGCTGCCCTTTTCAGAAAGCTGCAGAACATATTCAGGAGACATAGTGCCATAGGACCGATCATTGATGCTGAAACACAAAAGAAAGAGGCAGAAAAAATACTCACCCTTGACTGGTTAACAGAGAAAATCCGGGGAACAGCCCCTGATATGCTTCCTCTTATGGATGAGGTGCGGCAATCTTTCACTCCTGTGCTTGTAGTAAATAGAATTCCTGCAGAGCAAAAGAATGTCCTGGTTAAAAATCTTATTGACCTCTGCAGTAATAAACTCGGAGTTCATCTTCATCACTTAGGGAACCTTCCTGAAGCGCAGACAATCTCAAACTATCTGCTGGATATACCCGCCTTTCTGGAATCAGAGGCCGGCAGCCTCTACTGCGAGACAGTGGAGAAGATTAAAAACAGACTTGTGAACCAATATAAGATCGACAGAAGAAACAGGGAGGTAAAGTCTGATTTTACAGATGGAGAAATCTCAGAGATTATTGCTCTTATGGAAGGACTTGATAACAGCATTTTCAGGGACAGCACCAGAGACACATGGAAATTAAGAATGTACTTTAAGCCGGCAGCTGTCGTTCAATATCTGATAGGCCGCGGTGTCTCCCACGATGCATTTTATGAGAGCAGTTCCTAAAAAACGCTGAATTTGAAATATTTCCTGGGGTTTTCCCTTACATCCTTTATAAGCGAGTTCAGTTCTCTCAGTGTCGTCTTCAGCTCTCCTGCCAATTCATCATCTTGAATAAGGCTGCCCATAAAGCCCTGCCCACTTTCAATCCTACCAAGGATATTATTCATCCTCTCTGAAACAGCGTCAATATTATCGTAGAGACTCCTGTCTTCTATCATCCTGTTCAGGCTGCCTTCCGATGTCTGCAGTTTTTCGGCAAAGGACTTCATCTCGCTGGCAAGCACTGTAATGTCTTTATAAAAAGCATCCTCATTCAACAGTCTGCTTATGGATCCCTGCCCGCTGTCAATCTTGCTGATCAGCTTTGAAAGGTCTGACGTCGCCTTCCGAAGATTATTGTAGACAGCAGGGTCCTGAATAAACTTTGCAACCGTACCGTCACCCCTTTCTATTTTTGAGAGAAAGCCTTCGAGCATGCTGATAAATTCCCCAAAACTGGCGATAGACTCCTGGCCGGTCTCAACAACGTCCTGTATCTCGATCTGACCTGTGCCAAGGAGCGTATCTCCTCTCTGCAAGCCTGCAGCCTCTTTTGAGCCCGTTGAGATTTCTATATATTTATCTCCTAGCAGTCCAAGGGTAAGGATCTGTGCCATGGAGTCTTTCTTGAGGTACTGAAGGGTATCTTGAAAAATAATCATACTCACTGTTA
>CP070644.1:1485827-1498492 GCA_020354155.1 Nitrospiraceae bacterium | reverse complement strand
CGCATTGCCCCTCTTATCAGAGATAATCGCTTACAGGGTATTTTCATTGAAACCTCTTACCCTGACGGAAGACCTGATGAATTGCTTTTTTCCCATCTCACCCCTTCCTGGGTAATAACGGCCTTCCGAAAGCTGTCTGTTATGGTGGATGCTCAGAATCCCCGGCAGGCACTGAGGGGTCTGAATGTGATAATTACACATATAAAGCCTGACCTGAGTGCCAGGATTACTCCCCGAGAGGTTATCGAGAAGCAGCTGCATGAACAGAATGATCTTGGGCTTGAGCTTATTTTTGCAGAACAGGGCAGACGGTATGAGCTGTAGGTTTTAATTTCACGCTATTGAACTATCTGAAGGATGTGCTTAATATCTTAATTCTGGTTTTGATTAAAACCCTGTTCTGTAAAAGCCGGCAAATATATCCAGATCTGTCATCATCCCGTTATAATATAGAAAAGCATGCTTTTCTCCTGAGCTGGTCATGGCCCGACCCACAATCTGATCATCATCATTGATGCTGGATGCATAACTCAGCGATCCCCCAAGAGTGTCAAGATCAGTCATGGTCCCCTTTTCATAGACAAATGCGTGAATCTCACCAAACCCAGTATAAGAATGGCCGACTATTTTCCCGGATTCATTGATGTCAGTTGCATCACTATGCATACCCCCAAGAGTGCCCAGATCTTTCATGACTCCATCTTCATAGAGAAAGGCATGTCGCTCATCATAGATATTGCTGGACCATCCGATAATCTGACCTTTATTATTTATTGCTTTTGCCATCCTGACACCTCCGCCAAGTGAGCCAAGGTCTGTCAAGGTGTTATTTTCATACAGGAACGCATGTACTTGTCCGGTATCAGAGTTGGAATATCCAACAATCTGACCAAAGTCATTAATGTCCAGTGCTACACTATGAACACCTCCGAGTGTCCCAAGGTCTGTCATTACTCCATTTTCATTCAAAAAAGCCCGCTTATGCCCTGCATCATTATATGAATAGCCAATAACCTGCCCATTATTATTGATGCCCATAGCAAAACTGTAATTCCCCCCCAATGTTCCCAAGTCTGTCATTGTTGTACCATCGTACAAAAAGGCCCGTTTATGAGTTTCACTAATGTATGAGTAACCGACAACCTGCCCATTATTATTGATACCCATAGCACAACTGTAATATCCTCCCAGCGTCCCTAAATCAGTAAAAGTATCATCTGCACTGTTATATAAAAAAGCATGTTCTACTCCCTCATCAGTAGAGGCCCACCCTACTACCTGTCCTAGATTATTAACATCATGTGCATTATTTCCCAACCCTCCCAGAGTTCCCGGATTAACAATCTCAGCTTCAACATTTTCCAGGGTAAGTAGAAATAATGAAAAAATAAGTATCAACAGAAACAGTAATTTTAATAAGTTTTCTTTCATTTTATACCTCCTGAAAAGATAGATTTACCTTTGATTTAAAAAATATCTTCATTGTCATCTGATACACGTACATAAATACTATATACTCTCCGCTGTATTTTCTGTCAATCCCTATCATATAAATAGTGTGAATTAATCATAGTTACCTGCCTTCAGGCTGGTTCACACGCTTTGATAGGACGAATTTATCGATAGAGTCTGAACTGAATGAAACAATCCTGCAAATTTTTGAGGATTATTCTCAGATTCAACGATATAAGAAAAATCTGGGTTCCCCATCAGGTTTGGCTGTTGGCTGGCAAATAGGTATTTACAGATAAACGCTTTAGGTCCCTGGGCAGGTCCCTCAACCACCCAGCGTCCATTACAGCCCATAATCCAATAAGGATTGCTTCAGCAGCATCATGTCTCAGTGAAGTAGGGCGGGGCAGTCCGGACCATGAGATTATTTTTCTGGCGATGTCATCAGCATGCTGCTTTGCCTTAAGCCCGGTAAGCTGTTCACGAGGATATAACAATGCCTGGCGCCACCTTTCAGCATTGATCTGCTGTGCAGCGATTCCTCTCCTCCTGGCTTCGCGTTCCCAGATTATCGCAAGTGTGCCCCCGCCTTCAATTACGATCAACTGGAGACCATCGGTGCTGTCCAGCAGGTTATTTGCATCACGTCGCAGCCGTGCAGGAGACCCGTAGTTTTTGGACCTGTACCAGCGTAGCCTGCCGTCAGTTCCATACAGGGCAAGGCCGGTTCTTAGTCCCAGGTCTACAGCAAGAAGAGAACCCATAGGAAGTTAACTTTACTACAAGCGGAGGTTAAAGAAGTGTGCATCCTATTATCCGGATAGATGACCGGTGCACAGTATTATGCATTTCCCATTTCAGGAAATATTTCTGACCTGAGATAATCTCCCAATTGCAGCATGGAAGTAACGAATTCAGGATATTGAACGGGTTTCACAATAACGTCTCTGCAGCCTAAGGAATAACAGAGTTCAGCCTCATGGGTGTTGCTGCTTGAGGTGATTACAATGATAGGCATGCCCTGGAGCCATGTGTACTGCTGGATCTTCTGCAAGACCTCTATGCCGTCTACAACGGGCATGCGAATATCCAGAAGTAAAATAAATTTCATGATGTTGTCACTTCGCAGTCCTTTTGCCTTCTCAAAAAACTCCAGAACCTCTTTGCCATCTTTGAAATTAATAATCAGGTTTCTCACTCCTGACATCTTCAGGTTTTTCGTGATCAGTTGTGCATGGCCCTCATCATCTTCTGCCAGCAGGATAACAGCATTGTCCCTATTATTGTAAGATGCATTTTCCATAGTCCCTCCATAACATTGCGGATAGCATTTATTTGTTATTCAGCATAGAAAGAAGAAGGGGGATTAGTCAAGGAATTTCTGGCGGGTAGTTTCTATACTGTCAGTATTGCGGGCACTTTCTGGAATTACATCTCTTTAATTTCAATGAGATTCCCTGAGAAGTCTTTGAGAAAATGAACTGTCCTGTCACCTTTCTGTCCTGTGATGTGCTCAACACCAAATTCTCCGGCTTTCTCAAGTAGTGATGAAAGGTCATTGATATACAATCCGAGATGTCTCAGGTCAGGTGATGGCTGTACGCATTCTGGACAGATAAATATTTCTATCTTTATTCCGTCTCTTTCATACACCAGCATACTGATTTCATGAGAAAAAGAAAAGAGCTGTTCTGACAATGCTGCCGGCAGGACACCTTCCTTTGTCATTGTAAGACCCAGGAAGTCATGGTAGAATTTATCAGCCCCTTCCCTGCTGTTGCTGATTATGCCCATGTGGTTTAACTGCATAAGATAGTTAATCTGAACGTATGTTCTGCTGTTTGTACGGCTGGTTTTAAAAAAGCGGCCCTCCGGATGAGAGCCGCTTTTAATTTATCTAAGACCTGATACCTGACAAGGGTCACCTTTGTATTATTTCTTCCTCTTGTTTTTTAACTGGGCCTGGGCAGCTGCAAAGCGTGCAATCGGTACTCTGAAAGGTGAACAGCTTACATAGTCAAGGCCGATGTTGTGGCAGAACTCAACAGAGGATGGCTCTCCTCCGTGCTCACCGCAGATACCGAGTTTAAGGTCTTTCTTAACTCCTCTGCCCAGTTCAACTGCTGTTTTCATTAAAGGTCCCACACCATCAACATCGATCGATACAAAGGGGTCATCCTGCAGGATCCCTTCTTCTACATAAAAAGGGAGGAATCTTCCAGCATCATCACGTGAAAGGCCATAGGTTGTCTGGGTAAGATCATTGGTGCCGAAGGAATAGAAATCTGCAACTTCAGCAATCTCATCAGAGGTCACACATGCACGGGGCAGTTCGATCATCGTTCCTACAGTGTAGGGGACCTTGACTTTGGCCTTTTTCTGTACTTCCGTTGCCACGTTGATTACCACTTCTTTCATTGCCTCGAGTTCTTTAACATGTCCTACGAGGGGGATCATGATTTCAGGAATGACTTTTATTTTTTTCTTTTTCAGCTCACAGGCAGCTTCCATGATTGCCTGTGCCTGCATGGCATAAATTTCAGGAAAAGTAATACCGAGGCGGCAACCGCGATGGCCCAGCATGGGATTGAATTCATGGAGGGATTCGTTCTTCGCTTTCAGATGTTTAAACTGAACTTTCATACTCTTTGCAAGTGCTTTCAGCTCACTATCTGTATGGGGCAGGAACTCATGCAGAGGCGGATCAAGGAGTCTGATGGTGACAGGAAGACCCTTCATTTCCTTGAATACTCCACGGAAGTCTTTCTTCTGGAAGGGCAAAAGTTTCGCAAGCGCTTTCTGTCTTCCTGCCAGAGTTTCCGAGAGGATCATCTCGCGTACAGCCTTGATTCTGTCCGGTCCGAAAAACATGTGCTCTGTTCTGCAGAGACCAATGCCCTCTGCGCCGAACTTGAGAGCTGTTCTGCAATCCTCTGAAGACTCGGCATTAGTCCTTACCTTGATAAATCTGATCTGGTCCGCCCAGGTCATGAGCTCCTTGTACCATTTATTATGTTCCGGATTAGCCGGATTAAGCTTCAGCTGGCCTTCATAAAAAGTTCCCTTTGAACCATTCAGTGTGATCCAGTCGCCTTCCTTAATGGTCTTTCCTTTAACGTTCATGGATCTATTTCTCAGGTTGATCTGGACGTCAGAACATCCGACGATGCAGCATTTCCCCCATCCGCGTGCAACGAGCGCCGCGTGGCTGGTCATACCGCCTTTTGCGGTAAGAATAGCTTGAGCAGCGTGCATGCCGTGTACGTCCTCAGGTGACGTTTCAGTTCTGACAAGGATGACTTTCTCGCCCTTCTTTGCCCATGCCTCAGCGTCATCGGCAGTAAAGGTAACTCTTCCCTTGGCTCCCCCCGGGCCTGCGGGAAGTCCCTTTCCAAGAACACCGGCATTTTTCTCGGCATTAGGATCAACGCTTGGATGAAGGAGTTCGTCGATCTGGTCCGGCCTGACGCGGAGCAGAGCGGTCTCTTTGGTGATAAGTTTCTGCTTGGCCATTTCAACGGCCATGCGGATTGCGGCTTGTCCATTCCGCTTTCCAACACGTGTCTGAAGCATCCACAGCCTGCCATCTTCAATGGTAAATTCAATGTCCTGCATGTCTGTGTAATGGTTTTCAAGGCGTTTCTCGTAACTATGAAGTTCTTTGTATAACTTCGGCATTTTTTCTTCAAGTGAAGGAAGATGCCTCGTGTCTCTGGTCTTTCCGGATTTGTTAACAGGGTTGGGGGTCCTGAGACCGGCGACAACGTCTTCACCCTGTGCATTGGGGAGCCATTCACCAAAGAACATATTCTCGCCTGTAGCAGGATTACGGGTAAAGGCAACGCCAGTGGCAGAGTTATTCCCGGTGTTACCGAAAACCATTGTCTGCACATTGACTGCAGTGCCCCACCAGTCGGGCAGGCCTTCGATCTTTCTATATGAAACAGCGCGTTTCCCCATCCATGACTGAAAAACAGCACTGATACTGCCCCAGAGCTGTTCCTGGTGAGTATCAGGAAAGGGTTTCTTCAAGGTCTGCTTAATGATCTTCTTGAACTGATCACAGAGCCTCTGGAGATCTACGACCGTTAAGTCAGTATCGCTTTTATAGCCCTTTTTCTTTTTTACAGCTTCAAGGGCATGCTCCAGCTTATAACGAATCCCGTCATGATCGGTTTTAGGCTCGATACCGGCTGCCTTTTCCATAACAACATCGGAATACATCATCATCAGGCGACGATACGCGTCATAAACAAAACGGGGATTGTTTGTCTTTTGAATAAGACCGGGAATCGTTTTTGTAGTAAGCCCGGCATTCAGTATGGTTTCCATCATTCCCGGCATAGAGCTTCTGGCCCCGGATCGTATTGACATGAGGAGAGGATCTTTCGGGTCGCCGAATTTCTTTCCCATAATTTTCTCTACCTTAGCCATCGCAGTATTGACCTGCCGAGCAAGTTCCCTGGGGTATTTCCGGTTGTTCTTATAATATTCGGTACATACTTCAGTCGTAATGGTAAATCCTGGGGGTACCGGGAGTTTGAGTCTCGGATGTCCTGCCATTTCAGCAAGGTTTGCGCCTTTGCCTCCCAAGAGGTTTTTCATTGCTGCTTTGCCGTCTGCCTTACCGGCTCCAAAGAAGTAGACATACTTTTTAGCCATGTTTTTCCTCCACTCTTAAATTTGTATGGTTAATGAAAATAAAGGGTTTTCGTTTCTTTCAATTCTACTGAGGCATTATTTTACACAAAACATTCCTCTAATTCAAAGCAAAATTTCTAACAGCTCTATTAATGCAGTTAATCCACGGCAATCCAAAATATACCTTCAGTTGCAGGCACGGGCGATATGTTCCTCCTGCCATCATGCTGCATCTGTGTGAAATGCCCCACTTTTCAGCATATAAGGACAGTTATTTGTCCAAAACCTGTTGAAATTCAAGAAATATAGGCTTGGCATAGGATATGCAATGTAAATAGTAATCAGGATTAATAAACCTGAACTCAATACAGAAGATGAGGTGTATTTGAGCGTGAAGAGAAAAATCATTAATTCGCTATTTGGAATTTTTTGTTTCCTGACCTTTGGGACGATTGTGGCAGCACTCTACATTTCCAACACAACCAATGAACTTGAGTCTGTAGTTAATCTACATGAAGTAGAGCAACTCAGGAAATCTTTAATCATTGATATTCAGACAGTGCAGACTGGTCTCTACGGGTTGAACGCGGATAGTGGCAGAAAACCTGCTTTTACTATGAAAGATGTGCATCAACTTCAGCAGAGGGTCGAACAGTGCTCATCATGTCATCATACCTCTGTGGTAGCCGATGGAATAAATTATGTGAATTCTAGGATCGGGGAGTATACGGCATTACTGAATTCCTCTGTTCAGGATGGGGCAGGCGCTGAAAGTTTACGTCAGATCAGGGAGCAGGCAATTAAAATTGGTGACGAACTCATTGACCTTACGACTAGCATGTCTCATGAAGCGACAAGCACTCTTGCCTTTAAAACAAGAGAAACACTGTCTCATATCAAGGACATTAAAATAATTCTTTTTCTAACCATTGCCGCAACTTTTGTCCTGAGTTTACTTGTTGCAGCAAGACTCATTCGCCAGGTTATCCAGCCAATACAGCAAATGATTGCTACAACAAAAAAGATTGCATCGGGAGAGTTGGGAGCAGTCATTCATTATAGAGACCACACTGAATTTGGTGAAATTGCAGAATATTTCAATGCCATGAGCTTAAAAATACAGAATAGTTACCAGAAACTTCAGGAAGAGGTTGAAGATCGCTGGCATGCTCAGCAGTCACTGGCCAAATCAGAGAACTTTTTGCAGACTATATTTGACAGCATACATGATCCCTTCTGCATCATTGACAGTAATCATGAAATAGTCAAGCTGAACGAAGCCTATGCTGAGATGAACGGCAAATCAATTGATGAAATGCTTGGCAACAGGTGTTTTGATATTATTGATGAAGAGAATGAAGAAATCTGTAAAAATTGTGTAGTCGGGAAAACATTCCACTCCCAGGACCCCTGTGCTGCTGAAAAATTCATCGAACAGAGTGACGGTTCAAAGAACTGGCTGGAAATCTATACATACCCCATTATTAATGAAGAGGGAGAGGTCTCACATGTTATTGAATATATACGGGACATTACCGATCGAAAGAATACTGAAGAGGCCCTGAAAAAAAGCGAAGAGAGATATAGTCTTGCTGCTCAGGGTGCCAATGACGGGTTATGGGACTGGGATTTAAAAACGAATAAAGTATTTTATTCTCCCCGATGGAAGGGAATACTCGGCCTTGATGTGGGCGGAACACTGGCTGATGACTCTGAAGAATGGTTTAATAGAATACATCCTGAAGACCGTGAACAGGTGAAGTCAGAAATCAAGGCTCACATAAAGGGACATACATCACATTTTAAAAACGAGCACCGTATCCTTCATACTGATGGGACGTATCGCTGGGTGCTTAGTCGAGGTCTGGCGGTAAAAGGGGCCCATCGATTTGCCGGATCTATTACGGATATCACGATGCGCAAGAGGGCGGAAGAGCGGCTGCTCTTTGAGGCCATGCACGATTCCCTTACCGGACTTCCGAATCGTGCTCTCTTTATGGATCGTCTTAAACATGAGGCCAATCGGGAGATAAGGGATAAGGCCTATATGTTCGCTGTTATCTTTGTTGATATTGACCATTTTAAAGTGATCAATGACAGCCTTGGCCACGCTGTCGGTGATGAACTGCTAGTAGCGGTGAGCAAGCGGCTTGAAGACAGCCTCAGGCCTGGTGATACTGTTGCCCGCCTGGGTGGTGATGAATTTGCAGTGCTTCTTGAGGACATCAGTGATGATGAAGAGGCAATCCACATTACCAAACGTGTACAGCGTAATCTTGCACGATCATTTGAAATCGAAGATCAAAAACTGTATATCTCTGCCAGTATCGGTATTGCCTTTAATACTCTGGGCTACGACAGGCCGGAAAACCTGCTCCGTGACGCCGACCTTGCCATGTATCATGCAAAGGCAAACGGACGGGCACGACAGGAAGTATTTGATACCAGGATGTATGACAATGCAGTGATGCGTATGCAACTGGAAACGGATCTCAGACGGGCAATCGACAACGAGGAATTCCTGCTTCATTACCAGCCTGTTGTGTCAATGCAGACAGGCAATGTCATTGGCTTTGAAGCACTGATACGGTGGAACCATCCTGATCGGGGTCTTGTCAGTCCCGAAGAATTCATTGTTGCTGCTGAGGAGACAGGGCTTATCGTTCCAATCGGTAAGTGGGTCATCAGGGAAGCAGGCAGACAGTTGCGCCTGTGGCAGGATCAGATTCTTACCAGTCAGCCTTTAAAAATGAGTGTGAATGTATCGAGCAAGCAATTTTTACCGAACCTTGTGAAAACCATCCGTGAGACACTGCATGAGACCGGGATACTACCTGGAAGTCTGGTTCTTGAAATTACCGAGACAATGCTGATGGAAAACGCGGAGAATATTGATCCAATCTGCAGACAGCTGAAAGAAATGCACGTGAATCTGCATATCGATGATTTTGGCACCGGTTATTCATCATTGAGTTATCTGCACAAGTTCCCTGTTGATGTACTGAAAATCGACCGGTCCTTTGTCCAGAGAATAGGGTTTAATGATGAAAATATGGAAATTAT
Organism: Nitrospiraceae bacterium; assembly: GCA_020354155.1. Classification (GTDB taxonomy): domain Bacteria; phylum Nitrospirota; class Thermodesulfovibrionia; order UBA6902; family UBA6902; genus CALZJD01. Next base: position 1,489,336 of record CP070644.1, on the reverse strand, counting down.
CAAGGCTATCGTGATGCTTGCCCACAGCATGAATATGGAAATAATTGCCGAAGGAGTAGAAACTGATGACCAAATTGCATTTCTCAAGTCCCTGAAATGTGAATATGTGCAGGGATATCTCTTCTCAAAACCGCTTGACCGTGAAGGGATTGAAAAATTCATGAAGCTAACCAGGCTTGACCTGGTACAATACAGTAAGCAATAGGGCTTTATAGTGAAGGCGAAAAAGGATTTGTCAGTCTTCCACTATCTTTGAGAAATCACCAAGTAAGTTAAACACCTTTTTTACAGACTGAAGGAGTGCAAGTCTGTTGTCTCTTATCAAAGGGTCCTTGTCCATCACCAGTACCTTGTCAAAAAAAGTATTCACGGGGGCTTCGAATTCAAACAACGACTGACAGGCGGAGATGCTCAGATTTTCTTTAATGGAACGTGCGGACTCAAACAATGCTCTCTCAGCATGCTCAGTGAGCATTGATTCCTGAAGTTCCAGAGGTTCAGTTTTGGAAAGAATATTGTACACCCGCTTTGCTGCGATAAGCAGATTTGGAAATGTTGGACTCTCTTTTAATGCTGCCAGCAGTTTCAGACGCCTGTCAACATCCTGAATATCTGTTTGATCAGAAGAAAGGACAGCGCTGATCAAATCGTGCCGGTAGCCCTCAGCAAGGAGGATCCCTTCAAGCCGCTGATGGAAAAATTGTATTATATCGCGGGTAAGGTTCCTTCGTTTCTCCTCTGAGCTTTCCAGGGGCTGGAGGGCAGAATGTGCAAGCAGATCAAGAGAGAGGGAGTACCCACCGGATTTTAAAATTTGAATAATTCCAGTGGCCTGACGTCGTAATGCATAGGGGTCCTCAGATCCGGTAGGAATGAGGTCCACATAGAAGAAAGAGGCGATATTGTCCATTTTGTCCGCAAGAGAAATAATTGTTCCTGTTGTATCTGAAGGCAGTGAATCTCCTGGGAATCGTGGCAGGTAGTGCTCCTGAATAGCAACTGCGACTGCATTGTCTTCACCTGCATGAAGAGCATATATCATACCCATATAGCCCTGCAGCTCAGGGAACTCGCTGACTACTCCGGTTACGAGATCAGCTTTTGCCAGTTTTGAAGCCCTGATTATGTTGTCGGAAGCTGTTACGTTGAACCGGGAGGCAATAAAGGAGCTCAGTGATGCCACCCTTTCAGTTTTATCGTAGAGAGTGCCGAGCTTTTCCTGGAATGTAACATCCTTCAGTTTTTCAACATACTCAATCAATGGCAGTTTCTTGTCGTCGGTGTAATAGAATTGAGCATCTTCAAGCCTGGCACGCAGCACACGCTCTGCACCGATGCGCACCGTCTCATTATTTTCAGGTTTTGTATTGCTTACTACGAGAAAGTATGGAAGAAGATTCCCTTCATTATTCTCTGTTGAAAAATATTTCTGATGTGAACGCATGACGGTTATGGGAAGCTCTTTCGGCAGAGCAAGATACTTGTCTTCAAAACTGCCAAGGACGACAGTTGGGTACTCTACGAGATTTGTAACCGTCTCAATAAGCTCCCGGTCCTCATGCACCACACATCCCTTTTCAGTCTGACACTGTTGAATGCCCTTCTCAATCAGGGCTTGACGTTCTTTCATGTCTGCTATTACATGGTTTCTTGCCAGCTCAGATAAATAATCTTCAGGTTTGCTGATTTTTATGGCTGAAGGAGAGAGGAATCTGTGTCCATAGGAGATGTTAGCGGTCTTTATGCCGTCTATCTCAAAGGGGACGACCCTGTCTCCGTATAAGGCGATAATCCAGTGAATTGGCCGAAAAAATCTGATTGAGCTGTCACCCCATCGCATTGATTTGGGTAATTGCAGAGAAGTAATGATTTTTGGAAGTGCATCAGCAAGACAATCTGGTGAGGGCAGGCCTTTCTCTTCTACTGTTGCGGAGATGTATTCGCCTTTTTCAGTTTCTGTTATCTGAAGATTGCTTACGTCAATATTGAGTGACTTTGCAAAGCCTGTAGCCGCTTTTGTCGGCTCGCCGTTTTTATCATAGGCAATGTTCTTTGGCGGTCCTACGGATGTAACTGTTCTGTCCTCCTGTTTTTCTGCCACATCTTCTATAAGGAGGGTTAACCGGCGCGGTGTTGCATACTGATGAATGGGACCGTACTGAATGGCAGAGTCAGTGAGGTATCCAGAAAGAGCTTCCTGCAGAATTGCAAGCCCTTTCCTGATAAATCGAGCCGGGATTTCCTCAGTGCCTATTTCAAGTAAAAAGGGTTTCATGCAGTCAGATAAATAATGAAGTCCTTCATGTACGTTCAGGAGATTATTTTTTATTTAATAATGGGAATCCCATTTCTTCTCGCTGTTTTAAATAGCCCCTGGCACATTTGCGGGCAAGGTTTCTGACTCTGGCAATGTACGCTGTTCTTTCCGTTACACTGATAGCGCCTCGTGCATCAAGCATGTTGAAGCTGTGAGAGCATTTCAGGCAGTAGTCATAGGAAGGCAGAATGAGTCCCTCCTTCAGCAGCTGGATAGCTTCGCCTTCATACATGTCAAAGAGCTTTAGATTCATTTCTACATCTGCATAGTCAAAATTATACTTCGAGAACTGTACTTCAGACTCGTGATGAATGTCTCCGTATGAAGTTGTTTCATTCCATTTCAGGTCATAGACATTGTCCACTTCCTGCAGGTACATTGCTATACGTTCCAGACCGTAGGTCAGTTCTACTGATATTGGCCTGAGTTCTATGCCGCCAACCTGCTGAAAATAAGTAAACTGGGTTACCTCCATGCCGTCCAGCCATACTTCCCATCCCAGTCCCCAGGCCCCGAGGGTAGGGGATTCCCAGTCGTCTTCAACAAATCGTATATCATGGCTCAGTAAATCAATATTGATTGCTGAAAGGCTCTCAAGATAGAGGTCCTGTATTTCAGGAGGAGATGGTTTTAGAATTACCTGATATTGATAGTAGTGCTGCAGTCTGTTCGGGTTTTCACCATATCGACCATCTGTCGGTCTTCTCGACGGTTCAACATAGGCGGTCTTCCAGTGCTCCGGACCCAGTACTCTGAAGAAAGTGGCAGGATTAAAGGTGCCGGCACCTACCTCAATATCATAGGGCTGGTGAATGACACAGCCTTTTTTTGCCCAGAATGCATGAAGTTCTAAAACAAGATCCTGTAAATACAATGTGCCTCTTCTGTTACATGGAATTAGTTTAAGCTAAATCTTAAAGGGTCATAATGGGCTTTGTCAAACAAATGTTCTTTTACAGTTAGATAGGGCGGGCCCTGGATAAAAGTGGAAATTCTCTGCAGTTATGATTAAAATCATAGATGAAAATTTGATAAAGATTATAATACTGACAGTAAAAAGATAAGGAGGATGTATTCATGAGGGAAAAAATAGAAGAGGTTTTGGGAAGGGTCAGGCCCATGCTCCAGCGTGATGGAGGGGATGTTGAACTTGTTGATGTGCAGGATGACGGTATTGTAAAGGTCAGACTGA
>CP070644.1:1474924-1485727 GCA_020354155.1 Nitrospiraceae bacterium | reverse complement strand
TTGAATCCAGGCTATTAGGCAAATGAGCATGTCCCGGCTGGAAAAAAGCGATCCTGAAATTTACGGTGCCATCGTTGACGAAGTCAGGAGGGAGCAGGAGAAGATTGTTCTCATTGCTTCTGAGAATTATGCCAGTGTACCTGTCCTTGAGGCACAGGGTTCAGTATTTACCAACAAGTATGCGGAGGGTTATCCTGACAGGCGTTATTACGGGGGATGTGAATATGCTGATGTTGTTGAAAAACTTGCCATTGAAAGGGCAAAGCAGCTCTTTGGAGCAGAGCACGTAAATGTACAGCCCCATTCCGGGACCCAGGCGAACATGGCTGCATACTTTGCAGTACTCAAGCCCGGGGACAGGATTCTCGGTTTAAGCCTTAATCACGGGGGACACCTATCCCATGGTTTTCCGGTAAATTTTTCCGGCATGCTCTACAAATCATTTTCTTATGGGGTCGAGAAAAAAACAGGCATGATTGACTATGAGAAGGTCCGGAAGATGGCAAAACGTCACAAGCCGAAGATGATTCTTGCAGGGGCGAGTGCCTATTCAAGAATCATCGACTTTAAACTCCTCTCAGAGATTGCCAAAGAAGTAAAGGCATACCTGCTTGCCGATATTGCTCATATTGCGGGGCTTATAGCTACCGGCAATCATCCATCACCGGTACCCTATGCTGATTTTGTTACAACAACAACACATAAGACCTTAAAGGGACCACGCGGCGGTATGGTAATGTGCAAGGCAGAGCATGCACGGGCAGTGGACAGAGTGGTATTCCCGGGATTGCAGGGCGGACCTCTCATGCATGTCATTGCTGCCAAGGCAGTTGCCTTCAAGGAAGCTCTTGAACCTGCTTTTAAACGCTACCAGCTCCAGGTAATAAAAAATGCCAAGGAACTGGCCGACGCATTGATGAGCCGTGGGTTGAAGATCATTTCAGACGGGACAGACACACACCTCATGCTGATCGACCTGACAAAGAAAAAAATCACTGGCACAGAGGCAGAACATGCCCTGGACCAGGCCGGCATTACGTTAAACAAGAATACAATCCCCTATGACAAACAACCGGCAACGATCACGAGCGGTATCAGAATAGGGACCCCCATAGTAACAAGCAGGAAAATGAAAGAACCTGAAATGGTAACCATTGCGGACTTGATCGTAAAAGTGCTTGATGAGCCCGGGAATAGTGATACAATCAGAAAGGTAAACGACAGGGTCAAGTCACTTTGTAAAAAGTTTCCCGTATATCAAGATATTGACTGCTGAAGAGATGCATGCATGTTCTTAACAATCATTTCCTGTAGATCTGATAATCCATTTACACACACATTCATTCATCGGTACCTTTTTTTATGAGATGCCCCTATTGCAGTCATATGGAAGACAAGGTTATCGACTCCCGGCAGGGGCGTGATGGTGATGTTATACGCCGTCGCCGTGAGTGTCTGAAATGTGAAGAACGTTTTACCAGTTACGAAAGAATAGAAACAGTACTTCCTTACATTATCAAGAAGGATAACCGTCGTGAACCCTTCGACAGAAACAAACTTTTACAGGGTCTTGAAAAGGCCTGTGAAAAGAGACCTGTCAGTGTGGAATCCATTGAAAACCTGGCATCAAGCATAGAAAAAAGCCTTCAGGAATCGGGTGAGAAAGAGATCCCAAGCTCTTTTATCGGAGAGTATAGTATGGCCGGCCTCAAGGAAATTGATGAAGTTGCCTACGTTCGATTTGCTTCAGTATATCGCCAGTTCAAGGACATTAAAGAGTTTATGTCAGAAATAAACGACATCTTCAGGAACAAGTAAAATCACCGCTTTCATCACAGAGTCAAAGTCAGCAATTGTATATTCAAGTATTCCCGTATTTATTCCGTAAACAATAGCAAGTAAATAGCCTGAACAGAGTATGGTTACCTTGACAATAGAGATGGGAAACGATATATTAAAACTAAGGTTCTTCTATGTTTGAAAAGTTCACTGAAAGAGGTAGAAAAGTAATAATTCATGCCCGCGAAGAGGCAGAAAAGCGGCAGAATGATTATCTCGGAACCGAGCATCTGCTGCTAGGTCTTTTGCGGGAAGAAGAGAGCCTGCCCATGGTAATCCTGAAAAAAATGGGCCTTTCTGCAGACGAGCTCCGCATAGAAGTTGAGCGGAATCTTCCTTCCGGATCGAATATTCTTACCTTTGGAGATATTCCTTTTACTCCCAGGGCAAAAAAAGTGTTGGAACTTGCTGTTGAAGAGGCGCGACTTCTGGGGCACAGCTATATTGGCAGTGAACATCTTCTTATCGGCCTGATCCGTGAAGAATCGGGTATTGCAGGCAAGATTTTAAGAAGCTTTGGCGCAAACCTGCTCGGAGTTCGTCAGCTTGCAATTAACCTTTCCATGCGCAAGGCCAAGCAAAACACACAGGACAAGAAAAGCCATACCCCTGCACTGGATGAATTTGGCAGGGATATTACTCAGTTTGCAAAAGAGGGTAAGCTTGATCCCGTTATCGGAAGAACAGATGAGATTGAACGTGTTCTGCAGATCCTGGTCAGAAGGGCCAAGAACAATCCCGTTATCATCGGAGAATCGGGAGTAGGCAAGACAGCAATCGTTGAAGGGCTTGCACAGCAGATAGTGTCCGAAGATATCCCTGAAAATCTCTATAACAAGAGGATTGTAAGCCTCGATCTCGGCGCACTGATTGCCGGAACAAAGTACAGGGGACAGTTTGAGGAACGCCTTAAACTGGTCATGAAGGAAATTGTTCAGTGCGAGAACGTTATTCTCTTCATTGATGAACTGCATACACTTGTAGGCGCAGGAGCTGCAGAGGGGTCCATTGACGCTTCAAATATGCTGAAGCCTGCTCTCTCCAGAGGTGAGATTCAGTGTATTGGCGCTACAACTCCTGATGAATACAGAAAATATATTGAGAAAGACGGTGCCTTTGAGAGAAGGTTTCAGCCTATCTACCTGCAGCCTCCCACTGTTGAGGAAACAGAAAAAATCCTTACAGGTCTGAAGTCTCGCTATGAGATCCACCATAAAGTGAAAATTGGTCCGGAAGCACTCAAGGCCTGTGCAGTCCTGTCGGACAGATATATATCTGACAGGTATCTGCCGGACAAGGCAATTGATGTGATGGATGAAACAGGTGCCCGTATTAAACTGAAGCGCTATACAATGCCGCCGGAACTCCGCGAACTTGAGAAGGAACTGAAACGGCTGAACAAGGAAAAGAATCTCTATGTCAAGCTCCACGACTTTGAAAAAGGGGCTGCAGTAAAAAACGAAGAAGACAGAGTAAATAAGCTTTATGAAAGCCTCAATAAAAAGTGGCGTGAAAATCAACAGAGTGAAACACCGGTTCTCATGGAAGATGATGTTGCCTATACCGTTTCCAAGGTGACTGGCGTTCCTCTGGCAAAGCTCGAGGAAAAAGAATCAGAGAAACTGCTTCGCCTTGAAGAGGAACTGCACAAGAGGATCGTAGCTCAGGATGAAGCAGTGAAGGCAGTTTCAAAGGCCATCAGAAGATCCCGGGCAGGACTGAAAGCCCGCAAGAGGCCCATTGGATCATTTTTCTTTCTTGGGCCCACAGGTGTCGGGAAAACAGAGCTTGCCAAGGCACTGACGGAGTTTCTCTTTAACGATGAAAGCGCCCTGATAAAAATCGATATGTCTGAATACATGGAGAAATTTAATGTTTCCCGTCTAACAGGAGCACCTCCGGGATATGTGGGATATGATGAGGGCGGACAGTTGACTGAAGCAGTCCGCAGAAGGCCCTATTCTGTAGTCCTGTTCGATGAGATAGAAAAGGCCCATCCTGATGTCTTCAACGTATTGCTGCAGGTGCTGGATGAAGGGGTTTTAACTGATAACATCGGACGGAAAGTCGATTTCAAGAATACTGTTATATTAATGACTTCAAATCTGGGTACACGGTTTGCTGAAAAAGACACACCTCTAGGATTTCAAAAAGTCTCTTCACAGACCAATTATAAGAAAATAAAAGACTCCATGCTTGATGAATTAAAGAGAGCCTTTAATCCTGAATTTTTAAACAGAATTGATGATACTGTTGTTTTTCATCAGCTTGAAAAAGAACATCTCGTCAAAATTGTTGATCTCCTGGTCACAGAATTGAACAAACAGCTTATTGATCAGGACCTTGCCATAGAGCTTACCGAAGAAGCAGTTGACTGGCTTATTGAAAAAAATTATCAGCAGTCATATGGTGCGCGCCCCATGAGGAGGGCTATTCAGCGTCATATCGAGGATCCCCTCTCTGAAGAAATATTAAGGGGCAACCTGAAGGATGTAAAAAAGGCCCGCGTTGTACTGCAGAATAATGCACTCCATTTTGTCGACAGTGACGTAGAAGCCCTCGTTTCTTCAAATAATTAATCCCTTTTTTATTTCATGCTTCATACCACTTCCTTTTGCAGGTACAAATCCGTTGAGATTGCCTGATTGACTTATTGTAAAAAGTAATATAAGTTAATAAGTTACGGAAATTAATGAATTGTATTAAAAAATCAGGATGAATCCGGAAAAAATGCAGGCCCAGTCAATGACAGGCTACGGACGAAGTGCTGCTGAAAATATCAAGGTTGAGATCCGTTCAATCAATCATAAAAATCTTGATATACATGTAAGCCTTCCCTCCATCCTGTTTGCCTATGAAGGTACTGTAAAAAAAGCAGTCAAAAACAGGTTCAGCCGGGGCCGCATTGAGGTCAATATTGTCAGGCCGGAAGCAGACGCTGTAAAAGTAAAGATAAACAAATCCCTGGCCCGTGAATATTATAATGCGCTCAATTCCCTGAAGGACGATCTTTCGTTGTCCGATGATATCGGGATACAGGTTCTTGCAGGTTACAGAGATATATTCTGTATGGAGGAGGATGTTGAAGTCGGGGAACTGAACAATACTCTTGAAGCAGCCCTTGATGAACTGCAGGCAATGCGTATTGAAGAAGGCAGGAATCTTGTCCGTGACATCAAGGAGAGAGTGGGGCTGATTCATGAATTTGGCGGTCACATTGAAAAAAAGCGTGATAGCTTTATTTCTGAAACCCGCCAGAAACTGTATGAGCGATTACAGGAGTTTCTCGCTGATACTTCAATAGATGATGACAGGCTGGTTCAGGAGGCAGCAATACTCGTTGAACGAACAGACATCACTGAGGAAATTGTCAGAATCAAGAGTCACCTTGAGCATCTTGAAAAACTGATAGAAACCCCCGGTGAAGCAATCGGAAAAAAAATTGATTTCATAGTCCAGGAATTACGACGGGAGGTCAATACCATCGGTTCCAAGGCCAGAGACGCTGAAATATCAACACAGGTAGTAGAGATGAAATACGAACTCGAAAAAATAAAAGAGCAGGCTCAGAATCTTCAGTAAATATGACAAATGACAGGAATGACAGGAATGTTTCCCTTATCAATATCGGTTTTGGCAATGTTGTGTCAGCAGCCAGAGTCATAGCAGTTGTTGCACCCGGTTCGTCTCCGATAAAGAGACTGAGGGAAGAGGCCGGCGAACGGGGAAAATTGATAGATGCAACACAGGGACGAAAAACGAGAGCCATCATAGTCACCGACAGTGATCATATCATTTTGTCTGCCCTGCAGGTCGAGACCATTACCCAGCGATTTCAATAAAAGCACGCCATGACAAATGCGAAAGCAAAAAAAACATCAAAAAAGAAATCAACGGGAACAACCTTTGTCGTTTCTGCACCCTCCGGTGCCGGAAAATCAACCTTATGCTCCAGATTGATGAGCAAAATGCCAAATTTGAAATTGTCTGTCTCCTACACGACACGACCTCCCCGCAAGGGAGAGAAACAGGATGTGCATTATTCTTTTGTCACCGAAAAAAAATTTATGAATCTCATTGCAAAAGGTGAATTTGCAGAATGGGCCATGGTACATGGAAATTTATACGGAACATCGTTAAAGAGGATCAGGAAATTAAACCGGGATGGTTATGATATAATACTCGATGTTGACGTTCGTGGTGCGCAGCAACTCAGGAGCACCTGTAATGAAGCAGTATATATATTCATTTTGCCGCCCTCACTCAGGACACTCAAAAAGAGACTGAAAGATCGATCAACCGATTCCAGTGAGACCATAACGCAGCGGATGAAAAACGCAGGAGGAGAAATAGCCCATTACAGGGAGTATGACTATGTAGTTGTGAATGACAATATTGATCAGGCCCTGAAGGACCTTGAGAGTATCATCAGTTCGACAAAGCTCAGGACAGAACGGGCAGATCATGGATGGATAAAGAATATTATCAGATAAAGGAGGACAGATGGATATAATTTCATTGCCGATTTCCTACGATAAGGAAAAATTAGATGGTACGTACAGGCTTGTTATTGCCTCGGTCAGGAGGGCAAAAGACCTTTCTCAGGGAGACCTGCCGGTTATTCAATCCAAGGCCCGCAAGATCACTACTCTCGCAATCGAAGAAGTTGCACAGGGAGCAGTCAAGGTACTGATGGGTGAGGAAGCCCAAAAAGCCACTGAAGAAGCCAAAAAACAGACACAGAAGAAAATGATGGATGAGGCCCAGCAGAAGGAAACCATGCCGGAAGACATATCCGAGCTCGAGAAAGACCTTAAGACCTACCTGAGTGAAAAGAGCGAATCCGAGCAGAAGCGTAGCATTGAGGATATATTCGGAGACAGCTGATAAGCGTGCTTAAAGGCAAACGTATCCTTTTGGGGATAACCGGAAGTATCGCAGCATATAAAACGCCTGACATTGCCCGTCGTCTCATCGAACAGGGTGCAAGTATTCAGACGGTCATAACAGAAGCGGGAAGTAAGTTCATCCCTCCCTATACACTGGAGGCAGTAACGGGTACGACTGCTCACAGAGACCTTTTTGAAGATCCTTTCAGCCACCTGGAACTCGCAAAGACATCGGACCTGTTTCTGATTGCTCCAGCTACGGCAAATACCATTAATAAACTATCCTGTGGCATTGCAGATAACCTTCTCAGTACATTAATGCTTTCCTTTGAAGGACCTGTACTCGTTGCTCCCGCAATGAACTGCAGGATGTACCGCAACCCGGTCGTGCAGAAAAGCATAAAGAAGATAGAGAAAAGGGGTGTAATCTTTGTTGGGCCCGAAAAGGGCACTCTTGCCTGTGGAGATGAAGGTGAAGGCCGAATGTCTGAGACCGCCGTACTTGTGGAGTCTGTGGTTCATACCCTTGCAGAGAAGGACCTGAAAGGGAAAAAAGTTATAGTCACAGCAGGGCCTACCCGTGAATCCATCGATGTTGCCAGGTATATATCGAACCGTTCATCAGGAAAGATGGGATATGCGATTGCCTTGGCTGCTACCAGGAGAGGCGCGGAGGTCACCCTCATCACTGGTCCTTCTTCTGAGAGACCGCCTCAGAGGGTAGAGCTGCATCCGGTTGAGACAGCCGGAGAAATGGAAAAGGCGGTATTAACACGTTTAAAAAAAGCGGATGCTCTTATCATGGCTGCTGCTGTATCTGATATTTCTCCTGCAAGGCCGGAACAGGGAAAACTTGATAAAAAGGTGATTCTGGACCTGAAGCTGAAGAAAACTGCTGATATTTTAAAAAAGGCCGGGGAGCGGAAAGGGGAAGCAGTCCTGGTCGGCTTTGCCGCAGAATCAGGGATGGATATCAGAAGTGCAAAAGAAAAATTAAAGAATAAAAACCTTGACCTTATTGTGCTGAATGATATTTCAAAAAAAGATTCTGGATTTGATGTTGACACGAATGAAATATCAATAATTGACAGGAAAGGGAATTTGTCTGAATATCCTTTAATGCAAAAAATTGAAGCAGCAGATATAATTCTAGACAGACTGTTTAATCGACAACCATAGCGAGATGAAAATACTTGTCATACATGGCCCGAACCTGAACCTCCTTGGGACCCGGGAGGCCGATATTTATGGCTCTCAAACCCTTGAGGAGATTAACGCTTCTCTGAAGAAACTTTCCGCTGACCTTGGTGTTGACATCGACATTATACAATCGAACCATGAGGGCGAGATCGTTGACTTCATACAAAAGTCTGATTCATTTCACGCCCTTCTTATTAACCCTGCGGCGTACACGCACACTAGCATAGCCATCAGGGATGCAATCGCTGCAGTAAAAATACCTGCAGTGGAAATCCACCTTTCCAACATTCACCAAAGAGAAGAGTTCAGACAGAAATCTCTTATTGCCCCTGTTGCGCACGGGCAGATATCAGGCTTTGGACCTGAGAGTTATCTGCTTGGATTAAGGGCTGCTGCTTCCATAGCACATGCAAAAAAAGGCTCTTCTTAGACGAGAGATATCCCGGTTAAAGATTGACGGTCTCCTTATAACGGATATTATAAATGTACGGTATCTGACGGGGTTTACCGGATCATCGGGCTATGTAGTGATCAACGGTAACTATGCAGTCTTCGTCACTGACTTTCGATATAAGGAGCAGGCACGGGATGAGGTCAGGGGATTTCATGTTGAGATTGAGCACTCTGAGCGAACAGAAGAGATCAGAGATATTGTTCATGAACTGAGGATAAGACGACTCGGTTTTGAGGCAGGCAACGTAAGTTATGCACTGTTTCGTAAACTCCAGAAAAGAAAGATCAGACTCAAACCGTTAATTGATACCGTTGAATCCCTGCGGATTGTCAAGTCTGCCTATGAGGTGGAATGTATCAGCGCTGCAGTGAGACGGGCAGAACGTGCCTTCAGAAGGTTGCTGCCCCTGATAAAACCAGGCATAACAGAGCTGAAACTTGCTGAAAAATTGGAGAGTTTTCTGAAAGATGAAGGTTGCAAAAATCTGCCTTTTGAAGTTATAGTAGCCTCTGGTTCAAGGTCTGCATTACCCCATGCACAGCCTACGAACAAAACTGTAAAAAAAGGCGACCTCATCGTAATTGACTGGGGCGGTGAATACGAAGGATATTTTTCGGACATGACCAGAACAGTACTGGTCAGGGGCAGGGACATGGCGAAGCAAAAAGAAATCTATGCTATCGTTTCTGAAGCACAGCTGAGAGCAATTGCTGCAGTCAAATCCGGAGTCAGGGCGAGTACTGTTGACAGTGCAGCGCGGGACTTGATAAAGCATAAAGGATATGGTGATAATTTTGGACATGGCACAGGGCATGGCGTTGGCCTTCAGGTTCATGAACAGCCCTCTGTATCGTGGCGGAGCAGGGATGTGCTGACCAGGAACATGGTGCTGACAATTGAACCGGGAATTTATGTGCCCGGTTTTGGAGGAGTACGAATAGAGGACATGGTAGCTGTCAGCGGCAGTAAGGCAAGGGTCTTTAATAAGCTGTCAAAAAAGATAAAAATAATAGGATAGAGAGGTAGGAACGTGGTTTCAACAAGTGATTTCAGGAAGGGAATGAAAATAGAGTATAAGGGTGCTCCACATGAGATAGTTGATTTTCAGCATCATAAAATGGGCAGAGGGGGTGCCATAGTCAGAACGAAGCTGAAAAATCTCAAGACAGGGAGTATCTTTGATGATTCCTTCAAGGGGGGGGAGAAGTTTGAAAAGCCTGACCTTGAAGAAAGAAAAATGCAGTATCTCTATAATGACGGGGAACAGTATCATTTGATGGACAATGAGAGCTACGAGCAGATCGCCTTAACAGCAGAGCAGCTTGGTGATGCAAAAAAGTTTCTTATCGAGAACATGATGGTAAGTGTTCTGCTCTATGAGGGATCGACCATAGGTGTAGAAGTGCCCATGTTTGTTGAGCTTAAGATTGTTAAAACAGACCCTGGTTTCAAGGGAGATACGGCAAGCGGAGGAAGTAAACCTGCTGAACTCGAATCGGGTGTTACCGTAAAAGTGCCATTCCACCTGAACGAAGGAGATATGATTAAGATTGACACAAGAACTTCAGAATATATCGAGAGAGTGAAATGAGATAACACGGTTTCAGGGTTTAACGACGGTAATTATAAAAAGGATATTGATAGGAAACGGGGAAGATTATGGACCTTGATGAATTAAAAGATCTGATCGAGCTCTTAAAAGACACGGACATTACAGAACTTCAGCTCGAGAGAGAAGGGGCGAAGATCAAGATCAAGCGTGAAAAATTTGAATCAGTATCTGCACATCGCCCTGCAGGAGTAAGCAGTATAGAATCTGAAAGAACCGTAGAGAAAGAAGTGCCTCAGGCAGATGAGACATTAGCCGCAATTTCATCCCCCATTGTAGGAATATTCCACCGCTCGCCTGCCCCAGAAGCACCCCCCTTTGTGGAAGTTGGAAGTATCGTTAAGAAGGGGCAGGTGCTGTGCATTGTAGAGGCAATGAAACTGATGAATGAGATAGAAAGCGATAGAGACGGCACGATAACAAAGATTCTCGTTGAAAACGGTAATCCCGTTGAATATGGTGAGTCGCTGTTCCTCATAGACCCGGCATGAGCCTCTTTAAGAAAATTCTTGTAGCAAACAGAGGAGAGATAGCAGTAAGGATTATCAGGGCATGCCATGAGCTTGGTATCAATACAGCCGTTGTTTATTCTGACGTGGACCGCCATACGCTTCCCGTCAGGTTGGCTGATGAAGCAGTATGTATTGGTCCTGCGTCGGCTGCCCAGAGTTATCTGAATATTCCTGCCATAATAAGCGCTGCTGAAATTACCGATGCCGAGGCCGTTCATCCAGGTTACGGGTTTCTCGCTGAGAATCCTAACTTTGTTGAGGCATGCACGGCGTCTCAGATTACCTTTATAGGACCCACTG
>CP070644.1:1460966-1474824 GCA_020354155.1 Nitrospiraceae bacterium | reverse complement strand
TGATCAGGACCGCTGACTGGATCAAGGATACAAATTACTGGATGATCCCAACCTTTAATACCCAGGCCTTTCTCTCCGATGCCATTTCCGTTGACGTGAACCGGGACTTTGATACCGACGTTATGTATATCGGCGAGAATCTTGATCTCGGAGGAGGCACCCGAAATGCCATTATGCATAGAATCACAACAGGTAAAGGGACAACCGGCCCTGCCAGCTGGGACCTGTCTCCACTCGCCAATATAAACAGCATCGCAGGTGCTGCAGACGTTGCAAAAAGAATAACTGCCGCCCCTTCTGCAGCAATGGACAAGAGAGCGAATCTCTGGCTCTTTTTTGGAACAGGACAGTTCATTGGCAGGCTCGATAAAAACCAGACTGATACAGGAGGTTTTTATGCCATAAAGGACGGTTGCTGGAAAGGCACCTGTAACACGTCATACACAGGACTTCTGGACATCTCCTCATCGACGGTCGAGACAGACGGCAGCGTTGGAGGATTGGGAGGAACTGACACATGGGGCAAGCTCATGACTGCATCACAAACAGCCGATGGCTGGGCCATGTATTTTGGTAAAGTTGCTGAGGCTGTAGATTACACAGGCGCATTACTTTCCCATCAGGGAGAACGGATGCTCTCCAAGCCGCTCGTATTAGGCGGACTGGTATCATGGACAACCTATATACCCGGTATCGATGAATGTTCCTCTAAGGGAGAAAGTAACGTCTATGCGGTGTATTACACAACAGGTACAGCGTACAAAGACTATGTCTTCACCGATCAGAAAGACCAGGCAAACCCCGACACCAAGGTTGCCCGGGTGAAAAAACTTGGAGCGGGAATGCCTTCATCGATGAGCGCTCAGATCACATCGAGCGGCACGACAAAGGGCTTTGCACAGCAGTCAACCGGTTCTATCCTTGAGATAGAGAGTGTAAATCCCGTATCCATGCAAAGCGGAGTACTGGGATGGAGGAGTGAACTGATTCCATAATGAAAATACGATTCCTGTATACACTGTTATTCGCACTGTCACTATCGGGCTGTTCCAACACAGCGGAACAGCCTTCAGTTGCAGAGGTGAACAATGCACCGTCTAAAGAGATAACAGCACACACTGAATCTGCACTGTCCATTTTTCCCGCTGATGCCACAGTTCAATCAGTCATATCAGTAACTTCACAGAGTTCTTTATTAGACAGGGGCGAGGTTTTCTGGTACGTCAATGGCTCACAGAGTTCAGTGACAGGTATGCGTTTCTCATCGCCAAATTTACGGAAAGGCGACAGTGTGCAGGCAGTTGTCCGTAATAACGGCAAAGAATTGTACTCAAATAAAGTGATCATCAAAAACACCCCCCCTGCTGTTTCCCGGGCAGCACTAGTCCCTGCCAACCCCAGGACTGATTCCACGTTAAGCGTTGATGTCATGGTAAACGACATCGATAACGATACGATTCAATTTACCTACAAATGGCAGCTGAATGACATGCACGTCAGTGATGAAGCAACTTTTGCCACGGACCTGAAGAGAGATGACTCCATTAGTGTTGAGGTTACACCACATGACGGAGAGGATTCAGGAAAGTCGATAATTCTGAATAGTAAAATACACAATTCCCTCCCCACTATAACAAGCACGGAACCGGTATTTGACGGTACAGTCTATAGGTACACTATTTCTGCCAGTGACCCTGATGGAGACACAATTTCGTATGCACTAAGAGATGCCCCTGAAGGCATGACCATAGACAGCAAAAGCGGAGCAATTACCTGGGAAGTAAAACCTGAAGACCTGGGACTCTATGATTTTAAAGTATCAGTCAAAGACGATCATGGTGGAGAAATTATCATTCCTGTTACAACAAATCTCGTTGTATCGGAACGATCATAATCTCCCATTACTGGAATTTCCGGGACTCCTATTCAGAACCCCTCTTTGTACGGTAGAATTCCACAGCAAGAACAAATAATAAATCAAAACTAAAAATGTAAAATTAAGGACTCTTTTTAAATTAATTTATCTATTCCATACTTTTAATCTTTGATTTTTCCAGTTTACATTTAACGTGCCCTCCGGCTGTTCAAAATGACACAATAACAGTATCCAAAGCATATAGACGAACATATAATGACTATTCATAGTAGGTTGCTGAAGCTGTTTCATTTTCCCACACGGTAACTGACGATAAATCACAGTCCCTGTCAGTCAGCTTCTTCTTGATAGACTCATAAATCCATTTCGCTATATTTTCAGAGGATGGATTTATCTCTGTGAAAGGGAAAACATCATTCAAGAATGCATGGTCAAGTGAATGTATAACTTCATTCGTTACAGCCCGTAAATCGTGAAAGTCTACCACAATACCAATATCATTCAGTTTATCAGAGGCAACCGTTACCTGGACACGCCAGTTATGGCCATGCAGTGCCTCACACTTCCCTTTGTATCCCCTGAGCTGGTGGGCGGAAGAGAACTGTGTTTCGATCATGAGCTCAAACATTTTTGACCTCCCTTATGTGTTTCTGTTGGAATATACAGCAGCAGGATTGACTATGGAGCATCTTTAAATTTGTATATCAATTCACCCTCTTTTGTCATACCATACTCACGGGCAAGTTCTTCTACAAGATCAGGTGTCTTTTTAAAAGACTCAATCTGCCCTTTCATGTCCCTGTTCTGCTTTTCAAGAGTTGATGTTTCTGCCAAATACTGGGCCTTGATTGACTTCAGCTGAATATATTTCAGAAGACCTCGATCACCAATAACAAGACTGACTGTCAGGTAAAGAAATAAAAGCACACAGAAAGTAAGTAACACCAGATTTCTGCTCTTTCTATTCTGCCTGACCTGTTGCCTTCTTACACTCCTCATCCTCCAATACCCAATCTCTATAAATTCATTTACAAATTATAAAATACGTCCCTGCCTCTGTACAATGCAACATCTCCCAGCTCTTCCTCTATCCTGAGCAGCCTGTTGTACTTTACGACCCTATCAGTTCTGGAAAGAGAACCTGTCTTAATCTGGCCCGTATTCATTGCTACTGCAAGATCTGCAATTGTAGAATCCTCAGTCTCACCGGACCGATGCGAAACAACTGCAGTGTATCCCGCTCTTTTTGCCATTTCTATGGCACTAAGAGTTTCCGTCAGGGAGCCGATCTGATTCAGTTTAATTAATATTGAGTTCCCTATCCCTCTGCGAATGCCCTTGGCAAATATTTCGGGGTTCGTGACAAAAATATCATCTCCAACAATCTGAACCTTATTCCCTATTTTGCCGGTCATTGTCTCCCATCCCTTCCAGTCATTTTCAGCAAGACCATCTTCTATGGAGAGGACAGGATATTTTTTTATGATCTTCTCATAGAAACTGATAAGGTGATCTGAACTGACCTTTTTCCCCTCAAAACTGTATTTACCGGCACTGTATAATTCTGAAGCAGCCACATCAAGGGCAAGATAAACATTTTTGCCTGGCACGTATCCTGCTTTTTTTATGGCTTCGATAATCAGGGTAATAGCCTGCTCGTTTGTTTTCAGGTTTGGTGCAAATCCACCCTCATCACCTACAGCCGTGTTCAGACCCTTTGATTTTAACAGACTCTTCAGGCTGTGAAAGATTTCGGCGCCAGCCCTCAGGGCCTCACTGAAGCTGGGTGCACCTGCAGGCATAACCATAAATTCCTGAATATCCAGATTGTTGTCTGCATGAGCGCCACCGTTAAGTATATTCATCATGGGTACAGGAAGCTCCCGAGCGCTGGCACCCCCTATGTATTTATACAAGGGGAGTCCTGCCTCCATGGCTGAGGCCCTGGCAACAGCCATGGAAACTCCGAGAATGGCATTGGCCCCAAGCTTGCTCTTATTCTTTGTTCCATCGAGTTTTATCATAAATGAATCTATGGCTGCCTGATTACTCCCTTCTCTGCCGATGAGACGGGGAGCTATCTTTGTATTCACATTTTTTACGGCCTTTTGCACACCTTTTCCAGCATATCGCTTATCCTTGTCCCTGAGTTCAAGAGCCTCTCTCTGACCTGTTGATGCACCGGATGGTACAGCAGCCCTTCCAAAGGCCCCGCTTTCAAGCAGGACATCAAC
This sequence comes from Nitrospiraceae bacterium, assembly GCA_020354155.1. Taxonomy (GTDB): domain Bacteria; phylum Nitrospirota; class Thermodesulfovibrionia; order UBA6902; family UBA6902; genus CALZJD01. Next base: position 1,470,714 of record CP070644.1, on the reverse strand, counting down.
CTCAACGGTCGGATTACCACGACTGTCAAGAATCTCCCTGGCATTAATTCCAGCTATCTCACTCATTGCCTGACCTCCATTTTGTCGTCCGATGGATTAGTAAACAGCAGTTTCTTTTCACGCAGTGCAGCACCAATAAATGCCTTAAATACAGGATGGGGCTTAAGGGGTCTCGATTTGAACTCCGGATGAAACTGACACCCGAAAAACCAGGGATGGTCCGGAATCTCTACGATTTCTACCAGCTGCTTGTCAGGGCTCATACCGCTTATTCTGAGCCCCTTCTTCTGAAGATGTTCCATGAATTCATTGTTGAATTCATATCGATGTCTGTGTCTCTCGCTTATTTCTTCAACTCCGTACGCCTCAAAGGCATGAGTGCCTTTCTGAATGAAACAGGGATAAGCTCCCAGTCTCATAGTGCCACCCTTGTCTGACTTCAGGTCCCTTCTCTGGATAGTCTGGTTTCTGAAGTCATACCATTCCTCAATAAGATAAATCACCGGATAGGGGGTTTCCTTGTCAAACTCAGTGCTGTTTGCTCCATCCAGCTTACAGACATTGCGTGCAAATTCTATGACAGCACATTGCATGCCGAGACAGATGCCAAGAAAAGGGATTCTCTTCTTTCTGCTGAACGTCACTGCATCTATTTTCCCCTCTATTCCCCTCTCTCCAAACCCCCCGGGAATAAGCACCCCGTCAATCTCGGAGAGATATTTCTCCGCTCCTGATTTTTCGATCTCTTCGGATTCAACCCACTGAATATCAACCTTCACATCATTGGCTATGCCTCCGTGTATCAGAGATTCAATGAGACTTTTATAGGAGTCCTTAAGCCCAACATATTTCCCAACCATTGCTATTGACACCCTGTCCCTGGGTTCCTTTAATTTCCTGATAACGTTGAGCCAGGTTGAGAGGTCAGGTTTTTTTGTCTCTAAGAAGAGTTTTGATGAAATCAGATCATCAATACCCTCTTCACTTAACGCAACGGGCACCTCATAAATAGAGTCAACATCACGGGCGGCAATAACAGAATCAATTTCCACATTACAGTGCAGCGCTATTTTATTCTTCATCCCTTCAGGCAGAGGTCTGTCTGTGCGGCAGATCAGCACATCAGACTGGATACCGATAGCACGCAGTTCTTTCACGCTGTGCTGGGTCGGTTTTGACTTGAGTTCTCCTGCTGTTTTTATGTAGGGGACCAGCGTGAGATGAATATAGATTACATTTTCTCTGCCAACATCGTATCGAAACTGTCTGATGGCCTCAAGGAAGGGAAGACTCTCTATATCTCCAATTGTTCCTCCGATTTCTACAATAACGACATCATATTCATTCGAAACATTCTTAACGGCATTTTTTATTTCATCTGTTATATGGGGAACAACTTGCACAGTTTCTCCGAGATAGTCGCCACGCCTTTCCTTCAGAAGGACATTGTAATAAATTCTCCCTGTGGTGAAATTGTTTTTCTGGGACATCCTCGATGAGGTAAACCGTTCGTAATGACCAAGGTCAAGATCAGTCTCGGCGCCGTCATCAGTTACAAATACTTCGCCGTGCTGGAAAGGACTGAGGGTGCCGGGGTCAACATTGATATAGGGGTCCAGCTTCTGGATTGTCACTGATAGCCCCCTCGCTTCAAGTAATGCACCAACAGCAGAGGCCACAATACCCTTCCCCAGAGAAGAGACAACTCCACCGGTCACAAAGATATACTTTGCCATTCTTCCGCCTTTCTCAAATCTTCAATAGTATCTATGCCAAATGTATTAAATGCCGTTTCCTTCACTTTTATCTTCATGCCTGCAGCAAGGGCCCGTAACTGCTCCAGTTTTTCCATTTCCTCAAGCCATTTCTTTTCCATTGCTGTAAAATTCAGAAGCGATTCTTTTCTGTACCCATAGACACCAATGTGCTTGAAGAGAACCGTTTTTTCCTGCTGCAATGTGATGGACTGCAAGTCTTTCCATTCCTCCCTGAAATAGGGAATAGGTGATCGTGAAAAATAGAGGGCGTATCCCCTGTCATCGCTAACAACCTTGACGACATTCGGATTAACGATCTCATCTTCATTGTCAATTCTGACCGCCAGCGTGCTTATTGATGCCGCTTCATCTTCATGCAGTAACTGAACAGTATCATCGATCATTTCAGGGCGAATAAATGGTTCGTCTCCCTGAACATTTACAACAATATCGCATTCCAAGTCACGAGCAACCTCTGCGATCCTGTCAGTGCCGCATGAATGGTCGGGAGATGTCATTAAAACCGAACCGCCAAATTTTTTTACTGTATCAAATATCCGTGAATCATCAGTCGCTACAATAACTGAGTCAATACGACTGGCTGAGCTCGCCTGGTCATACACGTTCTGTATAAGGGTCTTTCCTTTAAGGGTAGCGAGGGGTTTCCCAGGGAAGCGGGAAGAGTTATATCTGGCAGGAATTATGACTACCGCCTTTTGCACGATCTACTTTACAACATTTACTATCGAAGTTCAAGAGGTTAAATTGAAGTAATATTGTTATCTTTGTATGATAGAGATGGTGCTGGACCATTAATGATCATAGGTGGATATATATGACGAAAGCAGTAGCGCTCTATTCAGGCGGTCTTGACAGTACTCTTGCAATCCTGATAATGATGCGCCATGGCATTGATGTTACCGCTATAACGTTCCTTAATCATTTCGGCTGTGACATCAGTGACAGGTCGTCCTGCTCGAAAGACCCCTTTGCAGCTTCTGTCAAGTTTGGATTTACCGTCAAACTTTCTCATCTCTCAGAGAAATTTCTCGATATTGTCAAAAATCCCAAACATGGCCATGGCAAGAACATGAATCCCTGTGTTGATTGCAGAATTCTCATGCTCAAGGAAGCAAAGCAGTTTATGGATATAACCGGTTCTGATTTCCTGATAACCGGTGAAGTCCTCGGCCAGAGGCCGATGAGTCAGAGGAAGGACTGTTTCCCCCGAATTGACAGAGAGGCGGATGTAAAGGGTCTTGTTGTCAGACCGCTCTGCGGCAAGCTCCTGCCACCGACAGTGCCGGAGCAGAACGGTCTCATCCAGAGAGATATGCTCTATGATTTTAACGGCCGTTCCAGAAAGCCGCAGATGGCCCTTGCAGAGGAGTTTGGACTGAATGAATATCCTGCGCCGGCTGGAGGGTGCCTTCTCACGGACCCAAATTACTCGTACAAGTTAAAAGATTTATTTGAACACGACAAAGATCCTGATTATCGGGATATAAATTTTTTACGGATCGGAAGACATTTCAGATTTTCTTCAGACTGCAAAATAATTGTTGGCAGGAACAAAGAGGAGAACGAACAGATACAGTCCCTTGTACATGACGATGATTTTCTCCTGCGTATTCCTGGCCACGGAAGTCCTCTGACCATACTATTGGGAAATGCATCATCAGAGGCACTAAGTACTGCTGCATCTTTATGCATGCGGTATTCAGGTGCCAGAAAACTCCCTGAAGCTGAAGTGCTCATCTCCAGGGGCGATGAACATCTCACCTTGAAGGCACATGCTGCAAGTGAACAAATGATCAGTAAGTATCGGATTGAAAAGGAAAATAACCAGAAAATATTAATCTAAGTCATTACAGCCTGACGGGAACACCCTTTGATTTCAGATACTCTTTTGTTTCTTTCACTGAATATTCCCGATAGTGAAAGATCGATGCGGCAAGGGCTGCGTCAGCCTTTCCCTCAACGAGACCTTCACGCATATGTTCAAGGGTGCCCACTCCGCCTGAGGCAACAACGGGTATTGTCACTGTCTCTGCAATCTTTCTCGTCAGCTCAATATCGAATCCTATCTTTGTGCCGTCCCTGTCCATACTTGTAAGAAGGATCTCACCTGCACCGAATTCTTCCATCTTTTTTGCAAACCTGACTGCATCAAGACGCCTCATCTTTCTGCCTCCATGCGTTGAGAGGGCCCACACAGGCGAACCGTTTGAAGGGACCTTCAGTCTTGTTTCTTTCAGGTCAGGTGCATTGAGCCAGTTCAGCCAGGGCTCATCAGGCTCGAAGGTCATTCCTGCTACGACCCTCTTTGCATCAACTGCTACGACAATGCACTGACTTCCAAAACGCTCCGATGCCTGCCTGATGAAATAGGGATTTCTCACAGCTGTTGTATTGATTGAAACCTTGTCACAGCCTGCATTCAGCAGGTCCCGTATGTCTTCAAGTGATTTGATGCCTCCTCCTACCGTCAGGGGCATGAAAACATCATCTGCAGTACGGGCAACGACATCAAGTATGGTCTTCCGCTTTTCATGAGAAGCGGTAATATCCAGAAAAACCAGTTCATCAGCACCCTGCTCATCATAGAACTTCGCATTTTCAACAGGATCACCGGCATCAATAAGGTTCTGGAAGTTCACGCCCTTTACAACCCTGCCGTCTTTTACATCAAGACAGGGAATTATCCTCTTTGCCAACATTCAGTCCTTCCCCTTTGTTAAAGCTATAGCTTCATCCAGTTTCATTGATCCCGTGTACAGGGCTTTGCCCGTTATCACTCCCCAGAGATTATTGATCTTCATCAAACTTTTTATGTCATCAAGCTGAGACACACCGCCGGATGCAATAACAGGTATGCCGACTGATTCAACCATTTTTGCCATGGCCTCTACATTGGGGCCTGTAAGCATTCCATCACGGGATATGTCCGTATAAATAATGCCTGCAGCCCCGGCACCCTCCATCTGTTTTGCAAACGCTACAGCCTCAAGCTCAGTAACCTCTACCCATCCCTTGACGGCCACCTTCCCGTCCTTAGCATCAATCCCGACGAGTACTTTGCCGGGAAAGCGCCGACAGATTTCCCGGACCATATCGGGCTTTTCAGCAGCTGAGGTCCCTATAATTGTTCTGTTAACGCCAAGATCGATCAGCTGTGCCACCCTGTCAGCATCCCGGATGCCGCCTCCCACCTCAATCGGTATGTCAATGGCTGAGCGGATAGCCTTTATTTTTTCATAATTATGCTGCTCTCCGGTAAAGGCACCGTCAAGATCAACAACATGCAGCAGTTCAGCACCCTGTTCCTGCCAGTTTCGAGCCATTGACGGCGGATCGTCTGAATATATGGTCACTTCTTCTTTTTTGCCCTGAAGAAGCCGTACGCACTTTCCCTCCTTCAGGTCAATAGCAGGGATCACAATCATGTGTTGAGTATATCAGAAGGCTTTTCCCTCAATCAAATACGTATTGATTTTTCGACTCATACTGTGTAAATTGTACCTATTTGAAAGAGGGAAACAGATGTCCAAAATATTTCTACTTGCATCAGGTGGCGCCATCGGAACAGTACTCAGATATTCCCTTTCAGGATTCACATACCGATTTGTAAGCGGGGTATTCCCCTGGGGCACCTTATTGGTAAATCTGGCCGGCTCCTTTGTAATCGGTCTCCTCTGGGGTCTCTTTGAAATTGATAATTTCTCAACGAACGTGAGACATTTCATTTTTATAGGAATACTGGGCGGCTTCACGACGTTCTCAACATTTACCCTGGAGAGCCTGAATCTTTTCAGGGACGGTGAAATAAAGCTTGCACTCTCGAATATACTGGCCAGTAACATTTTTGGTCTTCTCCTGGTCCTGGCCGGTTTTATAATATCGAAATATCTTGTTCATATCCTGCGGTAAGAAATTGAGATGAAACTGCCCGAAGAAGGAAAACTGTTACGGATTTTAATTGGTGAAGCAGATAAGCATAAAGGCAAACCACTGTATGAAGCCATTGTTATGAGGGCGCGTCAGTTAAACCTTGAAGGAGCCACTGTCTTCAGGGGAATTATGGGTTTTGGTGCAACAAGCCGTATTCATTCAGTAAAGCTACTTCGGTTATCAGAAGACCTCCCAGTAATGATTGAGATCGTCGATGCAGAGGATAAGATAGATTTAATCCTTCCCTTTCTTGATGAAACAGTGAAAGAGGGAATCATAACGATGGAAAAAGTAACTGTCGTTAAATACCGGCACAATCCGGAATCAGTCTCTGACTGATTTACAACATGATTTGCTATTCGAAGACAGCCTTTTCGTTGCTATAGGTTTCCCTGGTCTCTTCAAGCATCTCATTCAGTTTTTCATCCGGAATCTCAAGAAACTTGGCTGATACAAGGGAATCAAGGACCAGGGCTTCATCAGGGCTTCGAGTGCCAATGCCCAGTTTTTTACATATCTGATCAGCAAGATGAACAACTGCCGTCACTTTTGCAGTCAGAGGGTCAGCTATGTTCTCAAGTTTGCCGATGTTGAGGTGATGACCTTCAACGATCTTCACAAGCAAGGGCGGAAAACCCCATCGCTCCATTACCCCTGCGCCGATCTCAGTGTGTGTGTATCCGTATACTTCGTTTTCAGCATCAAGTGAGTCTGCACCATCATTATATGTCTTCATCATGACCTGTACAAAGATATCCGGTGTTTCATTATTGAGCACGACTTTTCCAAGGTCATGCATGAGCCCTCCTATGAAAGCCATTTCTCCTGCATCACTGCCCATCCCTTTGGAAATAATTTTCGCTGCGATTGCGGCACCTATGGAGTGATCCCAGATGATCTTCTCCTTCATGCCGAAGCTTTTATATAAAGATTTGGTTGAGACTGAGAGGACAAGGCTCCGTATCGTCTTGAATCCAAGAACCATAATTGCGTGATTGAGGCTTGTAACCTCCTGTCTCAATCCATAGAGTGCACTGTTGGATATCTTTAAAACCCGTGCCGTGACAGTCTGGTCCTTTTCTATAATATCCCCCAGTTCCTCAATAGAGGCATCCTCATTACCGATTGTGTCAAGTATCTTTTTTGCAACAAAGGGCAGTACTCTCAGGTCCCCTGCCTTCTTTAAAAGTTCCTCCCTGGCAGGAATATTCAAAGTTTGTCTCCCATCCATGGCGGTATCATTTTCCTTTCTGATTTCAATGAGTTTTATTGTAAATTCAACTTACACTTACATAATCGACTTAATTCATTATCGGCATTATCTCCGCATTTCTTCAGTTCAGAACCGCCTATTGACAAACCTGTTTTTATTTTATTATTATTTGTCTAAACCTGAACCTTTAATCCAGTCCTGAGAGGCTGGAAAGGAAAGAAAAGTGTTCCTTATTACAATAACCTTACAACCTGAAAGACGTACGTAAATACCTTCTCTCTCTTGGAGAAAGGTTTTTTTTATGCCTAAAGAGCTGCTGGACAACAACGACATTAAACGGGCAATAACGCGAATGGCCCACGAAATAGTAGAAAAAAACAAGGGCATTGAGAACCTGTGCCTCGTTGGCATTCAAAAAGGCGGTGTAATCCTTGCCCGAAGGCTTGCAGCACAGATTGAGTCAATTGAAGGCATGTCAATTGAAATCGGAGCACTGGATATCACTTTTTACAGAGATGATCTCAATACAAAGGATGAACAGCCTTTTGTCAAGGAAACAGATATTCAGTTCTCGATCAATGGCAAGACCGTCGTCATTGTTGATGATGTACTGTTTACGGGAAGAAGTATTCGTGCAGCCCTCGATGCTCTCCTCGATTTTGGCCGGGCAGACAATATTCAACTTGCTGTTCTCATAGACAGGGGACACCGGGAATTGCCTATTCGGCCGGATTATGTGGGCAAAAACATACCTACTGCCTTTGATGACCGTATAGACGTAATCCTGCAGGAGGACGATACTGACAACAGAGTGACCCTTGTTAGTGATTAAAATGATGGCACATTCTATGGACTATGTTTAAATCGAAACATCTTCTCGGTATTAAAGAACTATCACCTGATGAGATCAACCACATTCTTGATACTTCTTCCGGTTTCAGAGACGTACTAAGAAGGGATATTAAAAAGGTCCCTCCTCTCAGAGGGAAAACGGTCATCAGTCTTTTCTTTGAACCTTCTACGAGAACAAGGACATCCTTTGCCCTCGCTGCCAAAAGACTTTCTGCCGATGATGTGAACTTTTCAGTTACCTCAAGCAGTGTCGTCAAGGGAGAGTCAATTCAGGATACTGCCCTGACGATCCAGGCCCTTGGCGCTGATTTTGTTGTTATCCGGCACAAGTCATCAGGTGTTCCCCATATACTGAGTAAAATACTGAATGCATCTGTCGTCAATGCAGGAGACGGGGCAAATGAACACCCCACCCAGGCACTTCTTGATCTGTTTACAATTCGATCACACAAAAAAAAATTCAAAGGTCTCACCGTATCGATAATAGGTGATATTGCACACAGCAGGGTAGCAAAATCAAATATCTATGGTCTTACTAAACTGGGGGCGCATGTTCGGGTGATCTGTCCTCCGACCCTGATGCCGGCTGAAATTGACAAGATGGGCGTTGAGGTTTTTCACTCAATAGATAAAGGGGTCAGAAACGCAGATGTTCTCATGACACTCAGGCTGCAGCTTGAGCGTCAGAGCACAGGTTTTCTGCCTTCACTGAGAGAGTATTTTAAATTGTATGGTTTAACTCAGGAGAGATTAGGTCTTGCAAAAAAGAACGCTATTGTAATGCATCCAGGCCCCATGAACAGAGGGGTTGAAATTGCATCCGATGTTGCAGACGGACCTCAGTCAGTGATTCTTGAGCAGGTCACAAACGGTATAGCCGTGCGCATGGCTGTTCTCTATCTCCTTGCAGGAGTAAAAAAGTGAAGCTTGTAATCAAGAACGGAAGGGTCATCGATCCCTCCCAGAATGTTGACGGCTACAAGGATATCTATGTTGAAAAGGGTAAAATCCAGGGCCTCTACGCACAAGGAAAAGCCCCGAAGGCATCAAAAATAATCGATGCATCAAAGTGCATTGTAATCCCGGGCCTGGTGGACATGCACGTTCATTTAAGGGAACCTGGTTTTGAACACAAAGAGACAATACAATCGGGGACAACAGCAGCTGCAAGGGGAGGATTCACCTCTGTATGCTGCATGCCGAATACAAATCCCGTCAATGATACAATTTCAGTTACTGAATTTATCATTGACCGGTCCCGAAAAGTAGGTTCCTGTACCGTATTCCCCATAGCAGCTATTACGAAAGGACAGATGGGCGAAGAACTTACGGAACTAGAGGCCCTGATGAAAGCCGGTTGCATCGCTTTTTCTGATGATGGAAGGCCCGTTGCCAACAGTCTTATTATGAGGCGTGCCCTTGAGTACTCAAAAATCTTTAATGTACCCATAATATCTCATTGTGAAGATGCACAGCTCTCTGAAGGCGGCGTAATGAACGAAGGGCTTGTTTCAACCATAGTCGGGTTACAGGGAATTCCGAAGGCCGCAGAAGAGATCATGGTTGCTCGGGACCTGGCCCTCTGTGAGCTCACAGGAGGAAGACTTCATATTGCACATGTCTCTACAAAAGGTTCTGTAAACATGATACGAAATGCCAAGGCACGTGGTGTCAATGTAACGGCAGAAACCTGCCCCCACTATTTCTCGATTCATGATGAGTCGCTCATCAGTTATGACACAAATCTGAAAGTCAATCCTCCAATCCGGACAGCAGAGGATATGGCCGGTATAAAGGAAGGCGTCAAAGATGGTACAATTGATGTCATCGCAACTGACCATGCACCCCATCATATCGATGATAAGAACATTGAATTTGATGCGGCAGCCTTTGGAATATCCGGACTTGAAACGGCCTTTGCATTAAGTTACCATCTCGTGACGGAGAATGTTATCGACTTAAGGCGGCTTATCAC
>CP070644.1:1450732-1460866 GCA_020354155.1 Nitrospiraceae bacterium | reverse complement strand
AGTCCGTGCTCCGGCAGCTATGCCGCAGGTACCCATATGTACTGTTATTTTTGCTCGTGAGCCGCCTTCTCTCAAGGTAAAGGTGGCCTTCTGCTTTTCCTTGATCTTTTTTAAATCGTCAATTGTTAGTTTAGCCATCCTTATTCACCTCTGTCTTTCCTAAATCACAATATAACCTTCATACCCAGATTAAAAATAAAATATAAGAAATCAAAATGACAGAAAATATGCCCGGATTTTTACAATATCTATTTTACATTGTGCATTTTTTCCTGACCGTTCATTTTCATTCTAGGAGTACTCTGCCAGTACCTCAGGCACTTTTTTTGGTGTCATTGCGCCATATGTCTCTTCGTCAATAACCATAACCGGAGCCAGTCCGCAGGCTCCAAGGCAGCGAACAGTCTCAATGGAAAACTTTTTGTCTTCCGTCACTTCACCGACATCAATCTTCAGGCTATTCTTGATCTTGGACAGAACCTCCTCGACTCTCTTCACATAGCATGCTGTACCAAGGCAGATTCTGATGTTGTGATCACCCCTTGGTTTCATGGTGAAAAAAGAATAAAAGGAAACAACACTGTGGATTTCAGCAGCCGACGTTTTCAATCCCCGTGCAACGATCTTCTGTATTTGAGGAGGAAGATACCCGACAATTTCCTGGCACCGCTGCAGAACAGGAATAGAACTGCCCGGCTTCCCTTTGTATTGCTGAATGACCCGGTCGATTTCCTGGAGCATTGACGGAGGAAATTCATCCTGAGGTTTCTGCTCAACAGCAGTTGTTCCTTTCACCCACTCCACTGCTCTCCGAGTGACGTCCAGAAGCACTGCCGGGGTAAAGGGTTTGGGAACATAATCAATGATGCCCACATCAAGAGCGTCTCGTATTGTTTCCTGTGAAGGATATCCTGTTATGACAACGACACCGGTTTCAGGCCGCTTTTTCTTTATCCACTGGATAAGGGTAATGCCATCAATTTCAGGCATTTTCAGGTCAGTAAAGAGAAGATCATAGGGAGTCTCTTCCATTTTCTGCATTGCCTCCCTGCCGCTCAGGACGCCTTCTGCGTTGTAACCGCCTGACTTCAACACGGTCATGCAGCTTTTTATTACTATAGATTCATCGTCAACCACCAGAATTTTGACATCTTCCGACATCAGCGGCTCTCCCTTCTGTTCATCCATGAATTTAACAGTATACTGTGCATAGAACTTTTATAAAATACCACGAAACTTATCATCTGTATAGAGTTTTTTTTTATTTACTGCAAGGCACTGCCGTGAAAATAATAATTTAAAAATCAAAAATTAAAATTCTGGAAAATTATTCAATTGAAATCATTTCCTCCTTAATTTTCATTTTTATTATTTAGTTAACATCTTATTCTGTGATATCTCCAGTGATTGAATGAGATCATCTTATCATGTTTCAATGGGCAATACCCGTGCAAGCCACAGGAGCCATCCTTCGGAAAGATGTTCCTTCAGAAGGGCGCACATGATATCATTGGCCTTTACATTTACTTCGCGCAGTTCCGCATGAACCGGAGACAGGAGATCAGAACCCTGTCCGCTGCTTGTGAATATCCTGGCAAAAGGCTGGCCTGCCTCAAGCCTCTCAATGTCTTTGATAAACTCAATATACAGGAGGTTTCCCGTGAGCAGCCAGTAGCGCAGATCACAGCCAATCTCCCAGAGACCATCTTTTGCCGGCCGCGCCCAGGTACCTTCCTTATAAAAAATAACGGGGTTTTCTCTGTCAAGGGGCACTACATAATCCCGGAACTCATCGACATAGGCCTGCCGCATGATCCAGCCTTTTCTGTCAAAGATTTTCTTTGCAACGTTGATCATGAAATCAGGGGTAAAGGGTTTTTCAATATATTCATAGGCGCCAAGCTTTGTTGACTCCTTTGCGTCTTCAATGGTGGGATAGCCGGTTATTATTACCACGTCCGTTTCCGGCTTAATAACACGGGATTCTCTGAGTACCTCCATCCCGTTTATGTCCGGAAGTCTCACATCGGTGATGAGCAGGTCAAAATCCTCTTTGGCGAGTTTATTCAGGGCGTCCTCCCCTTTTTCAGCAGTGGCTATACTGTAACCCTCTGCTCCGAGCACCCGTTTGCAGCTGTGTGTTACGATTGGGTCATCGTCGAGTACCAGGATTCTCCTCTTGGCCATGCTCTCTCCCTTCCTGATATTTTTCCTTCACCGCCTTATTTTTTCCAGCGCATGGTACGGCAGGGAACAGGCGACAATCAAAATTCAGGGTTATTGTATCATATTAATTTCAGGTATGCATCGAAGGGCCAATCGTATTCCGAATGATTTTGATTAATTTTTGAATACTTACAGATTTGTTCCTCGAGCTTTTTTTTATTTCCTTCGTATCAATGACGTGATGCCCCCTTCTATTTATCTGTTCATATAAAAAATCTATATCAGGATTTGCAGTAATGAGCACAATAAGTGTCTGGGCCACATCGCCGATTGGTTTTCTGTCAATATGATTATACTGAAAACGTGCTTCGATGACCGTTCCCCTGTCCTTTTCCGAATTGATCCTGAAGTCGCCCATGCTTTCCCTCGCAGCCTGGCCAAGCAGTGACAGGCCCAGTCCGATACGGCGCTCGCCCTTTGTTGTAAAAAACGGGTCAGCTGCCTTTTTCAGCATCTCTTCATCCATACCTTTGCCATTGTCGCTGATACTGACGGACAGCAGGTTATTATCAACATCTTCCTCGATTCGTATCTTTATCTCTGTTGCTCCTGCCCGAATCGAGTTTTCGGCAATGTCAAGTATATGCAGTGACAGGTCTTCCATGTGTAAAGGTCAAAATGCAAATATCAAAAAAAATTGTGGATGATATTGATTTGTAATTGAATAAAACACTCCATAATTTTGATATTTTATTTTTAATCTTTTATTTTTCATTCCCATTCTACTTTTCTGCCCTTCCTGTTGCTGCATGCCAGTTTCATTTCTTCTATGGTTGCACTTTCCATGGTGAAAAAAGTTTTTCTTTGTCCTATGTCCTGAATACAGTGTGCATCAGATGCGGAAATCCATGCATAGTTGCGGTATTGTCTAAATTTCCTCCTGGCCTGATCCATCCCTGTTGCAGGAGAAATTTCCAGGGCATCAAAGTCTAAATCTTCAGGAATGAACCCAAGCTGAGATGTGATGCTGAAGTAATCCCTGTCAATGTGCGAGGCTATGGCGAGTCCGTCAAAGGCATGTACCTGGTCGACAATCTGGTTTGCGTTCAGGACAGTAGCCCCTATGAGGAGGCGTCTGTTAAAACCGAGCACCTCGTCGCATTCGTTCACAACGATCTGATCACCGTAATATTTTTCATCATTCACTGCAGGCAGCATGTTGTCATATACATACTCCTGCATGGCCACGATTTTTTCGCCACTATCGAAGAGAGCAAGTATATGGGCCTCTTCTGATGAGGTAATCTCCATGCCGCCCAGGACGGTAAGTTCATTCAGTCCCGCCGCCCGTTGCGCTGCATGAAAGTTTTCCGCAGAATTATGGTCTGTAATGGCAATAATGTCCATGCCCTGATCGAGGGCCGCCTTTACAATGGCTGAAGGGGTCATATCAAGATCGGCACAGGGGGAGAGGCAGGTGTGGATATGAAGATCGGCTTTGAATTTCTTTAGCATTCACTCATTATTCAGGTTGATAAAATCTGGTATATCTGGCCTGCTGTCTCGTAAGCCGTATGAGAAGTTGTCAGGATCGTAACTTTTTCAGCCTCAGCCTTCTCAATGGTTTCCGGCTGGGGTTGTCTGTTGCCGACGATGATAATGCCGGCCAGGCCTTTCAGACTGGCAACGGCCACAATATTTATATGGGTCTGAAGCGTAATCCAGACATTTCCAACCTTGCTGTTGGCCATAACATCTGACAGGAGGTCACTGGAATAGGCCCCGGTAATATTCCCGTTCATTCCCTCTGTATGTGAGGCAATTTTCAGAGATAATTTTTCTGCCAGTTCTGATAATTTCACGGTAACTCTCCTTTATTCATTCAGGTTAATAGTCATGTGAACCGTTGTCCCTTCACCGACTACAGACTCAATCATAAATTCATCAGAGTTTCTCTTCATATTCGGCAGGCCCATGCCTGCACCCCAGCCCATTTCACGTACCCACTCAGGAGCTGTTGAATAGCCTTCCTGCATTGCCTGTTCAATATCTTCAATGCCGGGCCCCATGTCTTCTACCCTGATTTTTATATTTTCAGGAGTAATGTAATAATGCAGCTGACCCGCTGCAGCATATATGATGACATTCATTTCAGCTTCAAAGGTTGCGATTGCAGCCCGTCGTATAATTGCATCATCAACGCCGAACTCGAAAAGCTTCATTTTTAACTGCGTTGATGCTTCTCCCGCATTTGTAAAGTTGCCGCCGATGAGCTGGAAACTGCCTTCTACATTTCCGTTTATCTCTGGAGTCATGTTATTTCTCCGGTGAGCTTGGTAGGCCTGCCTGAAAGAGCCTGCCTGAAACAGAGTACATACTGTGAGGTGTGCTGAGCAGGGGAATTCCCTTCTCTTTTGCAAGCTCTATTGTCTGAAGATTGGGGTTTTTCCCCTGCACAAAGACGATGCACTTTATGCAGGCGATTTCTGCTGTCCGTATCACTGATGGCTGTGTCAGGCCTGTAATGAGAAGACAGTTCATGGAGTGATAGTACAATACGACACTCATAAGGTCAGTGCTGCAGGCACTGCTGATATCCAGATCATCTGCATCCATTGCTTCCGTTATGAACTGCGCATCAAGGACCTTTGCAATCTCTTTGAGCTTCATATTCGCTTTCTCCATGCATTACTTCTCTTCCAGATCATCAATGGCCTCTTTGACAGCCGAGAGGATTTTGTCTGGTGTAAAGGGTTTTTCAATATAATTGTAGGCGCCTGACCGTAATGCACGGACAGCGGTATCAACATTGCTATAGCCGGTTATGATAATCACTTTGGCGGATGAACTGCTTGCCTGGATCTTTTTCAGGACTTCCATGCCGTCCATATCAGGCATTTTAAAATCCAGCAGCACTACGCTGAAGGGCTCTTTTTCAAGCAGAGCAAGCCCTTCTGCTCCGCTTGCCGCTGATGTAACCGCATAGCCCTTTGGGGCAAGTGTCCTCTCACAGCTTGTTCTGATAATTTGTTCGTCATCGATGATCAGTATTTTCTTCATTGGTGGGTCTCTGACAGGGGTAGTCTAACAAAAAAACTTGTCCCTTTACCAACGGTGCTTTCCACTTTGAGAGTGCCCCCGAAATGCTTGACAATACCATGGCTTACGGACAATCCCAACCCTGTTCCCTTGCCGATCGGTTTGGTTGTAAAAAAGGGCTCAAAGAGCTTGGACATATCTTCTTCTTTTATGCCGCAGCCTTCGTCACTGAACTCAATTTCCACAAAGTCCTTCCCCTTTTCCTTGACCCTGCGCGTTGCTACCGTTATTTTACCCCTTTTCTCCATTGCATCGGCAGCATTGATAAACATATTGAGAAATATCTGCTGAAACTGCGAGGCATCTCCAAATACAATGAATTGTGCTTCATCCATGTCGACATCAAATTTTATGTGGTGAAATTTCTCCTGATTTTTCAGCATGAAGACAGTGCGGCTCAGGACCTCGTTTATATCACAGCTTCCTTTTTCAGAAGGGGTAGCCCGTGCAAAGGTGAGGAGATTGCTGATAATCTTTGAACATCTCTCGGACTGCTCAATAATGACATTCAGATCATCCACCTCCTGACTTTTATCAGGGAAACGGTCCCTGAGCAGGTGCGCAAAGGTTATGACTCCTGTGAGAGGATTGTTAATCTCATGGGCCACTCCGGCTGCCATTCTGCCGAGAGACGCCAGTTTTTCTGTCTGCACCAGGCTGGTATGGGTCTTCCGGATCTCTTCAGTTTTTCTGGCGACCTCTTCCTCCAGTGTCTGGGTCCACTTCTCACGCTGGTCCCGTGCCTCCTTCAGGTCCTTGATCATGGCATTAAAGGATCTGGCAAGGACCCCCATTTCATCACCTGACGTAATGGGCACTGAATGATCCAGGTCGCCGCCGGCGATTTTTTCCATCCCTGCTATAAGTACCCTGATGGGCCGGGTGATCATTGTATAAATAATGAAACCAACAAAGAGAGAAACAATTATCACAAATATGGCCACATAGAGAGAGAGCGCTTCTTTCTGCTTATGCAGTGCAACATCGAGAAGGCCGAGGGAAAAATCTGCTTTAATGAACCCGATTATCTTCTGGTTTTGAGGATGCACATGACACCGTGCTGTGTAACAGTCCTTTTCGTTCTCTATGACACTGACAAGGCTTAATGAAGATACGCCCTGGGGGTCCTTTGTAACGTTCCACCGCATACGTTCATTCAGAAGAGCTGACGATTTTTCAGGATCCTCATGACAGGCTGTGCAGGCAAGGGAGGTTTTTACGACTGTACTGCTTATTCGTTCCTCACTGGAAGAAAAATGGATTGTTCCGCCGTGATCGTATATATTTACTTCCTTGATAACATCAGGTGAACTCAGGTGTTCAACCGCCTCCTGGGTTTTGGCAGAATCGAGGGTCAGCATACTGTAGTGGGTGCTTTGTTTTATAAACGCAAGAAAGGAATCGCCATACTTTACGGCAATAGACCTGATGTCCTGCTGCTGTTTCTGAAGGATGGCGTACCAGAATATAAAACTGACTATTACCATGAGTACGCCAATGGCTATGATAAGCTTTGCAACGAGAGATCTGTCAGGGTTGCCGAATATCTTATTCATGGCTGACAGTATTATAAGAGGCTTGAGAAAATTTTAAAAGCTGATTATCGTTTAGCATGGCAGATGAGCCCTTTCTCACGTTGGTACTATTTTTATTTGACAGTGCAAGCTGTATTTGGTATAAAAAACATCAGTGATGCCCGGAACATATACTCCAACAGATTATTTGCCCGTTCTCATTGTATTGGTGGTGGCCACCCTTGTTGGTCTCGGTGCCCTGGTTGCCGGACTGCTTGTGAGGCCCAGAAGGCCCTATGCACAGAAACTGGCACCCTATGAGTCAGGAAATCGTCCTGTTGGCGAGCCACGGTATAAATTTTCAGTCAGGTTTTATATTATCGCAATGCTGTTTGTGGTCTTTGATGTGGAGGCGATATTTCTCTACCCCTGGGCGGTTGCCTATGACAAGCTCGGTATATTTGGTTTTGTTGAAATGATGCTTTTTATCTTCATATTGCTCATAGGTTATATATATGTATGGAAGAAAGGCGCGCTGGAATGGGAATAAACGATAATAAGAACAGCGAAGAGAGCACAGGCCATCAGGACCCTCACCTGATTGAGGTCGAAAAAGGCACTCATATCGTACCCGGTGCCAATACAATAATTACTTCTCTGGACAGCCTTGTGAACTGGGGCCGCAAGAACTCACTGTGGCCGATGACATTTGGTCTGGCATGCTGTGCCATTGAGATGATGGCAGCCGGGGCAAGTCATTATGATTTTGACCGCTTTGGTGTTATATTCCGTGCTTCTCCACGGCAGTCTGATGTGCTGATCGTTGCCGGGACTGTTACAAAAAAGATGGCTCCTGTGGTCAGACGGGTTTTTGACCAGATGCCGGAGCCGCGCTATGTCATTTCAATGGGAAGTTGTGCAAATTCAGGCGGCATATTTGATACCTACTCTGTAGTGCAGGGATGTGATACCTTTCTGCCCGTTGATGTCTATGTACCGGGTTGCCCGCCGCGTCCCGAGGCGCTGATGGAGGGTGTCATGAAATTACAGGAAAAGATAGAAAAGGAGCATATGAGATGGAGCCCCTGGAGATAGCCGGCAGACTGAAAGAGAAATTTCTCAGTGAGATCCTGGATGTAAGAGAATTCAGGGACCAGGTCTTTGTCAGTGTCAGGCAGGAGAGAATACTTGATATCTGTCGCCATCTTCGTGAGGACCCTGACATCAGCATGGACTACCTGGCTGACCTCTGCGGCGTTGACTATCCAGAGAGGGATCTCAGGTTTGAAGTTGTCTATGTTCTGTATTCAATGAAATTCCGGCACAGGATTATTATCAAGGCCCGCATACCGGAAAGCAGCCCAGGCATTGACAGTGTTGTTCCTGTCTGGCAGGGTGCGAACTGGCATGAGCGGGAGGTCTGCGACATGTATGGCATTGTCTTCAACGGACACCCTGATCTGAGAAGGATTCTCATGCCCGAGGACTGGGAGGGACATCCTCTGAGAAAGGATTATCCCTTGAAGGGCAGGGAGTCCTGGGAATACAAGGGCTATGAAGAGCTCAAAGATCTCCACAGCCATGATAATGAGTGGAATATAACGTAGTGGAGAAGACAGGTCATGTGTCATTCCGGTTTGTCATCAGGGACAAGGTTCTGGATGATAGTTTTTTATTGATCATAACGCACTAATACACGAAGCCTGTACTGGAGAAAAGGTTCAACAGTGAATACGACAGACGTCAATTCCCGCATTGCAACAAAGGAACTTACCCTCAGCATGGGGCCTCAGCACCCGGCTACGCACGGTGTATTGAGGCTCGTTCTTGATCTTGAAGGAGAGACCGTTGTCAAGTGTACTCCCTATGTCGGGTATCTCCACCGGGGAGTGGAGAAACTTGCAGAGAACAGGAACTATATGCAGATCCTCCCCCTTACCGACCGCCTGGATTATATATCCGCCATGTCAAATAACCTGGGCTACTGCATTGCCGTGGAAAAGCTTTTCGGCATAGAACTGCCGGAACGGGTCGAGTATATCAGGACCATTGTTGCTGAAATGTCCCGTATATCCAACCACCTCCTGTGGCTTGCGACCCACGCCCTTGATATTGGGGCCATGACGGTCTTTTTGTACTGTTTCAGGGAAAGGGAAACAATTATTGACCTCTTTGAACATCTCTGCGGGGCACGGCTCACAGTATCCTATCCGCGGATTGGTGGTCTGAAAAATGATGTTGATGCAAAATGGCTTGCCGACCTCTATAAGTTTACTGAGGACTTCCCTGCACGGGTTGAGCAGTATGAAACACTGATTAACAAAAACCGTATCTGGCTGCGCCGTACCATAGGCATTGGAGTAATTTCAGCCGAGGAAGCGATTAACCTGGGCTTGAGCGGTCCCACATTGCGAGGCTCGGGGGTACCCTATGATCTGAGAAAAGTGACATCCTACGGAGTCTACGACAAAGTGAAGTGGGACGTCCCTGTAGGCAAGAACGGGGATGTCTATGACCGTTACAGAGTCAGGATGGATGAGCTGCGCCAGTCCAACTCAATTATAAGACAATGTGTTGAACAGATACCGAATGGACCCGTCATGGCTGACTCACCGAAATTTACCTTGCCTCCCAAGGACAAAGTCCTTTCTGACATGGAAAACCTTATCCATCATTTTGTCCTGATAACAAAAGGCCCCCAGACAGCACCCGAGGGAGAGCTTTATGTGCCGACAGAAGTCCCGAAGGGAGAAATGGGATTTTACTTTGTCAGTGACGGTACTGGCAGGCCTTACCGTATGAGAATACGGGCGCCTTCCTTTGTGCATGTCGCAGCGCTGCCCAAACTGAGCGAAGGCAGCCTGGTGGCGGATGTCATAGCCAATATTGGAAGCATTGACATTGTCCTCGGAGAATGCGACCGGTAAGACTTCTAGGTCTTATTCGCAGCTTCCGGCAATTAATTTCTTAAATTTCTTTGATGACTGACTGGACCCGTGTTTAACGAATCCATACTTAGGGAAATAGATTCAGTAAAGGAAAGGTATCCGGACCAGGAGAGCGCCCTGCTGCCTGTACTGTATATTGCCCAGAGAGAGTTTGGCTGGTTGAGCGAGGAGGCTCTCACTACAGCAGCTGCGGCACTGAATCTTCCGGAGGCAACGGTCAGGGGCACTGCCTCCTTCTACTCCATGTTCAGGCACAAAGAGATGGGTCGCAACCTTGTCCAGCTTTGCACGAACATCTCCTGTATGATTCTCGGTTCTGAAAAACTTGTTGATATTCTCCAGACAAAATTTAATCTCAAACCAGGAGAGACAACGGAAGACGGCAGATTTTCCCTTGTCATCATGGA
>CP070644.1:1440476-1450632 GCA_020354155.1 Nitrospiraceae bacterium | reverse complement strand
AAGGAGCCTCTGCCGGTCTTATTCTGACCAAGTTGATTCAGGAGAATATGTAGAATTATAACAGTTTGGAGAGTCTCTGTCCAGCAGAAAATGAACCTGGGAATCAAGCCCTTTTTTGAGCACCCTTTCTGGCCAGGTTGTCTGCTTCCTGGTTCAATTCCCTGCGCACATGGCTCACATTAACAAGATCGAATTCATCCAGGTAGTTTTTTGATTTTGCAAAAAGAGGGAGGAGATTTTTGTTCTTGACTTTATAAACACCGTTCAGCTGCCTGACTATCAGTTCAGAGTCAAGAAATACATCAAGCCTTTTGATGCCCAGTGACAGGGCCTTCTCAAGCCCTTTTATGAGCGCTGTATATTCAGCTACATTGTTTGTAGCTATTCCGATATATTCAGAAATCCTGTATTGCTCATCGGAAGATGTTACTTCCAGAAATGCGCCTATACCGGCATGCCCCGGATTCCCGCTTGAAGCCCCGTCACAATACAGGACTGCATGGCTTCTGGCGGCTTTCATCTGTCTTTCATCAGAAGCAAATAAATCGGGCTGGGAGGAGAGATCGTCCTTATCTATACGATCTGTCATGAAGATGCGGGCGGGGCTTCTTCAGGTTTGCTTTCGGCCGGAGGAGGCTCTTTATAGTAAAGTATCCTGTTACAGTAGTAGCATTTATAAATTGCATCACTTTTTCTTACATTATTGTAAAACTGCGGGGGGATATTCCGGTTACAGCCAAGACATACTTCATCTTTTGCCTCAACAACTGCAAGTCCGTTCATTTTTTTTAATAGATTTAAATACTGACTATAGATGTCCTCATCCAGTTTCGAGGTATATGCATGCCTCTTTGATTTTGCATCGTCAAGTTCAGAGCGGACCTTCTGTATCTCTTCATCTATTATCTTTTCCTGTGCCCTGAATTCATCTTCGGCTTTCCTGAGCTTGACTTCCTCATTTTTCAGCTCTGTACCATAATTATCGATTTCTTCCATAAGTACAAGTATTTCATCTTCGATCTTTCCCTTATTTTGCTCAAAGCCCTCTATTTCTTTCAGATGTGCCTCATATTCCTTGTTCGTTTTGACCTCTCTGCTTCTTGTTTTGAGCTTCTCGATCTTGTCCTCCATCTCACTCAATGAATGGTCCCTGTCCTTTTTTCTGTTCGACAGTTCCTCGGACCTCTTCTTGAACTTTTCAAAAGCTTCTTTTGATTCTTTCAGTGGGGATTTAAACTGGTCAAGTCTGGAGGGAAGCTGCTCTATCTTCTCCGCCATGGCAAGAATGGCGGAGTCAATATCCTGCAACTCAATTAAAAGCTTCAGCTGTTCCTTCAAGTCCTTCTCCGTGAATCATCATATATTTCATAATTCAACAATACCTCGCTGTACCAGATGGTGGGCCCACCAGGACTCGAACCTGGGACCAACCGGTTATGAGCCGGTGGCTCTAGCCAACTGAGCTATGGGCCCTAGCAGGCTCAAACTTTGACCATGACATTCTATGATAAAGGGAGTGAAAAAGTAAACTGTCTCTTGACGGTACTAAACGTCTTTGCTTACCGCAACGGCCTTGTAAAATTCACACTTCCTGCAGTCCCCGAGTTTCTGTGCAATGGCACCGCTTACTTTTTTTTCACAAAAAGTGCCGGCTATTGCCCAGCATATGCGGCCGTAATGAGGGTAAGCAGGACATCTCAGGTTGGCAGCCCCCTCTGTGTTTTCAATGCCGCACTTTGTGAACTCCCAGCACTTGACTCTGGAGCCGTTCGTTTCGCTTTGATAGGGGAAGAGCATACGGAAGGTCGTGCCGGCATTTTGTTCGCTCTCACCAGAGATCAGACCATTATGTTCATCCACAATTTTTTTACAGATCGAGAGGCCAAGGCCGGTCCCGACACCAATCTCCTTGGTTGAGTAAAAAGGCTCAAAAACCAACTGCAGGGCATCTCTGTTCATACCAGGACCTGTATCTGATACCTCAATCGTCACATAGGGTATTCCATACTGTTCCTTCATATAGGTTTTCAGACTCAGCGTGCCGCCATCAGGCATGACATCAATGGCATTTGAGATAAGGTTATCCAGAGCCATCCTCACCTGTTCCCTGTCAACAAGAACATCAGGAAGGTTTTCATCAAACTCATTCTTTACCTGAATCCCCTGATCATCGCAAACAGGACTGAAACTTTGCATTGAGTCGCCTATTATGCTGTTAATTCCCTGATACTGCATGTTCAGCTTTGATTCCCTGGAGAAGGTGAGCACATCTCTCAGTATGCGCTCCAGCCTGTCCACCTCTGCCACAACAATACCAGCATAGCCCTTTTCCCGTGACCCCTCAACCAGCCTTTTATCAAGACGTCGAGCAAAGCCCCCAATAGATGTAAGAGGATTTCTTATCTCATGGGCAACATCAGCTGTCAGCCTCCCAAGGGCTGAAAGCTTCTCCACCTGAATCATCTGCCCCTGCAGGTTCTGTAATTCCTCAATAGACTTCTGCAACTCTCTATTCAGCCCCTCAATGCTCTTTTTGTCACTTTTCAGTTTCTGGGAAAGCATGCCAAGGGGAATAGCCAGCAGAAAAAGGAAAGCAACCCTTACAAAAAAGTCTGTCCAGTGCATTAAACAGAGCTCTGTCCCACAGCTCGAAAAATACAGTAATGAGGAGACAGCGGCAATCAATGTCCCCGGGATCAGCCCAAAGTAAAAGGAATAGAGCGCAGTAATCAAATAAAATCCGTTAAAAAAAGAACTGGAAAAACCACCTGTTACCCTGACAAGCAGTGTGGCATAGAGCAGGTCAAAACACAGGGAAAACCCATAAATGAATTTTTTCTTCTCTGGAGAAAGAAACAGCCAGATATAAATAAATATGCTGTAAATGGCAAAGTAAATAAAAATACTGCTTACATTGGAAAAAGTATTCTCGGAAATTTCAGAAAAGTACAACCATCCAAGACCGCCGCAAAATATAATAATTCGCAGAATGACAAATGCTGCATCGGCAATCTCAAAGGTTGCTGATGCCTTTGCCCACTGTGACTTAATGCGGTTTACCATATTGAAATCATCGCTGGCAGTTTCAGGAACGGTTGTTGGCTTATTAAGAGTCTTGATACGCTCTTGCTCCCTGCTGCATTTGAAAGATAACGAACCATATGTTTCAGTCGGTTTTATCCTGTAATACTTGAATAAAACATCTTCTTCATTCTACACATCCTCACAAAATATGCTTCCATCTCTATTGTCATTATACTGAATACTCCTGAACTTGTCTTTATTATGTACTCTTATTGCCTGTTCGATCGTGAATGTCCTTCTGCGCTGCGGGAAAGTTGAAGTTTTGCAATTCCATCATACATAATACTGTCATGAATCCAACATTTACCAAGGTCCATGCCGAAATTCTGAGGGGCATGAAGCTCACCCGATGCAGAAAATGCGGCTGCATGAGGGGTACACTTGATAATCTCAAGGCATCCCTTCCGCTATTGAAAATGAAGGATGCGGAGGAGCTTCTGAAAAGTGTCAATGAATGGTCTGAACGGCTCATGCCGCAGGAATACCCCTGTTTTGGGTGTAAATACTGTATCCCCCCTGAAGCGATGACCATACTGACAAAGAAATACCCCTCTCTTGCTTCATCCACGCTCTCAAGCTGTGAGATGACGGTAACGAGCAACTCCTGGCCGCCAGTGGAAGGTGAATATACTGTACTGGATACGTCAGCGCCGGTGGCTGTCTCCACACTGGGAAGTACCAGACTTGAGGAGAAACTTGCAAAGTCCGGAACCGCCGGGCTCTGCATTGTAGGCAAAACAGAGACAGAAAATATCGGGATAGACAAAATAGTTAAAAACGTGGTTGCTAATCCGGCTATACGAGTTCTGGTGCTTGCAGGGAAAGATACTCCCGGCCATAAAAGTGGCAGGACGATCCATGCTTTATGGAAAAACGGCGTCGACAGGAACAGGCGGGTCATTGGATCTGATGGAAGACGGCCGATCCTTAAGAACGTGACTGTTTCAGAGATCAAAAAGTTCCGTCAGCAGATTACCATAGAAGACATGATGGGCTGTGAAAACACAAGAACGATAAAGAGGGCCATAAAAGATCTTGCTGCACAATTTCCTGCACTGCCTGACTCCGGATGCGGATGTCACGGTGACTGCAGTGACCAGCCGGCAGTTGCACCCATCTCTGTTGTAATGCCGTCTCCAGCGATTTCAAAAGTTAAGGCAAAGAAATTCAGCAAATCAGCAATCAAGCTGGACAAGGCCGGATACTTTGTGATACTTCCTTCGAAAAAAACTTCTTCCCTGCTTGTTGAGCATTATTCCTATGACAACAGGCTGCTCAGGAAAATTGAAGGGAAGAATGGCAGAGATATATATTTAACCATCATTGAGAATAACTGGGTATCAGATCTGGGCCATGCTGCCTATCTTGGCAAAGAACTTGCGCGGGCAGAATTATCCATAAAAAAAGGGCTCAAATTTGTTCAGGATGGTGCATAATATTGTTTTGTAGTGTCATTCCGAGACTGCCAAAAAGCAGAGCGAGGAATCTTATCCTGATTTTTTAAGTATGATTTAGTTAACCAAGATTTCTCTCCCCGCAAACGGGGATCGAAATGACAATTATTTCATCTGACTTACCATGGCAAAAATTACAGCAGTCGCAAACCAGAAAGGCGGAGTAGGCAAAACAACGACGGCGATTAATCTCAGCGCCTCACTTGCTGCCTCGGGCAAGAGCGTCCTGCTCATCGATGCCGATCCGCAGGGAAATTCAACAAGCGGTCTCGGCATTGACAAGGAAGGTCTTTCAGGAAGTCTCTATGATCTGTACACAGAAGCCAAAGGGATTGAAGCAATAATTCAGAGCACTGCCATTGATCGTTTAAATATTGTCTCTTCAAATATTGAACTCATTGGAGCTGAGATAGAACTTGCCACGAAGGACGAGAGGGAAACCATTCTTAAACGGGCACTGGAACCAATAAGAAACAAATTTGATTATATCTTTATTGATTGTCCTCCCTCTCTCAGCCTTCTGACCCTGAACGCACTGGTCGCTGCTGACAGTCTGCTTATTCCCATGCAGTGTGAATACTATGCCCTTGAAGGAATAAGCATGCTGCTCAAGACCTTCGGCCTGATAAGAGATTCATTCAATCCCTCGATTGAAATAGAAGGGATTTTACTCACCATGTTCGACGGACGGAATACGCTTGCCAATCAGGTGAGCGACGAACTGAAACGACATTTCGGGGATAAAGTATACAGGACACTGATTCCCAGAAATGTTACGCTTGCAGAGGCGCCCAGCCACGGAAAACCGGTCATCACCTATGACATCAGATCACGGGGTGCACAGAGCTATCTGGAACTTGCAAAGGAGATAATAGGAAATGAAAACGGCACTGGGTAAGGGACTTTCGGCTCTGATCCCTGAAAAAAACAGAACACACGCAACAGAAGTACTGCAACTCGACATTAAATCAATCATAGCAAACGAATACCAGCCGCGCAGGGTTTTTAAAGACAATGCATTGAATGAACTTGTTGCCTCCATAAAAGAAAAAGGCGTGATTCAGCCAATTATTGTCCGAAAGACGGGGGATCATTCCTACCAGTTAATTGCCGGTGAGCGAAGATGGAGAGCCACTCGTACAGCGGGACTTTCCACTATTCCCGCTATTGTCAAAGACGCTGCACCTGCTGAAGCGCTTGAACTTGCCCTCATAGAGAATATCCAGAGGGAAGACCTCAACCCCATTGAAACTGCCGAGGCCTTCCAGCGATTGCTGCAGGACTTTAATCTGACCCATGACAGCCTTTCCAGGAAAGTCGGCAAGGACCGTGCAACTGTCTCAAATTACCTGAGGATTCTGAAACTGCCCTCAGAAGTGAAAGGGTGGCTTGCAGAGGGGTCTCTCAGTATCGGTCATGCCAAGGCCCTTCTGCAGATTGAAAACAGGAAAGCATTGATTGATGCTGCTAAAAAGATCATACAGAGTGGTCTGAGCGTCAGAGAGGCAGAGGCCTTTAGCAGGAAATCTTCAGGTTCCCCTGCTAAACGAAAAAAACATCTCACCAGGGATCCCCAGATTGCCTCGCTTGAAGAGAAAATGATCCAGAGCCTGGGTACAAAAGTCCGCCTGATTCACAAATCCAGCAAAAAAGGGAAAATAGAGATTGAATATTATTCCCTGGAAGAACTGGACAGGCTATTGGATATCCTCATACAATAACAGAGTATAAAAAAAAGGCGTTCCGGGTACCCGGAACGCCTTCAGGTTTCTTTCGTTACTTTTTCTTTAATTCAGCGTCAATGGCTGCTTTGAAATCCTCAAGAGAGCGTCTCTGCATTCTCTTTCCATTCAGAAATAAACTCGGGGTACCGGTAACCCCTGCCTGCCTGCCAAGAGCAATATCCTGCTGAATCAGAGCATCGTACTTATTGCTGCTGAAGTCAGCAGTGAATTTATTTACATCAAGGCCCAGTTTCGTTGCATATTCTTTATATGAATTGTCGGTAAGCTTGTTATAGTCAGCAAAGATCAGGTCATGCATCTCCCAGTACTTGCCCTGCTCCCCTGCAGCACGTGCAGCCTTTGCTGCATTTCTTGCCTGTTTGTGGAAAGAAAGAGGGAAATCCTTGAAGACCAGCTTTACGTCCTCAGGATAAGCTTTTAAGACATCATTGAGGGTGGGCTGAAGTCGTGAACAATAGGGACACTGAAAGTCAGAAAATTCAGTTATGGTGATCGGTGCGTTTTTATTTCCTTTGACAGCAGATGTTCCAATAGGCAGGTTATGTACTTTGTTGTAATCTACCTGTGGTCTCTGCGGTGCCGCCGGTGCTGCGACTTTTTGAGCCATTTCTTTCTGGCCTGCTTCTATAATCCTCACTTTGGCCAGAATCTCTTTCTGGTTTTCCTCAATCCTGTCAAGCTGTTTTTTATCCACACACCCTGACAACAACAGTGCAACGCCAAGCAGGACAATAAACACAAACGATATTTTTTTACTCATACACGCCTCCTTTATGTTAGGAATGATGGGGTTTCGCAATTTAATAAACAGGGTAATTGTACCACATTCTCCGTCCGGCTATAAAGTCTTTTCCAAATTTATTCTGTTACGCTCAGTTTAACTGTCCTTACCAATGATATAAAAACAGATTATTATGAATCGAGTGTAAAGGCCAATTGGGGCTTTGAATGGTAAAACTGCATGTAGTTATGCTGGTTATCAGAAAACGTGGGCGATTCTTTCAATTGCCTTTCGTAGCCTGATAGCAAGGATCTGGTTCAGGCCTTTCAACAGTTTCACCCCGATAAATGGATGCTGCGCTGTCAGTTCGTCCATCGCACTCCTTTTTAGTATGACAACATCCGTGTCCTCCATGGCCAGAACACTGGCAGAACGGGGCTCCCCCTCATTGATAAGTGACATCTCCCCTACAAAAGAGCCTTTGCCGAGAGTACCAAGGACCATCTGCTTTCCCTCAAATTCCGTCCCTTTTTTTACTTCCAGTTTGCCTGACACGATGAAACATATGAAATCTCCCGGCTCCCCTTCTTCAAAAAGCGAGGTCCCTTTCTTGAAAAGCGCTACTTCAAGGTAGGGCAGCACCTGATTAATTTCATCTTCTGTGAGAAGATGAAAAAGCATTAATTTGTCTTTAGACTTGTAGATAAAATCTTTCAGTTCATCAGTCATTTCCCGTCTTACTCAGCTTTCTGCAGTATTTTTATTTCCTTCTCCGCTGTTTACTTCCTCAAGCTTCTTCTTCATTTTATCTATTAAACCGGCAAAGGACTCCTTGATGATCACCTTATTGTACTGACTTCTGTAGGTGCTTATAAAGCTCACGCCTTCTATAACGACATCATAGACAAACCATCCATCTCCTTTGTTAATAACTTTATAGTCAATGGGTATATCAACATCTTTTGTGACAACTGAAGTACTGACAACAGCATATTTGTCCTGCTTTTTGATTACCTCTTTATCGTACCGGACCTTTTCGTCGGTATAGGCTTCAATCTTCCCGATATAGGAGGCCTCAAGAAGATCGGAAAAGATATCAACAAACTGCTTTTTCTCTTCAGGCGTTCTTTCCTTCCAGTGTTTGGCCAGTGAACGTTTCGCCATCTCCTGAAAATTAAACCGCTCCCTGAGCAGGGCTGATATTTTTTCCCGCCGCTCCTCTTTCCTGGCAGGATCGGAAAGAGCCTTGTCCTTGATAGTATTCAGCACAGCATCAACCGTAGCCTGTATGGCATCGATTGGTCTGTCAGAGGCCTGAGCGATTGATGATACATGTGTGATAGTGCAAAAAAACACTGCTACGACAATACTAATCAGATTTTTCAGTCTCATTCCATTCACTCCTTGCATAATAAATTATTCTTTATCGAAGATATACTTGCTGACCAGTTCTTCAAGCTCAATTGCTGATTCTGTCTCCATCAGTTCTCCGCCGTCTTCAATAAACTCATCGGCGCCACCCGTTTTGATTTTGACATATTTGTCTCCTATAATACCCTGTGTTCTTATTGAAGCAATGGCATCTTCCTGCAATTTCACATCAGGATTAATGAGCAGATTTACCTGTGCTTCGTAATCTTCAAGATGAATCTTCCCTACCTTGCCAATTGAAACACCTGCAATTTCTATCGTCGCACCTTCCTTGAGCCCGGAGATATTGGCAAAACGGGCGGTGACCGTGTACTGCTCTGTCCCAAAAAGACTGATATTGCCGAGTTTCACTGAAAGGTATCCCAGGCAAAGGAGCCCGACAACCAAAAAAAGTCCTACTCCGGTTTCAATTGTTATCTTTTGCATACATTAAACCTCCATTTCACTTGAATAAAGGGGCCCCATCGTTGTTTCAACAAATTCCTTGATCACAGGATTATCTGAAAGCTGAAACTCCTCAGGCGTCAGACAGCCCTGAACCTGTCCATCGTTTAATAAAGCCACATAATCAGCAAGTTTAAAAATCTTGGGTACATCATGACTCACAATGACAGCCGTATAATTTAACAGTTGCTGGGTCTTGAAAAAAACCCTGTATATCTCATTGCTCTTTTTGACATCAAGTCCTGTCGTCGGTTCATCAAAAAAAATGATCTTCGGATCAAGGACAAGGGCACGCGCAAGTCCTACTCTTTTCTGCATGCCGCCACTGAGCTGTGGCGGATACTTGTCGTTTGTTCCCTTAACATCCATCATTTCAAGTTTTTCCTCGACAATATCCCTTATTTCTTTCTCAGATTTCTTTGTACGTTCTCTCAGAGGCATGGCAACATTGTCATAAATTGTCATTGAATCAAACAAGGCAACTGATTGAAAAAGGACCCCGAAATTTCTTCGAATATCTTTCATCTCTTTTCTTGAGGCGCGGCTGATGTCCTGACCGTAGACAATCACCTGGCCGCTCTCAGGCCTGATAAGCCCAAGAATATGTTTTATGATCTGACTCTTGCCCTGCCCGCTGCCGCCAACGATAACGGTCGTCTTGTTTTCAGCAATCGGCAGGTTAACTCCCTTCAGGACCTGCTGGGTCCCGTAGGACTTCCAGACATCGATCATTTCAACTGCATTTTTTGTTTCCTGCTGTTTCACTTCACTCATAATAAAAATGATGTCATCATATAATCCACAACGAGAATACTGACTGATGACATGACAACAGCATCAGTAGTAACCCTGCTTACCCCCTCGGCCCCGAATCCACCGCCCTTGGTGAGATGGACAAAAAAACCTTTGGAGGCGCTGATTAATATAATGATGAGACCAAAGAACAGGGGCTTCATTAATCCCATATACACATCCTCAAATTCGACGTTGCTGTAAATGCTCGAAAAGTACGACCCTTCATTCCCTCCCAGAAGCCAGACTCCAACAACATATCCGCCAAAGATGCCCACGACATCAAAGAGGGCAGTCAGAAGCGGCATTGAAATAATGCCAGCTATAAACTTTGGTGCAACTATGTATTTGTGAGGATCAATTGCCATACAGTCAAGGGCATCAATCTGTTCAGAAATCCGCATAATCCCTATTTCAGCACAGATAGCCGATCCTGCCCTTCCTGTTACCATAAGTGCTGCAAGTACAGGGCCCAGTTCCCTGAT
>CP070644.1:1429603-1440376 GCA_020354155.1 Nitrospiraceae bacterium | reverse complement strand
CTCTTTTGTGTTGTTCTGTTGATTTTGTTGATCGTTGACTGGAGCGCTTCAATCGCCTCCGTAAGGTCATCTCTCTGTTTGGTCAGAAACTCATATCGTGTCTTCAGCTCTTCATATTCGTCAAGGGTCCCCAGGCTCACCGGACCGATAGAGCTGATCTTCTCTTTGAGTTGTGGCAGCCTCTCCTCTTCCTCCTGCCCGACAGAATCAGAGATTTCCGCCTGCTCGACTTCCACTGAATGGGCTTTTCTCATGTCCTCTTTTATATAGTCCAGTTTCATCGACTGTTCCATTTTTTTCATTTCCACATGACTGAGTTCACTGCGCACTTTTTCCAGTTCATGAGCAAGTTCTTTTGCCTGCTTCTCAATTACGGCAAGTTCAGCGTTTTTTGCTTCAAGGATTTCCTGTGTTTTTGAAGCATTCTCCTGCAGTTCGCCGACTTTTAGTATCTTCGTCTTCAACTCGCCTTCCTTGATCTGAATTTCCTCTTCCTTGAGTCGGATATTTCTCTCGGTAGTACCGTAGTTCACCTGGGTCTGCTCCTTCTTCCTGTCAATGTCTTCCAGGAACAGTTCAAAGCGGTTTATTTCCCGCCTGATGGACCCTATTTTCTCATTCGATGCCGTCAGGTTCAGTTTGATTTCCGTCAGCTCCGAGCGCATTGTTTCGATGTTGTTTCTCTTGTCAGCAATGCTGCGTTGTATTGATTTAATTTTCTCTTCAAGGAGAAGTTTTTCCTGCTCCAGGCCAGTACATGTCGAATGTACCGTATCCAGGCTGTTTTTCAGATTGGCCTTTTCCCTGTGGTCGTCGTTTATCTCCAGACCGATGTATTCATGCTTTCTCAGCAAGCGCTCCTGCTCTTCACGGAGATTTGAGGTCTTTACCGTAAGTTCATGACAGTACTTCTCTGAGCTGGATATCGTGCCGTCAATGGAGACTGTCTTATTTTCAAGAGAAATAATCACCTCTTTAAGCATTCTCACCTTCTCTTCAGCCCGGGCCGCACTGTCCTTTTTGGATGAAATAGCACCTTCAATCTCCTTGATCATCCTCTTTATTTTCAGCACTCCCTTTTGACTTCCTGCAAATACCATCCCGTTTGGTTCAAGAACCTCTCCATCAAGAGTGACAAAGCAGGGCATGCTGCCCACACTCTCACGTTCATGCATCTCCCATAAAGAGAAGGCAGCATCAAGGTTCTTGACCAGAATAACGTCCTGCAGCATTGATGAAGCCACATTGCCGAAGCCTTCCTTGATAGTTATAAATTCAGCTGCCTGACCAACAATGCCATCCTTACTGTTTGCCCTCTCCATGAAAGACGAGACCGCCCTGTTCCCCGGATTAACGGTAATAAAACCGCTTCGTTGAGATTTCTTCTCTTTTATGTGTCTGATCGCCCTGATGATTTCGTCTCTGTCTTCAACGATAGCCGCTCCGAGTTTGTCCCCAAGAATGGCCTCTATTGCCGTTTCATACTCCTGAGGCGTCTCCAGAATATCTGCAACCTGGCACAGTGTTTTCACCGTCTCATCAATTGACTGCATCTGACTGCTGTCAATCTCTTTCAATGACTCATGCTTTGAGACCAAAGCGGCAAGTTCTTCACGCTCTTTGTACAGGGTTCCTTCCTGTACAGAGAGTTCGAGTTTTTTATTCTTCAGTGAATGGACGATTTCTTCCTTTGCCTTTTTCTCTTCTTCAAGTGCCGCAGCGCTTTTTACCAATTCACTGCCTGTTTGCTCAAGTGAGATTTTTACAGAGGCAATGTTTGCACTCACTGAGTCCATATCCTGAGTGTTCTTCTCAGCCTTACGATGTATATTTTCGATAGCAATCTTTATCTGGTTTATCTCATTCTTTGTATTGCTGATTTCTTCCGCCTTATGAAAGAGGTCTTTCCTTGCACTCTCCAGGTCGTTCTCAAGCCCGTTTGCTTCCTCTTCTGCTTCTGCGAATCCTTCCTGCTTTTCTTTCAATATATTTCCTGCCTTTTCCAGCTCCTGCTCCATCTCGGCCTCGTCTTTCCGTATTTCATGAAGAGATGCAGTAGTAGTACCCTTTTGTTCATCAAGTTCTTCTCCAAGTTTAATAAATGACTCGAGCCTCTCACGCATGTTTTCACAATCACGTTTCAGAAGGTTTATTTTCCCTTCATCTTCAGTAACTTCCCGTTCAAGGGCGTACAGACCATTTCTGATCTCATTCAGTTTTCCTTCATGCTCAACAGCGAGTCTTTTCTTTTCCTCTATTATGGACTCAGTGGAGTGGACATGAGCAGAGACTTCGGCTTCCCTGGATTTCAGTGTTTCTTCTGACATTGCCAGTTCATTCAGCTCTCTGCGAAGACTCTGGACATCTCTCTTTGCAATCCTGAGTTCAATGTCCCGTATTTCCTGGAGAAGCTTCTTGTACCGTTCAGCTTTTCTGGCATGCCTGTCAATTGTATTGATCTGCCTCTTTACTTCAGCAATAATATCCTGCAGTCGCTGAAGGTTGCCTTTGGAGGACTCCAGTTTGTTCATGGCCTCCTGTTTTCTGACTTTATATTTCATTACTCCTGCCACTTCTTCTATCAGAAATCGTCTGTCCTGAGGTTTTGAGTTCAGAATATTGTCCATCCTGCCCTGCTCAAGAATTGAGTAGGCCTTCAGTTCCAGTCCTGTGTCGAGAAAGGTATTCTTTATGTCTTTCAGACGGCAGGGGACTTTGTTCATCAGGTACTGGCTTTCCCCGGACCTGAAGAGGCGCCGTGTTACCGATATTTTTGTTGTTTCCTTACTTCCGTTATTATCAGACCCGTTGCTGCCTTTTTTGATAATGTCAGAGAGGACCATGGTTACTTCGGCCATGCCCTTTGTCTTCTTTGTCGATGAACCGGCAAAAATAACGTCTGCCATATTGTCTCCCCTGAGACTCTTTGCACTCTGCTCCCCAAGGACCCACTTGAAGGCATCAACAATGTTGCTCTTGCCGCATCCGTTTGGTCCGACAATGGCTGTACTGCCGGGATGAAATTTGAAAACTGTTTTTTCAGCGAATGATTTAAAGCCTATCAGTTCGATTCTTTCTATCCGCAT
The DNA here is from genome assembly GCA_020354155.1 of Nitrospiraceae bacterium. Lineage (GTDB taxonomy): Bacteria > Nitrospirota > Thermodesulfovibrionia > UBA6902 > UBA6902 > CALZJD01. The sequence goes on along the minus strand of CP070644.1, from coordinate 1,437,290 downwards.
AGTTCCCCTTAATTATTAATGCGTTTTTGTATGTTTAATGGGTTTTACAGACATTTTGTAAACGTTCAAAATCACTAAATATTGTGATGTGCTCATCGGGCACCACCAATATAGTGTGTTTTTGTTCCAGATACTATATACCATCAGGCCAATTCTGGCAAGTGGTTTTTTTCAGCGTTATGGTATTTTTTCCAGGCAGTGGCAAACCGGGGATGCAGTATGAAAAAGAGGGATACGATAGGGTCTTAATTTACTCTGTTGAATGCATGAAAAAGGGGCCGAGCAACTCGACCCTCTTCGATCTGTGTCTATATAATAAGACTTATTTTCTTCTCTGATGTTTGGTACGCTTGAGCAGCTTTCTGTGCTTATGCTTGCTCATTTTTTTCTTACGCCATTTTTTGACGTTGCCCATCAATTCACCTCCAGGTATTCAACTCATTCCTGCTTATAATAAATCAAGACTAATAGGATAACAGATTCAGAATAAAAAAAGTAAATTATGCATCTTGCATGCGTTCTGTTGCCTGATGCATAAAGGCCTCCAGCTGAATTGTTGAACAGGTAGCTTCAACACCATCATATGCGACATTGAGGCAGGGAACACCCGTATCCTGCTTAATGCCCTTTAATAAAGCGCTGACAATTGTACCCGGCATACAGCCAAAAGGCATGGCACTGATTATACCTGAAGCCCCCTGTTTTACAAAGTCTATGGCCTTGCCGATACTCAGCACCGCCTCTCCTTCAAAGGAATCATGTATATAGGGCCTTGCATATTTAAAAACCTGCTTCGTGGATGGTTCGTGCAGTGTCTTCAAAAAACCATTAAATGGTTTGGAGTACCGGTGATGGATCTTTCTCTGAACATACCTGGTCAGAGATGTATTGACCATACCCTGAACCGTTTCTTTTACCTGTGATTTATTCTTCAGTTTTATAAATGCTTTTCTCTGCGACATCTGATTCAGATAATAGATCCACTCCTCAAAGGGCGCCAGCCAGACCTCTCCGCCCAGTTCCTCTACTTTCCTGATGATATTTTCATTTGAAAAGGCATTATGCCTGACGAATATCTCACCGACCATCCCTATGAGGGGCCTCTGCTCATTTCTTCGCTCTATTGCTGCAAATTGTTTTTGTATCTCTTCAAGGAAGACCGGCATGGCCCCGTTGCTGCTTTTCAGTGTCCCGGTAAGATTCTTGAGGAAATCATTATAAAGTGCGTCAGCTTCTCCTTTATTCACCTCATATGGTCTCGTTTCGTGGAGACATTTTATGAGGAGTTCTACTGTAACAATGCCCTTCCATGCCTGCGTGGAAAATTCTTTTCCCACCATTCCAAGATCGCTGTAAAAGGATTCATCCTGGTTCGGGGCAAGGACCGGTACGCTGGAAAGACCGATTTCGTCAAGGACCATCCTGTGCAGAACATTGTACTGACCAAAACGGCATGGTCCCGCACCTGAGGGCATAAAGAAGACCGCCTTCTTCGGATCAAAATCTTCAGCCATTGTTTTTCTGACCATATCTCCAGTGGTAATAGCACAGGGATAACACTCCTTTCCAGAAACATGGCGCCTCCCCAGCTTTACACTCTCTGCATCCGGTAGATCCATTATCTCCGCAGTCAGTCCGCATGCTTCCAGACCGGCAGCAATGCCAAATACATGATCTGACATTCTCGGAATATAGACAATCCTGCCATTTTCCTTTCCTATAGTCACCGGTGCACGGTTCTTTGGCTTCCCGACCGGGATCTCATCCCTGCTCTCAATGCTGTCAAGGAAGGCCTCGCAGCGGGTTATTATTCCGGCATCTGCACTGTGCTCATCTATCTCTAACTGAAGAAAAGGCTTCCCACCCATTGCCTCATCAAAAAAACGATGGATAAAGGAATCAGGTCCGCAGGAGAAGTTGCCTATAAACAGTGCAAAGAGTTTCTCGTTTTCCCGCACAAGCTCAGCTGCCCTGAGAATGTTCTGACCGGACCTCCAGTACATGTTCGGCCACTTTGCCGCTACATCAACTGCCTCAAGGGGCAGAAAGTCCATGGGAATCGAAAACACGCCAAGTCCTGCCAGTTTCTTCGGTATCTCAAGGTTGACCCCCGGATCAAAGGCATTATATGCCCTGCCGACTATGACAATGGCCCGCTCTCCCAGCGTTTCAAGAACCTGCCTGCCTCTCTTTCTGATTGAGGTCAGAAATTCTTTCTGGACTTCTTCAGCCTTTACAATCGCATTCTGAATTGCCTGCCTGGAAAGGCTGTCAGATTTCAGAACTGAATACAGCTGGCGAATCATATGCGACTTCCCCTCTTCATAATTAATAACGGGGCTCATCAACTGAACATCGCCAAAAGCAGCCTTTGCTATGTATGGCATTGTCTGCGCGTAGGGGCAGGCAAAACTGCGCAGACTTTCACTCCCTGCACTGAAGTTAATAAAGCTGGGCAGAAAGACTGCGTCTACATTTTTTTCCAGAAGATCCTTGATGTGACCATGGGCAACCTTGTGGGGGAAGCAGCTCTCTGCAAGTATGCTCTCAACTCCCTTATTGATTATCTGCCTGTTTGTACTGTCAGAGAGTACAACCTCATACCCCAGTTCCCAGAGAAGGGTGCTCCAGAAAGGGAGAAAATCGTGAAAGAAAAAGATTCTCGGAATCCCGATGGTTTTGTACTTTTTACCATTCAGTGATTTCTTCCCGGCAAATGCCTTCGCATGTTCACGATGACTATTTGTCAGAAAAGCCTCACGCTCGGCAAAGAGGTCAGGCATTTCCCCGCCTTCCAGCGCTTGTTTTTTTATCTTCACATCATATTTTTCACACCTACTTCCGTAATAGAGAGGATCTATTTCACCTTCCACCGTTATTCTGTTTATCTCACAGACATTATCACAACCCTTACATTCAAAAGACCGCACGTCATATTTTCTTTTTGAAAGATCAAATCCCTTGAACGATGTTGGATTGCCGCCGTTATCAGTCATATGTCTTCGTGCTATATTTGCCATGCCGATGGCGCCGGTAACGTCATGGTGCGGCGGGACAATAATGTGTCTGTCCAGGTAATTCTCAAATGCTGCTACGACTGCCTTGTTAAAGGCAGTTCCGCCCTGGAAGAAAACCTTCTTTCCAATCTTCCTGTCACTGACAACCCTGTTGATGTAATTCTGCACAATGGAATAGGAGAGACCTGACACCAGGTCTGACTTTGGCGCACCTCTCTGCTGGCGGGACAGGAGTGAATTCTCCATGAACACGGTACATCTTTCTCCAAGTGAACAGGGTTTTTCTGAAGCAAAGGCTGAGTCGGCAAAGTCCCTCTTCACGGACATGCCCAGTTTTTCGGCCTGTTCCTCGAGAAATGATCCTGTGCCTGCTGCGCAGGCCTTGTTCATTTCAAAGTCAACAATAATACCGTCCTTGATGGATATATACTTTGAGTCCTGTCCTCCAATCTCGAATATGGTATCAACTTCAGGGTCTATCTCGGCAGCAGCCGTCGCCTGGGCTGTAATTTCATTTTTCACGATATCAGCCCCGACAAAATCAGCTATCATATATCTGCCTGATCCTGTTGTTCCCACACCGGCGATAGTGACCTTATCACCAATTTCACTGCCGATTTCTTCAAGACCCTGCCTGACTGCCTCAATCGGCCTGCCTGCGGTCATCAGGTATCTCTTGGCAAGCAGCCTGCCTTGCGAGTCGACCAGGGCAAGGTTTGTGCTGATCGATCCTATATCAATGCCAAGATAGGCATCTGTCTTTTCCTCAGTTTCAGGATTGTGAATAGAGAAGGATACCTGGTGCCTCTGTCTAAATTCGTCAATATTGCTGCAGAGAGGCCTTTGGGCACCACCCTCATCCTTGAGGTTTTCAATCATGCTCTCCAGTTGTGAAATGTCAAAGGTGTTTTCAATGCCCAGGTCCATATCTTTCAGAACGGCACCGATTGCCGGCATGACGAAAAAATGTTCCGGTATATTCAGGTCATCTGAAGGGAGGACTTCCCGAAATGCACGTGCCACGCCTTTATTTGCCGCTACTCCTCCCTGGAAGCTGACGGGTCCCGGAAGGTCCATATTCTTGCAGATGCTTCCCTTGAAATTACGTGCAACGGCAAAACAAAGACCAGCGACAATGTCTTCAAGGGGAGTTGCTATCTGCTGAAGGTGAATCATGTCCGACTTTGCAAATACACTGCATCGTCCTGCAATTCGCGGAGGCTTTTTAGACTTCAGGGCCAGCTCACTGAATTCTTCAATGCTCAGCTTCAGCCGCTCTGCCTGCTGATCAAGGAATGATCCTGTCCCTGCAGCACAGACAGAATTCATGGAAAATTCCTTCACCGATCCCTTTTCAAAGAGGATCAGTTTTGAGTCTTCTCCTCCCATTTCTATAACTGTCCTGACTTCAGGACAGATCTTTCTGGCAGAATAGCTGAGGGCGACAACTTCGTTGACGGGAGTGATATTGAAAGACTGTGCTATAAGATTTCCGGCCGAGCCCGTGATGCTCAACGATGCTGACGGCGGAATATCCTGCAACAATCTGAGAGCCGTTTGGAGCGGGTTGCCTTTATGTCTGACATATTCTGTTTTCAGAACATTTCCGTTCTGGTCCAGAAGGGCTGTCTTAACGCTTACCGAGCCCGCATCGAGTCCTACAAATCTCTTCATCAGTGCATTTCCCTACTTACAGAGAGACTTGTTCAGTCTTTTTTCAACAGACAATATCTTCTCTTCGATTCTGTTCTTTTTGTGTTTTCTATCGTCGATGGATATTGTTGTTACTATGCGTTCATTATTTTTAAGCACACTTCGGTGACAGGATTTAATCAGGTGCATAACTTCGTCCCACTTCCCTTCAACAACGGTTCCCATAGGGTTTATTTTATACTTGAGGCCGCTCTTGTCAACGATTTTCAAAACCTGAGCCACATCCCTGCTCAGGCTCGGCCCCTTGCCAATTGGTATTATACTGAACTGGACAAGCATTGCAATTATACTTCTTTCTTGAGAAAGATTTTATCTTTGATCAAAGTCATTATATATTAATTTCCGAAACAGTTAAAGCATTAGCCTTCTTCCTTTGCTTTGGCTTTTTCTTCTATGAGTTTCTGGGCAACATGTGCCGGCACTTCTTCATAATGAGAGGGTTCCATTGTATAGATGCCCTGTCCGCTTGTGAGAGAGTTCAACTGATTAGCATAGGTCAGCATTTCTCCCATCGGCACCAGAGCCTTGACAACCTGCACCCCGCTGGGCAGCGAGTCTACTCCCTGCACTTTCCCGCGTTTTGCATTCAGATCGCCTATCACGTTACCGAGAAACTCTTCCGGTGTGTTTACCTCTACCTTGATAATTGGTTCCAGGATCGTTACCTTTGCATTGGGAGCTGCCTTCTGGAGCGCCATGGAACCGGCTATTTTAAATGCCATTTCAGAGGAATCAACTGAATGATAGGTACCGTCATAGAGCGAAACCTTTATATCGACAACAGGATACCCTGCAATAAGGCCATCCTTCATTTTTTCAACAATTCCTTTCTCAACAGCGGGGATGTACTGTCTCGGGATTGCACCGCCCACAATCTGGTTGTCAAATTCGAATCCGCTTCCGCTAGGCAGCGGCTCAATCTTTATCCAGCAGTCTCCGAACTGTCCCCTTCCGCCTGACTGCTTTTTATATCTTCCCTGGGCAGTTGCCGTGGCTTTAATTGTTTCCCTATAGGGAATCTTCGGGGTATTCATGACAACTTCTACGCCGAATTTTCTCTTCAGTTTTTCGAGCGTTATCTCAAGATGCATCTGACCTGTCCCGCCAAGAATCATTTCAGCTGACTCGGCATCACGGTGGAACCGCAGGGCAGGATCCTCTTCAAGAAGTCTGTTAAGGCCTGTTCCCACCTTTTCCTCATCACCACGGGATTTGGGCTCAATTGCATATGAAATCATCGGATCAGCAAATTTAACTGTTTCAAACAGAACAGGACTGCCGGGGTCAGACATGGAGTCACCTGTCTGAGCCTCCTTCAGTTTCGCAACAGCAGCAATTTCACCGGGACCTATTTCCTTGACCGGAACCTGTTTCTTCCCGATGAGGTAGAACATGCTCCCCATTTTCTCTTTTCTGTCTTTGGTTGTATTTAATAAGTTTGAATCAGACTTCAGGATTCCTGAATAGACCCTGAACAGGGTGAGTTTCCCGGCAAAGGGGTCGGCAATTGTTTTAAAAACACGGAGTGATACAGGGGCATCTGCCACTGGTTTTCTTTCAATCTTTTCCTCTGATTTTGTATCGCTTCCTTTGGTCGGATGCTGCTCTGCCCGCTCTGACGGCGAAGGCAGACAGGTAAGAATTGTATCAAGCAGAGGCTGAATTCCTGCATTTACTGTTGCAGATCCGCATAAGACGGGAATGATTGTTCCTGACATGGTACCAAATTTAATCCCCCTGCTAATCTCTTCTTCGGTAGGATCGGTCCCTTCAAGGTATTTCTCAAGCATCTCATCGTCGGTTTCAGCAACCTTTTCGATAAGCTGTTTCCTGTTTTCCTCGGCGTACTCCGTATAGGTATCCGGGATATCGCTTTCTGTTGGTACGCCTCCCCTGAAAGTGACAGCCTTCATTTTGAGAAGATCAATAACACCTTCAAAGCTGCTTCCCTCTCCCATGGGAACAGTAAGGGGAACCAGAGAAACTCCATAGGATTTTTCTACACCCTCGACAGCATTCCGGAAGCTGGCATTTTCCTTGTCCATCTTATTTATGAAGACAAGTCTCGGCAGTTCATAGTCATTCGCGTATTGCCATACTTTCCCTGTTTCAGCCTTAACACCAACCCGGGCACCCACAACAACTACTGCAGCGTCCATGGCGCTGAGGCAGCATTTAGTATCTTCAAGGAAATTAATAAACCCCGGAGTGTCTACAAGATTGATCCGGTGCCCATTCCAGTCACAATAGGCAAGAGCTGAAGATATTGAAAACTTGCGGTTTATCTCCTCGGGTTCAAAATCAGTTACGGTGTTTTCATCCTCTACCCTCCCCATCCGCTCGACTGCCTTGGCGTCAAAAAGCATGGCCTCAACAAGAGATGTTTTCCCCGCTCCGCCACCGCCTATGACAGCAAGGTTCCTGATCTTTCCAACATCAATGCTCATGTTTTTCCTCCTTCCAGCAAATCTGTAGTGTAGTATTTTTCAAAAAAACGTTCACTCTCTATAAAAGCACAGCACCCTATTCGATAATTTCATCAATAACCGGCTGATACTCGGTCTTTGATTCCAGTTTTTTTGACCATATCCTGACCAGCAGCAATGAGGCCACAAGGGCGGAAAAGCCTGCAATAGCTGCAACGACGTCAGAGTTCACCCCGGTCATATATTTTTCCCCTATATTTTTCCCGGCCATTGCTCCTGCAATGAATAAGACAAGGGGCAGACCGTACACCAGCATCGTGCCCTTAAGATAGGTCTCTGGCCTCAGGGAAACCTTCACCGTCTGCCCCACTCTGGCCTTTACCGGATTCAGAGCACTGATTTCCATTCCTTCAGGCGTAGTTGCACAGGTCCCCTTTGCATTACATCCATCACAGGCGCCCCTCTTCTGGACCACCACCTTTGCCGTCGTACCCTCTGTTTTTGTAACAATTCCGGTTTCTACAATCATTT
>CP070644.1:1418315-1429503 GCA_020354155.1 Nitrospiraceae bacterium | reverse complement strand
CGGGAGGGATGTTGTAACTTGGCCTGATATCGAAATCAGCCTGGTCCAGATCAAATTCACCGGCTATGTCCGGCAGAGACACGTATCGTACAAAGCGTCCGCACATACTCTTCTTACCCCTTCCAGGTCATATTGATGATTATAGCAGACCTTGCCTGCTTCCCGTTGATTTCAGATTGGGCATACAGAAGATACAGAGGGTGAGGTACTCGTTCCTTCTGCTCCCTGCCTGGTGAAATCTGAAGATCAATTCCGCCTGCATTTAAAGTTGCAATAATAAATACCGATATAGGATATAAGGCACGGGGATTTAAATAAAAAACCATACAGAGGTACGGCACATGAGGTTGCACAAAACAAAAGCACTGAAGTCAGCAGGGCGTTGCCATGATTAATTTTGCAGTAGAGCATACGGACAAAAAGAAGATTGTAACAATCAAGGGCTCACTGACAATCGAACACGCAAAAGAATTGACAGACATACTGCTTGAAATGAAAGGGTCTTCCGATAACATAGTGGTAAACCTTGCAAACGTAGAAGCTCTTGATATGACCTGTCTTCAAGTGCTCTGTTCTGCTCATAAAACATATTTGCAGGAAAACAAGGTTTTCGAAATAAGCGCGAAGTGTTCGGAAATATTTAATAAAACAGTTCGTAATTCCGGATATGCACAGCATAAAGGCTGCAAACTCGATAAAAATGAAAGATGCCTGTGGTTGAGATGGGCTGACAGGTAGCAAAAAATGCCAAGTCAACATGGTTATATACTGGAAAATGGCACGTTGCAGATATGTTAAGGAAGGTCTATGTCATCATTAGATAATCAGTGGATCGCATGCAGGGATGAGGCTTACGAACATCTGAACAACCTTGAATCGTCCCTCCTCGATCTTGAGGAACTTCCCAAAGACAATAGCACTCTTGATCTTGTTTTTCGTTCACTCCATTCAATTAAGGGGTTATCGGCCATGGCAGGTTTCACTGAACTTGCTGATTTTGTCCATGACGTGGAAACGATCTTTGACATGGTGCGGAGCGGCAGGCTGCCTGTAACCGGCAGCCTGCTTGAGCATACTGTCTCTGCCTGTGACCTTATCAGAACCATGCTGGATACTCCGGAGACAGAACCAGCCTATTTTACTGATCAGTCCCTTTCAATTTTGACAGCTCTCAGAAAACTGACGGCCCCACCGGATGAGGAGGACGAAAGTCCTGAGTCTCTTGCGGAACAGGAAAAAGAGGAAGTCTATGAACTACTGACCGAACTGGAGTCTTCACTCCTTGAACTGGAAGACCATGCTGATGAAAAAGAAACTGTCGACCGGGCATTTCGGGCACTGCATACAATTAAGGGATCAGGCTCTCTCTCCCAGTTTAATGGTCTTGCAGAGTTTGTCCACAATGTTGAGACAGTATTTGATATGATCAGAAACAATGAACTGTCTGTAACAGGGCGACTCATTGACATAACCCTTTCTGTCTGTGACCTTATCCGCTCCATCCTCAAATCCCCTGATCAGGGTAATGACCTGTTTACAGAGAGATCACAGGGCATAAGGGACTCACTGGCACAATTAACATCAGACAATAGGGAACAGGATCTGGATACAGGCGTCGATGAGGATGCACGATCCATTACATACCGTATTCGTTTCCGTCCTTCACAGGGCATATTTTCAAAAGGTACCGATCCCCTTGTCCTTATAAATGAACTCCGTACACTTGGCTACTGCACGGTTATTGCACAGAAAGACGGAATCCCGCCCCTTGATGAACTCAATCCGGAATACTGTTATACCTTCTGGGACATCATAGTAACCACAAATCATGGGGAAAATGCCATCCGTGATATCTTTATCTTTGTCGAAGATGAATGTGATTTGATGATTGATGTAATCGACGATGCTGGCAGAATTGACAAGGATACTTCTGAGACCGATGTAGCCAATCTTCTGAACAATTTTGGATTCATGACGAAAGATGATTTCAAAAGAATCACAAATCCGAGACAGCGCATAGGCGATATCCTTATCGAGCGGGGCGACTTAACCGCCGATGACATGAAAAAAGTTCTCGGGATCCAGCCAGGCTCTGAGGGAACTGATAAGACACCGGAAACGAAACCGATCGGGGAAAAGTTAGTCGAGGCCTCTGTTGTTGATACCGGCAAGGTCGTCTCTGCTCTGGCCGAACAGAAACATGTCAAGGATGTCCAGCAGCAGCAGTCACGAGTTACTCCTGTCTCAAGTATCAGAGTATCTTCTGAAAAGCTGGACAAACTGGTGGATCTCGTAGGCGAACTGGTAACGCTGCAGGCCAGACTGACACAAATGAGCCTATTAAAAAATGATGGCGAACTAATCTCAATTGCAGAAGAAGTAGAGCGACTCACCGATGAACTGCGCGACAACACAATGAATGTACGCTTGGTGCCCATCGGCACCCTCTTTGGAAAGTTTAAACGTCTTGTACGCGACCTTGCCCGGGACACGGGGAAAAGAGTCGAAATGACAACAGCAGGGGCTGAAACTGAACTTGACAAGACAGTCATCGAACGACTGAATGATCCATTGGTGCACCTTATTAGAAATAGCATAGATCATGGAATTGAAGCTCCCCAGGTCCGTTCGGAACATGGCAAAGCCGAGCATGGGACGATTCATCTCGCAGCAATACAGTCAGGCGGATATGTATTCATAAAGATCACCGATGACGGCAAGGGTATTGATTCAGAGGCCGTTCGGCAAAAGGCAATATCAAAAGGTTTCCTCGAAGATGACAAGTCTCTCCCTGAAAAAGAACTCTTTGCATTTATCCTGGCACCCGGATTTTCCACTGCCGGGAAAGTAACGAGTGTCTCAGGCAGAGGCGTGGGAATGGACGTGGTTAAACGAAATATAGATGATCTTCGGGGGTCCCTCGAAATTAACAGCAAAAAGGGAAGCGGCACTACAATAACGCTGAAAATCCCCCTTACGCTGGCAATCATAGACGGGCTTCTGGTGAAGGTGGGGGATTCCTATTTCGTGCTGCCGCTTTCCATTATTGAAGAATGTGTAGAGCTCGCAGAGAGTTCTATGAACAGCAACCATGGTCGTAAGATTGTAAACGTCAGGGGTGATATTGTCCCTTACATAAGTTTGTAGGATCAGTTCCAGATTTACGAAAACAGACCTGCCCTGGAGCAGCTTGTTATAACAAATACGGAAGGCACTCGCGTTGCTTTTGTCGTGGATCATGTTATCGGCGAACATCAGACTGTCATTAAATCACTTGGCAGGGCATATCGGCATGTGGAGGGGATTTCAGGGGCAACGATTCTGGGCGATGGTACGCTGGCTCTGATCCTTGATCCCAGAAAATTATTTCAAAGCGTCGAGGAGCAGACTTATTATAAGAACGCAGAGGAATTATTGGTTCCCTCCTGTTAGAGACCTCAGAAGCAGTGACCCCTTTAACGCCCGCTTACTTCATCGCGTCATTCCCGGCTTTCCCAAAGACTGCAATAAAATCACTGTAATTCAGTGGAGGGGCTAAAGAAACTATCTTTCATTGCCGAAAGATAGTTTAATTGTACGTGATTGAGATCACTGAATAATTTAATGTGAGAGGGCGCATGGAAAACAAAATTACATTCACAGGAAAAACAGGCATAAAAGCATTCATGAAAAGCATGGTGTTTTCACTGCTCATAGTCTCGGTCCTCTGGGGTTGTGAGACACTCAGGGAATCAAAGCCTATTATTCCCATGCAGGATTATGAAACCATGCTTATGGGTCGCCTTGATGCCAACTATATCGGGAATGATAACTGTCTTTCTGCATGTCACTTCCATGACAAGTTACGACGGGACTTTGAAACAAGTACCATGGGAGCCCAGATTTCCTCAGAGTCACATCTGCCGCTGGTAAACTGTGAGTCCTGCCATGGCCCCGGCAGTCTTGCCGTAGCTGGCCTGACCCCTGAAACAGTTGAAAGAGATGCTGCAGCGGGTCATATCACTCAGTGTAAATCTGACACCCTGATCGATCTGAAGAGTCTCCCTCCCCAGGCACAGTCTCTTGTCTGTCTGAAGTGTCATTCAGCAAACGCAACCTTCAACCTCCATAACTGGAATGCAGGAACTCATTCAATTAATGATGTCTCCTGCCATGACTGCCATAATCTTCATGCAGGCCCCGTCTTAGTCACTGAACCTGTTGACGTTGAAGACATGTGCACCCGCTGTCACAGGAAGCAGGTTGTTGAGTTTTCCTTGCCCAGTCACCACCCCGTGAAGGAAAAAAGAGTCTTCTGCACAGATTGTCATGAGCCCCATGGGACTATTAGTGAGAACTCATTACGAGAGGAAACTGTGAAAGAAACCTGTACAAAGTGTCATGCCGAAAAGGCAGGTCCCTTTGTCTTTGAACACGCTGACAACGGCGATGAATGCACAAGGTGCCACAGACCGCACGGCTCTGTCAATAACAACCTGCTAACAGTGAAAGTACCCTTTCTCTGTCTCCAGTGCCATCCAACGCACAGACTATCTGCTACAAGTGCTAACGCGGTTGCTAAACGGCATACACGGTGCACTGACTGTCATGCACAGATTCATGGTACTGACTTACCGTCAACAGGGGTGTCAGGAGGGGGGAGGGCATTAACCAATTGAAGACCATGAAAATACTCAAATACACCATATTGATCCTCTGCTGCTTCATTCTTACGGGAAACATAACTTTTGCAGCAGATACGGAAGAGATTGATTTGGCCATGCTTGGCCTTGAAAGCGAGGAGACGCCGGAAGAATATAAGTTTCCTGTGATCGAACCCGAGGCAATGCTTTATTTGGGCTACAGGTTTGTTGATGTCGACGGCTCAGAAAAGTCCTTTGAATATGAATATCTTGAGGACTACCCAGTATTCGGCGGCGAGTGGAGAAATTTCAAGTATCCCCATTTTCTCCACTTTGATCTGGATTTTAAAAACGAAAAGGATTACACTGCTGATTTTCGTTACAGCTATAAATCAATGGCCCGTTTCCGGTGGTTTAACAACACCTCATATCATAACCTTGAAAATATCCAACTCATTGATACGGATGCCGGGAGTCCCGGCATTGTTATCAATGACCCTGGCAGGAAATACGGGGTAAAAACATCATTCAATCATATAGATTTGGTATATCACGCCCCGAATTTTCCCATGCACTCATACATAAAAGCTTTTTTTCGTTCACGAGAGGGAGATCAGCAGCAGAGGAGTATCTACGGGTCTGGCTACCATTTCCCCAATCTCCAACGACTTACGCAAAGCAGGGAAATTGACTGGAAAACACAGGATATCACCTTCGGCGTCAATGCCAATCTTGGCACCCTGGAGGCTGATCTGTCGCACAGAGAGGTGAGATTTGACGTCGGCGGTCAAAGTGTCCTCTATGATACCTTTACAGCAGGAGGAGGTCGCCCGCCTGGAACATATCCCCATAATCTTATTTCGGAATTTGAAAGCTCCTCTGACACCATCAAACTGCATACATCATTCACGGGAAGACTTGTTGCTTCTGCCACATATACCCAAAAAGACGGAGACAACCGCTACAGTGGTGCATCGACGGATATATCCCACGGTTCCGGTTCCCTGTCATGGTTCCCAAAGAACAATCTTGCCTTCTTCCTCAAGTATGCCCACAGAGAGATAGACAGGACAAATCCCGCTACTGCTTCCATTACCAATACAGCCGGCATCACTACCATTTATACAGGGGTAAGACCGTCTATCTCATCAAAGACTGACACTGTGTCTCTGAAGGGCCGCTATAAGCCAATACCAAAACTGACGGTAAAAGCCGCATATACGTTCAATCAAAAGGAACGGACAAATACAACAACTGACCCGACTGATAATACAAAGTGGCACATGGTGGTACCGAAAACCAAAAAAAATTCAATATCAGTGTCCGCTGATTCACGCCTCATCAAAGACGTGGAAATGAGAGGTGAATACACCTATTTAGATGTCAGCAATCCGTCATACAACACTGAACCCAGCCACTCCAATAAGGGAACAGCATCACTGTCATGGACCCCATCTGCCAGAGCGAGTCTCTTTGCATCATACACCATTTCAAAGGACAAGCGCACTGACCTGAATTATGTAGATGCCCCGGAGCCGGACAAGCGGGAGGTGAGGACAGATAACTTTCTGGCAAGCGGTACCTTCCTCGTCACAGATATGGTTTCCTTTACACCGGGCTACAGCTACTTGCGATACAAGATCACACAGGATATTGTAGGACATAATTCCAATGGTACTATCACCCTTACGGATTTCGGCGTACCCATGGAAGAGAAGGCCCATGTGTATTCAGCTTCTCTGAATATTATGCCGAAAGACACTGTTAACCTTCTGGCAGAGGTCCATTATACGAAAAGCACGAGCTCCTTTCTTACAAACAGTCTGAACACCCTGAGTGCAGTCCCGATTGAGACCTTTTCAAGGCAGGAAATAAAAGACACCGCATATCGCCTTGTGGCTGATTATTCCTGTATGAAGACAGGCTCATGTATTGTTGAATTCGAATATCATGACTTCGATGATGTCCTGGATAATATTTATGACGAGAACCTTGACGGGGACGGATTTATCATCCTCCTGAAATTAATGAAACGATGGGAATAAAAATGATAATAAAATATGTCTGGCGTACTTTCCTCGCACAGCTGATGATCGCGCTTTTCTGTACTATTGCCTATGCCAGTCAAATCGGCGTCATAATGACGGGGGACATTCAGTATTACCGGGAGATTCATAAGACCTTCCTTGAGAACTTCAAGCATAACCATGAAATTGTCCTTCAAACACCGATGCCAAATGCCATGTCATGGACGAATTCGGCCAGGAAACTGGTCACCCTGGGTTCTGACATGATCATTTCCTATGGCACTCCTGCAACATTGACAACAATGAAGGCCACTTCTGATATTCCCATTGTATTTGCCGGTGTATACGATCCCGCGGCAATGCAGATAGCCGGGAAAAATGCCACCGGTATCAGTTCAACCGTCTCGGTCAAGAATATTCTGAAAAAACTGAAAAAACTGTCGAAGGGTTCAAAACTCGGAGTCATCCTTGGGAAATCGGAGAAAGATACTATCTTACAGACGCGCCAGATTCAAAAAGATGCAAAGTCAGTTGGATTTGAATCTGTCCTCTTCGCTGTGAAGGGCTCAATTGATACAAAACTAATAAAAGGGGTAGATGCCATTTTATTAACATCGTGCAGCGCGGCAATGCTGAAGCTGAATGACATTGTTTCTATTGCACGGCGGGACAAGATACCTCTGGCGGCAATAATCGGTGGAGGAGAAAATCACGGCGTTCTTCTTACTGTTTCAGCAGATACAAAGGAACAGGGGGAAAAACTGGCTGATGCAGTGAACAAAATAATAGAAGGAACCAAAGTGTCTGCTATCCCTATTGCAGACCCAAAACATATTGAAACTACTATCAATCTCAACGAGGCTCAGACGATTGGATTGAATATTCCTGAAGACATAAGGGACTCGGCAACCAATGTTATTGAATAGAGGAGACAGAAGTTGAAAATAATTATAAACACAATATTTCTTCAACCGAAAACAGTGAGAGCATCCCTGAATTCAGCTCTGCTGCATAAGGGACATGTCTCCCCTGTTCCGGTTGTGGAAACGGGGGGCGTGGCATAGAAATGATTGCGAGAACAATGATGAAGATGCTCGACATTTTCAACACCATCAGCAAAAAATTTCTCCTTCCCACTCTTGCCCTGTCAATAATTCTCTTTTCCTGTCTGGGATTATTCATGGCCACGAGCAATAATGCAACAATCAGGGCGATGATGGATTCAAAGGGAAATTCCCTGGCTGATTTTGTGAGCAGAGTCGGTACTGACTACTTTGCACTCTTTGATTTTACCGATTTCGAAAAGTTTGCAAAGGCACTGGAAAGAGATCCTGAAGTAGAATTTGCCATGTTCTATAGCCCAAGCAATGAGCCTTTAATCGAGACTTCCGCCATCCCTGAAGATACATCGTCATTAATACTGTATGAACGCAATATCCAGGATGAACAAGGCAACACTCTCGCCCGTCTCAAAGTTGGTTACAACAGATCAATACTGTCACAAAATATAAGGGCAAATTTCAAGATTGTCGTTCTGAGCATCCTTGCCTCATCACTGATTATAACCATAGGTGTTTTGTTCATTGCCCGGCAGGTCATTATCCGTCGAGTCAAAGCAACGGTAGACAGAATAAGAGATGTTGCTGAGGGTGACGGGGATCTGACGAAACGACTTACCATAGACAGCAATGATGAAATTGGAAACCTGGCCGAGTGGTTTAATAAGTTCATTGCTAATATTCAGAATGTCATATTAAATGTCAAATCCAATGTTGCAAACGTCTTATATGCAAGTTCAAGTCTTTCTACCATGTCAGACAGACTCAGTGGAGGAGCCACCGAGCAGGCTGCTTCTGCCGAGGAGGCATCTTCGGCAATGCAGGAGATGACGGCCAACATTCGGCAGAATGCAGAGAATGCCCTTCAGACAGAAAAAATCGCCGGGAAAGCTGCAGTCGATGCCGAACATAGTGGTAACGCCGTAGCTAAGGCAGTCAGTGCAATGAAGGATATTGCGGCAAAAACCTCAATAATCGAGGAAATAGCCCGCCAGACGAACCTGCTTGCCTTAAATGCTGCCATTGAAGCTGCACGGGCAGGGGAACATGGCAAGGGATTTGCCGTGGTAGCAGCAGAGGTAAGAAAACTGGCCGAAAGAAGTCAGGTTGCTGCTGCAGAAATAAGTGAGCTTTCCACGTCAAGTGTTGACGTTGCAGAAAATGCCGGTGACATGCTTTCCAAGATGGTACCTGACATACAGAGAACCGCTGAACTTGTTCAGGAAATCAGTGCAGCCTGCAATGAGCAAAATAACGGGGCGAACCAGATAAACAGGGCAATACAGCAGCTGGACAGTGTAATACAAAGAAACGCCGGTGCTGCAGAGGACATGTCCTCTACCTCAATAGAACTGGCAGGCCAGGCAGAATTATTGCAGAGGACTGTTGGTTTTTTCAAAATAAGCAAGAACGGTAATGAAGCAGACCATGCCAGTACAAATAACATATCCCTTGCCAAGAATATTGTTAATCCGTCTTTCAGTTTGGGTGAGGAAACAATACTATCCGATGAAGCGCCGCCAAAGTCACTTGAGGGCATGAACGAACCGGGGTTTGCGCTGAATATGGATGAAAGCGATGGCCATACAGATGATGAATTTGAAAAATATTAGTTGTTTTCAATTATACCGGAAATGAGGTCGATACTATGAGTATTAAAAGAAAACTGATAGCTGCCTCCTGCTTTCTGCTGTTCCTATTTCTGCTGACCGTGAGTGCATCATGGTTAGGACACCGGAATACTATGGAAAAAATAAGCATGGTCAGATCGCTGGAACAGGAATCAATGTATCTTCAGGGAATACTGAGAGGGATCAATGAGTTTATTATCGACGAGGGTGAGCCTCTCTCCATCCAGCTTACAGAGCACAACATGGAACAGTTTGACACAATCCATCAGCTAGTCATGAATACTGTGGAGGATAAAGAGATGAAGCAGAATATTACGCAGAAGCTTCATCCTCAGTGGACAGCTGTGAAGAGGGGAATATCCTCTTTTCTAAAAATAAATGAGATAAGCATGAACAATGATCAGGCGATGCTTACCTTTGGCAGGCTCATTACAGAAACTGAATCGATTCTCTCACTCGTTGAGTCCCTTGCTGACAAGGCTCACAAGATAGCCGACAGAACAACGAAAACGATGCAAAAAGCCATCAATATCTTAAATGGTTTCATCCTGGCATGCATGTCCTTTCTGCTTTATAACCTTTACCAGTCTATCAGCAGACCAATAAGAAACTTTAAAGAAATGTTCAGGAAATTTGAGGACGGCCAGCTAACGTTCAAGATAAATGAATCCGGGAATGATGAATTCGGCCAGCTGGCTCTCTCATTTGCCAGAATGGGAGACAAGCTTCGATCAATCATTGAAGAGGTGCAAATATCGTCAAATAATGTCACCATGGGAAGCCAGCAGATGAGCAGTACTGCTGCACGCATGTCCGAGGGTGCTACAGAACAGGCTGCCTCTGCTGAAGAAGCATCTTCTTCCATGGAGGAGATGACTGCAAACATCAGGCAGAACGCAGACAATGCACTGCAGACAGAGAAGATCGCCGGTAAGGCGGCGATAGATGCCGAGCATAGCGGTAAAGCAGTTGCAGAGTCAGTCAATGCCATGAAGGACATTGCAGCAAAAACTTCAATAATAGAGGAGATAGCCCGTCAGACGAACCTGCTTGCCTTAAATGCTGCCATTGAGGCTGCGCGGGCCGGGGAGCATGGAAAGGGATTTGCAGTTGTAGCAGCAGAAGTCAGAAAACTTGCCGAGCGCAGTCAGACCGCTGCTGCTGAGATCAGTGAACTCTCTTCTTCAAGTGTTGAAATTGCAGAGCGGGCAGGTGAAATGCTTTCAAGCATGGTGCCCGATATTCAGAAAACAGCTGAACTGGTCCAGGAAATCAGCGCTGCAAGCAATGAGCAGAACAGCGGGGCCAACCAGATCAATAAAGCCATCCAGCAGCTGGACAGTATTATACAGCAGAATGCCGGTGCCGCAGAAGAAATGTCATCGACATCCGAGGAACTGTCGAGCCAGGCAGAACAGCTGCAGAATACAATATCCTTTTTTAAAATAGGACATTCCAATACTGAATTATCTCATTCTGTCAGGGATGATATCTTCAATGAGAGGACGTACACACGCTCGGGCAACCCGGAAACTGGAAAACAGGCTTCACCAGCCGGTTCAGCTCAGTACGGGGGCTCGTCAGCCATGTCAGGCGTTCAGCTCGATATGGTTGATAAAGACAGGATCACTGATGATGAATTTGAAAGATACTGATTTTAATAAACAATACCTGGTTATCTGCAGATAACCAGGCAGCAAATAACAGGAGCGAACTATGCTTGACAGCATGAATTCAGCAACAGACAGTATAACAGAAGTAGTCCAGTGCCTTACCTTCAAACTGGATGCAGAAGTCTTTGCAATAGACATATCCAAAGTACGTGAAGTACTGGAGTTTTCATCGGTAAC
>CP070644.1:1410451-1418215 GCA_020354155.1 Nitrospiraceae bacterium | reverse complement strand
CCTATTCTTCGAGTCCCATTGAACGCAGTGGTGCACCGCAGCATTCCTCGCCCTTGAACACAACGACTTCATATCCCTTGGCGAGGAGAACATGGGATAAGGCATCTCCGAGGTGCGGGTAAAAGTAGTTCACGTTGCAGCCTGTGAATATGGCAACTCTGCCAACTTTTTTCATGTTTTTGTAGACCTGAACGTGTTTGTTGAAGGGTTTCCCGGTGATCTTCGGCAGATAGCTGAGTCCGAAGGTCTTCTGAAAGGGCTGGTAGAGAAGCATATGGACCCATCTCATAACGGGGAGAACACGGTCCATGTTGTTAATGGTGATCTTCAGTGCTTTTTTTGATAGAAAGCCCTTGCGGTAGGCTTTCTTCAAGATACCCCGGCCCTGATAGATCATCTCAGGGATGTTGATGCCGGTAGGGCAGATGCCCTTGCAGGCGCCGCAGAGCATGCAGCTGAATATTTTTTCAGCCAGGTTTTTGCTGGGCGGCAAATGATTCAGGCATAATTCTCCAAGCAGGGCTACTCTGCCCCGGGCGCCCATGGTCTCATTCAGGGTGAGGTGGTAGGTGGGGCACAGTGTTTTGCAGGCGCCGCACCGGACACACTTCTGTACTTCTTCGCATAGCAGTGAATGCGTCATCATTCATTATAGGGCTTTGGTAACGGCGGGGTCAAAGAAAGGCAAGTTACTTATCATCAAGCACTTCGTTGGCACTGCCGCTTCGGAATCCCTGAAGATCCAGGGTAATAAACTTATATCCAAGGGATTTCAGATAGCTGATTATTTCCTCTCTGGACTTATCATTGATAAGCTTTGAAAAATCATGGGGCGCCACTTCTATTCGTGCAACCTCACCATGATGCCGCACTCTCAGCTCCTTAAACCCGTATTGTTTGAGAAATGTCTCTGCACGGTGCACTCTCTCAAGTGATTCTGCGGTAATCACCTGTCCGTAGGGGAAGCGGGAAGAAAGACAGGGAGTTGCAGGCTTATTCCATGTCGGCAGTTTCAGGTCACGGGACAACTGACGGATCTCATCTTTGCTCAAACCGGCATCAAGGAGCGGGCTCCGGACACCTTCTTCCCTGGCGGCCTTTGATCCGGGACGCCAGTCCCGGGCGTCATCAGCATTGGTACCGTCAAGTATGAAGGGGATGTTTTCCTTATCAGCGATTTTCTTTAGGTGTGTGAAAAGTTCTTTTTTGCAGTAATAACATCTGTCGCTAGGGTTGCTGGCGTAACTCCTGTTCTGCAGTTCTTTTGTCTGTATAATCATCTGCCTGACATTCAGAGAATCTGCCATACTTTTTGCAAAGTCTGCTTCTTCCTGAGGAAGGCTTTCTGACAGGCCTGTTACGGCAAGGACGTTACTGAGACCGGACAGTACTGCTGTTTTGAGAAGGAAGGTACTGTCAACGCCGCCGGAAAAGGCAATGATGACTCGATCCATGTTTGTCAGGTCATTTTTGAGATTGCTGAATTTTTCTTCAGTGGTCATGGTTATAATAAGTTCAAAGGGTTCAATCCGGTCAAAGAGATTAAATCGTTTAAGCAGTTCAATCAGTTTAAGCCGTTCAAGGGGAATGAAAATATTTACAGCGTAACAACTTCGTGGTATTCCTGATGAAAGGACTTGTCTGCCTTGACAATAATCCTGAACCCAAATTCCTTTTCAATTTCCTCTATGCCGTCACGTTCGTCTTCGTAGATGAGGTTTGCTACCTGTGGAGCTGCGGATATCATGATCTTTGCATTTCTCTGCGTCAAACCTATCTTCCGCAATTCCATGAAAATTTCATAGCAAATGGTCAGCGGTGATTTTATAAAACCCTTGCCTTCACAGTAGGAGCATGGTTCGCAGAGAGTTCTTTCCAGGCTTTCCCTCACGCGCTTTCTCGTCATCTGGATAAGACCCAGTTCCGACACTTCGAGAATCGTGCACTTGGCCCTGTCTTTGTTCATTGCCTCCTGAAAGACGGAAAAGAGCTTTTGTCTGTTCTCCTCTTTTTCCATGTCAATAAAGTCAATAATGATAATGCCGCCAAGATTTCTCAATCGTATCTGGCAGGCAATCTCTTTCACCGATTCAATGTTTGTCTTGAAGATCGTGTCTTCGAGGTTGGCCTTGCCGACAAATTTGCCGGTATTGACGTCTATTGATGTCAGCGCCTCTGTCTGGTCTATGACGATATATCCACCGGATTTGAGCCACACCCGTTTGCCGAGCGCCCTGGGAATTTCGAGCTCAATGCCATAGGCATCAAATATGGGTTCAGCTCGTTCATAGAGCTCTATCTGTGAATGCAGTTTGGGGAAATAGGTATTCACAAAATCAATCAATTTTTTGTACTCGCTCGACGAGTCTATAATGATTTTCTCAATATCCTGATTCAGCATGTCCCTTACGCTTCTCAGCGCAAGGTCAAGATCACTGTACAAAAGCTGTGGAGGATTGCCCTTGTCTTTTTTTCTGTCGATGTTTTTCCAGAGAAGCATCAGGTAGTCGATATCTTTTTTCAGCTCATCTTCTGTGCATCCTTCACTTGCTGTCCTGATAATGAATCCGAAATTCTGAGGCTTGAGTTCAGCAATAATGCCTTTCAGCCGTGTACGCTCTTCCTCATCCATGATCTTCCTGGAGATACCGATGTGTTCAACATCAGGCATGAGAACAAGGTATCTGCCGGGGAGTGTAATATAGGAGGTAACCCGGGCGCCTTTTGTGCCGATAGAATCCTTTGATACCTGGACAAAGACTTCTTCACCTTCCTGGAGCAGGTCTTCAATGGGAAGGTTCAGCGGGACTGTATCTTCCAGGTCCTCACCGAAAATTGAATAGTCAAATCCGGAAAGTACGTCTGCAGCATGGAGAAAGGCAGCTTTTTCAAGGCCGATATCGACAAAAGCAGACTGCATGCCAGGAAGGATCTTCACAACCTTGCCCTTGTAGACATTACCAACAAGACTGAGGTCTTTTTTGCGCTCGATGTAGAGCTCAGACAACTGACTGTTGCTGTCAACGAGGGCGACCCGTGTCTGTTCAGGCGTTATGTTAATTATTATTTTACCGGCCATGGTTATCTTTTGTTATTGGTTCAACCAATTTTACCCCATTATTTCCATAAAGGCCAGTCCTTTTCATAGGGAATGCCTGTATCTCTTCTGCGGATTTCCCGAGTAGTTCCTTTAATATTTCATGGGGTCTCGGCTTCACATCCTCTACATCCTGTAACAGGAGAATCAGGGAGGAACCTTCCTGCCTTGCTTCTGTGACCATAGGTCTGATGTTGACGGTTTTATTGTTTCTATGAACAGCACATTCCTGCTGCTGCATAAAGGTGTCAACGAAAGTATCCTCTCCATCGATTGCCACTTCGTACCGATAGTGCCTGACAAACTCGTTCAGGGACTTTTCACGCAGGGGGATCAATGACGCCGAAAGAACACAGAGTCCTGCAGGCAAGGCATTATTCAGCCGCTCCATAATATTCAACGCGTCGGCGACCACCGGCAGTTCTATGTCTGCATATTCGCTTGTGCTCTCAATGCCAACAGCCAGAGCCGGTCCAAAGGAGAGCTTTGGATGTGGATGAAATCCTTCAGAATATGCCAACGGGATATGTGCTCTTCTCAATGCTCTGTAAAATGATGTCACAAGCTCCTGGTGAGAGAGATATTGCATGTCCCCTGTTTTTGAGAATTTTATCCTGATGCGAGAAGGGACATTGATCGGTTTTTTGCCAGGGGTCAGGGGTCGGGTGTCTGTGGTCTGTTTTCTGTCCTCAGTTTTCCGAGATCTGTGCTCTGTGTTCTGGCAGTCGAGACCGCAGCCATGGCAGGATACTCTGCAGTCAGGGGTAATGTTCTCCTTGACGGCCTTGCTGTATTCTTTGAGCAGGAAATTTTTCGTAATGCCCGTATCAATAAAATCCCAGGGCAGGTCCTTCTCATGGTCAAGTGGCCTCGAGGCATATGCAAAAAGGTCCATGCCAGTTTTCTCCCCTGCCGCCTGCCATGTAGGAAAGTCAAAATGCTCTGACCAGCCATCAAAGCGGCACCCCAGTTTCCAGGCATTTTCAAGCAGCCGGGCACACTCTCTGTCGCCTCGTGAGAACACTGCTTCCATGAGGCTGTTCTCTACATGCTGCCCCTTAAATTTAATCCGTTTTTTTCTGAATGCCTGTTTGATGTGATCCTGTTTTTCCCGGAGTAGTGACATATCGTTCTGCCCTTCCCATTGAAAGGGAGTATGCGGTTTCGGAACAAAGGCTGATATGCCTGCATTAACTTCAACCTGTCTCCCTGTTATCTGTTTTCCTATCTGGCGGGCTCTGAGAGCCATTTTGATGAGCCCCTCAATATCAGCCCTGGTCTCTGTGGGAAGGCCGACCATGAAATAGAGCTTCACCTTTTTCCAACCCTCCTGGAAGAGTTTGCGAAGGGTCTCGTCAAACTCCTCATCAGTAATGTCCTTATTGATTACGTCTCTGAGTCTTTTTGTGCCGGCTTCAGGGGCGATGGTGAAGCCTGTTTTTCGAATGGTCTTTATTTCCTTCAGGACCTCAGAATCGATAGACCCGACACGAAGCGAAGGGAGTGATATTGATGTATGGGTACCTGCACACATATTGTTAAATCCTTTCAGTAAAGGGAGCAGGCAGCTGTAATCCCCGGCGCTCAAGGAGGTAAAAGATACTTCCTCATAACCGGTACTGGCAAGGGATTTCTTTGCCAGAGATAATACTGTCTTTACAGAACGTTCCCTGAGGGGGCGGTAGGTCATCCCTGCCTGGCAGAAGCGGCATCCCCGTGTGCAACCCCGCGCTATTTCAATGGCAACCCGGTCATGGACAGCCTGCATGTAGGGAACAATTGGCCTGTCAGGGTAGGGTGCTTCATCAAGGTTCTCCATGAACCTGCGATGAATTTTCTGTCTGCTGCTCTCATGTAGTACAGGCACATAGACTCCCTCAATCTGAGAGAGCGTTCGCAATACTTCTGTTTTATCCCCTACTCCTGACCCCTGATCCCTGACAGCTGACAGGATCTCCTGTATTACTTCTTCCCCGTCACCGATGACAAAGGCATCCATGAAAGGTGCAAGGGGGAGCGGATTAACAGCGCAGGGGCCGCCTGCTATCACAAGTGGATGGCTGTCGTCTCTGTTTTCGGATCGGATCGGAATACCCCCCAGATCAAGCATATTCAATATGTTGGTATAGGAAAGCTCGTATTGAAGGGTAAAGCCGAGTATATCGAATTCCTTCAAAGGTCGTGAAAATTCCTGTGAAGTCAGGGGCAGGTGATGTTCTCTGAGGTATGATTCATAATCAACCCAGGGTGCATAGACTCTTTCTGCTGATGTATCAGGCAGGTTGTTGATTATGTGGTAAAGAATTTTCAGGCCAATGTGAGACATCCCGATTTCATAGGTGTCGGGAAAACAGAGCGCTACTTTGACAATACCTTCCTTTTTTATACAATTGATCTCATTGCTGATATATCTGCTTGGTTTCCTGAAAAGTGCATAATTCATGAGCAATTGTAATTATCACACAGGGTATTATTCAAAAGCAATTTGAGACAGGGAAGGAATGCACGTTACTTCTTCTTTGCCTTAAATTTCTGGCACTCCAGACCAGAGGATTCATAGACCACTGTTGAAGGAAGATCTTTTGATTTGAAATTCATTGTCCTGCATCCCCGGGGGTACTGTTTGTCCCAGGTCACATAGAAGTGGGTGCATTTATTGCAGGTGATTTTTTTTTCAGTCATTTAATTTTCTTAAACAATTATTGATATATATTTAAATTCAATAAATAAACAATGTGTTTTATGATATTAAGCACATTCTGTCATACCCGCGTCAGCCTCGGCTGATCCGCCGGGGAGGAAAAACGGGTATCCAGTTTTTTAATAAATATTTCCAGATTCCAGCCTGTGCGGGAATAACGGCTCTCTGGTATAATCTAAATTATACTACGCAGGAGGTGTCCATATGTCAGAACAGGTAATTATTTATGGAAAAGCCGGCTGACCCCACACTGATAAGGCCCGTGGGGACTATCCGGAAGCAGAGTATTATGATGTCAAGGCTGACAGCTCCAGGTTGGACGAAATGCTGAAGTATTCAAAAGGAGACCGAAGGGTGCCCGTCATTGTCGAAGGGGACAGTATCACAGTTGGCTATGGAGGGTCCTGAGGGGTGTAAATACCGGCAGGCTGCCGGATAGAGTATCGACAACAGGGACATATCCAGCAAGGATATGTCCTTTATTTTTTGTCATTGTTTCACGATTTATCGGGCACCGGAAAATCCAGCCATGTCATCGCGAGACATCGAAGGTGGCGCCTGCCTGCCGGCAGACTCGCAATGACAATTGAGACACAGTCTCCATGTCGGGGAATAAGGGAGTATTTAAGCTCTTATTCCAGCACTTCCTTTATTTATTCAACCATACCGTGGGCCAGGGACAGCGCATAGATATCTCCGGACCCTGCTTTTTTTAATACCTTTGAGCATTCCCTGATTGTGGCCCCTGTTGTGACAACATCGTCGATGAGGAGAATGCTTTTATTTTTTATCCCCTCAGGGTTTGCGATATGAAATGAATTTTTTATGTTCTCCATTCTTTCCTGTGCACGTAATCCGACTTGAGGGGAAGTGTCCCTGACCTTTTCAAGACTGTTGATGACGAGCCGGCCCTTTAAATGAGCCGCGATATGTTTTGCCAGAAGGGCTGCCTGGTTAAACTCCCGCTGCCTGAGACGTTTATGATGAAGCGGCACAGGAACCACAGTATCAGCAGTTTGCATGCTGGGAGGCAGCCCTTTTTGAATCAGCATGTCTGACAATGGCCTGGCGAGCCGCTTCTTCCCATGATACTTCAGAAGGTTGATGCCTTTTTTTAATACTCCTTCATAGAGTCCAAAACTTCGTCCATGGTGAAAGGCGGGCTCATCCCGGAGACAGCTGCCGCATGTCAAAGATGCATCTGAAAGAAGGGGCTTGCCGCACTTTCTGCACATTGGTCCTTGATAGGGATCTATGGACTGCCAGCATACAGCGCATATGGGTGCAGTGAGATGGCTTCGGGATGGCTTCTGACAGACTGGACAGGACTCTGGGAAAAAAATGTTCAGGAAATTACTGAGCATGAGAAAAAAGATCAATGATCAAAATTTCGGAAAACCTATTGAATAAAATTCCTTAATTTTGCATTTTGATTTATACATTTTATTTTCTTATGAGGCTTTCGCCAGTCATTTCTTTCGGTTGCTCCATACCGAAGAGATCAAGAACAGTTGGCGCAACATCAGCAAGGATGCCTTTCTCTTTCAGAACTATCCCCTTTTTCAGCAGGATAAATGGCACTGGATTCAGTGTATGTGCTGTATGAGGACTCCCATTCTTGGACATCTGATCGCAGTTGCCGTGATCAGCAGTTATTATGGCGATTCCTCCAATAGTCCTGATTTTTTCTATGATCCGCCGCAGGCAATGGTCTATTGTCTCGCAGGCCTTTATAGCCGCTTCCATAATACCTGTGTGCCCAACCATATCAGGATTGGCAAAGTTGAGGAGAATGAAATCATATTGATTGCTGTCAATTCTGCTCAGCAGCTCATCAGTGACTTTGTAAGCGCTCATTTCGGGTTTTAAATCATAAGTTGCAACATCCCGTGGCGATTCTATAAGGCATCTGTCTTCTCCCTGAAAGGGTTCTTCCTCTCCCCCGTTGAAAAAGTAGGTGACATGA
>CP070644.1:1391667-1410351 GCA_020354155.1 Nitrospiraceae bacterium | reverse complement strand
TCTGCGGTTCGTTTTGAGCAATAACTTCATCCATGCGTTTCAGATATTTCCTGTGCTGGACTGCCTCAGTAGTGAATATCAGAATGCCGAGTACAATGATTAATGCAAGAAATACTTTCATGGTCATGGAAGCCAATCTTTTTACTTCATAATCCATCTTGTGCGGCATGAGATTGGCCCTGTAGGTCCCCATGCCAAGGCCTGCATAACATGCTCCTACTGATGCAAGCTGACCGGTAAGCTTAACATCTTTGATCTGAACCTCAACGGACTTTACATTCTCAACCGCTACTTCCCGTGCATTCAGTATGCTGCCCAGTTCCTCAGGAATGCCGACTGATCCTTCAAAGTCACCGGAAACAATCAGGCAGTTAAATTTCTCTATTCTGTACCGTGACTGAACCTCAATGAGAAACTTGGATACTTCATCCATAAACTCTTCACGGGAATTATATTCGTCCATGTTGAAAAACCTGAGATTGACGCAGAGTCCGCTCTTGATAATTGCGAGACTTGCATGTTTATTGTCCAAATAAAGACTTATGTTTGTCTCGCCCTTCCCCCCAAGCTGATTTGAGTGCGATGCGAGTCCCAGGACGTCCTGCCATCCCCCTGCAGTTGATCCACTCAGTTCAAGGGCATTCATAACAGCAAAAGACGATATGGTAATCGCATCAGGTTTCAGAGACAGCTTCTCAAGTATTTCCTTGACATATTCAACTTTTTCCTTCCTGACTGCTATAAATGATACAGAAAGTGTCGATTCCTTCTCATCTACAATCTGAAAATCATAGACAACATTGGCAATGTCAAAAGGGATATGCCTCTCAATTTCAAAATTCATTAACTGGGCAAGAGAACCCTTTGATTTCGTTGCCGGTACGTCGATAAATTTCGTCACTGCCCATGTATCAGGCAGACAGACAAATACTCTCTCTGACCCGGCAATATAGCGACTCAGGTATTCCTTAACCTCCTGAATGAACACTTCATCGTTCCTCAGCTCAAACGATGAAGAGGAAAGAAGCAAAACCCCGGACAGGTGATTCTTAAGATGAGAGATGACAAGAGAGTCCGTCTTAAATTCAATCCCTATAAATGTGCCGAAAAGCCTATCCAGTATAGTTGTCATTCCAGTAGTGTATCTCCAGTGTTTTATTCTGCAATTGCATAACAGCCTTCACGGTCCGTGAGATTGATTCGTCACGATTCGTCCCTGTAGAAATGACTGTAAAGTAAGATGATGTGACCTGCCCGTTTGCAATAGGCCGTGTAATGGGACCTGCTTCACGCTGGGTGGCTATGTTCAGGGCATTATCAGTGCCGAAGAGTATTTCAAGCACTGTTTCCTGTGCGGTATTGATATTCGTTCTTCCAGAACCTACAACAGTAAATAAATCTATAAGTCCCGTATAAATAATCTCGCCATCTTCCTCTCCCTTCAGACCGTATAATATTTCAGGGGTCATGCCTTTTACAAGCAGCAACTCTTCAATGGCATAGAACGACCCGTCTTTACTGCTGTAGGGAGGGTCCAGGGACTGATAATAGTCTTCTTCTGCACCGTTGACCATATGAAGGTCATTTCCGTCCCTCCAGTCCATAATAGAATCTGTAATTGTGTCCACTTCTTCTACTTCAACTCCGGATTCAAGGAGTATGGCCCGAATCTGCTGCTGCGTTGCCGTGTTAATATTTATTTTCCCTTCTTCGTCTGCAAGGGTATAGCTAAAAGTTCCTGTCTCAAGTTCACCTTTTCTTTCTATTACCAATTGATCTTCTTCATCAGGCTCACCAAGGATCAGACTTGAATTTTCACCCAGGTATACATAGGCAGGCTCTTTCATAAGAAGAAGTTCCATCTTTGCCTTTTCCATTCCCGCCAGTGCCAGTCTGTAGGCTTCCTCTTCTTCCTTGAAGTTCGTCATTATATTGATCTCCGTCTTCATGGAATAGGAGAACTCACCTGCAATGGCCATGAGCATAACCACAATCCAGATGACCATAATCAGGGCGCCAAAGCCCCTCTCATTGGTCAATGCAGTTATTGCATGGTTTCTCTGTGATAATGTTCCCATCATGACACAACACCGCGTACAGGCTCTTGTACGGCCCCTTTATTCGCAAGGGGGAGGTTTATGCGAAAGGGCTGAAAATATGAAATCCGCACAGTAATCGCACTCGGAAGCTTCTTCTCAAATTCCCAGGAATCCTGCCAGTCCTCATCTTTATTCATTAAGAATGAAAACTCGACATCGCCTATCGTATCATCCATGACCTCTTCATCATTTTTAATTTTCTCCATGAATTCCTTGTCAGGCAGAATGCCTTCCTTGTAAAACAGGGCTCCGTCCCGAAATGAATAACGAACCCATTTAAAACCACCAATTGATTTTTCCACAAAAGAAGTAGCAAATAATAAGGAATCCTTCTCCCCCTTGAAAAGGACCACTCTTTCATCATCAACGTCTACAGCATAGGGATATGCAGACCTGACCTGCTGAGACATTAGCCCTGAAAGTACCCGCAGCCTCTGCGTCTCTCCTGTCTCGGCTTCCCCCTTGTCCCAGGCATCCATACCCAGCCGCATGGCACCGCCTATTATCACTGCAACGAGACTGAAAATAGTAAAGGCAATGATAATCTCCAGAAGAGTAAAGCCTCCCGCATTCAGTTTGGAATAATTTCCTGTTCTGTGCACTATTGTTCTGTCTTTTTCAGTTTTCACGATATTTTTTAAAACACCTGGTCTTTGGGCAGCGTCTTGAGGCTGACGAGTTTTAATGATTTTCCCCTGTTCGTATCCTCCCAGGATACGTGGAGAATGATTTTAAATATCATAAAGTTTGAGTCCTCAGGCTCCAGAAAGGGTACTATTACAGAAGCCCATTGAAATCCGTCCTCAAAATCACCGCTGTCCATTATTGGGTCACTCAGAATCTCATCCATCTTGTCCTTTGCATGGACAACAGCACGTGTATAGTCACAGGATGCCCTGCTCGCCTTGAGACCGCCTGAAAAAAGCTGCATGACCAGAGCAAAGCTTATACTCAATATAACGATTGCTACAATGACTTCAAAAAGAGTAAAACCTTTTTCGCTGATAGGGTATTGATGTTTCCGCCTTCCTGTCGTCTGCATCTTCTGTTCAGTTTTCCTCCTCAATAACAACCTTGCCTGTTATTCTGTTCACTTTAATATAATAGGCCTTCTCAGTATCACTTGATACCTTAATCAACGCTCCCGATGAGTGACCTTGAGGTGAAAATACCAATTCCGGAATTTCCTCGTCACTCTCATGGAATGTAACTTCCAGTCCCTCCGGAATTTCCTTGCTTATAACGACAATCTCACTATTATCTTCATCGTCTGACGCAGTGTCCTCTGACATTTCACCTGCGTCTTCTCCTGGTTCACCCTCTGCACTGATCTTTTTGCTTTTCTCTGTTAAGAGACGGTAAACCCTATCTTCCTCGTCGACCTCAAAGACAAAATCTTTTTTCTCGGAGACAGCATGATTCCTTGCATATCTCAGCACTGCAGATATATCCTTGGCAGTTGTCCTGAGTTCAAGTCCTCCCGGGTCCCGGGCCACCATCAATCCTGCAATACCGGCAGCAACACCAATGACGATGAGGACGATCAGAAGCTCCAGTAAGGTAAATCCCTTCTGCAGCGCAGGGGAACAAACTGGGAGAAATTGATAGAGCCTCTTCATCGGGCACGTTATTTCAGCCCTTTCCAGCTGACTATGTCCCTGTTTTCACCATCACCGCCTTCAGTCCCATCCGCACCATAGGAATAGAGATCATAGTCGCCATGGTTGCCCGGCGATTCGTAGATATATGGATTGTTCCATGGATCAAGCGGTATTTCCAGTTTTTTCAGATAGGGGCCGTTCCATTCATCAGCCCCCGAGGGAGGATTCACAAGGGCCTCAAGCCCCTCCGATGATGTGGGATATCTCCCCACATCAAGACGAAATGAATCAAGAGCAGTTCCGAAAAGTTCAATCTGTGTATAGGCCGCATTCGTTTTTGCCTTTCCCAGTTTTCCAAACATCCGGGGTGCCACAAGGGCAGCCAGAAGACCAAGTATGATCATGACAACCATGAGCTCAATCATTGTAAAACCATATCTGCTCTGAAGCAGACTCTTCCCCCTAACCATGTCCATACCTTCCTCCATCGATTTATTTTTCATGATACCTTCAACCTTCAATTGTCTGTTTCTTTAAAAGGGCAATTCATTAATGCTGAAAATTGCCATCAGCATAGCTATCACTATAAATCCAACAACGATGCCCATTATTAAAATCAGTGCCGGTTCAAGCAGTGAAAGCATACGCTTTACTGTAGTCCTTATCTCAATATCAAACCGGTCGGCAATCTTCACAAGCATCTCATCAAGTCGTCCTGTTTCCTCACCAACTGTAACCATGTGGACAGCTATGGGAGGAAAAATATCGCTGCCCCGCAATGGCTCTGAAATTCCCCTTCCTTTTCTGGCGGCCTCACGTACGGAGGCCACAACTTTTGAAATACTTTCACTTCCCAGCGTGCCTCTCACGATCTGGAGAGCATTCAGAATTGGCACACCACTTGCCAGGAGCGTCCCCAGTGTCCGCGCAAAACGGGAAACCGTCGCTTCCCTGTAAAGCTTTCCAAAGATTGGCAGTTTAAATCGTGTCCGGTCCCAGTATTGTTTCCCACTGTCACTATGGATGTATTTGCTGATACCAAGCGCAGCCACTGCAAGGACAAGGATAAAAACCCACCAGTAATTTGTCAGGGCATTACTGATGTTCAGGAGTATAATCGTCGGCAGGGGCAGTGCTTCACCCATATCACTGAATATTTTTGTGAATTTCGGCACAACAAAGGTGAGAAGGATTATGATTGCGAGCCCTCCGGCGATGCTCAGCACCATGGGGTAGACGAGAGCAGAGCGAACATCTTCTTTCAATGCCTGTGCATTTTCAAGATAGGTGGCCATCCTGGAAATAGTGTCTTCAAGAAACCCGCCCGCCTCCCCTGACTTAATCATATTGACGTAAAAAACAGGGAAAACTGCGGGGAATTTTGCCAGGGACTCAGAAAAGGATTTTCCACTTCTGATCTGGGAAACCAGGTCGCCGATAACATCACCGAATTTTTTTTTCTCAGTCAGGTCAGCAAGAATAGACAGGGACCGTTCAAGTGGAAAGCCAGCATCAAGAAGCACGCCAAGCTGATAGGTAAAGGTCATGATATCCTTATCAACAACCCGGCTTGTTAATGACGTAATAAAATCACCGATCGTGTTCGACCCGGCAGCAGTTTTTTTGATCTTCAATGGGAAATATCCCATATCCTGGATACGGTCAACGGCTGCACGCTCACTGGCAACTTCCAACGTACCTGAAACTATAGAACCGTCTTTTGTCGATGCTTCATAGTGAAACGTTTCCACTAGATATCCTCCTGGGCAACCCGCATTACCTCTTCAACAGTTGTCACGCCTTCACTTACCTTGCCCCATCCACTTTCTCTGAGCACTTTCATCCCATGTTCAACAGCTTTTTGTCTGATAACATCAGCACTTGTTTTTTCAAGTATCATGCGCCTGATACTGCCGTCGGTTATCATGAGTTCAAATATACCTGTACGGCCCCTGTAACCGGTATATCTGCAATTGTCACAACCAGCGCCATGAAAGGTCGTTTTATTGCGCTGAAAGTATTCAATTTCATCAATCATCTCCTGGGTAGGCTGAAAAGGCTCCTTGCAGGTCGGACATATAACCCTGACCAGTCGCTGGGCAAGCACACCGATCAGTGAAGAGGAAACAAGAAAACCCTCAATCCCCATATCAAGCAGCCGTGTAACTGCCCCTGAGGCATCGTTTGTGTGAAGTGTGCTGAACACGAGATGCCCTGTCAAAGCAGAGTTTATGGCAATTTCAGCGGTCTCAACATCCCTGATTTCACCCACCATGATGACGTCTGGATCCTGACGGACAATATGACGGAGACCATTTGCAAAGGTGAGGCCAATCTGAGGCTTAACATGGATCTGGTTAATGCCATTAATCTGGTATTCTATCGGGTCTTCAATGGTGATTATCTTTTTGTCAGAGGAGTTGATTTTGCTCAGAGAGGCATACAGTGTCGTTGTCTTACCGCTACCCGTCGGCCCGGTAACAAGGAGCATTCCATAGGGCATCGTTATGAGTTTGTCATATTTCTGCAAAGCCTCTATGGGGAAGCCCAGATGCTCAAGGCTGATCAAGGCACTCCCGCTGTCAAGGATTCTCATAACAATGCTTTCACCGTACACGGTAGGAAGCGTTGATACACGAAGGTCTATGTCGCGTCCCGATACCCTTAATTTTATCCTTCCGTCCTGGGGCAGCCTTCTTTCTGCAATATTGAGCCTTGACATAATCTTGACTCTTGAAAGAACAGCCGGCTGAAGCCGCTTGGGCAGTGACTCAATATCAGTCAACGCTCCGTCTATCCTGTAGCGCACCTTCACATTGTTTTCAAAGGGCTCAATATGAATATCACTTGTCCTGCTCTCCACCGCCCGTGTTATCAGCATATTCACGAGCTTGACAATGGGCGCCTCAAATGCCATGTCTCTCAGGTGATGGACATCTTCATGGAGGTTCAGCTCACCATCCTCTACCCCTTCTTCCCTCATCCCTTCCATAATGCTCGTCATCTGCACGCTGCTGCCAAAATATTGTTCGATGGCTTCCTGTATATCCTTTTCACCACTGATACAGATTTCAAGGGATTTGTCTGAAAATAATTTCAGTGCATCAAGGACATACTCATCAAGCGGGTCTGACATTGCTATTTTCAGCATATTGTCCTCTGCTGCGATTGGAACAAATTTATACTGCTTCATAAATTTGACAGAGGGGTAGTCGCCGGCAGGTGCTTCTTTGGGAAATTCGGAGAATCTCAGCCACTTCAGACTCAGCTGGGAACTGAGGGCCCGTAGAAGGTCTGCTTCAGAAATGAATCCCAGGGTAATAAGGATCTGTCCCAGACGACTCGGATTGACCTTGCCTAATGCAGATTGTTCCTTTAATGCTATCTCAAGCTTTTCCGGGGTGATGAGATTAAGATCAAGGAGAATCTTACCCAGAAGCCCGGCCTTGCTGATTTTAACCACATTACGGCTCATTTACAGTAGAAGGGTTTGTCTTATATAAAGACGGCTGATTATATTCGCTCTTTTCCAGAAATTTCTTTACTCTTCCTAACTGGTCCAAGTAATTCCTTGTAAGGGTATCTGCCTCACCGGGTTTTGATACAACATGAGGAATGATGATAATAATCAATTCTGTCTTGTCTGACCTCTCTTTCGTATAGCGGAAAAGAGGTCCAAATAAGGGGACTGAACTCAAAAGAGGTATCCCCTCATAGCTTTTACCGATTGAATCTTCCATGATACCGCCAATGATGATTCCCTGTTCATCAGGCACTACAATGGAAGTCTTTGTCAGGGTCGTTTGAAATTCCGGATAGGTGAAGCCGCCGACTGCACGTCCTTCTTCATCTACAGAAGAAACCTCCTGCTCAAGGTCAAGGACGACAGTCCTTTCTTCACTTATTGTCGGTTTGATCTTCAGTTTAATACCTACAGAACGGTACTCAATACTCTGGGTCAGTGTATCTGTCGTTGTCGTTGATGTTGTACTTGAGGCTATAGGGACATCAGAACCAACTTCTATGCTGGCTTCCTCCTGATCCCGGACAAGGAGACGGGGGCTCTGCAGGATGTCAACCTTGGATGAACTGGCAAGGGCTCGTATCACAGCCGCAAATTTCCCAGGCCGTAATAAAAAGTATGAAAAACCACCAGTAGGTCCCGAGGCCAGATCAATTCCATCAGTTATTGGCAATCCTAATGCAGGATTGCCTCGGGCAAGTCCTGTCACATCTCTATTATCTATGCTGAGATTATGCAGTATGGACCACCTGATGCCCCGTTCATCAGCATCTGAAATATCTACTTTCGCTATGATTGCCTCAATAAGTACTTCTCTGGGATAAATGTCGATTTTCTGAATTGTCTTTACCATCTCCCGGTAAATACCGGGCGGAGCAAGAATCACTAATGAATTCGTGGGCTCAAAGGTAACGATCTCCAGCCTGCTCATCCCCTCCTTGGCTGTTCTCGTTGCTGTTCTTCTCTGTACTGCCTGTCTTGTTCTTGTCTTGGCCGTTTTTGCAGTAGTCGCCGGTTTACGCGTAGTCGTTGTTCTCGTCGTGCCGCCATCAACTTCATAGAGGGTCTTGAGGATATCGGCTATTTCCTCGGCCTTTACGTTCTGCACAGGGTATACGTAAATGTTCTGTCCTGTCTTGATCTCCTCATCAAGCCTTCTGACCCATCCTTCCACAGTCTGTAACAGTGCAGGACTGGCAGAAAAAATAATCAGACTATTAATCCTGTCAATGGGCACAAGGGCAATCCCTTCACTGGAGAGGTTGAGTGCATTGAGGATTTCCGTCAGTTCATCCGTGATTGTTGACACATCTGAATACTTTGGCTGAAAAAAGAACATTCTCGTATTTTCAAATGCATTGACATCTATCTCCTGGAGAACGATTAACAGCCGCTTAATGCTCGATGCATTGTCATTGACGATAAGCAGGTTGTTTCTCGGGTTCGCTGCGATGCTTCCAATCTGTGACATGAGCGGCTTCAGGACGTTGCTTACCTCAGTCACCGGGATATACTGTACGGGAATGATATGGGTTATCGGCCTGTCAGCCTCAGACACAGAATCAACACTATTGCCTTTACTTACAGCAGTAGGCTTCTGTTTTGCCGCACTGGCTGAAACCAGTTTAAAGAACTCTCCTGACCTGACCAGAGACATGCCGTTCACTTCCAGAACTGATTCAAAAACGTTCATGACTTCACTGACAGGGATCTTTTTGGCTGAATGAATTGTTATTCGTGCGTCAATGCCAGGGCTGAGGATAAAATTTTCATTGGTAATAGAGCCTATTGTGTTGATAACGTCCTTAAGCTCTGCATTATCAAAATTAAGGATAATATAGCTTGTCTCATTCTCATTCTGCTTCTTTTGAGATGCAGAGGCCCCATTCTTCGCACTCCCCCGCAGGTTCCTTAATTTTTGAGGATCAACGGATTTCGGCAAGTTGGGGGGGAGCCCCTTTATAACATTGGGCACAGCATCTGCCTTCTTTTCCTCTTTCTTTCCATCAGCGCCCTTTCCCTGGTTCTGAACCGGTACCTCTGAAGGCTGTCCCTGAGCAATCTGAAGTGCAGGGTCAGCTGCGGCCGCAGACACCTCATTTATATACCCACTGGACATTACAAGAACAGCAGAGACCAAAAGTATAAGTTTTTTCTTCATACCGTCATTTTCTTTCTAATTATCAACAATTTATAAAGTATAACAGATCGTATTCCCGATATCAATGTGATACATTATTATATAAACGGTTAAATAGCAATAACTTTTTAATAATTTTATAAAAAAATTAAGAAGGAAATGTGAAAGCTCATGTCGCCCTAAATCTCAGACAGCCTCTCATCTCTCCACCGTGAAGGGAACACCAATTTAAATGTTGTACCCATTCCTGCCCTGCTTTCCACGATCAGGTCGCCCATGTGTTCGCCGATAATCTGTTTCACCAGGGGGAGTCCCAAACCAAACCCGCGTTCTTTAGTACTGAAAAAAGGCTTGAAAATATTCTCAACATCTTCATCCGGTATACCATACCCTGAGTCTGATACCGAAAATACTACATTGTCACTCTCTTTATATGTTTCAACGCCTATGGTCCCTCCCCTGGACGTTGCCTCTATAGAGTTCTTCATGACATGAAAAAGAGCCATTCGCAGGAGGTCCTTCTGCATATTTACCCGTAAGGCATCCTTTGATATGTTGACAACCATCTCTATCCCTTTGTTTTTCGCCTCCTTTTCAACAACGGAAAGGATTTTTTCTACAACAGAATTAAGATCATCATGCTTGAATTTTGACTGCCTGTTTTTCAGCAGTGCCTCAAAATCCCTGACTATCTTATCCAGTTTTTCTGAGCCTTCCATGATATACTGCAGACTTTCCCTCAGTTCCCCGGAGAGCTGCTCCTTCGAAAGGATGCGTCTGCATCGTGCACCGATCATTGCTGCAGGATTGCGTATTCTGTCCGCAACGGTTAACGCCATAAGGCTCATGGTCCGTTCAGCACCAATGGTCTCAAGCTCGCTATTCAGTTCTGTCAGGTCAGAATTGATTGCCTCAATTTCGTTCATGAGTTTTTCTCTTTCCCCTTCAGCCTTTTTGCGTTCCGTTATGTCTCTCTGAACGGATACCCAGTGAGAGAAACGGCCCTTCTCATCTGCAAAGGGGGCTATATAGCATTCAACCCAGAATTCTGAACCATCCTTGCGGTAATTGATCAGTTCCACCCGTACCGGACTGCATTGTTCCAGGGCAACTCTTATTGTATCCAGTGCAGTAAGGCTTGTCCTTGGTCCCCTCAACATTCTGAGCGTTTTTTTCACTGCCTCTTCATGGGTATAACCAGTCATTCTTGTAAAGGCATCATTCACATAGAGAATCCGCCGTCCCTGCATTTTTCCCGGTTCAGCTTCAAGTATGATAATAGCGTCTTTGGCGTTTACAACTGCCGACTCAAGAAGGCGAAGTCTTTCCTCTGCCTTTTTCCGCTTAATCGCGTTTTCCACAGTTACCGGCAGGATAGTGAGAAAATTTTGTTCATTATCCTTTATAAGATAATCATCTGCTCCCGATTTCATTACCTTGACTGCAACACCAATATCACGGGCATCTGTTACAACGATGCTCGGGATACCCGGGGATAGTGCAAATATGTCGAATGCTGTTCCATCACTGAATTGATAATCAGTAATTATGGCATCAAACTTCTCTTCTGCAAGTATCTCACGCACTTCATTTACAGATCGGGCCATTCTGTATTCAAAGGGGAAGTTGTCTTCCTTGACCAACTGCCTGAAAGCCGCCTGCTCAAGTGTCATATCTTCAACAAGGAGTACCCTGTTTTT
The DNA here is from genome assembly GCA_020354155.1 of Nitrospiraceae bacterium. Classification (GTDB taxonomy): domain Bacteria; phylum Nitrospirota; class Thermodesulfovibrionia; order UBA6902; family UBA6902; genus CALZJD01. Next base: position 1,399,288 of record CP070644.1, on the reverse strand, counting down.
TTTGTCCGCCATTTTCTATAACCCCTTTTTTACCACTTCAAATGAGTCATATATAGAGTAATCGTTCCTATGTTCAATATCATCTACTATCTTATATATACGGATTATGTCACAGAAAAATCCATGCTCTCATTGAATTTGTATCGAATCTCAAAAGCTGTTGTTGAAGGTAATCAGATTATTGGGATACAATATGTCCCATGATGATTCATTTTGTTTCTCTCAGAAAAACTATTCTTTTGTTCACCCTTTCATTCCTCTCTGCATCCTGTGCTATTAATCCTGTCACAGGACAGCATGAGTTAATGCTCATCAGTGAACAGCAGGAGGTAGCTTTGGGGGAAGAGGCTTCCCCTTCCCTGAGATGGGAGTTCGGTGGTGATTACAGGGACAGTGCTCTTGAGTCATATCTTGGCGCTATTGTTGAGAATATCTGGCGCAATTCTGAAAGACCTCAACTGCCATACAGATTTTCAATTCAGAATACATCTGTCCCAAATGCATTTGCACTACCCGGTTATGTTGCGATCACCAGAGGGTTGCTGAGCGAACTGGAAAATGAGGCTCAGTTTGCCTCTGTTATAGGACATGAAATAGGTCATGTCATGGCACGCCATACAGCTCAGAGACTCTCCCAACAGACCCTTCATCAACTGGGGCTTGCAATCGGTGCTTCTGCTCTGAACGGTTCAGGAGGAGGCGATGCGCTGATGACCATTGGCGCAATCGGAAGCAAACTGATTTTATTAAAATACGACAGGAGTCAGGAGCTTCAGGCAGACAAACTGGGAGTAAAGTACATGGCCATGCTCGGCTATGATCCCTACGAAGCAAAAAAGACCCATATCATCCTTGAAAGGGTCACTGATGATTACCTCAGGCGTCTTGGCAGGTCGCAGAATACCAGCTCTCCTATCAGTGACCTCCTTTCCACCCACCCGAGGCAAGAGGTAAGACTCAGCGAAATCGATACAATGATTCGTTCACTCCCGCCGTACTCACTGTATCAGGACGGGAAACATGCCAGGCAGTACCAGGACGCTACAGAAAACATGCGGACAACAAACAGGGTATATTTCATTTATGATGAAGCGGAACAGGCGTTCAGGAAAAAAAATTTCACAACGGCTGAAAGCAAGGTACGGCAGGCTATCGGAGAGAACAGCCGTCAGGCGCCTTTTCATGCCCTGCTTGGGTCCATCAAAGTGCAGACGAAAGACTATGCCAGCGCCGAGTCAGCATTTAACAGCGCATTATTGCTGAATCCCGGCTATCAGCCGGCCATATTCGGATTGGGTTTAGTCAGATATTATGAAGGGAGTTATTCAAGAGCTATTGATGCATTTAAACAAAGTTTAAAATTATACCCCAACCACGGGCTTTCATACTACGGCATTGGCAAGAGCTATTTCAAACTTCATGAATACAGGGAGGCAACACCCTATCTGGTCGATATTGCCAGGATTGCTCCCCGTGATGTTGATGTCCATGGTATGCTGGGGATATGCTATGACAGTCTTGGGGAGATTAAACCGGCAGTGATCGCATACAGAAATCAGTTAACCGTTGCCCCTGATACTGAACTCGGCAGACATGCCAGAAAGAGACTGGCTGTGCTGAGCCCACTCCTTTAGTGACAACAGCTCATTACGAGGCTATGGTTTCCTTTACATAGATTTCCTCAGCAATAAGTGCATCCACTGCGAGAGTTGTTTCTTCTATCTCAAGCACGAATGAAGGACGTTTCTGTTTCAGTTTTACAATACTTCCCGGCACAATTCCCATTGATGCAAGCCGCTCAAGCCGGGTACTGTCAGAAGGTACAATAAATACTATGCGTCCCTTTTTGCCGCCTTCAAGTTCCTTCAGCTTCATGACAAGGGGCTTCACTTCCTTCCTGTATTTTGAACAACAGTCCCCCCTTGGTATGGGTTTGCCATGGGGGCAGGTAGGCGGATGGCCAAGAAAGGAGCAGACACTGTCAGTCACAGATGGTGATAGAAAATGCTCAATCTCGCAGGCCGTTTCTTCGCTTTCCTGCATGCTCACGTCCAATACATCATGAAAGAGCCGTTCCGCCAGCCTGTGTCTTCTTGTGAGATCCCTGGCACGCACTTCACCCTTATCGGTTAGTTCAATAGTATCATCACTCATTGTCACGAGACCGGATTTCTCCATTTTACTCATCGTATCAGTTGTTTCGCTTTCCCCCAGACCAGATACAACATCTGCACAGCTCTTCGAACCTTTTTCTCTTAATGACCATATGAGTTCCAGTATTTCGTCCCTAAGCTTTTTGTCCATGGTGCGTTATCTCCATACTCCCTCAATTGCCAATGAGCAATGAGGGCATTCTCCTTCCCCGATAGTATTTCCTGTTATTTGGTAGCCATGCCGTTCGACCAGGAGTTCTCCACATCCCGGGCAAGAGGTGCTTTCACTGCCTTCACCGGGAACATTGCCTTCATATACATATTTGAGCCCCCTCTGGATCCCCATTTCCCTTGCCCTCTTCAATGTTGCTACCGGCGTTCTTGGTTGATCAAGAAGTTTGTACGTAGGATAAAATTGTGAAACATGCCACGGAATTCCGGGATCAACAGATTTTATAAATTCTATAATATCGCCAAGCGTTTTTTCTGAGTCATTATATGATGGAATTATTAGTGTCGTAACTTCAACCCACACACCGAGTTCCTTCATTAATTGAATTGTATTCAGGACAGGTTGCAGGCGAGCTCCGGATATTTTCTTATAAAACTCGTCATCACCCTTCAAATCTATATTAATCCCGTCAAGAACAGGGGCAATTGTCTTTACTGCCTCAAGCGAAGTGTACCCGTTACTGACGAAGACATTTTTTATCCCGCGCTCATGAGCAATGCGTGCACAGTCAAAAGCAAATTCATAAAACACGGTGGGTTCAGTATAGGTATAGGAGATACTCCTGCAGCCTGCCCGCTCTGCTGCTTTGACAACCTGTTCAGGAGTCGCATCATCTCCCGGTATACCTTTACTCTCCTTTGTACAATGGGCAATGTCATAGTTCTGACAATGTTTACATTTAAAATTACAGCCCACGGTTGCAACAGAAAAGGAAGCGGTCCCGGGCAGAAAATGAAAAAGCGGTTTTTTTTCTATGGGATCGACATTGGCAGCAATCAGTTTCCCATAGACCAGGCTGTACAGTATTCCTTCCCTGTTCTCCCTCACACCGCATATACCGCGCCGGCCTTGATGAATAATGCATGAATGCGCGCAGAGAGCACACTGAACTTTCATCTCACCCAGTTTTTCATAAAACATTGCTTCCTTCATATCCCCATTATATCACAGAAATGCCAGACAGCATTCTCACTTGAAATTCTCCAGGATATAAAATGAATATTTCGACAACCTGCATCGTCCAATGTAAAAGGGAGAACATGCAAATAGATCTGTATTTATTTTGAGAACAATAGTATTCTAATTTTCAACATTTCATTTGTTCACAAAAAGTAATTTTATGTTTCTTTTTATGCATTTTTTTCTTGACAACTTTGTTTTTCTGTTATACATTATTAACAATATATGTTAGACAAACTTTTTACATCAGGCATAAGAGCAGACATAATGTCATTGCTCTTCAATAATCCCGATGAAAAATTTTATGTGCGGGAAATCGCCAGACTTGTCAATAAAAATCCTTCAGGCGTCAAAAAAGAACTTGATAAACTCCACACTATGGATCTTGTTGTCAGTGAACGTGAAGGCAATCTTAAATACTTCACGGTCAATAGAAATTCCCCCCTCTTCCCTGAACTGAAAGGTCTTATTGCAAAAACACTTGGAATCCCCGGTGCGCTGAAATCAGTACTGAAAGCGTCCGAAGCCAAAACCGCCTTTATCTATGGTCCCTATGTGCGCAACCCGAATGTTCCAAAACTTGATCTCTTTGTTGTAACGGATTCAAACCATTTAAAGAAATCTCTCAGTGATATAGAAAAACGTTTCGGCCGCGAGATCAGTTTTACCGTTATGCAGCCGACAGAATATAGATCCAGAAAAAAAACGGGGGACCGGAAGCTCAAAAAGCTTATAAATGCCAAAAAGATTCTTCTGTTAGGAAGACTGTAAATTACTCTCATTATGATTGTGAGAGAAGAAAGGGGGTGAAAAGGAATGGCCGCCAAGAAAAAAGCCGCTGCAAAGAAGAAAAAGGCTACGAAGAAGAAAGCAGCCAAAAAGAAAGTAGCAAAGAAGAAAGCTACTAAGAAAAAAGCTGCAAAGAAGAAAGTAGCAAAGAAAAAGGCTACGAAGAAGAAAGTAGCAAAGAAAAAGGCTACGAAGAAAAAAGCTGCAAAGAAGAAAGTAGCAAAGAAGAAAACAGCCAAAAAGAAAAAAAGATAACTTTTTCTGCTGTTTTGAAATTACGGCTGTCCCGTTCTCAAAAGACGGGGCAGCTCTTTTTTTTAAGGTAATAATTATTTTCTTGTAATTCGAAGTTTTTTGAAGTACATTTTTTATTATTTCTGAAGTGAAGATTTAGAAATAATTAGTAATAGCATCAAATTAGGAGGCTTAGAATGTCTAACTCATCAAATAAAATAAAGAACAATATCCTTTCTGATTTAGGCCCGCTGTATCATACATATTCTTTTTTTGGTGTGAATAATGACCAGCTTCCGGGAATCTATGAATTAAACCAAAAAGCAAAAGCACCTATTATCACAGCCTACATTGCTTATGCTATTGCCAAGTCAGAAAAAAATACAGCAGATGGTGTTTCTTTTACAGAGCTGTTCTGTGCAGATGGTTTTTACGCCATGGTTGCATCAAGGCTTGGATGCAACAGAAGCATTGGAATAGATAGTGATAGGGATAAGCACTTTGATAATGCTACGTTAATAGCAGAACGACTTAATCTTAATGGCATAGAATTCAAGAAAGAAGAGATAACTCCAAGCTCAAAATTCTTTTCAACTGATATCGTTGCAAATGTCGGGGGGCTTTATCATGTCGATGCTCCCGATAAAATATTGGAGCTATCATATAGGATGGCAAATAAATATTTAATAGTTCAGAGTGTTGTTTCTTTAATAACAAATAGCAAGTATTACTATGAATCACCAGCTCCAGGATGGACTTGGGGAAACAGATATAGCAGAGCGTCGTTTGATAAAATGATAAGGAACATTTGCCCTAAAATAGTCGATCAGCATTTCAATGAGCTTGAAGGAAATAACAGACTTGACGACAGAGGCAGCGTATATTATTTAATTGAAAAATAGTATTACGTTACGAAATCGCTATAAAAATCAATATACCTTTAATAAACAAAATCAGCTCGTAGAACTTAGAAGTGGTCGGGATAAACTGGACAGGGGGATAAGTGATAAAGCTGCTCTAAACGAAATCATGGGGTATCAGGCATAGGGATGACTTGAGAAAACCCCATACAGGGCAAATGATGGAGCTGGATTTTGTAACATGTCCTGTAAAAGGCAAGAAAGAAGCAGCAGAGATGAAAAGACCGAGACGCAACCTTGGAGCAGCATTCAAGGCAAAGGTAGCACTGGAGGCGATGAAGGGGGATCAAACGGTAGTAGAGTTGGCGGAGCGATTTCAGGTCCATCCCAACCAGATCACGAAATGGAAGAAATAGCTGATGGAGAGAGCTGACGAAGTGTTTGGGAAGGGAAAAGATCCTGCTGAAGGAGCAAGTGTTAAAGAGCTCCACGCGAAGACAGGGCAATTAGCAATGGAGAATGATTTTTTATCAGGTGCGCTCGGGCGCATCTTCGGGCTGAGCGCAAAGAGATGATAGACCGGGAGCACGAGTTGCCGTTAACGCGGCAGAGCGAGATACTGGAGCTTTCCCGATCAAGTCTGTACTACAAGGCAGTGCCGATGAATCCCGGGGATCTTGAGATCATGAAGCAGATTGATGAGATTCATCTGAAATATCCGTCTATGGGAAGCAGGAGTATTCGTGATGAACTTCAAGGCCTGTGATACAAGATCGGAAGAGACCATGTAAGGACGCTTATGAGAAAGATGGGTATAGAGGCAATATACAAAAAACCACGGCTGAGCAAGCCGCACCCTGGACACAAAATCTATCCGTATTTGCTTAGAGGACTGGAAATCACCCGGGGAAACCGTGTCTGGGCGGCTGATATTACGTATCTGCCTATGGCACGAGGGTTTTGTTATCTTGTAGCGATCATGGACTGGGCAAGCCGGAGAGTTTTGGCCTGGCGTCTGTCCAATACGTTGGATGCGTCTTTCTGTACCGAGGTATTGGAGGAAGCTATTTTGAAATATGGTGTGCCGGAGATATTCAACAGCGATCAGGGAAGTCAATTTACGTCAGATGCATTTACCGGGATTCTGGATGCCAATGGGATCAAAATCAGTATGGATGGACGGGGCCGTTGGATGGACAACATCATGGTCGAGAGGCTATGGAAAAGCGTGAAGTATGAAGATGTGTATTTGAAGGCGTATGATTCTATACCTGCTGCCAGAGAGGGGCTTAAAACGTATTTTGAATTCTACAACAGCAGGCGCAGGCATCAAAGCCTTGACCGAAGGACGCCGGATACTGTTTACTGGAGCACACTGCCTCATAAGGAGGTGGCAGTATGAGCAGGCAGCTTATCACTTATAAGCCGGAATTTGGTGTCCAGAAAAACCCGACCAGCTCTGTTCTAAAGGTTGTGCTGAATTCTGGTGAATCTTATCTCCAAGAGATATTCTGGCCGCGTAAAGCTCGTCAGTACTTCGAGTCCATTTTTTCCAGTCAGGGGCCACCTGTCTTGTAATGTTTAAAGCGAAATCTGCATGTCCCAGGGCTTTGAGCATATGTACATACTCCCAGTCTTCGATTCCTTCACGAATCCATTTGAGTCTCATCCCTGGTGCTACTCCACTTATGCCCACCATATTTCCCGGATACACAAATACTCCATCTCCAGGATATTCATTGCCGTATTTCGTTAGATCATTCCACGGGTCTTCTGTCCAGTAGTCAAATACCCAGTATTGCACACCGGTTACGTCAAGACTCTGGCTAATAAACCCGGGTTGAATCCTGTAATTTATAGGAGGAAAATCTATGGTCCACTTAGGGGAATAATCGTCTTGTACCAATGCGTTGTAGGTCCAGACTTCTTCTCCTCTTTGTATTACCTGATTTATATTATCCGTATAAGCATCGTACATCTTCGGAAGTACAACCCATATATCAGCAGCAGAATTTTCATTGCTATCACCCATGAGAGCTGGTATTACATTTGTTGGTAATAAGGGTTTCACTCCACCCTCCCGTAATCGCTTTGCCCATTGCACCACATCATTAAAAATATTTGGACAGGCCTCAATCTCATCCGCGTAGTGTGAGAATAAGAGAAGGTCAATCTGATGTTTTTTTACTTCATCGTGCACATCACTCAATGAAGGTGGTGGTGGCATGGGATTGCAATTTCCATAGTCGATACCACTCCAGAATCCCGTGGTCTGTGCTACAAGACCATAGTCGTCAATGAGTTCTCTCTCTAACTCTGTTCCAACTGAGTAAGGATTGAACTTGTGCTTAAGAAGTTCTATATAAGCCTCTTTCCCCCCTGCATTGCGTAAT
>CP070644.1:1383010-1391567 GCA_020354155.1 Nitrospiraceae bacterium | reverse complement strand
TCCCAGGGCTCAAATCCCGCCTGGAAAAATGCTCCTGACATCTCCCGGTCACTGTTACTTCCCTCTTCGCGTATAATGGCAATTTTGTGTTTCACATCACTGTTCAGTATCCCAACTGGGGTAATCTCAGGAGTAAAGCTTAATTTAAACTTCGGGGCTTCCCTGTCAAAGATGTTTCTTCGCTCCTCTTCAGCACACTCAGGATTTGTCTGAAGCTTCTCAAGCTGATAGCTTGTCTCCTCCCACAACGCGCGAAGATTTCTCATGTCTTCGTCCAGTAGAGTTATGAATTCAGAGTTCAGTGTTTGGTCCTTAATTGTTATTTGCTTTTCTTTTAATGACCTTCCAATAATCTGATAATCAACCGATGAGTTTCTAAGAATCGATGTTAATTCCTCTTCTCTATTGGGAAGGTATTCAATCACCAGTCCCAGTTCTTCCGAAAAAAGAAATGATATCGCATCTTCTTCCCTGGTTCCTGCCCCGGGATTCCCCTCTCCTGACTCTAAACTCTTTATGCATAACTCCACCTCAATTCCGCAGTTTCCGGCAAAAGCCATTTCAAGAAGCGTTGTTATGAGCCCGCCATCGCTTCTGTCATGACCGGAGAGGATCAGGCCGTCAAATATCATGCGCTGCACTGCACGAAAGGCATTTTGAAACAGATCAGTGTCATCCATATCCGGCGACTCCTGCCCGATCTGGCTGAATACCTGTGCAAGGGCGCTGCCTCCCAGACGGTTCTTCCCTTTTCCCAGATCAATAAACATGAGCCTGCTTTCGCCGGGCCCTTTTAAGTCGGGAGTTATAACTTTTGTAACATCAGGGCACGTTGCATAGGCAGAGATTACCAGTGTCCCCGGAGCTTTTACTGTCTCTCCCTTCGGGCCTTCATCCCCTGTTTGTTGTCTGTTGTCTGCGCCCTGTGCTCTGAGTTCTGTGCCTGCCTGTCCGGCAGGCAGGTTCTGTCCTGTCACCTGGGCAGCCATGGACAGGCTGTCTTTGCCGCCGTCAATAGCAATGCCAAGTTTTGTCAGTACCTCACTCAAAGCTACAGCCGCATCATAGAGCCGCGCGCCCTCGCCGGGCAGTTTTGCTGCCCACATCCAGTTACCTGAGCATTTAATATCTTCCAAAGCGCTTATCTTTGCCCAAACCATATTCGTCAACGCTTCGCCAACCGATAATCGGGCCATGGCAGCAGGATTGAGCAGAGTTTTAACAGGCTGTTCTCCAATAGAGATTGCTGCTCCTGTCAAACCAAAATGACTCTGGGCAACGACTGCCACATCAGCAACAGTGAGCTGCAAAGGCCCGGCACACTGCTGCCGTGCCACAAGTCCGGTCACGCTTCTGTCAACCTTGTTCGTCAGAAATCTTTTGGAACCCACGGAGAGAAGCCGAAGCACCCGTTCCAGGCACTTCTGAACCGTAATCCCTTCAGGCAGTCTCAGGACCTCTGTTTTTAAGGTCTGGCGGTCAAGGTGAAAGGTCTTCTGAGGCATGTCACCAAGAACCTTTTCCAGATCAAGATTCACCGGTGTGCTGTCATCTGTTTCATCATAGAGGACAATTCTGCCATCTCCTGATATCCGGCCGATGACTGCAAAGGATACTTTTTCCCGAAGACACATTTTTTCAAAGAGCTCCAGGTTGTGCTGCTCTATCAGTAATGCATTCTGCTCCTGATATTCTGCGCCCCATATTTCAAGTACAGAAAGGGTGCTGTCACCAACCTGGATTTTTCTTACCTCGATCTTTGCACCGGCGGGATAGATAATCTCCTTGACAACATTACAGTTGCCACCCGCTCCCTGGTCATGGATGCTGACGATGGGGTTGTCATTACCCCGTTCAACACATGCACGTAATACACGGTTCATTTTCTGCTCCATCTCTGCATCACCGCGCTGTACGGCATTGAAGTCAAGCTCTGCAAGGTTTTCACCCTGAATCATACTCGATGCAGCTCCCCCTCCTATGCCTATCCGGTAGGCAGGACCGCCGATTTTCACCACAAGCATGTCCTTATCAGGCTGGCCCTTCTCAACATGACCGGCATCCATCTGACCGATACCGGCAGTAAACATGATGGGCTTGATCCATTCATAACGCTCACCATCAGGCATCCTCAAGCCGAATGATCTTGTGTAACCCTGAATCACAGGCTCGCCGAATTTGTTCCCGTAGTCAGAAGCACCGTTGCTTGCCTGGATCTCAATCTCAAGGGGTGAAGCAAGATTACCGGGGTAGATAAAGGAACTGTCCTCCCAGGGGAGTGTGTAGTCGGGAATAAAAAGATTTCCTACACAGTAGGCAGCAGTGCCGGCCATGACAAGTCCGCCCCTGCCCGTTGCCTGTACATCCCGTATCCGCCCCCCGGTGCCGGTTTCCGCTCCGGGGAAGGGCGCAACTCCACTGGGGAAATTATGCGTCTCAGCTGTAAAGAGAGGATCATACCGCAGCCGGGACGTTATGAACCGGGAGCAGCCGCCCGGATGTTCAGGCACGATCGTCTTGATTTCATATCCACGTATGGAGCTTGAGTTATCATTGAAGGCAATCACACTGTTATTGTGATTCTTGTCAAGGGGTTCTTTTATGAGCTCTATAAGATTGTGTGAAGCCTCATTCCCGTCAACAATGAGTTTTCCCTTGAAAAACCAGTGCCGTGAGTGTTCACTGTTTGACTGGCTGAGATCAAAGCATTCAACATTCGTTGGATTTCTGCCAATATCCCCTACAAATAGATCATAGTAATAATCTATATCCCATGCATCCAGCCCAAGCCCCATCTCCCGGTTGATCTTTTCAAGTGCTGATTTCCCTTCCTCAACAAGGGGTATCTCAAAAACAGGTTGAGGAGCTATGCCTGTCTGAAATGAATCGAGCGGTTCCGGATACGGACACTCTGTCATCCGGTCAAAAAAGAGTATTGCGTGCCGGGTAACGAGCAGGGACGAGAGATCATCTGCCTGCTCTTTGCTGAAGTGTTCATCAAGGTCAAACCTGTATCTTCGCGACCTCTCAATGCGTCTTATCTTGCCTAGTCCGCATGCATGGCAGACGGATACCGCATTGGTTGACCAGGCTGTTGTAAAGTTCATTCGGGGCCCTACTTCTAACAGAATTTTGTCTTTTGTCTGTGCCTGCCTGTCCGGCAGGCAGGCTCTGTCCTCTGAGTTCTCAATCAAAAAACTGTGATCTGAGAAATTTTCGGGCTCAAATGTTTCTGAGAGGAGCCAGGTGAGCAGCCTGATTTCATCAGCATCAAGGTTCTCTCCGGCATCAACGTTATAGCAGTATTCAGTCTCAATACTCTTAATATGGGCAGAAATTCTGGTGCTTACTGTAGCGAACAGGTCATGAACTTGTGATTTTGACAGTGCTGGTTTGCGATAGAAATGTATTAATTTCATTCTGGTTTGCTTCACGAGAGTATTGAACCTAAATCCGGCAGCTGCTATTTTAGCATTTTCACCATTCCCTGTCATTGTATCAATTGTACTAGAAGAACCTGTCATGGAAAGAGACATCCACCCTAAAGTTTTCTCCCTCCGGTACCGATAAGTTACATAGAAGAAAAGACAATAATTACAAGAGGTTAAGCAATGTACACCTATATGATCTTTAATAGTTCCGAACGTAAATTATACAGAGATTTCCTGTCATATTCCAAAGAGTGCGAAGAAGATGACCTCTACGTGGTTTCCCTGAACAACCCGCAGCTTCTGGAATACCTTGAAGAATTTCTTGATAGAAGAATAAACTGAACTTCTGCCAATCCACATTACTTAAAATTTCTTGGGAGGACCGAATGAATGCAGGCTATAAAACGTATAGCAATATAAATAACACTTCCTTACATTGAGGCGCAGCCTTCATAAGGATTGCGCCATTCCTTTTGCAGACATATGCAGCATTAAGAATAACTGCGCTGCATGTTGTTAAAGTTCCTGATTAACTATTACACTCTTTCGAAATCTTCATGGCATTCAAGACTTTTTGAGAGCCTTCCCAGAAATGCACATAATTTGATAAATTCAGCTGACTATCGGGTTATTTCCTGGATAGCCTCCCCGGTAACCCGGAGGAGGCTCTTTAATTCATCCCGGGATATGCTCAGTGGAGGCATTAAAACGATTACATCACCCAGGGGCCTTATAAGAACTCCCTTGAGCCGGGCCCTGCTGCAGACCTTCCAGCCAATCCTTTCTTCAAGTGCATAGGGTTCCTTTGTCTTTCTGTCACGTACAAGCTCAATACCAACCATGAAACCTTTCTGCCGTACTTCCCCAACATGTGGCATACCTGCTATTGCATCGAGCTCCTTTTCAAGAAGATCTATCTTCGTCTGCAGCTTCTGAAGTGTCCTTTCTTTCCTGAAAACATTGAGGCTTGCCAGTGCCGCCGCACAGGCAAGCTGATTGCCTGAGTATGTATGGCCATGAAAAAATGTCTTCAGGTCTTCATATTTCCCCAGAAATGCCCTGTAAATTTTTTCAGTTGTCACCGTTGCTGCAAGGGGCAGATAGCCAGCGGTTATCCCCTTGGCAAGACACATGATATCAGGACGGACTCCTTCATGATCACAGGCAAACAGTGTGCCTGTCCTGCCAAACCCCGTTGCTACCTCATCGGCAATGAGGAGAACATTATATTTCCGACAGAGCCCTTGTACCCCTTTGAGATATCGCGGAGGAGAGAGAATCATGCCTGCTGCCCCCTGTACAAGCGGCTCAATGATGAGGGCCGCAATCTCTCCATGATTTCTTTTCAAAATCTTTTCCATCTGTTTCAGACATGACAGGCTGCAGGAAGGGTACCTTTTCTTGAGTTCACAGCGATAACAACAGGGGGATGGTGCCTTGAAGGATTTGAATAGAAGAGGCGAATACACCTTGTGAAAGAGATCAATCCCCCCCACACTGACTGCGCCTATGGTATCTCCATGATAGGCATTTTTCAATGAAAGGAATTTTTTCTTGTCTTTTACTCCCCTCTGCTGCCAGTACTGGTAGGCGATTTTCAGCCCTACCTCTACCGCAGTTGATCCATTGTCAGAATAAAACACCCGTGACAGTCCATCGGGGGTGATCTGAACCAGCTTCTCTGCCAGCTCTGCGGCAAGGGGATTTGTAAACCCAAGGAGCGTTGAGTGGCTTATCTTATCGAGCTGCTCTTTTATCGCAGTATCAATTTCCTGCTTTCTGTGACCATGGACTGTCACCCACAGGGATGAAATACCATCGATATACCATCGGCCGCGGGCATCCTTTATATATGTGCCTCTCCCCTCTGTGATAATGAGTGGGGACTGCTCAACCCATTCCTGCATTTGTGTAAAGGGGTGCCACAGGTATTTTTTATCCATCCCCTCAATGCGTTTTTGTCTTGATTTCATGGTCATCTTCAGAGGCCCTGCGTCTTCATGCTGCTTTTGTATTGAGATGAGAATGGATTCATTTGTGTTCCAGCCATAAGCTCAGTGACGCACATCTAAAATTCCGTATGTATTTTCAGGGTTTACAAGGTTGAAGTTTCGGGGGTATAATTTTAGTGATGAAAAAATCTATTTTATTTTTTCTCCTCATCATTACCCTGCTCATTGGCTATATTATAGGAAACAGGACTGATATATTTTCAAACAGACATTCTGCCCCGCCTTACATGTACAACCTCGAACTGCCCGAGGAGGTAACGGGCAATGGTTCCGCCTTTTCAGACATAGTAAAAGTTATCAGCCCTGTTGTTGTCAATATTTCCACAACAAAAACAGTTGTTGATGGAGATGCTGATCCTTTTTCTCAATTCTTCGACAGATCGCTCAGGGATTATTTTGAGCCCTATAATGCCCCACGTGCACACCAGGAAACAAGCCTTGGCTCCGGAGTCCTTGTCTCTCCCGACGGCTATATTATTACAAACAGTCATGTTGTCGAAAAATCCGATGAAATCAAGGTAACACTCTATGACCGGAAGGATTTCAAAGGAAAAATTATAGGAACAGACCCCACAACGGACCTGGCTGTCATCAAGATAGCTGCAAAGAACCTCCCTTCAATCAATCTGGGTGATTCCGACAAACTCGAGGTCGGGGCCTTTGTCCTTGCCTTTGGAAATCCATACAGTCTGGGACACACAGTTACGATGGGAATTGTCAGCGCAATTGGAAGGGCAAATGTGGGCATAGCCGATTATGAGTATTTTATACAGACCGATGCTGCCATTAACCCCGGCAACTCCGGCGGCCCCCTTGTAAATGTCAAAGGTGAACTTGTCGGCATCAACACAGCGATATTTTCCCGCACAGGCGGTAACCAGGGCATTGGATTCGCTGTGCCAAGCAATATGGCAAGGACCGTCATGACGCAATTGATAGAGGATGGAAAGGTAACACGGGGCTGGCTCGGGGTGGCCATTCAGAACTTCACTCCTGACCTTGCAAAGGAGTTCGGAATGGAAAAAATCACCGGGGCACTGGTTACAGAAATATTTAAAGGCAGTCCTGCTGACAAGGCGGATGTAAAGCGCGGTGATGTCGTGCTTGAGATAAACAACAAGGAAATGAAAAACGTCGAGACCCTTCGTACCCTCGTTGCCCAGAGCAAGGTTGGAAGCACTATTAAGCTGAAACTGCTGAGAGAAGGAAAGATTCTCTCTCTGAATATCTCAATAGCCGAGTATCCCCAGGACCTGGCCAAAGCAGTCCCTGACCAGTCTGAAGAGCACCTTTTTACTGAAGAGAATACTCTTGCCGGTTTTACTGTTATGGAGTTGTCCCGGGAAGTGGTCAGGCAGCTCGGCCTGTCACGATATGAAACAGGAGTTGTGATAACCAGGGTGAACCGCTATAGTGCTGCTGAAGAGGCAGGACTGAAAAAAGGGGACTTAATACAGGAAATTAATAAAAGGAGGATTAATAATTTAAAGGATTTTAACAGTTTGCTTTCTGATTTGCGGGAAGGAGACACCCTGCTGTTATTTGTTAACAGAAGCGGTAATAAATATTACATTACCCTGAAATTGTATTCTTAAAAGGGAGCGATATGTTATACCGAATAATATTTTTACTTATTTTTATCGCCGGCGGATATGTGATCGGCCTGCGGGAAGCATGGACCTATGAAGGCGCCCTGTGGGGAGCCGGAGTCGGCCTGATTGCCCTCAGTATCGATTACATATTCACCATGGTCGGTTTCGGTACAGTCTTTGGCGGCCTCCTGGGATTGTCTATCGGGCTCCTGTTTGCCAAGTTGATTTACCTGCCGATCAAAAGTTTTTTTGTACATATCGATGATGTGTACACAGCTGTAATCATAAACGCCCTCCTTGGGTACAGCGGCCTTCTGCTTGGATTGAGAGCGGGCAAGAATTTCACACTCAATAATATTGTCAAGGCTTTCAAGTCACGGTCAGACGAAGAACATGCCAAGATCATTGATACCAGTGTTATTATCGACGGAAGAATTGTTGACGTCTGTGAGGCCGGATTTATTGAAGGAACATTTATAATTCCGCAGTTTATTCTCCAGGAGCTTCAGCACATTGCAGACTCAACTGATTCTCTCAGGCGGGCGCGCGGCAGGAGGGGGCTTGACATCCTGCACAAGATCCAGAAGATGAATAATGTTGTCGTAAAGATCATCGATGAAGATTTCCCGAAGATAAAAGAGGTTGATGCCAAGCTGGTTGCCCTTGCGAGGGTTATGGGCGGAAAGATTATTACCAATGATTTTAACCTGAACAAGGTTGCTGAACTGCAGGGGGTAACGGTGCTGAACCTCAATGAGCTTGCAAACGCCCTGAAGCCCGTTGTACTGCCCGGTGAAGAGATGAGTATCTTCATCGTCAAGGAGGGCAAGGAGCCCAGTCAGGGTGTCGGTTATCTTGATGACGGAACCATGGTCGTTGTTGATAATGCACGCAAAAAGATAAACCAGCAGATGGACGTCATAGTTACCAGCGTGCTCCAGACCACAGCAGGCAGGATGATCTTTGCCAAGCTCAAGGAAGATGCGGATCGGGAAGAATTAAAGGCAGCACGCAATTAATGAAGAGAAAAGTTGTTGCCATAGTCCCTGCTGCAGGAACAGGAAAGAGATTTGGCTCGTCAGTTAAAAAGACTTTTATTGCCCTTGACGGGACCCCCCTGATAGTCCGTACCCTGAGAAGGCTTGAGGAAGAGAAAGCTGTTGATGAAATCATTCCCGTGATGGGGCAGGAAGATATAGAAGAGGGCTACCGCCTCTTTCAGGAACAGGGATTAAGCAAAATTAAAGTCATAGCGCCAGGGGGCACAGAACGGCAGGATTCAATCAACAACGCACTGAAACTGATCGACCAAGAATGTGTCGTGCTCATTCACGACGGAGTACGGCCCATAATTCCCGGCGGCACCATTGATGCCCTCCTTGCAGGACTGGAAAAAGCTGATGGTGTTATCCCCGGTATCCCGGTAAAGGAAACCCTGAAAGAAGTCCGTGAAGACGGTCAGGTCACAGAGACCCTCAATCGTGAGTGCATCAGGGCAATCCAGACTCCGCAGGTATTCTCC
>CP070644.1:1372388-1382910 GCA_020354155.1 Nitrospiraceae bacterium | reverse complement strand
CCTGCTCTTGAATCTGCCCACGCAATAGCAGAGGCAGTCAAGAGAGCTCCGAAAATGAAGAGGAGTTCTGTCATTATTGTGAACCTTTCAGGTAGAGGTGACAAGGATGTTCAGGAAGTAGCAAGAGTACGCGGGATAACGTTATGACAGTGCATTCTAAAATACAAAAGCCCACGTCACCTTATTTTATGATAGGGATATAAAAAAAAATTAAAACTAAAAATGCAAAAATACAAATCAAAATGTAAATATTATATTAATGATTTCTTCCAATTAATGAAGATGTCTATTTTTCTTTTTTGGCTATGTCCCAAGGTTGAATGATTATGCTACTTTTTTTAAAACTCGTAATAGGCTTTGTCATTGTCCGGCTTGACCGGACAATCCAGAACCCATTGAAAAGACTGGATTCCCCGATCAAGTCGGGGAATGACTCATGGAACATCTTATATGAATACCTAAGATTGTCTCTTCCGTTATACAAGATTGGGACAGATACTAATTTTTCGTTTTGTCATTTTAGTGTTTAATCTTTGATCTTTAATATTTATACCAGTATGAAAAAGATACGATGAGTAGAATTACCGAAACTTTTATTCGATTAAAAAAAACAGGCAGGAAGGCCCTCATTCCCTACATCATGTCCGGAGATCCGTCCCTTGACCAAACTGAGAAATTCATAGTCGATCTTGAGCGATCTGGCGCTGATATTATCGAACTGGGTGTACCCTTCAGTGACCCCCTTGCTGACGGACCGACGATCCAGAGGGCAGCAGAAAAGTCACTGGCAAAAGGCACAACATTGAAAAAAGTACTGGCCTCTGTCAGGTCTATACGAAATAAAACCGATATCCCTCTTATATTAATGACCTATTTCAATCCTGTCTTCAAATACGGGACAGAGAGATTTGTCAAAGATGCTGCTGATGCCGGTGTTGACGGAGTCATCATCCCTGACCTCATACCTGACGAGGCAGGAGACTATTTGAAGCTGTCCAGGGCAAAAGGTCTCGACACAATTTTCCTTCTCGCTCCTACGAGCACGGAAGAACGTATTACGAAAGTTGTCAAGGCTTCAACGGGATTTATTTACCTGGTTTCGATTACAGGAATAACGGGATCCAGACTCTCTGTGGGCAGTGATATGAAGAAGACATTACGCGCCATCAGGAGCATGAGTAATAAACCAGTGGCAGTAGGATTTGGCATATCAACACCGGCTGATGCCTCTGCAGTAGCGACCTTTGCCGATGGAGTTATCGTCGGCAGCGCTATAGTAAAATTGATTGACAGGGGGAAAAATATTAAGCACTTCGTTCATAATCTGAGAAAGGCAATATAATAGTTATTAGGGTTCAGTGAGAAGGAAAGATATGGTTTTTCTTTTACTCTTAACTCATAACTCGACACTCTATATTTAACACTATGGCTTGGTTTAAAAGAGAAAACAAAACATCAAAACGGGTCAAGGTCCCGGAGGGTCTCTGGGTCAAGTGCAACTCATGCAAGGAGATCATCTACCGCAAGGAGGTAGACAAAAATCTCAAGGTCTGTCCCAAATGCAACTACCACTTCAGAATTTCAGCACGGGAACGCATAACACTGCTTGCAGACAGCGGAAGCTTCAAGGAAATGAATGAAAGCCTTGTGTCAAAGGACCCTCTCAATTTCAAAGACCAGATGAACTATAAAGACCGGCTCAAAGATTCCCAGAAAAAGACTACCCTTACTGAGGCTGCTACAGCAGGCACCGCAACAATTGGAGGATATCCGGTCCTCCTTGTGGTCCTTGATTTCTCTTTTATGGGGGGCAGTATGGGCTCCGTGGTGGGCGAAAAATTCGTGATGGCTGCTGAAATGGCAGCTGAAGAAAAGTGTCCCCTCATATCTGTTGCTTCTTCGGGCGGAGCGAGAATGCATGAAGGGATAATATCCCTCATGCAGATGGCAAAGACCTCGGCTTCTGTTGCCAGATTTCAGGAAGGATCACTGCCCTTTATCTCCATTCTGGCTGACCCGACCTTTGGCGGCGTCTCCGCAAGTTTTGCCATGCTGGGTGACATCATCATTGCAGAGCCGAAAAGCCTGATCGGTTTCGCCGGTCCACGGGTCATTGAACAGACGATAAAGCAGCAGTTGCCTGACAATTTTCAGACTGCCGAGTTTCTGCTTCAGCATGGAATGATAGATATGATCGTTAACAGAAAAGAACTGAGGCAGACTGTTGCTCAACTATTATCATTAACAGCTCAAAACCACGACTCTCAAGAGACAGACGAGCAGTAATACTTTTATCTTCAGCATCATATGTATGTATAACTCTGAAAGCAATTACGAAAGTACCGTACAGTACCTGTACAGCCTTCAGAAACACGGCATCAAACTGGGCCTTGCCAACACAGAGGCCCTGATGCAGCTGCTGAACGGGCCACACAGGGCCTTCCCCTCAATCCATATTGCCGGCACAAACGGCAAAGGATCAACGGCCACAGCCCTTGCTTCCATGCTGTCTGCCAATGGCCTTAAAGTGGGCCTCTTCACCTCTCCCCACCTCGTCAGTTTTACTGAACGCATCAGAATCAACAGCAGGAAGATAGACGAATCGGATGTTATTCATCTGGCCTCAAAAATCCGCGCTGTTATAGCCGGAACAGACTTAAACCCGACCTTCTTTGAATTTGTCACAGCCATGGCATTTCATTATTTTGCACTGCACAAAGTGGATTGGGCAGTGGTTGAAACAGGGATGGGAGGCAGGCTTGATGCAACCAATGTCCTGTCCCCCGAAGTATGCATTATCACCAATATCAGTCATGATCACATGGAGTTTCTCGGTGAAACCTTAACAGACATAACCTTTGAAAAGGCAGGCATCATAAAGCCCGGTGTACCGGTTATTACAGCTGCTTCCCAGCCTGAGGTCATAGATCAGCTTCAGAAGATATCTGATGAACGGAGTACAGCCCTGCATGTGTACGGTAAAGATTTTATGGCAAGCCTCACCCGTGTTGAGCCGCAAGGCACCCATTTCGACTACAGCGGATATAAGAAGTACTCAAACCTGTCTGTACCGTTATCCGGCGCCTACCAGGCAGCGAATGCTGCCATGGCTGTCAGGGCCTATGAGCTCATGCAGAAAAATAATGTTCCACTCTCTGAAGATGCAATCAGGGAGGGCCTCAAAGACGTCATTCTTGAAGGAAGGCTCGAAAGGGCATCTGATGACCCTCCCATACTGATTGACAGCGCTCATAACCCTGAGGCATCACAGGTGCTGGCATCGAATATGAGGAACCTCTTCCCGGACAAGAATATTATTTCCATCCTTGGCATTATGGATGACAAGGACCTGCAGGAAATTATCAGGCCTCTTGCAGAGATTTCCCGGCTTATCATCCTGACAAGGGCAAAATATGACAGAGCAGCATCCCCAGAAAAACTGCGGGAGGTTATTAACACTATTCAGAGGACTGGTGATAAACCTGTCGAAGCGATAAACACCGGTTCTGTCTCAGAGGCCATGGCTATTGCCCGGAAGGCTCTCAAGAGGAACGATATCATCCTTGTAGCAGGCTCTTTTTATACTTCAGGAGAAGTAAAAGAACTGCTGGGTTCAGTTGGAGTTCTGCCAACATTAAGAGAATCCCTGGGAACTCCGGCAAATTGACATGGGGGGACCCGGGAAAGATACCCTGCATATCATGGCCCCTCCCTCTGCTCTCAAGCTCATTGTAATTCTTCTGCTATTTCTGCTGCCGCCGTCTGCACTTTTTTCATCTGATGACTCAATCAATATTTCTGCCGACCACCTGGAGTATAGTGCAAAGACAGACACCTACAGTGCAAAGGGTTCTGCTGTGATCATCTATCAGGATACGAGGCTTGAGGCCGATGAGATGTATATTGTAAACAAAACCTCTGATGCCACAGCAACAGGAAATGTTGTGTATGAAGACCCTGAGGTAATAATAAAGGGCAGTAACGTAGAGATCAATCTGAAATCAAAGCTCGGCACCATTTATGACAGCTATATTTTCTATAAAAATCGCAACATCCACCTCTACGGCGGTGACATAGAAAAAACAGGAGAGCGAAGTTTTACACTGGACAAGGCGCAGGTAACCTCCTGTGATGCAGAGGTCCCTGCATGGCATATTGAAGGAAAAGAAGTGAAGGCCACCCAGGACAAGAGCCTCAGCGCATGGCATACAACATTTAATATTCGAAACAGGCCTGGTCTCTACACTCCCTATGCATGGTATCCGCTGGACAGGGAGCGCCAGACAGGGTTTCTCTTCCCTGAGTTCGGTTACAGCAGTACGAGAGGCTACTATTACAAACAGGGATTTTTCTGGGCTCTCAAGGAAAACCAGGACGCCACCTTTCACCTTGATTACTACGGTGAAAAGGGGCTTGCCCAGGGGCTCAATTACAGATATATGGTAACCCCGGAAAGCAAGGGCGAGCTCTGGGTCTACCATGTCAGGGACGATGACACCAAACGGGACCTTACCGAGGTCAAATCCTATATTGATCAAAAATTGCCGTACAATATGAGGGGATATCTTAAAATCCATGCCGTCAGTGAGTACGACTACTACAATGAGATGGACTCTACTTCGCAGGGAAAGATAGGTGTCCGATCGTGGGAGAAAACAAACCCTTTTGGCTTTGTTTCAGAAGAAAGACTGCAAAAATATCTTGAGTCAAACATGCAAGTTGAGAAGTCTTTCCGAGGCAGCAGGGCTTACCTGCTTGGTCAGTACAGGCAGAGCCTGGAGGGAAGCTCGAGCCTGGTGCCGCAATACCTTCCGGAGGCAGGGTATGTTCTTTACACACAGTCAAAGGGCCCCTTTGCATTCAACCTCACCGTCAAGGGCAATAACATCTGGAGAAGCGAGGGACAGAAGGCAATGCGGATAGATCTCAACCCCAATCTGTACTTCAGTTATGGCAGGATACTCAACGTAACCCAAAAGATCGGTCTGAGGGAAACAGTGTATCACCTCGAAAGGCCAGGCGGAAGTACGGATCGTACCATAGTAGATCTGACCACTGCTTTATCAACAACACTTTTCAAACGGTATACATCCTTTGTCCATATTTTTGAGCCCTCACTGCAATATACGTATATACCAAATGTTGATCAGAGTGATATTCCTTTTTTTGACTCTCTTGATGCCATTCCCCACACAAGCAGTATTGGATATGCCTTTACGAACAGGTTGTCAGGGTTAAACACAACCTACCTGGAAGCCCGGTTCAGACTCTCTCAGAGCTACAGCCTGCTGAATGTTGAGAAGAACTTCTCTCCCCTTCTTGCCGAGGCCACCCTTGCCAGCAAAAACATTGATATCAGTTTAAATGCTTCCTATGACGTCCATGACGAAGAATTTTCAGAGACCATTGCCTTAGCCCGGTTAAAGAATTCAATCGGATATATTGGGGTAGGCAAGAATTTCCGGAGCGTCACCAACCTTGACCAGTTAACCCTGGAAGGTGCATTACACAGCCCGATACGATTAAGAGGAAAAACAATTCCTGTCGGTATAAACGGGAAAATCTGGTATGACCTCAACGGGAACGGCGTGCAGGAGCTGACCGTCAGCTCAACTTACAGCCACCAGTGCTGGGGACTGACCCTTACCTATAACAGAAACTCGCAGGATTATCAGATTCTCGTTGCGATTGAACTGAAAGGATTGACTACCTTCAGCCTCGGCAGTACGGATTCTCTCCTGTCAAACACCTCATACTGACTTCTTTGCCTCGTTCCAGAGTACATCCATTTCTGCAAGCGTCATATCAGTCAGCTGCCTACCCTGATCTGAAGCCCTGCTTTCCATAAAATGAAAGCGCTGAATAAATTTATTTATTGTTTTCGTAAGGGCATCTTCAGGGTTTACCTCAAGAAAATTGGATATCCTGACAAGGACAAAGAGCATATCTCCCAGCTCATTTTCTATCTCATTTTTGTCCTTTGCCCGCAGGGCCTCCTTGAACTCCTTCACCTCTTCCTCAAGCTTTTCAATTGCATCCTCCACCCGCTCCCAGTCAAAACCAGCATTAGTGGCCTTTAACTGCAGTTCCTGGGACCTTAGCAGGGAGGGCATGGAACGCGGTACCCCGTCAATGAGAGAGCCATGATTTTTTCCCTCGGCCCTCTTGTTCTCTTCCCACCATTCCTCTACAGCCCCTGAGGTTTGCAAATCCTTGTCGCCAAATACATGCGGATGGCGTCTTACCATCTTTCGGGCAATCCCATCAACCACATCGTGAATACTGAACTTCCCCTCTTCCCGTGATAACTCACTCTGAAGAACGATCTGAAAGAGAAGGTCCCCCAGTTCTTCTTTCATATTCTCAGGGCTGTCTTCATCAATGGCATCAATGAGCTCATAGAACTCCTCTATGAGAAAAGGCTTCAATGTCTCCCGTGTCTGCTCCCTGTCCCAGGGGCATCCTCCCGGTGCCCTGAGCTTTGCTACTATCTCTACCAGTTCATCAAAGTTCATCCAGACAGTATATCAGATTCAGCCTCTGCGTGACTGAATTGAATAGAAGATATCTGTCGTATTCATTGTCATGATCGCATGTCGTGATCGGGCATCCACCCTTCGACAAGCTCAGGGTGACACTTGTCATGGTGAGCTTGTCGAACCATGGATTCACGCACCTGCCTGCCGGCAGGCAGGTGTAGCGAAGAATCTTTCTTTATTGCTCATGACATATTCCGGGCGAAATGTTGATTTCTTTAATAAGAGTAAGGAGTACAATTCCTCGTCGCCTCCTGCTTCCCGGAATGACAAATTATTTCAGCATTGCACCAAAGTGAATTAGGGAATCTGAATAATTAATCTACACGGATATAATCTGGTATAATGATCTTCATTCAAGGAGGTAGGAGACATGCAAAAAAACACAACCTATTTTGAAAAGCCAGGTCCCGACAATACGGAACAGTGTCTCACCATTGTGAAGGAAAACATTGCTGAGTTCCATTACAAACATGTTGTCGTTGCCACAACGAGAGGGTCCACAGGGATTCTCTTTGCGGAGGGTCTGAAGGAAACAGGAATAAACCTCGTTGTTGTGACTCACTCATTCGGGTTTAAAGAACCAAATACTATTGAACTGACCGATGATGCAAGAGAAAAAATACTCGGAGCAGGAGCAAAAGTGTATACGGGAACCATGATCACCCACAGCCTTGAGACAGCGCTTGCAAAACAGTTCAGCGGCGTCTACCCCACCCTGCTCGTTGCCCAGTCTCTGCGGCGTTTCGGCGAAGGACTGAAAGTATGCTGTGAGATGATCATGATGGCTGCAGATGCAGGGCTCATTCCTGAAGGGGAAGAGATTCTCACCGTGGCAGGCACCGGGTGGGGTGCCGACTCTGTTGCAGTCATTCGATCAGCAGCCTCAAAACGGTTTCTCAATCTGAAGGTGCTTGAAATACTTGCAAAGCCAAGGGGGTAATACTCAGTACACGTTCCTGTTTTAAACATATCTTCTTGAGGCTAACTATAGGAAACAAAATCTGTTTCAAAACCAGTTCCTCTCCATCCAAATCAACAGCCGTCATTCCCGCGAAAGCGGGAATCTATTATTTGAGATACCCTGGATGCCTGCCTACCGCAGGCAGGCCCGCTTACGACATGCGGGCATGACAATAAATACAATATTGATTAAATAGTAGTCTGGTCTTATTGCAGGCTTTCAATTTCTCTCTTGGCTTTTCTTGAGAAATAGCCGGTGGGCTGAAGCCTGAGGTATTCGTTCCAGTGTAATTTTGCCCCATCTCTATCCCCCAGCTCCTTGTATACGAGGGCGATCCCATAATGGGCATTGGCATTGTTTGGATCAATGTCTATGCTTTTCCTTTGGTATTGGTACGCCCTGTCCATATCTCCCATATCAAAATAAATGTACCCAAGGTTTGAGTAGGTATCGGGATGAAAAGGGTTGACCCCTATGACCTTATTGAATTCCCTTATGGCGACATCATATTCACGGTTACTATATGCCGTGAGACCGGCCTGAAAATAGCTCGCGGCCTTGCCGACATCCTTTGCCTCTTCGTATTGCTTCGCAAGGTTCTCAGCCTCAGGCTCCATTCTCATCTCCTGATACAGACTGATAAGCATCGGATATACGGGCAAGAGCTTCCAGTTGCCGCTGAGTGCCTTCTCAAAGTAATGCACCGCGTTATTCTTATCCCCTTTTGACAAATACGAAAGCCCTACTTTATAGAACAACGTTGGATTTTCTATCAGTTTCAGGCTTTTTAAATAATAGTTCAGCGATGCCTCAACGTCCCCCATCTGTCCATATGCATAGGCTATGCCAAAATATGCTGAAGGTGTTCGGTCATGCATGGGATGGGGCCGGACACGCGAGTAGGCATCGATGGCTTCTCTGTAATTACCCGCTTCACTGTAGACATAACCGAGAAAGAAGTAGGCAAGTGATGATTGAGTCGTACTTATATTTCGCTGAAGTTCCTTGACAAACTGGTCACGATATTCTTTATTTGTCAAACGGGAAGCTGCTGCCGAAACTAAATTTGATGGTATTACGAATTTATACTCGTCATCTTTGATAATGTCCGCATACTTGCCCTCTCTTTTCAGATAGACCATGGCAAAATCGTCCCAGTACACGAGGGCCCAGTCCGGATGCCTCATTATTCTGTCTGTGTCATAATCCAGGGTCCCTGCGCCATCATCAACATAGTTAATGAGCACTGATTCAAAGCCATGCTCTGCCTCAAGTTCATCCAGTAAATCCGGATAATTATGGGCTGAAGTTATTGTTTCCATTAACTTTTCGTCCAGAAACCCCCGCCCGTCGATTAAGGGTTTCCGCACAGGGAAATCCCTCCACGTTATATATCCTCCCCACTGAAAGAGGTTATATATCTTTCCAGTAATGCCTTTTTTATCCATATAGGCTAAGGCGTCTTCCGGGAAATATTGATAACTTATTCCAAGACCAAAATGTTTTCGAGGTTCCCTGAAAGGCTCAATCTCTTTTAAGGCAAGCACCGAAACAGCCAGTATAACCACACCAACGATGATTGCAACAGATTTTTTCTTGAGAAAAGCCTGCATCCATTCAACGTTGACAAAAAGACCCGAAAGGTTTCTGCTCAGAACAGGCAACCCAATAAAACCGAGAAAAAAGGTGAATCGCACAGCAGTGAATGAAAGGTACATAAAGGGCGCAAGAAGCATTAAATGTACCAGGGATGCATATTTATTCTGTTCATTCTTTCCTGAACGGTACGCTGCGAACCATTGCAGGACAAAGGAGGAAAGTGTTACTGCAGCAATAATATAGGCTTGTTTGTTGTTTGCCCATGTGGGTTTCAGTAATTCTCCTATCTCCTGAGTCCACCAGTCTGACTGAACAAGCTGAAAAGCGATAGTATATTGACTGATGAAGTAGGGGCTTACGAGAGAGGCCAGAAAGGATAGTATAAAAAAAAGTCCTATTGTTTTCATCTGGGCATAGGAAGGTGTGTATAGGAAATGAAGGCCTTTTTTATCTAACCGCTGCTGAAGAAAACCGCCTGCAAGAAATGACATGAAGGGGATGACCATAAGTATGATACTCGTATGGCTGTTTGCCCAAAACATGTGCGTAAAGGGAAGTGCATAAATATACTTCCTGCCATCACTCACATATGCATTCAGGCTGAAAATACTGAATGAGAGAAAGAGCATCAGGAACGTATCAGGTCTTACCACAAAGCGGTGTCGCATAAAAAATACGGCGAATATTAATATGATGACAGATATGACGGTGTTTTTATAGGGCTTCAGAGAATCAGCCAGAAGAATCATGAAGGTACCTGTGACAGACAGCGCCATCAGCAGAATGACACCTGGAATTCCTGACCCAAGATAGGCCAGATAATATAAAATACCAAATAACCAGTTAAGGTAAATGCCGGTGACACCTGTATCAAGAAAGGGTTCTACCGTGGGGTGTGCCCCGTGCTCCCAAATCCATTTCCCAAAACTGAGATGGGTCCATATATCAGTGTCTTCTATCTGTATGATTGAAAGAAAAAAAACTGATGTCAGGAAAACAGCGAAGAGTATAGTTTCAGCTTTTGTCCGTTGCATAATAAATATATATCCCTTCTTCTATGATATTTCAACCATGCATGTATTTGAAAAAGAGGAAAGGAACCATAGCAGGTTTTTCATCATCAATTATGGACCACATCGCCGTCTGTGCTACCATCCTTTCCGGCTAATAGAATAAAAGGCTGACATAATCTGATGCATACCCTTAGGCCAGATTTTTTCAAGCATCATTTTATCTTCCCGAAGCCTTCTTTCATCGCTGATGCCTTTCATTGATTCAGCATCCTCATGCACGCGATGAAGAAACAGCTTTTTTTTTATATACACGAATGCGCCGTTCCGTTGTGAAAAATCAAGCCATGCATTCCAGTCAAGGTTTATGTCAAGGTCCCTGCTGAAATCGAATGGGCCGATATTTTTCTTGT
>CP070644.1:1350026-1372288 GCA_020354155.1 Nitrospiraceae bacterium | reverse complement strand
ACAAACACAACAGACACACCCAGGGCAACGCCATTCTTCATTCCGTTTGTTACAGCTATTGAAGGGCACAGGCTGATAGCCATACGGAATATGGTATTCTCACCGAACATACCATTTTTAATCAGTTCCCAGTTACTCTTCGGCTTTAGACTCATCACTGCACCTCGCCTGATAGTTTATCTTGCAGCATTATTACTCCGTTTTTGACCCCGTCCTCCGTAACTGCACGGCTGGATATTGTGGCGCCTGTTATAGCCTCTATCTTATCTGCTGTTTCACCTTTTATAACAATAAGGTTATCCGCACTCTTGCCCTCAAACTGGTTCAAAAAATAATCCTTCTCAATTTCATCACCCAATCCCGGCGTCTCTCCATGGGCCAGGACACTGATCTTCTGAACAGTGAAATTTTTATCCACCGAAGCAAGTATGTGAATATAACTGGAGTAACCCTTGCCATATCCTTCAACTATATATCCGATATCCTCTGGGGAGAGACATTCTTTCTCTTCTTTCATTTTACCGGTTTTTTCATCGGTTACCTGGTTGATTTTCAGTTCGCCGCACTTCAGGGCTGCATAATATTCAGCGTGCTTTTCGTAAGGTTCCCAGGTTCCCAGGGTATTAATGGTATCTGCCTCAGGCATCATCAATTTAAGGGCCGCTTCCTTTTCCTCCTTGGCCTTTATGAACATGATGGGAGACGTCTTCGCATAGACAAATGCCATAATGAGCCCGCCGATAACATATATGACCACAAGGTTTATGGTAATTTTTGCCATGTCTGTGGCGGTCATGATTTTTTCTCCTTCTTCACCCTGACAGCGCCAAAGAGATCAGGTTTGATACTCCGGTCTATGATGGGCGCAAAACAGTTCATCAGAAGTATAGCAAACATGACACCCTCGGGAAAACCGCCTTTCAGCCGTATTAACATGGTAATTGCCCCGCAGCCGATTCCAAAGATAATCTGCCCTTTTCGTACTGACGGACAGGTAACATAATCGGTAGCCATAAAAAATGCCCCCAGGATAAGACCGCCGCTCAGAAGATGAATAAGGGGATCCCCGGAAAATAACCCTTCTCCTCCAAATGCCCAGGCCATCACGCCCACTGTTGCAAGAAAGGAAAACGGTATATGCCATGTAATATAGCCCCTATAAAATAAAAGTGCAGCACCGATCAAGAGTGCAATCACCGATGTTTCTCCCAGAGATCCTGCGACGTTTCCAGTAAGAAGATCCATATAAAGATCAGAACTGGCGTAGGTTTCGACCTCTTTCATTTTACCCATCTCATGGAGCAACACATCAAGGCCCTCTTCCTTCAGCAGGCCCAATGGTGTAGCCATTGTCTGTGCATCCATTCCTGTAATCTTTGCTGTGGGAGCAGACCATGTGGTGAGAAGCTTCGGAAATGATATCAACAGAAATGCCCTTCCTATCAGTGCGGGGTTAAACACATTATAGCCCAGTCCGCCAAAAAGCAGTTTCGTAATAACGATCGCTATGAGAGATCCTACAACCGGGATATAGAAGGGTACTGTAGGCGGCAGGTTCAGCCCCAGAAGAAGCCCGGTCAAAAATGCGCTGCCGTCTCCAATTGTTGATTTTTTCTTGAGGGCTATCTGATAAAAATGTTCAAACAGTACAGACGTCAGTATGCAAAGACCCGTTACATATGCAGCAAGGGGACCAAAATAATAGACAGACATGATGAATGCCGGCAGGAGAGCAAGGTTAACGGTCCACATAATACGTTCCACCGTTTCCTTACCCCTAACATGGGGGCTGACGGATACAACCAGTTCGTGGGCTTTTGGTTCTGCCATCTAATCTCCTAACGGTTCAATATCAAAGGTAAAAGATAAAAAATCAAAATTATGGAGATTTTTTATTATTAAATTTTTCAAGGTTTTACCTGTGATTTGGCAAGTCTCATAAACTGTACCATAGGTCTCTTCGCCGGACAGACATAGGCACATGAGCCGCATTCAAAGCAGTCAAAAAGGTTATTGTCCTTTGCATCTTCAAAAAAACCTTTCTCTGCATATATGCTCAAAATCGATGGATTCAGCCCCATGGGACATACATCAATACAACTTCCACATCGAATGCAGGCCGAGTAATCATCTGTGGAAACAAACTCATCTTCAGCAAGAACCAGGATTCCCGATGTCCCCTTTACAACGGGCACATCAAGTGTCCACTGGGCAAAACCCATCATTGGTCCTCCTGATATGACCTTGACAGCTCCTTCTACCAGGCCTCCACACTGCTCGATAACATCAGCCATCAGAGTACCAATGCGTACCATCATATTGGCCGGCTCTTTAATGCCGTTTCCTGTAATAGTAACCACCCGTTCTATGAGCGGTTTTCCATACCGTACGGCCTCGTAGACTGCCAATGCTGTTCCCACATTCTGAACAACTGCACCGACATCCATGGGCAGACCTTTGCTTGGCACCTCGCGCCCGGTAACAGCCTTGATCAGCATTTTTTCTGCACCCTGCGGATATTTCACTTCAAGGGGCCAGATTTTAATATTCGGCTCTCCTGTTACCGCAGAGCTCATGGCTTCAAGGGCGTCAGGCTTATTTACTTCAATACCAATGTGTCCTTCACTGACCCCGAGAGAACGCATAATCAGTTTCAGCCCTTCCACAATATCTCCGGAACGTTCAACCATTAATCTGTGGTCGGCAGTCAGGTACGGCTCGCATTCAGCCCCGTTTATAATGACCGTATCGATCGATTTTTCTTTCGGAGGAGAGAGTTTTACATTAGTAGGAAAGGCAGCCCCTCCCATGCCCACGATGCCCGCATCTTTAATCATCGACTTTATATCATCAGCAGAGAGGTTCATATAATCGGGGTTTTCTTTGTATGAAACAGCCTCGTCTTTTCCATCGTTCTCTATCACAATTGACTGCACCATCTTACCCACTGATGTCGGAAAATCGGATATGGCTATGACTTTCCCTGAAAGAGATGCATGGACAGGTGAGGAAACAAATCCTGATGTACCGCCTATAATCTGCCCCCTCTTTACCTCATCACCAATGTTTACTTCCGGTTGTGCAGGTGCTCCTATATGCTGACTGACAGGAACAACGATTCTCTTTGGCAGCTCAGCCCGGGTTATGGATTTTCCCGATGCAAGCTCCTTATTGTACTTGGGATGAATACCTCTTTCAAAGGTGGCCGTTTTTGACATACTGTAACCGTTACCTGAAATTGCTTGATAAAGAAGAGCCTAAATATTACTGTAAGTTATATGAATCTTTCTATCAAGATGGTTTAAAAAAAACATTTATTGATAACATTTGAATGATTTTAATGTCAAGGATTCATTCCCATGCATATTCCTTGCCAGTAGCTTTACATGACACCAACCTTGTGATACACTATCGATATGATCAGGCGCAGATTATTCCTATTTATGTGCGCTTTACTGCTTATTGGCTTTATAATAGGAATCGGATATAAGGAAAATATCGGAACAATAAACCCTTCTTACAAAATATCTTCAATGCAGGACTTATATTTGACTCACAGGGAAGGTGGTGAGATCAGGTGGGAACTGACTGCTGAAAAAGCTCTTTTTCCTCTGGGAGACAAAGAGATCATTCTTACAGCCCCGGGGCTGAAAATTCATCACTCGCCTGAAATTTTTCTGAACAGCGGAACGGGAGTCTATGAAGTTGAGGAAGGCAATGTAACTCTCAGTGAACCTGTTGAAATGAATATGGAAGATAATAAATTTGTTACAAACAGTCTCAAATGGAACAGCAAAGATGATACCGTGGCCACTGACGATGACATAACCTTGAGCGGGAAAAACTTCCTGATAACGGGTACCGGACTTAGTGCCAGGATAAAACAGGAACAGGTGAGGATATTGAATAATGTGGAAGCCTTTTTTTACCGCTAATCTCTTCATACTGGTAGTATTAATTCATTCTGCTGTACCAGCAGCATCAACGGCTGAAAAAGCGAATGGCCCTGTTGTCATAACCTCCAGGACCTTGACTGCTGATAACAGAAACAACAAAGCAGTTTTTGAAGGCAACGTAATCGCCAAGACCGAAGACATAACGATTCATGCTGACAGAATGATCGTATCCTATGACAACTCTGAGAATAAAGTTAGTGAAATCAAAGCACTTGGCAATGTTAAAGTTCACAGGCAGGAACGGGCAATGTTTTCTGAAGAAGCTGTTTATATTGACAATGAGAAAAAGATTGTCTTTAAGGGAAACCCAAGGGCTGTTGAGGGGGAAAATGTCATTACCGGAACCACGATAACCTTTTTTCTGGACGACGACAGGGCAGTTGTCGAGGGAAGCAGGGTCATTCTAAAGAACGAGGGGGAAATAAATTAGTGCATTCCCTTGAGGTGAAAGGGCTCAAGAAGAGTTACAGTGGAAAACCGGTCGTGTCTGATATTAGTCTTAACATCCACTCAGGTCAAGTCGTGGGTCTCCTGGGCCCCAACGGTGCGGGGAAAACAACAACATTTTATATGATGCTGGGAATGATTAAACCTGACGACGGCGATATATCCCTTGATGGTGAAAATATAAACAGTTCTCCCATGTACAAAAGGGCAAGAAAAGGGATCGGCTACCTGCCCCAGGAGGCATCCATCTTCAGAAAACTGAACGTTAAGGATAACATCAAGGCCGTCCTTGAGATTACTGATAGTGATAAAAAAACACGAAAGAATAAATTAGAGTCCATTCTTGAAGAGTACAACCTCATTCCCCTTGCGCAACGATACGGCTACCAGCTCTCAGGCGGGGAACGACGGAAGGTTGAAATCGCAAGGGCACTTGCAGTGGATCCCGTGTTTATACTTCTTGATGAACCTTTTGCCGGTATTGACCCTCTTGCCGTCAATGAGTTAAAAAAAACACTCAGCCAGCTGAAAACCAAGGGGATTGGCTTAATTATTACCGACCACAATGTGAGGGAAACTTTGTCAATAACTGACAGGGCATATATAATAAGTGACGGCACAATACTTGCTCACGGCATACCATCTGATTTGATCGCTGATGATCTTGTGAAAAAAAGTTATCTTGGAGAGGAGTTCACGCTTTAATGGCGCAGGAACAGAGATTAGAATTACGGCTCTCACAAAAACTCATATTGACTCCCCAGCTGCAGCAATCAATCAAACTGCTCCAGTTACCGCTTCTCGAACTTACGCAGGACATCAATCAGGAGCTGATGAACAACCCAATGCTGGAAGAGGCTGTTGAAAAATCTCCCGAAAACAAGGGAGATTCCCCGGCTGCCGGTATGGACGACGAAGTGCCCCGTGAAGCCTCGAGTGACACCGAGGCGCCTCTTGAAAAAATATTCGGTTTTACAACAGAGAGCTACTTTGAAGATCGCGAGAGTGATGGCAGGGACCTTGGATACTTTAATGATACGTCAGAGGAGTCAGTATCACCCTTTGAACGCAACAGGAGCAAAACAGACCTCTATGAACACCTCCTGTGGCAGCTTAGACTCTCACATATCCCAAAGTCTGTCGGCCCTGTGGCAGAGATGATCATCAACAACCTGAACGAAGATGGCTACCTTCAGGCATCCATAGAAGAAATTGCTGAATTTGCCGAGACAGATATCAAAACTGCAGAAGAGGTCCTGTCCGTGGTACAGGGTCTTGATCCCTCCGGAGTTGCTGCCAGAAACCTGCAGGAGTGTCTTCTGCTGCAACTGGCGCCGCTCAATTTAAAAGACACCCTGGTTGAGAAAATTCTTGTTGAACACTTTAATGACCTTGAAGGGAAACGATACAAACAGCTGGCGACCAAATTGAAAGCTTCCATTGATGAGGTTCTGGCAGCAATAAAAATTATTGAGGCCCTGGAGCCCAGGCCCGGCAGAAACTATTCAGGAGATGAGCCCGTTCATATCATTCCAGATGTGTATGTAGAAGAGTCAGAAGGGAAGTTTATCATAACCCTGAATGATGAAGGCGTTCCGAGACTGAGACTGTCAAATTATTACCGGAAATTGCTGAGCAACAAAAAATCCCTTGGCCCTGAGGAAAAGCTTTTTCTTGAAGAAAAATTACGATCTGCTGTCTGGCTCCTTAAGAGCCTTGACCAGAGAAACAGAACAATTTACAAGGTTACTGACAGCATATTGAAATTTCAGGAAGATTTCTTCAGAAAAGGCGCCAAATATCTGAAGCCCCTGAACCTGAGAGATATTGCAGAGGACCTGGAAATGCATGAAAGTACCATCAGCCGTGTTACCTCGAATAAATACATACAGTGTCCCCAGGGATTGTTGAATTTCAGATATTTTTTTACGAATGCTGTCCAGACTTCTCAGGGGGACATTTCCTCTTCCACCGTTAAAGACATGATAAAGCAGATTATTGCTGATGAAGACCAGATGGCACCGCTGAATGACAATAAAATTGTTGAAATCCTGCAGGCAAAGGGAATAAGCGTAGCCCGGAGAACAGCAGCAAAATACAGGGAAGAACTGAGAATTCCATCACACCTGAAAAGAAAAAAATGGTTCTGATGCTAAGTTTTTCAATAGGTTCTTAACATAAAACGGGTACTATCAGAACAAGGAGGACTGCCATGAATATAATTATTACATGCAGGCATATGGACCTGACACAAAATCTGAAAGACTATGCAGAAGACAAGATAAGCAGATTCAGCAAATACCTGACGAATATAACAGAGGCACTCGTAACGTTGAGCGTTGAAAAATACCGACACAAGGCAGAGGTCCTTCTCAAGATCAATGGTTCACATTTACAGGCAGAAAGCATTACCGGCGAGATGTATTCATCAATCGATGACGTTGTTGAA
This sequence comes from Nitrospiraceae bacterium, assembly GCA_020354155.1. Taxonomy (GTDB): domain Bacteria; phylum Nitrospirota; class Thermodesulfovibrionia; order UBA6902; family UBA6902; genus CALZJD01. The sequence continues at coordinate 1,365,436 of CP070644.1, read as the reverse complement.
AAACTCGCACGCCAGGTCAGAAAACACAAAGAAAAAATCGTATCCCACAGAAAAGGGAAAAACAAGCCGGAGTCACTTCAGGTTACAGAAGAGAGTACGCCTACTATCATCAAAAACAAGTCATATGACATAAAACCTATGAGCATAGAAGAAGCTGCCATGCAGATGGATCTGATGGCAAAGGAATTTTTTGTATTCACAAACGCTTCTTCAGGCAACATTAATGTTCTCTACCAGAGAACTGACGGGAATTTCGGTCTTATAGAACCGATTCAATGAAGCCCGATACAAAAGCTGATATCTCCATTATAATCCTGACCGGACTGTCCGGAGCCGGCAAAACTGTTGCCCTCAATGCCTTTGAGGACAGCGGCTTTTTCTGTACTGACAATCTTCCGGTGACTCTGATTGAGCACTTTATAAAATCAGGGAAAGGAAACTCAGGTATTTCAAAGGTCGCCATCGGGGTTGATATACGGGAGAGAAAATTATTAACAGACTTCTCTGAAAAACTATCCACTTTAAGAAAAAAGTATGCCATAAAGATTTTATTCCTTGAGTCCATAGATGAGGTGCTTATCAGGAGATTCAAGGAAACCAGGAGGCCCCACCCCCTCGGTTCCAGTGACCTCACAAAAGCCATCACCAGAGAGATCAGACTGCTGTCTGACCTACGGAAAGAAGCGGACAAGATAATTGATACATCGGCAATGACCCCCCATCAACTCAGGAGGTATATTACCGAGACACTGCTGAAAAAAGGTCCGCGGGAAATGATTGTGAACCTCCTTTCCTTTGGATATAAATTCGGGATTCCCGTTGATGCTGACCTCCTTATTGATGTCAGGTTTCTCCCGAATCCCTATTTCATCCAGAGCCTGAAAGCCTTGCCGGGCACATCAGCGAAAGTAAAGAAATTTGTTCTTTCCCATAAAGATACGAAGGGATTCTTTGATCGCTTCTGGCCGCTTCTGGATTATATGATCCCCTTTTATAAAAAGGAAGGAAGAAGTTATTTAACAATCGGCATCGGCTGCACCGGCGGAAGACACAGGTCTCCGGCCATTATCCAGGAGCTTGACACAATCCTCAAAAAGCAGAAGCTGAAAACGACCGTTACGCACCGGGACCTTGGTCAATCAACCTGAGATGATTTATCTTGACAACAATGCCACGACCCCTGTTGCCCCTGAGGTTGCCAACGTGGTGTGCAAATCCCTTAAGGATTGTTTCGGTAATCCCTCAAGTTCTCATCCAGTGGGTATCAAAGCCAGAAAAACAGTTACAAAAGGGCGTGAACAGGTCGCCTCTCTCATCGGTGCAAAGCCAGACGAGATTCTATTCACTTCAGGCGGCACGGAGTCGAACAATATGGCAATCCTGGGGACCGCACTTCGTTTCAGAACAGGACAGATTATTACTTCCTCTATTGAACACCCCTCGGTTGCCAATCCCTTAAAGTACCTTGAGGGTCTAGGGTATAAAGTTCTTTTCGCCCCTGTTGATAACTATGGTCTTGTTAACGTTGATTATATTAAAAATAAGATAAACAGCAAAACTGTTCTCATTACCGTCATGCATTCCAATAATGAGACCGGATCAATCCAGCCCATAGCTGCAATAGGAAAGATCGCCCGTCACAAAGGCGTGACCTTTCACTGTGATGCTGCCCAGTCTGTCGGCAAGGTGCCTGTTCAGGTAAACAATCTCAATGTTGACCTCCTCACCGTTGTTTCTCACAAGTTCTATGGTCCAAAAGGGACAGGAGCACTCTATATACGGTCAGGAATTAACGTGAAACCAGTTATTTTCGGGGCATCCCACGAAAAAGGTCTTAGGCCGGGCACTGAAAATGTTGCTGCTATCGCAGGCCTTGGCAGGGCATGCCGTCTTGCTCAAAGGGAAATGAAGGAGAGAGTAGGAACCATGAAGCAGTTGTCTGCTAACCTTTTATTATTGATAAAAAAAGACATTCCCCAGATAAAGCTAAACGGACATCCCTCAAAAAGACTTCCCAATACATTAAACCTCTCCTTCCCCGGTGTTCCTGGATCAGCATTACTGGACAAACTGAAAAAGGATATAGCTGCTTCCACCGGCTCGGCCTGTCATGCAGGGCAGCACTCACCCTCAGCAGCTCTGAAAGCAATGGGGATAAGCGATGAAGATGCGCTGTCAGCAGTGAGGATCAGTCTTGGCAGAACCAATACAGAAGCGCAGATAAACAGAGCGGCTAAATTGTTTGTAAAAGCCTATAAAACTCTTTGAATTAACGCCTTGATTCTCTTTGCAATGTATTAATAATCGGTGTATTCGCCTCGGGGAAATCCAGTCCACCCAGATCCTTTTTATCTACCCAGATTATGTTTTGGTATTCGTCAGACTGAATATCACCTGATACACGGGATACGCGATATGCCGACAATTCAATGAGAATATGGCCGTAATCATAGGTGCTGCAGCTGATACATTTGCCGATATCCGCTGTAATGCCCAGTTCCTCCTGCAGTTCTCTTTTCAGGGCATTCCGGGGACTTTCTTTTTTCTCAACTTTTCCTCCCGGAAACTCCCACCTTCCTTTGAGAGGATCATCAGTCACCCTTCTTGCTATGAGGACTTTACCGTCTTTCTCTATTATGCCTACTACGACTTTTATCATCGTCTTTCATTGTAGAACAGAAACTATTTACCTGGAAAGAGGGCTTGGAACGAAACATGAAGAGAATTGATTCCCATTCACAGAAGCCTACGGTTCTTTCTAAATAAGAATGACCGTCCCTCTATCAGAGACTAACCAGGAGATAGAGTATGCTCCCGCTTACCGTCAATCCTCAGGAATCAGGATAAGATCATACGAATACCGTGATGTTCCCTGTTGCGGATAGTGCTGGGTTACAAGGGGCCTGAACCCCTCTGCAGAAACACGGATATGTATATGAGCCGGACGCCCGCCGTAGTTCACAGGGAAATTGCTTTCAAATCCATACATTCCTGAACTGTCCGTGTAGACAGACGCTCGATGCTTATCATCATAATGGCCATCGGGGCCAGTGAGCCAGAATTCTATTTTTGCATCCTCAATGGGGAGGCAATCCTTAAAGGACCTGACCATTCCACTCAATATATATCCCTTTCCCACGCTGGAACGCTCCGGTGCGCCCGGTTTGTAGAAAGGCCCCATGATATCAGGTTCAGTTGGATTACAGGGTTTAGCCAGGACAGGTGAGACAGACTGCAAAATCAAGAGGGCTCCGAGAGCCATAACAAATGTAATCCTGCATCGTATCATACCTTTACTATAACGCCTTTTAGTCACATGGGCAATGTTTTTTAGAAACAATGGCGATCGTATCATTATCATTTTCAGCCTGCCCGCCTTCAGGCTGGACATAACATCTTCATTATAGCAACAAACAAACACTTTCCAACTCAGTTTCAATAAAACTGGTTTAGAAACACAGCATAATCTTCAGTGCAAGGAAGCAGTGACAATTTTTTATGGTCATTTTTTCATGTTCAAATAATCGGTTTGCATGTTATTATTCTCAAGGACTTGTATCGGACAACTTCATATTATGCCTCTATTTTTAAATGAAAAGTAAAAACAAGCAACCAGCCGGATTGACATCGGATATCAAGAAGTTCTGCATTCAAAAGGGTGCGGCGATCGTAGGGATTGCTGATCTGGGGCCCCTTAAGGAAGGGCTTAAGACCGATCCCCCGGATCTTCTGCAGCATTATACAGTGGCCGTATCTATTGCTTTGCCACTTGATATGAGATCAGTTGCAGCCATGAGGGGAGAGCCCACGCCTGCCTATGCAACCGATTGCAGAGACATAAACGCAAAGCTCAATGCAATGACTGAGGATATTGTTCAGCGTATTAAAAGCCTCGGTTACAGGGCAGAGGCAGTCCCTGCCTCGAAGAAGCTCGTTGAAGGCGGTACTGAAGGCAGTGTATCGCATAAGGCAATCGCGATAATGGCCGGATTGGGGTGGCAGGGCAAGAGCCTTCTTCTGGTTACACCACAATATGGCCCGAGGGTCAGGCTCTCATCAGTACTGACCGATATGCCTCTCAAGACCGATTCTCCTGTTAAGAACCGCTGCGGTAATTGTACCAAGTGCACCGAGGCATGCCCGGCCGGGGCCATCAGAAATGTCAATACGGATTTTCATTATACAAGCCGCGATGAGGCCCTGGACCTTGATAAGTGCCATAAAAACACGCTCAGGTATATGGAGGTGCCCGGTGTTGAATATACCTTCTGCGGGCAGTGCATCCCTGTATGCCCCCGTGGCAGAAAGCTGATGCTGAGGGAAGCAGGGTTGAAGGAATAGCTCTGTTAGAAAAGACTGCAGGGCCCTTTGAGGTCTGCCTCGGTAACTGAACCGTAAACAGTGAGGGCAAATTTATTCTCACTCACAAGCCGCCCGGCAAGCCCCCTGAGTTCCTCAAGGCTCACTGCATCGACCATTGCAATGATATCATCAGGAGAGTAGTATCGTCCGTAGTAGAGCTCCTGCTTTGCTATGTTCGTCATCTTGTTGCTCGTTGATTCAAGGGCGAGAATGAGGTTGCCTTTCAGCTGTGCCTTTGCACGGGCCAGTTCTTCGGCTGTGAGAGACGTCTCTAACCCGGTAATTTCATCAACGGTAACATTAATTACTTCGCTGACGTGTTTCTTTTCTGTCCCCGCATACACTGACCATACTCCCGTATCAGAATATGACGTATGATATGAATATATTGAGTAGACAAGACCTCTCTTCTCTCTGATATTCTGAAACAACCGGGAGCTGAAACCGGAACCAAGAATTGTATTCAGCAGGTACATTGCATACCGGTCATCACTGCTATAGTGCATACCTTTCACACCAAGACAGATATGTGACTCTGAAAGATCTTTGTGAATAACTTCTACATTGTTTTTGAATACAGACAGTTGCCTGCTTCCTGGTTGGCCGCTTCTTCCGAGCTTGCCAATATTCTTGTTAAGGTAATCGGCAATATGGCTCTCGCTGAAGTTTCCGCTGCATGCAACAACGATATTGGCATTCCCATAATATTTTTCTATGTGAGAAGTAAGATCTGCTCTTGTAAAAGCCCCGATCGTGTCCCTGGTTCCCAGCACCGGCTGTCCAAGCCCGCCAGAACCCCACACGTTTAAACCAAACAGTTCATGAACATAATCCGAAGGTGTATCTTCAACCATATTGATTTCTTCACTAATAATTCCCTTTTCTTTTTCTATACCATCATCAGGCAATGTTGGATTCAGGAAAATATCGGTAAGGAGATCAAGGGCCTTTTCCATAAATTCATCAAGGACCTTCACATAATAAAGCGTATACTCAGTAGATGTCATTGCATTCAGCTCGCCACCGATAGAGTCTATCTCACGGGCAATGTCTTCAGCAGAACGCCTCTCCGTACCCTTGAAAAACATGTGCTCAAGGAAATGGGAAATACCGTTCTTCTCAGGGCTTTCATACCGGGCACCGGCTTTTACCCATATGCCGACACATAAGGAGCGCACATCACTGGACGCCTCCGTCAGAAGGGGAATCCCATTATTCAGTTTTATTTTATTAAACATTTCAATGATTCCAACGTTACAGGAGGTTTAGAAATATGAAAACCTTAAACGCTTTTCATGATAGTGGACAGATTTCTGAGAACCGCCATAGGTAGCAGAAAAAGAGAGAAAAAACTAACAGGTTGGTAATGATACAGCAGATTTAAGAATTGTCTCCGACAGGTGCCTTTTCTCTCATTGCTTCTTTCCTGCTCAGGCGGACTCTGCCCATCTTGTCTATTTCAATTACCTTCACAAGTACCTCTTCGCCTTCTTTCAGAACGTCTGTAACCTTCTCGATCCTCTTTTCGTCAATCTGTGATATGTGAAGCAATCCCTCCGTACCTGGCAGAATCTCAACAAAGGCGCCAAAATCGACAATTCTCTTTACCTTGCCCTTGTACAGTTTACCAAGTTCAGCGTCAGCAACAATCCCTTCCACAATTGCAATTGCCCTGTGGGCGGATTCCTCATCAGATGATGCAATGTTGATTGTACCGGTATCATCAATATCAATCTTTACACCAGTCTCCTCAACAATTCCCCTGATCACCTTGCCGCCGGTCCCTATAACATCTCTGATCTTGTCAGGCTTGATCTTCATGGTAAAAATTCTCGGCGCATGTGTCGACAGTTTCTCTCTCGGATTGGACAGTATTTCTGTCATCTTTCCTAGAATATGGAGCCGTCCCTGTTTGGCCTGCTGGAGAGCTGTTTCCATAATTGCCTTTGATACGCCACTTATTTTAACGTCCATCTGAAATGCCGTAATACCCTCTCTCGTGCCGGTAACCTTGAAATCCATGTCTCCCAGATGGTCTTCCAGCCCGAGGATATCAGTGAGAACAACCGTCCTGTCACCCTCCTTGATAAGACCCATTGCAATTCCGGCAACAGGAGCCTTGACAGGGACACCGGCATCCATCAGCGCAAGAGTGCCTCCGCACACTGTAGCCATTGATGACGACCCGTTCGATTCAAGGATGTCTGATACAATCCTGATAGTATAGGGAAATTCTTCCTTTTGAGGCAGTATGAACTTCAACGCCCTCTCTGCCAGCATTCCATGCCCAATCTCCCTTCTGCCTGCTGAGCGGAGAAATTTCACTTCTCCCACACTGAAGGGAGGAAAATTATAATGAAGCATAAATGCCTTCTTTGACTCGCCTTCGAGTGCATCAATGCGCTGTTCATCATCGGCTGTGCCCAGGGTCACAACAGCAAGTGCCTGTGTCTCACCTCTGACAAAGAGGGCTGACCCGTGAGTTCTGGGAAGAATTCCAACCTCTGAACTTATGTGCCTGACCTCATCAGTTTTCCGTCCGTCCACCCTGATACCTGTGTCGAGGATCATATTTCTGACAAGGTCTTTTTCAATCTTCTTAAAAGCTGCTGAAATGCTTTTTGAAATATCTTCTTCTGTATTCAGATCATCCATAACCGTTTTCAGAATATTATCAAGTGTTTCCTGTCTCTGCAATTTGTCAGGAATGACAACGGCCGCTTTAATCTGATCAAGTGAACGATTTGCTACTGCATTCATCAGCTCATTATCCGGCTCCGGAGGGGTTACAGGCCGCTTTTTTCTGCCAGCAAGAGCAACAAACTCTTTCTGCAGTTCCACAACACGCTTTATTTCCTCGTGAGCAAGGGCAAGGGCCTCAAGCAGGACTTTTTCTGTAACCTCGCTGCCGCCGCCTTCCACCATCATTACTGCTTCATCAGTACCGGCTACGACAAGGCTGAAATCACATTCCTCCATTTCCTTCAGGTCAGGATTGACGACAAAAGTTTCTCCAACGATACCTATCCGAACAGCTCCGACAGGCCCGTCAAAAGGGATATCGGATATACAGAGTGCTGCGGACATTCCAATGATGCCATTAACATCAGATATATTTTCCTCGCCAAAGGACAGTACGGATATTATTCCCTGTGTTTCAGAGTAAAAACCGTCGGGGAAAAGCGGCCTGATAGGTCTGTCAATGAGGCGGGATGTGAGTGTTTCCTTTTCACCCGGTCTTCCTTCTCGTTTAAAGAAACCGCCGGGAATCTTCCCTGCTGCGTAGGCCTTTTCCTGGTAATCAATGGTGAGGGGGAAAAAATCTATATCTTCCCGTGCTTCTTTTTTTGCAACCGCTGTTGCCAGTACAACGGTGTCACCGTATCTGACGATGACAGAGCCGTCGGCCTGCTTTGCAAAGACGCCTGTTTCAAGATAAAGAGGTTGGCCCTTGACTTCAGTCTTGACCTGTTTCATCCAGTCTACTTTCTCAACCCAAGCTGCTTGACGATTTTGTCATAACGCTCTTTATCAATAGATTTCAGATAACTCAAAAGCTTGCGTCTCTGGCCAACAAGTTTTAGCAAGCCTCTCCGTGAGTGGTGGTCCTTTTTATGAAACTGAAAATGATTATTCAGGACAGTCAGCCGCTCGCTGATTATAGCTATCTGAACCTCAGGGGAGCCCGTATCGCTGTCATGAAGTTTATACTGACTTATTATATTTTCTTTCTGTTCCTTGGCTAAAGACATATACTTACCTTTCCTGATTTAAAGAATTAAAAGTCTAACACAAGTAAACGTACTAAGTAAAGCCTGAGCTTCCGACTTTTTCTTATGAATGAGCAAGGCGTTACACTGCAAATACATTTCAACAGATTGTCATTCCCTCAAGAGAAAGACTCAGGAATGACAACGCGTAACAGACAGACAATTTCATAATGTATTCTACAAAATTCAGCGAAACATAGCATCATTTGTTCTTGTCTCCCGGCTTTCTCAAATAGAGCCATCCGGAGCAGAAAGCAACAATGCAGGTCATAACCAATATAGAATTCTGAGGAAGTTCAATATAAACAATGCTCTCTATATAATGAATGATAAATGAGCCGGCATAGCCGGCATCTGGTTCCTGCATCCTTCTGAGCCATACCTCAAGGTAGGTAAAGGGGCAATACCACCCGAGGAACTGAATCATAAAGGCAAACCCGAGCCCGCCAAGATGTACGATCTTTACCCATGCTTTCCGCCTGCCAATAAACGCTCCGAATATAAGAAATACTATCCAGAACAGGTGGAGAACAACAACGGCATCTGCAAAAAATCCATAGACCATCATTCATGCTTAAAGGGCAATGGCACATCCTTCACCTTTCTGAAACTCATCCTGTGAATAGGGCAGGGACCGTACAACTCTATTTTTTTCATATGTTCCTCTGTTGAATAGCCCTTGTGGCTCTTAAAGTTGTAAGCGGGGTACTTCTTGTGGTAACCAAGCATAATATCGTCCCGTACAACCTTTGCAACAACCGATGCCGCTGCAATTGATGCGCTCACCGATTCCCCTTTCACATAAGACATCTGGGGAATATCCATCTCTCCCAGTTTCACGGCATCTATCAGCAATAGGTCCGGTTTGAGGCCAAGGTCATTCAGAGCCTTTTTCATTGCTAATCTCGTTGATTCAAGGATGTTGATCTCATCAATTGTTCCAGCATCGACAATACCAACACCTATTGCATGTGCGTTCTGCACCACATCCCAGAAGACTGGTTTTATATTTTTTGCAGATATTTTTTTTGAGTCCCTGAGACCGGCGATGAGACATCCATGAGGAAGAATTGCCGCAGCGGCTACAACGGGCCCGGCCAGAGGACCTCTGCCTGCTTCATCAAGGCCGGCAACTGAGCTGTATTGAAGCCGCATCCTTTCATCGTGCAGAAATAGAGAGGGAATAATTTCAGTGGATGGCCTGTCTTTCAAAGGCATTCAGAGTTTGCCTTTGCCCATGCCTGCCGACGGGCAGAAAGGCAGGAATAATGGGAGATTACTCATTTCCTTATAGGTTCGTTCAAAAAAACCAGTATCAGCTTTTCTTCACGAAGGTCTTCTCTTTGATCTTTGCAGCCTTGCCTTTTTTGTCCCGCAGATAATAAAGCTTTGCTCTCCTTACCACACCCTGTTTGTTCACTTTAATTTTCTCAATAAGTGGAGAATGTACAGGGAAGACCTTTTCAACGCCGATACCCGATGATATCTTCCTGACCGTAAAGGTCTCACGTACTCCGCTTCCCTGTCTGCCAATAACTGCCCCGGTAAAAACCTGTATTCTCTCCTTATCACCTTCTTTGATCTTCATACTGACACTGACGGTGTCTCCAATCCTGAAGGGCGTGATCTCTTTCCTGTATCCTTCTTCTATAACTTTAATGGGATCCATGGTACTCCTCCTTAATCTCTGATAATAGTTTCTTATCTAATTCAGTCAATTCTAATGCGTCTATCAGGTCCGGCCTTACTGCCAGCGTTTTCTTCAGCGCCTCTTTTCTCCTCCAGGTCTCTATCTCCCTGTGGTTACCGGATAAGAGCACCTCTGGAACTTTCATCCCTCTGAACTCCCTGGGCCTGGTGTAATGGGGATAATCAAGCAATCCCCAGGAAAAAGACTCCTCCTCAATTGACCTCTCATCGCCAAGGGCACCGGGAATGAGTCTCGTTACGGCATCTATTATAATTAATGCCCCCAGTTCTCCGCCAGTAAGCACATAATCGCCAACAGATACTTCTTCATCAACAAGATTTCTTACTCTCTCGTCAATACCTTCATAGCGCCCGCATAGAAAGACAAGCCTGGCCGTCTCTCCTGAATAGGCCTCAGCCATTTTCTGGTTGAAAGGCCTGCCCTGCGGACTGAGAAGAATGACCTTTCTCGTTTCTCCATCCTCTTTGAGTGAATCCATTGCCCTGTATACCGGCTCCGGCTTGAAAACCATGCCGGCTCCTCCGCCAAAGGGGGCATCATCTACTGTCCTGTGCGCATCCGAGGTAAAGTCCCGTATATTGACAAGCCGTACCTGGAGCAGTTTCTTCTCCTGTGCTCTTTTTAGAATGCTTTCATTCAGATATACAGACAGAATATCAGGGAAGAGCGTCAGGACATCACACTTCATGTTCAGGCCAAAAGGAACCATAAGGAGAAGGGAAGTCCCTTCTCCTTATGGTATCAGTCATAATAACGTTAAATGTTAACTTCCTATTCCAGAATCTCTAAAACACACCGCTTGCCAAGTTTGGTTCCGGCAGCGCTGAGTATTGTCCTCATTGCACGGGCAGTCTTGCCCTGCTTTCCTATTACTTTTCCCAGATCACTTGTATCAACCCGCAATTCGTATACAGTGGTTCTTTCTCCATCAACTTCTGAAACAGATACATCCTCCGGTTTATCAACCAATGCCTTTGCCATGTCTTCAATGAGCTGTTTCATACAATAACCTCCATTTGAGTCTGGGCTGTACTTTTTACAGTCCGGAAATTTGCAATAGTTTCTTCACAGTCGAAGACGGTTGTGCACCACACCCAAGCCAGTACTTGGCCCGTTCAGTATCTATTTTGATCTCAGAAGGTTCTTTCAATGGATCGTATGTGCCTATGATCTCCAGAAAAGGCCCGTCTCTCCTCGTACGGGATTCAGTGACAATTACCCTGTAAAATGGTTTTTTCTTCGCACCTTTTCTTGTCAGTCTTATTTTTACCAACTTACTTCCTCCATTTTTAATAAATAATTTTATATATTAATATCAGATAATGCAAGAGCAGAAAAATTGGGGGATACTTCAGAATTTAAACTGGGGCATGCCCATTCCCTTACTTTTTTTAAACCGCTTCATCATCTTTTTCATCTGCAAATGCTGCTTGACCAGCCTGTTGACATCAGCTACCGTCGTGCCGCTTCCGGTGGCAATCCGCTTTTTTCGACTGCCGTTCAGTATAACATAATTGTTTCTTTCCTGTTTTGTCATTGAGTTAATAATGGCCTCAACCTTTACAAAAGCCCTGTCATCAATATTTACACCCTTGAGCTGTTTGCCCATTCCGGGAATCATGCCAAGTATATTTTCCAGGGGGCCCATCTTCTTTATCTGTTTGATCTGGCTTATGAGGTCCTCAAAGGTAAACCTGTTCTTCTTCAGCTTGTCTTCCAGCTTGAAGGCCTCCTCAATGCCAACCGCCTCCTGGGCCTTTTCCACGAGGCTGACCACATCACCCATGCCAAGAATCCGTGAAGCCATTCGCTCAGGATGAAATGGTTCGAGAAAGTCAATTTTTTCACCGACACCGATAAACTTAATGGGCCTGTCGGTAACAGAAACAATTGACAGGGCAGCGCCGCCACGGGCATCACCATCCATCTTGGTCAGGACAACCCCCTGCAGATCGAGCCGTTCATTAAAGGACTTTGCGATATTCACTGCATCCTGACCTGTCATTGCATCGGCAACAAGGAGAATCTCTTTGGGATTAGCCGCCTTCTTGATGTGCTCCAGTTCCACCATGAGGTCGTCATCAACATGAAGCCTTCCAGCAGTATCGAGAATCATAACATCCCTGCCCTCAAGATTGGCCTTTTTCAGGGCAGCAGGAAATATTTTTACAGGATCGTCACCGGGACTGCTCAGATGTACAGGCACATCTATCTGGGCGCCAAGGGATTTCAGCTGATCAATAGCTGCAGGCCTTCCCGTGTCCATGGCCACAAGCAATGGGCGTCTTCCATCTTTTTTAAAGTTATTGGCAAGCTTGGCTGAGGTTGTGGTCTTACCGGAACCGTGGAGACCGACAAGCATGATAACCGTCGGGGGATTGGCAGCAAGATTGATTTTACTGTTTCCGCCACCCATGAGCTCACAGAGCTCATCATGCACAATTTTTACGACCTGCTGGCCAGGGGTTATGCTGTCAAGCACCTCCTTTCCAACAGCCCGTTCTTTAACCTTGCCAACAAAATCCTTGACAACCCTGAAATTGACGTCAGCCTCAAGGAGTGCCATCCTGATCTCTTTGAGGGCAAGTTCAACGTCTTCTTCCCTCAACAGGCCTCGGCCTTTCAGTTTTTTAAAGATGCCTTCTAATCTGTCGGAAAGTGATTCAAACATTTATAAATAAAGTGGATAATTCTGCCTCGCCAGTTACCTGGAAACCTGACCCCGCAGCTCTGTTTCCCGGTCCCGAAATAAAATTAACATCTATGTCATTGCGAGCCAAAGGCGAAGTGATCTCAAGAGAGTGCTTCGTCACTGCGCTCCCTGCCTGCCGTCAGGCTCGTAATGACAACCATCTCATATCATTAATAAGTATCAAAATAAGCTTCAGCTCAAAATATAATGTTAAAAGTTTTCTTCAATATATTTTTCTGCGGCCATTGCTGCAATTGCACCATCTCCGACAGCAGTGGCTATCTGCTTCAGGGGCTTTGCCCGCACATCGCCTGCAGCATAAATTCCCGTTGATGAAGTATTCATGTTTGCATCTGTTACCAGGTAGTTTTCCCCATCGAGATTCGCCAGTCCCGCAAGGAACTCCGTATTCGGATTGTAGCCTATATATATGAAGACGCCCTGCACATCAATGGCGGACATCTCTTCACTTTTTACATTTTTAACATGGAGTTTGCTGACTCCATTCTCCCCCTCTATTTTCTCGACAACAGAGTCCCATACCATTTCGATTTTTGGATTATTGAAGGCCCGTTCCTGCAATATCTTTTCTGCCCTCAGTGTATCCCGTCGGTGAATGATGTACACCTTCTCAGCAAACTTTGTCAGAAATATGGCTTCCTGTACGGCCGAATCTCCTCCGCCGACAACTGCGATTGTTTCCCCCCTAAAAAAAGCACCGTCACAGGTTGCACAGTAAGAAACTCCCCTGCCCCGAAATTCATCCTCACCGGGCACCTTCAGATAGCGGGGATGAGCGCCTGTAGCCAGAATAATGGACCTGGATTCGATTTCAGAGCCGTCTTCGAGAAGGACTTTTTTTATTTTTTCGTTGACTGCGATACCGGTTACTGCACCCTGTTTTATTTCAGCGCCGAAGCGGGTTGCCTGTTTTTCCATCTTCTGGGCCAGTTCAGCCCCAAGGATGCCCTCTTCAAAACCGGGATAATTTTCAACCCATTCAGTGGTAGTAACCAGGCCTCCGGTCAGGCCTTTTTCAATGATAAGACTCTTGAGCTTTGCCCGTCCAGAATAAAGCCCTGCTGTCAGGCCAGCAGGGCCTCCGCCAATAATGATTACGTCATACATTGTTATTAAAAATTACCCGAGCAGGGCGTCTATCTTGGATTTAAGCTGTGCCTTGGGAACAGCACCTACAACGGTTTCAACTGATTTTCCCTCTTTAAAAAACATAAGGGTCGGAATTCCTCTGATCTGATACTGACCTGCAAGATCTGAATTTTCATCAGTGTTTACCTTTGCAAATGTGACTTTTCCTTCATACTCCTTTGCAAGCTCTTCAACAACAGGGGCTACTATTTTACAGGGACCGCACCACGTTGCCCAGAAATCCACCATCACGAGGTTTGCAGATTTAAGAACTACCTGATCAAAATTTTCACCTGTAACACTTGTAACTGCATCTGACATAAGAATAACCTCCTCTGCTATGTTTTCACACGTACTAATTAGTAGTCTGACTAAAAAATAAATATTGTCATTGTCCTGCTCGACCGTACAATCCAGAAAACAATGAAAAGTCTGGATTCCCCGATCAAGCCTGCCTGCCGATAGGCAGGTCGGTGAATGACAGAAATGCAATCGCTTATTATAAAAACAGGCTTTAATTATATTTCTTACTCAAAGTCTTTGTCAATTTTAGTTATCCTGAGTCCGGCATAAAGAAACAAAACCCTCATGTGTGTTAAAATTTCCTCGTTATATATCAAGTTATTGCATTGAGGAGGGAAAAAATGGGGGAAATAAAGAGCCGTGAAGAAAATCCAGTCCCCGGGATTGCATATTCTGAAATTCACATACCTGACGAAGACAGCCTGGGCACCGGGGTATTCACATCCGTTCTCCACCCGGGGGCCTTTGGTAAAAACAACCCGATCATAAGCTCTATAATGAACGAACCCTTCTTCGTGCTTATCCTCAGCATGAACATTGCTATTGAGTCAGTAACGGCTATGATCGGCAAATCGCAAAATGCACGCCCCCTTGACCGCAAGGTCTTTAAGATCCCTTCGGACGTAGACGTAAAGAAACCCCTCAGTTTCAAGATTACCTTCAATGACTGGGATTTGCTCAATATGGAATTGAATGGCACAAAGATGGAAACAGCAGAGTAAATAAATATCTAACGAGATTGAAATACGTTGTGGTAAAATAGAGTTAATCCTATTCAGATAACGTCAATGCACAAGAGCCCCTACGTTATGGTTAATTTAGCCACAATATATCGCATGTTGTTACTAGCCGGATTCCTGGTGACATCCGGCTGTGGGGGAAGTGATGCCCCGCCTCCTGGCAGCGCCCCTTCTGGCGGCGCAGGAAGTACAACCACCCGTGTGTCTGTGGGGTCCGAAGCCAATAACAGCAGTTTTACTCCATCAATAAGTTCAGACGGCCGATTCATCGCCTTTGCATCAGACGCAACGAATCTGGTCGGTCCCAATGATACAAACGGAGTTAGGGATGTCTTTGTCCGGGATACTGTAAACAGTACGACTACCCGTGTTTCTTTGCATAATGACGGCAATCAGAGCACTGATTCAAGCTCTGCTCCTTCCATCAGTTCAGACGGCCGCTACGTTGCTTTTCAGTCTGATTCCCCCCTTGTAGCAGATGATACAAACGGTGTGACTGACGTATTTGTGCGGGATACTGTAAACAGTACGACTATCCGTGTTTCTTTGCATAATGACGGCAATCAGAGCACTGATCCAAGCTCTGCTCCTTCCATCAGTTCAGTCGGCCGCTACGTTGCTTTTCAGTCTGTTTCCGCCCTTGTAGCAGATGATACAAACGGAGTGACTGATGTCTTCATCCG
>CP070644.1:1342648-1349926 GCA_020354155.1 Nitrospiraceae bacterium | reverse complement strand
ATGTCTCCAATCTCGTCAAGAAACATGGTGCCCCTGTCACACTGTTCAAATTTGCCAGTTTTTCTGCTTTCAGCCCCGGTAAAAGCACCTTTCTCATGACCGAAGAGTTCACTTTCAAGCAGGTTTTCAGGGATGGCAGCGCAGTTGACCGGAAGGAATGGTTTATCAGCCCTTTTGCTGTGGTTATACAGTGCCCGTGCTATCTTTTCTTTGCCTGTGCCTGTTTCGCCGCTGATCAGTACCGTTGCATCTGTTCCGGCAACCTGACCGATCTTTTTAAATATCTTCAGCATTGGCTGACTGCTGCCTATGATCCGGTCACCCCGGTCATCAACGAACTCATCCGCTTTCAACGGCATGGACGCAGGTCTGTCCCCAAGGGCTTTTTTTACCAGCTCGATCATGCTTGTATTGTCAAAAGGTTTTGTCAGGTAATCATAGGCCCCGTGTTTCATGGCTGTTATGGCCTTGTCAGAAGAGCTGTGGGCAGTCATTATTATTATGGTAAGGTCAGGATCAAGAGACTTGAGCCTCTGAAGGGTTTCCAGTCCGTCCATTTTCGGCATTGAAATATCCATGATGACGAGACCGGGATGTTCTTTTTCAGCCTTTTCAATGGCCTCCAGCCCATCCCCGGCTGTCACGACATTATATCCCAGTCTGCCCAGTATTTTTTTAAAGGAGTAACGAACTCCCTGTTCATCGTCAACAACCAGAATCTTATTCATCTTTATCCTCTAAAGGCATTCGTACAGTGAAGAGGGTCCCCTTGCCCGCTTCACTGTTAAAGAATAACGTACCACCGTGAGACTTAACTATATTGTACGCAATCGACAAACCAAGACCGGTGCCCTTATCCTTTGTTGTAAAAAAGGGATCAAATATCTTTTCATGAAGATCCTGAGGTATGCCTGTACCCTGGTCCCAGATCATGATCTCTACATGAGTATCGTCAGATTTGCCGGAAATCCTGATCTCACCACCGGAGGGCATTGCCTGGACAGCATTGATTATGAGGTTTAAAAAGACATGGTCCATGAGGGACCGGTCAGCATTAATTTCAGGAAGTGACTCAATCAGTTCCTTGTGGATTGTTATCCCCGCATTTTCAATATCATAGGTTGCAAGGGACAGGACACGCTCAAGGAGTTCATTTAAATTTATTTTCGACTTATGAAAGCTCTTCTGCTTGAGAAATCCGGTAAAATTGGTCAGGATGGAGTCGATTTTTTCTATTTCCCTGCTGATAACCTCGGCATCCTCCTTCGTCATGTCCGGCTGTTCCTTGAATTCCTGAAAGAGCATCTTTAAAGTGGTCATGGGATTTTTCAGTTCGTGAGCAAGACCTGCTGATATCTGCCCGATGGAAGAGAGTTTCTCGGCCTGAAGCAGATGTGTATAGGTGTAGGCCTCCTCAATTTTTTCCTGCATGCTTTTTAGTTCCATGGAAAGCCTGTTGAAGTTTCGGGCAAGATAGCCGATTTCGTCGCCATACCTGACATCCACTTTTTTCCCGAATTCCCCCCTGCCAAGCACCTTTGTAAACTCGACAAATTTCTTCAGCGGTTCTGTTATAAAACGGCTCAGCACAAATGATGCTGCCACACCAAGAAGGATGACAAGGGCTATCAGGGGAAAGCTTATTCCTCTCATCTCCTGAAGCGTTTTTTTCAGGCTGTCTTCCCTGATACCGATATGCAGCTCCGCATCTGTCCCCTCAAAGACCCTGATGCCTGCATCACGTATATATCCCTTTTCCGTATCAAGGAGCATGACATGCATTGATTCTTCCGCGAGAGGATTCCAGGACAAAAGATCGGGGGGCGCTCCATGTTCAAAGGTGTGGGCAAAGAGGTTGCCCTCTTCGCTGGTAACATAAATATACTCAAGGTCCCTTTCCTGGGCCATAACCTCATTCAAAGCCTTTGCGGTCTGAAAATGATCTCTCAGAAGAATGTGGTTGGCGATACGGTCTGAAAGGTTGCCTGCAATGGAGCCTGCTTTTGTCCTTAATTCATCCCTGAAGGCATTGATGACAACCCCCCGAATCGATATGATGAGAAGAAGCGCGATACTGATGGCAACGGCAGTGTTGAGGAAGGTTATTTTTGTCCGGAGGTTCATTTCAGCAGCAGGTCATATTTTTTTGCAAGGTCCGTAATCCTCTTAAACTCTATTTCATCCATCTTGGTAAAACCGAGAGGCATCTCTGTCTTGCTCCATTCATGAAGGATACTCTTATGTCTGCCCGACGGCTCAAAGGCCAGGAGTGCGGCCCGGACTGCCTTGACGACCTCTTCATCAAGGCTGCTGTTATAGGCGATGAGACTGCTTGGGTAGGGCTGTGACATCATAAGTATTTTTATCTTGCCTTCCTCTGCAAGCCGCTTTGCAAGCGTATCCTGTATACCCCCTGCGTCACATTCACCGTTGAGTACAGACTTGACTGCGTTGAGATGTGAGCCTGTATAACTATATTTTTCCAGATCATCAAGGGTAATCCCGGCCTCTTCCAGCATGAAGCGGGGAATGATGTGGCCCTGTGTTGACATACGGGAACCAAAGGCAAAGCATTTTTGCTTTAATTCATGAACGTCTTTTATAAGACTGTCCGGTCTCGTAAAAATGATGGAATGATAGGTTGCGTCTCCTTCGCTGTTGACGCTGCTGACAAGATACTTGATACCGTATTTTTCATGCCCCAGCACATAGCTCAGGGACCCTACGGCAGCAAAATGGGTGATGCCCTTTCCGAGGTTCGAGATGGTGTCTTCATATTTTTCGGTAAATTTTATACGGAAACGTCTCCCCGTCGACTTTTCAAGATAATTCAGGAAAGGGGTATAGATCAGCACCTCTTCCTTGGGCCCCAGCCTCAGGTCAAAGCCGAACCAGAGAGCTTTATGCTGGGGGTACTTCACGCTACTGTGCTCTTCATTTGTCCCCTTCATCAGGCTTACCTTTTTGGCTGGTTCATTCTCCACGCATGATATCGTCAGGATAATGAGAAGCAGAACAAAGACGGGAATAGAAATTTTTACGATTGCTTTTGAGGCAATAGTGCTCATAAACCACCGGATAGTTAGGCTGCACAGGTATTTCGGGCTATTATAACTGAACCTTCCTGTCATGTGATATACTCAATTGAAATTCAGGGTGAACAGCTGGTAACGGCTGTTCTCAAATTCACCTCTGTCATGACGTACTATCGGAACCTGAAACATGCCGCTTAATCTCGACCTTTTTTATAGAACAGCTGAGAAGATCGAAAAAAAAGATGCAGGTGCTGTCACGTCCCTTGCCGGCTCATCAGGTCCTCTTCTTTTTTCTCTGCTCAAACACTCCTGCCTGCTGCTTACGGCTTCAGATGAGAGGGCAATGAAATTTCACAGTGATGCCCTCTTCTGGTCAAGGATCCTTGCTGTTGAGCCGCCGGTACTTGTCAGTGCTACTGAAAGCAGGGAACGTATGAGAAATCTGAAGGACCTCTATTCGGGGAGTTTCGGAAAATTCATTGTCTCAGCGGATACAGCCCTCATGCCTTTGTGGCCCAGGACAGACTTTCCGGTTTTAAGCCTCACCAGGGGCCTGACAATCGACCGGGATTTTATAACCGGAGATCTGATGGAAAAGGGGTACGGCATGGCATCTGTTGTGGCAGCGCCGGGAGAGATGAGCGTCAGGGGCGGTATTATCGACGTCTTTTCTCCTGATATGGAGTACCCGGTCAGAATAGAGTTCTTTGGAGACGAGATAGAGTCATTGAGGTTCTTTGATGTGGGCACGCAGCTTTCAGTTGAAGAATTGCATGACCTGCAGATATGTCCTGCCATTGAGCCGGGAGAGGGTGTTAACATGTTTGAACTCCTGTCTGAAAGCACCGTCGTACTGAATGAGCCCGATGATATCGAACGGCAGTACAGCTCAATAGAAGATCTTCTGATATCAAGACGGACTGTCAGCTTCACTTCTCTTCCGATTGAGGGAGAAGGAATCGACATTGGTCTGAAGGGACTTTCCGGCTTTGGACTTCTCAGGGAGGAGCGGAGTTCCCTTGAAGATTTCATAACAAAGGTTCTTCACATGAGCCACGACCATTCCCTGGTGATGGTCTGTTCATCTGAGAGTCAGGCAAAGCGGCTCCAGGAACTCTTCTATGAACAGGATTCTGTTGCCTCAATCCTTTCCTACAATGATATCCTTCGAACCCGCTTTAGTCCGGTGATCACCGTGGGTGAAATCAGCAGGGGCTTTGTCCATGGCAGGACTCTGATACTTGCAGAAAGCGATATATTTGGAGAACGGAGAAAATTCAGGACCTCCAGAAAGTCAAATGTATCAGATCTGATTTCTTCTATCGAGGATTTCAGGGAAGGAGACCTGCTGGTCCATATAGAACATGGCATTGGGCGATTTACAGGGATAAAAAAAGAGCGGATAGAGGGCGTTGAGGATGATTTTATCACCATTGAATACCAGGGAGGTGACAAGCTCTCTGTACCCCTTGAACGCATTAACTATGTTCAGAAGTACAATGCCTCCTGAAGGGGTGAAGGCAAGGATAGACAAGCTGGGCGGCAGGACATGGAGCAGGACAAAAAAGAGAGTCAAAGCAAAGATAAAGGACATGGCTGAGAGGCTGATAAAGATATATGCGCGGCGTACGTCGGCAACAGGCACGACCTATTCTATAGATACTGAACTGCACAGTGAGTTTGACGGATTTTTTCCCTATGAACCAACCCCTGACCAGCTCACCTCAATCAGGGAAATAAAAAGTGATATGGAAAACCAGCTGCCCATGGACAGGCTCCTCTGCGGTGATGTGGGTTATGGAAAGACTGAGGTCGTTGCCCGGGCATGCTTCAAGGCAGTCTATGACGGGAGGCAGGTAGCGATCCTTGTGCCTACCACCATACTTGCGGAGCAGCATTATGAGAATTTCGTTGCACGATTTTCCGCCTTTCCCATCAAGATAGATTTCCTGAGCCGTTTTAAGACAAAAGCGGAACAGATGCAGACACTCGGGGCCCTTGCCGGAGGTGACGTTGATATCATTATCGGCACGCACAGGCTTCTGGGCAAGGACGTTCACTACTTCAATCTCGGCCTCCTTGTTGTCGATGAGGAACACAAATTTGGTGTTTCTCATAAGGAGAAGATCAAGGCAATAAAGTCCCACGTTGATGTGTTGAGTTTGTCAGCGACACCCATCCCCCGTACACTTCACATGGCGCTATCAGGCATACGGAGTATGAGCACGATTGAAACACCGCCTGAGGACAGGATGGCAGTGAAGACAACGCTTGCCAGGTTTGGTGCTGATATTATCAGAGATGCTCTTGCACGGGAACTTGGCAGGGGCGGCCAGGCCTTTTTTGTTCATAACCGGATTAAAGACATTTACCAGATAGGGAAGTTTATCCAGGACCTTGTCCTTGAGGCCCGGATTGGTGTGGCCCATGGACAGATGAAGGAGAAAGAGCTTGAACAGGTAATGCACAGGTTCTTTCATAGGGAAATTGATATCCTTGTATCTACCTCAATCATCGGTTCCGGTCTTGATATACCCTCGGCAAACACGATCATTATTAACCGAGCTGACCGGTTCGGCCTTGCCGACCTTTATCAGTTGCGGGGTAGGGTAGGACGGTCCAATGTAAAGGCCTATGCATATTTATTGATACCAGGGGAAGACAGTATCACGGAGGAGGCACGGAAGAAGCTCGAGGCCATTCAGGAGATGGGGTATCTCGGGGCAGGTTTCAGGCTTGCCCTGAAGGACCTGGAGATCAGGGGGGCAGGGAACATGCTCGGCGCTCAGCAGTCAGGGCATATAGAGGCCATCGGCTTTGATCTGTACATGGAGATGCTCGAGCAGGCTGTCTCAGAACTGAAGGG
This sequence comes from Nitrospiraceae bacterium, assembly GCA_020354155.1. GTDB lineage: Bacteria > Nitrospirota > Thermodesulfovibrionia > UBA6902 > UBA6902 > CALZJD01. Next base: position 1,344,025 of record CP070644.1, on the reverse strand, counting down.
GGAAAAGACTGCTCCGAAGGTAGAGACCGAGCTTGATCTGAATATTACGGCCCTTATTTCTGAGGACTATATTGAAAGTCCTGAACTGAGATTGAGTCTCTACCGGAAGATTGCAACAGCAAAGAAAGTGGAGATACTTCAAAAGATCCTGAATGAGCTCAGAGACAGATTCGGCCCGCCGCCTGAAAAGACGAAACGCCTGATTGAAATTATGCAGCTGAAAGTCATGGCATCTGGGCTGTCGATAACGAAAATTCAGAATGTCTCAGGGCGGTACAGGATTTTCTTTGCTGATGAAACAGGGGTGACACCGGAACTGCTCTTTGCCCTTCAGAAAACGAGGAAAGGCAGGGTGCGGTTTCTTCCTGAAGGAGGGATTGAAATTGACATGAGAGGGAAGAAATGGGCTGATGTTCATGATGAGTTACAAGATGTTCTTCATGAATTGGCAGATAACTGAATAACACTATGCAGATTTCAAGTATTTGCCAATGGCATGGCAGGTATTTAAAAAACCTTCTTCAGTCATTACTTTGTAACGAAATTCACACTGCAGGCACTGTGGGTTATCAAGAATGGCCCAGCAGATTCTTCCTCCGTTTACGCCGCCATTTAATCCATTGGCAGAACTTTCATCTGCCACAGGACATGTATCATGCGTGCCTGACGGATCACAGGCGCAGTCCCTGTTGCATTTTTTAAATTCCCAGCAATTCAGTTTATTCATATATGAAAAACTCCTCTCTTGAAAATACTTTTCCATATCCTTTGCAAGGAGTAAAGGTAAAATTCACATAGCATATTTTTCCATCCCCTTTTAGGGCATGTCCATAGAGCTGGAACTAATGTAAAGAATGTAGAACCGATACAGAATACATATTATATGCGGCGTATAAAGGAACTGCAATAGACTTATAGTATCATGCTGATTTTTTATAGATCGGTTTTCGGAACAGATTCTTATTTGAAAAAAATATCACGTAGCTTGAATACTGTCCGATAGTTGTCATTTCGAGGCTTTAGCCGAGAAATCTTGTTATTAACATATAACAAATAAAAGATTTCTCTCTCTTCCTTCGAAATGACAGTCAACACGTTCTGGAAATGCAGGACAATCAATATGGAATAGTTGGATTAGCGGAAGTTATTGATTAATAAACGGTTAAATTGATTTTGTAAAGGCTAAAGACGTATACTTTGTAGACGCATGATTTCAATTGTTATCCCCACATATAATGCCTCCCGGTTCATGCCCGGACTGATGGAATCCATCTTCAGACAGAAGATCAGGAACATGGAGGTCATTATCGTTGACGACTGCTCCACTGACAACACTGTTGACATAGCAAAACAGTATCCCGCTCGTGTCATAGAGAT
>CP070644.1:1333446-1342548 GCA_020354155.1 Nitrospiraceae bacterium | reverse complement strand
CCGCCTTGAGGGTGGTTCCAATGTATGTTGTGACGGCTATTGTACCGAGAATGGCCATGATACTTATGACAACAAGCAGTTCGATCAGGGTAAAGCCTTTATTTGATTTTCTGATAGTAATCATTTTCCCCTCAATATAAAAAAAGAGGGGGAGGAACTCCCCCTCTTTCGGGTTACAGGTTATTCACCTGATACAACGATGCTTGACTGAAGCTCTGCCAGAGCAGTGTTGGTTCCGCCCGGACCATTTGTTGTTGCGATAATTCTGATTGCATTTCCGGACAATGCGCCAGCGATAGGAGGAAGCGGTGCCAATGATACAGAACATGGCTGAGCAATAGCGTTTGCACCCGGGTCAGCAAAAGGACCAACATACAGTTGCTGGGCTGGTATACAGGCACCCATACCACTCCAGGGGGAGATCTCGATGCCGTTCATGGCTGCTGCATTTGTTGATCTTGCAATTGGATACTGTGTTGACACTGCAATGGCAGCATCACCACCCACTGTGAACAATGCGTTATTGGTCATGTCTGCTGCGGTTACTGCGCCATCCCAGTCTGTATCTACTTCTCTCAGGTTTGCCTGGGGAAGACCTGCGACGGCTCCCTTCATGGCAGAGTTCAGCCAGTGCTGTACGTCAGACTCTGCAGATTTAGCTGCCTTTGCCAGGTTTGATTTTCTTGCCTTTTCCTGCGCGCCGATGTAGGCAGGAATAGCAATGGCTGCCAGGATGCCGATAATGGCAACAACGATAAGCAGCTCGATGAGTGTGAAACCTTTGCGGTCTCTGATGTTGTTCATTGCTTTGTACATGTTTCCTCCTTCTTTGTTTATCAGGTCCGATGACCCGTGTTGTTAACTGGAAAACCTCATGCTTTCCAAGACTGCCCTTTTCCCTGTCCTCCTTTCCTTATTTTCATCATTGCTCGTAAAATCAATTTGCAATGTACACGCATATTTTATGCCAGCATGGTAATGCCTTAAAAATATGATTTATTTCAAACAGTTAAAGAAAATTTTTCTTTTAATAGGCAAAATCTGCCAGTCAACAATTTGTCCCGAGTGACATTTTCTGTCACCTTTGCTGTTCTTTATTAAGGCCTGGGGTCTTTTTCGGAATGGGGGAGGGATTTCTTGAATAAGTATGGGGTTGCGGAAAGACAGACTTTCCTTTTGAGATCTTTTTCAAGTCTTTGTCATTTCGACCATCGGGAGAAATCTTTTAGCACTGCAATGGGTTAAGATTTCTCGTTTCGCTCGAAATGACAGACATCTTTTCTAAATTACGGGTTTCTGGAACAGAAACGAACTATATCTAAAGCCATAAATAAATAGACGTTCAAATTGTCATTGCGAGCCTGTCTGCCGGCAGGCAGGCCGCAGGCGAAACAATCTCTTGAGATTACTTTGTCGCTTTGCTCCTCGTAATGACAACTTTCTTAAGTCATGCACTAACAATTATATTAGTGAGGCACACTTGACCTTATCATGCATACTGCTATATAAAATAGACTGAAAATATGCTGATAAAACGTGTCCTGATACTGCTGCCAATTCTTATTTTTTTTATACTCCTTCAATCTTTTTTCTGGGTTCCTACCTACGATGAGCAGGTAAAGGGTAACCCGGAACGTCTTGATGAATTTATTACCGCATCCATCGGTGATGCCAAGATATTGAATCCTATACTCAATGCTGATTCCGCAAGCAGCACTATCGTGGATAAGGTATTCGACGGACTCATCGACAGGGATGAGGACCTTCGCTTCCGGGGGCGCCTTGCAGAGAGCTGGAACATATATGAAGAGGCCTATTTCTATATAAATCCGAATGCCCTGATTCGGGGCAAAAAGATATCACGTCCTGAAGACATGAAAGAACTGATCCTCTCCAACAAAGATACATTCAATGGTATTACTGCTGTAGAGGTTATCTCACCTGAAACTGCAAAAAGGGACATTCAGATCCCCGGGCCCGATGAAAATAAAGACGGTATCCCGGACGCGATAGATCTTGAAGTAACATTACGATCCCCTTCCCGTTTAAAAATAACCCTAAAGGCAGTTGATCAGGATTTTTTCAAAAAGCTGGAGCAGGTTCTTGGCAGTGAATATTTTAAGACCTTTCCTGCAGAGGATTTTATTGAAATCATGACCCCCGGTCATAATGAAAAAAGAAAAACTATTGCTGATGAGGTATTGCCTGCCATTGAACACAATCCCGTTATTGTTTTCCATCTGAGAAAAGGGGTGCACTTTCATGACGGACATGAATTTGATGCAGGCGATGTAAGGTTTACCTATGAAGCGATCATGGAACCAGGGAACCTGTCTCCCCGTGTACCCGACTACGAGCCTGTCAAGCATCTGGAGGTCCTGGATGCCTATACAGTCAGGGTTGTTTATAAGAGATTATATTCACCGGCATTCGGTACCTGGGGAATGGGTATCCTGCCGGAGCATCTGTTAAACACTGAGGCGTTAAAGAAGGAGGCTGAAGCAAAAAAAGATGAAGGAGATACATATAAACTGAGAGACAGTGATTTCAATCGCCATCCGGTTGGAACAGGGCCGTTCAAATTCAGGGAGTGGAAGTCTGATCAATACATCATGCTTGACCGCAATGAACAATACTGGGAAGGTGCTCCGAACTATAAACGCTACACGTTCAGGATTGTACCTGACCTGCTGACACAGGAGATGGAATTTTATGGCGGAGCAATAGATAACTATGGAGTTCAGCCCCATCAGGTAGAGCGGTTAAAAGATGATCCCGGGTATCAGCATTTTTCCGGGCTTTCCTTTGGCTACAGCTACATAGGGTATAACATGCGTCGTGAACTGTTTCAGGACAAAAAGGTCCGGAAGGCCCTCGGGATGGCAGTTGATACGGACAAGATTATCCGTTATGTAATGTATAACCAGGCTGAAAGGATTACGGGACCCTTTGTAAAGCAGACGGATTATTATGATAAAAGTATTCAGCCCCTGCCCTACGACCCGGAAGGGGCATTACTACTGCTGAATGAGGCGGGATGGAAGAGAAACAGCAATGGCTGGCTGGAGAAGGATGGCAAGAGGTTTGCTTTTACACTCATCACCAATGGCGGGAATGATATCAGGAAAAGTATCCTTACGATTGCCCAGGATGCCTGGAGGAAGATTGGCATAGACGTGAAAACTGATATAGTTGAGTGGTCCGTGTTTATCGGCAAGCATGTGAACACCGGGAACTTTGATGCCCTCATATTGGGCTGGTCCATGGGAATAGACCCTGACCTGTACCAGTTATGGCATTCAAGCCAGACAAACCAGAACCAGCTTAACTTTGTAGGATTCAAAAACAAAGAAGCCGATGACCTGATCGTAAAAGTCAGACAGGAATATGACTATGACAAACAGGTGGAATACTGTCATCAGCTTCATAGAATAATAGCCGATGAACAGCCATATACGTTCCTCTATGTCGGAAAATGGACTGCTGTACTCGACAAAAAAATTGTTATACGGGAAGTCCTGCCCACAGGCGAAGAGAAGGTAAAACAGATAACTCCCACGAGGACGGGAGATTATTCTTTTTATTTTAATAGATGGATAAAGCTGGCGGAGAATCCTGTCTTTGAGATAGATTGAAAAAATGCTTATATACAATTTAAAAGATGTTTTCGCTTTTTTATCAGTCATACTGCGGCTTGAAGAGTGTATAGTAGTTTTATTTGTCATTTCGACTGCAGGGAGAAATCTTGATTCTCATAATATCAATACGTTCCTGGATTCCTCGTCGCCTCTGGCTTCTCGGAATGACATCATTATGAAAGCTTGGTAATTTAACTATGTTTTCTTTTACCCTGAGAAGTTTTTTTCAGAAACTCATAACTCTGTTCTTTATTTCTGTCATTTCCTTTCTCGTTGTCTATCTTGCCCCGGGAAAACCCAGCCAGATAGATCCCCTCAACCCCAAATTTACTCCCGAAGACCTGGTACGCTTTCAGAAGGAATTCAATCTTGATAAACCGCTGCACATACAGTATTACCTCTATTACAGGAACCTCTTTACGGGACAGTTAAAGTCATGGAAAGACAATCAGCCGGTGATGGGCAAGATACAGGAGAGATTTATGAACAGCCTCTGGTTGTTCATTGTGGGAACCCTTATCACATGGTGTCTTTCTTTTCCCGTTGGTATCGGTGCTGCAATAAAAAGGGGGTCCTTTCTTGACAGGTCCACTACATTCTGGGCTTATGTACTGATATCAATCCCCAGTTTCTTTTTTGCCTACATCCTGATTATTTTTGTGGTGAAAACATTTAACATTCCTGTGATTGGAATGCAGACCTTTGGCATGACGAATGCGGAACCGCTTTACAGGGTTATGGACAGGATATGGCATCTTGTACTCCCGTCAATTCTCGGAGCACTGGGAGGAATAGCGCTGCTGTCCCGGTATGTACGGGCGCAGATGCTTGAGGTTATTCATCAGGATTATATACGGACTGCAAAGGCAAAGGGTCTGTCCACTGACATTGTGTACTACAGGCATGGGCTCCGGAATGCCCTTCTTCCCTTTGTGACCATGTTTGGGTTAATCCTTCCGGGATTGATCGGCGGTTCCGTTATTATTGAGTCAATATTTGCCTGGCCTGGCATGGGACGCATGGGATACGAGGCCATTCTGGCCCGTGACTACCCGATTATTCTGACTATAAATTTTATAGCCGCAGCGCTGGTATTGATCGGGACATTTATTTCTGACCTTTTATATATGGTAGTTGATCCGAGGATACGGTTGTGATAGATAAGGATTTTTTAATTGTCATTTCGACTCCTTCGCTTATTGTCATTCCGAGTGAAGCGAGGAATCTTTCTTTTTGCTCAGGACAGGCTCCCAGAGAAATCTTATTATTCAAGGATGCAATTAAATTAAGATCGCCACGACACCTGCGGTGTCTTGCAATGACAGCAATTGACCTATGACGAATAACTCACAGGACATCAGAGAGCTCGATCAGGGGCTGGCTGAAGAAGTCTCCCGCTTTACCGAAGCGTGGAGAATTTTCAGAAAGAACAGGATGGCCATGTGGGGGCTTGTCATCTTTCTCCTCTTTTTTATTGTTGCTGTCTCCGGTCTGATAGTAACTACGGGAGAGAACCCCATTCTTGATCCGGCCAAGGTGCGGTTATCGGAAAAATTGTTACGACCCTTTGCATCCGTTGATACTGAGATGATCAAGCCCGAAGACAGGCCGGTATTGGGGATCTATCTTCTTGGTACTGATGACCTGGGCAGGGACATATTTGCCAGAATGATGCAGGGAGCGTGGGTGTCATTGACCGTTGGATTTGTGGCTGTAGGAATTTCTGTAATTATCGGCATAATCCTTGGGGGAATTGCCGGATACTACGGTACGGTAAAAATAACCTTTATGAATGTACTTTCTCTTGCTGCTTTTTTTATAGCAGCTGTTTTTTTCGCTTCCGGACAGAGAGAGATGGCCCTGAATTCATTTCTTGCTGCGCTGATTTTATCAGCATTCTCATTCGTGCATTACTTTCTTGCTGTGAGAGGAAGCGCTGGCGTGGGTATTTTTAAGATTCTCACCTTTGATACTTTTACTGTAGATACACTCATTATGAGGTTTGTTGATATCATGCTCTGCTTTCCGAGCTTTTTCCTCATCCTGACGATCGTGGCTATCCTTCCTGCCAGTATCTACAACATCATGATTGTCATAGGTCTGACAAGCTGGATGGGAACGGCACGATTCGTCAGGGCAGAGTTCCTGTCACTCCGTGAGCAGGATTTTGTCTCAGCAGCAAAGGTTATGGGTATAAAGGATATGAGCATAATCTTCCGGCATATGATTCCCAATGCGATTGCCCCTGTCCTTGTATCAGCGACTATCGGCATTGCCGGGGCCATACTGACTGAAGCGGGGTTGAGCTATCTTGGCTTTGGCGTACCGCCGCCCCATGCTACGTGGGGGAACGTTCTTTCAGACGGGAAACGGTTTCTCTTTGATGCGCCCTGGCTGACATACATTCCAGGTCTCTCAATCCTTGTTGTTGTTCTGGCCTTTAACCTCTTTGGTGAAGGTCTCAGGGATGCACTGAACCCGAAATTGAGGAAACGATGACGTACTGGAAATCTATGCTGCTAATCACTGATGAGCAAGGGGGAAGATCAAAAAGGAAAGCTCAAAAATAAAAATGACAGATTAAAATGTAAAAATAAAAAACGCCAGGTGTGATGTGTTTGCAATTTATTACAGAATGTAGTCGATAGATTCAGTATTTTTTAATCTTTGATTTGTCATTTAGCTTTTTGATTTTTGAATTTTGATGTAACGTAATGATGCGTATCCATTTTTAAAGAATTCAACATGAACAAAGATACAGCAGCTATTAAGCCTCTTTTAGACATTAAAGACCTCAAGGTCTACTTCGATACTGACGAGGGGCTTGTGAAATCCGTTGATGGTGTCAACCTGCAGATTATGAAGGGGACCACACTTGGCCTGGTTGGCGAATCCGGGTGCGGCAAGAGCGTTACCTGTCTGTCGATTCCAAGACTCATTGAGTGCCCACCCGGTATGATGGCAGGTGGAGAAATCATATATAAGGGCAGAAACCTGCTTGCTTTGCCTGAAAAAGATATGGAAACCATCCGTGGCAATGATATCAGTATGATCTTCCAGGAACCGATGACCTCTCTCAATCCTGTATTTACCATCGGTGACCAGATTAAAGAAACGATCATGCTCCATCAAGAAAAGAATGATGCCGATGCCAGAGAGCTTACTATACAGATTTTACGAAAGGTCGGTATCCCCTCCCCTGATATACGGATCGATGAATATCCCCATCAGATGTCAGGAGGCATGAAGCAGCGTGTCATGATCGCAATGGCATTATCCTGCAACCCGGAACTGCTTATAGCCGATGAACCAAGCACGGCGCTTGACGTTACGATCCAGGCCCAGATACTGGACCTCATGCAGTCGCTGCAGGACGAACTGGGAATGTCGATACTGATGGTCACCCACGATCTTGGTGTTGTGGCCAGTATTGCCAGCCATGTGGCAATCATGTATGCATCAAAGATTGTTGAATACGGACCTGCAGATGCTATCTTTGGGAATCCACGGCATCCCTACACGCTGGGACTGTTTACTTCAATCCCTGTTATTGGAAGAAAGAAAGAACATCTTTACGTTATCCCCGGCAATGTGCCGAATCCTCTTGCCTTTCCCGAAGGCTGCAAGTTCTGGCCGAGATGTTTGTTCGCCGAGGACAGGTGCAGGGCCGAAGAACCGAAGCTGACAGATATCATGGAAGGGCACACATCAGCGTGTCATTTCAGTAAAGATATCGATAAATATCTCTGGAAAGAAAAGACCAGGACGGCATCATTTTTAATATAAACGAGACTGTCACATTATGAACAACAGCAATATTTTAGAGGTACATCATTTAAAAAAATATTTCCCCTTGGGAGGCGGTCTTTTTTCCAGGACAGTCAGGTCCGTGAAGGCCGTTGATGATATATCCTTTTTTATACAGCCAGGTGAGACCCTTGGCCTGGTAGGAGAGTCGGGCTGCGGCAAGACAACGGTTAGCAGGGTAATCCTCCGTCTTCTTGAACCGACGGGAGGAGAAGTATTGTTTGAGGGTAATAATGTATTTCAATTAAAGGGGGAAAGGCTGCAGCAGTTAAGAAGGGATATGCAGATCATCTTCCAGGACCCCTATTCATCCCTGAATCCACGGCTCTCTGTAGGAAGCATCATTGCAGAGGGGATAGGCGTCCATAATATTGCCAGGGGCAGGAGAAAGAGAGAAATTGTTGAAGAGCTTCTTGAAAAAGTTGGGTTATCTTCCGGTCACTACACCCGTTATCCCCATGAATTTTCCGGAGGGCAGCGGCAGAGAATAGCCATAGCCAGAGCACTGTCCCTGAATCCGAAACTTATCATATGTGATGAGCCGGTTTCAGCCCTTGATGTTTCCATCCAGGCACAGATACTGAATCTTCTGGCACAATTAAAGAAGGACTTTCACCTGTCCTATCTGTTTATCACTCATGACCTCGCAGTAGTTGAGCATGTATCTGACAGAATCGCCACCATGTATATGGGAGAGATTACCGAGGTTGCTGATACAGAGGAGTTTTATTCAAATCCACTTCATCCTTACACTCATGCCCTTTTATCGGCGAATCTTCTTCCTGATCCGGAAAAACGAAAAAAGGCCATACTCCTCAAAGGTGATGTGCCCTCAGCCATAGATCCACCGTCAGGATGCCGTTTTCATACACGGTGCCCGGTTGCAGAAGCTGTGTGCAGCAGGGAATGGCCTGAACTGGAAGAAAAATCAAGTGGGCATATGGTTCGTTGTCATCTCGTGGGGAAACTGGGTCCAAAGTCCCCAATGCTTTGAAATTAAAAGGAAACTTAGAATTTATCCTGGAATTTTTTTCTATTGCAGAGTTCATCGGGAACGCTAGTGAGGGAAAGGCTGTATCTGATTGCATATTACCGATATTAATGTTAGCATTACTGGTTGACCAAAATGGATAGAATCTATTATAGTATCTATTCTTTAAAAGGCGTGATGGTTTAACGTTGCAAAGGCGCAGGAAGATACTCTAAAACCTATAGAGTATTTTTGCGTCTAAATGTGCGTCAATGATAAGGTGCCGATGTAGCTCAGTTGGTAGAGCAGCTGATTTGTAATCAGCATGTCGGGGGTTCGAGTCCCTTCATCGGCTCCATAAAAGACAGATAACAGAATACAGAGCACAGATGAAAGACTTGCTTATGAATGATTGTATTCGGGCTGTGTTCTGGAATCTTTATTCTTTGTTCTGTTTAGGAGAGGTACCCGAGTGGCCAAAGGGGACGGGCTGTAAACCCGTTGGCTCCGCCTACGGAGGTTCGAATCCTCCCCTCTCCACCAGGAAATTTGCTTTGGAAATTTCAGAGTTAAGAGTTAGGAGTTAAAAGAATGTTTTCAAAACTCTTTACTCGTGACTCTGAACTCGAATAGATGCGGGAGTAGCTCAGCGGTAGAGCGTCAGCCTTCCAAGCTGAGGGTCGCGGG
>CP070644.1:1318027-1333346 GCA_020354155.1 Nitrospiraceae bacterium | reverse complement strand
TGGTACCGTACCCTACTGATGTCGGAACTGCGATAATCGTTTTGTCCGTCATCCCGCCGATCACAGATGGCAAGGCCCCTTCCATCCCTGCGGCAACGATCAACACAGCAGCATCGTGCAGAACATCTTTGGATTCCCTGATCCTGTGCAGGCCGGCTACTCCAACATCATAAATAGTTTTTGTCCTGGTACCGAGGAAATCAGCAGTAACAGCGGCTTCTTCTGCTACAGGGATATCAGATGTGCCTGCACAGAGAACGGCTATCAGCCCCTGCTTCTTTTTCGCACCACCTGCGGCTATAATCCCGGAACGTTCATGGTAATGTGCCTTCTTCCCTTTACCGGAGCACAGCCGTTGAACATCGGTAAAGTTTTTTTTCGTTGCCTTCGTAATGAGGAGCTTGCCATTTTTCGCAAGCATTGACTGGGCAATGCTCTTCACATCTCCCGATGTCTTCCCCTCTGCAAAAATAACCTCCGGAATGCCATGTCGCATTTCACGGTGATGATCGACCTTTGCAATACCAAGGTCTTCATAAGGCAGGTGCTTAAGTTGCCTAAATGCATCATTGATATTCAGGCCGCCACCCTGAACAGATTTCAAAATCTCTTTGATTTTCCTGTTGTCCATAAGGAAAGTTTGATAAATTCCTAAAACTCTGCTTTAAGGCTCCTGCTCATGAGCTCCTTCACCGCTTGATCCGGCTTTTTTCCTTCGTTGATAACATGATTGATCTGTTCCACAATCGGCATCTCAACGCCATGCTTTTTAGAAAGTTCATAGGCAGATTGTGAAGTTGCAACACCTTCAGCTACCATTTTCATTTCTCCAAGAATATCTGTGAGCGTCCTGCCACTGCCGAGTTGAAACCCCACTGTATAGTTTCTGGAAAGAGCGCCAGTGCATGTCAGTACCAGATCTCCAAGTCCGCTCAGTCCTCCAAAGGTCTTTTCCCTTGCACCCATGGCAACACCGAGACGCGTCATTTCAGCCAATCCACGGGTAATGAGCGCTGCCCGCGTGCTGGCCCCAAGGCCCAGGCCATCGGATATTCCCGAAGCGATAGCCATCACATTTTTTAAAGCTCCTCCAAGTTCAACGCCCAGCACATCAGAATTTGTATAGACCCTGAACGTATCGGTATTGAAGACATCCTGCAGGACGAGGGCTGTCTTATTGTCATGTGCTGCCACCGTTACCGCCGTCGGAAGCTGCTTTATCACCTCTTTGGCAAAGCTCGGCCCTGAAAGCGCCGCAACCTCTGAGCCGGTCAATTCCTCAAGGATCGAGGAGACCGTCAACAGCGTTCCCTTCTCAATGCCCTTTGAAGCACTTATAATGACAGATTTCTCAGAAAGAAGATTTTTTGCTGTGCTGAAGACGGAACGTGTGAACTGGGTAGGAACTGCATTCAGAATATAGCTTGCCTTGCTGAGTGCTTTCCCAAGATCACCGGTTACCTCAATGTTATGGGAAAGTGGCAGACCGGGCAAATAGGTTCCGTTCATACCGGTCCCTTTCATCTCATCAACAAGTTCCTGCTCATATGCCCAGAGAAATACGTCATGCCCCTTTTCCCCGAGCAGATTGGCAAGGGTCGTTCCCCAGCTCCCGGCACCTATAACAGCTATATATCCCATATTATCCTTGTGCACCCCCTACTTTACAATTACAGCAATCTGTTGTATATAAAGGGAGTACATTTATCCCTCAAGTGTGCCGTAAATAACTATACGTGATAGAACATGTCAGATGGCATCCAAATTGTTACCCGGTTTTGCCTGTGAACAGTAAAGATGATAACAGGAAAAACCTTGTAATTACAATCTTTTGAGAGAATGCAGTTATAATCTGCCCAGCATATGTCATGAAAATCAGAAATAAGCTCATTTTAACATTTACAGCCTTCACATTCATTGTTGCTGCTGTCGGCATACTTGGTCTCATTGCAACCATAGAGATAACCAAATCCTTTGATGGAGGCGAAGAACACTTCAGGTCAATTGTATCAGCATCTACAGAAGTGTCAAGTTATGTAAAAAGAGCAGAGGGGCACCTCATGCTTTACCTTACCCTCCATGATGTAAATGACAGAGAACTGTTCTTTTCCCGTTTTGAAGCCATGGAGGAAGAAATTGCACTCCTTGATAGTATCATTGGCATGCATGAAGCCCGTGATATTTTTGAGAAAATTAAATTCAATGCCGATGAACTCCTCCCTATTGGAAGGTCACTTATTGAAATCCATGATAAGGAAATGAAGGAAAAAGGAAGTTTTATTGCAGATAATCACATGGGATTAATCAGAAGCCTCAATGATCATGCAGATTCAGTTCGAAAAAATGCCCTCGACCTTGCCCATTATGAAACCGACTTTCTCAACAGGCAGGAGGCTATCACAGCTGCTACAGAACTCAGCAACTATGTGCAAATGGCTGAAAACCACCTTATTACCTATACGGTACTCCATGAAAAAAGGGACCTTGGTTATTTTTTCATGAGATTCGCATCGCTGCGTGAGCAATTGTCTATTCTTGATACTCGACTGAGAGATGCTGATGAAAAATCCATGCTGACCAGAATACGGGGAAGAGTGAACCAGCTCATGCCTGTTGCCAGGACGTTGATAGAAGTGCATGACAATGAGATGGCAGCATCAGAGACATTCAATCCTGACAATCATGCAAAGTTGTTTCGCACATTAAACAGCATCGTATCATCGATAAGAAATGAGGGTATCGAACTTGCACAAATCAATGTAATGCTTGAATCTCAGGCAAAAGCAGCAGCGACAAAAAAGGCCGCCTATATTCGGAGAATTGTTATTACAGCAATAATCGCTTCCATACTGATTGCACTGATCGGAACATACTTTTTTTCGAAGACATTCTCAAACCCCTTGTTAAGGCTCAGGGAGCTTGCATCACGAATCGGCAGAGGCCACCTGGCAACCCCGATCGACATAGATTCGAAAGACGAAATCGGGGACCTTGCTGCCAGTTTCAAGACAATGACATCAAATCTTCAGAAGAGCATGGTATCCCGGGACTATATGAATAACATCATAAAGTCAATGATGGACTCTCTCATCGTTGTAGACCTGCAAGGGACTATTACCGCCGTTAACCCTGCCCTCTGCAAAATGCTGTTTTACAGAGAAGAGGAACTTGTCGGCATCTCTTTTCGACAAATATTTGGCGGTTATGACAGCCCGGGGACGGACATAACTCATTACATTAATACCTTGCATGCCAATGACAGGGAGACGCAGTATATTTCAAAAAATGGCGACATAATTCCTGTCCTCCTGTCAGCATCTCTGATATATGGACCATCTGGAAATCCGGAAGGAGCAGTCTATGTTGCCCATGACATTACTGACCTGAAACAGGCTGAGTTGTCGCTCAAGGCCTCTGAGAAGAACTATCGCGACCTCGTGGACACTGCCCCTGTCGGCGTCTATAAAACAAATATCGAAGGAAAATTCATGTATGGGAATGATGCGCTGTTAGACATCTTTGAATTTTCATCGCTTGAGGAACTGAGAAGAGATAATGTCGAGTCGCGATATGTCAATCCCGACGACAGGAAGAGACTCATATCCATACTGAAAGAAAAAGGGATTATTCGAAATTTTGAAACTGAGCTTATTACAAAAAACAGACGTCACAAGAATGTCCTCCTCAGCGGAACACTCTATGGAGATGTCATCTCGGGAATGATGATTGACATTACAGAAAAAATCAACTTTCAGAAGGAAGCCATGCAGGCGGGACATCTTGCATCACTTGGTGAACTTGCAGCCGGCGTAGCTCACGAAATCAATAACCCGGTAAACGGTATTCTGAACTATGCTCAGATATTGCTGAACGAATCTGAAAAGGACAGCAGGGAACAGGATATTCTGACCCGGATTATACGTGAAAGCGACAGGGTGGCAGTCATCGTTTCCGGTCTGCTTTCCTTTGCCCGGGGCAGACTGGAAAAGAAGTCCCCTATTCATGTCTCGGATATAATGTCAGCAAGTCTTGACCTGACAAGCTCACATATTGTCAGAGATGGAATCCGGTTTAAACTGGATATTCCCCCTGACCTTCCCGCAATCTATGCCCACTCACAGCAGATACAGCAGGTATTTCTCAATATTATCAGTAATGCCAGGTATGCCTTAAATCAAAAATATAACGGACGGCAGGACGACAAATATCTGGAAATTATAGGCAGGCAGATTATGGTTGATTCCCATCCCTATGTACGGGTGTCTTTTTTTGATAACGGCAACGGCATCCCTGACAGTCTGCTGGACAAAGTGAAAAAGCCTTTTGTATCCACCAAGCCAAAGGGAGAAGGAACCGGCCTGGGTCTGAGTATCAGCCACGGCATTGTAAGCGAACATGGTGGCAGGCTCGTAATAGACAGTATTGATGGGGAATATACCAAGGTTATAATTGATCTGCCAGTCAACGCCCAGGTCAGCTAACGGGGCCATTCTTAGTTCTTATTTTTAATCTTTGCCCATGTATCACGGAGGGTCACTGTCCTGTTCAATACAGGCCTTTCAGGGGACGATTCAGGATCAACACAGAAATAACCCAATCTCTCAAATTGAAAATGCTCCCCCGGTTTTGAACTGCTCAACGAAGGCTCAGCATAGCAGTCAGTGAGAACTTCTAGGGATTCAGGATTCAGGTAATCCCTGAATTCAGTCCCGTCTTTGCGGCTGTCAGGCTCTGCTTCAGTAAAGAGGTGACTATAAAGCCTGACCTCGGTTTGAATAAATTTTTCAGCAGACACCCAATGCAGCGTCGCTTTTACCTTGCGCCCGTCAGGAGCATCCCCTCCCCTTGTAGCAGGATCATAGGTACAGTGAAGTTCCACTATTTCACCCCTGTCATTTTTCACAGCCTTCTCGCAGGTAATGAAGTAGGCGTACCGCAACCGAATCTCCCTCCCCGGGGCAAGGCGGAAAAACTTCTTGGGCGGATCTTCCATAAAGTCATCGCGCTCTATATAGATTTCCCGTGAGAAAGGAACCTTACGGGTCCCTGCACTTTCATCCTCAGGATTGTTTACTGCATCAAGCTCCTCAATTGTATCGTGAGGATAATTCAGAATAACTATTTTCAGAGGGTGCAATACAGTCATAATGCGGGGTGCCCGTTTGTTCAGATCTTCACGGACACAGTATTCAAGAAGGGCCATGTCAACAGTGCTGTCGGCCTTTGCCACACCTATCCTGTCGCAGAAAATACGTATTGATTCAGGAGTGTACCCCCTTCTTCTCAATCCCGCGATAGTGGGCATCCGGGGATCGTCCCACCCCTTGACATGGCCACCGTTAACAAGCTGCAACAGCTTGCGCTTGCTCATGACGGTATAGCTCAGGTTCAGGCGGGCAAATTCAATCTGCTGTGGATGAAAGACACCAATCTCATCAAGAAACCAGTCATAGAGCGGTCTGTGGTCTTCAAATTCCAGTGTACAGAGAGAGTGTGTAATTTTCTCAATTGAGTCCGAAATACAGTGGGCATAATCATACATTGGATAGATACACCATTGATCACCAGTCCTGTGATGCGTTGATCGCTGTATCCTGTAAATAACAGGATCACGCATGTTGATATTGCCTGATGACATATCGATCTTAGCCCTCAACGTCCTCGCACCGTCTTCAAACTCGCCTGCCCGCATGCGCATGAAGATATCCAGATTTTCATCTGCCGGGCGGTTACGATAAGGGCTTTCCTGCCCGGCTTCAGTCAGGGTCCCTCTGTGCTGCCTGATCTCGTCAGAGTTTAGATCACAGACATAGGCCCTGCCCTTTTTGATCAGTTCAATGGCATAGCCATAAAGCTGTTCAAAATAATCAGAAGCATAGTACTCCCTGTTCTCCCAGGAAAAGCCAAGCCAGTGAACATCCTCCGTTATGGCCGCAACATACTTTAATTCTTCCCTGTCGGGATTCGTGTCGTCAAACCTCAGGTTACAGAGCCCGCTGTAATCAACGGCAATGCCGAAATTCAGGCAGATTGATTTTGCATGACCGATATGAAGATAACCATTCGGTTCCGGAGGGAACCGGGTATGGATACGGCCGTCATTCTTGCCGTTCTTTATGTCTTCATCAATAATGTGTTTGATGAAATTGGAAACCGGTTTTGATGAATCGTCACGCATACGTAGTTCTTCCCTTATGTGGAGAGGTTGGACCCCCGTTGTAACAGGGACAGACATGCCCCTTAAATAGAATCTATTGCCCGCTCAAGTCTTCTGATCGTCTTTTCCCTGCCCATAACATCAAGCACCTCAAATATCCCGGGGCTCTGTGTTCCCCCTGTCAGTGCAACACGGGCCGGCTGGGCCAGTTTGCCAAGCTTCACCTCTTTCCTCTCAGCTATGGACCTGAAGAGGTTCTCTATTTCCTGCTCTGTAAACTCACTCATTGACTCAAGGCCTTCTTTCAGTTCAACAAGCAGTTCCCTGCTTTCTTCTTTGAGAAACTTGTTTTTAGCCTTTTCCTCATATTCAATATCCTCATCAATGTAGTAGCGCAAAGACTGAGCCATTTCAACAAGTGTCTTTGATCTTTCCCGCAGCGTACCAACCGCTTTCGCCAGCCATTTCATATCCTGCTGTTGTCCGGCCTGAATCACCTGCTCTTTCTCAAGAAAGGGAATGACCTGTTCGGCAAGTGTTTCATTCGGCGACTGAATTATGTATTGCTGGTTCAGCCATAACAGTTTCTCAGGATTAAATACTGCTGCAGCCTTGCCCACGTTCTCAAAGGAAAAATATTGAACCAGCTCTTCCATTGAAAATACCTCCTGATCGCCATAGGACCATCCAAGTCGGACGAGGTAATTCACCAGCGCCTGAGGCAGATAGCCCATTTCATAATAGGCCATAACAGAAGTTGCTCCATGTCTCTTTGAGAGCCGTGCCTTGTCTGAGCCCAGTATCATGGGCAGATGGGCAAATTTAGGTGTTTCATAGCCCAGCGCCTCGTATAACTGTACCTGCCGGGGCGTGTTATTCAGATGATCATCCCCTCTGACAACATGGGTGATAGCCATATCAACATCATCTACGACTACAGTGAGATTGTAGGTGGGAGTGCCGTCTGAGCGCTGTATGATGAGGTCATCGAGCTGCTCATTTTCAAACACAACATGTCCCTTGACCATATCGTCAACATAGGTACTGCCCTGCTGGGGCATCCTGAACCGGACGACGGGTTCGATTCCGGGAACAGGTTCTTTCAGTCCCCTGCACTTGCCGCTGTATTTCAGAGACCTGCCCTGTTTCATAGCTTCCTTCCGGTTTGCCTCAAGCTCCTCCGGCGAGCAGTAGCAGTAATAGGCCTTGCCCTCTTCAAGGAGTTTACCCACATATTTTTTATAGACATCAAAACGGTCGGTCTGCCTGACAGGACCCTCATCCCAGTCAAGACCAAGCCACTTCATGCCCTCTATGATCGCCTCTATATATTCATCAGTTGACCGCTCCCTGTCAGTGTCCTCAATGCGAAGGACAAAGGTGCCCTTGTTATGCCGGGCGAAAAGCCAGTTAAACAGCGCTGTTCGGGCGCCGCCGATATGAAGATACCCTGTTGGGCTCGGTGCAAAGCGTACTCGTATGTTCTCAGACACAGTATTCCTCCTGTTCATCTATAAAAGAACCAGCACAATTATATCACAGGAGAGCTTTTAGTTTTATTTGTATAAAGCGCAGTGGACAGGAATACCGATGAAGAAAGATGATTGCCGGGAAAAGAGTATTACGACACCTTACGGAAGGATCTTTGCTATGCTTTGTTAGTTTAAGTAACTTATAAGACGTTCACATGGTAAGGTAAATGAGATTATCATGTAAAAATTGTCGATTAATAATCTTTTTGAGGTTTTCATCCTTTGTAACTGGAATGTCAGATCCTGATATGAGTTGTTTAATACCCGCTGATACTGCCATAATAATTTCTGACCATGATCAGCGAATGGAACGGACATACACCTGACATCCACCCTTCTGCTTATATCCATGAGTCTGCACAGATAATCGGTAAAGTCAAAATCGGCAAAGACGTCTCTGTCTGGCCCAATGTGGTGATTCGCGGCGACATTGAGGCGATAGTCATTGGTGAAGGCACCAACATTCAGGACAATACGGTCATGCATACAGATTTTGGATCACCAACAGTTCTCGGCAATAGAATCTCCATTGGCCACTCAGTCGTCCTTCATGGCTGTACAGTAGAAGATGACTGTCTTATCGGGATGGGGGCGATCATTCTGGATCATGCGGTTATTGAAAAAGAATGCCTCATCGGCGCCCGTGCCCTCGTTACTTCAGGAAAAACAATCCCGTCACGGTCAATGGTCTACGGAACTCCTGCAAAGGTTGTGAGGGAGCTTGAAGCACAGGAAATCATGGAGATGAAAAAAAACGCATCAATGTATATTAAGCTTAAGGACACTTATTAAGTAAATAATTACAACTACTTCATTTATTTATCTTTTTATCCATAAGAAGACTAATGAATTTTATTCTGCAAAAAGCATTTCAGAACAATTCCTGAGAGCAGTGTGAATGCCGAGAAAACAGATTGACGACACATCATGAAGAGGTATTGTTATGTTTTTTTTCACTGCAATAAGTTATACATCATCAGGCATTAACGGTTTGTTCTTTCAATCGCCGTCGATTCATTATGTTTTCGAGGGGTTCAGACTGCTCATTCATGTTCCTGGCACAGGTAGTCTATCCATTGTTAAATATCTTCTCTCTCCTGAGCTTTAACGAGTTCCAGAACAAGTACCTTCCCGAACTCCTCTTTTACGCAAAACCGTTCATCCGCCCTGTAGCCGGCAACCCAGACAATGTCATTACCGGACACAACAATAGGCACACTATCCCGCATTTCGCGCGGCACTTTTTCGTCTACAAAATAGTCCTGAAGCTTTTTTCTTTTCCCAAATCCCGCAGGGAAAAAAAAGTCTCCGGCCACTCTTTTCCGTATTCTAAGAGGGAATGCCAGCTTTGCCGCATCAAGTGCCACCTGCATTTTCCCATCAATATCCTGATCCTTCTCCTCGTTAAAGGAGGCCCTGACAGTACATCCAATCTCCTGTAAAGTAACTTCAGCAGGAGGGCTTAATTCTCGATCACTGATTTCTGCACGTGGCACAGCATTAAATTTCAGAAGTGAGTATTCCCTGGCAACCCGGATGCCTCCGGGAAGGTTAAGACTGTCACCAGCCCTCCCGGTTTTTATAAGTTCCATGATAGCTTCAATATGCGCAAAACTGATTCCACGCAATCCTGTTGTTGCATCCAATGCTCTTCTGAGTACACGCCTGAGTATGGGCTTTTCTGTTGCTGCAAGAGGTGTGAGGAAGAGCTCAATGGACCGATCACTCTTTCTGCTGATCATCCTCATCAGCGTTTTTGTAACAACGATATCAAGATATCCGTCTTCCTCTCTGAGCACATCGGCTGTATTTGAAATATTTTTTATTACTAAAGGGTTGTGCTTCTTTATCTCAGGTATAATATTAAGACGTATCCAGTTCCTGAAGTAGTCATCCCTGAGGTTGGAGGAGTCAGTAATGCATGAGAGCTGAACCTCCTCTTTAAGATAGCGCTCAATCTCAGCCCTCTCAACATCAATGAGGGGTCTTAAGATAGAGCCCCTGACTGCCGGGATGCCCGTGAGGCCCGTTCTTCCAGTTCCCCTGATAAGCCTCATGAGCACTGTCTCAGCCTGATCATCCGCTGTATGTCCCAATGCAAGCTTTGAGGCCCCTGTTTCTTCCATGAATGCATTGAAGACCGTATATCTCAATTCCCGCGCAGCTTCCTGTTTATTCATCCCCGTCTCCTGTACATGCTTTTTCACGTCGACGGAGTGAGCGTAAAACATCACATCAAGCTGCCTGCAAAGACTCCTGCAGAATGCCTCTTCCCCTTCAGCTTCATCAGGCCTGAGTCCGTGATTCACGTACACAGCGCTGAGAGAAAGATTGAAATCCTTTCTGAGTTTCTCTAAAATAACAGCCAGACACGTTGAGTCAGGGCCTCCGGACAGGCCAATCAGCACATGGTCTCCAGAGATAAGCATGGAATGCCCTGTAATCGTGTTCTTTATTTTCCTGAGAAGTTTCATAGCATCTCATTATAACGTATGGCGATTTGAATAACATTTAAAGGAAGGTACAATGCACGATTTCCAATATAAAAGATCAGCGCTTCATGCAGAGGATGTTCCCGTTGAGAAGATCGCCAACAGGGTCGGCACCCCGCTCTACATTTACAGTCATAGAACATTGTTGAGACATTACAACGCCTTTGAAAATGCCTTTGATGGGTATCCTCACATCATCTGCTTTGCACTCAAGGCAAACTCGAACGGGGCCATACTCAGGGCACTGGCAAAGGAGGGATGCGGTGCAGACGTCGTGTCCGGCGGAGAGCTTTATCTTGCCCGTGAAGCCGGCATCCCCCCAAAAAAAATCGTTTATGCAGGTGTGGGTAAAACGGGCGAGGAAATTCGATTTGCCCTGAAGTCCCGCATTCTGATGTTTAATATCGAATCCTCTGATGAGTTGAAAGCCATAGACAGGATTGCAGGTCAGATGAAAATGAAGGCACCTGTAGCGCTGCGGGTCAACCCGAATATCAATGCCTCAACGCACCCCTATATTTCCACGGGACTGAGAAAACACAAGTTCGGGATAGCGATGGAAAGTGCCCTGGAAAACTACCTGCTGGCACGAAAGCAGGTCAATACGGAGATAAAGGGAATTCATTGTCATATCGGTTCTCAGATTACAAAAGTCTCACCCTTTGTTGATGCAGTAAAACGGGTGCTCTCTCTTGTGAGAAAACTGAGAAAGAGCGGCATTGATATACAGTATCTGGATATGGGAGGCGGCCTGGGGATTACCTATGAGAATGAAGTATCCCCCTACCCTGCGGACCTGGCTAAAGAGATCATTCCCCTTGTAAATAAAAATGATCTTACCCTTATTCTTGAGCCCGGCAGGTCCATTGCAGGCAATGCAGGCATCCTTGTAACAAAGGTGCTGTACCTTAAAGATTCACCGAAGAAGAAGTTTGTTATCGTTGATTCCGGGATGAACGATCTCCTGAGACCAAGTCTCTATGAGGCATATCATCACATCCTGCCCGTAAAGAAGAGCAGGAGGGCCCAGGTCACAGCAGATGTGGTGGGCCCCATATGCGAATCAGGTGACTTTTTTGCGAGGGAAAGAACAATGAACAGTCCTGCCCGTGATGACCTCCTTGCGATCATGAGTGCCGGCGGATATGGTTTTTCCATGAGCTCAAATTACAACAGCAGACTCCGTCCCGCCGAGGTGCTTGTAAAGGGCGCGTCTTTTCATGTCATACGAGAGCGGGAGCAATACAGTGATCTTTCACGGGGTGTGAGGATTCCTGATTTCTTAAAGTAGCCCCAGAGGAGCAGAGGCCAGAGGCACATGGGAATCACGACTTTATTCAATGCAGTTTTACGTTGTGCCTTTGCAACGTTAAACCTTTGTGCCTGATATAATGAAAATGAATTTCACAAAAATGCATGGCCTGGGCAATGACTTTGTTGTTATTGACAACAGGGCAGGAAGACTCAGGGGCCTTTCAGGCAAGTCAAAACAGCTCTGTGATCGGAGATTTGGCATAGGAGCTGATCAGGTGCTGATCCTGAGGAGCTCAAAAACAGCTGATTTCAGAATGCAGATCTTCAATGCAGACGGATCGGAAGTGGAGATGTGCGGCAATGGCATACGATGTCTTGCCCGATTCATCTGGGACAATAAACTGACGAGCACAAGAAAGAAGTCCCTGGACATTGAAACACTGGCCGGTATTATCCGTCCGGAACAGAAAGGGAGAATGACCAGGGTGGACATGGGAGAGCCTGTGCTGGAAGGCAGTAAAATCCCGGTCAAGGCACAGGGCTTCATCGTCAACCACCCCTTAATGGTGAGAGACACAACATTCAAAATAACCTGTGTTTCAATGGGAAACCCTCATGCTGTGATCGTGGCAAAAAAAATAGATGCCGTGCAGCTTGACACCTTCGGCCCCTTAATTGAACATCACCCATTCTTCCCCAAAAGGACCAATGTGGAGTTTGTGCAGGTAATGAATAAATCCAACGTGAAGTTACGTGTATGGGAACGGGGTGCAGGTGAAACACTTGCCTGCGGAACGGGGGCTTCAGCTGCGGTAGTTGCCGCTTCCCTTCTTAACCTCGCGGGCAGAGAAGTAAATGTTCACCTGCCAGGCGGCAAACTGATCATACACTGGTCTGCAGAGGATAACCATGTATATATGACGGGCCCTGCCGCACCAGTCTTTGAGGGAACCATAGATATATAGCAATAACTCAAAAATGAAAATGTACCGTGTAAAATTAAGGAATCATTTTTTTATTAAAAAACTAAATTCATTTTTATATTTGATTTTTGATCTTTAAATTTATGAAAGTTAAATGCCCTACATGCAGAAACAGGACTGAATGGAACAATAATCCCTATAGACCTTTCTGCTCTGAAAGATGTAAACTTTTAGACCTTGGAGCCTGGGCATCGGAAGAGTACAGAATAGCCGGCAAACTTGATGATGAATCAGGACAGGAATCGTCCTCAGATAAGGAGAGCGGACATGCTTAAGATGATAGTATCCGGAGCTTCCGGAAGAATGGGAAGCCGCATCATTACACTCGGTTCTGATATGGATGAAATAGAACTCACCGGGGCCCTGGAGCATCCGGGACAGAAGCACCTCGGTAAGGATGTTGGTGAAGTAATCGGTTTCGGTACAACAGGGGTCATCCTGACAGATGATCTGGGCAGTATTACCGGCAATGCTGATGTACTGATCGATTTTTCTTCTCCAGGAGCGACAATAGCCTGTCTCAAAGCTCTTTCAGAGAAGCCCTTCCCCGTTGTCATCGGTACCACAGGTTTCAGCAAGGAAGAAATCGAACATATTAAACTTTATGCACAGAAGACACCCTGCGTATTTGCCCCGAACATGAGTGTGGGCGTCAACCTTCTTCTCAAGGTACTTGATGATGTGGCCCGCGTAACCGGCGATGATTATGATGTAGAGATTGTAGAGGCACATCACCGGCTCAAAAAAGATGCTCCATCGGGTACGGCAATGAAAATGGCCCAGGTCCTGGCCGCTGCACTTGGCAGAAACCTCGAAAGTGATGCTGTCTATTCACGGCATGGCCTGATCGGTGAAAGGACCCAGAAGGAGATTGGCATTCAGACCGTCAGAGCAGGTGATATAGTGGGAGAGCACACGGTGTTATTTGGCGGCCTCGGCGAGAGGATTGAAATTACCCATAAGGCTTCAAGCAGGGACACCTTTGCACGGGGAGCGCTCAAAGCAGCTCAATGGGTATACAAACAGACACCCGGACTTTATGATATGCAGGATGTTCTTGGATTAAAGTAGTACTCCATTAATTGTCATTGTCCAACCTGCCTGTCCCTTTTCATTAATCATTTTTTATCTTCAGGGGAGATACAGCACTCTGCAGCATACCTGTTGCGAATTTTCCGGAAATCCTCGGCAATCTGTTTCGGGTCATGAGGAGGAGGGAATGTGGCCCGCAACCTGCCAAGGGGATCAACAAGCAGAAAGGATGCGGAATGATCGACTAAATAATCATCAGCTGAATCACTGCCCTCCACACGACGATACGCTACACCAAGAGGGTGCGCCAGTTTCGCAATCATGTCAGGATCAGCAGTCAACCCGAGAAAATCCCTGTTGAAGTAAGGAACATACTTTTTTAACTGCTCTTTTGTATCCCTCTGCGGGTCCACGGTGACAAAGATAAACTGCGTGTCAACGTTGTATTCTTTAAAAATCAGGTCACCCCTTTCAGAAAGATTCTGATAAACAGCATTCAAGTCCACCAGCGCCATTGGGCATATGTCGGGGCAGTGGGTGTAACCGAAAAACATAAATGTCCACTTTCTTGCAAGCCTGCGTACAGTAAAGCGCTGCCCCCTGTGGTCGGTCAGCGCTATCTGATAAATAGGGACAGGCACCTTGAGGACAACAGCACTTGGGTACACTTCTGAATCCCCGGTTCTCAGGTCTTTTCCCAACCATATACCTGCCAGCACAAGGGCTGCTCCGATCAGTATGATTTGATATGTTTTCATAGCTATATTGACCATTGTAACTCGAAATGTGAAATGAGGCCAATGTTTTTGTCTCAGGTTCATTTTCATTAGGAGGTTAAAATTCTCAATACGCCAATAAATTAGAGAATTGCAGACTGTGCTCATGCCAATCTTTCGCTACTTGCGCCGTCAGGCATATTTGAAATATTAATACCAGTAGTAACAGACCTTGACATTCGTGTTATTTAAGCTTATTCAGAACATAGAGCCTGTAAAAAGCGAACCTTTTATAAGCAAGGAGGAGGTCATGCTTGAAAACGTTAGAATAGGGATAGATGAGTCAACGTTTAAGATTAAAGCGGATGAATCAATTAACAGGATGTTAGGCTGCCTGTTAAATGAGAGTGCAAAAACCTGTAAAAGCTGCAGGGATGTTACGGTTTGCAGCTTTTTAACAGAGGCAGTATTTGCCTATCGAAATCAATTTACGAAAGAATATAATTCCCTCTGCTGATACGTCTCAATGACTTCCTTTATACATCAGCTTTATCTCAGTCTAATGTATGTCCCCAAGAGTATTGTCATCGATCTTCGACACGTTGAAGTAATGAATACCTTTGTGTCAGTTCAAAATTTCGTGATATATGATATTCCCTTCAACAATCCATGTTTCCATATAAGTCAGTATCCTCCTACTTTATATTTTTTTGTCGTTTTCAATCCTGATGTTCCTCATTTCAGACCTTTTGTTCTATCATTCATTTACACTATAATGATCAAATGAAAATCAGATACATATTTAATCAATGTGGTGTAAATCTGCGGTGGAGAAGATGATCATCGGTCATTACCGCTGTCTGGTTGTTCTTTTCATTCTTTTATCAAGCGGATGTGTAAATGTATCAGTTATCAAGCCTGTTACTCCATTGAAGCAACAGGTGGTAGAAGGCAAAGGACATCCTAAAATACTTTTACTCAACATCTCAGGATTTATATCAGAAAGAGAGAAAAGCGACAGACTGAAGCTGCAGAAAGAGCCGTCACTGGTTGCAGAAGTAAGAGAAACTCTTCAGAAGGCTGAACGGGACGCCGATATTGCAGGTCTTATCATAAAGATAAATTCACCAGGAGGAACGGTAAGTGCTTCGGA
>CP070644.1:1295840-1317927 GCA_020354155.1 Nitrospiraceae bacterium | reverse complement strand
TGTTCAGCGGGACCCGAAACCTGTATGGCAGTTTTGTCTTTGAGGTGACAAGAACCTGCCGTGACACGGTACTTGCCCCTATTATAAAAACTGTTGAGGACGCACAGACGCGACAGGCCCCTGTACAGAAAATTGCTGACAGGTTAGCAGGGGTATTTGTTCCTCTTGTGCTTTCCCTCAGCATTCTTACAGCAGCAGGATGGCTGTTGTCAGGGAGTCCTCTCACCATTTCAGTCATGAATGCCGTTGCCGTACTGGTCATAGCCTGCCCCTGCGCGCTCGGACTGGCAACGCCCCTTGCAATACTTACAGGAACCACCAGGGCTGCATCGAAAGGTATTCTCGTAAAGGGCGGTGACATCATAGAACGGTCAAGGGCGATTGAAGTTGTCATACTCGACAAGACAGGCACCATTACCGAGGGAAAACCACGTCTTGCGTCATATAAAGGCATAGGAATGGATGATTACGAAGCACTGCATATTGCCACATCTCTTGAACGATTATCAGAGCACTCAATAGCAAAGGCAATTACCGAGAAAGACAATCGTGAGGCCTTGAGGGTCTCTGACTTTACAGCAATACCCGGCAGCGGGATAAAAGGCACAATTAACGGCAAATCCGTGATGATAGGAAATGCAGACTTTGCCGAAGCAGGAGATGCTGCTCATTTGCATACAGACTTCAGAAGCCGGGACTATAGGGGATCGACGGTCGTTCACCTCTCCTATGATAATAAATCAGCCGGAGTTTTCATGATATCTGACAGCATACGAAAGGAAACGGCCGAAGCCGTCAAGGTATTACAGAAAGCAGGCATTCAGGTCCTTATGATCACCGGTGATCACAGGGACACGGCATTGCATACAGCTGCAGAAGCAGGTCTGAAAGGTGAAGCGGTCATGGCTGGAATGTCGCCTGTTGACAAGGCAGAGACAATCAGGAACTTACAAAAAGAAGGCAAGAGGGTCATGATGGTCGGAGACGGAATCAATGATGCCCCTGCACTGGTGCAGGCTGATGTAGGGGTCGCAATGGGAAGGGCAACTGATATTGCATTGGAAAGTGCCGACATGGTCCTTATGCAGAGCAATTTACTGCTTGTACCTGAAGCATTAGAAATATCAAAAAAAATCTATGCAGTCATCAGGCAGAACCTCTTTCTTGCATTTATCTATAATATGATCGCTCTGCCCCTGGCAGTTGGCGGAGTGCTCCAGCCCATATTTGCAGCCCTTGCAATGACACTGAGTTCATTAAGCGTTGTGGGAAACTCCATGAAACTGAAAAAGGCATAGCATGTGGAGTGTCTTTTTATTAATTTTTATTGGTCTCTGTATAGGCGTTGCTGCCTGGCTTTTTTTCCTGTGGGCAACGAAAAGCGGACAGTTCGACGACATGGAGGGGCCAAAGTACAGGATGCTTGATGATGATAAAGAAGACAAAAAATGATACAATTGCACAGTAGATACTAAGGAGATTTTCAAATGAGTCTTGAAATAGGTCTGCTTTCCCTTGAAACAATTCTGCTGATTGCCACCATCATCCTCCTTGTGTACAGCATCAAGGAGGGAAAGCAGCGAGACAAGCTGATTCTCGAGGTTGGGAAGGCAACAAGGATATTGACCAGGCAGGAATATTTCCTCAATGTCATTGATGCCATGATGGATGCCAAAGAGGAAATAAGGGGATGCATCACCGGCAGCATCCCTTCTGATGGTGACAAAGCCAGAACGAGAGACATTATTACCACCATTAAAAGGCGCGTGAAGGAGGGGATCAGGATCACCTATCTCCTGCCCAAATTTCCGGACAGACTCCATATTGGATATCTTTATGCCAGAGCAGGTGCAGAAGTGCTGTACAGCAGCTGTCTCATGGTGCACAACATCCGCTTTACAACAATTGATGGAGCAATTGTTGTCATGGGCATTCCGGAAAATACAGGAGAAAAACAGGCAACGAAGAAAGGCTACAGAATTCCCTCAGAAGGCCTTGCCATGGTACTGAATAACTACTTTGAAAGCTGTGAAAAGCAGATCAATTTTTCAGATTATGTAAAAGACGTGATGACGCAGACAGGCGCTTCGGTGAAGCACCTTGCCCGTGAATACCAGATTGATGAGGAAGGTCTGAAGAAGATTATTGAAAAGGTGTAGATTGCTCGCCTGCTTTATGACAGACCATTTTTACAGTTCATAATCAGTTCATTGCTAACTATACTTCGACCTGCTTCACCACTCGTGTTACTGGACTTCTGCAATAATCAACTGTTATTGAGAAAATACCTATAGGAATAATTATGCACATTCAAACCTTGGAAAAATGGCAGCACAGCCATGATTTTGTTGTCATCCACGAAAAAGGGGAAAAAAGGACAAAACAGGTATTCTTTCTTACAGTCATTACAATGGTTGCCGAAATCATTGCAGGATTTGCCTTTGGTTCCATGGCATTGCTCGCTGATGGATGGCATATGGGTACCCATGCAGTTGCCTTTGCAATCACTCTTTTTGCGTACCATTATTCAAAAAAGCATGCACGGGATAAACAATTTACCTTCGGAACAGGTAAAGTATCGGTCCTTGGTGGCTTTGCCAGCGCTATTGCCCTTGCATCTGTGGCAATTTTCATGGTCGTTGAGTCTGTTCAACGGTTTATTAATCCAAGTGCAATTCATTTTAATGAGGCACTTGCAGTAGCAGTATTAGGATTAGTCGTTAATATCATTTGTGCCTTCCTGTTATATGGAAACCACGGGAGTTCACATTCTCATACTCACCATCACGATCATAACATCAGGGGTGCTTACCTTCATGTCTTGGCAGATGCATTAACTTCAATTTTAGCTATCATTGCATTATTGTTTGGCAAATATCTTGGATGGAATTGGCTTGATCCATTCATGGGGATTGTCGGTGCAGTGTTAATTACACGGTGGTCCTATGGATTGCTGCTCGACACAAGTTCAATTCTGCTTGATAAAAATATTACTATGGAGAAAACAAAAGAGATAATGAAAACTATCGAATCTGATTCAGACAACAGAATCTCTGACATTCATGTCTGGAAGGTTGGTCCTGCACACTATGCAGCCATGATATCATTAGTAACACATTTTCCGAAAAACTCAGAACACTATAGAAATTTATTAAATAACTACAAAGAACTGTCGCATATAACAATTGAAGTACACCACTGTGAAGATGAGCCCTGTATTACTCCAGAATAACAACCCGTTGATATGAATAGATTCTTCAATAAAACGCCACTGATTTCTCACAGTGAAGAAATACATTCTCCATTAAAATATTCTGTACAGCTTTTTGTTGTCGCAGTGTTGTTCATCATGGCTGCCGTAGCACATGGAACAGAGAAGTCAGTTAACATTATCTATACAGGCAGCCTGCAGGGACAGCTTGAACCCTGCGGCTGTTCTCCACAGAGCGACTTCGGAGGAATTGCCAGGATAGGTGGCTGGCTCGAAGAGCACAGGAATGAACTGAAACCGTACATTCTTTTAGATGCCGGTAACTTTGCTGGTGAAGACAGGCCTCAGGGCAGGCTGAAGACAGAGGCAATGCTGCAGTCTTTCAGCAGCATTCATTATGACGCCATTGCCCTTTCAGACCGGGAGCTGGCCCTGCCTGAAGAGTACTTCTATCCACTGCTACAAAAATATACTGTTCCCGTCATAGCAACGCTGCCTGACTACACGAGGTCAATTTCAGTTACTCGTAATTCATTTAACATAATCGTAAACACTGATCCCGCAGGACCTCTGGAGGGGAGCATAAATATCCTCCTAACGGCCCTTACTGTGAATGAGGCAAAACATTTAAAGGGGTGGGATATAATCATATCTGCTGCAAACGAAGAGATCGAAGAGCCTCTGAAAGAGAACGGAACGTTGATTCTCTCTGCCTATCCCAAGGGGAAAAAACTGGGTATTCTCACAATTCAGAAGACCGAAAAGGGAACATTAACCTATTCACACAGGTGGCAGGCGGTAGGCAATGATCTGAAGGAAAACGATTCTGTCCGTTCCGTGTTGGATGACTATGACAGAAAGGTAGCCCAGCTCATGAAAGATAGGGCCATCCCCCTGGCAGGGACTACCTTTGTAGGCACTGAAAAATGTGCTGAGTGTCATCAACCCTTTTATGAGCAGTGGAAGAACACCCGCCATGCCGATGCTCTTGCAAGCCTTGAAGAAGCAGGAAAGGCGTCAGATCCTGAATGTATTGTATGTCATGTTCTGGGATTTGGGCAGGATGGTGGCTTCTTCAGCCGTGCAACAACACCGAAACTTGCAAACGTTCAATGCGAATCATGTCATGGATTAAACAGAGACCACCTGAATGATTTTTCACCTATGCAGCCTGTGCACGAACAGATTTGCAAAGAGTGCCATACAAAAGAAAACAGTCCTGAATTTGACTATCCTGTTTATCTGAAGAAAATCAAACATTAAATATGAAGTCCTGAGCTGTTGTACAATTACGCATACAAACTAATTAGTGTTTGTTCATTAATTCTATTCGTCTTCCTGATATTCAGTCAGTCCTTTCGCCCCGGCGAATCGATGAGTCGATAAGCTGGAATGAAGTCTCCGCTATCCCTTCTCGATGCCGGATCAAGCCTGCCTGTCGTCAGACAGGTCCGGCATGACAGAAAAGTCATATTGGTTGAACGACCATTCATTAGAGGGAAAACCCTTAGGGAAAATTAAAAGTGAGGCTCCCCCGGTAAAACCGGATCCGGGAGGGCAATCATGGAGAGAGGAGCCTCACTATTCTTGGATCACTGCCTAATTTCTGTGCGATATGAAATAGTTGACTTTCCTGTCAGATCAGCAGTAAGCACAACCTCCAGCTGATAAGGTATGAATGCACTAGGTATATTGCCAGTTTGTGATTCTACTGCTTAATAATCTGACGCTATTTACTTTACACTTCCTTGTCGCCTAATTTCAAGTTTTCCTCTTCCTGGAAGCAATACAATCGTTCTAGTGAATTATATCCTCCTGAACATGCACAAGAGAGCCGCACAATTCACATGAAATATCAGTTTCGTCGCTCCATATTTCTATATCTATACCGCAGTGTGGGCATAGTACCTCACTGGGAACTGGTGCACTTTTAACTGCACAAGCCGGTTTTTCATTAAGCCGTCTGTCCTTCATATGCCTTCCTCCATCCTTCTTCTCTCAACCTGGCCATTCTGCTTATGGCCCAGCTTTTCATCTCTTCAAAGTATTTCCGCGGGTTTTCCCTGGCCATGGCCGTAAGCTCTGAGCGCTCTTTTACACTGTCTATATGATCACCGGGGTAGATTCCTCGCCAGGTTGCGTAACCCTGGTCAAAGATGGTCTCCGGCGAAAGATTGACCTGATCATGAACAGGCAGACTGCTGATGTACAGCCCTGCAACATCCATATCAAAATGTATCAGCCATCCATTATCACTGAGCATCGTGCCGGCACTGTCTCCAACTCCCTGAGAGCAGTCCGGGCAGTATAATGCCTGGACGACCTCAGGCGGCATTATTTCGTTTTTGAAATTAAAACTCGCACTCTTCTTTCCGCATTTACAGACTATGGAATGCTCCATACACATAATTCATTCCCTCCTCAATAAGAAATCAGCACTTGCAGCCGCAGGATGGAGAACCCTCTTTCTGCATCGTGTTGTCAGCCCCGCATTTAGGACACTTTTTTGGTTTGCATCTTCCCTCTTTTGTAGCTCCACAACTTTCGCATTTGAATGTAGCCATTTTCAGGCCTCCTTTCTTTTACAATCCGGACAGGTACCATAAAATTCTATGTGGTTTCCGGTCACCTCGAAGGAACATTGCTGGTCCTCGGGAACAGCAATGGTAAAGATATCATCGATGTCAACAATTTTTCTGCAGCCAGTGCAAATAAGATGATGATGGTTAGAGATATCCGGGTCATAACGACGCCTCTCATTATCTATCGTCAGCTCAAGCACCTTTCCCTTTTTCTGTAAAGCCTCAAGCGTGTTATACACCGTAGCAAAGGACATGGTGGGATACTTCTGCCTTACTGCAGCATAGATATCCTCAGCTGATGGATGGCTTTTATTTCCATCAAGATACTCAAGAATGGCCAATCTCTGCGGAGTCAGCTTTAAACCTTTGTCCCTGTATTTTTTCATTGGAAACCTCGTTCGTCTTTATTTATATAAAGATTATCAGATTAGAACCATTCTTGTCAAGGAGAGCTTTTAAATGAATATACAAACTTAAAATTATGAAGTTACAGTTTCAGGTAGTGCTGAAGAGTCTAGATTGAAGCTCCAGTATTAATACTTTCAATGTCCGGGGCTCAAGGGCAGAGAAGGAAATGGCGTTGTATCGCCGGCAGATGGCCCGCACCTCATCAGGGGCAATCAGTTCCTCCTTGTTAAAGGCCAACAGGACCGGTTTGTCAGCAACAGAGAGCTCAGAGAGTATCTTCTCCACTGATTTAATCTGCTGCTCAAAGCGTGGGTTGGAGATATCAACGAGATGCAGGAGAAGGTCAGCATCCTCAAGCTCCTCAAGTGTTGCCCTGAAGGCGGCAAAGAGGTCTTTTGGCAAATCACGGATAAACCCGACTGTATCGGTAATGATCACGTCTTTTTCTTTTGGGAAGCGCAGCCTCCTGCTTGCCGTGTCTAGGGTAGCAAACATCTTGTCCTCTACAAAGGTCCTGCTTTTCGTGAGATTGTTCAACAGTGTTGACTTGCCGGCATTGGTATATCCGATAATCGAAATGATCGGCAGTCCCTGGGATACCCGTCTGGCCTTTCGCTGCTTTCGTGCCCTGCTTAGAGATTCAAGCTGCTTCTCAAGGAGGGTAATTTTCTCCCTTACCCTCCTTCTGTCAACCTCAAGCTTCATTTCACCGGGGCCCCTTCCCCCTATGCCTCCCATAAGTTTTGACATGGCTGTACCGCGCCCTGCAAGTCGAGGCAGCCTGTAGCGAAGCTGGGCCAGTTCGACCTGCACTTTACCATCCCTGCTATGGGCACGCCGGGCAAATATGTCCAGGATAAGCTGTGACCGGTCTATAACCTTGAGTTCTGTCATATCACCAATGGCCTTTGTTTGAGATGGGTTCAGGTCCTGATCAAAGATGAGGAGCGTAGCGCCCCTGTTCATTGCATTAATGACAAGATCCTTTAATTTACCCTCTCCCATAAGGTACTTGGGATTTATTTTCCTCGGCCTCTGCAGTACCGTATCAACAACGAGGACATTGCTTGACGCTGCCAGTTCCCTGAGTTCCTCTACAGAGTCTTCCTGATCATACTTTGATGATGAGGAAACGCTGACAAGCACTGCCCTCTCCCGCTTGTCCTCTACATCATGTCCTGTCCTGCCTGAACCGAGCGCCTCTTCAAGAGATGCAATAAATTTGGTAAAGTCCTCAAACTCCCTGTCCATGCCATGAAAGGGAACAGGTCCTGTTACCTCATATCCGGACCTTTCAATGTCAGGAGAAAGGAACGCCATTGTCACCGTGTCAGCAGCGCCGTCCCTGAGTCCAATAACAAGAAGTGCGTCAAGCCGTAAAAGTGAAAGGTCGGTAATGTCATCCTGATTGATCTCCTCACTCTTCAAATGTGTGTGGATAAGCCGAAGGCCGCGAAGGACCTTTCGGCCCAGAGGATAGTGGGTAAGTTCCGGGATAAATATCCCCTTTGCATCTCCAACAATGACATGGTAGACACTGCCCTTCCTGTCAACGAGAACGCCTACCTGACGGCCGATCGCATAGGAGCACTCCGCCATAATACCGGCAAGATCAGTTGATACTACCTTGTCTTTGGGTATGCGTTTTCTGTAGATTCTCTCGAGCGTTTTCAGGTCATTCTTCTTGAGGCCCGATGTGTTGCCTAAAACAGATGGAATAATATACTCCTACGTCACGTAATAAAAATCAAAGAGTAGAATTATGGAATAAATAATTAAATCGTACTCTCCTTAATTTTTATTTTTGATTTTTTATTTTAAATATTTCAATGTGCTTCAGCCCAGTTCCTGCCGATGCCGATATCAACTTTCAGAGGTATATCAAGGGTAACGACACCTTCCATTTCTTCCCTCACCAAAGCCTGCACAGGGTCTTTTTCATTTTCAGGCACTTCAAATAAAAGCTCGTCATGGACCTGAAGCAGCATCCGTGTGTTCAGCTTTTCCCTTGCAAGTCTGTCCCGGATATTGAGCATCGATATTTTTATTATATCAGCAGCCGTACCCTGAATAGGGGAGTTTGTTGCAAGCCGTTCACCGAGCTGCCGTATATTCCTGTTTGTGCTCCTCAGTTCGGGAATAGCCCTCTTTCTGCCAAAAAGGGTCGTCACATACCCCTTTCCTGTCGCATCATTGATGAGGCTGTCGATATATTCCTTTACGCCGCTGTGCCGGGCAAAATAAGTATCTATATACCGTCCTGCCTCAGCTGGTTCGATCCCGAGCTGCTGGCTTAATCCGTATGCACTTATTCCGTACACAATGCCGAAATTTACTGTTTTGGCGCTCCGCCTCATTTCCTTTGTGACCTCTTCAGATTTCACATCAAAGAGTTCACATGCCGTCCTCGTATGAATATCTCCGTCGCTGTTAAAGGCCTCAATAAGACCTTCGTCGCGACTCAGATGGGCAAAGACCCGAAGCTCTATCTGTGAGTAGTCAGAAGAGAGCAGGAGGCTGCCTTTTTCAGCCACAAAGGTCTCTCTGATCCTTGTGCCCCACTCACCCCGGATGGGGATATTCTGAAGATTGGGCTCAGAGCTGCTGAGACGCCCTGTAGCAGTCACTGTTTGATTATATGACGTGTGAAGGCGTCCCGTCCTCGTGTTCACCATCCTGGGCAGGGCATCCACATAAGTGCTTATCAGTTTTGACAACCCCCGGTATTCGATAATCTCCCGGGGCAGCTCATGCTCATGGGCAAGCTGCTCAAGGACATCTATGTTGGTGGAGTAGCCGGTTTTTGTCTTTTTAACTGGCTTCAGGCCAAGTTTTTCAAAGAGAATCTCCTGTAACTGCTTTGGCGAGTTGATATTAAATTCCTCTCCGGCAAGAAAATAGATCCGCTTTTCTATGCTGGTCAGCTCACCGCCTATCTGCTTTGAATATTTCTCCATCAGTTTCGTATCAAGCTTGATTCCGGCACGTTCCATACCGGCCAGCACTTCTATGAGGGGGATTTCTATTTCATTGAAGAGCTTCTCCAGCCCCTGTTTCCTGAGTGCGGGGGTAAGGTCATTCCTTAATTTCAATGTCACAGCCGCGTCTTCCCCTGAATACTCAGTTGCTGTTTCGACAGAAACTTCACTGAAATCTTTTATATCTTTACCGACAACATCTTTGTATGAAACCGTTTTTACTCCAAGACGCTCCATTGCTGTGTCAGTCAGGTTATGGTTTGCCCTGTTGGGATTTAAAAGGTATGAGGCAATCATGGTATCAAAGGCAATCCCTTGAAGCACTATCCCCTCGTTCATCAGGATCTCATAATCATATTTAATGTTATGACCTGTTTTTTTAACCTTCGAATTCTCAAAAATCCCTTTTATTTTTTCAAGAACATCTTTTTTCTCAAGCTGTTTTGGCGCCCCCGGATAGGCGTGGGCAAGGGGGATATAATATGCCTTTTCAGGGGATACTGAAAATGATATGCCAACAAGCTCTGCATCAAGAGGGTTCGTCGACGTCGTCTCTGTATCTATTGCGATATCATCTGTCACTGTCTTCAGCGCCCTGTCAAGAGCCTTCCTGTCCAGTACCGTCACATACTCGGTATATACATCAGGCTTACTTTCCTGATTTGGCACCTGCCTGACAAGACTTGAAAACTGGTACTTCCGGAAATATTCAAGCAACTGTTTCCAGTCAGGTTCTGCAACCTTTAAATCCGCTACAGAATGAGCGAGGTCAATATCAAGATGGATCGTAGCAAGGTCAAGGCTCATTCTGATGCTGTCCAGATTATTGGCCACTGCATTTCTGGCCCTCGTATTTTTTATCTGTTCATGGTTCTTGATAATACTGTCCAGGTCACCGAATTCTTTTAGAAGTTTGACTGCTGTTTTTTCCCCAACTCCAGGCGCCCCCGGTATATTGTCTGAAGCATCGCCCATGAGAGCGATAATTTCAGGAAACTGTTTTGGCGGAATACCGAATTTTTCCTTTACTTCCTTTTCTCCGGTGACCTTCTCCTTCATGCTGTCATAGAGTTTCACATAAGGGCTGACAACCTGGCACATGTCCTTGTCACCGGTAAGAATATATACATCAAGTTTTTCCTTCTCCGCCCTTTTTGCAAGGGTACCAAGGATGTCATCTGCTTCATAACCGGGAATCTCAATAATCGGGATATGAAAGGCCCGTATGACCTCCTTGATAAGCGGGACCTGCATTTTCAGGTCATCAGGCATGCCGGGCCGGTGGGCCTTGTAGTCTTCATATGCATCATGCCGGTGAGTCGGACCTGGTGCATCAAAAACGATGGCAAAGTAATCAGGGGCCTTTTCTTTTATGATCTTCATGAGCATGGTGGTGAATCCGTAAATGGCATTTGTGGGAGTGCCCTCTGAGGTTGCAAGCCCCCTGATAGCATAAAATGCCCGGTACAAATATGAGTTTCCGTCAATAAGATAGAGGCTTCCCATGGTTCATTATACAGAAGAACGGGTATTTAAGTGTCTGCAGAATTTACCTGCCCCTGACTTCAGGCCAGGAAAGGTCCCAGGGAGATTCATAGTGCTTGAGCACGTGCAGAAATGCATCATCAGTGAAATACCTGCCTTTTTCAGGCTTGTGCAAAAAACGATAAATTTGCCTGTCAAGGAAAAAACTTATTGCATAGGCATGAAGGTAGGTTCTATCGGCTTCAACGACCTGCTCCCTCCTGCTGTGATAGA
The DNA here is from genome assembly GCA_020354155.1 of Nitrospiraceae bacterium. Taxonomy (GTDB): domain Bacteria; phylum Nitrospirota; class Thermodesulfovibrionia; order UBA6902; family UBA6902; genus CALZJD01. The sequence continues at coordinate 1,306,990 of CP070644.1, read as the reverse complement.
GAGGGTCACCAAGGATAGGGGCACCAATACTTTTCAGGGCAACCCGAATCTGGTGCGTCCTGCCGGTGTGAGGCTTTATGATGAACAACCTCAGATGATTGCCAAGTGAAGTGCTGAAGAACTGGGTAATGGCAGGATGGTCTGTAGTTCTGAGAAGTTTCCATGCACCTCTTCGGGCCTTTGCCATATCGCCCCTGATCAGTCCCTGTTTCTTTTTGGGTTTTTTGTCTGATACGGCAAGGTAATATTTCCTTACCAGATTTTTCCTGAACTGCAGTGAGAGTTTCTGTGCAGCGTATTGAGTCTTTGCAAACAGCAGCAGACCTGATGTCTCCCTATCCAGACGATGCAGGGTATAGAGGTCTTTCATCTCCAGTTGTCGCCTGATGGCGTGAACAAGACCTTCCTTTTTCTCGTCTTTATGAAAACTTACGCCAGGATCCTTACTGACAAGCAGGAAGTCTCTCTGGTCCTCAATGACTTTAAACATGGTGTATATCTTACAGGATTTAAAATACTTTTAAGATAGTTGAAAAGGTTGGTTCCCTCTTTGTAAAAGGGGGATAACGGGGGATTTTGTAATAAGGATACTTCATTCAAAAATCTCCCCTGACCCCTCCTTTTCAAAGAGGGTTACGAAAAACTTGTCGTGCTCAACACAGGAACAGGTTAATTACTTCCCTTGTTCTCAAAATGAACAAAGTCGATGAGGAACACGGCACCGAGGAAGACTGCCTTTAATGTGCAGTCCCAGCTTGCAGGAAAAGTAACACCAAAATTGTCAGCGTCGGTAAATCCTTCTTTCATAATACCGCTCCACTTCTTGGTGATTTTCCCCAGGTCCTGATCCCCCCTTCTGATCTCGAATGTCCATGGATGAAGGAGAGGGCCGAAAAGCTGGTATGTATCCTGTCCAGATGCATCCAGCACAGAGTAAATCCTGCGGATGATTGAAAAACGTCTCTTAATTGTTCCCAGTTTAATTCCCTGTGAATCGTGGATATCCATTTCATGAAAATAGAAACGGAATGGTCGCTTAAGATTCAACACAGGCCTTTGGTCAAAGGTATAAATGTTAATTTCAAATGGACGCAATGCCTTTAAGATCCAGCGCAGCATGAGGGAACCGCCCTCCTCAACAGCAGCATATAGTTCCTTCCCCGTAGAGTCCATGACCACATATTTATTCCTGGTCTCAAATCCGGAAAGGATCTCCCCCCACTCTTTTCTCTGCTGAACGATAAGTCCCTGTATTGAAGACAGCTTATCCATATTCATTACCTTGACAGCTATTATGAAAGAACTCCTTTTCTCTGTCAATTAGAGTCTGTTCCTGAATAAAGCACTTCAGTGTTTGAACTACTGTAGTGTGATCTGTATCGTCTTAATCGAAGTACCTGATTGTGATTTCGAAGGAGCATGGGACTGAGAAATCCAGATTTCTCCCTTCAGTCGAAATGACACCTTATGCTTGCCGTGACGCTCCTGTCTTGACTATTCATAACCTTCGCGTTATATTTTTGTGTGCCTTATAAATACAAACCCCTATCCCTGAAGAAGGTCAAGTCCTGCAAGCTGAAGACTCGTGCGAGCAAGGTGAGACGCGATATCGTTGGCACCCCGTTCAGCAAGGGCAGTTTCAAGGACTTTCTCCGGAGCCTGCCTGATATTCTTTCTGCAAAGGATTTTAAATCTGTTGTAAAAGCCATAGTCAGGGCGCATAACAACAGCAGGCCTGTTATCCTCGGAATGGGGGCCCATCCAATAAAAGTCGGCCTTTCTCCCATAGTCATTAACCTGATGGAACAGGGAATTGTAACCGCTCTGGCCATGAATGGTGCCTGTATTGTCCACGATTATGAGCTTGCGCTTATGGGACACACATCAGAGGATGTTGATGTTGAACTGTGCAGAGGAACATTCGGCATGGCAGAGGAGACAGGAAGGGGGCTGAATCGGGCAATAAACTCCGGCATAAAAAAAGGGTACGGCATAGGGAGAGCTGTAGGAGAAAATATAGCAAAGGGGAAATTCCTGAACAAGGAACTGAGCATCCTTGCCGCCGCCTCCAGAAGGAGCATCCCTGTCTCAGTGCACGTTGCCATAGGCACAGACATAATTCACATGCATCCTTCAGCAGATGGAAAGTCCATGGGAGAGGGGAGCATGAGGGATTTCAGACTGCTCTCATCAGTCGTCTCAGACCTCAAGGGCGGTGTCTACATTAATCTTGGATCAGCAGTAATATTGCCGGAGGTCTTTCTAAAAGCAGTGGCAGTTACAAGAAATCTCAAAAAACCAGTCAGAAATTTTACGACTGTCAACATGGACTGTATCCAGCATTACCGTGCCCGTGAAAACGTGCTCAGACGACCTGTTCTTTCCGGCGGTACATCCTATGCCCTTACTGGCCATCATGAAATAATGTTTCCCCTGCTTGCCGCTGCCGTCTTAGAGGAAACAGGGGTATGAAACCTGTTGTTGATGAAGGGCTCTGCATAGGCTGCGGCAACTGTGAGCAGATATGCCCCAGTATTTTCCAGGTAATAGATGATATATCAAAGGTTGTTGACCCTGAGGGATGTGATATGCAGGATTGCTGTGAAGCTGCAGAGGAGAATTGTCCTGTTGAGGCGATAACATTAGAGGATTAATTCCTTTTCAAGAAAGTCTCGAATCATATCTGGCCGATTCACCCTTCATCAAAAGGCTGAACCCCTCGAAAACAGTACATGCAAAGATTAAAGATAAAAAAGTAAAAATAAGGACTTTCTTATTGAAATTACCTCAACAATTTTAATCTTTGATTTTTTCATTTTTATTTCACAGTTCTCCATCATGATTTATTCCATGACATGATAAATCCCCTTAACTTTTAAATACCGGCACATTCATTGACACTTCAATTCAACGGGTTCTATAATCCAATCGTATGAAAGGTTATTTCGCAAAATCTCTTATTTTCATCATCGTGTTATCAACAGGTATTGTGACAGGCAGTTTTCTGGCCCTGAGCAGAGGGGTGCCGCGGGTTGAGGAGATTAAAGAGTACAGGCCTGCTACGGGAACAAGGGTCTATGCAGATGATGACACCCTTATCGGTGAATTCAAGGTTGAAAAGGGAATTCATGTCCCAATCTCCAAAGTCCCTGAACATCTTATACGGGCAGTTGTTGCCGTAGAAGATGCAAAATTCTGGCTTCATGAAGGTGTGGACTATGTCGCAATCATCAGGGCCCTTGTCAGAGATATTCAAGCCGGAAGGATAAAAGAAGGGGCAAGCACGATTACCCAGCAGCTGGCCAAGGTCGTTTTCCTGTCTCCGGAACGAACTATTGTGAGAAAACTCAAGGAGGCCACCCTTGCCTTCAGACTCGAAAACAATCTGACCAAGGAAGAGATACTGGAACTGTATCTCAACAAAATTTACTTCGGCCATGGTGCCTATGGAGTAGAAATGGCCGCACGCGCGCATTTCGGAAAACCTGTCTCAGAGCTGGTATTATCTGAGTCCGCACTCCTGGCAGGACTTATCAAGGCGCCAAGCAGATATACCCCGTACAGCAATCTCACCAAGGCGAAAGAAAGACAGTTGACTGTCTTAAAGCGGATGAATGCTGAGGGATACATTACGGAAGCACAGGTAGAAAGTACTTTTGAAGAACCCCTGTATCTTACAAGTGCAAAATATGAACGGGACAAGCCCGGGTACTTCCTGGAGCACATAAGGAAATACCTCGAAGACAGGTATGGAGTGGAAATGATCTATAAGGGCGGCCTTAAGGTACATACTTCACTAAACAAAAAGGTTCAGGCCGCTGCCTCGGAAGCGATGAAACAGGGCCTGCAGAAACTGGACAAGCGACAGGGATTCAGAGGCCCTATAGGGCATAAGGACATCGATGTCGAAAAGGAATTGCAGAGTTTAGAGGACTACAAAAAAGTCGTAATAAAGAAAGGCGATATTCTGACTGCAACTGTCCTGAGAGTATCTCCGGAGAGCGCCATGGTGAAGGCTCGGGGAGTAACGGGACTCCTGTATGCTCTGGATGCAAAGTGGGCACGAAAGCTTATTGACGACAAGGGCAATGAGATAAAGAGGTTTAAAACGCTTCGACTTGATCAGGTCCTGAAACCTGGAGACATTATCAGGGTACTGGTAAAAGAGACGAGCACCAAGGAAACTGTTTTTTCCCTGGACCAGGACCCTCTTGCTCAGGGGGCATTGGTCGCATTAGAGCCTGCAACTGGATATATTCGGGCAATTGTGGGCGGATATGATTTTAATAAAAGTGAATTTAACAGGGCAGTCTCAGCAAGACGACAGGCCGGCTCTGTTTTTAAACCAATTACCTATGCCGCTGCATTAGACCATGGCTTTACTCCGGCAAGTATCGTCATTGATGAACCCCTGCTCTATGAAAGTGAAGAATATGGAGACTGGGAACCGGAAAATTATGACGAGAAATACCATGGCGCCACCAGGCTGAGGGAGGCGCTGCAGCACTCGAGAAATGTAGCAACGGTGAAACTCCTTGAAGAACTGGGGGTAAGCAATGTCATTCCCTTTGCACGATCCCTCGGAATCCAGGGGCCCTTTCCCAGAAATCTCACACTGGGCCTTGGGAGTCTGAGTATTACGCCACTTGAAATAACATCGGCTTTCAGTGTCTTCGCTACAGGCGGCATACGGATGGAACCAATTGTCGTAAAGTACATTCTTGATTCTGATGGAAGTGTCCTGGAGAGCAACCGCCCCCATGGAGACAGGGCCATCAATGCCGAGACAGCATACCTGGCCACTTCAATGCTGGAGGATGTTGTCAAAAAGGGAACTGGGTGGCGGGCAAAGGCTTTAAAGAGACCGGTAGCAGGCAAGACGGGGACTACAAATGAGTACCGTGATGCCTGGTTTGTGGGATATACAACTGATCTGACGACAGGGGTATGGGTTGGCTTCGACAGCATACAAACACTGGGGAAGGCAGAGACAGGTTCAAAGGCTGCAGCACCCATCTGGGTTTCATTCATGCAAAAGGCCCTGAAAGAAGTAACTCCTTACAGAAGCAGGAACAATCAGGGTGAAGAGACAGAGTTTGAAGTGCCTGAAGGCATTGTAACGGCCATTATTGATCCTCTTACCGGACTGCTTGCAACAAAAGAATCAGAAAAAATGGTAGAATTTTTTAAGGAAGGCACAGTGCCGACAGTGTATGCAGATGCCCTGTACAGAGACATCCTGCAGCGGAATAAAGAAGAGCTCAGGGCATATAGGAAAAAAGATAAAAAGAAGAATAAAAATTAAAGGGGGGTCATATGAAAACAGCAGCGCTGGTCATGGCAGTTTTGATTGTAATGCCCTTATCAACCGGTTTTGCAAATGAGCTGTCTCTTGATAAGGCCTATTCACTTCTGTATCAGGGGAAAATTAATGAAGCAATAAGCCTTGTGGAAGAATATGTAGAGGATAGGCCCGATGTCCGTGCCTATTATTTCCTCGGCTATGCTTATTATGAAAAGCAGGATATGGAAGTATCCATGAAATATTTTAAAGAGGCCTATAAGATGAAATCATTTTATAGCCCCAGTAAGAGCAAGAAACACTAGGATCCGACTTTCTGAAGTTTCATGATGTTTGATTTTCCCCCGAGAGTAAAGGGGGAAGTCGCTATGATTGACAGGACATCTCCCTGTTTTACAATATTCTTCTTTAATAAATACTCTTCTGATCGTGCAATCATCTGGTCTGTATTGTCAGGAAAGTTCAATACATGCGGGTAGACCCCCCAGAAAAGATTCATCCTCCGGCAAATATCTTCCCGTGCCGTAAACCCGGTGATTGAAGCCGCTGGTCTGAACTTTGAAACCAGCAGTGCTGTAAAACCGCTTTTGCTGAATGCAACTATGGTCCTGGCCCCTATATCTTCTGACGATACACAGGCTGCCTCTGCTATGGCCTCAGGAAAGTTTCTGGAAACAAACTCCGGAGAGAAGGGGGAGGCATTATTCCTTTCCGTATATCGGATAATCCTCTCCATCATGTGCACCGTATGAACCGGATATCTCCCGACAGTCGTTTCTGCTGAAAGCATGAGTGCATCAGTACCGTCAAGAACAGCATTGGCCACATCCGCAGCCTCAGCCCGTGTCGGCTGCAGATTTTCAGTCATTGACTCAAGCATCTGGGTAGCGGTAATAACAGGTTTCAGGGCAGCATTGCTCTTGGCAATGAGCTGCTTCTGCAGCAGGGGGACTTCCTCAGGCGGGACTTCGACACCGAGATCACCCCGTGCGACCATTAGACCGTCAGAGGTGGCAACAATATCGTCAATATTGTTCAGTGCCTCCCTGTTTTCTATCTTTGCGATGACAGGAATGTCTGCCCCATTTTTCTGAATGTACCTTTTCACCTTTCTGACATCATTGCCATTCCGGACAAAAGAGAGAGCTATATAGTCAACTTCAAGAGTTATGCCGTAAAGAATATCTGCCCTGTCCTGTCTCGTTAAGGCAGGAACGGACGTCCTGACGCCGGGGAAATTGACGCCTTTACGCTCTTTCAGTTCACCTCCTTCAATCACACGGGTTATGACACTGCCCTTTTCTATACGAAGCACACGCAGCCTTATAAGACCATCGTCAATGAGTACTCTATCGCCACGTTTCAGGTCTTTTGTTAGATGAGGATACTGGACCTGAACCTCACTGCTGCTTCCCGGTACCTTTTTTGATGTCAAAACAAGCTGTGCCCCTTTTTTTATATGCACAGACCTGTTCTGAATTGATCCGATACGGATTTTAAAACCTTTTAAGTCCAGAAGAGTGGCAATGGGGGTATCAAGTTTTTTTGAGGCAGACCTGATGAGTTTTACTGCTTTTCCGTGTTCATCATAGGTTCCGTGAGAGAAATTAAGGCGGGCAACGTTCATTCCCGCCCTTACCATACCGTTGATTACTCTTTCAGAATTACTCGAAGGGCCTATGGTACAGACAATCTTTGCCTTTCTCACTGCAAAGCTCCATGCTTTGTTTTACGCCAGACAACATCGTTGCCTTTCTGGCAGATCGTATGGCTCTGCCAGTTATCGCCCCTTTCTTTAAAATCTGAACGGTAATGAGCCCCGACACTCCCTTTACGCAACAATGCGGAATCAGTAATGAGACTTGCGACGGTGAGCATATTTTTAAGCTCACATTCTCTCCGGCTCAAGGCGGGCATATCCATAATAAAACTTTTTTTATCAAGCCACTTTTTTGCTATTCCAAGGGATTCGGCACAGCGTATGATTCCTGCCCTGCCCCACATAAGTTGTCTCAGCGTACGCCTGATTTTTTCTAAATCAACTGACAGGGCAGCCCTGTCAGTGAGATTCGGAGACATCTGAAAATCAGTATTGTGAGGAACATCGACCATGTAGTATTCCAATGCCTTTTTCGCAGAACGGGCGCCATAGACCAGACCCTCAAGAAGGCTGTTTGAGGCCAGACGGTTGGCGCCGTGTACACCGGTGCAGGCGACTTCACCTGCGGCAAAGAGTCCCTTAATGTTTGTCTCACCATCAAGGTTGGTTTGGACCCCCCCCATAATGTAATGGACAGCCGGGGAAACGGGGATTAAATCCTCGGTTATATCTATGTCATACTGCAAACATGTGGCATAAATAAGGGGGAATCGATTTTTCACAAAATCCTTATCAAGTGCAGTAAGGTCCAGATATACATGCATGGCATCAGTTTTGACCATCTCCGAAAGAATTGCTCTTGATACTTGATCCCGTGAAGCGAGTTCTGCCATATCGTGGTAGCCGGGCATAAACCGTTCTCCCCGAATGTTTTTTAACACCGCTCCTTCACCTCTCATAGCTTCGCTCAGGAGAAAGGGTGGTGCAGCCGGAGAATAGAGAGTTGTCGGATGAAACTGAATGAACTCCATATCGGTTATAACCGCTCCTGCCCTGTAGGCAATTGCAATGCCATCTCCGGTAGCAATAAAAGGATTGGTGGTCCTCGCAAAGACCTGACCGGCTCCACCCGTGGCAAGCACAACGGCTTTTGCGTAAATGTTCGTTATCCTGTCTCCCCTGAGGACTGTAGCGCCAATACACCTGTTGTCATTGATAATCAGATCAAGAGTAAAGGAGAAATCGTATCTCCTGATTGAAGGGTCAGACTTCGCCCTGTTTATTAAAACCCGCTCAATCTCTTTTCCCGTAGAGTCACCGTGGCTATGAAGAACCCTCTTTCTTGAGTGAGCGGCTTCCATAGTGAAGGAGAGTTTACTGCCGTCTTTGTCAAAGTTCGCACCCCATGATATCAGTTCCCTGATCAGGTCCGGCCCCTGTTCAACAAGGACTTTAACAGCGTCCTCCCTGCAGAGGCCGCTGCCTGCCTTTATCGTATCATCGTAATGAATGCTGACTTTATCCTCGTCACTCATTGCAACAGCTATGCCTCCCTGAGCATAACCGGTTGAACTTTCAGTAGATTTGTCTTTTGTAAGCACAAGGACATTCCCCACAGAAGCAAGTTCGATGGCAGCCCGGAGGCCTGCCACACCACCGCCAATAACAAGAAAATCCACGTTTTTTTCATTGCTGATCATAATGGTTGAATATTAATGCATTTAACTGGTTAAGTCAATTTGACGCATCGATCGATCCAGCCCCGATAATCAACCTCAAAACATTAAAGAATTTGTCTGGAAAACGCGATAAATACACTATAAATGACACATAAGTCATAGATCGTCACTGTCCCGGCCGATCAGGGAAATGACTTTATTGGAAAAAGACCGTTTGAGAGATGACTTTGAATACACTATGGGTGACGTTATAAAAAAAGGGGCGAGGGAACTACCGTGAATAGTAATTTAAAAATTATAATTGTCTTGCTTTTCACATTACTTGCATATGGCGGATTTGACAGTACCTGTCTCGGGGCAGATAAAGACAACATTGACGTGGTCCTTGTCATGGACAGCTCAGGCAGCATGAAAGAGACCGATCCTCACTCATTACGTATACCGGCAGCAAAGCTTTTTATATCTCTCCTGGACAATGGCGACAGGGCAGGGATAATCAGTTTCAGCGACAGGGGCTACCCTATCGCCTACCTGACAGCTATTGATAATGACCGGAACAAAGACATACTGTTCAGTGCCACTGAACGTATCACTTCAAAAGGGCTCTTTACAAACCTCTACGATGCCTTCAATACAGGCCTCGAGGTGCTCTCACAAGACAGGATTGATGGTAGGCAGCGGATAATAATTCTCATGTCTGATGGCATGATGGATTCAGGTGATCCCTCAGAAGACAGCACTCTCGTCGATAAACTGCAAAAGGAACTGAGTGAAACACTGGAACAGGAAGGAATCAAGGTTTACACCATAGCATTTACAGAGCAGTCAGACAGAAGACTCCTTGAGAAAATTTCAAAACGCACTGGCGGGTTTTACAATCTTGCTCTGACTGACAGGGATTTCCATGTTATTTTTACCTCTATTTTTGAAGGCCTGAAAGAACCTGAAATGCTTCCCATGGAGGAAAACGGGTTTCTCATTGATGGCTCAATCGAAGAGGTGACTATTGTTGCTACAAAAACATCACCTGGCACCGCAATTCAGATAAATGCACCCGATGGCCAGGAATATAATGCCGGAAAAAGGTATTCCGGTCTTGAATGGTTCGTCTCTGACAATTTTGACATGATTACGGTTCAAAGGCCCGCCTCCGGCAGGTGGGAAATCCTCTACAGCACAGGGGAGAATAACAAGGCATATATCATTACTGATCTGAGACTGCAGACCAATTTTGAACAGCTCTATGCCCTGTTCGGAGAAAATCTCGACATACAGGCATGGCTTGAGAAAGAAGGGAAGGTCCTAATCGAGGGGGAGGTTCTGGAGACAACAGATGTTTCCATGGCATTGAAGAATCCCGATGGGAACCTTACGAGCCTGAAGCCTTTTCATAAAGGGGACGGGATCTTTCGGAGAAACATATCGCCATTTACACCGGGCAATTACCGGTTTACTGTGGTGGCAAAAGGCAAGACCTTTGAAAGGGAAAAGTCTTTTCTCTTTAATGTAGCCAGCCTTCAGGAATCAAAAGAAGACATTGAAACCATGAGGGCAGAGGCGGAATCCAGGAAGGATCCGGAACAGCCTCCTGAGGATGATGGGGAGCAGGGAAAAGAAGGGATATCCTGGGTGAAGATTGCCGTTCAATTTGTTGCAATAAACTTATTGCTGGCTATGGTGATTTTTGGTTATTTAAAGTTTGGCAGGCATATCAGGATAAAACTCAAAACACTGGGCAGAAAAGACCCTGAAGAAAGCGGCTCAAAAGAGGACAGGGGTAATCAAAAAAAAGTAACAGCACGTGATGATTTAAACATTGAAGATGATGACAGTGGTGATACAGCAGGAGAAGAAAAAGAAGAGAAAGAGCACATTACTCTTGAGGATGAAGAAGGCAAGAGAGACCTCAAACCTGCGCTCACAGTAGAATTATCAGAAAGAGATCACAGTGAGTTGGAGGTAAAGGCAGAAAAAGAAAAGTCAGGAAACAAGAGTCAGATATCGAAAGAAAAATTGGACCAGGAGCAGCCTGAATCGGTTGAAGCAGAGGATATAAATGAAGGGGAGACAGAGGACGTCATAAACAAAGCTGGATCAACGCAGATATCAAGGAGTGAAGTAGAAGATATTGATAAATTGTGGGAAGGGGCTCTGGAAGAACAGCAACAGCAGGCAGAGTCTGTTGAGGAAAAAGAGAATGTCCAGGCAGGTGCCCTCAATGAAGAGGGCCAGAATCCTGTAGTTCAAAATAATAACGATACCACTGCGGAAAAATCAGATAATTTAGATCTTGGACTGCAGGAACATATCAGCAATGAAACAGAAAATACATCCCTGTCCGCCGAGGCCGCCATGGAGAATAATTCAGATGATACCATGATTCAGCAATCAGCAGCAGCAGTAGATGGTGCAGATAATGAAACAGATAAGGATCCTGTAAAGCCTGACACAGAAGGTTCTGACACGATACATGGAGAAACCCTTGAAGAGCAGAAACAGGAAGCAAGCCTTGATCATGATCAGGCGGAAGATATGGACGATGTCTGGGCTGATGCATTGAAAGAACAGG
>CP070644.1:1285334-1295740 GCA_020354155.1 Nitrospiraceae bacterium | reverse complement strand
CGTGTTACTTCTTCAGAACTCTCAAAAAAAGAATACAGGCTCTGAATTACTTCAAGATTAATATCCGTTTCTCTCAGTATTGCATTTATACGATTTTGTGTATCTAAAGTAAACTGGGTTTTTAAATTTTTAAATTCTGTATGTCTTACAAAAGAGAAGGTAATAACTGCCAACACAAGTCCAATGATAATCGCTATCATAGACGGAATATATTTTTGATTGTCGTTGATTCGTTTCTTCAATTTTTCTTCTGTTCAATGCTATCAAGTACAGTTTATGTGTACTCTATTTGAATTATTTTCCCATGAGTTCTTCTTTATCATACAGGGAAAGCAATTGCAACGGAACCATTTACATGGTTCTTGATTTATTTCTATACGGTTACGAAGCATTCTTTGGGTTTTGGTAAGAAGAAAATTTCCTTAGGATCTGAACTCGCATAGCTAAAAATGTACGGACAGGGTCACGGGTCCGGCAATGCAATTTATTATCCCGTTGATGCCCGGATCACCGTCTTTACATTTCCCCGTGGATTGAAATCTCCTACAACTTCAAGATATCGTGGCTTCAAAAGTTTCTTGAGATCATCAAAGATCTTGTTGGTTACAGCCTCATGGGAGATGCTTTCTTCGCGGAACCGGTTCAGGTAGAGTTTCAGGGACTTCAGCTCCACAATATATTTGTCAGGGATGTAATTGATCCTGATGACGGCAAAGTCGGGATACCCGGAGCGGGGGCAGACACAGGTAAACTCCGTAAAATCTATATCAATGGTATAGTCCCTGTCCGGGTTGGGATTGGGCCATCGTTCAAGTTTAATTCCGGCAATCTCACGAGCACCATATTTTTTCTGCGGCATAGACTAGTGATTCTCCTCTGTCTTTTCAACAATGAGCGTCTGAGTCGGGTATGCAAACTCAATACCCCGTTTTTCAAATTCCTCTTTTATATGCAGGTTAATCTCCTGCTGTACATCCATGTATTTGTTGTAATCACTGCTCATGACATAGTAGACGACTTCAATGTTTAAACTGAAGTCACCGTAGGCTGCAAAATGCGCCCGGTCAAAGACCGTATCATTGATTGAGGTGATAACATCCTTGATAAGTGCGGGTATTGCTTTTATATCAGATAAGGACGTCTGGTATGTCACCCCGAGTTTGAAGACAACACGGCGTTTTTCCATTCTCTTATAATTGCGAATCCGGGAACTGGTGAGGTCGGTATTTGAAAATACGAGCTGCTCACCACCCAGGCTTCGCACACGGGTCGTCTTTATACCGATATGTTCAATCGATCCCATATACTCACCAATGATAATGAAGTCTCCTATCTCAAAGGGACGGTCAAAAAATATTATGAAATAACTAAAGAGGTCCCCCAGTATGGTTTGCGCTGCAAGAGCAACGGCGATACCTCCAATACCCAGTCCGGCGACAACGGTGGAAATCTTGAACCCAAGATTGTCCAGGAGAAAGGTGATACCAGCACCCCAGACGAGTACTTTTAATACAGTGATGATCCCTTTGAGGTTTTTTTGACGCGTCACATCGACTTCTTTTTTTGCCCAATAAATATCAAGGGAGTAATCCATGAGCGAAATAATGAGTCGCAGACCTGCAACGGTGAGGATTACTATGCTTGCAATATTGACGATACTGCTTATAGCTGCAGAAACTTTCAGGCTTTTTAGAGAAATATAGAGGACGCCAAGGTAGAGAAGAGGGACCAGGTTCTTTTTGAAAATGGTGAGCAGGAAATCATCCACTGTGTTTGCTGTCTTCTGAGACCAGGCTTTTAACCGGCTGACAATTAAGGATTTTATTATTTTTACCCCTATGATGCCAGCAGAAATGTATGCCAGAAAGAGTAAATAGTCCAGTATCCTGTTGTCTAAGACGGTTTTCTGAAGGGTCTCACTGATCATGCAATCTGTCCTCTGCCATATCTGATGTAATAATTCATCATACTATCAAGAGCCCTGCCACTTGTCAATCCTGATGAGGCAGTTGTTTTTATAGGGTAATGGCAGTAGCGATACACGACAGACATTTTCATCTTGTTATTTATAACTATAATCATTTAAATTAAATTATGGCCATACGGGAAATAAAAAAATATCCGGAGAGTGTGTTAAGGGGGAAGACCGAGCCTGTTGAGGAATTTAACGAGGAACTGCAGAAACTTATAGAGGACATGATTGAAACCATGTACGCTGCACCGGGTATTGGCCTTGCTGCCAACCAGGTTGGTGTGGCCCGACAGGTTACGGTTATTGATGTAAGCCTCGGCTCTGACAAAGAGGCGCTGATTGTGCTTGTGAACCCTGAAATTGTTCATTGTGAAGGTGAGGAGAGCTCAGAGGAAGGCTGCCTGAGCATACCCGGGTATACAACCATGGTGAAAAGATTTACCAAAGTAAAGGTACAGGCACAGGACAGGAACGGTAACCCTGTTGAAATAGATGGAGAGGGACTTCTTGCAAGAGCGCTGCAGCACGAATTAGACCATCTCAACGGCAAGTTGTTTGTTGACCGGATAGGACGTATCAAAAGGGAGTTTTTCAAGAAACGGTATTCCAGAGAGAAGGTTGGCAGCAGTAAATAGCAGTTCATTGAAATACAGAAAGCAGGGGAGGCCTTCGCCTCCCTTTATTTTTTTCTGCTACCGGGCGATGAAAGTCACCACTGCCTTAAATAGAAATCACTTGAATCCTTTCTCATTTCTCTTTAATATTAACTCTATAGTAAGTGGAATGTTCATACTCACAGGCAGGCAACGTCTCAAACGTATTGAACGCCATGAGAGTTTTTAAAAAATTGTACACTCTTAATAATTTACTCAGTATTGAGATGCCTGCTCATTGGAATGGCCAATTCTTTTTCGCCTTTGCCTACCTCCTGAATAGCGAATCTGAATAGTCGGAGTTAGAGGGAGATCGTTTGAAAACAGTATTTTTCGGTACACCTGAATTTGCTGTCCCACCGTTGCAGGCCCTCATGGGTTCTGCATATGATGTTATTGCCGTTGTTACCCAACCCGACAGAAGAAAAGGTCGGGGCAAACATTTTTCTTCGTCACCGGTCAAAGCAGAGGCAGAAAAACAGGGGGTGGAGGTACTCCAGCCCGAAAAGGTGAAAGACAGGAGTTTTATCCGTGAACTCAGGGAATTAAAGCCTGAGGCAATTATTCTTGTAGCCTACGGACAGATTCTGCCCATTGAGATAATTCATCTGCCTGAATATGGATGCATTAATGTCCATGCCTCATTGCTCCCGAAATACCGGGGAGCCTCTCCCATTAACAGGGCGATTATTGACGGCGAAAGGAAGACAGGCATTACGACTATGCTCATGGACGAAGGCATGGATACAGGCCCGATTCTGCTGCAGCAGGAAATTGACATAGATCCTGATGATACGGCAGGCAGTCTTTCGATTAAACTGGCTGAAACGGGCAGCAGGCTCTTACTGAGAACGCTGGAGGGAATTGAAAATAATACCCTGACCCCTGTTCCGCAGCCTGAGGGGGCAAGCAATGCCCCGCTGCTATCAAAGACTGACGGCTTTATCCCCTGGGAGAAGTCTGCTGAGGAGATCTGTAATTTTATCAGGGGCATGACTCCCTGGCCGGCTGCCTATGGTTTTTTGGAAGGGGAAAGGATTAAAATCCTGAAAGCCCTGCCCTGCGACAGGGATGGAGAAAGGGGACTCATTACTGCCATTGAAAAAAACACGATTGTTGTAGGGGCGGGACAGGGCAGTATATCCATCCTTGAGCTTCAGCCTGCGGGGAAACCTGCCATGTCTGCAGGCGCTTTTATCCGGGGCAGGGATATGAAAGAAGGTATGCGGTTTTCTATAAGCAATGATTAAGAATTTATCCAAGCTTCTTTTTTATGGTGCTGCCTTTCTGGCTGTGGGAGCAGTTGCTGTGTTCCTCTTTTTTGAGGTTGCGAATTTTAATAAATCCGGGAAAGTGCCTGAACTCCTTGGCAAGAGTCTCTCTGAGGCTGAAGAGATATTGAACCAGGAGAAGTTATCAATAAAAATTATCGGCAGGGATTATGACGGGGAAATCCCTGAAGGACATATTATCAGCCAGGACGTTGCACCCGGGGAAGACCTGCAGTCAGGGTCTGAGGTCGGTGTTTATGTAAGCAGGGGAATTGAACTATATTCCATGCCATCCTTTGAGAATCAGTCTCTCGAGGACTCAAAACTTTCTCTTGCCAATCTTGGCATAAAAATAAAAAAAATAACCTGGGTCCATTCTGATGACGTGGAAAAAAACAGGATCATTGCCCAGAGGCCCCTGCCGGGTAATATTGAAAGTAATGAAATAAATTTCCTTGTAAGCCTCGGGTCCTACGATGTAACCTATAGCTGTCCTTCTTTCATAAACATGCCTGTTGATGATGCCCGGGAGATTGCAAAAAAACTGGGACTTAAACTGGTCATTCAGGATAAGGGGAACAAGATTATTTTCCAGAAGCCTGAGGCAGGAGCTTCTCTGAAACAGGGCGATACTGTGGAGTTGACGCTGGGCCGGGGCTGGGGGATGTGGTTTTAAAATAAAAAATTAAATATGAAAAATCAAAATTACGGAAAGTTTATTTTTAGTAATTCCCATTCCTTAATTTTACATTTTTCTTTTTGATCTTTAATCTTTTTTATAGTGGAGGAATAATGGCAAAGCTATCACCATCCATTTTGTCGGCTGATTTTTCAAGACTTGGCGAAGAGGTCATAGCTGCAGAAAAGGCCGGCGCTGATTACATACATGTGGATGTCATGGACGGACACTTTGTGCCGAACATAACAATAGGCCCCCTCGTTGTAAAGGCTGTGAAAAAGGCTGTTTCAATTCCCCTTGATGTGCACCTGATGATTGAGGATCCCGATAAATACATTAAGGAATTTGCAGACAGTGGGGCAGACATTATAACCGTCCATCAGGAAGCATCTGTTCACCTGCACAGAAGTATACAGAATATAAGAGAATGCGGTGTCAGAGCAGCTGTTTCTATTAATCCTGCAACTCCGGTATCGCAGATCGAGCTTATTCTTCCTGACATTGATATGGTGCTTCTCATGTCTGTAAACCCGGGATTTGGAGGACAGAAATTTATCCCTCAGGTCCTGCCGAAGATAAGGGAATTGAAGAAAACCATCAGCGATAAAAAGTATGACGTTGAGATAGAGGTTGACGGAGGAGTGACCATTGATAATGTGGCAGAGGTGGTTGGTGCAGGAGCTGATATTATCGTTATGGGCAGCGCCTTTTATAACTCCGATAGCTATGAAGAGACTGCAAAGGCTGTAAAGGCTTGTTGAGGATGGAAAACCGGGGAAGTTCTTATTTTCAGCAGGCTGAGAAAGAGCGACAGAAAAACGAATACGACAAGGCTGTTGATCTGTATAAAAAAGCCAAGACCCTATTCAAAAAAACGTCCGATGTCGAAAATATTCTGAACTGCATCCTTTCTCTCGGCCACACCTACAGGGCAAAAGGAGATTTTACAAAAGGGAAAAAATATTATGAAGAAGGCATTGAACTGGCCGGAATGCTTGAGGATAACTTTGCTGCAGCTGATGCACAGGTTGGACTTGCCCTTTCTCTTCGTGCCCTTGGCGACTGGCACCAGGCTCTTCAGCTTATCCGCAGAGCTGAAGGGACATATAAAAAATTAAAGGACCCGGGCGGAGAGGCCTTTTCACTCTGGGCACGGGCGGGAACATACAGGATACAGGGAGATGTCAACAGGGCCGTCAGGACATACCATGAATCACTTCTCTGTTTCAGAAAGCTGAAAGACAGGTCAGGGATGGCCTATTCCTACTGCGGGCTGGGCGGAAGTTCCCGCGTAGCCTGCAAGTATAAAGATTCCGGCAAATATTACCGGATGGCAAACAGGATGTTCGGGAACCTGAAGGATCGCTTCGGGCTTGCCTACTCCTATTGCGGGCTGGGTAATGTGCACAGGATGGAGGGGGAGTACAAAGAAGGGCTGGTCTTTTTCAGTAAGGCCGAAACCCTGTATGAAAAGATTGGTGACCGGGTCAGCTATGCCTATACACTGTGGAGCATGGCAACATCCTCCAAGATGCTTGGAGACCTTGCAAAGGCAAGGCGCTATTTTCAGGAAGCAGACAGGCTTTTCCGGCTGACACAGGATCCACGGGGAAGGATCTACTGTATGCTTGGGGAAGGTGAAATTTATTATCTGAAGGGTCAAAAGAAAAGGGCGGGCCTTGCTTTCAGAAAGGCACAGAAGGCTGCCGACGATTGCAGATTTAAAGTTGAAGGTGGCTATGCCAGAAGGCTTCTTGCAGCACTGAAAAGTGGAAAAGGGTTCCCCTTTAATCTTCCATAAGCCTGTGACTTTGATACATTGGTTCTATGACACCAAAACTAAGCGCTTTTTGTTTAAAATCATTTAGCCTGTCATTGCGAGAACCCGAAGGGTTCGCGGCAATCTGACAAAACAACAAAAGACGACATTGCTTCGCTTCACTCGCAATGACACTAAGATTGCTCAATTTAGGTGACGCTGTTTTATACTTAATATTGAAATATACAATACTATCTGTTACTATGGATTGAAATTTGCTATGGATATAAAAGATACTACTGAAGCTCTCTATGATGAGCCTGCTGAGGAAGAGAAGGAAAAGTCCTCAAAAGCAGGCCTGCTGAACAGAATCGTAGCCAAGGCTATTGATTTCATAATCGTGGGAGCGTTATTTGAAATTATTCCCAGGCTCGGCGGCATTGCGGGTATTATTTATCTCTCCATAGCTGACGGACTCTTTGATGGAAGCAGTCTTGGCAAGAAGCTTATGGGTTTGAGGGTAATTCTGCAGGCTGAGGACGACCGTGCAATAGCCTGCACCTATAAAGAGTCAATTTTAAGGAATTCACCTTTTGTTCTCGGCCTGGTTCTCTACTGGTTTCTTGGAGTGATTCCCCTTATCGGCTGGCTCATTTCAATGACCCTTATTATTGCCGTAATTATATTTGAACTGCTCGTGATCGTAGGGAGTGAGAAGGGTATGAGATTGGGAGATGAGATTGCAAAAACAGTGGTTATTGAAGATAAGCGAGGGGGGCTGAATGTTCCATAAGATTCTTGGCTGGTTTTCAAATGATCTGGCTATTGACCTTGGCACTGCCAACACACTGGTCTTTGCCAAAGGCAGGGGTATCGTCTGTAACGAGCCCTCTGTTGTTGCCATCCAGAAGGAAAAGGTTATCGCCGTTGGTTCCGAGGCACAGAAGATGCTTGGAAGGACTCCTGCCAACATCATTGCCATGAGGCCCCTGAAAGAAGGTGTCATTGCTGACTTTGATAAGACAGGAGAGATGCTTAAATATTTTATTCGCAAGGTGCATAACAGAAAAAGCTTTATCTCTCCCCGGATCGCAATAGGAGTCCCCTCGGCTATTACCCAGGTTGAGCAGAGAGCAGTCAAGGATGCTGCCCAGGCATCGGGAGCACGGGAGATCTATCTCATTGAGGAGCCAATGGCTGCTGCCCTTGGCGTGGGACTACCGATTGGAGAGCCCTCAGGAAATATGATCGTTGATATTGGAGGAGGGACCACTGATGTTGCCGTTATTTCTCTGCATGGTGTTGTCTACAGTAAAGCAGTGAGGATGGGCGGCGACAAGATGGATGAGGACATTGTAAATCATATCAAGAGCAAGGGAAGGATCCTCATTGGGGAACGAACGGCGGAGATTATTAAAAGAGAAATAGGCTCTGCCTATAAAATTGATGATTCCAATAAGACCATGGAGATCAAGGGACGGGATCTTGTATCCGGGATTCCCAAGACAATAACCATTTTTGAAGACGAGATCAGGGAAGCCATCTCTGAAACTGTTGCCGTGATTATAAATTCAATCAAAGTTGCCCTTGAAAACACACCGCCGGAGCTTGCCTCGGATATTGTGGACAGGGGCATTGTCCTTGCCGGGGGAGGAGCTCTTTTAAAGGGATTGGATGCGCTTATCAGGCATGAAACAGGGCTGCCCGTTATCGTTGCCGAGGACCCGCTGCTTGCAGTTGTCAATGGTGTCGGCATGGTGCTAGATGATCTGGATATCCTGAGAAGGGTTTCTATATGATGATTCGCAGGGAATGTTAAAAAAAAAATACGTTATCTTTGCCATCTTCCTTATCTCTGTTCTGGCACTGCTTAACTATCAGAGCACTCAAGGCATCAGTCCTTTCCCAAAATTTCTTCTCTACCCTCTGAAACTTCTTGAACAAGGCGGGTCTGCTGTTCTCAGGACAGCAGGGAACGTGGTGAATACCTATATCATGATTGTCGGCAAGGAAGCAGAGAACAATGGTCTGCGTGAGCGTATCGACGAACTGGAAAAGGAGAAAAACAGGTTTGTTGAGATTGAAAAAGAAAACATCAGACTCAAGAATATTTTAGAACTAAAATCAAAGCAACCGGACTATATTACAGCAGCAGTTATTTTTTCGAGAGATCCCTCCAACTGGTTTCAGGTCTTCTGGATCAACAAGGGAAAGAGCTCCGGCATTGGAAAAGACATGGTAGCAGTAACGCAGAAAGGGCCAGTTGGGAGGATTGACCGGATTCTGGATGAGGAATCGAGTATTGTGCTAATAACTGACGTCAACTCTTCGGTTGCTGTCCGGCTGCAGTCTTCTCGTGTAGAAGGTATTCTTGAGGGCAGAGGAGATGACCGCTGTACACTCAAGTATGTGTCCAAGGAAATAGACGTGAAAATCGGTGAAGAAGTGGTGACCTCCGGCATGGATAATATCTATCCAAAGGGGCTGCTCATCGGCCGGGTCACAGCGATAACAAAGGAGGGAGGGGAACTTTTCCAGGTTATTGAAGTGGACCCCTCCCAGGACCTGAATGTTGTTGAAGAGGTGACGATTCTTAAAAAATGAGGGGATATCTGTCATATCTGATTTTTGTCTATCTGGTGCTCTCTGTGCAGGCTGTTGTTTTTAAGGGGGCAAAACCGGACCTTGTGCTTGTTCTGGTCTGCTACTACACATTGACCTTTGGGAGGCCGAAGGGAATTCTCTTTGGTATCACGGCAGGCCTCATTATGGACTCGGCAAGCGGATTCCTCCTTGGCCCGAATATTATCAGCAAGTCGCTTGCGGCATTTTTTATCGGCTCCTTCCGTGAAAATCTCTTTCACTGGAATGTCTATGTCAATACGCTGCTCGTCGCTTTTTTATCAATCATTGATGCCCTGTGGATCTACGTCTGTTTTGGAGTATTCTCTGACATCTCTTTTGTCAACAGGTCATGGGGTGTCTCCATCACAGGGATACTGTTTACCATTGCGGCAGCTCTGCTGGCTTTTCCTTTTTTAAATCCCCAGAGAAAGAGTGAGACTGCCTTCTGATGGAAAAAAAGATAAACATTACAGTCTATTTTGTTATCGCACTTTTTGTCCTCTTTGTCCTCCGCCTCTGGTACCTGCAGATAATCAGGGGTGATGATTACAGCAAAATTGATGAGCGCAACAGAATACGTATTGTTGAAATTCCTGCTCCACGGGGAATTATTTATGACAGAAATGGCAAACCCCTTGTAAAGAATATACCTTCCTTTGATATATCGATTCTCAGGGAGGACATACCGGACGGTGCAGAACAGCTCGATGCCCTTGCCGACCTTTTAAATGTCAAGACCGGGGACCTCAAATCACGACTTAAAAAAGCGACATCCAATCCCTTTGAGCCGGTGAAACTGAAGCAGGATATCTCCTTTCAGGAAGTGGCCACAGTAGAGGCAAGAAAAACAGATTTTCCCGGACTTCAGGTTGAGGCAGTGGGCGGGAGAGAATACATTTACAATCAGGCGGCGAGCCATGTCATTGGATATCTTGGAAGGCTGAGCCTTGAGCAGATGAAAGACCCGGAATACAAGGATGTACCGAAAGAGTCATTTATTGGCCAGTTTGGAGCCGAAAGGGTGTATGATGAAAAACTGCGGGGAATTGCAGGGAAGAAAGTTCTTGCAGTTGACGCCCGGGGAAAAGTTGTTAAGGTTGTACGAATTCTGAAGCCGGTGAAGGGGGAAGACATCGATCTTACGATTGACATTGACCTGCAGGTTGTGGCGGAAAAAAGCCTTCAGGGCCGGACAGGCGCTGTTGTAGCCATTGCTCCTGATTCAGGTAAGGTGCTCGCCCTTGCAAGCGCTCCATCCTTTAATCCCAACCTGTTCTCCCGGGGTATTAAATACAGGGACTGGAAAAAGCTTCTTAGCGACAGGGCAAAACCGCTTTTAAACAGGTCGCTCCAGAGTCAGTATCCGCCGGGCTCCACCTTTAAAATTATTACCGCCATTGCTGCCCTTGAAGAGGGCATTATTACCCGCGGTACTCACTTTTATTGC
>CP070644.1:1279348-1285234 GCA_020354155.1 Nitrospiraceae bacterium | reverse complement strand
AATGCCGTCCACATCCATCCAACCAGATTGGAATGGCCGTGCAATCCAAAATAGAGATACTCCATAGGCGCAAGATGAACACTTCCCGAGTAGAATTCCTTGAAAAACTCTGCGCCAAAAAGGAAAAGGTTTATTCCCATGGCGTAGGCAATCAACTCTGCAATCTTGAATATGGCGGTATTTGATATCTCCATTTTTGAGACCTTTCTGACTATCTGAAAAAGAATTAGCATCAAGGCAGGTCCTGAACAGAGCGCAGATGCTATAAATCGGGGTGCAAGTATTGAGGCATTCCAGAACGGTCTCGATGAGAGCCCATTATAAAGGAAGGCGGTAACCGTATGGATACTGATTGCCCAGGGGATTGATAATATAATGATCGGCCATAAAACAGACATCTTATACTCTTTGCCCAATGACAACTTATAGAGAACGTAAAAAACAGCTATGCAGTTAATGGCAAGGTATCCGTTCAGGACGATCACATCCCATGCAAGGAGTGAAGCGGGAAAATTCATGGAACCCAGAATGGGCAGGATATGCCATCCCCGTTCCGGCCTGCCCATATCAGAGACAACAAATAACAGGCACATGATAATGGCTGCAATGGCCAGCATTTCCCCGAGAAGCACGATCTCTTTGATAGGTTTGAAATTATAAAGATAGGCAGGTATAACAAGGAGGACTGCCGCTGCTGCAACGCCGACAAGAAAGGTAAAGTTTGAGATGTAAAACCCCCATGAGACCTGGTCCCTCATATTAGTCAAGATCAATCCCTCATCAATCTGCTTCATGTAAGACAAGGTCCCTGAGATAATCAGTACTGACAGGAGAGCAAGCCATCCGTAGTACCATTTGTTCCCTTTTGCGATAAACTTCAATGTTGTAAAGAAATTTCTTATCGGCTGTAATATGTCACTCATTTATTTTCTCCTTACACAAATTATGTTGCAAAGAAATAGTAAAATTTTGGTGATGTGTTCAGGTCCTCTTTCAGACGGAACACCCTCTTGTTCTCAATACAGTACCGTATCTCGCTGTGCGGATCCAGCAGGTTGCCGAACTTTCTTGCACCCACAGGACATATCTCAACACATGCCGGGTACCTGCCGGGTTCTTCTCGTGTGCGCTGGATACAGAAGGTACATTTCTCAACAACACCCTTGTATCTCGGACGGTTGCCAAGATAGTGCACATCTGCATTGTATTCTTCCTTTGAGACCCTTGGTTTGCCCCAGTTGAAACGACGCGCCCCATAGGGACATGCAGCCATACAGTACCTGCAGCCAATACACCAGTTATAATCGACAACGGTTATGCCGTCCCGCTCCTTCCACGTGGCTTTTGTGGGACAGACCTTGACACAGGGAGGGTTTTCGCATTGCTGACACTGGACAGGCATGTAAAAGTACTCCTCTTCCGGAACCTCGTTCGGATTATAATACTTCGTTGCCTCTTCAAATATATTGACCCACTTGTGTCCTTTTTCAAACTGAAGCACCGATATCCAGTGTATTTGCGGATCCCGGGATTGATTATTTTCCCCTACGCAGGCATATACACATCGCCTGCACCCGATGCACCTTGAAAGGTCAAGCCCATAGCCGTATTGAACCCCGTCAATGGGTTTGGTTGCCTTGATGTTAAATTGCACATCGTATTCTTCCCGGTATTCCTCCTCGAGTCGAGTCATGACGCTCTTCAGTTCATCTTCATTCATCTCCCTGAAATGTTTCTGAAAGAAGGACTCCCAAAAAGTAGCATCAGCCTGTGCAGGAGGCAGGGCAAAAGAAGCCAGCCCTACTGCAGCCCCCTTTAAAAAAGTTCTTCTACGGACTGTTTTGGAACAAGGATTCTTAGTGTTTTTCTTTGGCATGGTTACTCTCCGGTTTTGAAATGCTGTTTAATGGATTTTTCGGGATCTCTGTACCCTGAGACTGGGTAAACTTAAGGTCATCGGGCCTGATCGGAGGAGGCAGCGGCTCCAGAGGTTGAAACCGTGGAGAGTGTGGATTGTGGCAATGTACACAAAGACGGTACTGTTTTGTACCATTCCAGAAACCTGTTCTCGTCCCATGTACACCAGCCTTCCAGTCGCGGAAAATAGTGCCGTGACACTGCCCGCACAGTGAATATGATTCCTCAAATGAAATGAGCTGCCCACTTACAAGCCTCAGTCTATCTCTGTCATTGGGGTTGTGACAGTCAAGGCACCACCTCTGCCCTTCTGCATGTTTCAGCACGATGTCCTCATGGGCATCCAGTTCTCTCCGGGTCTCATTCACTTCCATATCAGCGTGACAGTCAGAGCAGGGAAAGATATCCTCTGAAAAGGGAGGAGGAGGAACAAAGTAGTCCGGAATATCGTCTGCTGCAAAAAGGTTTGCATTCATGATCAACACTGCAGATAAAACAAAATAAACTCCCATCCGTTTCCAACCGGCTGATTTGATACTCCTGATTTTTAGCATATTGAATACCATGAATATCCTTTCTCTGATTCATAGTGATGTACTGCTGTAGCTATTAATATTACTTATAAATAGATTTAAATATATTATATGATGATGTTTTTTTTTGCAAGTAGAGAAAGGTATAAATTAAATAATTGGCAGCAGTGTTGTGATATCCGCGACAGCATATTTTCTGTCAATAAAATTGCTTCAGCCCAATGCGTTGGTGTACAGCAGAATTAATCCTTGGAGCGTATGATCAACGTTATGATTGCCCACGAGCCTGCAAAGATCAGCATGAGAAAGGTGGAGAATTTCTTTCTGAAACTCAGCTCCTCAAAGGTAGCCTTGATTTCATCTTCAATGCCATTCAACTCACTGGTAAAGAAGTTTGTTTTATCCTTGACAACTGCCACGTCTATGGTATGAAAAAGTGTACGGAACTGTGCCTGGGTATTAAATAAACTCTTCTCTTCCCTGTCAGGATAGACGCCCTGTTTTCTCAGGTCTGCCAGGTCGTCCTCAATGCTTTCAATCTTCTTGTCCGTCAGAAAGAGTGCCTGCTTCATGATTTTTGCCCGCTCATAGGGATGACATTTGGAACAGAGCTGGGCATTAATAATATCAATATGGACTTTCTGTACGTTATGGGAACCATGGCAGGTTATACAGTTTGGACCTGTCCCTTCTTCGATGAGCGCCTTACCATGGCCGCTCTCTACATAGTTCTTCAGAATCCCAATATGGCACTTACCACACATATCAGGGATGTCCGTATAGTTGGGTGATCCGATAAATCCCCGCTTATGTGACATTGCCATCGAAGCATCTTCACTGTCACCACCGTGGCAGTCATGGCATGAAACATTATTCTGTGCATGCCAGCTCACCCTCCAGTCCTGGGGGATACTTCTGAACTTCTCATCCATGACCTCTGAGGTATGACACTCAATGCATGAGCTTTCAGCAACAATATCAGTGCTCCAGGGTTTACTCAGAAATTCTTTTTCAAATATCTCCCTATACCCTGCGGAGGCAGTTGTGGCAGCCGAAACTAGTATGACAAGTGAAAGGATATAGATATATCTCACGCTGAGTACCTCCCCCAATAGGTTAGTAAGAACCACAAAGCCAGCAGTACGAGAAATAAGCCAAATATCAGAGGTCGTTTCATTATATTTCTCTCTGCTCTGGTATCAAAAAATGGCCAGAATAGAAATACGATGATCGCAATGATCTGCAGACTGATTCCCAGAAATTTATTGGGTATCATTTTCAGCATCTGGTACGGTGCAAGGAAATACCATTCAGGCTTGATGTCTGCCGGAGTATTCAATGGGTCTGCGGGAGTTGTCGCAGCTTCAGGCAAAAACAGGGTGGGCATGAAGGACATGATGAAAAAAGTGACTGCAAGAAAGAGCATAATCATTGATACTTCCTTCAGCAGAAAGTTCGGGTAAAAGGGGTAACTTCGGGAATAGGTCGCATGCCTGAATTCTGTCCACTCACTTTCTTCTTCAGCAGATTGGCTCAGGGGCGGAACAGAAAGGCCGATGCGCCAGACGAGAAAAATATGCAGTCCGACTATTGACAGAAACACCGGAGGCAGAAACCCTACGTGAAGGGAAAAAAACCGAGTCAGTGTTACACCTGTTACAGAGTCTCCGCCGCGAAGCAGATTCGCAAGGGCATCTCCTATAACAGGGAATGCCGTCGGAAGGTTGGAGACAATGGTAGTAGCCCAATAACTCCTCTGGCTCCAGGGAAGAAGGTAACCGCTGAGACAGAATGCAAGGGTAACCAACAGCAGCAGTCCTCCGGCAAGCCAGGTAATTTCTCTGGGTTTTTTATAACTGCCCATAAAGAATATGGAAATAAAATGAATAAAGAGAAGGGCCACCATGAGATTGGCAGCAACCATATGAACCATTCGTACAAACCATCCAAAGGGAATGATGGTCATAATATCCTGAACACTTCTGAAAGCATGCTCAGAGTGGGGTACATAATACATGAGCAGAAAATAGCCGGTAATTGCCTGCACCACATAGGCAGCCATGGTCACAATACCAAGGGTGTAAAAAATGTTGGTATCAGAGGGCACTCGATACTGTCTCAGCCTGTTCTCAATTAAATCCGTCAGTCCTATTCTGATCTCAATGCCGTCTTTTAATTTTTGCCACATAGTATTCCTATCCTATTATAATGTCTTCCCCCTCTACCCTGAGAGGAAATGTTGTCAGTGCTTTTGGTGGCGGTCCGGATTCAACCCTGCCTTCAAGATTGAAAAAACCTGCATGACAGGGGCAGATAAGCTTTTTACTTTTCCTGTCATAATCTATCAGACAGCCAAGGTGGGTACAAACCCGTGAAAGGGCTATATAACCCTTGCCCGGTCTGTTAATGATGATTGCTGGAGTATTTTGAAAGACGATTTCTCTGGCATCTCCGACATCAGCTTTTTTGAAACTCTGCTTGCCGGCATCTATTTTAGCCTGCGGCGGTCCGAGATATCTCAATAATGGATAGGCAACAGACCCGAATGCGGTTACACCAAATATGGTGCCTAAAACCCCTAGAAAACTTCGCCTCTTCATTCGTCCTCCCCTGAAATTTTTTAAAATCTAACAGATAAATTAATTTATGTCAATATAAGATTATTTTATCAGGTGTTTTTGTAAAATTCTATTGATTATCGACTGGTTTTATATATTTGATTGCCGGTATGATTTTATTAAAGAAATAAAACAACACAAAAGGCAGGGCTCCCATAAAAAGTGCTCCTAATACCCCTTCTTTGAAGGTTTCCGCATTATGGGGAATAATCGGCAAATGATAGTGCATGTAACCGGCAAAGGAGTTAGAGAATGCCTGCCCGCCAATGACAACATTCCACCTCATCATGAATACACCAAACAACACGAGTGTCGTGGCAAGCGCCGCTCTCTTCACTGTTAATTTCGGCATAAGAAGCAATATAAAAGGTAACAGGTTTCCAATACCGTACTGCATGATAAATATCTTGGTAAAATCCATATCGTAAATAACATGACGAAGGATATCCCAAGACTTCATTGCCGTATACCCCCTGAATATCAGGTCAACAAGCTCGAGAACAAGGGCTGCAATCATTGCCCCGACAAGATATTTTGCAGACTTCCTCACAACGTCGATCTCAGCACCGGCAACTTCCTCTGCGCTTATTTTCGCTTTCTTCCTGGTGTGCTTGATTCTGAATTTCTGCCATTCCATAATGATGATGTCCGTAAGCATGCAAAGGGCAATTCCGGAGACGATAGCAGACATAATAAAAATGACCGGCATAAGCGGCGACATCCATAGTGCATTGGCCTTGACTGAACCAAAGATAAATCCTGCGTATCCATGGAGAAAACATGCACCGGGAATACCAAGGGCAGCGAGGAACTTTATT
>CP070644.1:1269244-1279248 GCA_020354155.1 Nitrospiraceae bacterium | reverse complement strand
GCCTATACAGTGTCTCCCCTTACGCTTGATTACGGTTGGCTCATGCAGAACCTCGAACGGATCAAAATTGGAATGATCGAAGACGGTACGGCTATTGGCTCCGGTCTGAGTTCAGCCCTGAACAGGCTGAAAAACTCAGAGGCAGAAAGTAAGGTAGTCATTCTCCTTACTGATGGCAGGAATAATGCAGGCAGGATATCTCCCGTAACTGCAGCAGAGGCAGCAGGCGCCCTGAATATCAGGGTCTATACGATCGGGGCCGGCACAAAAGGTCTTGCTCCCTATCCTGCACAGGATGTTTTTGGCAATAAGGTGTACCGGCAGGTAAAAATTGAGATTGATGAAGAGACATTGAAGAAGATAGCGAAAAAGACAGGCTCTCATTACTTCAGGGCAACAGACACCGATTCATTGAGAGAAATTTATGATGAAATAGACAGTATGGAGAAAACGGCTGTTGAGGAAAAGGGCTACAGGGAATATAAAGAGCTGTTCCACCTCTTTCTGATTCCCGGCCTGCTCATCCTTGTTCTGGAAATACTCTTAAGCAATACTGTCTTCAGGAGGATACCATAAAAAAATCAAAGATCAAAAATCATAATTCAAAAAAAAGGTGCATTTAATTTTATTGTCATGAAATTCGGGAATCTGCATGCACTGCATTATCTCTGGCTCTTTGCAGGATTGATTGTCTTTTATCTCTGGTCACAAAAAAGGAGAATAAAAGACATGGAACTTTTTGCCCATAAAGACCTGCTCAACTCACTGGCATCATCGGTCAATGAAAAGTCCAGGCAATGGAGAATAATCATTCTCCTCATGTCAGTCTTTCTTGTAAGTATTGCGCTCATGAGACCTCAGTGGGGATTTGAGTGGAAGGAGGTCACGCGGAGCGGGCTTGATATACTGATTGCCCTTGATACATCGAATAGCATGCTTGCTGAGGATGTCAAGCCGAACAGACTGGAACGTTCCAAACTTGCGGTAAAGGATCTTATCAGACAGCTCCGGGGCGACAGGCTGGGGCTGGTAGCCTTTGCTGGAAATGCCTTCCTGCAGTGTCCACTCACCTCAGACTACAGTGGTTTTATGCTTTCCCTTGATGACCTTGACGTAAACACCATTCCAAAGGGGGGCACATCACTGTCCAATGCCATTCGCGTTGCCCTTGATAGTTATGAAGGCGGTAAGAAAAAATATAAAGTTCTCGTTATCATTACAGATGGCGAAGACCATGAAGGAAATGCCCGCGAATGGGCAGAAAAGGCGAAGGAGCGGGGGATTAAGATCTTTGCCATCGGCATCGGAACAAAAGAGGGGGAACTAATTCCCGTGACTGATGATGCAGGCAAAAAAGGTTTTCTGAAAGACAGGAGCGGTAATGTAGTCAAGACACGCCTTGATGAGGATACACTGAAGGAAATTGCCCTGATGACGGGCGGCAGTTATGTGAAGTCGACGCAGAGTGAGTTCGGACTTGACCTTATCTATGAAGAAAAGCTTTCGACAATGGAAAAGAAAGAGGTAAAGAGCAGGATGGTCAAGCAGTATGAAGAAAGGTTTGCCATCCCTCTTGCTGCTGCGTTGATCCTCCTCTGTGTTGAACCCTTGATCAGGGAAAGAAGAAGAACAACAAAGAACCAAGAACAAAGAATTAAGAACTAAGAGGGGCTCCGGGGAATAGAGAAGCAGAAAAAAATGATAAAAATAATATTCAAGCTTTTTTGTTTATTCAGTTTCATATGCTTCAGCACAAATACATTTGCCGCATCAGTTGCTGGTGATGTGAGGGAAGGGAACCGTCTCTTTGAGGAAAAAAAGATTGATGAGGCAATCGCAAAGTACAGCGAGGCGCAGGAGGAGGCCCCTGATTCAGAGATTGTCTACTATAACCTTGGAGCAGCCCACTATAAGAAAGGGAACTATGAAGAAGCCATTGAATCCTTTACCCGTGCTTTAATCACTGATGACAGGGATCTGTAATCAAAGGCAGCCTATAATCTGGCAAATTCCAAATACAGGCTCGGTACAATGAAGGCTGGATCGGACATGCAGGGCGCCGCATCTCTTTACCGGGAATCGCTGGATTATTACAGGAGGGCCATGGAACTGAATGAAAGGGACAGGGATGCAAAGTTCAATCATGAGGTTGTTGAAAAAGAACTCAAGATTCTCATGGACAGGATGAAGCAGCAGCAGGAAGAGGACCAGGAGCAGGATGGAAACCAGGATCAGGGAAAAGAGCAGGAGGGGGAGGGCAAAGAATCTCGGCCCGAAAGCAGTCAGGATGAACAGCAGGATCAGCAGCAGGCGAAAGAGCAGGAGTCTCAGAAAGGCGGCTCTGAAGAAAAGAAGGAGGAAGAGGAGCCCCAGGCTTCCTCCCAGGAATCTCCTCAGGATAATCAGCAGATAGGCGAAGAAGGGGATCAGGAGATTGAGATGTCTCCTGAAGAGGCTCGTATGCTGCTTGAATCCTATGGTCTGGAAGAGGCCAGGGAAGAGGTGAACAAGCAGATGCGAGGGCGCTCCAGAGGGGTATTAAAGGACTGGTAAAGTATAGAGGCGACTTGAGTTGCCCGAGCAAATAAAATTGTCATTTCGACCGAAGGGAGAAATCTTTTTTAAATGGTTGAATACAAGATTCCCCGCTGTGCGCGGAATGACAGCATATTATTTCAAACCCCTTAGACTGTTTTAATGAAGGAGGCTAAAGCCTTCTTTAGCGTACAAAATGAGATTGAAACCAAAAACAAAATATACCTCTCGAATATTAGCAGCGATTTTTATCGTTATGACGCTGTTTTCAGAGAGAGCACCTGCCGCAGATATACAGTTCAATGCCTCTCTGGACAGGAATATCATTGCCCTTGGACAGAGTGCGCAATTAAATCTACACTTTGACGGCTCATCAAAGGTGCCTGCTCCCGATGCCCCTCAAGTAAAGGGACTCCAGGTTCGCTATGTCGGCCCTTCGACACAAATGTCTATCGTCAACGGACGTATGTCCTCTTCTGTGAATCATATCTACAGGATTGTGCCGACAAAGACAGGGAAATTTACTATAGGGCCTCTTGCTGTTGAATATAAGGGCGACCGGTACCGTTCGAATTCCCTGGAGTTGGAAGTTCTGGACTCATCTTCTCAGAGGCAAGGTCACGGTCAGGAACAGAACCAGCCTGCTGTGAACCTCACTGACAGGGTCTTTATTGAGATGGAAATTGACAAAGACAGGCTCTATGTGAATGAGATAGCCACATTACACATTAAACTCTTTGTGAACAGCATGAAAGTGCGTGATGTGCAGTATCCCCGGTACAGTCACGAGGGCTTTTCAGTTGACGAGTTTGAAAAACCGCGGGAGTATCAGCTCAACAGGGGAGGCGTTATCTATTCTGTCCTTGATTTTCAGACAGAGATATTTGCTACAAAGGAAGGGCAGTTAAGTCTGGGACCGGCAGAGCTTAAGGCCAATATAGTGACACAGAGCAGGCGAAGAAGCCCATCATCCCGGTTTGACAGTTTTTTTGGCCGTGATCCCTTTGATGATTTTTTCGGCAATTATGAAACCCACCCTGTTGAACTGAATGCCGATGCTCTTTCCGTCAATGTCCTCCCCCTCCCTGCTGAAGGCAGGCCGGCAGATTTCAAGGGAACAATCGGAAGTTTCCAGTTACATGTTTCAGTATCGCCTGACCACGTCAAGGTAGGTGATCCGGTCACACTTGCAATGACGGTGACAGGGAGAGGGAATCTCGATGCTGTGCACAGTCCGACGTTGATAAATCAGGAGGGCTTTAAAGTCTATGATCCTCAGATCAGGCAGGAGCCGAACAGCAAGGTCTTTGAACAGGTTCTCATACCGGCTGATGAAAAAATCAACAGCACGCCCGATAGTTCTCTGAGCTTTTTTGATCCTGCAAAAGGCCGTTACATCACGCTGGTGAGGAAAGGGGTCCCATTACAGGTCATGAAGGCTGAGCGCAAAGAGGAGATCACCATACTCGACGCGGCAAATGTAGCGGAAAGGCCTCTGAAGAAGGAATCCATCGGTCGTGACATCATTTATATAAAAGAATCTCCTGGCAGGATTGTAAAAAAGAATGACTATCTATACACGAATCCTCTCTTTCTCATGCTCCAGGCAGTGCCACTGCTTCTATTCGCTGCTCTCTGGTTCTATCGTAAAAAACAGGAGCGGCTCAGTACCGACATTGGATATGCAAGAAGGCTGTCAGCTCCTAAAAAGGCGAAGAAAGGCATTCAGCAGGCAGAGCACTATCTGCGCAAAAACAGTACAGGAGAATATTATGATGCTGTCTTCAAGACTTTGAGAGATTACCTTGGCAACAGATTTCACGTGCCATCAGGTGGAATCACCGGTGACTCACTCGACAGTATTATAAAAGGTGAGCATATAGACAGTGAAATTACAGAGAGATTGAAAAACATATTCCGGGAATGTGATATGGTGCGCTATGCCCCGGCTGATTTTAATATTGCCCGCATGGAAGAAACCCTGACGGAGATGCGGGAGCTGATCGATTACCTTGAAAGGCACAAGCTATGATGAAAAAACTATTGAGCAGGATGCACTGGGTGAATAAAAAATATCCGGTTCTTCTTTTTTTATGCTCACTACTTGCTGCTCTTCTGTGTCCGGCTGTGATCATCCATGCTGCAGAAGGCAAGGGTAGTGATCCGCAATACATATTTTATAAAGGGAATACTTTCTATGAAGAAGGGAACTATGAGGCAGCAATACGGGAATACTCAAGACTGGTTGATCAGGGACTTGAAAGCGGACACCTCTATTACAATATGGGAAACAGCTACTTTAAGAGCGGTGAACTGGGCAGGGCGATTCTCTATTATGAAAAAGCAAAACGGCTCATACCCGGTGATAGTGATCTGAGATCAAACTACACATATGCCATGAGCAAAATAAGCCCGGGGGCTTCTGCTGCATCTCCGTTGTGGTACAGTAAAATCTTTTCTCTCTTCAATGGATTCACAGTGAATGGCCTTTCTGTTGCAGTGTCGATTCTCTATGCGTTCATCCTGTTATCTGTATTGGTGGCGATCTTCTTTCCTTCTGCTAAAATGCATTGTCGCCTTTCTGCAATCATTCTCCTGGTGATTTTTCTTGCTTCTGCGTCAACGCTGTACCACAGGGTTGCTCTTCTTGACAGCGAAGCTGTTATCCTTGCTGCACAGGCAGATGCACGGTTTGAGCCCATGGAAAATGCCACGACCCATTTCACCCTCTACGAAGGCGCGAAGGTGACGGTACTGCAGAGCAGAAAGGGATGGATGAAGATCAGGAGAGATGATGGAAAATCCGGCTGGGTAAGGACTGAATATACGGAGATGATATAATGAATGAAATGAAACCGGTCCTCTATGATCATAGAATCAATTAAAGAGGGATTTTCCCTTGCCAACAGAAACGCACAGCTTGTTTTTCTTCGGCTGGCTGTAACCTTTATTAATCTCTTCAGTCTCATTGTTTTTCTCGGTGTCCCCCTGCTTGCAGCTATTGCATTTCTGGGTTTTGACCTTGCCTATGCAAGGGAGATTTTTCCTGCACTGGCAAAGGACCCACTGCAATTTATTTCCCGTTATCTGGGCCTTGTGGCACTTATGGCATTGTCCCTCCTGCTCTATCTTACCTTTACCTCGGTTCTGTATCTCTATACTCTTTCAGGGACACTCGGTATCATTAAAAAAGCTGCCGTGAATCTGCAATTTACATTCCGGATGTCCTATTTTTTTAAAGAGGCCAACAGCAATTTCTCCCGTCTCTTCTGGCTGCTGGCCCTGCTTTCTCTCATTTTCGGCGCATTCATTGCGATTGTTGCCCTATTCGGCGGTGTTATATCTCTCTCCCTGCATACCTTTGCCGGAGCAGGTTCCTTTGTTGAGGTTTTTTTCGGCTCCTTTGTCATGATGTCTGTGGTCGTCATCGGTGTTGTTGTCATCCTGACAGGGATGCTCTTAGGCGTGTTTTCAATGCTTGCTTCTGTCATTGAAGGGAGCGGCCCTCTTGATTCAGTAAAAAAGGCCTTTCAGTTTATGAAAAAGAAGCCGGAGTCACTGCTCCTTTTCATCACACTCTTTGCCGCCGTTGCTGTGCTGAACCTGGTTCTTATATTTATCAAAATACCTGTCACTTTAATCCCTTTTGCCGGACCCTTTTTGCATATCCTGATTTCAATTATTGCCGCAGTTGTACAGAGCTACATGGCTGTAGTCCTGTGGAGCTCGTTAATGACCTATTATATTAAGGGCGTAGGGTACCCGGTCTACAGGGCAGGATATGAAATATGATTAAGAAGCAGAATGACTATCGTAACGCATTCCACTCAGGGTTTGAGTACTTATTCTTTTCCAGTTCTTTTGCAGTCCTAAATTCGATTTTTGACGGTTCATCAATGATGAGGCGTGCCTGCAGCTCTTTTTCAAAGGCTTCTTTTACGGCAGATGCGAGACTGTCAAAGGTAATGCCCCCGGTACCACACTCCTGAAGTGAGCCAGGTGCAGGCAGGGGCGGCTCACCGTTCAGCCTGAGAACTTTCCTGAGGGCTTCTGTATTGGAACGAAGCATTACAGATCCATGCTGGAGGAAGCCGTCTTTATAGCGCTTCTGGGCGCTTCCAATAATTTTTTTTCCTGCAATGGTAATTTCTCCAAATGATACTGACTGGAAACATGCAGGGCTGCGTGAATCGGCAGGACGTTTCTTTCTGAATGATATTGCTGCCTCTACACCAAGGGACCTTAATCCTTCGACAAGGGCCTTGCTGATCAGGGTGTAATCATGGTGCAGGGTGCCCTTGAAAAGGGGGTCGTCCCTGGATGATGAGAAACTGTAGGTTAATTCATCGTCATGCAGTATCGCCCGTCCTCCGGTAAGCCTTCTGACAACGGGGTAGTCTCTTTCCTTGCAGTAATCAAGGTCAATTTCAGATACCTTCTGAAAATAGCCGATACTGACTGATGGTCGGTCCCACCTGTATATTCGGAGAGTAGGCGGCGAGGCCTTCTGTCTGACCGCCTCGGAAATGGCCTCATCATGGGCCATATTGGTAAAAGCATGCTGAGGTTCATGAAGTATGAATCGTATGAATCGCATAAAACAGCTGTCAGGTACCAGGGGGAGCAGATTGTATCTTTATACCCCGGACCTGGCCCTATGATCTGCAGCTCTTTATTTAGTCAGTATGATACGGTGTTTATTGAGAGATATTTCCTTTATCGAGCCTTCGAATATCTTCTGCTCGCCAAAGAGGTTTCTCATATGAATCTTCCCCATTTCGGGTTTCAAAATATCCACATTTTCGAGGTAAAGCTCTTCCTTTCCGTCAACCTCTATATACGCATTTGTTTCACACATTCTGTTTCTCCTTGGTTTTAGAATGGATAATCCTGAGAACCGTACCACCCTGATTCTCTATCAAAAAGTATAAAGACTGTATGAAGAAACAGTCAATGAAACGATTTGGAATATCCTGTTGCATGCATTAGAAGGTCGAAGGGTCTTCAGGGGGAAGGGCATCTTCGTCAAAGGGCATGACACCAAGCTGTATCATGACAGATTCCAGACTTTTCAGAAACTCCTGGTAATCATAGGCAGTCATTTCCTCTGTCAGGGCAGTATCAACCAATTTCTCAAATTCCCCATAGTCAAAACTTCCATCCAGAACCCTGGAACGGGTCAAAACTTCATAGACGGATTTATCGTTTCTCATGTCCTCCCCTTTCATAGTATGAAGGACTTTCAGTCGCTCCGGATCAGCAATATACCACTGCATTGCTGAATTGAGGGCATCATAGAGCGTTATTATGCCCATCGGTATCTTGCCCTCAAAGAGTCTTCTCCTGCCGCAGCGAATATGGAGTTTGGCCCTCATGAGAGGTCCTTCTATGGGGCCAAGTTCATCTTCATTCATTAATCCGAAATGCGGCATGGTTAGCGGTTCTCCTTCTGGTAAGAATCAAGGGAATCAACCTTCCCTGAATAGTTGTTTAAAAGCTTAAAATAACTCTCTTAGTAATGTACTGCCAGCCATATTGTTTCAGTTTCCGGGTCTGTCCAGCTCACTTTATGCCTTGTATATGCTGGTATATTGATATGGCTGCCTTCTTTCAGATGTGATTCATCTCCATCTTCAAAGTGAATAGTGGCTTCTCCCCTGAGAACAATGACCCATTCATTCTTTTTTTGATCGAACCAGCCTGATTCCGGTGATCTGTGGCCTTTTGATATTATGCGTTCTATGTTCACATGTTCACTTTGAATAATTTGCTCGAAGAATTCTTTATCGAGATTGCCCGGAATTGATTCAAAGATATTTTCTGGTTTCATTCGAATATACAAACTTTCATAGGTGAGTATAAAGGAGTCATGCTTTAACAGGCAAGAAAAAAATTAATTTAATGGACAATGCTTCAGGCCTCGGAAATTCCCCTCTGTGGGATTGCATCCCACACATGCCTGACGACAGGTCGGGAAATGACAGATGAAGCCTCTTCGATTGACAAGGGTTTTCAACATACCCTTTGAGAGATTTCAGGCGAGGAACGAAACTGGAAGGGGGATTTTGTAATAAAAAATTGAATTTAATAATCTCCCCTCACCCCTCTTTGCCAGAGAGAGGATTAAAAAAACTTTCTCTCTTCGGTCGTATCGAACAGGTTCGAAATGATAGGGTCTGGATCCCCAATCAGAGTCGGAGGATGACAGCACGTCGGAATATAGAAAAAATTACTGCGCTGTTGATGTCAGATATGTCGAGGAATGAAGTCTTTTCGATAGCAGGTAATCAAGGTGCCTGTCAAGCAGGGTCGAAAGTTCCGATATTGTTGCCTGGTCCGGCTTTAAACGGTTTGTGATATGTATGGGCCATTCAATGGTATGGGTATAAAAATGAATGACCTTGTTGTTCGTACGGATAAACTTTTTCTCCCCTGAACCGGGCACCGAGGCACATCGTATACACAGCGTTGCTCCTGAGGAGGGGTAAAAATCAAGGCTGTGGGTGCTGCACTTTGCACATCCCTTCAGCCGGGGAGCATAGCCGATCAGTGCCAGGAGGCGGATCTGGGCTATCATGTAGAGGGCGTCTTTGGATTCCTGTACCGCGGATTTAATCAGTTCCAGCATGTTCAGGAGAAAGGAGAAGAGTTTTCTGTTCGGTATGTGCTCGGGAGTGAGGGAGATGAGTATCTCCAGCAGTTTCGACAGATTAATAAAATCAGTATAATTTTCTCTGAGCTGGTAAAAGGAAGTGATGATATCGGACTGCGTAAGCCTGGGCATTGCCGTTTGCTCCTTTCCCCACATCGATATCCTGGCATGGGTAAGGGGCTCCAGACTGCTGCCGAACCTGCTCTTTGTTTTTCTGGGACTCTTTGCAAAGGCATTGATGATTCCCCTGTCAGCGGTAAGGTAGGTAACGATAAGGTCGGCTTCGCTGTAATTGCGGGATTTAAGGACTATTGCTTCCGTTCTCGTCAGCACGGTGCAGGCTACATTATGTTTCCGAAATCTTCAGGTTTCAGTTTTTTCAGCCAGTCTTCAAGTTCGTCATTATTCCGGTGCTCTATTACCTGTTCGTCCACAAAAATAGGGGCGTTGATCCGTATTGCCACAGCGATTGCATCACTGGGTCTGGAGTCAATGGGTACCTCCGTGCCGTCGCCCTTTTCCACGTAAATACCGGCGTAGTAGGTATTGTCAACGATCTCGGTAATCACTACCTTTGTCACTTTCATGTTGATGCCCTGAATGACATTCTTAATAAGGTCATGGGTCAGGGGGCGGGGGGTAACGATTTTACCGAGTGCAAGGGCGATGGAGTCTGCTTCGGGTTTGCCTATCCATATGGGAAGGGTGCTGTTGCCGTTGATTTCCTTCAGAAGCAGAATATACATATTACTTCTCGGATCAAAGAGCAACCCTTCGATCTTCATCTGTTTAACCACTAAAAATCACCCTGTCCCAT
>CP070644.1:1262348-1269144 GCA_020354155.1 Nitrospiraceae bacterium | reverse complement strand
CAGCTCGACGGCAGATGGGATATGGATATATTTGGATTATCGCCCAGAATGGTATAGGGTATGCCCCTGAGCTCATTTTCATAGTAATTAATCGTAAAGTCAGTAATGTCATTCCCAATGCTGAGCGCCTTTTCAATGTCTCCTTTATATCCGCCATATTCGTCAGGGTCTATGCCGGGCATTATAACGTCACCTTCCAGGCCCCAATCATGTTTTTTTGACTGAGATATAAACACCAGAGAAAGGTCATCAAGGAGTTGCATAAAGTGATCAAGCCGATTAAGAAACTGTTCTTTTATTCCACTGGGAACACCAATTGTCATTTGGGTAAATTTATTATGTAGTATCAATATCTTCGGTACTGAATATTGATGTACTACTGTAAGATCATCAATGTTATGACAGATGACTCTGTCATACCTACCCGACTTAAGGTGAGCTTCAGCTTCTGCCTCTGAGATAAGACGGCAGTTAGGCGGCACCGGTCTGAATTCATTAATCCAACCATAATATCCGCCCTTTGTCACCTCGGTAACATCAAACTCATGTCCTGTCTTAGACAGAAGATGGATATATCCTTCATGCCAATTAAATGTAAGAATTTTTAATGCCATAAACCTCCGTTATTCTCCTTCTCAGCATTGCCAAACACACCACAAATTCGGCAGAGAATTCGTGCTTCTGAGATAAAAGCAAATAGCTTGCCATGAAGAGAGGACATCAGTTAAAAAAGATTTATTCAGTGAGGAGTAATTTAAGCTGTTGATATTATTACTTATCTTGTTCTCTGCTTTTTTTGATCTCGTAGCACTAGAATTGACCCAGGCATGTTTCTTTGTCAATTTCTTGACCCGGTAACGGTCTACCTCGCGGGAGAGCAGCCAGCCCCTTTTCCATTTTATGTCTTCTTATTATCTGCCGGTAGAGCCTCTGATAGTTGATTGCCATGCGTCTTGATGTAAAGTATTTTTCAACATGCCGACGGCATGCTTCTGGTTTGATCTGCTCAACAAGTTTCACAGCTTCCTTCATCTCATCAAAGGTAACACAGGTAAAACCGGTTACACCCTGTTGTATGACCTCAGGCATAGCGCCTTTTGTTGTGGTAATGATTGGGGTACCGCTTGCCATGGCTTCAGCCGCAACAAGGCCAAAGGGTTCGGGCCACACAGTGGGAAAAATGAGAGCTTTTGCCCGAGACAGGAGTTGCGCCTTCACTCTTCCGCCTACAGGTCCGACATAGCGTATCCGGTCATTCAGAATGCCTTTTAAACCCTTTTCATAAAAGGAAGGATCCAAAAAGTCACCGGCAATGATGAGGTTCTGCTTTGTCTCGTTGGCAATCTGTACAGCCAGAGGAAGCCCCTTGAATACCCAGTCAACTTTTCCGAGAAAGAGAAGGTAATCATCTTTATCTTCGGAATAGATGTATTCTGTTAAATCTATGCCGTTATGAACGTAGGGATTTTCAGGCCGCCCGCACTCCCGCCTGTGAGCATCACTGACAAATGAATAAGACTGATCAAATTGTTCCCTTTTTCCAAAATTACCTTCTTTAAAAAACGGATAACCATGTACTGTTTTCAGCACCGGATATCCATAGTCAAGATTTGTAGCACAGTGAATGTGGACGATATCCGTATCACCCGGAATAAGGCAGCGAAAGTCTATGGGGTGTGCGTTAATGTTCTCTTCAGGAAAATCGAGGTAAAATACCTTTTCAGCCGATGGCACATAAGAGCCTTCAGGGCCAAAGAAGTATACCTTGTTGCCCTGAGCAGTCAGTTCATTTATCAGCCAGTGTATTACCCGTTCCGTCCCTCCATAGTGAAGGGGTGGGACAATTCCTGGCGAGAAAATACTAATGTTCATGCTTCCATACCTTTATTTATAGCGTTTCTTCATGGCTTCAATCATCACCGTGAGTCTTTTCCTGTAGGTGTGATCTTGGAGTACACGTTCCCTTCCCCTGGTCGCAATAGCCTGACGCCTTTCAGGGTTTCTGAGGTAAAAGTCCGCTAGTTCCGGGAGTTCATCTGTATCAGAATAGGTAATAATTTCATTTCCTACATCAAAGAGCTCATTGAGTGATTTCTGCTGGTCTGTTAATAAAAAAGCGCCGCAGGCCGGAACATCGAAGACGCGCTGGTTCACTGCTTCCCTCATCTGCAGACTTGTGGCATTAAAGTTGATTTTGCATGCATTGTAAAACAGAGGCAGTTCCTTGTAGTAATTCAGTGGCGGCTTCAGTGTTATGCTATCGCTCCTGATAAGGTGCTTCCATCCCCTGTCACCATGTATGGTAATACCAGATTCCTCAAAGCTCTCAATACATGAGAGTCGATAAAGAAGTGTGACCTTCCACAGGACTGCTCCCTCAAACTCAGCCATTTCTTTTGAACTGAAAGATTGAAGATCCTGCAAATCAGGGTTCTGTACGAGTTTCACAGCCTTTTCAAATGGCAGGTTTCGACTGATAATTGTTTCTGCAACTTTTTCTATTACCGGGTGAAGCGTTTTTCTGTTCTTCTCCATCCATTCCTGGACCGGCCCTGTCATGGAATTACCCACAAATCCGGTATTGCACTCATATTTTCTCATCTTCAATCTCTGTTTTGTCACTGGCCTGAATACACGTTCGTCTGTTCCCATCGGCAAATATTTCACATCATCAAATCCCATTTTTTTCATTTCCGTCATGTATGACGAGTCCCACAGGAAGAGAGAAACAAAGGGAGACACATTTCTATTATGGGCCTTCAGTATAAGTTTGGGACTGTCGACGTACCATGATGCTGCAGGCATATCAATGGATTCCAGGAATGATGTGAGTACCCCTTTTTCATCAAAACCGAGATGATTCATGGTCAGAACAAAATCAGGCCTGTGTTCAACAATAGTCTGGATAAGTTCTGACAGATGATCATTGCTGCCACGTTCTTTCCGTAATGATACCCGGACAACATCATGATTCATCGACTGCATTGCCTTTTCAACTTCCCGGACAAGAAAATATCCTGAATCGATTAAAAGACAGCTGACTTTTTCATGCTGAAACTTTGAATATCTGATTCTGTCCCACAGACTTACTGATACGGTCTTCCTGAGAGCTGCCATAAGCGGCCTGTAGTAATCCGGAAAGGCAGAGACAGCAGAGGCAAGAGTAAATACAGAAAGGGGAGCAAGTCCCATTTGCAACTGCCTCCTGCTTATTGCCTGGAGCACATCCGGTGACAGCTGCGCAGTAATGATTTCAATACGATCATTCAGAGCGGGTCCATGCTCTCTGGCAAGGTTGCAGATCTCCTGCTCGGATTCAATAACCATGATATGGGCTGATTTATATTTCCTGGCAAGTTCAGCAACGTGATAACCGAGCCCGAGGCCCAGCACCACGAGAACTCCTGTGCCATCAAATGCAAAGGTGCTGACAAGTGCACGTGCTTCTTCTTCTGGATCATAGAGACTGTGGAGAGATTTTAATGAATTATTTTCACAAGTAACTTTTAGTGATGATTTGCCGGTTCTGGATTCAACTAAAGTAAGACCTTCATTTCTCTTAATCATACCGATAATAATTCATTGACCAATATATGTCTTTTCGGTTTCAACCAGACTGTCTTCGGTATCCATCTCCTGTGAATAACAAACCCCTCTGGCTAAGAGATGATCTATTCTTTGATGCAACGGAGTCAACCGATCCAACATTTCCACTTCTAGATAGTAGAGACCGAGCTTTGTACCTGCCTCTATTGCAAACAACTTATAAATGCTATCAATTAATTCATCTTCCCTGCCTTGCAGTGATTGCTGGCTCTGACAAAGATATGCTGCAAATTCCTCAATATGATGCATAAACATAGAAGTTAAACAATTTTGCTTGAAATTATACTGCTGTTCTAAATCTAACGGTATGTCAACAAAC
The DNA here is from genome assembly GCA_020354155.1 of Nitrospiraceae bacterium. Taxonomy (GTDB): domain Bacteria; phylum Nitrospirota; class Thermodesulfovibrionia; order UBA6902; family UBA6902; genus CALZJD01. The sequence continues at coordinate 1,265,219 of CP070644.1, read as the reverse complement.
AGCTCATTAATCAAGGAATAAAAAGCGCTGCCACTCTTTTCCTTTATCCTATTCCATTTCAACTCTGTATCATTGGGAGATGAGTCAAGCCATTTTTTTAAACTCTTAACAAATGAATTTATTGCAGCTATCGGGTTTGGTACAACAGCTCCCATTTCAGCAATACAGACACTGATTAATTTATACATGCCTGAAATATGTTCGGCCATACGATTCAAATTAATTCCATGCAAATCAAAATAGTTTGACATATGATTTTCAAGTATATATACCTGGGCCTTCGTCCCTATGTAATTTCGTTTAAATACATCATCAGCCCCGTTTTCGTGCCAATGATAAACCCCCGTAGAGGTCAAGTATGCCATTGGCTTTCTGTTTTCAAGGAGCCTTGTCCCGAAATCTATGTCCTCGGCGTTAATAACAGGTCTGAATTTAAATTCCTGAAAAACATCTCTTCTTATACACGATGAGACATCATCAAAAAAAGTCATTATTCTTTTAGTTTTACTATCAAAATAACGCCAATCTGCATCCCCCGGTCCAACAGATAGAGAATACATGGTGTCACCTTGAAATCCCAAAAAAGCCGCCATCCTCTCATGTGACCATAAACTGAACAAGTCAGCTTCGGGCTTAATGAATTGTTTTGCAGAAAGTGCAGCCAGTTCAGGATGTGAAATAAAGGGGCAGATCATTGTATAAAGCCAATAGTTACTTACAGGAATGGCATCCTGTACTGTAAAGACAAGATAATCACCGGTTGAATGTTGTGCGCCAAGAGTACGGGTTCCGCCATGGTTGAATTCACTTTCTAAAATAGGGATTATCTTTGCACCAAACTCTTCTCCAATCTGCACCGAATTATCAGTCGATTCTGAATCTACAATAATAATCTCTACATCAAGTACTTTTTTTTGAGACCGAATTTTGCCAAGAAGATCTTTCAATCTTTCTCCGCCATTCCTCACCGGAATTATGACAGATATTCTGGACGTGATTGAATGTGGGCGGTTATTTCCCGAATCAACTGCAGTAATCCTGCAAATAGAACCCATCAACTTGCGGAGAAAATCATCTTTTTCGGCTAACTGCCTTTTTAAATCTGTGAGTAATACATCTGAAGCCTGAAGTTTCCTTAATTGACGGGAGCTAGACTCATGCTTCTTTTTGATAATTCGGCTGGCACATTCCAGTGCCCACTCCATTTCCTGAATTTTATCAGTCACATTGTTTGTCATAGTCTTCATCTCCTATCAGTTATGCATGATACACCGCTCTATTTATAGATACCGGGCAATTATCTTTTATGAAAAAATAGCGTCAGTAATCATCAAAGCTTTGAGGAAATCATAATCAACTCCCTTAACCTTGGCATCCATTGCACCTCTATTACTTAAACGTTCATTATCTTCATCTCCAATTATCAGGCAATTGTTTTTATAGAAATCGTACAATTTACTTCCGGGAACAGGTGTATAAAAAGCAGGAGAAAAGTGTACGGGATCAGCCCTCAGAACTCCTTCTACCGTCATTAAATCGTCTTCCTGATGCCAACCGGTATCAGTCGGGATACCAAGAATATAGTTAGCCCATATTTTTACATTGTGTTTGTGGCATATTTCAGCGGCCTTACTATTCTGCTCCGATGTTATCCCCTTATTAAACCATTCCAATATTCTTGGACTAAATGATTCAAACCCAACGATCAATAAAAGCAGGCCTGCATCAGCCATCTTACCGATCAATTCGTCATTTCTACAAATAATATCCGCCCTGCTTGATGTGATCCATTTAAATCCGCTTTCCGCAATACCCCTTTTATGCAGTTCATCGCAGAATTCATCAACCCACTTGGGCAGCATGATAAACTGGTCATCGTGAAACATTGCAGATTTAATGCCAAATTTAGATATTAGCATCTCAACCTCATCAACAACATTTGAAACGCTTCTCCCTCTTATATAAGGAATACGTTTTCCGTTTCCAGTGGTTTTTGTATAAAGCTGATGCTCCCCTGGCCCGCAGCAAAATGAACAGTTGTAGGGACAACCTCTAATATTTATAATTTCTGCCATGGGCATGGGAACACTGAATCTGGACATTCCAAATGGTTCGGCATACATCCTCTCGTGAAAATCAGTCCATATCTCCCTGTCAGGGAAAGGTATCTCATTCAAATCAGGGACCTCGCCCCAGAACTTTTCAGGGAATTTGGAAGGGTCCTCTACAAGCAACGGAAAGCTGATTTCGCCTTCACCCTGGAGAACGAAATCAAATGCTCCGGTATCAAGGCACTCATCGGGGAACATTGTGGGGTGAATACCTCCGGCAACTACCATAACGTGTGGAAATATTTTTTTAGCTCTCTGTCCCGCCTCCACAGCATAGGAAAATTCTACTGAGTGCATTGAAATCCCTATGAAGTCAGGGGACACTTTCCTGACCATCTCTTCATAGTGACTCCATCCTGTCATTGCCCTGAGATCAGCAAGAACAACTTCATGTCCCCTTGCATTGAGGGCTCCGGCAAGATAGGCCAGTCCCAGTCTTATAAAAATATTATCCGGTGAGGGTTTTTTTAAATCAGCATTCCAGGTACCATAAGCCAATGCCGGATTTACCAGTAATACCTTTGCCATCTCGTTTCCTCCAAATTATGCAGATTTAAGCGATTTCAATACCTTCCGACAGAGCAGCAAGGTTCACTTTTGCGTCTTCATTCCCAGGATTACAATCAAGTGATCTCATAAAATAGTCTCTGGCCATATCATAATCCCCATTCCTGCAACTCAGGACCCCGAGGTTATTAAGGGCATCGCTGCTTCCCGGTTCAATACGAAGGGCCTTCTTAAAAAAATAATCAGCATTTTC
>CP070644.1:1248944-1262248 GCA_020354155.1 Nitrospiraceae bacterium | reverse complement strand
ATATTCTGAATATCAGGCACCTCATCCTTTCCCTTTTGACCAAGATGCTCCAGAAGGGAAAGCACTGCATTCTCCCCTTCCCCGCTGCAGACATAGTCCACATAGTGAATGCATTCATCGGGCTTTAAAATAACGTGCAGGCCGCCCCAGATAATTGGCACATCAAATGTTTCCTTCAGCAGTCGGGTAATGTTCTTTGCAGGATAAAACTCAATTGACATCAGGCCGATTCCGATCAGATCAGGCTGATAGTTTTTTATAAAGAGTTCAAGAGAGGGATGGAGGGTACTCTCAAGATACCCCGGTATGAGCAGAATTTTCGCGTCGTGACCCTTTGCACGCACATGGGCAGCTATATATTTCAGTCCAACAATTGAGGCATTTGATTGCAGAGAAATCAGAAGGAGTTTCATTTTACTACAGATACAATACATTTCATACAATTTTTTTATCAATAAGAGTATGGAAATATGACTAATTTTCAGCACCTACGAATTAATCCCATAAATACTTGACAAATTTAGTCGACTATTTTACTTTAAAGTATGCTGAAACTTTCTACAAAAGGACAATACGGAGTGAGGGCAATGTTCGAACTCGCAAAGAATTACGAAAACGGACCACTTTCAATCAAGGAAATTGCCCAGCGCCAGGATGTATCAGTATCCTATCTCGAGCAGCTGCTTAACAAACTGCGCAAGTCAAAGTTGATCAGCAGCCAGAAGGGCCCAGGAGGAGGGTATGTGATAAACAGAAAGCCTGAGGAAATAAGTGTGGGCATGATCCTGAACTCCCTTGAGGGCCCGGTTGCAATTACGCAGTGCCTTGACCCGTCCACGAAGGGATGCAAACGGGTAGACGGTTGTGTCGCCCGTCTCTTATGGAAGTCTCTTGGTGAAAAAATAGAGAATTTTCTTGAAACAATAAATCTGAAAGATCTTGTGCAGGAAGAAACAAAATTAATGAGGTAATACAATGAGCACCACGGAGACATCCCAAAAAGTGCATGATGAACCACAATTAAAATTCCTCGATAAACCGATAGAGGCCGATGCCACGACGGACATCATATACATGATGTGTCCCATGCACCTCCTGACAATCGAAGACCAGGTCAAGGAGATTGAGACCGGGCAGATTCTTTCCATCCTCACCGATTATGATGGAGCGCTTGAAGACATACCTGAATGGTGCCTTAAAACAGGAAATGAGTTTATTGGTATATTTGAAGATGACGATCATTATAAGTTTTTCATCAAGAAAATAAAGGAGTCATAATGAAAAAAATTTATATGGATCATGTGGCTACAAACCCGCTCCACCCTGAGGTGCTGGATGCCATGCTCCCCTTTTTTAAAGAGAACTACGGCAATCCGCTGAGTCTCTATGAGCCGGGCATTAAGGCACGGGAGGCAATTGAACATGCACGGGAAAGCACTGCCAGCCTGATTAACGCCAAGGCAAAAGAAATTATCTTCACATCAAGCGGTGCAGAATCGAACAATTTCGCATTAAAGGGGATAGCCTCTGCACATCAGAACAAAGGAAAGCACATCATCGTATCCAGGGTTGAACATCATTCCATTCTGAATTCGGCCCGTTTTCTGGAGAAACAGGGGTTCGCTGTCACCTATCTCCCGGTGGACAATTATGGACGTGTAAACCCTGCTGATGTTGAGAAAGCTGTCAATGATGAAACAATCCTCATATCCATTATCCACGCAAGCTCTGAGATCGGGACGATTCAGCCCATAGCAGACATAGGGAAAATCGCACATGAAAAGGGGATAGTCTTTCACACTGATTCTGTTGCTGCAACGGGCAACATCCCTGTAGATGTCAAGGCTCTGAATGTTGATCTCATGACCTTTGCTGCACACCAGTTTTATGGGCCGAAAGGCGCAGCAGCTTTGTATGTCAGGGAAGGCTCACGCATTGTCCCACTTATTTATGGCGGCATTCAGGAGGGCGGCCGCAGGGCCGGGACTGAAAATGTACCCGCCATTGTTGGGATGGGCAAGGCCGCCGAGATCACAATACGGGATTTGCAAAAGCGCATTGATCATGTACTACCCAAGCGTGACAGCATGATCAGCACTGGCCTGTCTGTAGACAAGGTAATCCTTACCGGACACCCGGAGCAGCGTCTTCCGGGGCATGCCAGCTTTGTTGTTGAATATATTGAGGGGGAAGCAATGCTCATGATGCTTGCTGTTAAAGGCATCTATTCTGCGAGTGGCTCAGCCTGCAGTTCAAAGGCCCTGAAATCATCACCGGTCCTTATATCGATAGGAGTGCCGGTTCATCTTGCGCAGGGTTCGGTTGTATTTACAATTGGAGAAAGCACAACAGATGAAGATATAACGTACTTTAATGAAACATTCCCTCAGATTATAACCCGTCTGAGAGAGATCTCACCCTATTCCAAAGGATGGGAAGGAACGGAGGATGCAACATGTACAGCGAAAAAGTAATGGATCATTTCACAAATCCCAGAAATGTTGGGGAGATTGAAGATGCTGACGGTATAGGAGAAGAAGGAAATCCTGTGTGCGGCGATGCAATGAAAATATACATCAAGGTTAAGGATGATGTAATTACTGATCTCAAGTTCAAGACCTTTGGCTGCGCCTCTGCGATAGCAGTGTCGAGCATGGTCACGGAAATGGCCAAAGGTATGACAATAGAAGAAGCGTCCAGGATTACAAAGGCCTCACTTGCTGAGGCCCTTGACGGTCTTCCGCCGCAGAAGATGCACTGCTCTAATCTCGGCGCTGATGCCCTTCACAAGGCCATAGAAGACTATAAGAGTAAACAGAAAAAGTAAATCGGCACATAGCGCCTGCAGATTTACTGATTTAGAAACCTCTTAGCAAGGATTGGGGGAGCAGATATCAGCTGCTCCCCTTTTATATTCGATAACACAGAGCTGCACTCAGCACCATACCTTTGATCTCCATCTAAAATAACTGCATGAACTGTACAGTCGATGATGAATAGTCCTATGAACCAGACTTCCGGCAGATCCACATTCACTTGAAATATTTCTGTATCTTGATTATCCTGTACTATTACTTTTAATTGCTTTTCCAGTGTAATTTTCTGCATTTATCCGAAAATACATAAATTCAGAAACGGGAAATGACCGGGTGTAGATTATGAGAGTCTTGCTCATCTCTTTACAGACAAATTCATACCTTACGGGCATCAAGTATATCGCCTCCAATGTCATAGTGAATGGACATGATGCAAGGATACTTTTCCTGCCTGGCTATATGGAAGAGAAGCTGTCGCCGGCAATAGAAGGTTTTATCAGAGAGTATGCCCCGGACCTCATAGGTATAGGGCTTATGTCGATAGAGTTCTACCCCTCAAGAAACATGACTGAACTGCTGAAAAACGCCTTTCATATTCCAATAATCTGGGGAGGGGTCCATGCGATAATGAGCCCGGAGGAATGTATCAACTTTGCTGACTATGTCTGCTCGGGTGAGGGGGAACATACTGTTGTGAAACTCCTTGACCACCTGAGGGATCATGGCAGAAATGTGCTGCCGGAGATCCCCAATCTCTGGGTAAATGATAACGGGAATATCATCAGCGCAAAAGAGAGGGAGGAGGTTGCAGACCTCAACAGCCTTCCCCTTCAGGAGTACCTTCCGGATTACTTTTATGGTTATCACAAGAACAGCATAGTAAACTTTCCGGAAAATCCAGGCCTGTTCCGGAAATATGCCCACTACGGCGGTACCTGTCACATGATTCTCACTTCGCGGGGATGTCCCTTTAAATGCAGTTACTGCGGGAACTCCTATCTGATGGATGCCTTCGGTAACCGCGTGAGAGAACGGTCTGTAGAAAGCTGTATCGATGAACTGAAGGATGTAATAAAATATCCTCACATCATTTATATAAACATCGAAGATGACTGGTTCCTTTTTCATAACAGGGAGTGGATAGAGGAATTCTGCAGGGAATACAAGAAGCATATAAAACTGCCTTTCATGATACGGGTATTTCCGTCAAAACTGGACAGAGAACAGCTTCTTCTGCTGAGGGATGCAGGGCTGAGCTGGGTACTCATGGGTATTCAGAGCGGGAGCGACAGGGTCAACTACGAGATCTTCAACAGGAAGGTCCCCTTCTCCAGGGTGGAGGAGGCTGCAGCGATAATAGCCGAAACAAAAGCGGCACCCTATTACGAAATGATAGTTGATAATCCTTACGAGACAGAAGAGGACCAGATACAATCAGTGAATGCAGTCCTGAAACTGGGCAGGCCCTTTGTGCTGTCTCTGGCCCACCTCACGTTCATGCCCGGAACACAAATAAGGGAAATGGCCCTGAAAGACGGTATTGCAGATGTTGATTCCTACCTTACGAGGTTTCTTATGAATATCGATTACACCTACTTTAACAAACTCCTTTATATCTCACCGTACGTACCTCGTTCTCTCGCACGGTTCCTGAACAGACCGGAAAGGGAAAGAAATGCCTTTCATTCAAAACTCACAAGCATACTTTTCTTTATTGTGAAAAGAACGATGGAGCCAGGGGTCTATTTTTTTATTACAACAAGGGGCCTGAAGTACAACATTCTATTGACAATAAAGAGTGTACTGTACATCTGGAGGTCCGCTCTCTCAATAGTTCTCAGTAATTTCCTTGATGAGGAGGATGTCAAGTATGATGAAAAACTGAAACTATTCAGAAAAATAAAACCGGCCCTCTTTGAAAAATAATCTGTCTTCACAGTGATGACGTGGTGCATGAAGCTGTGAAAGGCTGTACCACTCACAAAAATATAATATATCAGACAGTAATAACAGTATTAAATTAAATAATTAATAATTTAAAGCGACTTGGTATATAATACGAAAACTTTTAAACCCATTGTTGTAGAAATATGAAAATATCTTTACTCAATTCACAGGTTCTGGACGGCAATAATGTTGTACCTCCACTTGGGCTTTTATATGTAGCTGCAGTTCTTGAGAGGGCCGGACATGACCTCCAGGTTATTGATGCCGATCCGGACTATGACAATACGATTGTTAATAATGTCCTGGAATTTGATCCGGACCTTATTGGAATGGCTTTTCTGACCCCGGGCTATCAAAAAGCGCTTCGTCTCCGCAAAAAATTTAAACAGGCACTGCCTGATAAGACCTATTGTGCCGGCGGATTCCATACAACAGTAAAACCTGTTGAGACACTGAATGAACTTGACCTTGATTTTGTAGTTGTCGGTGAAGGCGAGGAGACCATTGTTGAAGCATGTGAGAGGCTCTCCAATGGTGAGGACCTCGAAGGTGTGAAGGGTGTTATGTACAACAGGGACGGCGAAGTTGTTGATAATGGGAGACGGGAACTTATTGAGGACCTTGATTCTCTCCCTTTCCCTGCCCGTCATTTAATAGATATGAGTCCTTACCTGAAGCCTCCTGGAATTATCAGGGGTCATGCAGACGGACACCAGACTACCATTGTTACGAGCAGGGGATGTGCCTATAGATGTATATACTGCGGGAGTCATAACATGTTCGGGAGAAGATCAAGACTTCGCTCTGCCAGGAACGTGGTTGATGAAATGGAGCACCTGAAGAAGACCTTTGGAATGAAAGGGATTTACTTCTGTGATGATTCATTTACGTTAAGTCCCAAGAGGGTGCATGAATTCTGTGATGAGCTTATGGAAAGAAAGCTGGATATGCAGTGGGCCTGTCATTCGAGAGTTGATCAGACGGGACGGGACTTCATGAAGAAGATGAAAGATGCTGGACTGGTCCAGCTGGACTACGGCGTTGAAAGTGGTTCTTCAAAAATTCTCAAGGTCCTGGGCAAGGGTGGCGCAGGTGACAGGAAAGAGCAGATAATAAAATCCTTCCAGCTCTCCAAAGAACTTAAAATCAGAACGCTGGCAACGTTCATCGTAGGGAACCCGGAAGAAACAGATGCGGACTTACAGGAGAGCTTTGATCTTGCGAAAGAGCTCAAGGCAGATTACACAGCATTTTATTTCCTCACCCCCTATCCCGGATCAGATATTTATAAGACCGCCATTGAAAAAGGATGGCTAGACAAAGACCTTCCTTTTTCAGAGATATGGTCTCACAGGCAGCCGGAAATGCCTTTAATATCGATTACATTCGAGAAGGAAAAGCTAAGCAGGATCAGGCGGCGTATGCAGAACCATTTCTTCATAAGAAATTATTTTTCCAACATCAGAAACTTTGGATTTTATTTTACTCTCCTTTTTAATATGCTGAAAAGTCCGAAGATCATTGTTGTTGCATTGGTGAAACTCTTCAAGACACGAAGACTGGATTATGTGGCGGAGGCCTTAAACGCGCATTACTGGTTAATGAAGAAATACGAGAAAACCACATAGCGTCTCATTTCAGACAGCAACTATAGATAACAGGTTTTGCTCTCCCTATGAAGGAACCCCTCATTACATTAGAGGACGTTGATACTCTATCGATTAAAACTGTAAGGGAATATTACCTGAAGCATGTCAATAAGGGCATACCCAAATTCCTCTCCATGCTGTGCCTGGAAGGCATTGAGGTTGAATACTCAGAGGGGATGTATATTTACACGAAATGCGGAAGAAAAATATACGATTTTACCGGTGGCTTTTCTGTTCTGAACCTGGGACATAATCATCCAAGGATTATGAGGGCCCGCAGGAGATTTAATGAAAAAAAACAGTTAGAGATATGGAAGACTTTCTTATCGCCCTATCTTGCGGCCCTGTCAAGGAATGTAGCAGCAGTATCACCGGGAGATCTCAACTATGTCTTTCTATGCAATAGCGGAGCCGAGGCAAACGAGGGAGCACTGAAGATTGCAGAGAAGTACCAGGGGACGGGCAAGAGTAAAATTATTTATACTGACCTTTCTTTTCATGGTAAAACCCATGCCACGATGTCGGTTTCAAGCTGTGAACCGTCAAGGAAGTATTTTAAACTCCTGGACAACTGTGTTTCAGTCCCCTATGGAGACTGGCAGGCCTTCGAACAGGTCATAAAAAAGAGCTTAAGCGAAAACTCCGTGGAGAATGACTTTATCGCTATTATTTTAGAGGCTGTCCACGCTGAAGGTGTTGTAAGACCGCCGGCCGGCTATCTGCAAAATGTCAGAAGATTGTGCGATGAATACAACATTCTTATGATAGTCGATGAAGTGTTGTGCGGCTTCGGCAGAACGGGGAAGATGTTTTCCTTTGAGCATGAAGATATAATACCGGACATCGTTACTGTAGCCAAATCGCTTGGCGGTGGCAAGGCCTCGGTTGGAGCCTACATTGCGAGAGAGGGCATTTACAACAGGGCCTACGGCCGTCTTCAGGATTCGATGATTCATTCCTCTACCTTCAGCGGCCTTGGAGAGGAATGTTACACAGCCATAGAAGCGATTAATGTGCTGGTTGAAGAGGGACTCGTAAAGAATTCAATGGATATGGGAGAGTACTTTCTTGCAAAGCTCAATGACCTGAAAGACAGGCATGAAGGGATCGTAGAAGACGTACGGGGGGTTGGTTTATTGCTCTGCATAGAATTAAGACGGCCCGCTGACAGGCTGGTAACACTGTTTGAACATTTAAGCACTTCTATCAGGGATTTTTCAGATGGCTTTCTGACGGGGATCATCGTATCACTGATGGTACATAAGTACAACATTCTTGTAACCCCCGGTCCCCATGAAAAGAGGGTGATAATGATTATTCCTCCTCTTATTGTGAACAGGCGTGAAATCGATTACTTTATCGCATCGATTGATGAACTTTTCTCTATGAATACAGCAAGCATGGTCAAGGCGTACAGCAGCCTGAAGGTCAGAAACATGCTATCATGATGACTGTGTCAGCACCCATGTGTATATACCGGAGCCTATATCAAAATAGCATCTCTACTATGAGTCATGACTTCATGTCGTAAGCAGGCATCCAGAACTTCAAAAGCACTGGATTCCCGCCCCTGCCTACCGGCAGGACGGTTTGCGGGAATGGCGATAAATATCTTTTTCTTAAATGGAAGCCAATTACAAGAGATGTTCGCCTTTCAGGTCGGGGTAAAAAGATTGTTATGCTGTTGGAGCGAAGACGTTAACTTAGAAAACCGAGGAAGGTTTCTTTAAACTCTTTCCACCACTGCATCTGGTTCTCAATAATCATCGACCTTTCAGGTACTGTGAAATATAGAACAGCCAGCATTATCACTGTAATGATAAATAGGAAATAGAGATAGTCTTTTTTCTGCTCCTCTGTCATGATTTTTTTGCTTTCACAAGCTTGACTATTTTATAATTGTCGTCACTGAAAACCATCTGAAACTCCACCTGCTGCCTGCCGGACTCTTCTACAATGCCAGTCAGGGCCCTGCTCTTTTTTTCTATCCAGATATCCTCTTCAGAATGCCTACGTAACAAGACATACGTTACATTTCTGTCCTTGAGTTTACGCAGCCAGTCGTGATTGTTAAATGGGCCTGCATATACAGTTTTGCTTGAGAAACCATCATTCCATAACGGAGCCAGAAAGAGCGGCTCAAAGGTGTATGCCAGTGTTTCTCCCTCCCGGATATAGTTGCTTATCCACATCCAGTATCCATACTCCTGTCTGGCATGGATATCGATATTGAAGGGTTTATGACGGGCAATGGTTCGTTCCTTCTCCGGCAGATCCATAAATTCCCTGATCTTTGCCGGCATTACACAAAGTGAGTTTACTGTGAGAAATGTGTATGCGGCCAGGACCAGAGCGATAATACTGGTGATCCTGCCTTTTTTACCGAAAAAGTCCATAACAGAACCATAAGAGATCGCTCCCAGCGCAACCATGAAAATTGTATATCGTGTTGTCCAGTTCCTCGGGTGAACAGCAAAGGTCACAATAAGAAGAATGCTTACAAAGAGCCAGTTGTACTCTTTGTTTTTTATGGATCTGAGCAATGCAAAGACCAGACTGGGCAGAAAAAGTATAAACCATAGGGGACCAAGCCCGCTCAGCCGTGAATCGTAAAGATAAAATTCAGTCTTTTCAGTCCAGACATGAAAGAGTCTGATAAAGTATGAGGCATTCTCGATCAATGACGGCAGAGGGTCCAGCATCTTTTTATAGAGTCCCTTAAAGATAGTAATATTAAGGACTGAGACCTCCATCGGATAGACAGGGTTGCCATAAAGCACCCAGTTCTTTATATACCAGTAACTCCCCAATACAATGAGGGGGAGGAAAAAATAGAGCGTGTAGGGAATCATGCTGCTTCTCATGAAATTTCCTTTCTCTCCAGGGTCCCGTGGATAGATCTGCTTGCGATGCTTGATAATTTCCTGAACTATCAGTGCTGATACAATGATAATTGTAAATAAGGGTCCCGACCCCTTTGAACCAAGCAGGATTCCTGCTGCAACACCCGCCAGAAACAGGGGATACTTTCTATTATGCCCCTCCACGGGCAACGAGCTGTTGTCGAAAGAGAGGCTTTCATAGAGCAGGAAATTTACCGCTGTCAATAAAAGAACTGATACGGCAATGTCAATATAATTTGTGTTTATTTGCAGAATGACTACAGGCGTAAAAAAAATGAGAAAAGAGGAGAAGAGGGCACTTTTCGCACCTATGTGCAGCTTCACGGCAATGCTGTATGTTGTGAGTATTCCAATAATTATAAAGAGAAGCTGACTCAAATCTGTAATTGAACTGCTTTTCAGGAATATGACATTCCAGAGAAAGAAAAGTTCCATATTCTTTGGAAAGATGTTTATGAATGTATCAATCTGGAAATTGTCCGGATTTTCGAGAATAGCCCCGCTCTGCATTATATTGCCGACTATCGGGAGGTGATAGTAAAGGGAGTCCCAGGTATATGATGGAAAGAGATAGCCAATAAAAACAATCCAGCAGGTTTTTATTGCCAGGAGAATAAAAAGCACAACCAGTAGAGTGTCAGACCTCATGGTCCTGTAAAATCCACAGACCTTTTCATTCAGCTCACTGACCACGTTTCCCATTGTAGAAGTACTGCTATTATTACTCCATAGCGTGAAAGCAAGGAGAGTTGATGACATGAAGACATTCAACCAGAAAAGAGGGCCTGCATACAGCATCCTGAAAATGAGGCCAAGGACAAGTTCGGTTGCAATAATCTGTGCAAGGCCAAGAACACATGAACCGATCAGTCTGTCGACAAATGATATCGATGCCCTTTTTGTGAAGAGATAGATATACCATGAAGAAAAAAGCAGGACATTAACGAAAATGTACTGAGTAATAGTAACCCACATCAGGATAAGTATAATACAATTATTGCTTATTATTAACCGGTATGAACAATGGGGTGCAGAGCAGATACCCTTTGCTGGTCGGTGAGCCTCTGCCGATTACAGGACTTGTCAGGCTGATGGAATAGAGTGAATCAACTCAGGATATCTCACCTCTTTTTGCTATACTACCTTTATGAAAAGCTTGTCTCTTGGCTACTCACCCTGCCCCAACGACACCTTCATTTTCTATGCAGCTGTTCATGGTAAAGTCGATACGGGCGGGCTTGACTTCAGCGAAGTTCTGCTTGATGTTGAGACGCTCAACCAGATGGCCATCCGTTCAGAACCGGACATTACCAAAGTCTCCTACCACGCCTTTGGACATATGAGAGACAAATACTGCCTGCTGCGGCCTGGAAGCGCCCTTGGCAGGGGGTGTGGTCCCCTGGTTATTGCACGGGATACCATTCCCCTTAAAGAGTTAACTCATAAAAAAATAGCTGTCCCCGGTGAACTGACGACGGCTAACCTGCTCCTGAAGCTCTTTTACTCATCTTTAAGCCTTCGTCCTTCCAGACTGATCGTGATGCCCTTTCATGAGATTATCGATGCTATTTCCACAGGAAAAGTCGATGCAGGAGTTATCATTCATGAAAGCAGGTTCACCTATCAGCACTATGGTCTCATACAGTTAGTTGATCTTGGTGAGTGGTGGGAAAAAGAAACCGGACTTCCCATTCCCCTGGGCGGTATAACCGCAAGGCGCTCACTTGGTGACAGTTTAATCAGAAAGATCGATTCTACTCTCAGGTTGAGTGTAGAATATGCGTTCACGAATAGAAACGAACCTATGAATTATATTCAGAAGCATTCACAGGAACTTTCAGAGGATGTAATAAATCAGCATATCAACCTTTATGTAAACAACTTCTCCATTGATCTTGGCGAGGTTGGTGAAAAGTCTATCCATGCGCTTCTTTCACGGGCAGAAAAAGCCGGCATTATCCCGGTATACACAGGCCCCCTGTTTTATGACTAGGCCCTGACCTTTCGAAAAAATATTGTCTTCTTCAGTTATAATCTTCCTGTGATAAATGACCGCTATGCAGCAATTGACATAGGCACGAATACATTCAGATTATTCATTGCTCAGGTCCGAAGAAATCCTGACACGGGCAGGACCATCATTGAAGAAGTCTACTCCGAAAGAATAATCACCAGGATCGGAGAAGGCATAACCAGGGACAGACGTATTACTGACGAAGCAATGAAGCGGGCACTGGATGCCCTGACGAAATTCAGCAGAATTATTGATAAATACGGCTCTCTACAGACTGCTGCGGTAGCCACAAGTGCTGTGCGGGAAGCCTCAAACAGTGACGTATTTATCAGGAAAGCTGAACAGTCTTCCGGGATACACATTAAAACGATCACCGGTGAGGAGGAGGCGAGAATAGCGGTGAGCGGTATGTTATCTGACATAGACATACCGGTATCGTCTGTAATGATTGACATTGGCGGAGGAAGCACTGAAATAAGTGCGGCTGAAAACGGACTGCACAATCATGTGGAAAGCATACCAATGGGGGTCGTTTATCTGGCTTCAAAATATATGCAGCACGATCCGCCCCTTCCTCAGCACCTTCGTTCAATGGACCAGGAAATATCCGATACCCTATCATCGGCTGCCAAAAGGTTCGCAAAGTACCGGTCTGAGGATTCGGTCCTCATCGGGACAGCGGGCACCATAACGACGCTTTCTGCTGTTCATCAAAAGCTTGCCGCTTTTGAACACCATAAAATCCATAAATCACTTCTTCAAATCAACACAATTCAAGACATATATTCAATGATTTCTCAGGTTACCATGAAGGAGAGAAGCAAATACATTCCCTTTGAACCTGCAAGACTTGACATAATAGTGCCGGGAACACTTATACTTCTAAGGTTAATGAATATATTTGGGTTTAGGGAAATAACTGTCAGCAATTACGGGCTTCGCGAAGGAATTATCCTTGATATGGCCCGTAAGCAGGGACTGTGATCTATAATGAAGAATAAAACAGTCAGCAAAGACTCCTTTCATTTCAGAAAAGCCACCATCCGGGATGCCAAGTCTATTCAATCGCTGGTTATTGCTTTTGCAAAGAAAAACGACATGCTTCCCCGTTCCCTGAACGAAATCTATGAAAACATTCGTGATTTTTTTGTCTGCACAAACGGTGATTCTCTTGTAGCTGCATCCGCCCTCCACATACTGTGGGATGATCTCGCTGAAATACGGTCAGTTGCTGTGATGAACAAATATCAGGGCCGGGGGCTGGGAAAAAAACTTATCAGGAAGTGTCTGAAAGAAGCAAAATCCCTGGGGGTAAAAAAAGTCTTTGCCCTGACGTACAGTCCAAATTATTTTACTGGTTTAGGTTTTCATGAAATAGACAAGGCCACCCTGCCCCAGAAAATATGGGGTGAGTGCCTGAAGTGTCATAAATTCCCCGAATGTGACGAGTCCGCTGTCCTGGTGGAGATCACCTCATAACAGGGATCAGAGATCATCGCTGCTCCAGTTGGATCCGTATATAAGCCTCGTCCCTCAGTTCCTTGAGGTGCCTCAATAACCGTAACTCCAGTGCCCTGTCAAAGAGTCTCCCTTCAATATCATCCTTTACCTGAAGTATCTCGGCACCTGCAAACTCATCAATATGTTTATAGTAATAGGCCTCAATATCTTCAAAAGGGATATGGATAAGTGACTTGATCCGCCTCTCAATATAATTGTTTACCATCTCTGTTTCTTCATTTACTCCCTGCACTCTCTGAATGGATCCTAATCTGAATTTCTTTGCCTGGTGTATCAGCAGCTGCCTGTCTATCATATCGCTCAGGACCTTTTCCTGTGTAATCTTTGGATCATTTTTTCTCCATTGCTCATATTCTTCCATAAAATCGCTTAACAGGATTGCCTCTTCGTCAACTATTGCAACAATTCGTTCAAGAACTTCTCCTCCTGCTGGAAAGGGATGAAAAACAAGAAC
>CP070644.1:1229250-1248844 GCA_020354155.1 Nitrospiraceae bacterium | reverse complement strand
AGGCAATACAGCCATCAGTAATTCTAACACAATCTTCAATCAATGATAATAGTTTCATACTATAATTCACAGATACGTATAATATTATGGACGTCTGATAGAAAAACGGACGAACACTGAACAGTCTCTATTTCAGATAACCCAGGAAAGGAAAAATGTATTTTCCCGTCGCCGGCATTGAAGTGCATCCGATCATTCCTCCTCTGGTCGCCTTCTCAATTTCCTTTTTTACTTCTATGGGAGGTGTGTCCGGTGCTTTTTTGCTCTTACCGTTTCAAGTGAGCATACTCGGCTTCTCCACCCCGTCAGTGAGCGCAACGAACCAGCTGTTCAATATCGTAGCAATCCCAAGCGGTGTCTATCGTTACATAAAGGAAGGGCGAATGGTATGGCCCCTTACCTGGGTCGTAATTATCGGAACATTGCCCGGAGTATTCATCGGAGCTTTTCTCCGCATTCATTATCTACCTGACCCCAAAAACTTCAGAATGTTTGCCGGGTTCGTTCTGCTCTATATAGGAGGGAGGCTACTCAGGGATTTATTGGCAAGAAAAAATACAGATACTACTAAACCTTCAGCAGAGGAGCAATTTCAAAGACTGATCCAACAATACACATCAAAAGAGGGCTATGGGAATTCATTACCAAAGGCAGTTGTTAAGAAATTCAGTCTATCACATATTGTGTATGAATTTTACGGAGATGAATTTAATATCAATGCTCCCGGGATAATGGCGCTCAGCTTTCTTGTTGGAATTGTGGGAGGGGTCTACGGCATCGGCGGTGGAGCTATTCTTGCCCCTTTCTTCGTAAGTTTTTTCGGGCTCCCCGTTTACACTGTAGCAGGCGCAGTGTTGATGGGAACTTTTGTGACTTCTGTTGCAGGCGTAGTGTTCTATCAACTCATGTCTCCTTTCTATCCCCATACGGCCGTAGCTCCAGACTGGGCTTTGGGCTTCTTATTCGGGATAGGCGGTTTCACCGGTATGTATTGCGGGGCACGGTTGCAGAAATTTGTCCCTCCAAAAGTAATCAAGTGGATAATAGCAGGGTGTATCCTGTTCCCGGCAATTAAATATATTTTTGGTTTTTTCAGTTGATTAATTGAAACGGGACATAGTCACAGCATGGCAACACCATGTATGATTAATGTTAATACTTTAATGACATGTATTCTTTTGGAACATCTCACAGTCTGTGATATGTCCGCTGTTTCAGCCCTCCACCTTAATGTTCTTCCACTTAATTTATATTAGATGTTATGATAAACAACCTTAAATCATCAGGAGATAGACGTGACACCCTTTTTTCTTAAAGCCAAGACGATCTCTGACGCCTGGTTTCAGCTTATTTATAATATATTTGATTACTCGTACAAGCAGGAAATTCAGGCTGGCTCATTTGAAAAAGAGCAGTACCGTCTTCAGTATCCCGGATTTGCGGTATTTATAGAACACCCGGACCAGGATATGGTTCCCGTCATTCCCCCGGCCCTTGGCATTCCCTCCCCTACTGACATGAATTATATTGAGGATTACTTTGCTAATTATCTGATGAACCCTGAGCTGTCTGAAAATGAGACCTATCGGTACTCAAGCAGGATTCACCATCCAATGCCCAAAGGCGGTACACAACTGGAGCGGGCCATCAAGATGCTGAAGGAAACGCCCCTGACAAATCAGGCC
This sequence comes from Nitrospiraceae bacterium, assembly GCA_020354155.1. GTDB lineage: Bacteria > Nitrospirota > Thermodesulfovibrionia > UBA6902 > UBA6902 > CALZJD01. The sequence continues at coordinate 1,247,159 of CP070644.1, read as the reverse complement.
GTTGTTGAGATTGGAACACCGGAAGACTATGATATTTGTTATGGGAATGACGGTAACTTCGATCCCCCCTGTTTAAGACTGCTTGATTTCAAGGCTGTTCCTCAAGGCAAGAATTTAGTTCTCACCATTACCTGCTATTTCCGCTCCTGGGATTTGTGGGCCGGTTTTCCCTCAAACCTCGGAGGACTGGAACTGCTCAAGCAGTATGTTGCTGAAGAAGCGGGGCTCAAAAGCGGGCCTATGTATGCCTACAGTGCCGGCGGGCATATATATGGATACCAGGAAGAACTGGCCAAACTGAGAACAATGCGCAGCAAGTCATAACAGGAGCACTTTCTTTAAAGCCCTTCCTATTACACCTATTTCATCTCAAGTTGCTTTCATCCTCCGTAGTTCTATGAAGGATGAATGACCGGGGATTCCGGAAAAAGGGCAATTGATGATTGCGCCAGGGAATGGAGAAAGGCTGAGGCTGGAGATCCTGTGACTGTCAGTGAGCTTTCGCTCCTCTTATAATGAGCAGTCAATAAAAAAAAGGAGCTGGATGAACCAACCCCTTGCATTCAGTTCCCCGATGGTTATCTGTTAATGGGATGATGTTTCACCATAATCAGCGTTGTAATCGCATGGGTCACATTCCAGTTTCACAATACCTTCATCAATACCCGCTTTTTCACCAGGATGAAATGTGTCGCCATAATCAATATTATAGTCGCAGGGATCACATTTAGTTTCAGCATATTCTTTTTCCACTTCTATCTTTTCATTAATAGTGAACGGCCACATTTCTACTGCATTTACAGATCCTGTGAATAACATCAGCATAACCATCATTCCAACACCTATGATTACTTTATATGTCATTGTCTTGACCCCCTTTCTGAAGCTTGGAAAAGCTTCGTTTTAGAAGAAGTCACTAAAAAAGCCGAATCTTCCAGAAGTCATCCTTCGGTAGCTCGGCCATCTTCCTTCTTCTGAGACCCGCCGCTTTCTGCCCCCTTCTCACAAAGGGTTTGGCTTTGTCGGGACTGCATTCATCTCTGTCTCTAATCATAGGTTATCACGCTGGTATGTAAATGAGTGGTTAATGAAGGTAAATTATCTGTAAATGTTCAGTGGGATAATTATTGCGTAAAGAGGAACACATCCCGGGAGATCTGTCCCCAGAGGCAGGTTCACGAAGATTTTTCTTTTTTCTTCAAGCGCTGGTTCAGGGCCTGCCGTGAAATCCCGAGAAGCGCAGCTGCAGCGCCCTGGTTGTTATCTGCACTCTTCATCGCCTCTGTGATGAGATAATCTTCCATTTCCTTTAATCCAGGGAAATGACCGAAGATTTCGTTAATTGATGCGTTATTTCCGTCAGATGGTACAGGCAAAGACCCTGTTTGAAGCGTCACGTCCTTTTTTATGAACTTTCTGAATCCCTTCAGGGAAAGTCTACCTGTTTTATGCTCGGCAACAGCATGGTGGACCATCGCCTGCAGTTCACGGATATTGCCCGGGAAATCATAACTGGAGAGCAGCGCCACAACCTCACAGGAGGGCACGGGCTTTTCCTTTTTCAGTGACTTCGATGCATCTTCAAGAAAATGGTCAAGCAATAATGGAATGTCTTCAGCCCGTTCTCTCAGAGGAGGAAGATGGATATGATGGGCACAGAGACGGTAATACAAATCCTTTCGGAATTTGTCTGCTTCTATAAGGGTGGGTATCTCCTGATTGCAGCAGGCAATAACCCGGGCATCGCTCTTTTCGGGTGCATCTGAACCAAGAGGGTAGTATATTTTTTCCTCAAGCAGACGGAGGATTTTTACCTGTGACGACTTGTTCAGGTCACCAATCTCATCAAGAAGGAGTGTCCCTTCCGAGGCCTTTGTTATCAACCCCTGTCTGTCCTTGTCAGCCCCCGTATATGCACCTTTTCTGTGTCCGAAGAGGGTATCTGAAAAAATGGTATCGTCCAGCCCTGCCACATTTACGGCAACATGACTGCCCTTGAGGCCACTCACCATATGCACAGAACGTGCAAGCAGTTCCTTCCCGACCCCGGTCTCACCGGTAATAAGGATCGGCTTCTGGGACTCTGCAATGGCCTCGATATATCTGAAGATGGCCGTCATCTTTTTGCTCTTTGTGATAATCCCGGCAAATGCATCACTGTGTTCAAGCTCGCCTGACAGAAGATGACGCTTCAGAGAGGTGATCTCATCTTTCAGATTGTTTACTTCAAGGACGTTCTGAATGCTGGACAGAAAACGGCTCTCTTCAACAGGCTTGACAAGATAATCTGATGCACCGGCCTTCATGCACTGCACTGCCTTCTCAAGCTCGTTCAGTGCTGTCATGACAATAATCGGGATATGGGGGAATTCAAGCCGTATCTGATTAAGCAGTTCAATCCCTGATATATGGGGCATAACAAGATCCAGTACGATGATTGAAACATCCTGCTTTTCGAGAAAGGGAACAACCTCCCTGCTATCCTGAAGAGAGAGGACATTATGGATACCGGAGCTTTTCAGCATCAGACTGTAGCTGAACAGAATTTTCTGCTCATCATCGACAAGGAGTATGGGAAGGGTGGGATTGATCATTTTATTTTCTGCTATACACTGGGAGTGTTATCGTTGCCTTCGTGCCTTTGCCCGGTGATGAATTAAATTCGAGAGTCCCCCTGTGTTCCTTGATAATCGCATAGGAGATGGAGAGACCAAGGCCGGTGCCTCCACTGTCAAGTTTCGTCGTATAAAATGGTTCTGTTATCCGCTCAAGGATCTCTTTTCCCATTCCTTCTCCATCATCGGCAATACTTATTATTACAGAGTTCTTTTTTTGAGAATGCCTCGTTTCAATAGTAACACTGCCATCCCTGCTTTTCAGGGCCTGAAGGGCATTCATGATCAGATTGATAATTACCTGCTCTACCTGCTGCGAGCTTCCCTTGACAGGAGGCAGACTCTTGCCTTCTTTAAAGACGACGTTATCTGTAAATTTCCCGATCTGGTTTCTGAGAATCGCGATGGATGTATGTATAACATCATTAATGCTGATCTTGCCGTCAAGATTGGCCTTCTCAGGGCGTGCGAGGTCTCTCAGGTTGTTCACGATGCTCTGTATTCGCATTGAACCCTCATCAAGATCATTGAGCAGTTTTGGAACATACGCGAGCACCTCCTCATAGGAAAATCCAGCAAATTGGGCATTCCCATTATTATTTTTGTTTTTTTCCAGTAAAGGCGCTGCATTATCCCAGATCTTGGAAAGTATCTGGGCATTACTCTTGATAAAGGTGTTGGGATTGTTAATCTCATGGGCCACGCCTGATACAAGGGTGCCGAGAGAGGTCATCTTGTTTGCATGAATCAGCTTCGCCTGAATAAATTTTGCTTCTTTCTCAAGGCGAACCTTGCTGGTTATATCCCGGGAAACCTCTATGACGCTTTTTACTTTTCCATCCTCGCCGCTCAAAGGAAAGACCCTGACATCCAGAAACCTGCCATCCGTCGTTGACATCTGGGCAGTCTCCTCCTGCCCGCTCTTGAAACTCTTCATGGTAGGGCAGTTCTCGTGAGTTGCAGCAAAATTTGAGCACAGCTTATAGCACTGCTGACCCTTCAGGACTGCATCATGATCACCGAGTTCAAGGGCCGCCGCCTTGTTTGCCCACAATATTTCCAGGTCAGGGGCCAGCTGAACTATATTATCAGGAATGGCATCAAGCAGCACATTGAACTCCTGGGACAGCTTTTTAAACTGGCTCTCACTGCCCTGCAAAGCCTTTTCAACCTCCAGGCGTACCTTTATTTCGTTGAGCATCTCTTCATTGGCCTTCTCCAGATCAGCAGTGCGTTCCTTTACCCGGATGTCAAGTTCATCATGGGCTTTTTTCAGCGCCTCCTCCATCTTCTTGCGGCGACTTATGTCTCTGACAATATGAATCAATCCAATCAGTTCCCTATCATTATTAAACTGGGGCATTGCCCGTATCTCAATATACCTGTTCAGGTGTGGCTCGAATACTTCAAATGCAACGGGTTCTCCTGTCTTCAGGCATGCGCAGCTCGGACAGCCCTGGGGAGGACTTTCTTTGCCGTGATAATGTTTGAAACACTTTGATTTTGATATCTTTGATATGGGAAGATCGAGGATTTTTTCTGCTGATTTGTTGGCATAAATTATATTAAAGTCCCTGTCGTGAATGGTAATCATATCGGTGATGTTGTCAAAGGTCTCTTCCCAGTTATGAATGGATTGCATAATGAGCTCATCAGCCCTCCTGTAGCCATCTTCCAGTTCGGAAATATAGCGGCGCATCTCTTCCAGTTCAATGATAAGTTCCTCTTTTGATTTTGTATCGTCTTTCATCATGATTCAACAGGTAAGCGGGGATATGCTTATAAAAGTAAGTATACCAGATAGGAAATGAAAGTAAAGAGAGAATGAATGAAAGGGCATCCCCTGCACACTGAGGCAGGGGTGCCCTTTCAGGTCTTAATGCTCGTGTTTCAGAGGAAAATGCTCGTGCGTTTTCTCAAGCCTTTCCTTGAAATTCCATTTGTACTTGGCGTCTACCTCTTCGGTAAAAGGACTGTCAGCGCCGTGACACACCATACAGCCTTTCTCATCCTCAGACGGAATGATAAGACCCAGTGCCTTGGCATCTGTAAGCTTATATTTCTTGTCTTTCTTCATGAGACCCTTGTACTCACTACCAGGACCGTGACAGCTCTCACACTGCACGCCAGCCAGTTCCGGAGTATCTGCAATGCTTGTAAAACCGCTTGGCTGCCCGTAGCCTGTTGTGTGGCACTTCAGGCATTTGGCATCAGCAGTATAGTCTTTGTCTTCAAGACCGGCTTTTTTCTTTTCTTCAACCTTCACGCCCTGCTTCAGATTCTCAAAGCTGCCAGCCATGGTTGTCTTCTCCCATGCCTTGTACTGTTTTATGTGGCATACTTTGCATTTTTTAGCACCAATGTAATCTGCTGCATCAGCTGATGTTACAACAGCTCCAAAAGCAACAATAAACATTAGAGCGATAATTCCTGCCAGTATCTTTTTCACTGTTTCACCTCCTCTCTTTTGGTTAATATTTATTTGCTCGGATAGAATGCAAATTTAGAGCAAATCACTATATCATAAATTTCAGATAACATTCAATCTGATCATGGCGGAGGAGGTAGGATTCGAACCCACGGATCTTTCGATCTACGGTTTTCAAGACCGTCGCCTTCGTCCACTCGGCCACTCCTCCGGTCATCTGACTATAAAATAAACAAAAACTATGAATATAACGTGAAGAGAAAATTAAAATAATCTAATAATTGCTTACGGTTATAAAAGGCTTATTAATTCGACATTTTCTCTGCATCCATATACGGGACGAGGGGTGCCGGTATTATAACAGAACCATCTTTTTCTTGGAAGTTTTCCAGAATAGCGGCTAAGGTACGGCCGACAGCAAGACCGGAACCATTCAACGTATGGACGAACTCTGTGCCTTTTTTCCCCTCTTTCTTGAACCTGATATCAGCCCGCCTGGCCTGAAAATCCTCAAAATTTGAGCATGAGGAAATCTCCCTGTATTTTGCCTGCGCAGGAAACCATACCTCAAGGTCATAGGTCTTTGCAGCAGAAAACCCGATATCGCCAGTACACAATGCAACAACCCTGTAGGGTAAACCCAACCGTTTCAGCACCTCTTCTGCATTGGCAGTCAATGACTCAAGTTCATCATAGGAGTTTTCCGGTTTTGCAAATTTAACAAGCTCCACTTTATTGAACTGGTGCTGCCTGATGAGGCCCCTTGTGTCCTTGCCATAGGAACCGGCCTCACGTCTGAAACAGGGAGTGTAGGCCGTGTAGTAAATGGGGAGGTCTTTCTCTGCAAGAATCTCCTCTCTGTGAATGTTTGTAACAGGGACTTCGGCAGTCGGTATCAGCAAATATCCTTTTGCATCGCTCTCATCGAGCTTGAACAGGTCCTCTTCGAACTTTGGAAGCTGTCCCGTACCGGTCATAGCCTCCCTGTTGACCAGTACCGGCGGCATTATTTCTCTATACCCGTGCTCACCTGTATGAAGATCGAGCATGAAATTAATCAATGCCCGCTCGAGTCGTGCGCCTGCGCCGTTGTAAATAACAAAACGCGCCCCGGCAATTTTTCCTGCACGCTCGAAATCAAGGATACCGAGATCCTCACCTATATCCCAGTGATTCTTTGGTTCAAAGTCAAATCCGGGGACATCGCCCCAATGCCTGACCTCAATGTTATCATTTTCATCCCTGCCGGCAGGTGTTGTGTCGTGGGGGATGTTGGGTATGAGCAGGAGTTCCTGCCGGGCCTTTATCTCAAGTTCCCGAAGGGACTCCTCGTTTGAAACCATGGCGTCAGAGATCTTCTTTGCCTCTTCAAGCAGATGAGAGGCATCGTTGCCTTCCTTCTTCAGCCTGCCGATCTGCTGGGAAATGCTGTTGCGCTGCTGCCGCTGTTCCTCAACAATCCTGAGCAAATCTCTCCGTTCTTTCTCAATTTCGAGGATTTTGTCCAGAATGCCGGGATCTTCCCCTCTTTTTTTAAGGGCATCAACGACTTTGTCGGTGTTTTCTCTTATAATTCTTATATCAAGCATTGACGTATAGAAATACCACAACCATGGGAAATTTTCAACTGAACCCGATAGTATAATAAGCTGTTTGTGCTGGTGAAAATTAATGTCTCATCACAGAAATCAGTGGTAAAATTAATCATACATAAGCTTGAAACCAATACACATTAAGATTAAAAAGCCGGTCATACTCCGGCTTGACCGGAGTATCCAGAATAGACTGAGAGAAAAATAAAATAGTCTGGCAATAATAATGAAGTATCATAAACTTATCTGATAAAAAGGTGATTCATAAAAATATCAACCCTGGATTCCTCGATCAAGTCGGGGAATGACAATACTTTTTTTTGGCATTAACCCACCAGATCAGGCTATGATCCAAATAAATAGATATGAAAAAATATCAGATTAAGAGACCGGCCTCGTTCCAGCCTTCAATTGATTATGCAGAGCATCTCAATCCGGAACAGCTGGCAGCTGTCACAGCAGAGGGAGGCCCGTCACTTGTCATTGCAGGCGCAGGCTCGGGAAAGACCCGTGTTGTGACCTACCGGGTTGCCTGGCTCATTGAGCATGGCGTCAACCCTGGACGAATCATGCTGCTTACCTTTACAAACAAGGCAGCACGGGAAATGCTCCACAGGGTAGAGCTGCTGATTAAAGGTGAAACACGACGGGTTGCAGGGGGCACCTTTCACCATATGGGCAATATGATCCTCAGAAGATATGGCGATGCAATAAACCTGAGCTCAAACTTCACCATCCTTGACCGGGAAGACTCAAAGGACCTGATCGAGTCCGCTGTTGCCGAGATGAAGCTGAGAACAGACAAGATGTTTCCAAAAAGCAACGTGCTCATGGATGTCATCAGCTACGCAGTCGGCGCTGAACAGGATATCAGTGATGCAATGGAGGAGAGACATCCCCATCTTCTTGTTTATTCAGAAGAAGCTGAAAAGGTAAAAAAACTCTATGACAGTAAAAAACGTGCCATGAACCTCATTGACTTTGACGACCTCCTCTATTTCTGGAAAGCACTCCTTGTGCAAATGCCTGACCTGAGAGAACGGCTCTCCGACAGATATCAGCACGTGCTCGTTGATGAATACCAGGATACAAACAAGATTCAGGCCGAAATTGTGGACCTCATGGCATCAAAACATAAAAACCTTATGGTTGTCGGCGATGACTCGCAGTCAATCTATTCATTCCGTGGAGCATGTTTTGACAACATCATAGAATTTCCCGACCGCTATACTGATACGAAGGTATTTAAACTGACAACCAACTACCGGAGCACGGAAGATATCCTCCATGTTGCAAATGAGAGCATCTCCCATAATACGCGCCAGTTTTCAAAGGAACTCCATGCCCTCAAAAGGACTGGCCCTCAGCCTGCCCTCATTCCATTGCAGAATCTCTCGCAGCAGTCAGAGTTTATTGCACAGAGGATACTCGATTTTATAGATGAAGGGATTCCCCTCAATGAGATAGCCATACTCTACCGCTCCCACTACCAGTCAATGGACCTGCAGATGGAACTGACGAGGAGACGGATTCCCTATGAAATCCGTTCCGGCTTGAGATTTTTTGAACAGGCCCACATAAAAGACATCATTTCCTACCTCAGGGCGGCCCTGAATCCCCAGGACGAAATTTCATGGACACGGATCCTCAGGCTTACCCCCGGCATCGGCACTGTTACAGCAAAGAAGATATGGGAGCATGTCCGGAGCTCTGCAGTACCACTTGAAACCGCAACATCAGAGGAAATGATCAGGATCATCCCGCGGAGAAGCAGGGAAAACTGGCACCTCTTCAGACATAATATGCACAGCCTGAACAATGAGGATATCATCGGACATCCGGCAGAGGCAATCAGGGAAGTCCTCGCTTCAGGCTATGACAACTATCTGAAAGGCGCCTTCGAAAACTATGACGAACGGAAAGAAGATATTGAGCAGCTTGCAAACTATGCCAACAATTTCAAATCCACGGAGGCCTTTCTGAGCGACCTTGCCCTTCTCACAAGCGTCCAGTCAGAAGATATTGTTGACCCTGACGAGGAGGGAGAGACAATCGTACTCTCCACCATTCACCGGGCAAAAGGCCTTGAGTGGTCACGGGTGTTTATCCTCGGCCTTGTTGACGGCAGCTTTCCCCCGGCCAGGGCAATGGATGACTTTGACAAGGAAGAAGAGGAACGACGGGTTTTTTATGTTGCCCTCACCAGGGCAAAGGATGAACTCTATCTCTGCTATCCCATCATGGACAATCGTTGGCATGACGGCTCAATCATCAAAAGGCCGTCGATTTTCATACAGGAACTGCCAGAGGATGCACTGGAAAAATGGGAGATAGAAGAATAAGATGGTTTCATCGCTATGAAAGTCGCCAGCTTTAATGTGAACTCTCTGCGGGCACGGCTCGATATTGTTCTTGAGTGGCTGCAGAGGGAGTCTCCTGATGTCCTCTGCGTTCAGGAGACAAAGGTCGTTGATGAAGATTTCCCGAAATCTGCATTTGAAGACATTCATTACCACACGGTCTTCAGGGGACAGAAATCATACAACGGCGTTGCCCTCTTCAGCAAAACCCCTCCAGAAAATATCCATATAGGTTTTGACAACAACAGCTCAGAAGGTACGCGTCTGATCATCGCTACTGTCAACAGCATACCAATCGTCAACACCTATATCCCGCAGGGCTACAAACCGGATTCTGACAAGTTCAGGTATAAACTTGACTGGTTTCAGAGATTGCATGATTACTTTAAGAAAAACTTCAGTCCCGATAAACCGCTGCTCTGGGCAGGTGATTTCAATGTTGCCCCTGAACCCGCAGATGTCTATGATCCTGAGAAACTGGCAGGACATGTCGGGTTCCACCCTGATGAACATGCCGCACTCCGGAAATTCAGGAAGTGGGGCCTTGTCGATGTCTTCAGAAAGCACCAGCCTGAAGCCGGGCAGTACACATTCTGGGACTACCGCCTCAGGGGCGGAGTCAAAAGAAATCTTGGCTGGCGGGTAGATCATATCTGGGCCACAAAGCCCCTTGCCGAAAGGTCAGTCAGGGCATGGATTGACAAAGAACCCCGCCTGAGAGAGAAGCCTTCCGACCATACGCCGGTTGTGGCAGAGTTCAGCATCTAAATCAAAGAGTAAAAATAAAAATGCAAAATTAATGAATTGTTTTTATAAGAATCCTTCCAAAATTTTGATCTTTGCTTTTTCATTTTTTATCCCCCCTTGACAGTGAACTATCGTTCACCTTATAATCTGATTATGCAAAAAGAACCGAGAGAGGAAAAACTCCGAAACCGGATCAGGGAGATATCACAGTTCTATTACCGGAGAAACAGGATGCCCAGTTTTTCTGAAATAGGGGAACTACTTGGATTAAAATCAAAAAATTCCGTTTCAAAGCTCGTCAGGAAACTCGAATCATTACATATCATCGAAAGAGACGAAAAAGGCAGGCTTATCCCAAAGTCAATCGGATTCCCGGTACGGGTGCTCGGGACTGTAGAGGCCGGATTCCCAAGCCCGGCAGAGGAAGAGCTCTCAGATACCCTTTCTCTCGACGAGCTGCTTATCCAGAACCATGAGGCCACCTTTCTCCTGAAGGTCTCAGGAGACTCCATGTCCGGGGCAGGGATATTGCCGGGAGATATGGTAATCGTCAATAAAGGGCAGACCCCGAAAAGCAACGACATCGTTATTGCAGAGGTAGACGGTGAGTGGACCATGAAGTACCTGAAGAAAAGCGGGAACAGCGTGACCCTTCTGCCGGATAATCCAAACTATCAGCCGATCAAGCCAAAGCATGAACTCAAGATAGCAGGGGTAGTAACGGCTGTGGTGAGAAAATATCAGTGAATAATAGGGTTCGAGGATTCAAGGGTTCCAGTGAAACTATTTTTCAATCCATTCACTGGAATCCCTGTCTGCCCTGCCTACCGGCAGGCAGGCGGCAGGCAGGCTTGACTCCTTGACCACTTGAATCCTTTTAAATACTATGACCGATCAGCCATTGACAATAGGTTCCTGGCCGCAAGCCATTCTCCATATGGATGCCGACGCCTTTTTTGCAGCCTGTGAGCAGGCAATCCACCCTGAACTGCGGGGCAAACCTGTTATCACCGGCAAGGAGCGCGGAATTGTTGCTGCCGCCAGTTACGAGGCAAAGGCACGGGGCATTACAAGGGCAATGGGCCTGGTAGACGCAAAAAAGATCTGTCCTGACATCATCGCAATGCCCTCTGATTATGAGACATACAGCCTCTTCTCTGTCCGCATGTTTGAAATACTGAGACGATTCTCACCTGACGTGGAAGAGTATTCAATAGACGAGGCCTTTGTTGACCTCACCGGTCTTCGAAGAAAATTCCACAGCTCCTATGGCAGGATCGCTGAACAGATACAGGCAACGGTCCACAGGGAACTGGGCATTACTGTCTCAATCGGCGTAAGCCTTTCAAAAGTCCTGGCAAAGGCGGGATCAAAATACAACAAACCTCACGGCCTTACGGTGATACCGGGCAGGGACATTCACCGCTACCTGGACAGACTGCCTGTGGAAAAGGTCTGGGGTATCGGGCCGAACACATCGGCATTCATGAACAAGCTGGGTATCAGAACTGCCCTTGCCTTTGCACGAAAAGATAAGCAGTTTGTAAAAAAACATTTTACCCGCCCCCATCAGGAGATATGGTGCGAACTCAATGGGATAAGTGTCTATCCTGTAACTGCAGAATCAAAGAGCACCTACCAGTCTATCAGCAAGACAAAGACCTTCACCCCGCCCTCCACAGACAGGGAGTTTGTCTTTGCCCAGCTTTCTAAGAACCTGGAAAATGCATGTATAAAGGCACGGCGCTACGGGCTGGCAGCAAAAAAGCTTATCCTCTTTCTCAGGAAAAAAGACTTCAGAAGCATTGGCGTTGAGCTGAAACTGAGCCGGGCCACCTCCTATCCGGCCGAGCTTTTTGACTCCCTCAGGAAGGGCTTTGATCAGATTTATGAATCCACCATCCCCTACCGTCTGACAGGCGTTGTCCTCGGGGGACTGGAGCCGGAGAGCAGGGTGCAGTTCACGCTCTTTGACGACCCTGCACGGATAGAAAAGATTGAAAAGCTCTATCATTCCGTTGATGAACTCTCAGCACGCTTCGGCAAACACACAGTCCAGCATGCCTCAAGCCTGCCTGCAAAACTGCAGATGCAGCACGACGGGGACAGGGGGGATACCGCCATGCGGAAGAACAGTCTCTTCAGGGGTGAAAACCGGAGACAGCGTCTCGGCATGCCAATGCTGCATGTGAATGTGTAAGTGCCGCGGGGGCATTTCCCTTCAGGAAGTTTCCCCCTCTTGTCTGCTGCCTTTTTAAGAATCTGATACAATATCGATATATTCTACTTATCAGAGAGGCTGACCATGAGCGACGAACTCTATGATGTCATCATTATCGGGGGCGGGCCGGCAGGATTGAGCGCTGCCCAGTATGCATCACGCTCCAACCTGAAGACCGTCGTCCTTGACAAATCCCCCACTGCCGGGGCCCTTGCCTATACCAGCAAGATTGAGAACTATCCCGGCCTTGTTGAGCCTGTCTCAGGCAGTGAACTCCTCGATCTGTTCCGCAATCAGGCTATCAAGTTCGGTGCAGAGTATGTTGAAATGCAGGTCGTGGGAGTTGCTATCGATCAGGAGATCAAGGAAGTACAGGGGATAGACAAAACCTACAAAGGGAAGACTGTCATTATAGCGACAGGCTCGATGGGCAGAAAGCCTTCTATCCCCGGCGAAGGAGAGTTTCTCGGCAAAGGCGTAAGTTACTGCGCTGTTTGTGATGCAGCATTCTATAAAGACCTTCAGGTCTGTGTTATCGGTGACTCAGAGGAGGCAGTCAAGGAGGCAGGCCTGTTGACAGGATTTGCAAAGACAGTCTATCTCATAGCCCCGTCAAAGGAACTGGATATCCAGTCCTATGAGACAGAGCTGAATACGGATAAAGTAAAAATCATAACAGGACACAGGGTCGTCTCTATTGACGGTGATGACTTTGTCAAAAAAATTAAAATAAAAAATATCGAAACAGAAGAAGAACAGCAAATCCCCATGGATGGAGTTTTTGTCTATCTCTATGGAACACAGCCCGTCGTGGACTTCCTCTCCTCTTCTCTATCCCTCAGTGATAAATCATGTATCATCACTCACAGAACCATGGAGACATCGATACCCGGAGTTTTTGCAGCAGGAGATGTATCATGTTCGGAAGTGAGGCAGGTCGTTATTGCAGCCGCCTTTGGGAGTATGGCCGCCCTCTCTGCCGAGAAATTCATTCGTCACAGAAAACGTGCAAAATATGACTGGCTTAAATCTTAGTAAACTCATTTTTTCTTTCCCTGAATTAGCTCAATAATGCAGGCATTGGAAACAATTCATTGTCGACCTGCCTGCCGGCAGGCAGGACTTCCTTTGCCTGACAATGGTATAAATCTCATTACAGTGATAACGCATTGCAGATATCTCTACCTATGGTCTCGCAATTCTGTTTTCGCAGCACTCTACCTGCTTTATGGTCTTTATGCAGTATAAAAAGAACATGCAGCTATTCATAATCCTTCTTATGCTCATTCTGCCATTCACTCTATCCGCAGAAGAGACCGGCATCCTTGAGAACGAGCTTCTTACCATTCGCTACGAACGGTCATTGCACAAAGTGGCTGCCACTGTTCAGAAGATATACCCTACCGTTAAGTCGGAGATCGAAGCAACCTTCGGTGCAGACATTGATTTCAGGCCTACCGTTCAGTTGATTAAATCTGAGAAAAGGTTTCAGGACTCAGTCATCAAAGGCCCTGTTGTTGCTGTTGCCATATCGGCAGAAAACCGTATAGTCATTGATAACTCAAAAATGAAGACCTATCCTTTTTCCCTTGCAGTGACCTTAAAACATGAATTGTGCCACCTCTTTCTTCACAACTATGTCGGTGACGGGACCCTGCCGAGATGGCTGAATGAAGGAATCTCACAATGGGCCAGTGACGGTATAGCAGAAATCATGATAGTTGAAAACAGAAATGTGCTCAAAGAGGCAATACTCTCCCGAAGGCTTCTTCCTCTCAGCAGTCTGCAGCGGAGATTCCCGCAAGATGAAAAGCTCATGAACCTTGCCTATGAAGAAAGTAAAAGTATTGTAGAATACATTGTAAAAGAGTATGGGAGAGAGGGGATCATAAGTATCCTGAATGGCCTGCGGAAGGGAGACAGCCCGGCTCGCGCTGTTCAGGATTCCCTTTCAGTATCAGTCGTTAAACTTGAAGATGACTGGCATGATTATCTCAGGACAAGAAACACATGGTTGATCTATGTGAGCAGTCATATATATCAATTCCTTTTTGCCTTTACAGCAATTATACTGGTGTACGGCTTTATAAAATTTCAGATAAGAAAAAGCCAATATAAAGATGATGAAGACGAATTTGGTGAGCAGGATGAAGAGGAATAAATTCAGGATAGCAATTGTGTTATCACTTCTGCTTGTACATGCAGTTGCAGCATGTGCTGATGTATCCGATAAATCAGACAGGCAGAGGACCGCTGACATACCGGTCTACACTTACAACATAGTAAATCTTTACCCCCATGACCCCTCAGCATTTACTCAGGGTCTCATCTATGAGAATGGTTTCCTCTATGAAGGTACGGGATTATACGGAAAATCTGAACTCCGTAAAATCAATCTTGAAACAGGCACGATAGTACAGCGTCACAGACTTCCGGATAAATATTTTGGAGAAGGGATAACAAAGCATAATGATAGAATCATCCAGCTGACCTGGAAATCCGGCAAGGGCTTCGTCTATGAGGGGGAGAGCTTTAAACAGGTCAGAACCTTTGATTATCAGATTGAGGGCTGGGGCATTACCCATGACGGCAGGAACCTTATAATGAGTGATGGCACATCGACCCTGTATGTGCTGGATCCGGATACCTTCAAACATATCAGCACAATTCAGGTCCATGATGCGAAGGGTCCTGTTACCAGGCTGAACGAACTTGAGTACGTGAACGGATTAATCTATGCCAACATCTGGCAAAGCTACCGCATTGCGATCATATCTCCTGCTACAGGTGCGGTAGCAGGATGGATCGACCTGGAAGGGCTTGCCATTATTGCCGGAGGCGACAGGAAAAAGAAGGTCCTTAATGGTATAGCCTATGATCATGGAGGTGACAGACTTTTTGTGACCGGCAAGCTCTGGCCCAGTCTGTTTCAAATAAAGATTTTGACTTATCAGTAAATTCTCTTTTATATCCGCTCTAATGCCCATCACCACATAGCTTCATTCATATCCCATAACTATTTTTTATGCTCTCATTAAAGTTATTTTCCGGCTTGCCGATACTATAAAACTATACTGCCAAGCTGATTTATATTGAGTTGCGTAGCTTGTCTGACATGCATGAAAGGGTGAGTATGCTGGCACTGTTCAAAAAACATATATGTCCAAGGATCAACGGATTATGCACAAAGGTCAAGATACGGCACAAGATCCTTGTCCTGGTTACCGCGAGTTCTTTATTTTTAGTGTTGTTTGCCGGCGGCGGAGTGATCATGGGGCAGCGGCAGATAACCGCGCTGAAGGCCATTTATATGGATAATTTTATTCCCCTGGATCAGTTACGACAGATTCAGCTTAAATTCAGAGAGATCGAATTCAGAATGGGTGGTGCAATGGCACAAATAGTTACCCCCACAGCTTCTGTCAATCACTTCAAGCAATCTATTAAAGAACTGGACAAACTCTGGAAAGAAGCAGGTCAGACAATAACGCAGAACGAAGTACTTGCTGATAAAGATAAATTTGAAGATGGTTACGAAGGTTTCAAAGCAATGTCAGGCGATATTGAAGCTGCCTACATGAAAATATTCTACGATGAGGATACACTCCCCATGGAGGATATTTATGAGGAATGGCTCGATTTCAAGCCTTTACTGTTTAAATCTATTGAGAACATCGTTAAATTTCAGGAAAGTGAAGTAAAAAACTATTACGAAAGCAGGACGGCTCTTATTAAGAAGATACGCATATTTGTTGCTGTAGGAGCTACTTCCATAATCGGGCTCTTTATTGTCTTGGCATTCTTCACCATTCGGTCCATCAGCCGCCCAATCGCAACTGTTGTGACCGCAGCCCGTCATGTCGCGCAGGGTGACCTCACGTATACATTGGATCTCAACACTCAAGACGAGATGGGGGAAATGGCTTCAGAATTGAATGCCATGATACATAAGTTAAACAATTTCTTTTGTCTTATAAAAGAAGAGTCTGAAACACTTTATAATCACGCCGGCGGCCTTGCAGATGTGGCAGAATTTATGGTAACCGGCTCAAATGAGCAGAGAAGCCATGTTGATCAGATCGCAGCATCATCATCTGAAATGTCGCAAACAACAGCTGAGGTGGAGAAGTATGCAACTGACGCCTCTCAGATAACCAGGGATTCCTTCAACTCGGCACAGAAAGGTAGTGAGATCAGTCAGCATACAAAGGAAAGTATCACAAAGCTCGTCACCAGTGTCACCGATGCCTCTGAAGCAATCGTTCACCTCGGAAAGAGTTCTGAAGAGATCGGGGAAATCGTTTCTGTAATACAGGACATAGCAGACCAGACCAACCTCCTCGCCCTCAATGCCGCCATAGAGGCTGCCCGGGCAGGAGAGCACGGCAGGGGCTTTGCCGTTGTAGCAGATGAGGTCAAGAAACTTGCAGAACGAACAACCAATTCAACAGAAGAAATAGGGAAGAAAATCAGGGCCAACCAGAAAGAGACACAGAGTGTTATTTCAAGTATGGACAAAGGCAGGGAGCTGGCCGACGAGGCGATTGAAACAACAACCGCCACAGAAGAAGCGCTCCATAAAATAGTTGATAGCTGCAGAAATGTCATGGATATAGTGGATAGAATCGAGGCTGCCACTGAAGAGCAGTCTTCCGGGGTAGAACAGGTAAACAAATCAATGGAACAGACTTCACAGATGGTCAATCAGACATTTGTCCTTGCCGAAAACGTCAAAAGTGTATCAGATGAACTGGTGTCTCTGTCAACGAAGTTAAAGTTGCAGACTGAAGGATATAGAACATATGTCAGTGACATAAGCAACGACGAAAGCACGAACACGGCGGAGCATGCCCATCAGCTGGCTGATACAGGGGACAATCAACAGGCAACCGTTTAATCGGCCTGCTGGTTTTTATTAATAGACCGTGAGGTCTGGAACAGTTCATCAAAGGAGGTAAAGATGAAAAAGGTATTGGTTGTTTTACTGGTAATGTCTCTCTGCCTGATCGCAGGGCAGACAATGGCAGCCAAGGTCATGACTCCTGAATCACTTGACGGAGCTACTGTTGTTGATGCAGAGTGGGTCAAGCAGAACGAAGGCAAGGTCATGGTCTTCGACGCACGGAAGAAGGGTGAGTATGTGGAAGGTCATATTCCCGGCGCAATATCCGTTCCATGCAAGGAGAAGAGTGAAAAATCCGTTGACTTTGATCCTTCCAAGGACAAGTGGGATATGAGCAAATATCCTTCTGACAAAAACGCCTCAATCGTGGTGTACTGCAACGGCGTCAAATGCTGGAAGTCTTATAAGAGTATCGTAAGACTTGCGAAGGACGGCTATACCAACCTTTACTGGCTCAGGGACGGGTTCCCCGGCTGGCAGGAAAAAGGGTATACAGTAGAATAAGATTGCGTAAAGATTCAGTTGACTGGTCGTTCCTGTCTATTGCAGGAATGGCCTTTTTTTTATCAAATCTATTGAGAGGTCCTCAGCAGGCAACCATCCGGAATCACATGAGAACTCTTATTAGATAGATAACTGTCCATTTTTGTTCATTAAAGTTTTTCCAGAAAATGACGATAAGCCCTGTATGGACCATCCCCGATGTACAGTTAGGGGTTTCCCTACAAAAGGAGTGTCAGGGGATCAGTTGTATTGAACAGTTTTCCGGGGTGCAAATGATTTTTCAACAGGTAAGAATTACACATAAGGTTATAGCAATTATTGCTGCCGGCCTATTGATGGGAGTCACACTTATAGCCTGGTCTATTTTCACAGGGAAAAGGCAGGTGGACACACTGGAGAATATTTATTTGAAGAACGTTATTCCCCTGGATAATCTCAGGGGCATACAGCTCGAATTCAGGGAAATAGAATATCGTATGGCGGGCGTTCAGGCTGATGTTGTTGGCGCGATTAACTCAGGAACGAACCTTAAAGAATCA
>CP070644.1:1222120-1229150 GCA_020354155.1 Nitrospiraceae bacterium | reverse complement strand
GGGTCCACACACTTATCTTTTTCTTCTTTTTTATTCAGGTTGTTAGGCTACCGGCCATGTTTGTCATCGGTTTCTGGATAGTGATTCAGTTCATCAACGGCATGATCAGCCAGGGTGGCGCCGGGCATGGAGGGGTTGCCTGGTTTGCCCACATTGGCGGATTTATCGCCGGACTGCTAATGATGAAGTATATTTTCCAGGTCAAAGGGCGTCGATATGACTGGAGATAGTACTTCATCGTTCAATCCATACTCACTTCAATATTTTTTTAAAATTCTAAGAAAATCAGAGAAAATTAAAGTTTATTAAGATTATAAGCTGTTTTTAGCTAAAATAAGACAAAATATGACCTTGTTCAACTGATTCGTGAAATATTATATTAGCACTCGTTTTAGTAGAGTGCTAAGCAGTTAGAGGCTGAGAGTGCTAACTCACTTTTAACAGGGTAAATTTTCGACAAACCCACACAATAATAAAAGAGAAAGGAGAGGTTAATATGAAATTCAAACCCCTAAAGGACAGAGTATTGGTGAAGTATTCTGAAGAGCCTGAGAAAAGCTCCGGAGGAATCTATATTCCTGAGACAGCGAAAGAAAAACCCCAGAAGGGCGAAGTAATTGCAGTCGGTTCCGGCAAGATAACGGACGATGGAAAAGTTCAGGCCATGGAAGTCAAGGTCGGCGATATTGTACTCTTTGAGAAATATTCCGGCTCAAAGATCAAGATGGACAACGACGAATATCTCATCATCAGGGAAGATGATATTCTCGGCATTGAAGAGAAATAAATCAGATAAGCTGATTATCGATTAATAAAGGAGGAAAGAATAATGGCAAAGCAGTTACTATTCGGCGAAGAAGCAAGACGGTCGATCCTCTCAGGCATTACTACATTAAGTGATGCTGTGAAGGCGACACTGGGGCCGAAAGGAAGAAACGCACTTCTGGACAAAAAATTCGGCGCCCCGACGATTACAAAAGACGGTGTTACCGTTGCAAAGGAAATCGAGTTGAAAGACCCCTATGAGAATATGGGCGCCCAGCTCGTCAGAGAAGTTGCAAGCAAGACCTCTGATACAGCCGGCGACGGTACAACAACAGCTACAGTCCTTGCTTATTCCATATACAAAGAGGGAATGAAACATGTTGTGTCAGGCGCAAACCCTATGGAAGTTAAAAGAGGAATTGAGAAAGCTGTTGAAGCAGTCGTTGAAAACCTGAAGAGCATGAGCAAGTCTGTTCAGGACAAAAAAGAAATCGCACAGGTTGGCACTATCTCTGCAAATAATGATTCCACAATCGGAGACCTCATTGCAGAAGCCATGGATAAGGTTGGTAAAGACGGTGTTATCACCGTTGAGGAGGCAAAGAGCATGCAGACAACACTGGATGTTGTCGAAGGTATGCAGTTTGACAGAGGGTACACATCGCCCTATTTCGTAACAGACGCAGAAAGGATGGAATGCTCCTTCGAGGACGCACTCATCCTCATCCATGAAAAGAAAATCAGCTCCATGAAGGACCTGCTCCCTATCCTTGAGCAGACAGCAAAGATGGGCAAACCCCTCATGATTATCTGTGAAGAGGTTGAAGGCGAGGCCCTTGCCACACTTGTTGTAAATAAACTCCGCGGCACCCTTCAGGTCTGTGCTGTTAAAGCCCCCGGATTCGGTGACAGGAGAAAGGCAATGCTTGAGGATATTGCAATCCTTACCGGCGGCACCATGATCGCTGAAGACCTTGGCATCAAACTTGAAAATATTTCCCTTGAAGACCTTGGAAGTGCAAAGAAGATCACTGTTGATAAAGAGAACACAACAATTGTTGAAGGCGCAGGCGACCATGACAAAATCCAGGGCCGCGTAAAACAGATCAAGGCCCAGATTGATGAGACATCGTCTGACTATGACAGGGAAAAACTCCAGGAGCGCCTTGCAAAGCTTGTAGGCGGTGTTGCAGTCATCAATGTCGGTGCAGCAACAGAAGTTGAAATGAAGGAGAAAAAGGCCCGTGTAGAGGATGCACTCCATGCAACAAGGGCAGCAGTTGAAGAGGGAATCGTCCCGGGCGGCGGTGTTGCACTGATCAGGTCAATCTCAGCCCTTGACAGCGTAAAGCTCAAGGACCATGACCAGCAGATCGGTGTTGAGATAGTCAAACGGGCCCTTGAAGAGCCTATCAGGCAGATCGTCGAAAACGCAGGCCTTGAAGGATCTGTTATCGTTGACAAAGTTAAACACAGCAAAGACGCCAACTATGGTTTCGATGCAGCCAATGAAGAGTATGTCGATATGATAAAGGCCGGTATCATTGATCCAACAAAGGTTACACGGCATGCGCTTCAGAACGCGTCATCAGTTTCATCGCTGATGCTGACTACAAGCGTGATGGTAACTGATGTTCCTGAAGAAAAATCAGATATGCCGGCTATGCCTCCAGGCGGTATGGGCGGTATGGGCGGCATGGGCGGCATGTATTAAGATTCCAGACCAGAAATTCCCAAAGGGTGAGGCAGCTGCCTCACCCTTTTTTTGTGCTAGATCGCATCTGGGCTGATACAAAAGGGTTGAATACAATTACTATCACAAATGAATTTTATTGACACAATAAGTATTTAGTGTTAAAAAATAGTTATGATTGACACAGTTAATTCTTTACCAGTTTTACACTATGTACGTCTGTGAGATACATTGAAGTGATTTTAACTTCCGGAGGTCATTACAATGGATAAAAATATTCTTGTAGCAACGGACGGGTCAAAATTCAGTGATGCTGCTGTAAAAGAAGCAATCAATGTTGCAAAAGCGTATGGGAGCAAGCTTTACTGCATGTCAGTCATAGAGATGCATTTGGATCATTACCCGGATTTTTTAAACCTGGCACCGAATGTCATTGAGGAAAAAAAAAAGGAGTTAACAGTATACCTTAAAGGAATAAGAGATCAGGCAGCCGGAGATAATGTTCAATGTGAAGTCATTATAAGTGAAGGCAATGAGCCGTATGAATTAATAATCAATGAAGCTGAAAAAGTACAGGCCGGGCTCATCGTCGTCGGAAGTCACGGCAGAACAGGGCTGGAAAAACTGCTAATGGGCAGCGTTGCGGAGAGAATTATCGGTCATGCAAAGTGTTCTGTACTTGTTGTTAAGTAATATATTCCCGATTTTTCTTCACCCAAAGAGTACCATTCAATATGATGCCATTTGCAATTCTGAGCAGAGTAGTATTTATCGATAAGGCGAGATGGAAATCTCCATCATGGGCGGGGTTTTTTCTTTCTCCCATGTACACACCGCCGCAACCCCTTGATGAATCCCTATCATTGAATTTAGCACAAACTGAATTCTGTTGCGTATTCATTTAAATCAACAGTAGTAATCATTGCGCAGCACCATAGTATTAACGGTAACAGAGGAATTCCGTGGGATGAATAATTCTTTTAAATAGATGAATTAATATTATTTACTGGACAGACATAAAAATCAGAGTTAAACAATTATTATAAGGTACATCGTCTGGTAAAAATGCTCCTTTGAAGGTAAGGAGATGGGATGTTTAGTGAAGTGTAGGAATTTCATTGTAAGGAGAAAAAACAGGTAAAGTATAATTTTAATAAACAACCTAAAGGGGATCCTATTTGAAATGGATACACGAGCTTCCAGAAGAATACCATTCAGTCTAGATGCAGAAATCGTTTCTGAAGACAATACATTCAATGGGTATATAGAAAATATTTCTGAAGATGGTATCGAATGCTTAATGAGTACGCACGTCCAGTCTCCAGCAGATTTTACTCAAAACAAAATACTGAGCATTAATTTCCAAGTTCCTTCAGGTGATGAATTTAATTTAAAGTGTGAGCTCATGTGGTATTTGGAAGCTTCACCACATGATAAAAAATTATTGCTGGGCATGAAAATTATCTCCCCTCCATCAAGATACAAAAATTTGGTAAATAATTTAAATTGCTAATATTTTCAGAATCAGACAAGGAGATATTGAGATGAAGCGTACACGTATCACAATAGAGCGGTTAATCATCGTCATTGTAACTATCCTGGCAATGATAGGATGGACACGGTCCTTTCATCCGACTTCGGAAAATCTCAACACTACAGCAGATGGAATAGTTCAGGAGAATCCCAATCTTGCAGTTATTCTGTATACTGTAGCAGACGCGCTGGACGAGGGCTACATTCATTCTTTAGCGGTAGTCTCGACAACCTTCCAGGAACGATTTATGCTGAAGTCATTAGAGATACCTGAAACGAATAAAACAGATATAAAGACATAGAAGGAAATTTATTCCTCTGAGGGTCAGTAATGACACTGCCTTTTTTGTTTGCCTCAGCTCGAAATCTGCGGTGCTGTAATTTTTATCGAATCTGAAGATAAGTAGAACCTATCTCACAATTAAATTTCCTGTTTCGTCATGCCCGCAGTCTGTAAGCGGGCATCCGCAAGCTTTGAAAATTCCGGATTCCCCGATCAAGCCTGCCTGTCGGCAGACAGGTCGGAGAATGACACGCAGTGTTTTTATCATATAAATCACTTTTGAGATAGGTTCTACTTATGAATTGAATATTTCTCAAAACACAGATAGGAAGAACACGGAATTGATCATCTGGTGAGAGGGAGAAATGGCTCTTCAGCCTCTCTATCGCATAATCAGTGATCTGCCGGAAAAAGCATGAAATATTTGCCTTGAGAATTGCTCATATCTTGAGCTAAGCTTTATGCAATGTCCCGAACTCTCATTAATAAATACAGGCATATTGAAACCTTTGATCTTATGCCTGGTCGTATTATTGCAAAAAAATACGAGGTGGTATCAAAGCTTGGAAGCGGGTGGGAAGGTGAAGTCTATAAGATCAGAGAGTTAAATACAAATATAGAGAGGGCGGCCAAGCTTTTTTTCCCGGGCAGAAATACACGCAACAAGGCATCAAATGCCTATGCCAAGAAATTGCATACGCTGAGAGATTGCCCTATTGTCATTCAATATCATACTCACGAGACGATTCTCTATCGAAAGTTGCCCATTACTGTCCTGATCTCTGAATATGTAGAAGGTGATCTCCTGTCAGACTATTTAGCACGGTTCCCAGGGAAAAGAATGCATTTATTCCAGGGGATACACCTGCTTCATGCTTTGACGGCAGGACTGGAGTGCATACACCATCACGGCGAATATCATGGTGATTTGCATCCGGAAAATATAATTGTGAGCAGACTTGGACTCACCTATGAGCTCAAGTTACTGGATTTTTTTCACTGGAGCAGAGCGCGACGGGAAAATATGAATGACGATTTATGCGACCTGATCAGAATTTTTTATGACGCATTAGGCGGAAGAGCTAGATACAGCAGACAGCCGAAGGAGGTGAAAGAAATCTGTTGTGGTCTAAAGCGTTCACTCATTCTTAAGAAATTTCGCAATGCCGGAGCTCTGCGTACCCACCTTGAAAATGTGGTGTGGAGCTGAACAGGCCATTTGCACAAAAACAGGAAGCTGAATCAACAAGTTTATTTCAAGAAATAGAGAGACAGAAGGTTCACGATGTAAATCAGCATTATGCCCATGGAATCCCATGCTAAAAAAAGGGGCTTCTTGCTTGCCTGATAGGTAAGGCCAATAATGGCTATAGCGGTCATGAGTATTGCAGAAATGGCTGAGATGATATGATGCAAATCTACAAATAACAGAATCGGGCCTTTTACGAATAAAAGGTCATCGACAGCAAGGATGAGGAGATTAAAAATATTGCTCCCGAAAAGGTTGCCAATAGCAAGATTCACTGCATCTATCCTTATGGCAGCTATGGACACGACGACTTCCGGCAGAGACGTTGAGAGAGCAATAAAGATATTTCCCACAAAGGTATTCCCAAGTCCTGTACTGAGGGCAAGTCCTTCCCCAATCTTCGGCAGGAAAACTGCGGCTATAACGATCACTCCCCCATTGATAGTGTAATTCACCAGAGCTCTTTTCATGGGAACATCTTCATATTTCAGTTCGGCCGCTCTTTCTTTTATGTAGAAAGAGAATTGCCTCTTCTCATAAACAAAGAACAGCTTCATTGCTATAAAATAGATCATCACAATTATCAGGCTGTATAATCCAATCCATCCTACAGAGCCAGCCTGTTTTCCTAGAACAAGGCTGAATGAAACAATACCCAGGAGCAGGATGCTGAATCCTGCAGAGAGGATATTTCCCTGATGTGCCTTCGTCGACAGGGGTATGGGTCGGTGCGTTACATCAAGAACTGCGTAGATGAGCAAATTGAAGACGCAACTCCCCAGCACATCACCGACTGCAATGTTGGGGACGTCGATGATCGCTACAGCGCTGATGCCGGTAATGAGTTCTGGCAAAGAAGTAATAGATGCCAGCATAATGAGTCCTACCCATGTCCGTCCCAATCCGGTTTTTTCTGCAATGATGTCGCCATATCTGGAAAGTCGCGATCCGGAGTAAATAATAGCTGCAGTACAGATGATAAAGGCAAGCCATAAAAACATAGAACGTCCTTCCTTCCCCCTATGGGTCAAAAGTGTACTTTCCTTAATTGTATCTCATGATGCCCTCCATGTATATCTGAAGTTATAATATCTTCGGGGCGGCTGAGCAGCTCCATCCAAGGCTTGCCTCTGCCCGAAAAGAATCAAGTGCGGAATAAAGGGCAGCCGCAAGGAATTCACCTGCATATGTGATCCGACAATCCTTTAATGCCTCATAACTTACCGATAAATCGGGAAGTTTATGTTATAATCACATTCAGCATATTCTCTTTGTTTGTATAGATTTAAATAATTAAACAACCTCCATCAGAGCAGTGAGGAGTTCTATTGATTGGAATGCTTACTGTGCCCTGTCGTCGAATTGCCCAGATTAGCCTGAGTATTATAATCATTGTATCAGGGTGTGCCGGACTGGATGATTACCTTGAAATCCCTCTGGAAGAGCAGGCGCCAATGGTACTGTTTCACTGTGATGCCTACCGGGCCGATAGCAATAGTCTGGTGCT
>CP070644.1:1209713-1222020 GCA_020354155.1 Nitrospiraceae bacterium | reverse complement strand
CTGGGAAGGCTTGCCAGCAGAGTAGCTGCGGTGCTGAAAGGCAAGGACAAAGCAATCTATACTCCTCATGTTGATACAGGAGACTTTGTAGTTATTATCAATGCCGACAAAATTCGTCTTACCGGCAATAAGATCGATCAGAAGGAATACTACAGACATACTGGGTACCCGGGCGGTCTGAGAGTCAAGAAAGTAAAAGACCTCATTCAGGATGCGCCCGAAGAGATAATCAGCACTGCAATACGCGGTATGATGCCGAAAAGCAGACTGGGAAGACAGCAGTTCAAAAAATTAAAGGTTTACAGGGGATCTGATCATCCGCACCAGGCACAGAACCCCGAGCCTCTGAACCTAACAAAATAGCTAAGGAGTTTTATACGTCATGGCAGACATTGAGTACAATGCAACGGGAAGAAGAAAATCATCAATAGCGCAGGTATTCATGAAGCCGGGGACAGGTTCAATAACTGTGAACAAAAAATCCCTGAATGACTATTTTCCTTATGAGACGATGAAGATGATAATTCAGCAGCCGTTGAGTGTTGTGGCTGTAAACGGCAAATATGACATAAATGTCCGTGTCAAGGGCGGTGGATTTAGCGGACAGGCTTCAGCAATACGTCATGGCATTTCAAGGGCTCTTTTGCAGGTAAATTCCGATTTCAGGACCAAGCTTAAAAAAGAAGGCCTTCTTACACGGGACCCGAGAGTTGTTGAGCGTAAGAAATATGGCCTGAAGGGGGCCAGGGCTCGCTTCCAGTTCTCCAAGAGATAATTTTCTCTTTTATTCTTATCCCGATTTACTTACAGGAAAACTGGCTACGTCAATCGTGTCTACTCCTCTGTTTCTCATTCCCCTTGTACCATTCTCCCTTGAAGCTTTCTTCGCCGAAGTGCCTCGAAGGTTGAATGACGGGTAAGCAAGGCTTTTACTTCAGTTACGGATCCTCCAGTCAAGCGGAGGGTTGACAAGTACGTAGATACATTTATGACAAATACAATTTCTGTAATGCCTTTCGTCTTCAGAGTGACTGACATTTCTATAGTGTCATTCTGATTAAAATTTGTTATTTTGTTATTATGATTGTGATTTTTTAAATACCTGCCAGAGGAACAGGGGAAATGCTAAAGGTTGCCATACTTGGAGGAAGCGGTTACACGGGAGCAGAATTACTCAGGCTCCTCTTACAGCATCCCCATGTGCAGGTCACTGCAATAACATCAGAACGGTCGGCAGGCATCCCTGTTTCAGATGTCTTTCTGAACTTCCGTACTACTGGTCTGAAGTTCGAGTCCCTCCATCTGGAAAAACTCACTGAAAAAGCAGACCTTTTTTTCCTCTGCCTTCCTCACAAGTCATCACAGGAAACAGCTTCCGTCCTGTTTGAGGCCGGTAAAAAGGTCGTTGACCTCTCAGCTGACTATCGCTTAAAAACAGCAAAAGTCTATGAGGACTGGTACAAGACCACACACAATTTTAAAGGTCTGATAAAAAAAGCCGTCTACGGCCTTCCCGAGTTATACAGGAAGGAGATAGCGCAGACAGCCCTTGTGGCTAACCCCGGCTGTTACCCAACGAGCGCAATACTTGGACTTGCACCTCTGATGGGTGCTGATTATATAGACCACGATTCAATTGTCGTAGATTCCAAATCCGGTACATCAGGGGCTGGCCGCAATCCTGCCCAACCCTTCATGTTCTGTGAGGTAAATGAATCAGTCAGGGCATACGGCATATCTGTGCACCGCCATACGCCGGAGATAGAGCAGGAATTGAGTTTGTTATCAGAAAAGAAGATGAAGATATCCTTTACTCCCCACCTGATTCCCATGAACAGGGGGATCTTAAGTACAATGTACGCCCGTCTGACAAGGAAAGTCAGTCTGCAAACAATACGGAAAGCCTATGTCAAATTTTATCAGCATGAGCCCTTTGTCCGTGTTCTGGATGATGGCCTGTACCCTTCTACCTGGGCTGTAAAGGGAACAAACTATTGCGACATCGCTCTCTTTATGAACAGGCGCACAAAGGATCAGACCATCATAATCGTCAGTACAATCGATAATCTCTTAAAAGGGGCTTCAGGCGCAGCTGTACAAAACATGAATATCATGAGTGGTTTTGAAGAAACAGCCGGCCTCCCGGCCTCATCACCATCTCCCTGATGGCACAATCATCGGGGAAAAAAGAAATTGTCCAGGGATTTTCCTTTGCAGGTCTATCCTGCGGCATTAAAGAGTCAAAAAACAAAGACCTGGGCCTCATCGTTTCCAGCATACCGGCTGTGACTGCAGGAGTATTTACAACCAATCGTGTGAAGGCTGCTCCTGTGAAGATATCCATGGAGCAGATTGATGCAAAAAAGGCCCAGGCAATCATCATTAACAGCGGTAATGCCAATGCCTGCACAGGGCATCAGGGCATGATAGACGCAAAAAAAATCATCAGGAAAACTGCCCGGGAACTTTCCATCGCGGAAGACCTTGTTCACATGTCATCCACCGGCCTCATCGGCAAACCTCTGCCTGTTAATCTGATAACTGCTGCCCTCCCCTCCCTGGTCAGCAACCTCTCACCCATAAACATTGATGATGTTGCCACAGCAATTATGACGACCGACAGATTTAAAAAGGTCATAGTAAAGAGGATTCGCATTGCCGGTAAAACCGGAACTATTGCCGGTATTGCAAAAGGGGCAGGTATGATATGCCCCACTATGGCTACAATGTTGTCCTATCTTGTTACGGATATAGCCGTACAACCAAAGGCCCTTGATTCTGCATTGAGAACTGCAGTCAATATGTCCTTCAACAGATTGTCCGTAGATAATGACATGAGCACAAATGACACCGTATTGGCTATGGCCAACGGGATGGCTGCGAACAGGCCTCTTAACAGAACGTCTGCTGATTACAGAAAATTTGAGCGTGCCCTTACTGCCCTGGCTACTGATTTGGCCAGGTTGATCGCTAAAGATGGTGAAGGAGCCACCAAAATTGTTGATATTCACGTAAGGGGGGCCAGAACCGAGTCTGATGCGGAAAAGGTGTGCAGGGCAGTTGCTAATTCAATGCTGGTTAAAACTGCCCTTTACGGAGAGGACCCCAACTGGGGCAGGATCCTCTCAGCGATTGGTTACTCAGGCGCTGACATTGATGAGGACAGGGTCACCATTTACCTGAATGGTTCCAGATTGTACAGTAAAGGAAAAGGTATAGATAAAGAACGGGTAAAGAGCACTCTTCTCTCTAAGGAAGAGATCACAATCCGTATTGATCTCGGCCTTGGGAAGAAAACAGCAGGCTTCATTACATCGGACCTTACAGAAAAATATATACAAATAAACGCGCATTACGAAACATGAGACAACACATAATTTTACAGTATTGTGATCAAGCG
Organism: Nitrospiraceae bacterium; assembly: GCA_020354155.1. Classification (GTDB taxonomy): domain Bacteria; phylum Nitrospirota; class Thermodesulfovibrionia; order UBA6902; family UBA6902; genus CALZJD01. Next base: position 1,218,620 of record CP070644.1, on the reverse strand, counting down.
CCTTGACACAGGTTCCTTTCTTCTTTATTTTAAGGTAATATAGTTAAATTATGATCTCAGGCACAGTAACGTATGGGGGAGTGAAATGAAAAAAATTATTGTCGCTGTTGCAGCATCAGTCGCCATCATGGCTTCAGTTATGAGTATGCATCTTTTTGCCGCTGAGGACTATATTATTCAGAAGGGGGATAATCTATGGGATATTTCAGATTCCAAGCTTGATGACACACTGTTGTGGCCCAAGCTCTGGAATGTAAACCCTGAGATTGAAAATCCTGATCTTATTTATCCTGGTACCAGGATCAGGATCCCTTCGCCAGAAGAGCTTCAGAAGATCTCGCCAGTGCCGCTAAAGAAGAAAAAGAGGCGTGTCAAGAAGGCAGAGCCGAAACACATCTTTAAGCAGCGGGAACTGATAACTCAGAAATATATTATCAGCAGAGATCTCTTTATAAGCAGCGGCTGGATAGCAAAGGAGTTTCCTGGCATCGGTATGGTCAAGCATGAAGCACGGGGCGGTGAAATCGCTGGAGAAGGTGAAACTGTTTATCTTCAGTTAGAGGAAGGCGGCAGCCCCGGAAACTATATTGCATTACGAAATGCCAGAACGGTAAAGCACCCGATGACAGGAGAACTGATTGGATATCAGGTAAAGGTAACGGGGATACTGGAAGCAACAGGCATGGATGGTAATCTGACGAAGGCTCTTATCACAACATCCTACGATGATGTTGAAGTGGGTAATGCAATCCTTCCCTACACCCCGGTCGATCCGCCCCTGATTCAGGAGAACCCGAGACGTCCTGATATGAGCGGTTATGTTATATCTACTCATACAACTGGTCACATTTCAGGAGAAGGCGATGTTATTTTTCTCGATAAAGGCGAGTCGGATGGTCTGAAAGTCGGTGATGTCTTCAGCGCAATAACAGATTCGCCTGTAGAAAGAGTAGACGGAGAACTGCAGGTCATATCCCTGCGGCCGACAACGGCATCAGCCGTTTTACTGAGCAGTAACAAGGAAATTACTATTGGTTCAAAATGGGGACAGCCAAAAAAATAAAATAACGAATTGATATAAATAAAAAAAGGAGCAGCAAAGCTGCTCCTTTTTTTATTTATATTCTGCAAGAAAACCAGTTATGTGCTTACCAGTGTTTTCAATGCCTTGAGTCTGCTGGGGTGTTTCAGTTTTCTCAGTGCCTTTGCCTCAATCTGCCTCACCCTTTCCCGGGTTATTGTCAGATGCCTTCCCACTTCTTCAAGTGTATGGTCCCTGTCGACTCCAATTCCAAAACGCATCCTTATCACTTTTTCCTCTTTCGGGGTCAGCGTACCCAATACTTTCTTAATATAGGTTGAAATTTCTTTATTTTCCGCATCTGAATACGGTGAGGGGCTGTTTTTGTCACCGATAAAATCCTCAAGCTCTGTATCCTCATCTCCAACCGGTGTCTGCAGGGCAATCGGGTCCTGAATGGCCCTGAACACTTCTTCTACTTTACGCGTAGGTACATTCAGTTTCTTGGCTATCTCTTCATCAGTCGGTTCCCTGCCTATTACCTGCGTGAGCTCTCTTGAAGCCTTGGTAACCCTGTTGTAAAATTCCATCATATGGACCGGTACCCTGATGGTCTTGGTCTGGTCAATGAGTGCCCTCGTAATAGCCTGCCTGATCCACCATGTTGCATAGGTGCTGAACTTGAAACCCTTTTCATGCTTGAATTTATCAACGGCCTTCATCAGGCCGATATTCCCTTCCTGAATCAGATCAAGAAGGGGCAGTCCCCTTCCAACATAATTTTTTGCAATATTGACGACGAGCCTGAGGTTCCTGGTAATGAGCTCATTTTTTGCCTCAAGGACAAAAAACTGGACCCGGCTGATCCTCTCCCAGATAAACATCATGGGATCAATTTTCAGGCCCACTTCTGCTTCAATCTTTTTAAAGATAAAGCGTACCTTGTCATACATGACTTCCATTTCCTTGAGCAGTGCACCACGGACCCGTTTTTTACTTTTTTCATGCTTGATAAGGTTTCTCAGTGCTTTAATGGATCCTCCATAGGGCGTCATTTCCTCATTCAGACTATTCACAACATCAACCTTCATTTCAAGGTTATAGAGGCCCATTTCCATTACCTGACCAGCCCACTCCTCTTTTTCCATAGTCTCTGAGTCAAACTCATAGTCTCTTTCAATACGCTTGGTCAATGCCAGCGGTTTCAGGATCTCTGATATGATTTCCTTCCCCTCTTCAAGTTTTTTTGCGAGTTCAACCTCTTCAGCCTTTGTCAGGATAGAGATGTCACCCATAGAGTGAAAATAGGCCTGAACAAGGTCCTCAGTTTTTTCATATTCAGGAGGTGGCGCTTCTTCTGCCGGTCCTGCCTCATCAGAATCAACAATTTTAATCCCCATATCACTCAGAAGATCCATCAAATCTTCAATTTCATCGGGAGTGAAAAATTCAGATGGCAGGGCCTCGTTTATCTCATCGTAGGTGAGAACCCCCCGTTTTTTTGCCGACTCAATTATTTCATCAAAAATATCTTTTTCTCTCATAGCACCTTCTCTTTTAACTTTAGCTAAAAATTATAACATACAACTTCCATATTTTCTACCAAATCAATATGAAGAAATTATAAAGACGAAATGCTTTAATAATTCAATAGGTTACAAATAGCATGCTAAGGCTGTTCGACAGAACAGGGGGTAGAAGGTAACGTTCTCCCTATACTTCCAGACTGTCCCCACTCATCACAACCTGGCGTGAAAATAACTCCATGCATGTTCAATACGTAAAATCTTTTAACAGAAAGAGAAATCTCTATTTCTGAAAATGCCTGACAAGTTTGTTATAGGTTTTTCTTAAATGCTCTGGCATTACCCGGGTTTCTGCAATGATGGGCATGCTGTCCGTATCACCTGTCCAGCGGGGTACAACGTGAATATGCATATGAGATTCCATGCCTGCTCCTGCCACCTTTCCGAAATTCAGTCCCATATTAAACCCGTCTGGATTCAGGACCTCTTTCAGAATCCTCGTCGACTGCTCCACATTTTTTATAAGATCATAGAGTACATCATCAGAGAGCCCTTCAAAGGTCGAAGTATGAAAATAGGGAACCACCATTACATGCCCGCTGTTATAGGGGTATTTATTAAGCATAATAAAGCTCTTTTTGCCCCGGTGCAGGATCAGGTTCTTCCTGTCCCTTGTTTTGTTTACCCTGTTTTTATCTTTTTTTGAAACATCACAGAACAGGCAGACATCGTGCTTTTTATCATCAAGAATATACTCCATTCTCCATGGCGCCCATAATCGTTTCATGTAACCTCCATTTCCCAGCTATCCGTTCTCAGGTACCAGTGCGTGGAATAAGACTTGCTCTTTATAATTTATGACTGACTGTCGACACCTGTCAGCTAACCCCTGTTTTTTAATTTTGACAAGGCCTTTTGAGCATCTGCCCATACCAGCCATTTGTCTTTGGGATTCCGCAGCAGATAGGCCGGGTGGTATGTCGGCATGAGAGGGATATCGTTAAAACTGAAAAAGTTGCCCCTCAATTTCCCTATGGGCATTTTCATGCCAAGAATGGATTGCGCTGATACCCTGCCCAGGCTCATGATCACATCCGGACTGATTATCTGAGCCTGTCTCTCAACAAAAGGCCTGCAGCTCGATATCTCGTCTTCCTCAGGATCACGGTTATTCGGAGGCCTGCATTTAACGATATTGGCAATGTATACCTCCTCACGCTTCATCCCCATCTTTTCTATCAGTCTGGTGAGCAGTTTCCCAGCCTCACCCACAAAGGGGCGTGCCTGAAGGTCTTCGTCCCTGCCCGGCCCTTCTCCAATAAACATTAAACGTGCATGAGAAGACCCCTCGCCAAAGACAATATTGGTCCGCCCCCGGCACAGTTTGCACCTCTGGCAGTCCCCTATTTCCTCCCTCAGCTCCTGCAGCGCCCTGTCCTTATCGGCTGCACTGACAATGGTCTCGTCTGTCCCTGAATCCACCGGAGCATCGTCAGCAACTGTGTTCATCAATAATTCAGAAACCTTTTTTTCACTTATCGGCAGATAGCGGAATCCCAGTCCACCATAGAACTCCATTGCCTTTTTCAGCGCTTGAGCAGTTTCTCTGTGATTCATAGAATGACTGTTTGTTTCCCTCTTCCCTTCGACCTCAACACTGAGCCCTGTCGAGCTACTCTCCCCATTTGAGTTTTGTTCGAAGCAGCTTAAAGTAATCCCTGTTGCGGAGTACAAGGAATTTTGTTTTATATTCGGCCTTCCGAACCCTGATTCTGTCCCTGACCTTAAGGGGGAACCCCTCCTGCCCATCCAGGGTAAGGTAGACATCGTCTCCGCCTTTAACGGTAATATCTATTGTGAATGTATCAGGGAGCACTATTGGCCTGCTGGTAAGTGAATGGGGACAAATTGGCGTCATCAGGAAGCTCTCAAGCGTTGGATAAAGAATCGGCCCTCCTGCAGACAGTGAATGTGCTGTTGAACCCGTTGGAGAGGAAACAATTAACCCGTCCAGCCTGAAGGTCGTGACATACTGCCTGTTGATACTGATATCAAGACCAAACATCCTTGATAATGCACTGTTGTTCAGTACTACATCGTTGAGGGCGTTGTGCTGAATGATTTTTTTTCGGCCCCTGTAGACATCAGCGAGAAGCATGATCCTCTCTTCACAGCAGCATTCGTTGGACAATATCATGTTCAGGTTTTTCCGGACTTCATTTTTTCTCAATTCCGTAATGAAACCCAACCCGCCCATATTCACTCCGAGGATGGGAATGCCCCTGTCACCTACATGCCGGGCAGCGCTCAGTACAGTGCCGTCTCCGCCAAAGACAATTATGATGTCTGAATGTGCGGGTATGTTTTTTCTGTCATAGCCTTTCAACCTGAGCGGAGAAGCCACTTCGGATTCAGCAAAAAAAGCCACATCCCTGCCCTTCAGCAGTTTTATCAGGTCCCTCGTTGCTTTGACTGCAGCGGGCTCATCCCTCTTGACAATGATGCCTATCCGTTTCATACTGTCATTCCTTCTATCTCAACATCTCTTGTATCATCTCCAGTATGTGTCATGGTCACTTTAATACAACCTTCAGGTATTTCATCTTCAGCACGTTCCGCCCATTCTATGACTGATATGCCTTCTGATTTAAAATATTCATGGAGACCAAGTCCGGAGGCTTCTCCTTTATGGAGTCTGTAGAGATCAATATGATAAAAGGGAACAGTGCCTTCATGCTCGGAAATAATGGTAAAGCTGGCACTTGTAATATCCCGTTCGTTGATGCCAAGGGATGAGGCGATTCCCTGTGTGATCGTCGTCTTTCCGGCACCGAGGTCTCCATACAGACAGACAACATTACCTGCTTTCAATTGACTGCCTATCCTTTGACCAATGGCCTTTGTTTCCGACGCACTGTTACTCTGAAGCATCATCCTGTCATTGACCGGACTACATCGGCCTTCCCAACGATGCCTACAACTTCATCGTCCCTGAGTACAGGAAGCAGGTGAACATGCTTTTCAGCCATGATGGTTGCAATCTCTTCAAGGGTTGTATCTTCCTGTATAGACACTACCTTCGTCGTACAAATTTCTCCAACAGTGGTCGCTACCATTTTTTTAATTTCATCTTCTACCTTTCCCGAGTCCAAAAGGAAATAAGCATCAAAGAGGCGAATAATAGTGGGAATATGAAAACGTTTATTTTTTTTGATCAGATCATTTTCAGTAACAATGCCAATTATTTTCTTATCATCATTGACAACAGGAACACCGCTTATCTTATGACTAATAAGGAGCCTTGCAAGCTCTTCAACTGTTGTTCCTGACGTCGCCGTTATAACATCTTTCGTCATGATATCCGTTGCTGTAAGCATGTAACCTCCATTGTATGTTTATTTCAATTCCATATATTACCACATTCCTATAAAACCGCCCTGCCTGCCTGTTTCCCTCGCATAACGATAAGAATAAAATTTATCAGGGTTGCAATAGGTGCACTCATCAGACCGCCAGATACTGCCCTCCGGGATTCCTGCCTTTACAGCCTGAATCCTGTTGGCAGAAGCCAGGTCAAGCAAATACTTTTCACCTCTTTTTTTATAATAGCTGCCCGGACCTGTTGCAGCTGAAACAGCATTTCTGACTTCTTCATCCACCTCATAACTGCACTGTCGAATACTGGGGCCGATGGCAAGGACAAGATCACGGGGCAGTGAGCCATACTTTTCCCTCATGGCAGTTACGGTTTTCATCAGAATTCCCGATGCTGTCCCCCGCCATCCTGCATGCACTGCCCCCATAATCTTGCGAACGGTGTCATGGACAAGGAGCGGGACACAGTCTGCAACCAGCACACCAATTAACAGGTTTCTTTTATCAGTAATGACAGCATCTGCAATAACAGGTTCACTGCTGTCCTGAAGATTATGGACTTCATTTGTATGCTTCTGGATGGGAAGAAATATCTGCTCCTGTCTCAATCCACAGATCTCTGCAAGGAACCCCTTTATGTGTTTACTGTCTTTGTGAAAATGCCGTGTTGTAAAAAAGGCCGTTACCGCTGGTGCTGAAAAATTGGGAGGTGTTATGACATTATCCATGAAGGGCAGATATCTTAATCAATTGATTGCAAAGATTTAAATGCCCGGGGTATTTCCCTGATAATATCAGAGGCAACCACTGAAAACTGTCCCTTCCGACGGGCAGATCTGTCCCCGGCATAGCCATGTATGTAAACACCAAGAATCGCAGCATGCTGAGGCGGCAGTCCCTGGGCAAGAAATGCCGATATCATACCTGTCAGGACATCCCCGGTGCCGGCAGTTGCCATCCCCGGGTTGCCAGATGAATTAATATATGCCTCTCCCCCCGGCATGGCAGTAATAGTGGGAACACCCTTTAACACGAGACATGTATTTGTCGTCTTCGCAAATGAAACAGCAGTGCTTATTCTTTCCTCTTCTACTCTTTTCCGCATACTATCTGTATTCTGTGTTCTGCTGTCTGTGTCCCGATGTATAAGTCGTGCCATTTCCCCTGCATGGGGAGTAAGAATACGTGGTGCCTTTGCTTTTTTCAGTAGAGCGGTATTTCCTGACAATACATTCAGTCCGTCAGCATCAATGACAACAGGGATTTTTGCGCTTAAAATAATCTCCCTGACTATTGTTGAAATGTCACGGCTTGCAGAGAGTCCCGGCCCCATAGCCAGCACATTCACCTTTTTCTTCAGAAAAGCATTTATTGTATCAAGGGCAGAAAAAGAAAGTGTGCCATCACTTCTGTCCGGGAGCGGTAGAATCATTTCTTCTGTCACCCGAGACTGAAAGGAACTGACCAGTCTCTCAGGAATACCAATCGTTACCAGTCCTGCTCCCGACTGCAGGCATGACCGTGCTGCCATCAATGCAGCACCTGTTTTTCCCCTTGATCCGGCCACGATCAGTACATGTCCTTTGGTGCCCTTGTGTGACTGTACGGGTCTTGGTGGCAAGAGACGTGCCGCATCCACAGGCTCTATCACATTCGTTCTGATTTTGTCAGATACAGTCAGGTTGCGCGGAAAACCGATGTCCTCAATTATTAACCTCCCTGAATACTCAGCACCGGGATGGAGCATGTGTCCTCGCTTGGGCAGGCCAAAAGTAACCGTGCAGTCAGCGCGGACTGCACAGCCCATGACCTGTCCTGTATCAGAAGAGATGCCTGACGGGATATCAACTGATACAACGGGGCAGGAAAGTCTGTTTATTTTCTTTATCACCTGGGCCAGCGGAGGTTTAACATTTTTGCTTAATCCGGTGCCGAGCAGGGCATCGACAATAAGGGAATGGGCTGTATGCCGGGAAGGAAGGAATTTGCTGATCGGCAACAATGGTACGCCAAACTTCTTTGCAACACTATAGTTAAGCTTTGCATCACCCTTCAGTCGTGCAGGACTGGCAAGCATAAATACGTTAACGGCCCTTCCCTGATTAAGCAGTTCCCTGGCTATGACAAAGCCGTCGCCGCCATTGTTGCCTCCTCCACAAAGGACAGCAACTTTTTTCAGTGGATAGAGCTCATTTATTTTTTGGACAACAGAAAGCCCTGCTCTTTCCATCAGGGTCGTACCGGGAAGACCAAAGGCATGAATGGTGGTCCTGTCTATAGTCTGCATCTCTTTGGCAGTCACTACTTTAATCATCCCAGCTCCTCATAATAAATTATTGACCAGTATAAAATACAGAATCCTATTTATCAATAAGTTATCAGCACGATGATTCATATCATAACAATCAATATTCATTTTTATTAAAATGATTTTATGAATTACTCTGGCCATGAAACAGGTACTGTGATTGCAACGCAGGATCTATGGGCGGAAGTAAAGATGAATAAAAGCAGTTCATGCAGGGAGTGCGGCAAAGCACAGGCAGGCATCTGTGGTAAAAAGGGAGCAGGTATGGTGCTAAAAGCCAGAAATACTCTCCATGCCAGGACAGGGGACACAGTCACAGTAGAGCTTGCAGGAACATCCTTTGCCAAAGCCTGTTTCTATACCTTCACTGTACCTGTTGCAGCCCTGATCGTCTCAGCATATCTGGGAGATGTTGTGTCTGATAAAGCTGGTATTGGGGGTCTGACGGTCGTGGCAGGACATGCCGGTCATGTGACAGCCATTGTATATACTCTGAAGAAAATCCGGAAGCTGGACAGTACCGTTAATATGGAAGAAATAAAAATCATTTCAGACCGATTTGATCAGGACAAGCCGGCCTCTCAGGAAGAACATGACTATCTGTCAGCATTCAGCAAGCAGGGTCAAAGCAGGTAATCATTAAACTTCAAGCACAACGCACCCTATGCCGTATTCCC
>CP070644.1:1194354-1209613 GCA_020354155.1 Nitrospiraceae bacterium | reverse complement strand
GTTGAACACCTGCCGGATGAACTTCGCTCTTCCTCTGAATCAGGCAAGATTACTGTGCCATCAGGCGGTATGGATATGGAAAAGCTGATGGCTGACACTGAAAAGGCTTATCTTCTGAATGCCCTTGAAAGAACTAATGGGGTAAAAACCGAGGCTGCCAAGCTCCTGAACCTGAGCTTCAGATCATTTCGGCATAAACTGAAGAAATACGGGATTGATAAAAAAAGAATTACTGATTAATCCATCACACCCGATGTTCACCCCTGATAAGAGGTTGTTAAGGTGCCTCGTTTTTGTCATCGCGAGTCACCGAAGGTGGCGTGGCGATCTCACTCTTTTAATATATTTCAGATATTGCTTCGTCGTCGCCCTCCTCGCAATGACAATTGTGACACCGTCTCCAAGTCAAAGACCACTGGACTTTACAGCGTTACGTCTGCAGGCGCTACAAAAGCCCTCTGGGCAAGCTCCTTATCAATCATAAACAGACCGCCTGGATTATTTTCGTTCAGTTTCAGGCTCTGAAGTACCTCATCAACCGACTCTTCCTCTTCTACCTGCTCATCAACGAACCATTGCAGAAAGCTGTTCGTGGCATGGTCTTTCAGTTCCTGGGCCAGATCCACAAGATCATTGATTCTGCTTGTCACATGCTGCTCATGCTTGAGTGTCTCTTCAAACACTGCCTGTGGAGAATCCCAGTCAGCGGGCGGCGCCATTATTTCAGTGAGGATGACCCGTCCTCCCCGTGCAATGACAAAGTCATAGAACCTCTTGGCGTGGGTAAGTTCCTCCATGAACTGGATCCGCATCCAGCTGGCAAACCCTTTGAGACTGACTGATTCGAAATATGCAGACATTGACAGATAGAGGTACGAAGAATACACCTCCCATTTGATCTGATCATTGATTGCCTTCTCCATTTTATCCTTTAGCATTATCTTCCTCCTGTATGGTTAGTTCTGCAATATTTTACAATAACCCGTTATTTAAATGAATGATTCTTTACCAGGCATTGACTCGCAGAAACCTGTGCAGTTAATATTTTCATATGTTGACCGCTATCACTCAATTTTTTAATAAACATATAAAACCTGATCAGGAAAGGCCTGAAGACACAGCAGAACATTCACTGGAGATAGCTACGGCAGCGCTGCTTATTCAGATGATGCGGGCTGACTTTCAGGTAAATGATGAAGAGCTTCAGGCAATTGCAGACGCCATGTCGTCACGATTCGATCTCTCAAATAAAGAAACCGGGGAAATACTGAAGCTGGCTGAAGATGAAATATGTAAATCAACGGGATATTTTGAATTTACTTCTCTCCTGAATAAGAGGCTTACAAGAGAACAGAAAATAAAAGTTACGGAGCAGTTATGGGAAATCGCCTTCTCTGATACCGTACTTGATAAACATGAAGAGCATATGGTACGGAAAATCAGCCACCTCCTTCATCTTTCCCACAGGGAGTTTATTGACGCGAAGCTGAGGGTCAAACAAAAACTGTCTTTGTAAAAATCCTGTCAAACCAGAGCTACATTTTTTTCAGGCTGCACACCAGTTCCAACAAAGCCTCGTCCAGGTCGTCGGGATTTATTTTTCTGAACTGATTATTCCCCCTGCGTGTTTGAGTTGTCCCGTTCTTGAAGTAGGTGATTTCCTCTATGGACTTAATCCTGCTTCCTTTACAGTCCATTTCAAGAGAGCTGACAAGAGAAGCTATGTCCGGTGAATGTTCTGGTTCCACTTTTCTGATAACCTTCATGGTGTCCGGTGCAGTGCGCTCTATACTGTCCACATCGATATAACACCTGTCTCCCTGCATACTGTCAACAAAATGGAGCCAGTTGGCTCCCTCTGATACAGAGGATGTAACAAAAAAAGCGAACAGGCTCATAATAAATATATTTTTCATCCTATACTCCTCATCTTCAAGTTCTTAAAACATAATATCATATTTGGTAGTGGAATCAAGTATAAAATATACGCTTTTTCATTTTCACTACCGTAACGCGGTAAATATCATCATGACACCGAGCAAACAAAGGATGATGAGAATGATCCTGACATATATGTCCCGGCTTATCCTTCTGTAAAATATCGACCCGGTCATAACCCCGACAAACGCAAAAACTGAGGAAGTGAGAAAATAGTGTATGACCAGGCCGTTCGTCAGTCCGCTTGCAGCATGAACAATTGCTGTGACAACGGCACTTACCAGGAAAAAGCCCGTAAGCGTGGCCTTAATATGGTCTTTGGACCATCCTGTTAATGTTGTATAAATGATGGCAGGAGGCCCCCCTGCGCTGAAGGCCGAGCCTATAAATCCGGTGCCGAAGCCAGCCAGGTAGGCCCAGGCCCTGTGCATGTGCCGTGGTTTTGGCTGAACTGCAAGTGAATAGAGACTGTATGAAGCGATCAACGAACCCAGCAGAAGCTTGATCAGATCGGAATCAACGTTTTTTAAAAAAGTTACACCCAGGTAAATTCCCGGAAGACTTCCGGCCAGAAGAGGCAGTATTTTTCTCTTTTCCATGTGGTCCTTAAGTTTGAAGGACAGATAGGATGTCATCAGGACACTGTGCAGGATGCAGAGCGGAACTGCAGTTTTGACGTCAATAAACAGTGTTAAAAGCGGCATTGCAATAAGGGCAGAACCGAAACCGGAAATCCCCTGGATCAGTCCTGCAGCCAGAAAAATTATGGCTATGAATAACAGGAGAGACATGCTAAACCATAGCACAGACACATGAGTAATACTATACAACGCGTGGTGTTTTCAGAAGTGAAAAGATGGGCACAATGAAAAGTATCCAACAGACTCAAACATACTCTGGTATACCTTATTTCATTTTTACAATGCCGCCGGTAAGAATGGCCAAACGCATTTGCAGCTCCTTATCCTGTTTCCTCTTGTTCCTTTTTTTCAGATAACGACTGAACTTTATAAAAGGATTCAGGCTGGGCTTCATGGATTCACTTTCTAATCGGTTCTTTTGCATAATACAGAACTATTACCTCCGCATGGAAAGAAGAAAGCAAATTTCTTACCAGATCAAAAATAAAGTACTTTAACGACGTTAGAGGCATGGAACATTAAGGAACTGTGTCGCAATTAATACAATAAAGAAGAATAAATGGTGCAGTTGTTTGACTTATCTTTTTGTAGATGTATATGATGTTTCCACACAATGAAACCTTACAGGCAGAAAAAAACAGTATCCGGTGATACAGCAGAGACGGCCCTTGAACTCAAAGATGCCTTTCATTTAGTTTCCCCCTTTATCGAGAAGCACACAACCCTTGTCTGTCCTGAGTGCGAACAAATATGCTGTGCTGACAAACATGGCCGTTATGATAAGCACGATCTCCTTTTTCTCAATGCCCTGGGTATGGCAGTGCCTGATCTTGAAACAGAGCGCAAGGAAACTGATGCCTGCCGCTATATATCAACACGTGGATGTACCCTTGAAAGATGGTTGAGACCCTTCCGTTGTACATTTTTTTTCTGTGATGCTCTGTTGAAAAGCCTTGAGCAGGACAATGCGAAGCTTTACAGGGCATTTACTGATTACTTCAGTCATCTGACAACGCTGAGACAGAAACTCTTGAAGTGACAAGACTGTGAATAGTATAACTGCTGAAGTTTTATAATGAAAAAGCCGGCCAGGATACCTCCTGGCCGGCTTTTTCATTCGCCTCAGCTTTTTCTCTGCAGCCAGTTCATGGGATCTATAGGTTTGCCCTTGTGCCGAAGCTCAAAGTACAGTGCTGGCTGATTAGTAGTATCCGATTTACTCACCTTACCAACGTCCATGCCTTCAACGAGCAGCTCGCTTTCCTTGATGGTCATCTCTTCAAGGTTGCCATAGACACTGTGGTAACCGCTGCCGTGATCAATGATGAGCAGATTGCCGTACCCCTGGAATTTATCGGCAAAGACAACCCTGCCACCGGCTATCGCCTTGGGATGATCTCCTGGTTTTACTTCGATCTCAAGACCATTTTTGAATACGACTTTCTTGAATTCGTCCTCATGTTTGCCGTATGGTGTCAGCACTTCTCCATTCACAGGCCACTGGAGGTTTCCCTTTAAGGACTCGAAGCCCTCTCCCAAAATCGCATCAGGGATTTTTTTCCCGTGTAATTTGGTAACCATGGCCTGAAGTTTTTTTGAGGATCCTTCAAGCTCCTTTAATTTTTTCTCATGTTCTATCCGACTGTTGCGCACTTCGGCAAAAAGCTCGTCTTTTTTCTTCTGCTCTGCAAGGAGACTCTGTTTCTTCCTCGCTGCCTTCTCTATGTTCGTCTCAAGGCTGGCATGAAGGTCCTGCAGCCTTGTTTTCCTTGCATTGATCTGTTCCAGTTCTTCCCTGTATGATTTCATGACGGAATTGTTATGATGGGCAACGAGGCTGATGTATTTGCTCTTTTTTATAAAGTCCTGATAGTCGCTGGCTGATACAAGGATCAGCAAATTGCTGTCGAACTGCTGTCTGTGAAGGGCTTTCACATATTCGGTTAAAATATTTTTACTGCCCTCCATATTTCTTGTCAGCTGGTCAATCTCCTGAGAGAGTGATTGGATTTCCTTTTCCGTGGCAGACATGTTGCTGTTATATTTCTTTATCTCATTCTCTTTCTGCCCTATGTTGTTTTTTATTTCATCGAGAGTACCGAGCAGTTTTTTTTCTTTTTGCCGGTCCTCTTTAACTTTCTGTAATTTTGATTGCAGTTTATCCTGGATTTCTGCCAACTTGTCAAGAGTGTTTGATGCTGAAGCAGGGGCATTCACAAGAAAGAAAGCCAAGCAGCCAAACAGGGCAGCAAATCTGAGCAGCCCTGATCGACGAACACTGTTATTCAAAACGTCGCTCTCTTTCATTGTTTAATACCTTATTTTGCCTACTGCAATGAAACTGCCGAGAAGACTCATAAAGGCGCCTGTCACAGGAATGAGCAGATAGACCTGCAGTGGGAAGGGAGCCATGATTGCCTTGATCGACGGCATGAATTCAACGACTTTTAATGTTGTAAATGAAGATAATCCCAGGATAAACAGAGCGCTGACTACCCCACCTGTAATACCGACAAAGAGCCCCTCAATTAAAAAGGGAAAGCGGGTGAATGTATTGGTCGCTCCAAGGAGTTTCAATGTTTTGATCTCTTCTTTTCTTCGATAGAAAAATATCTTGATCGTATTGTAGGTGGTAAAAGTCGTAGCGATGAATATTGCACACGCAAAAACAATGGCAACTAATTTCATGGTCTTGGCAATCACGCTTAACGAAGAAAGCCACTTTTCACCGTACAGAACGTCATTCACACCGAAAAGGGTTTTAAGATCAGCTGCCTTCTTTTTGATTACTAAAGGATCAAGAAGACTGCTCTTTATTTTCAGTTCAAAGGTTGAAGGAAGGGGGTTCTTATTAAAGTCATCGATCAGTACTGCATTTGTACCAAGTGACTTTTTTACTTCTTCAAGGGCAACATCTTTTGAAATGTAGGTAACTTCGGTTATATCGCTGTCCTGCTGAAAGCGTTTCTGCAGGGAGGCTTCCGTTTCTTTGCTGATATCCTGATTAAGATAGACAACGAGCCCGAAACTGTTTGACCAGCGCTGTATGACAGAATCCATATTAAAGGTGATCATTACAAAGGCGCAGAGTATGGACAGCCCTATGCTGATGGATATTATAGTAAGGAGATTGGCCCACTTATCTATCCGGATGTTTCTGAATGCGGTATCAAAAAAGTATCTTAAGATTTTCACCCTATTATCTCCTTTTCAATATGATGATCTTTGAGAAAGAACACTCTGCTTCCTGAACCGAAATAGAGGTCTTCATTGTGCGTGGCAATCAGTACCGTTGTTCCTCGGGCATTGATCTCCCGAAAGAGACGCATGATCGTCCTTGTATTTTCAGCATCGAGGTTCCCCGTAGGCTCATCTGCAAGGAGCATCATGGGCTGGGTAACCATGGCCCGTGCAATAACAACTCTCTGCTGTTCGCCGCCTGAAAGATACTGGGGGTAGACATCCGCCTTGCCGTGCATTTTCACTTCCTTGAGTATTGCAATGACCCGTTTCGTGATCTCCTCGGGCTCCATGTTGTGAATACGCAGGGCAAGGGCAACATTCTCAAAGACAGTCTTGTTGCACAAGAGCTTGAAGTCCTGAAACACGACTCCGATGCTGCGTCTGAAATAAGGCACGGTCCTTATTTTTAACTGACTTACAATCCAGTTATCGACTGCAATGTGTCCGCTGTCAGCATGTTCATAGCAGTAGAGGAGTTTCAGAAGGGTGGATTTCCCTGCACCGCTGGGTCCGGTTATAAAGGCAAATTCTCCCTTGGATACGGTCATGGTGAAGTTTTGCAATACAACCTCATTGTCGTAGGACTTTTTAACATCTGCAAGCATTATCATGTTCACTATCTCCTTTGATCCATTATGTATCTATTCTATAAAGTGCGTGTCTATTCATGATGTGACTGGAATCACCAAAAGGTGGAATCCTTTTTTGCATTTATTGTTTCCGATTCAGCATTGCCGAGAGTTTTTCCGCGAGAAGCGGTGACAGCTTTTCGACTATCCTGTATTCTTCCGTGGCAGCATCATCATCGAGCATTTCCTTGTAAACGACTGCAAGATTAAAATGAGCCTCTGCATTATTCGGTTCAATCGTAATAGCCTGCTTCAGATAATCCTGTGCCTGTTTGTGCATTCCCACTTTTCCGCAGGAGATACCAAGGTACAGATAGGCTTTTGCATGATTGGGTGTTATATGGACGACATATTTATAGGCCTTGACAGCTTCCTTGTACATGCCCTCATGTCGATATGCATTGCCCAGGTTAAAGTACAGACTGTCATCGTCAACTTTTCCCTTGAGTGCTTGCTCGTAGCTCTTGATTGCTTTCTGATACATGCCCAGCCGGAGAAAGGCATTCCCCTGGAGAATAGCCTTCGGATCAGTCTGTTTTTTCTTTGCCCTTTTTTTACTGCTGCCTGCCACTTTTTTAAAGACGGCAATCTTACGGCAGGCAACTCCTAAATAAGTCATGAATGCTTCCATATTGATACTTCGCTCCTTTATTTTGTGTATATTTAATCTATCGGCTCTGCGGCCTTTTTCTTTACCTGTTTTTTCCGCTGCCCCCCATTTTCTTAATGACCGCGTTCTCAGCGGTAGTGAAATGAATAATAATGGCTTTCATTACAATGTCTCTCTCTTTATACCCCGTTTTATACTGAGTCAGACCGGGAAATGATGCTGTGATTCAGGTCACATGAACGGAAAATGAGATACAGGAAAGTTCTATCCTTCAGGAGTACAGAGGATTTGGCCCTGAGATGGATCATGAAATGTTGCTGAAAATCAGAATTATCAAAGGGCATATCATTACTTTTCCTCGCCAATAACCATCTGATTATAAAATTAGATTTAAAAGACAAGGGGCGTACATAGACAATTCAGACCAGGTGGAATTCTCTCCCGCGGGAAAGCATTAAAAGGACAATGATACAATTATTAATAAACAGATCGTCGCATTCACAACTTACCTGGTGTATCTATCCGGCATTTTTGCGTCTATGGTACATGAATATAAAGATATTCAAGGTCACACTGTTTTATGCCGAATCATAGAATACATGTGGTTTAACAATGCAATGGAATCAGAGCGTTCTGGTGCCTGGCGTGAAACATTCTGAATAGCTATGACAATGCACCTTAAAAAGAGACAGCAGGCCAATTCTATATGGGTCATTTCAGACAGCAGACCTGCTTCTGAGGATTTGAGCGCTTTTTGTAAAGAGCCGGTATCAGGGCCGGTTGTCGAGTATAAAATTTCGGAATTGGGAAGATACCTTCTTAATCCGAAACAGATTGCATTGGAGGAAAGGGTAGTGGGATGCAAAATAATGCACTGTAAACCTGCCTCCGGCAAAGTCAGGAAATTTTTCAGCGCTCTTTTCAAAAGCAATCAGAAATCTGCTGGCAGTAACGGTTCCAATGAAGAGGAAATAATATCGAATTCCAGGATTGGAGCACCTGTCTTCAGAGACATGGCGCTCAATGCTCATTTATCAAAAATACGCGAAATGCTAAAGCCCTATGACCCGTTCCAGAAAAAAATTTCTGGTCTGGACGTGGAGAAGATAGAGGATATCAAAGCCATATGCGAGGACATTGGCAGGAGCCGGCACCGTTTGAACCTGCAGGGGACTATCGGGGAGAAAATAAATTTTGTATCAAATTCATTGTCAAAGAAAGTGAAGGTCACCTTTAACAGGGCCTATCTTATGAATGGTCTGTTTGAAATGCGCGGATTTGATTTCTCCCACTATAATACCAGTAATTCCTACCGACTGATAAAGTTTGTTTGCAATGACACGGTACAGTACGTTGTCCTGAACAGGGAGAAGAAGCTTGAGTTTGAAATCAGAGACAGTGTGCTGATTCAGTATCTGCAGCTCTTCGAGCAGTCACTTAGGACCGATAGCAAACTCCGGGATGCATTTGAGCTTTGCGTACGCAGGGAGGCAGAGCCGTTAAAACTTTTCTTCTCAACAAAGAGGGAAAAAAACTATTCTGAGAACCATCTTCCCATGGTGTACCGCAAGGCAATGCATGCCTTTAAGATCAGTCCTGATGTCAAGGAAGTAATAACAGATGTTCTGAACAGACACCAGAGCATTGTGACCTTTAACTATGTCCCCAGTTCAGGTGTTGGTAAGAACAAGCTCTATACAAATATCTCTGTTATGCATGATATCAAGGCCCTTGAGCCGATTAAAAGTGCCATGCCCGAACTCTATTCTGAGATCGACAAAAAGACCTACGCCTCTGATGTTGGCAGACTCTACCTGCTGGAATCGCTGAGGGGGTATCAGAATGTCTAACCCCTACAGCGACAATGACTACAGGTGGATTAAAGAATTGATGCAGTACCCGGAGACGCTGGCCAGCCATCTGGCGCATATACATGACACGTCAGAGGTAGTCATTCCCTCTGATTCTATTGAGAGAGTCATTTTTCAGGACAAGGCAAAAAAGGCCATACGCAAGATCGCGCAGAACAGGGGACACATGCTTATGGTCGGAAGGCCGGGGACAGGAAAGTCCATGCTTGCCGGAATGTTCAGACACGTTCTTGAAAAATCAATGGGTGATTATATCAAACCCAAAGAGTCGATCACTGCTTTCCCCGGCAAGGATGCGAATCATGTACGTTTTGCCTATGCAGACCCGGCAACTCTCGATGAGTATATAGCAAACCTGAGGCAGGAAATAGAGACAGCTCGCAACAGCGTTGGTGAGTTTACACTTGCCGAGCAGATCGGTTCTGTACAAAAGATGAAAAAAATACTGCTGTGGCTTGCCGGTATCAGCCTTGTCGGCGGCATTTTTTTTCCGCCGGCATTTGTGCTGACCGGACTGGCAGGAATCGGATCAATCTTTATGTTTATGCAGGAAAACAACCATAGAGTACAGGAAAAGGTGCAGCGAGAGACCTTCTCCGGAAAAACAATTTCTATCAAGCATATTGTAGATATGGTCCCTGAGGTTCTCTATGACCCGAGGAAAGATACCAAGCTGATGATTCAGGTCTCGGAACCAGACGTTAAAAACATGAAAGGCGGGTTCAGGCATGATCCTTATCAGTCAGGAAACCTGAATACACCCATACATCAGAGAGCCTTTCTGGGAGCCCATGCAAAGGCACCCATTATTTATATTGACGAGTTAAAGACCCTGATCAGAACTCACTATATGTCCAGTCTGCTGGAGATCATGCAGAACAAACAGTATATCCTGGAAGGTGGGCAGAGCACCGGCAGCGGTGCAGCAGACAGGTCGGAAAATTATCTGCGTGCAGACAATATCATCATTGCCTGCTGCAACCATGATACACTGACACATCTGCAGGAAGAGGGAGACGGCGCTTTCCTCAGCAGGATAGAAGACAAAGGGGAAATCATCAATATGGAGACATCAATCCCTGAATCCGCCGAACATATTAAACAGGTTGCCCAGTATATCAAGCAGGAGATTATTAACCTCGAAGAGGAGTTCCAGAATACATGGGGTAAGGTCCTTGAGAACGAGGGCCATGCCGGGGTAAGAAGGCGGAGTGAACAGATCTTTGGCAAGATTCTGCCAAGGGATTACAAACTCACCGTCCGGGAGTTTTCCAGGAGCGCTATTGCGGAAATAGTGAAAGAACTGCGGTGCAGGAGCTCTGACGGCAAACTCAGCTGTATACTCAGGCCGATTAACGGAATTATAAAAACTGCTGAACTGGATGCAATCGTCGATAACTCACCGCTCGTTGAACCTGAGCATATCAGAAGCGCACTTGAGGAGCATCTGAGCCTGGAAGGAGCTGTTTCAAAGGAGATCATTGAAAACAGGAAGGACCTGAAAAAATATATTACATCCATGACTGATTCAATCGGCTATGTGGTAGGCCTTGCGGTAATTCATTCCCGTGCCAGCGGCCAGATGTTTGGCCAGCCACTGCCCATTCACTGCCAGGTTAATACAGGCGGCTCTGACATCATAACCGCTCCTGGCAAGATAGGTGACATAGCAAAGGCGGCTGCACAAAATGTCAGGGCATCTATCAAGAAATTGCTTCGAAGGGTCAAGGCTCCCTATGTGGGATATGAAATGCACATTGAGTATATTCAGGCCCACGGAGGCGTCGAAGGAGACAGCGCCTCGGTAGCAATGGACATAGGTCTTATTTCTGACTATATACAGCAGCCGGTAAACCAGAAGTACGGCATTACGGGTTCATTGACAGGAGAGATCATCCTGGCAGTCGGGGGTGTTACTGAAAAAGTGCGGTCAATAATGGACACAGACCTTACCATGGAGGGTGCGTGCATCCCCTGGCAGAACAAATATGATATAGAGCCACTGCTGGTGAACATGGAGTACGAGTATATTCAACATGATGAAGTGCCTGGTATCAGGATTTACAGGACAGCAGGGAAGCAGGATCCCTTTGACATTTATTTCTGCAAAACCAAATATAATGCCTACAGGATACTGATGGGACTGAGCAGGGAAGAGGTGGATAACAGAATGATGGAGCGGAGTAAAGAGGATCTTGCTTTTATGAAGCAGATGGCAAAACAGACGGGCAAGGCAGTCAATGCTTGATTATATAGTTATAACAACGGGCTGCTGTGAATTACAGTCGGATGCAATCCGGATTGCAATGATATACTATTTATGATGATAATCTTTGCTGCATCCATAGAATGGGTACTATGTTGATTTTCGTGGCAGTCAGAAGATTAATCAGGCGCCGGTTCCCTTCTTTACAGAGCACTGGCGGACCCGCGGCTTTGCATTACATTGCATCAGGCTATCTTCATGTACTCAGCATCCTTTTCTCATTCCTTATGCTATCCGCCTGCTCTACCTCATGGTCTCCGTCTGATGATGAAGCCCTGAAACTTGTACAAAACTATTATCTTTTCTATCACGAAGGCCGGCAGGTAGAGGCAAGGATTATAAAGAGGCATACATATTCAAAAGACTGTGACTGCGTTCCTGTGGAATTTAGAGTAAAATTTTCGGATAAGGAAGGGTTTAAAAAAGTTTTTTATTTTTTTAAGAATGAGGATGGTAAAACCGATATCAGGATTCACAGATTAGGATTGCAGCACACAGGACGATAAGATTTTTCCGGCTTATTTTATCTTCCAGATCTTTTCCCTGCCTTCTTTTGGACGGACGTAGTGATTTTCCGAGGCCTCTTTTACTTCATGAAGCATCAAAAGCGTGAGCTCTTTCATTTTCTGTGCAGGAAAGGCAAAGCCGAATACCTTCAGTATATTGCCGGAAAAGGTCTCAATACTTTTCAGCAGAATCCCATTATCAGCTTGCTGAAAAATAAATTCGTGCCGGGCATGAATCCCGTGCTTGCTCCCTGACCATACAATGCGTTCGTGAATCATGACTTCTTCCACAATGGGCTCGACATTAAGGGGCAGATCAAAGGGCCTGAGGCAGAATTTGAATCTCTTGCCCTTCGTCAGGGTATTGGTATCAGCAGTTACATTTCCCAGTACCGTGCTCCAGTCTTTCCAGCAGGTCAGGTCTGTAAAAGTATCCCAGACCCGTTCTATCGGCGCCTGAATAAGAATGGAATCTTCTATGATCATAGATTGTTTTAATGAAAAAATGAACAAAGGTAATGTACAGAATGATTGTAAGAATAGATATGATGCTTTGTCAATGTGCAGGTACAGGAGAGGAAAGAGGTGAGCGCCTAACCGTGCAATAAGCGAGTCCTGGCTATTTCAATGATAAAGACACCCACATTACGGCATATATCATGAAGCCCTTCTTCGGACTTTACAAGGGCATGGAAATCACAGCTGTCACAGGATCGCGAGTCCTGTTCAGGTGAGCAGACCAGCGTCTCATTGCACTGCCTGTCAGCAATGAGCCAGCAAATCCTGCCGCCATTAACGCCATTATTAAAGCCGGATGCCTCTGCATTGCTCGCTACCGGGCAGGGAGCTGATTCACTCTTCCCATTGCCTTCCGGCCCTTTGCCGCATTTCATGAATTCCCAGCAATTCAGTCGTTCTATCATATGCATACCCTTTTATACTTCCTTCAGCGTTGCCCTTAACTCATTATCGCTGGCAATACGCTGCAAGTAAAGGTAATATTCACATGGTAAAATAATGATTGTTTCAGGAGAGGTCAATACTGAGACATTACCGGGATGAATGCTGGTTCCAGTAACGCACCTGCCCGACATCGAGGTGCACGAAATTAGACCTTGGGTAATAGCCGACGCCGCCACCCTTCAGCTCAAATGCTATGCTCCTTAGTTGCTTCAGACTGCTCCCTGGCAGGCGAATATCCGCAGCCTGGCCGAGGACATGGAGACTGTTTTTTGCAACGCCCCCGTTATGATGACGGAGCTGATTGTTTGATCGGCGGGACCTGTATCCTGATATTAAATGGAATGGTTCAGTACTCCCGATCCTGGTTTTTACTGCATACAGAAGATCAAGGAGCTTTCTGTCTATAGGTTTTACAGCGCCACTTCTGTGGTCGCGGAAGAGATAGTTGATTGCATCAAGGGCTTCTTCATCATAGCTGCCATTTTTCCAATAGTTGATCTCTAACGATTCCTTTGAGTGTAGATTCAGAAAAGAGAGAGACCTTTCTTCGGGTGTTATGGAGCGGATGGCAGCCTCAAGGCTGTCAGGAATGAAGGCGGCGATCGAGGCAAGCACTCCCAGCTTGAGCACACTTCTGCGTTCTATGCAGAGATGCTCTCTGTTATGTGTGCTTTCAGACTCGGTCATTGTTAGTTCATTCCCACAGTACGTTACAACGAACTTTTATTAAGCAATAATGATACCAGTTTCTAACTAATTGAAATTGTTAGGAAAGACAAGCTATCCCCGGAAGATTTATTTGATATCCTCTGTCATTGTGACAAATGTTTGACTAAAATATCAACTGCTGCAAGTGAATGTATTTACTTTTCATGCCCGTTCAATGAAACTGGGGAGGGCTTTGGCTCAGGGCCCTGGCCAGCAAAGCATCTCTTCCATAAATATCCTGCCTGAACTGTAGAATGCCCTGGTCATCAACCCAGGCAGTTAAATATATGATGTGTACTGCGATAGGCCGCCTAAGCTGAATTTTTGTCTCGATACCGCTTTTAATTAAGGCATTGATTCTCTCTAATGTCCAGTCAGGATCATCCTGCATGAGGTATTCTGCAAGATCAACAGGGTCTTTGATGCGGATACACCCATGGCTGAAGGTGCGGATTGTGCTGGAAAACTTTTCCCTGGCCGGGGTGTCGTGTATATAAATATTAAACCTGTTGGGAAACATGAACTTGATTCTGCCGAGAGGGTTCAATGGTCCGGGAGGTTGCATCAATGTATAGTGAAATGTTTCTGGTGTTACCTGTGGCCAGTTTATTGTTTCAGGATTGATGACGGCAGCTTCCTGGTTCCATCCGGCACGAACGATGAAGTTGTTCTCTTTCATGTAGTTTGGATTGCGTTTTGCCATGGGGAGGATTTCTTCAGCAACGATTCTTTCAGGTATGTACCACGAGGGATTGAAGACCATATATTCCATCTTTTCTGTGAAGACAGGGGTATTGCGATAGGGCCTGCCGACTATGACGTCTTTGGACATGACTGTCTGTCCGTACTCAACAACACGGAGAGTAAAGTCAGCAATGTTCACGATGATATACCGGTGTCCCAGGTTGCGTGCAATCCATCGCATCCGTTCCAGGTTTACTTCTATCTGATGAATGCGTGTTTCCACAGATACATTCATTGACTGAAGCGTATGAGGGCCGATGATACCGTCAGACTCTATTCCATGTCGCTTCTGAAAAATCTTGACAGCTTTTTCCAGAGCTTCATTAAAGGTCCTGTTCAACGGCACTGCTTCGTCAGAAAGGTCGCCCGTAGCCCGGAGCAGTTTTTTGATGGTTATAATGTAATCATCATTTTCACCTTTTTGAAAGAGAGATGACGTCTCTATCGCTGGCAGGCCGCCGCGTGACATGAAAGTTCTATAGGTTTGCAGCGCCTTTCTGAGTCTGTAGTATTCGGGTTGTCCGGGAAGCAATTCATAGAGAGACTCCAGGACAGCATCTTCTTTTAAAGCATCTGCAAGGACCTCTTCCATGCGCAGGTCAAAGCGGCTTGCATGCCATTCAGCTTCAACCGTCAATGGATTGATGCATCCTGCGGAGAAACGGCACCCAAGCATTAGAAAGGCATCGGTAAGCAGTATGTCCATTTCGGCAAGGGATTCCGCCTTTGACTTCACTGTAACTTCAGAAATTGCCTGCATGAGGTTATAGAGGGCCATGATCCGCTCAAAGTGGTAGTGTTCAGGTACGAGCCCTTCTACACTGCTGTGCTCTATTTTTTCTATAAGTATTTCTGCCAGGGGTGTTATGCCATTGTCATTGCTCCACGCAGGCTGGAAATTTCTGCGGCCGTAGAAATTCTCGAGCATGTGCGGAGCGAGTACTGTTTCACCGCCGAGTGTGAATTCGGGCTGATCCTGATAGGAATGTATTACTCTTTCCAAATTGTTGCGCGTATGCTTAGACAGTGGCATTTCACGGATGCCCTGATGATCACCAAGCGCGCTCCCGCCAAAGGAACATATCAGGAAGCAAGACAGAAGAACTGAATAGAGAAAAGAGTTTTTCATTAATCAAAATC
>CP070644.1:1184593-1194254 GCA_020354155.1 Nitrospiraceae bacterium | reverse complement strand
ATAAAAATCATTTCAGACCGATTTGATCAGGACAAGCCGGCCTCTCAGGAAGAACATGACTATCTGTCAGCATTCAGCAAGCAGGGTCAAAGCAGGTAATCATTAAACTTCAAGCACAACGCACCCTATGCCGTATTCCCGTTCATGACTCAGAGACAGATGGCTCAGCTTTATACCCTTTTCTATAAAGAACTTCTCAACCTTCCCCTTCACCCTGATTGACGGTCTTCCGCTTTCATGACTGATCACTTCAACATCTTTCATATTAACTGCTATTTCCGAACCGATGGCCTTGATAAGAGCTTCCTTGGCGGCAAATCGTACAGCAAGGGAAGGATAAGGGACTTTTTTGTCAAAACAGTAGGTTATTTCCTCTTCAGTATATACCCGTTCAAAAAACTTGCGGCCCCATTTCTCATGGGCCTCTCTCATCCGGTCTATTTTTACAAGGTCTATGCCGATTCCATAAATCATTTCTGCAATCCATTCCTGTCCATAACAACTGGAAAAAGAAGGCTGAATGGCGAGGAAACAGAATTGCGACACCTCAAGTAGAGATATTTTATATGCATCATCATTTTATTTCATACACGATATCTTCACCAGGGTAAATCACATTCCTCATTTGACAACCCGTCGATCAATTATGTTTCCAAGGGGTTCAGCCCGATGTTCTAAGCAATTGTTACGACCCTTTCGCCTCATGTATCAAACGCTTCATCTGCCTCGTTGCATCTTCAATCCCGAGATAGATCGCATTCGCAATTATGCTGTGTCCTATATACAAACCCCGTATGCCCATGATAGCAGCGATTTTCTTCACATTGCTGAACTTCAGTCCATGCCCTGCATTTACGAGCAATCCGCAATCAATGCCTCTCTTCACGGCCTTTCTGACCCTGGTCAATGCTTCTGTCTGTTTTTTGCCCTTTGCATTCGCATACAGACCTGTATGTATCTCTACCAGTGTGGCCCCCAGTTTTTTTGAAAGATCGATATCGCTAATCGCCGGATTGATAAAGAGGCTGACCGGTATGCCCTTTGATTGAACAGCATCAATAGCCCGAGCTATTTTGCCCCCGCTCTTTTTTAAATCCAGCCCCCCCTCTGTGGTCAACTCTGCTCTCTTTTCCGGAACAAGGGTAACCATGTCGGGCTTGACCTTTAAGGCAATTCCTATCATTTCCTTTGTGGCAGCCATTTCAAGGTTAATCTCAACATTCTTTATATAACGCCTGACCAGTTGCAGGTCACGGTCGTGTATATGCCTTCTGTCTTCGCGAAGATGGACTGTTATGCCGTCAGCCCCTCCCTTGATCGCCATCTTCGCAGCCGTGAGGGGGTCAGGCTCTCCCTCCTGCCGTGCCTCTCTTACCGTTGCAACATGATCAACATTCACTCCAAGCAGCATAGACCGTCCTCCCCGAAACATTCTTTTGTTAATAATTTAATATACACTGATATCAGTCGGTCAATTATAATGATCCTGTTTGTTCAAAAGACACAGATTATGAAATTGATCCAATGGAGTGCAGTGTTGGGGCCCGTTAACAATAAAAAACTTCGTACCGCTGCAGAACATCTTCTAAAGTTCCAAAGATAAATGCCGTTAACTATGCTAAATAAATAACGTTGCAAAAAGGCTGAATTTGCCCGAATACGTTAATGGAAATAAATCATCTTTGTCAAGATAAAGAAGTCCTGTGATTATTGACTTAGCCGGTTAAAATCTGTTAAGTTACAGCTTATTTAAATTTATGAAGGACAGAGGAACACATGGCAAAGAAAACGACAGCTAAAAAAGCAGCAAAAAAGAAAGCTGTAAAAAAACAGACAAAACAGGCGGCAAAAAAGAAGACCGCGGCAAAAAAGAAACCCGCTTCTGCACCAAAGAAATCTGCAAAATCAAAGAGCTCAAAAAAGCTCACGCCCAGGCAAAAAGTAATTCAGCAGATCAAGCAGAACCTCATAAATCAAAAAGAAGCTTTGCTCAGGGAAGCGGAAGAGACATTGAGCGCACTTCCTTCTGAGCTTAATTTCCCGGATATGGGTGATCAGGCCACTGCGGAGACAGACAGAAATTTCATGTTACGCTTACGGGACAGGGAGCGCATGCTGCTTAAGAAAATTGACGAGACCATTGACCGCATCGATAACAATGAGGACTTTGGGATCTGTGAGGAATGCGGCCTTGAAATCGGGATTAAACGTCTTGAAGCACGCCCGGTAACCACTTACTGCATTGAATGTAAAACACGCCAGGAGGAAGAGGAGAGAATAGCCGAAGGCGGATAAAATCCTTAATAATATTTCAGTAACCAGAGCCCTGTAGTTTCTGCAGGGCTTTTTTATTACCCGACGGAACGGGTGTTACGCCAGTTGATGAACAAGACTGTTCTCTTATAGTATAATGAGTATGCTAATTCAGAGGGAATGCCACCGTAGCTCAGATGGTAGAGCAGTTCACTCGTAATGATCAGGTCGCTGGTTCGATTCCAGTCGGTGGCTCCACTTTTTTTTATTTGATTTATCAGCAAATTAGCTTCCATCATCTTTTTTCTGACCTACTGATTTCCAGCCAAACTATGCAGTAAGTATGCAGTTGACTTCGTCTCAGCTGTGAAACTGAGCATGTTCACAGCTTTTGAGAGGTGGTCAGGTGCTAAATGTGCATATCTCAGAGTCATTGTAAGGCTTTTGTGTCCCAACAGTCTGGATACAGTGGTAATGTATACTCCAGCCATAACCAAATGAGAAGCAAATGTATGTCTTGTAGGCATGTCAGACCTCGTTGGACACTTTTTGTAATTTTGTAAGAAACAAAAAGGAGGTCTTTCATATGATCAAGGAAGTCAGAGATACATTAAAAATCGAGTATAAAATGGCAGTCCTGGAATACGCTAAACTATGCGGAAATGCTTCACGGGCCTGTCGTGCATTTGAAGTGCCGAGATCTTCGTTTTATGAGTGGAAGAAAGCGTTTGATGCAGAAGGAAAAGCAGGTCTGGTTAGGAAGAAACCGGCTGCCTGTAGCCATCCGTGACAGCTTTCACCTGTTCTATGTTTTTACTCTGTTCCATTCTTGCTCTGCGGTGTTGCTTCCTGTGGTTTTACTTCCTGTGGTGTCTTATCAAGCGTTACCGATATATAATGAGGATCGTATTCATCAAGATTCAAACTTTTGGGATATACAAAATTCTTTTCATACACTCTGATCCGTTGGGGACCGCTCTGCATCTTGATATCGGGATAGACCTTTATTCTATCCCTGATGTTGAGATAAAAGGAGGTGCGCGGACCTTTCAGTCTGATTTCCATTGCCTTTGGATCAATATCGGCAATGGACCATTCACTGGGAAGTTCACCATAGGATACAGGGATGACATAGCTCCTGTACACGATCTTCGATCCGTGAACAAGCACAAACCAGAGGCCAAGTGCCAATAAGATAGCATATACTTTTTCACGTGAATTGCTCTTGAAAAATTCCTCCCATGCCTTTACCTGCTTCTTTGGCCGTATCTCTTCGTAGAAATTCTCAATGGCAGTTGCCAGTCTGTCCGGATTGTTTTCAGTGTAAATGGTTCCATGTCTGGCGACGGAAATACTGCCGCGCTCTTCTGATACGACAAGACACAGGGCATCAGTAACTTCGCTAATTCCCAGTGCAGCTGCGTGCCTCGTTCCCCGGTCCCGTATATTCTCGAGGTTTTTTGATAATGGCAGATGTGCCGCAAAATGGGTAATCCGGTTGCCGTCAATAATCACCGCTCCATCATGCCCGATTGAGTGCGGATCAAAAATGCTTTTCAGTATGGCTTCGCTCAATTGACCGTTCAGCGGAACTTCCCCATCAAGGTGCCTGACAAGTATGTTTTTTCCCCGAATGACGATGAGTGCTCCGATTCTGTCACGGGAAAGTTCCATGAGCACCTTGACAAAGAGCTGGGTTTCATCACGGCTCAAAGGCCTGCTTTTATTCAATGTGTCAGGACGCTTCAGGCTCCAGGAGGCAATCTCTTCAAAAAAATGCCTCAACTCTTCCTGAAAAATAACGACAAGAACGATAAAAATAACAGTAACAAATTTTTCAAAGACAGTAGCTGTCATAATGAGATTGAACTGACGGGTCAGGAGATAGACACAGGCGACAATGAATATGCCTCTTAAAACAAAGGCCGCACGAGTACGCTTGAAGGCAATAAAAAGGGTATAGAGCAGGAGAAACATAAACAGAATATCAAGAAAACCCATGACCCCTATCTCCTTAATCGAGCCTAGGATGTCCTGCATTTGCTGTCTCCCTGAAACGGATAGTAAAGCCTGCTTCTTTTATTACACTTGAGAAGTGCAGTTATTTTTTCACCAAGGTTCTGTTCTGCTTCATGCCATACTTTCTCACTGGGCCTGGGTATGCTCAACGAGCCTCCTGCTATCTGTCCATGTCCGCCTGCATCCTCAGGCCTGTCAAAGCATTCTCTCAGTATTTTAGCGGAATCGCAGCCACTGCATTTTGTTCTGAGTGAAGTGTGGAGTTTCCTGTTAAACCTGCCTGTGACAAGTATCCAGTCAGTTTTTTCGTAGCAGAGGAAAAATTCTGCGATCTGAGATACGAGATCAGGACTACTGACTTTTCCGAGATGACAGATCATTAATCCCATTCGCATCTGAGCCTTTGTGATTGCCCCGTCCAGGGTTGTATAGTACTGTTTATCGTATCGCGGCAGCTGGATACGGGCAAGAGTATGAATGTTTGCAAATGAGAGTACCTTCAGATAGGTGGTTATGATATCAGGCCTCTTTGCCCTGTACAGATTCAAGGTATCGCTGATAATTCCATAGGCAAGTGCAGTGGCAAGCCGCTCTGGTATGTCAATGTTCAGCGATAGAATGGCCTTTGCAAGAATAACACTGGTAGCACCGCATTCAGTATCGATAATAGACAGATCGGCAACAGGAGTATGAAAGGGAGCATGTTGATCTATTATTATTGTCGCCTCCCTGTTTGCAGGGAAGGGATTATTTTCAAATGCCGGCTGTGTATCAACGAGAGCGGTGTTTGCATACTTCTCGATCTCACGTGGTTTCATTTTGTGTGCCGGTAATTCAAGGAGATTCATCATATTCCGGTTTTCAATACGTCCGATAAGTCCCCTGTAGACTATTCGTGAACGGATATGAAATATCCGGCTCGCAAGAAAATGCAGTGCATAAGCGCTTGCAAGGGCATCAGGGTCAGGGAAGTTGTGGGTAATGATAAGAAGCGGTGAAATATCTTTTTTCCGCTTTTTTAAGAAAGCGAGGAGTTTTTGTTCATTCCGGGGCTGTTGTTTTTTCCTCTTTACAGGTTTTTTTATCAATGTATGAAAAATAAACTGAATACTGATTTATATTTTTTCATCATCTTCAAAACGGTCATCGAACTGCTCCATGCTTTTGATCAGCGGTTTCGTCCGCTCGAAGGTTGCAACATGTATTATTGCATCTCCCCTGTTTACAAGAGGCAGATGAGTGTGACAGATAATAATCCCTTTCTTTTTCGCTCTTACCTCAATATTATCATTTCCCAGGGGATCAGAGACAATTCCCAGAAGGTCGTTCTTTTTTACTATGCTTCCCAGTTTCTTTTTGATAATGACGATGCCGCCGTGCGGTGCCCGGACCCAGTAGCTGCCTTTTGCAGTGAATGACGTAACCTTACGGTGTCTTTTTCCTTTATTTCTGGTCATTCCCAGTGATTTCATAACTGAGAGGACCCCTGCAAGACCGCTGCGGATGGCCACTTCATTATAGCGGAGAGGCTCTCCCCCCTCAAAGACCAGGAGGGGCATTCTTCTTTCATACGCGACCTGGCGCAGTGTTCCATCTATAGCATCTGCGTCAAGAATAACGGGAACATCAAATTCATGGGCAAGTCTCCGGGTTCCCTTCACCTTCAGGCAGGCCCTGATCTGTGGCAGGTTGGTCCTGTACCGTGAGCCCGTGTGGAGATCGATTCCGTGAGTGCATTTTTCCACAATTTCTGTGACAAAGAGATGGGCCAGCCGGGAAGCAAGTGATCCTGTTTTTGAGCCGGGGAAAGACCTGTTCAGGTCCCTGCGGTCGGGCAGGTACCGGGAGAGACTGTTAAAACCGAAGACATTCACAATAGGGACACAGATAAGCGTACCTTTAAGAGCGCTCAACGCTTTGTGGGCCAGGAGGCGTTTTATGATTTCAACGCCATTGACTTCATCTCCGTGAACGGCAGCACATACAAAAAGCCGGGGACCATCCACTTTCCCCCGTATTACTTTTACCGGCATATAGAGCTCTGTGAAATCGAACTGTTTGCCGACAAAAAGATTGATTTCCCTTGTTTCGCCGGGGGGGACTTCTGTTTTCCCAATTACGAGTTTCTTAAGTTTTGGCACAATTGTTATTCTTTTTTTCTTCTCCGCCTTGTTCTGGATTTGACAATAAAGGATTCCATATTTTCCAGCTTCCCGAAACACAACAGGGTATCACCGAGCAGTATTTCTCTTGTTGCCTTCGGGTTAGATATGGTTGTACGCTTTCGTTTTATGCTCATAATGACGATATCTCTTTCCCGAAATCCGGCTTCTGACACGGTCTTGCCGATGATATCAGAATTTTTCATAATATGTATTTCTGCAACACCATA
Source organism: Nitrospiraceae bacterium (assembly GCA_020354155.1). Classification (GTDB taxonomy): domain Bacteria; phylum Nitrospirota; class Thermodesulfovibrionia; order UBA6902; family UBA6902; genus CALZJD01. Next base: position 1,187,590 of record CP070644.1, on the reverse strand, counting down.
CCCTTTGTCCTGGGTCAGACGCTGTCTCAGGTCGATTTCCGGGATATTGCATTGCCGTTCAAGAAACTGGACCATTTCAGACGCAACATCAATGCCTGTCGCCTTTTCAATGCCTTCCAGTCCGGGTGATGAATTGACCTCCATAATCATTGGTCCACGCTTGCCTTCAAGCATGTCCACACCGGCCACACTCAGTCCCATAATCTGCGCAGCCCTGATAGCCGCCTTTTCATATTTTTCATTAAGCTGAACATTCTCAACTGTTCCTCCCCGGTGAACATTGCTTCTGAACTCATCACCTTTTGCCCTGCGGCGCATGGATGCAACAACCTTATTGCCGACGACAATGGCCCGGATGTCCTTGCCTTTACTCTCGCTGACATACTGCTGAATAAGAACATTCTGTTTTTTGCTGTGCAGGGTTTCAATGATTGCTTCGGCTACCGTATCTGTATCTGCCAGAATGACGCCTATGCCCTGGGTGCCTTCAATCAATTTAATAACGACTGGAGCTCCACCCAGTTTTTGAATAGCGGGAAGAATGGCAGCTCTTTCCTTTACAAAGATTGTCTGGGGAATCCCGAGGTTGTGGCGGGCAAGGAACTGGACTGAAAACAGCTTGTCCCGGGACGTAATAATGCCGAGAGAGGAGTTAAGGCAGCAGACACCCATTTGTTCAAATTGCCGGACAATCGCCGTTCCGAAAAAGGTTATGGAGGCACCTATTCTCGGGATTACAGCATCAAAATTGGGCAGGCGTCTGTTCTTGTAGAGCAGATCAGGGTATCCTTCCTCTACGTTTATCGAAAAGTCCATTGAGTTTAAGACCTTGGCATCATGCCCTCGGTCTTTGCAGGCTTCTCTGAGACGTTTTGTACTGTAGAGCTTTGGTCCTCTGGATAAAATGGCAATTTTCAAGTCCGTTCCACCTTTCTTTTCTTACTTACCAGGAACGACCTGTCAACATCGACGAGAAATGCGTCCTCTAACGCTGTTCTGCCCAGGAGCATTCTGAAGTTCATGTCCTCACGACCTACGAGATTCAGAGCAATGTCTCTCTGGAAATCTCCGATCCTGATTTTTGTTTTTACATACCAGCGTCGCGTTCTGTCGCCTGTGCTGGATTTTACATGACCCTGCTTCAGTCTTTCTGCAACGACCTTTTTTCTTCGCAACGTATTTTTTATCTGGACAATAACAAAAAAACTGATCTGGTTATTACCCAGGACCCTGATGTCCTCGACGTGGAGGGAGCTTGTTCTTGCACCGGTATCAATTTTTGCCCGAATATTCCGTATCCCCCATTCAGGAAGATCGATAAATTCCCGCCAACCGATAATCTTTTTCTCTTTAACTGGATGGTGTTGCATAGCTTTCAGAAGAATAACATGACAGAAAGCAAAAATGCATTTTTGTGGCAAAGGGAAGGGCGGAAGATCGTCTCATTAAATATGTGTTATATCGTCGTCTTCCTTTTTCTCCTGCAGCATTTTGTCGATGTATTCCTTCGCAGCATCTTTTCCGCCAAGTCCACAGGCAATGGCCAGGGCGAGTACTACCCCACCGAACACAATTGCAAATGCAATAAGCACAGTATCTTCGCCTATGCCGAGAAGTTCAAGCGCCATGGTTGAAGCCATTATGAATACGGTAAATTTGACAAATTTGCCCATGAGCCCTGAAAAAGCAAAGCCTTCGTTCACAGAAGCAATAAGGGCAGCCCTCCCCAGAAAATTTCCAAGGAGATAGCCAATAAAGATAACAATACATGCAAGGACAATGTTCGGAAGGTAAAGCAGAAATTCTGTCATCAGGTTTTCTACGGCAGGCATCTTCAGTGCGTCGAGCCCGATGATAATGAAGGAGAGGAATATGATCCAGTAAACGGCCTGGCCGATCATTTTTGACAGAGGTTCCTGAATACCGCTCTTCCGCAGTGCCTGTAATATCCCGATGCGCTCTGAAAGGGCGTCAACTTTCAGGAATATGGATACTCTGGTGATAATGGCTTTGCACAGTTTGGCCAGAAGAAAGCCAATAATGATAAGAATGAGGCCGATCAGAAGATTGGGAAGAAATGCAGCGATCCTTTCAATAAATCTTTTCAATGGTTCTATAAATACATTATCCATAATTCCCCCTTTACTCCCAATATTCAATAAGGTACGGTTTTAATTTCTCAAAAGCAGTGCATAATCTTTCAAGTCTATTCTCCACTTCCAGGGCATTGCTTTCTGCCATGTCCTTTACGAGAGAGGCGACCTTCCCGAGATAGAGCGGAGTTAATGTCTTGAGGATGTGTTCGAGGCTCATGACTTTTTTATGGCATGCAATAGCATAATCATAGATTATGCGTGCCCATAATTCATCGGTAAAGGTAAAGGGATTTGAAGTTGAAGTTTCTATCAGCTCCTTCATACTGTCCATGGACAGTATGTCTGTGAGCAGGTCACTTAATTCTTTAATTCCAAGATCAAACATTCCGATCATGCGGTCCACATTCACATGGACAGGCTCCAGCCCCACGGAAAATTCAAATCCGAAAAGGGGCACTGGGTCAGTTGACCTGACCTCTTTCCACTTGTCCGGGTATTCCTCCATGAGCATGAAGAGGGCGCTCACGACCTGGGTAAGCATTGCGGACAGGTCGGCTGAGGGGTCCTTGGCTGCATGTATCTTTGCCCCGAGGAAGGACTGGCACACCTTGAAATCGTTTGCAACGGCTGTCGTCGTCATCCAGATGTCAATACCGAAACGGGCGACGTCCGATTCCCATACATCTTTTGTCAGATAAAACTCTGCCAGTTTCCCGGAGAAACCAAAGTCGCCTCCAATAGGCTGCCGGATATGTTTGCCGTAGAGCGAACGGGTGACGGGATAGATAATGCTGTTTGTAATTGTTCCGTCATATTTGTGCCTGAGATAGTAGGGAGTTACAAAATCAAAATCTCTGCTGAGCACAGGACGTATCAGCAGGTCAATCCATTCCGGTGTGAT
>CP070644.1:1160311-1184493 GCA_020354155.1 Nitrospiraceae bacterium | reverse complement strand
GACTTCCGATCATCAGGACATCACCAGACCATGGGACGGCCTTTGACATTGCATGGCAGAACAGGGCGGACCCGTCAAGTATGATAGAGGCAATTAAGCTGGCATCGAGATTAAAGTTAAAAGTGAGGAGTTAAGAAAAATGATGGATGTAGTCCTAGCAACAGGGAACAGGAAGAAGATTGAAGAGATCAAGAAAATATTTGCTGTCATGGGTACGGCATCAAAGATATATACCCTTGATGATTTCCCGGCTGTGGAAGAAGTTGAAGAAGATGGTGACACCTTTGAGGCCAATGCCCTCAAGAAGGCCCGGCACATAGCACGTGCAACGGGCATGACTGCAGTTGCTGATGATTCAGGGCTTGAAGTTGAAGCCCTCAATGGTGCCCCCGGTGTGTATTCAGCCCGTTATGCAGGAGACGATGCTGATGATAAGGCAAATAATGAAAAGCTTCTGGGTGCATTGAAGGATGTGCCTGAAGAAAAACGGGGGGCACAGTTTGTATGCTGCATTGCCCTTGTCTCTTCTGAAGAAGAGGAGACGTTTATGGGTTATGTCAAGGGCAGGATCGGCAGTGAGCCGAAGGGTGCTGGGGGGTTTGGCTATGACCCTCTCTTTTACCCGGAAGGATCAAAGAGGACATTTGCCGAGATGAGTGATACGGAAAAGAACGCGATCAGTCACAGGGCAAATGCACTGGGAAAACTTCAGCAGTATTTATTGACGAAAAGAGGATATATACGAGGCTTTTAGTGTGTTTTGCTCTATATGCTATGTGATAGCTGTCTGCTCTTCTCAAAACAGAATTGGATCGACAGATATAAGAATGTGAATGCCTTTTGTTTTTTTAAGGTATCAAACTCAGTCAACGGTAATACTGCATTGCACATGGTTTTACATGAGGTGTCGCAATTCTGTTCTATCGAAACCCGGACAGCTCTGTACGGATATTTTAACAGCCATGGTTTGCAATTTTAATTGACCATAATACATGGAACATAGGGAGGTTTAGAAATGGATTTAGACATCAGGATTGGAAAGGAATCACTGCCTGTCAATATCGAAAACCCCTTCAGGTTTGATATATCAGCTGTCATGGGGAAGATCATCAATTTTGGCAATGCGAAGGGTGTGGACCTCTCTCCCCTTTCCCTTGACAGACTGATACCAAAAATGATCAAGGGAGTTGCAGGCTGTGAGGCAGGCTGTCCTTCCGATGCCCACAACGTTGTGCGGGATGGCTTCGGTGATTTTAAACTTGAATACGTTGAAGGCGGTATCCTGACGGCAACCCGGACCATGGAGAATGACGAGGTCCTGCAGATTAAAATATTCCCTGATTTCTAAGAAAGGCTCACTAGTTTTATAGCCGTCGGGAACTCCTCTAGAATAATTTGGATTCTGCGTACTACCCGTTAAGATTCCCTATCTCTGGAACAGTTCGCTCAGTCCCGATCATCATCTGCAGGAAGGGTGTGGTAATATATCTGCTAATGATTATCGGGGTTCCAAGGGAAATCAAGAACCATGAGTACAGGGTGGCAGTAACTCCTGCAGGTGCTGCTGAGATTCTAAAGGACGGACATCAACTCATTGTGGAGAAGTCTGCCGGAACAGGCAGCGGATTCACTGACGGGGACTATCTGAAGGCAGGTGCCCTGGTTGCAGACAGAGACAGACTGTTTCATGAATCTGAATTAATTGTAAAAGTAAAAGAACCCCTGCCTGAAGAATACGATTCCTTCCGTACAGGGCAGGCTCTTTTTACGTACCTTCATCTTGCCTCTGTTCCTGAACTGACACGAATGCTCCTGGATAAGGAGATAACCGGCTTTGCCTACGAAACCCTTGAAATAGAGGGAAGGCTTCCCCTTCTTGCACCGATGAGTGAAGTTGCCGGCAAGATGGCGCCTCTGATGGGCGCCTATTATCTCCAGAAGATACACGGCGGGGCAGGGCTGCTTGTATCCGGAGCAGAAGGGGTGAAACCGGCGAAGGTGCTCATCCTTGGGGCCGGCGTGGTCGGGAAGGGCGCCCTGCAGGTTGCCTTTGGAATGGGCGCAGACGTGACGGTCATAAACAGGGGAGAAGCAAAACTGAGGGAGATAGACACATTGTACAAGGGCAGGGTCAGAACCGTTCTCTCAACTGCAGAGAACATTGCAGCCGAAGCGGTGAAGACGGACATCCTGATCGGCGCTGTTCTGGTCGCGGGGGCTAAGGCACCGAAACTTGTATCAAAGGATCTTGTTTCCAGAATGAAGAAAGGCTCTGTGATTGTGGATGTATCTGTCGATCAGGGAGGATGTATTGGGACCACTAAACCGACGACACATCATGATCCTGTCTACACAGTGTACGGCGTGATCCATTACACCGTTGCCAATATGCCCGGCGCATATCCGCGAACATCAACACTGGCTCTGACAAATAAAACAATTGAATATGTTAAACTGCTCGCTAATCATGGCATAGAGGAAAGTGTACATAGTGAACCCTTCAGAAGCGCATTAAATACTTACAGGGGGGAAATAACACACGAGGCCGTACAAATGTCTTTTAGGGGGTAACTGAATAATTATGAAGAGATTAGGTGTTGCAATAGTTTCAGTGTCGTTGATGATTGTCTCAGGGTATGCATATGCCGATAACTTTGGTTTTGGTGCCCACATTGGATATGGCACGCTCCAGTATGAGGAGCATACAGACAATCCTGCTGCAAGGAGTAACACTGCTGTTTCTGAGCAGAATGTCATTCTTTTTGGAGTTTCGGGAGAATATACATTGCCCCGGAATGAAAACCTCTTCGCCGGGATTACCACAGACTGGGCAATAGGACTTGAAGACAAGGAAACCTGGAGCAAGAACTTTATCCCGAACCAGACCAATCTTTTAAGAATTTACGGTCAGTTTTATGATTTGCGTTTTGGATATAAAAACAGCATTGATACGGTTTCTTACAGAGTATACGCATCAGGCGGATTTGATGCACTCCATTTCAGAAGAGATAATTTTGTTCAGAATGGCACGCCGCTCCCGCCAGCATTAGTAACTGAGGATTTCTACCTCTGGAGGGTAGGCGGGGGTGTCAGCCTGGGCATTGAGATAGTAGACGGTTGGGCCCTTGATGGAAGAGGTGCATACTCCTATTACCCTGCCGCGGCTGTGGAGAACAGCAACTTTCCCAATGTAGAAATAGATACGACTGGTTCCTGCCTTGACCTGGGACTCGGCATTGTTCATTCGGTAACCGACAAAGTCAATGTGTATGCAGGGGGAAGTTTTACTACCCTGGAATTGAATTCGGCTACGTCAGGGAATGTTCTCTTCCCGGAAAGCGAAACAGAGATTCTTGTCGGCGTGCTGAATGCTACCTTTGCTTTTTAAAACAGGCTAGATCCTGGTTAAATATTTTTCAAAGAGCCTGAGGCCTTCCATGTGTTTCGCGGTAAAGTCGTAGGAGATTATTTTCCAGTATCTGACCAGATCCTCTTCGCTTATCCATTTGTTCCTGGGGGCTTTTGTCGCCAGAGCGTCATAGCTGTGAAGGGCAAGATTTTTTGCAGTCATCAGTTCTTCGGACAGTTCCTGAACGAGATTGTTCTTTTCTGTTATCGACTCTTTCCTTATTACCCAGAGGGCAAATACAAAAGGAAGGCCCGTGTGCCTGTGCCACAATTCACCAAGGTCATAGACATGCAGTGAGGGCAGAAACTTTGCATTGCCGTTGCTGGATTTTTTTGCTTCTCTCATGGCAGTATCCCCTATATGCAGGACTGCAGCGTAGCTGGAAAGAGAGTCCTTTATGCTGCTCTGGTCCGTTGTTTCGTAGGTGCAGGCAAGAGAAAGAAACTCCTGGAGAATTATCTTGAGCAGTGCCGTTGACGTCTCGGAATCAGATGAAACGGCAATGGTTTTTCCGTCAAGCTTCTCAATGGGATAATTTGAAAAAAGCAGGATGCTTTTAATGGGGCCGGATGAGCTTATAGACAGATAGGGCAGAATGCGGTACTGGTCTTTGTGTTTCAGATATTCGATGGAGGAGGACGGGCTGATGTCCAGTTCTCCTGTTCTCAGCATTCTGTTGAGTTTTGAGGGAACGCCTTTGATAAAACGGTACTTTGTCCTGTTCCCGTTTTTTTCAAGGTGATGAAAAATGGGAAAAAGGTTTGCATAGGGGATCTTTCCTATTTTTAATTTCCCGTTATTCACAATCTTATCCTTTGATGACTCCGAGCGGTCTGAGTCGCGCTACTCGCTTTGAGAGGCCTGCATTGTGGACAACATCAACTACATTGGATATATCTTTATAGGCTTCAGGCATTTCTTCTGCAAGTGTGTGTCTTCCCGTGGCCCGTACTATTATACCTTGATCCTCCATTTCTCGCCATATTGCCCTCCCCCTTGCCATCTTGATTGACTGGTGTCTTGAAAGAAGTCTGCCGGCCCCGTGACAGGTAGAACCATAGGACTCCTCCATCCCCCTCTCTGTTCCCGTCATGACAAAAGAGGCCCTGCCCATATCACCGGGTATTATCACTGGTTGCCCAATGTTTTTATATATATCAGGAAGTTCCGGTTGTCCCGGAGCAAAAGCCCGTGTAGCCCCTTTTCTGTGGACGATGAGCTTTCTCTTTTGCCCTTTTACTACATGTTCCTCGACTTTTGCGATATTGTGTGCCACATCATAGATGAGACTGATTCCAAGTGCTGATGGCGCGGCGCTGAAGGTCCTTATAAAGGATTCCCGTACCCAGTGCATGATGAGCTGTCTGTTTGCCCATGCGAAATTTGCAGCGGCCTTCATGACAGCCATATAGTCACGTGCCTCAGGACTGTCAAAGGGTGCGCAGGCAAGTTCCCTGTCAGGCAGTTTGATACTGTATTTTCTTACTGCCCGCTGCATCGTCTCAAGGGAATCCGTGCAGACCTGGTGACCAAAGCCCCGGGACCCTGTATGGATCATGACAGTGACCTGGCCTTGAAAGAGACCGAGTGCATTTGCAATCTGCTCATCATAGACCTCATCAACATACTGAACCTCTGTGAAATGATTACCTGAACCAAGTGTGCCGAGCTGCGCACTTCCCCGCTCATAGGCTTTTTTGCTGATAAGTCCGGGGTCAGCGCCTTCCATACATCCCCGTGATTCAGAATGGTCAAGGTCTTCGGCTTCACCAAAACCCTTCTCCACCACCCATTGTGCACCCTTTACAAGTACCTTTCTGTGTTCTTTTGCATTCAATTTCAGGGTGCTCTTTGAACCAACCCCTGTGGGGATGGTACGGTAGAATCCCTCAATAAGTTCTGTGAGCCTTGGCAGTACCTCCGCCTTTTCTAGTTCTGTCTTCAACAGCCGGACGCCGCAGTTTATGTCGTACCCGACTCCTCCTGGGGAGACGACCCCTTCTCTGAGATCAAAGGCAGCTACCCCGCCTATCGTGAATCCATAACCGGTGTGAATATCCGGCATGGCCAGTGATGGGCCGACAATGCCCGGCAGAGTTGCCACGTTGGCTACCTGGTTGACGGATTTTATATCAAGTACTTTTTCAAGGGTCTCGTCGAGATAAATAATCCCCTTCGTCCGCATTCCGGGTTTAAAGCCCTGCGGTACCTCAAGGCGTGAACTGTCGATTCTCCTGAGTCCTTCAACTGTCATTGTGAATAACCTTTAGTATGATTTGAATTTGATATATCAATTATATGAGATTATGGCTGCTTTGGAAAGGATAGGGGACCTGGTTTCTGTTGTATGCTATCGGCTTCGTGAATCATGCTTTGCTCCTCCCGAAATGGGGTTACAGGAATGATGAGAAAAAAAGCCTGTTCCCTGCCCTCTCAGCTTACAGAACTGTGTGAAATTTGTGTTTATTTTTTAGTGGACAAAGAGTCAATTATCGCTTACTATTGAGATTAATTGAGGTGTTTTTGAGAACGACTTTCTGCTCTTCCTTAAGCATATGACTGGCATGAAGTCAAACGGACGAGGTTGTCACATTACTGATCTATCCAGACAGTATATATATACACAAACGTTAATCCAAGCAAGGAGGGAACCATGTTAAAGGAATTTAAAGAATTTGCAATGCGCGGGAACGTGGTTGACATGGCTGTTGGAATCGTTATTGGTGCTGCCTTTGGCACTATTGTCAAATCTCTTGTTGCCGATGTGATAATGCCTCCGATTGGTCTCGTTCTGGGCAATGTCGATTTCTCAAACCTGTTTATTACCATTAAAGAAGGAGCGATTCCGGGACCATTCTCCACTCTTGCAGACGCTCAAAAAGCTGGAGCGGTAACAATAAATTATGGGGCTTTTATAAATACAATTGTCAGTTTTGTCATTGTAGCGTTTGCCTTGTTTATGGTTATAAAGGGGATGAACAAGTTGAAGCGGGAGCAGGAGACTCCTCCCGCTGAGCCGACGACCAAGGAGTGTTCTCACTGTTTCACAACGATTCCGATTAAGGCTACTCGCTGTCCTCATTGTACATCAGAGCTTGCGGTTCAGTCTTCATAGAGACTCAAGGATATGAATGTCTTCTCCCCCTTGACGGGGGAGGATGAAGGCAGGGGTGTTTGTGTTCCTTTATTCCCGTCTCTGCAATTTTCAATGATCACACTATAAATCAAAAGTGATCTGTGCCTGCCAGTGGGCATTCGTCTCTTTGACAGCAAGATCATGATAGGTGGCTGCCTTGATCAGGAGCCTGCTTTCGTTCCTCACAGGATCAAAGGACCCGCCCTGTATTTCAGCCTGCAGATTGTCGTCATGGATGCTGACGGAAAAGGTCTTTCCAATAAAACTGTAGGTATCAAACAAAAAAATGAGTTCATTGAGCCAGTTCACAAGGAGGTCATCCTTGCTCTCTGCAGTGATATTGACCCCCCTGGTTTCAGAAGCAGGAACTCCCGAAATATCTGTGATGAGATTGAACATGCCTTCAGCAGCATTTTGAAACAGTTCTTCCAGGTTCTGTCCCCATGCCTTTATTCCAACATCTCCGGAACTATCTGTCTGCTCGTATTTTTTCATCATGAACCAATTAGTAGTATTATAACGGTTTTAACGTTCAATCCAGTCAGGAAACCCGCCTGCAAAGGGGCTGCCATTAAGGCCGGGAACAATAATTCCGACATATTATTATGGGAGAATCAATACAATCTGAACTAAAAAGGATTAAAAACCTGCCTACGCTGCCGGGCATTGCGCGGGAGGTGCTGAAAATTGCCAGTGATCCCCTGATGTCCATTGACAGGCTCAAGGATATAGTGGCCCAGGATCCCGCAATCTGTGCAAGGATCTTAAGTATTGCCAATTCGGCATTTTTTGGCGGTATGGTCCGGACGTCGAAACTCAATGATGCGATTATGAGAATAGGCATGAAAAGCGTCAGGGACATTGCCGTGGGGGTCTCGGTATTGACGCTCTTTGCTGACAAAAATAAGACCTCAGGGTACAAGAGATTATTTAATCATTCCATGTTCGTTGGCCTCTCTGCGCGAACGCTGGCCCGGAGTCTTAAAATGAGTATTGCTGAAGATATTATGATGGACGGGTTACTCCATGATCTGGGGCTCTTAGTCATTAACAAGTACTTTCCCGAGAGTTTCAAAAATATACTGGATAAAATTGCACATGCAGGATCGCTGCTTGAAGCAGAAAAAGATATTCTTCACCATACCCATGCTGAGGTAGGTTTCTGGCTTGCAGATCAGTGGAAATTACCGGCTACTATTTTAGATGTTACTTTATTTCACCACTCCCCGTCTCTCGCGAAAAGAAATGAGAAATATATAGCACTTGTGCATATTGCTGATTATATTACAACCAGACATAGATTCTCTTCTGTTGAAAAGGAACCGCACTATCCTATGGACCCCGTCTCTTTTGAAATGCTTGGGCTGTCAGGGAAGGACATGAATTATATGGAAGAGACAATCTGTACTGTCTTTCAGGAGCAGCAGGACAACATTCAGAACGCCAGGCAGGGCAGGGGATAAGGATTACAGCACATAGGACAGAAGCCTATCTTTCCTCCTCAAGGGGCTGTTCGTCATTATATTCCAGGGGTTCCTCCGGAAGGTCTTCAGGAAGCTCGTCCTGACCGGTATCCTCGTCAAATTCCCCGGGATCATCCGGAAGATATTCAAGGGGTTCATCCTCTGTTCCATGCTGTTCGTCATAATATTCCAGGGGTTCCTCCGGGAGGTCTTCAGGAAGCTCGTCCTGACCGGTATCCTCGTCAAATTCCCCGGGATCATCCGGAAGATATTCAAGAGGTTCTTCCTCCTCTGCGTACTGCTCTTCATCATAGTCAGCAGACTCTATAACCTGGTCTTCACCGTAGATCTCTTCTTCACCATGGGCGTAGGGAATGAATACGCTCACAACGAAAAGAAGGCATATAAAATATAATAACCTTGTCTTCATCAATAGTAACGGTAAAATGACTGAATACTATAGCTTATTGTAATTAACACAAAAGAATCCTGCCTGTCAATAAATAAAATTGAGCAGAAGCTGGATTTTATTTTCGATTTACTTTAAGGATGTTACCTGGTTAGCTGAAATCGGAAGCGCGGATTCCCTCTTTGTAAAAAGGGGGATTGTAACATTCAAGATATTTCATCCGTACATCTCTGCAACCACTCTTTGTTGAAGGGGCCTTATGAGGTCTTTGAATCAGCTGATACCTGAAAACGCTTCCGGAGAATTCAGCTGCATAACTGATGACTCAGGCTTTCAGTTTGACATTAAGCGTGTCTACGATTTCCTGCAATTCATTGCTGGCAAATTCGATAGGAATTTTAGATTTCTTTTCCTCGATGAGGGCATTGATTTTATAAATAAAATCAGGCATGTCCTCTGCGGAAAGACTGAGATTTCTAATTGTTTTTTCATTGCCGCTTTGCTGATACATGAATTCCAGCAATTCCTCTAAATCTTCAATTGTAAGCTTTAATCGAAAGGATTGAAGCGCCGGTGTGCCAATAGATATACAATCCTCTTCTTTAGAAAAAGTAAATTGCCACGCATCAATAACTTTAATGATATTTCCCTCATTGTTCAGGTCCTGTTTTGGTTGTACCATATTTATTGACTCCTTATTCTCAGGTTCTTTGTTGCTTTCTTTTGTTATTTCATCCAGGAAGGCTTCAGTTATAAAATTATGATCAGCACTGTAGCCACATAGACATAGCTTTTGAGGATCAAAATCGTTACGACCGCATGAAGGGCATACTAATAGCATAAACTTACTCCTTAGAATCTCCGTAAAATTTAATACACTCTACTTGTTAATCGGCTTTATATTTCATTAACTTTAAACAGAAGAGGCAGAAGCGAAATGTGATATTTGAAAACAATAGAAGAAACTCTGCAACTCATTGAAATTAATACAAAACACCTAAGTCAGCATTAATATAGGAGTTGCTGGCAAGCAGTTTGTTTATCCAGTTTTTGTACTCTATTGGCGGCTCTACAATTTTCACACCCAAAGCAATCGTGCTGCCCGTATAAAGTCCTTTTTTTATCCATACGACGTCGCATTTTAAAGTTACTGATTCATTGCCGGAGATTTTAAAAGTTAACCCAACCAATGAATTGCGGACCGTGTCATCCTGTAAACTAAAAGGAGCGCTCAGAGTAAAGCTTACTCCCTCTTCAGACATATTCACAACATATCCGTTGTATGGCGTTTCATCAATAACGATTGTGGCTTTTTCATTTATATAGATTCTCTTATGAACTCGTCTTTCCATTGTGTCCTTTTATTATTGTTAATTAATCAAAGTGCTTGATTCAGTAACGTTGTTTTTTAATATTCACATAAATCAGGTTATGTAAACAGCACATTCCGTTCAAAATCAGAAGCACTTGTGGCCGCAGCCTTGGCTGTCTGAATATCTATTACTCCCTGGTTGAAAAGTTCCATCAAATGCTGATCAAAGGTCTGCATGCCGTACTGGTCCTTACCTGTACTCATATAATCTTTTATTGAGGCTGTTTTTTCCGGGTTCTCAATACAGTCTTTTATGGTAAGGGTGTTCCTCATTATCTCAAGCACTGCCACACGGCCTCCATCGTCACTGCGTCTCAGGAGGCGCTGAGAAATGACTGCCTTCAGCGCTTCTCCCAGTCGTATGCGTATTGCCTGTTGTTCGCTCAAGTCAAAGGCACTGATAATCCTGTGAATTGTTTTTGGCGCGTCAGTGGTATGGAGGGTTGACATGACAAGATGCCCTGTTTCAGATGCTTTCAATGCTATTTCGATTGTTGTGGGATCTCTCATCTCACCGACAAGAATCACGTCGGGGTCCTGACGTAATGCACTTCTCAGTGCAGCGGGGAAACTTTCTGTGTCAAGCCCGACTTCTCTCTGGATAATGGAAGCCTTTATTTCTCCGTGCAGGTATTCGATTGGATCTTCAATGGTGACAATCTTGCATGGCTTTGTCTCATTGATCAGGTGAATCATTGATGCCAGTGACGTGGACTTCCCGCTGCCGGTAATGCCCGTTACCAGTACGAGGCCTCTTTCTTCGAGGGCAATATCCTTGATAACAGCCGGTAAGCCCAGCAAATCTATCGTTGGAACTGAGAAGGGGACTATTCTCAGTACAATTGAAAATGATCCCCTCTGTCTGCAAATATTTACACGGAAACGTGAGACACCGGGAAGCATGTAGGAACAGTCAAGATCCTGGAGACTATTGACAACTTTTTCTACAGCCTCTTCAGTGAAGTTGGGTGAACTCGAGAGAATATGTCGTACAATGGTTTCACATTCAGACATTTCCAGGGGCTTTATATCAATAGGAATGATATGCCCGTCGGCCCTGTATTTCCATGTGGACCCGACGCAGAGATGAATATCAGAAACCTTTTGATTCGCGCCCTCGGTAAGAACCTTATTGAAAACTTCGATAATCTGACTCAAATTTCCTCCTATAGCAATAGAATTGACAAGATCAGCTACCTTATTATCGTAATAAATGTGCTAATGCTTTAATCTCAGAAGAGGAGATGACGGACAGCATCCAATACGCGGTCCGGCAATACTTGGAATGGGTACTCCCTGGCTTGATATGCAGAAGAAAAACCGAGATGCATGAAGATTTTTATATAAGAGGGACACACCCACCCAGGACTATGGCCCTCTCAGTTCAAGAGACTATCATTAATTGAAATGTTGACTGTTTGGTGGGGTTCTGGACATATGATTACTTCACTATTAAGGATATATCAAATCAAATAAATTATCTGCCAATTCTTTATCAAGGGCTTTCAAAATCTTATATTCATTAAGTGCAGAACCTTTATCTTTTATATTTATGAAGGTAACACCAAGACTGTAATGTGCATCTGCATAATCCGGTTTAATCCTGATTGCCTGCCTGAAAGCATCTGCTGCTTCCTGATTCCTACGTAACTGTCCATAGGCAAAACCAAGTCCATAATATGCCTCTGCATAATCCGGTTTAATCCTGATTACCTGCTCAAAGGCATCTATTGCTGACTGTGCCTGCCCTCTCCCTAATTCTCCAAAGTAAACGCCAAGACTGTAATGTGCATCTGCATAATCCGGTTTAATCCTGATTGCCTGCTTGAAGGCATCTGCTGATAGCTGACGCTTACCTGATTTTTCATAGTAAACGCCAAGATTGTAATGTGCTTCTGCATAATCCGGTTTAATCCTGATTGCCTGTTTAAAGGCGTCTGCTGCTTCCTGGTACTTGCCTGATTTGCCATAGTCAACACCAAGGTTATAGTAATAATCTACATCATTAATCTCTTTCCTGGATGTTTTATCTGCTTCAGCACAAGAAAAGGAAGGAATGCTGCATATCAGAAAAAACAGAACAGGAAGAACGGACTTTTCTTTTAATTGATACGCAATCATCGGCTCTCCTTATCAAAGGATTTTTAAAATTATAACGGCAGATATGGATTATAGGAAGAAAATAATTCATTGATAAGTATTTATTATAGGGAGAGGTAAAATAACATCATAAAAACCTCACTTCGGGCAGAGCAGAACAATGCCTATCATAACACGAAATCAACAGAATCCCCACTGAATTAATTTCATTGAGAATACAGATAAGGAGAGGTTCTATGGCGATTTTTCCCAGTGAATATAAGAAAATCCGCTCAGCATGACGATTTGTTGTGTATATTGTCATATGCGACTCAGGGCAAAGCTGCAAATGTCATCATGTATTAGATAAGTAGATGTGGCGTTTATATCAACCATTAAGGTAAAGGTCAAGAAAAAGGCAGAGCCACCCTTGACCCTGCTTCAAGCGACCATACATGCTAAAACTACTTCTTAAATTCCTGATTTTTCCCTTGAAAGGAGAGGCCGCCTTTAATTGATTTGATCAGCCTTTTTTAGTACTTCTACGCCATTATAAATAATTATTATATGGGTTATAAGTCTATTGCAATAAATTATCAAGCATCAATATACTTAAAAGAATTAATGGTTTTTTAAACAAAAATTAATCTCCATTCCTTAAGACAATGAAAGCCCGAACATTTCTCGTTTTCTTTTTGATGTTGTCAATTACTGCACTTGAAGACATTAACGCATTTGGCAAAGACCGGGAAAACGATGATACACCACAAAAAATATATACAATTCAGATGGGCAGCTTTTTAACTCTTGATCGTGCTCAAAATGAGTTTAATTCTCTAATGGGTGCGTTAACAAATAAATATCGCAGCTTTCTGAGGGTAGAGAAAATTGGAAAATTTTATACTGTTCGGATCGGCGAGTTTGAAAGTTATCGGAATGCAGAGAATTTTATTGAATCTGCACCTCTTAACATACTAAAAACAAACATCATCAAAGCTTTTTTAAAGTATGACAGATTAAGAAGTTGTATATGTTATTAATCAGACTTCACGGTTTGTGATCTCATAGTGAAAGATCATCAGGAAGAAACAGTATGCGTTCTTCAGGGGCGCATTCATACTGTACAGAATTTGTTTATGAATATAGTGATGGGAAGCTGCAACAATAATTCTACCTCAGACTCAAGACTATAACCGGCTATCCTCAACCCTGCCTGGATTAAAATGGAAGACGCCATCATGTTATCTTCGATGTAGGTGAAGGTCTAAGGATAGCGATAAATATGGTTTATCTTCAGATTAGATACATCGAAGAATTGCGGATTGCAGATGTATCAACAGAATTTTAACGAGAATCAGCCAAAAGCAAGATTTCTATTGGTTATCGTCAGATACGACCCAGGGGAAAATGCACCTATGTCATCATGCTACGGGTAATCTTTATAGACATTGGAATTGAGGATTAGCAGATAAAAAAACTAAACAAAGAGCCTACTCAAACAAGCTCCTCATAATCAATACGCAGATTATCTTCTCTTTTTCCAATAGCAAGGATTGCCATCAGTGTTATGCCAAGAAATCCTCTGATGAAGAGCCCCGATAAAAAAATATCATTGCTGCATTCTCTTGAGCATTAAACTGTTCATAATTGTTTCACTATTGAATGCAAAAAAATAAATTTCATTTATACAAATTATTATTCTTCAATTTAGATCTAGTTCTCATATTCATCCCATAATATGATTATCTTCATTAGCATTTTATAGAACCGTTTAAGACTATAAAATTAAACAGCTTGATTGATATCCACGAATAAGAAGTCCTGCGAAAAGCATATTGATTATTAGTTGCATTATACAACTAAATATCAGTCTCTGTAAATATTGTATTTTTTAAATTACGTATGTGTTCGAATTTCTTATATAAACACCAATAGTAATTAGTGGGGTATCTCTTTATCTACTCTTATTATTGAGTTCTTGTTTCTTACCTTTTTAATCAGGTTGTAATTTCAAGGAAGTTAAAGAAATGATTGATTCACGTCGATTGATAAATTAAGGAACAAAATTATGAGTAGCAGTGACTATCATCTACATCAATCTTTGGGTTATTTGGTTACCAAAGCCGCAAAAATAATCCGCAAGTATTTCAACCAGGAATCAATGAGAAAAGGATATTGTGTAACTGGAGAGCAGTTTGATGTTCTTGTTCGCCTCTGGCATAAGGATGGACAACATCAAAAGAGTCTCGCAGAGGCATTATGTAAAGACAAGACTACGATGACTCGATTAATCAAAAGTGTCGAATCATTGAATCTTGTGAAGCGGGTTATAAATAAAAAAGATAAAAGACAAAAACTTGTATATTTGACTAAATCAGGCAAAAAAATAATAAAAGCATTAGCAAAGCTTTCTGAAAGGATCTCATTGAAGGCGCAAAAAGGGGTTGACGCTGCAGATATTGCTATATGCAAAGATGTACTAAGACGTGTCCATGAGACACTCTCTAACGAATTAAATTGATTTTAGCTTATTCGAAGCAAGTTCATTGATTATTAAGAATAAGCTGCAACTGCCCGACTGCAACAGAAATAACGATAACTCAACCAATAACAGAATCCAGGCTTTCTTAACTTTATCGATAATACAAATGAGTCTGCGGCGGGCAAGCTGATTCGATCTTCTCTATAGAAGCAACGAAGCGCCACCCCCATTTCATTGAGGTTCTTTAGAGTTGAGGATTATGATGTATCAAATCGTAAGAATGAATACTAATGAGACAGCGACGTCTTATGACTTTTCACAAACGATAGGTAGTCCGGGGACGGGCTCAGGAGCTCAGCGCCAAACCGTGAGTAAAGAAACCCTTTTTCTGAAGATCGGATAATCTTAAAGGGAACTCTCAGTTCATTGCTTTCCATGGGGATAGATAGATCCAGATCTAATCCGCATGATAATGTTGCTTCTGCACTGAAATATATGCCATTTTGCGACAGGTTTAATACAAGGGCATCACAGACGGAATCTTCACAATATAATTGAGCATATAACAATACGGGTATTCTCTCAAAAGCTCTTTTATCCATGACGTCTCTTTTTATTAAAAAAGAAGCAGGATTAAAACTGCCTGAGTTGAGTGTATCCTGCAGCTTTATAGCACTATCACGTAAAGAAAGCAATGGACTTATAAGGAGCATAACTATTTTAAATATGGCTACTTGCACAACAACGCAAGTAGGGCAAGATAGTTTTTTATAGACAGCGGGGATACTGCAGCTGCCTCTTATCGCTGAATGTCAACAAAAAAAGGCAGGGTCATTGCAGACGCTGCCTCTATGCTTACGGGGTAAAGCACTAAGCCAAGGTTACAGAAAAAACCTCAGCATAGTGATACCCCTATTTCATAAAACTCTTTCTGAGACGACGGGGTTCTTCTAAAGAACCACGAATAATAAACAGTGATGAGCCTGCTTATTCTGGGACTATACCTCCCAGGGGAGGCTCCATTGTTCCTAAAGCACAATTGGTTTTTCTGTCAGTAGATTGCGTCATGGTATCAGTAATCTGCTGCTATGTTCAGCCTGATTAATAATTCTAAATATTTCTTTTGCAGATCCATGACCTTAACTCCCATCCCATCATAATATCCGTTTGACTTGGTAAGCCTCTTAATAATGACCGGAATATTTATAGTTTCTTCATTAACGGGAATAGAAAGTTCAAATTTCAAATTGAGAGGAAAGTTTATTTTCGGAGATTTGATAAACATTCCATTCCCTGAGATATTTGTTATAGTTCCAAAGTACTTTAAATCTGAACAATGAGATTCAAAGCTTGTGTCTATTCTTTTATAATATCTTTTTTCCATAGCAGCATTAATTCTGAAGAGAAATTTGTATAACGGTATTCTTTATGTTCAAGCAATTCTGTCGATAGCCGGGGAATAACGGTTATTGAGCCGACTTAAATAGATGCCTATTGAGTTGCAGTTATTTAATAGTCCTTCTTCGTTCATCACCCTGTAATGAAATTCGCACTGAAAGCAGTCTTTCTTGGCCTTTTGCTTACAGTGATTTTCCATAATAGTCCAGCAAATTCTTCCTCCGTTGATGCCCCCGTTCAGGCCGTCTGCAATAAACTCTTCTTTTACCGGGCAGACACTGCCTGTATTTAAATTCCCTGAATTCTGGCAGCATTTCTTATATTCCCAACAGTTTAATTTCTTCATCTCAAATCACCTTTTTAAATTATTAAATGATCAGCAATTTAAATTTTTGACCAATAGTTTATATGCTGATGGTGGAGAGATAATTTTCATTCCCAGCAATAATTTCCTATTATGAGGAGTAACTTCCAAATACCACTTTACCATGCACTTTAAATTAAATATGTCACCAGTCGGCGCCTCAAAATCAAGGTAAATTATTTTACTTGGAGTAAAATCTGCAGGTGACTGAATCTTAGCAGTCATCAGGTACTCGATGCCATCTTCAGAAACGTTCTCTATATAACCATTGAATATATTGCCTTTCGTAGCGACCGTTGCATCTAAACTGAATGGTATTCTCCTGGAAGCCCGTTTTTCCATTTCAGATAGGTTCTTGTCTCAGATAGTAAAGTTTTCTATTGAATATGAATTTAATTATTTTCTCCCGGAAACATCCAGCTCCTGCCTGACACGGGTTCTTGTTATCAGATGCTGAGTGTTTAATATCTATGTAACTCTGATTCCTGCCTTTGTCTACTTAAAAAATCTAATTTGGCTATTTAAAAGAGTTATTTGATTTATGAATCCCGGGGTTTGGTGGACTATATCCTTTGCTAAGGAAGGATTTAAGGTTTTGATTTAAGCGACTTATATGCAGTATCCAGACTGACTCTGTTTTGCTGATAAAATTCTGGTAGTGAGGATTGTTATTGCTACTACCAAAGAATGACATATATCGGAAGGGAACGAACTTACCCGGAGTCAAGACTCCTGTGGTTTTCCTTCCGGGGCAAAAATCATTATGCTTCCAGATCCTTCAGCCTTATCTCAACCCGTCTGTTCTGTGCCCTGTTTGCCGCACTGCTATTGGGCACCAGAGGGTTCTGGTCGGCATTGCCTTTGATTGAAAGGCGGGTGGATTCAATAGCGTGGTGGACAATGAAGTACTTTAGCACGCTTGTTGCCCTGGCAACAGAGAGTTCCCAATTGGAGGGGTAGCGTGCTGTGCTGATCGGGACGTTGTCGGTATGCCCCACTATCTCGACAAGGAAGTCCGGATAGCGATTGATGATATCTGCGATGTTATCCAGAACCGGCTCTGAACCGGCAAGTATCTCTGCTTCTGCCGGTCGGAAGGTAATCCTTTCTTTTATTGTGACGATAACCTCCCTGCTGGTGGCGAGGACGGATACGGCATCACCCATATCAAGGTTGTTGATGCTGCCAACCAGTTCATCCATGATGCCTGTTTGAATAATAACTCTTCCATGATCAAGATTCGTCTTCGACAGGGCCATGTTACTGCTGATTTTCTGACGGGCCTCTTCAGAACCGGTGGAGTGTTTTGTAGTAACGAGAAACATGATCATGAACACAAGGAGAAGTGTAAATACATCACTGAGGGTTATGAGCCAGTTGCTTTCGCTGTCAACGGATGAACCGGATTTAATAACCATCTGGTTGTAGAGCTGATGCGTAGATATTTCATGGTCTAGTAATACTGATTTTACAGAGCTGTCTTTCATTTTTGCATTCTCCCCTGATCCGTGATTCAGGTTTATATTTTTTGAAACCTGTATACCGCTTCTGCAGCCCTGGGAACAATCTGTGCTATGCCGGTTCCCTCTAACAGGGGGTCCCTTTCTTCCTCGATTCCTCTGAGCCTGTCCTCGATTCTGAGTGGATGTTCCCCGCTTTTGATCAGGAGCATGCCCTCGATAGTCATGGTCATTAAAGACTCAGAAACGATAGCATGCTCCTCGAGCTTTGCACAGAGAGGAAGCATAAAAAGATTTGCTATTATAACTCCGTAAAAGGTGGACATCAGCGCTACCGCCATAAGAGGTGCAACGGCCTCAACGGACTCCAGGTTCCGGAACATCTTGATAAGGCTGATTACGGTGCCAGCCAGACCGAATGAAGGCGTAAGGCGTGAAATCGTCTTGAGCACGTTACGGCTGAAATTGCAGTTCATCTTTTTGAGCATCAGTTCCTTTTCCATGATGCCCTTGATTTCTCTTGCGCCGTGGTTGTTTATCAGCAGGTTTGCCCCGAGCTTGAGGAAGGTGTTATCCATAAGCATGATCCTGTCCTCAAGGCTTCTGACGTTCATTTTCCGGTACATCCTGGAGATCTCGATAATTTCTTTGATAACATCTTCTCTCTCTCGTTGTTTCTTGAATGTTCCAGCCACATCCTGGACAGCGCTGCGAAGCCTCTGAACAGGAAAACCGACCAGAAGTCCGACCGTGGTCCCGCCTATGACGATCAGGAAGGCGTCAACATTCAAGATCATGGACAGACCGATGTCCCTGAAGACGGTCAGGGCAAAGGATGCTATTCCGAAGACCAGGGCAGCTAATAGTGCTATATTCATGATATACCTCTCAGTTTCTGCCTCGTACAAGGCGAAGTTGCATACTGTTATGCAATGGCTGTGCCAGAAGTGGCGAGTGATGAAAATTGTTCTTTTACAAGGCGTTCGGGGTTTGATGAATATTGCCTCTTAACCAGAGGTCAAGGAATTATTTCCCGGCAGTGCAACTTTTTCCATGTTCAGAATAGTAAATGAGGAACTCGGAATTATAAAGAATGGGGCCAATCCTTCACAGAGCGCACTAAAAGGCCTGGAAAGAACAGACAATGAGAAGACTCTCTTGGAGTATTATTAATTCTTGATGTGCTGCTGGAGAAATTTTCTGGCAATACTTATTTCCCTAATGTTGCCTCTATTTTCACCACACTGATGGGAGACTCACCATTTGAGGCAAGGTGGGTCAGGGTGTTTATCTTTGCATAGGGGAAATGGGATGGTACAAAGACAGTTCCCTGCGGCACTTCTTCAGAAACCTTTGCCTTCAGGAAGATTGAACCATGCTGTGAAGTTACCTTAACATGGCTGTTGTCCTTTACTCCCTGTTTTTTTGCATCCTCTTCATTTATCTCAAGGAGCGCCTCCGAGATGACAAGGTCGAGGGATTTGGAACTTGTTGAGGTTACCCCGGAATGCTGCAGTACGTCCCTGATCACAAGCTGGAAGGGAAACTCCTGACTTGGCTCTTCACCACGTACATACTTTGCCGGGTTAAAAGTCAACGTTGTCTCTTCGTCTGTCACAGTCGGCTGGGACTCCTTCATCTCGGCCTGGATGTCTTCAAGGCTCCTGACTCCAAGTTCTTTTTCCATGGTTAAGGCAAGGTTCTTTATTATCATCCAATCAGGTTTTGAATCACCTGCAGGATCGACGACTTTGAAAACCTTTTGTACCTTCCCTTCTGCATTGGTAAAGGTCCCGTCCTTTTCTCCCCAGCTTGATGCCGGCAGCACGACATTGGCTAACTTTGCTGTCTCTGTCATAAAGATGTCCTGCACAACAAGAAAGTCCAGAGACTTCAGCCTTTTCAGTATCTTTGAGCTGTCAGGGAAGGTGGTCACAGGGTCTTCTCCCATGATATAGAGGGCGCTGAAGGCAGTCTGGTCACCGTAGAGAATTTCCATAATACCCTTGTCTTCGGGTTTGAGGGGCCTCACTCCTGAATGATACAGTCCATAGGTATTTGAATACTCTGCCGGTATCTGAAGCGTTGAAGGATCTTCTCCAAGGAGGATTGTCAGATTAGCTGCAGCAAGGGCAATGTCCATACCTTTTGTGTTTTCAGTGGCGCTTACGGAAAGAGCGATCATCCTGCTTTTTGCTGTTCCAAGGGCAACTGCAGCAGCAGTAATGTCTTCCTCGGATATTCCCGTGATCTGTGAGACTTTGGCAGGGGTATACTCTTCAAGCATTGCCTGGAGCTCTGCAAAGCCCTTCAATCCAGCAGCTGAATCTTTTTTAATAAGGTCTTTATCGATAAGCACCTTCATCATACCGTTCATAAGGGCAACGCCGGTGCCGTCTTCAATAGGCAGCCATGTGCTGCTGTGCCGAGTCAGTTTTGTTTCCCGTGAATCAGCAACGATAAGCTGCGCCCCTCCCCGAGATGCTTCAAGGATATTCAGGCCGAATATTGGGTGGGTCACGCTTATGTCAGACTCAACTATAAATAGAATTTCTTTGCCATACGGTGACTGCAGGTCAATTGGATGACTGTTCCTGCCAAAGGCCATGTTCCAGGCCTTCTGCACCTTTGCATAACCCAAAGCAGCAGATGAGTCAATGCTGCCCGATCCGATAGTATTTCTCATAAATTTCTGTAAGACATAATTGTCTTCGTTTGTGCATCGCTGAGAACCAATTGCACCAACAGATGCAGCGCCATTGGTGTTGATCGTCTCTTTCAGATTCGACGATATATGGGAAAGTGCCTCTTCCCAGGTTACTTCCCGGAAGGTCTCATTCTCCCTGATAAGGGGGTTTTTCAGGCGGTGCTCACTGTTGATATAATCAATGCCGAATCGTCCCCTTCCGCAGAGGTTTCCGTCGCTGACGCCAATACCTTCCTTACCCCTTGACCTGAGGATATTTCCTTCCCTGAGTCCCAGTGTCAGGGTGCAGCCGCAGCCGCAGAATGGGCAGGTTGTCTCTTTTTCTTCAAGGAACCATGACCGGGCCTTGAACTTGAACGTCTTGCTGAGAATCGCGCCTGTAGGACAGATGTCAACACACTGCCCGCAATAGTCACACTCCAGTATCTCGCCAAATGCAGGCTGTACAACGGTGGGAAAGCCCCGGCCGATCAACCCCAGTGCGCCCCTTCCCTGATGGTCGCGGCATATGCGTACGCATTTTCCACAGAGGATACACCTGTTGGCAGTGAGCTCTATCAACGGCCCCCGTACGTCAGGAGGAGAAGCCTTTCTATGCCGTATAAACCTGCTGTCCGGTTTTCCGTATTCATAGGCAAGATCCTGCAGGTCGCATTCTCCTGCCTTGTCACAGACAGGACAGTCAAGCGGATGATGGATGAGAAGGAGTTCCAGAACAGTCTGCCTGTATTTTCTCAATTTGGGAGTATCTGTCTTTATGTTCATACCGTCCTGGGCAGGGGAGGAACATGCTGCGAAGAGCCTGGCCTGGCCCTCAACCTCAACAACACAAAGGCGGCATCCTCCATAGGGTCTGAGCCGTTTGTCATAACAGAGGTTCGGGATATAGATATTATTTTTTAACGCTGCCTGAAGGATAGTCTCTCCCTCTTCTGCAGTAATATTTTTGTCGTTGATGATCAGCTTTAACATTATTCCTCCTGATCCTTGACCGCAACCGCTGTCTTGTCTTTCTCTTTTGCAGGGCCGATTTTTATTGACTGAAAGGCACATCGGTCATAGCAGCTCCTGCATTGTATGCACAGGTCCTGGATGATGCTGTGAGGTTTTTTCTTTTCACCGACTATGGCGCCCTGGGGGCACGCCCGTGCACAGGCCCCGCAGCCCGTGCATACGTCCTCGCTGATTTCAAAGGAGCACAAGTCGCTGCAAATGCCTGTCTTGCACCATTTCTGATGTATGTGGGCTTCATATTCGTCCTTGAAATATCTTATTGTTGAAAGTATGGGATTGGGTGCAGTCTGTCCCAGTCCGCACAGGGACGTTGCGATAATGTCATTGCTCAGATCCTGCAGTGTCTCAATATCACCTTCCCTGCCGCGCCCCTCTGTGATATCGGTCAGCATATCGAGCATCACTCTGGTCCCTACTCTGCAGGGAGTGCATTTGCCGCAGGACTCGTCAGCGGTGAATTCCAGAAAGAACTTTGCGGTGCTTACCATGCAGGTATCTTCATCCATAACGACCATACCGCCTGAACCCATAATCGCCCCTGTCTTGACCACATCTTCATAGGTGACGGGAATGTCAATCAGCTCTTCCGGGATACAGCCGCCTGAAGGCCCGCCCATCTGAACTGATTTAAACTTCTTTTTCTTGTTTTTCATACCGCCGCCGATGTCATAGATGATCGTCTTCAGCGGTGTTCCCATGGGCACTTCAACAAGCCCCACATTTCTGATATCGCCGGTCAGTGCAAAGACCTTTGAGCCGGCACTTTTCTCAGTGCCCAGTTGCCGGTACCACTCAGGTCCGTTCAATATTGTGGGAGCTATCTGCGCCAGGGTCTCCACATTGTTCAGAACTGAGGGCTTGTCCCACAAACCTTTATGGGCCGGGAAGGGAGGCCTTGGTCTGGGCATTCCCCGCTGCCCTTCGATGGAGCGCATCAGGGCAGTCTCTTCACCGCAGACAAATGCCCCTGCTCCGAGATAAATCTCAAGGTCAAAGGAGAAACCGCTTCCGAGGATATCATTTCCTAAAAGCCCCCGCTCACGACAGTCGTCAATGGCGTTCTGCAGGCGCTGAACTGCCAGGGGATACTCTGCCCTGACGTAGATAACACCTTTGCTGGAGCCGATTGCCTTGGCGCCGATTATCATACCTTCTATCACCGAATGGGGATCCGCTTCCATGACCGACCTGTCCATAAAAGCGCCCGGATCACCTTCGTCTCCGTTGCACAGCATGTATTTCTGGTCAGCCACTGATTTGGATGCGAATTCCCATTTCAGACCAGTGGGAAAACCGGCACCGCCCCTGCCCCTGACACCGGCGTCTTTTATCGCCTTTATTATGTCTTCGGGGCTCATTTCCGTAAGGGCCTTTGCAGCAGCCATATAACCGTCACGGGCTATGTATTCGTCAATGCTGTCAGGATCGATCAGCCCCTTGTTCCTCAAGACCCTGAGAACCTGATGCTTGAAAAAGGGAATGTCATTCATCAGCGGGATGGCATGCCTTTTCTCGATGTCTTTAAACATGAGCTTCTCATAAGGTCTGCCCTTGAGAAAATGCTCTTCAACAAGCTTGGGGACCTCGGCAACAGTCAGTTTCTGATAAAAGATCTCTTCAGGATAGACAAGCATGACTGGGCCTTCAGCGCAGAATCCATTGCAGCCGGTGAGGACGATTTTGATCTCATTTTCGAGGCCTTTCTTTATCAGCTCCTCTTCAATGGCAGCCCTGACTTTGGGTGTTCCGCTTGCGACACAGCCGGTTCCAGCGCACATCAGTAAGTTGGCACGGTACTTTTCCATTCACTATCTCCCGTTACAAAGCGTCTATAAAAAATAAGATATCAATAATTTTGACTTTTTATTTTGAATATTTGATTTTAATAGGTTGTCTCACTTCCTACGACAAGGGCATATTTCTCAACGGGATTTCCCTTGAGTACATGCTCACTGAAAATCTCACGGATCTTTTCTTCTGTCAGGTCACCGTATTTGACGGGGGCCTTATTCAGCAGTTCAACGGTAATCATGGGTTCACGTGCGCAGAGACCTGCGCAGCCTGATGTCGTGGTGATAACATCTTCAACCCCGGCCTTTGTTATCTCATCTATTAAAGCAGTCATGATAGTCCGTGCTCCGGCAGCTATGCCGCAGGTACCCATATGTACTGTTATTTTTGCTCGTGAGCCGCCTTCTCTCAAGGTAAAGGTGGCCTTCTGCTTTTCCTTGATCTTTTTTAAATCGTCAATTGTTAATTTAGCCATCGTTATTCACCTCTGTCTTTCCGACATCACAATATACCCTTCATACCCAGATCAAAAATAAAATTTAAGAAATCAAAATGACAGAAAATATGCCCGGACTTTTTACAATACCTATTCTTTAATTATGCATTTTTATTTTTCTGACCCTTCATGTTCATTCTAGGAGTACTCTGCCAGTACCTCGGGCACTTTTTTTGGTGTCATTGCGCCATATGTCTCTTCGTCAATAACCATAACCGGAGCCAGTCCGCAGGCTCCAAGGCAGCGAACGGTCTCAATGGAAAACTTTTTGTCTTCCGTCACTTCACCGACATCAATCTTCAGGTTATCCTTGATCTTGGACAGAACCTCCTCGACTCTCTTTACATAGCATGCTGTACCCAGGCAGATTCTGATGTTGTGATCACCCCTTGGTTTCATAGTGAAAAAAGAATAAAAGGAAACAACACTGTGGATTTCAGCAGCCGACGTTTTCAACCCCCGTGCAACGATCTTCTGTATTTCAGGAGGAAGATACCCGACAATTTCCTGGCACCGCTGCAGAACAGGAATAGAACTGCCCGGCTTCCCTTTGTATTGCTGAATGACCCGGTCGATTTCCTGGAGCATTGACGGAGGAAATT
>CP070644.1:1154584-1160211 GCA_020354155.1 Nitrospiraceae bacterium | reverse complement strand
TGGAGTCCATTGCTGAAGTGAACGGAGTTATACCTGTGCGTCAGGAGGACGGTGTTGTTGACTTTCATGTTGCCTGCAGTGGCAGCAGGGATATGCGGCCGGCCATCTATGAAATAATCAAAAAGAACAACTGGCCTCTTCTTGAATTTCACAAAGAGTCGAGAACGCTTGAAACTGTCTTCAGGGAGCTAACAAGAGAGAACTGAGATGAGGAATACGATCAATATTTTCAAAAAAGAATTCAGGGGATATTTTATTTCCCCTATCGCATATATTGTTATCTCTATCTTTCTGATATTGACGGGATGGTTCTTTTTTTCTACCTTTTTTCTTTTCGGACAGGCTGAGATGAGAAATTTCTTTTCTCTCCTTCCCGTTATTTTATCTTTTATCATACCTGCTGTAACGATGAGGCTCTTTTCAGAGGAATTTAACACCGGGTCCTATGAACTGCTCCTGACCATGCCTGTCTCCTCCCTGAATATAATTCTTGGAAAATTTCTGGCAGCAACAGCATTTGTGGCAATAATGCTCATGCCCACTCTTGCATACGCTTTTTTCATTTCCTTTCTTGGAGACCTGGACTGGGGTCCTGTAATCGGGGGATATACAGGCGCTGTTCTTCTCGGCGCAGCTTTTTCGTCAATCGGCCTCTTTGCTTCCTCTTTGACGCGAAACCAGATCATAGCATTCATAACAGGCATGACATTATGCTTTGTGCTGACCCTGATAGATAAAATGCTCTTTTTCCTGCCCGAATCACTTCTCAGTGTTTTTCAGTTCCTTGGCGCTGATTTCCATTTCCAAAATATATCAAAGGGGGTCGTGGATTCACGGGACCTGCTTTATTTCCTCAGTGTCTGTTTTGTTATGGTCTACGGGACAAACCTTGTGATTCAGGAGAAGAAATAGGAATGCCGGCAGAGAAGAATATGAATTCAGGCAGGATGACAAAATTTCTTATCTATTGTGTGGTGGTTGTGCTTTTAAATATTGCGGGTATTACGCTTTTTTTCAGGGCCGATCTAACATCGAACAAAGTATATTCCCTCTCCGATGCCAGCAGGAAGGTAGTGGAAACACTTTCCGAACCTCTGACGGTGAAGGTCTTTTTTAATGCGAACCTCCCCGCTCCCTACAACACGATAGAGCGGTACCTCCATGACCTGCTTGATGAATATTCCGTTGCCGGCGGTAAGTACTTCAACTATCAGTTTTACAATGTTACTGCCGATGATGAGGGCGAGGCTGGACGAAGTCAGGAGTTGGCACAAAATTACGGAATCCACCCTGTGCAGATACAGGCCATTGAGCAGGATGAGGTAAAATTTCAGATGGCCTATATGGGAATGGCAATACTGCACGGTGATATTATAGAGTCGATCCCTACCATCACATCAACGGAAGGGCTCGAATATCAGATTACCTCCACGATCCAGAAAATGAACAACAAGATAAGCGCACTGTTACGGCTGAAAGACAAAATTACGGTGAAACTCTTCCTGTCATCATCACTCAGGGTGGTAGCGCCCTATATGAACATTTTGGGCATATCTGAGATACCGAAGAAAATGGAAGATATCGTTGAGACGTTAAATGATAAGAATTACGGAAAGCTGACCTTTGTTAACCTTGATCCGAGCACAGATCCGGAAGCAGAAGAAGAGGCAGGAAAGTTTAATCTTCTGCACCTGAACTGGGACTCCTTTCAGGACAGGCAGGGCAGGCAGATCAAGGCTGATCGCGGATTGGCAGGAATTGTTGTAGAGCATGGAGACAGATTTGAAAAGATAAAACTGATTGAGGTCTTTTCACTCCCCCTCTTTGGGACACAGTATCAATTAACTGATCCCGATGAACTTGAACAGGCAATTGCCGGTACCATAGACGCTGTTGTCAACATTCATGAAGAAATCGGTTATCTTGCAGACCACGGTACCCTTGCCATCGGTCCTGATATGCAGATGTTCGGCATGCAGCAACAGCAGGAGACCCTCTCCAATCTGAATAAACTGCTGGAATCAGGATACTCGGTCAAACCGCTCAATCTGCAAAAGGACGGGATCCCGGAAGGACTGTCTTTTCTCATGATCGCCGGCCCGAAAGAACCCTTTACTGACTATGAACTGTATCAGATTGACCAGTATCTCATGAAGGGGAAGAATATTGCCGTCTTCATGGATGCCTTTCATGAGATCAGGCCACAGCAGCAGGGCATGATGAGGCAGATGCAGCGACCGGTGTATATGCCTGTCAAGACAGGACTGGAAAAACTGCTCGGTCATTATGGTCTGAACATGAAAGAATCTATTGTTCTTGATGAGCACTCTTTTAAACAGAAGGTGCCCAATGCCTTTGGAGGAGGTGAACGGGCAATCTACTTTGCCCCCATTATTAAGAATGAGAGGATAAACAAAGAGGCTGATTTTCTGGAAAATATCAAAGGCCTTGTAATGCTCCAGTCTTCCCCTGTTGATATAGACGAGCAGACAATAAAGGATAATGGCCTGACGGCGCTGGAACTTTTTTCCTCTTCAGAGCGGTCGTGGCAGATGCAGGACAGAATAGATCTTAACCCCATGTACCTGAGCCCTCCGTCAAATGAGGACGACTTCAAGAGTGTTACAATGGCCTATATCCTTGAAGGTGCTTTCCCCAGTTATTTTGCCGACAAACCAGTTCCGGCCCGGGAAGAGCAGAAAGATGAGTCGCCTGAGGATGCAAAGGCAGAGGAGAAAAGAGATTCAGGCATGGATATGTCAAAGATCGTTACTGAAGGGGTTACGATTAAAAAGGGTAAGCCTGGAAGAATATTCCTGATCGGAACATCTGAAATTCTCAAGGACAATGTCATTGATGACAAAGGCCAGACGCCGAATGCACAGTTTGTAATGAATGTTATTGATTACCTGAATGGCAGGGGAGATATTGCTGTTATGCGCAGTAAGACGCAGAGGTTTAATCCGCTGCGGGAGGTTGCGCCTGCCGTAAGGACCGGCATCAAGGCCGCAAATATTGTTGGACTGCCTGTTCTGGTTGTCATTGCAGGTATGATTGTATGGGCCAGGAGGAGAACCAGAAAAAGAATGATCCAGAGGATATTCGGTACGTGATGGGGAGAGGCATATGAAAGCTGGAAAAGAAATGGCCATTTTGATCTTTGTTATTGCTGTCCTGGTTTTTTATATCACTTCAGAGAAGGGGGATAAAACTCACTATGAACTGCCTGCAATTGAGGCGCTGAATAGAGATGATATATCCGGGATAAAATTGCTCAGGGATGATTCAGAGATTCTCATGATAAGGAAAAACAATACATGGCTTGCAGGCCCGCGGGAATACCCTGCCGACACTTCACTTATTACAAAAATGCTTGATACGGTAAGCGGGATCAGGCTCACCGCTCTTGCATCAGAATCAAGAAATTATGCTTTGTATGAGCTTGATGCAAAGAAACAGATAGTGGTCGAGGTCCTGAAGGGTGACAGCCTGCTGCGGAAACTCACGATAGGCAAACCTGCATCATCATACAACCATACCTTTGTCCTCCTTGACGATGATTACAGAGTGTATCATGCAGAGGGGAATATACGAAATGACTTTGATAAATCCCTGACTGACCTGCGCGACAAAAAAGTTCTGACGATCCAGGAAGAAATTTCTCAAGTCACGATCAGGAAAGGCAATGATGAGCTTAATCTTGTCAGGGCAGTGGCGCCCGTTTCCGTGGATGTGAGTGAGGAAAATGAGCAGCAGAAGGCAGACGACAGGGGTCCGCAATGGACAACTGCTGATGGGAAACCCGTTAAGTCAGGAGAGGTAGATGATATTCTCAAGACACTGTCCAGTCTTGTCTGTGATTCCTTTATTGAGGAGAAATTGAAGGAAGACCTGCCGTCTTCCGTATATACCGTTACCGTGCAGGGGTCCAAAACCTATTCCCTTTCCTTTTTTGAGAAAGAGGATGATAAATACCCCGCTCTTTCATCGGAAAGCGCCTATCCCTTTCTTCTTTCCTCCTGGAAGGCCGAGAAAATTATGAAAGATCCGGAAAAGCTTTTAGAATAGGGGCAGTAGTTAATTGTAATCCCCGCTTTTTCCTGTCAAGTGTGAAAAAATACTTGATGAAATCTACGTTTTCGTTTAATCTACTCTTGAATTATTCCCTTTGTTTGTAAAACCAGCTGTATGTCTGCTGTGACAGTATGGGGTTTTTAAAATTCAGTGTAATTTATATGATTACGGAATAGAAGCTCAATATGACTACCTGTTCTGCCGATAATAATTGTACACACTGGTGAATATGAGAAGCTCTACGGAGGGAACTATGAATGAAGAACGGCGTATATATAACAGGTTTGAAATCCCCCTTGACGTGAAGTTCAACATATCAAAGGGAGATACAGACTACAGGGGCATTACGAAAAACTTTTCCCGCTCTGGTCTTTGCCTTGAATCGCGTGATGCTACCCCTGTCTCGGGGGATGTCATTGATCTCAATATCAAGCACCCGAACGATGACACCTATGTCTCTGCCGTGGGCGATGTGGTTTGGCAGAGGAAAGATGACGATAGGTGCCTCATGGGAATAAGGATTCTTGCTATGGACAAGGGAGCCAAGACCGATATCCTGAATTGTGCCTATGATAACTGGATAGCGGCAATGCAAAGCTGATCCTTGTTCATGCACTGACACAAAAGTGCTTTCCTCAGTAATGAATAAACTGAATCCCCTGTCCTTTTTCACATCATCAATCAGGGTCAAGATAATGCTGTCCCATTTCTGCCTTGTTTTGCTGCTGGCACTCATCCTTGGTGTTTCCACTCATTATGTTTCAATGAATAATTTCAAGATAGTTCAGGAAAAACAGATGAGATATGCAGCTCTTCATGGTGCTGAAATGATATACGATCAAATCGCAGATAGAGTTGATTTACTGCATGAAGTAGCAATCAGCATGGAAGTAGATCACTACAATCAAAGCTATAATGAGTCTCTCCTGAAAAAACACTTTACTCGCTACAGTAATGATTTTCCCATAGT
The DNA here is from genome assembly GCA_020354155.1 of Nitrospiraceae bacterium. Lineage (GTDB taxonomy): Bacteria > Nitrospirota > Thermodesulfovibrionia > UBA6902 > UBA6902 > CALZJD01. The sequence continues at coordinate 1,155,167 of CP070644.1, read as the reverse complement.
AAATTACTTCAATAAAGACGGATCTCTTGATCTTTCTGTTGATAATGGGGATTTACTGATAAAACAAATGCGGGATTTACGGGATACCACTCTTTATCAGGAGATTATCGGTGAACCGAACAGAATTTTTCAGGATGAGGACTTTTACAGCAGTAAACGTGGACCGGTTTTGACCTTCGGCATAATGCGGGAAAGCTTCTTTGGTAAATTCGAGGGGATAATAACGGGGTCTGTTCCCCTCTTTGACATTATCAGGTCAATTAATTTTCTCCGCTTTAGTCAGTCCGGGTTTGCTGTCATCATTGATCAGTCAGGAAAGATCGTGTTTCATGATGACAGGAGGAAGCTTTTCCAGGACATTCCTCTCAAGGATATGGAAGCGGAGGAGTTGATGGCAGGCTCAGGTGATTTTGGAACAGGATTTAAGAGGGTTACTGTTTTTGGTACTGACAGCTTTGCCGCCTATGCCCCTGTGCAGCAGAGAGACTGGTCATTCCTGATAATCATCCCCTATAAGGATTTTATGGCAGCCCCTATCACGATTAAAAATGTTGCTATTATGGTGAGCGGTATTATTTTACTG
>CP070644.1:1148229-1154484 GCA_020354155.1 Nitrospiraceae bacterium | reverse complement strand
TTGACGAAAGGGACATTAGATAATGGGAGATTGATTAAGCTCTGTATCCTGTTCTGCATATTCTTTCTGTCTTCCTGCGCCTCCACCCCTCGTGTAGACTCCATCCCCAAACAGAGAGCCAACTATGTCATTGCCTCATGGTATGGTCAAAAATTTAACGGAAAACTGACTGCCTCGGGAGAAAGATTTGACATGTATGCGATGACCTGTGCTCACAAGACACTTCAGTTCGGGACAAAACTTCGTGTTACCAATCCTGATAATAAGAAATCGGTCATAGTAATTGTTAATGACAGAGGCCCCTTTATTCGTGGAAGGGACCTGGATCTATCATATGGAGCTGCAAAAAAGATAGGCATAGTAAAACAGGGGGTTGGAAGAGTAACAATAGAGAACATTCCATGAAAAACAGCACAAATCAAAACCTTTTTTCATTTGTTGATTTTTTTCTCAGGAACAGCTCTCTTCGGTATTCTTTGAGCATCACTTTGAGACAGGTATACTTTGTGAGTCAAATCACATATAAACTATGCGTTACGTAATAAACTAAGAGCAGATTACATAAAGGAGAAACTTTTGAAACAAGTTAATTTTGAAGTATTTTACACCGAAGTGATTAATTATTTTCAGCACAACATCTATATAGCAATAGCGGTAACAGGGGTGCTTTTACTTTTACTGTTTCGAAAACCCAAGTTATTTTTCATGCTCCTTTTGATAGTAGCCATTTGCATATCCTCTCTCTATGCAATCTCGTACACTTCATCATTGGGGGCAATCCAAAAAAAGAATATGATTAGCAAAAATAATCTTTTGTAAAATCTAATTGAAGCACTCTGTGTTTTTAAAGGAAAGGAAAGCTGCATGAAACAATTATCATATATTCTAATCACCGTCATATTTTTATCAGCTTTATTAACGGGATGTGCATCTTTTCCTCAGATGAATTCAGGTGTCTTTGGCGTTGCTACTGATGATATGCAGGTACAGGTCGCATTTGGCGATAATGATCGCAGGCTTATTCACGATTACTACAGGCACAAAAAAATCAAACACAAGAAGATGCCACCGGGTTTAGCGAAAAAGGGGAAATTACCTCCTGGCCTGCAGAAACAGCTTAGGAAAAAGGGAAAATTACCTCCTGGTCTTGCGAAAAGACACCTTCCCCATGAACTTGAAGATAGGCTCACACCAGTTCCACGAGGATATGTGCGTTTAAAAGTGGGGGGAGATATAGTACTCATGGATAAGGAAACCGAGGTTATTGTAGACATCATACACGGTATCGGATAAATTTTGAAGGCATAAGGGATAACCGCAGGCAGGGCCGGAAAAGGTTCCGTTTTTTTTATTATTGAATCCTGCAATGTTCAATATGAACATCACCAAAGTTGAGGGGCCGGCTTGCCGGACCCTCTTTTTTATTACTATATGTACAGATCAAACAAAACATCTCTCATATTAATGGAAGCTCATCAGATGCCAATAAGGGCATGGATCATTCTTTCTCCAAGAATTAAAATAGATTTGCTAAAATTCAATAATATGGTATCTTGCTGCATCAGGTTGCTGTCGATGCAGCCAGGGAATATTCTGTTTGCTCAGTGTTTTTCCCGGGCATTCAGAATACAACAATATATCATAGTGCATATACAACAGGAACACTTTTATTTTTTATGGCATGTAAAGGCATAATCAAATGGCCTTAGAAGAAATTAAAGACATACTTCGGGACATTGAAAGATCGAGGAAGAACCTGAGGCTCTATCCCTCCAATAATCCTGTGTACCTCAAAACCATTGACCGCATCTATACAAAGCTTGATTCATACCTCGAAACCAATGATGAGCTTACCATCAAGGTAAAGCAGTATGACATTATCTTCAACGATGAGGCTGTGTATCACAACAACAACAGAGATGAGAGTCTTGCGCTGTTATTATTCAAGGATGGCATACGGGAGCTGACCTTTATCAAGGGTGTTCCGAGAGATGAGGTAAGGGCTTTTCTGGAAATCCTTTCCAGTGATTTTCAGGTTGAGGTCCCTGAAGAGGACATAGTGACATTAATGTGGGAGCGGGAATTTCGCCTTATCCTCTATGTCGTAGATAATAACTACCTTTTAGAAGACGAAAACTATGAGGCGACCGCTGTCGAATATGTAAAGAAGCATTCAGCCGGAAAGGAAGAAGTTCTGAATGCCTATAGAGATACGGCAAACCTTAAAGAGGTGTCCCGCATAGATACCGAACCCTTCACTGAGGAGGACCGCAGGAGTATATTGGGTGACCTCGAACGCTCCTCCGAAGAACGGTTGTCCAAAATGATCAGCCTGCTCTTCGAGATGCTTTTTCTTGCAGACAACAAAGAAGATTATGAGTCGATAGCCGGCAGTATTGCGCTGTTTATTAACTATTCGATGAAACATAAAAATCTGACAGACGTGATAGATATTATTAATAGAATAAAGAGCAGTATTGAGGGAAATGTTTATGGTCCGGAAGTAAATCCCTTTATGCAGACTGCACTGGACGTTATCAACTCAGACAAATTCATCAGATTCTTCGGCATCGGGCTTGAGGAAGAAAGCAGATGGGGACATGACACCATTTACGAGCTAGCCGGTTTTTTTAGCAGGAGTGCAATTCCTTACCTTGTCGACATCCTCGGGGAGAAAAAAATTAATCCTGCTGAGAAGATTTTAATCAGTATACTGTCTGAACTCGGCAGGGAAGATATCCCTTTTCTCGCCCATCGTCTGAATGACAGCAGGTGGCATCTGGTCAGGAATATTCTTCATATACTCAGGCAGATCGGGGACAGGTCCTCTGTGAAATTTATAGAGAAAGCCGTTAGACACCCGAACATGCATGTAAAAGTAGAAGCCCTGAACGTACTCGGCGAAATGGGATCTGATAAAAACTTACCGGTAATTAGGGATTGCCTCACTGACCCGGATGTTGTGGTACGACTTGCTTCAATTTCTGCAATAGGGAATCTCGGGACCCCTGATTCCCAAAAGATCATCTTGGATGAAATAAAGAGCAAAAACTTTCATGAAAGGGGATATAGCGAGAAAAGAGAGCTCTTTCTTACCCTTGCGAAATGGAAAGGTGACGATATTATTGACCTGGCATTGAGATCACTCAGGAAAAGAGCCTTTTTCAAAAAAACGAAGAACAATGAGACCAGGGCGGCTGCAGCCTTTGCGCTGGGAGCGATGGAAGTTACTGACGCGCTTGATCCCCTCATGAAGTTACAGCATTCCAGGAACACTCTCTTGCAGAAAAATGTATTGGAGGCTATTAAAAAAATAAATCATGAATAAAAAAGCAAACGGCATAATTATTGAAGATGTTCTGAAGAAACTTGCGATTGTGCTGAAACAGGGACAATTCCATGATGTTGATAATGCTCTTGTTATGACTTCAATTAAAGTATTTCTTAAGCTTATCAATGAGCTTATAGAATATGATGGAATCCAGAAAATAGACTTGATCGGTGATCTTTTCTATCTCAATAATGCAAGGGTGAAATACTCATCCAAATCCTCAGTCATCCTCGATGATCTTTCCAGGGAATTTATAAAAAGGGACCTTGGGAGCGTAGCGTTTACCTCTCAACTCAGCATAGATGATATCAAGGTATTCCTTAAGATATTTACCGAAGCAGCATATCAAGGTGATTCTTTTGAGTCTATGAAAGCCTCCCTTACCCATATAGAGGGTATCGAAGTAGATCGACTGAAACATATCAAGGAAGAAGAAAAAGATAAAAGAAGGACTGTTATAACGTCGTACTTCAATGCGGTATCTTTTGTAAAAACGCTTACTACGAAACTGGAGTCTAAAGAAAAGATCAGTGTTAAAACAGCAAAGAGGGTCGTTGGAACAATAATAGATGCTATTTTTAATGAGGAACAGCTGCTCTTCGGATTAAGTGCAATAAAAGACTTTGATGAATATACCTATCATCACTGTGTTAATGTCAGTGTCCTTTCAATAGCAATGGGCCAGAGGATAGGATTAAAACGCAAGGCCCTTGTCGAGTTGGGTTTTGCCGCTCTTTTCCATGATATTGGAAAGACATCTATCCCGAACACAATTTTAAACAAACCGTCTGACTTTACCGAAGAAGAGTGGAAGGTTATGAAAAGGCACCCCTATTTAGGAGCTCTTTCAATGCTCAGGCTGAAAGAACCCGATACGTCACTCATATCGAATGCGATCGTTTCCATGGAACACCATATGAGCTCTGAGCATTCAGGCTACCCGGAAATGAGGAATCCCATGGAGCTGGACTTTTACTCAAATATTGTCACCATTGCCGACCGGTATGATGCAATGACTTCTTCGAGGGTTTATCAGAGAATTCCCCTATCACCGGATGAAGCAGTCCGCAGAATGATGGAAACATCACACTTTTATGATCCCCGTCTGCTGAAATTATTTGTTCTTATGCTTGGATTGTACCCTGCAGGTTCATTGGTTCTTCTTAATTCCGGAGAGATGGGCATTGTCTGTGAAGGTAACCCTCAATGCACCGAAAGGCCAAAGGTCTCAATTATTGTTGATAAAGAGGGAAATAAAGTCGATGGAGTAACCGTTGACCTCACAGAGAGAGACCATGCAGGGAACTACACAAAAAATATTCTTAAAACACTCGACCCCCACAAATACAAGATAAATCTTGCTGAACATCTATTATGAATTGAATAAGCAGATCCCCTTTATCCTGATCTGCCAGGCGGGCAGCAGCTGTTTAACAGGCTGCTTTTCATTCCCTGCCGCACCTGTTGAGGCGTGAAAGAATGCCCGCTCTACGGTGTCTTGATTTCAGCGGCGGCCAACGTACATGAAAATTATTTGAGCGCTGCAGTATTTACTATCAGCGGACTGTGGAGGGAATCAGCTTGTCATCATGAATACTGTCATCGTAATAAGCATGACTAAGAGCATTGTCGAGACAAGATAACGCAGGAAATTAATTATTTTTGTCATTTTGTTTATCCTTTCCTTTAAGATATCCCTTATTTTTGCAATAAATATGCCAATTCATGATTGCTTATAATTCATACGGTTAGAAGTATATATGTAAATATGCTTTGCACTTTATGGCAATTATGTTGCCATTTTGACAAGGAAGACAAAGACATATCACAAAGAGGCAGACCGATATGAATTGAACAGTCCGGCAGAGGCTATGACAAAGAGTGTCATGGGGGGGGCTGTCTGCCGGCACCTGTCTGCCGTAGGTAGAGGCAGGCGTCACCTTCGGTGTCTCGCGATGACAGAATCATGATTACGTCACAGTCTCCAAGGAGGAGGATTTTCGGTTATGAGTAAAGCTGAAAGGAATTGCCATCCTATTTCCTAAAGAGGTGCTCTGAAATACTAATAATCAATACCACATCGTTATGAGGCGCTGCCCAACCCTGCATAGCTGATGGTACAATAGAGAACCAGCGAGTATTGTTCTCAGGGAGGCACTGTGTTCGGAAGTATTTTAATTACTCTAATTACCGTGATGCACGCATATGTCCTCTGGCGCGCTGCGACAGTGCCCCTTTTCAAAGGCGCTGTCTCCAGAAAAGTCCTCATCGGTGCAGGCATGGTTCTCTGGGTGGTCTTCTTTCTCGGCCGCGTCATTGGTCATGGTGGCACCGGCACCCCTGCTGCGATACTTGAATATCTGGGTATGAACTGGATGGCCGTTGTATTTCTGCTCTCGGTCACTCTGCTCATAGTGGATATCGTAACCGTGTTCGGCCTTATCCTGCGCCGTATAGCCCCCTTCTTGAGGGGGTATGCCCTCCTTTCCGGTCTCGTGCTTTCCATGATCGCACTTGTACAGGGCCATCGGCCTCCGGTTATTCAAAACTACGATGTTCATCTCCCTGGACTCTCACAGGAGATGAACGGAACAGTTATCGTTGCCCTTTCCGATCTTCATGTAGGATCGCTCATCGGCAGGCAATGGCTTGAGGCGCGTGTTGCCCAGGTGGAGGCACAAAAGCCCGACCTTATCGTCCTGCTCGGGGATATCTTTGAAGGACATGATCGGCCCAGGGATGAACTGATCGCGCTGTTGCGACGCCTGTCTGCACCTCTGGGCGTCTGGGCTGTTCTGGGAAACCACGAATTTCATGGGCGGAACAATCCTGGGTCTTCCCGGATTTATTATGACGGGATACCGGTGCTGAACAACTCATGGGCAGAACTCAGTCCATCTCTCATCCTTGCAGGTGTAGACGAC
>CP070644.1:1142188-1148129 GCA_020354155.1 Nitrospiraceae bacterium | reverse complement strand
TAAGCGGCACCGGGCTTTCATCTGATTCTAACAACCCTCCTTCTGAACCTGAATTAGTATCTCCAAAAAACAAGGGGAAGGCCAATGGATCAGACAAGGGCAACAAAACAGGATTTAAGTGGAAAAAGTCATCAGATCCTGATGGGGATACGATTACGTATGAATTAACTGTATGTGAAGATCCAGACCTTACAACCGGCTGTATAACAGAAACGAATGTAGCCTCTGCAGCAATCCCCGGAATTTACTACGCAGGTATTAACAGTGTTAGCACGGGGTTTTTACTTTTCGGGATTGTCTTTACCATGCCATTCAACAGAAAAAAAAGAAACAGGGGTCATTTGATCATTGTAACAATAGCCATAGTTGGCATGCTTTTCTTGGCTTCATGTGGTCGAAACGGAGGTATTGGAGAAGGAGTCACATCATCAAATGGGAGTGTTCAATTGGATGAGGTCAGCCAAATGGTATCTGGGCTAAACAGCGGTAATACATACTATTGGCAAGTGGTAGCAAATGACGGAAAGGGAGGAGAATCTTATAGTCCTATATGGACCTTTGAGACTGAGTAAGATTAGCCATAGTGCCTCATATTATAAGTAGATTGATATGCGTATTAGAAGAGGCTTGCTTATTCCACGCCCCTTTTTTGTTGACTTCATCAGTTAATCCGCAAAATTAAAATCTGCGGAGCTTAATGATAATCACATTGTATCGTTGCCCTGTTACCCGCAACCGTTCCTACTTATAAATCATATCAACATGCGGTTACGCTCTTAATCCGCATCTGACGATATACGGAATAAATCGTGATTTCGGCTAAATCAAGCTGAATTTCCTCAAATTCTGAAGATTCATCCGCATTATCGTTGAAATGGGTTCGGTCTGGATTCTGAAGCTTCGTTGAAGTTATCTGTAATTAATAATACCTACATAGTGTGCTGATAATCATCCATTATTAACAGTGACACCCTTAATTTATTAATAGAATTATAAAAAACGATTAATGCTGTTTGCTGTTATGGTAAAACAATATGAACAACCTGGAAAACATATTTACAAATAAATGTAGTAATTGAAGATACAAAATGTCCGTGCGGTCGAAAAGCGGAGATTTGGAGTGTTTATTATTATATCTTACACATATATAAAAAAATTATAATGATCTGTCTTAACAAGAGGCAATTCTCCCTTATCCCTAAGCCCAATGCATACAGTTTTACATCAATACTCAATTTAGGTGCATTTTTTATTGCTATCAGCTTTTCTCTATTACTATCCGAAGCATATGCCGCTCCCGGGGCTGATATCGCGGTGAGCGGGAACGGTCTTGTCATAGCTAACGGGGACACGACGCCTGATATAAATGACAACACGGATTTTGGGGACACTGTCCTCGGTTCATCCGTGTTAAGGATATTTACCATCACCAATACAGGCTCAGGGGACCTCAACCTGACAGGAAGCCCTCTTGTTCAGGTGAGCGACACCACCAATTTTTCAGTTATTTTGCTGCCATCCACCCCGGTTGCTGCGGGCGGAGGGACTACTACATTTGAAATTCGATATTCACCCTTTTCCGAGGGGGAACATACTGCAACAGGGGACTACTCCCCGAAAATTGTGCCACTTTCAGTTAGAGTTTTCCAGTAAAATCCTCTTCTTCTTATATAGCATGATCAGGATGCATAGTTTACTTCCCGTTGTTTAAAGGGAGAGGGGGCGATATGTCTGAGTAGGGCGTTAATCGTATACAAGAACAGTGAGGTCTTCGCAAATATTACGGTATCAATTCATCGGGACAGACCGATCCATAAATTTTCTGAGTATCAGTCCCCGGAATTTTCAGGAAAGTCGAAAAGTACAAAAAAACTTCTCGGATCAGCATATTGTCGCGTAACGTTATATAAGGATTTAAAAGCAATCCTTATCAGTTCTACTTTGCTTCCTTGTGATGATTCTGGAAGATGTCCATTATTTTGTCCATGAATCCCTTTGACACTTCATCCCCGCTGATCTCTGCGTATTCTGCAAGAAGTTCCCTTTGTCTCTGGGTCAGCTTTTTCGGCACATCAATGTAGACCGAGATATACTGATCCCCTTTGCCATAACCACCCAGTTTAGGGACGCCTCTTCCTCTCAAATGGAATACTTTACCTGATGGTGTACCTGCGGGAATTTTGATTTGTTCATTTCCGTCAAGGGTGGGAACTTCAATTTCACCACCCAGTGCAGCATGGACAAATGAGATGGGCACTTCACAGAGCAGGTCGTTGTCTTTCCGCTTAAAGAAAGGATGGGGTTCAACCTCAAGAACCACGTAGAGGTCCCCCTTCGGACCACCGTGGATTCCGGCTTCTCCCTCGCCAGTAACCTTCAGACGAATACCAGTATCAACACCAGCCGGGATTTTCAGATTCACCGTCTTTTCTTTTCTTATTTTGCCCTGTCCCCTGCAGTCAAGGCAGGGGTCAGATATTATCTTACCCTCTCCGCCACAGGCACCGCACGTTCGTGCGATGGTGAAAAAACCCTGCTGAAGCTTTGTCTGCCCTGTGCCATGGCAGGTCTGGCAGACAGTGGGCCCTTTCCCGGGTTTGGCTCCTGAACCATCACAGGTTGAGCAGTTTTCCCATTTTGGAATCTTTATTTTCTTTTCAGTTCCAGATACTGCTTCATTCAGTTTGATCTTCAGGTTGTACCGAAGATCCTGACCCTTTGTCGGTCTGTTTCTTCTTCTCCCGCCGAAGTCACCGAAGATGTCACCGAACATGTTCTCAAAAATATCTCCAAAACCGGAACTGAAATCTCCAAAACCGCCGAAGCCTTCAAAGCCGGCGCCTGCACCCTCGGCAGTTCCAAACTGATCATAATGCGCCCTCTTCTGTGAGTCACTGAGACATGCGTAGGCTTCATTGACTTCCTTGAATTTGTCTTCCGCAGACTTGTCATCAGGGTTTCTGTCAGGATGGTATTTCAGCGCAAGCCGCCGATAGGCCTTTTTCAGGTCTGCCTCTGATGCGTTCCTGTCAACTTCAAGAGTGCTGTAGTAGTCTTTTCCCATCTTACTTTGTGCCTCTGCTGCTCTGTGCCTTTGTCACTTTTTTCATTTACTCTTTCTTCTCCTGGTCTGTATCCTCAAATTCAGCCTCAACAACGTCTTCCTTGTCCGTCTGTGTCTCTTCTTGGCCAGTCTGGCCGCCTGCTGTCTGCTCTGCACCTGCCTGGCCAGCTTTATACATTTCTTCAGCCATTTTATGAGAAGCGGTAGTAAGTTCTTCAACAGCCTTTTTCAATTCATCAGGGTCCGTAGAGGTATCCTTCAGATTTTTGCATTTTTCAAGGGCACTGTTAATTTTCTGCCTGTCATCTTCAGATATCTTGTCCCCATACTCCTTTAAGGATTTTTCAACGGTATAGACGAGTGTATCAGCCTCATTTTTTGCCTCTGCAAGGGCTCTTCTCTTTTTGTCCTCTTCCGAGTGTGATTCTGCGTCTACCGTCATTTTTTTAATCTCTTCCTCCGACAGTCCGCTTGAAGCAGTGATTCTGATTGACTGCTCTTTGCCGGTTCCCTTGTCCTTGGCGGAGACATGAAGGATGCCGTTTGCATCTATATCAAAGGTGACCTCTATCTGCGGGACTCCTCTTGGAGCCGGCGGGATACCGACGAGTTCGAAGTTTCCAAGGAGCTTATTGTCATTTGCCATCTCTCTTTCGCCCTGGCAGATCTTGATGGTAACGGCGGGCTGACTGTCTGCAGCTGTCGAAAAGATCTGGCTCTTCTTTGCAGGAATCGTGGTGTTTCTCTCAATGAGCTTTGTAAAGACACCGCCCAGTGTTTCTATCCCGAGAGAAAGTGGAGTAACGTCCAGAAGCAGAACATCCTTGACCTCTCCCTTCAGGACGCCTGCCTGAATGGCTGCGCCTGATGCAACGACTTCATCAGGATTGACGCCTTTGGATGCCTCCTTGCCGAAGAATTCTTTTACCACCTGCTGTACTTTCGGCGTCCTTGTCTGACCGCCGACGAGAATAACTTCATGGATATCGGATGCGCTCATCCCTGCATCTGCGAGGGCTTTTTTGCATGGTTCAATCGTTCGCTGAATGAGATCATCAGTTAACTGTTCGAACTTTGCCCTCGTGAGTTTGGTGACAAGGTGTTTGGGACCGCTTGCATCAGCTGTTATAAAAGGGAGGTTAATCTCTGTTTCCATGGCTGATGAAAGTTCTACCTTTGCCTTTTCAGCTGCCTCCTTCAGTCTCTGTAACGCCATTTTGTCATTGTGAAGATCAATGCCGGAATCTTTTTTGAATTCTTGAACAAGCCAGTCCATGACTTTGAGGTCAAAATCATCACCGCCGAGATAGGTGTCACCATTGGTTGCCTTTACCTCTACGACCCCTTCACCGATCTCAAGTATGGATATATCAAAGGTTCCGCCGCCAAGGTCGTAGACAGCGATCTTCTCTTCTTTCTTCTTGTCCATCCCGTAGGCAAGAGAGGCAGCCGTGGGTTCATTGATTATCCTCAGTACATTCAGTCCCGCGATCTTGCCTGCGTCTTTTGTTGCCTGACGCTGGCTGTCATCAAAATAAGCAGGAACGGTAATGACTGCATCGGTCACCGGTTCACCGAGATAGTCCTCTGCGGCCTGCTTCAGTTTCTGCAGGATCATTGCAGATATCTCCGGAGGTGAATATGCCTTGCCATGGGCCTCAACGTGCGTATCATTGTTCGGGGCACTGACAATTTTATAGGGCAGCTTTTTCTTTGCTTCTTCAGCTTCCCGTGAATCAATTTTTCTTCCCATAAGGCGCTTAATCGAAAAAATAGTATTTTCGGGGTTGGTGATGGACTGTCTTTTGGCGACCTGTCCGATGAGCCTTTCCCCCTTATCAGTAAATGCGACTATTGACGGGGTGGTCCTGTTCCCTTCCTGGTTTGCAATTATCGTGGGCTCTCCGCCCTGCATGACTGCAACTACTGAATTGGTTGTTCCAAGATCAATTCCAATTACTCTTCCCATGTTCTTTTTCCTCCTGTTGCAATTCTTTTATTTTTTTTAATAGGTTTAATTTTCATTTTGTGTTTCCCCATGGTTTTCACTGTGAGCAGGTTTTTTTGCTACACCAACAAGGGCCGCCCGAATCACCCTGTCTTTTAACATGTAGCCTTTCCTGAAAACACTTAGTACCGTATTTTCTTCTGATTCATCTGATTCGATCTGTGACATGGCATGGTGTACAGTCGGGTCGAATTCTTTGCCCATGGCATCTATTTCCGTCAAACTGTTTTTTTCAAGCACAGTTTTGAACTCCTTTAACGTGAGTTCAACACCCTCAGCCAGAGATTCAGAATTATCACTGTCTGATGAATGCTGAAGTGCGAGTTCAAGATGGTCTATGACAGTGAGCAACCCTGTCATTAAATCTTCATTCGCATACTTTAATAATTCCTCCCTGTTTTTTGCGGCAAATTTTTTATAATTTTCAAATTCAGCATAGAGCCTGAGATATTTGTCGTTTGCTTCAGCAAGCGCCTTCTCTAGCTCTACAGAAGTTCCCCCGTCATTGCTTTCTTCAGAAACTTCCCTGAGCTCTTCTTCAGGTTCCGATGTATCGACCTCTTTTTGTTTTTCTTCCTCAGTCATTTTTATATTGTGCTCCTTTAGTGATCTGAAAGAATATTTGATAATGTCTGAGCGGTATAGTCTACCATGGATATCATTTCTTTATAGTTCATTCGTGTGGGGCCTATCACTCCAATTGCCCCGCATGCATTCAGTGAGCTTTCGTATGATGCGATAACAAGGCTGAGCTCTCTCATTGCAGGAAGGAAATCCTGCATGCCGACCACGACCTTTACCCCTTTTGATGGACTCACCTGGTCCAGCAATTTTAATATGAAATTTTTGTCTTCAATAGCGCTGAGTAT
>CP070644.1:1134527-1142088 GCA_020354155.1 Nitrospiraceae bacterium | reverse complement strand
TATCAGTGAGCTGAGGCATTGGGAACTGTACGATAAGACAAGTCAGGCATTTACCGTTTTTCTGCCTGTAAGGTCTGTCGGGGTTATCGGTGACAACAGGCGTTATGATTATGTTATTGCCTTGCGAGCGGTAGAAACCGTTGATTTTATGACAGCCCGATGGGCCCATCTGCCCTATGACTTTCTTGATCATGTATCACGGAGGATAATAAATGAGGTGGATGGGATCTCGCGGGTAGCGTATGATATTTCAGGCAAACCCCCGGCTACGATCGAGTGGGAATAGTCCGTTCGCATCATCTTTCATAGAAACTTCACATTTACAGCTTATTTTATGGTATATAGAAATCAAGCGGAAGAACAGGTATTTGGCTTGGTTGGATGAGTACAGGGAAAAAAGTGAAACAGCCTTCTTGATGAAATTAAAATGTAAAGATCAAAGATAAAAATTATGGATGAGTCTTCATGAATGATTATTTCCTTAAATTTGATTTTTAATTTTTGATATTTTATTTAAACCGGGCAGTATTAGTATGCCGTCAATATTTTGAGTACGATAAACCATAAAACCAAAAAGGGGGCTATTATGAAAAAAATATTGCATTAGCAGCAGTTCTGGCATTGATTGTTTTAACATTCGGCTGCACTCAGTATCATGCCCAGGGTGCAGGGACGGGGGCAGTACTCGGCGGAGCTGCAGGAGCGATGCTTGACAACAGCAATCCCTGGAGAGGTGGTGTATGGGGAGCAGTGCTGGGTGCAATTGCGGGCGCAACAATCACTGATATTTCCACCCAGGCAGCAAGAGAAGCTGCAGTGGCAAACCGGCCCGTTGAGTACAGGACCACTGACGGCAGGGGCAGATATGAGGCCTATCCTGTCGATTATAATGCCCGGACTAATTGTCACAAGGTCCAGGAGAAGGTGTGGGAAGACGGACGTCTTGTCAGAGACCAGATCAAAGAAGTCTGTGAAGGAGAAAAAACAGAGCAGCGGTATTAGGAAATTAACTTGACTGTCATTTCGAACCTGCCTGCCGCAGGCAGGCGTATGTGAGAAATCTATCTGCACTGCATAATATAAGATTTCTCGTCGCCTAGCTTCTCGAAATGACAAACTGTTATAAAACCAATAAGTTTATGAAATAGGGACACATCCCGTTGGGATGTGTCCCTATTTTTATCAAAAGAAATGTTACACTATCAGACTGTAATGAAATTATGGAAGAGCGTATCCAGAAAATTTTATCCAGATGCGGTATTGCTTCACGAAGAAAGGCTGAAGAAATGATCCTTGAAGGCCTTGTAAGGGTGAACGGCGTACCGGCTACCCTGGGCATGAAGGCCGATCTGCAAAGAGACCATATAAAGGTACGAGGCAGGCTTATAAGCCATGCTGGCTCAAAGGTGTACATGATATTTAACAAGCCGGTGAAGTGCCTTACAGCAATGTACGATCCTGAGAAACGTCCTGTTGTGAATGATTATTTCAAGAGAGTGAAGGCGAAGGTTTTTCCTGTTGGAAGGCTTGATTTTAATTCTGAAGGACTGCTCATTATGACCAACGATGGTGATCTGGCAAATGCAATTCTCCATCCGAGAAACAAAATTCCAAAGACCTACAGGGTCAAGATCGATGGCTTTCTTGATGAAAAAGACAGGGTAAAGCTGGAAAGAGGCGTCAGACTGGAAGACGGAGTAACAGCTCCCGCTAAGATCAGAAGGGTAAAGAAACTGAAGGCCAACACATGGGTTGATATTACTATTCACGAAGGCCGTAAGAGGCAGGTCAGAAGGATGTTTGAAAAGGTGAGGCACCCTGTGATAAAACTGATCAGGATAAAAATAAACGGCCTTGAGCTGGAGAGCCTGAAGCCGGGTGAATACCGCTATCTTACTCCTGAGGAAGTGGCAAAGCTGAAAAGGGAAGTTGATAAGAATTAATTTATAATGACTTTAGTAGATTGTCATTCCGTGAGTGATGTGGAATCAATCTTTTTGAATAAAGCATTTTCTCGCATCGGTCCAAAATGCTATATTGGGGACCGTGTAGAAAAACACCTCTTGTCTGTCATTGTCCGACTTGATCGGACAATCCAGGAAAAAGAGGCTGGATTCCCCGACTTAATCGGGGAATGACGGCACAGGGGATGACTCATAAACAAACTCATGATTAATACTTTTTTAAAATCATTATGAGAACACATACATGCGGTGAGTTAACGGCTCAACATATCGGGAATACCGTCACTCTTGTTGGTTGGACCAACAAATGGCGTGACCATGGCGGTGTTGTATTCATTGACCTCAGGGACAGGAGCGGGATTGTTCAGATTGTCTTCAGTCCGGAAATAGACAGGGAACTCCATGGTGCAGCACACAGGATCAGAAATGAATTTGTTCTGCAGGTGGAGGGAAAGGTCAGAGAGAGACCCGAAGGGACAGTGAATGAATCAATCCCAACGGGGGAGGTTGAAGTCGTTGTTAATGTGTTGACTGTGCTGAATGAGTGCAAACCTCTTCCCTTTATGGTGGACGATGAAACCGATGCCTCGGAATCATTGAGATACAGGCACAGATATCTTGACCTTAGAAGGCCGCTCATTCAGAAAAACATAGTAATACGGCACAGGGCATCAAAGGCCTTTCGCGAGTATCTGGACAATGAGGGCTTTCTTGAAATAGAAACTCCCATGCTGACAAAGAGTACGCCGGAAGGAGCCAGGGATTACCTGGTGCCGAGCAGAACGAACCCGGGCCACTTCTTTGCCCTGCCCCAATCCCCCCAGATATTTAAACAGATACTCATGGTGTCCGGACTGGAAAAATACTATCAGATCGTGAAGTGTTTCAGGGATGAGGACCTGAGGGCGGACAGGCAGCCTGAGTTTACCCAGGTGGACCTGGAGATGTCCTTTGTCAATCGGGAGGATGTTATGGCAGTTACCGAAGGCATGATCAAGAAGGTATGTGCTGATACAATTGGCATGGAACTCAGGGACTCTTTTCAGCACCTGACCTACAGTGAGGCAATGGACAGGTTTGGATGCGACAAACCTGACCTGAGGTTCGAGCTGGAACTGAAGGATGTCAGTGATATTGTCGGGCAGTCCTCTTTCAAGGTCTTTCTCGATACCCTGAACAGGGGAGGTATTGTCAAAGGGCTCAATGCAAAGGGACTTGCGGATTATTCCAGAAAGGACCTTGATGACCTGACCGGCGTTGTCCAGGACTATGGAGCGAAAGGTCTGGCATGGATAAAGGTCAAGGATAAAGTAGAATCACCGATTGCAAAATTTTTCTCTGAAGAATCACTGCAGGCGCTGACCAGCAGGCTTGAGGCTGAAAAAGGTGACCTCATGCTCTTTGTAGCAGACAGTCCTGATGTAACAAATGACTGTCTTGCACGGCTCAGGAATGAAATGGGCAGACGTCTTGGTCTTGTCCGGGACGGCGTATATGAATTTGCATGGATCACTGACTTTCCCCTCTTTGAGTGGAATGAGGATGAAAAGAGATATGAGGCCAAACACCACCCCTTCACAAGCCCCATGGCCGATGACCTGGCATCGTTTACATCAATCGATTCTTCTGAGCTCAAAACAGCCCATTCCAAACTTGCTCATGTCCGGGCCCAGGCCTATGACCTTGTTCTGAACGGCTACGAGATTGGCGGCGGGAGCATCCGTATCCATAAGAAGGAAGTGCAGGACAGGATGTTTCAGCTACTGAATATAAGCTCTGATGAAGCAAGTGCCAAATTCGGTTTTCTCCTTGAGGCCCTTGAGTATGGTGCTCCTCCCCATGGCGGGATTGCCCTTGGTCTTGACCGCCTGGTCATGATCATGGCCGGAGCAAGTTCCATACGTGATGTTATTGCCTTTCCAAAGACCCAGAAGGCTGTCTGTCCCCTGAGCAGTGCCCCCTCGGAAGTTGATCCCAAACAGCTGAAGGAATTGAGTATCAAGCTCGATATCGTAGAATAAAATATCGAGGTTGGACCTGGATATTTTATTGTGACCTGGCACAACTCTGTGCCAGTTTTTCACCCTTCCAGAGCACACTTCCCCCTGTAATTGTATTCTCTCTTAAATCATGATTCTTATAACGCAATGTAATTAAGTGATAAATTGAATTATTGTCAATTTATTTGTCACAGGCATACATCTTGCTTTACATATGTTATCTGGTATTTACCTTTTTAAACGAAATCCGGTTTTAGTGTTTTTTAATAATACAGTGTTCAGAAAGGATACTTGCCTGCAAAGGCAAATTTAAAATTATCTAAGTCTAAGGAATGAGGGAGGATATAATGAAAAAACTGTTAATGATTCTCATTATGGTAGGGATGGCCTTAGGGTTGTCAGGCGTGACCCTTGCTGCTGTTCCATACACACTAGACAGCAGGCTTTATGCAGGACCGGATTATAATTCAGGCTGGAGTATGTTGTTCACTCCAAATACGTACACCTTTTCTGTGTTTGATGCCGTTGGAGATGACGGATGGCGTGATGACGCGGGTGATACTGGTAATTTTCAGTGGAGTCTGTACATTTATCAACCAAGTGATACGGCAAATTATCCGAATGGACAACTCCTTGGCAGTACTAATCTCTACTCGAGCATGAATGCTGCGTATTCGAACAATTCAGCTTCAATGGTAGACATCACCGTCAGTAACCCTTCAGGTGAGACGTTAACTTTCTGGATGCTAGATACCGACAGCGGGTATTGTGGAAGCCCTACTTGTAATAATGACGGCTCGGTAACATTTCAGGTAGCGGTCGTTCCTGAGCCCATCAGTTCCATTCTTTTTCTCACCGGCGGAGTCGTCCTTGTGGGGAGGAAATATCTGAAAAAAAGAAAAGCCTAGTCTGAATAAAAAAGAGCTCTCAAAAGGCAATGCCATCATCGGCATTGCCTTTTTTTGTGGTGCATTATGAAAGACTATATTATATCTCCCTTGAGGTCCCCTCTCCCTGGCGGGAGAGGGCGAGGGTGAGGGGGCAAAATTATTAATCACTCACCCCTTCCTCCTCCCCAGTCCTGAAACCAGACAGCCTTCTGCAGAGAGCATCCCAGGAAAATGACTGGGACGTCGTGCTTTTTTCCAAAAAAACCACTCCATCAGCAGCATCTTTCAAAAGTCTTCAAAAATCAGAACTTCGTGTATAAGAAAAGCATATAACGAAAGAAGGAGATACGGGAATAAAATGCACTTAACACATTGATTTAATTAAATTCATGCAGTGGATAAGCAAATGTTATAAATTAATTTAAATTTTTATATTGACTATCGTTGGATTTCTTTCATATCATATCACTTCATTATTCTTGCTTCTTATTTTTTATACGGACTTATACCACTTTTAAGACTAATTCTAAACAGTATTGTTTAGTCATTTTTACAGAGACGGGTGTTTTATCCTTTAATTTAATGAAAAGGAGATTTGCATGAGAATCGTACTGTTAGGGGCACCTGGTGCTGGAAAGGGTACTCAGGCCAAGATGCTTATCGAGAAGTATA
Source organism: Nitrospiraceae bacterium (assembly GCA_020354155.1). Lineage (GTDB taxonomy): Bacteria > Nitrospirota > Thermodesulfovibrionia > UBA6902 > UBA6902 > CALZJD01. Next base: position 1,136,562 of record CP070644.1, on the reverse strand, counting down.
AGATCCCCCAGATTTCTACCGGAGACATCCTCAGAAAGGCCGTTGCAGACGGCACCCCCCTTGGAAAAGAAGCAAAATCGCATATGGATTCAGGCGGCCTGGTTCCTGATTCCGTTGTTATCGGCCTTGTAAAAGACCGGCTTGCGCAGGATGATTGTAAGGCAGGGTACATACTTGATGGTTTTCCCAGAACAACGCCTCAGGCTGAAGAACTTGATACTGTTCTGTCCGCTATGAATTCACCGCTGAATGTTGCCCTCAGTGTTGACGTTGACAAGGACGACCTGATGAAAAGGCTGACAGGCAGACGTACCTGCAAAGGCTGCCAGCAGATGTATAACATGTATTTTTCACCTCCGGGAAAAGAAGGCACCTGTGATAAATGCGGCGGGGAACTCTTTCAGAGGGATGATGATAAAGAAGCGACAATCAAAAACAGGCTGGATGTCTATGAAAAATCGACGGCGCCCCTGATTGACTATTACGGAAAGAAAGGTATACTTAAATCCGTAGATGGCACGGGAAGCATCGACGAAATCTTCACCAAGGTCGTCTCAATCCTGGAATCATAAAAAACAGAACGTTTGCTGAATATTTTATAAGGAGGAACACATGTCATTAGTCAATCCGCATGGAAAAGACAAAAAGCTCAAACCTCTTCTTCTTGAAGGCGCAGAGCTCGACGCAGCAAAAGAAAAGGCGAAATCATTAAAGCAGGTCCCCATGACCTCACGGGAAACAGGCGATCTCATCATGCTTGGCATTGGCGGTTTTACACCGTTGGAAGGTTTTATGGGATATGAAGACTGGAAGGATGTCTGTGATGACTACAAGATGTCTGACGGAACATTCTGGCCCATCCCGATTACGCTTTCAGCTGACAAAGCCCTTGCTGACAGTATAAGTGAGCATGAAGAAGTTGCCCTCGTAGATGAGGAAAGCGGCGAGACCATGGGAATCATGACAGTCAGGGAAAAATATACCATTGACAAAGAGCACGAGTGCAAGAAGGTTTTCTGTACCACTGAAACTGAGCATCCCGGCGTTGCAAAGGTCATGGCCCAGAAGGAAATCAACCTCGCAGGGCCTGTCAAGGTCATCAGTCAGGGGACCTTCCCCACAGAATACAAGGGCATTTATATGACACCTGCAGAGTCAAGGAAGCTCTTTTCCGAGAATGGCTGGTCAACGGTTGCTGCGTTCCAGACCCGTAACCCCATGCACCGCTCCCATGAATACCTTGCAAAAATTGCGATTGAGATCTGTGACGGTACCTATATCCACATGCTTCTTGGAAAGCTCAAACCGGGCGATATCCCTGCTGACGTTCGGCAGAATGCAATCGATGCTCTCATCGAGAATTATTTTAACAAAGACACTATCGCCATTGGCGGGTATCCCCTTGACATGAGATATGCCGGTCCGAGAGAGGCCCTTCTCCACGCTCTGTTCAGGCAGAACTTCGGCTGCAGCCATCTGATTGTTGGCCGTGATCATGCAGGCGTTGGTGACTACTACGGACCCTTTGATGCTCATAAGATCTTTGATGAGATCCCCGCTGATGCCCTTGAGACGAAGCCATTGAAGATCGACTGGACTTTCTGGTGTGACAAATGCGACGGCATGGCATCCATGAAGACCTGCCCCCATGGCAAGGAAGACAGGCTGATCCTCAGCGGGACGAAGCTCAGGAAGATGCTTTCAGAGGGAGAGGAAGTATCTGAAAAATTCAGCAGGCCTGAAGTTCTAAAGATTCTGCGCTCCTACTATGAAGGTCTGACAGAAAAAGTCGAAATCAAGATGCACAAGCACGCAGAAGGCTAAAAGTTTTCTGCTTGACATAGATCATTACCTTCATTTTGAAAGGAGGTGTTGGTTCGTAAGTCAAATGCGATCGTTGGATCGCACACAATACTAAGAACGGCTTACTTTAAGCCAGAAAATCCATAAGGATTTAAATTTGGGAAGGAGGAAGTAAAATGCCAAGTTTCGTAATCGCGGAAAAGTGTGACGGTTGTAAGGCCCAGGACAAGAC
>CP070644.1:1131141-1134427 GCA_020354155.1 Nitrospiraceae bacterium | reverse complement strand
GCACCTTCACCCATGACAAAACCATCCCTGTCTTTATCAAAAGGTCTGCTGGCCCTTTCAGGTTCGTCATTTCTCGTGGAGAGTGCCTTCATAGATGTGAATCCGGCAATGCCCAGAGGAGTAATAACAGCTTCCGAACCCCCACAGATCATTGCATCTGCCGCATTTCGCTGAATAAGTTTATAGGCATCACCGATTGCGTGGGTCCCTGTTGCGCAGGCAGTGGCAACTGCCGAATTGGGTCCCTTTGCTCCGATACGTATGGAGATCTGCCCGGCTGTAAGGTTAATGATGGTCATGGGAATAAAAAAAGGTGAGACCCGTTTTGGCCCCTTTTCATTCAGAATCTGATTATACCGTTCGATTGAAGAAAGGCCGCCGATGCCGGCGCCAACGATAATCCCGACTCGCGCAGCATTTTCATCGTTTATTGTGAGTCCCGAATCCTCAAATGCCATGGTAGCTGCAGCAAGACCAAAATGGATAAACCTGTCCATTTTTTTTTGTTCTTTTTGCTCAATAAATCTGTCTATTTCAAAATCGGGTACTTCTGCGGCAATCTGGCAGGGCAGGCCTTCAGGATCAAAGAGGGTAATCCTTCGTATAGCAGAGCTGCCTTCAATTAATCCATTCCATGACTTTTCAGTACCGGTACCAAGGGGGGTCACCATTCCGACCCCGGTTATTACAACCCGTCTATGCTCCATAATATGATTTAAATGTTAATTGCCTGATTTGTCTTCTATATATTTAACAGCATCCTGCACTTTCAGAATCTTCTCTGCATCTTCATCGGGAATCTCAATATTGAATGCTTCCTCAAAAGCCATGACAAGTTCAACAGTATCAAGAGAGTCCGCCCCCAGGTCGTCTACAAAGGATGCTCCCGGTGTAACCTTCTCTCCGTCAACGCCGAGCTGCTTCGCGATGATTTCCTTTACTTTTTCTTCAACTGCCATATGGCACCTCCAAATGTATAATTTTTAGATTATGTACATTTATTAAGGTATAGATTATACATCTTTACAGTAAAAATGTCCTACATATACATTCCACCGTTTACATGGATAACCTGTCCCGTCAGATAATCTGATTCTGGTGAGGAGAGGAAAATTGCAGCCCTGGCAACATCCTCAGGAGTGCCGAACTGGCCAAGGGGGATGGCCTTCATCATTTCATCTTTGACATTGTCAGGGAGTACATCAGTCATGGCAGTCTTGATAAAACCCGGTGCAATGGCGTTTACACGGATGCCGCGAGAAGCATATTCCCTTGCGACTGTCCTGGTAAGACCGATAAGGCCTGCCTTGGAGGCACTGTAATTTGCCTGTCCAGGATTACCGATGAAGGCAACAACTGATGAGATATTTATGATTTTGCCATAACGCTGTTTTGCCATTATTTTGACGGATTCTTTCATGCAGAGAAAGGTTCCTTTGAGATTTATGTTTAATACTGCGTCCCAGTCCTCCTCTTTCATACGCATGAGCAGTGTATCTCTGGTAATTCCTGCATTATTGACAAGCACGTCAAGGCTGCCGAGCTCTTTTGTGAAGGCCTGTACAGCGTCCGTTACAGAGGACTGATTTGAAACATCGAGTTGCAGGGCCGTGCTTTTCACCCCTGATGAGCTAATTTCCTGAGCAGCAGATTCAGCAGTACCCAGGTTTATATCAGCAACTCCAATGTTGGCGCCCTCTTTTGCCATTTCAATAGCAATGGATTTACCAATGCCCTGTGCAGCACCGGTAATCAGAATATTTTTTCCTTCAAGTCTCATGGAACCCTCAATGGAACGTAACGTTTTAAAATTACAGAAAGAAGTCGGAATATTATAAAACTTCACTTTTAATTAGGCAACCTAAATTACTTTTATGATTATTTTATAATGATAGAAGGAAGTTAGTAAGCTATGTGTCTGAATGAAAAGAGTTTCAGGGGAAAGTATACATAGAGGAGCCTGCTGGATTTGTCAGTTTCGATTACCCTGAATTTTCTTCTCAGCAAGAAGATCGAAGCCTAAACTCGTCGACCAGTCCCTGCAACTCTGCAGCCATGCTAAACAGGTCCTTGCTGCCCTCAGAAGTTTGATGGGCATTCACTGCTGTCTGTCTGGTAATTTCTGCAACTGACTCGATGTTTAACGCTACCTCGCCTCCCGTGGCTGACTGTTCTTCGGCAGCAGTGGCTATCTGCTGTATCATATCCGTTACTGTTCTGACTGACTCAACAATCTGATTTAATGAGGAACCTGCTTCATTTGCAAGTTCCACTCCTATTTCAACATCTTCTGTACCAACCTGCATGGATTCGACTGCCCGGCCTGAGTTTTCCTGTATCTGCATGATCATCTCACCAATCTCGCCTGTTGAATTTGTTGTTTTTTCTGCAAGCTTTCTTACTTCATCAGCAACGACAGCAAAACCTCGTCCCTGTTCACCCGCCCGGGCTGCTTCAATTGCAGCATTCAGAGCAAGCAGGTTTGTCTGCGCTGCAATTTCGTTAATGACCTGGACGATCTCTCCAATTTGATGCGAGTTTTGTCCGAGCATTTCTATGGTGGATGCGGAATCCCTGACGGATTTTGCTATTCTGTTCATACCGTCTATGGTCTTGCTTACGACCTCACCGCCTTTCATGGCCAGTTCTGCTGCGTTCTTTGCTGAATCTGCTGCATCACTGGCATTCCGGGCAACGCTGGTAAAGGAAGAACTCAGTTCTTCCATTGCCGTAGCAGCATTTGTTGTCTTTGATGACTGTTCGCTGGCATTAGAGGCGATATTTGATGAGGAGGAAGTGAAATCCTCTGAATTCTTTGCCAGGGTATTGATATCTTTTTTCAGCTTAATAATAAAAGCACTGAGCTTGTCTATTGCATGGTTAAAATGAACTGCCAGCATGCCAAACTCATCCTTCCTTGAATCATCCATAAAGATATCGAAATCTCCATTGCCAAATCCTTCTGCAATACTGTTCAACTCTTTAATCGGTGACATGATTGAGCGATACAGCATATACAGGGAAAGCATAATACCCACCAAGGTTATAAGGAAAACCAGCAATAAAGTGGTTTTAATAAGTTTTGTTTTTTTGGAACCTGCATCGACAACAGCCCGTGCCTTTTTTGAGAACCCATTTACTTCTTTTATCATGGCATCGGTGTCTGATATGACCCGGCCATATTTAACCCACATGCCTTCAGCATCCATGTCAAGATCATAATCAAGAAAGGGTTTTACATCTTCCCTTACCTGTTCCCACCTTGAGGAGACAGTATTATTATATT
>CP070644.1:1126271-1131041 GCA_020354155.1 Nitrospiraceae bacterium | reverse complement strand
TTTATTCCCCCAGCACCTGGACAAATATCTTTCTTGACCGGGGCCTGTTATCATGGTCGATTACCACGATCTGCTGCCATGTCCCTAATATCAATTCACCTTGTGAGACTGGCACGGTAATCCCCGGTCCCATAAAGGTTGCCCTGATATGTGAAAATCCATTGTCATCACCCCAGGTCTCGGAATGCCTGCTTTTCATTGTGTGAGGAGCAAACTGCTCAAGTTGATCGCGCATATCTTCAACAAGGGCCGGCTCAAATTCAATCGTTGTGATTGAAGCAGTGGAGCCAACGGCAAAGACATTGACCAGGCCATTGCGAATATTCGATGCCGCCACAATGTCCTGTACTGAAGCGGTAATGTCCTGTATATCAGATAAGCCTTTTGTTTCCATTGTGAATTGTCTGCCAAAAACCATGGTTTAAAACCTCCTGAGATGAATGTCAATGCATTGTGAAGGGATTATAACAAAAAAGCCCAATTCCGCAGGATTGCATGAAAACTGGTAAAATATCCGGATGTCCATTGATGAATTAATAATTGAAGGGGCCAGACAGAACAACCTCAAGAATATCAGTCTCAAGCTTCCCCATAACAAATTTATAGCAGTGACCGGCGTCTCCGGCTCAGGAAAGTCGTCCCTGGCCTTTGATACTATCTTTGCCGAAGGCCAATGGCGTTTTATAGAGTCCCTCTCAACCTATGCGCGACTCTTTCTCGAAAAACTGGACCGCCCTGAGGTTGATGCCATACAGAATATACGGCCGGCAATCGCCCTTGAGCAGCGGAATACAGTAAAGACCTCCCGATCAACGGTTGGTACAATGACGGAAATCTATGATTACCTGAGACTCCTTTATGCAAAGATCGCAAGGCCGCACTGTCCAAAGTGCGGACAGGCGCTCAGGGCCTGGACCCCGTCTCATGTCGCTGCTGAACTGATTCAGAAATACGCCGGGGCGCGGGCGATGATCATCTTTGACTCTGAAGAGGGGGTTGAGGAAATGGAGAGAAAGGGGTTCCACCGGTTTCGGGAGAGCGGTGGAAAGAAGGAAGTCATCCTCGACAGGCTTGTTATTAAAGATGATCCCCGTCTGTCAGATTCAATAGAGGCAGCATGGGAGCATGGCGAGGGAAGTGTGAAGATTGAGATCGTAGGCAAAGAGCCCGATGACAACAGGATTCTTTCTTATCATTCTGATCTGAAATGCCTTGACTGTAATATTGAAATTGCCAAACCCCAGCCGCTGCTTTTTTCATTTAACCATCCAATAGGTGCATGTCCGGTGTGTAAGGGATTTGGCAACATGCTGGAATACGCAGAAGACTATATAGTGCCTGACAAGGACCTGCCTCTTGAAAAGGGAGCTATTGAACCCTGGAGTAAACCATCAAGCAAGTGGTGGTACAAACAGTTTGCAAAGGCTGCGAAATCTCATGAGATTGATCTCAAGGTTCCCTATAAAGATCTATCCGATGAAATAAAGAAGATGATATTTGAAGGGGCGTCTGGTTTTTATGGCATAGATGATTTTTTTGAAGAGCTTGAGGGGAAGCGGTACAAACTCCATGTTCGGGTCTTTTTGAGCAAGTACAGAAAGGCAGTCACCTGCAGTGCATGTAAGGGCGCACGGCTCAGACCTGAGGCCCTTGCCTTTACCATTGACGGACTGAATATTGCAGAGCTTGCCCATCAGTCCGTTGCAGGATTGAATAATTTTATTTCCACTCTTCACCTGACTGAATACGAACGGGAGATAGCTTCTGAGATTCTCAGGCAGATCAGCCTGAAGAGTACGTTCCTTAATCGCGTTGGCATTGGATACTTAACACTGGTCAGAGAGGCAAAGACATTGTCCGGCGGTGAGTCCCAGAGGATAAATCTTGCCAACCAGCTTGCATCAAAACTGACGGGAACGCTGTATGTGCTTGATGAACCGACGGTTGGTCTCCATCCGAGAGATGTTGTCATGATCGCAGACATACTGAAAGAGCTTGCTGATGTGGGGAATACTGTAATCGCAGTGGAACATGACAGGACAATCATTGATGCCGCTGACTGGATTGTAGAGATGGGCCCCGGTGGTGGAACGAAGGGTGGTAAAATCGTCTATGACGGAAGGAAAAAGGGGTTCCTGAAAAAGAATTCAATAACTGCACAATATCTGAAAGATACAAAGCTCATCCCTGTCCCTGTCAGGAGAAAAGGAGGCAGCGGCAAGGTTTTGACAATAGAGGGCGCCAGAGGACACAACCTCAAAAACATAGATATCAAGATTCCACTGCAAACCATGACCTGTGTAACAGGAGTATCAGGCTCGGGAAAGAGCACCATTGTGAATGACACAGTCTACAGCGCTCTGTCCCGCCACTTCAAGGTTGGTTTTGAAAGCTCAGAACCTTTTCGTGAAATAAGGGGACTGAAATATCTGAAAGGGGTCAAGATCATCGATCAGCAGCCAATTGGGAAGAGTCCCCGCTCCAATCCGGTTACCTACATCAAGGCCTTTGATCACATCAGGAAAGTCTTTGCAGAACAGCCGCAGGCAAAGGCCCAGGGATTCGGGCCGGGGCATTTTTCATTCAATACAGATGGTGGGCGATGTGAAGTATGTTCGGGTGCAGGCTTTCAGAAACTGGAGATGTATTTCTTTGAGGACCTGTACATGACCTGTGAAGAGTGTAAGGGCAGGCGATACAGACCTGAGGTCCTCAACGTTCATTACAACGGGAAAAATATATACGAAGTCTTAAATCTCACTGTTGACGAGGCCAGTGTTTTTTTCCGGACCTTATCGTCCCTGACGCAGAAATTAAATCTTATGGCATCGGTAGGACTTGGTTATCTCAGGCTTGGCCAGCCGGCAACAACCCTGTCAGGAGGGGAAGCCCAGAGACTCAAGATATGTACGGAACTGGGAGTATTGAACCGTAAGAACTTTCTCTACATCCTTGATGAGCCCACTGTCGGTCTTCATCCCGATGACATAAAAAAGCTTCTCGATGTACTGAACGACCTTGTGGACGCCGGTAATACTGTGCTCATTGTGGAACATAATCTGGATATCATGAAGAATGCCGACTGGATTATTGATATAGGGCCTGAAGGCGGAGACAGGGGGGGGTATATTGTTGCTGAAGGAACTCCGGAAGAGATTACTGACTGTGAGGAATCACACACAGGAAAATTTCTGAGAGAGTACCTCAAGGAACATCAAAAATTAAATATCAAGGATCAAAATTATTGATGAGCAATTTTATTGAATAATTTATTTCCTTAAAATTACTTTATTATTTTTGACTTCTGATTTATCTCAAACCCGCAGTATGTATGATCCATTTATTTATTACGCGCACAAACCTCAATTAATACCACACATTAGTCTGACTTTCAATATTGCAGGCCACGCAGTTTTGCGGTAGATTTATTTCTATCTCCGCATCTTGAAATTTAATCTGTACAGAAGCTAATTAGTGTCTGTCTATAAATATGCCTTTTCTGTGATGCCGGCTTACGGACTGCCGGAATGAGAGGTAGACGAACAACATGTATGCACAGAATTAACAGGAAATGAATTTGTCTAACAGTTATTTGTAACTAAGGGAGGGATATATGAAAAAAAACTGTCTTGCCGTTTTAGTATTGATTATAATCTTTAGATCAATAGTGTATGCAGGACCAGAGGATCTGCCATGGAGAGACGTGACAAATGGACTCAGGGAGTCAGCCTTTTATACTGTTGCCATAAGTCCCGGAAATGAAAATACCGTGTATGTTCACTCAGCAACAACGCTTTATAAAACGGATAATGGCGGTCAGAGCTGGAATGCAGTTTTATCCCTGCGTGGCACGGCAAACCGGATCAATGATATTGTCGTGAGCGCTGCTGATGAAGCAATACTCTATGCAGGCACGGGTGATGGCTTGCTTGTAAGCAGGGACAGTGGCAATTCCTGGGGAAAGATATTCAGCGGCATCGGTGATCTGCGGAGCGCTGTGCATGCTGTTGCCGTTGATCCTGATGACGGGTCAACACTCTTAATCGGGACGGGGTCAGGTCTTTTCCGGTCCATTGATCAGGGCAGGAACTGGCAGAAGGGACGAAATCTACCTTCAGAAGCGATCGTTTCAGCTCTTTCGATTGACAGCTCTGACACTGCAACTGTGTACGCTGCAGCTGCAACAGGGCTCTACAAAAGTATCAATGGCGGAAGGGACTGGAGGAAAATATATGAAAACACTATTTCCAGGAAAGTGTACAGTGAGCAGTCGGCCATTGAAGAGGATGGATATATTGAAAAACGCAGCAGCATTCCAGATGTCATTATTGATCCTGAAGATCCTGCCATAATTTACATGGCTACATTGCAGGGCATGTTGATTAGTCAAAACCGGGGCGAGACCTGGAGAAAGGCCGGAATGCTGGGGCTTGGCAGCAGGAATATCCTTGATCTGGCAATCAGTCCTGCTGATAAGGGGGCTGTGTATGCAGCAACGAACCGCGGTCTCTTTCGATACTCGAAAACCGGGTCAAGCTGGAGCGAAATATATAAGGGCCTTACGTCAGCCAATATCAGCAGTATAACCGCCTCATCTGCTGCACTATGGGCAGCAACAACAAGAGGGATATTCAGGACCGGTTCCTCTGAGCATACTCGTGCTCTGACAGAAAAAAATATCGGGGTATCAGAAATACTCTCTGCCTTTACCCATGAGCCTGCAATAGCTGAAATCCGGCAGGCAGCTATAGATTATGCTGATGTGAACCC
>CP070644.1:1121683-1126171 GCA_020354155.1 Nitrospiraceae bacterium | reverse complement strand
CTTCCATTAAATATTTTAACCCGCCCGTGTGGTCGGGGTGCCAGTGGGAAATGACGACTACGTCTATATCGGTCGGTTTGTATCCCGATATTCTGAGGTTATGCTCAAATATCTTCTCATCCAATCCTGTATCAAGCATAACTACAAAGTCTTCACGCTCAATTATTGCCGAAAACCCCCACCCGGTCTTCATTTTAGAACCGGCCCGGATTTCATTGTCATAGATTATCGTTATTTGGTCTCCAAAAGAAACTCTGGGAATGGATAAAAATATAACCAGACACATTACCCACATACTTTTTTTCATGATTAGCCCCCTTAATTACTAGGATGTAATTGAGTCGATTATTTCAAACACAAAAGGCGCAATGGAATAAATTATCCATATAGAGGCCCTGATCAGGTCGCTTAAGTCTGCCCCTCATCACTGCAAACTCCTAACAGTGATTAAATATGGGTGTAAAAATTGTTATTAAATAAATTAAAACTGCAAGCGGTAAAGGGAACCATCATTTTTTTTACAAGCGCCACGACCTTTTCCAGCCCGGTTGCCTACAAAGTATTCACATTGCATCATAGTACCCCTGTCACCATAGAGATTGGCAATGCCCGGGTTAGTACCTTGTAGTCTTAAGACAGTCGAAGTGCCAGTACCGAAAGCACCTCCTTCAGTTCCATAAACATTTGACAGGAGATTACCAAAATTAAGATTAATGGCACGACCGGTTGTATATTCACCGTTGAGAGTTTCACCATCTGGCATGACAATTGTTATTTCACCATAACCTCTTCCAAAATCACTATACTTGGCTTTAAGCACACCAGTAGTCGAAGCCAAGTCATTAACAGGATATAACCGAGCATATTTAGTACAGGCCACCAAAAACAGTAGAACAAACATTAACAAAGCCAGTTTCTTCATGGGAATTTCACTTTATTTTTCTGATTTAACATAGTTACATGCCACAATCTTAACTCAAATGTGATTTTTAAACAGCTAAGATGTTTGGCATTGTGAACTTAAGTAAAAAACTCCGCTCAATCTGGGCAGGGTTTTATATATCCAGGAGTTATCTTTATATTTCAAGAGTCATTCACGACTGTAAAGTGATCGCAGTTATACGTAGCTCGGCAGTTAACTATGTATGTAAGATGTTTACCTTTTGGGGAGGTATGAGAAAGTCAACACTCGCTGCAGTATGTTTCAAGCAACATACCCTTTGTGCAGGGTTGTGCGATTGGTGTAAGACTTAAGTCTGACACCAGTTTTAGATATTCTTATCTCGTCTCGTCCTTTTTATAAGGGTTGAAATCAGAATATAAATTTTCTGCACAGTCCGGGCAGATTCCATGGCTGAATTCGGCTTCCGAATGATCTCTTATGTAGATTTCCAATAGAGTCCAGTTGTTTTTGTCGTCACGTATTTTTTTGCAGGAGGAGCAAATCGGCAGTACCCCCTGAAGTTTTTTCAGTTCAGCCAGGGCCTGTTCAAGTTCTTTTCGTATACGTCTTAACTCCATCAGGTCGGCATGGCGGGCCATGGCAATAATCATAGCCTTTTCGATTTCGTCCTTCTGGGGCGGTTTGGAAAGAAACGCCGACACACCTGCATCCTTTGCCCTATCAACAAAATCCAAGGAATCATGCGCCGTGATGATGACGATAGGGGTCGGGCAGCATTCCTGGATCCTCATTGCGGCTTCAATGCCGTTAAGCTCCGGCATCTCAATATCCATCAGGATAATGTCCGGCCGCTGGGTACAGGTCATTTCAAGCGCCTCTTCACCGTCGGAGGCATCGATGAAATTGACATACCCGTTTGCCTTGAGGCCGCGAATGATATCCTCACTGACGATATATTCATCTTCGGCAACCAAAATTGTAAAATCCTTGTCAACTTTCATGGTCCACCTCTTTTTCAAAGGTAATTTCAGCGACAGCGCCGTTATCATTTTTGAAGGCAATGGCTCCGCGCAGGCTTTTTCTGACGATGCCGGTAATGAGGTCGAAACCGACACCTGTCTTGCGAAGATTGTCTTGCAGGAAATCCTCCGGATATCCGGGACCATTGTCCTGGTAGATCAGGTGTATATTCTGATCATCCTCCTGGATTGTTATGTTGATGTTGGCCTCCCGGGATTCGTCTGAGCCGTACTTCACGGTGTTGGTTGTCAGTTCGTTGAGAACCATGGCCAGATGATGGGCCTGGTTGCTCTCAACCCGTGCTGTCGAAGATGCAATGTTGACTTCGATCTCCTTGTCCTGGGCCTTCAAGACCTCGGTAACGACACTGGAGCACAGTTTGCTTAAAAGCAACGGCTGCCAGTTGGCCGCGGAAAGCATGCTGTGGACGGCAACCAGGCTCTGCAGCCGGCAGATTAAATCGGTCAAGGCGGGCAGATAGGCGGTGTGGCCCTTTGCCAGGGCCCGGTCATATTCCTTGTGGAGCATGCCGACGATGACCGCCAGGTTGTTCTTGACCCGGTGATTGACCTCACGCAGCAGCACCGCCTGAGTCTCGGCATAATTCTTCAGAGTTACCTCAGCATGCTTTTGTTCGGTGATGTCCGGGAAGGAAACAAATCCTGCTATGAGCTTGCCGGTATCGTCATAGATAGGTGTGCCGTTTACCATCTCCCACCTTTCTGTACCGTCACTCCTTACAACGCGTACCTCCAGGTTCCTGACTGTTTTCCCCTGGAGCGCCTGAGCCAGAGGCAATTCTTCAACAGGAAGAAGCTCTCCATTTGTTCCATAGTCCTTCCAGGTCTGCTTCATTTCAAAAAGATTCGATCCCTGCCTGATTTCGGAGGCCTCATCTATCCCGAGCTGTTCAATAACCGCCTGGTTGAATATCTTCAGCTCCCCGTCCGGTGATGCCACTGCCATCGGTATCGGTGACTGTTGAATAACCCCCTCAAAGAGTTTGTGCGCTTCCCGAAGCTCTCTCTCTATTCTTTTTTGATCTGTGATGTCCAGGGTGATCCCCCTGATCCCAACTGATATCCCATTCTTGAAAATGGGGGCGCTGTATATAAGGGCAGGGAAGGTTGCCCCGTCACGCTTCAAACATTCATATTCATGCTTATCGACCTCTTCGCCCCGGATCACCTTGGTGAAGTCGGCAGCGACGCGCTGCCGGTCTTCAGGAGTAATAAGTTCGGTGATGTGAATCCCCTCTTTTAGCCCTTTGGCTTCATAGCCCATTTTCTCAAAACCGGCACGGTTGGTGTATGTGAATAGCCCCTCCATATTCGTTTCCCAGATTGGCTGAGGTAATAAGTCTGCCATTTCCCTGAAACGCTCTTTACTGTCTCGCAGTGCGCTCTCCACCCTCTTTTGTTTTGTGATATCAAAACAAATACCTGTCCAGATAATATCACCGGATTCTAACTCCCGGGGCAGGGACTCCAAGTGCAGCCAGCAGATTTTGCCATCAATAAGAAACCTTCCTTCCCATTTGAAAGAAATCTTTTTACGGTTGGCTTTTACATTTAAATCCAGCCAGGCGGCCTTATCTTCCTCGTAAACAAAATCGGTAATAAAGCCAGGTCGTTTCACTAACTCCTGTCTGGTCAGTTTGAATATTTGACAAAATTTTTCATTAATGAATTCAAAAGTAAAGGGCGGTTTTTCTGAATCATCCCATTCCCCATGATCAATGCCAACTTCAGAAAAAACACGGATTCGATAGATCCCCAGGAGTTTATTATTTGCTAAATCTGAATATAATTTGTTTGCTTGGGTTAATTCATTTTCAAACAATTTTCTTTCGGTGATGTCCCTTGCAACCGCATAGAGCAACCCCTTCTCAACAATAGGGTTTGTCATCCATTCAAGCCAGATATAGTGCCCGCTCTTATGACGATATCTGTTAACAAACCTAAAGGCTGAAATGCCCTTCTTCACCTCCTCAATCTTCGATTGAGACGGTTTAATGTCATCAGGGTGAATGAGGTCCATGAAAGGTATTTTGAGGAGTTCCTCTTCTGTGTATCCAAGAATTTTCAGTCCTGAGGGATTCACTCTCAGGAAATGAGTCATACTGGCTACGCAGATCAGATCACTGGAGAGTCTGAATATGTTCTCTAGCTCCTCAGATGCCCTTTTGAGCTCTGTGATGTTGCGCTGCATACCCCAGATGCGATGGAGTTTGTTATCAAGGATTTCGCCATGATAATTTTCAAGCAGGTATATTACCTTACCGTGTTTATCAATATCTTCTGTCTCGACATCATCCACGGAAAGGTCATCGTTTTCAAGTACCAGAATCGCCCGTTTTCCATAGTTAGGGGCAAAATCAACAGCAGGTTTTCCCACCATATCGGCAACTGTTAGACCATACATTACAGATAATGAATCATTGACCTCTGCAACGATGGCAGACTGATTTATTTTTTCAATTAAATCCTGTTTCGGCAGTGTGATCGATACCGGCGGGATCATGTCAATTCGATAAATTCCTTCACTGGCATGGGTAATGAATG
>CP070644.1:1118790-1121583 GCA_020354155.1 Nitrospiraceae bacterium | reverse complement strand
TATTATTAAATTATAATAAACAATAGCAGCATAAGTCAAGTGCCACAATGTGTTAGGGATGTGGATTTTTAAGAAGTGTACATTCCTTGTCAACAATAGAAACTATTTTGAGGCAGAAGTCGAGTGAAGGTGTGTACTGGCAATCTTGACAATGCTGCAGATTAATTTAGTTCAGGTTCATAGCAGAAATTTACAATAGCTGTTGCCAGCATATGAAATGCCCTCCCCGATAAAACAAGGGGCAAGAAATAGGTCTTTTCTACTTGACACTGTCAGACATATCAGCAGTTATCGATTTATTTAACCACCGACAATTCTAGATATTATTAAGCTTTAGTTCTGATAACACATGTCAGCACTCGGCCAGGCAATTTGAAGCAAATCCAGGATAGAATTCTTAGCGCCTATTGCAAAAAGGGGCTCGGGGCAAGCTGATAAAAGTGGTATTCCCATTGAATACGCAATTGCTCCATAGGGTGATACACCAAAATGCACATGGGAGTTACCATTAACCGCATGAAGATACCCGATGATATTACCCTGGGAAACAGTCTGCCCTTCGGTGACCGAGATATTGTCAAGCTGGGTCTGGCCGTCTGCTTGAACGTCAGACATTGTTTCAAAAACGTAACTGACTGCACTTGGTATGAAATAATTGCCCTTATCAGGATCATAAACATAGTCATTGCATCCGACCAGGACTTCAACCTGCCAGTTCAATGCAGTACCGGCCTGTTCTGATATCACAGAGAGCACTTTCCCCGAACAGGCGGCCTGAAAAGGTTTCAGGTCTCCATCAGGGTAAATATCCAAACCGTCATGGACAGAGCCCCATGGCGGGCTGCTGTTTTCAGTGCTGTAACCTGCATTTATTTGCGCCATGTCCGATTCATTTACATAGGGAGTGACCAGAGGGGTCGGATTGGCGTTGCATCCATAACACATTTTGGCACCGGGATGAACTTTATGGATTAAATTCAAAACAGAATTTCGGGCTTCCTGACTGAAATAAGGTTCAGGACAACGCGGTACCCAGTTCTTTAAAAAAGTAAAGTGCACATGGGCTCTTTCAGCATTAGCTACATAAAGATATCCAATAATATCGCCCTGAGAAACTGTCTGTCCCTCCCCGACTGTCATATTGTCGAGCTGGGTCTGGCCTGTGCCGGGAGATTGTGATTCAAAGTTGTATTGGAGTAAATATGTAGAATCGCATGCCAGCATAACGGTGACCTGATCATCAAAAGTATACATCCACTCTATCCTTCCCGAACAGGCGGCCTGAAAAGGCTTTAGGTCTCCTGCAGGGTAAATATCCAAACCGTCATGTACCATGTTTTGGGGAGAACCACTTATAACAGTACTGAACCCCCCTCTTATTTCAAGCATGTCAGACTCTTTGGAATATGGAGTGACCAGGATTTCCTGAGATGGGTCTATGTCACAGGAAGCACGCCCGGCCAGAATGGCTGGCAGGAAATCCAGGACATCTGTCTCTTCTGCTGTACCGGGCTGGACTGATAAAATAAAAAATAACAGAATAATGAGAATTAATCTGAAAAGTTTAATTTGACTCAACTGCATACTTATTACCAATCTCTATTTCATATATCTTGCCACAATCTTGAATCACTGAGACTTCTTTTACTATCCAAGATATCCACTGGCAATGTCAACTTAAATAAAAAACCCCACCATTTCTGGCAGGGTTTATATTCCCTCTGACAATCTTGAACCATCAGGAATCATTCATAAGTTTCAATGTACAGACATTTAAAGTCACTGATGACCTGTATAAGATGAAAAACACCCGTTAAAAAACTAGGGGCAATTATACAGTTCATCAAGATTTTAGAGATTAAAGATTACCGCTCCTTTGTTATCTGGCAATGGGATTACAAACCAAACATTATCACAGACATCCCCTATGCCATCATTATCTATATCAGACTGATTTGCATTTTGCTGGTTAGGACAATTGTCAATATTATCTGCAACCCCGTCACCATCAGAGTCAGTGCATATTAAATCATCCCCATCACAGTCCTGGTCAATATCGTCACCACAAATTTCCTCGAGAGGAGTCTCCGGTGTGCAAGTATTTACAGGAGTACCACTCTGGCATTCAATCTGACCATTTGCACTGCATGCTCCAACTCCACATAGGGTCGGGGTGGCTACATACCCATCGTCTGGTGTGCCGTCACAGTTTTCATCTAGACCATTACAAGTATTATCCGCTACCGCGCCTTCAAACGGATCACAGGTGTCACCACCCCATGCACCCGCTGCACAGGTCTCTATCCCCGCATTGCCAGCACAAGCTCCTACACCACAGGTGGTCGGCTGGGTCAGGTCTTCATCAGTGGAGCCGTCACAGTCGTTATCAGCGTTGTCGCAAGTTTCAGCTGCGGCACCGGCCAACGGATCACAGGTGTCGGTGCCCCCGTCCCAAAAACCGTCTACACAGGTCTCTTCTCCTGTATTTCCCTCACAAGCTCCCAGGCCGCAGGTGGTTACCCTGGTATCATCACTTATGCATTCACAGGACTCAGTATTGCCGATCAAATTTGGTACATCATTAAGAGGAGATTGAACAGGTGCAAAATCCACAAGACAATTTCCAGTGACATCGAAAGTAACCAAAGCTTGCAACCCTTCGAATGTCGAAGGAATGCTGCCGAACAATTGGTTATATGACACATCTAGTTCCACGAGATTAATTAAATTGCCAAGGTCTGAGGGTATTGTGCCGGTTAGTTGGTTATTACCTAAATACAATTTCTGAAGATC
>CP070644.1:1114032-1118690 GCA_020354155.1 Nitrospiraceae bacterium | reverse complement strand
TCCTGCCATACTTCGTCAGAAAACAAAAATCGTGCTCAATGCAGCACTGCTGCACCTCCGCGCGATTTCTGCTCTCTTTCTTGTCTGACATGATTTCAGTCATTTTCGCTACCAAATCAATTTTGAGATAGGTTCTAATTATCTTTATTGATCAGGTGAATAGTGTGCCTGCCTATTAAATTGCATTATGTCTGCATTAAATGATTTAAGTAGACAAACGGGATGGATCGTAGTAAATACATTTTATAGGGCGAAGAAACATGCAGAAACAACCTTCTTATGAGATAGGAGGACAAAATGGCTGGAAAATTGAATTGCTGGGAGTT
Organism: Nitrospiraceae bacterium; assembly: GCA_020354155.1. Taxonomy (GTDB): domain Bacteria; phylum Nitrospirota; class Thermodesulfovibrionia; order UBA6902; family UBA6902; genus CALZJD01. Next base: position 1,118,364 of record CP070644.1, on the reverse strand, counting down.
TGAAAAGTGCGGGAGGGAACCGGGGGGTACAAACATAATTGAGCGTGATCTATGTCCGGCGGCAACTGAAACCGCTGTCAATGGGATTAATGGAGGCAAAAATGGCGGCCGCATATGCTGGGCAATTGCGGGGACGCTTTGTAATGATAAGATTCATGGGACCTTTGCCAAGGATAAATATTCTTGTATGAATTGTGATTTTTTTAAGTTGGTAAATGAGGAAGAAAATATTAACACCTATGAAATAGTAACGCCCGTTCAGTTAAACGAGTTTCTTGAGAAACGCAAAAAAGTGGTGCGTCGTTCAGGCGAGAGCGGGGAGGCTGCATTGTTCCCATAATTTGGAAGTATTATGGAGGTCTGAGAGATAGAGGTCTTTTAATGATCAATGAAATTGAGTGTAAGGACTTCTGATCTTAGACTATGGGTCCTCATCTGAGAATTACTCGAATATTTGGATCATCTCCATAAGTGTTGCAATAATGTAAGGGTTCTATGGAACGACGTTATCTGTTTTCCAGAATCAGACATGGGAAACACCGGTGGCTGAATTATTCTGCAATGTATCCTGTCAGGCCTGCCTCCTGTATATTCATTCATTTTCCCGCAAGGAGTAGTGGAGATGGATGAATGGACATAGACTTAAAAAAGGTTGTTCAACAAATAAGCCCCAACTTTTTCACAACATTCCCCGGCTTCTTTACGACAGCCGTTGTGCGGATTTTAGAACGAGTTATCCACCTAAAGGAAATTCAAGCTTTTTTCGAGATGCATGGCGACACAAAAAATTGGAAATTTATAGACGAGGCATTTGAATATCTGAATTTCCGGTGTCGTGTGTCCGATGAGGATATAAAAAAAATCCCTTCCAAAGGAAATTTAATTTGTGTTGCGAATCATCCTCTCGGTATTTTAGACGGCTTATCATTGTTAAAAACCATCGGTACTGTCCGCCGGGATGTCAAAATTGTAGTGAGTGACGTCTTGGCCCCCCTGGAAAACCTGAAAGATCTGTTCCTCTTTTACGATCTCTATGCCACCACTATGCAAAAGAAGAATCTGGAGAAAATCAGACAATCATTATTAGAGGGATACGCGATCATTTTTTTCCCTGCGGGCAGTGTCGCGAAACTGACTGTTCGAGGCGTTCGGGAAGGTTCCTGGAGACAGGGGCCGGTATTATTTTCCCGAAAATATGGAGTGCCTGTACTTCCTATGTACATTCATGCTGAAAATTCTCTCCTCTATTATCTTATAACCCTGATGAACTCGCGTCTTTCAACCTTTTTCCTGCCCCATGAAATGTTCAGGAAGAGATCCCGCAGCATTACTCTGAAGATTGGTGATCCGATTCTCAAAGAAGAGCAGGGATGGCAGAACATTGACGTTATTGCCCAAACGGAATCTCTGAAAAATCATGTCTTGGAACTTGGGAAAAAACAATAGCCTTTCGAAATATATTTTCATGAACGTTATACCAGCAATCACACATGTGTAATCAGCACTGACAATGGATTCTTCGATAGATTGATATCACACCTTCAATTGACCATTATGACTGTATCCATGAGTAGGGCTAACAACACCATGATGCTCCCTTTCTCTTTATAAAACCTCCTGACCTTTATTTTGCCGGAAATCATTCCCTATGACATATCTTGTTTCAGAAAGCGCCTGCGCTTCGTTCTCAGCATTTATTAGAAGTATCTAATAGTAATCTAATAAAAATTTAATTCCTCACTAAGAGTGGTCTAATTTTCAAGTGCTATATTTATCATAAGACGGCATGTTCGAAGGAATAAATTGCTGACAGTATCAGGAAGATAAAGAAGAGATTTCTCCTGAGAGCTATCACATGTGACATCAATCACTTTTTTATCACATTGCCGGTCTTATAATCATTGCAGGATGACGGAGATCATCTGATGAATGATGCGAGGTAGGGGCAGATAAGACTATCTGATCTTGCAGGGAAGGGAGGCATCACGGAGAGAATTTAATCTGCAGGCAGGAAAACTGAAATTAAAAAAAACGGAGGTTCCATGAAAAAATATTTAATGATGGTTCTGGTTGTAGCAGGGGTTTTATCAGTCCTCGCTCTGAGTGAGAGCCAGGCGAAAGGCGGTTATGGTACGGATGTGAACTATTATTGCCTGGACTCTAATCCTTATAATGGCGATTGCAAGCTCTGTCATACCAACGATACAAAGGTGATGACAACACAGATGAGAGAATACAACAGTGGTAATCTGTGTTATTTCTGTTCAGGTGATTCGGCCTGCAGCAGCGGCCCCGTATGTCTTGATGCAGACGGTGATGGCTTCGCTGCAACGGAGGGCTGCGGAACGCTTGTTGACTGTAACGACAACAATCAGAGGATGAATCCTGGAAATGTCGAAGATTGTTTCGACAGCATAGACAATGACTGCAACGGTGATATAGACGGGCAGGATCGTGCATGCAGCGTCGTTGACTGTACTGACGGAGACGGTGACGGATTCTCCGTTGAAGGTGAGCCCTGTGGATTAGTGGACTGTAAAGACGATGATCCGGATATATATCCTGGCGCTCCTGATATCTGTAACGATGGAATTGACCAGGACTGCAGCGGTAAGGACAGGACGAAGGGGAAGGCCTGTAAAGCCGCAGGTGTCAGATCTGAAGGTAAAGGGAAAACCTGTACCGATGGAATAGACAATGACGGCATAAATGGTATGGACTGCAATGATCCTGGTTGTTATGGACATAGAGCGTGCAGGTAATAATATAATCCTGCAGTAAACATAAAACAGGGGGGGGATTACTCCCCCCTGTAAAAAACAGATGAAGCCAGCAGCGCATATGTAATGAGAAGGTAAAGATGGAAAGGGTCATTATGAGGCAGATAAAAAAGATTTACTCAGGAGAAGTATCACTTGTGATGTAAGTCACTTTTTTATCGTTATGCCGCATTTATAATCATTGCAAGATGCCGGAGAGCATCTGATGAATGATACGAGGTAGGGGCATATAGGAATATGTGATCTCGTAGAGAAGGGAGAGCAGAACTTGCAATGAGCTTTATTTATTGTGAGCAAATGAGAAAGTAAAAAAGAAAATGAACTGAAGCAGATGCAAAAAAAGGTAAAAGTACTGGAGGAAACAGTGATGAAAAAAACAATGATCATGTCGTTATGTGTAATAGTTGTAATGGCCCTGTTGTATTGGGCACCTGAAGCTGGGGCTCACCAGACATATTCTGGTTGCGCCAATTGTCATGGCGATTTCAGGGCCAAATCTTACACCCCCCAAAATCCTGAAAAACAGGAATGGAGTAGAGGTCTTCATGATGTCCATGAAGATATGCTGAATGGAGACTGCAATGCATGCCATTCTGGCTCATCAAAAAATACTGTTAATATTAATAACTCTGACGGTGGAGATGGCCTGGACAGTATTTCTTGTCTAGGATGTCATGGACGAGTAGAAGATGGTACAAGTTCATTTAGTACGTGGAGGTATGGCGCCGCGTTAATTCAAAAGCACCTGAGTTCGGGATGCACTGGCTGCCATTCTGATTCAAACCCGTCTGATCCTAATTACACCGATCTTGCTGGTGAAAATGTTTTACCACCATACTACGCTAATCCAGGAATTAATCACCCTAAAATTCCCACTGATCCCTGTAACGTAAATTCATCGGAAGATGTTGAAGGCACCGCTGCCGGCCTTGATAATGATGGAGACGGTCTGTATGACGGAGACGATCCTGACTGTGCATCATCCTGCACAGACAATGACGGTGACGGCTTCAGCATTGAAGGAGACACCTGCGGGATGATTGACTGTGATGATTCAAATCCATCAATTAATCCGGATGCTACTGAAGTCTGCGACGGAGTAGATAATAATTGTGATAGTAATGTAGACGAGGGATTTGATAATGATGGAGATGGTTTCATAAGCTGTGCAGGAGACTGCAATGACAATGATCCATCCATCAATCCCGGTGCAGTAGAGATCTGCGGAAACGGTTGGGATGAGAATTGTGACGGAGTATTAGAATCATGTCCACCTGTTGACAATGACAGAGACGGATATACCGATGACGTAGACTGCGATGACAGCAATCCAGCCGTCAATCCCGGTGCATCAGAGATCTGTGAAAACGGTGTTGATGAGAACTGTGACGGGGCAGATGACGTATGTCCACCTGCTGACAATGACAGTGATGGATATACCGAAGACGTAGACTGCGATGACAGCAATCCAGCCGTCAATCCCGGTGCATCAGAGATCTGTGAAAACGGTGTTGATGAGAACTGTGACGGGGCAGATGACGTATGTCCACCT
>CP070644.1:1109582-1113932 GCA_020354155.1 Nitrospiraceae bacterium | reverse complement strand
GTACCTGGTGCTTTTTGACTGACTCACCGTCCACTGTAAACCATGATACTGTTTCTTTAAGGTTACTGGCAGTCTTTGCAAGATCACTCGTCGACTGATTGATTTGGGTTACAGCACTGCTGGTCTCGTTAAATAAACTTGTAACACTCTCCATACTGGCAGAAACCTCTTCAACTGCTGCAGATTGCTCCTCAGCAGCAGTAGCAATAGACTGCACCATACCCAGGGAAGTTTCCGTAGCTGTCACTATTTTGCTCAGAGATTCACTTGACTGCTTTGCAAAATTGACACCTTCTTCTGCCTCTGCCTTATTCTTTTCCATGCTTTTTACGGCCAGGTCTGTATCTGATTGTATTTTGTTGATCTTGCCGGTAATTTCTTCTGTGGCCCTTCCGGTACTCTCTGCAAGTTTTCTCACCTCATCAGCGACAACTGCAAACCCCCTGCCCTGCTCCCCAGCCCGTGCAGCCTCAATCGCCGCGTTCAGGGCGAGAAGATTTGTCTGGTTTGCAATATCATTTATAACACCGATAATTTCGCCTATTTCCTTGCTGCTCTTACCAAGCTCCTCTATTGTTGCGGAAGATGCCTCAATTGTCCGGGCTATGTTGAGTATTCCGGAAGTTGTCTGCTCGACAGTTAATTTCCCTTCATTTGCTATATCGAGAGATTCTTTGGCAGATTCTGCGGCTTCTGATGCATTCTTGGCTACCTCCACAATAGTCTGGGACACTTCTGTTGTTGCCGTTGCAGACTGCTCAATCTGTTTGGACTGCTCATTTATCCCACCAGTTATTTGATCAGATGTTGCGGACAACTCAGTGGAGCTGCTTGCAATGGTATCCGACCCGATGTTGATAGCCGCTACAATTTTTTTCAGATTCCGAACCATTTCATTCATGGCAGCATAAACTCCGACATCCCTGCCCCTGCCTGACTGCATATTTACATTCAGGGCTCCAGCAGCAATCTTCCTGGCAATATAATTTATCTCAGCCGGTTCCCCACCTAACTGTTTATGAATATTTTTAGAGATAAAATATCCAATTGCGAGACTCAGGCATATGATAACTACTCCTAATACATAGAGTATTTGTTTGACTTTATTGGTGGATTGCAAGACTCCCTGAATCATTTCTTCTGCTTCATGAGATTGATGTTTTCGAAGTTCTGTAACTTTTGCTGCTAATTGAGCGGAGGTTTCATCAAAGCTTTCCATGATTGTATTCCCCGCTTCGATTCCCTCGTTCATATAGGCCTCTGCCATTCTCTTCCCTGTTGCATAAAATGTATCAAAAGCTTTCTTAATCTCTTCTATTTCTTTGACTGCTGTATCATTATTCTCGTTACTGAACATTTCGTTAAACTTTTCTATGCCTTGATTAAATCCCAATGCTGCTATCTCAGCATCTTTATATCCGTCTGGATTGTGAGTCGCTGACACATCTGTAAGCCATTGCTGAACTTGTACGGTATTCACAACAATTTCATCAGCAAGGATTGCAAAGGGAAAGCTTTCTTCCTTAACCTGCTTTGAATTATCAATGACTGTTTGCAGAGATACGGTTGTTGCTATGATAGCGACCGCCATAAGTACAGTAACTAATCCGTAGCTCAATAATAATTGTGTCTTGACTTTCATGTCAGTTAACTTCATGATTTTCCTCCTCTAATTTCTTCGATTTTATTTGTTAATAAAATATTTTTCACTTCAACTTAAAATGATATCTACCACCTGACAGCTCCAAACGACAACAGGTTCGAAATTATCATCTCCCATAGCATTGGTGATAATTTGAATATCCAATGAAGGTAAATATCAACAGCAGACTTAACAATCGTTTCGTCATTATCTTTCTGTATGTGTATTTCATTCTTATTAGCCGATCCTCACAGACATCTCTTCATCAACTCATGAGATTTAGTAATGATATTTTTGATTAACTATCATTTTTTAATTTGCCGAATACTACCTGAATATATCGGCTGCAATAATCAATAAATTTAATTTTAATTGCTTATAATTAAATAAAATTTATCCTGACGCTGCTTTACTGTTGATGGACAATAAAACGAGATATCGTTTAGTACGGTCAAACACACTAAAATAGCTTACGTGCCATATTCTTCAATATGGTTGTGAGGGTTATAATCGGTCTGCTTCCTGGGTTGGACTCATTCACTGAGTTCAGGTACAGAAGCGGAAACTTGACACTGTCTCCCCTAACATCAAACATGTTTCCCCTTTATCTTCATAAAAGAAGACTTAAAGGCTAACCAAAGAGCTTGGTCACGGTGGTAACGGCTATGATGTATGCCACGGGATAGAGCCATCTGACAACATAGCGGTCAATCTTCTGGGCAAGCTCTTCCTTACCCGACTCTGCAATGCGCTTAAGATAAACCGACAGGATCAGAACAAGTGCGGTGACCACAAAGGCACTGATCATGATCGCATCCATGAAGGTCAGATACCCCAGGCGGGGCAGATCGTTGGATATAGTAAAGTTGAAGGCGATAAAGAGCAGGAGATTGCCGCCTGCCACATCGATTCGCTTGCCATAATCCTTCAGAAAGAAAACAACCCAGGAAACAAGCAGGATGATCAGGATAGGCAGCAGTATGCGGAATATGTAATATTCCATATGTCTCTTTGCCTCGAAACGGAAGTTAAACCGCGACACCGGCCTTCCCGCTGTCTCCGCCCTGGTGATACTGGTGTCGGAGGACGTAACGAGCCATTCTTCCTCGCCCAGCTGCTCTCCGGCCCTGCTGTATCCCTCAATCGGCTCAAATATGAAATACCATTCAGGAAACAGTGCATCAACACTTATGAAGAACTGCTGGGTGTCAAAGGGAAATTTGCGAAAATCAAAATCCGGAGCCTGGAGTGTGGTGGTGAAACGTTCCAGGTATAATGCGCTCCCGTCAGAAGACACTGCGCCAATCCTGTTCTGGACCCAGCGGTTACCCTGCTGATTGGATATGGTGAATTCAGGCCAGTTTATGCCTTCCGTGGTCCTTGTCTGGTTGAAATCATCCCCCATGTATAACTTGACCCGATCTCCAGCAACCTCAGGATTGAAGGCAAGGGCCGGGTCATGCCACTGCATAAGCAAAGTGGCCACCACACCATAGTTCTCGTTCTTCTGGTCAACATTTGTAATCTGGTGCATCCTGACGCCTACGTGCACGGTGAGCGGTTCTTTCAGGACATGACGAGCTGTCTCTATACCTGTGCCCAACTTTACTTCTGGTGCCCCTGCGCCGACGAGGAGACGATACTCGCCTTCAGAGACAGTCCCGTCAGGCTGTCTGCCGGATATTTTCAGATAGTAGTTTTTCCCGGGGCGTTCAAATGTGTATTCCAGGGCTGCCCGGGATTCCTGACCGGAATAGTTCGCTGTCATAACGGGTTTGTCGCTGAAGTCAAGGAGAGTCATAACAGGCTTTAAATCTCCTGATGTCACTTCCACATAGGCGAAGAGGGTCTCCCCCGGGGATATACCATTCAGGAAATGAAACCTGAAATCCCTGTCTTTGGATATGGTCCCCTTTGTTGACGATATGCCTTTCCCTCCTGTTTCGTCTCCCCTCTCGTCACGCACGAAATGCCTTCCCGCAGGTTTTGCTTTTCCCTTCAGGACCGAAGGAGCATCCACCCCGACCAGGATGCGGAATCGTCCTGCTGTATTGCGGCTGAAGGTGCTCCTGGCCAGTACTGTGTAATCACCTTTCTTCGTTATTTTATATTTAAATGCTGCGCGGTAACGTCCCTTATAGTCATCATTCCAGATCAGCGATATTTTTTCGAGCATCTCTGTTACAGAGAGAAGCGGGTCCCCTCCGGCTGCAATCGCCGCCTCTAAGGGATGCACGTACTCTGCCAGAACAGATGCATTGTTAACTTCAGGTTTGAGCAGGGCTACAAGGGGATCAAGGATACCGTCAGGATCTTCCATAAAAACGTAGAGTGTCTGACCACGCCTGAGTCCGGGGATCCGGTAGAGATTGGTCTCCTTCGGAGAGATTTCCCCCTCTAATTTCTGCACAGCCCCGGTCTCAATGGCAACAGCCGGATCAGGCCCTGGAAAGAAGGCAAGCACAAAGAGAACAAAAGTGGCAATGAAGATGCAGCGCCTCTTCATTGAGTTGTTTTCTGCTGCCCTCATACCAGCCGTGCCGGTCACCTAAAATGTTCTGCCAAGATACAGATAGCCCGCAGCCCGGTCCTCGTCGTTCAGTCCCAGACCGAGATAGAGGGGTCCGAGTATCGTATCATACCCCAGAAAAATACTTCCGGCATACACAAGGTCATCAAACTCAAAATCTTCCTGCCATACATTCCCT
>CP070644.1:1106770-1109482 GCA_020354155.1 Nitrospiraceae bacterium | reverse complement strand
TTGACAGTAAGGTAGTGGATATTAAATTGCGCTTCGATAAGGAAATCACACCCCACGTGCTCCGCCGCAGATGGCACCAGAGCCAGGAGGAGAAGGTTCTGAAAGACGGGAGACTAGAGATGAAATTCAAGGTCTCCGGACTGGAGGACATAAAAGACTGGGTCTATCGCTGGCTTCCCCATGTAGAGGTGGTCAGCCCGAAAAAGCTGAAAGACAGGATACAGGCAGAATTAAAGAAGGCCGTCAAAAAGGTTTAAGACTGATGAACAGTAAGCTCTCACTTTCCAAGTCTCAGTTCATGAGGGGCCTGCAATGCCGAAAGTCCCTCTGGCTCTACAAATACAATCCAGAACTGGGAACCCCGCCTGATGCCATGCAGCAGGCAATATTTGATATGGGCACAGAGGTCGGCCTCTATGCTCGTCAGCTCTTTCCCGGAGGTACGGCCATCGAGTTTGAGGGCAGTACCTTCGCTGAAAAGGTCCGGAAGACGCAGGAGCTCGTGCAGGGTGGAGAACATACGATCTATGAAGCAACGATTGCCCATGATGACATCATCGTGATGGTCGATATTCTTCATAAAGGTCCTAAAGGCTGGGAACTCTATGAGGTCAAGAGTTCCTCGCGGCTCAAGGATGAGCATGCCAACGATGTTTCAATACAATATTATGTCTTGAAAGGAAGCGGCCTGACAGTGTCAAAGGCTGCCCTTGTCCATATGAATAATGAATATGTGCGGCACGGGGATATTGCTATTGCCGACCTCTTTGCTGTTGAGGAATTAACCGACGAGGTGCAGGAACGTGAGGCATTCATCGGGAAGGAGCTCCTCACGATACGCTCCATGCTGCAGGGCCCCTGCCCTGACATCGATATCGGTGCACACTGTACTTCACCCTACGACTGTGACTTCATCGATCACTGCTGGAAGCACATACCGGAGAATTCTGTCTTTGACCTCAGGGGAAAGGGCATCGATAAATTTGAATACTACACAAGGGACATCATCAGGTTTCAGGACCTGCACCTGGACACTCTTAATTTAAAACAGAGAATGCAGGTCGAGGCTGAACTGAATGACACTGAGACCATTGACCAGAAAGGCATAGCGGACTTTCTGGATACACTGCACTACCCGCAGTACTTTCTTGACTTTGAAACATTCATGCCGGCCATACCCCGCTTTGAAGGAACGCGTCCCTATCAAAATATCCCCTTTCAATACTCCCTCCATGTCCTGGACCATGACGGTGCTGACCTGAAGCATCACGAATTCCTCGCAGAGGCAGGGACAGATCCCCGGGAGAGGATTGCCCGGGACCTGTCTGCACTCATACCGGACACAGCCTGCGTCATCACCTATAACAGTTCCTTTGAAAAGGGCAGGATAAAGGAACTGGCAGAGCAGTTTCCCCGGTATGCTGAAAGACTGATGCAGATCCACGACAGTATTGTCGATCTCATGGTCCCCTTTCGTCAGCGCCTCTATTACACAAGGGAGATGAAGGGCAGCTATTCCATTAAATACGTCCTCCCGGCCCTGGTCCCGGACATGAGCCATCAGGGATTGGTCATCAGCGGCGGCGGTGATGCCATGAACGTCTATTCAACTCTTCACCTTATAGAGGATGTAAACGAAGTGGGAAGAATTCGGCAGGACCTGCTCTCCTACTGCAGGATGGACACCCTGGGGATGGTCAGGATCCTGGACAAACTCAGGGAAGTCAGCCGCAACTCCCCATAAATTTTGTTATTCCTCACTGCCACACTGCTGGCAGTATGCCCTGCTACAATAAAACCAAGAACAATAAATTCAGGAGGTAATAACATGACTACACTATCCAGATATAATGAGTTAAAAACATATGTATCAGATCGGAAAGAGCCCTTTGACGAGTTTATCTCCATGCTCGAATACGAGACAAGCTGGCTGACGAGCCCTGCAAGCACGCGCTTTCATCTCAGTGAAGAGGGGGGCCTGCTGAAGCACAGTGTGGGGGTTACGGAGCACCTGCTTAAGTTCAGACAGGAGTTTGCCCCCGCCATTTCAGAGGAGAGCTGTGTTATCGTCGGTCTCTTTCATGATATAGGGAAGGTTGGCATGCCCGGTACGCCCCTCTACCTGCCCAACGACAAAGAATGGGAAGTCAGAAAAGGGATCCGGTACCGATACAACCCGGAGGTTGTCCCCATGGGCCTTGCCCTGAGAAGCCTCTATCTAGTCACCAAGTACCTTCCCCTCTCCAGTGCCGAAGCCCAGGCAATCGCCTATCACGACGGCCAGTACATCGATGAGAACAGAATCGTGGCCCACAGGGAAGAGCCCCTGACACTCCTGCTCCACTGGGCTGATTACTGGACAGCCCACGTCTATGAGGAACGGAGGGTCTTAGGGGGTGACAGTAATTATTATCAATTGCAGCGCATCGCCTCTTAATTGTTAATGCCCATCGGTGCGGGAATGATTTGCGCACGTGGTGTCATTGTCCGGCCTGCCTGCCGGCAGGCGCGGCCCCTACAATGATAATGATCCCCTGAATAGGGTTTGGTATTATTGCAGCATCTGTTTGTAGGGGCGCACCTCTGTGTGCGCCCTTTATGCCTTTGCCAGTTCATTGAGATTTTTTGGTTCACATTATCTTCATATTGAAATTATATGGTAAAAAAGAGGCAGGGAGGTACCATGAAAAGATTGTTTTATCTCGGAATAAT
>CP070644.1:1102719-1106670 GCA_020354155.1 Nitrospiraceae bacterium | reverse complement strand
GGAGTGACATTGTTCAATCTATCTCTTCTTCCGTCTTCTGAAGTATCCTTTCGATGCCAGCAGTGATCCGCCGGCAAGAAAGAGCACGGAGCTGACCGGCTCAGGAGCAACTGCTGTGTTAAAGGAAAAGTCATCAAAGTAAACGTGTCGTGTGCTCTTCCCCATGAATTCTACATACGATATGTCTGCTGTCGGCCTGTCTAGAATTAACAATTCGGGATTGCCCTGAGTATTGGATGCTTCCACTGTCTCAAGGATCATCCCTGATGAATCATATGCCTTCATCCATGCCCAGCTCGTTGCATAAGCTCTTTCCGTTGAGGCATAGACCTCCACATGGTCCGTGAGAGAACCAAAAGTTGCCATGCCGATACAGCTTGAGTTCAGCCAGGCAGTTGAGAGACAGCCTATTATATTCAATGGTGATGTGTTGTAAGTGCTGTTTATTACATATGCATGACCGTCTGCTGTACTGCCTGCTGTTGAGAAGAGAATCCCCAGCCCTGAGTAGTAATCATCGATCATGGTCATTGATGATACATCATCGAAATTAATTGACGTTGTTGCGGCAGTTGCCGCCTGGTGATAACAAAGTAAGGCTCCTGCTAGAATGATTTGTGCAATGTACTTTTTCATGAATCAGTCCCCCTTCGATTTAAATGATTTTAAAGACAATTAATAGAGCAAAATTTCTATTTGTCAAGAGCAATGAAAAATTTTTGAAGATTGCAGTTAAAATTGCGAGCGTTATGCCAGCTTTATCGAAAAACTGAAAGCGTAAGTTTGGATGACATGAATTGGGTCAAAGCAGCTTTGGGAGGAAGTGGATACGGTAACAGGCAGCTTTAATAAGCCTTTAATAAAAGAAAACAGTTAGTGTAAAATGAATAGAACCTGGAAGGGATGTATTACAAGCGTAACAGTGACAGGGTGTGCAGCAGTATTGCTGACACAGTAAATGCATTTTATGCTTGGACAGGCAGTAATGGGAGCAGACAGAATATGGTACCAGGAAAATAGCATTAACGTATTATGAAATTGAGATAATTTACTTGACTTAAGGACAGGATTTTGAGAGAATTTGTGCATGCCATTTAAAGTTTTTGTAGCCACCGAAGAAACGGACCTCAAGGCGATATTCCGTCTTAGATATCATGTATATTGTATAGAATGGGATTTTGAGAAGGCGGACGACCATCCTGATGGGATTGAAACCGATGCATATGACGAGCATTCGATTCACATTGGAATAAAAGATGACAATGACAGGGTCGTCGGGGCAATGAGGTTAATTCTTGATTCATCAGAGGGATTTCCTCTTGAAAAATCCTGTGAGCTGGAAATTGATAAAGATACCTTGCCGCGGGACAAATTGGCAGAGATATCGAGACTGGCAATCAGCAAAGACTACAGGAGAAGAAAAGAGGACAAGTTTATCTATGGCCCCGATGAGGAGAGAAGAATCATCGGGAGTTTTAACTATAACCAGAATTATTCCAGTAAATTTTATTACAGGCGATTTGACGACAAGGACAGGGATTCATATGCTGCTCCCCGTCAGAGTTCTTCCCACAATGACAGACGGAACAGGCACGAGATTTTGTTTCAATTATATGTGAAAATGTATGTTGAGTGCAAAAAAAGGTCAATAACACATGTGTATGCAGTTATGGGCAAAGGGCTGCTGAATCTGCTTCGTAAGCAAGGTTTGAAGAACTTTTTTAAACCGATTGGAGACGCTGTTGATTTTCATGGGATCCGGACCCCCTTTTTAGGAGATATTGAAAAACTTGAACAGGAAGATTTTGAGAACTCCCCGCAACTGAAGGAAGAATTTACCAGGGACCTGTAATTCTTCTTGACTTCTGTGCTTTAGGTAACGTCAAAATTATTCGAAACAATAATATGAGTAAAAAGGGTACTTTTATAATTGACAACAATTTGGATGTAAGCAGCTGGTCTCCTGAAATGGAGGAAATCAGCTATAGAATGTCAGACTCAGTTGTCGGGAAGAACATTCATGCTGTTTTTCCCCAGCTGAAAGAAAGCGTTGCTGCTGTGTTGAATAAAGGCAAGAGAGTGCCTGTTTCAAAGGTGCAGAATTCCTGCTGCTGGGGAATGGGTTTTTCAGCTGATATTGTGTGTAAACCGCTTAAAAATAAAGCCGGTGATGTAACCAGTGTGTCAGTCGAATTCTCAAAATTCAAAGGAGGCTGTCCCCTTGCCCAGAAACTTTCTGACTATGAAAAGATGATTGAAATCGGCAAAGTGGCGTCGTCTCTTGCCCACGGAGTCAGAAATCCGCTCAATGCCATCAAGGGAGCAGTGGTTTACCTTGAGGATAAATATGGCCATGAATCCACACTCCTTGAATTCAGCACCATCATTACAGAGGAGATAAATAAGCTGGATAACTTTATTTCAAATTTTCTTGGTGCTGCTCGGGGCGAGATGAAGTTTTTCCCAGTCAATATCAATGATCTTATTGGATCAATCCTTAGAGTTATAAAGCTGCGGGCAGAAGTTCAGAAGGTAACGATTTCAACAAATCTGTCTGCATTACCGCTTGTGCCGGCTAATCTTTTTCAACTGGAACAGTCAATTTTCAATATTGTTAATAATGCCTTTGAAGCGTTGCCTGACGGTGGTATTATTGAAATTGTGACAGGTACGAAGTGGGAAAACGATATGGATTATGTTGTTATTGAGATTACAGACAATGGAAAAGGGATCCCTGCCGGGAAACTGATATCTCTTGGAAAACTGTCCGGTAAACCTAAAGGCGACGACAGGGGGTTTGGTGTTTTTCTGTCCCGTGAGATCATAAAATCACACGGAGGAAAACTGCAGTGGGAGAGTCTCAAGGATCAGGGGACAACGTTCAGAATCTACTTGCCGGCAGGTAACAATGAGCAGTGAAAGTAAGTCAAATATCCTCCTTGTTGATGATGAGCCAAATGCACTAAAAGTCCTTTCAGCCATATTAAATGAGGGACCATATAATATTCTCTGTGCCAACGGTTTTGATGAGGCTTTGAAAGTAGTATCTTCAGAAAACATAGATGCTGTAATTACAGACCTCAAGATGCCCGGCAAGGACGGCCTTTTCCTCTTTAATTATTTCAAGACAACCTATGCCGATATTCCCGTGATCTTTCTTACAGCTTTTGGCAGTGTTGACTCTGCTGTAACAGCAATGAAGGAGGGGGCCTTCTTTTACTTCGTAAAGCCGCCTGATTATGTGAAACTCAAGGCAATTCTATCCAAGGCGGTTGAACAGAAGCAATTGAAAAATGAAATTAACAACCTCCGGAGCCAGCTTGAGTCTACCTACAAATTTTCAAACATCATCGGTAAGAGCCAGGGGATGAAGAAGGTCTTTGAAATGGTTGAGGCGATCAAGGATTCCAGCATAAACGTCCTGATAACAGGAGAGACTGGAACGGGCAAAGAACTGTTGGCAAATGCCATCCATTACTCGAGCCGCCGTCATTACAAACCCTTTATCGCTGTTAACTGTGCTGCTGTTCCCCGGGATCTTCTGGAGGCAGAGTTCTTTGGTCATGAGAAGGGGGCATTTACTGGAGCAATAACCAGGAGAATCGGGAAATTTGAGGAAGCAGACAGGGGCACGTTGTTTCTTGATGAAATTGGGGAACTTGAACTTGGTTTGCAATCCAAACTCCTGCGAGCCATCCAGGAAAAGGAAATAGAGAGAGTCGGAAGCAATAAAAAAACACCAGTGGATATTAGGCTTATTGCCTCTACAAACCGAGACCTTGCAGCACAGGTGAAATTGAAAAAATTCAGACCTGATCTTTACTACCGCTTAAATGTTGTCCAGATCAAACTGCCGCCGTTGAGAGAAAGAAAAAGTGACATGCCAATGCTGATTACGCATTTTATCGATCATTTTTCTGAGCGGGAGAATAAAAATATTGCTTATGCGTC
>CP070644.1:1099549-1102619 GCA_020354155.1 Nitrospiraceae bacterium | reverse complement strand
TGTTAGCAATTAATTTTTTCAGCTCGCCCCCGCAGGAAGAACAGACAGTGAGGGGATCATCTGTGATCTTCTGCATTATTTCGAATTCTTCATTGCAGCTTTTGCATTTATATTCATAGACTGGCATACTCCTGACCTCCGTACATCGAACTATTCAAATTCTAACTTACTATATTATCAAATTTTTTTATTGATTAACAAGTACGTCGTTTTGATCGTGGATGAGGCTCGTTTGCCGTGAACAGGCGTTATGACTCGCCCTTCCCTGTTCATGTAAAAACGATGGAATTAACACCGAATAAAAACTCACCGCAGCTTACAGACTGCCCGGCAATTCCTTGATTAATGAAAAACTAAAGGTAAATTTCGGGATTGATGTTCCAGAAATCCGGGGATGCGGCGCTGACGATCCTCTGTTCCCCGTCTTTGGAAGGCCGTGCAAGGTCTACATCATAGGGGATGATATGACTATCCTTGTGCGTGTTATATATGATCCGGACAACGGGCTGCAGCATGCTCTTCTGCCCATGATTGACAACGACTGCAAGGAATCCGTTGTCAAGAAGAACAAGCGAACCGATAGGGTAAATCCCAACACACTTTACAAAGTGCTGGACAAGTTCAGTATTAAAGTGGTACTTGCTCCACTCATAGAGTTTACCCAGCACATCAGTCGGAGGCATTCTCCTCTGATAACACCGGTCAGAAGTCATGGCGTCATAAACATCAATAATAGCTGCGGCCTGGCTGTACACCTCTATCTCGTCTCCCTTCAGGCCATCCGGATAACCTGAGCCATCCACCCTCTCATGATGCTGCGATGCAAGGAGTATGGATATTTCAGTCATTCCTTTTGTCTCTTCAAGCAGGGTGCGACTGTGGATAACATGCCCCTTCACCGTTTTCAGGTCCTCACCTGAAAGGACACCGGCACTGGTAAGGATTTTCATCGGAACTTTCATCTTCCCTACATCATGAAGAATTCCCCCAACACCTACTTCCCTGAGCAGGGACAGATCAAACCCAAGATGTTTGCCAAAGGTAATCATCAGAATCCCGACAGTCATTGAGTGCGTGTATGTATATTCATCAACTGTCCTGATTCTGCTGAGACTCAGCAGGGCGTCCTGGTTACGGAATATGGAATCAATCATCCTGTCAACGACCGGCTCTATTCTCTCTGTACTGACCTGCCTGCCAAAGCGCACGTCATCCATGATGTCGTGGACTGTCTGCTTCGCCTCTTTCTTGATCTTGCTGGCATTGGCAAGTTCTTCACGCAATGATACCTGTGGCAGGTAGTCCACCTGTTCTTCTGCGACCCGGTCGAGCCCTTCCCTGATTTCTTCCCTGACCTCTTCCTCGGTCGGGGCATCAACTACATCCCAGCCCTTGTCAGTGTCTATGTATACTTCACGTATTCCCTGCCGGCCTATTTTCTGAATTATCTGGTCATCTTTTACGGTCATACTGTTCGATACAAAGGGATGGTACAGCCACCCGCAGTTCAGATCGTGGATATGCATGCCGGGCTTCAGCTCTTCTATTTTTATTTTTTTTATCATTTCATGTGTTACCGTTACGTTGATTCAATCCCATCGCATCTGTACATACCTTCTTCTTTCGGCATTTTTGATACTAAAATTAAGGAATATTCAATCAGAAAGGCAACCAAGATACCTGAGAAGCTACATTAATTTAACCTTCCAAGTCACTTATTTTATGTGATTTTAACGCAAAATAAACAAAGGAGAGTAAAGGAGATGCCGGATGTTATTCTTATTCAGGATTTATAGCTCAATATTTCCTGAATCTTGTTTTTCAGCTCAGAGAAGTCAGAGGATTTTGTTACATAGTGGTCTGCCGCAACAGCAGAAAAATCGGTTTTATACACACTGTAGGCAGAGCAGATGATGACCGGCAGGTCATATTCAATCTCCCGAATTTTTCTGAGAATACTCAGCCCGTCTTCGCCGGGCATTTTAATGTCAAGGGTGACAAGGTCAGGCACTTCCTTCTGAATCATCTCAAGGGCAGCTGCACCATTTTCAGCCATGATAACATCGTAACCCTCATCCTGCAGCTCTTCCTTGAGCAAGAGTCGTATATTTTTTTCATCGTCAACAACGAGTATTTTTTTGCTCAAACTGTCATCCTCCTTCATCCCTGAGAAGTCCAGGCCTCGACCAGATATGGTTTCAGGCTTTCAAAAACGCCACACTGCTTGCGAATGGCCTCCTCTGCCTGCGATGTATCCAGACTCTGCGTCCTGTTTACAAATGAAGCTGTCTTGGCATAGTAAATGGGAACAAGGGCCTCTATAATCTCAGCAGAACTGAATCCGCCATTCCGGTTTTTATAGGCAATCGAAAAATCATACAGAGACTTAACCCACAGTTCAACAGGCAGCTCAAAATGAGAGACCTCCATCTTTGCCACTTCCTGGATCTTGCGAAAGTTTTCCTTTTCAAGGACTTTTTCCCAAATATGCTGGTAGCGAAGCAGGCCTTCCTGGAATTTTCGAATCATATTCCCCTGGTCAACATCAATGGGGTTCGGTGCAAATTCGGACTCAAAACCAAATATGGCTGTTGGCCGGCTTCCCTTTACCCTGAGCCAGTTTTCATGATAGATCTCCATCAGGCTGAAGATTGTGCCTAC
The DNA here is from genome assembly GCA_020354155.1 of Nitrospiraceae bacterium. Classification (GTDB taxonomy): domain Bacteria; phylum Nitrospirota; class Thermodesulfovibrionia; order UBA6902; family UBA6902; genus CALZJD01. Next base: position 1,099,958 of record CP070644.1, on the reverse strand, counting down.
AACCTGGACAAACATGGGGCTGAGGTCCTTGCCGGGGTCCTTGTCATCATGAATTTTTGCCCCGAGAAAAGACTGGCATATCTTGAATTTCTCACAAATAGCCACCGTTGTCATCCATATATCAATGCCAAACCGTGCAATATCCGTCTCCCACACATCCTTTTCAAGAAGGCTTTTTACAAAGGCAAGGGAAAACCCGAAATCCCCGCCAATAGGTTGACGGACACGCCTGCCATACAGAACCCATGTGAGCGGGTACGCTATCATATTGGTAATTGTCCCATCATATTTATGCCTGCAGTAGTAGGGAGTCACAAAGCCAAAGTCTTTCATCAGGACCGGTGCAAGCAGCAGCTCGATCCACTCCGGGGAGATACTCCTCAGGTCAGAGTCAAGCATGCAGCCTGCC
>CP070644.1:1085432-1099449 GCA_020354155.1 Nitrospiraceae bacterium | reverse complement strand
TGTTATTTTTTATGCACTTTGCACTTGTAGAAAAACATGGGAGTTGCTATCATTTACTATTGATTGAAGGAGGAAAACATGGCCATCCAAAAAGACCTGCTTGATATCCTCGCCTGCCCCAAGTGCAAAGGAGATATCAGGTTAAATGAAGCCGAAGACGGGCTCATCTGTGATTCATGCAAACTTTTGTATCACATTAAAGATGACATCCCGGTTATGCTTATTGACGAGGCAGAGAAACTGGGAGAGTAACTTCTGAGTGATACGTCGAAGGTATGTGTCACTATAGCTAAAAATACCATCATTTTATCTTCAGTATAAAAGCAGATCAAGGGTTATTGATAACACCTTCGAGCCAATGATTTAAAAGAAGTGTTAAAGATCTAAGTTCAGCTGCAGCTCCAGACTACGAGGTTTCTTTCAGCAGGTCTATCACCAGACGGTAAGCTAAGGCGACCGCCGGAAAGCAGACCGTCTTGGGTGTGTCAGAGCCCATAAACTGCTCGATCCCCTCCGGCGTGCTCAGATCGGCCCCCGTCAATTCGCGGCAGTTAATGGTCTTCATCTCGGCCTCGAAGCGGCGACGAAATTCCTGCGTAACCGCCAGATTGCGGAGAGCTTCTTCCATTGTATCGGCCCGCCCCTGCCTGAGGCCGATAGCCATCACAGCACCGATAACGGAACCGCATACCGACCCCGTATTGCCGATCCCGCCAGCGAAACCGCTTGCTATCCGGGGAACAACGTCGTTCTCGGTTTCTATCTCTAATTCCTGACACACGGCCAGGAGTACAGCCTCCGATCAAGCGTAACCTTGTGCCATGATTTGTGTAGCCCGGTTTTGCTCCATGGTCTCCTCCCGTTTCCTGTCTATTCTCGTCATATCATCACAATGAGAATCAGTTAATTTGTACTTGCGTATTTTACCCATAACAGCAGCAATCATCAAAGCACAGCTATTTGGGATTATTAATTACTTCAAACTTATGATTGAATTTTTGAGTTTAAATCTCCAAATCAATATTTTTATCGGTTATCGCCAGTTAGTGCTCAGGGGAGAATTGCACTTTGCATCATGTAATCAATAGTTCTGGATCAAAGTGTGGATTGGCGATAAATATGATGGGTCTGCGTCGGGCAAACTGATTTGACCTTCTCTATAACTGCACTTACAAATGGTTATTTAATCCAACAATCTCATAATCATATATTCCTATCCAATTCCCTTATATGAGAATGTAATCATAATGAACATCGGCAACCACCTTCAGAGATGGTTGCCGATTCAATAGGGTAAGTTTTTCTAAATATCACGTCGGATGATTCAAATAAACCTGAACAGAGTATCCCCCGTTATTACCATAGAAGAATTGCTTATGCAGGATTTTAACTTATTTAGCGACTTACAGTAGCGATCTGCAATCTTCCCCCCTTAATGAACACCAGAAATGTACCGATATAGACGATAGTCTGTATTGAATAAATAATGCTGTATAGTTAGAGACATTATAGGTATGATACGTAAGACACTATGGTACACTTCCCTGATAGCGGGTTTGCTTTCTCTTGTTTCCCTCTTTGTACTGCCGTTCATAGTCAATATTAATTCATACAAACCTGATCTTGAATCAACCCTCTCCGACGCCTTGGGGCTACCTCTCCGGATAACGGGCAACATGGAATATACCCTGTGGCCGGATTCCCGGATCAGCATCAATACTATCAAGCTGGATAATGATTTCGCTTCTCTTGAAGAAGTGAGAATCGGTTTAAATCTCTATCAGTTACTCAAAGGGAAAGACTACATTGATTACATCGAGATTATAAAACCGCACATTTCACTTCTCCGCTTCAAGAACGGAGAATTCAATATTCCACAGTCAGAGAAAAAGGCTTCAGAGACGGAGGTGGAACATGCAACTTCATTTGCTGTCAATAAAATCACCGTATCTAATGGAGACATTGTCTATTCAGACCATATAACTGAAACGGTAACAGAAGTAACAGGTCTCGATATGGAATTAAGAGAGCTGTTCCTTGATACAGCGGTGAAGCAAAACCTCTTACAGGCACTTTCCTTCAAGGGAACCATCTACACAAAAAATATCAACTCTCATCTTGTAGAGCTCTCTGACCTTACTTTCCAGGTGAGTGCTGCAAATGGTCTGTACCATATGCAACCATTCTCCATGACGATCTTCAATGGAAAAGCTACGGGGAAAATCAAGGTAGATCTCGCAGGCACAACACCGCATTTGTATCTTACCTCTTCGATATCTAAATTTTACCTCGAAGAACTTGCCAGTGAGTATGCAGACACAAACTTCCTGTTAGGGAAAAGCGATTTTCTCTTAAATCTTTCCCTTCAGGGAAGCAGTATGAACGAGTTTCTAAAAACGGCAAAAGGAAATTTCTCATTAATGGGTGAGAATCTTATTCTTAAGCAGTACGACATAGATCGCATCCTGACGAATTACAGAAAGAGTCAGAAATTCGGTGCCCTGGATATAGGAGCATTTTTTCTGGCAGGACCTCTTGGCACAGCAATAACAAAGGGCTACAATTTCGAGGAAGTGTACAGAGTAGCAGGAAAGAGTGATGGCAAAATCCATAAGTTCATCTCAAAATGGAACGTTGAAAACGGGGCTATTATTGCAGAAGACGTAGCATTCTGCACTGAGAAAAACAGGATGGCCTTACAGGGGAAGCTGGACTTTATAAATTCCAGATTCGATAAAGTTGTTGCAGCAGTTATTGATGAGAAAGGATGCGCCGAGTTCACCCAGAAAATATATGGGTCTTTTGATAATCCGAAATTCAGTAAAACAACAATATTGAAATCCATAGCAGGTGCATTTCTCTCCCTGCTCCGCAAAACAGAAAAGTTCATTTCAGGCAGTCAATGTAAAACCTTTTATTCGGGCTCTATTCAACACCCCGCCTATGATGTTCGTTCCTGATAACTCCCCTTAAGGAAAGCGAAGACACTTTTCACAAAACGTTGCCTGAGCACTGCGCATTTTAAAATAGTATCATTAAATCCAACTCCGATTCCATACAGAGATTGTGTTATGTCATCGACATCCCATGGTTGGATTAGAATTGAGAACTATTTTATTAAACCCGGATGGACTCAACACTGATGAATTTATAAATTATGGTAATGGAGTTAAAAAGGCACAGAGCATGTACTCTGTGCCTTCCGGTCAAAGTTATGACTCATCTGGTTTAGCTTGCCCCGTATGAATGCAGGCCTGAAAGTACCAGGTTCACTCCGAGGTAGGTAAAGATTACCGCTATAAACCCTACAACTGCAAGGACTGCCACCCGTTTCCCGCGCCAGCCGCCTACAAATCGTGCATGGAGATAAAGGGCATAGACAAACCATGTAATCAGCGACCAGGTCTCCTTCGGGTCCCAGGTCCAGTATTTACCCCAGGCGCTGTTTGCCCATATGGCACCCATAATCAGACCGCCAAGAGTAAAAAGCGGGAAGCCAATGGCAATGCTTTTGTACTGGATTTCATCAAGCACTCTTGGCGTAATTGAAAGATTCTCAAGGACTTTCTTCAGACCAAAGCCGAACTGCCATATTGCACCAATGAAAACGATACTGACAATCCAGCTGACCACTGCCACCCCTCCGGAATCACTCCTTAATGTTGATTTGAGAAAGTGATTCTGAAGAAATTGAGAACGCTCTGATGATGAGAGACTGACAAAATCAATGCCCATTCCAACAAGAACGATAATAAAGATACCGACTATAATGCTCCAGAAGATATAGGTCTTTTCTGTTTTTGATTCCGTAACCATTACGAGATAGGCCGACGCCGCGCCAAAAGCAACTCCGAATGCCGCGTATCCAATAAAGCTCAGAAAAACATGAAAGAGAAGCCAGTTTGACTGGAGAGCCGGAATCAGAGGCTGTATTTCGGTCGTAGTGCCCGCAACATCTATAAACAGCAGGGCTGCTGCTGCCAAGGGGGTAACAAAGGCTCCAAGAGACCGGATCTTGTATTTGAATTCAATGACAAGGTGAAAGACAATCAGACACCAGACAAAAAATATGAGCGACTCATAGAGATTTCTTAACGGTGCTGACCTGAGCAATGCCTCAATCAATCCGGATGTCGGATTTGCTGACAGCCAGTAAGAATAACCATGGATCCACCTTAGTGCAAAGGCAATTGTCTGACTTACAAACCCGACAATTGTGAGGGTGGTTGCAGCAACACCGGTTTTTTTATTTCTCGTAACAAGATAGATAACATAGGTAATCAGCGCGGCAAAATAGAAGCCAGCCGATAGATCAAATAAATTTGCGCTGCTCATTTCTTACTCCTTCCTTCCATTGCCTGGGAAGTCTTTGCTATTATTTTATCTATTTCCTGTTCAAAGGTAATCCTGTTTTTTGTTGTCGAACCTCCGACAGTAACACTGATCGGCCCCTTGCCCTTTGAACCCTCCTGAGTAATATATACCCATATCTTCTTGTGACTGATAAAAAATGATATGTACAGTCCGACAGCCATGATGAGGCAGCCCAGATATACAATACCAACACCGGGATCTTTTGCTACCTGCAAACCCGTGTATTCAACTCCCCAATAGTCTTTAAAGATGACCTTGTTACCATTCATCAGGTTGCCTGTCTCCGGATATCGTTTCAGAATCCACCCCGTGTATTTTTCCCTGCCCGGTTCTTCAAACTCAATAGCCACTGCCGGATTCACCATTGAATCTGAATAGGTAATAAGCTGATTCGAATGCCTGTCCCGGGTCAGAGCTGTAGAGAAATCGACTATTCTCCCCTTCACTTCGGTACCGGGGATAACAAAGCTCTCACCATGCCTCAACCAAAGAGTCTTTTCCTGACCTGATGGTGAACTGACGTCAAGGACAAAGTGACCAACGGCATCAGGAATCTTTCCGTAACTGGACTGATAAAAGGTAATGCCTTTATACGTCAGAGGGCTGTTCACCTCAATAACCTTTTTCATAACTTCCTTGCCCTGATCATAGACAACGAGCTCGCTTGAAAATTCCTGCGGGGTATCTATGTCAGGATAATAGGTCGTGTCATACCAGTTGCATTTTACAGAAAAACCTAGAGGAATGCTTTTGCGATTATTATCATATGCAACTGATGTGGTCCCTCCTTCAGGAATATTCACATGGGCCTTAAATCCATAGCGTACACCTACAATTGCTCCGATAAAGATTAAGAGTATACTGATGTGGACAATATAGGCCCCAAGCCTGGCAAAGCCGCCTCTCTGGGTATAGAGCTGTATCGAGCCTTCCTCAGCAGCCTCAAATACGTTATATCTTGATTCCTTCAGAGCTGTATGAAATACATCTTTCACATCGCTGAGGTTTGCCTGCAGCTTGATCTCTTTTTTTACGGGCAGTGACTTGATACCGCTCTGCGCCATTGGTTTCAGCGGCTTTTTGATTATTTTCCATGTCTTTGGAAGTCGCTCAATTGAGCAGACAACAAGATTGATACTGAACAAAACCAGAAAGCTGACAAACCACCATGAGCGGTACATGTCCATAAATCCAAGCTTTACAAAGATGTTATACACTGTGGGGGCAAAGGAATCGCCGAAAAATTTTGCTAGGAGAGAAATGTTTCTTGCCGGTTCAGCCTGCTGCTCAACAATCGTACCGATTATCGAGGAGAGCGCCAATATCATTAAGATAAAAATGGCAAGCTTGACGGAAGCAAGGGACTTCCAGATGGACTCTAATATATTTCTTTTTTTCTCTTCTTTTTCCAAGCAAACCTCCGACATTAACTATAGCTTTTCAATATTTCCTAAGTCAATTGACTGCAAAATATTACCTTAGCCCCGGTATCCCGGGGCTAAGGTTTATAAGGGGGCCTTTCTTCAAAGGAGGTGAAATGAATAAAGGCGGTATAATGCTTGTTCCACTTACTCTATCGTTCCTGGCTTGATCCTATGTCGCTTTGTATGGAAATATTAAACCAAATAAATATGAAGAGAATGTGAAAGGAATGTACATTTATTGTGAAGACATCAGTGGTTTCAGCAATCCTGGCAATATTGGCAGACGGCGAAATGCAGCGTACCTGCCCTTCATATTTCCTCCGGATTTTCATTATGCTGTGGTTTATGAGAAAATAAGGCGCTAATGATTAAGAAAAGGAGGCAGGGAATGAAGGTAGTGAAAATATTTGTGCCCGTGATAATGTTTCTCTTCATTGCTCATTCATCATACGCAGATCAAAAACCGAATATCGTGGGAATCTACTCTGAAATGGCAGGGAAAGAGTTCCATTTTGATGGAAAGACCGTTGAAATAGTAGAGTTCCTGAGTTTCTACTGTGGCCACTGTTACCATCTGGAAAAATCAGTCCCTGTTATCAAGGGGAACTTCCCGAAGAAAACAAAGTGGAAGATCATCCCTATCTACTGGGGGAAGGGATCGCCCAAGCCCGGAGAGGCATATTTGCTTGCAGAAGAGGAGGGCAAAGGCCCGCAGATGAAGGCTGCCCTGTTTAATGCCATCTTTGTTGATAAGAGAGACATCGGGAATATCACTGTGCTGGAAGATTTGGGGATGAAGGTGGGCCTGGGCTTTGATTTCAGCAGGAAATTGAGGGCCGGGGAAAAAGCGGACGAAGCCGGCAAGGCCCTTGATATGGCCAGGAGTTACGGTATTCAGGAGACTCCGACGCTGATCATCGCAGGCAATTTAAAGGTAACGCCGGGCCTGTTGAACAACGATGTTGAACTGATCCGGGACAATGTAATTGTGATATTGAAGAGTCTCTTCAGAAAATAAATTTCACAGATGCCACGATGGTTGCCCTATATTTGTCATTTCGAGTCCTTAGCCGAGAAATCCTGGCCTGTGACAGGGTCAAAAAAAGATTTCTCCCGGAACCTGTCCTAAGCAGAAAGGAAAGATACCTCGCTTTGCCTGCCTGCCGGTAGGCAGGCTCGGAATGACAATATGCAAAGGGGTCGAAATCAGAATGAACACGTTTATTAAAAATAGGACAGCCTGGGGAAAGGCAGCATATCATCAACCATGAAAATATTAGCTCTTGAAACAGCTACACTCTCGGGCAGTGTTGCAATCGTTGACAGTGAAACGGGACTGATCAGCGAGGTGACCTTGAGCATTAAAGTAGCCCATTCAGAAAGGCTGATGCCCTCCATACAGTGGATGTTACAGGCATCGGGGTTATCATTCAATGATATTGATGTCTATGCAGTTTCAATAGGTCCCGGTTCTTTTACCGGGCTCCGGATCGGCATCAGCACTGTCAAGGGATTGGCCTATGCAACAGGGAGGCCTGTCGTTGCAGTTCACACCCTTGATGCCTTTGCACGGGCATTACCCTTATGCGCCCACTTTGTCTGCCCTGTCCTTGATGCCAGAAAAAATGAAGTATATGCAGCTCTCTATAAATGGAACGGTCCTGTGTGCGAAAAAAGAATGGATGAATGTGCCTTAGGCCCCGCTGACCTGGTGAGGGAACTCAGTGGGAATGTTCATAATGAAAAAGTTGTATTTTTGGGTGAAGGTGCAATGGTCTATAAAGACTTCATATCTGAAGCCATGCATTCTCAGGCCCTCTTTGCACCGCAGACAGTAATGACTCCATCAGCAGCAGGTGTTGCGGAGATAGCCATGGAAAAGCTGAAAAATGGTGATACGCAAGACCCGGTCACACTGACCCCTCTGTATATCCGCAAGTCTGAGGCAGAGATTCGTTGGAAAGGCTAGTTGTACGGGATATGGACTATGCCGACCTCCCGGCAGTTCTCGCCGTAGCAGCACAGTCCTTCACAACCCCCTGGGAAATAAATTCATTTAAGCACGAGTTAGAGAATAAAGATGCAATATTAAAAGTTGCTCTTTCCGCTTCCGAATTAGTGGGCTATGTCTGTATTCGAACGCTCCTTGATGTTACACACATTATGGATATTGCCGTCCTCTCAGAACACCGGCAGCAGGGTATAGGCAGCCGGTTGCTTCAGGAAGCACTGAGTACCCTTAGGCATTTGACTCCGGATGTGAGACAGGTGACCCTTGAAGTAAGGGTGACAAACCATGCAGCAATCAGGCTCTACAGGAAACATGGCTTTTCAACGATAGGCAGACGGAAAGGATATTATAAAAACCCGGTGGAGGATGCCCTTCTTATGGGGCTTGATGTCTTTGTTTAAAAAGGTATCACAGCTGCCTATCTTTACGTGGAACCACACCTCGGCAAATCACGCGATGAAGCACTCAGGGATATAAACCAGATTCCTCCGGCGAGAACGGCAATGATGAGCACTGCAATCCAGACCAAACCTGACATAATCTCTCACCTCCTGATTTTAATATGATAACTATTTGCCTGATGGCGCAAGCTTGCAATTATTCTATGGAGATGAAAAGGCAATGTCAATATATTTTTAACAAAACGCATAAATAATTTTTATCTTTTCTCATATTCAAAGAGCATACCATAATATATGCGTTAACTTTTCCCTATCAACACCGAACATTTCGAGTGATTTAGCACATATCGTGATACACTGCCCAGCATTGCCCTCACGCCTCTCTTGCCGCTGCTGCCGAGGGCAATAATATCAGCACCAATCTCCCCGGCAGTATCAAGAATTTCAACTGAGGGATCACCGTACTTTCGAAGCTTTTCTGCCTCAGGAAATGTCCCCTGCACGGTATTGAATGCCCTGTCGAGAATTTCATCAGAATATCGGGATTCCTGCTCCCGATGGGTTGCAACCAGTTTCTTTATCCTGTCCTCTACTTCCAGAGCATACCGTTCGGGGATGTCCATTAATGTAGAAAAGACTACATGCAGAATCGTCAGTTCCATACTGCCAGGGAAGGGTAATGAAGCAAGCATCGTTGCAACTTCATCAGCATAATCGGAACCGTCAGTGGCAAAAAGGACCTTCAGATTCCCCTCCTGTGCCCACTGTTCAGGTTTAATTACAAGGACCGGTTTGGGAGATTTAATTGATACGGCCCTGGTTATACTTCCCACAAGATGTGAGCCTATGCCCCTCAATCCCCGTGCCCCCATAACAATGATGTCTGCACCGATTTCAACGGCCCTCTCGACAATAGCCTTGTCAGGATAATCCTCAGCAAAAGCAGTCTCAATGTTCGCTCCTGTCGCTTTTAAAATGTCCGCTGTAGCCTCAAGGATCCTGGGGGCAACTTCTTTTCTCAGAGAGCTGAAATCAGCATAGAGGTGCTCATATTCACTCATAACCGGAATCCAGCTTATCGCATGGAATACGGATATTGTATCTCCCTTCGAGATATTAAATTTTGTCAGGAACCGCGCCGCTCCCTCTGAGTATTCTGATCCGTCGGTTGCAAATAAAACGTTCATCTCGTCACCTCTGCAAAGACTTTTCGGAGACAGGTTTACACCGTTGCCCCTCTCCTTCAATTGTATCATGCTTTTCCGAATTGGAAAGATATAAATTAATCTTTATTTTTTAATGCCTTCTCGATTATAATCGCAGAGGAGGTGTTCAATGCAATTGTTTCTATTTCTTGCTTTTGTTATTGCCGTACTCTTTGTGATCATCGCCTTTCAAAATCCGGGAGATATCTCGCTGATTTTTGTGAACCGTGAGATGTCAGCTCCGACAGCCTTAATGCTTGCCGTTCCCTTTGCTGCAGGACTGATAGCGGGGCTCTTTCTTTTTGTCCCCCTCTGGTGGAAAAAATCAAAACTGGCACGGGCAAACAAGAAGCGGGTGATGGAACTTGAAGAGGAGATCACAAAGATCCAGGATCAGATTGAGGAGGTAAAGCCCGCTGATGAGGAAACCCCCGAAGAAGAGGAAAATCAGGAAAACAGCAAAGGTCCCGGAGATATTTTTTAATTAGCAACAGTTATCAAGAACAATAAATCTCTTCAGTTCCCTGTCCCACTTAAAACACTTCAGGTCATGGATTCTGTTGCTCATGACAGAGACAACAACATGAACGGCATCAGGGAATTCAGGCTCACCAAAAACAGTCTGTGCTGCAACATCATCTTCGGAAAAATAGGCCTCATGCTCCGTGTGAGAGTGATAGAGGGCGATGACGTCCTCTCCCTGACTATCGGCAGATGCTATAACTTTGTCAAAGACGCCCCGATCAATAAAATACGCTGTACGGGCATCTCGCGGAAATCGAGCAGGGTCCTCGGCATGCATCCTGTTCTGAATATTTTCAAAGAGATGTATCAGCTGTTTCCTGCTGGTGCCGGTCACAATACCGCAGCACTCGTCAGGGTATTCCCTGAGTGCATGCTCATATATTCTTTCTAGAACATTTCTCTGCAGTTTCATAATAAAAAAAGATTCAAGGAATCAGAGATTCCAGGATCCAGGGGTATCTACCAAAAAATGGCTAATTCATACTATGATCCGCTTCGTACCGGACAAGACAGTTCATGCAGTCCTGGTTTTCTATTTTACAATATTTGAGAGATGATTAAAGAATACTATGGACTGCACCGTTAAGCGGTTCTGTTTCTGATAATGATATATCCCGAGTAGAGAATGAGGGATCCTCCCAGCAGTGCAGCTGCGCCAGGGACTTCGCTGAAGAAAATGTAGGCAAGCATGGTGGCCCCCACTGGTTCAAAGTAACCAAGAATGGCTGCTTCATTTGCCTTGACACTCTGCAGTCCCTGCACATAGAGGAGAGGTGCAATGGTTGAATGGACAATGCCAAGGGTAATAAGAAAGGGAAGCATATCAATGGTCAGTGGAATGGAGTAGACAAAGGGGAGCAACAGAAGCGCCACAATTCCATTCTGCACAAAGGTAATAAAAAGTGCGGAAAAAAGCGGTGCTGCTTTTCTGATTACAAGTATGAGAAAGGCGTACGCCAGGCCTGACATTGCTCCTGCAAGTATCCCAAGTGTTTCCCTGTCTGAGCTCAGGCTTGCAATCCCTCCCCCTTTGCTTCCAAGGATAAACCACAGCCCGAAGGAGGACAAAGCAATTGCCATCCATGCTGATTTACTGATCTTTTCCTTTAACAGAATCGGGGCCATCACTGCTACAAAGATGGGGGCCGTGTAATGGGTAAGAACTGCGTTTGCTATGGTTGTATTACGGAAGGCAAAATAAAAAAGCATTGTATTTGCTATAAAGCAGAGCGGTGCAAGAAAAAGATACACAGCTCCTTTGCCGCTGTCTGCTTTTTTCTTTTCCCTTTTCAGTAAGCCCGTTAACAGGAGAACAGTGAACTGAATCGCCCCTGCGATTACCGAAGTATAGTAAATAATGGCTTCATTGGGCAGATCGATTTTTCTGATAAATATCCCGAGAGAACTCCAGATAAGAATGGCAGCGATAATCTTGAAATGTCCCATACCGTTAAAAAATCAAAATGCAAAAATAAAAATGTAAAATTGCGGACTAAGATTATTGAGAATTACAGAGTAAAGCAATATTGTCAGGAGGTATTGTTGCATTTTTTGATGTATTTTGCACTTTGCTGCTCAGGATAGGGGGGAATAGCAGGAGGAATACGTATGAATGATGAAATAGACATCTTATGTATTAAACTTTTTCTTTAACGCCATTTCTACTGACTCCGGAACCAGGCCCTGCAAGGCCCCCCCAAAGGATGCCACCTCTTTGACCAGGGAGGAAGAAAGAAAGGTGTATTCTTCACTGGGCATCATGAACACTGTCTCCACAGTGCTGTCGAGTCTCCTGTTCATAAGTGCCATCTGAAGTTCGTATTCAAAGTCAGATATGGCGCGAAGGCCCCGAATGATTGCAACGCTGCTCCTGCTCTTTGCATAGTTGACAAGGAGACTGCTGAAGGTATCCACCGTAGCGCCATCAAAACCATGGATTGACTCTTCGATCAGCTGTATTCGCTCCTCTGTTGAAAACAGGGGTTGTTTTTTACTGCTCGGTGCAACAGCAATTATAACTTTGTCAAATATTAAAAGGGACCTCTGGATAAGATCAATATGTCCATTGGTCAGTGGATCAAAGGTACCGGGATAAATTGCTATTTTATTCATTCTTCCCCCACGTTGACTTCATAGAAACTCAGCACAGTGTCACCATACTGACAGGTTCTGGTTTTATGTAATGTAGCAAATCGGTCCGGCAATTGTCTTTTTGAAAAATGTTCTGCTACGACAATCCCTTTGTCTGCCACTATGGATGAGTACCCTATTGTAGAGAGGGCCTGAATTATTTCATCTGTATGATAGGGCGGATCAAGGAAGACAGTATCAAAGGTCAGTGCATTTTCTTCAGCCCATTTTATAAAGGTAAGAACTTTTTTATTGATTACCTCTGATTGATCAAGGAGATGATATTTCAAGAGACTCTCTCTTATTTTATTTGACTGAACTTTACTGGTTTCCACAAAATAAACCAATGCAGCGCCCTGCCGCAAAGCATCCATCCCCACGGCACCCGTCCCTGCATAAAGGTCAAGAAATCTGGTTCCTTCCAGGGTGCCCCGGAGTATATTGAAGAGTGCCTCTCTGACTTTGTTGGATGTCGGTCTCGTTGATTTGTTCAGGGATTGCCCTTTTTTTGATCTTCGAACGGTAGATTTCATAATAACGTTGACGAATTCACCTTACTATACCCTTTAACCGGAAGCGGGTCAAATAAAGATGCACAAAGTGTTTCGACAGGTTTAATCTGACAGGCAGCAACGCGTTATTTTACATATAAAATCATAAGGTTATACTGGCGTTGACAGCCCCGGACTTCTTTGATATAAAGCAAGTATACAACAGGAAATGAGATGCTGCAAAGACAGCACATTCCTTTTGATAAACCGGTGAACAGAGGCAAAAGGCAGTCGGCAGATTGCTTTCTATTGAGTTGGGAAAGGTTATATATCCCTTAACTCGTTTACTGCTGGCTGCCTTCCCTTCTGTCTTCTTCAATCAATTTCAGATAGAGAATATCAGTGTGCTCTCTTCCAAGGAGCTCACATCCAAACCTGTCTGCCTCGAGGGGGTCAGCAGACCCATACACAAGATTTAAAGGCGGCTCAATGGGGGAGCCTGACAGATGATGGTCCTTCATCCCCTGCGAAGCATCAACAATTGCCCAGCCAGGGCTAACTACCTGAATAATATCAGCAATGCATCCGTGCGTGTCGTACTTATGGACCTGGGACTTTTTATATGTCCAGTAACCTGAATAGTGTGGTGCAGGCAGTATTCCGACCATATTCTTAAGGCTTATGGTTACTCCGCACAGTGAGTGTTCTTTCAGAACAGGCACAGAGATTATGAATTTGTCCAGGAGAACCTCGGGAACTATTACTTCATTCCATACGTGACGGTGCGCAACAGGAAGTCTGACTGTCTCTTCCTGATCAAGATCAAGAAGTTTGACGCCGAGGTCAGAATAGCCAAGGAGATCAAAATTTTCAAGGGTATCGCCTGTTCCAGAGCCCTCGGCAACAAGAATATCTTTGATACCTGACTCTCGGAGTGCCCTGACGATGCCTTCCACCACCCTCACATCAGTTGTTACAGGCGGACGGGATGGTTCGACGATATTAGGCTTTAGAACAACAGGCCCTGAGGGAACAGCACTTTCAAGCAACTGTGCTGCTACCCGGTAGGAGGCTTCAGCTCTATGGTCTGCTCTTTTTTTGTAAATCATGTCTCTTCAGGATAGTATAAGAAATACACAGTGAAAGTGATATACTGTGAGGGGTCATAGAAATTCTGAATGAGAGCGGAAATAACAGTCATTGGAGCCGGGCTTTTACTATTTACACTCTGTGTATTTTCCGCTGCCGAAAATTCAGATCATGAGGAACCATACAAAGAAACCATATTCGGAGCGACTGACAAAAGCCGTATGCAAAAAAAGGAAATCGAAAAAAACCTGAGGATGACAGTTGAAAGACTGGCAGCTGAGATCGGAGAGCGAAGCTATCTGAATCAGGGGGCACTGTCTGAAACGGTCGATTATATCTCCTCGGAATTTAAAAAATACGGGTATGA
>CP070644.1:1082383-1085332 GCA_020354155.1 Nitrospiraceae bacterium | reverse complement strand
TCATAAGCCCCGAGAGAGATACCATTCGTATCATTGAGTTCAAGGGATATTTTTCGCTCAAGGCCTGCGAGATCCGGCTTCCAGTCTATAAAAGCCTCTGATTTTTGGGTGTGCAGCGCATCAACAAGAGTATTCATGTCATCGTTGTCGGTCTTCATGGGAAATGGGGAGACCATATACCACCCATTATTTCTCTTCTCAATTTCGACTGTGTCGTTTTTTTTGTGCATTTTTATCCTGCCCAGTTCTTTCCGATTAAAAATAAACAGCCTCTTCTCACGTAAATCCAGAGGTTTGAGGTTCATAGCGGTAACAAATTCCTTGTCTACGAGAAAGATCTTTCCAAGGCGCTCGGAATATGCGTAGTGACCAGCCCCGCTTGGGGACTCGCCGGCAATTCTCAGAACATCTATGGTCCCGCTGTATCCAAGTGAAAGAATAACGTGGACTGTCTTAAATTCAAAGGCATCAAGGTCTTCAGTCCCTCCTACTACCTTGATAAGCCTGCCCTTTGCAAGCGCCTTGAAAAGGCTGTCAATGGCACCAAGATCAGGGAGATACTCAGCCGGTTTTGTTATCTTCCAGCTCTCACCGCTTTTCGAAATTGTTATAGGCCCCTGTCCGGTATCAAGACGAAGAAACTCTATTTCAGAGGTGTCAGCCCGAAAAAACCTTTTCTCAAAATCCGCTATCAGTTCTTTCTCTTTCATTATCGGTTGGAAGTAGAAGAAATAGGCAGCAGCTAATCCCAGGGCAATAAAAAAAAGAATGAGCGTCACCCTGTATTTCATAAGGTACGTCTCCGGTACCAGACAACCGTACCGGCAATAATGACGACAAGAGGTATTCCCACTGGGACAAGAATCTTTAACAAACGGGCCTGTTCCCCTGTCACAAACATGGGAATAAACTCGCTCTTCGGTGCACTTACCTGGGCAAGTCCTCCCTCACCAAGAAGCCAGCTTGTCACAACAAGAAAGAGGTCTCCATTGCCCCCCACATTTATGTAGGCATTTGAAGCAAAGTCGCTGTCTCCAAAAGCTATCACCTTCATCAGCTCATCCTCATGAGCGACCTTAATGGCAAGAACCTGTATCCCCTGTATTTCATCCTTTTGCATTATCCCATCACCGTTCTTTTCAAACCAGGCGTCATAGGATGCTCGAATCAGAAATTCATAGGAAAACCCTTTGAGAGCTATACGAGTATTTCTTACCTCGTGAACTCCCGGAAATACAGTCGTTAAATTGAAATCTCCGATAACAGGATTTTCCCAATATTTCTTGATTAATGGGGTTGAAGGATCAGTTCCTGCTACATTGATAGGGTCATAGACAGGAAACTCACTTGTCTTTAAACCAAAGGAAGCAAGAAAATTGACCATTTGCTCCGGAGAATCTATAAGAACAAGAAATTTCCCACCCCTTCCCCTGTACTCAGACATCATCTCATATTCCTCTGCAGAAAAATCGGCCTCCGGAGAAACAATAATCAGCAGGTCTGTATCTTTCGGAACACCACCTGCTGATATCAGGTTCAGTGAATCAACAGTATGACCAACATCTTTCAGCCTCCCGGCGATGGCGCTGTAGCCGCTCCTTCCCTCATCACTTATATCCTTTTCTCCGTGCCCCCCGAGAAACCGTATAGTCATTGTGCTCTTTCTCGTAGCCCGTATGAGCAGGTTCGTTACAGTCTGCTCATCCACTCCGCTTCCTTTAAAGACCTTCCCGCCGGACTCAACAATCACAGTGCCATATTCTTTGACATCATATTTTTTTGCCAATAAAGGCGACCGATCCAGATCATGCAATTCGTAAATCACATTTTTATTCAAATAACGGTACGCCTCAAACAATTCCTGGGCTCGCCTGAACTCAGCATTTCCCTCAACACCAAAAAAGTCCACTGTCACTTCAGACTCTATCCCCCTGGCTACAGTCTCCCCCTGCTGGGATAGAGAAAACTTCCCTATAGAGGTCATGTCATACCTGAAATAGTACTGTCGAACGATCAAATTCAGCAGCACAACGATAAAGAGAAAAAATACTACCATCAGTGCAGTGTTAAGCCGCAGATGAGAAGAACGCTTCTTTGAATATGCCTTTAATGCCTCAAAATGAGTAATAAAGAAAATACTGAGCAGCACCGTACCTGTAAGGGCAAGGATAACAATAACAACTGTCTGGGCGGGGTAAAACGAACCAACGAGAAGCGCTGAAATTCCTAGTGTAAGACCAAGAATGCCGAGTATTTTGTTTATCACCAGCGGCTTGCCTCCAACACCCTGTGTGACAGAAAGAGCATCACAACAGCAAAACTGATCAGAAATACAATATCTCTCAAATCAAGAAGACCTGATATCATGTTGCTGAAGGGTTGATACAGCGATACCTCCCTCATAAAGTCAGTGGCCCTCTGGCTTGCAGCTCCGATGCCGCCGCCTACAAACCAGAAGATAACGAGTATGCCAATACTTAAAACTGCAGCAACAACCTGCTTCTCTGTAACTGTTGAGGCAAAGAGTCCGACTGAAACCATTGCAGCACCCATCATCAGAAGACCCACATACCCCATAGCAACATGGTTCCAGTTAATAGTCGTCAGCATATCAAGCACCAGCGGCATATACAGGGTTGAAAGAATAATCACGGAGTAAACAGTTAAAGCAGCCAGATATTTACCAGTCAGAATGGATGAAAGTGAAAGAGGTGATGTCATGAGCATTTCCATAGTACGCCCCCTCTTCTCCTCTGCCACAAGTCGCATTGTGATCATCGGTGTCAGGAGAAGAAAAACCGTCCCCATGCTTTTCATCAGTCCATACATAATAACCGTTGTGGGAGTAAAGTTCGCCAACGCAGCGCCGGTCCCTGACATCTCTACAACTCTACGGGAATAACTTATGAGGGAGTTATAAAAGAAGTACCCCAGAATGGAATGAAACAC
>CP070644.1:1076888-1082283 GCA_020354155.1 Nitrospiraceae bacterium | reverse complement strand
GAGCTCATGAGCAGGAGCCTTAAAGCAGAGTTTTAGGAATTTATCAAACTTTCCTTATGGACAACAGGAAAATCAAAGAGATTTTGAAATCTGTTCAGGGTGGCGGCCTGAATATCAATGATGCATTTATGCAACTTCAGCACCTGCCTTATGAAGACCTTGGTATTGCAAAGGTCGATCATCACCGTGAAATGCGACATGGCATTCCGGAGGTTATTTTTGCAGAGGGGAAGACAACGGGAGATGTGAAGAGCATTGCCCAGTCAATGCTTGCGAAAAATGGCAAACTCCTCATTACAAAGGCAACGAAAAAAAACTTTACCGATGTTCAACGGCTGTGCTCCGGTAAAGGGAAGAAGGCACATTACCATGAACGTTCCGGGATTATCGCCGCAGGTGGTGCGAAAAAGAAGCAGGGACTGATAGCCGTTCTCTGCGCAGGCACATCTGATATCCCTGTAGCAGAAGAAGCCGCTGTTACTGCTGATTTCCTCGGCACCAGGACAAAAACTATTTATGATGTTGGAGTAGCCGGCCTGCACAGGATCAGGGAATCCAGAGAGGTTCTGCACGATGCTGCTGTATTGATCGTTGCCGCCGGGATGGAAGGGGCCTTGCCCTCTGTGATCGGCGGGATGACGGACAAAACGATTATCGCAGTTCCGACATCAGTAGGGTACGGTACCAGTCTGGGTGGTTTAACGGCGCTTTTTGCCATGCTCAATTCTTGCGTACCCGGTATAGCGGTCATGAACATAGATAATGGCTTTGGTGCCGGTGTTTTAGCTCATAGAATCAATATTTTAACTATAAAAACATAATCCTGTTTATTACTGCTATGATTGCCTTTTTTGACTGTTGTTCCGGTATTAGCGGCGACATGATTCTCGGCGCGCTTGTTGATGCGGGAGTGCCCTTTGAAACACTTCGGAAGGAACTTGGCCGTCTGCCTCTTCACGGGTATATGCTCGAATTAAAAAAAGTGAAGCGGGCGGGGATCAGTGCCACAAAAGTTAATGTTCTCATTCAGAAGAAAGCAGCGAAAGAGGCCTGCAGACAGTTTAGGGATATTGAAAAGATAATCCTGGACTCCCGTCTGTCACCATCCGTACAGGAGAAGGGGCTGGCAATCTTTAAAAGGCTTTTTCAGGCTGAAGCCAGAGTCCATGGTAAACGCTACACAGGGATACACCTTCATGAACTTGGAGCCATTGACTGTATTGTTGATATATTTGGTGCTTTAATTGGCCTGGACATACTGGGAATCAAGGACGTGTATGCCTCTCCCCTGAACCTGGGAAGCGGAACGGTGCGAACTGAACACGGTCTTTTACCGGTCCCTGCTCCGGCAACGGTTGCATTGCTTAAAGACGTACCTGTTTACGCTTCAGATCTGCAGTTTGAGTTGACAACGCCCACCGGTGCTGTTCTGATTTCCTCTCTTGCCAGGGGCTTTGGGCACCTTCCTGAAATGAAACTAAAACGAACCGGATCTGGTGCAGGAGGTAAGAATATCAAGGACCGGCCGAATATTCTCCGGCTCTTCCTTGGTGAACCTGTGGGGGCGGGGAAGGGCGAAGAGAAAGTCACTGTCATCGACACAAATATTGATGACATGAATCCCCAGATGTATGAGCATGTTGTAGCGAAGTTGTTTGCTGCAGGGGCCCTTGATGTCTATCTGACGCAGGTGATTATGAAAAAAGGCAGACCCGGCACCAGGCTGACAGTTCTCTGCAGGGATGAAGAAAAAGGAAAATATTTCAATATCATCTTCAATGAGACGACCAGTATCGGGCTTCGTTACTACCGTGCTGAAAGAAAAACTCTTCCAAGAACGATCAGGACTGTTCAGACCAGATACGGTAAAGTGAATGTTAAAGTTGCGCAGCTTGATGGGAAGAAAGAGAAGGTGTCACTCGAGTATGAGGACTGTAAAAAGATAGCAGAGAAGTTTTGTATCCCTCTGAGAGAAGTCCTCACGACAATCAGATAAACAGCGGTCTGAGCTTACGAAGAAGCCCTTTTCAGGTTTTTTGAATAATCGGGGACAGGTTCCATGGGACCTGTCCCCTTTATCTCGGATTCTTACTTCTCCTGCTGGCTGCTGATTGTGATAAAAATAGTATTTCCCCTGCGATTCACAAGAAGCAATACATCTTTATCCGCTTCAATAGCAGACACGATGGACTCATAATCATCTATGTTTGAAATTGCCTTTCTGTTTATTTCTATGATGACGTCTCCATTCATCAGTGAAGACTCGGCAGGGCTTCCCTGCTCCACACCGGTAACGACAACGCCTCTTACACGGTCTGGAATATTTAATCTCCTGTAAATCTCTGGAGTAAGATTCTGAACATTTACCCCTTTCAGTGCATTTTTGTGCACTGTTGGTAACGGTTGATCATCTGAAGGTAGTTCTCCAATGGTTACAGTCAGTATTTCAATGGTGCCTTCCCGTATGATTTTGCACTGAACAGGTTTTCCGGGAGGAGTGCTTGCCACCATATTTCTGAGCTGATAGGGTTCCATAACTTCTTTGCCGTCAAACTCAATAATCACATCACCTCGCATCAGCCCTGACTTTTCAGCCGGGCTGCCTTCAACGACATCTGCGACAAGAGTGCCGAAGTCCTTCTCCAGCTGGAACTGCATTGCCAGTTCAGGAGTAATTGACTGTATTGATACACCAAGCCAGCCCCTGATTACCTTACCCCGTTCAAGAAGACTGTCCATAACCGCCTTTGCCATATTGCTTGGAATTGCAAACCCTATACCCTGGTATCCTCCGCTCGTACTGAAGATTGCAGTATTGATTCCCACAAGTTCACCCCCTGAATTGACAAGGGCTCCTCCGGAGTTTCCGGGATTGATTGCCGCGTCAGTCTGAATGAAATCCTCATAATCAGCGATGCCTACATTCGCTCTCCCGACAGCGCTGACGATGCCCATGGTTATCGTCTGGTTCAGACCATAGGGGTTACCTACGGCAAGTACCAGTTCACCAACCCGGAGGGAGTCGGAATTTCCCCAGGAAACAGTGGACAGGTTCTCTGCTTCAATCTTAATAACTGAGATGTCAGTCTTCGGGTCACTTCCAATTATTTTGCCGGTAAATTCTCTCTTGTCCGTGAGAACGACCTTGATCGTATCTGCGTTTTTAATGACATGGTTGTTCGTGAGGATGTATCCGTCCGCAGATACAATAACGCCTGAACCAAGACTGCTTGACTTGCGTTCTCTTGGCTGTTCACGTTGTCTCAACTGGTCTCCGAAAAACCGTCTAAACAAAGGGTCATCCAGAAAAGGTGAATAGGCATTGCCTAATGTTTCTGTGCGGACTGTTGCAATATTTACGATTGCCGGCTTTACAGCTTCTACAATTTCAGCCATGGCCTTTCCGGTCTGTCTTAAAAAATTCTCTGATTCATGGGAAACACCAGCACCTCGAGCATGTGCCTCGTTCCCTGCACTTGACAGGGAAGTAAAAATGGCGATAAATAATAAGAGGGCAATAACACCCGGCATCTTTATTCTTTGTACCATTGAAATCTCCTTGACTAATAGTTCCTGTGATATGTGTTGAAATTATATCTTTCCTTTTCTATTGAGTCAATTTTATGTGAAGAAATTATGAAATCGCTCTTTACAAAGAAAATGCCTTCAATTAATATTAATCATATTTTCAGCCTCCTTGAGGATTAATGCTATTGAAGAACATGAGAATTGCACTTGCACAGATTAATCTTACCGTTGGTGATCTCTCCGGTAACTGTCAAAAAATCATCTCATACATACAAAAAGCCCGGGCCAGAGGCGCTGATATCATAGCTTTTCCAGAGCTTGCTCTTACCGGGTACCCGCCTGAAGACCTGCTGCTGAAGCATCAGTTTGTCAGGGATAATATTCATACCCTGAATCGTATAAAGGAGGCATCGACGGGCATCATAACCATTGCCGGTTTTGTAGATAAAAATAAGGGGATCTACAACGCGGCAGCAGTCATATCAGACGGACACCTTGTTGATATCTATCATAAGATGAACCTTCCCAATTACGGGGTTTTTGATGAGCACCGTTACTTTCAGGCTGGCAGGCGGGTGCCTGTCTATACCATGAACGGTTTATGTTTTGGCGTTAATGTCTGTGAAGACATATGGCTTGAAAGGGGCCCTGCAAAACTTCAGGCCCTTGCAGGGGCCGGGCTTATTGTCAACATTAATGCCTCTCCCTTTCACATGGGCAAGATGTCGTTCAGGGAAGAGCTTGTTCAGGCTCGTGCAGGTAACTATGGTGCAGCCTTTGCATATGTTAACCTCATCGGCGGACAGGACGAGCTTGTTTTTGATGGCGGAAGCCTTATTGTTGACAAGAGCGGGCAGATTGTGGCGAGGGCAGGGCGGTTCTCTGAGGAGATGATCATTGCTGATGTAGAGGTCAGCTCATGTCACAAGAGAATTACAGCGGGCAGGAAGAAGAAAATAGATTCGCTGCTCAAGGAAGGCGAATTTATCGAAGAAGTAAGAATTCAGGCACAAAGAAGCCGGCAGAAAAAGAAAGCATCCAGGAGAAGAATGGCCCGAAAGATGACTGCCAGTGAAGAAGTATATAAGGCGTTAATCCTTGGCACAGGGGATTACGTACTGAAAAATGGATTTACTGAGGTACTCATAGGGATGAGCGGAGGCATTGATTCTGCGCTGGTGACAACTATTGCCGTTGATGCACTTGGAAAGGAGAGCGTACACGGACTGTTTATGCCTTCTCTCTATACATCAGAGGAAAGTCGGGATGACGCAGCGGCACAGGCACGGAATCTTGGAATAAGCATGCATACTCTGTCTGTTGATCCAATTTTCAATGCATACCTGAAGACATTGAAAGACAGTTTTAAGGGACGTAAAACAGATATAACTGAAGAAAATCTTCAGGCACGGATTCGGGGCAACATCCTCATGGCTTTTTCAAATAAATTCGGATGGCTTGTGCTTACAACAGGAAACAAATCAGAGATGAGCGTTGGCTATGCGACCCTCTATGGTGACATGGCAGGTGGATTTGCTGTCATTAAAGATGTGCCGAAGACCCTTGTTTATGACTTGTGCAGGTGGAGAAATAAAAAGGCCGGGTTTGATTTGATCCCTGAAAGTATCCTACAGAAGGAGCCCACGGCCGAGCTCAGGCCGGACCAGAAAGACACTGACACACTGCCACCGTACCCGGTCCTTGATCCTGTTTTAAAGGCCTATGTCGAGGATGACCTGAGTTATGATGAGATTGAAGAAATGGGCTGTGACATTGACTGCACAAAAAGAGTGATTGCCATGATAGACCGGTCTGAATATAAGAGAAGGCAGGCACCGCCTGGTGTGAAAATTACACCGCGGGCATT
>CP070644.1:1073424-1076788 GCA_020354155.1 Nitrospiraceae bacterium | reverse complement strand
TTATCCCGGCAATATTTGTCTATGGATGCGGGGGAGGCAGTGGTACCCCTGTCGGCCTTTCATCGGGCGTCACCGTATCGGGCATTGCTTCTCTGGTTCAGGACGATGGAACCAGAGGGAAGGGAGATATTAGCGGAATTGTTGATGACAGACTTCTTGCTTCCATGCAGTGTTCAGGCAGCAAAGCAGTGTATATATTCCAGGGGCATGATGCCTCCCCTGACGATATCGATATACATGATCCCAACCCTGTCCAGTCGGCCACGGTAGTCTACGACAGAGCCTCCAGGCGATACAGATACAGTGTACAATCTCTTGCCGAAGGCAACTACACCCTTGCTTTTACCTGTCAGGCAGGTGACGATTCTCCTTCGTATGATGATGATATACGGTTCGGCGGCATGAAAAATGTAACCATTACCGGAGGCAAGGAAGTTATTGGTCATCTGTTTATTTAAAAGAAAGAAGGGAGAAGATACATGATTATGCTTCAGTATAGAAAATGTATAGTGACAACATCGATTATTTTTCTTTTAACCTTCAGTTATACCTCTGCTCTTTATGCAGGAAGTATAAAACTTTCCTGGAATCCCCCGACAGCGAATATGGACGGCACTACACTCTCTGACCTGGCTGGTTATAAAATCTATTATGGTACCGAATCAAACGTATATTTAGATAGTTTAAATGTAGGAAATGTAACAAGCTATAGAGTGAAAAACCTGGTAAGTGGAAATACGTACTACTTCACCGTCACAGCATATGACCGTTCAGGCAATGAAAGTCAGTATTCTAACGAAGTGAGTTTAATAACATCCAGCTCGGTCAAGAAACCGTCGTCTCCCAAGAGACTGCGGCTTACGAAGAATCTTCGATAGATATACAATGGCCAGAGAGCCAAGTGCTTGAATGGTGTCTTGTCAATGAGTGCCGGCAGAAATTGTCGATATTAGTTTTCAAAGGTATTGATAATTCGGATTAATCACCAACGGGCATTTTGATTCATATCTGTTGATATTCTGATGAAAGCTGTAATCCGGCTGAGAGCAGCATTTGACGGTAACCAATACCAATCCTGAGGCCAGGTTTTCGTTGCTGATTCAGTAAAAATCTTTCAGACATCATAAGGGAATGATTGCCCTCTGATCTTCATCAATTCTGAGGATTATATGGTGCAATGTATTTCTATTTTTTGAGCTGATAAACTTAAAAATTGCTGATTGTAACAATTTTTAATAAAATATTAATCATATTTTATATTGACTTATGCTTAGATTTATTCTAATAAAAATCAGATTAAAAGTTATGCCTCCTCAATGTGCCTTATAATCTTCAACTCTTAATATGGCAGAGTATATATAGCTCTGCCATATTTTCTTTGACTTAGTGGAGTCATTATTTCCTAACGTTGCAAGACTGGACGATTACTTTTTGATAGCTTATTTCACCGCTATCGACTGATATAAACCATCCCGGTGAGGTCTATTCCCCATTGCCTCTTGACAGGATAGCCAATTAGTGATATTGAGAAAATAGAGGAGAATTTCAGGTTAACCATACCCTCAGTCAAAGGGGGGCTTGTGAGTAATACAGATTTTTATAAAGATGTGCTGGAAAAACTGGCAGAAAGTCTGCTGGTGGCAGTAAGTGTAATCCTACTGATTTTCTTAATACTTATAATCCTGTGCAAATCCTGTTATTGACGCAAACCGGCATTCGCCAGCAATAACCCCGCACACTTGGTAGAGGACGTTTTAGCATCTTCCCTGGAACCGAACCTATTAAAAATCCTCATGCACAAATAAATTTATATTAAAAATCAGTAATATACTGCTACAATGAAATATTTCATCCATCGTTAATAATCGTAAAAACAAATTCATCATATATTGAGGGGGTAAAATGGAAGAAGTTGATGTCGTCAATGGCTGTATTAAAGTAGAGAACTCAGTTGCATCTCTCTACAGCAAACTGATGGAGGTATTTCCTGAGAATAAGGCATTTTGGGAAGTGCTGCTCAATGATGAACGAGAGCATATTGCATTTCTGACTGACGTTAAAGCCCAGGGATTAATATCAGAAATGGAAAAAATGGACTTGCCGCCTTCAATGAAGCTTATCCAGAGTAGTCTTAAGATGGTTGATAAAGCGGGCAGCAGAATTTCTGATGAACCTATCACTATGAAGAATGCTCTGAAATTAGCCCTGAAGATTGAGGAATCACTGGTAGAAATTTATACAAATGAAATGATTGCGAACTTATTATCCTGTGAAGACGGAGCATCCTATGCAGAATTAAAGAATGATGAGAAAAAGCATGTTGACAGGATCAGGAAAGAGATGAAGAAAACAAAATAGTTACTCCATTTAACTCCAACTCATTGAAAATAAAATGGTGGGCGTGAGAGGACTCGAACCTCCACAGGTTGCCCCACTAGATCCTAAGTCTAGCGTGTCTGCCAATTCCACCACACGCCCAACTCTAAGATTTTAGAGGAATATTGGCTTTTTTGTCCAATTGGTGGAATGATTATGGCTGTTTTTGTTAGAGAGAACATAGTGTAATTGCCATATTGTCATCGCGAGAGACCGAAGGTGTCGCGGCGATCTCTATTATTTAAATACCTTTTGGAGATTGCTTCGTCAGTTCCCTCGCTTTGCTCGGGAAAAGTCTCGCAATGACAGTTGCAACACTTTAACCATAGCCGCAATGTGTTAAAAGATTAGTCCCAGTGTCTCGATCACTTCAGCACGCCTTTGACAATGACATCTACTGCTTCCTCCGGTGACAGGCCGTGTGCCATCAGGGTCTCCATCTGTTTTTTGTCCACGCTGCCTATGGCTGCTTCATGGGTTACCTTTGCAAGCGGATTAGAGACAGTGACAATGGGGACTGCATTTGCAACTGCACTGTCTTTCACTATCTCCATGCAGTCCACATGACCCCGGGCGCCTGGGGCATTGCCATTTGTTATACCCGTGACCTGGGCAGAGGCTTCATCTTCAATGGCGACCCGTGTCTTGATGAGGCTCCGTGAGTTTTTTCCATCCAGAGATGCCTTCTCCCTGATCATGATCTTATCATTGGCGTGGCCGAATACCCGGGCCGTCAGTTCCGTAATTGCATCTTCCTCAGCATGCACTGAGTAATCCATATCAAGTTTGCCGACCCTTCCGCTTGTCAGGGTAAAGTCAGCACAATATCTCCCGCCTTTTCCTACTTTTACTTCAGCCTTTGGTATAACTTCAATACCCCCATAGAGACCGTGATAGTGGGTCTCTGAATAGCTCATTTCAGCTCCCTCACCAATATCTATGAGCGCATCCATGATATGTCTTACTTTTTCCGCCTTTGGGAATATAC
>CP070644.1:1068549-1073324 GCA_020354155.1 Nitrospiraceae bacterium | reverse complement strand
TAACTTCATCGTTTCACAGGATGTAAAAAGTGATTCGAATACCGAGGTTACGGTAAATCTTTCTGAAGGCTCTGCTCTTAGCCCTGAGGACTATACTGATGGCAGTCCATATACAGTTACCATTTTAGCCGGTCAGACAACCGCTACATTAACTGTGGATGTACCGACCGTTGATGATGATCTCGATGAACCCTCACCGGAAGATTTCATCGCCACCATTACCAATGCGGTCAATCCAACGGGCGTTACCATTGACACCACTCCGGCCACTGGTTTGATCCTCGATAATGATCCGGCACCAACCTTTACAGTTTCAGATGATACGGTTGATGAGGGTGAATACGCTGTCTTCGACATAACCTTGAGCAATGCAAGCAGCGATTCGATTACTCTCGATTTAAGTACTGCTGCGGGAACCGCTACTTCGGGTGATGATTATAATCCTGCCATAGAAATTTGGAACGGTTCTGCCTGGGTTGCTGCAACCTCTGTAACCTTTGCTCCTGGAGAAACTTCTGCCCAGGCAAGAGTCCTCACCTTAAATGACGACGTCAAGAATGAGCCGGATGAAACCTTCACGCTGCAAGCTGATCTTGCCAGTGGAACAACTGCCAATTCAACTGCTACTGGTTTAGGAACAATTATTGACGATACGCCACCTTTCATTTTACCGACAGCAACACTTGTTACTAACTCAAATGTCACTGACCAAGAAATTACTCTTATTATTTACGAAAATAATGGTGATTTAACAGGTCCAACAAAAATATTACATTCTACTGAAATTCTTCGTCCTGGAACAGGACAGGAGGCAAGTGTTGAATTTGATCTTAATAGTTTGGTTCTTGATCCTGAAAAAACTTATACTGTTCTTTTGAAATATGATGATCCAAATGCTACCACAAAAGTCCAAGTAGATGAATTTGTACTGGAAAATGAAAGTACCGGTGGCGACTTTACTCTTGTGGGCAATCCTAACTCACCTGAAGGACCTTTGCTGGGAGCAGATCATGATGTAACAATCGGTCCTGAGGGAGCATCTGGTGATCCACCAGAAGGGGTAATTTTCGTCCTGGAAGGCAATGATGGTTCCTTTACAATATCTGAATCATTCACCTATGACAATGATGGGACTACCCTGCAATTGGAGAATGTCCATCATGCTAACGATGGTTTCAATATTGACATGAGTGACCTTCCTCTCGATGACATGAATGCCAGCGGCAATGTCAGCACTATTGATATGGATAACAATGATCCTGATACCCTGCAAATATCTAATGCTGTTGTTGATGCACTGGCTGACAACCCAGATAATGATATAGCAATTATAGCTGACAATGATGATGCGGTCACCCTGGATTCGACTAATACAACAAACTGGTCTGAAGATCCTGTCAACGCAGGAGTTTACCACTGGGATGAAAATGGAACACCTGAAGATGCTGATCCTTCTATTGATCTGGACACCTTAGTTCCTGATGGCGACGTAGATCCAACGTAATCCTTCCCTCCTCAAGAAGGATACTGACAAGGCCCTCCTCACTTTCTGATAATGGTGAGGAGGGTCTTGTTTTTTAAATAAGCATTTTTCATAAAATCTTTATTCCACTTCAAAACAGAATTGTGACAATTTTTTGTCATGTATTGTCAAAAAATTGCATTTTCATACATAAAACAATTCACAATTTTTTTCATAATTTTCTTAAAAATAACCAGACCTAAGACCCTGCCTAACTCATCAATTTTCCTGACAAAATGGTCTGTATCTTGCATGTTTATACTGGTGCGCCATTTTTTGCCAAACAAACTTCTGGGGAACTTTCAAACAGGCAAAATATTCAATAAAAATGGACACCTAGTACCAAGGTACAATGGTTTTTCCTCAGTATTTGTTTATCTTTATTATGAGAAGAAGTGAAAGCAGGAATAATTTCACTTTATTTTCATTCATCAAATGACATCTAGGGAGAGATCAACATGGCGGCAAGCGAGCAAACTTCGAATACTGCATCAGGAAGCCAGGCTGTTGGCAAGGTCGTTATTCTTTATGGCACTGTAAAAGCAATAGCTCCTGACGGCAGTGAAAGAATTCTAGCATTAAACAGTCCTGTTTTTGCTGATGAAAATATTGTCACTGAAAGTGACGGCCGAGTGTCCATCATTCTCAATGATGCTGCAGAAACCCATTTAGATATTGGCAGAATGAGTACGGTTGTGCTCGACCAGGATGTTGTTGGCGGTGTAACGGCTGATGAAATTGCTGATGCAACTGCTGAAGTTGAACAGATCCAGGAGGCTCTTCTTGCAGAAGGTTTTGATCCGACTGTTGAACTTGAAGCACCAGCAGCAGGCTCTACTTCCTCAGCGGGTGGCGGGCATCCGGTTCCTGAGTTTGCCCGGGTCACCCATGAAGGAGAAGTGACAAGCGGAGCCGAAACTGTCGGTATAGTTACAGATACAGTAGATCCTATCCCTGGCTCTGCCGAGCCCCCTGCCCCGTCAATCAACGTACAAATGAATGCAGAGGGCAGCGAAGTTCCGGAAGGTGATGATGCTGTTTTCACAGTCACCATTACCGACGCTGTCGGCGGTTCCCAACTGGATTTACAATTGATCACCGGTTCGGCTGATTCTCCCTCTGACTTTAATGTGTAAAGTTTGAATACAATGACGGCTCAGGCTGGCAACCTGTTGAAGGCCCGATCACCCTGAAACTGGGTGATAACACCTTTGAGGTACGCACTGATACAGTTTCGGATGATTTTGATGAGCCAAACGAAGACTTTACCTTAAGAGCAGAAATCACAAACGGTGATGATCCTGCAATTTCTGATACTGCCACTGCAATAATTGTCGATGATGACGAACCGATTGTAATTGTCTCAGATGAAACTGAGGTAGAAGGAAATAATGAGGTCTTCACCGTAACTGTCAACAACGTAGCGGAAGGGACGCAGCTTACCCTGGGCCTGCAGGAAGGAACTGCTGATGATCCGGCAGATTATCATGCAAACATTTTTGAATTTTCCGTCGATGATGGCAAAACCTGGCAGGATGTCTCGGGCCCCATTATTCTAGAGGCAGGAAAAAACACCATCCTGGTACGTACCGACACAGTTATTGATGATGAAATTGAGGGAGCAGAAGACTTCTTCCTATCTGCAGAAGTTACCAACGAAGGCGGAGATCCGGTTTTTGATACAGGTGAAGGGGTCATCATTGACGGAACTGTTGAACCAGTATTAGTCAGCGTAAGCGATGAGTATATTCCGGAAGGTGATGACGCAATTTTTACAGTAACGATAAATAATGCCCCTGATAATGCTCAATTGCATTTGAATTTAAGTGAAGGCACTGCTGATCATCCGGCTGACTATCATGCTGTTAAATTCGAATACAACGATGGTTCAGGTTGGCAGGCAGTAACAGGCCCTGTTGACATCCCTGCAGGCAGCAGTTCCATTCAGGTCCGTACAGATACTGTTGATGATAGCATCGATGAAAATAATGAGTCATTCTTCCTTAATGTATCTGTATCTGGGACAAGCGGCACCCTTGCTGCTGCTTCTGGTACCGGGGTCATTATTGATGATGATATTACACCTCCGACAATTTCGGTTTCACCAGGCGTGGATGCTGCAGGTGGCCCTGTTGACGAAGGAGATGATGCCTATTTCACAGTAAATGTTGCCAAAGCCTTAGAAAATGCTCAGTTGAATCTTGGCTTGAGAAATGGTTCTGCTGATGCTGGTGTTGATTACAATCAAACTACATTTGAATACTCAATTGACGGAGGGTCAACCTGGAACACAGTAAGTGGGCCGATTACCCTGCCGGCCGGCAGCAGTTCTATCATCGTAAAAACTGATACCATTGATGATCAAATCGATGAACCCAATGAGAATTTCTTTCTTGATGCCTCTGTTTCCAACCCCGACGGCGGTTCGGCCAGTGCATCAGGGGCGGCAACAATCATTGATGGAACCGAGCCTACCATTGATTCGTTTTTATCTTCTGAAGGCGGCATTGTTATAGAGGGTGAAAATGCGGAATTTACCGTGTCAATAACAAATGCGGCAGAGAATTCACAACTTACTCTTTCTCTTGCTGATGGCACTGCTGTTTCGCCGGCCGACTACATTTCATCAACATTCTTCTACAGTGTGGATGGCGGACCTTCTCAAGAGTATACTGGACCAATTACATTGAGTGAAGGAGACCATGTTGTATTGGTGACTACTGCAACTGTTGACGATAATGTCGAAGAACCAGATGAAAATTTCTTTCTTAATGCATCACTATCTTCTCCGGGTGGAGGTGTTTCCGCATCTGCCATAGGCAACATCCTGGACAACGATGAACCGGGTGTGGATATTGAAGAGGGAGTCGGTGTGGAAGGCGTGACAGTCACTGAGGGTGAGGATGCGGTATTTCACGTCACCGTATCCAACGCTGCAGCAGGCGCCACCCTGGATCTCAACCTGACAGACGGCACTGCCGACTCACCGGCTGACTACAGTTCGAGCAGCTTTACCTATAACCTGGGTGACGGTTCCGGTGAGCAGACATATTCAGGGCCCGTTACATTAACCGACGGCGGTGATTATGACATTACCGTGACAGTCACCACCGTGGATGACGACCTTGACGAGGTCTCACCCGAGGACTTCACACTGGCGGCCGCACTTTCTGCCATTGACGGCCCTGATGTCACTGATTCTGCCACCGGCAATATTTTAGATAATGACGAGCCGGGTGTGGATATTGAAGAG
>CP070644.1:1065300-1068449 GCA_020354155.1 Nitrospiraceae bacterium | reverse complement strand
CGGTAAGCAGTATGTCCATTTCGGCAAGGGATTCCGCCTTTGACTTAACTGTAACTTCAGAAATTGCCTGCATGAGGTTATAGAGGGCCATGATCCGCTCAAAGTGGTAGTGTTCAGGTATGAGCCCTTCTACACTGCTGTGCACTATTTTTTCTATTAGTATTTCTGCCAGGGGTGTTATGCCATTGTCATTGCTCCACGCAGGCTGGAAATTTCTGTGGCCGTAGAAATTCTCAAGCATGTGCGGAGCGAATACTGTTTCACCGCCGAGAGTGCCTTCGGGCTGATCTTGATAGGAATGTATTACTCTTTCCAAATTGCTGCGTGTACGCTCAGACAGTGGCATTTCACGGATGCCCTGATGATCACCAAGCGCGCTCGCGACAAAGGAACATATCAGGAAGCAAGACAGAAGAACTGAATAGAGAAAAGAGTTTTTCATTAATCAAAATCTACAAACAGAGTTGTATACAATATTGTAACAAATAAAATTGTAAGAGAGAGGAGTTCTGCAAAAGGGTATTAACAGAAACAGAGGTCTTCTGCTTCCTTGCGGATATTCAGAGCCTTTCTATCAGATATGGAGAGGATGTTCTTTATAGTATCTGCCTCCATCCTGGCCAGATCTTTCATGAGGATCACCTTATTTTCCAAGAGCCTTTTTATCTGGCTTGTATTGAGGCTGGACAGAACAGTGATTGGGTACAACTTATTTTCTTCTATCATTTTCTCAAGGCTTAGTTTGTCCGGGTGGCGCCAGCTCTTTAGCTGGAAACCTGCACAGTCTGCAAACTGAATGGCATCTGTAGTAAAGCGAGTATTGGTCACAAGCCATCCCTCTATGGTTTTCCCGGGATGTACCGGTGCAAGAGCTGTCCTTAAATCCTGAAATCGTGCGTGTACGTACATGGCAACTTTTACATCCGGAGCACTATTAACCCGGTTTCGGTATTTGCATTCAACAAGAACAATCTCCCGATCATTGACAGCAAAGACATCGACTTCATGACTGACACATTTTCCCTCGAGAAGCAGGTTTGTCTGAACATCATACCCGTAGTTTTTCAGGAGTTCTCCAAAGTACTTCTCAAAGGGATAGCCTGAGGGACCAAGTCTTAATATTCCTTTTTTCAAAGAATATCGCAGTACGGTAGCATGATTGAGCTGCTTGAGATACTTATGGGCCAGACGGTATATCTGTTTTGTTGTCGTGAGTGGAAGAACATCGGGCATGACCTTTTCCAGAATGTTCTCAGCCTGATCTCTGGCAGCACCGGACCGCATGAGCGAATCAAGCAGTTTTCTTGGATCAAATTCCTGAATTTTTCCTGATGCTTTCCTGATTTTCATAGAAAGAACTCAAACTGCGACCACTTCTGAATCTGTCGCGGTGGCTGTACAGGCTCATGTGGTACCCGACGTTGCTCCCGGGGTTGTGCAGTTTTATCTAAACGGTTTTTATCTCTTCAGCAAGAGCATATTCAGTTTTCTTCATTTCTTCTATCTCATCTTCCAGGTCATCCAGCTTCCTGAAATCATCAGCGAACTTTGCAGGTATCCGGGTGAGTTTATTTGCTCTGTGCATATTCCGCAGTTTTTCTCCTATGAGCATGAGGAGTTTCTGCCGTTCCTTTATCATATGGTTGAGATCTATCCTGATCTTTGTGAGCTCAGTGGTGTCTTTGGCATACAGCTGAATGTCTGCTGCAACTTCCTTAATTGCATGGATGCTTTTTTCCGCTGCCTCATGCAGTTTTTCAGTCAGCTTATGAAGCTGTTGACGGGTTTTTTCCATTGCAGCATCTGCTAATGGTTGTTCGTGCTTCTCAGCAAGGAGTGGTGATGCATTGACTGCACTCTGCTTTTTCTCTGATGGTTTCCTGGACGCAGTGCGTTTCCTGGATGTTTTTTTTGGTGACCTGCGTGCTGCTTGTCCGCCCGTATTTGTTTTTGCCATACTGTCCTCCCCTCTCCTTACGCTTTTTATGATCTTTCAAGAAAGTATAGCAAAATAGCGGGTTAAGAGAAACAACAAAAGGTAAGAGGAAGAAAGATTATTTGAATTCCACGATCCTGCCGGCGACCCTGAATCCACTGCTTTCAACAGGCTCGACTCTCAGGACATTCACTGTGGCAGTCATGGGCATAATCTTGTTACTCTGTGAGTCAATGGTGATTTCAAGGGCTGCTCCGGGAGTCAGGAGATTATCTGTTTCAAACTGTATGCCTGAGTGGCTTATGTTTCTTCCCTTACCAGAAAAAGTCTTCCCTTCACCGAGTAGTGTGCAGGAAAGTTCAGCATCAATAGCCATGCGGGCATAGTCGCGTTTTTCTCTGTAATTTGAGCCGACTCTTAACATATCCCCCTCCTCATAAAGCCTCTGCAGTTACTGTATCATACCTTTGGTATTTTGACAATAAAAATGTACTATCTTGAAATTGTACTTCGGCACATGCATACTTATATGTCAGATGTGCCATGTATACCTTCCCCGAAGATAGAGATCATATTACACTCGGTCTTATTTCCGATACACATGGGTTATTAAGGGATGAAGCTGTTGAAGCATTGCAGGACAGTGATCTGATAATACATGCAGGAGATATTGGTGCCCTTTCCGTCATTGATCAGTTAGGCGCCATAGCGGATGTCGTTGCCGTGCGGGGGAATATGGACAGAGACGAGGTTGCAGGGAAATTCCCTCTTACTGAGACAGTCCAAGTGAATGAGGTCCTCCTGTATGCAATTCATGATCTGGGCAGGCTTGATCTTGATCCTGGAGTATCCGGCATAGATGTCGTTATTTTCGGCCATTCTCATGAACCGTTCATTCAAAAACAGGATGGCATTCTCTACGTAAATCCGGGAAGCGCTGGGCCGCGACGATTCAAGCTGCCGGTGTCTCTTGGAAAACTGCACATCTCAGGGAAGACACTCAATGCTGAACTGATTACGCTTACGGTGTAATACTGCTTTGTGAAAGTAAAGCCAGAGCGCGCCTCATACTACAGCATGTAATTAGAACCTATCTCAAAATTGCTTTAGGCTGCAAACGTCCTAAATCCTGCCATACTTCGTCAGAAAACAAAAATCGTGCTCAATGCAGCACTGCTGCACCTCCGCGTGATTTCTGCTCTCTTTCTTGTCT
>CP070644.1:1062011-1065200 GCA_020354155.1 Nitrospiraceae bacterium | reverse complement strand
CCTGCGTAACCCAGGAGACCTGTACGTTTGGAACATTATCAAGGTAGACTCTTGAGAGCGCCAGTACACGAAGATAATCTACTGCAGTTGCGGTGTGGAGCTCTTTACAGGTACTGTTCTTTGTTCCCTGTTCCTTGTTCTGACCTAACTCTGTATTGGTCGGTTGAAAGGTCCAGGGGATAAATGCAGTAAACCCGCCCGTCCTGTCCTGAAGCCTCCGGATCGCATGGAGGTGTTCAATAATGTCTTCCGGCCCTTCAACACTGCCAAACATCATGGTTGCCGTTGTTTTCATGCCAAGCCTGTGCGCCTCTTCCATAACGTGAAGCCATTGCCTGGCTCCGATTTTCTTCGGGCTGACCTGATCTCGTATCCTGTCGGATAAAATTTCAGCGCCCCCGCCTGGAATTGAGTCAAGCCCGGCCTCCTGTAACAGCAGGATGGTTTTCTTCAGAGTATAACCGGCTTTTTTTGCGATGTAGGAAATTTCAGGAGGTGAAAAGCCGTGCACATGGATATCAAAGGTGCTCTTTATTGATTGCAGCAATTCAATATAATAATCAATATCAAGGTCAGGGTGCAGACCGCCCTGAATGAGTATCTGTGTGCCCCCGCATTTGATTGTTTCTCTTATCTTGCTGAAGAGTGTTCTCCTGCTCAGAATGAACGCATCGGCATCGTCCTGCTCTCTGTAAAAGGCGCAGAATTTGCATTTGTTGATGCAGACATTTGTGTAATTGATATTACGGTCAATAATAAAGCTGACATAGTTGTCAGGATGAAGTTTTTGTCTCACTTTATCAGCCAGCACGCCGAGACCAAGAAGATCAGAGTTCTTTAAAAGCTGAAGTCCTTCACGCTTTGTTATGCGAGACAATGTTGTTTTTTTCGTACTGTTCTTCTTCATCTCTCGTTTTCTGTTCTCGTTTTCTGTTTATCGCACAGGCCGGTAGAAGGAGTCCCGTTCAACAGGCACCTTCCCGGCTTTTTGGATCAAATGAATAAGCTCATTCCTTGTCAATGCATTTGCAGAAAGTGCTCCGGCTGAACGGGTGATCTTCTCTTCAATAATCGTTCCGTCCAGATCATCTGCACCAAAGAGGAGAGCAAGCTGGGCGATCTTTTCACCCAGCATGACCCAGTAGGCCTTTATATGGGAGAAGTTATCAAGAAAGAGCCGTGATATGGCTATTGTCTTCAGGTCATCAATGCCTGAGGTGTACCGGGCTCCCTCGATAGTGGTATTCAGAGGATGAAAGGCAAGGGGTATAAAGGCCTGAAAACCCTCGGTCGTATCCTGCAGGTTTCGCAGTTTCAGCATATGGTCAACACGGTCTTCGAAGGACTCAACATGTCCATATAGCATGGTGGCATTTGTCCTGATACCAACGCGGTGAGCAGTTGCCATCACATCTAACCATCTTTTCCCGTCGATTTTCTCAGGACAGACTTTCTTCCGTACTCTTTTATTGAAAATTTCTGCTCCTCCTCCGGGCATGGATTCAAGGCCTGCATCCTGCAGCTGCTCAAGGGTCTGCATGAGGGACATCCCGCTTATTGAAGAAAAATAATCTATCTCTACTGCAGTAAAGGCTTTAATGTGCAGATCAGGAAGGGCGTTCTTAATTTGCCTGATCATATCAAGATAAACATCAAAGGACCAGTCCGGATGGAGACCGCCGACGATGTGGACTTCAGTAAATGGAGCCTTGAGTTGCGTGTTATGAGATACTGTGCTGTTATGAGTGCTTGATTCCTGACTCTTAACCCTTGCCCCCTGTTTTTTCAGCTTCCTGATGATTTTTTTAAGATCCAGTTCGTAGGCGCCTTTATCGCCCTTTGACCTGCTGAAGGCGCAGAACCTGCACCGGTTTACACAGATATTTGTGGGATTAATGTGGTGATTTTGAATGAAGTATACATAGTTGTCATTATGAAGCTGTGCAGCCTGATTTGCCAGCCTGCCAATTGTAAAAATATCGTCACTCTCAAATAACAGCAATGCTTCTTCAGATGAGAGGCGATTACCTGAGCGTACTTTCTTTTCTATTCTTTTTAGAGACATGTATTACTATACATAAATCCACATTTCAAAATGGAAATATCAAACAAATAAGGATTCAACCGGAGGATTGAATAAAAGAATGCGCAGGAGCTGTCCGGATTTGAATCCTGAATAATTTAACAGGGCATGCCAGTTGTCATTTTACTTTTGACATGGGGCATGGTTTTTTATTTACATGCTCTCAAGTCTGGCTATTCTTTCTTCCATGGGAGGGTGGGTGCTGAAGAGTTTTGAAAAGCCGCGACCTGAAAGGGGGTTGACAATAAACATGTGTGCTGTTGCGGGCTCGGCTTTCATGGGCACTCTTTGGGATGCCATGTGAAGTTTCTTCAGTGCATCGGCCAGGTGCTGCGGATTTCCTGCAATCTTGGCACCTCCTCTGTCTGCAGCATACTCCCGCGAACGTGAAATAGCCATTTGTATAAGCATTGCAGCAATCGGTGCGACGATCATCATAACAATGGCTGCAAGTGGATTCCCTCCGTCATCGTCATCCCTGCCTCCAAAGATCATTGCCCACTGTGCCATATGTGCTAAATAACTGATGGCTCCTGCGATTGTGGCAGCGACAGTTCCAATTAAAATATCCCGGTGCTGAACATGCGCAAGTTCGTGGCCTATGACACCTTCCAGTTCTTCTCTGGAGAGAATCCTCATGATGCCCGTTGTCACGGCAACAGCAGCATGAGCTGGGTTTCTTCCTGTTGCAAAGGCATTCGGCTGATCCTGATTGATGATATAGACCTTTGGCATGGGAAGACCTGCTTTTTGCGTCAGTCTTTTTACCATTGAAAAAAGCTCCGGTGCCTCCTGTTCACTGACCTCCTGTGCACGATACATTTTCAGCACTATTTTATCGCTGAACCAGTAGCTGAAGATATTCATAAGAAGGGCAAAGATGAGGGCTATAGTCATGCCGGATTGGCCTCCAAAGGCAGCTCCGGCCCAGACAAGGACAAGGGTAAGCCCAACCATAAGGGTTGCGGTTTTCAGTGTATTCATAGGTGATATTACCTCCATTATTCTATTTCGTTTTGTAAATATTTTACTTAACCTACTGTTTTAAAAGCAATAAACTGACCGCTTTTAACGACTAACCGCTTAATTTTATAAAGTTTTTTAAT
>CP070644.1:1059091-1061911 GCA_020354155.1 Nitrospiraceae bacterium | reverse complement strand
TGAGCGGTGTCAAGGAAATGGGAGACCTGCCGGGTGCGATTTTTATCATCGACCCCAAAAAGGAATCCATTGCTGTGGCTGAGGCAAAAAAACTTTCCATTCCCATTATCGCTCTCGTTTATACGAACTGCTATCCTGTTGACTTCGACTTTGTCATCCCTGGAAACGACGATGCAATCAGGTCTATTAAACTGCTTACCTCCAGATTGGGAAAGGCCTTTCATGAGGGGAGAGAGATTCTGAATAAGTCATCTGAAGAGGCACAGGAGGCTGTTGCACAAGAGGCCGCAGAAGAAGCCGTCGAAGAGGCCGTGGCTGAAGTAGCAGTAGAGGAGAATAATAAGGAGGAAGTAAGTGAATGAGCGTTTCAATGGATAGCATAAAAGAATTGAGGGAACAGACCGGTGCAGGGATGATGGACTGCAAGCGGGCCCTTGCTGAGACAAAGGGTGACCTGGAACAGGCCATGGATGTACTGAGAAAGAAGGGGATTGCAACAGCTACAAAAAAGGCATCACGGGAGGCCTCGGAAGGACTCATCGGCTCTTATATCCATATGGGTAAGATCGGGGTAATGGTAGAGATAAACTGTGAGACAGACTTTGTGGCAAAAACAGAAGACTTTCAGGAACTGGTTAAGGACGTAGCCATGCACATTGCTGCTGCCAATCCCCCTTTTGTAAAGAGGGAGGATATACCTGCAGAGGTTATAGAAAGGGAGAAGGCAATCTACGCAGATCAGGTTACCAATAAACCACCTCAGGTCGTAGAAAAGATCATTGAGGGTAAGCTCGAAAAATTCTATGCTGACAATTGCCTTGTAGAGCAGGTGTTTGTAAAAGACCCTGATCAGAAGAAAAAGATCAAGGACCTTATTGTTGAAAAGGTATCCAAGGTTGGTGAAAACATTGTGATAAAGCGTTTTGTACGATTTCAGCTGGGCGAAAAAATAAACTGAGACTGAAAGAAAGCCATGAAGCCTAAATATAAACGTGTCCTCCTGAAACTCAGCGGCGAGGCCCTCATGGGCGATAAACAGTTTGGGATAGATCAGAAAATTGTTCAATACATTTCTGATGAGCTGCAGGGGATTACGGCATTAGGTGTTCAGATGGCAATAGTGATTGGTGGAGGCAATATCTTCCGTGGTCTTGAGGCAAGCGCTGAAGGTATGGAGAGGACCTCTGCCGACTACATGGGCATGCTTGCAACAGTACTGAATGCCCTGGCACTTCAGAATGCCCTGGAAAAAAATGGGTTGCCGACACGGGTGCAATCAGCAATAGAAATGCAGGAACTGGCGGAACCCTACATCAGAAGAAGGGCAGTCCGCCACCTCGAAAAGAAGCGGTTTGTCATTTTTGGGGCTGGAACAGGCAATCCATATTTTACTACTGACACAGCAGCTGCATTAAGGGCTGTGGAAATTGGTGCCGATGTTATTATCAAAGCAACCAAAGTTGATGGGGTATACAGCAGTGACCCGATGAAAAACAGGGCTGCTAAAAAATTCTCTGCCATTTCCTATATTGATGTCCTGAAAAAAGGTCTCAAGGTCATGGATTCCACTGCTATATCCCTTTGCATGGATAATGATCTCCCTATAATCGTATTCAGCCTGATGAAGAAAGGCAATATACGGAAAGTTATAGAGGGCAAAAAAATAGGCACATTGGTCAATCGAGGAGGCTCCTATGCAAAAAGAGGCAAGCAAAAGACTCAATGAAAGAATGGACAAGGCTCTTGAGGCACTGAAAAAGGACCTTGCTGGAATAAGGACGGGCCGTGCGTCCCTTTCTATCTTTGATTCAATAATGGTTGATTACTTTGGTACTCCTACTCCTATAAACCATGTGGCTACTCTCAGCGTTCCTGAAAGCCGGCTCATTACCATACAGCCCTTTGACCCCAAAACGATCGGGGAGATTGAAAAGGCCATTCAGAAGTCAGGTCTGGGACTGAATCCGAATAATGACGGCAAGCTGATCAGGGTCGCTATTCCTCCTCTGACAGAGGAGAGAAGAAAAGAGATTGTCAAGCAGGTTCACAAGCGGGGAGAGGACGCAAAAATTGCTGTACGAAATATCCGTCGTGACACAAACGAGGAATTGAAAAAGATGGAAAAAGAGGAGAATGTGAGTGAGGATGAGACAAAACGGTCTATTGATGAAGTGCAAAAGACCACGGACTCATATATAAAGAAAGTGGATGAAGCAATTTCTCATAAAGAAGCGGAAGTAATGGAAGTATAATTGCCCACGGGGTTTGAGTTATTTTTTAATATATTAAAAGGAGGTTGTTATGGCATTGCGTGTTGGTATTAATGGATTTGGAAGGATAGGAAGAAATTTTTTCAGGATTTGCATGAAGAGCAGCGACATCGAAGTTGTTGGCATTAACGATCTTACAGATTCCAAAACACTGGCTCACCTTTTACGGTATGATTCTGTACACGGTATTTTTGATGCTGACATCGAGGCAAAGGACAATGCACTCTCTGTAAACGGTAAAGAGATTCAGGTATCGGCCATAACAGACCCTGCCCAACTCCCGTGGAAGGACCTGAAAGTGGATATCGTCCTTGAATCTACCGGACGTTTTGTTGACAGGGAAGGAGCATCAAAGCATCTCAGTGCTGGCGCCGGCTGGGTAATTATATCAGCACCTGCTAAGGAGCCGGATGCGACAATCTGCATGGGTGTAAATGAAGAGACGCTTGACCCTGCTAGCCACAAGATTATCTCCAATGCATCCTGCACCACGAACTGCCTTGCACCTCTTGCAAAGGTCATTGACCAGCAATTTACAATTAAACACGGG
>CP070644.1:1053984-1058991 GCA_020354155.1 Nitrospiraceae bacterium | reverse complement strand
ATTATAGAAGAATACTAACATTGTTACTTCGTTCCTCAGAATGACAGCCGACAATAGCCGTAACTGAATGGCTACCCACAACCTAATACGTTTGCATAGAGGTATTTTATGACAACAGTATTCATGTTCCCCGGTCAGGGTTCCCAGGCAGTTGGTATGGGCGCCGAGCTCTTTGAACGCTATCCCGACCTGATCGCTGAGGCGGATGCTATTCTCGGTTTCTCCATGAAGGAACTCTGTCTGGAGAATCCTGACGGTAAGCTCAACAGTACGGACTACACCCAGCCAGCGCTCTACACCGTCAATGCCCTGAGTTTCCTGGCCAAGGTCGAGGACGAGGACATCGCACC
Source organism: Nitrospiraceae bacterium (assembly GCA_020354155.1). Taxonomy (GTDB): domain Bacteria; phylum Nitrospirota; class Thermodesulfovibrionia; order UBA6902; family UBA6902; genus CALZJD01. Next base: position 1,058,641 of record CP070644.1, on the reverse strand, counting down.
GGATTTTGTAATCGGGCATAGTCTGGGTGAATATGATGCCCTTTATGCTGCCGGTGCCTTTGATTTTACTACCGGACTCAAGCTAGTCCAGAAGCGCGCTGCCCTGATGAGTGAGGCCAGTGGCGGAGGCATGGCTGCCATTCTGGGCATGGACGGTGACGCCGTTGCCAGTGCCCTGGCCGAGCTTGGTGCCGACAGTGTTGATGTGGCCAATTTCAACTCCCCGAGCCAGACAGTCATCTCCGGTCTCAAGGCCGATATCGAGAAATTTGCACCGCAAATGAAGGACAAGGGAGCCAAGCGGGTGGTTATCCTCCGCGTCAGTGGAGCCTTCCACAGTCGTCATATGAAACCCGCGGCTGAAGAGTTTGAGTCATTTCTGGCCGGATTAAGTTTTGGCAGCCTGAACGTTCCCTGTATCGCCAACTGCAGTGCCGAGCCGTACACTGATGAATCGATTGCCTCGAATCTGGTCAGTCAGATTTACAGCAGTGTCCGCTGGATAGACACGATCACAGTCCTGCGTAAGCAGGGTGTCGACACATTTGTTGAGGTCGGTCCGGGAACGGTTCTGAGCGGCCTGGCACGCCAGATTCATTGATGCCTCTGCAGTTGACTGGAGGAGGTTACGTCAGGAAGGCGCCTGAATTCTTCAGAAAAGGAAATATTGTTGAATACGATATTGACTGCCTCGAACAGTTGCACAGGATGAGACAGACGAGTGACAACTGTTATTGCCGGCGGGGAGAAGATGCGAAATGAGGGCAAACGTGAACGCTGCTGATGATGTTCCGGGTAAATTGGAAGTTAGTCTTTTACTCAAGTCAAAAATTATCGGCAGGAGTTATGTCTATCTTGAATCAGTCGATTCGACCAGCTCATATCTTGCATTAATGGATCCTGAAGAGGCTGTTCATGGCGCAGTTGTAGCTGCTGACCATCAGACTGCAGGACGAGGCCGAATGCAGAACAGGTGGTATTCACCTCCGGGATCCAACCTGTATTGTTCTATCCTCCTGCGACCTGACATCCGTCCACAAAAAGCGCCTCAGCTAGCACTGGTGACGGCAGCTGCCCTGGTGAAGGTTTTCAAAAAGATATATCCCGGCCTCTACCCAACCGTTAAATGGCCAAATGATATTCTTGTGAAGGGGAGAAAGCTGGCAGGGATCCTTTGTGAAATGCAGAGTGAAGAGGACAAAGTGAACCGTGTCATTATTGGCATAGGTATTAATGTAAACAGCACAAGCGAGAGCTACCCCTTTGAACTGAGAGAAAGTGCGATCTCTCTGCGAGATGCAACGGGAGCGACATCAAACAGACAGGTCTTGATTGCTTCTCTGCTTGCAGAATTTGAAAGGTGTTATGAACTCTGGCTGCAAGAGTGCCTTTCACCATTCATAAAAGTTCTCGAGGAGAATTCTGCCACAAGAGACAGAGAAATTATTGCTGTGATGAAGAACAGGGAGGTAAGAGGTATTGCACGGGGAATATCTGATGAGGGATACCTGGTAATTGAAACATCAGATGGCTTAATCCAGATACCCTCAGGAGAAGTGCATATTCAGAAAAGCGAGAGTTGAACTGAGGGGGAGGGCCTCACCGCGAATTATTGCCTTCCGGTCCCTGAAATATTCTGGAACGTTGAAAAATATAAAAAAACATTGCCGACTCAGCGTTATTCTGTTACAATTCATGCATCCTTTTAAAAAATCTTGTCAGTTAGCGGTGTTGAAATTGTATGTACATGAAAATTGATGAAGATCTAAAATAAATGCAAAGGTATACAAATTCTCTGAACAATAGAAACCTGGTAAGCTTTGCACACTGTTACCAGACGAAAGATATAAAGAGAGCATTTTCTGGAGAAAACAATGATTTCATGGAGGCGTTCAATGGGCAAGTATGATGAGGTTTTTAGGAGGAGTATCAGTGATCCCGAGGGTTTCTGGGGTGAGGCAGCTGAAAATATTGACTGGTATAAAAAATGGGATAAAGTCCTTGATGATTCAAACAAACCTATTTATCGCTGGTTTAGCGGCGCCGAAATGAACACCTGTTACAATGCCGTTGACCGCCATGTGGAAAAAGGCAGAGGGGACCAGACCGCGATTATTTACGACAGCCCTGTGACAGATACAATTCAGAAAATAACGTACAGAGAACTTCTTGATAAAGTATCTAAATTTGCCGGTGTACTGAAGAGTCTTGGTGTATCAAAAGGTGACACAATCATCATTTATATGCCCATGGTTCCGCAGGCTGCCATTGCAATGCTTGCCTGTGCCCGTCTCGGTGCAGTTCATTCAGTAGTATTTGGAGGCTTTGCTCCTCATGAACTTGCAATCAGGATTGATGATGCAAAACCAAAAGTAATAGTAACAGCTTCAGGCGCGATTGAAGGGAAAAAACTTATAGAGTACAAACCTATGGTAAACAAGGCCATTGAAATTGCTAAACACAAGCCTGATAAATGTGTTGTGTATCAAAGGCCCATTGTCAAAGCTGATATGGTGGACGGTAGAGACCATGACTGGGATGACGTCATAGCAAATGCAGAACCTGCCCAGTGTGTCCCTGTGCAGGCAACTGACCCTCTTTACATTCTTTATACTTCAGGTACGACTGGTACACCAAAAGGAATCGTAAGAGACAATGGAGGACATGCAGTTGCACTACGCTGGAGTTTTGAGAATATATACAATGTTAAACCGGGAGAGGTCTACTGGTCTGCTTCAGATGTCGGATGGGTCGTGGGACACTCATACATTATCTATGGTCCTCTGCTTACAGGCTGCACCACAATAATATTTGAAGGAAAACCTGTGGGCACACCTGATCCGGGAGCTTTCTGGAGGGTCATTTCCGAGCATGGAGCAAAGGTCCTCTTTACGGCGCCTACAGCATTTAGAGCCATAAAAAGAGATGACCCTGATGGAGAATATCTTAAAAAATATGACCTTTCAGGCTTCAAGTATCTTTTTCTTGCAGGAGAAAGACTGGACCCGGACACCTATCACTGGGCAAGCAAACTGCTGAACCGTCCTGTGATAGACCACTGGTGGCAGACTGAGACAGGCTGGCCCATAACGGCGAATTGTATGGGGATTGAAGAGTTTTCCATTAAACCGGGATCATCCACAAAGCCCGTACCTGGTTTTGATGTGCAGATCCTCAACAATGACGGCAACCCTGTAGAAGCAGGAACAGAAGGTTTGGTAGCAGTGAAACTTCCGCTGCCTCCGGGTACATTGCCTACGCTATGGCAGGCAGAGCAGAGATTTCTTGAGTCCTATATAAATCCTTTTCCCGGATATTATTTTACCAGCGACGGTGGATATATTGATGAAGACGGTTATGTCTATGTCATGGGCCGCGTTGATGATGTCATTAATGTAGCGGGCCACAGGCTTTCTACCGGAGAAATGGAAGAGATCATCGCGACACACAAGGACGTAGCTGAATGTGCTGTATTCGGCGTGGAAGACGGGCTGAAGGGGCAGGTCCCTGTCGGTCTTGTTGTGTTAAAGACCGGAATAGATAAGGGAGAGGAGGAACTCCAGCAGGATCTTGTTAAGATGATCAGGGGAGAGATCGGGGCAATTGCCTGTTTTAAACAGGCTGTTATTGTAAAGAGGCTGCCCAAGACGCGTTCAGGAAAAATACTGAGGGGCACCATGCGAAAGATTGCAGACAGCAAGAAATATTCAGTACCCTCCACCATTGACGATCCTGCTATCCTGGATGAGGTTAAAGAAGCGCTGAAAAAAATGGGATATGCAAAGGAGAACGTATAAGCATATATTCTCAAAAGTGTTTCGATAGTTGATACGCCTTTAAGAGATGTTTTTTTGAGAAATTTTGGAGTGATGCAAGAGGTTGACCGTGGATATACCTGAAATAGAAATGCCCTATCTGGACAAGGAGCCTCTGATTCATCCCACAGCATACATTGCTAAAGGTGCTGTGGTTATGGGTGACGTGGAGATAGGAGAGCAGTCCAGTGTCTGGTTTAACTGTGTTTTGCGGGGTGATGTTAATTTTATCCGCATTGGCAGCCGAAGCAGCATTCAGGATCTCAGCATGTGCCATGTGATGCGTGATCAATATCCACTCATCATCGGCGACGATGTCACGGTTGCACACCTCTGTTGCCTTCATGGGTGCACCATAGGAGACCGCGTATTGATCGGTATGAACGCGGTGATTCTGAATGGCGCTGTTATTGGTAACGACTGTATTATTGCTGCAGGGGCAGTGGTGAGCGAAGGCATGAAGGTTCCTCCCCGTTCCTTTGTTGCAGGAATACCTGCTATGGTAAAGAAAGATGTTGGGGACCGGGAGATAGCGCTCATAAAAAAATACGGAAATAACTACCGTATGTATGGACAGGAATACAGGCGTCGAAATCCGCAACCCATTGACACGCCTGTGGGAATAAATGATTCACGTCGCACGTAACAAAGTTCATATAATTGATAAGGAGCAGAAAATTCTGATCTTCGGAAATTTTGAAAGAAAGTTAATAAATGAAAATACACGAGTATCAGGCTAAGCAATTATTTCGGAATCACCACATTCCTGTACCCGAAGGTGATGTTGCACAAAACCCTGAGGAAGCCTGCGCTTTGGCTGAAAGGCTTGGAGGGTTCCCTGT
>CP070644.1:1046607-1053884 GCA_020354155.1 Nitrospiraceae bacterium | reverse complement strand
TTGCTGCCGGGGTTGGCCAAAGTATCAGGAATGTGGATTGCCTCGCACGGTACGGTGGGGAGGAATTTTGCTGCCTCTTGCCTGAGACAGGAATAGAGGCTGCCACAATGGTAGCAGAGAGATTCAGAAAGGTCATTATGGATCAGGAGCATACCTATGACGGCAATGTTATAAAAGTAACAATCAGCCTTGGAGTTGCTGAGGTTGTTGAAGGCATTAATTCCGCCAAAATTCTTCAAAAAGAAGCAGATGCCCTCCTTTACCAGGCCAAACGGCAGGGTAGAAACAAAGTTGTAGCAATGAATCAGGGGTAACAGCCCCATTCTCTTTTCTTGGGCGTCAATCTGTTGACGATTACATTCTGTTGTGGCAATATATGCCTATGATTCGCATTCTTGTTATAGACGATGAAGAGGCAATTCGAGATCTGCTGACAGATTACCTGCAATCCAAAGGGTATGATGTGGTGACGTCGCCTGATGGAGAATCAGGTCTGGCCCACCTGAAAGAGACAAAGTTTGATCTTTTCCTTCTTGATCTTATGATGCCCGGTATGAGCGGAATGGATGTTTTGCGGGAGACTGTTGATGCAAAGATAGAAGTTCCTTCAATTATAATTACTGCCAATGCATCAGTACAGACAGCCGTTGAGGCCGTGAAACTTGGTGCCTTCGATTATATTTCAAAACCTTTTGATCTTGAAGATATTCATCTTGCAATAACGAGACTGCTTGATTATTACCGGCTCCAGGAAGAAAACAGGAGCCTGAAATCAGAACTCAAGAAAAAGAATACCTACAATAAACGTGCACTTGACAGGATCATCGGTAAATCAGCTCCCATACAGAGCGTTATAAAATTTGTAGAAAAAATTGCTGATTCTGACAGTACCGTTCTCATAACAGGAGAAAGCGGTACTGGTAAGGAACTGATTGCAAAGAACATACACTATAGCAGTCCCAGGGCAGGGAAACCCTTTGTACCCTTGAATTGTGCAGCCATACCCAAGGACATTCTTGAATCAGAACTCTTTGGGCATGAGAAAGGGGCATTTACCGGCGCTATCAATACAAGGATCGGCCGATTTGAGCTAGCCAATCAGGGTACTCTGTTTCTTGATGAAATAGGAGAATTGGCCCCGGCACTTCAGGTTAAACTGCTCAGGGTGCTGCAGGAGAGAGAGTTTGAACGGGTAGGTGGTATTAAGACTCTGAAAGTGGACGTACGAATCATTGCTGCCACGAACAGGAACCTTGAACAGGCTGTGGAGGACGGCCGATTCAGGGAAGACCTGTATTACAGGCTGAATGTAATTCCCCTGAAGCTTCCGCCACTCAAGGAAATGAGGGAAGACATCCCTCTTCTGATTGATCACTTTATCACTCATATGTCAAAGCGGAAGGGGAAGGCATCGCCGACAATTTCAGAAGAAACCATGAAGTGTCTGACCAATTACAGTTGGCCGGGAAATGTCCGGGAGCTTGAGAATCTTGTTGAACGGATGTTAATTCTGAAGGAGGGGGAAGTTGTCTCCCCTGCTGACCTGCCTGAAAGAATCAGTTCCAAGACTGTTGACAGATCGTCTGCCTCCCGGGAACAGGTCCTCTCATCTGCCGGTGTTGATCTTAACACCATGCTTGAGGAAATAGAAAACAATATGATTTTGCAGGCCCTTACTATTTCAAAGGGAGTAAAGAGCAAAGCAGCGACTCTCCTCGGCCTTAACAGGACCACACTTATAGAGAAAATGAAAAAAAAGGCCATTGATTTCAAGATTACAACTGAATAATTTCTTCTTTTTTTCCTTTTTCACCCTAGAGCAAAGCCAATATCCTGCCCTTTCGTCAGTTTTATGACAGACACCTACATCGAAAAGCATTAAATTACATGAAGTTACCGTGGCATGTTTATTGCTCATCGGATGGCATGAGAAATTTCTCTATAATCATGGGGCTTGCGCTTGTCGCTTTTGTATGGACATCTGAAATCGAAGGGGCTTCTGTTCAAGACCAGCAGAAGCAGCTGATCACCTTCAGAACAGCAAGTCACTCCGGCTACTTAAGAATTGTAATGGAAGGGCCTGAGGATTTTATTACCAAAGGAGAGCTGACGAGAAAGGGAAGCGATATAATCGTATGCTTTCCCAATGAATCATTTACAGTAGAGAAGAATAAACTTCCCCTCGCATACCATCATAAAAAAGATACTGTTCTGTTTAATGGCGTAGCGACCGGCATAGTGAAATCCTTTACGCTTTCTAATCCGGGACGATTTGTGATCGATGTTTACAATGAGAAGGAGAGCAATAATAATTCAGAGGCCACACTTACAAAGATCAAAAAAACCGTCAAAGATAAAAAGATTCAGCGTATCAAGCTGCGGTCAGCCAGTCACTCCGGCTACTTAAGAATTGTAATGGAAGGGCCTGAGGATTTTATTGTCAAAGGAAAGCTGACCAGAACGGGAAGCGACATTGCCGTACATTTTCCTGGTGAAGTCTTTACTGTAGAGAAAAATAAACTGCACCTTTCATATCAGCAGAAAAATGATACCCTTCTGTTCAATAGCGACAGTGGGGGTGCAGTGGAATCATTTACGCTCGCCAAACCGGGCCGCTTTGTAATTGACGTTTTCCATGAGAAAGGGACCAATGATGATTATTCTGCTAAAAAAATAATTCCGGACATTAAACCACTCATACCGACAAGGGTAATTCAAGAGGAGGATAGATCTCTTTCGCAGGAGAAACCGGAAAAAGTAACTTCTTCCAGACACACTGGTTCAGATAGTTTTATTCCAAAAGAATTTAAAAAATACTGGGACCTTGTAAAGGCCGGCAATGGCTACACCGTGCTCAGGGAACTTCCAGCTCTCTTGCCGAAAGAGCAGGAGAAAAGAAGCATCTACTACTATATTTATGGAGAGGCTTGTGCTGCAATAGGTGATCAGTATGAAGCAATAGAAAATCTGAGACTTGCCTATATTAATGCACAAAATCCGGAACTGAAAGAGCAGGCACTGCTCAGACGGTCTGAAATATATCTTGAGTACGGACTGGTGTATGAATCAAAATCCAACTACAGAATTTTTATAGATGAGTTTCCTGCCTCAGCGAGCATCCAGAAGGCCTATCTTGGTCTGGCAAAAAGCCTTGCTGAAATCGGTGAATTCAGACAGGCTATTCAATATTTTACAAAGGCCGGCAACGAGGGACCAACATTGTTCAGTAAGGCAAATGCATTGCAGAAGCTCGGAAAAATTAAAGAGGCCAGAGGGGTATACGCCGCAGCTATGAAGGATGACAATGCATATATTCAGGGTTCTGACGAGACCTATTATCTGATAGGTGAAAATATGCGGATGAGCGGGGATCTGAAAGAGGCAAGGAAACATTTTAATAATACACCGATTGGGCTGTATAAATATTATGCATACCTCAGTCTCGGGTTAATCGATATGGAGGAGGGCAAGGCAAAGGAGGCGATAAAGAACTTTGAGCTGGCGAACCTTGCACTTGATAGAAAACTGAAGGTGCTGTCTCTCTTTAATCTTTCACTTGCATATTCACAGGCCGGCAAGCTTGACAAAGCAGTGAAGAGTCTGGAAGAAATCAGGACAAACCACCTGAATTCATCTCTCTATAAGACTACTCTGCTTGAATTATCAAGGTTGTACCGTGCACAGGGGAAGATCGATGACTCCATATCATTGCTCCGCGAACTGGTATATGGCAAGCAGCCTCCCAGAGAGGCATTTGCTGAGCTTGAGAAAATCCTTATTGATGTAAGCGGGAAAACAGGAAATAAAGATACAGAGGGACTTGATTTTGTAACTTTATGGAATGATCTCGGCAAATGGCTACTCGACGGAACACGCGAGGAGTTTCTTGTCAGGATGGCCGAGAAACTAAAAGAAGAGGACAGTCATTTTGTCTACCTCTCATCCTGGCTTGCAGAACATGGGAAGGGGGATACGCGGACAAATGCGGCACTGGATCTTGCTGAGTACTATATAGGTCTTGGTGATACTGAAACAGCCCAGGATTATGTCAACATGGTGAAAATTCTTAAGGGCCCTGATGCGGCCACAGAAAGGATTCAGGCAGCAATTGACTATGAAAGCGGCCACTTTACTTCAGCAGTCAATCGGATGAAGAGACTTGAGCAATTCAGAAAGGATGATATCGCTCTCCTCGGAAATATTATGAATGAAATCTTCTTTCAGCAATCTGAAGGCCTTGAAGATGCAGTTGCCCTTTATCAGCAGAGGCTGGACAATGGCACCTGGAATGCTGATGCATATGTAGTACTGGCTGATGTACTGCATGCTACAAACAGGAAAAAAAATGCACGCACATATTATGAAATTGCCTATAAGCTTGAACCGAAGAATGAGTGGGTTATCTACCGGCTGGGCAGCGGGGCAGAAAAAAGTGACGCACTGAACATGCTTGGCCGTATAGAGAAGGGAGATTCAATTGTGAGCCGTGCTGCAAAAACAAAAATAATGGGCATGAACCTGGTCAGTAGAATGGAAGAGGTATTTTAATGCAGGAATCATTGAAGATTCATAATGCTTTCAATAATTTTACAGAGGCTTCGCGAAGTCTTGAGACATGCTATGCGCGGCTCTGTGAACAGGTCACCTTTCTTACAGAGGAGCTGGAGAATAAAAATGTCCAGCTCAGAGAACTCCGGCAGCATCATAAAAGAAACCTGCGTCTCATTGCTATGGGTGAGATGGCAGCTACCATTGTACATGAAATCAGAAGCCCCCTGTGCAGTATCGAACTGTATTCAAACATGCTTATGGATGACCTGAAGGATACGGATCACTCAGAAATGGCGGGGGGCATTTCAACAGGAATCAGGAGTCTGAACAATATTCTGACCAACATGCTTCTCTTTGCCAAGCCCAGAAATCTTTCCTTCAGCGACCTGCAGATAAGAACGGTGATTGCGGATGCTCTCAAAATTATTGAACCGCTTATAGAAATACGGGAGGTTACCGTTTCCCATACACTTACCGATCACGCTGTGAGCGGAGATAGAGAACTCCTTAAACAGGTTTTTATGAATATACTGCTCAATGCTGTGCAGTCAATGCCTGAGGGAGGCAACCTCACAATAGAGATGGAAGGCGGAGGTGAATATCTGAAAATCATTGTTGTAGATGAAGGTGTCGGAATTGACCCTGAAAACATAGAAAATATATTCGATCCCTTTTTCTCCACAAAGGAGCAGGGAACAGGGCTTGGGCTGGCGATAGCCCATAAAATCGTGCAGAGCCATGAGGGATTCATCAAGGCAAGCAGGAACGGGGACAGGGGCAGCACATTCAGTCTTTATTTCCCCTACAAAAACAGCACTGCTGCTCTCAACCACATCAATGATGGGAAGGAGATGAATACTTAGAGATGCAGAATACTATGAAATCAATACTTGTTGTTGATGATGACCAGCCATTAAGGACTGCCCTGAAAGAGGCGGTGACACGGATGGGATATGAAGTTCAGGTATCAGAAAATCCTGTTGAGGCCCTGAAAAAAATGGAGCAGACCGACCCCTCAATGATTATTACAGACATGAAGATGCCCAGGATGGACGGACTGACATTTATCAGGGAAATAAGAAAAAAATCAGGCGATATGCCAATACTGGTAATAACAGGTTTTGCCACTGTTGAAAATGCGGTCGGGGCCATGAAGGAAGGGGTATGCGACTATCTTATGAAACCTTTTTCATTTCAGGATTTGACAAAGACTGTGCAGGCCATATTATCTCGCAGGTCAGGCAGAAGCCATGATGTTATTACAAAGAATATAAATATGAAAAATATACTGCAGCTTGCCGGGAGTGTAGCTGCCAGCGATATAACGGTTCTCCTGCTGGGTGAGAGCGGTACAGGCAAGGAGTTACTTGCACGTTATGTTCACAAGGCAAGCCGCAGATGTAAAAAACCGCTTATAGCCGTTAATTGCGCTGCTATTCCTGACAATCTTCTCGAATCTGAACTCTTTGGGTATGAAAAGGGGGCCTTCACGGGAGCTGTTGAGAAAAAGATTGGCAAGTTTGAAATGGCCCAGGGCGGAACTATTCTCCTTGATGAGATTGGTGAAATGTCTTCGACGCTCCAGGCAAAGCTGCTGAGAGTCCTGCAGGAGAGGGAGATAGACAGAGTAGGGGGGAAAGAGCCTGTGCCCGTTGATGTCAGAGTTATTGCTACAACAAACAGGGACCTTGAGAAAGAAATGTCTGAGGGAAGATTCAGGGAAGATCTGTTCTACAGATTAAGTGTTTTTCCTGTTGAACTCCCTCCGTTACGGGAAAGAACAGAGGATATAAAAGTACTCTCAGAGCACTTTGCAAGAAAATTTTCAGGAGATCTGAAGAAGACCTTTTCCTGCTTTACTGATGAGGCCCTCGATTTTCTGAGATCGAGAACATGGCGGGGAAATATTCGTGAGCTTGAGAACTCGATCCACAGGGCTGTCTTAATCTCTAAAAACGGGATAATCGACAAAGATGATTTTATGCTGCAGCAGCGTATGACACAATCGCCGGCCTATGCAGGCAGCATCAGGGACATGGAAATGGACCTGATCATGAAGACCCTTGAGGACACGAAGGGCAATAAGACCCAGGCGGCAAAACTTCTTGGAGTCAGTGTAAGGACAATCAGAAACAAGCTGAATGCACAGGGGAAAAATTTTCCCACTGCATGATACATGGAATGAACATGAAACTGATAAAAGCTGCTACTTGCTTGAAATTAAAAGATAAAATACAGTTAATTTGTTGTGAGACATCGCTGCTACCTGGCATGCATCTTGATGTAAACGTATCTGCAGAGAATTATCAGGAGGGATGATATGGATAGTGGATTTAACATGCTTCATAAAATTGTACAGGCAGCAAATGCGAGGCAGAAGGTTATTTCCTCAAATATTGCAAATGCAGATACCCCCGGCTATAAGGCAAAGGACGTACAGTTTAAGAACCTGATGGGAAAACAGATGAAAATGAAAACAACAAACCCAAACCATATTGGGGCAAAAAGCAAAGATGATGTATCAATGAATATCGTGTCTGAACCCACCGCGTCATGGGGTGACAAAAACAATGTAGAAATCAATATTGAAGTTTCTAAGATGACGGAAAATTCTTTAGTCCACAATACGGCAATAACAATGCTTGGAACGAAGATCAGGATGTTTAAGGCAGCAATAAAGGCGGGGAGGTAATACGTGGATATATTAACAGTGAGCGCAACGGCAC
>CP070644.1:1042431-1046507 GCA_020354155.1 Nitrospiraceae bacterium | reverse complement strand
CTTTTTTCGCGTTCAATATTTCAAATCCTTCGGCATAGGCCTGCAGCATTGCATACTCAATCCCGTTATGGACCATTTTCACATAATGCCCGGCACCACTGGGCCCGACATGGGCATAACCATTTTCAGGAGCAAGCGTCTTCAGAAGGGGTTCCACAGGGGAAAAAATACCTTTTTCCCCTCCCACCATCATACAGTAACCAAGCTTCAAACCCCAAATGCCGCCGCTTGTACCCACGTCAAGAAATCCAATACCTTTCTCCCTGAGCATTTCAGCATGCCTGATTGAATCCCTGTACAGTGAATTACCGCCGTCAATGATAATGTCACCCTTATCCAGCAATTCTGATATGGTATTAATCGTATCGTCCGTAGCCTGTCCTGCAGGAACCATGGACCAGATAATACGGGGCTTCTCCAATATGCCCACCATATTCTTGAGAGAATCTGCGCCTACGGCACCTTTCTTCACTGCCTTTATGACCGTCGACTCAGTACGGGCATAGGCAACAACCTCATGTCCGCCCGTTATGAGCCGCTCTACCATGTTCATACCCATTTTGCCAAGACCTATAAAACCCAGCTTCATCGTCCCTCTCCCTTACTGCATAACTGCTTTTCAGAATTTGCCTTCCAATACATATAATTCAAACAATACCTAAAACACTGCTGTCCAAGAGAACTCTCCCCCGTTATCAATCTCTGGAAAACAGAAACCTATGACGCCTCTTTTCTCCGGATTGTCCGATCAAGCCTGCAGGCAGGCAGGTCGGACAATGATAGATATTAGAAAGTTGCACTGTATGGCCAAACTGCTATTTCACCTTGTCTGTAAAGATAAAGTCATTATCTTTCACTGTGCTGTGGCAGGCCAAACAGCCCTTCACTTTGCCTTCTGCAAGCACTTCAAAATTGGCGTCATACTTTACCCAGAACCAGTCCCCGCCTTCAGGATCATAGCCCTTTACCTTGTACATTGCAGTTACTGCTACGAGTTTTTTGTTCGGGGCATAATTTTCTTTCACGATTATAGAGTTGTTTGCCATACCCTTTTTCTGTTTGATCGACTCGAGGGCAATGTCATTGACATAGTTGGTCAGCAATGAGCCATGAGGTTCTGTACCTTTGAATTGTTCTCCTTTTCCGGGCCATAATGCCCATTTTTTGTACGGCATATGTCCGATCAGATGATTACGCAGGTCTCCTGCAGCCGGCAGAGGCATGGTTGTTTTTTCTCCAATGGCCTGTGATTCATAGGGTATAACCATATGTTCATGGCCTGCAAAAGCATATACAGCGATACTGAAAGTAACGATAAGGACCGATAGTAATATGTTAATTTTTTTCAATGAAGGACCTCCCTTTCTTGACTAAAGTTGAACAGAATCTTCCAAGATGTATACCAACTACCACCTCCTTGTCTTATTCTTCATTTTAGACACAACAGATCTTTAAGATATATTACATTCTACGATAGCACCATATGACAGGTGTATGATGGATATCATATTAATCGATTATTTTCAGGGCCTTATATTAAAGATACTGTTTCACAGTTCATTTATATCCTATTCTGTCCTATTTGTAAAGAAAATATTTACATTATTCCCAAAATCAGGGGATACACAGAATAAAGCTATGGCTCACAGATGATTGATGAGCAGAGCGTCAAGACAGGATTGGAGGCTGTACCAACCGGATTTATTGCTATTTCTTGCCACAATATGATATAAATATTGACTCTTTGCCCCTCTCAGCGGAGATAGGGGCTCGCCTCTTCATGAGAAGAGAGCTAATTCATAAGGAGGTACTGGATGAATCTCTACGAGAAGGTCGTAATCCTCAATCCGGATCTGGACGACAACACCACTTCAGAAACAATCGATAAGATCAAGAACATTATTATCAAGCAGGGCGGCGAAATCCTCAAGACAGAAAACTGGGGCCGCCGTAAAATGGCCTACGAACTCAACAGACACGAGAAAGGCAATTATTTTCTCCTGCTCTTCAAGTCGCCGCCATCGACCATACTTGAACTGGAAAAGCTTTACAAAGTGGTCGATGCCATCATTAAGTTTATGGTGGTGAAAATTACCAGAAAAAAACAGATTGAAAGTGTGATGGCTTCACTGGCTGAGGCAGAAAAGAAGGCGGCCAGTGACGCTCAGACTACTGACGAAAACAATGCTGCCGGCGGAGAGGAAACTCCTGCCCAGGAGGAGACGAAAGATGTTTAATAAAGTAATTCTTGTTGGAAACCTTACAAGGGACCCTGAGTTACGGTACACCCCTCAGGGTACAACTGTCTGCAATTTCGGCCTTGCGGTAAACCGCAGGTACAAACAGGGTGATGAAACAAAGGAAGAAGTAACCTTTATTAACATTGTTGTCTTTGGCCGGCAGGCAGACACAAGCGGCCAATACCTGAGCAAGGGCAGCCCTGTGCTCATTGAGGGAAGACTTCGGGAAAATCGCTGGGAAACAGAAGAGGGGCAGAAACGGAGCAGGCATGAGGTCATTGCAGAAAACGTCCGTTTCCTGCCGAGAAAACAGACAAGTGATGCAGGTTATTCATCTGGAGGAGACATGCCTCCACCGGATGAGACAACTGACCTGGAACCATTTTAAAAGAGAATGATATTTTCCTACCAAACTATAAAGGAGCAAAAAATTGTATAAGAGAAGATTTCAGAGAAGAAAATTTTGCAGGTTTTGTGCAGACAAAGTCATATTTATTGACTACAAAGACATTCGCACCCTCAGACACTACATCACTGAAAGAGGCAAGATGCTGGCTGCTAGGGTTACCGGAACCTGTGCCAAGCACCAGAGAGAACTGACAACAGCCATCAAACGGGCCCGCAACATAGCGTTACTGCCCTTTGTTGAGAAATAAGAAGCATGCGAATCCCCAAGGGATGGGTCCCTGTCATGTCAAAAGAGATTGCCGCCTCTCTTGTGGCAAAGGGCATGGTCGAGCTGAAAGTTCCGGAGAAGGAGTTTACAGCTCTTCTCGAGGAACTTATCCTTGACGAACTTATGGTAGAGGACAGATTGAATGCGGAGATCAGAGAAATGCTGAAGCAGCACGAGGCAGAAATCGAAAAAGGCCGGCTCGACTACCGCAAGGTCTTTGACTTGACGAAGCAAAAAATCTTAAAGGAACGTAATATCATCATATGAGACTCTCTGACGACAAAATCAGCCATACAACTCACGTAGTCCTTAAGGGACTTCTTGAAAAGAATGCAATAACACCTCTTGCAGATGATGGACAGATCAGGCGCGAAATCAGGAGGGTTATCGTAAAGGAATTGAAGCTTGCTGAAGATATTGATGCGGCAGTAACACGGAAACTCCAGTCCTACTCAAAGAAGATTTATGAAGGCAGCTCGGAATGGGAAGTGATGTATAATAAATTTTTTGAAGAAGAAACTGCCAAAAAAGGCAGGGACATGTCCTGATTATTCGGATCAGCCCTTTGAATTATTGCTGCCCCTCCTTACTTTTCTCTTTTTGAAATATAATTTCTGATAAACATCAATACCGTTCCTCCAACACAGAGAAACGCAAATACATCGCCATGTTGTGAGTAAAAGCTTTTTTTATTGGCTGGAGAAATTCCCTCCGTAAGAACTGCTTCTGCAAAGATGTCACTCTTGCTCAATACGCGTCCCTTGCTGTCTATAAAGCCAGAAATGCCCGTATTTGCCGCTCTCACAACAGGCACCCTGTTTTCCACTGCCCGGAAGATGGCCGTTCCAAAGTGCTGGTACGGGGCAGATGTATTACCAAACCATGCATCATTGGTGATTGTTACAAGCACATTGGCTCCGTTATGGACAAAGTCTCTCACCAGGTTCGGAAATATAATCTCGTAACAGATGAGATTGCCGATAGTTGCAAAGGGGGTATCCATAACAACCCGTTCCTTACCAGGCATAAAATCACCAATACCGCCAGTCAGTTTTTCCACAAAGGGCAGAAGCTTGCGCAGAGGAACATACTCGCCATAGGGAACGAGGTGAATTTTGTCATAGACAGACAGGGTTCTTCCGTCAGGTGAAAGGAGCACT
>CP070644.1:1039706-1042331 GCA_020354155.1 Nitrospiraceae bacterium | reverse complement strand
CAGGATATGTGCTATTTAATGATTACTCTGAGAGGGAGTTCCAGTTCAACAGGGGAGGACAGTTTGTGAAAGGAAAAAGTGCAGACACCTTTGCCCCTCTCGGGCCTTTCCTTGCGACCGCAGATGAGATCAGGGACTACAGGAAGTTGAAAATCTGGTTACAGGTGAACGGGGAGACAATGCAGGACAGTAATACCTCAAATTTGATATTCGATCTTCCGGACATCATTTCAACAATCAGTCAATACATGACGCTTACCCCTGGCGATATTATCTGCACCGGCACCCCTGCCGGTGTGGGGCATGGGAAAAATCCTCCGCAATACCTTAAATCCGGTGATCATATTATCTACGGTATTGACGGTCTTGGCGAAGCATCTCAAAGAGCCATTGCATGGGACAGTTAGGAGGAAAGGGAAACATGTCGAAGCACTCGTACAGTTTCCAACTTGATGAGTACGGCAATACAACGGGTATCTATGTCCGTACAAGACGGATCGGGGTAATGAGCAATAATTACACGAACAGGGGGACAGCATTCAACCGGGACGAACGCCAACAGCTTGAACTGGAAGGAATGCTGCCTCCAACAGTAAGAACCCTGGATCAGCAGCTCAGAATGAGTTTTATGAAACTGGATACGAAAACCTCTGATGTGGGAAAATTCATATTTCTTCGCGCACTCTTCGACCGGAATGTAACACTTGCCCATGCACTGATAAAAGAGGATATAGAAAACCTCATGAAGATCATCTATACCCCGACAGTGGGACTCGCCTGCAGGCAGTATTCCTCGATGTTCCGGACTGCCCAGGGTTTGCACTTTTATCCCGGCAACATTGATCAGGCCGAGGAGATCCTGAAGCGGTATTCCAGAAGAAATATTCGCGTTGCTGTTGTTACAGACAACCAGGGAATTCTCGGCATAGGGGACCAGGGGGCCGGCGGTATTGCCATATGTCTCGGTAAGCTCATGCTTTATACCCAGGGCGCCGGGATAGCCCCGTGGCACTGTTTGCCTGTTTCTCTCGATGTAGGGACAGATAGTGAAGAGCTCCTGAATGACAGGGACTATCTGGGATGGCGTCACAATCGAATCAGAGGTGAAGAGTATATTTCCTTTGTACAGCGTTTTGCCAGGGCATTTAAAAAGGTCTACCCTGACGCTCTCTGTCAGTGGGAAGATTTCTCCAAGCAGAATGCCTTTGAAATCAGGGATACCTACCTTCATGACATGATTTCCTTTAACGATGACATCCAGGGTACCGGGAGTGTTGCCCTGGCGGCGATTCTGACAGCAATGAAAATAAAGAAGGAGAAACTGGCTGATCAGCGTTTTTTGATATATGGCGGAGGCGCCGGTGGTATCGGCGTTGCAGAACAGATTACAACTGCCCTCTGTGAGAGCGGGCTCTCTGACCTTGAGTCTCGAGAACGAATATACGTATTTGACCGACATGGCCTCGTTACAGATGCGAATGCTGAAAATTACAAAAAGAAGTTTGCCAAATCCCCTGATCATCTGGAATGGTTCAGAAATCAGGAAGACGGGACCCTGATGAAGGTTATAAAAAAAGCAGGGATAACGGTGATGGTAGGAGCCTCGGGACAGGCAGGTCACTTTACTCAGGACGTAATTGAGTCAATGATGAAGAATTCGAAAGAGCCCGTTATTCTGCCCCTGAGCAACCCCACTGAATATAGCGAGGCTGCTCCTGCAGATATTTTTCGCTGGACCGCAGGTCAGGCACTCGTTGCAACGGGCAGTCCCTTTGAATCCGTCGAGCAGAAAGGGTCAAAGATCAGGATAGGTCAGTGTAACAATGTATTCATATTTCCCGGTGTTGGGCTCGGTATTCTTGCTTCCGGCTCAAGAGAGCTCATTCCAGCGTTTTTCACAGCAGCAGCATACGCAGTGTCCGAATGCGTAACTGAAGAAGACAGGAAAAAGAGGATCCTGATGCCGCCCATAGATACCTTGGCTGAAGTGAGCAGGAGAGTAGCCATCGCCGTCGGCCGGACAGCCATTCATAAAAATATCAGCGGGACCTATGCCTTCGGCACTTTTCAGCACAACAATGATGAAGAGCGTCTTAAATTGCTTATTGAGAAGATGATCTGGAAACCTGTATATTTACCTCTCATCCCATCATAAAATTATTACAAAGGAGTCATTCCTATGAATAACGCAGCTTCTGTCCCTTCATGGCTGACCCAATGGATGAAGGACAGGGGAATTCATCTCTGGGGTGCCGCTGATCTTCATGATTTTGCCACACCAGCGGATTCTGACGGAGAGGACTTTGACTTTGCCCTGTCCTGGGCAATTCCCATGAATCCCCAGATTATGGAAGGAATCCAGCAGGGCCCGAACCAGGCCTATGCCGATGAATATGCCCGGGTAAATGCCCGTATTAATCAAATTTCTGTGGAATTAGTACGTGAATTGGAACGTCGGGAGAACAGAGCCCTTGCACTGGCAGCGTCTGCTCGAACAGATACCATCAACATAAGAGGCGATTTCCCCCATAAAACTGCAGCAACCCGGGCCGGGCTGGGCTGGATAGGACGCCATTGTCAGCTTATTACCAGGGAGTATGGCTCCTGGGTCCGTCTCGGTACGAT
>CP070644.1:1033683-1039606 GCA_020354155.1 Nitrospiraceae bacterium | reverse complement strand
GTAAACACAGTGTGGAAATATCCTACGGGAAGGAGCTCCGATTTTCTCTCTTCAAGCCATTTGGCTCTTGTTAAGGCCTGACACTTCGGACAATGTCTATTGCGGCAGGAATTGTAGGCATGTCGTTGAAAACCACAGGAGGTGCATTGTTCCACATGACCGCCAAGATAGGCGGTGCGACATATCTCTATGGAGTGCATAACCTTCAGATGTGATAAGGGCAACAGATGATCATGACAATACTGTTTTGCATGTAAGCGGATTATATCGGCTACTTCCCATGTGGGTCTTTTCAGGGCAACTTTCTCAGAAGAAGGCCCCACTACAGGCGGCATGAAGATTACTGCTTGGGAATCTTTTTGTTTTCAGGAAGATTCAGTAAATCCAGGGGACTTTGCGTTGAGGAGAGCTGTTTTCTGGTAACTTTCAGATACACCACCGTCGTCATAATCGAGCTATGACCCATTAATACTTGAATAGTGCGAAGGTCTACCCCTGCCTCCAGCAGATGCGTAGCAAAACAATGCCGCAGCGTATGGATCCCGTTGCCCTTTTGTATCCCGGCCTTCTCCTTTGCATTGTAGTAAATCGCTGCGGCCGTGCTTGTCGGCATCGGTCGTTCCGGGTTTCTTCCACTAAACAGCCACTCTGAAGGACGGTACCGCTTCCAGTATATCCGCAACTCTTCTAACAGCCGTTGGGATAAGATCGTATATCGGTCCTTATTCCCCTTACCCTGCCGTATTCGTATCATCATCCGTTGACTGTCTATATCCCTGAGTTTCAGATGCACCACTTCACTGACCCGTAATCCTGCCCCATAGGTAGCCATCAGTACTGTCCTGTGTTTTGCATTGCTTACAGCTCCCAACAAGCTCTCAACTTCCTCAGTGCTGAGAACCTCCGGCAGTTTATTCTCTTTCCTATAGGGCGGCAGGTTGAGAGACCCTGCGTCCATATCAAGTGTTTTCGTGTAGAAAAACCTCAGGCCATTGACGATAACATTACAGCTGCTCCACTGAAGTTTCCTCTCCTGCAACACATGAAACAGGTAATCCTGTATCATGTGCTTCTTCACCTTCTCCGGCGATAGATCGTAATATCGTGCAAGTCCTGATACTGCACTGAGATATGATCTCTGCGTATTTGCTGACAACCTCCGTAACGTCATCTCCTTGATCATTTTTTCACGCATTCCTGTCATGGTACACCTCCAGATTTGTGGGAAATAAACGCCTGTACAGACGTTCTTATGGAGGTATTGTAATGAACTGCTCAGTGATTACTGCGGAAATGTGCAAGATATCTGCTTATTGAAGGGATGTGTTAATTCTACCGCGCCAGCGGTTTAGTTCAATGCGGATAAGTCAACAGGGATTCATTTAGCTCTGCTTCATTGATACCATTAACTTATCATCAGGTGTTATCACTCTTTCACTAAAGGCATATATTAAGAATATGTTATCAATAGGGGTCGAGATAAGAATAGTGAGGATAATGTTCTGATCAACCGACACGTTAATGGCGGGAGCATGTGGGAATCAAATCTGCTTGGATGTTGATGTTAAAGAGATTATTGTCCTATGCACTGTTGGATTGCTGCTGATATAACTTATCTGAAAAGCTAAGATTTATTCATCATGCCATTGATTTTAGACGTAATCCTCGTGGCACGAGCATCCGTTCTGCAATCTCAAATGCTCCCTGAACGAACAATGCGAGTAGTGCTGCCGGCAGTGCTCCCTGAAGAATCAGTCCCACATCATCTAAACGAATGCCTGTGAGAATGGGCTGTCCATAGCCACCGGCGCCAATAAGCGCCCCGAGAGTCGCTGTTCCTACATTAATGACAGCAGAGGTTTTTATGCCGGCCAGAATGGAGCTGGAGGCCATGGGAACTTCTACTATTCTGAGGCGCGCCCCGGCAGAAAGCCCTATCGCTTCAGATGATTCCCGGATATGCAGTGGTATGTCATGGATTCCGGTATAGGTATTACGAACAATAGGTAAGAGACTGTACAAGAAAAGTGCCGCAATAGCAGGGGGGCCTCCAATACCGAGCAGGGGGATCATAAATACAAGGAGGGCCAACGAGGGAATGGTCTGAATAATACCAACAAAGCCGAGAATAATTTGGCCCAATTTTGTCTTCTTCGCAGCAATAATCCCGAGCGGTATTGATACACCAATTGCAGCTATCAGTGATATACATACCAGGAAAAGGTGCTCATATGTATGCTGCCAGAAACGGCTCATTACTGTTTCCCCATGCGCCTCTGCATCTAATGATAAACGGGCAGCTAGAAAGTCGGCGGCAATTTTAGATTCCGGTATTCTGTCCAGTTTGGCTCTCGCATTCATCAATATCATTTCCGGTTCAGAAATTAACCCTTCGAGGCGGGAAAGGGCTGATATAATCCCCGGCGCCCGGGCTTCCAGATCAGCGCGATAAAGAATCAGGGCGTTATATTCAGGGAAGTGACTCAAGTCATCTGTCAGCGTCTGCAGTTTGTAATACTGGATTTCAGCATCAGTTGCATAAAGGTCCATGGCATCTATATCACCGCTCTGGAGTCCGCGGTATGCAAGATCATGGTCCATTCCGCGAACATCCTTCTGGGGGAGGGAGTAGCGCTCTTTCAAGCTCGGCCAGCCGTCGCCGCGGTCCATAAATTCATTCCCAAAACCGAGGCTTAGTTCAGGGTGATTCCGCAGGTCAGAGATCTTACGGATCCCGAGCTTTCTGGCTACGTCGGCCCTCATACCTATCACATAAGTGTTGTTGAATCCCAACGGACCGGTCATCCGAATACCCTTTTCAGAGAGGGCACGACGAATTTCCTCTTCATTCTCTATTCCGAGACCGGCGAATATTTCCCTGCTTATGGTGCCCGTATATTCCGGGTAAATGTCAATTTCACCCTTCAAAAGAGCACTCCAGAGAACACGGGTGCCTCCCAGCTCTCTTCGGTGGACCGGTTTCAGCGCTTTATCTTCAGCAAGATGTGAGACAATCTCTCCCAGGATTACCGATTCAGTAAATTTTTTTGACCCTACCGTTACTGTAACGGACTCTTCGCCAGATACAGCAAGTGGCGTAAACAAGGTCGCCACATAAAAAATGCAGATTATACCGAAACATTTCCTGATCACGTTCATACTCATTGTGCTCTCACATTTTCAAGAGGGCTTCGCTGGGCGTTAATAAAGTGCGTGACAAATGGATCCACGGGAGCAAAAACCAGGTCCTCCGGAGTCCCTTTCTGAATGATTGTTCCCTCCCGTAACAAAACAACCTCATCACCGAAATAACATGCCTCACCAATATCATGAGTAACGAGTATTACCGTTTTTTTCAGGGCCTGAAAAATTTCTTTCAACTCTTCCTGAAGATCCGCTCGAATCATGGGGTCCAGCGCTCCCAAGGGTTCATCAAGGAGAAGAACGCTGGGATCAAGCATAAGAGCTCGCATGAGGCTCACCCTCTGCTGCTGGCCTCCAGACAGTTGCAAAGGAAAACGGTCCAGACCGTCATGGGGAAACTGCGTAAGTTCGAGCAATTCATCCAGGCGCTCTTCAATACGGTCAGCGTTCCATTTAAGGTAGCCTGCCATTACCGTAATATTCCGGCGGGCTGTAAGATGCGGGAAAAGACCTCCCTCCTGAATGACATAACCCATTTTTCTGCGAAGAGAGAATACATTGTTAGGTGCTACAGGCACTCCATCGAACGTAACTGTGCCGCTGTCCTGTTCTGTCAGCCCGATGATAAGACGAAGCAGAGTAGACTTGCCGCAACCACTCGGACCGATCAATACCGTTGTTTTACCGCCACTGCATGTGAGCGTGACAGACTGCAGTGCCTGTGTCTGTCCAAAGGTTTTGGTGACATTATTTAACTCAATCATAACATTATGAAATAACTCAAGATCTTAATACGTTCATACATTGTACCTTATTAGAATGAAACCTTATTTCACTCTTTCATGTGATATCGTCACTGAATGGAAGGATTATAACTCGAAAGAGTCTGTTCTGAGGACTTATAAAATGACGATATCACAGAATCAGCATTTCGACTGTGGCAGAATGGTAGCACTATGGTAGCAGAAAATAAAGAACAGAAAATTTGTTTTAGAAATGAATAAAATAGCCCAGGTGCCTGCCAGAGAACCTCTTTTTAATTTTGTCTGCTTCGCTCTTTCACGCCGGTAACATGGGTTCTCCGCCCCGGCGGATCCGCCTGAGGCGGAAAATCCCCCTTTGGAACTGGATACTTTGGATTGGCACGAATGGAACGAGAAATTTCTTCAATTCTCGGGCGAAAAGTAGACCTCAGGACACCACAGGAACTTAGCAGATACTTTAGAGACGAAGTAATGTCCAATGCGGAGATTCAATATGCAGAAGGATGATCTCATCAGGCTTCGACATATGCTCAATGCCGCAAGGGAAGCTTTTTCTTTTATTTCAGGAAAGGCAAGAAGCGATTTAAACAATAATCGTAGTTGGTGCTTTCCCTTGTCAAGGATATAGAAATTATCGGTGATGCAGCAGGCAAGGTATCATCAGAAACGAGAAATAAATCCTCAGGAATTCGATGGCTGGACATTATTGATATGCGGAACCACCTGATATACGCCTATTTTGATGTCGATTTGAATATTGTTTGAGATACTGTAACAAAGGACATTCCCCCATACCGATTGAAGCACTTGAAAAGATACTTTCTTCTGAGAAAGAATAGCCATCCTAACTGTCTCATTTCCTAATTGTATTATTTAGGTTAAAATCTTCCATGACCAGAATATTCCTTCCTCCAGAACAGCTTACATCTGATGATATCACCATAACCGGTGACAACGCCCGCCACCTCTCTCTTGTTCTCAGAATAAATCCAGGTGAATCAATTATTGTTTTTGACGGGCAGGGTTACCGGTATGAATGTACTGTTCAGAAGGTTCATAAAAAAGAAATTATTGCCCTGCTCAATAAAAAAGAGCCCTACTCTGTGGAGTCTCCACTCTCGATTATCCTTGCACAGGGGATTGCAAAGGGGGAAAAAATGGACCTCATCGTTCAGAAATCCACTGAGCTGGGAGTGAGTAAAATAATACCCCTTGTAACAGAGCGAACCGAGGTCAGGCATACGCAAAAGGTTGAGAGGTGGAGAAAGATTGCTCATTCTGCTTCTCAGCAGTCAGGCAGGGACAGAGTTCCTGAGATTACAGAGCCGATGAAAATGGATCATTTTTTAAGTGTCATTCCCGCGAAAGCGGGAATCCAGAAAAAAGGCTGGATTCCGGATCAGGCCTGCCTGTCCGGCAGGCAGGGACGGAATGACAAAAAAAGACAAAGCAGGCTTATTGATAATAGATATTTAGGATTAATCCTCTCAGAATCCCATTCTGAAAGAAACCTGAAGCAGCTGTTATGCGACTTAAAGGATATTAGTGAGATAACCCTGCTCGTCGGCCCTGAAGGCGGTTTCTCAAAAGAAGAAGTTGGTACTGCAGTCGACAAGGGATTTCTTGAGGTTTCCCTTGGGCCAAGAATCCTGCGAACAGAAACTGCACCCATTGCTGCAATCAGCATCATCCAGTACGAACGTGGGGACATGGGATAATATTCCGCACCTGCAGATCACTCTTCTACTGCCTTAATACCCACAATTTTATCCATGGGCACCACAATCCAGCCGCTTTCTGATCTAAGGTGGACATCGTTTGCACCGACCTCCACAAGAACCCCGCGGTAAATAATGTCGGGAGTCTTTACCTCCACCTCTTTATTTATTAATTCAATCATCGCGCCCTCCTGCTTAATGTTTTCACAAATTCCCCTCCCAAAAGGAATATGCATGACAGATAGTACATCCAGAGCAGAAAAAGAATAAAGGTCGTCAGTGATCCGTATATGGTTC
>CP070644.1:1025633-1033583 GCA_020354155.1 Nitrospiraceae bacterium | reverse complement strand
CTTTGACAATCGTATTCCTCCGTACCAGATGAGCTATGACGAAGCCCAGAAGCGCAACGCCCTGCCGGTGCCGACTGACCAGTATGGCGGCTCACCAGGAGGAGTCTACGAGTACTGGGATGAATATGATGTGAAAGCCCTTGCTCCCAGTCATGCAGTAAGAGCTGACCTCACCCTGTACTACCAGGGGACGAGCTGGGAGTATGTCCAGTTCCTGAACAATGCCGTCAGCACCACCGCCACAGGCGCTGGAGCGCCAAACGCGGTCACCGCATTCCTGGCGGATGAAGGTAAGAACTATCTTGATGCCTGGGTGAATGCCGATCAAACACATGGTGCAATAGGGCCAATGGTACCGCCCTATATCATGGCAACCGCCTCATGGAATGACACGGCGGGATGCGTACCAGCACCTGAAGTCTGCGATGATACGATAGATAATGACTGCGACGGCCTGATTGACTGTGGTGATCCTGATTGCGATGCCGATCCGGCGTGTCCAACTTTAATCGAATGGCCGAACTGTTTTGACGGCCTGGACAATGACTTTGACGGCCTGTTTGACTGTGAGGACAGGACCGACTGCGATGGTGAACAGGACGGCACAACTACATGCGGCATTGGGGTATGCGCCACGACAGGTTTCCTGGAGTGCCGGAACGGTGCGGAGATAGATACCTGCAGTCCTCTTCCGCCCCAGGAGAACAATGAAGTGTCCTGTTTCGACGGCCTTGACAATGACTGCAATGCTCAGACCGACTGTGCCGATGCCAACTGTGACGGCGCTCTCGGTGCTCCTACCACCTGCGGCGTTGGCGTGTGCGAAGCAACGGGCAACCTGACCTGTTCTGGTGGTTCAGAGGTCGACACCTGCACTCCGGGAACTCCTGGCACGGAAGGTCCTGACACGGATCCAAGCTGTACAGACAACCTGGACAACGACTGCGACGGTCTGACGGATGCCAACGATCCGGACTGTGCGCCAGTTGTCAATTGCTCGGCTTTTAATGATGACAGAAAGGGCTGCAGGAACGCCGGTTGCAATTATAACAACAAGACCGGTCTCTGCACTCCGTAGGTTCTTCAACCACAATAAACAAGAACCTCAGCATGGGGAGCGGATTTCCGCTCCCCTTTTTTTCCACAGTTGATTAGGAATGGAATCATGCGTATCGTATTTAGTTAAACAAGTAAACACAAAGGAGACAGGGTCACTATGTTTAAAAGGTCGATGCACATCTGTTCAATCCCTCGCTGGATTGCACTTTTGGTCTTTCTGTCAGCAATTACCACCAGTGCTTTTGCCGGTGCCGGGGAGGTCAGCGGGCATGGCAATGTCAATGATGTCATGGTAAGGGTAGACGGTGATCCGATAACGAGGGGCGATATCCTGAGGCGGATCCTGATCAACAAGGGAGATATCGATCCATCAAAGATGGAACCGGATAAATGGCAGGGGATGATGCAAACTGCAACGAAATCGGAGATCATCGACAGGCTTCTCCTTAAAGCGGCACGTTCCGAGAATATGAAGATAGAACCGGAGAAACTGGAGACGTTCATTAAACAAAAGACGAAACGCTTTGGACAGGATAGGCTTAAGGAGATTCTTGGTCTTCAAAATGCTGCCACGGAACAGGAGTTCAAAGAGGCTGTACACAAGAAAATGCTGATAGAGGAATACAGGGTCGGACTGGTTGGAAATATTACCATAGAGAATAAAGAAGTGAAAAACTACTATGAAGAGAACAAAAGCACCTTCAACAGGCCAGACAGAGTTCGCCTCGAAATGTTGGTTATGGACAAATCGGTCGATGCTGATGCTCTGTATGTACGAGTTAAAAAAGGCGAGGATTTTGAAAAGGTTGTCCATGAAGCTGGTAACAATGAAACATCATCAATAGAGAGACGTTTTATCTGGACAACCTACAATGTGAGGCCAGAGTCAATGGGGCCGAAGCTGAAGGAAGGTGAAAAAGGCGATATCCTCGTACCGTTCCTGGTCAACGATAAATACTATATAATGAAGATCCTTGAGAAACGGCCGGCAGGCACTGCGGGTTTTGATGAAGTAGAGGATCGCATCAGAGAGGTGCTCAAGCGGAATAAGGAAACCGTGACAATACTTTCATGGTATGAAACCAGAGTTCGTGATCATAAAATCGAATACGTGAAGGAATAAAATCTCTGATTCACACTATACCCCTACGAGGTGAGACTGATAGCATTTACTAGTGATCATTAACAGATAAACCTCGTGCGAAGACCATCGCGGGGGCTGCTGTTACGGTTTCATATTCCCCTCTGATCAATGCCAATCTATTTGAATTACAGTTATCTGAGTCAACGTCTCATGAATTTGATGGGTTTTGATAACTCCTCTGAATGTTTTTCTTATTACTGCTTTCTTTGCCATTGATTATCATCTCTCAAATAAACTGTTCTGTGAGGGAATGGTATGGATATCCCTGCCTCATTAAATTTGTTGTAAACCCCTTTGTTCAGATCGTGAATAGTTTTTCCTCGGATCGCAGGCTCTTTTGCCCAGCACAAGAGTTCAAAATTGAGTGATGACTCTCCGAATGCCCTGAACCGTACCCGGGGCTCCGGCGTGTTCTGGACATTTTCATTCTCAGCTGCGATTTCCATTAATGTTGCTTCAACCATCTCTATATCGCTGCCGTATGCTACTGAGATCGGCACCCTGATCCGGAAGTTCGGAACAGGCGCGCTTTCATTAATAATCTGCGTGTTTGCAATAATCGAGTTCGGGATACTTATCATTATGTCATCCCTCGTCTTGATACGTGTGCTCCTGATGCCGATTTTAACTACCTCTCCCCGCTCACCGCGGTCAAGGACTATATAATCCCCGATCTTGTACGGCTTGTCTATAAAAATACTTATCCCGCCGAAAAAGTTTGCAAGCGTGTCCTTTGCTGCAAGCGCAACCGCAACACCGACAATCCCGGCGGAGGCAAGAAGTGGAGTCACATTGACTTTCCAGATCGAGAGGACAAGCATAATACTTCCGATTATCACGAGTACTGTCCAGAGGTTCTCAACCAGTGGTGATACCTCCTGACTTAAGCCCGTTGTGTCAGATCCTTTCTGAATAGAGTTTTCAATTATTGAGGAGCTGACTTTTATAATGCGTATGCACCACAGCACCGCGAGCAGTGAGAAGAGAGTACCCTTTGAGTAGTAAGTGAATTTCTCCTGTAGGTCCAGGGTAGCGAGGGCGTGAACTGCACCGAATATTATCAATGTGAAAAAAACAGGGCGGTGCAGGAGATCTATTATTCTGTCATCCAGTCCGGTTTTTGTGAACTTCGTCAATCGTCTGATGACTTTATTCGTGAAGATGTCGGCAATTTTAGCAAGGAAAAAATAAATAAGGAATATTACCGTAGCAACTAGTATCTGAGACTCGAATATGCCTGCAAGATCTGTAATGTATTCTTTCATGTCGAGCGTAGCTTATTTAAATCTCTAGGTTATGGGTTAAAAGAAAGAAATAAAAATGATTATATTTACCCTAATGTCATGTTCTTTCACGCTATAAGCGAATGATAAGAAATAACTTTTTTATGCCCGATTTAATGTTAACAGATAAACCGGCGAGTCAGCAATAAATTTTTAAACCGGGCGATCATCAATCTTTAAATCACATGGGATGCAGATACCATGATGCAAGATTCAGTTATGCCTTGAGCAGTATCCGGCGAAAACCGGTAGAAATGTTGATCCTGGGGAAAAGCGGCTGATATCCGTCTGTATTTGGCAAATATATCTGGATTATCATAATTATGTTCCGGTCTGGACGTTGCAGATTTCTCACAGGTATCAATAATGAACCACAGCCGGCATTTGATTGATCATGTACGTAAGAATTGAAATGCATGCTGTCTCTTTTTAAGAAAGGACTTTCTTAAATTCATTTTCCGCCTCGGCCGTGCCGATAAGAATCAATTCCTCGTTCTGCTTTAACTGAACAGTTGGATCAGGATTTACGTTAAAAGACCCGCCGGAACGGATTGCAATTACATTACACCCTGTCTTTCTTCTTATCTGGTTTTCAGCAAGTGTTTTTCCTGTTAACGAAGCAGGGACAGCTGCCTTGAATACATTTAATCCTTCGGCCAGCATCAGTATTTCATCCGGCCTGAGAATGTTAAAAACTTTATTTGCCCCCATGGAAGCATATGACATGACAATGTCAGCCCCAACCGAATAAAGCTTAGTGATATTACGGTCTCGTATGGCCCTGCTTACAATCTGTATGTTCGACCTTAATTCCCTGCAGTAAATAGTCAGATAAATATTCATGTCATCATCGTGCGTAGTGATAAGAACAGAGGGAGATTCTGTAGAAATGCCGGCCCGCTCCAGCGTATGAATATCTGCTGCATCTCCGAGAATATATTTATTATTGTCCTTTATGGCATTCCTGTTTTTTTCGATAATACGGTAATCAACTCCAAGTTCTTCTAACGTATCAGCAGCAGCCTGTCCTACCCGGCCTCCTCCCAATATCACTACCGGAGCTTCAAGGGTTCGGGAACTGCTGACAAAGTCATTGTACCTTCTGAATTGCTCTTCCGATCCTGCAAGCAAAAGAATTGAATTAGGGTGAATGATTGTCTGTGGTCTTGGGATTTCGAATTTCCCCCTCTGCCATATACCGACCACAATAACACCTGTTTTCTCACGAAGCCCGCTTTTCAAAAGTTCCTTCCCTTCATACGGTGTGTGGGCTGCATATGATTCTGCAATAAGGATGCCTCCGAGAGCACCGACTATATTCGCCTGTGCAGACTCTCCGAGAGTATGACGCGCCATCGTAACACCTAGCATTCTGGTAAATTGAAAGACATGTGTTGCTCCGGCAAGTTCAAGGATATCGATCGAATCATATGCATCTGCAATGGTAATGATGGGAACAGACTCTGATAGTTCCCGTATTGTGGCAACAATGTTTGTATTCAGCATGTCATCATTATTCACAAAAATGAGTGCGGCCTTTTCTACCCTCAGCCTCTGATATGTTTCAGGCATATCAAGTTCTCCGATAACAACCTTCACATTCATGTCCAGAAGATCTGCTGCAGCCTGTGTGTCCTGCACCACAGTAATGTAATTAAGATGATATCGGTTTAGTTTACTTATAAGGCTCATTGCAATAGGCTCATAGTTCGTAATGATTATATGATTCTTCGTCCCTTCGGGCAGTTCACGCGGAGTACGTGACTGGGCCTTTGACTCCAGCCAGGGTGCATAAAAAAATCGAATGAAGGTAAAGGGAAGCATTATGAGCAAAAATAAGATTCCTGATAAAAGAACAATCATCGAAAAGACTAGACCCAGATCACTTGTAAATGTAATATCACCGAAACCGAGTGTTGACATGACAGTTAATGTCCAGTAAAAACCCGTTATCCACGAATACTGTCTACCTTCATATTCCATAATGAAATGAAAAAAAATACTGTAGGACGATATGGCTGCGGCAATAACAATCAGAAAGGTGCGAAGGTTCCGCAGATTTTTCCTCATCGTCGTATTATGGAAAAAGTAGCTCAGTTGGGAAGGTAAATATTTCATCTATGGGCCCTTTGCAATCATTATGATGCAAAATTTAATTTACGTCAATAAAGCAGCTTGTTCTGGCTTTGGTCGATAGATTTTTTCTTATCGGAAGAGACAGAAAGAAGAGATCCAAAATAGTTAAGTTGTAGTTTTCAGTTTAGATAAATCTAAAGAAATAATCTCATATTAATCTTAATATCATTCACACCATGTAATGTTAGTTTTCTATGGGGTAAAATATAAATTCTTAATAAGGAGGAGTAATGTTATGAAAAAGGGTTTTCTGATAGTGCTTAGTTCAATTTTAGCCATAGTATTTACTGTGACAGTTCCGGTGGACGCTGGGAATGCAAAGAAGAAAGATGAAGGAGAGCAAAAACGGAACTATAAGCAAAATCATGAGAAAAGCAAAGTACATAAGGAAAAGGGAAGTAAGCAGAGAAAGCACGGGGTGGAATTGGAAGGAGAAGACAGAAAAAAATATGAAGAAATGATGCGTGAAAGAAGAAACAAGAGCAAGAAAGTGAAACGAGAAGGTGAAAGTAAAGGCGATATAAAAGGCGAAGAAGGAAGAGCTAAGGCGTTTGAAAAAGCAACTGACAAAGGGAAAGGTGAAAAAAAGGGCAGACCATGGTGGAATTTCTGGGGAAGAGATGAAGAATCAGGAAAATGATTAATTATTACTATAACCGATTGAACGACCTTATAATAACTGAGGATTTTTCATAACATTTGCATACGTCATTTTTCCACCCTCATCCATTCTAAAGATAAATCATATCAACCCTCAGGTCTGCCCCGATCCTTACCTGATGATATACGAGAGAAATCTTCAATTTCTGGGAATATGGGCTAATTATCGCTGAAATTCTGCAGAGTTATCCACATTAGCATAAACCCAGAATTACACCCAATAATTAAAAATATTTAATGGTAATCTCATGGCAGTCTAATTTTCAGATACTAAAATTATTATTATGCTGTATGAGCTTAGAAATAATGTGTTCATAGAGGTCTTCATATCGACACTGAAACATCACAATTTAAATGAACGAGATCCTTTATGAAAGGTCTAAGTACATGGAAAGAAGGGAATCAAAAAGAATGCCCTATTTCATAACTGTGAGTATTACGTTTTGGGATGAAAGCGGCCAGAAAAATAATATCTGATGATGTATTAGAGCATATATCAGATTTATTTCTACTTCGAGGTATTCCTGTGCATATTCGGTCAGTGTTATTGATAAAATGCATTATCAATGAATTGGGATTGGTCTGGATTCTGAAGATTGGTTGAAGTTGTCGATAGAGTTGAGTCAAATGAATCAATAAGTTTGGACATGGACAGAGATAGTTAATGGGATAATTCAATTAGTCGTCTTATATTCTGATGAAATATAAAAGCATTTTATAAGCCATTAATATTATTAGCTTGACAAGTAAAAGTAGTAAGTTTTAAAAAAATACAAATAAAAAGGCGTCCTGCAATTTAAGCCTTCACGGTTACTATGTCCCCGGTCGATTCGGAATTCTTTAATACTATTGCTGCTCCGCAGCAAAATTTTGTAAAGAATCACTGATGTCATGAGATTATTTTAAGACTATTTCAAAATGCTTGCCTCTTCCACGATTACCGCAAAATTATAACCACTGCCAAAGTCCTTGTCTTTATAGAGAGTGCCTTGAATGGTAATAACTTCCCCCAATGAGGTAATGTCCTGAGATGTGACTACAAGGTCATTTGTGCCTGCCGAAGAATCGCCACTCCCGTCCTGAATATGGATCCAGTTCTTGCCCATGATATTGGAAGAGAACTTCACAACCTTTCCTCGAATAACAACTCTTTTGTTCTCAAGAGAAGCCATCTTTTCATAAAGATCAGATACTGTGTATGCATCAGACCCGGTCGCCTTCTCAACGCTAATCGGTTCTGTTACAGCAGATTGTACCTGGCTGTTATCGGCAGGCGTATTCGTTAATAGGGGACCTGAAAAATCATCGGTTGGGCCGCCAGAAAAAACGATAGATTCAAAAGTCCGGTTAATAGTTTTACTTTCAAAATTAGTCATTGTCATCCCGGGTTTCAAAGATATATCCTGACCGATCATTACATTCATTCGGGAAGTAGCCACCCAGGTAGTACGACCGTTGTGTTCGATATTCATGAAAGTATAGTTACCGCCGTCCATTGTTTCAATAATTTTTCCTGCCAGAGGAATCTGAGCTTGTGTCGATTGCATTGATTCACTTGAGTTTGATGACGTGGCTGAGCTTTTGGAATCCGTATTATTACAGCCCGTGGTAGCTATTAGTGCACATGTCAGTATTAAGGCAGGCAACAGTGAAAATCTTTTCATTTTT
>CP070644.1:1022346-1025533 GCA_020354155.1 Nitrospiraceae bacterium | reverse complement strand
TACTACCCTGTTTTTCCCCTGACTTTTCGCGCTGTATAACCGCTCATCGGCAGCCACAAGTAAATCATCCAGTGACATTCCGTCATCAGGAAATGTCGCTACTCCAAAACTTGCTGTGATATGCAGAACGGAAGCTGTCAGGACAATATCATACTTTTCTACAATGCCTCTCAGTCGTTCAATTATTGAAGCTGCATTTTCGCTGTCCGTTTCCGGCAGTATTATTATAAATTCATCACCGCCATACCTGCCTATGACGTCGAGGTTCCTTATTTTACCCATTATTAATTGAGCCAGTGACTGAAGGACCTGATCACCGCATACATGACCAAACCTGTCGTTAATTCTCTTAAAGTCGTCAATATCAAATAGAACGATAGAGAATTTCTTATCCAGCCTCCTGCTTCGTGCTACTTCTTTTATAAGAAATTCGTTCAGAAAGCGCCTGTTATAAAGTCCTGTTAGGGGATCAGTAGTGGAGAGCCTGATATCCTCTGTGATATCTCTCATTATCAGCTGAATTCTCCCGGCCTCACTCTCCCTTTTTGTCTGAATGTAAAAACCTGAGAGCTCATAAATCTCTATACCTTTTTTGATTTTTATATTTTCTATTCTGCCGATTTTTTTGATAGTACTGTATACAGATTCCCAGTATTCTCCAGGGATAAGACCTGTCACAGGTTGATCAAGGATCCCGATGCCTAATTTTGTGATAACTTTTTCATTGGCCCATACGATCAGCTGGTCACTTCCCATATCCGTTATCTCAAGCAGCATTTCCTGAAGAAGGTTTAAAATTTCTTTGGCGTTTCTCAATTTTCTTTCAAGGAATTTGCTGTAATCCCCCTCCAGATTTCTTATTACATCCCTGATAGTCACTATATTCACCGCAAAGCCATCGTTGTTTGTGACAATAACCCGTCTGATATTTTTATCATTCATTATGGTAACCACATCAACAAGCGCTGTATCAAAATGTACAGTCATCACCGGGCTTGACATGTGATGCCTCACTTCACTCTGTAAGGATATCCCGCTGCAGGCAAGACTTAAAATATCCTTCTCCGTAATAATACCCTCAACAACTCCACTCCTCATCACTGCAACGGCACTTATTTTGTTCTCAACCATAACCTTCAACACCTCTTTCAGATGCTCGTCAGGAGAAACACTGATGATATAATCCAGTTTGTCCACAATGTGCTTTACCTTTATCGCAGACCGGTAAAAATCTTCCTCTAAATATTTCAGCAGGTCCTGTTGTGTTACTACCCCCAGAAAGGCCCCTGACTCATCGGTAACAATAACTCTCCGAATGTCATTTTCTATAGTCAGGTTCAGGGCATGGCCGACTGTCCTGTCTCCCCTGGTAGTAACCAGTGTTTTCAAAGCAAACCTGTCAGCCCTTTCGTCAAGCTCAAACCCCTTATACAGAAGATCGACAACATCCCGCTCAGTCAGGATGCCGACCGCCAGGTCTCCCTGAAGGATAACAACAACCCCCTTACCGTTTGCTGTCATTAATTTCGTAACATCTCTTAATGACATGTTGCCCTGAGCGCTCAGGTTTTCCGTAGCGATAATGTTTTTCAGAAGAAGATTAAGCACACATTACCCCCACGCTATAATAAAGTTACATAGCATCATAGTAAAGTATCGACTCAATAGGAGTATGTCTTTAATATATAGTTCAGGTACTATGCAGAATCAGTTCGTACCCACGAGTGCGGGAATGACAACTCTCTGTTCTCTACAATCTGATGTGTAGATGAACAGAAGTGCTACAGCAGGATTCAGTCGAGATTTACCTTCCTCAGCCTCAAAGCATTTGCAACTACTGTGACAGAGGACAAGCCCATTGCTGCAGCAGCAAACATGGGGTTGAGCAGTATCCCGAAAAAGGGAAAGAGAATTCCCGCTGCAACAGGAATAAGCACGGTGTTATAGGCAAATGCCCAGAAAAGGTTCTGACGGATGTTGTTGATTGTCGCCCTCGAAAGAGCTATGGAAGCAACTACCCCTCTCAGGTCGCCTTGAATCAAGGTTATATCAGAGGCCTCCATCGCTACATCAGTTCCAGTTCCTATGGCTATTCCTACATCAGCCTGGGCAAGGGCAGGAGCATCGTTAATGCCGTCTCCAACCATGGCAACGACTTTATCCCCCGATTGCAGTTTTTTTACCTCCCTTGCCTTATCATCAGGAAGAACCTCAGACAGGACCCTGTCAATACCTGCCCGGGCTGCAATTGCCTGGGCAGTCCGCTTATTGTCGCCTGTTATCATAATGGTCTGAATCCCGAGTTTTTGAAGCGCCCTGACAGCATCTGCCGAACTCTCTTTTAAGGTATCCGCTACAGCAATAATACCCACAGCCTTTCCTTCAAGTGCAACAAACATCGGGGTCTTCCCCTCTTCTGAAAGTTTAACTGCCCTGGCAGGAAGATCATTCAGAGCAACAGATTCGTCTTCCATAAATTTCTCATTACCAAGAAGAACCTCTTTTCCTTCTACCAATGCCCTGATTCCGTGGCCGGGCACTGCCCTGAAATTTTCCGGTTGAAGCAGTTCAATGTCCTCCTCCCCGGCCTTTTTTAATAGTGCCTCTCCGAGAGGGTGCTCGGAACCCTTCTCGGCAGAGGCTGCATAGAGCAGGACATCCCTCTTCTCCAAATGAGTATTAATAATATCCGTCACAACAGGCTCTCCTTTTGTAAGGGTGCCCGTTTTATCAAAGACAATGACATCAATCTTGTGGGCTGTTTCCAGGGCCTCAGCGCCCTTTATCAATATACCTTTTTCGGCACCTTTCCCCGTTCCGACCATGATAGACGTAGGGGTTGCAAGGCCCAGTGCACAGGGACATGCGATGATCATAACGGCAACAAAATTCAGCAGTGCGTAGGTCAGGGCAGGGTCAGGTCCAAATGCAAGCCAGACAATAAACGTCAATGATGCAGTTCCAATAACAGCGGGGACAAAAACAGATGCAATTTTATCAGCTAATCGTGCAATGGGAGGTTTTGAGCCCTGGGCCTCCTGCACCATCTGAATAATCTGTGCAAGCATGGTGTCCCTGCCAATTTTTGTAGCTTCAAAGTTAAATGCTCCGGTCCTGTTTATGGTCGCTCCAATCACTTCATCTCCGGGATTCTTTTCAACGGGAATGGACTCGCCTGAAATCATGG
>CP070644.1:1019148-1022246 GCA_020354155.1 Nitrospiraceae bacterium | reverse complement strand
GTCGAGCATGGGAGGTCCCCCCTTTGTCACAAAGCAGACACTCTTTTCTGTGCCCTTATATCCTCGGGTAAGAATGCATGGATGCAGTCCCCTTTTTTTTGCCTCTTCAGCAAGGGCAATCACAGCAGGTGTCTTGCCTGTTCCGCCTGTGGTTATGTTGCCGATGCATACAGTTCTAACAGGAAGTGTGCCGGGTTTCCTGAATTTTGTAGAAAGGAGTTTATGACAGCGTAAACCCGTTCCGTAGAGTGCGCTAAGAATTCCCAAGATACCTCCGCAGCAGATCTATTGCCCTGCCTGCAGCCCCGGTGTTTTGTACGACCAGTGTTTTTGCCTTCTCTCCCATTCTCAGTGCCTCCTCAGGGTTATTCAATAATGACCTGACTGCCTGAACAATCTCTCCTCCGTTATTCACCTGAATGGCAGCTCCCTTCTTTACAAATTCTGATGCAACAGGGAAATTATTCATATAGGGTCCGAATAAAACAGGCCGGGACCAGTATGCGGGCTCCATGATGTTATGACCTCCCACTGGCACAAGGCTTCCGCCGATAAAGGAGACCTCTGAGCGGGCATACACTTTTGGAAGTTCACCCATGGTGTCAAGCAGGATAGCCTGGACGGCCGGGGTATGATCATCGGTCATTGATGACCGCTTTATGTAAGCAACTTCCTTTTCTCTCAGAACCGCCGCTACTTCAGCAAAGCGCTCAGGATGCCTGGGGGCAAGGATGAGCACTACATCATGAAAGTCCTCTCGTATCTTCCTGAAGGCTTCAATAATGATAGCTTCCTCGCCCTTATGAGTGCTCCCTGCCAGAAAGATTCGTCCCTTGACCCTATGAAGCCATTCAGGAGCGTCAGCACTGTCAGGCTTAAAATCGAACTTGAAATTTCCCATAACGCCTACTGCGTCCGGACCTGCGCCAAGCGCCTTTATCCTTTCTGCGTCAGCCTCACTTTGCATATACAAAAAGTCTACCTGAGATAACACGCTCTTCATAAAGAATCTTATCCGTCTGTATCCCTGAAAAGAATTTTCCGAAATCCTTCCATTGAGAATGATAATCACTGCCCCTGACTTCTTCAACAGTGTAAATAGGAGCGGCCATATTTCGGTTTCAACAGTGATAAAGCATTCCGGACGCAGTGTATTCACTGCTTTTGCAATACAGGGTAAGGCATCGATAGGCATGTACATGATCCTGTCTGCCTCAGGGAATTTCTCTCCGGCAATCTTCTGTCCTGTATAGGTGGTGGTAGAGAAGGTTATTTTTTTTTGAGGGAATTCTTTTTTCAGCCTTTTAAAAAAGGGAAGGGCAGCAAGTGTCTCTCCAACAGAGACAGCGTGTATCCAGATGTCTGTCTCTGAATAGGTTGATCTGCCAAGCCGTTCCCTGAGAAAGGCACCTTTGTCTGCAGGCCCTTTTTTGAGCAGGAGTACCGGGAAATAGAACATGAGGGCAAGAAAGGAAAGTATGTTGTACAGGAAAAGCATCGCAGTCAGGATTGGCTGGCCGGAAGCCCCCATCCAGCGACTTCCCCTGCAATATGTGCTACTCGGGCTGAAGGAGTTTTCCCTTTCATAAGGGCCCTGATTTCCTTCATGCCTGCGATCATTTCAGCTCTGTATGCAGTATCGCTGAGAATCCTCTTCAGCTCATTATAAATTCTATCTGGGGTTGCCTCATGCTGGAGCAGTTCAACAACAACTTCTCTGTCAGCCAGTAAATTCACGAGAGAAATGAACTTGACGTTGACGAGAAACCTGAAAAGATAGGTAATTGGTGAAATCCTGTAAAAAACGACCATCGGAGTTTCAAGCAGTGCTGTTTCAAGAGTTGCTGTCCCTGAGGCAACTGCAGCTGCATCGCAGGCTGCCACTACTTCCCTTGTGCGGTTTTGGTACACCGTGATATAGCTGTCAAGACTGTGCTGCAGCTTTGTGCCGTCTGCAAGAGGGACAGCGATCTGATGGCCGGGTAACTCCTTCTGCACTCTGCGGGCAACATCCTGAATCAGGGGCATATGCCTTTGAAGTTCTGCAGGCCTGCTTCCCGGCAGCAGGGCGATAAGAGGTCTCTCCGGGTCAAGGCCAAGGTCTTTTTTGATCTCTTCCCTGGCACGGGTTATGTTGATGGTTTCAGCTATGGGATGGCCTACAAATTCGCAGGGCAGGCCGGACTGTTCGTAGAGGGCAACTTCAAAGGGAAAAAGCACGGCCATTTTGTTGACAAGGGCAGCGATTTTCTTTATTCTCCCCGAGCGCCAGGCCCACACCTGGGGACTGACATAGTAAAGAATTGGTATCCCCTGTGATTTTGCTTTTTTTGCAAGGGCAAGATTGAAATCAGGATAGTCAATTAATACTAATATGTCTGGCTTTCTTGTGAAGATAGTGTTACTGGCTGTTTTGAATGTGCGCCTGATTTCTGCCAGATGTCTGACTGCCTCAATAAATCCGATGACACTCGAAATTCGGGCAATCAGTTCCACCCCTTCCTTTTCCATCTTCTGACCCCCTATGCCGAAAATAACTGTATCGGGCCAGATGTTTTTTATCTCTCTGCTGAGCATTGCGCCATAGAGCTCTCCCGAGGCTTCGCCTGCGCTTATCATGACTGTTTTAGGCACCACATAAAATATCATTAATAAGAGAGGGAATTCAATTTAATGCATATAATGTAAACCTTGTTTATTCATGAAACCGGCTGATATAAATTAATAAAGGATTTAAAAGTAGGCTGAATGCCGAGAAAACAGAATTGCGACACCTTAAGTGGAGACATCCGCTATATATTACAATCACTTATTATTGCGCCATATAACATCGACAGACAAATAGCTGGTTCGTAATTCACGTACCTGTCGATCCAATACTGTTTTCGAGGGGTTTAGCCTGCGGATTCACGGTATATCGGACAGGTCCAACTCAGGACATTAGCGCTTTTCTGTCCTTATAGGTCTTCCACCTGTTGTGAATCCACAGATACTGCTCCGGGTACCTTCGGATAATTGATTCCATTTCCCGGGTCATTTCTTCGGTGATCCTGAATATCTCATCCTTCTCACTGCTGTACTCTCCAGGCCAGATGGGG
>CP070644.1:1004919-1019048 GCA_020354155.1 Nitrospiraceae bacterium | reverse complement strand
CGGGTCTTCTATGAAACTTAAATTATGGAGGATCCGTATTGTCTTGTCTTTGATGTCCCTCTGGGCACCAAAAAAATCAATGAGCTGTCCGAAATTCTCGGGGTTTAATTTAACGGCAAGTGTGTTAATGGTAAAGTCCCGTCTGTAGAGGTCCTTTTTTATGGAAGACATTTCAACCTGGGGCAGGGCTGCAGGTGATTCATAAAATTCTGTCCGCGCCGTGGCAACATCAAATTTCAGAAAATCAGTAATTATAACGGCTGTGCCGAACCGCTTGTGGCTCTTCACCTTTGCCTGAATTTTTTTTCCGAGATAACGGGCGAATTTTATGCCATTGCCTTCAATAACAATATCAATGTCAAGATTGGCCTCTCCCTGAAGGAGGTCCCTCACTGAACCGCCGACAATATAAGCTGTATATCCCAGTTCCCGGGCAATGACTCCGGCGTATTCAAGGAGTTGAAAAACCTCTTTCGGGAATCTGGCCTTCATTGTTGCAGTAAGATTTTTGCCTGTTGAAGGTTTCTCAGTCAGTTGCTCATGGCTCTTGATCCTGTTTTTTTTCAGAAGACTTTCGTAAATAGATCGCAATATGTCAGTTCTTGTTATGGCGCCAACTACCCGTGAGTCTTTTATAACGGGCATGAACCGCTGGTTCTGCTCGACCATCTGGGCTTCTATGTGGTTCAGCGGAGTAGTGGGTGTTACAGACGGGGCACCGGTAGTGCAGAACTCTGTTACCCTGCTTTTGCCAAAGCCATGGAAGAGGGCCTTTTCGACTACCTCCCGTGAGATCAGGCCATAATAGGTTTTCTGCTTCAGGACGGGCAGTACATTGACTTCATACTTTGTCAGGGCCTTTTCTGCTGCTGAGATCGTCTTGCCTGCATCAATGCTTTTTACAGGACTTGTCATGATGTCCTGTGCTGTCTTGGAGGGACGGATTTTGCGTTTCAGAGCTGCCAGGAGTTTCGTCTCCGTCTCTTCCACTGACATTTCTCTTACAACAGCTGATGAGGCCTGAGCATGACCACCACCGCCGAAGTCATGAAGTATTTCAGAAACATCGACTTCCGGTGAATGGCTGCGCGCTATAATCTGCACCCGTTCCTCGAGCATAACGAGCAGGAAGAGTGCGTCAACATCTTCCATATCCCGCATCTTGTGAGCAATGAGAGCGATCTCCCCTATATAGGTTTCCCTGTATGCCTTTGCGATCTTTACCCTTACATCATGGATAACAAAGTCTTTTGAGGAATTAAGGAGATCATTGAGCAGCGCTATCTCTTCAGCTCCGAGTTCACGGGTGATAAAGCTTGAAACGATATTCAGGTTAGCGCCTTTCTTCAGAAGAAAGGCCGCTGCAGAAATATCCCTTACTGTTGTAGAAGAGAATATGAGTGATCCTGTTTCTTCGTAAATACCGAGCATGAGTATCGTGGCTTCAGCTGGTGAAATCTTTCTACGGTTTTTCTGAAGCATGTCAGTGAAGATGGTCGTCGTAGCACCAACGGGTTCAATGACCTCTTTCTGGCCCCGTATATCCTCTTCGGAAAAGGGGTGATGATCATAGATGTGAATGGCGAGCCCCTTGTTGCCGATGATCTCAGAAAATTTACCTATTCGATCCGGGTTTTTGACATCAACAAGGATTAATCTGGTTATGTCCTTCAGGTTAATATCTTTCAGTTTCTTGCAGTCAAAGGGCAGATCAGATGAGGCGATGAAATCACGTACGCTTTTTTCCTGTGCGCCGGGGAATACAGCAATGGCATCGGGGTACATCCTGCTGGCAGCCAGCATTGATGCAAGAGCATCGAAATCAGCATTGAGATGGGTAGTAATGACATCCATGTCCTATCATTATAAGGCCATGGATAAGAGGGTGCAAGACAGGAAAGTGGTTGAAGAGAAATTCCTGTCCTGCACGTTTGAAATTTATGCCTTATCCAGAAA
Organism: Nitrospiraceae bacterium; assembly: GCA_020354155.1. Lineage (GTDB taxonomy): Bacteria > Nitrospirota > Thermodesulfovibrionia > UBA6902 > UBA6902 > CALZJD01. The sequence goes on along the minus strand of CP070644.1, from coordinate 1,017,092 downwards.
GAACCTGAGAGAGTGGCTTCGTGCGGGATGCCTCAGTTTCTTCAGTGCTTTGCCTTCAAGCTGCCGTATTCTTTCTCTTGTTACCTTAAACTCTCTTCCCACTTCTTCAAGGGTCTGTGAAACTCCATCACCAATGCCGAAACGTTTCCTGATAATGTCAGCTTCTTTCTTTGAAAGGGAATTCATGATCTTTGTAACCTGTGTCTTTAATTCCTGCTGAATCACCGAATCAAGAGGCATCAGGGAGGCCTTGTCCTCTATAAAGTCTTCCAGATGACTGTCCGCGTCATTTCCGATGGGAGTTTCCAGAGAGATTGGCTCTTTACAGGTCTTCAGGACGGCCCTGACTTTATCGATGGGAAGATGCATTCTCTCGGCGATCTCGTCCGGACGGGGCTCTCTCCCCAACTCCTGCACAAGCTCTTTTGATATCTGAGTCAGTTTATTAATGCTCTCTATCATATGAACAGGCAGTCTGATGGTTCTTGCCTGGTCTGCAAGGGCACGGGTTATGGATTGCCTGATCCACCACGTAGCATAGGTGCTGAACTTGTATCCCTTTTTGTAATCAAATTTATCCACGGCCTTCATGAGACCTATGTTTCCTTCCTGGATAAGGTCCGGGAGGCTTAACCCTCTCCCCATATATTTTCTTGCTATGCTAATGACCAGTCGAAGGTTTGATTCAGTCAGGGTTTTTCTTGCATATTCAATGGCCTGTTCACTTTCACTGATTATCTCAAGGGCCCTTTTTACCTCACTTCCCCTGACCCCCAGTTCCAATTCTGTAAATGCCAGGTCATTCTGTAACTTTCTATACTGTTTTGAGAGGTCGCCGTCAGCCAGTGAAGCTGCCTCGCTCTCTTTTACATGGACGGCAGTGACTGTTTTTTTAGATTCGCTGTTGATGACGTCTCCCAATCTCCGGGATTCCTTTTCAATATCGAGGTATGAGTGTGCCAGATTCTTGAACTGGGTTGACAGGCTTGAGATGACCTGAGTCTTGAGGTTAAGGTTAATAATCCTGTCAGTAGTCCTGATAATGTTTTTCCTGAGGCGTGTCTGTATGGATGCAATGCTTCTTTCGCTGACGCCATTGCTGGAGAGTTTCTTCAGGTACTGATTCCTTCTCTGGAACAGGGACCTGACAGAACGTAATGTATGAAGAAGCTGCTCCAGTTTTTCTGCCTTTTCCGATTGAGGGATATCTTTTTCAATGAAGCAGATCTGATTTATTGTGGCTGTCCCATCCTTCAGCAGCCTGGGTATGTGCAGAATCTGTTTAATTGTTGCAGGAGATGCAAAAATAATACGGACAACTCTTTCCTTGCCTTTTTCAAGTTTTTTTGCAATCTGCACCTCCCCCTGTTTGGTCAGGAGGGGGAGCGTTTCCATTTCTTTCAGATACATTTTAACGGGATCATCAGATATATGGCTTCCATACATGGCGATACTTCTGCTGTCGTAAATGAACTCTTCAAAGGCAGCGGCAGGTATATGATTTGATTTGGTGCGGTCAAGCACTGTGTTTTCTATCTGTCTTCCCAATTTGTGTTCCTCCTATGAGATTTAGTATTCCCGATGAATTTTTTATCTGAAGACCGGCAATTTCGGAACAGATGCTGAACCCCTCACCACAGAAAAAACATTCACTTTCCTGTCTGTGTTCAGGGCTCCAGAGATCTTCAAGGGATTGAAGTATTATGGCTTCAGCCAGTGTTACGATCCCATGCCTGTTATCTGCGCTCGTCGGATTTGACATAGTTACTCTTCTTTCGTGATAAAAGTTTGATACCGCCGGACAGGTCAGCGTCAGTCTGCAAATTACAGTTGAACAGGTCAGGAAGATAGACTTTAGGCACGTTCGTCAGTATGATGGGGTTGCGAAGGCGAAGTGACGTGCAGTAAGCTGTTTTCAGTAAATTCCGGCATTTTTCATCAATTTTCGTCACGTTTTTGAAGTTCAGTACTGCTCTGTCCATGCGATGAATGGCCTCTATGAGCAGGTCTTTGAGGTCATTTTCACACCTGTCGGCAATAGTTCCGTTAAAATTGTATATCCCTGTATTTCCGTGCTGCTCAAAGAGGATTTCCATATCAGACACGCTTCTCCCCATGCACATTATCGCTGAGTGTGTAATTCTTTTTGTATATATCGCAGACCTTATAGTTGTTGCTGCAATAATAAATGGCTGAATCTATGTCTTTGCTGGTCAGGCTGAAGCAGTAGCAGTATGAAAAGGGCTGCTTCACATAGGGACAGATCTTGTTATTTCTATTACTTTCCATACTTTTCTTCTCATGACTCTCATTTAGTTCTTCCCAAAGCATAGTTTTCTCTCCTTACTTTGTTGCGCTGTCAAATTTATCAATATTCTCTGTTTTGAGATAATAGGGACATCTGCTGAAACTGTTGTTCTTGCAGTACCGCTGCATTTCGGCAAGACTCGGAACATAGGGTCTTTCTCCTTTTTTGCATAAAATAATTACCCAGTCCAGCCATTCTACGAGGTTCGGACATTTTGTCATTATCAGACTTTTTCTCTTTTGCTGATTATTCACCTCTATCAATACCTCCGGGATTTCAGTGACGGTGACTATGATTACTATTACAAGATCGATGCCAGAATCGAGAGAATGAAACATACAGGGATGATGACTTTTCTGGGATGGCTTAACCTGATAATTTATAAGCTTATTTAGGCTGGGTCTTAAAAAAGAAAAATGCAGTGTAAGTTAAATTGGAGAGATTGGCGAAGGTATTGTAAATTAAATTATCAGATTTAACTCACAAAACCATGACATGTCATGGTTTGATGGTGTCACAAAACCATGACATGTCATGGTTTTGCAGTATTCTCTTCTTTAATATTGAATTTATTGATTTTTCGATAAATTGTTCGAACATTTACTCCGAGAAGTCTGGCTGCCTTTGATTTATTCCATCCTGCTTTTTTAAGGGCCTGCAGAACAGTTTTGGCATCAAGGGCATTCTCATCAGGAGACAGAGCACTGACTTTTGCCATTGTCCCGGCAAAATTATCGGGGAGGTGATCAATCGTAATAGTCTTTCCCCGGCAAATAACAAAGGCGTGCTCAAGTGTGTGTTCAAGTTCCCGGATGTTCCCCGGCCAGGTATATGAAATGAATACTCTGTGAACATCATCAGATATTGATTCTATGGATTTGTTAAATTTTTTGTTAAGAGTTTTCAAAAAGTGATCAGCCAGCATGGGCAGATCGTCCATTCTTTCCCGGAGAGGAGGGAGTGCAATCTCAACGACTTTAAGACGGTAGTACAGGTCTTCCCTAAACTCGCCGAGCTGCACTTTTCCTGTCAGGTTCTGGTTTGTTGCTGCAATGATCCGGACGTCAGCCTTGATGGGAGAGGAGTCACCGACACGCTCAAAGGTCTTTTCCTGCAGGACCCGCAGCAGGCGGAGCTGCATTCTTGGTGAAATGTCTCCTATTTCATCAAGAAAGATGGTTCCTCTCTCTGCCATCTGGAATCGGCCTGTCTTGTCTTTGTCGGCACCGGTAAAGGCACCTTTCACATGCCCGAAGAGCTCGCTTTCCAGCAGGCTTTCTGACAGCGCTGAACAATTTACCTTGACGAGAGGCTTGTCACTCCGAAGGCCTGTATAATGGATAGCTTCTGCAACCAGTTCTTTTCCTGTGCCACTTTCACCGGTAATAAGAACCGTTGTCTGTACATCTGCGAGGTCTTCGATAAGCGAGTAGATCTTCTGCATTCGCTTGTTCTGCCCAATGAGATTATTGAACTGACGCCGATCCCGCAAATTGCGTTCAAGATCGTCTATGCGGGTCAAATCACGTATGACCACAACCGCTCCTGAGTAAGTCTTCTCGCGGTTTATCAGGGGAGTAGAGTTGATGGTGACGATCTGGCGGGGATTCTTATTGTGCCTGCACTCAGAACGTATTACTTCAACAGGATTTTTAGATTCAACGGTTTTCTGCAGTGCATGAAGGCAGGTTTCGCTGCAGGAAGTAAGGACAGAGTGGAATGGTCTGCCGATCGCATTACGATCAATGCCGCAGATTGTGTATACTGCTTCATTCACTTCAAGAACATTCAGGTCCCTGTCAACAGTGATGATTCCATCCTTGACACTGTTAAAAATGGCCTCAAGATTGAGGCGGAATTTTTCATTCTCCTCCTGGAGCAGTTTATGCTGTACAGCAATTCGAGTAACATGAAGCAGTGTTTCCTGACGAACCGGCTTGGGGATATAGTCAAAAGCCCCTATGCGGACAGCATCAGCGGCTGTCTCCACATTGGGATACCCTGTTATCATCACTACGGGGCAATGAGGTTTGATCTCCTTTACTATTTTCAGAACGTCCACGCCTGATCTGTCTCCCAGTATAATGTCGAGAAAGATCACATCGAAATCAGTCTTTACAATGTGCTCTTCCGCTTCATCAAAGGAACCTGCAGTGACGATGGAATAACCCTCATCAGACAGAAATGTTTCAAAGGTGAACCGTATGCTTTCTTCATCATCCACGACAAGCACTCTGGACTTCATACTTTTTCCTTTTCCTTCAAATGTACCGGCAGTTCAATAGTGACACAGGTAAACTCCCCCTCAACACTCTCAATGGTAATGCTGCCGCCATGGTTTGAGATTATCCCGTGGCTTATGCTGAGGCCGAGTCCGGTCCCGATACTGGTTGGCTTGGTTGAGAAAAAGGGGTCGATTACTTTATTGCTGATATGAGACGGAATACCTGTCCCTCTGTCACGGAACGTTAATCGAATAGCGGATTCACCTTTATTGTCGACATGTTCGGCAGTTACTTCAAAAATTTTGTTCTTATTGCCCTGAGGATACTTCTGGTTCAGTGCATACCGGGCATTGCTGATAAGATTCAGGAATACCTGCTCAAGCTGCTGGGCCTGGGCAGTAATTTTTGGCAGATCATCGGGTATATTCATGATAAGATGAATGCCGTCCTTTTTCAGTTGCATTTCAGTTAATGCCAGGGAGTCAGTCATAATCTCTTTTATACTGACCTCACGCTTCCCCTCTTTTCTGTCACGAGCAAATGAAAGCAGGCTTCGCACAATATTGGCGATACGGTCACCCTCTTTTATTATTCTGTCAGTGATTTCATGCTCTTTGAGACCGTCACTATATTTATTTGAAAGTATCTGGGCATAATTGATTATGCCGTTAATGGGATTGTTAATTTCATGGGCAACGCCTGCAGCCAGTTCTCCCAGCGAAGCCAGGTGGCTCGCGCGAAGGGCCTCAGCTTCGGCGCGTTTGCGTTCAATATTTGAGCGTATTGCCCCGATTCCGTACGACAGGTTTGCGGCCAGCTTCTCGTGGAGGTCCAGTTCCTCTGAATCAAAGGCATCAGTTTCACGGGCATATATGCAAAGTATTCCCATCACTCCTTTTTCTCCCTCCACCGGGATGTACGCTGCTGAGCTTAAGGTGCTCATGGAAATCATTTTTCTGCAACAACGAATAAAAGGATCGCCTGCTGTTTCCCGTGACAGGTGTGTCCTTCCCTGAAGAACTGTCCGGGATATGAGGCATCTATCATTTTCTTTTATAGTGATAGTCTGTGAGCACCTCATGTCCAGGCCTGACTGCGCAGCAGGATAAATGGTCTTTCCTCCATTGTTGTCCAGGAATCCGACCCATGCCAGAGTGTATCCCCCGGTTTCTACTATAATCCGGCATACCTCAATGAACAGCTCTGATTCATCAGTAACGTGAATAAGAGCGTTATTGAACTCACTGAGGACTTTCAGGCTTCTGTTAACGTTTCTCAGTTCACGCTCTGTTTTTTTCAGTCCTGTAATATCCCTCGCAATGGCACGAGCTGTTACAATTTCACCCCCTCCGTCAACTTCGGCAAAGACATTAATCATAGCCGGAAATGCAGAGCCGTTTTTTCTGATAAAATAACGCTCACGATTTTTTAAGACCCTTTCTTCTTTTAATTTCAGAAAGTCGTCTTCAAGGTATTTTTTTGATTCATCACTGAGGAAATCCGCTAATGGGCGGCCAATGATCTCATCTTTTTCGTAACCAAGCATTCTTGTCTCGGTATCGTTACAGTCGATGATAATTTTATCTTTATTAAGCGTGTAATACAGGTCTGGTGCATTATTGTACAGGTCACGGTATTTGCTCTCTGACAGACGAAGGGCCATCTCCACCTGCTTTCTCTCACTAATCTCAAGACTCAGCAGTCTGTTTGATGCTGTTAATGCCGATGTTCTCTCCTGCACTAAATCGCTGAGCCGTTCCCTGTGTTTTCTGAGCTCTTCTTCAGCTTCTTTCCGGTTGGTAATATCGCGGGTTATATGGATCAGACCGGTTATTGCATTCTGTTTATTGAAGCGGGGAATGACACTTATTTCTAAATGCTTGTTGAAATGGGGTTCAAAAAACTCAAAATTTGCAGGCTCTCCCGTTTTCAGACAGTTACAGCTTGGGCATGCAGAGGGGGGAGCATCTTTGCCGTGATAGTAGGTATAACATTTTTTTCCATTGCTACCACGGTGCGAGAGCAGGTCAAGATGTTCTTCTGCAGCCCTGTTGGCCCTGATAATATTGAATTCCCGGTCATGAATGGTTATCATTTGCTGTATGGTATTGAAGGTTTCCTCCCAATCCTGCTTGGACTGAAGAAGGAGACTTTCCATCATCTTCCTGTCAGTGATATCGATCAAGGTAGTCATGGTATGAGTAGCAACATCTTTTGAGTTTTTCAGCAGCGTCACGTTCAGGTGTCCCCATAGTATCGTTCCGTCTTTCTTTCTATAGCGCTTCTCCATTTGATAATTGTCACGCCGGCCGCTGATAAGCTCATTGAATAACCTGACATTTTCATCCATTTCCTCGGGATAGGATATATCTGCTACGGTTTTTTCCCGAAGCTCATCTTCACTGTACCCAAAGCAATGGAGAAATGAAGTGTTAAATGTAGTAGAGTTGAATGCAGTGTGCAGGTTAGGAGAACCATCGGGATTTAACGGCATAATAATGATGCCGACTGGAGAAAACTCAAAAAATGTTCTGAATTTTTCTTCACTGTGCCGAAGCGCTTCATCTGCATGTTTGCGGTCAATCCCGAGTGCTATTTCATCTGATACTGCATCAAGTGTCTTGACAGTCAGATCTGAAAATGGGGAAGAGGAAAACATGGCCACAACCCCTACGACCGTATTGGATACAATCAGCGGATGACCTGCAAATGCAGTCAACCCTTCCCGTTGAGCCCATTCCTGGTCATGGATCTCGGGATCACCAATAATGTTATTTGAAATATGGGGATCTTTGTGTTCGGCAATACGGCCTATTTTATACCTGCCAACAGGAATACAGCTGTGTTCGCCCTCGATGTGTGTATATGTTCCTGAACTTGCCTGCAGTTCCAGAATGTTTTCATCCCTGTTTACTGTCCAGATGCGGCAGAAGGCTATGTCCAGATGACGGACAAAGGCATCACTGCACCGCTGGAGCATCTTCCTGAGCGATTTCCCCTCTGTCAATGCAATGCCGACACTGGCAGTAAGCATTGCGAGGTTTGCCTGTTCAGCCAGCATGACCTGCGTATGAACACGGGTCGTAATGTCCCTGACAGCTTCAATCCCTGCTACAATACTTCCCGTAGCATCCCTCAGCGGAGAGGCGGTAATCTCCACGTGCATTTGCCCATGCTCTGTTTCTGCACTTCTGTTGGTCTTGTATACCTTCCCTTTTTCAAAGACCTTTGCTACCGGACATCCGTTGCATATGCTGTCCCTCTTTTCATAGGCCTGGTAACAGTATTCTCCGGTATGATCTCCTATCATCTTTTTGTGCGTATCGTTTTGATAGAGGATCCTGAAATCCCTGTCCTGTATACTGATTCCGTCCCCAATTGCAGCAATTATACCTTCTGACCTGGCCTTTTCCTCTTCGACGGTTGCCAAGGCAATATGCAGTTCATGCGCTATTTTTTTATGACCTCTGATAAACCTTGAAATGATAACTGCGAAAATGATAAAGCCGATCCAGATAATTAAACGGAAATATATCTCATGGCCTGAAACGTCCAAAATTATTGAATTCAGAAAGGAAGTTTCATGGAAAATATAAGAGTCTATAAAGGCATCCAGTACCCACATGCCGACTCCTGCACAAAAGGCAAGTATGATGACCAGATGTTCATCCTTTATGTTTCGCTGCAGTTTGGAAAACATTTTTTTCTAACGTGTTGAATTAAATAGTATTCGGGAAAGAGTATACACCCACTACCTTAAAGTATATCAAATACAGGTATGAAATCAAGGAAGGGGAAAGCGTTTGCCTATTGATGTTATAAAGCTTACAAACTGTTCAAAGGTATTTCCTGGGGGTCACCGCAGTTCCAGATGATTTCCTGAGCTATTCTCTGCAATGGCAGTACCTTGTCTACACCGCCGCGTTTAATGGCTTCATTGGGCATGCCAAATACGACTGAAGTGCTTTCATCCTGAGCGATATTAAAGGCACCTGCCTCTTTCATTTCCAGCATACCCTTTGCTCCGTCATCACCCATGCCGGTCATAATGACGCCCAGGGCGTTTTTGCCTGCATACCGGGCAGCAGATCGAAACAGGACGTCGACTGATGGACGATGACGGCTGACCAGGGGTCCGTTTTTTATTTCAACGTAGTACCGTGCGCCGCTTCTTCTGATGAGGGCATGGCGATTTCCCGGCGCAATTAATGCATGTCCCCTGAGCACGGTATCATTGTCCTCAGCCTCTTTCACGGAAACCTGGCAGATTGTATCCAGTCGCCGTGCGAAGGCAGTCGTAAATTTTTCCGGCATGTGCTGAACGATAACAATACCCGGGGAATCTGCAGGCAGCGCCTCAAGAAATATTCTCAGTGCCTCTGTGCCTCCCGTCGATGCACCAACAACAATGACTTTTTCGGTAGTCTGGATCATCGCCTTTGTCTTTGGGTTTGTTAATACAGCATCAGCTGTAAGCTTGGGCGTGACGGTAAGCATCTTCTCGGGAATGTGCTTTACTTTTGCAACAGAGGCTGCCTTTACAGAGTCGCAGATTAATATTCGTGACTCTTCCAGGAATTTTTTTGCGCTGATCCTTGGCTTTTCTATGATGTCTATTGCACCGAATTCCATCGCCTTCAGAAGTGTTTCTGAACCCTTGACCGTCAGGCTTGAGCAGACAACGACAGGGATCGGATGCTGGGTCATGATCTTCTTGAGGAATGTGATGCCGTCCATACGCGGCATTTCTATATCGAGGGTAATAACATCGGGAACCTGCTGTCCGATTTTCTTTGCTGCCACATAGGGATCTGAGGCTGTAGCTATGACTTCGATTTGAGGGTCTGAGTCAAGAATCTCCTTGAGCGTCTGACGTACAACGGCTGAATCATCAACGACAAGAACAGTAATTTTTTGTCTCATAGCACTGGCCTCACGTGAACATTCACAATATCAGTTTTTTTCAGGAGCTTCAAAAATACATCACCCTCGTGAGCCAGGAAAAAAAGTTTTCGTCCTACCGGTCCGCCAGTATCAGAGGCGGTGATTGTATATCCTTCCTGTTTGATCAGTTTCATAGCAGTGCGTACGTTTTTTTCCCCTATGGAGAGCTGTCCCGAATTGTGGTTACTATTGACGAGTATTTCGGCACCTCCGAAGAGCTTGATCTCAATTTCATCTTGGTTCATTGAAAGGGACTGAAATTTCTCTTTCATATGCATGAAGGCACAATCAATGAATTTATAGGGCTCGGGACAGGTTTTTCTGCAGTTATTTCCAGACGTATGGTTACAGACCGGCATGAGTCCGTGACAGATAGCACCGATTTTGAGCGATTTATGAAACATGGTTATCGATACGCAGGAGCCAAGCACGGTTGAAACGACAACCGGTTTGTCGGATATATATATCTCACCAGGTCTGAGATACACGACCGGTAATGTCTTGTCGTAGGGTATCATAATGGTTTTCTGTACACAGTCGGAATCGCTGGGACAAGGGGCAGGGTAAGCTGATTCAGTGTCTCAGAATGTCCGAGAAACAGGTACCCTCCGGGTCGCAGGTGAGAACATATCCTTCTCAATACCTGTTCCTGGGTTTTCCTGTCAAAATAAATAATTACATTTCTGCAGAAAACAATATCCAGCGGCTCACTCAGTCCAAAGTTCCCGTCAAGGAAATTCAGTCTTCTGAAGGTCACAAGTTCCCTGATCTTTGGCGTTACCCGGACAAGATCCTCCATGGTTTTTTTCCCTTTCAGAAGATATTTTTTTCTCAGATGATAAGGGATGGGATCTATATGTTCATGCTCATAAATGCCCGTTTTTGCTTTTTTAAGGACAGAGAGGGAAACATCAGTTGCAAGGATCCTGAAATCAAGGCTGTTATGGTAGATACGCTCAGAATAATCACTGAGCACCATAGCCAGTGTGTAGGGCTCTTCTCCCGATGAGCAGCCTGCACTCCACAAAGACATTGTTTTTCGTATCCCGATCCCCTTGTCAGAGATCAGTTCGGGAAGAACTGTCTGGGTCAGATAAACAAATTGGTCAGGTTCCCGGAAAAAATCAGTCTTGTTTGTTGTAATGGCATCAATCATATTACTTAATTCATTTTTCATTCCCAGGGCGCTGAATAAATAATTGCAGTACTGGGAAAGAGATGAGATTTTTAATATACGGAGTCTTTTCTGCAGGCGCGATTCGATCAGTATTTTTTTGTAATCGGGAAGATTGATACCGCACTCGTTGTATATAAATTTTCTTAAACGGCGGAAGTCCTTATCCGAAAGAGATGAATGGTAGAGGGTCTTCTGCTTTTTATCCTGAATTACACTTTTCATGGTTTTCCAATTCTCACAGTACGGCGGGTACGGGACGAGCGTGTTTACGATCCACTGCTCTCAGGAATGTTCTTCGTAGTTTATGACGGATGATTTTTTTCAGAAGCATATGCTTCTGTCTGCTGAATCACTAAAAATTCATCAGTGGAGAAAACTTTGTCGATATCAAGGATGATAATAAATTCATTGTCCCGTTTCCCCATCCCCCAGATAAACTCTGTATTTAAATTTGTTCCAATCCTCGGTGCCGGTTCAATCTGGCTGCTCTCAAACTCATACACTTCCTGGACAGAATCAACAAGTGAACCAATAACCGTTGTTTCTCCTTCAAGCGCCACTTCAGAGATAATAATGCATGTATCAACTGTTTTTTCTGCCTCTGCCATTCCGAACTTCAAACGCAGGTCCAGAACAGGGACGACACTGCCTCTGAGGTTGATCACCCCGCACATGAATTCAGGTGTCTTCGGTACTTTTGTTACCGATGAAAACTCCAGTACTTCACGTACTTTGGATATGTCTATTGCAAAGACTTCTGCATCCAGTTTGAAGGTAAGGCACTGGACTACTTCTGTTATACTGTCTGCTGCTGAATTCATGCTGTCAAGCATAGTTCGCTCCTATTATTTGTTGTCTGGTTATTTAAAGCAGATAACCAGGTATTGTTTATTGAAATCAGTATCTTTCAAATTCATCATCAGTGATCCTGTCTTTATCAACCATATCGAGCTGAACGCCTGATATGGCTGACAAGCCCCCGTACTGAGCTGAACCGGCTGGTGAAGCCTGTTTTCCAGTTTCCAAATTGCCCGGGCGTGTGTACGTCCTCTCATTGAAGATATCATTCCTGACAGAATGAGATAATTCATTATTGGAATGCCCTATTTTAAAAAAGGATATTGTATTCTGCAGCTGTTTTGCCTGGCTCGACAGTTCCTCGGATGTTGATGACATTTCTTCTGCGGCACCGGCATTCTGCTGTATAATACTGTCGAGCTGCTGGATGGCTTTATTGATCTGGTTGGCCCCGCTGTTCTGTTCATTGCTTGCAGCGCTGATTTCCTGGACCAGTTCAGCCGTTTTCTGAATATCAGGCACCATGCTTGAAAGCATTTCACCTGCCCGCTCTGCAATTTCAACACTTGAAGAAGAGAGTTCACTGATCTCAGCAGCAGCGGTCTGACTGCGCTCGGCCAGCTTTCTGACTTCTGCTGCTACAACTGCAAATCCCTTTCCATGCTCCCCGGCCCGCGCAGCCTCAATGGCAGCATTTAAGGCAAGCAGGTTCGTCTGACGG
>CP070644.1:997894-1004819 GCA_020354155.1 Nitrospiraceae bacterium | reverse complement strand
TGGAGAATCTGGAAGCTCAGGGGAAAAGCATCATTAAAATCAGGGATTATCTGGAAAGAACATGCAGGAGAAGCGATGAGCCAAAGGCAAATGTAAACACAGAGGGAATGGATGCAGTACGGATAATGACAATACATGCAGCCAAGGGGCTGTAGTTTCCCGTTGTTTTTATCCCCGGCCTTGAAGAGCCTTTCACTCATTCTCGCGATACCAGTCTGCTCTATGAAAGGAGCGGTCATTTCTACTACAAATCAATCCCTGAAGCGTCAATCCGCAGAGATGATCAGGACTTTCTGCTCCATATGGCAAAAGAAGAGGAGGAGCAGAAACGTCTCTTCTATGTAGCAGTGACAAGGGCTGAGGAGGCCCTTTTCCTCTCTGGCAGAGGGGATGGCGCTCAAGACAGTTTTATGGGATTTCTGGAAAGCTCTCTGGGTCTGGAAAAAGAGGGGTCTCTTTATACAACGCAAGCCGACATTCCCGGCTTTTCCATAGCAACAGACAGTGATATGGGAGAAACAGTTACCCAGCCCGGCCTCAAAGCATCCGCCAGACCGGACCTGGAGCACATTCAGGTACTGCCATTATCCCTCAGGAAGAAGTCTCCCTGGAAAACAGTAACCGAAGCATCAGATATAAGACGAGGGCATGGCGGGGTCTGGCCTCTCCTCGGTGATGTCCTCCACAGAATTTTTGAGGCAACCTCAAAGGGGCATCTGAAAAAAAATGCTATTCATGCACAGGCTGCCAGGATGCTGCATGCACAGGGGCTGGCTCATGATGATGTGCAGGACAAACTGGATGTCATAGACAGGCAGGTAGCCTTTCTGCAGGAGAACGGCATATGGCAGGATATTATCCTTCCCCGGGAAGAGTCCTTTGCAGAACTTCCTTTTGTGATAAAGACAGCTGAGACAGTCTACTCTGGAAGGATTGACCGTATAATCAAATCCAATAATATATATAATATATATGACTATAAAACCTTTCCTGTAGAGGAAAAAGAAATGGATCATTACCTGAAAGGCTACTCCTTCCAGCTTACTATTTACCGGCAGGCTGTTCAGGAAATCTTTCGGACGGAGGATGTGAAAACATATATTGTCTTTACCCACACCGGAAAAATCAGGGAACTATGAAACGACCCTTTGGCCAGAACTTTCTTTTTGATAAAAACATCCTCAGGAAAATTGCTGCCGCAGGAAATGTATCGGACAAAGATATTGTTGTTGAGATCGGGCCGGGACTGGGTACGCTGACTGCCATTATCGCTGAGAAGGCAAAGAAGGTTATTGCCATCGAGTTTGATAAAAAATTAATCGCCCCTCTGGAGAAAAATGTTTCACACTTCTCAAATATTGAAATAGTAAACAGGGATGCGTTGAAATTCCCCTACGAAACCATAAAGGGAACCTTCATGGTTATTGCGAACATCCCTTATAACATAACAACACCACTCATCTTCAGGCTCCTCGAATACAGGACAAAACTGCAGAGCATGACGCTGCTTATGCAGCGGGAGGTAGCAAAGAGAATCGTTGCTTCACCGGGGACAAAGGACTATGGTGTTCTTTCATTGTCCCTGCAGCTTCGCACAAAGCCGGAACTGAAATTTACCGTATCAAAAAAAGTCTTCTCGCCGCCGCCAAAAGTGGATTCTTCAGTCGTTCATTTTGATATCCTGCAGAAGCCACCATACAACATTCGAGACGAGAAACTCTTCCTGGATATTGTGAAAACCGCCTTTTCCCAGCGTAGAAAAACATTAGTCAACAGCTTAAAGAAATTCGATGGCATCCAGGATCTGCTACAGGTTGCGGACATTGATCCGAAACTCAGACCGGGAATGCTTTCCATGGAGGATTATGCCCGTCTCTCAAAGGCGCTTGGAGGCCTGGTTCGTCAATGATTTCTGTATCTTTTAGAAAAAGTCTTTTTATCCTTCTCTTGCTGCTTCTGACAGCATTTCTCTTCACGGGAAAGAGCATTGCCGCCGATTATGGCGAGGGAGAAGTTCTTGTAAAATTCAGGGCCGGTGCAGACAGGGCGCGGGCCGGTGATCTCCACCGTGCAGCAGGGGCCATGGAAATAGTGGAATATAAAGACGCAGGGATAGAAAAGATAAAACTCCCAGGCCATATCAGTGTCCCTGAAGCCGTTGAATACTACCGTCAGGACCCTGACGTGGAGTATGCAGAACCGAATTATATCATTCATGCTGCAGCGACCTTTCCCAATGACACAGACTTTGCCGAGCTCTGGGGTCTGCACAATACCGGTCAGAGCGGTGGCACTTTTGACGCCGATATTGATGCCCCTGAGGCATGGGATACAACAATTGGTTCGGGCAATGTTGTAATTGCCGTCATTGATTCAGGGATTGACTACAACCACCCTGATCTGGCCTCCAATATATGGATAAACAGCGGTGAAACAAACTGCTCTGATAATATTGACAATGACGGCAACGGGTACACAGATGACTGCAGGGGGTGGGACTTTGTCGACGATGACGCTGACCCCATGGATTTTATGGGACACGGTACTCACATAGCGGGAACGATAGCTGCAACCGGTAATAATAATACAGGTATAGCCGGCGTCATGTGGACAGCAAAGATTATCCCCTTGCGCATACTTGATATTACCGGCAGTGGATTTACAGACGATGCAATAGCAGCGATAGCATATGCAAAGGGAAAAGGTGCAAAGATTATCAATACGAGCTGGGTAGGCTCTAATTTTTCACAATTTCTGAAAGACGCCATTGATAATTCAAACGCCCTGGTCGTCAGCTCTGCGGGGAACAGTGGTACCAATAATGATGTGACCCCCTTTTATCCTGCAAGTTTTGACAGTACGAACATTATAACTGTGGCAGCCACCACGGACAATGACACCCTTGCTCCTTTTTCAAATTACGGCGTTACCTCCGTCGACATTGGGGCCCCGGGGGTGAATATTTACAGCACCATTCCTGCACGTAATTCCCTGCTGTCTGACAATTTCGATGATGGAAATCTGTTAAACCCGACATGGACTGTCTCAGGCACCTGGGGGGTAAGCACTGACTACTCAATCAGCGGGGATTACAGCCTCGCTGACAGTCCCGGGACTGAATATACCAATAATGTCGATTCCTTTGCACAGACCCCGGTGCTGAATCTTGCGGGGCAGACCGGCTGCAAACTCCAATACTGGATGCGGCTCTCTCTGGACCCGGGTGATACACTCTCTGTGGAAGCTTCCCTAGATGGGACAGTATGGAATACTGTATTGGAAACGCATACAACATCTGTATCTGGATTCAGGGAGTTTATAGAGTCGTTAAGCACTCTTGAGGGTCAGCCTACTGTGTACATCCGGTTTCACCTGGTGACAGACAGTTCCGGCACTGAAGATGGGGCATATATTGATAATCTCAGCATAACCTGTACATCAACAACATTTACCGGAACAGAGTACGAATCAGAAGCCGGTACTTCGATGGTTGCGCCCCATGTTACGGGAGTTGCCGGATTGCTCCTTGCTCTCCACCCCACGCTTTCTCCCTGTCAGATCAGGGACATGATCTTAAACAATGTTGACGCAGTTGCTGCCTTGTCAGGACTCATAGGAACGGGGGGCAGGCTGAATGCTCTGCAGGCAGTGCTGGCACTGCCCGGTCCAGATACATGCCCCATCGCAGTAACGGCCAGCGCAGGGGGTGGCAGGGGCGGTGGATGTTTTATAGCAACAGCTGCCTACGGAAGCAGTTTGCATCCCATTGTAAAGAAACTCAGAAAGTTCCGGGACAGGCATTTATTGACCAATAATGCAGGAAGGATCTTCGTCAATACCTACTATACATATTCTCCTCCTGTTGCAAAGATTATAGAACAGAGCCCCATATTAAAATTCTTCACACGACTATGTATAACACCCCTTGCTCTTTTAGTTCTTTTTCCCTTCCTGTCTTTTAGTATCATCACTCTTCTGCTCCTTGCCGGACTGAGTGTAAGGTACAGAATCACAAAGAGAAAAAGCATATGAAGTCTGGACATACGTATGACATTGTTGTAATCGGTGCAGGCCACGCAGGCTGCGAGGCAGCCCTTGCTGCTGCGAGAATGGGTTTTCATACCGCTATTTTCACCATGAGTCTCGAAAATATAGGGCAGATGTCCTGCAACCCTGCCATAGGAGGTCTGGCAAAAAGCCACCTTGTCAAGGAAATTGATGCCCTGGGCGGTGAAATGGCAAAGATAACTGACAGGGCAGGAATCCAGTTCAAGATCCTGAACAGGAGTAAGGGCCCGGCAGTATGGGCCACACGAGTACAGGCTGACAGGTTTCTGTACAGAAAGTATATGCAGGAATCACTACAGATGCAGACAGGGCTGGACATCAGGGAGGAGAGTATTGACGGGATCCTGATAGAGGGGAACCGTATTGCCGGTGTGAGAACCCCGTCGCGAATATATCATGCCAAAGCAGTCATTATTGCAACAGGCACCTTTTTGAACGGATTGATCCATGTCGGTCTGGAAAATCATCCAGCCGGCAGAGTTGGCGAACCCCCATCACTCGAACTACCGAAAAGTCTGGCTGAGAGTGGATTTAAGATCGGACGCCTGAAGACAGGCACTCCGCCAAGGATTGATGGAAAGAGCATCGATTTTTCAGTGATGGACGTGCAGAACGGCGATATTCCTCCACCTGCAATGTCATTGTTCACAAAGGAAATAACCAATCCTCAGCTTCCCTGCTACATGACCTATACCAATTTAAAAACCCACAGGATCATTCAATCCAGTCTCCAGTATTCACCACTGTATAGCGGTATTATAAAAGGCATAGGGCCGCGCTACTGCCCCTCAATTGAGGATAAAATCGTCCGCTTTCAGGAACGGGAACGGCATCAGGTATTCCTTGAACCCGAGGGCCTTGAGACTGACGAATACTACGCCAACGGTATCTCCACCAGCCTTCCCCGTGAGGCTCAGGACGCACTGGTACGCAGTATTCAGGGGCTGGAACATGCAACCATCAACAAGTATGGATATGCAATAGAATACGATTTTGTTTTTCCTACCCAGTTGAAACCAACTCTTGAAACCAAGCATATACGCGGGCTTTATCTTGCCGGCCAGATCAATGGAACGTCCGGCTATGAAGAAGCTGCTGCCCAGGGCCTTATGGCCGGGATCAATGCTTCCCTGAAAATAAAAGAGGAGAAGCCTTTGATCCTGGGCAGGGAAGAAGCATATATTGGCGTCCTCATTGATGACCTTGTTACGAAGGGAACAAATGAGCCCTACAGGATGTTTACATCACGGGCAGAGTACAGGCTGTTGCTGAGACAGGACAATGCAGATCTGCGGCTCATGGAAAAAGGCCATAGGCTCGGACTGATTCATAATTCACAATTGAATGCCTTTCATGAGAAGAAAAAGGCAGTTTCAGCAGAACTGAAGAGGCTCCAGACAACCACCATCAGGCCCGGCATTATTAATCCGGTGCTTGAAGGTCTCGGCACCTCAACGATAGGGGAGAATACCTTTCTTTATCAGTTACTGAAACGACCTGAAGTGAAATACGCCCATCTCGCAAGCGTGGCTCCCTCAGCAATAGTTCTCTCAGATGATGTCATTAACCAGGTAGAGATCCAGACAAAATACAAAGGGTATATTGATCGTCAGGCTGATCTGGCAGATCGGGCTAAAAAGGTTGAAGACAGAATAATCCCTGAAGATTTCATATATAAAGGAATAAACGGACTTTCAAGGGAGATCGTGGAAAAACTTGAAGAGGTCCGGCCCCTGAATATAGGCCAGGCAAGCAGAATTCCCGGTATAACACCCGCAGCTGTTTCCCTTCTCATGGTGGCTGTAACAAAGCATACTCCCCGACCGCTGCTTTAATCTTCCTTTAATATAAGCATTTTATAATCCTTTATGAGCGCTCCTTGCGGAAAGGTTGTACAATATAAGTAATGATTGCATTGTATGAGGTAATATACAGGAAGCCTGCTAGAGCAGCATGAACGGGTCAGACAGGAGCATTGAATGAAAGAATCATTCAGTCTTGAATACTTAAAAGACATTCAGCTTTTTTCCGCTCTCAACGAGGCTGAGCTTCTGAAGCTCCAGGAGCGTATGAAGGTGAAGGAATTTAACAAGAGCGAGACCATCCTTCATGAAGAAGACACCAATGAGTTCATGTATATTGTCCTCACCGGGAAGGTCAAGGCGCTGAAAATCACGGAGGACGGGAAAGAGATAATCCTGGCAATACATCAGGCAGGTGATTTCTTCGGTGAGCTCACCCTTATTGACGGCAAGACGTCGCCGGCCTCTGTTGTCGCAGCAGAGAATTCAATCGTCGCTCTGATTTCAAAGGCTGATTTTAATGAGATCCTTTTCACTCAGAACAAGGTGTTGAAAAATTTGCTGCACATATTCTGTGCACGCCAGCGGAAGTCCTGGGAAACAATTCAGGTCCTTAATTTTAATAATGCCTCACAACGAGTAAAGATGTTCTTTCTTTCCCTTATTGGGGAGTACGGCAATAAGGCCGCCGAAGGGATCATACTGAACATAAAGCTCACCCATCAGGATATCTCCGATATGTCAGGGCTCACACGGGAAACGGTGACAAGAGTCATGGACAAACTTCAGAAGAACAATGAAATTACCCTCATGAAAAATAATTTCATTCGATTAAATCATTCTCTCATTAATCAGAATAATCGGGAATTTTAAAAAATTACGGCAACCGAACCCGCATCGTGGCAGGTACGGCTGCCGCAAAGGAGGTAAGGGCTTTTTCAGGCTACTGCTTTACCGCGATCAGTTTCAAATCGCCTCTGTCGTGCCAATACTTCTTCTGAATCAGCCTCGAAACGCTTCTGCTTTGCCAGAACCTCTGCTGCATATGCTTCAAC
>CP070644.1:989313-997794 GCA_020354155.1 Nitrospiraceae bacterium | reverse complement strand
ATTGAATACCTGTGTGACGACATTGAGGAGATAACGGGAATTACTGTTGAGCCCTCCTTTAACAGAAAAGGAGCGGAGATACTTTTTGTCACTCCTTCCGGCGACCTTTTTGGTGATCCCGGTACTTACACTGCAATGGGGTATCTCATGCTTTTGCATGAACTTGGACTTGACTACACCTGGAGCACCTATGCATCCGAGGGCGGCAACTTCGGATTCTTTACATCAATGGATATGGCAAAGAGGCTGAATTACAAAATCTATGCTGAAGCAAAGAGGCTGGGGGTCAAATGGATACTTGGCGGTGAGTGCGGACACATGTGGCGTGTGCTGAACCAGTACATGGACACATGGAACGGTCCCGCTGATTTCCTTGAAGAGCCTGTTTCACCCATAACGGGCACAAAATTTGAAAATGCTAAAAGTACGAAGATGGTCCACATCACGGAATTCACTGCTGACCTTATCAAACACGACAAGCTGAAGTTTGACAAAAGCAGGAACGACCATCTGAACATAACTTTCCATGATTCGTGCAACACGGCACGGGGTATGGGAATCTTTGACGAGCCACGCTACATCATCAGAAACACCTGCAATAATTTCTTTGAAATGTCCGATGACGAGACGCGGGAAAAGACATTCTGCTGCGGCAGCGGCTCCGGTCTTAATGCAGGTGAGAACATGGAACTCCGGATGCGGGGCGGCATGCCGAGAGGACATGCAGTCAAAAAAGTGCAGGAGAAATACGGAGTGAACATGCTTGCCAACATCTGCGCCATTGACAGGGCGGTCCTTCCACCGCTGATGGACTACTGGGCGCCGGGCGTTGATGTGTGCGGTACTCACGAGTTGCTGGCAAACGCCCTTATCATGAAAGGTGAGACCAAGAGGACCCAGGACCTGCGCCTTGAAGATCTTCCCGGTGTGGAAGACGATGATGATGAAGAGAATAACGAGGAGGGAGAAGAATAATGTACAACGGAGGAAAGATCATATTAGGGTTGATAATCTTTCTTGCTCTGGCAGCCTTCCCCTTTTATTCAAATTTGGGAGGATCTGCAAAGAAAGCAATGCCCAGTCTTGACACACCGGTTATCCAGCAGCTCGCAGTCAAGGAGTGTGTGAAATCCGGTGAGTACATGAAAAGAGAGCATATGAAGGTGCTTGACCAGTGGAGAGACGAGGTTGTAAGAGAAGGCAAAAGAGAAAAGATACAGGTAGGAGGGAGAGAATTTGAGAAGAGCCTCCAGAACGGGTGTATGGCTTGCCATTCAAACAAGGAGCAGTTTTGTACTGAATGCCACAGTTATGCCGGAGTTAAACCCTACTGCTGGGATTGTCATCTTTCAAGAGAGGGGGGCCAGATATGAGCATGGATAGAAGAAAATTCCTGAAGCTGCTGGGACTGGCCGGCGTCGGACTTGGTGTTGGATCTGACTTTATACTGATGAGCCCTGCCGAGGCTTCTTCAGGTAAAGCTCTTCCCAGTTCCGGTGAAAGGCTGGGAATGGTTATAGATATGAGAAAACTTACTGACGCGGATTTTGAGAGAATGATAGATGCCTGTCACAGCGTTCACAATGTTCCTACGCTAATTCCCGAAAAAAATGATAAAAAGAATGAGATCAAGTGGATTTGGACCGATACCTATGATCACAGCTTTCCGGAGCAGATCAATGATTATCATCCCAGGGGATTAAAAGAAAGGAATTTCCCCTTACTATGTAACCATTGTGATCATCCGCCCTGTGTTCGGGTATGCCCGACAAAGGCAACTTTCAAGGCAAAAAACGGAATGGTAGTTCAGGACCCTCATCGTTGCATCGGCTGCAGGTTCTGTATGGCTGGTTGTCCCTATGGGTCAAGGAGCTTTAACTATGTTGACCCGAGGCTATACATAGATCCGGCTAAAAAGAATCCAGCTTTTCCAACAAGGACCATGGGAGTTGTGGAAAAATGTACATTCTGTCCCGAAAGACTTGTAAAAGGTCAGCCGCCTGCCTGTGTTGAGGCATCAAGGGGAGGTATCATATTTGGCAATCTGGCTGATTCACATTCAGAAATCAGAAAAGTGCTGAGTACACACTTTACACTCCGTCGTAAACCTGCACTAGGAACGATGCCCAGTGTATTCTACATTATAGGAGGTGAAGACCATGCTGGATAAAGCACTGACCGGAAGCAAAAGATACTGGACGCTGATCATTATCCTTCTCGGTTTTATCGGGGTCGGGACACTGGCATATCTCTATCAGTTTAAGAACGGACTGGGAGTAACGGGCATGAGCAGAGACGTATCGTGGGGATTCTATATTTCCCAGTTTACCTTTCTCGTTGGAGTTGCTGCTTCAGCAGTTATGCTGGTCATACCCTACTACCTTCACGACTACAAGAAGTTCAGCAAGATAGTCATACTTGGAGAGTTTCTTGCTGTTGCTTCAGTAACCATGTGCATGCTTTTTATTTTTGTTGATATGGGACAGCCCATGAGAATGCTGAACGTTATCCTCCATCCTACACCCAATTCCATACTCTTCTGGGACGCAACAGTCCTGAACGGCTATCTCTTTCTGAACATTATTATAGGATGGACAACGCTGCATGCAGAGAAAAAGCAGACAGCGCCTCCCAAATGGGTCAAGCCTTTGATTTACCTTTCCATACCATGGGCTGTCAGTATTCATACTGTGACGGCCTTTCTCTATGCCGGAATACCGGGAAGGCATTTCTGGCTGACGGCTATTATGGCCGCCCGCTTTCTCGCATCAGCATTTGCAGGCGGACCGGCTCTGCTCATCATCCTTGCGCTGATGCTGCGGAAATACACAAAATTTGATCCTGGTAAAGAGCCAATTCAGACAATCGGAAAGATCGTTACCTATGCAATGTGCGCAAACGTGTTCTTTATCCTGCTGGAGGTGTTTACGGCCTTCTACAGCCAGATACCGGGACATATGCATGCCTTTGAATATCTCTTTGTCGGCATAGAAGGGCATGGTAAACTGGTGCCGCTTATGTGGATATCCATCATTTGCGCTGTTGCTTCGCTGATCATGCTTGTACCGCCAAAGATCAGGAGCAAGGAGTCCAACCTGGTCAAGGCATGTGTCCTTGTGTTTATTTCATTGTGGATTGACAAGGGATTTGGCCTGGTCATCGGTGGTTTTGTGCCAAACCATTTCGGGACTGTAACAGAATACTGGCCGACATTGCCTGAAACAGCAATTACCCTTGGTGTGTGGGCAACTGGATTTCTTGTGCTGACCATACTCTACAAGGTGGCCATCTCTGTGAGAGAGGAACTGGGAACGGCAAAGTCAGAGTATTAGAATAATTCTGGATTCAATTCAAAGGCGGTGAGCAAACACTCACCGCCTTTTTTTAAAGTTTCAATTGTCAGTTGCCTGCTCCGGTGGACTACCACCAGTCAAAATACCAGTATAAAGTGGAGTATCCCAATAATTTTATCATTGAGGGCCCCCAAGACAGTGTTGAGCACGATTGAAGGTAGATCTACCTAACACCTTGAATTAGCAGGATAATTATCTCCACAGGGATGCTGCATCGGAATTATTAAAAAAATTTAATGATTTTCTAACTTAAATCTCATGTTCCTGTCCTATATTTTAGATAGCAAACACTGAATCAAGGAGGATAGGACCATGTATAAACTTCTGGTTGATAACAGTGGCAAGGATGTATGCGAAGATTTTAGCGTTAACAGTACCGATGGCGTTGAGGTTGATGATTTCAATGTGAAGCCATTGCTTAAAACTGAGATTGTGTCATCAGGTGAAATATTTGATGCTCATGTAGATTTTGTCGCAAAGGATTTTAATCCAGAGAAGATGGTCAAGTTTAACATTAAAAAAACTTATTGTGAAACACCGAGCTTGAAATGTAGGTTTAAATCGTTTTTAAGAGCCCTGGAGAGCAGTAAAAAAATGATCCTTGGTATAGAAAATATAGATCTCTTCTATCTTACAAAGTATTTATTAAAGATTAAAGATTGTCCGCACAAATGGACAGTTTAATTTAATAGAAAGAATTTAGTATGGATGAGCCCTATTGTATCGGACGATGCACTGTATGTCCCTTTTATGAATCATGTCAAATGGTGAATGACCATTTGACATGGAATAACTGATTCAGCCTCACTTCTTATAAGGACCTGTTCCTTTATAATTTCCTCCGAAGAACAACTAGAGGTATAATTATCTCAAGCTGGAAAGGGTATTATTCAGTTTTTGATCGACACTTTTGCTGGCAGTTTTTTTAGTGGGGTCAAAGAGCAGTTTTTCCATAACGTCCAGTTCAAAAGGAAGTATGCGCTGAATAATGTGAAATCCGTTCTCAGTGCTGACGATAACTGGATCATCAAAGATTTCCCTCTTCAGCAGTTCCCTGGCAATGGCGGGATGTATGTCGGAAGATCTGACAGGACCCACATAACCGCCATTATATGCGCTTGATCCATAGGATTCATTAAAAGCAAGATCTTCAAACAGTTCTCCCTCGGAGAAGCGCTTCATTATGCTTTTTGCTTCATCACTGGTAAAAACAAGGATCTGTCTCATATATAAATCCTCTTCCTTTATGTTTCTGGATGGGAAATCCGGTTCCTTTGACAGGGCACTGAGTCTCTCGATTAGATCATTGTCAGTGAGCCCCAGATGCCAGCCGATGCGGGCAGAGAACCAGGCCATATCAAGGTCCCCTGTTTCAATAAACAGTTCTCCCAGATAGTAATAAACTTTGGACAGAGCCGGTTGGATTCTCAAGGCAGAATAATATTGCTCTTTGGCCTCTTGCAGATTATGATGGGCCAGGTAGAGTGTTCCCAGTTCTATCCTGTAGAGAGGATTATCAGGAGATAAGTTTACTGCTCTTTCCATCTCAACAACAGCTTCATCAACAAATCCTCTGTTGTAGAGCGCAATAGATAATTTTCTGAAGTAATCCGGTTGGTACATCCCCAGATCAACTGTTTGAGGATAGTCCTCGATTGCCCGGAAAACAGGCCTTTTCCCGGCAGCTTTTACAGTGGTTGCAGGGGCCTGTACTTTTTTCCTGGCTTTTTTAACCGGCGCATTGTCTTTCTTTTTGATAGCGACGGATAAGGCTGCCCTGTTATTCGTGACCTTTTGCAGTGACGGCCGGTCTCCATGTATTTTTACTATTCTTTCATTTTTTATATATGCCTTCATAATCATGGCATCAGGAATATGAGGTTTCACAAGTGCAAGCAATGCTTCGGCAGCGGGATAATCTTCAATCTTCCCGAACCTGACTGTAAAATACTTTCCTATCTTTTCTATCCTCAGACTTTCCAGGTCTATTTCTGCAGATTTTTTTTCGATAAGAGCATATTTATTTTGTGCTTCAGATAGATCATGAAAACTGCCGGCCTGGATTGAATAAACCAGCTGATCTGCATAGGAGAGGGAAACTGAGAATATTGAAAAGATAAGCAGCATTAACAATATCTTCACCACAGACGAAGTATTTATGTTTTGCGAATTCTTAGTCATTATTACATAAATGCACCAGGGAAACTTGAGTTGTCACAGGCGATGCTGTCAAGAATTGCACTTACCATGTGTATATTTCGGGCCATATCTGTTTTGACTTTAATATGAACGCTAAAAAAAATGCAGAGAACTGTGTGTGCAAGCTGTAGGGGAGAGATTATTGTGGTGTGGATGCTTACATGAGAAGCTTATTTCAATGGATACTGATGTGGTTACAGTATGTGAGGAGAATTAGTTGATGGCCTGTAGGTTGACGAACTATTTGTTCTGCCTTGCGCGATGATGGACCATCAATTGACAGGACTGGTAATAGGGACAGACAGTGCATCTTCCGATACAATAGGGCTCATTCATGATGAAACCTCCTTCTTTTAGAATTATTAAGCATAAATGCAACTAGTATGCCAGTACCCTTAGAATCAGTAACTCCTTAAAATATAATGATACATGCCAGGGAAATTGCGCATCTCCGGGTATTTCTGTATACATTTTGCAACAGCAGTGTGCCGCAAAATAGTTCAATACTGCCTTAAGTAATCTCTCCCATGGTTCGATACTAATATATATATAAGAATTCTGAAGAAACATTATGACTATAAAGAAAAAGCTTGCAATTGCTAACGTAATCCTGATTGTCATTCTTTCAGTATTGGGATTAACCTTTTTGTATGGCTACCGTTATGTCACAAGTGTTGCGTCGCTAGCCAATGACTTTGACAGGCAAACCATGTACCTGCAGATGATGCTGCGCGGTCTGAATGAAGCCATCATAAATGAAGGCACCCCGTCATCACTCAGAACTGAGAATGAGGGATTGGAAGGTTTTGAACAGATACACAGGAAGCTTCTTCAAAATATTGATGATCCTGAAATTCAAAGGATTCTGAGAGAGGAGATAGACCCTGATTGGAAGTCCATTAAACGTGACATTCGACCATATCTTGAGCACTATGTGGACCTCGATAATGATGAATTGATGGCAAGAGCGGGCAAACTAATAGTAACGGCAGAGAATATTATAGGGAATGTACAGGAGTTATCTGAGAAAACACGTGCAATTGTCAATGCAAATTCACAGAAGTCCGTGATCACTGAAATTATTATGGGCATAATTATCATATCCCTGCTTATATGTGCCGTTATTCTTGCGATACATCTGTATCGGGCAATCCATCAACCAATACAGGAGTTGAACACCATAGCTGAAGGATTCAGCAGGGGGAACCTGAGTATTATGATGGATGAAAACAGGAAGGACGAATTCGGTACCCTTGCCCGTTATTTCAACAGTGCCACGTCAAAACTACAAAAGGCTACAGAGGCAATGCATGCCCATTCCGAGGAGCTCACAGCCTTAAACATAAAGCTCGAATCAGAAGTCAATGTGAGGAAGGAAGCGGAAGAGCGCATCAGTCACATTTCCTATCATGACAGTTTAACAGACCTGCCAAACCGGTATCTTTTTCATGACAGGCTGAACATGTATATAGCCCACGCACGGAGGTATCAGAGAAGGGCAGCTGTATTGCTGCTTGATATTGATGACTTCAAGCGTGTTAATGATGCCTTTGGACACAGGGCAGGCGACAGGATGCTGAAAGAGGTTGCGGACAGAATACGCAAATGCATCCGAACTACTGACACCCTATCCAATGAAGCCTTACTCAATGATCACACAACTACTCTTGCCCGTCTTGGGGGGGATGAATTCACGGTTCTTCTTACAGAGTTGGCAGATTCTCAAAATGCAGTGAGAGTTGCTCAGCGGATTATGAATGCTCTTTCAGAACCATTTATTTTGGATAATAGCGAAGTAAATAGTTCAACCAGCATAGGAATATCCGTTTATCCAAGTGACGGGGAAACTGCAGAGGACCTGATCAAGAACGCTGATACTGCCATGCATCATGCCAAAAAACAGGGAAGAAATACACTTCAGTTCTATAAACAGTCTATGAATGAAAACTTTTGCGAACTCATGAATCTTGAAAATGACCTGAAGCGGGCTATTGAAAGGGAAGAGTTGCTGCTGCACTATCAGCCGAGGATAGATCTTCGGCGGGGAGGTGTTGCATCCATGGAGGCCCTTGTGAGATGGCAAAAGCCTGACAAAGGTCTTGTTCCTCCCGGTCAATTTATATCGCTGGCAGAAGACACGGGGCTCATTGTGCCCATGGGGACCTGGATTCTGAATACCGCATGCAGGCAAAATAAAAAGTGGCAGGAAGGGGGAATTCCTCCGCTAATCATGTCAGTCAATATATCTGTTAAACAGTTTCAGCAGGAAGATTTTCTCGATATTGTAATAAGTGCTCTGGATGAGTCAGCACTGGAGCCCCGGTTTCTTGAGCTGGAAATCACTGAAAACCTGCTGATGCAGGGATCAGAGCATACCATCCATATGCTCTATGAGTTAAGAAAAATGGGGGTCAGGCTCTCTATGGATGACTTCGGAACAGGCTATTCATCATTCAGCTATCTGCGGAGGTTTCCTCTTGATGTACTTAAAATCGACAAGACATTTATTGATGATATCCCTGAGAAGAAAGACACCGCTGCTATTATTAACGCAATTATTACAATGTCGCAAAGCCTGAATCTCACTGTTGTTGCAGAGGGAGTTGAGACTGAGAAGCAGATGGACTTTCTGAGCAGGAGCGGGTGTGATCAGGTCCAGGGATACTATTTCAGCAAACCCTTGCCAGAAGAAGAATTTGAACAATACGTGCACAACTCATTGCAAGCGCCTGTTATTCCTGGTCACATAGCACAGGATGATATCCAGCAGTCATCTCAAGGGTAAAAATTTTTATACGCTGTCTGCTATTTTCTTTGCCCTGCCAAAGGAACCGAGATTAAACACATTTGCATATCCCATGCCCTTGAGCTTTCTCTTCGCTGCAAAGGAGCGGCTGCCGCTGCGGCAGTGCAGGAGGATTGTTTTATT
>CP070644.1:984942-989213 GCA_020354155.1 Nitrospiraceae bacterium | reverse complement strand
CGGAAAACAGCAATAAAACACGGTTTGCCTTACATAACATCCACTGCTGCTGCAATTGCTACTGCCACAGGGATTGCTGAATTTCGTAAGAAAAAAAGCACTGTCAGAAGCCTTCAGGAATATCACCAGGACATAGGAAAATAGCAATATCAGCTGAAAGAAGAGCAAAGCCAATTTCGTACAATTCAGTAGAAAAGAGATTGTCCTCCCATAGTTCAATCCTTCTTTCCCATTGATCACTTCCCTAAAACTTCCCACCCCTTTTAGAGAGAAAGTTTATAATGAATATAAGGCGAGGTGAATTTTAATGAAATGCGCGATTGCATGTGTTCTATCCGTAGCCATTCTCTCTGTTCCGTCCAAAGTATTTTCATTACATGACTTTGAAATACTGAACTTTGCTGTAAAGCAGGTCGAAAAAGACAGCAGCGGAAGGGCGTTGTTCAAAATAGCAATTGATATACGGAACAACCATCAGCCCGGGAAAATTGTTGCACATGTAATTGCTTTGAATAAATCGGGGCGCGTAATAAAATCTCAACATATGAGAGGAGAATTTATTGCCAATCAGGTGAAGACGCTTTCCATCAGGACCTTTCTGAATCAGGAAGACTATAAGGATTTTGATGAGTGGCGACTGTTCAACACGATAAAATACGGGAGGCAATAACAGAAAGAGTATCAGTGGCATATGGTATAATTCTGCAAAAATTTCATAAGGATCCATTATGATAAACCCGCAAATATTCAGGCAGTACGACATACGGGGTGTGTGGGAGCAGGACCTGAACCAGGACGTTTCGGATCTGATCGGCAGGGGATTTTCTTCATACCTTCTGAAATCAGCAAATAACAAAAATCCGAAAGTCAGTGTGGGCATGGATGCCAGGCTTCATTCGCCTGCAATCAGGGACAGCCTGATCAGGGGGATAACAGAGTCCGGCATTGATGTGATCGACCTTGGAATGTGCCCCACACCGCTGCAGTATTTTTCAATGCACATGCTTGATCTTGATGGCGGGGTGATGATTACCGGAAGCCATAATCCTCCTGAGTTCAACGGTTTTAAGCTCAGCGTTGGCAAGGGTACCATATTTGGAGATGCAATACAGGATATAAAAAAAATCATTGACGCAGGTGATTTTAACAGTGGCAACGGTGGGGTAGAGAGCTGGGATTCAATACATGAATATGTTGCGTTTCTCAAAGATAGGTTTGAGAGCCTGGCAGGAATCAAGGTCGTGGTGGATGCAGGAAATGGAACAGGCGGTCTTGTTGCGCCGCAGATAATGAGGGCCCTTGACGCTGAAATTATTGAACTCTATTGTGAGCCCGACGGTCATTTCCCCAATCATCATCCTGATCCAACACTGGTAGAAAGCCTTCAGCCCCTTATTGCAAAAGTAAAAGAGGAAAAGGCCCATGCAGGAATCGGATATGACGGAGATGCCGACAGGATCGGAGTCGTTGATGAGGAAGGAAACATTATCTGGGGAGACAGCCTGATGATCATCTTTTCACGGGACATTCTCAGGGACAATCCCGGTGCACGGATTATAGGCGAAGTAAAGTGTTCTCAAACCCTGTATGATGACATCGCTGCCCACGGGGGCACACCGGTGATGTGGAAAACAGGTCATTCGCTGATCAAAGAAAAAATGAAAGAGCAGGAGGCCCTCCTGGCAGGTGAGATGAGCGGACACCTTTTTTTCAAGCACCGCTATTTTGGTTTTGACGACGCTGTCTATGCAAGTCTCCGGCTGATGGAGATAATCAAGAAATCCGGTGAGCCGTACAGCACAAAGGCGCTTCTCAAGGATGTCCCTGAGGTAATCGCAACACCTGAAATAAGGTTTGACTGCCCCGATGAGATTAAATTCAAGATTGTTGAAAAGGCGCAGAATGCATTTAATGAATTTGAATCCATCACCATTGACGGCATTCGCATTAAATTTGACGACGGCTGGGCATTAATCCGTGCCTCCAATACCCAACCTGTTCTGGTACTGCGTTTCGAGGCACAGAGCAAATCCCGGCTTGATGAGATCAGGAGTTTTGTTGAAGACAGGCTGAATACGATTATGGAAGAGTATAACGGCTCTTAGAGGGTCTGCATCGCTGCTTGCCTTTTATGTACTTTCATATCAGTGTCATTTCGAGGCCTTTGCCGAGAAATCTTTCTCTGTAAGGAGCCATTGGAATAAGATTTCTCTCTTCTATCGAAATGACAAATATCGGACAATCCCCAAACCCCGGCATCTTAATTTTCCCGGCACCTCTGCTTATCGGCAGGGGTGAC
The DNA here is from genome assembly GCA_020354155.1 of Nitrospiraceae bacterium. GTDB lineage: Bacteria > Nitrospirota > Thermodesulfovibrionia > UBA6902 > UBA6902 > CALZJD01. The sequence continues at coordinate 986,914 of CP070644.1, read as the reverse complement.
AGAATCAAATTTGACATTCCCTGCTCAGATGATATTATGTGCATAAACAGTCATGTATGAATCATCAGTATTTATTCCTGACAAATACTGATGATTCTGTTTGCTGAAAATTATTTTCTTGACAAAACAACTTAATTAGGACTAAATTAGTCTCGTTTATGCAGATAACCCGGGAAACAGATTATGCAATACGATGTGTGCTCTATCTCGTCGAGAATCCCGGCAAGGTCATTATGGTAGACTCTATCGCGCAGGATAAGGATATTCCAAAAAGTTTTCTTTCAAAAATTTTACAGAAACTTACCAGGGCGGATATTGTATCGTCATTCCGGGGCATGAAAGGCGGCTTTAAACTCTCAAAAAATCCTGACCAGATCAGCCTCCTCACTGTTATTGAAGCAATAGAGGGCCCGGTAACCATCAATAGATGTGCCCTTGATGAGAATATATGCAGCTTGAGTAATTCCTGCACGGTCCATCCTGTCTGGGTGGCATTACGGGGAAAACTGGAAAGCTGGTTAAGTCAACACACGTTTGAAGGCCTGACAGCAAAAGACAAATAGAATACGTAGTTACAATTGATAAGTGAAGGAGGAATGATCATGGGTGGTTATCACTATGATAATCAGACAGTTAAAGGGTTTATAATTTCTTCTATTTTTTGGGGGGTGGTAGGTATTCTTATCGGTCTGTGGATATCAATCCAGATGTGGGCACCCTCCTGGAATATTGCGCCCTACTTCACCTATGGAAGACTGAGAGTTGTCCATACCAACGGCCTTGCCTTTGGCCTGGGAATTGGGGCAATATTCGGGATTTCCTATTACATCATGATGAGGCTTACCAAACGGCCCCTGCTTTTTCCAAAGCTTGCACGATTTCATCTCCACCTCTTTAATGTTGCCATTACACTGGCTGCACTTAGTCTTTTTGCAGGCATGAACCAGTCCCTGGAGTATGCTGAACTGGAGTGGCCTCTCGATATCGGTGTCGTAATACTATGGGTTATCTTTGCAGTAAATGTCTTCGGTACAATTATTAAGCGGAAAGAAGAACAGATGTATATATCTCTCTGGTTTATCATTGCCACTGTTGTAGCTGTCGCCATTTTGTACATCGTCAACAACCTGTCCATGCCTGCAGGTTTGTTTAAATCCTACTCGGTATATGCCGGAGTCAACAGCGCCAATGTCCAGTGGTGGTATGGCCACAATGCCGTGGGTTTTATTTTTACTACACCGATTCTTGCGATGTTTTATTATTTCCTGCCAAAATCAACGGGGCTTCCCATATACAGCCACAGGTTATCCATCATTGCCTTCTGGTCTCTTGTCTTTGCATACCTGTGGACCGGGGCCCATCATCTTGTGTATACACCACTTCCTGACTGGATACAGACCCTGGCAATTGTATTCACAGTTTTTCTTATAGCGCCGTCATGGGGCTCTGTAATAAACGGTTTTTACACTGTCGCACCTGAATGGTCCAGGATGAGAACCCATTATCTCACAAAATTTTTTATCCTTGGAATAACTTTCTATGGGCTGCAGACAATGCAGGGCCCATCCCAGGGACTGAGAGTTGTAAGCCAGCTTATCCATTACACAGACTGGGTACCGGGTCATGTGCACATGGGCACCATGGGATGGGTCACCATGACAACTGCTGCATCCATCTATTACATCATTCCAAAAATATGTAACACTGAGATTCACAGTATAAAAATTGCTAACACCCATTTTTATCTTGTACTGATTGGCCAGTTGATCTTTTCCATTACCATGTGGATTACCGGTATTCAGCAGGGAGCCCTCTGGAAGGCGGTAAACCCGGACGGCACCTTGAAGTACACCTTCATGGAAGGCCTTGTGAAGAACTATCCCTTCTGGCACATGAGGACTCTGGGAGGCATAATCTTTACTGTGGGCATGCTTTTTTTTATCTATAACATTTTCATGACAATCCGCAAGGG
>CP070644.1:975263-984842 GCA_020354155.1 Nitrospiraceae bacterium | reverse complement strand
CGGACATGAAGGACCTGAAGTACCTGAGCGGTGCTGTGGAGATGGGGCTTATGAATGCAGCGGCCTCACAGCTGGCCGGACACTACAATCTTCCTATCTATGCTACGGCGGGCATGTCTGACTCAAAGACGCTGGACGCACAGGCAGGATATGAGTCTGCAGTCACAAACCTGCTTGTTGCCATGGCAGGAGGAAATTATATTCATGATGCAGCGGGACTTCTGGAGTTCTGTTTAACAGCGAGCCTTGAAAAGTACGTTATTGATGATGAAATACTGGGTATGACTAAAAGGGCGTTAAAGGGAATCGAGATAACGCCTGACAGCCTCGCCTTTGATGTTATGAAAAAAATCGGCCCCGGAGGACATTTCGTTTCTTCAAGACATACCCGCAAATTTATGCGGAAAGAGCAGTTCCATCCTAAAATAAGCGACCGCAGTACACGCAAGGAGTGGTTGAGTAATGGCTCTCCTGATACACGGGCAAAAGCCATACAGCGGGTTGAAGAAATACTGGATAAACCGGCACTCCCTGTTCCTTCCTCTGAAGTAATGGAAAAAATTAGATCCCAGATTAAAGGAATTGATAAAGAAGTAATTTAAAAAAGGGATCAAGGATTCAAGGACCTAAGGATTCCAGCGAAAAAGAATAATGGCTAAATAGTATAGAGGCTTAATAAAAAATGAATACACAATATATGTTCTTAAATCCTTACCACCTGAATCCTAGAATCCTCGAATCCTTGAACCCTGGGTTTTTATTATGATAATAATCGGTGAAAATATTAACGCGACTATCCCCAGGATAAAGGACCTGATTGTAAATCATGACGTGTCCTCACTGAAAGACCTGGCCGTCAGGCAGGAGAAGTCCGGCGCAGATATTATTGATATCAATGTTGCAACGGGAGTTGGTACGGCTGAAGATGAAATCAGTGATATGAAATGGCTGATAGAACTTGTCAGGGACAAAGTAGATGTAAAACTCTGTGTCGACAGTGCGGACACCGCTGTTTTGAAGGCCGGGATTGAAGCCGGGGGCGAAAAGATCGGGCTCATCAACTCGGTCAAGGCTACTGAAAAGAACATCGCGGAAGTACTGCCTCTTGCTGCTGAATTCGGACTTCCCGTTATAGCTCTTGCAATGGATGAGGGAGGTATCGCTACTGATTCAAAAACCAGACTCAAGGCCTGTGAAAAAGTCATAAAGGGTGCTGAAACCCACAGCGTACCTGTTGAGAATATATTCTTTGACCCCCTTGTTATGCCTGTCAGTACCGACATCAAGCAGGGAGTGACAACACTTGAAACATTGAAAGGCATTAAAGAGGAGTTCCCGCAGGCAAAGACAGTGCTTGCGGTCAGCAATGTCTCATTCGGACTTCAGAAAAGAACACTTATAAATCAAGCCCTGATACACATGGCCCAGTACCTTTCTGTTGATGCCCTGCTTGTGAACCCGTTAAATGCGGAATTTATGCTGGCAATAAAAGCCGGAGAAACAGTCACGGGGAGAGACAGACATTGCAGGAAATACTCCCGAGCGGTCAGAAAGATGAATTAATAATTACGAATTAACAACATGGAGAAATGATGACAGAACAATTCAGAGATGGAGTTATCGTACGGGATCCCTTCAAAAGACTCTCGGATAACGAAGTTAAAATATTAGATAAAGCCTCGACCGACATCCTTGAAAACCTTGGACTTCAATGTTTTAACGAAGAGGCTGCGGACATATTCAGTAAAAACGGGTGTACGGTCAACAAACACGATGAGCGTTCATGGTTAGTAAAAATACCCGCAAAAGTTTTAAAAGATGCAGTATCAAAGGCACCGTCAAAGGTCATTCTTGGTGCACGTAATCCTGAGAACCGGCTTATGCTGGATGCGGATACACCACGGATATATTTCGGCAGCGGTTCTGAAACGAATATATGGCTCGATGCCCATATAGAGACATTTGTGAGTGAAAAAGATCGGTCAAAGAAAAAGCAGCTCGCTGTATATACTCAGAAGCGTGGCAATATCGAACGGCTTTCCATTGCGGCAAGGCTTGCAGAACAGCTTGAACACCTGGACTTTTTCATCCGTCCCGTCAATATACAGGATGAAGAAATAAATGAGAACAACCATGATGTAAATAAGTTCTACTACTCCCTGAACAATACCAGTAAACATGTGATGGCCGGCCTTACAAGCCTTGATCAGCTTGATAATATAGTAAAGATGGCCGAGATAATAGCCGGCGGTCCGGAGGCACTGAAGGAAAATCCTGTGCTCTCATTTATCACCTGCACGGTGAAGAGTCCGCTCGAGATGGTGGATGATGCAACACAGAAGCTCATCGAATTCTCTAAACGCGGCCTGCCCTTTGTAGTTTCAAGTTCGCCACAGGGCGGCTCTACGGCCCCGATACAGGAAGCGGGCATGGTGGCCCAGATTAATGCGGAGATACTCTCGGGGATCGCTCTGTCGCAGATGGTGAATCCCGGTGCCCCCGTGATTTTCGGGAGTGTGCCTGTCAGGGCCAGGATGGACAATCTGCATGACATGTACGGTGCGCCCGAATTCAACCAGTACAACCTGGACTGTGTTCAGATGGCAAGGTATTACAGGGTCCCCTGTTATTCAACAGCAGGCGTTGGAGACAGTTCGGTCCCCGGTATGCAGGCGTCAATTGAAAAAATGTTTACCCATATCCCGATCGCCATGTCCGGCGCCCAGTATATACACTATGCCTTCGGTCTGCTCGACAGGACGAACATATTCTGCCCGGCACAGGCAGTGCTGGACAACCAGCATATAGGGATGATAAAGAAGTTCCTGGACACTCCGAAGCTGGGTGAGGATGATATAGAAACGGTAATGGGACAGATCATAAAGGTCTTTAATTCAAGGCAGAAACTTTATGCACGGTTTACACGGAAAGGCCTCAGGGACGGAAGCATTTATTCCCACTACCCCTTTGAGAGCGATGGTGGAGACGGGATCATAGAAAAGGCGCTGGCCGGCCTGGAGGAAATTCTGTCAAGGCCGGTGAATTCTCTTGAGGAGGATGTTCAGAAAAAAATATTAGAGGAAGTGCCGGGGATACTTTCACAGTAATATAAATTACTAATTAAGAATTTAGTTGAAGGAGGAAGAATGGACAGCACGACGCTTATTGATGATATAAAAACAAACGTTATCCAGGGCAGGGTGACGAGTGATGACGAAGGATTTGATGAGGGCTTTGAAGGCAAACCCGCGACAGTTGAACTTGTAGAAAAGGCGCTTGAAGAGGGAGTCGACATCAAGGCTCTTATTGTAGACGGCCTGACAGGCGGGATGAACATTGTGGGTGAGCGTTTTGAGACCGGGGTTTACCTTATCCCCGACATGCTGGCAGCTGCCGAGGCAGTAGGCCAGGCCATGGACATACTGTCTCCGCACCTTGAAAGTGCCGGTGTGGAAAGCAAGGGGAAATTCCTTATCGTTACTGTAAAAGGCGACCTGCATGATATAGGTAAAAATATTGTTTCGATCATGCTTAAAGGAGCTGGTTTTAAGATAGTTGATATGGGTACTGATGTAGCAACCGACAAAATTATAGAGGCAGTTGAGACGCATAAGCCGGATTTTCTTGGCATGTCGGCCCTTCTTACTACAACCATGCGCGAGATGCCGAATGTCATTGACGGTCTTAAGTCAAGAGGCTTGAGAGACAATGTAAAAGTTCTCATAGGAGGAGCGCCGACATCTCCAGAATTTACAGAGAAGATTGGTGCGGACGTACATTGCGCGGATGCGTTCCAGGCCGTTGATTATACGAATGCAAATGCATAGGATTAAAAAGGTCATAACATGAAAGACAAGTTAGAGGAAATAACTGAAGATAACCGTAAGCCTTATACTGCCGCTGTTAACACGGGTCAGTATATCAAGAAGACCGGGCTTACCGGAAAATATGATAATGTGCGCCGTTTCTGGGAGGATGAGGTGACGCGGCTTTTTATACGTCCCTTTCTTAAGGAAGCAGTTGATAGAAAAGCTCAGAGGCTTGAGCGTCTGCGCATACTTGATATTGGCTGCGGAGGCGGTGATGGATATGATCTCCTCATGGGCATCACTGCCAAGGACGTGGGCATTTATGAATATGCCGTTGATCTGATCAATCCGGAGCAGCTCGGATTCTACAGGGGGATAGATATCAACCCTGATCTTATAGACCAGGCGCGGGAGCAGCATTCTACTAATAACAAAGTTGTTTTTGAGTGCGGCGACTGTTTTGATTCATCATTTACCAACAGTAAGCCTTTCGATATTTACTTTACCTCTTATGGGACGATTTCTCATTTTACTGCCGACCAGACAGCCGCTCTTATAAGTGACATTGCCGAACATTCAGAAAATGACGCTCTGCTGATTATAGACTGGCTCGGACGTTTTTCCTATGAATGGCAGGACCTGTGGAATGCTGACAGAAAAGAGCAGTTCATGGATTATCGTATTTCATATATTTATCCGCCCGAAGAAAGAAGCCAGCTTGAAATACAGTCATTTCCCCTGAAGCTCACTTGCCGTGAAGGGGCTACGTCCATTATAAATGAAGCAAGCCGTCGCTCAGGTATGGAGATTAAGATCAAGAAGTTCTTTGACCGGTCTATATTTGTAGGAAGGCATATTGATACCGCGGAGTACAACAGGCACTGCACCCCGGTAAGGGAAGCGGTAAATTCACTCCTGGAGCCCAATATACGAACCGATCTTAACACCCTTATTCTGGACTATGTTCCGAGAGAGGGTTTTTCTGAACTCAACCGTTTTTTCGATAAATTTTCCTCCAGCTGGAACTCTCTTGTAAACCATACAATTGAATTCCTCGCGAATTACGGAGATAAAACGGAAACAGAGGAATGCGGCTCCAATATTTACCATTTTTATCCCGAACCGCTTAAGCAGGCGGTACAGACGATGGAAAAGGTGGTCAAATCAACCGGCGGTCTACCGGGCGACAGCAGGGCTAATATCATTGAACCCCAGCTGGCTTATGCACTGAGAAAACTGGAAATGGAGCTTCAGACAGGTAACGGTGTCGGACACGGTCTTGTCGGGGTTTTTGAAATTAAAAAATAAATAAGGAAAGAACAAACGTTCAACTGTTCAGGCGTTTATAAGTTTGATCGCTTGATCGTCTTTATTTTAAAAGGAGGCTTAATAATATGAGTGGATTTGTTGCAGAATTCGGTCAGTCCGGCGGCAGCGGGGTTGAGTCAATGATGAAGACGATTGCGCACAGGGGGCCGCATGTCCAGGGTATATATTCTACAGGTAATATAACAATGTCCCAGAACTATCTGCGGGCAGACACTGCAAGGGATATGGACGCCCCCGCAGTACCGCTGGTGGCTGGAGAGAAAGCCATATGCTATGACGGGGAGATCGGGAACTGGGGTGACCTTGCCAGGGACAGAGACATTGTTGAAGGTCCACTGAAAGACGAACAGCTGCTTCTTGCGTTGTATAGTGAACATGGCACAGGCATGTTCGAATATCTCGATGATGCAATATTCTCTTTCCTTATCTCTGACGGTGAGCAGTGTATTGCAGCAAGGGACGTGCTCGGCATCAAGACCCTCTTTTACGGAAAAAAAGACAATAAAATTTATCTGTCCTCGGAACTGAAGGGACTGATCAGGATCACCGGAGATGTTCATGAGTTTCCCGCAGGACACTACATGGACGGCTCAGGGAACTTTACCCCATTTGCGGCTCTACCCGACACGCCCCCGGCAGTGAATGGTCACGGAGTGGAGACCGCTGTTGAAAATATAAGAGGCATCATACACAGGAGCTTTCACAGCAGGATTGATTTTTCTCTTCCCACCGGCAGTCTTCTGAGCGGCGGGATCGACAGCAGCGTGATAGCATCAATTGCCAGCAGTGCATATAAGGAAAGCTTCGGGGATGATGCCCGGTTGAAGACGTTCGCCCTTGGTGTAGGAGAAAGCGGTGACATTATAAATGCACGCAAGGTTGCGGAATCTCTCGGCACCGAACACCATGAGCTTATAGTAGGCCTTCAGGAACTGCTTGATGTTCTGCCGCAGGTCATTTACCACCTTGAATCTTTTGACCCTTCGCTGGTGCGGAGCTCGATCGCAAATTACCTGATATCGAAGTTTGCCGCGGAATCGGGCATAGAGGTGCTGTTGTCCGGTGAAGGCGGAGACGAAGTGTTCTGCGGATATACGTTTTTCAAGAAACTGCCTGCTGAACAGCTTTTTGAAAACCAGATAAAATGCCTGGGTTATCTGCACAGCAACGCGTCATTGAGGCTGGATCGCATGAACGCCTGCAATTCAGTGAGAGTGGTAACACCCCTGATTTCAGGTGAACTGCTGAACTACTCTCTTGCGCTGCCTCCTGAATACAAGATAAGGGACAATGGGAAAGACAAGATCGAAAAATGGATCTTCAGGAAGTCATTTGAAAATGACCTACCCGAATCGGTAGTCTGGCGGCTCAAGCAGGAATTTTCCCAGGGCTCCGGATCAGCCGATGTCCTCCCGTCACATTTTGAACAAATAGTAACCGATGAGGATCTCGCGGCTGTGCAAAGTGAGTTCCCCATAATCCGCAGCAAGGAAGAGTGCTATTATTTCAATATCTTCCGGGAACACTTCAGTTCGTCACAGGCAGTCAATACCGTAGGACAGTGGATCAGCCTGTAACGTACGGGGGGATTGAAAACCATTTACCATTTCTGGACCTGACTATGATAAAAATGAAAAAAAATTACTAGTGACTGCTGCAAATGAGCAGATCTTTGATGCTCAACCGGTTAATACTAACAATCTATTTTGTCGTTTGCATATCTCAAACTGATAAAATTCAAAAAAGTCTCTCTATCTCGAATTTACTTTAACAGCTTGATAGGTCATGTTTCTCTGAGAAATCATCAGGAATATCAGCTTGCTTTCTCCCTGCAAGAGCAAAAAAATACAACGGTATACCATCCATTGACATTCTATGGCGGTAGCGTTCCAAATGGTAAATATCCTGATACGTTAAAAGTATCAGTTTACGAATCATTCGTGAGAACCCTGAACTGTCTGTATAATCTAAAAATGTTTCTTTGATATTGAAAGCTATCCATCCTTTGCTCTGGATAAGATTGAAAGCTGTATAAAAAGCTTTAGGCGGAATATCGCCAAAACCGAGAGCTGCAACTGCTGTTAAGCAGTTCGGCATCCATGACGCTATTTCTTCATGAAGATCTTCATGAAGATTGCAGAAATCTGCAACATAATACGCGTCATATATCCCCGGTCTATCCCTTTCTGTTGCTTGCTGTGCTTCATCAATGATATCCACACCAATTAACTTTGAAACACCATGCTTTTTCAGTGCCTATCCCATCATTCCATTCCCTGCACCAAGATCTAAAACTCTTAACTCGCTAAGATTGTATTCAGATTGACCAAGGCTATGCTTCAGAATTTCAGATACCTTTGAAGGAGCTTGATATTTTAACCTCTCATAGAATAGTTGCTCATACAATTCTGGTTTGCTATAGATAACATCATAATCATGAAAATGGACTTTCTTTTTTCCTGCTGATTCTATTAAATAAAAAAATGTTTCATCCTGATCAAATTCTTCTGTATCTCTTTTTGGGAACTGTATTCGGTATCGTTTTTTCATTATTTTCCTTATTTATGTATAAGCTAGATCTAAAGATATGACGTCTGTAGAATGCCTGACAGGAAACAATGCTGAACTCGCTAGAACATCTCATTCTCAAGAACCAGGGCCGACAGCGAAATCATACCGACAAGTTCTCCCCTCTCCTCAACGGGAGCTCTCCTTATACCGGCACGGTGGAGGAGACGGGCAACATACCGAACATCCATGTCCGCCGGCACTGTAATGACCGGTTTTGTCATAATTTCATAGATATTAACTTCATCTGAAGAATGCCCTGACAGAATTACCCCCTTAATCAAGTCCTGCACAACGATTATGCCCCAGGCATCATCGGGATTCCTTTTTTCGACCAGCAGGTCATTAACCCCCAGTTCCCTCATTTTTGCGGCTGCTTCTTTTGCTGTCGCCATACCATCAATGAACGTTACTCCCTTGTGCATAACGTCTCTCGCCCTCACAATCTTCTTACTGTCTGAAACCATAACAGATCTCCTTTTTTATTAATTGCAAATATACCCGAAATTTATTCCTGGGCCATTAGCAGTTAAAAGACCGCTATAAATATTGATCGCGCACTTCTTTCTTGAATCGCTCCATCTGGCTCTCCATACCTATCACATGCTCCACCGGTAAAACAAAAGCAATCCCGGTCCCCGGCTTCTTAAATTCTCCTATAGTGTTTATGGCATCTAAGATAGTCGTGACAAGATGCTCTTCAAGCAAAAACATGATGATGTCGGTCTGATCTTCCAGGGTAAGACCGAAAAAAGTCTTCGCTTCATGGATACCGGTACCCCTCGCAGGGATAATAGTCGCACCGGTGGCGCCGGCCTCTTTAGCCGCATCAACAACCTGGTCGGTTTTATCAGCCTTGACTGATGCTAAAATGACCTTAAACTTCATTGTCACCCTCCTCCTGATTTTTTTCTGGCCCGTTTCACTGACCAGTGCATATATTGAGCATAGCCCATTACCGTGATAATCGGAAACAGGCTGGCAAATGCAATAAGACCGAAACCGTCCAGGGCCGGATTCCGACCGGGAACAGCAGCTGACAGTCCAAGACCCAGGGCCGCCACGAGGGGTACGGTCACCGTAGACGTGGTAACCCCGCCGGAATCATATGCCAGAGGTATGATTTTTCTCGGAGCGAATATGGTTTGCACGATAACAATTATGTATCCGGCCAGTATATAGATAAAGATCGGTGTACCGCTGACAATTCGAAAGGTGCCCAGGCTGATGCCGACAGCGACACCAATGGCAACGGTGATGCGCAATCCCCGCTGACTGATGGTGCCGGCAGAGACCTCACTGGCCTTGATGGCCACCGCTATGAGCGCTGGTTCGGCAATTGTGGTGGCAAAGCCTATCATGGCTCCAAAAAAATAGATCCAGCCGTAGGCCTTCCAGTCTGCCCGGGCAACGGCATCTTCCGAACCGTAAATGAAAGCAGGGTCCGATAGCTGAGCTGCCATTATTTTGCCGAGGGGAAACAGGGCCTTTTCAAGTCCGGCAAGAAACAGGGCAAGCCCGAGAACAACAAGCACACAGCCGACAACAAGGCGGCGTAGATGAGGAATGGGCTGGCGCAGAACGATCAGCTGGAAGAACGTTATCAGAACGATGACTGGCAGTACGTCCCGACTGGTAGCAAGCAATATTTTAGCAAAATCAATCACCAATGCAGTCAACGATTCTCCTGTCTATCAATTGAAAATTATCAGCCCATAGCCCATGACGAATATCATAGGCAGCAGTGAGGCAAATGCAATGAGGCCGAAGCCATCCTGCAATGGGCTGCGGCCTTTAATAATCGAGGCCAGACCGACCCCAAGGGCGGCAACGAGGGGCACGGTTACTGTTGATGTGGTCACCCCGCCAGCAT
>CP070644.1:971476-975163 GCA_020354155.1 Nitrospiraceae bacterium | reverse complement strand
CACGTCAAAGGATTCATCACCTTTCATCCTTTTTAAAAGAGGATAGAATAATCCATACTCCGCCCTTGTCCCGGTAACGATGCAAATCTTCTTTTTCATTTCATCTTAATCACATTCATAGTTTGTGCGCATACTTGTAAACGCTCATTATTTTGCAAATACCGTGCCATTTTTATATTTATAAGGAATCCCCTGCTATTATTCGAGGCGTCAGACACTACGGAAGCCTATCACACACTCTCATCCTCTTGATTTAATGATCAATTTCACCTTTCATATATGTAATGCAGGACCTGAGGTCATATTCCTGAATCAGAATAGAATTGCAGATTTTTGTGGTTGCAGGCAATTTTTTCCCAAACAATTGGCGTCCTCTCGTCAATTAGTTGACATTAATAAAAACAGAGTTCAAGGGGTCTAGGGATTAATTCAATTAAACTTCTATCAAATCATCAGCTTCAAAATCTCTCGAAGCAGCTTTCCCTATTACCCTGTCCCACTCCATTGGACTGATCCCCGTCCCGGGTCTTTTAACTGTGATAATATCTTCTGACAGGATTTCACCTTTTTTGATATATCTGGAAGCAACAATGCTCTTGCGGGCTATTACCTTATTCTTCACTTCTGAAGCTGAGGACCTTTTCACACCGTCACCCATTGCCTTTTCAATGTTTCGAATTGCCCCGACCATCTCCTTCAGTTCATGAGGTTCCAGGGATGCCCTGTGATCCGGACCTGACATGTTTTTATCAAGAGTAAAATGTTTCTCAATGACTGCTGCACCCAGTGCAACCGCAGCAACAGGGACTTCTATGCCCGTGGTATGATCTGAATAGCCGACCTCAACATTACATGCATTCTCGATTGTAATCATTGCCCGCAAGTTAACATCTTCGTAATGAGCGGGATACTCCGTGCTGCAATGCAGGACCGTAATGTTATCTTTAGAAGTACCCGCCGCAGTAAGAGCACTCAACGCATCTTTTATTTCCGACAGTTCAGCCATGCCGGTTGATATGATTATTTTCTTTCCCAGTCCCCCGATTCTCCGCAGGTAGGGAAGGTTGTTTATTTCGCCTGAGGGGATTTTCCATATATCCAGACCAAGTCTGTCAAGCATATCAACACTTTCGAGATCAAATGCCGTTGACATAAATATTATTTCTCTGTCTCTGCAGTGCCTGTATAACTCCCGGAATTCTTCGGTATGGAGCTCCAGTTTTTTCAGCATCTCAAATTGTGATTCATTTATTTCAGTTGCCCCTGTCTGATATTCAGCCTTGGGCGCCTGCCGGCTTACAAGCTTTTCCGCCCTGAAGGTCTGAAACTTGACCGCATCAACACCGGCTTCAACCGCGGCATCAATAAGACTTCTGGCAATCGCAACATCACCATTGTGGTTTACACCTGCTTCAGCAATGATAAAGGTCTTCATCTTCCCGGACTTCCCCTGACCAGCAATCCGTCCACTACATTTTTTGTCACCACAGTCCCTGCTCCAATTACAGCATCGCTCCCTATCTCAATTCCCTGGATGACCGTGGCACCGGCACCAATAAATGAGTTTTCGCCAACAGTACTCCCTCCGCACACAACAGCTCCCGGACATATATGGACATTCCTGCCGATAACACAGTCATGTTCCACAACTGCTCCGGTATTTATGATAGTATTCTCACCAATTATGACGCCGGTCTGCACCACTGAGCCTGCCATGATCTGTACACCCTCTAAAATATTTGTATCCGTACAGGACAGAATTGCCAGCGGATGAACCAGTGCAGGCACATGTAATCCCGCCCGCCTGGCTGATTCATACAAATCTTTCCTTTTGGAGTTGTCCCTGATGCTTCCCACAGCAATACATGCATTTTTTATCCCCTTTTCAAGCAGACCGGGGAGCAGTTCATCATCACCGATTACAGTGATACCTGAAACAGTTTCACCTGCTTCAAATCCCGGGGTCAGCACCCCTGCAATCGCATATTTTCCCTCCAGCCTGATAATTTCTATCAGGACCCTGGCGTGGCCGCCGATTCCCAGTAGAATAATTTTTCCCCGATTGCTGTTCATTACCTTTCTCCTGTCCAGCGCCCCTTCCCGCGGCCTGGCACACAGCCTCTGTTAGTCTGCTGAGCAGCCTTCATAATAAAACTCTTTCAAAGTACTGCATACATATTTAATGTCATCCAGTCCATTACGTGTGGAACCGGGGAGACAAACTCCTCTCTCGTATATATTATGTGCATTACCGTTATCTATGAATTTACAGTCTCTGTATGGAGGAAATTCATTAATGGGGGTAAAAATCCTTCTTGTTGGTATGCCCTTCTGCTCCAGTCTTTTCTGCAGCTCCTTTCTGGCCGCTCCGTCCTCACTGAGTATGCAGGTAAACCAGAATGAACTCTCCGCCCCATCATACTGCTCCTGAAAGCGAATTGTATTCAGGTCTTTCAGCTCCTCTTTGTATACACCATTAAATAGCCTCTTCTTTTCAAGAAAACCTGCCAGTTTTTCAAACTGTGCCAGACCCAGTGCCGCCTGAATATTTGTCAGCCGGTAGTTGAATCCGATTTCAGAGTGATAGATTTCCTCTTTTTTGTCCCTCGCCTGGTTAATAAGATATTTTATATGCTCCATACGCTGCACATCATTGCCGACAACCATGCCGCCACCGCCTGTGGTAATTGTCTTGTTCCCGTTAAAACTGAAACACCCGAGGTCGCCAAGAGCGCCTGTAAACCTGCCTCCGTATAGTGCACCGAGGCTCTCCGCTGCGTCTTCAACAACGTAGAGATTATATTTTTTTGCAATTTTGTTGATCTCATCCATGTTGCATGGATTGCCGTATAAGTGAACCGGGATGATTGCCTTTGTTTTCTCTGTGACAGCCTTTTCAACTGACGCAGGTTCGATGTTCCAGGTCCGGATATCCACATCAGCCAGTACAGGCGTTGCGCCGGCATACATAACGGGATTGCCTGTTGCAATGAACGTCAAGGCGGGCACGATTACCTCGTCACCTTCTCCGATCCCCAGTTCGTGCAGGGCAATGTGTATGGCAGATGTGCCGGAGTTGGTCGAGACAGCTTTCTGTGCATTCAGGTATTCAGCACATTTGTCCTCAAATTCAGTGACGGCGTCGCCGATCGTTGATACATATCCGCTGTCCACGGCCCTGCTTAAATACTGTTTTTCCAGTTCCCCTATGTTCGGGGCATCGAGATGGATTTCTCTAGACATTGTAAATTTCCGGTTTGTACCTTTTCAGATTGTCCTTATTCCTGAACCACTCGATTGTCTCGTCCAGTCCTTTTTCCAGTGTATACGCAGGGCTCCATCCGGTCAGTTGTTTTATCTTTGCATTGTTGCCGTTCAGTCTCTCCACTTCACTCTTTTCAGGCCTTACCCTCTGATCATCACTAATCACCACTGCCTCTGGATTGATCATAGAAATCAGCGTCCCGGCCAAGTCACCCATTGATATCTCCTTGCCACTGCAGATATTTATCTCATGCCCTATTGCCTGCTCAGATTTTGCAATAGCGGCAAATCCGTTGCATATATCTTTTACAAAGTTCAAATCTCTCGTTGGACTGAGAGAGCCGAGCTTTATCTCTTCTTTCCCCGACAGCAGCTGAGTAATGATCGTCGGCAAAATAGCGCGGGCAGACTGTCTCGGGCCAT
>CP070644.1:966242-971376 GCA_020354155.1 Nitrospiraceae bacterium | reverse complement strand
TCTTGGGTGCGCACCAAGCCTCTCAGCAGGAACACTGTTCGTGCTGTTACAGTTGGGACAGACAATATGCAGAGAGTTACTCATGGTTACACTCTACCTAGTCATCTTTATTCGTTACATTATCATTTGTTCATATAATGTAACATGTTTTATTGACTAAAATATAACCATAGAGCTAAAATATAGATTATTTAAACAGGAGGAAACAATGCCAATATATGAGTATAAATGTCAGAAATGCAATGATCAGTTTGCACTTCTGCAGAGTCTTTACCCGGCAGATCATTCTACTGAGTGCCCGAAATGCGGATCAAAAGAGGTAAAAAAAGCTCTCTCTGCCTTCAGTTGTGCTTCCGCGAATGAAGGGACATCATCAGCACCGAGCTTTGGCGGAGGTGGTGGTTGAGGCGTATCATCCTGCTGAGCAGTTAGTTCAGCATTTTACATTAATCCAACCAGTTAACCCATGAAATGTAAGATAGTAGATTATCTCATTGTATCAGGTTATTCCAGTCAGCAGCGAATTTGGCCAACCCGGTGTCTGTAAGGACATGGGCAATATTAAATTCTGTCCACCTTTTCTTTAAATCAATGTGCTCATAAGGGAGCAGTTTCAGGTTCCCTGACGGATATGAATAGTCATGTCCCGGCAGAGGAAAGCCCTTATTTCCCCATTCCTTTATTGCGTTAAAGGGAGCAGTAATGATATCCGATTCAAGTTTGAGTGCATAGATCAGGTGATCATAACTCCTGACACTCGCCGTGAGAACCTCGGCATGGCCGTCTCCATCCCTGTACATTTTGAGAATATTATCAATAAGGCTCATGCCGTCTTCACCTCTGTCATCAAGCCGGCCCACAAAAGGTGATACAAAAACATCCCCCTTTCTGGCCCCTGCTGTTGCATCATAGACTGCAGCAGCCTGCTCCTGGCTGAAACAGAGCGTCATATTGATCCTAATCCCGTCTTTGATTGCCATCTCAGCTGCCTTTAAGCCTTCAGCTGTTGTCGGGAGCTTTATATGCGCATTCGGGATCCACCGGAACATCTCCCTGCCCTGTTCAATCATGTGTTCAGCAGTTGTATTCTCATCCGCATAGACCTCAATGGAAACCGATCCCTGGGGAATCATTTCAGCAAGTTCTCTTACAACCCCTTCATAAAATTCCAGCAGTTCTGATTCGCTGAATTTTTCTCCCCGTTCCATACGGGCCCTGGCCTCAGGGTTTTTTGAAATAAGAGAAGGATTCGTCGTCTGACCGTCAACAAATCCGAAAAGGTCGAGCATCTCCCTTGTTTCACCGGGGTCTCCTCCGTCGAGAAATATCCTTGTCTTTAGATTTCCAGGTCTCATATCACACTCCTTATCTTTTTTATGATTGCAGTCTTTGATACTTCTTCATAGTCAAGCAGTTCATCGGGTTTTCCGCTTCGGGGCATTTTGCAGACTGCAAGTGAATGAATTGGCACGGGGTACTGTGTTAGTGAGCTTCTGACCGCGTCTCCTATGCCTCCTTCGGCAAAATGATCTTCTACCGTAATAATGGTTCCTGTGTTTTCTGCGGCCTTTCTCAGCGAAATACCGTCAATGGGCTTTATACTGTAGAGGTCAATAACCCGAACATGGATTTCTTCCTTCTTCAGATCTTCATATGCCTTCAGTGCTTCATGCAGAGTTATACCGGCAGCTACAACGGTTACAACATCAATATTGCTGTGACGGATTACCCTGCTTCCGCCTATTACAAATTCATCATCACTTTTGTAAAGAATGGGTGTCTCTTTTCTTGTTGTTCTCATATAGGATAATCCTTTGTGACGGGCCATCTCTTCCACAAGTCTCTCAGTTGAAATTGCGTCAGAGGGATAGAGGACAACACTTCCAAGAACTGCCCTGAACATGGCAATATCCTCCAGAGCCATCTGAGATGCTCCGTCTTCTCCGATGGAAACGCCGGCATGTGAGCCGCAAAACTTTATATTTGCAATTGAATACTGGGACATCCTGATCTGATCATAGGCCCGCGTAAGAAATGCAGCGAAGGTTGAGACAAAGGGTATTTTCCCCCGAGTTGAAAAACCAAGGGCTGCACCAACCATGTTCTGCTCGGCAATGTACATCTCAAAAAATCGTTCCGGATATTCCTTCCCGAAGATTTCAGCATAGGTTGAGTTGCTCACTTCAGCATCAAGGACGATCATCTCCGGAAAAGCAGGGTATATTCTCTTCAGGGCATTTCCATATGCCTTCCGAGTTGCCACAGACCCTTCATAGGTCGGGGCTCCAATATTTTCTGCCCTCCTTGTCACCGGGTACCGGTCCTCAGGACTCGCAATATTGCCCCGGACGGATTTATCTATATCACCAAGTTCACCCAGTACAGAATCGAGCTCCTCCTGTTTCAGGGCCTTTCCATGCCAGCCCTCCCGGTCTTCCATGAGGGAAATGCCCCTGCCCTTTTTGGTCTTAGCTATAATCATGACCGGTGTCTGGGTACTCTGAACCGCCTTTTCATAGGCTGCCATAATTTCATCAAGTGAATGACCGTCAATAATTACTGTATCCCATCCAAAGGCAGATATCTTCTTGTTATAATCATCCAGATTATGACCGTACATGGTTTCACCCCGCTGTCCAAGACGGTTCACATCGAGAATACCGGTGAGGTTGCCCAGTTTGTAATGGGAGGCTATCTGAAGGGCCTCCCATTGTGAACCTTCTGCCATCTCACTGTCTCCAAGAAGCACATAGGTGCGGTAAGGCAGTTTGTCCACGTATTTTGCATTCAGGGCAATCCCGACACCGATTGAAAGGCCCTGCCCAAGGGAACCTGTTGCTGCCTCCACCAGTTCAAACTCCTTTGTCGGATGCCCTTCAAGACGGCTGGTGAAATTTCTCAGGGTCATTATTTCGTCCTCAGAAATCACTCCCGCAGCCAGCCACTGAGCATAATACAGGGGTGATGCATGTCCCTTGGAGAAAATAAGCCGGTCATTGTTCGGGTGGTCAGGCCTGTCATGGAGAAACCTGAATACTCCTCCAAAGAGCAGGCATGTCATAAGGTCAGCAGCAGAGAGCGATGAAGAAGGGTGCCCGGAACCAGCCTTTGTAGTGGATACAAGACTCCAGTATCGAATGAGCTTTGCAATTTCAATCAGCTTTTCTCTGGAAGTCACAACTCCTCCTGTTATTACGGGTTCTCAATAAATGTTAACAACTCAGTGTGATATAACAGAACTCTTTGCTGTTATCGTGCTTTCTAAAAAAAGAAATCTATGATTCTTCGTGCCGTTTTTCCCCCATACTATCAGGGAATCCAGATAAAGCGATTTTCTCTATGCTGTCCAATATATCCTGCTTTGGACAGTTGTTATCTCGTATAGTATCTTGATGTGCTCATTGTAACAAAATTGATGAAACAATCAAAGTACCGTTTCCATGTGCTGATTCAATGCCGCAGTATCACGAAAAAAGGTTTATAAAGATCTTGATTTTGATATAATGCAGGTAGAGGAGACTGTCGATGCGCCTGTTTATGTCAAAGTCTTTTTTTGTTTCTTGTCTTGCGATACTTATCACAACTTTTGCCTTTATACATGGTCATTCTGCCCATGCAGGGCAGAAGATGACTCTGCAGATTCATCCCTACCTTCCTGCTTCTGAGCTACTGACCCGTTTCGCTCCCCTGACCCGGTATTTGTCCAGAATCACTGGTACAGAAATCAACTGCAATATTTCAAAAAATTATGAAGAACATATTGAGAAGGTTGGCAAAAATATGGTTGATATTGCCTACCTGGGGCCTGCATCGTATGTGAAACTTGTATCCAAATATGGCACAAAACCGATCCTGGCACGACTTGAAGTAAAGGGCTCTCCCTTTTTTAAGGGTGTTATTATAACCAGCAAATCTTCAAAAATCCTTTCATTAGATGACCTGAAGGGAAAAAGATTTGCCTTTGGAGACCCTCACTCAACCATGAGCTATCTTGTGCCTCTTTACATGCTTCGTGAAAAAGGTGTTTCCTACGAAAGCCTTGAAAGGCATGAATTTCTTAATTCGCATAAGAATGTTGTCCTTGGTGTACTTATGGGAGACTTTGATGCAGGCGCAGTAAAAGAAGAGGTATATTATCAGTACAGGGACCGTGGATTACGGGATGTTGCCTGGACTCCTGAAGTATCAGAACACCTTTTTGTAGCCCGATCAACTTTGCCACAGGAATCAATTGAAGCCTTGAGAAAGGCGCTCCTCGGCATTCAGCGTAAAGACGTCATTCTTTCATCCATCAAACAAGATGTGACCGCAATGGTGCCAGCCCGGGATGAAGATTATGATAACCTGCGATCAATATTATTAACACTTCCTCAGCAGCTGGAGAGATGATCAATACGGGCACTTTTAAATACAGCAGGGTAATCCTTGTCTTTGTTACCGTCCTGCTTATCTTTCTCACAATTGTGATATGGGCCATCCTTTCCCAGCACAAGGAAATGATGGAGGAAATCCGTTATGATGCTCAAAGGGAGCTGGAACTGATTGGTTCCTTTACTCAAGGGGCTCTGTTAAGGCAGGACTACGCTTCAGTTGAAACCTTTCTGACTCAATGGGCTCATGACCATAAGGAAATTCTTTCCTTGAAAGCTGTGGCGCCAAACGGTTTTGAACTTGTTAATGTAACGAGGGACTCCCTTTCAGAAGCAACCTTCAATTTACAGCAGAAGGTGAGTTATGAAGGACGTGAACTGATTGATCTTGAAATGACCAAGGATATGTCCCCGGTGCAGGAAGGCATGGTAAAACTGAGTGTCCCTCTTGTCCTCGGATCGATCCTGCTTGTTGTAATTATAGGTGCTGTTCTCTGGTTTGCGATGAAAAAACTTGCCCTTGTACCCATGGAGAAAGAGCTGGCCGTCAGAGAGCAGGCAGAGAAGAAGTTTCGTATACTTCTGGAATCAGCGCCCGACTCTCTTGTTCTTGTAAATAAGGACGGCACTATTTACATGGTGAACGGCCAAACTGAGGTGCTGTTTGGTTACAGGAGGGAAGAACTGGAGGGACAGGAAGTTCAGCTCCTTATGCCTGAACGATTCCGCGAGCGTCACAAAAAATTTACAGAACAATTCTCTGA
>CP070644.1:955709-966142 GCA_020354155.1 Nitrospiraceae bacterium | reverse complement strand
TCAGGAGCGGCCCTATCGATCTTCTTCTGATCCCAAAAAAATTCAATCAACGCTCGAAGAGATGGGATCAAGTAATAAATTAGATGCAGACCTTGTTGCTTTTGTGAATCGTAACATGGGGAGCTGCTGGCAGGCTGCCACCGCTTAAGGGCTGAATCCTGCATGAACGATCCGATTTGGTCATGGCTAGTAGGGGGAATTCATGATTCTACAAACCTGCCTACCTCCTCGGGAATGATATGCGCACGTGGTGTCATTGTCCGGCTTGACCGGACAATCCAGAGGACATAAAAGGACTAGATTCCCCGATCAAGCCTGCAGGCAGGGAGAGCAACGACAAAGCAATCTCTATAACATATTTAAGAAGAAGAGATCGCCACACCACCTTCGGTGTCTCGCGATGACAAAAACCCGATTACGTCACATTTTCCGAACCAGATGATGAAAAACAAACCGGGGGAAGTTAAACAATGCTTATATGCCCTGAACACTAAAAGTGTACATATAAAGTGTAAACACTTTTAGTGATTGTACTTATTGAGCAGTATCAAATTGTCAGTTTTCAGGATTCTTTCAACTTTTTATTGTGATACATGACATTGTCTGCCTTACTAAGCAGTTTATTTATCGAGCATGGCTGATCGGGATCATAATAGGCTGCGCCACTGCTGATTATTAATTCATACCTGCGGTTTCCCTGTTCATTAAACTTTCTTATATTGTCCTGCAAATGAGTGTTGATAGTGTTCACGGCAACACTGTTCGGCAGGTCAGTGAGAAGCACTGCAAATTCATCCCCCCCTATACGGGCTATTATATCGGCTTCACGGAATGTACTTTTTAATACCTTTGCAGTCTCCACTAAAACCTGATCTCCGACCTCGTGCCCAAGTTCGTCATTAATATGCTTGAAGCCGTCCAGGTCAAGGTAAAGAAGAGCTATTGCTCTTCTGCTTCGCGATGCCAGTTTACACTGCTGACCTGCAAGAGCAAAAAAACCTCGTCTGTTTAAGAGTCCGGTAAGGTAATCAGTCATTGTTGCTGCTCTCAGCTCTTCTTCCACTTGCTTGCGGTCTGTTATATCTGTGGCAATCTCCATACGGACAAGCCGCCCATCTTCCCATTCAATTGCTTTATCGTGAATGAGGTACCATCGGCCGTCTACAGTATTTTGAAACTCCCAGGTATATACCCCCGTAGGGTGTCCCTCAGCATCAACGAGGTACTTGTTTGAACAAAATCCACAGGGACCTGTCTGCCCCTGCTGCAGTGATTTCCAGCATATTTGTCCGGTAACATCTCCCCAGGTATTTTTTCCATACTGATTTATGAAGAGCAGCTCATAGGTTTGCATATCTGCAACATAAACAAGGGCATTAACGCTGTCGAGAACGGTAAAAAGCCTCTGGTTCGATCGAGACAGTTCTTCCTCCATCTGCTTTCGTTCCGTTATGTCCTGGGCAGTGCCAAATATCTCTAAAGGCATACCTTTGTTATCTCGAATAACTTCTCCGAAGGCTTCCATCACCCATGCACGGCCCGAATCATTCATAATGCGGATTTCCACATGATAGGGGGTGTCGTCACTTTCTAATGCATTCTTGTACGCTATCTGCATGGTTTCAAAATCATCAGGATGAACCAATCGGGCAAACTCATCAAAGGATGGCTTAAATTGCTCCGGGTCTTTATCGAAGAGCCTGTAGGTCTCCACAGACCATGCAAGTTGCTGTGAAACAAGATCCAGGTCCCAGCTGCCAAGCTTCGCAACTTTCTGGGAGCCAGCCAGCTGCCTCTCACGCTTCTGCAGTTCATTCTGCATTTTCTTACGTCTTGATATATCTCTGTCTATCCCCCGGTAACCACGAAATATCCCGGCCCTGTCAAAGATTGGAACACCGCTTGTTTCAAGGACGACATGAGAACCGTCTTTATGGATATTCGTATTTTCAAGATTATTGAAGGGCTTTTTCGCTGTGATAAAAGGAGTAAAAATTTGGGCAACACGTTGTGCCTCCTTGGGAGACATGAGGTCAAATGGTGTTTTTCCCAGGAGTTCTTCCGGGGTATAACCGAGAATGTCCTGTACTTTAGGGCTGGCATAGGTATAAACGGCTTTTTCATCAACCTCCCACACCCAGTCACTGGTGTTCTCAACCAAATCACGAAAACGGGGCTTACTCTCCTCGAGGGCCTGCTCAGAGAGCGTGCGATACTTTGCTTCAGAATCCTTAAGCTTCTCTATAGTTTTTTTGTTCTCTTCAAGTAATTCTTTCTGTTGAGCAGATTGACGGCGCAGTTCTTCCAGTTCAGAGAGGAGTTGCTCATGTGTTTTATTAATATTACTCATATTGATACATTCTAAAAAGCAGCAAATTCAATGTACTATATTAGTAATAGTCAATGAAATTTACAAATTTGGTTCTTCTCACAATTAGTTGCTGAATAGGATTCGAGGATTCAAGGGTTCGAGGATTCGAGTGCAAAGTAACCTGTGTAATTCAGTTCATTTTACTGCCTGAAGTCCGTGTTTTCCATATTTGCTATAGTATAAGATTGGTTCACTGAACCAGGCAGTGCTGACCATTTGTTGTATATCCTCTCTATTTTGATCATAATTCACTTGACTCCTCGAACCCTTGAATCCTGAACTTTTGCACCTTTTTCGGAGATGTTCCACTAATTCATAGTAATCGTGGTTTTTAAAGGTTACGGGGGTAGTCTTTTATAACTCACAGGAACAGAATATTTAGGCGAAGAATGAACCGAATGCAGGACCAGGGACTCTAAAAAAAGGAGACAGCGTGCGATGTGAAGCCTGACCCATTTCTTCGGGGGGGAAGAAGTGTGAGGGTCGTAGATCGGCTTTCAGGAAAACCACACTGTC
Source organism: Nitrospiraceae bacterium (assembly GCA_020354155.1). Lineage (GTDB taxonomy): Bacteria > Nitrospirota > Thermodesulfovibrionia > UBA6902 > UBA6902 > CALZJD01. The sequence continues at coordinate 963,255 of CP070644.1, read as the reverse complement.
TCTAATTTAACTATATCACTTTCTGAAAAAAATACAATGCTCTCATCGAGTGCACTGAAAACAACAATGGTCCCGCCCGCGTCAATGGATGCCTTGGCTGAAGGCTACTGCAATTCTATGTTTTCAATCGAGACCGATCCAAAATCCATGGTCATATGAAATTCTGGAGCAACTGTTTGGATCGTTGTCACTCCTGTGACAGCAGAATAATCGCAGTTATATCCACCCTGTACTGTAACTGTTATCGTTCTGTCAAAATGCACATTCCCAGTTAACGTTGTATCCTGGCTTTGAATGATATCATCGTTCACGGCCGCATCATAGGCATCTTGCAGTGAATAATAGTCAGCAGGATCGCCTATAATCTTTACAGGGGCAGCACACTCCAACTCCAAAAATATTGCCTCTACATTTTTGGCCCTATCCATGGTCATTGTGCAAATATTGCCATTGACTGAGTCACACCCTGTCCAATGATCAAAGTAGTAACCGGGGTCAGCTTCAGCTGTGAGAATGACGATTGTACCGGGTTCATACCAGCACCCGGCAGAGCAGTCAGGGTCCACGCCACCGCCCCCTTCAGTTATATTCACGGTAAGGAGATTCAGGTCGACTGCATGTTTAAGGTCATAGTAAGAATTATCGTAGTAACTGATATGAATTGTATCTGCGGTGTCAATGGCTATCGAAGAATACATACCCACATCTCCGGTGCTGTCCACTATGGCACAATCCCAGTTTGTATCAGTGCAATTTCCCGTTCCCGGTGTAACGCCCTTATTTGTGACATACTTCAGTTCCTGGTTAGTATAGTCGTAATAGCTGATATGGACAGTACTGGGGAATTCAATTGCAATCGATGTGTCCTGACCAACATCGTCGGTACTGTCCAGTGTCGTTATAGTCGTCCAAGAACTATATGTACCTGTTGCATATTTTAGATCCCCGTTTGTTCCGTCATAGTAGCTAATATGCAATGAACCGGATGAATCGATGGCAATGGATGTGCCCTGCCCCACATCGTCTGTACTGTCTACTGTTTCACAATCCCAGTCTGTATCAGTGCAATTTCCAGTTCCCGATGTAACACCGCTATTCGTGGCATATTTCAGGTCACCGTTGTCATAATCATAATAGCTGATATGGAGCGTATCTGATGTATCTACGGCAATGGATGTAAACCATCCTGTATCTCCGGTATCGTCCACTGTCGCGATACTCCATGATCCAAATGTTCCTGTTGCATATTTGAGATTCCCGTCGTCTGATTTCCACTCGTAATAACTAATATGTACATTGTTTGATGAATCCAATGCTATATCAGTATCAGCCCCTGCTAACCATTGTCCCGTAGGATTATCTACTGTTTCACAATCCCAGTTTGTATTTGTACAATTTCCACTTCCCAGCGCAATGCCACTATTCGTGGCATATTTCAGGCTTCCGTTATCCCAGTCAAGATAACTGATATGTGCCTTTCCTGATGCATCAATCGCGATGGAGGAGTACATACCGACATCGTAAGTGTCACCGTTGTCCACTATCTGCGTTATCCATGAACCTGAGGCATTAGTCGCAAACTTGAGATCACCGTTTAACCAGTCATAATAGCTGATATATACATATCCTAATGCATCTGTTGCGACAGATGTATATCCTCCTACATCACCGTACCTGTCGACAGTTTCAGCAGTCCACGAATCCCAGTTACCTGACGCATATTTCAGATTACCGGGTATTATAGAATCTGGGTCAACTCCTGTCGATTCATAGTAGCTTATATGTACCTTCCCTAATGAATCTATATCAATGGATATAAAGTAACCAACATCTCCCGTATCGTCTACCGTCTGCATGCTCCAGGAACCAGGAATTCCGGTTGCATATTTTAGGATCCCATTACCAAAGTCATAATAACTTATATGAAGAATTGCACCTTCTATTGCGATAGAAGAATACCCTCCCGTATCTCCGCTCCCTCCCCCACCATTGTCTACTATTTCACAATCCCAGTTTCTATCAGTGCAATTTCCCGTTCCCGGTGTAATACCACTATTCGTTGCATATTTAAGATTCCCACCAGTAAAATCATGATAGCTAATATGTATCTTCCCTGACATATCTGCAGCGATAGAGGTGTGCCAACCAACATCTCCGGTGCTGTCCACAGTTGATAAGATCCAAGAACCTGTATCATTCGTTGCATACTTGAGATCACCACTTGTAGCATCATAATAACTGATGTGTACGTAATCCAAAGAATCCACTGCAATTGAAGTATGCCTTCCTACCCATACATATTGGGTCTTATCTACTGCCGTAGAAGCCCATGTGCCGGACTTGTTTGTTGCATACTTGAGCTGGTATCTACTATGATCGTAATAACTGATGTGGACCTTGCCCGAAGAATCCAGCGCAAGAGAACTGAATTGTCCAACATCTAAAAAGCCATCAGCAACTTCTACCACCCAGTTCCCCGATACATTGGTTGCATACTTGAGGTCACCGTTGATTTCATCATAATAACTGATGTGAACCTTATCCGACGAATCAATCGCTATGGAGGCAAACTGTCCGACGCCGCCGGAGGAATCCACTGTCTCATAGTGCCAGGTGCTGCCGTCGTGGTAGGCGTGATAGAGGCCATCCTGACCGTAGGCAATGTGGGGATTGCCGCTGCCGTCAACAGCTATTGCCCGTGAATAAAAGTTGGAGAAGAGCTTTGGTGCATCAACGGCCTCTGTTGTCCAGGCACCTGCCGATACCGGTACCAGAAAAAGCAGGACCGCCAGGTACGATACTTTTCTCCAATTCACGATTCTCATAGATACCTCCATTCAGATTCAATACTCTCTCTCATGCCGACCTCACAGAGACTGCCTGAGATTTTCTACAAACTCTATGTAATCCGGCGATGGATTCAGAAGTTCAAAACCCATGGTGTCGTTATAACCTTCTTTCTTCGCAATACGTGTAACGCATGCATTTAACTCCAGGACCCGCTCTTTTGCGGCGATCATGAGGTTGCATTCAGTCCCCTCTGGAAAGCACATCATCGTATGCATACACATACCCTGTTCCGATATATTGATCACCTTTCCATCAAAGAGATAGGGCGAACAATAGATACTGCCAGTCATATTCACGTCGATTCTTTCGTAGGCTCTTTTATTCATATCCTGAACCCTATAAAGTGAAACTGGCTTTTCGTGCCCGTTTATGTGCCATAGAGCTGAACCTCTTTATACATATCGTGTATCCCTGGTTCCTGCCATGTTACGATTCATCCAGTAAAATCTCTATCTTTGCCTTACTCTTAAGCTCTTTAACATGGGTAAGATAATTCTTTCTCGCTAATTCTCCTTTCAGGAACTTGCCAATGAAATCCCTTACTTCTTCATACGGGGTTATACCCTCCGGTATATGTTCCGTAACCTTTATAATATGATAGCCATGTTTTGTATGAACTACTTCACTGACCTCGCTCTCCTTCAAAGCAAAAGCCACTTCATCAAATTCTGAGGGCATATATTTTCTGTTTATGTACCCAAGGTCACCACCCTGGGAAGCCCTTGAATCCGTTGAATGCTTTTTTGCCATCTCGGCAAAATCCTCCCCCGCCAATATCCCTTTCCGTATGCTTTCTGCTTTTGCCCTTGCCTCTTCTCTTTCCTCCGGCTTGGCTTCTTCTTTCACCATGATCAATATGTGGCTTGCCATTATGGTTTCTTCCCTTTTAAAACTCCTTTTATGCCTGTTGTAATATGCTCTTATCTCTTCTTCCGGCACCTCAGGCTCACGTATACCCTTCATTTTCAGGTATTCATCAACAGCGATGCTTCTTCTTGTAGATTCCTTCACGTCTTTCTCAGTGAGCCCCCTTGTCTTTAAATAGCTCGCATACTCTTCATTGCTTTCATACTTTTCCTTTGCCTTCTTCATCCTTTCTGCTATCTTTTCCTCAATGCCCTCTATATCAATCTTTTGACTTTCCTGATAGAGAAGATCCCGTGCGATTACTTTTTCCAGTGCCTTCTTCTGCAGATGTTTCTCAATTTTGCTCGTGTCTCTTTGTACGCTGTATTTTTTATATTTCTTAATCTCTTTCCTGACAAAAGGGGTTAGGGCGTCTTCATATATCGGCTGCCCGTTTACTTTAGCCACTATCTTATTGCCTTCTTTTACCGTTGCTGAGTCTTCTTTGGATTCCATTGCAAAAGCCGATATCGATGTGCTCATTAAATACATGACTAATGCCATGAGAGTCATCACTACTGGAAAAAATTGTGTGTTATCTTTTTTTCTCATATTCCTCCTTATTTCAGACTGACTGTTATATTTGCGGAACCGCCTGATTTACCCTGTGGCGTAAACGTGACAGTATACCGTGTTTCAGTGGCATCTATAAAAAAGGTTACTTCCTGCAACCTCTTGTCATTAAAATGATACGTTGATGAGAGGTCTTTACGAAGAGCACCCTCTTCAAAGACTTCCATATTAACTTTGGCAAGATCGTTGTTTACGATCGTGACTTCATAGGAGATCCCGGCAAGATATACTCTTTCAGACGATCGAGACGGGGAAGACCTTTTCAATAGTATGAACGAAAGCTCTGCAGGAAAAGCAGCTTCAGAAGCATTCACCAATCCATATCCAAATACGTTGTCCTGCCCTGCTGCTCCTAAATCTATCGCGGTATCCTGCAGTGCAAGCCTCACGTCTAAATTATCTGTCATTCCGTCTAAATTGAGATCCTGAAGGTCTTGTGAGGAAAGCAGAAGGGCTGCTGTACCAGCTACATGAGGGGATGCCTGGGATGTGCCGCTTAGGGATCTATAGCCCCCAACACAGTCAATGTTTGTCAATGAGCATGTGGAGAGTATATCCACACCAGGCGCAGATAGTTCAACTTCAGGCGCAACAGGTGAAAAGGTCGCCTTCATATCATTTGCATCTGTACCCGTTACAGCTATAACTGAGTCATAGGCTGCAGGATATTGTACTGTCCCTCCATATGTATTGCCTCCTGCTGCTACCAGAAGGACTCCTGCACTATACGCGTTATTACAGGCATCCTGAAGAGATTGAGAGTCCTGCCCCTCAAAGCTCATATTGACAATATCCATTCCATTGAATACCGCCCACTCAATACCGGCAATTATCCAACTTTCCAAACCAAATCCAGCACCATCCAGCACCTTAACTGCATAAAGGTCAGCCTCAGGGGCTACACCGATTACCCCGGTACCATTGCCTTCAGCAGCAATAATCCCGGCCACATGCGTGCCGTGACTCCTGGAGTTATCATCAAAAGGATCGTTGTCATTAAACACATAATCGTATCCCCCTTGAAAGTTCCCTGCAAGGTCGGGATGGGTATAATCAATCCCGGTATCGAGGACCGCTACCCGAACATCAGCACCTTTATTGCCGCTTGTATGGGCAACGTCAGCAAAAATGTGAAACACTCCCCAGGAATTTATATATTCATCGCCAATCAATGGCTCAACAGCCCTGTAAATTGTATCCTCCTCAACATAGGCAACTTTTCTGTTCTTTTTGATTTTCTCTACGCCAGCCTCAGATATTGTCACAGCCATGGCTGGTATCAGACGATAGGTTCTCTTGATAATTCCCCTGGCTTCATGGATCATCGCTTTCTCAAGATGTCCGGGCTTCTCGTGAAATCCAACAATAACAGACGTATCCTTTGCAATGGCTGTCAAAGGAAGACAAAGAAAAAGTCCCATGATTAATGTTGTTACTTTGGTTAAAAATTGAGTCTTCATGGTTCACCTCGCTTAGTTAAATAAATGTAAATTCCTCCTCTGTCATCACTTCCATGTAGCTGAACCAAACAGTGCATTGACAGTGACGGACATCATTCCATTGTTTTTCTTGCAATCTGATATTGAAACTGTTATCTCCGTATCTGCCCAGGAGATAACATTAACTACCTCACCGTTTACTTCAACATTTAAATAACCATCAGTACCATCAGGCTTCTCACCAAATCCGGAGCCGGTAATATTAAGCTGTCCGCTCTTCTTATTACAATCGATATCCACAATGCCCACAGACTGCTTAACGCTGATTACCCTGGGATTACTGTATTTATCAAGTTTCGATGCCTTTACCTTATAGTTGCCTTTCTCCAGGGTACCTGGGACGGTCACTGTTATAGACCCCTGACTGATGGAATCAGGTATCAGTGTGGTGGAAGAACCATCCGGGGCAATAAGAAATACATCAGAGGACAACTCTATCCCTGCATCCATATTGGTAAAGGCTGCGCCTGTTAGAGTGACTGCAGTATCTGTACCTTCTATCAGAACAGAATCACTGATACTGCTGATAACCGGAACTACCGGTCCGGATTCAGGCGCTATAGCGGATGCAGATGGACCATAGCCATGGCATCCCCAGCAGTCATCAGGATTACCGATATGACCATATAAAGGCTGCTCTATGCCCGGATTTATTACACCATCACCATCTGAGTCAGCCTGGATGTTATGGAGTGAATCCCGTCCATGACAGTTTTCACAGATACGGAACTGTGCCTCAAAAGATATTGCGAAATCATGGCACCAGTCACATTTTGTAGGATCAGAACCTAATCCGGTGTTATGGTGGGTGGTCATATATGTTTCAACTGGAATCACCTGAGGTGGACAAATACCGTCGTTATGACAGTAATCACAGGCGCCTGCGCCATCGCCACGACTGTTGAACGGTAATCCAGTGCCTCCACTCCGCTTCGGGGTTTCAGGCATAGGATCAAATGTCGGGATGAAATGACCATCATCTCTGTTATCTACAATATCTCCGTGACATGCCTGACAGTCAGGACCCTGAGGTAAAGTTCCCTGCGCAAGATCAGTTCGATGATGAACAGTCAATTCAGAGGGATCCTGTATATGGCATACCAGACAATCCCTTTCCACTATGAAAATGATTTCACCGGTACTGGTATCAACATCATGACATGACAGACATTCATATAATTCCCCGGGGTTTGCAAAGGGGGCATCTGTTGGATCAGGAATAACGTTACCTTCAAGAAGATGGTGTCTGTCAGGTATTGACACATCCAGAACAGGGAACTGTACGGGATTTTCGTGGCAAAAACGGCAATCTGTTTCTACCAGATTGTTATAAAGGACGTCTTGTATGCCGATTTCCTGTCTTACCGGAGGAGGTGTACATTCTCCTCCACAGTCAATATCACTCTTGTCTGTCTGACCGTCACAGTCATTGTCTACACCGTCATAACACGTTTCCTCTGGATTCTCAGTTGGTGTTCCCTGCTGACATTGGGTTTCAACTCCGCCTGCACAACTGCTCGGTGTATTGTTGGTCTGACAGACACCTACACCGCAAGTATAGTCCACTACATACTCTTCATCAGCTAAGCCGTCGCAGTCATCATCAAGACCATTACATACAGAATCATCAACTGCCGGAGTACCCGGTGTACAGGTATCGTTTCCCCATACTCCGCCGGTACACATCTCTACTCCCGTTGCTGCGCATTCACCAACGC
>CP070644.1:953002-955609 GCA_020354155.1 Nitrospiraceae bacterium | reverse complement strand
TATTGTCCTTCAATAAACCATTTCTTAAAATACTGTCCCGATATCATCTTAAGAAAAGAGCTGAAGGGAGTTGTAATGACCTCGCCGCCGTTGTCTTCAATAAAATGGACCAGATCCTGGTTCATTACCTCATTGTCCCGTGCGTACAGATCACCGAACACTGCTATCTTCGGCCGCTCCTCGTACTCTGTGTCAATTCCTTCAAACCAGGATATGACTTCGGCAACAGCAGATTCTTTTGATCTGTTGCCAAGAAAGGCGTCTGCCAGAAGATCAATGCTCTTTTTAATTATCCTGTCTGTTGCTCCCTTTTCCTTTTCGTAGGGCCGTATCCTGCACCCCATCTTTCTCACAAGCCCTCCGAACATGTAGGCAAAATATGAATTCAACGGGAGCTTTATTGAGAGATCTACAAAAGACATACTGCCTGTGTAGACTTCGGCTGCTGACATGCCATGGCCATAGTCATGAAAAATATTCTTTATATGATGAGGAAACATCTTCAGATTGCAGGCCAGGGTCGTGGCCATTATCCAGAGCACCGTTTTCCCGGGGTCAAGATGGTGTTTTTCCACATAATCAATAAACTCCTGGGCAACGATGTTCAGGGGAATACACTGACCGCTGTTGAGGCGCAGACTTTTTTGAATACTTGTATTGGTTTCCTCCAAGAGCCGGGCATCAATTCCCTCACTTCGGAGATTGGCAACTATCAGCGGCAGGCTGAGATTGTCCCAGTTCGGAATGATAAGTGTTTTATCTGAAAGTTTCTTTTCTCTGGTGGGGATGAGCGACGGTGCATACAGGACAGATTTCTCTCTACGCTCCGAGGAATGAGAAAGATGATTTCTAAAGGACCGGATGGCAGCTTCAATTCTGGTTTCATATCCCACATTGGAGGAATGTTCATCCAGCTGGAGGATAAGGTAGGGCTTTTCATGAGATTCCATAAGCTTTTTAAAATACTCTACAGCAAAAGAATCAGGCGAACATTTGAAGGACGTCACAAAGACGGGATAGGCTCCTGCAGAACGCGCTACCGCCTCCGCTGATTTCAGCATCTCCGAAGCATAATGCCAGGGCAGCTCCTTACAGAGCGGTTCAATGGCTTTTACATCTTCCCGGCTATAGGTCAGCATGTCCTGATAAAAGGTCTTCACGCCCTTTGATGCGAATATATCCGGAATTCCGCTGTTCATGGATTTGGGAAGGATTGAATAGGGTCTGCCGATAAATACAACGTGGATGTCATCGGTGCTGCCTGACTCTCTCTTGTATATTTCTTTTAACTCCCGGGAACATGACTTCTTGAATTCAAGGGCCCTGTCATAGGCGGCGGAAACATCAAAATAGCTGATAGAATGGTTTATGATGGGCTTCAGAGAGTGGTAAAGCTGTACTTTTGTATATAAGGGATTGTAGAGATAGTTAACAAGGGGCATAATAAATCTCTTTTTATCATCCTGTGCACTCATGGTAGAAACAAGAGAAGAGGAAAATTGCGTGTAGTAACAGAATTGGCGTCGTGTGTTCTTTTCCTCAGGCTTCTTTTCAAGGTAGAAGGGCATAAAGACATAATCCGCCCTGTCCAGTAGGTATTGTACGTGGCCGTGCAGGGCGGTCATCGGCGCGCAGAATTCAGCGCCGGCCATACGCTTCCCCTCCTTTACGGCGTCAGTATAGGGCTCGCTGGTCATGGTCTTTATGGACAGCTGATCGAAAAAATATTTCCACATGGGCAGATCTTCATACATATGAAGCGCTGAAGGAATACCCATGGTGACATATTCCTGTGCAGGACTGAATGAAAAAAGCTTCTTCCTCTCGTTGATGAGATCAAAACCGGAGAGATTATTGTTTACATATTTTTTGGTGTCATAATCCCTGCCGCAGAGGAACCCGTAGGCGACACTTTCTCCTTCAACATCAGCAATGGTTATTTTGCAGTGATTGGTGCATATTCCGCATACTTCGGACTTCACGGGGATATCTTTTTTGTAAAGCTTCACTCCCTTGAACTCACTTGCTGTTACTCCCTCGTCCAGGAGCATGAGCGCCACCCCGAGGGCGCCGGTGAGGTGACAATACCTGGATACGTGTATCGGCTTTCCCAGTCTTTGTTCAAAGGCGGCTATAAGGGCCTTGTTCTTTGCTGTTGCCCCCTGAAAACAGATCGTATTCCCTATGCTGTTTTCGATTGCAACCTTGGTCAGGTAGTTCTCCCTGATGGAGTGAAGGACTGAAGCAAGGACCTCATCCACTGAATAGCCCTCACTTAAATAATGATTCATGTCCCGTTCCATAAACACCGTGCATCTGTCACTTGAGATGGGTGCCCTCCTGCCTTCAGCCCGTAAGGAATAATCCGGCAAAGGACATTTCAGTTTCTGTGCCTGCTCTTCTATGAAACTCCCCGTTCCGGCAGCACAGACATTATTCATTGCAGAGAAGGTAACCATCCCCTTTCTCAGGGTGGTGAATTTTGAGTCCTGCCCCCCGATCTCAATAATGGTATCTACTTCCGGAACAAGTTCACAGGCGGCGCGGGCATGGGCAGTAATCTCATCGATTATCATGTCAGCGCCTACTATCTTTCCCGTAAATTTT
>CP070644.1:945626-952902 GCA_020354155.1 Nitrospiraceae bacterium | reverse complement strand
TCAGCAGATTATCACATAAAAACGGGGCCTCACAGGGGGTTCCGTTTTTTGTACCTGCTTTTTAGTTCATGAATCACTGACCTCTTGTAAAATACTTCTTCCCACTGGCATACTAGTGGTCGCCATCTGACAGGAACTGAACAGTTTCAGTTACAAAGAAAATGGCATTTCTGAATAAGATTATACGTAAATTCCTGTAACAGATATTACATACTGTTATTCAGTACTTGATTAACCTAATAGATAAATAGAACAAATTTCACAATAAATTTTTTTAATTGGACTAACCGGCCAACGTGTATTAATATTGAAGGCCGTAAGTCATAACTTTTTATTTTTCAATCATTCAGACATCCAGCAACTCACACTAATCCTTGAAGATTTAAAAAATTTAAAGGAGGTTAACAGGTCTGTGGAAAACATCGAAAAAAGAAATCAGCTCTGGGCTTTCATAGTCACGGGCGCACTAATCCTCATCAGTCTGCTGTATTACAGCTCAAATATATACTACATCTATCTCATAGTATATATTTGGTTCGGAGTCGCTTATGGAATGATGCTTCAGTACGGAAGGTTTTGTATGGCTTCCGCGTCGCGAGATTTGTTTGCTGCAGGTGTACCGCGAATGGCCGTGGGAGTTCTTATCGCCCTGATATTCTTCAGCCTCGTAAGTGTGGTGCTTGCTGCCACGAACATGAGTACTTTTCATGCCGGACCGCTCGGCACGCACGAGCTTATTGGAGGCATAATCTTTGGCGTAGGGATGGTGCTTGCCGGTGGTTGTGCGTCAGGTTCTCTCTATAAAATTGGAGAAGGCAACGGAACATCAATATTGTCAATAATGGGCATTTCTTTTGGACAGGCGATCTTTGTTGACGTTGGAGGTATATTCAACAAACTCCTTCCTCAATCATGGATTGATGCTGCTCAAGCTACTACCTGGGTGCCAAAGGATAAGATCACCTCATGGTTTGACCACTATTTTCTTGGTAACATCGTTTTCAAAAAGAACATAATCCTTTCTGATACAGGGGCCTTTTCAGGAATGAGCGGCGATATTGCAAGAAACTTTTTTGCCAACTCACTTATTAATACGATCATACCCACCATAATGGTCCTCTTTGCGATTTATTATTTTTTCATGCGGAAAGGTCACCTCAAAAGGGTAAAGAAAGCTTTAAAGAAAGAGGGCAAAGAGCAGAAAACAGGACTTGGAGATGAATTAAGGGGAATGTGGAATATGATCACTGCTTCCGAGAGGACAACCCTTATGGGAGTCCTGATCGGGATCACGGCAGGCATACATATCCTTGCAATGAAGGGGATGCAGAACAAGTTTGGTATATCCAACTTTGGTGAGCTGCTGGCAAGGATGGGGCATCACGAAGACCTTTCGACGATGGGGAAAATTTTCGATCCTGGTTACTGGTACATTACAACGCAGGAAGCGCAGTTTGCAGGATGGATCATGGATAAAGTAGGCTGGGATGTAAAGGACGACGTATTCTTTGGAGTAATGAACGGCCTTCCTGAACTGTGGCGTAATCCAGCCCTCTGGATGTCTGTTGGTATTATATTTGGGGCGATGATTATGTCCCTTCTGAATAAGGAGTTCAAATGGAAGCTTCCCAAAGGCGAACTGATCGTCTGGGGTCTTGGCGGAGGGCTGCTGATGGGTGTAGGCGCCCGTGTAGCACTGGGCTGTAACATCGGTGCATTTTTCATCAGGGTGGCTGGCGGCGATCCGGGAGGCTGGCTCTTCGGCATCGGCATGGTCATCGGTGGTTATGGCGGTGTCCGGTTCTTTAACTGGTGGACAGATCGCAAAATGGCAAAGGAAATGGAAGCATTTTAGTACAATAAATTTATTATCCTAAAAGGAGGAAGTGTATCATGGCAATGAAATTTGAAAAAATAGGAGATGGAAAGTATATGCTGGATGTGTGTGGTTATGTTTGTCCCCATCCTCAGATATACACAAAAAAATCACTGGAGAAAATTGATGAAGGCGACATACTTGAGTTAGTATTTGACAATCCTTCTTCTGGTGAAACGATTATTCAGATGATTGATCAGGGTGGCCACGATCTTCTCGAAAAGAAAGAGGAAGGCGGCAAACTCATCTACATTATCGAAAAAGGATAAAAAGGAATAAAAACCCTTTTAATTAAAGTAGGAGGATCACTGTATGAAAAATAGCATGTGGGTTATCATTATAATTGTCGTTGGGATCCTTGGTTTCATTGTAGGGTACAGCCTCGCACCTCGAAACATCGATACTTCTGCTCCGCACAGTGTAACATCAGGCGGTTACGGTGGCGGACATGGTGCTGCAGGTGGATATGGCGGGGCCTCTTCAGGCGGATACGGCGGAGATCAGGGTGCTGCTGGCGGATATGGTGGCGCACCATCAGGCGGATACGGCGGAGGTCAGGGTGCTGCTGGCGGATATGGTGGCGCACCATCAGGCGGATACGGCGGACACTAAACAACCTTAAACCGGAAGGAAAACATAGGCAGGTGTTCAGATGAAGAAAATATTGGTCGCAGTAGATGATACAAAAGGCATCAAGAATTCCTTTTCCATCTGTGAGAATATATGTTCCTGTATAAAGCCCGAGACCATCGTGCTTCTCTATGTTGAAAAGTTTGAGGGCAGGTCATTAATCGATGAAATGCTCGGTGACGCTGAAATATCAACACTGAGGGAAGTACTGTCCGGTACAGAGTATAAGGAAGCTCTGGACAGGAAAGCCAACAGCGTACTGGATTTCTACAAATCGGCGCTTGAGAAGAAGGGTTTAACAAATGTAACAACGGTTATTAAAGGCGGCCACCCTGCCGAGGAAATTATCAAAACAGCCCAGGAGGAAGGCGCTGAATTGATAATGCTCGGCTCAAGGGGAAATCGGACATCCCATATGTTTATGGGGAGTGTCAGCAGAGAGGTGGTAAACATGTCCGATATTCCGGTCCTGGTGGCAAAATCAAAATAGTAATGATGTAACTTGAAGGCGAATGAAAGACGCTGACCAGAAGGACTGCCTGCACAGGAGAGTCCTTCTGGTTTTTTATTCAGGCACTATATCCTGGCAGTCTATCATTTATCAAAAAATACAGTACACTATAGGAAATGCTGACTACCGATCATAAACAGGACATTGTCGTTATGGGAGGCGGGCTGGCAGGACTTTCTGCCGGATACAGTCTCACCAAAGCAGGCAAGTCACTGACCGTTCTTGAAAGTGATACAACTGTGGGAGGTCTTTCAAGAACCATTAGCCATGGTGATTTCAAATTTGACCTCGGCGGTCACCGGTTCTTTACTCAAAATAAAGAAACAAATCAGTTTGTCAAGGATATCCTTCAGGGCGACTATCTTTCTGTGCAGCGCAAGAGCAAAATATTCATGAAGGGCAGATTCTTTGATTATCCCCTCAAACCATCCAATGCACTCTTTGGCCTGGGATTGCCTACAACAGTGAAGGCCCTGTCAGACTACGGCAAGGAGAAAGTCAGGGGCCTTTTTTCAAATCCCGAGAATATCTCTCTTGAAGACTGGGTGACAAGCCATTTTGGACGGACCATGTTTTTACTCTATTTCAAGGAATACAGTGAAAAGGTGTGGGGCATAGAATGTGAAAAAATCAGTCAGGACTGGGTTGCAAAGAGGATAGAGGGTCTCTCGCTTGGAGTTGCCATCAAAAATGCCTTCTTTAACCAGGGCAGCAAGAATATCAAGACTCTCGCTGATACCTTCATTTATCCCTCTCACGGCATTGGTCAGATATCTGACAGGCTCATGGAAGAAATAGACAAAGAAAATTCAGTTCTGACCAGTACAGGCGTATCACGGATACATCATAACAATCATAAAATTACCGGTATTGATGCCGTAAACTGTGACCGGACTCATGCGATAACAGGCAATGAATTTGTATCGAGCATTCCCATCACACATCTTGTCAGCCTCCTCTATCCGGCACCGCCGGCTGAAGTACTGCATGCTGTATCAAAACTCAGATACAGAGATGTTGTCATAGCTTCCGTGATGCTCAATCGTGAGAGAGTGACCGACCTGACATGGATGTATCTCCCTGAGAAGAGCATGGAACTGGGACGAATACATGAACCCAGGAACTGGAGCCCCCACATGGCGCCTGAGGGAAAGACTCACATCGTGGCAGAATATTTCTGCTTTCAGGGTGACAGGACCTGGAACTCAACTGATGAGGAACTCACAGAAGCTACGGTGAAACAACTGGAACGGCTCGGCTTTGTTCAAAAGCATGACGTTATTGACAGCTGTGTCGTCAGAGTTCCAAGGGCATACCCCCTCTTTGAAGTGGGATACAGCAATCACTACTCCAGAATTCTTGATTATCTTGAGCAGTTTACAAACCTGCATGTTGCAGGCAGAACAGGGATGTTCAAATACTACAACATGGACCGCGCTATCGAGTCAGGCATAGAGGTAGCCGAAAATATCCTGAAAAGAAATCAGGCCAGTACAAAAACCCTCCTGGCAGGAGTATAATTTCCCATGAAGTGCGCTCTCGTCATACCCTCCTGGGTGCCGGAAGAAATTTTTTCTTCCAAAACTGCCGGCTCCCAGATAAACTACTGGCAGCCTCTCGGTACACTCTATGTTGCATCATCGCTTCTGAAGGCAGGTCATGATGTACGATTCCTGAATGGTGCATTCATATCCCATGAGAAGATCCTGCATGAGATAACAAACTTCAACCCTGATGTAGTGGGAATCTATTCAACTACCTTCGGATGGAAGAAAGCTCTTTTCACAGCAGAAGAAATAAAAAATATTAATAGTTCTTTCTTTATCGTAGCTGGCGGTCCCTATCCTGTTGCAATGCAGGAAAAGTGTCTCAACGACACCTCTGCTCTTGATGCAGTCGTAACAGGGGAAGGCGAAATTACCATGGTTGAACTGATGACAGGCCTGTCTACAGGAGGCAGTCTTGATAGTGTAGAGGGCATTGCATATCGCCAGGGCAGGGAAATCAGGAAAAACGCGCCCCGCCCTCTTATAACAGATGTTGATTCCATCCCCTTTCCTGCCAGGGAGCTTCTTGGGAATGCACGAGACTATATCCCTCCACCGGCTACGTACAGAAGAAAACCGGTAGCTGTTATCATGACCTCCCGGGGGTGCAACAGGAGATGTATCTTCTGCTTTCAGATTGACAGGGAACGAAAACATGGCATTCGCTTCCGCAGCGTTGATAATGTGATGCAGGAAATTGAGCTCTGTCTCAGCCAGGGATACAGGGAGATCAAATTTATTGATGACACACTTGCAGCGGATTATGAGCGGGCAATGGAGATTGCTCTGGAAATCAGAAAGCGAAGACTGGATTTTACATGGTTTGCATCAGCCTGTGTGCATCAGGTCGACAAGCCCCTGCTCCGGGCCTTCAGGGATGCCGGGTGCTGGGCCATACTCTTTGGAGCAGAAAGCGGGGTACAGAAAAACCTGAATGCTATCAGAAAAGGCATTACTCTTGAACAGACAAGAGCAGCCGTTGCAGCAGCAAAGGAAGCTGGTTTGACAGTGTATACACCTTTTCTTTTTGGTATTCCCGGACAGACCTATGAGGACGGTCTCAGGACCATTGAGTTTGCCTGTGAGATTAATCCTGACATTGCGAATTTCCATGCCCTCACACCCTTTCCGGGCACAGATCTGTATGACAACATCTCTCAGTATGGGACCATGTCAGAGGACCTTGCTGATTACACCTACCAGGGAGCTGCCTTTGTCCCCCATACCATGACACGGGAGGAGATAGCCTCACTGAGACAGCTGGCATTCAAGAAATTCTATGGAAGGCCTGCTTATATATTCAGAAAACTTCTGGCCCTGCGCAGCATAAATGATATCAGGGCAGTTGCAACGGGAGCAAGAAGCATGTTCTGGTTGTGGATAAAGAACGGCATCTTCAGTCATCGTCAACAGAGCAGTTAATACGCTGCACATTTATGTTTGTGCTATCAAATCAGTTATGAAGAGTACATTATTTCCTATCATTCTTTTTTCCCTCTGTGCATTGCTTCAGTCTGTTCATGCTCAGGAAAATCCCTGGACCCATACCGTTTATTTTGAGAATGACCTTTTTACCGGTACGGACAGCAATTACACGAATGGCATTAAATATTCTGTTATATCGCCTGACCTGGGAAAGGACGCACCTGACGGCAAATTGCCCCGTCAGGTGATGGAGTTTGTTCACTCTTTGCCCATCATTAAAGATTCGGGACCTCAATATTCCCATCAGTTTGAATTTTCCATAGGACAGAACATGTTCACACCCTCTGATATAACCCGTTTTGATCTGATTCTGGATGACCGCCCCTATAGCGGGTGGCTTTACTTTTCAACCTCCTATCACCGTAAACACAGCAGTAATCAATCAATAAGCTATATGGATACTGTAGAGCTGCAGCTTGGTATAGTCGGTCCCCAGTCCTATGCAGAGGAGGCGCAGAAAGTTGTCCATAAATTAAGAGACCTTCAGCGGCCCAATGGCTGGGACAATCAGCTCAAGAATGAACCGGGACTGGTTGCGGCCTTTGAACGCAAACTGCTCTTCCACCCCATTGATACGCATAAAATAGGATATGATGCCATCATTCATACAGGTGCTGCTGTGGGCAATGTTCATACCTATCTCAATGGCGGGCTTGAAATGCGGGCAGGCTGGAATATTCCCCGTCACTTTGGTGTATCGATCATTCGTCCCGCTGGCAGCACGCGCCTGAGGATTGACAGGGATTTCAGTGTCTTCGGTTTTGGAGCTGTGAACGGGAAAATTGTCTTCAGAGACATCTTCATTGAAGGAAACACCTTCACAAACAGCCATCGTATGAAACGGGAACCCTATGTCGCTGACCTGGCAGCCGGCGTTGCCCTAAGCTTTCAACGGCTTATTCTGACCTGGACACAGGTATTGCGGACAAAAGAATTCAAAGGCCAGGCTGACAGTCACAGTTTCGGCTCCATTGCACTGTCCTATTCATTCCCCTTTGATCTGAGAGATATTTTCAGTAAAAATTAAGATCTTCTACTGAAGCGTAAAGGATCCGTCCTGAATTATTTGAGCGAGAAATTCTCAATCGTCAAGGTACCGTCGGTTACATTCATGCCATTCAATCTTGAGAAAGAGTCATTATCTGAATAAATACAGTCGTACCCACCAACGATCGTCACCGCTTTATGGCGATTTACTTAGAGAGTTTCATTAAAAGTAATTGCCTG
>CP070644.1:940885-945526 GCA_020354155.1 Nitrospiraceae bacterium | reverse complement strand
CGGCATCTGGAACAGCAGGACCAATGGGAGCGCTCCTTATAGGATTTCTTTCAGGATCACTATGCTATTTTTCAGCTACTTCCATGAAGCTGGCCCTGGGCTATGATGACAGCCTTGATGTATTTGGCGTGCATGGAGTAGGCGGCATGATCGGTGCAACATTGACAGGGCTCTGTGCAGCTGAATTCATGGGTGGAGCCGGGATAGAGGCAGCAACTGTAGGAGCCCAGATCTGGGCGCAGATAAAGAGCATTATCGTTACACTGCTGTGGAGCGGAACTGTTGCCTTTGTAACGCTGAAAATACTTGACGCTACCATCGGTATTCGTTCAGAAGATAAAGACGAGGTGCAGGGTCTGGACATCAGTGATCACGAAGAAGCTGGTTACAACCTGACGTAATTTTATCTGACTCGGAAAAAGCGACCTTTGACAACATGATAATCCTACAAAATTGTATTATCTACAATTCTGTAGGGTCATGTGCGAGCGAACCTTCTGAATAAACAGTGTTTTTTGGTGGCATGCATATTGATAACTTACTCCTGACATTTTAAATCATCACTCAGGAGGACATTCTATGAAAATGGTCGCCGCAGTCATCAAGCATTTCAAGCTTGATGATGTCAGAAAAGCCCTTACCGAAATAGACGTCCAGGGCATGACAGCTATCGAGGTTAAAGGATTTGGCAGGCAGAAAGGTCACATGGAGGTATATCGGGGGATTGAGTATGAAGTGCAGTTCCTGCCGAAAGTGAAGATCGAGGTTGCCGTGCCCGATGAAAAGCTGGATGATGTCCTGACCGCAATCCAGACAAGCGCAAATACCGGGGAGATAGGCGATGGCAAGATCTTCGTCTACGACCTTGAAGGTGTCATCAGAATAAGAACAGGAGAAAGAGGCAAGGAGGCACTGTGATAAAAAATCAAAGATCAAAAATCAAACATCAAAAAATCGGACTTACGGCAATTGTATTAATAGTGCTCTCATTATTTCACAGCGCTTCCGCTTTTGCCACAGAGGCGGCAACCCTTGATACGGGTGACACGGCCTGGATCCTGGTGGCAACTGCCCTGGTGCTCTTCATGACACTGCCGGGACTTGCCCTTTTCTACGGCGGACTGGTGAGGACAAAGAACGTGCTTTCCGTTCTCCTGCAATGCTTTGCCATATCAGGGGTGGTAACCATTTTATGGTTGGCCGGAGGTTACAGCATTGCCTTTTCCGACGGCAACGCCTTTACAGGCGGGCTCTCAAAGATGTTTTTCGCAGGCATGCTGGAAGATTCACTGAGCGGTACAATCCCGGAATCGCTCTTCGCTCTTTTTCAAATGACCTTTGCAATCATTACACCGGCGCTCATCATCGGCGGATTTGCCGAGAGGATGAAGTTCTCTTCGATCCTGATTTTTTCTTCCCTGTGGCTGATTGTCGTCTATTGCCCGATAACGCACTGGGTATGGGGCGGCGGCTGGCTCCAGCAGATGGGGCTTCTTGATTTTGCAGGAGGAACTGTGGTGCACATAACAGCCGGTGTTGCTGCCCTTGTAGCGGCCCTGGTGCTGGGACGTCGTGAAGGCTTTCCTCAATCGTCCATGCCGCCCCACAATATGACAATGACCGTCAAGGGTGCGGGAATGCTCTGGGTCGGCTGGTTCGGCTTTAACGGCGGAAGCGCGCTCGCTGCCAATGGCGATGCTGCAATGGCCATGCTCGTTACACATATTTCCGCTGCTGCAGGAGCAATGACATGGATGCTCTATGAATGGAAAAAATTCGGCAAGCCAACTGCCCTTGGCACGGTAACGGGCATGGTCGCTGGCCTTGGCACAATAACCCCTGCCTCCGGGTTCGTAGGGCCGGCAGGAGCGCTGGTCATCGGGATTGTAGCCGGTATTGTCTGTTTTAACGCGGTCTTATACATGAAAACCGTACTGAAGATTGATGATTCACTTGATGTCTTCCCCGTTCACGGGGTGGGCGGTATTACGGGAACGATGCTTGCCGGCGTTTTTGCATCTACAGGACTTGGTATTTTCAGCGGACAGGGGCTCGCCGCAGGCATTCCTTCAATCTCGGCACAACTCTCTGTTCAGTTTATAGGCGTTGCAGCAACTGTCGGATATACAGCGGTTGCAACATTTATCATTCTCAAGGCCGTCAATGCCCTGTCAACCCTCAGGGTGTGCGCTGAATGTGAAGTTGAAGGGCTTGACGTTTACGGCCATGGTGAGCAAGGATATATTCTCTGAAATCAGGAACACGGTAGCAGAGGCATATAGGCACGGAGGAATTAATGTCAGTTTTAATCATTAAAAATATCGAAAACGAGGGGCCTGGCACGATCGAGGAATTCCTCAGGGAGAAGGGAATGGCTTACAGTATTCTGAACATGAACAGCTGTACCGCTGAGATACCGGATGTGAAAGATTACTCTCACCTCGTTATCTTGGGCGGACCATTGGCGATCTATAATATTGACAATCATCCTTTTCTGCACTTTGAAGCAGCCATCACCCGGGCATTTATCAAGAGCAATAAACCGGTACTGGGAATATGCCTCGGTGCACAGATGATAGCATATGCAATCGGCGCTCATGTTTACCAGGGAGCATCTCCGGAGGTAGGCTGGTATAAAGTCAACATCACGGCAGAAGGCATGAACGATCCGCTCATGTCCAGCCTTGCCGTGAATGATAGGCATCATGCAGATGTTTTTCAGTGGCACGGAGACACCTTTGACCTGCATAAAAATGCCGTGCGGATCGCATCTTCCGATGTCTTTGAAAATCAGGCGTTCCGGTACGGTGACAAGGTATATGCTCTGCAGTTTCACATTGAGGTCACACCTGAAATGATCAGGGAGTGGTTTGAAAAAGAGGAGGGGTATGATGTAGATGCTATGGTAAATCAGGCTCGTGAACTTTTTCCTGAGTACAGGAAAAGGGCATTCGCATTTTATGAAAGTTTCTTTATGAACAATTAAAGTAAACAGCTTAATCTGTTTACTTTGGAAATTTAAAGGAGGACGTTCCAATGACACCGAAAGACGTAGTAACTTTTGCACAGGAAAACAATGTGGTAATGGTGGACTTCAAGTTCATCGATTTCCCCGGAATCTGGCAGAACTTTTCAGTTCCCATCAGTGAATTAGAAGAATCAACCTTTGAAGACGGGCTCGGTTTTGATGGATCTTCCAT
Source organism: Nitrospiraceae bacterium (assembly GCA_020354155.1). Taxonomy (GTDB): domain Bacteria; phylum Nitrospirota; class Thermodesulfovibrionia; order UBA6902; family UBA6902; genus CALZJD01. Next base: position 942,326 of record CP070644.1, on the reverse strand, counting down.
CAGGGGCTGGCAGGCAATCAATGCATCTGACATGCTGATCATTCCTGACCCGGCAACAGCCATTCTTGACCCTTTCAGGAAGTACCCCACCCTGAGCCTGGTCTGCAACATCGTTGACCCCATCACGAAAGAACCATATTCACGAGATCCGAGACATATAGCCCAGAAGTCCATCCAGTATATGAGATCAACCGGTCTTGGCGATACGGCATTCTTCGGCCCTGAAGCTGAGTTCTTTGTTTTTGACGATGTCAGATATGATCAGACCGCAAACAGTGGTTTTTACTTTGTTGATTCGGTGGAAGGCATCTGGAATACCGGCAGCGATGAAGGACCGAATCTTGGATACAAGCCGAGACACAAGGAGGGTTACTTCCCCGTACCGCCAACAGACACAATGGAAGACCTCAGGACCGAGATGGTCACCATCATGCAGAAATGCGGCATTCACATTGAAGCCCAGCATCATGAAGTTGCCACGGGCGGACAGGGTGAGATTGATATGCGCTTTGCGCCCCTTGTGGAACAGGCTGACAAACTGATGCTGTTTAAATACATTGTCAAGAACGTAGCCTATGCCCATGGCAAAACTGCAACCTTTATGCCAAAGCCTCTCTATGGTGACAACGGAACAGGTATGCACGTCCATCAAAGCATATGGAAAGACGGCAAACCCCTGTTTGCAGGCAATGGATATGCAGGTATCAGTGAGATGGCACTCTATTATTTGGGCGGCATCCTGAAACACGCCCGGTCATTGGCAGCCTTTACAAATCCGACAACAAACTCGTACAAAAGGCTTGTGCCAGGCTTTGAGGCGCCCGTTAACCTCGCCTACTCTGCAAGGAACAGGTCAGCATCAATCAGGATACCAATGTATTCCCAGTCACCAAAGGCAAAGAGAGTTGAGATACGGTTTCCGGACCCATCCTGCAATCCCTATCTTGCATTCTCAGCAATGCTGATGGCAGGACTTGACGGTATAGAAAATAAAATTGATCCAGGAGATCCATGGGACAAGGACCTGTATGATCTTCCCCCAGAAGAACTTGCCAGCATCCCTCAAATGCCTGGAGACCTCGACGAGGCGCTCATTGAATTAGAGAATAATTATGAGTTCCTTCTGAAGGGAAATGTCTTCACCCAGGATGCAATAGAAAAGTGGATATCCTACAAAAGAAATAGTGAAGTGAACGCATTAAGGCTCAGGCCCCACCCCTATGAGTTCTTTATGTACTACGACATATAGAAGGTAACTTTCTCCACCAGGAAGGTCCAGGCTGGTTCGTCAGCCTGGACCTTTATTTTTCTGCCCTTGATTATGTATAAGCTGGGATTATGAAGGTATGATAATTCCGGTTGAATGTAATACTCAGTTCATGTTGGACTAACGGTTCTGCGACCTGTTCAGGAGTGATCCTGTATCCCTGCAAACATTTAT
>CP070644.1:936316-940785 GCA_020354155.1 Nitrospiraceae bacterium | reverse complement strand
GATTATACGACACTTTTTTCAGACCGGCCTTCCCCCCTGTTGTTCGTATCGAAAGCACCAATATCTGCAATGCCAGCTGCACCACCTGTCCGCGGGACCAGCTCACACGAAAACCCGGTGTCATGGACTTCGATCTTTTCCAGAAGATCATCGATGAGTGCGCAGCTCATAAGACGCACAGAATCCATCTTCACAATTTCGGCGAACCACTGATCGACCGGGAACTGACAAAAAAAATCAGCTATGCAAAAGACCGGGGCATGAAAGTCAGGGTTTTTTCAAACCTGTCACTGCTCACCGAGGAACTCGCCCAGGGCCTGGTATCAAGCGGTCTGGATGATATCAAGATAAGTTTTGACGGCTATACGAGGGAGACCTTTGAAAACATTCGCAGGAAACTGAAGTTTGAAGACGTGGTACACAATATCAGGCTCCTGATAGATACAAAAAACAGGATGGGGAGCAGCACTCCGAAAGTGGGTCTCACCTTTGTTGAGACACCTGAAAACAGCCATGAAAAAGAGCTCTTTTTGAAGGAATGGAAGGGAATGGCAGACAACACGATTATCACAAAGTATCATAACTGGGGCGGTAAAGTTATAAGTCATGCACAGGCCAAACTGATTCCCTGTCCAAGAATATGGAGTACGCTGACGGTACTCTGGAACGGCGATGTTGCACTGTGCTGTCTTGATTTTGACGGCTCCGTAATTCTCGGCAATGTGAGAACACAGAGCATTGCGGATATTTATCAGTCTGATAAAATAAATGATATCAGAAATTATCACCTCACATGGCAGTACAGCAGGATACCCATCTGCAGTGATTGCAGCCTGAGAAAATAATTCATGGCAGACACTACCGGCACAAAGAGGAATATCAGGAAAGTCCTGCTCATCAAGACAAGCTCCCTGGGCGATATTATCCATTTTCTCCCCTGTCTGAGACCAATTCATGATTTATATCCCGATGCAGAAATGTCAATGCTCATTCAAAAAGAAAATGCAGGGCTTTTCAGAAACAACGCAGATATAGACAGGTTCTTTTTTTACGAACCCCTTTCTGCCGGGAACATGTCATCTTTACGAAATGCGGTAAAGCTGATCAAGAGTCTCAGGCAGGAGCAGTTCGACGTTGTCATTGATTACCAGTGGCTTATGCGTACATCGATGATAGCCTTTCTTTCCGGAGCTCCGGAACGGATTGGCCTTCAGAACTGGAAGGAGCCCTCTCACCTTTTTTATACAAGAAAGGTCTATGTCAATCATGAGCATATTCATGCAGTGGAAAGAAATATACACCTTGCAGAAGCACTTGGGGCACGGATTGAAAAAGTGGAGTTCCCCCTTACCATTGACAGCAGCGCACAGGCCTCTGTACACAATCTCCTTGGAGATACTGTTGATTACATCCTTCTTATCCCTGCATCACGCTGGAAAACAAAGAACTGGCCGGAACAGCATTTCGCGTCACTGATCAATAAACTGAACATGACCTGCGTTCTGACAGGTGGCAAGGGTGACAGGGCGATTATTGACAGGATCAAAGCAGCTTCCGCCTCTGCCATTAATCTCTGCGGCAAAACAGATCTGCAGCAATTGACTGCCCTCATAGCCGGGGCAAAGGCTGTTGTGAGCAGTGACTCCGGTCCCATGCATATTGCAGCAGCGCTGGATGTCCCCCTCGTGGCCCTCTTCGGCCCTACAAATCCGGTGAAGACAGGCCCCTATGGATGGCAGACTGGGAACAACATGAAAGTGATCACAAGCAATGCACCATGCCAACCCTGTTTCAAGAGAGAGTGCAGCAATCCATTTTGCATGAAGGATATCAGTGTGGACACTGTGTATGATGCCCTGAAGGATTTATTATGAGAGAAGATAGTCAGTATGATGAATTGAGTTATGTTTTTTTAAAAGAGGTACGCCCCCTTTTAGTAAGGGGGGATTTGAAAAGGATTCTGATCTGTATCAGTCTTTGTATTTCCTCCCTGTTCCTTTCTGTCCTCTTGCCCGGGGAAGCCGCAGCCAGTCTGGATGTGAACAAGAAGTTCGTTTATTATGTGTACTGGGCCGGGATCAGGGCTGGCAAGGCTGTCATGGATTATGAGAGCACTGCTGACAACATCAAGATAAGGACCCATGCTACTTCAGCAACAGTTATCACATTATTCTACAAAGTTGATGATGTGGCAGAAAGTATCCTGTACCCCGACGGGTATCCAATGAAACACACCCTGGTCGTCCGTCAGGGGCGCCACAGACGTCACAAAATTACTGAGTTTGGACCTCAGAAAAACAGCATGCCCCAGAAAGTTACCTATCAGAACCTGCTTGATAAGACATTGACTGAGCACTACCTTGAAAGACCGGCCTTTGATTCACTCTCCGCCTTTTTTGAGCTCACAAGGAGGCCTTTAACCGTCGGGACCTCTGAATATATTGACGTCTTTGACAGCAACAAACTCTATAATGCCGAGGTTAAGGTATTGGGGAAAGAACGGGTCAGGGTCCCTGCCGGCGAGTTTGACACAATATTGGTGAAGCCCATATTGAAGTCAGAGGGAATCTTCCTGAAAAAAGGAGACATGTACATCTGGGTCACAGATGATGACCGGAAACTGCCTGTCCTCTTTAAAAGCAAGGTCAGAATTGGTCACTTTACGGTAAAACTCATTGAGGGGACATTGTAGAGTTATCCCTGATTCTTTGCTTTGATTACCGAATACATTGTAAAATAGAGAGGTTAAAAAAATTCATCTACTATATTCATTAGCGGATAACGTACAGGAGGAACAATGCATATTGCAGTTATAGGAAGCGGTTATGTTGGACTCATTACAGGGGCCTGTTTTGCCGAATTCGGTCTTAATGTCACCTGTGTAGACAACGATGAAAAAAAGATAAAGTCCCTGAAAAAAGGTACTGTCCCCTTTTACGAACCCGGGCTTGAAGAACTGCTGCAGAACAACATCAAGGCCGGCCGTATAACCTTTACTTCAAATATCGCTGAAGCAGTGGAGTCATCCCTTGTCATCTTTATTGCCGTCGGCACCCCGCCGCGTGGAGACGGGTCTGCAGACATGAAGTATGTGGAAGGAGTGGCAAAGGAAATTGCCCAGCATATCAACAGCTATAAAGTTATCGTAACAAAGAGCACGGTGCCGGTAGGCACGGGAGAAAAGATAAAGGAGATAATCTCAAAGAACCTGCGGGAACACGTTGATTTTGATGTCGTTTCAAATCCGGAATTTCTGAGAGAAGGTGCTGGCATTGAAGACTTTATGCGCCCGAACAGGGTTGTCATCGGAACATCAAGTGATCAGGCAACGGCAATTATGAAAGACCTCTACAGCCCGCTCTATCTAATCGAGGCCCCGATTATCATTACTGATGTCAAAACAGCAGAGCTCATCAAATATGCATCAAACGCCTTTCTTGCGACAAAAATTTCCTTTATCAATGAGATCGCAAATCTCTGTGAAAGTGTCAATGCCGATGTACACATGGTTGCCAGGTCAATGGGCCTTGATCGCAGAATCGGACCCAAATTCCTCCATGCAGGCCCCGGGTTCGGGGGCTCCTGTTTTCCAAAAGACACTCGTGCCCTGCAGCAGATCGGTAAAAAGAACAGGGTAAAACTTGGCGTTATTGACGCAGTGGTCAAGGCCAATGAACTGCAGAAAGAAAAGGCAGTCAAGAAAATTACATCTGCCATGGGGAAGGTACGGGGTAAGACGATCAGCGTACTTGGCCTCTCCTTCAAACCAAATACAAATGATATCCGTGAAGCCCCTTCTCTTTTTATTATAAGGAGACTTATGAAAGAAGGTGTGAAAATTCGTGCCTTTGATCCTGTTGCCATGCCGGATGCAAAGGCTGAATTACCAAAAATCATGTACTGCAGGGACCCCTACCTGGCCGTCAGGGGAGCTGACGCCGTCGTCATCGTAACTGAGTGGAACCAGTTACGAAACCTGGACCTCGGAAAGATCAAAAAGGCAATGAAAGGCAAATATTTCTTTGATCTCAGAAATATTTATCAGCCGGAAAAGCTGATCAATATGGGTTTTCAGTATCATTGCGTCGGCAGAGTCCGTGGTTAACCCGCATCCTGTTTATTTCATATCTATAAGCCTTATGCCTGTCTGGCCGGGGATTTACAGCATCACATCATTTACCCAAGCAAAGGCTGCGGCAGCCGTTGGGAACCCCAGTGTGTTTATCAAAAGGGCGATTACCTGAAATACCTCTTCTTTTGATGCCCCGGCTTTCAGAGCCCTCCGTGCGTGGGAATGAACACCGCCTTCTGACCGCAGGGCAGCACAGGCAGCCAGCTGAATGAGATGACCTGTTTTTGGATCAAGAGGCCCTGACTCCTTTGCCAGACTCCCTGCCTCTTCGTAGGTTCTCATCAATTCAGGGAATAATTCTTTAAGCTTGAGATAATTCTTTGGATATTCTGACATT
>CP070644.1:933461-936216 GCA_020354155.1 Nitrospiraceae bacterium | reverse complement strand
GTTGAAGCAGCTGTATTTGAGGCCCTGAATCCGGGTTATAAAAAGGATGCATTGTCACATTTATCAGCTTCTGAAAAAAAGGAAGGGACGACCCCTGTTTTTGAATATTCCCAACATGAACGTATTCCTGACAGTTCTTTCATCAGTGAATCTCTGTCCGCCATGCCGCAGGCTGCTCAGTCTGACTTCTTTGCTGCAGGTATGACATCAGATGTATCTGAGTTTTTCCGCATTGGAGAGGCCTTTCTCGCCAGCGTTACTGACAGGGGATTATTGCTTATCGATCAGCACGCTGCCCATGAGAGGATTCTCTTCGAAAAATTTCTCAGAAAAACCACCATAATTCCCGATCCCCTTTTCTTACCTTTAAGAATTGAACTTCCGCCCAGGGAGTACGCACTGATCATTCAGCAAAAGGAAGTGCTTCTCAGTCTTGGCCTTGATATAGAGGATTTTGGCGGAAACAATATCATTATCAGGGCCCTGCCAAAAGAACTGAGGAAGGCCGATGGAAAAGGACTGCTGCTGGATATTGCATCTGACATACTTGAGCAGGAGACGAACGGAATTACAGCTGATCTTACAGAGCAGTCTCTGGTTGAAAAAATAGCGGCACGTCTTGCCTGCCATAAATCTGTGCGGGGCAGGGAGCCGCTCAATAATGCAGAGATTACACAAATGATGTCTGACCTCGAAAAGACGGATGCCCCTGAACGGTGTCCTCACGGCAGACCGACAAAAATCCTCCTGACCCTTGATGAACTGCAGAAGATGTTCAGGAGGAAGTGAGAGTCAGGTGCCAGGTATCAGGTATGTATACATTGAGCTCTTTGTGAGTGGGCCCTGAAACCTGCTATGACTAGACTGCCCCGGCAAAATAAAGTCATTATTATCCTTGGACCTACCTGCGTTGGTAAGACCGGCCTTTCAATTCTCCTTGCTAAACATCTGAAAACTGAGATCATCAGCGCTGACTCAATGCTGGTGTACCGTCATATGGACATCGGTACGGCAAAACCTTCTGATGAGGAACTCAGGGCAGTGCCCCATCATTTAATAAATATTCTTGAGCCTTCTGAATCATTCAGCGCCGGCTTGTTTAGGGAACAGGCTGCAGGAATCATTGATACACTGCATGACAGGAATAAAATCCCTGTCATAGCAGGGGGAACAGGACTTTACATACGGACGCTGACGAAAGGTCTCTTTGAAGGGCCTTCTGCGGACCAGATATTTCGTAAAAAACTGAGGGAAGAGGAGAGCAGGAAGGGGAAGGGGTATTTATATGATCATCTTGCAAAGGCAGACCCGGAAGCAGCATCAAAAATAGAGCCGAATGATACAAGGCGGGTTGTCAGGGCCCTTGAGATTTTATCAAAAGATAAGAGGCAGCTCTCAGTGATTCAGGGCCTTTCGACCAGGCCCTCAGGATATGATTTTATAAAGATAGGCCTTTCCAGAGACAGACAGGAACTCTATCAAATGATCGAGAAACGCGTAGACAGGATGATGGCCGATGGACTGCTGAGTGAAACAAAAGAATTCCTTAAAAGGAAGCCGGCCAGGACAGCTCTGCAGGCCCTGGGATACAAGGAACTTGGCCTCTATCTCAGGGGTGAAGTAGAGATGGACGAAGCTGTGAGGCTTATCAAAAAACGGACGAAACTGTATGCAAAGAGACAGTTCACCTGGTTTCGGAAGGAGCCGGATATTCACTGGGTTGACATCACAGGCATAATGAAAGCAGAGGATATCGCGGCACAAGTATTGAATGATGTTGCAATTCTGCAGGATTTAATTTACTCTTAAATACCCCTTCAGTCCCTGCGCCAGTGGGGTGAGTTTTTGAAAGGAGATGCCCTATGAATAATACAGAACATAAACTGCAGGACGTTTTCCTGAATCATGTGCGAAAGGAAAAGGTGCCCGTAACGGTATTTCTTGTAAACGGCACGCGGCTGAAGGGCATAATAAAAGGCTTTGACAAGTTTGCCGTTCTGTTGAAACACGATGTGCATCAGCTTGTTTACAAGCACGCAATATCAACTGTATCTCCAGATAAAGATATCCAGCTGAAGTTTGATTCCGGCCAATAGAGTCTGATTGATGGACCTGACTCCGAGAAACCCTCTCATCACCGTAGATGCGCTGATCGAAATAGATGGCGGCATTATTTTGATCAGGAGAAAAAATCCCCCCTATGGCTGGGCAATACCCGGCGGATTCGTTGATTACGGAGAGACCCTTGAGGAGGCTGTTGTCAGGGAGGCAAAAGAAGAGACCTGCCTTGACATTCAAATTATCAGGCAGTTCCATACCTACTCGGACCCAGGGCGTGACCCGCGGCATCATACCGTAACCACCATGTTTATAGCAAAAGCGACCGGCATACCCAGCGCGGCTGATGATGCCCAGGATATAGGAGTTTTTACCCGGGACACTCTTCCTGAAAATATGGCCTTTGATCACAGGCAGGTGGTGGAAGATTATTTTGAGGGAAGATATTAAGTCTTTCCTGTTTCTTCTGTTATAGAGAAAACAGTGGTGAACAATCCTCCTGCTGCTAAATAAAAAATAAAAATTAAAATGTAAGATAAGGAAGCATTATATAATTTAACTTCCGATTGATTTTTATCAACTTCCCTCTTGCATCGGCAACGATTTCGTTGTCGTCGAGAAATGCCTTTGCGTAGGCCTCCAGGGTCTTTCGTGTTTCTTTCGTCAGTTCTGCCTGAAAGGTTATTTTTTGCCCCAC
>CP070644.1:929846-933361 GCA_020354155.1 Nitrospiraceae bacterium | reverse complement strand
TCCCTGAAACACTCCTAAGGCACTTCTAAAGACACTGCTTTTTAGGATCCCTTGAGAGACATTAGGTGATGAGCAAAACTGGAAGGAGATATTCCCCCTTTGTAAAAGGGGAGTATTAAAAACCAGGCCTGCTTTTTTCTATTTGTTTTCCCACAAGTGATCTATTGGAATGTTTACCCTCTTCCTTTTTTCATCGTACTTATACCAGGTAATGCGTTGATCAAAAAAATTGACCTGTGAAATATCTGTCCATATGGTTGGTGCAAGTTCAATTCCATAATCACTTGCCTTCTGGTTTTCAGAATGAAAATACAACCCACTTTTACCAAACCATTCAAGTGTGATAGTGTTACATTGAATTTCTCGCTGTCCAAAACTGAATGAAAGTCGGCCGATACCTCGAGGTTTTGGAAATGAAAGATTAGCTTTATTGACTACCATATTTTTTTTAGAGAAATCGTTTTTCTTATCCCTCGGATAGTATGATTCATACATGGCATATTTATCAGACCCGGCTGCTACAAATAATGTGCTGACTTTGGAAGTGTTTGTAATCCAGAATTTAGTAAATTTTATGGCACAATAATCATTGCCTTTACGAACAAGTAAAAACTTTTCTAAAGGCATTACTATGCCGACCTCCGCGATATAAACGTCATTATCATTCGGCAGTAAAATATCTTTATTACCAATAGCCAGGACCTCTTGCTCTATTGACAGCACTGACATTATTAAACAAAACAAGCCTATTATAGTTTTTTTCATTGCACCCCCTGAAATTAGTTTGAACAAAATTTAGGCTTCAATATTTTCTTAGTATTTTGATATGCTTCCTTGATTGTGCTCCATGAAGGGAATATGTCGCCTGATATGTGGTTAAGAGTTTCCCCATTCCATTTAAAGCCTTTCCACGGTTGACCAGCATGCGCAGGTGTTACTAAATCTTGTGCAGCATGAACTATGCTTGGTAAATTGCTTCTGTTAACTTTTGATTCAATATATGCATTTGTGGCTGCAATTGCCTGTGTTGGAGATTGCCATATATTTGATGATAATTCTCCAGCCATTGCGTGTTGGACTGTATCTGATGGATTTGTTGTCTGTGTCCCACTAAAATCTGCAGCCGCAGCATTCATAGAGAGACTAAAACTATCAATAAAGTTATAGCCTGAATGCCTAGCCGCCAAATATGTGATTCCTTCATGCCAGATAAGCGCAAGCAATCCAGTCGGATCAACGCGATTAACCGGATTACCCTCTGCATATGCATACAAATTAACACCGCCACGCAGTCCGATAGGATCAGATTCTATATATCTGCCGATTGAAGGATGATAATCTCTGAAGTAGTTGTAGTGGAGTCCGGTTTCTTCATCGTAATACTGCCCGGGGAACCTGAGGTTGTTTGTGATTGTGCCCGTTACTGAGTAGGTTTCCCCAAAGGGAAGGTATGCACCTTCCCAGACCGTCTGGCCTGATGCATCAGTCATGACCATGGGTGTCCCGAGATGGTTGTTGTGATAGTAGTAAATGATATTGCCTTCTATCTTTGCTACCGGAATTCCGCTTAAGTATACATATTCGGCGGTGATATTTCCTGATCCTGATGATTCCGCGATAAGCAATCCATCTTTACTGTAATGATAGAGTTTGCACTGTATCCCGTTCTGTGGCATCTTTTTTACACGCTGACCTATTCCATCGTATACATATTCACTTATGACATTTCCATCTTCCATGACCAGCACTAATCGTTGGCGCTGGTTATATATAAACTGTGTTGTGTTTTCAGAGGTAACATTGCCGGCACTGTCATATGCAAATGTCATCATTTTATCTCCTGTGGCGGACAAAAGATGATCTGTCCCTGTTCTGTAGTTAAATGCAGTGCTCCCTGTATCTGTTGTCTCATCTGTTCTGTTACCGACTGCATCATATGCATAGGTCAATGCTCCCCATGGGCCTGATGCGGCTGTCAGGCCGTAGACAGGATCATAGGTGTAGAATTGCGTATCGCCTGGTGTCAGTGAATCAGTTACATCTGTGATGTTCCCTTTGTTATCCCTTGTGTAGGCGAGCTGTTTCAGGCCCCCTACGGTAAGGCCGCTCATGGTATATCGAGTGTCATATGTCATGTCAGTTGTCACGCCGTTTCCATGAGTCATTGAAGTAACGCCACCGAAGGGAAGGTAGGTTATGTTATTGGAAAGACTGTGTGTTGCGCCGTAGAAAGTGCTTGCTATTGATAGTGCGTTGTCACCTCGATTATAGGTATATGTGATATTTCGGCCCCCGGGATATATCATTCTCGTAAGGTTCCCCTTTGCATCATATTCATAGGCTGTCCGGTAGTCTAAATCGTTCATGCGCCTCGTCTCAAGGATTATACGGCCATGCTTGTCATAATCATAAGCAGTTATGCCGGAGGGGTCACTCATGGATGTCATCCTGCCTATGCTGTTTTGATGTTGGGGGTCATCATAGGTATAGGTAAGATTCTGTGCCCCATCAGGAAACTGAACAGAAGTAAGCCTGTTCAGGGTATCATACTCATATGTAATGGTTGTACTGTTACCGTCTGTTTTTCCTGTCATGTTCCCGTTCGTATCATAGGCATAATCAGTGGATCCCCTGTTAGGGCTTTCCTTTGCAATCAGCTGACCGAGGTAGTCGTAGGTATATGCCGTGGTATTCGAGTTTGCATCTGTAACTGTAAGCAGATTGCCCCTGCTGTCATAGGTAAAGGACGTCACGCCATTGCCCGCATCTGTGCGTGACTGAATTCTGTTCATTCCATCATAGGTAAAGGTTGTGATATTTGAATTTTCGTCTCTCTCTGAAAGTATATTGCCGTGCATGTCATAGCTCAATTCGGTATATGTACTGTCAGGATGTGTTCTGCGTACCAGCCTGTTCAGGAGATCATATGAGTATGTTGCTGATGTACGAACGGTGTCAGCTGAATCCTTAACAGATATTGATGAAACATTCCCTTCTGCATCATAGGTATAGTTAACTGATTGAGCCTCTGGATCAATGATCTTTGTTTGTCTGTTCATGCTGTCATATTCAAAGGCAGTGACGTTTCCTCTTTGATCAATAATAGATGTTGTGTTGCCTGCAGCATCATACTCGTAATAAACCGCCTCATCACCGGGCCCGGTGACTTTAACCGGACGGTCTTTAAGATCATATTCAAAAAACACGGCAGTACTGTTCGGGCCTGTAACTGCAAGGAGATTGCCCATGATGTCATATGTGAAGGCTGTGGTCTGATCCAGGGCATTTATGACTGATGCTATATTCCCGTACAGATCATAGGTAAAGGTGGTAGTATTATTGTTTGCATCTGTTGCGCTCAGTCGTTCCCCTTTGGCTCCGTAGGTATACGTTACGGCTGTCAGTACCGTGCCGGCTGGACTTATGAGCTCCTTCTTAATAAGATTTCCTGCTGCATCATATGTATATTTTGATGAAACATTATTCGGGGATACCTTTGTAAGCATCTGTCCATA
>CP070644.1:926844-929746 GCA_020354155.1 Nitrospiraceae bacterium | reverse complement strand
TTTCATCCTCAACCTGCCTACGGGCACCTGTCTGCCGTAGGGAAAGGCAGCCTTGATTCAGGATTTAAGTCTCAACAATAAATTTAAATGACATTTCATAGTCTTAGGTTATAATTTATTACATGGCAGAGCTGAAAAAAGTCAGACAGGTCCTGATTTATACCCTCATTCTGAATATCATTGTTGCCTTTGCAAAGATAGTCTACGGTTATACAATAGACTCAATCAGCATGCTCTCTGACGGGTACCACTCCTTTTTTGACGGTACATCAAATGTTATTGGACTCATCGGGGTCTGGATAGCATCCCAGCCGCCTGATAAGGACCACCCCTACGGTCACAGAAAATTTGAAACCCTTTCAACCATAGCAATAGCAGTGCTTATTTTTGGAGCAGGCATCGAGATCCTCAGGGAGGCCTATCACAGAATTGAGATGCCCGGCAACATTAATGTAACTGCCGCAAGTTTTGTGATAATGGGTGTTACCCTTGCAGTGAACTTCTGGGTCATGTTTTATGAGACAAAAAAAGGAAAAGAACTGAAGAGCGAATTCCTTCTGGCTGATGCCATACATACAAAGACAGACATCTTTATCTCTTTATCTGTCGTGATCAGCCTTATCGCGGCAAAGGCAGGCTATCCCGTCATTGACACAATGGCAGCAATTGCCATCGCATTATTTATTGGAAAAATGGGTATATCCATCCTGAAATCTGCTTCAGCCGTCCTCACAGACGCTGCATGCATTGATGCTGAGGAGATCAGGCGGATCGCAAAAAAAATAGAGGGAGTCATGGACTGTCATGGTATCAGGACCCGCGGCAAAGAGGGACATGCCAGCATTGATATGCATGTGCTTGTTGACCCTGACGTGAAGATAGGAAATGCCCATGATATTGCACATCATGTCGAAGAAGCACTGAAAAAACACTTCTCCGATGTAGAGGATGTGGTTATTCATGTAGAGCCTTACTACAGCTAAGTGAAAATAGAAAATCTGGTATACTTAAGAAACTAAGGATTCAAGGGGCCAAGGAGTCGAGGATTCAATTAATAGCATTTCGTTGAACTTCCCTTGAACCCTGTCTGCCGCAAGGCAGACTCAATCCTGGAATCCTTGAACCCTGTTTATATTGAAAGGAGTTCATTATGCCATTTCCAATTCATAGACCACGACGACTGAGATCAAACCCTGTCTTAAGGGACATGGTTCGAGAGAACCACCTCAGCCCCGCAGACCTGATCTATCCTTTGTTTGTGATCTTCGGCAAAAAAGTAAAGAATGAAATCTCTTCCATGCCCGGATGCTTCCAGATGTCTGTCGACAATATAGTCAAAGAGGCACAGGCAGCATATAAACTGGGGATACCGGCCATCATTTTATTTGGCATTCCCGAGCACAAGGATGCCAGCGCATCAGAGGCATACAGTCCAAAAGGGGTTGTCCAGCAGGCAATCAAGGCAATAAAAGACAAAGTGCCTGAATTGATGGTTATCACCGATGTCTGTCTCTGTGAGTATACAGATCACGGTCATTGCGGCGTTATCAAAAAAGGGAAAATCCTCAATGATCCTACCCTTGAACTGCTTGCCAAAGAGGCGCTGTCACATGCCAGGGCGGGCGCGGACATGGTAGGTCCCTCGGACATGATGGACGGCCGTGTTGCAGTGATCAGGGAGACCCTTGACGCAAACGGCTATGATGAAATACCAATAATGAGTTATGCCGCAAAATACTCCTCGGCCTTTTACGGGCCTTTCAGAGAAGCTGCCGAATCAACACCGTCCTTCGGTGACAGGAGGTCCTATCAGATGGACCCTGCCAACAGGAGAGAGGCATTGAAAGAAGTGGCACTGGACATAGAGGAAGGTGCAGACATTGTGATGGTCAAGCCTGCAATGAGCTACATGGACATCATTTCTGATGTGAAAGAGACCTTTGACCTGCCTGTTGCCGCCTATAATGTAAGCGGCGAATACTCCATGATCAAGGCCGCGGCTCAACTGGGCTGGATCGATGAGACAAAGGTGATGATGGAACTCCTGATTTCATTCAAACGCGCCGGGGCTGATATGATCCTGACCTATCATGCAGTTGAGGCAGCGAAGGAACTGAATAAATAAACGGGTATCCACTGTAATATTAATGCTCACAATTCAATTCATATAATAGACATAGTTACCCGTAAAGTTAAAATGCAAAAATAAAAGATCAAAATTATGGAAAATACTCTTTTAATAATAACTCCTTAATTTTGATTTTTAATTTTTCATTTTTGATTTTTTCATGAATATTACCCTGACATCCGGTGAGACAATTTCTTCGTCATCAGGCACGTCTATCCTCCAGTCCCTGAAAGAAGCGGGGATTTTTCTCACATCGTCCTGCGGGGGCAAGGGAACCTGCGGAAAGTGCAGGGTCATCATACAATCCGGAGAAGTTGATTCACAATCGAAAATAAAGCTCTCACAGGAAGAGATCAGCCAGGGCTACGCACTTGCCTGCACTTCCTATCCTGCAGGCGATATTCAAATTGATATACCCAAAGAATCCATTCTGACCGTAGAGGGCAAAGTAGACACTGGAAAATCCAAAGATCTCCTGGCCCTGTTACAGTCAACAGGAGCAACGATTCACCCGCTCACTGAAAGGTACGTTCTTCAACTTCCCCCTGCCACGCTCGACGATAACATCAGTGATCTTGAGAGACTGAAACGGGAACTGATGTCCCATGGACTGGGATGTCTGAGGGTACCTTTCAGGTTTCTTGCCAATCTTGCCGGTACGGTTCGAGAAAAGAACTGGCAGATCACCCTGTCAACCATACATACAGAAGACTGCTATGAAATCATCAATATTTTTGCTGGGGATCAGAAGGCGTCTCAATATGGGATTGCCGT
>CP070644.1:923891-926744 GCA_020354155.1 Nitrospiraceae bacterium | reverse complement strand
GGATACAATGACCGGCAGGGCATCATTCAAAAGGACCTGGTCAGGATAGGTAACCCAGTACGGTGCTGGTATGATCACCTCATCACCGGGGCCGAACAGGGCTTCTGCAATATTGTACAAGCTGTGTTTGGCTCCGCAGGAGACAAGAATTTCATCTTTTTCGTAGGTGAGGTTGTTGTCTTTTTTGAATTTGTCGACAATTGCTGCCTTCAGCTCATCAATACCGCCCACAGGGGTATACTTGGTAAACCCTTCCCTGATGGCCTGTATGGCAGCCTCTTTAATATTCTCCGGGGTGTCATAGTCAGGCTCTCCGACACCGAAGTTGGTGATGTCCTCTCCGGCAGCCTTCAGCGCCTTGGCCTTGGCATTCATGGAGAGGGTAGGTGATGGTTTGATGGATTTCGTTCTCTCTGCGAGTCTCATGTCTTTACCTCGTTATGATTGATTTTTCCCTGCTATTGATGCAGGGGATTTACAAGCTTTTAAACTTTTCAGTATTTCTTTTGGCGTTGCCACCGCTGTCCCCATCTTTGCCACAACCACTCCGGCAGCGTGATTGGCTATGATGGCGGCATCTTTAAGATTTGCGCCGCTGGCATGAGAAAGCGTGAGTGCTGCGATGACTGTATCTCCTGCACCGCTCACATCATACACTTCCTGTGCACAGGTAGGAATATTGGTGATTTTGCCATTCTTTTCAAAAAGCGACATGCCTTCATCACCACGGGTTATCATCACTGCTTTAGAGCCAAGCTTTTTCAGAAGGACGTTGCCGGCTGCAATCAGGCTCTTTTCATCCTGTATATCAATGCCTGATCCGAATGAAGCCTCGTTTATGTTTGGTGTGAGCAGACTGACCCCCTTATAAAAATGAAAGTGGCCTATTTTGGGATCAACGGCGATGCATACCTTTGGCCCTGCCATTTCAACAATTTTCTTTACAAGCCCTTTTGTAATGAGTCCTTTGCAATAGTCAGAGATGATAATGCCTTTTACCTTTGGGAGGCAGGACGTTATATACTCAAGGATAAGATCCATTGTTGACCTGCTGACCTCAGAGGTGACTTCCCTGTCAAAACGCACGACCTGCTGATTGTTTGCTATAACCCGGGTTTTTACCGTTGTGGGCCTCTTTCTGTCAAGGACGATGCCATCGACACTGAACCCCTTTTCGTCCAGTTTGTTGATTAGTATTTTGCCTGTTTCATCACTGCCGATTACACCGGTAATGTAGACTTTCCCTTCAAGTGCATGTGCATTTGATGCCACATTTGCCGCCCCCCCAAGGTGAAGGTCGTCTTCCTGCACTTCCACAACCGGTACCGGTGCTTCCGGGGAAATTCTCTTTACTTTTCCCCAGATATACTGGTCAACCATCAGGTCGCCGACGACGAGAATGCCGGTTTTTTCAATTTTGCTGAATAAATCTCTCATGTTTTACCAATAAGTTACAATAAATGTAGCATTTGGGATTTATATTTGGCAACCGTATAGAAAGTGAGGATATTGTCATTCGGAATTTGTTTATGACATAATATTTCTAATGCTGAAGGGAATGAAAAAGACGATAACCCTGCTTACTGTTCTGATGCTGTGGTCCTGTGCGGCTCCTGTAAAATCGGTAAAGCAGGAACCCCCAAAGGAATCCTATCTGCATTATATGCTTTCTGTTGAAGCAGAACTGACAAGGGATTGGGAAAGTTCATTGCGGCATCTTCAGGCTGCCCTGCAGACAGACCCTGACTCAGTGTATCTTCGGACTGAACTCAGCACGACATATTTCAGGCTTGACATGTATGATGAAGCCATTAAAACTGCTGAGGAAGTCATTCAGAAATCACCTGACTATGAACCGGCCTTGTCACTTCTGGCAAAGATGTATACCAGTCAGAAGGAGTTTGCAAAAGCCATATCCATATACGAAAGGCTGATCAAGATGGAGCCTGATAATACGCGGCACTATATCCACCTTGCCTATCTCTATTCTTTTAATAATGAAATAAAACTGGCAATAGGGACGTTGAATGAAGCAATCAAGCTGGATCCCGTTAATTCCATGGCAAGAAATTATCTTGGAAGGCTGTATATAGATATCAAGGAATATGACCGGGCCATCGAGGAATTTAAAATTGCCGTTGATCTCAATCCTTCACTGTGGGATGGATATTACATGCTCGGCATTGCCTACGAAGAGGTAGAAGATTATGAAAATGCCATATCCAGCTATGAAGAATCCATAGACCTGAACGCTCACAATACGGAAGTGAGGAAGAAACTGGCCAGCCTGTACATGAAGCAGGACAATGCCGACAAGGCAATTGCCCAGCTCACGGAGATCATCCGCATTGATCCTGACAGCCTTGATGTTCAGGGAGTACTTGCGAATATCTATGTTGGCAAGAACGAGTATGAGAAGGCGGAAAAGGCTGTTCGGAGTATTCTTGAGGGCAAACCGGACAATGCAAATGCCCTTTTTATGCTGGGGAGAATTCTGGCCGCAATGAAAAAATATGATGAAGCGGTTGAACAGTTCGAAGTTCTTGAAAACCTACTGCCTGACAATGCTGATGTCTATTTCTATCATGGGCAGATTTACCTGCAGAAAAAAGACTACACAAAAGCGGAAGAAAAGTTTCTGAAGGCCATCTCGATAAAGCCGGATGATGAGGAGATTTATTTCACCCTTGCTGTTACCTATGAAAAAGAAGGCGAGACTGAAAAGATGCTTGAGTACCTCAAGAAGACAATCTCCATAAACCCGCAGCATGTTGACGCCCTGAACTACCTTGGCTACACCTATGCTGACAGGGGAATCAACCTTGACGAGGCCCTTGACCTTATAAAAAAGGC
>CP070644.1:911140-923791 GCA_020354155.1 Nitrospiraceae bacterium | reverse complement strand
TTGGATAACTCCTTTTTTTCCCATGGCTTTACACTGCAGTCCAGCCCTGCCTTGGTAATTGCATGGGTGGCAGTGGGATTGGCTATGAAGATAAACAATGCAATAAACAATATTTTTACGCTGATCAGTATTACATCAATTGAAAATCCGTGATGCAGATTATACAGAGCCAGCCCAGCAAGTATCAGAAGCGCTCCCAGAGTATCGCCTTTACCGATGGCATGCATCCTCGTATAAAAATCAGGAAATCGCAGCAGCCCGATCGTGGCTGTCGTAAAAAAGAAAACCCCTGTTACGATAAGGATAATGGCCAGGACAGACATCTTATTCTCCCCCTTTATCTATAGGGCAATTTGAGCCCGGAATTATGCTCTTTCTTCTTCGGAAGAATTTTGCTGCAGCAATCGTAGCAATGAAATTAAGTATTGCATAGGCAATGGAAATATCCAGAAACATGTCCGCTCTTTTATAGATGAAGCCAATCAGGACAAGGATTACAGTGGTCTTGGTGCCTATGGCGCTTATACTTATTATCCTGTCTAAGACAGTGGGTCCAGCTACGCCGCGATAGAGAGCGAGTATAACAAGAAAACACAAAAACATTGCTGTATATATAAAAAAACTTTCCATCTACTCCTCTTCAAATATATGTGCAACTTTATCTTCCATCTCCCCTGTCATAAGGTCATCGGCAACCTTCCTGCTAAGGGCATGAACAACATATTCTTCATCGTTGATATCCGCGGTAATGGTGCCGGGAGTCAGGGTTATGGAATTGGCAAACGTTACCAATGAAATGTCTGATTTTAATTTAGTCTTATATCTTATTAACTTGGGGTCTATAGGCATCTTCGGGCTGAGAACAAGAGATGCTACATGGATATTGGAGAGTACAATCTGATATAAGAGCCAGGGGACGTACTTAATGAAACGAATGGACTCTGTCAGAAGCCTGGAAGACAACTTTTCGCGCTTTAGAAACAGGTCATGAGACATAAACGTTACAAGCGCACAAGAGATAATCCCGAGTGAGATGTGAAAGGCATCGAACTTGCCGGACCATAATATCCAGTGCAGTAACAGTATGAAAAAAACTATAAAATATCTCATCAATTTATCGGCGTCATTTCTTAAGAGTTCAATAACAACACATAACAAGTAATTCAAAAAGATAGAACTGTTTCTAATTTAAAGAAAGGCGGTCAATATCGCAAGAAACGCTCTATTTTAATTAACACAATTTATAACATCAATATTTATATCCTGTTGTTATAGACATATTAAATAGATTAATGAGTAAATTCGAGTTTAAGATGACGTAATTTACAGCCAGACAAGGCCTGTCAGGCCGCAGACCAGTATAATGAATAGTTTTTTCACAAGCCCTTTTCCCACACTAATCTCCCCGGTAATTAACACACTGCATTTTTATCTGGAGATTTTGAAGTTATCAAGACAGTGATCTTTGCTGAATATTGTCAGTTTTCTGGAGAGCATCTGCTGAAAGAAATTTATCAAAAGGATAGAAAATCGTCTCTTTTATTCCCTTCTTGTTTCTTTATAAATTAGTACCTTATTGATGATAAAGAAGCCCTGTTCCGCATGTTGAGTCCACCGCGCCTGCCTGCCGGCAGGTCTGCCATTGTACCACTCCGGCATTCTTTCTATCGTGTGTTCTTATAAAATAACGAATTGAACGGTTATAGGTACGTTCCTGCTCGCTGCTCCCTGTTCCCTGTTGTAATCTAGGCAATCACAGCATTTTCCCTTTCTGCTGCATGGTTCGTCGGTACAGTTGCAGTGAGGGTTATGTTTCTCCATCTTGCATTCCATCAGCTCGGTCTCCTTCATACATGCAGTTATAAAATTAATAACGCGACGGAAATTAACAAAGTTCAAATCAGATATTCAGACGGTGACTAATCAGGAAAAATGCTTATTTCCCTATAGGTTTACAAAGCAGGCACCCCGCTTTTCCCGTTAAAGGTTTTCCTCGCTTCAACCGAATATTAAGTGTATATATAGAGAAACTGAATTAAACACCTTAATACAAAGGAACATATACGATGTTCGCCATAATCGGTTTAGTGATCGTCTTTGGATCCGTTATCGGAGGGTATCTCCTTGAACAGGGGAATATGCATGTGCTTTTTCAGCCCGTTGAACTTCTGATAATCGGCGGCGCTGCAGTTGGGGCTTTTATTCTTCAGTCTCCTCCCAATGTTCTCGGAATTGTACTGAAAAATGTCATGCGTGTTCTGTCCGCCAAAAGCAGGAACAAAGAGGAATACCTCGATATCCTTTCTCTTCTGAATGGAATATTCTCGAAAATGAGGAAAGAGGGACTGATCGCTATTGAAAACGATATTGAAAACCCGGATGAAAGCCCTATATTCGCCAAGTTTCCAAGCATTCTGTCAAATCCTCATGCCCTGCATTTTATATGCGACAACCTGAAGGTCATTATCAGCACAAATATATCTCCTCATGAGCTTGATGATGTTATGGAAACTGAGCTGGAAGCACACCATAATGAAGCATTAATACCGTCCATAAGCGTAACAAAGGTTGCTGACGGACTGCCCGCACTCGGTATTGTTGCTGCGGTCCTGGGCGTTGTTATAACAATGGGTAAGATCAGTGAACCGCCTGAGGTGCTCGGACACAGTATCGGTGCAGCTCTTGTGGGGACCTTTCTCGGTGTACTCCTGAGTTATGGATTTGTGGGACCTATTGGGACAAACCTTGCCTATATTGCTGAAGATGATTCAATCAGTCTCAGGGTCATAAAGATTGCCCTCGTCTCCTTTGTCGGCGGTTCAGCACCCCAGATAGCCGTTGAGTTTGCCAGACGCGTGATCCCCTCTGCCAGTAAACCTACGTTCAATGAGCTTGAACAGGCACTGCGGTCGTGAAGAAGCAAAAACCGATCATTATTAAGAAAGTAAAAAAGGGAGGCCACGGCGGCCACCACGGTGGTGCATGGAAAGTCGCCTACGCGGATTTTGTAACAGCAATGATGGCCTTCTTCCTCCTTATGTGGCTATTGAACATGACCTCTGAAGAAAAAAGGATCAGGCTATCCATGTATTTTAAACACTTCAGTCTCTTTCAGGATGGCGGAACCTCCATCATGGGGAAAACGAGTTCAATCATGAGTGAGGCCGGTCCTACGCAGCAGCAGGTTTTCAAAGAACAGGGAGACGTGATTCTGAATAAAGATTTTGAAAAAAGCATCGAAGAAAGCATAGGGAAGGAACTGGGAAGCGCGAAAGACCAGGTCATTGTTGATGTAGTCAAGGAGGGAATTCGAATACAGCTCATTGATAAGGAAGGCAGCCTCATGTTTGAAAAGGGCAGCAACAAACTGACACCGAAAGGCAAAGCAGCTCTGCGTGTCATTGCTGAGAGAATAAGCGACATGACCAACAGAGTCATTGTGGAGGGTCATACTGATGCAGTTCCCTTTGAAAAGAAAGACTATGGAAACTGGGAACTTTCCACTGACAGGGCTTCGACTGCACGACGAACACTTGAATCAAACGGGGTTTCCCCGGACAGGATTGCACGGGTATCCGGTTTTGCCGGTACAATCCCGTTAATCGAGGAGGATGCCGCAGATCCAAGAAACAGACGGATCAGCATAATCGTAAAACATTCTGAGAAGAGAAAAAAACTTGTCTTTGCCCCGAAACGGGACAACAGACAGATTGCAAAGCAGAAAGAAGGTTCACCCAGGTCTGAGAAAGCCATGCTCCTTCAGACCGGTAAGGTAAAGTCTGTATCTGACATGAAAGAGATAGATAAAAACCGGGCCAAAATCGGTATAAAGAAAAAGACCAGGAACTGGTCACCTCAAATCAGGAAGGATGGATTGAATCCCATCATACAGAATGAAATGAGTCCGATTCTCAAGAAGGGAAATGACATCACCATAAAAGAGTGGAATAGAGATAATGGACTGGACACGAAGGACGCAATGATCAAGAACCTGCTTTCACGACCCGGAGTCACAGCCCCGGCACAAACTGAACCGACAGATACAACTGTCATAGAAAAAGAAACGGTGCCACCGGATGAGAGCAGTGCAAATCAGAATGTAATTGAAGACCTGCAGAGCCCGGTGATTCCAACAGAGAATTTATTTAAATAAAGTGTAATCTGCTCCTCAGAGGTGAATTTATTTCTAACCCTCGCATTCCCTCATAGCACGGAAGCAATCAAATGGTCTATAAAAAGTCTTTTTAATATTCCCATGAGAGACTTTAGGTGATGCGCGAAACTGGAAGGAATGAGAGTTAATTTGTGTTTGAGCCCCACTTGTCGGGTGAGTTTAAATTAACTCCCTGAAAGTTGAGTGCAGAACCGTCTCGAAAGTCTCTCGGGCCAGTTTCTTTCCCCCCTTTCTTTTCTGGTAAAAGAAAGGGGCTCCGACTGAAAGACTTAAAATGAAAACAGGTATGGGATGCAATCCCATACTGTAATATAACCGGGGTCTGGTGCAGAGCCCCATTTATAATCAGACAGGTAGTCGTATGATAAAGGAGGTACCTTTATCAATCACACTCGTAACCTCGATGGTGCCCCCCTGCTCGGCAATAATACCATGGGCAATTGAGAGCCCCAGACCTGTCCCTTTATTGACCGGTTTTGTAGTGTAAAAGGGATCGAATATTCTCGGAAGTATCTCTTTCGAGATCCCGCTTCCATTATCTGACACTGTTATAATAATATTATTAACTTCTCTGTCATGTATGGTCTTAAAGGTTATCATTCCCTTTCTGTCTGATTCAGAAATTGCATGTTCCGCATTAATGAGCAGGTTCAGTAAAACCTGCTGCATCTGCTGCCTGTCAATATCGATATAAGGCACCTTATTATATTCCCTGACAATCTCTATATTCGTTGATTTCAGAACGTACTCATGCAGTTCTATAGTGTTGTCCAGTACATCATTGATATTTTCAGGACTTTTTTGAGCAGATTTCTGCCTGGAAAAGGTGAGCATGTTTTCCACAATCTTTTTGCATCGCAATGCAGAATCATAGACTTTCTGCAGATACTTTCTGCTCCCTTCATTTTTTTCGTCCAGCATGAGCATCTCTGTATACCCGATAATTCCCGTCAGGGGATTATTGATCTCATGGGCAACACCAGAGGTAAGAGTGCCCAGAGATGAAAGCTTGTCCAGATGATAAACCTGGTCTTTCAGTCGCCGTGTTTCCGTAATATCCTTCATAATATATACACTAGCCATTTGACCGTCATAACTGATCGGAAACGAACTTATCAGAAAGACCTTGCCGTCAATTTCTCTCTCAACCGCCCCTGGCAACCTGTCGTTCATCTCCGCTGAATCAAGACACCATTCATGAGGAGATGTCAGGTTATAGAGAGTGTAATAAGGTTGCATAATGATATCAGCAGGTTCTTTCCCAAAAAGATTTGCAAAGGCCTTGTTCGTCTTTAAAATCCGGTAGTCACTGTCAATAACAAAGAGGTAATCCCTGATGGCGTCAATTATCTTCTGCCACCATTTCTGGCTCCTGAAAATCTGTCTGAACACCATTGCCTGCCTGATATGGTCCTCTGCGTCAACTTCTTTTTCACTGTACACAGGCAATGCTTTATTAATACATTGTGGAAGTGCTTCGAGATAGGTTTTGTCTTTGATCAGGTAATCGCAGGCACCCTCTTTTATTGCCTCTGCTGCCAGCAGTTCACTGCCTTTTTCAACCAGTGCAATAACAGGGATATTGGTCTTTCTGAGGTTCAGCTCATCAAGTAATTTTCGATCATCCTGTGAAGATTGATAATCAAGAATAATGATATCCACCAGCTGCCGGTCAACAATACGGAGTCCCTGATCAGCGTCCTGTGCCCTGATGATCTCCAGAGACCCATTGCAATTTTCCAGGGCCTTTTCAATTGACTGAAAGTTATTCAGGTCCTTGTTGACAAGGAGTATATTTTGGAGTGTGGAAAACATTCATTTGGGTTCTTTCTTACTCTCCAGTTCACTCATTAACACGATATCTACCCGTCTGTTTTTTGCCCTGCCTTCAGGGGTGTCGTTTGATGCCACAGGCCTGTATTCAGCATAACCTGTTGTGGCAATCATGCCAGGCTGGACGTCATGAACTTCAATAAAATATCGTGCCACATTAATTGCCCGAGCTGCTGAAAGCTCCCAGTTGGAAGGAAACCGGTCAAGCTTGACTGTGACGTTATCCGAATGACCCTCTATTCTCACTAGATTTGAGTGTCTTTCAAAGACTGGTGCGATACGGTCGAGAGTATCCTGAGATTTTTCCTTAAGTGTAGCAGAACCAGGCTGAAAAAAAAACGTATCAGCGACTGAAATAACCACACCGCGGGCGTCCCTTTTCACATCAATAGATCCCTCTGATTCTGTAATAAGAGGGCCAAGCAGGTCCCTCACATCAGATTCCAGCTCAATATCATCGCGAACATAGACGTCAATGCCTTCTATAAGCGACATGACATTGCCCTGCCTGCCCGGAGCATGAAAGGCGGCCTTCATTGACCCCACAAACTTCCCCAGTTTACTGGAATCAACATTGCTTATGGCGTACATTGCTGTGAAGAAACAGAAAAGGAGTGTAACAAAGTCTGCGTAAGACACCATCCAGCGTTCAACATTCTCATGCGGTTCATTTCGATTTTTTCTAATTGTTTTCCTGAATAACATTTATAAAATGATTGTCAGTTATGGACTGACCTGATGTTCAGATCTTTTTTTGTATAGATAGGAACTCAGATATTCTCTGAGATAAAATGGACTCTTCCCTGCCTGGATACCCATGACCGCCTCTATAATCATCTCCCTCAAAGAAATCTCCTGCCGCATATTATTCAGCAGTTTTTTGGCAATGGGCAGAAAAATAAGATTCGCGGATGCTACTCCATACACGGTAGCAACAAAGGCAACTGCAATTCCCGAACCAAGTTCTGCAGGGTCACTGAGATTTTCCATGACATGGATTAATCCAAGGACTGCACCGATGATCCCTATCGTCGGGGCAAAGCCTCCTGCAGCCTCAAATACCCGTGCAGCCCTGTCCCGTTCTTCTTCAAAGGTCCTGTTTTCCTGTTCCAGTGTGCTATGCAGTACAGACGGATCTAGTCCATCAATTGCAAGTCTGAGGGCACGCTTGAGAAAACCGTAATGAATTGACTGTAAATCCCTGTCCAGTGAAAGCATTCCATTTCTCCTTGCCTTGACAGCAAAATCTACTGTCTGATTAATGACAGCCTTGCTCTCAGGTACCAGTCCGCTGTCAAAGAAGACCTCGCGGAGCAGTTTTCCGGCAAGGGACATATCCTTCATTGAAAAACTTAAAAACGTTGCTCCCAGAGTACCGCCAAAAACAATAAGGGCAGCTGATCCCTGGGCAATGGAGGCAATTCTTCCCCCTTCCAGAAGGTTTCCACCCAGTATTGCAGCAATTCCAACAATGAGTCCGATAATGCTTGCCTTATTCATTCATCTGTGTTTCCCTGAATTTTTTGATCGTTTCACGCTGATGACACAGTGTGTACTGGATTATCTCATTTTTTACCGGCTCACCCATGTTCAGATATTCAAGAGCTATTTCGTACTGGTCATCGTCAATTTTCTTGACCCTTTTCACTTCGCCATAGGCAAGCACAGCAACGGGAGGATAGGTTGGCAGCAGGAGTTTAATCTCCATGATATCATTCACTTTAACGGGATTAGTAATAGTAAACCGTATTCCTGATGCACTTATATTGACCAGTTTCTTTTCATTTGTTGTGAGTCCTTCTTTTTCAAGAAGAAAATGGTTTATGACAAAATCAAGTTTCGACCGTACCTCAATCATCATGTCATGAAGCTTTCTATACTCAGGATTATCATAGCCATTGCCTCCTGTATCTCCTACCTGAGGTGTTGTACTGTCTTCCACGGAAAAGGCCTTTGAGCATAATGTTTTTTTCTGAACCTCCTCGCGAATCCTGCTGTCAACGGGATTGGCAACAACGGGTATAACATCATCAACCCTGAAAAAATTTCGTTTCTCCTCTTCTTTATTATCATGTTCCCTGGTCATGCTGGCCTCCTTGATTTCCTCCTCTACGATTTAGTCCCCTTAAGATCCTGCACAAGAGAAGTGTATTTTTTGATATTTTCATTTCCAGAGACAAGCCGTTCCTTAATAATATCGGCTTCCTCCCCGTTGATAATGTCAAGCTCCTGAAGCTTCTCCACCCTCTCCACAGAATCGGAAATAATACCTGTGTCTTTGCTTTCAGCAAGAGTCCTTACCGTTTCCAGGTTGCGGTAGGTCTCACGCAACTGACTGGACAGCATTTCATTTTCACACGTCAAGGTGACGAGGTTATAGGCATTCCTGACAACAATCAAAAGCTGCTGCATTACAAAAGGTTTAACGATATAGTCATAGGCTCCCGCTTTCATGGCATCAAGTACTGTATCAAGAGTTCCGTATGCTGTAAACAGTACTACGGGAAGCCGGGGATTGTACTGCAGTGCTGTTCTCAGGACCTCCATTCCATCGGCACCCGGCATCCGCAGATCTGTTATGACCATGTTAAAGTCTTCGAGCCTCATGAGCCGGATGGCGTCGAGACCGTCTTTGGCAGCGCCAACGTAAAAGCCCTCATCGGTGAGAAACTTTATGACCACATCCCTGACCATTTCGTCATCTTCTGCGATAAGAATCTTAAACTTTGATTTTTCCACGATTTTCCCTTTTATTTCATTGTCTTACTTCGTTTATTCCTTCTTATCAAACCATACATATATGTATCCGATTAATAATAATTAAATGGATATCACCCTATGTCTGTATCGGTAATGCATTGATCATCCTTTAACATCTTTCTGACTCACACCTGTCAACCCTGTCACCCAGAGTTCTCAGCCATTCATCTTCCTGGAGCAGCATCGGCGTAAGTTCGTACTCAATAAGGTCAGAGAGCATGATCCAGTCATTCGACATAAAGGCATTCGCCATCTCGTGGAAAAGGTTTGCTCCTATGTTGTCACTTGAAATAGGGTCCGCAGGGAGATTGAAATTATCAAAGCATGTCGTAGCGTTCTTTAATTCATTGACAAACTCCATGAAATACTGCAGATCATGAATGTTTTGACTGAGGTTTTGAAATACTTCTTCACTCTCTTCAACGCGCAGTGATGTGACATTGCTTTTAAACACATTTTCCAGTTTTTGCACAGAATCCCTTGCGTCCCCTATACTGTTCCTGATAGCACTGAGCAGCTCATTTTTTGCAGTATTGTTTTCCATTAATTTATTCATTCTATCCTCCATTGGTTAATAGCATTTCCGTAATATCATTCACTTCATATATGCTGAACTGCATGAGCAGGATTTTCTGTCTCGTGCAGGTCTTTTTCAGGTTCGTTTTTTGCAATAAATTTATTTACCAGCTCCAGCAGAGCTGATGCCCTCATAACAAGCTCCCGATAATTACCGGCAGATTTTTCAGATAACGACAGAAGATCATTGCCCTCCAATGCTTCTCGTGCAAACTGAAATATCAGTACAAGTGGTTTAAGAGAAGGATTGGTATGTCCAATAAGTTCTATATCCCTGTCAATTTTTTTGATGCTCTTCCAGGTTTCTGTTATCAATGAATAATCGGGCGAAACCTGTGAAGCCTCTGCATGGATACCGTAAACAACCTCATGCCCCTGCCCTGCCAGAGTTACAAGGTGCTCAAGAATACCAGCATCGATTTTTAATGCAGGGAGAAGAGTATAAACTTCATCGAGATTATGGTTCAGGGAAATCTCGCTGAAGATTCTTTCAAAAGCATATGCACTATTGTAATCGGAATCTTCAGAAGTCATATTCCAGACCTGTCTGTACAGTATCCTGAATAATGTTTCTTTCTTTAAAACCTGTTGAATAAGGGGCCTGAAGTCAAGGTGTCCATCATCATTAAAGTACGACCGGTAAACCTGGAGATCTTTCCATTCAGCAGCGGTGAACTTCTGTTCATTCACGTTGCCCTCTAACAGTGCCTTTGCTACCTGAAAGACTGATTCGGGCGTAACAGTTGACTTACAGACCCGATCGTTACATTCAACATCAAATCCGCAGGGAGCACAGGGGAGATCTGCCTGAATAACATAATGATCTTCTCCATAGGGTCCTGTTTCAAAGCAGTGTACATTTGCCGTAGAAATATCCAGTACCTGTGTGCCTGCTGTTGTGGCAATATGCAGCGGACCAGTATCATTTGTGATAAAGAGGTCACAGTGTTTCAGCAATGCTGCCAGTTCCGAGAGACCTGTTTTCCCTACAAGGTTACGTGGAGGTTTATTGAGGTATTGTGTGAATTCTTCTGCAAGGGCGCACTCCGCAGTGCTCCCGAAAAGTATAATCTCTGCATTACAGTCTGACATGATACGGTCGGCAAGTGACGCATAGGATCGAACTGGCCACGCCTTATCATTTTTACTGGCGCCAAGATGAATGCCAACACGTTTGAGCAGGGTATCGCT
This sequence comes from Nitrospiraceae bacterium, assembly GCA_020354155.1. Classification (GTDB taxonomy): domain Bacteria; phylum Nitrospirota; class Thermodesulfovibrionia; order UBA6902; family UBA6902; genus CALZJD01. Next base: position 913,257 of record CP070644.1, on the reverse strand, counting down.
CACCTTATTTTTCAAAAGGGTTAATGCCTTTTCCTCATCCTCTGCCGGGATCTTATAGATGAGCGTCCTTGTTTGCGGTGCTACCTCGCCGAATTTCATGTACATGTCAACAATATGAAAAGGATTGTACTGTCTGTTATGCACAACGTGGAAGAAATAGCGCATCCAGGGATGTTTAATGATCCTGTGACCTTCTGAATCCATGGTAAAGCCCCTGACCTCGCCTGCCCGTACGAGTGAAGTCAGTACAGCGCTTGCAGGAGAGTGTGTTACATTCATCGCCAGATCATATTCCTTTTCATTGATATGATCTATCATTTTCTCAAGAAACCGGTAGTTGTCAATGATCCTGTACTCCCTGTTCAGGAGTCTTGAACGATATTCCTTCATATCGAAGAGTATAAGATCATCTATCAGTGGGATGCCCCGGCAGATCTCTGCAAATGCGGCATTAGCAAGCAAGGTTATTTTTAGTCCGGGATATTTGTTTTTCAGGCCTGCCATCAGGGGTGTTGTCTGAAGGAGGTCTCCCATGCGGGTCAGGTTTATAATCAGGATATCCTTCATAGTGTCAGGTTGATAATTCATGCATCATGAGCATTATTTTCTCCTGCCGTGACAGGTCTCCTTCTCCCTTCCGGATGTCCTCTGTGATGTCTGAGAGGGCTATTTTTTTCTGATCATCATATCGGGCAAAGAATTCTACCAGCTCCTTATCGCCCTCCGCATCTTTCAGTAAGGACTGTACATCCTCTCCTTCACCCTTCCATTGAGGCGGCTGGTACCCGTTCTGGAGAACACAATCGAGCATCTCCCGCATTCTGTGTTCATAGGTATGCTGCTGAAGAATTCGTTCTCTGCCCCGTGCAGCTATGCGCTTTCTTTCCTCTGGACGTTCAAGGTAATATTCCACCTTTTCCCTGAGATCATCAAGGTCGTCAAAGACAATAATTTCTTCTCTCTCATTAAATATGCCCTTCAGAAAGGAACGCCTGTCTACAAGCTGAAAAGCGCCGCAGCTCATTATCTCGAATGTCCTTGGATTCAGAAAGTCTCCAAAGGGATTAATCCCCCCATGATAGGTGGAAGAATGAAGGTTAATGTTTATCTTTGATGCATTAAATATATTTACTAAGTCCTCAGACGATATCCTGGCGCCTCCTCGCTGCACGGCACTGCCAAGCGCTGACGTCATGTCCCAGTCAGTACCCCATATCTTCAGATCAAAATCAAGGAGTCCTTTCAGAAAGTTTTTTCTGTTGTAGTACCCTGCCCCGGCAAAAGACACATCACTGCCGTAATACTCTATTTCGTCGTCTGATAAATCAACTGGTCTGTGTTCATCGGGGAAGGCTGCCATAGGGAGGTAATGATAGTTCTGTACCCCCGCCTCTTCAAGTTCACGAAAGAACTCCCCCTTCTGAATTGTGAAAAAATAATCATAATGCCCTGCGACCGTCTTCCAGTAATGCATAAATCTGAAATCTTCGACAAACCAGAATGCAGTCGGAACCTTATGCTCATGCAGCACTGTAAGGCACCGCTCAGTCAGGGGGGCCTGCGCCAGGGCAAAGACCAGGTCCGGTTTAAACACCTCACACCGCGCCAGTACCGTCTCGGAAAGGAATTCAGAGAGATAGGACGTCATTTTTTCAAAACGATCTTTCGTTCCGGTAACATCTTTTGCATAGTGAAGGGCATCTGCAAATCGGCTGTTGTCAATCAGTTCTACCCTGTGACCAAGCTTCTTGAGAGATGCAGAACAGTACTTTGCAATTGGCAGCGAGCCGCCATGAACAGGTCCTACAACAAGAATTTTCATGCCTCCGGCCATACGCTGTCGCAACTGCAACTGCTCAAGAGATATGTCATAATACTTCTGATTCACTTTTACAGAAGGATGGTGTTTCAGAATTACGGTTTTATTGTCTTCAACAACAACCCTTCCATCAGTCACAACATCTATTTTTGCAAGCAGAGAGGAAAGGTCAACTGTCTTCATGGCTGCCCTGAGAATATTCAGATCAGGTTCAACGACGGTAATTTTCTTTTCTGTCTGTCTGCTGAGCTCAATAAGGTGATATCCCAGTCCAAAACCGAAGACCACGAGTGACGAT
>CP070644.1:905997-911040 GCA_020354155.1 Nitrospiraceae bacterium | reverse complement strand
ACGATTTTCTTATCAGGAGTTGCCTTCGCAATATTAATCGCCTCCAGCGGAGAGGTGATCATCCTGTAATGCTGTCCTGAGGTTCGTAATGAACCATTTTTAACAGGAACGCGAAGCATATCCCCATAAGTCACAAGCAGGATATCATCTCTATTCGATAATTCTATGGCATTGATAATGTCACTTTCAGGACAGACACAGACGGGACAGCCCGGACCGGGAATGAGCTCAAGGTTTTCCGGCATTAGGCTCCGCATACCGGAGAAAGATATTGTGTGCTCATGGGAGCCGCAGACATTCATAATCTTCACTTTCCGGTCTTTGGGAGTGAGGGAGTGGATGCTTTTGATTATTTTATCTGTTGATGACATGCCAAATATTAAAGATTAAAGATCAAAAAATAAAATTAAGGAATAACTTCCTTTATTCTGCATTTTTATTTTTGAATTTTTATTTCCCTTAACATATCCTGGGCAGCAGCTCTTCCTCAAGCATGTCAAGATTGCGCTCACCGCCTATAGACGTGGTCAGTCTCGCTCCTCTGAATTTATTCGTAACATGACCAATAACTGAAGCATTGTCCCCAAGGGGATAATTTCTTAAAATTCCAAGAACCTGCTCTGAAGCATCCTCGGATGTAACGATGACAGCCTTTCCTTCATTGGCCAGATAGAGAGGATCATAACCGAGCATGTCGGAGATAAATCTGACATCTTCCCTGACAGGCACCTTGTCTTCAAATATCTGCAGTCCCAGTCCGGTTGTCCCGGCAAGTTCAGCAAGCACAGTGGCTAACCCCCCTCGAGTAGGGTCTCTCATCCACTTGACGCCCTCAATGGCAAAAAGAGGATTCACCATATCATTCAGAGAAGCGCAGTCGCTTTGGACCGGAGTATCAATTTCAAATTCGTTTCTTGCAAGAGCAATTGCCGTGCCGTGATCACCGACGGTTCCGGTGACAATGACGGCATCACCGATAGATATGTTCCCTGCAGACATGGACTTTAGAGTCTCACCGATCCCCGTCGTATTGATGTAGATTCCATCGCAGTCGCCCTTTCCCACAACCTTTGTATCACCGGTCACTATGCTGACCCCTGCCCTCTTCGCTTCTTCACCCGTGCTCTTCAGTATCTCCTCGAGCTCTTCCATGCTGAAGCCTTCCTCTATTACAAATGCGAGAGATAGATACTTTGGAACAGCACCGCTTACGACAAGATCATTGATCGTTCCACAGACCGACAGTTTGCCGATATTGCCCCCGGGGAAAAAGAGAGGCCGAATGACATAGGAATCGGTTGTCATTGCCGCCCCTGCAGTTGAGAGTTTGAGGGAAGCGGCATCCTCAAGCAGCCTGAGTTCATCAGAAGAAATATATTTAAGAAATACCTCTCTGATTAACTCACTGGACATCCTGCCGCCACTGCCATGGCCCATTTCTATTTTTTTCATGTCAAAGAAAGGGTAGAGGGTTCCAGGGTTCGAGGATGCATGTGGAAATAATGAAACAAGCCCTTCACTCGCCCCCTTCACCCCTTGATTCCTTGAATCCTGAAGTCAACTTACTCCTTAAAAACTCCACCCACTGATCAATCCCCTCACCAGTTGTGGCCGATGTAACGTATATCTTCAGCAATGGATTCATTGCAAGAGCATCCTGTTTTGTTTTGTCAATGTCAAAGTCAAAGTGGTCAATGAGGTCACACTTTGATAAAACAAGCACCTGAGAGGTCCTGATCGCCTTTGGATATTTTAGCGGTTTGTCATGTCCTTCCGGGACTGAGATCAGCACCACCCGTACCTGTTCTCCAAGATCGAAGAAAGATGGACACACCAGATTGCCGACATTTTCAATAAAAAGAATATCCAGTTTCTTTCCCTCAAGCTGGTGCTCAAGGGAATGAAACCCTTTATGTATCAGGGAAGATTCGAGATGACAGGCGCCGCCTGTGGTAAGCTGGACAGCCGGAACTCCCTTTGCACGTATCCGTTCTGCATCAAGCTCTGTCTCGATATCACCTTCGAGGACACCAATGCTTATTTCATCCTTCAGGACGTCAATGGTCTTCTCAAGCAATGTGGTCTTCCCTGATCCCGGGGAGCTGATCAGATTTACAGCAAAAATACCCTTCTCTTCAAAATGCCTTCTATTGTCAGCTGCAGTCTCTTCATTTGCTTTCAGGAGGCTCTGGTGTACCGCAACTGTTTTTGATTCTTTCTGATCACATCCGCACGTATTGCACATTTTCTTTTGTCTCTCCTGTCATTTCGAGCAAAGCGAGAAATCTTTCCAATAAGATTCCTCAGTCACCTCCGGCTTCTTCGGAATGACAAATTTATTTATTTTTTTAAACTTCCAGCTCCACATTCGCAATATGCTGTTCTTCCCCTGACACTATCTTCAGAGCAACTGACTCACACTGAGGGCAGGTCGGAAAGTACATATCGTCGCTGCTGAAGGTCTTTCTGCAGTCACCGCACTGGTAAACAAGAGGGATTTCCTCGATCGTTACTTCTGCTGAGGACAGCAATGGATTCTCAAGTTTTACCGCATCAAAGGCAAATCTGAGAGAATCTGCAACTATGCCGGACAGACTGCCGATCTTTAAGGTAACATGGAGAACTTTCCCTGAGTTATTCTCACCGGCTATGCGGGCAAGCTCATCAGCCATTGCAAGGGCAATTGATAGTTCATGCACTGTCATCCTCCTGGTCCATAAGCTCCAGAAGCTCATTCAGGCCCTGCCATATCTCATCAGACCGTTCCTTGTCTATTTTTTCAATGGCAAAACCAACATGAACAACGACATGGTCACCGAGCTGTATGTCGCCCTCGGGCAGCAGCTGCAGCCCGATATCACGTTTGACACCCTTGGCTTCCGCTACTCCAAGTGGATAATTGATCTCTATAATCTGCATTGGCACGCCAACGCACATAGTAAGCCTCCGTAAGTTATGATATATATTACAATGTTCGGGGAAATTTCTCTTTTCGAAGTGTTTTAGCCTTTGAATTTTTTTAGCCTGTAATACGCCTCTCTCTCTCTTTCAGCGATATATTGTGCAATCCTTTTCATCTGCCCCGTAACTTCTGGCACGACCTTTTCTTCTAACACTTTTATTTTCCTCATTATTTTCACTATTTCATCACTTAGCCTTTTTAATTTATTCTCAAAGGCAGCCAGCTCAAGCATGGATTCCAGAATCTTCTCAAAATGATAAATACATTCTTCAACATGAGGACCTGTTGAACGCAAGTCATATCCCCTCTGATCAGGCTCTCTCACCGGCTGGTCTTCCACTGATATGTCTTTATAGTTAAGACCCCAGATGCTGCTTTCAGTAATGTTGATTCTTATATCCCTCTCTGTGGAAAAGGTCAGTGACCTTATAACGGTTTTGCTGTCCTGTCCAGAGCTTAGTATGAGTTCCTGTATGGCTTTCCCATATATTTTGCTGATATCTTCTCTTGACCTGAGAAAAGGCAGGGTCGTTTTGAGAAACTCCTGGATCAGCGCCTGTCTTCGTGCTTTCAGATTACCAACACTGTTGTTGACGGATTTAGCTTTTTCCTTCAGGAGCAGAAGGTTTGTTCTCGTAGGATGGATTATCATGATTCCCATTCTTTGTTCTTTGAGTAACCTATAACCAGTGACAGGAGTAACTATTGCTCATGCCATGTTTTTCTTACCGATTATATTTGGGGAGAAAATCTCTTTGCCAGATCGAGTCCTCTATCAAGAGTATCAAGAATTCCTCTTCTCTCCACAGGTTGATGAATAAATTCCCTCTCTAATGCATCTGCAAAGTCAAGCATGATCTTGTCTTTTTTTGACATCCCCTCCTTGCCTACGATCGCTTCAAGTCTTCTGAGGTCTCTCCCCCTTGCATAATATTTATAAAGCATATTCGATATACTTCGGTGGTCATCTCTTGTATGCCCCTTCCCTATCCCCCTCTGCATGAGCCTTGAAAGGCTCGGTAGAACATCCACCGGCGGGAATATATCTTTCTGATGCAGCTCTCTGCTCAGGACTATCTGTCCTTCAGTTATATAACCTGTCAGGTCAGGGATGGGGTGGGTAATATCATCCTCCGGCATTGTGACAACAGGAATCATCGTGACTGAGCCTTTCATTCCTCTGATACGTCCTGCCCGCTCATAGATGGCCGCCAGATCCGAATACATATAGCTTGGATATCCTCTGCGACCCGGAAGTTCCTGCCTGGCGGTAGATACCTCTCTGAGTGCATCACAATAATTTGTCATATCAGTAATAACCACCAGAACATCCATCCCTTTATCAAAAGCCATATACTCTGCAACGGTCAGGGCAAATCTGGGTGCGAGCAGTCTCTCCATAACCGGCTCACTCGCCATATTTACAAAGGCAACAAAACCGGACTTCATTTCCTCAAGCACACTCATATAAAAGGAATAATCATGGAATGTCAGACCAAGGGCAGCAAAGATAACAATGAAATTGCTGTCAAGTGCTGTCACCTCCCTGTTATTGAAATCTGAAGGACCTTCCACGAGCATTGCATTTTTCAGTATGGAAGCAACAAGCTCTTTTGAAGGTAATCCCGAACAGCTGAATACAGGCAGTTTTTGTCCCTTCACAAGTGTATTCAGACCATCAATCACAGATACTCCTGTTTCAATGAATTCTTCAGGTCTTGCCCGTGCCGTCGGATTTATGGGACGACCATTAACAGGTGCCCGCTTTTCCGGTATGAACATGGGCAGACCGTCGATCGGTTCAGAAGAACCATTAAAAATTCTGCCTATGATATCAGTGGAAAGAGATACCGTCTTTAATGAATCTGTAAATACAACTGCAGTCTGCTCCAAATCCATCCCTTGAGTTTCACCATACACTTCTACCATCACCGTATCCTTTTCTATTTCAAGTACCTCTGCATCAAGTTGTTTCCCGTCAGGTGTGAAAACCTTGACTGCCTCCCCTATTTTTGCATTGAAAACTTTTTGAACAAAGATAAGGGGACCGGACAAAGAAGATAGAGAGTAATATTTGTATT
>CP070644.1:902570-905897 GCA_020354155.1 Nitrospiraceae bacterium | reverse complement strand
TGAAATAGAAAAGAGTAACTGACATACGAACAATGACAAATATTAAATTCGTTCATCCCCCACAATATGTCCGTCTTCCATCAACAGGATTCTCTCGCCCCATTTGGAAACAAAAGGATCATGAGTTACGAGGACAATTGTAAAGTGGTTTTCAGAATGAAGAGATTTAAGAAGTTCTAGTATAACCTTGGTGTTATCACGATCAAGGTTGCCCGTAGGTTCATCTGCAAGCAGAATCTCAGGACTGTTTATCAATGCCCGGGCAATGCAGATCCTTTGCTGTTCACCCCCGGATAACTGAGAAGGTCTGTGATGCAGCCTCGACCCAAGGCCAACACGTTTCAATGCCTCTTCAGCTTCAGCTTCGTCTGCCATACTATGGAAGTACTGGGCAAGCATCACATTCTCAACAGCCGTGAGATAGGGGATGAGGTGAGACTGCTGAAATATAAACCCTACCTTCTCACTTCTGAACAATGCCAGTTCATCTTCTGAAAGCGACTCAATATTGACGGAATCAATCAATACGTCACCGGACGAGGCTGTATCCAGGCCGCCAATGATGTTCAGGAGCGTGCTCTTGCCGGAACCGGACGAACCCATGATGTTGAGCCATTGTCCTTGTTCAACATTCATACTCACACCACGCAGTGCATGAGCAGTTTCATATTCCTTGATAACGTTTTTTACTTCTATTAAAGACATGTTAATAAATTGTCCTATGCTTTTGTAATAATGTTATCTATTGAGTCATTGTCCGGCTTGACCGGACAATCCAGTTATTTCATTATATAAGTCCTTCCATTCAGGATTAGACTTCTCTATCAATTCTAATTTCCACATACGATTATATTTCTTTATTCTTTTTTCTCTTTTTATTGCATTCTGTGCGTCGCGGTATTGATTGTAATATACACGCTTATCAATATTATATTTTCGATTAAAACCCTGAATAAACTTATTTTTGTACTCCCAAACTCGCTTTATTAAATTTGATGTTACTCCAACATATAATGTTCCATTTCGGTTACTGGATAATATGTACACATAAAATTCTTCTTTCATACCTCTGGATTCCCCGATCAAGCCTGCCTTTCGGCAGACAGGTCGGGGAATGACGTAGCAGGTCCCCCCTTACTCTTCTCTCAATATTACTGCCGGGTTATATTTCAGTGCATCACTGACCGGGAAATGACTCGATAGAAGAGAGATACTCATTCCCGCTGCAATTGACACTATAACAAGATAATAGGGAACGCTGATGAAAGAATGAAAAGCCCCCCATGAAACGGCCTGGGCAAATAAATATCCCAGGATATATCCGGCTATACCACCCCCGAACCCAATCAACACTGCTTCAACAATATAAAAAAATCTGATGTTGTTTTTCGTTGCACCTATTGCTTTCATAAGTCCTATCTCATCTCTTCTTTCAAGTACATTGGCGCCCATGGTACTCATTATACTAACAATTGCTGCAAAGAGTACTACAGCCGTAACAAGTATCATGAGTAATTGGATCTTTTTAAGGAGAGACTCTTCGGCAACAGCCACCTGACGCAGTGTCTTCACCCTTATTCCGGTTGTACCATTTTTAATGGCAGCGGTTATCCCTTCCAGTTCACCTGACGTGCCTCTGACCAGAATGGCGCTGAACTTACCGTCGATTCCCATCAGATTCCAGGCCTGAGGAATGGAAACAATAAAGGCATTATCTTCAGGTCCGCCCCTTTCAACAAATCCGCTTACGATGAATTGGAGAACCTTTTTCCCATGCTGAAAAGAAACCCCCTCCCCTTTGTCGATCTTCAGGACCTCCTTCAGGTTCACTCCAGCAATGATCTCTCTCTCATTTACAGGCCAGGAACCCTCCAGCCTCCAGCCGCTTTCTCTCATTCTTTTCATATCAAGGCCTATAATCTCAGCGCTCTCCTTATGAATAAATACCCGTCCAAATACCTGTCCCGATGCATACTCCACACTATCAAGACTCGATACGGTCTTCAGCATATCATGAATAAGATAATCACCTTGTTCAGGGGAAAGTATGAGATTCGCACCGTAGGCCTGAAGCTCAGAACCGAGTTTGTCTTTTATTCCAGCTGTGATCCCCATAAGGCCAGTGACTGTAGCGACAGCAAGCATCACTGACAGCGATGCAATTACAACACGGCCAGTTCTCTGAGTAATTGATTTCCTGAAAAAGAAATAAAAACCTCTCCTCTTCATTTAGCCTCTTTCAGTACGATACTGGGCTTTATAACCAGTGCTCTTTTAATAGGAAGGATTGTACCGGCAAGAGCTATGAATATAGCACTCGCGATTGCGATAAGGATAAGATAGCCCCTCTGTTCAAGGGCAGTATCAAAAACATGCATTCCTATGTATCTGGCAACCCCAAGGGATACAATGTAACCGAGAATTCCCCCCAATAATCCGATAAAAAAACCTTCCGTCAGGAATATAGCCACTATTCTTGACCGGGCTGCCCCAAGTGCCTTCATAAGCCCTATCTCTTCAGATCTGCGTAATAAACTCATTATCATTGTCGTTGATACTCCGAGGGCAGATGCAGCAAGGGCTATGATACAGAGAATATAAGTAAGTATTTCAAGTTTACCAAGCACATTGCCCTCAGTCGCTGCAACCTGCCATATTGGCTTTGCACTGGAACCGCTGAATACTTCTTCAATCTGCTTTGCAATGGAGGTAACATAGCCTGTGCAGTACCACTTTTCATATTCTGTCGTAGTCATGGTGTCAGGATCTTTGTAGGCAAATTCATCCATTGGCCTGGTAAGAGCGCTGACAAAGGCCCGCGAGATTTTTCCCTCCAGATTTTTCAATGACTGTAATGCCTGAAGATCCATAAAGGCCTGCCCGTCCTCAGGTCCACCTGTATCAAGAATGCCGGATACCTTGAATGATGAATTACCTACTGCAAGTGAATCCCCCTCTTGAAGACCCAGGTCTGATGCGAGTGTTGTGCCGACAACTAATTCATTTTTTGTTCGAGGCCACTCTCCCTCTATGGCCCACCAGGGAGAAACACTCGTGATTCCGGCTGTAAACGATTTTTTCTCTCCGGGTACAGGGAGTTCCTTTTCATACCATGCACCCACCAGCTTTACATTTCTTGTCTTCTCGTTATGCCGCAGCATATCTTCCGAATCCAGGAAAGGAGATATACCAAGAATATTATGTCTCCAGAATATAGTCTTTACCTTTATGATGTCATCTTCCCTGAGATACCTTCTCTGGTCAGTAATATCTGCGAGCCCTTCTATGTGAGGGGCTACAAGAATATTTGCCCCAAATGCCCTGAGC
>CP070644.1:899961-902470 GCA_020354155.1 Nitrospiraceae bacterium | reverse complement strand
CCAGATCAAATAGAAATAGTTCTGGATAACTTGTCAAACATAAAAGTTTACTTCTCAAATTATCTAACAAACACTTCTGTTTAATTTATACCTACCACCTAAATTCTTTCCATCTTGTTTAAAGAGCTGGTCGGGTTTTCTTGGACAGCAAAATTCGTTTTATAAGTGGTAAGCTGCCTGTTCATATTGCCTCCTCCTTCTGAGGCAGTGTGCTCCAGTAAACAGTATCCGGCGTCCTTCGGTCAAGGCTTTGATGCCGCCTTCTACTGTTGTAAAATTCAAAATACGTTTTAAGCCCCTCTCTGACAGCAGGGATGGATTCATAGGCCTTCAAATACACATCTTCATACTTCACGCTTTTCCATAGCCTCTCAATCATGATGTTATCCATCCATCGGCCCCGGCCATCCATGCTGATTCTGATCCCATGGGAGTTGAGAATCCCGGTAAATGCATCTGAGGTGAACTGGCTACCTTGATCGCTGTTGAATACCTCTGGCACTCCATATTTAACAATCGCTTCCTCCAATGCCTCGGTACAGAATGCCACATCAAGCGTATTGGAAAGCCGCCAGGCCAAGACCCTCCGGCTTGCCCAGTCCATGATCGCCACGAGATAACAGAATCCTCGTGCCATCGGCAGATATGTTATATCAACTGCCCAGACCTGATTCGCCCTCGTGATCTCCAGCCCTCTGAGCAAATAGGGATATACTTTGTGTCCAGGGTGCGGCTTCGTCAACCGTGGCTTTCTGTATATGGCCTCGATCCCCATTTTCTTCATCAGCGTCCTTACATGATCTCTGCCAATCTCGTATCCACGGCCCTGAAGTTCATCACGGATACTCCTGCTTCCCATAAACGGATATTTCAGATGAATTTCATCAATGACCTGCATGATCTCAAGATCCCGCGCATTCATCGGCACAGACTTGTAGTACAGACTCGACCGCGAAAGATTCAGTATCTCACTCTGCCGCGTCAACGGCAACTCGTGCTCCCGGTCTATCATTTCTTTGCGCTCAGCCCGTCTATGCGCCCGAGCGCCACTGATAAAAAATCATTCTCCATGGCTAATTGCCCGATCTTCGCGTGCAGTTCCTTTACATCCGCGCCTGTTTCCGTTTTCCCATGTACCGAAAACACTTCTTCTGCTCGCTCCAACAACTGCTTCTTCCATTTGGTGATCTGGTTCGGATGGACCTGGTAGCGCTCTGCTAGTTCTACTACGGTCTGTCCCTCTTTCAGTGCTTCCACCGCTACCTTTGCCTTGAATGCTGCGCTGTGATTCCGTCTGGGTCTCTTCATCATCCTGCTGCTCCTTTCTTGCCTTTTACAGGACATTTTACAAAATTTGACTTCATCATTTGCCCTGTACGGGGTTTTCTCAAGCCTTCCCTATGCCTGATACCCCCTGATTTCCGTTTGGAGCAGCTTTATCACTTATCCCCCTGTCCAGTTTATCCCGACCACCCCAGACACAAATGGGCACAATTTAGGGATCTGATTATTCAGGCCCCATTTTATTTATTCAACATATGAATCTGCAATTTTGTATCAGACATAGTTCTGTGACTCATCTGTATTATCAACAACCGAGAGCCGTATCATATCTTAAAGTTTGTATCCTCTAATAAACACTCATTCTTCAAAATAGACACGTTAAAAGAGTCGGGATTCCTTACGCTTTATAAAGTATTTTTACAATTTAAGAGTAAGGTGTATTTTTAAAAAGCATTTTAATCAAAAGGTTATATAATGGCATTTAAATTGCAATTATTAACAAGTGTTTTATTTTTAATAATAGACTAAGTCCTTCCTCAAAGAATATTTAAAGGGATTATTAATTTTTATATTGTTCAATTTAATATCGACGTAGAAATGAGTTGGTGAGATTTATTCTTATCGTTAAAAATATAAAGGCACTGAAGGACCTTTGTAGAATGCGAGTGTAGGAATGAACATGTTGAGATATAGAAGGAAAGCAATTAACTACAGGATAATGATTTTTCTTATACTCTTAGCATGGTTGCCTTTCTTTGGGGTGTCAAGTTTTATCAATGCCGAAAAGGCCTCGGCGGATTCAGAGCAGCCAAAAGAAAAGCGGGCATCTCAAGAGTCTGTGTACACAATTCAGACCGGCAGTTTCAAGGATATTCAAAGGGCTGAAAAGCAATTCAGGATTATACAAAAGTCCTTAGAGGGGACTGCATATCACGCTCTTAGGATAGAGAAGATAGGAATATTTTATGCTGTACGGATAGAGAGATTTGCTAGCCTTGCAAAGGTAGAACAATTTTTTAAAGAGCACGAACTCAGTCTTGAGGAGGCCATGGTGATGAAGGCCTATTTCATTGCTAAGAGGATACTCCTCATACATGATGGCGTGGAGGAAGATGTGCCTGAAGGCAGGGCAGGAATACAAAGGGATCAATATCTCCCGGATATACCATATGCTCCAAATTATCTGGGTCTGAAACTCGTCGGGACAGCGCTGGTGGGAGAGCCT
>CP070644.1:896437-899861 GCA_020354155.1 Nitrospiraceae bacterium | reverse complement strand
TGATGCAGCTACCGGGTGTTTTTCTCATTGATACAGATGGCAGTATCCGTTATTCGTATTTTTCAAAAGACGCGTCCGACCATCCTGCGGTTGATGAGCTGCTTAATTTGAAAAAGATGTTTAAGGAATCAAGTACAATGAATTCCAAACAATGAAACGTAAGAACTGTTTTTCAGTAAGCATATACAAACACAAATATTAATTAATCACTTGCTCTGTATAGTGGAACTCATCACATGTCCTGTATCAGTGTAAGGAACGTAATAATAATTCCGATCATAGTTTGGACCTTCTTTTATATGGAAGGCTTTTCTTTGGCAGGAGAAAGGGGCATTTGTCCGCCAACAATGAATGACGTGGAAGGACCTTACTATCTTCCCGGCGCGCCCTTCAGAAATCAGATCGCAAATCCGGATGAAAAAGGTGAGCGAATAACAATTAAAGGTACTGTTTATCATAAAGATTGCCGGACTCCTGTCAACGATGCACTGATTGAGATCTGGCAGACTGATGGACAAGGAAAATATTACTACAAAGACGATGAGTATAGATTGAGAGGACAGCTGAAATCAGATGCGTATGGCAACTATCAGTTCAGTACCGTTCGACCCGGGCGCTACAGGCTATTAAACGGATTCAGGCCAGCCCATATTCACCTGAAAGTTACACACCCTGACTTCAAACCGCTTATTACGCAATTGTATTTTAAGGGCGATCCTTATCTCTGGCCAAACGATGCCTGCGGCGGTGGATGTAAATCAAATGACTCTGGTCGAATTATTGCATTGAAGAAGGACAAAGATGTGATCAGCGGTTTTTTTAATATAATTCTGAACCCGCTGAGCGAATAAATTCGTAATGCCCGGGTTTACAGAAGAGGTCGTTCAACATACGTTAATAGACCTTAGGCGGGCCAGGTTCCTGTTTTAACTCGTTCTGCCAGAGATCGCTTTTAATGCTTTCAGTGCGCTCTTTTCTTTGTCTTTTATCTCAAGCATGATATCAAAATTAAGTTTGTCTGTTTCTTTCAGGAACTTTTTGAAATGACTGATATCTATTGACTGGGCATGTGTGCCCGTTCTCTTTCCCTTCTCCTGACTGCTGTAGTCCACCATAGGGATTCCATCCTGTTCGGACCATGTTCCAGCTGCTTTCCCGACCGCGTCTCTGAGGCGCTCCCCTTCAATAACGAGCCTGTCCCGGATTTTTTTAGGAAGAGTTTTGTGTCTTTCTATAAAACGTTCCATGCTCCTGTCCTTGCCTCCGTATACTCTCCCTGCATGGATCTGGATCTTTGCGGTTCTGTCAATCCCGAGAAGATCAAGGACTTCAGCATGATAAGAAAGTTCTCTCAGACTGTTCTGGAAGATTCTCTCATCTAATGAATTAATGAGAACGAACTGGTCAGGGTGCATGGATATTCTGAACTTATTCTCTCTGATGAACCTCCCGATTTCCTTCAAGGTATCTGAAAAGACAACCTGCCATTTAAATGAACAGACCTCATGAGAGGCAAAGGGAATGAGGTCCGACGTTATGCGGAAAAACAGCATGTTTTTCTCAACATTGTACCGGAGCGTTTCCTGAAGACAGGCAAGGTTTAAAGCGATGGTTTCGTGCATTCGCACATCTGAGTATGACGCAAGTCTGAACGTCCTGCTGCTGCGGCAGTTGAGGCTTAGATTTATACAAGGGTATCCAATTTTCAATGATTTCCTAGCCCATATAGAAGCTTTCGATCATGGCTCTTTTATGACCCCGCCCCAAGTGCACGATCAAGGTTAAATGCAGCACTGATCAATGCCAAATGAGTAAATGCCTGTGGAAAATTCCCGAGGGCCTCGCCGCTATTACCAGTTTCTTCTGAATATAATCCCACATGGTTGGCAAAGCCGAGCATTCGTTCGAATATGAGGCGGGCTTCATCAAGCAGTTCTGCATTGAAATGACCTGCTCTGGTAAGTGCTTCGACAAGCCAGAATGTACAGATGTTGAATGTCCCTTCCGCACCAGATATCCCGTCCTTCGTATCATGAACATTGTATCGGTATACGAGATTGTTTGCCAGGAGGCCGCCCTTTTCAGGTGACATC
The DNA here is from genome assembly GCA_020354155.1 of Nitrospiraceae bacterium. Classification (GTDB taxonomy): domain Bacteria; phylum Nitrospirota; class Thermodesulfovibrionia; order UBA6902; family UBA6902; genus CALZJD01. The sequence goes on along the minus strand of CP070644.1, from coordinate 897,768 downwards.
AATATAGCTTCGAGAGTCTTTATCATTCTGGGATCTGTGGGCGACAGAAAAAAGACGAGAGGCATCATAAGATTGGCAGCATCAAGGGTATCGGTTCCAAAGAACTGTACAAATGCCTCCCGGGTACTGTTCCAGCCTTTTTCCATGATTTCTTCATAGATGCTGTCCCGGACAGCAATCCATCGCTGACGGTCTGCGGGAAAAGAACGTTTGTCAGCCAGCCTGAGCCCCCTGTCAACTGCAACCCAGCACATAAGCTTTGAGTAAACAAAATGCTCCTCACCACCGCGGACTTCCCAGATCCCTGCATCTTTACGCTGCCAGTTTTCGCAGACCCAGTCAACCAGTTTCCTGAGCGAGAGCCACGTTTCATAGGAAACAGGTTCACCGTGTTTATTGAAGAGATATGCTGCATCCATCAACTCACCATAGACATCGAGTTGAAGTTGCGTGTGAGCTGCATTGCCCGTTCGAACAGGCTTCGCGCCCATGTATCCTTCAAGGTGGTCGAGGATATCTTCATCGAGTTCTGAACGACCGTCTATCCCGTACATAACCTGAAGGGGTGAATCACTTTTTTTGTTCATTGTCGTAATATGATTGAGAAAATGCATGAAACGCTCTGCCTCCTCGGTAAATCCGAGACGCATAAATGCATAGATTGTAAATGCAGAATCTCTAATCCATGTGAAACGATAGTCCCAGTTCCGTCCACCGCCTAACTCTTCCGGAAGGCTGGTAGTAGGCGCCGCGACGATGGCACCCGTTGGGGAAAATGTAAGCAGCTTTAATGCGAGGGCAGAACGGTGTACGATCTCTCTCCACCGACCTCTGTATGTACAGCGTGAAAGCCATTGTCGCCAGTAATCAACTGTCCGCCGGAACATGGCCTCGGCCTCTTCTTCGAACATGCATACACCGCAGCCTGTTCCGGGTTGAACTTCACGCAACACAAAAACCGCTGCTTCCCCCTCCTTTAAAGTGAATCTTGATAACACGCCCTGGCCGTCTGCCTGCAGGGGAGTGTGGGCGGTGAGCCCCAGAGTGAGGCCCTTTGTTTCAAAGGTCGCACCGCCCTCTACAATATCCAATGTGTGTTTGGTCTGCGCATAATCAAACGCGGGCCGGCATTCCATGGTAAATTCGATCGAGCCACGTACTGCGGCAACACGCCGAATCAGCTGGTGATTGTGCTCTTCCGGTGAGGAAGGTTTTGCTATCGGCATAAAGTCAGTGAGTTCAGCTGCTCCATGCGGGGCAAGAAATCTGGTTACCAGAACATTCGTTTCCGGCCAGTAAAACTGTTTGCATGTTACTGTATCGTCTGCTGG
>CP070644.1:891308-896337 GCA_020354155.1 Nitrospiraceae bacterium | reverse complement strand
TGTCTTGTACTCAGTTTCATTTACCTTCCAGTTGGAAAGTTCATACTGTTCAATCCGCTGCTCCCTCGCCGGTCCACAACAAGTTTTTGCCATTACATGCTCCGTCTTTTAATATACGAATTCCTCAATATACCGCTTCAATGAGGCCCTTCTAAAATTTGCAGTCTACAATATATTATACTTATACTCATATTAAATGTGTTTAACTGATCGTGCAAACAGGCAATTGGATTCATAACCATAGTTGGGTAAGTTTGAATATGTTATTGCATTCTGCGGTTACCATTCATTATAAATAAAAAAGTCACCCTAAGTAAATCCACGATCAGATTTCTACGTCACAGAGAAATTTTCATGGATTCTCGCATCGGCGAGAATGACATCTCTTTGATACACCTAGTTTCCTCCAGACGACAGGGAAGAAATCATGATCTTTTCTCGGGGCATCCCAGCTGTGAGGCCAAACAAATTTGTTTGCATTACAACAAAAGTGAATGCTATAGTGATAGAACAAAGAGAATTATGACATCAGGAACGACAAAAAAAAGAACGACGGACGCAACAGTACAGAAGAACAGGGAACTTGCTGCAATCCTTGAGGTAAGCAAGGTACTCACAACATCCTTTGATCTTGAGAAAAACCTCTCCCTCGTCATGTCAGCCCTCGGGGACCATCTTGAAATGCAGCGCGGCTGTGTGTTCCTTCATGACCCTGTATCGCAGCACTTAAAGATTGTTGCGGCCCATGGGCTGACAAAGGAGAATATAGAAAAAGGAAAGTACCGGATAGGGGAAGGAATTGTAGGCAGGGTGCTAGAAAAAAGGACTCCCATGGTAATCTCCAACATCGGCAAGGATCCCTCCTTCCTGAACAAGACCGGCTCCCGGCCTGACAAGGAGGGTATCTCCTTTCTCTGTGTTCCTATTGAGCTGAAGAAAAAGGCCCTGGGCGTACTGAGTGTTGACAGGATATATTCCAAGGAGCACGGGAAGGTAGACGATGATCTGAGGGTTCTCGAAATCGTCTCTTCTCTCATAGCACAGTTTGTGAAACTCTGGGAAAGTTACGAGGCCGTTGAGCAGGAAAAGGAAAAGCTGAAGAGAGAGCTCAAGGGTAAATACAGCGTTGATAATTTAATCGGTCTGTCCCGCAGGATGCAGGAAGTTTTTGAAAATGTGTACCGGGTATCTCCAACAAAGGCCACAGTGCTGCTCCTTGGAGAAAGCGGTACCGGAAAAGAGCTTATAGCAAAAGCAATTCATTATATGAGCCCGCGAAGTAGGGGGCCCTTCATTAAGTTCAACTGTGCTTCAATTCCTGAAGGGCTGCTGGAATCAGAGCTCTTTGGTCATGAAAAAGGCGCATTCACGGGGGCTATTGCATCACGAAAGGGCAAATTCGAACTGGCAAATAAAGGGACGATCCTGCTTGATGAAATAGGAGACCTTCCCATTACTCTTCAGCCCAAGATCCTTCGTGTTCTCCAGGAAAGGGAGTTTGAGCCTGTGGGGAGTGAAAGGACAAAAAAAGTTGATGTACGGATCATTGCTGCAACAAGCAGAAACCTTGAAGGCCTCGTTTCTCTTGGCAAGTTCAGGGAAGACCTCTATTACCGCCTGAATGTGATTCCCATTCTGCTGCCGCCGCTGAGAGACAGGGGAGAAGATATTGAAGCCCTCATTGAACACTTCCTTGAACGGTTTAACAAGGAAAACAACCGCTCTTCTGTTCTTGATAAAAGCGCCATGCAGGTCTTTCTCAATTACAGCTGGCCCGGTAATGTACGGGAACTGGAAAATACCATTGAGCGCCTCGTTATCATGTCACCCTCCAGTGTCATTTCCGATGCAGACCTGCCTGTCTCACTCAGCATCAGACGGCCCACGTCGTCTGACAAATCAAAGTCCATGTCTTCAAACATTGAGGAAATCGAAAAATCGAGCATCATACATGCATTGGAGAAATGCGGGTGGGTACAGGCAAAGGCTGCGAGAATGCTGCGAATAACGCCCCGGCAGATTGGTTACAAGATTAAAAAATATGGCATAGAGCAGCAGAACCCGCTATAGGTCCTTTTTCGTATTGAGGTGCTCCCATACCTTTTCGCCAATAAACTCCTTCACCTTTTTATTTGATAAGAGCGTCCGTTCCTGACTGCTGAGGAACCCCTTTTCTTCTATCACTGATTTAAACTCAATTAACTCATCAAGCTGCCGAACAGTCCTCGGTCCGGGTATTATCGCATGTACATACCGTTGTGAGCATATCCATAGGAGAACGGACAGTATTTTGGAGATTGCCTGCCCCTTCATCAGCTCATCAAGTCCGGCAGTCCATTGCAGCACATCCCTATCAGAAAAATAGGGGTTCCTGTTTCGAAGGTCTTTTCTGCTTATACCCCCTGTCCCATGAGCGCTTGTGCCATATCCCAAGAGCCCCTGCTCAAGAGGAGACGTGATACAGTTAATGCAGCTTTTCATACCTGCAGAAAGCGTATCAAAGTCTTTGTGAAGAGGATTAAAGTGAACCTGATGGGGTATATTTCTTTCTTCTCGAAGATATTCATCGACCTGATGCGGGGTCAAATTGCTCACGCCCCAGTACCTGATCAGCCCCTGCTGCTGAAATTCTTTTAATGCAGCAAGGCTTTGATCAATCGGCACGTCAGGGTCAGGCCAGTGAAGCTGAAAGAGGTCGAGGTAACCGGTCTTCAGCCTGCTGAGACTTTCCTCCAGCTGTAGTCTCAGCTGTTCCGGTGAAGCCCTGTGTTGTACCTTTCTTCCTTCCCAGACAAGCCCGCCCTTTGAAGAGATAAAAAACTCATCTCGTTCTTTCGCAATGATCTTCTGAAGTAAGGCCTCAGACTTGCCATGAGCATAAAAACCGGCAGTATCAAAATGCCGCAAATTATGATCAACTGCCCTGTGCAGTACCCTCAGTGACTCCCCCTCATTATGGGGTCCGAATCCTTCACCCCCCATACTCCATGTCCCAATCCAGAGCCACGGTGTTTCTGCCTTCACAGGATTAAGAGGCAGAAGAATCTTCCTGTTGTCCATAATCTTTACATTCAATCGAGGTTCAACCTCGATTGAACTGATTCAGCGAAGAGTATATCAAGGGTTTCAGCGGAGTCTGGGTGCCAACCGAGAACTTTGTCCCACATATCCCACCGTTCCATGCATAAATAAACCAGGCTCTCAGGCAGAATGTATTTCTTGAGCTTGCTATACAAAAGCCTGTACATCTCCACCCTGAGGGGTTTGACATAGCGCACCTTGTTGTCGTCGCCAAGGACCATCTCGGCACAGGTCAACCTGCTGTCAGGATAATTGTTCTCAATCTTTTTTTTCATCTCCGGATTAAATCGGAGACTGCCCATTGAGATCCAGGCAAGCCTGTCCGGAGTCACTGTTTCAAAGACCTGTTGAACCAGTTGTCCATATCCATCTTCCCATCCGGCATGGAAAATCATAGGGTCGAAATGCAGACCTATGAGATACCCTGCCTCCTGCACCTTACCCATGGCTTCAAGGCGTCGCTGCAATGAGGCAGTCCCCCGTTCCTCATGGTCGATCACATATTCTGCATTCAGCGACCATGAGACGACTGTGCGGCCCCTGTGTTTTGCATCAAGAATCAGGTCAACAGAGTCTGATTTTGTCTTGAGCTCGAGGACAGCATTGTTTAATCGTGCAAATTCTTCGATAAGTCTCCTCGCCTGCCCTGTCAGTTTCTCCAGTGCAAGGCTGTCACCAAGCTCCCAGGTCCCTATGCGGAAGAGTCTGTCCGGTTCCCTGCCGATCTTCTCCTTCACCTCACGCATCAGGTCATCGATATCATCAACTGTCTTTGTCGCTCCGTCAGTAAGGTAGTTCTGCAGAAAACAGTAACTGCACTCAAAGGGGCAGTTATGGACGGAACGTAATACATGGACATTACAGCAGAGGTATTTCCGGTTAAATGTCGCGCACACCCCCATTGACTCGCCACGTTTTGGAACTGGCTGCAATTCTTTCTTCCCGTCCTTGAAGTTTATCGTCTTTGTATTCATATTAAAGGTCATCGAGAATATCCTGAAGCGCCTTCTTCACTTCTTCAGAATTTATTTTTTTTAAAATCTCGGGCCACTGCTTTGCGTCCTGTATATGCAACGTGAGGTCAAGATTTTTATTTTCCAGAGTACTGTCCCACTGTATATTGATTGAAGGAGGCAGACCAAGCGCCTTGACGTGCACCGCTATCTTTTTATTCACAGAGGAGAGGGTCGGGAACCGCTTCCCGTAGATAAAACGTCTCAACCTCTCTGTCCTGTCACGGAGACTCAGAGAAGAATCGATTATTTCCTGCACTCCCTGTTCATGTACAAAATCCTCGATGCCCTTATTCTCTGACTTGAGATAATCCCTCAGGTTCGAAGCAATCTCATCCAGCACAGAGGCCGTCAGATGGAGTGTTCCCTTCCATTCGATAATCCGCTGCATAAGATCAACGGGGTAATGGGTAAGGTTCAATATCTGTTTGAGGGAATATCTTTTTTCATGACAGAATATCCTGAGCGTTTCAGACATCTTCATGATTTTCTGAAGGTCCTGGAAAAAATCCTCATAGGGTCTGAAACCAAAAGGAACACAGAGGGCATCCTGAATCCAGGCATGGCCCGCCCCCAGGGAAAGAGAAAATTGAATGAACTGAACCCTGTTCATCACACTTGATGTGATGATGCCAAGGTTGTCATAGAGAAGGAGGGTCAGGATATCTTCAGTCTTTGTATCCTGAGGCAGAAGAACAGCACCAAGATTCTCAACATTATTCCTTAATGCCGAGTCAGTGCGTTTATATCCGTCTATAAGATGAAAACTGCCATTTCCGTCCTGCTGCACAATAACAGGCTGGAGTATCCCCAGCTTTTCAAGAGCACTATTTGAAGACACAGAAGGATTTTCATCAGTAAAAACAACCCCATACAGAGAATACTTACTATCGTCAATCTTGATTTCATTTATTGGTATTTTTTTATAGTTCATA
>CP070644.1:887663-891208 GCA_020354155.1 Nitrospiraceae bacterium | reverse complement strand
TATTGAGCCAAAGTATCTTCCATCATTTCTCCTTTTCTCACAGTCTCAGCAGGGTGACTTTTACCAGATTCCCCAGAATCTGACATTAGAAGAGATTGAGCGGGAAATAATAAAAATTGTGCTTGACAGAACCGGTGACAACAAAACACGCGCAGCGGAACAACTCGGGATAGGGTTGAGGACGCTTCAAAGAAAAACTAAAGAGTTATGAGTCGTATCGTAAGCATTCGACAGTCTTGGTAATCTGCGCATTAGCCCCCGCTGTAAGAAGACTATTACGACAGCCAGGCACCGTAAATAAAAAGAGGCAGGAACCCCATAGTCGTGATGAGAGGCAGAATGAGCAGTTCGGCAACTTCTTCTCTTATTTTGAATTTATTCCCCAGCACCCGTGCAAGAGATACAAAAACAAAATGACCGAGATTAGAAATAATACCTGCTGTGAGTATGATCCCAAAGGCAAACCAGAAACTAGGGACAAAATATGACAGTTCTACATCAACGATGGGATTCAGTACATTGAGGGCAATCTGTACAAAGACAAGAGACACACCGCCGAGTACAAAGGTCTTCATTGATTGGAGCCTTCTGAATTTCGGGATAATGTCGATGAGATATGCCAGGATGATGAGAATGCCCAGAAGTCCAAGAAACCCACCGGGAAATAGCTTCATGACCTTTATAGGGAATCCCCACAGGGCCTTTTCACCCATACCCAGCATTACTGGAAACAGCGTCAGCACAGCCCCTGCAATTGCAATTGCTTCTATGGCAGGAAGGAAAAGTTTCCTGAAGTTCCTGGTGCTGAGCGCATGCTTTTTATGAAGAATGAGAAAGAGCAGCACAATGGGAGCCAGCATAAGTACAAGATAACCAAGGACAACGATATAGGTATCCCAGTTGGTCATCACATGCATGGCTGAATGAACAGAATCCCAGAACAACAATTCTCCCTCTTTTCTGTACAGAGCTGAATCTCTTATTTACGATATATATTTATAATTCTAAGCTAATATAATTGTTTCGGCAATGATAATTGTCATATGAGGTGAATAGTGTATGCTGAGGAAATGACTTTATATCATCCTGAATTCATATCGGGGTGATATAACCTGTTGATATTACGAGATTCTGAAACAGGCCTGCCTGTCGTCAGACAGGGTCACAATGACACCTTGAACAGGCTGGTTCGGACGAAAAGAACCTGAAAATAAAATAAGGAATTATATTAAACTGTAGAACGATGAAAAAATATATTCCCTTGATATTCGTGACCCATCTTCTCCTGCTGCTCTGTGCATCATTCGCTGCAGCCGGAGAGATTCTTGTGAATCTTGAGTATGTTTACACAGACAACTCCTATATCATTGGCAGGCTTCATGAAATGGAGCTGATCCTGACAGAGCGGAAACAAAAAATTCTTGATGATTTGAAGAATGCAGATGACAGTTCCCGCCGAACGCTTGAAACCATTCTTGATATTTTCGAAGAGGATGAGGTGCATCAGTACCGCAAAACTCTGTGGAGCAACAGGGTCTTTACCCGTGAGTTTATTGTACCGGAAAACGATGAAACCTATCAAAATGTCTCCCTTCCCGGGGGAGAACTTGAGGTGACGTTCAGCGTAAAATCAAGGCGGGGCAAGAGCATTCCCCTTGGTATGAATCTACATTACAATGATATTCAGATTTATTCCGGTGCCGTTACCGTTTATCCCACTGACAGACTTATTATGGTGCATGAATCATTTATGCAGGTTGATGATGATAAAGAAGAGCTTGAGATCCTTTTTATGAAAATCACCCGCCAGAGAGCGGAGGAGCAGGAAGAAGAAAAGCCGGCTGTCTCAAACAACTAAAATGAAAAAAACGATATCCAGCGGGATGAACCGGAACAGAGTAGTGATGTATAAGCAACCTTCCGGAAACAGCTTGACCTTTGCAAATCTGTCTTTAGATGGATTACTCCGTACCCTGCAGACATACTCCGTGCTTTGTAAAATCAGGATATCAGTTTTTGCCACTCTTTCTGCATCAACGGGCTTTATACTCTCCGGAACAGGGATCAATGTGACCTTTTTCATCACCGTTGCAGGAGTGTTTCTTCTGGCATGCGGTGCCAGCGCCTTGAACCAGTATCAGGAAAGATGGACTGATGCAAAAATGGAGAGGACAAACAATAGACCGGTTCCGTCTGGGGAAGTAAGTGCTGCGCATGCATTGAAGCTGTCATGCGTGCTTGTTATTTCAGGGATATTGATACTGTCCTGTTCAGGAGATCTGCGTATTGCGGGGCTGGGAATGTTTGCAGTCATATGGTATAACGGCTTTTACACCGTTCTGAAAAAATATACTGCCTTTGCTGCCCTGCCTGGTGCTCTTGTCGGTGCTGTACCTCCTGCAATAGGGTGGCTGGCCGGAGGGGCGACCTTATCAGATTACAGGCTTTTGGCAGTCTCTTTCTTTTTCTTTATCTGGCAGGTCCCCCATTTCTGGCTTTTGCTTCTTGCAAACAGAAATGACTATGAAAAATCAGGCATGCCGGTGATGAGCAGGATCTTCAGCTTCAACCAGATGACAAGGCTTACCGTGGTCTGGATGACGGCGGCATCTGTGTCCTGTCTTCTGATGCCTCTCTATGGTGTTCTCAATGCAGGGATATCATCTGCAGCACTGCTGTTTGTGACCATTTGGTTTCTGCATAAAGGCTACAGTCTGTTTCAGGGAAAGGGCAGCAGTGAAGCATGCAGAAAGGCATTCGGGGCTATTAACCTCTACATGTTCTTTATCATGCTCGTTCTGAATACAGACCTGCTTTTATTTACGTAAGTCATATTAATGAAAGAACAGGTAAGCAATCAGTATGGCTGCCGCAATACCGGCAAAGTCTGCAATCAAACCGCAGGTAACCGCATAGCGGGTATTTCTTATTCCCACTGACCCAAAATAGACAGCGATAATATAAAATGTCGTATCAGTCGATCCCTGCACCACTGAAGCCACCCTGCCTGCAAATGAGTCAGCTCCATAGGTATTCATGGCATCCACCATCATTCCTCGTGCTCCGCTTCCGCTCAGGGGCTTCATAAATGCAGTAGGCAGTGCTCCTGTAAAGTCGGCGTCAATATGAAAGAAGACAAGGACTTTCTGGACCAGGATTACAACCATGTCCATTGCACCTGATGCCCTGAAGACACCAATGGCAACAAGTATGGCAATAAGGTAGGGAATTATTTTTATGGCCACATTGAATCCGTCTTTTGCTCCCTCGATGAACGTCTCATATACATTTACCTGCTTTATCATTGCAAGAAGAATGAAAAGAATAATAATGGAAAAGAGCAGGAGGTTTGCTGAGACAGTGGAGAAGGCTGCAATTTCTTCCCTGCTCATCCGGGAAAGATAATAGAGGGCAATACCGATAAACAGCATGAATCCCCCGAGATAGGCAAGGATTACCCTGTCGAGCAGATTGATTCTCTGGTATATGGAGACACTGATGAGGCCTGCAAGTGTTGAAAAAGATGTTGCAAGCAGAATGGGAAC
>CP070644.1:877514-887563 GCA_020354155.1 Nitrospiraceae bacterium | reverse complement strand
GTTTAACGGTAAAACAACGCCGAATTCTTTTTCCGATTCTTTGATATTCTTCAGAATATGTTTGTTGGGTTTCAGGAGGTGATTGGCATTAATGGGGTGAAACCTGACCTGTTTCATATGACACCTGTGACATAAGACCTCAGCATTGCCTATAAGTTTTATATCTTTGAAGGTAGCCGTTGTTTCATCCGGTTTATCCAGGTGGCAGTAAAGACATTTCTCTGCTATTACCTTCCCCTCTGCATCGATCTGGTTATGAGGATCAAGGCGCTTGTATTTCTGTTCATCATGACATTTGAAACAGAGGTCGGTCCGGCGCATGTACGGAGCGCCTCTGAGAAATTTAGGATTCAAAGTTGATGCTTCTGTTGTTGTCTGACATTGAAGGTACATGCTATGACAAGACGTGCATGTCAGTCTGCCGTCCTGCATCGGGAATTGAGAGGGGATTTTTGTCATCTTTTCTTCTGATGGCACTATGTCAACGGGATGAATATATGTCCCCGGTGTATAACCATGGCACTTGCAGAGTTGTGTGAAGTCACCACCGAATTTCAGGAGTGAGTCAGCCCTGCTGCCAGGTCTTCTTTCATGGCACTCAGTGCAGTATTTCCCGGTAAAATGTATATTGGTTGAATTTGAAACTTCCTCTGCAGTCTTCCCTGAAAGCACCGAAACAAGGGCAAGGAACAGGGAGCAGAACAAAAATAGTATGGTTACGTTTTTTTTCATACCGTCCATTATTGCATGTATTGTATAGGATTACAAGGATTTAATGTAAGCGTTATATCTCACATAAGGAGGCGAAAAAGCTCAACCATCTGTGAATCTGTAAGAATATTCTTTTAAAAAACAGGCTACTGCATGAGGGCACCAAACTTGCTTATTTCTATCCGTTATCCGGGAGGGAGGGTGTATTGCAGAAGGACATGAAAATACTGGTCATTGATGACGAAGAACTTGTCTGCTGGTCATTACGGAAAAGCTTTGAGCGGAGTGGATCCATATCTGTCCATTGTGCCTATTCTGCTGCAGAAGCGATGAGGCATCTGGAGGCACATCATTGCGATGTAATCATCACTGACCTGCGTCTGCCTGATGCTCAAGGGTTTGATATTGTGAGAATGATTCAACTAGCTGCTCCTGATGCCAAGGTGATAGTTATTTCCGGTGACTTATCAGGAGATATGGAACAGAGAATGCTTAGTCAGGGGATTGTTCGCTGTATGAGCAAGCCTTTTGACCTGCATGATATCATGCAGGAAGCATGGACAGCAGCAGGCCAGAATTGTACACTTCGCTTCTAAAGGGTGCCTCGTTTTTCAGGAATAGTTCTAAATAAGGTCTTTGTTGATGGTAATGTCCATCTTTTGTCTTATGCTCTGTACATAGGCCTGAATGGCCATGTTGCTTTTTGATGAACGAAAGACTTCAGAGAGTTGTGCCTTGTTATCGCCTTGAATGGAATCGAGGATTTTTAGTTCCTCAGACGTTAATTCTGCTGTTTCTCCGATCAGTCTGCTGATCTTGGTAACTATCATATCGTTTCTCAGGGAGTTCTCGTAATCTCTTGGTGATGTCCTGTTCAGACGAAGGGCCCTGATGTAGATATTCTGGTCAAAGACACCATTGTTCTGAAAATAAGGAGTGTTCATAATCTCATTCTGAAGTTCTTCTTCCGTAACGGTAATGCCAGCATCCTCGGCAACGATCATGAGCACGGTCCTGTTCACCAAGCGTTCAATGACAGAGCTTTTTATGGCAGCCTCGTCAATGTCCTCCGCGCTTGTCCCCTGCTCCCTCTGTCTTTTGTATTCATTGTCATAGGTGCGCCAGTATTGGTCCAGGGATATCTTTGTATCTTCGACCTGGGCAATGATTTCAATTGAGGGATTATCCTGCGGCCCGATGCCCCAAAAGACGAAAGCAATGGTGATCATGACTGTAATTGCAGACAGCACAAATACAGAAAAGAACTTGCTGGTTCTCATCATTTTCAGCATAGGATACTATAGCGGATTGGCCTGGCAAAGGGCAAGGCGGGATTCTTACTGGCCGTACACTTCGTCAAGTATTTCCTTTGCTCCCTTTGCAAGGAGTTTTTCGGCAAGTTCAGTGCCAAGAGATGCAGCTTTTTCAGGATGACCTTCCATTCTTTCCTTGATCAATGTTTCTCCGTTCAGGCTGCCGACAAGTCCGTCAATGACTACTTTTCCGTCAATTAATTGTGCATAGGCAGCAATGGGGACCTGACAGCCGCCCTCGAGCTTTTTCAGAAAGGCACGTTCTGCCCTGACACAGACATGAGTGTCCTCATGGTCAAGCTTGCTGAGCAGATCATTGATAAACTTGTCATTGACCCTGCACTCAATACCGACCGCGCCCTGTCCAATGGCAGGCAGACTCAGTTCAGGCGGGAGGATCTCAGTGATTCTGTCTGCATAGCCCAGTCGTTTCACTCCTGCTGTGGCAAGGATGATTGCGTCATACTCTCCTTCGGAAAGTTTTCTCAGGCGGGTATCAACATTGCCCCGCAACTGTGAGATCTTCAGGTCAGGCCTTACACTCAGGAGCTGGCAGATTCTTCTTAGGCTGCTTGTCCCTACATGTGCCCCCTGGGGGAGATCATGAAAACTGTTTATTCCCTTGCCGGCGATAAAGGCGTCTCTGGGGTCCTCTCTTTTTGTAATCGTCGACAGGTGCAGTCCTTCGGGCAGGTCCGTGGGCACATCTTTCATACTGTGCACGGCAAGGTCAGCTTCGTTTCTCAGCATGGCCTCTTCAATTTCCTTGACAAAGAGACCCTTGCCGCCGACCTGGGCAAGAGGTACATCAAGTATCTTGTCTCCAGTGGTTTTAATTTTATTCAGGGAAATTTCAAAGTCAGGGTTTATGTCCTGAAGTTGAGACTTGATCCACTCTGCCTGCCAGAGTGCAAGCATACTGCCCCTGGTGGCGATTATTATTTTATTTCTTTTTTCCATTATTCTCCTCGGTTTCCAGTTTAAATAATCTGTTTGCCATATCAATCATGATCTCTCTGTCCTCTTCCACTGATTTAAGCGCTGCGGTAGGGGGATGAATGAGTTTGTTCATTATTGAACTGCTCAGGTACTCTATGGCCTTTATTTTATCTTCTTCAAGGGGGCCGAGTTTGCGCAGTGTCTTGTCCAGCTCTTCTTTCCTTATTTCCTCTGCCTTTTCTCTGATAGCCACAATTGTGGGGGTTGCAACGAGAGAATTCTGCCATTTGAGAAAAGACTGTACTTCTGCTTCCACAATTTTTTCCGCCTTGTCCGCCTCCCTGCCCCGTTCTTCTGCATTAGCATCAGCAACATCCTTTAGATCGTCAACATCGTAGAGGTACACATTATCAAGATCGTTAATTTCCGGGTCGATGTTGCGCGGTACAGAAATATCAAAGATGAACATGGGCTTTTGTTTTCTTTCCTTCATAATCGTATGAAGCTGTTCTTTCCTTAAAATATAATTAGGCGCTCCTGTTGAGCAAATTGCAATGTCAAGGTGCAAAAGTTCCTCCATAAAGTTTTCAAAGGGTATGACCTTGCCTCCAAACTCCTGTGCCAGTTCCTCTGCCCGTGCCAGGGTACGGTTCGTTATCGTTACATCTTCAACACCATTGCCGATCAGGTGCCTGGCTGCAAGCTCGGCCATCTCACCGGCACCCATCAGCATAAAGGATTTACCGCTGAGGTCTTCAAATATCTTCTTTGCAAGTTCAACAGCAGCAAAACTAATATTCACAGCTCCTTTGCCTATTCCGGTCTCTGTCCTTGTACGTTTGGCAACGGAGAAGGTCTTCTTCATCAGTCTGTTTAAAAGGGTGCTGGTTGACTTGTGCTGGAGTGAAATCCCATAGGCATCCTTCAGCTGCCCCAGAATCTGTGGTTCTCCCAGTACCACAGAGTCAAGCCCTGAGGCAACCCTGAATATATGTCTTACTGCTTCCGGTCCCTGATAGATGACGAGGGAATCATCAAGCGCCTGCTGGGGGACATTATGGAAATCAGAAAGAAAATGAATAATTTTCTCAACATCTGTATCCAGATTCTTTACACTTGCATACATCTCAACGCGGTTGCACGTCGAAAGGATCACGTTTTCAGTTGATATCTTTGATTCTTTCAGGTGCTTTAAAGCATTCGGGAGCTTCTCACTGTCAAAAGCGAACTTCTCCCTCACTTCTACTGATGCTTTATTGTGATTCAGACCTACGACAATAATGTTCATTGTTTAAGAATATCTGCTCCGGACAACTTCTTATGGAAAAACATGCTTAGTTTTCAGGATAAGGGTAACACCAAAAAAGGCGAATATAACAACTATAAAACCGACTATTGAGAGTATGGCGGCTTTCTTGCCGCGCCATCCAACCGTAAGCCTCAGGTGAAGCACCAGGGCATAGATGAGCCAGGTTATCAGGGACCATACTTCCTTCGGATCCCAGCGCCAGTATGTGCCCCAGGCTGAATTGGCCCATATAACCCCAGTTATCATTGCAAGGGTCAGAAGCGGGAATCCCAGAGTGATAAGGTGATAGTTAATTTCATCAAGGACCTGGAGGCTTGGAAGTTTCTGAAAAAGGCCTCCAAGATGTTTTGATTTTACATACCGTTCCTGGAGGAGATACATGACACCGATACCGCCTGCCATGGCAAAGGCCGCATCTCCAAGGAAAGCCAGTATTACATGGACACCAAACCAGTAGCTCTGCAACGCCGGGCTTAAAAACTCATTTATTTCCCTTGGGAATATTGCGGAAGAGAACATAATGAGAAAAACGATGGGCATTATGAATGAGCTTAACAGCCCAAGCCTGTATCGGAACTCATGAAAAAAGAAGAGAATGAGCATGCACCAGGAAAAAAAGGAGGCTGCTTCGTGCATATTTGTGACAGGGATATGACCACCCTGGACGTATCTGACAAAGATGTTGCCGGTATGAAATATAAAACCCAGGGCAGCCAGGTAAATTGCAGCCTTTGAGGCACCCTTTTTGCTCCGGAAAATTTCTATGACGCCGGTAATGGTTGAAAGAAAATATAATGTCAGTGCTATTTCAAATAAAAGAATATTTGTTTCAATCTGCAAGGCATAAGCTCCTGTAATGTTTAAAGATTTATGGTTACCCTTCTCCTACGGCACCTATGAGATTACCTTTAGTATACCTAATCATCTGTTTAATTTAACTTTTTAGCCAGGCTTTTTTCCATAGAGAGGAGAAATTTATCTATGTCACCTCTTTTGTTGAGGAGGTCAATAAAGAACACTTTTCCCTTGTTTAATTTGATGTTATCCTGTCTCTGGTTCAGGTAACAATGAAATGTGTTCACAACGATACTATCGGCTTTCTCCCTGAATTCCTCTGCAGAGGCTTTGATCTCACCCTGATCCCCAAGAACAAAAACAATGAGATGTGGATTGATAATATCGGCCGGACTGTTTCCCTCCACGACAACACCCTTCAGCCCTGTCATTTTCATAAGTGCTATATCAAGGGCTTCCTGCAGTCTATCAGCAGGGCTCTGTACCCATACAACCTTTTTCGCCCCGGCCCTGGACATGACAGCAGTGTCTTTATCCCCCTCCATGATCTGCTCAGGATCATCGGTCACAGAGGTATAGAGTTCTGTTCTTGTAACCTTGATAGCTCCAAAACCGTGCAAATGTCCCAGGAGCAGAGCACAGAGAGAAGTCTTTCCCACACCGCTGTGGGCACCGGTCACTGAAATAATAAAGAATTCCCTGTTATCTGACATATAGACAGAATACTTGATGATGATTTATATACACAAGGCAGTGGTTCGTCACCTTATTCACTATGTATTCAATAAACAACGTATTAGCAGGCAGAACTTCTCAAAAACAGAATTGATCGAAAAGATCAAGAGTAAGACACTTCATTTGCATGGTGGGGATACAGTTCGTGACAGGAGAAAATGCATGTTCCTTATTTCTACTTAAGGTGTCGCAATTCTGTTTCATCGGGATTCCGGCTGCTCTCTTCCTCTGTTTTAAACTGCACTAATTTTGTCTACGATTGTCACACATGGTGAAACCTCGGAAGAAGAAGGGACTATCTTGACAGGAGGGCATTTTGACGGTAAGTTCTGGGTGCCTATGATGCTGATTATGGAAAAGACTGGCTTTGTTGAAAATATATCCGAGCTTGTCACATTTCCAATATGATTCCCTATGCATTGTCATTCATGTCCGGGATTGCCCTGTACAGGTTTATCCCTTTTTTCCCCTTTTCGCTCAGCATTCTCCTCCTCTGCATCTGCGTCCTGCTGTTTGCAAGGTACCGGGAGCGAAGTCGATATGTCTTTTTACTGATTCTTCTCTGCCTCTTTGGTTTTCTCAGCAGTTTCTACTCAAAGGGGAATATACCAGGGAGCACCTTGCCTGGTAAAGAGGTGTATATGACTGGAGAGGTTGCTGATGTTCCTGAACTTTTAGGGGACAGGTGGCGATTTACCGTGGACAGCGTTGGTATTACGGGGAGTCCGGTGCCGGGGAAAATACGACTCTATGCAGACAATAGATTCTCAGGCAGGAATGGCACAGATGAGCCTCTTGTATCACCCGGTGACAGAATAGGTGTGCATGTAATTCTGAAAGAACCGCTCTTTCTTCGCAATCCCGGTGTATATTCCTTTGATTACCGGCAGCAGGGAATTATAGCTTCAGGATATATTCAGGAGTTCGGATTAATCGGGGAGCACCGGAACGTTGCTGCTGTGATCCATAGAAAACGACAGCACTTGGGAAGAGTAATTGACAGGAGTCTTTCCGAAGAAAGCGCTGCCCTCATAAAGGCGATTATTCCCGGCCTCAAGGCCGGAGTACGTGCAGAAATGAGGGATGCCTTCAGTGAGACAGGACTGGCCCATCTCCTGAGCATTTCGGGAACCCACTTTGGACTTCTCGCCTTTCTTATCTTTACAATTATCAGGACAGTAGCGAGGTGGCTTCCAAAGACAATTCTCAGCCGGCTGACACTCTACTATTCACCAACCCAGATTGCAGTTGTGCTGACGCTGCCGGTACTGGCTGTGTATGCAATGATTTCAGGATTCAATACTCCCACGGTGAGATCTCTGATTATGGTTTCCATCTATATGACCGCATTGTATCTTGGCAGGAAAGACCAGTGGCTGAACTCCCTGTCAATAGCAGCACTTATGATCCTTCTCTGGAGGCCCATGGCTCTCTTTGAGTTGTCTTTTATGCTCTCCTTTCTGGCTGTTCTTTCCATCGGCTTTACTGTGGAACGAAGAAAAGAATTGATCAAACAGAAAAAAGCAGAACTGCAGGCCTTTCGTATTTCTCCAGAAAAAGAGAGCAGTGACAGGAAAATCATGGACAGGATAAAGGCAGCCATTTCAATCACAGTAGCCGCTGTTGTCGGGACTGCGCCTGTTGTGGCTGTAGTATTTAAACAATTGCCCCTGATTTCGCCAGTGAGCAATCTTGTAGTCACTCCACTTGTGTGTTTCATGGTATTGCCGCTGGGATTTCTCTCGGCTTTTACAGCAGTGCTGCTGAATTTGCCCTTTCTCCCTTTCAGCAGTCTTCTTGACGTACTGACACATTCTCTCCTGCAGTTGATTCAGATACTCTCCCGATTTTCCTACTCACATCTGCATGTCCACACGCCCTCTGTGCTGATGATAACACTTTTTTTTACAGCCCTCGCGGTGATTGTCAAATTTAAATCAGCGGTAAAATATGTTCCCCTTGCCATTGTTATTTTTGTTTATGCTGTAAGTCCTTACCGGAACAGCAAAGACATGAAAGTAACCGTTCTTGATGTAGGGCAGGGTGAGTCCAGTGTTGTTGAACTTCCTGATAATAAAGTAATGGTGATTGACGGAGGATCTGACAGAATGGGCATGGGGCGCAGGGTGGTGGCCCCTTTTTTGTGGTCAAAAGGGGTGCATGAGATTGATTATCTGCTGTCAAGCCATGGTCATGCTGACCACGTTGGGGGTCTGATGTATCTCCTCGATGAATTTAAAATAGGGGAGGTATGGACAAATGGCAGGTCAACTCATGACGCGATAGGGTTTCTGAAAAAGCTGGATGATGAAAATATTCCTCACAGGAGGCTGAGCAGGGGATATGTGCTTGATGCCGAAGATTACGCCCTGTATGTATTGCATCCCTACGATGAGTTTTATGCCGGCTCGCCAAGGGGCGCTTTTTCAGATGAAAACAGCAGTTCACTTGTAATAAAAGTTGAGGCTGGCAGTTCCAGTATCCTTTTTACCGGTGACATAGAGGAAGAGGCAGAACATAATATCGTCCACCTTCATACGTGGCTCCAAAGTGATATTCTCAAAGTTCCCCATCACGGAGGAAAGACGTCGAGCACCATTGAGTTTCTCAATGCAGTCAGTCCATCCGTTGCACTGGTAAGCGCCGGCAGGGGGAATTCATTTGGCCATCCTCATTATGCGACACGGAAGCGGTATGAAGGTATTGGAGTTGAGATGTTCGGGACAGACAGGGACGGAGCTGTTACCGTAACCATGCATGACGGGCAGTATGAAATTAAGACCTATTCTGATGTTACTCTTAAGAGAGTTACCAGTTTGAAAGATGAATTCAGAAACCTGAAATTATTGATCTGAAATACTATTTATGGCGGGGTAACTTGCTGTTGAGGTCTTCGGCCAGTTCTTTATTTAATTTCTTCAGGGAGGCGTATTCATCCTGCGCTGACTCAAGCAGCTGGTTTCTGAAACCAAGATAGGCTATGCCAAGATTGTATCTGGCCTCAGCAAACTTTGGCCTGATATTCACGGCTTTTTTGTATGCTTGCACAGCCTCTTCAAATCTCTCAACTTCACTGAATACATTTCCAAGAGCATAGAGGGCGTCAGCATTTTTTGGCTCAAGCTTGACGGTTTTTCTGAGTGCTGTTATTGCATCCTTATACTTGCTGAACATTGAGGAAAGAGTGCCTATTGAAAAGTAGGCATCAGCATGATCAGACTTCACCTTAACAGTCTCTTTGAAGGCTGCGAGCGCCTCCTCGTATCTGTGTATCTTGTAATAGGCAAGCCCCAGATTATAATGAGCATCAGCAAACTCGGGTTTGAGTTTTATTGCATGGGTAAAGGCATCGATAGCTTCGGAGTATTCTGCATTGTCAGTGTTCTGCAATCCTAATTGATAAAACGTCTCGGCAGTAGGTTTTTCAGCGTTGGTTGAGGCAAAGAGAAGGGTGGTAATCAACAGCATTCCCAATGTTTTGAATAAAACACGTACCTTCATAGGGAGATTTTAGCAGAGAATGAACAGAATGCAAATAAGAAATACTTATATCATTATCCGCCTATTTTTGACATGGACTGGATTGGACTTGAAGACCGCTGTCCGTCATTCAGCCGGTGGCCTTCAGGTTTGGAATATACAGCTTCAAGAAAGAGCCTGTCCAGTTCCGCATCAGTGATGCCCTGTCTCATGGGAGTCTTTATATCAATGGTATGGGATGAAAACAGGCAGGGCCTGATCTTTCCATCAGAAGTGAGGCGGAGTCTGTTACAATGCCGGCAGAAATGATCTGACAGCGGACTGATAATACCGATAACTCCTTTCGCTCCTTTAAATCGATAATTTCTAGATGGCCCGCTCCCTCTGAAGGTGAGAGGTTCCAGAGCTCCAAGAGAAGCTATCTTTCCCATGATTTGAACGGAGTCGATGTACTTGTCTCTGGACCATACGCCTCCGCTGACAGCGGGCATGAATTCAATAAACCGGATATGGAAATTATTCTCAAATGTGAGCGACGCAAAGGATTCGATCTCATCGTCATTGATTCCCCGGATAGGGACAACATTAATTTTGACCGGGGAAAGTCCGGCTGATTCAGCAGCCCTGATGGATTTCCATACCAGGGCAATATCTCCGCCTCCTGCTATTGCTTTATATTTTTCATCGTCCAGAGTATCGAGGCTGATATTGACCCTTGCAAGACCGGCCTGTTTCAGTTCTTCTGCACGTCCTGAGAGCATAAGGCC
>CP070644.1:868131-877414 GCA_020354155.1 Nitrospiraceae bacterium | reverse complement strand
TTTCGCTTCAGAAAGACGACCCTGAAGAAGTGAAAAAGAGGGCCAGGGAGTTTCTTGCACGGAAAAAAGAAAGGCAACCACTGGGTGTGCTGTCAGCAGGCTGTGTCTTTAAAAACCCTGAAGGCAGTTCTGCCGGGAAGCTCATTGATGAGGCTGGATGCAAGGGTCTGAAGGCAGGCTCAGTGGAGGTCAGCAGCGTCCATGCAAATTATTTTATAAGCAGGGGTGAGGCAACGTGCAGGGACTTTATCAGTTTGATGGAGACAGTTAAGGAGAAAGTACGGGAATACTGCGGGACAGAACTTGAACCGGAAATCAGGATTCTGGGAGAAGAGAAACGAACATAGTCTGTCATTCCCCGACTTGATCGGGGAATCCAGTTTTTTTGAAAATCCTCTGGATTGTCCGGTCAAGGCGGACAATGACAAAAGTGGAGCTTATGAAAATATTAAATAGATTTAAACAATGACCAGAAAACCGGCAACAACAAAGAAGATTGGCGTACTCATGGGAGGCACTTCCTCGGAGAGGGATGTATCCATACGCAGCGGGCTTGCCATTTATCAGGGACTGCAGGAGCTTGGATATAACTCAGCACTTGTAGATGTGGGAAAGGACATCGTTCAAGTGCTGAAAAAGGAAAAGGTAAAAGTTGCTTTTCTGGCTCTCCACGGTGGTCTCGGGGAAAATGGTGCGGTGCAGGGCATGCTTGAGGTGCTCGGCATCCCCTATACGGGTTCATGCGTACTGGCCTCTGCTCTTGCCATGGACAAGGAGGTATCGAAGAAGATATTTGCCTATCACGGACTGAACACAGCTCCCTTTCTGGTTGTCCACAAGGGCAAAAAGAAGAAAGGCAGGAGTGATAAACACAGGGAGACCGGATTCAGGGGAGTATTTACCTATCCTGATTTCCCTGAGCCTGATTTTAAACTTCCCTGGGTCATGAAACCGGCTGCAGAAGGATCGAGCATAGGAGTAAGCATAATCAGGGATAAGGCAGAGATGACCCCAACAATTGAAAAAACATTTGAGATTGGCAGCCGTGTCATGATTGAAAAATTTATCAAGGGCAAGGAGGTGCACATCGGCATACTCGGCAACAGGGTTCTTGGAGGTGTGGAGGTCAGACCCTCTCTGGAGTTTTATAACTACGAGGCCAAATATACATCAGGACTTACCGACTACATCATGCCGCCCGAGATTGAGGATGAAACCTATGAACAGGCAAAGGCAGCAGCGCTTCAGGCCCATATGGCGCTTGGATGCTCGGGAGCGACGAGGGTTGATTTTATGGTGGACGAAAGCAATGTGCTGTACATTCTCGAGGTTAATACCCTGCCCGGCATGACAACGACGAGCCTGCTTCCAAAAATTGCAAAGTCAGAGGGCCTGAGCTTTAACGACTTAATAGAGGAGATTGTCCGTCTTGCGCTTTAAGAAGAAGAAAAAAAAGAACGGGAAATCAGCATCCCGCAGGGGAGAAAAAATGATCCTCTTTTTTAAGAGAGGAACCATTGTCCTTGCACTTGCTGTCTTCGTTGCCGCTGCAGTGCTGGGCGTGAAAGTGCTTATCAGAAATATTACCGTTGATGAGATTCAGATCTCCGGCAACTACCACCTTACAGAAGAAGATATTCTGGAGATTATTAACGTCAGTCAAGGCGAGCAATTGCTGGACATACAATTCGATGATATCGACAGGAGGTTGCATCAGAATACATGGATCAAGAGTGCCGCCCTGAGAAGGCAGTTCCCCGGGAGATTGATTGTGAAGGTTGATGAAGCGAATCCAAAGGCGCTTCTCAGTTTCAGGAAACGGATGTTCCTTATTGACGAGGACGGGAATATCCTGGAGAGGATTAAGAGTGATGCGACCCCCTTTCTGCCTGTTATCAGGGACATAAACCCGAAAAACAAAAAAGAGATGAAGGAGGCAATCAAACTTATTTCAGCTCTTGATGCGTATAACATCCTCGATGTAAAGGAATCAGTTGAGATAGGCATTGATTCCTATGGACTGACTGCAACCATCGATGGAGATTTTATTAAGGTGGGGCACGGAAGGTATGAGGAAAAGTTTGCCCGCTGGATGGAACTGGAACCGGAGATCAGAAAAAAGGGACAGCCCATTCAGTACATCGATCTGAGGTTTAAGGAATCAGTAATTGTGAAGCCGGTAAAAAATATACGAAGGAACAGGACCTCCTGACCATGCACTTTGGATTTATAAAAGATGTTTCCATGAAAAGCGGAAGGCTGATTGCCGGTCTTGACATCGGTACGTCAAAGATATGTGCAATTGTAGGAGAGATACATTCAGATGCAATGATGAGCAGTCAGTCATCATCCCGCGGGGTAATGAGCTGCGCCGAGATTATAGCCGTTGGCATGGCTCCTTCGAAGGGGATAAAAAAAGGCGTCGTAACAAATATTGAAGGTGCCATGGAGTCAATCCGTGCTGCCATTGACGAGGTCCAGGAGATAGCAGGCGTTGAGATTCACGCCGTGCATGTAGGAGTGACCGGAGGACATATCAGCAGCATACCCAGTCATGGCGTTATAGCAGTAAAAGAAAAAGAGATAGGGCAGAGGGAAGTAGATCAGGTTATCGAAGCTGCTAAGGCCGTGGCCATACCCTTTGATCGGGAGATTCTTCATGTCATCCCCGTAGGATATGCTGTCAACGGAGAGAACGGTATCACTGACCCCCGCGGCATGGGTGGTGTCAGGCTTGAGACGAAAGTGCAGATTATCACCGGGGCAGCTGCATCCATCCAGAATTTGATCAGGAGCTGTGAGAAGACGGGCCTTGAGGTTATGGAAGTTGTTTTTCAGCCTCTTGCCTCTGCTTCAGCTGTGCTGACCCAGGATGAAAAGGAGCTGGGAGTTGCTCTGGTGGATATGGGGGGAGGCACAACGGATATCGTCATTTTTCATGAAGGTAATCTCTGCCATTCCTCTGTTCTGC
This sequence comes from Nitrospiraceae bacterium, assembly GCA_020354155.1. Lineage (GTDB taxonomy): Bacteria > Nitrospirota > Thermodesulfovibrionia > UBA6902 > UBA6902 > CALZJD01. The sequence goes on along the minus strand of CP070644.1, from coordinate 874,443 downwards.
CTATCGGAGGGAATAACTTTACCAACGATATTGCAGTGGGACTGAGAATCCCGACAAAAGATGCCGAAGATATCAAACGTCGTCACGGCTGCACCATGATATCTCTCGTCAAGGATGATGATGAAATAGAGATTGACAGAGCAGGAAGCAATATCAGAAAGGCTATTCCAAGAAGCTATCTTGTAGAAATCATTCAGCCCCGTGCTGAAGAGCTTCTTGGCATGGTGAAGAAAGAAATTTCTGACAGAGGCCTCCACAGGCTTATGAATTCCGGCGTTGTCCTTACCGGAGGCGCATCATTGATGGAAGGGCTAGATGTCATGGCTGAAAATATACTGGAACTTCCCATCAGAATAGGGAATCCTGCAGGCAATGGCAGTAACAGGGATGTGAGTAATCCTGCCTTCGCAGCAGGAGTTGGACTGGTTTATCATGGAGCACAGGATTTACTTGGTGACCACAGCTTTGAAAAGGGCGGAATGATTTCAGGAATGAAGAACAGGATGCGGGGGTGGATCGATACTCTCTTGAAGGGATAAAGGAGGTTTTTTAGCAGGGAGATAAAAAGAGGATTCATATTGAGACGAATGGTAGGGGTAATATATTTTTGAAATACAAACAAGAAAAAAGAAGCAATGAAAGGAGCTGCATATGAAAATTTTCGAGCTTGAAGAGGTACAGAACAACAAGACTGCCAAGATTAAAATCGTTGGTGTCGGCGGAGGAGGAAGCAATGCGGTCAACAGCATGATTGCATCAAGTCTGTCCAGCGTTGAATTTATCGCAATCAATACTGACGCCCAGGCACTTGAGTCGTCCCTTGCCCACCAGAGAATTCAGATCGGCAACTCTCTGACGAAGGGGTTGGGCGCAGGTGCCAACCCGGAGATTGGAAGACAGGCGGCCCTGGATGATCGGGACCTGATAGAGGAGGCTGTTGCAGGTGCTGATATGGTCTTTATAACTGCCGGGATGGGCGGGGGAACAGGCACCGGAGCCTCTGCAGTTGTTGCAGAGACTGCCAAGGAGCAGGGGATTCTCACGGCAGCAGTTGCAACGCGGCCCTTTCTCTTTGAAGGCAACAAAAGATCACGGAATGCAGAGCAGGGAATCAAGGAATTAAAGAAGCACGTTGACGCAATAATTATTATTCACAACAACCGTATTCTCGACATTACAGAGAAGGATACCCCATGGCTTCAGGCACTGAACCTTGCCAACGATGTACTGAGACAGGCTGTGAAGGGTATATCTGACCTTATCCTCGTACCGGGATTGATAAACCAGGATTTTGCAGACATCAAAACCATACTCAGTGACAGCGGAAGGGCCCTTATGGGTGTAGGGACAGCAGAAGGTTCAAACAGGGCCCTCACTGCAGCGAAAATGGCAATCAAAAGCCCCCTGTTGGAGGAAACCTCCATTGATGGCGCTAAAGGCGTGCTGATAAACATCACTGGAGGTTCCTCCCTTTCCTTCCACGAAATCCATGAAGCTGCGAGTCTGGTACGGGAATCAGTCCATGAAGATGCCGAGATCATCTTTGGTTCTGTCATTGACCCCGATCTTGATGAGCACATTGTTGTTACAGTCATTGCAACCGGTTTTGAGGAAAAACGGAAGACAGTTGCACCAACCTACGACAAATGGAGACCGTCAAGAGAGATCACGGCGATGAAGTCTTCGAACAGGGTGCTGGCCAAGGACTCAATCCGGGAAAATGATGACAGCTATCTTGATGTTCCTACCTTCATCAGGAAATCGGACTATGGCACGGTAAAGCAGAAGGAACTGTAATGCTTTTTACAAACATTTTTGTGCCCACCCTGCGTGATGCCCCTGCCGAAGCAGAGGCTGTGAGCCACATACTCATGTCCCGTGCCGGATATGTGAGACAGCTTGCTGCAGGACTGTACATTTATCTTCCTCTTGCCTGGAGAGTCATGGAGAGGGTCAACAGGATCATCAGGGAGGAAATGAATGCAATCGGTGCCCAGGAGATATCCATGCCTGCCCTGCACCCGGCTGATATTTGGCAGAGGACCGGCCGGTGGGATGTTATCGGTGATGAAATGTTCCGGCTGAAAGACAGGGGAGAACGGGACATGTGTCTTGGCATGACCCATGAAGAGATTATTACCTGGCTCGCATCGATGGAGATCAGGTCCTACAGGGACCTGCCTCAGACATGGTATCAGATACAGACGAAGTTCAGGGATGAGGCGCGGCCCAAAAGCGGTATCCTCCGCACCAGAGAATTTATCATGAAGGACAGCTACAGTTTTGACTGTGATGAAAAGGGCCTTGAAGAGAATTACCAGAAACATGCCGAGGCCTACCACAGGATATTCAAGCGATGCGGCCTGAGATTTTATAAGGTGGATAGTGATCCCGGGATGATGGGTGGAGCAACTGCACATGAGTTCATGGCCCCCAGTCCTGCAGGGGAGGACACGGTAGCTCTCTGTGGAAAGTGCGGTTATGCCGCAAATACAGAGCTTGCACTATCGATACCGGTTTCTCAGCGGGCAGGCAGGATGCCGGCCCTGCTTTCTGAAGAAGAAACATTGGAAGATATTGAAACACCGGAGAAGAGGACAGTGACTGAGGTTTCAAATTTTCTGAAGGCAGACCCCATGTTTTTTATTAAGAGCCTCCTCCTGATTGGTAACGATGGCCCTTTCATGGTCCTGATCAGGGGCGATCAGGAGCTGCACGAGCATAAACTACAGAGGATTATGGGTGATTTCAGGCCCGCCGAAAAACAGGAAGTGAAAGAAATTCTGGGAGTAGAGGCGGGATTTATCGGGCCTCACAATAATGAGTTGAAGAAAGTCGCTGACATATCGCTGAAAGAGGGGACGTATATTTCAGGGGCCAATAAGGCGGGCTACCACACAAAGGGTATAAAGCCGGGCCTACACTTTGATGCAGAGTGGCATGACATTCATCTGGCAAGGGAGGGGGACGGTTGTCCTGAATGCGAAGGAATAATAAAAACAGAGAGCGCTATTGAAATAGGGAATATCTTTAAACTCGGCAGAAAATATTCTGAGGCCTTAAAGGCGACCTATCTTGATGAAAAGGGCACTGAGCATTCAATTATCATGGGTAGCTATGGAATAGGACCCGCCCGTATAGCTGCAGCAGCGATCGAACAGAATAATGATAAAGACGGCATGATCTGGCCCCGGAGCATTGCGCCCTTTGATGTTGAGGTTATCCCTCTGAACGAGGATGAAGACATAATAAAAACAGCAACGTCAATATATGAAAGTCTTAAGGATAAAGGGCTTGAAGTCCTTATGGATGACAGGGAGGAAAGGCCCGGTGTAAAGTTCAAGGATGCTGATCTTATAGGAATTCCATTTCAGGTGATTATAGGAAAAAAGGCCCTGCAGGAGGGAATGGTAGAGCTTAAGGTAAGGAAGACAAAGGAAACAGAGAAATTAACTCCATCCAGTGTATCGGAGCGTGTAAAGGGTTTTGTTAAAAACTTTTGCATGTAAGGGATATACCATCTCATAATTAAATTCTTGCTTTATTGCAAATATTCGCTTCAAATGATCTTTCATCTTTAGACATACTTTGTTGCACATGCGGTAACTGTTCAAAATCTTTCTCATTTCTTTCTTTCATTAAAAAATTCTAATTCTCCTTTAAGATTTGTCTAATTTTCAAAGTGTAAAACATAGAGGACAGGTGCATATCTGTTCATGGAACGAACGTATTGTATGGGAGGAATTATGAAGCTTTTGAAGTACCTGATTTATAATGCATTAACTTTGGCATTGCTGTTTGCAGTAACGGGCTGCGGGTTGGGTTCATCATCAGATACTTTTAGTACCAGCAACCCAGGACTTTCCACCGGATCTGTGACACTTTCCTGGGATGCTCCGACAACAAACCTTGACGGTACACCTCTTACAGACCTTGCCGGCTACAAAGTGTACTATGGGAGGACCTCAGCTGATTACACAAATTCAGTTGATTTAGCAAGTGGCACATCAGTGCATATCAGTGATCTTGATCCTGGAGAGTGGTGTTTTGCAGTGACTGCCTATGACGCTGCACGCAACGAAAGCGAATATTCCATGGAGGCATGTACGGTAATATAGATATTCATATCATTGCTTATGATATGAAGTTTTTATTCAGTAACATAATTTACTCTGAACACGAAAAGCTGTTACAAGACTGGTAAAAGCTTTTCGTGACTTTTTTAAACTGAACATATTTTAGTAAAGATTGCCTCCTGCGGAGCTTCGTTTATCATCTTTAGAATAACTGTATTCACTATTAGTGACTATTGCATATAATTCATGAAAATTAAAAAAAGCCGCGCATGGACATGCGCGGCTTTCTATAGTTAAAGAAATTAATACTATTCTGCTTTGGTCTGATCAGAGGGCTGTGCTTCAGTAGCCGGGGCTTCAGCCTGTTCCCAGGGCAGTGAAATAGCCTCTATCAACTCTTCATTCTTTGTAATTTTGCTCTCTGCTCTCAGTTTCTCAATAAAGGTATCAAGGAGGGCTTTTTGCTTCTGGCCCTGAAGCTGTTTCTGTATGGCGGCTTTTGATTGGTCAAAACTGGCCTGATCGCCTTTTTTAATATCAGTGAGTTTGATAATGTGGTATCCAAAACGTGATCTTACCGGGGAGCTCACTTCACCGGGTTTCAAGCTCATTGCGGCCCTCTCAAACTCAGGCACCATCCTGCCACGTCCGAAATATCCCAGGTCGCCTCCTTTTGCAGCAGACCCCTGGTCTTTTGAAAGTTCTTTGGCAAGTTTGGCAAAATCCTCACCTTTCGTAATGCGGTCATGGATGTTCTTTGCCTCATCCTCTGTTTCTACCAGAATGTGGCTTGCCCTGAGCTGGGTACCAATAGTGAATTTATCCTGGTTCTCATCAAAGAGGGCACGGGCCTCATCTTCAGTGACCTGCACCTTGTCCTCGATTTCTTTTTTCAAAAGCAGAGCCACAAGAGTCATTTTTTCAAACTCTTTCAGCTTCTCAATGTATTCCTTATCGTTTTGAAGACGCATCTTCTTTGCCTGGTTGTAGATGAGATCTCTCTTGATCATTTCCTCAAGAAACCGTTCTTTTCCTTCTTTACCCTTAAACTGTTCTCTGGCCCAGTCAGGCACTCGACTGACCTGCGTCATGAAGTCTTTCTCGGTAATGGCTGATTTACCGACGGTTACCAGAACAGGCCCTTCAGGAGTAGAATTTTGGCTGCAGCCTACTATAATCGAAAGAGTTATTATAAGTGTCAGTGTAATAAGTACTGTATTTTTCATGGGAATTCTCCTTGGCTGAAGTTTGCCTGTTTTATACCATAATACTATTCAAAACACAACTGGCTTGCCCTTTTCAACAAGGGGATAGAGGGATTTTATGAGATGAGTTGATCAAAAAACTCCCCCTGCACCGGCCTCTCCGGCAGGCAGGCCTCCTTGCCAAAGAAGGGAGATGCGGGAAGGTCCATGTTTCTTGATTCCTGATAGTATTGTTCTGTGCCTGTGACAGACAGGAGAAACAATTGGTAAAAAAACAGTGTAATACATTACACACTGAACAGGTTTCTCACAAAGTCGACTTCTTCTTCGTGGCTTTGCACTTTGCCGTCAAGCCTGCCATCAAGTACTGCATGCATAATTTTCTTATACAGCGGCCCCGGTGCGTAGCCCATGGCCTTCAGGTCTTTTCCAGTGAGGGAAGGGCGTATATGCCTCAGCTTTGTAAGATAGAGGGAAATATTTTTTTTCTGTTCCTCCTTCTCTGCCTTGGCCATTGCGAACAATACCGTCTGTAGCTCAAGGGGAAAGAGAAGGTGGTATATTTTTCGATGAGATACCTTTGTGAGTTTTGAAAGAACAATCTTTGCTTTTTCAATCCCCTTCAGCATCTCCCTCTGTGCCTTTGGAGGAACAGCAAGTCTCTGCAATGTTACCGTTCTTTCATCTGGCGCAAGGGTCTCAATAAGGGCCATCAGGAAAAGGTGCGGCTTATTAGGTTCTTCATCAATATAGAGAAGTTTAAACCAGGAAAAGGTCTCCTGTATTGACTCAAAGGTCTCCATAAGCGTTTTTGTTATGACCAGCCCGGGATGAATACATTTGAGCAGGTCCAGTTCTCCCATTCTCTGTATGGAGCGCAAAGGCTCCGTTTCAAGGAAGAGGAGGTTCAGTTCATCATAGAGTCGCGTGCCGGAGAGTTTAGCAAAAAGGTTGATGCGCACTGAGGTCTTGATGAGATTCAGGGTATGCTTGCTGATGCGGAAGCCAAAACGTTCCGAGAAGCGAATTGC
>CP070644.1:864228-868031 GCA_020354155.1 Nitrospiraceae bacterium | reverse complement strand
CGTATGGAAATGTTCTTGTACTAATTGAAAGTTGCTTGTTTTTATAAAATTTCAGGGCTTGATCGGCGAGAAAGATCTCTCTCATAATCGGTATTGCCAGCACTATTGGATACTTCATAATAGTGAGCATATTTTGAATCAATGCTAACTCCCTAATAGCGCCATCGGTTAATTCTATCTTTACCTGGCCATCTAAATTCTCCGGATTTATCCACCTTTCATTCGGATCAGCCAAGTGCATAAACTCACCATCGGCATTAATTATTCCTGTAAGTGGGGGTTCTTCCAACTCAACTAGATTGGTAAGCTCTGTCATGTTAAAACCAGAAATATCAAATCGCAGATTTTCCTGTACGCACCGTCCCGCAAAAGGTCCGCCTATTTCTGCTCGGATGCTCGACTCTCCTTCGACTGTTTGAAATGTAGAGAGCATTTTATATATTCCCGTCTCGCCGAGCAGCAGTAATTGCGTATTTCGTAGATCTTGATTGCCTATAAAAAAATTCTCAATCGCCACATCAATGTTTACGCCCGGCTTACGCTTCAGTATATTCCATAAAAAATCCCATGCAGGATCTTCGTTCTCGTCGTCAACAGGTTCATCTTCAAGAGGTTCCTCCTGAGTTGAATCTATAAAATCCTGGAGCACAACCAATTGAGAAGACACCTTTGCTTTAAGTCGTGGAACATCACCCCAGGAAAAGAACGTTTCCTGCAGCTCGAAGTCGGAAAAACCATACTGGAGATTAAGGTAGGGCACTTCAAGCCTGTCACCGCGTGCTATGAGCTGTGCATTTACGAACACATCCTGACCATCAATAGCAGTACGGAAATCATTCAGTTCCACATATCCATTCACTGAGCTTTCCATCACACGAGCGGGATCGAGAGATGCCTTTACGTCAATCGCTATTTTCCCCCCGTACGATTCATCTGTTTGTTGAAACTTAAAACTTGCAAGATCATCAAGCTCAATAGGTGAGGTTTTAAATGCCACATGCCAGGGATTAGGGTCATGAGAAGGATAGCGAAATGAATAATCCATGTTTACTGATTCGAGAGCAATATCACCCGTGCCCTCGAAACTGTCAGTTGTTTGATCCCGATGAAGACTGAAAGTGACGCAATTAATGATACCTTTATTCTTGGTGATGAAATAAGGATCTTCCCAAAAGCTGCCAGTGAGGTCGACCATAGCATCCATCGTGAAAGAGTCCGTTGGATTTCCTTTAAATAGCGCCTGCAGCAACAACGGTCCTTCCAGAGAATAACCCTCTGGTAATGGTTCTGGAAGAAAAGAGAGGATTTCCTCTGTTTGAAGTGTTCCGTCCGCCTCAAAATGCAATTCCGGCATGCCTGCATCAGTTGACAGTTTGCCGGCCAGTGTCACATGGGACTTTTTTAATTGCACCCTGAAGCTATGAATATCCACATCGCTCTTATTGAGCACGGATGCTTCGAGTTGTATGCGACCATCCGCATGGGCTTTTTTCACATGAAAGTACGGTGATTGTAAAGCCAAATCTTTCAAGTCACAGTCAGCTGAAAAACGCAGGGCGGCAGAGGGACCTTTAATGGATAGTTCGACAGCGGGAAGATCACTCACTTCCCACGTTTCATCGATGATGCCGGGAAGGTGAGCGGCTACCTGCTGTGCATTAAGCGACAGTGTTGAATCAAGAGAAAGGTAACACTCTTCGGAGAAGACATCTGATACGCTCCCCCTGAGGCTGAGCTTTGAGCCAAGAAATCTAACGATCCCCTTTTCAAGGGTAATTGAGCTACCGTCCTTCATGGATCCCTCAACAACTATATGCAAAGGACTTTCCCCCCGAAGAGTGAAATCCTTTTCTTTGAGAGCCGGGAAGGATGTAACGACAGCAGGTAAAAGGAACCTTCCTTGGAGATCAAGATTAAATGCTGTACTGTCGCTCAACACATTTCCTATCTCTCCCTTCACGGTTAGATCAGAACTGATAGCACTATTGAGCCGGGAAACAACCTGCAACCTGTTATTCTTCCCGGAACATCTTATTTCAACCGACCCCAGTTGCCCTTCAGCAACATGCAGAACACCGGGAAGAGTGAGCAAAACGGATGAGAGATCAATATGTGTAGTGGTGTCAAATGATTCCGCTCCTCCTTCTATAACGCCTCTACTTAATAGTGTCCCCTTTGCCGTCACATCGGTATCACCATGGTGGGCTAAATCATCCAGTGTAATCTGTAATGTATGTGTTACCCTGAATTTCCTTTCTTCTGATAAGAAATGGTGCACTGCACCCTTTGCCTGGATTTCTGCTGAAGGGGCACTGATGTTCAAAGACTCTACCTGTAAATGCTCTTTACTCTCCAATAGGGCTTTAAGCGAAACAGCACTCGGGACATAAGCCTTGAAAGGTACATCAGGTGAAGCAAGCATTTTCACTTCAGAACAGAAGAGCAGTCGGGACAGAGGCCCCTGTGCAGTGAGTAACACTGTGCATTTCCCATCATGCAGAATGGGGATTAGCTGTCCCGGCAGATACTCCTGCACCACCGAAAAAGGTACATCCCCGGTGATCTGCACATTTGATTCAGGATCATCTTTCAGGTAGTTGTTAATTGAGCCGGAGATGGTGAGTGCAGCATCCTTGTAGGAGAATTCAAGAGTGCTTATATCAATACTGTCCTCGCCAATTGAGGTCTGAGTATAAATATTTTCTATGCTATGCGATATGGAACCGTTCGTTTCCTCTTTTCCTTTATAGGTAATTACTCCCTTTTTTACCAGAATGTTTATAGATGAGAATTTCCAGCCTGATGGTTCCTTCATCATGTCATCACCGTCATCACCACTCTCCTGTGTCAGGAAGGACAGGGGCAAAAGACTATCATCACTGTCCGGATCAGCTGTAAGAAGCACCACACATCCGTTCACGTCAAGTCGTGGAATGTGAATTACTTTATCAAGCAACTTTAAAGTATCCAGTTCGAGAACTATGTGCTGAAAAGTAATAAAGGGATCTTTCGCACCTTCCTCTTGCAAAGCAAGTGCCTTCGCTACCAGTTTAATCTGGGGAAATAAGCTTAATCTTGCCGAACCTACACGAGTACTGTGACCGGTAAAACCATTAAGGTAATGCTCCAGAGACATACTGACCAGGGGAGAATTGATTAGGAGAAAAAGGAGTAGTAACAGTACGAGGATGGTTAGCAAGGCCACTGCTACTATTCGTTTAATAAGAATTCTTGTCTTCATCGCGGCAACAGAATATGTACTGAGGTATTAATGCTACACTTCGCGGTCGTTTCAGTCGTTTGCATGTGACTATATCATCATCCCACCGTTGGTAAAAGGATATACTGAACCTCTCCTCAATGCAACAGCAGCTTTAGTAAGCTACATTTTTTTCTTATAAATTACTACGAAAAACTTTATTCTGTTGCTGCATAACTTCATCAGGAAAGCAACTACTGTTCGTTACGTGCTCTCCTGGCGGTAACTTCACTTATGTGACAATTTCTTTCTCCCTAACACAGAAAGATGCGCCATAAAAAAAGCACCTACACGATACGTGCAGATGCTTTTTCCCTGATAGACGGAGAAGGAATCGCTTATCGTCACCAGATGGTTCGAAGCATGTCCAGGTTAATGCTTTAAAATTTGTAGGACAACGCCAGTGAATAGTTCAGCCCTGTAAAATAGTAGTCATTACGCTCTTTGCACACTGAGTCCGCTTTGCTCATCTTTAGGGTTAGTCCAAAGTTTTCCATTTTTTCTGATAAACGCTTAAGGTCAATATCAAATAGATCCATATTTT
>CP070644.1:853630-864128 GCA_020354155.1 Nitrospiraceae bacterium | reverse complement strand
GTCGAGCTCTTTAATAAAATTCTTTCAGCCCACACAGAAGACGGTATTGCATACAGGGTAGATTTACGGCTTCGCCCCCAGGGTCAGAAAGGAGATATTATCCTCCCCCTGAAAGCCTACAGGACCTACTATGAGTCATGGGGCAGGACATGGGAAAGGATGGTATTGATCAGGGCAAGACCTGTTTCAGGAAATAAAAAACTTGGCCAGGCCTTTATGCAGTCCATTGATCCCTTTGTATGGAAAAAGACAATTGATTTTACCGAGATTGATGAGATACGGGCAATGAAGAAAAAAATAGATTCCGCTTTTACCCGTGATGACATTAAAAGGGGGTATGGTGGAATTCGGGAGGCAGAGTTTTTCATTCAGACCTTTCAACTGCTCTATGGCGGAGGCAACGCTGCTTTAAAAAAATTCCGTACAGCTGAGGCTGTACAGGCCCTGCAACAGATGCACATTGTCCCTGAAAAGGAATTGAAGGTACTCTGGGAAAACTACCTTTATTTCAGGCGCATCGAACATTTCCTGCAGATGAAAGAAGATCTGCAGATCCATTCACTGCCCTCTGCAGCGAATGAGTTAACTGTTCTTGCTGCTAAAGCCGGTTTTCCCTCAGGTGACAGTTTTCTTGAAGACCTGAAAATCCGGAGAATGCAGATCAAAAACATGTACAATTCCCTTTTGGGTACCCAGGAGGATGCCCACATAGAGGCATTGAACCTCCTTGAGGGAAAGCTGACCGATAAGGAACTTGGCGGTTATCTGTCCTTCAGGAATGTGAAAGATCCGAACAAATGCCTTCTTGACCTGAAGAGCATACGAGAGCATATGGCTGAATTCAGGACTATGCAGGAACGGAAAGTTATGAGGGAGATCATGCCGCAACTTGTTGAAAATGCTCTTACCTCTGAAAATCCTGACAGGGCGATGTCGGGACTTGAAAAACTGCTTACAACCTATGGCCTCAGATCAGCCCACCTTTTAGCCCTTAAGGAACAGAAAGAATTGCTGAGCGGTATCATAAAAATATTTTCTCTCAGTCCCTATCTTACCAGCATATTTCTCAGCAATCAGCAATACCTGAATATCCTCATTGAGGAGTGGAGCATATTAAAGTCCCTGAAGGCAGTGGAAGAGAGACTGAGCAGAGCTGTTGAGCGATCAGAAAACCTGGGCACCACACTTGCAGAATTCCGTCGTTTTGAAGAGGTCCGGCTGGGAATCCTTTTCTTGCTGGATATATTACAGATTGAAGATCTCTTCAGAGGCATGTCCCACCTGGCAGAGGCGATCATACGGGCATTGCTGGACAAAATCAACAGCGCAGGATTGGCAGTCATGGCTCTCGGGAAACTCGGCGGCCGGGAAATGACATTCGGATCAGACCTGGACATTGTCTTTGTGTCTCACTCCGGGGACGCAGCACAGGCAGCAGAAAAGATAATGAAGATACTCACATCATACACGGATGCCGGACAAATCTACAGTGTCGACACGCGCCTCCGTCCTGACGGGGGCAAGGGTGTGTTGGTGAAAGATATCGAAGGCTACAGAAATTACTATCTGAACAGCGCCCAGAAATGGGAAATTCAGGCCCTGCTCAAGGCACGGCCAGCAGGGGGAAATGACAGTCTTGCACGGTCATTTCTTGATATGACCAAGGATGTAATAATGCAGCGGGGCCATACCGTAACAAAGGATGATATCCGCAGCATGAGATTACGGATCATCCGGGAACTGTCCCGGGAAAGTGATGGAATCGACATTAAACTGGGTCCGGGAGGTGTCGAGGAGATTGAGTTTTACCTGCAGTATCTTCAACTTGCCCATGCAGTGGAGAATCCGGACATTCTGGTACAGAATACCATTACCGCCATGGACCGCCTGAGGAAAAAATCAATCCTGTCAGAGAGTAACAATATACAATTACATTCAGCTTTTGATTATCTGCGACGACTGCAGACCTTTTTGCGCCTCAATGAGGGTGAGGTCATCAAGGCAGGATCAGATGTGACAAACATGGCTGCTCAATACATGCACCACAGGAATGAGGAAGAGTTTTTAAGCCGTTTGAATGATATACGGGAGACTGTACTGGCCATTGTCAATTAATGGAGCATACATCACAGTTCCTTGTTGCCTGCACTGGCAGACAGTCATACCTGCTTCTATTTCACTTATATAGCTGGTATAATGAGCCATTTGGTAAATTTCCTCGCCCCAGGGAGGCGAAGCCATTGGTGTCCTTCACCTTGACAGGGCAGGACCAGGGTGGGGGTGATTGGTCAATTTGGTCCCTCAGTCTCTCCCACCAGGGGAGAGAGATTCATAAATTTACCATTCATCCCCGAGGCATGCCACGGGCTGCGCTGAAATGTTTTTTATAGAAAGAAATAAATGATACTGTACAGATCAGTTTTAAAAGAGCTCTTTGTCAACCTCATATTCATAATTTTCTCACTGTCAGTGCTGCTTTTTATGGAAAAGTTTGTTCGTCTGACAAGACTCTTTATGGGCAAAGGTGCGGACTTCATAGACCTTTTTAAAATTTTCATTTATTTACAGCCCTCCATACTTCTGCTCTCAATACCCATGGCCATCCTTATAGCAATTTTTCTTGCCTATGGCAGGATGTCCACTGACAGTGAACTTGTTGTTTTCAAGAGCAGCGGGATGAGTTTCTTCGGAATAGCAGGACCAGCAATCTCGCTCGCCCTTGTATGCTCGGCGGTGATGATGTTTGTCAGTCTCTATGTCCTTCCGCGCAGCATGCAGTCCTTTAAACACACACTGCATGAGACCATAGTGAAGAAGGCATCAATGACTTTTGAAGAAGAGACCTTTTCCGACGTTTTCAAGGGAACGGTCATCTACGTAAAAGATATACCGGCAAAGGACACTTTCACAGGGATATTTATATACAGGGACAATGACAAATCAATTGAAAATCCCCTTGCAATTGTCGCTGAGGACGGTGAGATTACATCCAGCCCTGAAGAGGGTCTGATGAAACTTACCATGAATAACGGAATGATCCATACTTTCAAGGAAAACAGTTCATCAGAGATATCTTTTGCACGATATGATTTTGTCCTCTCATCAGGACTGGATACCATTGAGCAGAATAAACCGGAAGAGATTTATACAACTGTCCTTTGGCAGGGACGTAAAGAACAAAACACCTGGAACATTGAAGTGCACAGGAGACTCGCCCTTCCCTTTGCCTGCCTTATATTCGGCATTCTTGCCCCGGCATTATCAAACAGAATCGGAAAAATCGGTCGCCTTGGAGGCTTTTCCTTCAGCCTGGCTATTTTAATACTCTATTATTCCCTGCTTATAACAGGAGAGGCCCTGGCTGAGACAGAGAAGGTGTCAGCCTTTCTGGGCGCATGGATGCCCAACATGGTCTTTGGGGCTGTTGCATTGATATTCTTCCATAAGGCGTACAATGATAGGCCCCTGAGAAGATTCTGATCTGGATCGATTAAGAAATGACGATTTTCAGAAAATATTTTTTAAAGGAATTTTTCAGATACTTCAGTATAGTTCTCCTTGCAATCACCTCCATCTCTGTTGTTGCAGAGTTCTTTGACAAGGTTCGCGACTTTTATGCTCACAAAGCACCGGCTCTTTTAATTATCCAGTATCTCCTCCTGCAAACGCCGCGGGTCATACTCTATGCCCTCCCCTTTGCCTCCCTCTTTTCTATCCTCATTACATTAGGCATTGCCTCAAAGTGGAGAGAAATAGTCGTGATAAAGGCCTCCGGCAGCAGCACACGCAAACTCTTTTCAGGATTTCTCCTCCTCGGGCTGCTGATCAGCCTGATTGCCCTTCTTCTTGGTGAAACGGTAGTGCCCGAAGCAACACGGTCAGCAACAGAACTCAGAAAATATCAGTTATTTAATGAATCACGGAGCATTCTCCATAAAAAAGAGGCCATATGGCTGAAGGGTCTTGATAAAAGCCTGATTCGCATCAACGGTTTTGTTGAAAACGGCAACCGGATTCTCAAGACAAGTATTTTCACCTTCACTCCTTCCTTCGGGCTGGCAAAAAGAATCGAGGCAGAAGAGGGTCACTGGACAGAGGGGGCATGGGTACTGAAAAATGTCAGCATCTTTGATTTTTCCAATAAAAAAACTGAATACATTGACTCTCTCATTTCTACTGCCATTGATGAGCCGAAGATATTTCGCGATGAGATGAGAAAACCAAAAGAAATGAATTTTACTGAACTCTACCAGTACTATTCCAGACTGGAAAAGGCCGGCTTTAAAAACCTGAAGTACATGGTGCGTCTCTATGAAAAACTCGCCTATCCAACAATCAATTTTATAATGATTCTATTCGGTCTTGCCCTTGCCCTGAACTCGAAGTGGGGCGGCGGAATCAAGTCCGCCGGGATGGGGGTTCTTATTACTGTCAGTTACTGGCTTATTTATTCAGTCAGCGTTTCTCTCGGGAATACAGGCTTCATTCCACCATGGTTTGCCCCGTGGATCGGGCCAATGGCCTTCGGAATCGCAGGAAGTGTGCTCTACTTTAAAATAGCCGAATGATCTTAAATGATCATCCGGCTTGTTTTTAGCAGTAAAGCAGGTATCGGGAATACATTAGTTTTCCAATACCATTCGTTGCAACTTCAATAATTCATCGAGTTAGATGAATGCATAAGCAATAACTGCATTGTAAATCTAGTATACAGCTACGCCCCATGGCGAACCTGAGTAGGTGCTGTCAGTAGCCGGAGTAAGTTTGACAGTCCCGACAATCTTGTCAGTCGCTGTATCAATTATTGAAAGGGACACATCCTCATGGTTCACTACATAGACCCTGCCTGCCTCAGAATCAACGGCAACGCCAATGGGCCCCTTACCGACCTCAATGTTGCCAATAACCTTGTCGCTCTTCGTATCAAGAACGGCAACAGCATTTTCTTCTCTTTTTGTCACGTAGGCCTTGTTCTTTGCATTGTCAACACCGATATACCAGGCAGACTTCCCAACCTTCACCGTAGAGAGTTCTTTCACAGTATTCGTATCAAAAACCGTAACAGACCCCTTACCGTGTATTGCTAAATAAATTTTCTTCTTGTCAGGACTGACTGCCAATCCAAGGGGAGTGTCGATAACCTTCACCTTCTGAATGACTTTATGATCTTTCATGCTGATTGCTGCAAGCTGCCACTCTCCCGAGTTGCTCGTAAACATTTTGTCATTGACAATCCTGATATCAAAGGGACCAGCGCCCACATCAATTTTTCCGGTAACTTTATTCGTCTTCAGGTCGATCATTGAGACCGTGTGGCTGAGGTTTTTCCCGTCAACCAGGTGCTCTGTGTCTGCCACATAACCGATACCTGTGTTTGAGTCAATAATCATGGCCATTGGCCCGATGCCCACTTTAATTCTTGCTGTTTCAGAGTTGCTCTTGAGGTCAATAACAGATACGGTACTGTCAGCCTCACTTGAGTTAACAACATAGAGTTTATTGTTTGCTGTATCACAGGCCATTCCTGCAGGCCATGTCCCCACCCTGAAGGTGTTGATTATTTCATTTTTTGAAGGATCAATAACTGATACCGTGTTGTTTCCTGAATTCGCAACATAAATTTTCTTTGCTGCATAAGCATCAATGCCATACAAGGCAGAAACGACGACGGCACATACAAGAATTGCAAGTAATGATTTTTTCATAAAAACCTCCCTCTTTCAATGATTTTTATATTGTGAGAACCTCGATATTTAACACATTATATCAATAAAATGTCAACATAATATGAATAAGGGGATTCCCCTCCGTCAGACAAGATAGTCGATCAGGGTAAAGACAAAAACGGTGACGCTTATATAACCATTCATGTTGAAAAAGGCCATATTCAGTTTACTGAGATCATCGGGCCTGACAAGGACGTGCTCATACAGCAAAAGGCTAGTGGCAATTACAATGCCCGTACCATAAAAAACAGAGAGATTAAAAATGGAAATCATAGTGAACAACAGGCCAATCGTAATACAGTGAAATATCCTCGCTATCCAGAGGGAGGGCCCTATGCCAAAGACTTTTGGTATGGAATAGATTCCGTATTGCCTGTCAAAATCCACATCCTGCAGTCCATAGAGAATATCAAATCCCGCCACCCAGAATATGATGGCAAGAGAAAGGATTAATATTCTCCCATCAAAGGTGCCTGTTACGGCAATCCATGCACCAATGGGAGCAAGGGACAGAGCAATCCCGAGGACCAGGTGACAAAGCCAGGTAAATCTTTTGGTATATGAATACGTTACCAGCACGAGGACTACCAGGGGGGACAATTGCAAACACAGGGGATTCAGTTGATAGGCAGCCAGTACCAGAAGTGCAAATGCAAAAATTGTAAAGCCTAAGGCTTCTCCGCTCTTCACAACTCCCCGGGGCAGTTCCCTGTCTTTCGTACGGGGGTTCAGGGCATCGATCTTCCTGTCGATAATCCTGTTCATTCCCATTGCACCTGATCGTCCCCCAAGCATGGCAACAGTAATCCAGAATACCTGGTGCAGAGACGGAATGCCTTCAGCTGCAATCAATGCTGAGGTAAATGCAAAGGGGAGTGCGAATATTGAATGAGAAAATTTAATGAGCCGAAGATAGTCAGCAATTTTTTTTCCAAGAATCATGGTGTACTATTGTAGATTCAATACAGGTGAAAAGCAACTTTTCCGGCAGGAAAACAAACCCTTCTCTTTACTGCATAAACAACAGGTTCCACATACAATGTTTGTAATTTGTTATTACCCAATGTTAAGATACTTTTCATTTTTTCAGGGAGATTTCATTATGGCAGAGGTGATCCCCTTTCAGGGAGTATTATATAATCCGGACAGGGTAGACCCTTCATTAACCACAGCCCCACCCTATGACGTAGTTACTCCTGCGTTCAAGGACAGTCTCTATCAACAGAGCCCCTTCAACATTATTCGTATTGATTTCGGCAAGGACGATGATGATGACAACGAGAATGAAAACCGCTATACGCGGGCATCACGTTTTTTGTCTCACTGGCTGTCAGAAGGCATATTTGTTCAGGACAGGAAAACCTCATTTTACTGTTATGAGGTCAGGTACCGTGTAGAAGGACAGGACAGAAAGATGCTCGGTTTTCTTGGCGCGGTAAAGATTGAAGAGCTTGGAAAGGGAAAAGTCCACCCCCATGAGATGACCTACTCCAAACCTAAGTCAGACAGGCTGAACATCTTGCGATATTGCAACGCAAATACCAGCCCCATTTTCTCAATATACAGCAGTAAAGAAAAGGTGGCGACCTCCATCATTGAGAAGACCATACAGCAGGTACCTTTTATTGAGGCTTCTGACGAAGATGGTTTTTTACACCGTCTCTGGAAGATTGACGACCCTGATAGAATAGAAAAAATAAGAGTGGAAATGGCAGATAAGGACGTTTTCATTGCAGACGGCCATCACCGCTATGAAACTGCACAGACCTTCAAAAAAGAAATGGAGGAAAAAGGGCTGAGCACAACAGGCGATGAGCCCTTTAATTATACACTTATGTTCCTGTCTAACATGGAAGATGAAGGCCTTACGCTCCTGCCTACCCATCGAATCGTTGAGATAGACTCTGATATCAGAATCAGGGAGGTGCTGAGCGCCCACTTTCATATAAAGAAAATTTCATCTAAAAACGATACAGACGAACAGTCACGTCAGAGAATGCTCACCCACATGAAGCAGCACACTCATTCCTTCGGCATGTTCCGCACAAATACGGGGAATTACTATACCCTGACGTATAATGGTAAGGATATGGATGTCGATCTGCCGGATTGTTTAAAAAATCTCGATGTAACTGTTCTCCACAGATTTATTTTTGAAAAGCTTTTGAATATTCATCATTATGAATATGAAATGTCACCCGAACTGGCAGTGAAAAAAGCCCAGGAGGGCTCCTTTGAGGCCGTGTTTTTTCTTAATGCCACTGGTATTCAGGACGTAAAGGAGGCGGCGCTTGCAGGTCACAGAATGCCACCAAAATCTACCTATTTTTATCCCAAACTTTTGACAGGTATGGTTCTTTACCGATTCTGACTGCACAGGAAGGCCTGATGATTGTTCAGCAACCCGGGGTCAGACAGGAAATCCACAGATGCTTCTCTTATTAAAGCATAAATTTTTTATATTCCTGATCAAAATAATCCAGAAATTTGGTCCTCACAGGGTTGAGGTTCTCGGCAATGTATATGAAATCTCTGCAGAGGTCTTTAACCCGAAGTATTATTACACCAGCATGTTCATGGCAGGTCACATTCACGTTAACTCTGATGACACCGTGCTTGATATGGGAACAGGATCTGGTATCCAGGCTGTCACAGCTGCCCGGCAGGGTTCAAGAGTAACGGCAGTTGATATCAACCCTGAAGCTGTAACCTATGCCAGAAAGAATGCAGCATTGAATGGAGTGACAGACAGGATCACTGTTACTGAGAGCGACCTCTTTCAGTCCCTTGATCCGGAACAAAAATTCAATGTCATCCTCTTTACACCACCCTACCTGGAAGGGACCCCAAAAGAGTTTTTTGATCATGCGCTGCAAGACCCTCAGAAAAGGCTGCTCAAAAGTTTTTTTCGTGAGGCAGGGAATTATCTGGAAAAGAACGGCTATGTTCAAATGCTTTATTCATCAATAGCAGACCCTGATGCTGCATTGAAAATATCCCATGAACTGGGATGGAATCATAATCTGATGGCCAGGGAAAAAACCTTTTATGAGGAATTCCTGATCTTTCGACTGACACCAGGGTAACAGCTTGATCACACACCGCATGCCAAAGATTCATTCCTGAATAAATACATTTTTTCAATCAGTTGCAAAATATCCATCTTGCACAATCCACTGTTTGAAATTTGACAAAGCCCCTGACTATTTGAAATACTATTAATTGCTTTAGAACGCAAATTGCTGATTCCCCAAATATCTTTGGAGCTATACTGTTGATCAAGTTTATCAATACCAACAAGTGGTTCAATAATCGTCACATCCTGAAGAATATAAACCTGGATATTGCCAAAGGAGAGGTAATTGTCATCTGCGGGCCAAGCGGCGCCGGGAAGAGCACCTTGCTCAGGACTATTAATAAACTTGAGCAGATAGATGACGGTGAAATTATTGTTGACGGGATGTACCTCTCAGATCCGAAAACGAATCTTACTTCGTTGAGAGCAGAAATAGGCGTTGTCTTTCAGCAATTCAATTTATATCCTCATAAAACAGCCCTTAAAAATATTACGCTTGCTCCCCGGAAAGTCAGGGGACTGAGCAAAAGGCAGGCACGGGAACGGGCAATAAAACTGCTCGAGCGCGTTGGACTGACGCATCGCAAGGATGCCTACCCTGTACAGATGTCCGGCGGTGAGCAGCAGCGGGTCGCCATTGCCCGCAGTCTCGCAATGGAACCAAAGGTCATGCTCTTTGATGAACCCACCTCTGCACTGGATCCTGAATTAATCAATGAAGTTCTTGACGTAATGACCTCTCTTGCCAGGGAAGGAATGACCATGGTTGTTGTTACCCATGAAATAGGTTTTGCCCAGAAAGTAGCTGACCGGGTCGTGTTCATGGATGAAGGAGAAATACTTGAGGTCGGTTCACCACCTGACATATTTTTAAATCCCAAACATCCCAGAACAAAAGAGTTTATGAGCAAGGTATTCCATATTCCCGTCTTTGGTGATGCAGAGGAGGAATAGCAATTTTAGATTTAGCCTACGACTTTGACTGGTCAATCCCCTTTCAGGAACCCTATCTTGGAATGATGAAAACAGGGGTGAAGATTACCCTGTTGCTGCTTGTTACAACGTCAATAACATCTCTTCTGCTCGGGACATTCATTGCAGTCATGAGGATATCACGGAGCAGGTTCCTGAGGGCCTGCGGTACGCTGTACGTCGAGATTTTCCGGAATATTCCTGGCCTGTTCTGGCTGCTCTTCTTCTATTTTCTCTTTCCCGAGCTCCTTCCCCCGGAGATAGGCGCAAAGCTGAACGGATATCTTTACTATCCTGTTGTAGCCGGCATACTCGGATTAACAGTAGATAACGCCTCTTATGTATCCGACATTCTGCGCAGCGGGAGACTGGCAATACCTCACAGCCAGCGGGAGGCAGCAATATCAGCCGGCCTCAGCAGGATGCAGCAGTATTTCCACGTCCTACTGCCGCAGATGTACAGGGCAGCCCTGCCTCCACTTGGGACAAGGATGGTGCATAATTTTAAAAACACCTCCCTGTGCATGGCAATTACAGCTCCTGAACTCACCTGGGCAACACAGCAAATTGAGTCCTTAACATTTCGCGGTATAGAGGCAACGGCACTGGCAACACTATTTTATATTGCCCTTGCCGGAGTTATGATCACGTTAATCGTAACTCTCGAAAAAATTCTGAAAATAGATATATCAAGCATAACCCATTCACGGTCCTGACCATGCAT
>CP070644.1:847348-853530 GCA_020354155.1 Nitrospiraceae bacterium | reverse complement strand
AGGTGTTGTGCAGTGGCAGATGCGTCGTTTCAACTCCTTTGATGATTTTCTGCAGCAGGTAGAGTTCTTTGTTGACACAGTAAGCGATTATAAGGCCGATATCGTGCTCTTTCCCGAATTGCTCAATGCACCTCTTATTCATACCTATGAGGGCAAGAATCCGACAGATGCAATGCGCATGCTTGCAGACTATACTGATGATTTGCGCCAGGCCATGATTGATATGGCGCTCAGCTACAATATTAATATTGTGACGGGAAGCATCCCGCAAATCGGGGACGATGGAAATCTATACAACGTGTCTTTTCTCTGTAGGCGGGACGGGACCTGGGATTCTCAGGAAAAACTCCATATCACCCCTGATGAGGATGCTTACTGGGGATTTACTGGAGGAAAGGATATAAAGGTTTTTGATACCGATGTTGGAAAGATAGGAATATTAATTTGTTATGATGTCGAATTCCCTGAACTGGCACGCCTACAGGTTATGAAGGGGATGAAAATTCTGCTGGTACCGTTCTGGACCGACACGAAAACCGGATATCTGCGGGTAAGGTGCTGCGCTCAGGCCCGCGCAATTGAAAATGAATGCTTTGTTGCCATATCCGGCAGCGTTGGCAATATACCAAAGGTTGAAACCATGGGTATTCAATATTCCCAGGCGGCTGTGTTTACCCCTGCGGATTTTTCATTCCCCCATGATGCAATTGCCTCGGAGGCGACTCCCGGCATTGAAACCGTTCTCATAACTGACCTTGATCTTGACCTGATCAAGGAGTTACGGACTCAAGGAAGCGTACGCAACCTGGAAAGCAGGAGAACCGACCTGTACGAATTAAATTTAAAAACTTCCGATCAAAATGGTAAGTGATTTACAATTGTAATATTCAGTGATAAGCATATTTCAGAATCGTTGATTATTCGCTATTATCATCATCCTTAAATCTTTCCTCCAACGATACTAGTACAAAACCAGATTAACTAATCTTTACTTAGCGAGTAAATAATATACGTCTCTATTAACTTGCATTATGTCCGCATTAAATCATTTAAATAGACAAATGGAATTTATCGTAGTAAATAACAAATATGGAGAAGAAGGATGGAGAATAAAACCTTCTTATAAGAAAGGAGGCAAAAATGGCTATAAAATATAATTGCTGGGAGTTTGAAAAATGTGGTAGAGAACCGGGCGGAACTGTAGCAGATAAATGTGGCACATGCCCAGCAGCATATGCAACCTCAATAAACGGAGTCAATGGGGGAAAAAATGGTGGTCGCATATGCTGGGCCATTGCGGGGAAGCTTTGTAAAGAGGAGATTAAGGGTGAATTTGCCAAAGAGAAATATTCCTGTATGAATTGCGATTTTTTTCAGCTTGTAAGTAAAGAAGAAAAAATTGATGCATTTGATATGCTGAATCCGACTCATTTACAAAAATTACTTCTAGAGCGTTCGAAAGAGGCTAAATAGCTATGGAAAGAAGAGGCAGGAAAAGATTTCCAGCTAATTTAGAGGTACAATTTTTTCATGACCGAGAAATTCATTATGGAGTTGTTACGGATATATCAGATAAGGGAATGTGCATCAAAGTTGGCGTCTCTTTGCCTTATAATTCAGGTGATAGGCTGCTGATGTATTTAAAAAATGAGCCCCTAAGGATCCCGTATAAAATTTTGTGGTTAAAGAAGTCCTGTAATATGTCTGATGCAATAGGAGTTGAGGTGTTGCAATTATATGAACGGCATTTGGAACTAGTAACCTTAGTTTCACAGAATTTATAATTATGTATTATAAGTTATCATTGGCAGATATAATACTAACTGGGTATTAACAGATATTGACATCACCCATTAAATAATATGACCCAGAGTTGTATAAAAAGGCGTTGGGCAATCTCTTGAACCGGAAAAGTTACCACATAGCCCCTCCAATAATCCGCGTGATAGGGTAGGAATCTTTGCCCGTGTCATCGATTACGATAATGAATCATTGATCAGCGGAGAACAGGTGTTTCTTATGATTCTCGATCCAGAGGGGAATGTGGAAGGGTATCTAGGGATTAAATTATTACGGTCCTGGATTTATAAAAAATCTATTTGTACCTCGAAAATTAGATAACAGACTTTATATATCCTCATCTATTTCCATTTGGAAGAGACTATTTCGATAGAAGGTGTTGTAAGAATATAAATCGAACAATTTTTGCTTTTTGCTCGGGCTTATAATTTGCAGATGCATAGATATCAGATTCTGACTCCCTATCAGGAAGATAAAAAAGAATTTTAATACTCTCGTGTTCTTTCTCTTGTCGAGCTAAATATTCGGACAATTCGTCAATTTCAATTTTATTTGGTATTCGTCCATTTATAAGGTTTACCTGAACATCTATTGATAAGATTCCAGCTTCTGATTCACTTTTATTAAGTATCTTGTGGGCGATTATTCCCTTTGTTTCGGAAGCATCCGGACAAGAACTAGCAATTATTATTGTTAAGACAGGTAAGAGCAAAAATAGGCGTTTCATCATTTTATCCTATCTAGTACAACATGTCATTTTATATATTAAGATACGACCTTTCTATTGCAAGACTTTAGTTTTATGATTTTACTTGCGGTGTAATTTTTTATAGGAACGCTATACTTATTAGATGGTGAAAGAAGCAAGTTATACGGTAATAAATAATTAGTACGGATTATACATTTTGATGAAAATAGTAAAATCGCAACGTGGACAGACCGTGGAACTATTTATTTAACCTCTATAACTTTATGAAATTAAATGATATTGTAACGAAAAGGCATGTTTCGATTCCCACAGACTCCCGCCATTGCACCACGCTGTCGCTGCCTGTCAATGAGATTCAGATTTCCTTTGCCTTGCCGATCAACGTATCAAACTTCTCAACTTCAATAACCGGTGAAGTGGTAAAGTGTATGCCGGTGAGTTTGTACAGTGCCACTGAGGCCAGCAGGGCCTGCTCTTCGTTGGGGAAATCTATAGTTAAAACAAGGTCGTGCTCTCCAAGCACAGCATACATGGACTTTATATCGCCGCCATGTTTCTGAATGACTGCAACAGCCCTGTCTGTCCGCTTGGCACTGACCCCCTTGAGTGCCTCAGATGAATATTTTCCAAACATCATGAAGATTGGCATCGTTCTTTCTCCTTTCCATGAAGCTGATACTGAACAGACCAAAGGTATAACAAGGTGTCATTCGGCAACGAAGTTTTTTCCTGAAAGCCCCCCCACCATTCATCCCCCTTCGCAGAGGGGGATTGGTTGTATCGAGAAGACCTGTGTATCTTCACTATTTTTTTTCAGATGACCGCTACCGTGCTCGCCCGGGGACCCTTTTCACCTGCCTCTTCTTTAAAGCGCACCTTCATTCCAATCTTTAAATTCTTAAAGTCGTCGTTTATGACGCTATGGGCATGGAAGTACACCTCCAGGTCATCAGATGTTGTCAGCAATCCATATCCCTTCTCCGGGGAGAGTGCAGTGATAGTTCCCTGAGGCACTGCCTCATGATGCTTAACATCACCGCGCTGCTGTCTGGAAAAATCCTCAAGCTTGCGTCGTGCAGCATTAAAACTATTCCGGATTGCAGCGTACAGGTCTTCATGGGGCGCACGCTTCACAACCAGTTCCGAACCGGGCAGGGTCATATAAATATTAATATTGTATAACCTGCCCTTGTGATGATGGCGGTGGGGAGATTCCACGACTACCCTGCATCTCGTTATCCTGTTGTACATCTTATCCAGTTTCCCGGCCTTTTTACGAAGTTTTCTTTCTATTGCTTCGGACAAAGCAAGATTCCGGCTCGTAACTTGTAATGGAATTTCCATTCTATTCAATCCTTTGCATTATTCAATTCTATATTTTTCACCTCGCTCATACCGGGTGACCAGCAGTCTCCAGGGACAGTAGCTGTAATACATTCATCTCTGAAGAGTACGATCGTTAGTGTTCAATTTCTTTTTTTAATGTTGTCGCGATATTCTGCATTTCCATGCCGAGCTGGACCAGTACATCGTCAAGTGAAACAACTCCTACGAGCTTCCCGCCTGTATTGGTGATCGGCAGTCTCCGGATACCATGGTTAGACATCAACTGTGTGGCATCGACGATGTCTTTATCCTCAGCGATGGATACAACGGGAGACACCATAATTTCACTGATCATCGTCATACTGGAATCCTTCCCCTGTGCTATAACCTTGGCCACAACATCCCTGTCCGTTATCATGCCGGAGGGGCGATCATCGTCCGTCACAATTACACTTCCTACATTCATGTCTGTCATAAACTTCGCTGCATCCAGAACAGACGCAGTTGATGGAAGGGCGGTAATATCTTCTATCATTATGCTTTTTAGAGACATGTCTGCTTCTCCTTTCTTTTTATGACCTCTTTAATTCAATCATACGAGATAATAAGGAAATGTCAATCGGCATTTTCCGGCAAACTGTATGCAGAACAGTATAAGCAGGTACCAATGTCCTGCTGGCCTACGTAACCAGTTTGATTATAAGGGTTTACAGGGAGGGATGTTCCCACCGCCGGCCTCCCTGAAGGGGGCAGAAATGAGCAGAATTTTATGTGCTTTGAGTTTTCCTGGCATCCAACGATGGACACCTCTGTTTTCTTCAGACTGTCAGGGGACAGGGACAGTCATTGTATAGAAAAGCAGCGGAAACAATTAGCGGATTTTTCTGTAAATACGGTCTCCTTCCGACCAGGGTTCAAGCTTTTCCGTTGTGTAGGGAAGACGGTCGATCTTTCCAAGAACAAGTGCACCGCCAGTCACAAGGCGGGTAAGAATTTTTTCCAGAAGTTTCCCCTGGAGTTTCTCGTCAAAATAGGTAAAGACCAGATATCTGCACAGAATGAGGTGGAAGGGACCTGCCGGCATTCTTTTACGAACATCCTGTTGTAGAAAACGCACGGAATCACGATAGGCTGATTTTAAGAGATACTGTTTATTCTGACGGATGAACGCGGCCTGTAACAGCGCCGCGGGCAGTTCTTTGATGCTGCTGCCGGCATAGTGTCCTTTCAAGGCCCTGTGGAGCATGTGCTTCATGGAGTCGGTGGCGATGATTTCAATATCCTTTGAAGGAAAAGATGGTTTCAGAAAGTGATGCCAGAGAAGGGACAGGGTATAGGGTTCTTCGCCTGCAGCGCAGCCGCAGCACCAGCACCGTACACTGTCTGTCCCTGCCTCTTGTGCAAGCTCCTTGAGCACCACATCCTGAAGGAACTGGAATACGCTTTTGTCACGGTAAAATCGGGAGATGGAAATGCGGCAGAAGGACTCCAGCTTTTTCCATTCTTCCCGATGGTCTGCAAGGTAGGTTTTATAATGAGAGAGTCCGGCAAGGTGCAGTTCCTCGATCCTTCCTGCAATTCTTCTGCACACCTGTCTGCGTACTTTCCTGAATCCCGGCCACCGCATCCTCATCTGCGGCAAGGCCCATTGCAGAAATTCCACGCATTTATTCCCGCTCATAGTGCATCGCTATGAGAAGGGAAGACCTCTTCTCATTTCATTCTTCCTACAGGCATGATATAGAGCGGCTGTTCATGCCCGGGCATCTCCAGGACTTTTTTAACTGCCTCATCATAAAAAGCACCGATAACGACAGTCCCTATGTTCAACGAAACTGACTGCAAAAAGACATTCTGTGCTGCATGACCGGCTTCCATATGAACATATTGTCTGCCTCTATCACCATACTTCCCGGTTGTTCGTCCATACTCTGCGGAAATCACGATAACTGCTGCGGCATTTTTTACTGAAGTCTGGCCGAGAGCCGCATTGCAGAGCTCATTTCTTTTGTCGCCCTCTGCAAGAGCTGTTAATTCGTGTCTGGCAGGCCGGTACTTATATACCCCATCGGGAAGGTCGTCCACATTTCCTGCAACGAGATATATTTCAAGAGGATAGAGTGCACCCGCTGATGGCGCTGTCCTGAGACCTCCCGGGTCTGTGATGCCCTGCGAAGCCCAGAGAAGCTGTGAAATTGCGGGAACGCCAAGGGGGGTATCCTGATAACTCCTGACCGACCTCCTCATAAACAGGGCCGCTTCAACAGATGTACTGCTTTTCTCTGCCGGGTCAGGCAGCCTGATTGTTTCCCTCTTCTTTTCCGGCATGGTCTGCCTCTCGCCCTCT
>CP070644.1:844195-847248 GCA_020354155.1 Nitrospiraceae bacterium | reverse complement strand
GTGGAAAATTACAGCTCGGGACATGGCAGGCAATCTTTTTCTGCGACTTTGACGGACCCCGTGACAGACAAGTGATCGTCAAAGTTACCGGTGAATAACAGCAAGAAGTTACTGTTCTGACAGAAATCTCGCTTCTTCCTTCCCCTTTTCTTCATCGACAAAATAGAGCAGTATGCCCCCGGCTATGAAAAAGACTGATATAGATGCGATACCAGTCCGCGACGCAATGCTGTTGCTGTAGCCCAGGTATTTTACCAGCAGTCCTGTGCCCCCCATCAGGGCAGGTCCGAAGACAGCAGCGAATTTACCAAGCATGTTGTAAAACCCGAAATACTCTGCCGATTTATCAGCGGGGATGATCCGACCATAAAAAGACCTGCTCATTGCCTGGATCCCGCCCTGTACCAACCCGATGACAATGGCAAGGATATAGAACTCGATTTTGTTTTGCATGAAGGCCCCCCAGACAGATATAAAGAAGTAAACCCCAATAGCGATAAAAATGGCCCCTTTTGCGCCAATTCTCTGGCCTATATATCCGAATGCAATGGCAGAAGGAAATCCGACAAACTGTGTTATGAGGAGCGCAACAATAAGGTCCTTTGACTGAAAGCCTATTGACATTCCATAATCAACAGCCATTCTGACAATTGTATCGACTCCATCAATATATAGCCAATAGGCAGCAAGAAAGAGAAAAATCGTCTTTAAATGACGTACCTCGTGGAAGGTCTTTCTGAACTGTACCAGTCCAGCTTTTATAACCGAAAGACTGCCCTCTGACCTTTCATGCGCAGGCTCTTGAACAAAAAGAATGATGGGAAGGGAGAAAACCGCCCACCAAACACCGACAGTGAGAAATGAGAATTGTACTGCTTCAGCGGCATCAGCAAAGCCAAATGTTCCGGGACTGAGCGTCATCCAGACATTCATGGCAAACAATATCCCTCCGCCAAGGTAACCAAGGGAAAATCCAAGGGCAGAAACAAAATCCATTTTTTCCCGGGAAGAAACTCCTGTAATTAGTGAGTCATAAAAAATATTTCCCCCCGAAAAACCGATCGTGGCAGCTACATAGAGCATGATTGCCATGGGCCAGTTACCCCTGGAAACCATGTACAGTGACGCGGTCATTACAATGCCCATGAAGGCAAAGAAGACAAGAAATTTCTTCTTTGCTGTACCCCTGTCTGCAATGGCCCCGAGCACGGGGGCAAAGAGGGCCACAGTAATACCGGCTGCAGAATTTGCCAGACCAAGACGGGCAGTGCTGATAGTGGGGTCTGCTCCTGCGCTCCAGTACTGTTTAAAGAATACAGGGAAGAACCCGGCCATGACTGTCGTTGCAAAGGCTGAATTCGCCCAGTCATACAGTGCCCAGCTTACAATGGCTCTTTTATTATCAGTCTGCATCATTCAGCTCCGTGCTTCACCAGCCTCGTGAAGTGTAAAATATTTACCAGCTGATAGTAAACCGGGAGGGACTGTTTCATATAAACGCCAAAAGATTTATAATACTGTCAATGAACAGCGCTGCCTGCAGCAAGAAAACAGTACTTTTCATTCTGCAGGATTAAACCTTAAAAAGGAATGGACGGAGCAGGGCAAATGTCTGGTAGTCAGAACATCTGCATAGTCTGTGCATGGCGGGCAACATGCCAGAAAAAATTTTCCCTCAGTGGCAGGGATATAAAATGTGCAGAATTCGTACGGGACGTCTCTCTGAAAGAAGACAATCCAGAGCCTCAGGATTCTGACAGGGAATCATAGAGACAGGTCTGCATTCTCTTTTCATCATCACAGCATCACTATCTTCTTGCCGGTAAAGCGCAACCCCATTTGGGCCCTGAGGTATCATCTCAGCGAATCAACTTTTGATCGCCATAGCACTCTACTGATTTTCATAGCAGTAACTCAGCCGAAATAATTTCTTTCTCCTGCAAAAAAACTATTGCTTTTTTATTCAAAAACGTGCACATTAGTACAAGCATTTTAGAAAGCAATAATAACCCACTGGGAAGGAGGCAGGTATGGCAAAGAAAAAAGCTGCAAAGAAGAAGGCTGTAAAGAAGAAGGTTGCTAAGAAGAAAGCAGTAAAGAAGAAGGCGGCAAAAAAGAAAACCGCCAAGAAAAAAGTAACCAAGAAGAAGGTTGCCAAGAAGAAAGCAGTAAAGAAGAAGGCGGCAAAAAAGAAAACCAAGAGAAAACCAAATCCGGCATTCATGAAGCCCATGAAGATCAGTGATGCCCTTGCGGCTATCGTGGGCAGCAAGCCTATACCAAGAACTGAAGTAACCAAGAAGCTCTGGGCTTATATCAAGAAGAATAAGCTCCAGGACAAAGTAAATAAAAGAATGATCAATGCCGATGCGGCACTTAAGGCTGTTTTGAAGAAGGCAAAGGTCTCAATGTTTGAAATGACCAAGCTGGTCAGTAAACATCTCAGTTAACCTATCAGCTTTCTGAGTGTTATTGCTTTTTGAGGGCAGGCCCGGAATCATAGGGGCCTGCCTTTTATTATTGCAGTTACATATCTGGCAGTCCTGTAAACGGAATTATTGATCTATTCCATTGAACATCATTCCCCAATAAGGAGGCCGTGTCGTAATGCCTTCTACGATGTCATTTCGACCAAAGGGAGAAATCTTGATTCTTTCAATATGAATACGATATAAGATTCCTCGTCGCCTTTGGCTTCCTGTTTGGCTTCCTGCCTACCGCAGGCAGGCTCGAAATGACAGCTTTTTCATACTAGTGATACTGTCTCCACGTCGGGGGATGACAAAGAGGCTTATATTGTTTTTACCGTTAACTGCAGATAAGGGGAGGGAGTTTCTTAATCCTTTACTGCCTTGCTATCCTGCTCTTCTTCACTGCGAGAATTCAAAGGGGGATCCTCATCCTCTTCCGGGGAGGCCTCAAGGGATTCTTCCTGTACCGCACGTTCATCCGGTCCTGCATCAGAGGTATCAGGTACTGCTTCATTTTCCTGTTCTCCCGGGTCATCAGGAAGCTCTTCAGGCAGTTCAGGAATATCAATCTCGTTCAACTCC
>CP070644.1:839633-844095 GCA_020354155.1 Nitrospiraceae bacterium | reverse complement strand
GCTCCGGGATAGACCGTGTCGCGTGTGTCATCACAGTCCACTCCGGGATTCGGACATGATGCGTCACCGTTCAGGCCGTAGCCGTCCCCGTCTCCGTCATTGCATGTCTGTCCAAATACAGACGGCGGTGTTACGCCGAGCAGTAAAATTAAGAAAAGCAGGACAAGGAAAAATGACTTTCTGACTTCTGTTTTCATTGAGGCCCCCTTATGAATCACTAATTGAACAAATTTATTAATCAAAGAAATAAGACGCTGAATGATAAAATTGTCTCTGAAGCCATTGATACCCCTTGTTTTATGAGTTTATCTTTCCAGTGCTCGGCATAAACACGTACCAGAACGTCGGTTTCTTTTTGTATCAGAGCACGATCCTTTCAAAAACACAAGTGATCAAAATTTCATACCCCCCCGGGTGTGCAATATGTTATATAGTATATTCTGAATGGGTTGTCAAGCTATATTTATAATGAATTAAGAATTATTTATAAGTTGTCTCGAGTGCTGCATAGCAGGTAACTTCTTGCAGGAAAACCAGATTATAATAATTCTCAATCCGAGCTCTTACCCACTTATTTTTACTTTCTGAGAAACTGGCTAAATAGTCAAGCAAAATAGATAAACGTGATGATACATTCCTGAAAAAATAAAAAAGCCCTCCAGCGCCTTTCTACCAGGAAAGGACCGAAGGGCTTTGAAACCACCAAACAGAAATACAACTAATCTATTGGCCGGTTTTAATGAAAGCCTGCCGCACCTCCACCCATACTGCTCCCATGTCCTGACCGGCTGGGTATGACAAATGAATCGAGCATCTCTTCATGAGTGCTCACATTATAATTCGCCTTAATTTCTTCGACAAAATTTGCAATGATCTCTTCCTGCGTTTTTTGGGTTTTAATACGTTTAATTTTTGATATGATCGTTGGCGAAAGCGTACTCTCTATCTCAGGCAGTCGTCCCGTCAGTTTTATAATATGGTAGCCGAGTTTGGTCTTCACAATACCGGTAATATCATTTTCTTTCTTCAGGGCAAAAGCTGCTTCATCAAATTCCGGGGGCATTTTGCCTCGAGGCAAAAAACCAAGGTCTCCGCCCTTCCGTGCAGTCATGGAATCTGTAGAATTTTTTTTGGCAAGATCTGCAAAATCTCCGCCCTTCTTTAATTCCGCCATGACTTTTTCAGCAGATTCTTTATTAAGGGTCAAAATATGCATTACCTTTACCATTGCCGGCCTTCCAAATTCTTCTTTATGTTCGTTAAAGTAATCAACGATCTCTTCATCACTGATTACTATATCCTGTTTCAGCAAGTCTTTCACAAATGCTTCAAGAATGATTGCCCGTTTCATGGCAGCCATTTTTTCAACCACCTGTTCGTTTGCTTCATAATTCTGCTTCAGCGCTTCCTTGTAGAGAAGCTTTTCACTGATCATGTCATTCAGAACTTTTTCCTTGCTTTCCTTATCAACAATTGCTCTTCTCATTTTTGACGGAAGCCTCATAATATGCTTCGAGTAATCATCAAGTGAAATCCCCTCGCCATCAACGTCCGCAAGCAAAGAACCCTTTGGTTTCTCAGGGGCTGCCTGCTCCTGATCCTGTTCCTTGGAACAGGCTGAAAAAAACTGAGTTAAAAAAATTGCAAGTGAGAGAACAATTAATTTCTTGACCATGGAAACCTCCAAACATTTTTTATTATTTTTCCTGAGAAATCTGAAATCATCGTTATACTTGGACTAATACTAACATATTTTCTAAAGGGCGCGCATTCATCTATCTCATATTGTTTTGCAGGGAGTGATAATCTCCCCCCAGGGAATGCTTTTACATGGCATATCGTTGGATTGCATATCCCCACGCAAACATTTCCGCAGCAAATGACATTCTCTTATACTTCAGCTGGTTCATTCTTACACGACTGACGTTACTCTTTTTCAGCAGATTTTGCATTTTCTAAAGAGAAGATGAACGAGTCATCAGTTCAATGAAATTTTGATAAAAATTATTTGCCGGGAATATAATTTTAACGTTCACCATATAATTTATCAATACTGTTCATGCTGTTCTTGCAAGAGGTCACTACTATAGGGAATCGAAAATCCCGGAGCATTCCCTGGGCGGGTCTCTTCATATGGATGAGCATGAGGGACTTTCCGTGGCAATACTTGCTTTAAAAAAAAGCAATCGTCATTAAGATCATTCTCTGTCGTAAAAAACCGACTGTAAAAACTTCTGCAAATCTTCCCAGGACTGTTTATCCGCTGCTTCATTGTAATCAAGGTGCATCCCCTTAAATTTTTCCTTAAGCGCTTCAGCTTCAGGATTTGTGTAGCCATGATTCGCTTCACTGTAGACTTTCAATTCGTACGTTATTCCTGCTTTCTTCATCTCTACTTTGAATTTCGAGAGCATCTGGGGGGTGACATACCAGTCCTTTTCACCATGGAGAACCAGTATCCTCGCCTTAACATCACTGGCATCAGGAGGTGTTGTTAGGAGAAAGCCCCCATAAAAACTGACAACTCCATCAATGTCAGCTCCGTCAAGGGCTGACTGCAATACAATGTTGCCGCCAAAACTGTAACCGATAGCAGCAATTTTCTCAGGGTCAACAGATTCATGTTTTTTCAGATGTTCAAGGGCTGCCATAAAACGCTGTTGTCTCAATTCCGGATTTTTCGATACTGCACTGGCAAGTTCAGCTGCTTCATCAAAAGTATCTGCCTGTTTGCCTTCACCATACATGTCTGCAACTAGGGCTGTATAGCCATGTTCGGCAAGCATATCAGCCCTCCGTCGGACCTCTTTGTTTTGCCCCCACCATTCATGGAAAATCAAAACTCCCGGTCGTCTTCCCCTTTGCGTATGGTCATAGACAAGATAACCTCGAAACTTCGTCCTACCAAGAGAGTATTCGATCTGTTCTCCTCGTATGTCGCGTTTCTCATTACAGGCGAGGAGCCCCCCTCCTAGAAGAATTAATGCAGAAAATATCAGTACTGTATATCTCACCTTTGTTCCTTCAGTTTCTTAAAATCAAAAAGAAGCGGCCTTTTGATTTAGAGCCTGATATGATGGCAGCCCATCCATAATAAAAATGTGAATTGCCCCTTTTTTATATGCGTTAAATTCCTCACTCTGCTGTCTATTAATTTTTTTATATCAGCGATCTAATCGATAACAGACGTGCCATAATGACAACAATGACATTTTTTGGCAATTTTTACAATTTATAGTACTCTTGTTCACTCAACTCTACGGATTTTATGAATTTTTTACTTGTAATTATTTTTTGTTTGTTATATGATCTTTTAATAGTCTTATTATAAAATTTATTTGCAATTGAGTTTAAAATGTTATATAATTTTTTGCTTTTTTTATATTTTACTTTAGTTTCTATCTAATGATCTTTAGTTTATTCCCTGTTTATTCCTGATTTGCCGTAATGACACGGGCAGTTTGGGTTTAAGCCATAACTGCTTGATATTTCAACATTATGATTTTGGCACCTTAATTGCTTATATATTGACCACTTGCAGTACTAATTTATCAAATTGATTCTGAGTTTTATAAATCTATTTTTGAAACCTAAGGGGGGTCTCAATGAAATCAGGAAACAAAAACTTAATTTTCCTCATCCTGCCGTTCTTAATTTTACTGCTCAGTGCAGCGCCACCATCTGTATTTGGACAGACATGCACTGACGGAGACGGGGACGGCTACGGCCTGAACGGTGACGCATCATGTCCGAATCCCGGAGTGGACTGTGATGACACACGCGACACGGTCTATCCCGGAGCACCGCTCATCTGTGATGCACTGGACAACAACTGTGACGGCTACAAGGACTTTTCGACGGATGAGGACAAGGACGGAGACGGAGAGCCCTGGTGTGCCGGGGACTGTGATGACAACAACCCGAACCGGTCGCATCTCATCCTGGAAGGCCCCTATGGGGATCCCAAGTGCAGTGACGGGATCGACAATGACTGTGACAGCAGAGTTGATGACCGGGACAGTCAGTGCAAGAACATCTGCAACGACGGTGATGGGGACGGCTATGGAAATCCCGGGCACAGTTCCTGTTCAAACGGCAGTGCAACGGACTGCAATGACAGTAATGCAGCAGTCAACCCGGGCGCAAGCGATGACAACTGTAACGGGGTAGACAATAACTGTTCAGGAACGGCAGATGACGGATATACCGTGACACCGACGAACTGCGGGGTAGGTGCCTGTGCAGCGAGCGGACAGCTGGAGTGTCAGAGTGGAGTAGAGGTGGACACCTGTGTAGCGGGGACGCCGGTGGCGGAATCGCCGATCGGAAGTCCGGAGTGCGAGGATCTGGCGGATAATGACTGTGACGGTTTGACGGATGCAGCAGACCCGGGTTGTGCGCCATGTACGGACAATGACGGGGACGGCTATGGATCGAATGGAGACATCACCTGTGCAAACGG
>CP070644.1:830559-839533 GCA_020354155.1 Nitrospiraceae bacterium | reverse complement strand
GGGGAACTGAAATTGTGGAGAATATCATAGAGGATGCCCGTACAACAGGCAGATGGTACTTTATTACGACCATGGGGAGGAATACCGGTCATCTTTCACTTGGAATAGGAAAGGCTGCCGGTGCAACCTTGACGCTCATACCAGAGGAGTTCAGAGAAAAAAAGCTGAAATTTCGAAAGGTGGCCGATATCCTTGAGAGTTCTATCATAAAGCGTTTGAGTCAGGGATACTCCTACGGAGTGGCACTGCTGGCGGAAGGGGTAGCCGGGAAAATCGATATTAAGGAACTTGCACAATATGAGATGCTTGAAAATGATGAGAGAGGTCTCCTGAGGCTTTCAGAAATCCAGCTTGGCAGAATGATGCAGCACTATGTTCATAATAGTATGATTTCACGGGGACTGAACGTGAAAATTGTCCACAAAACCATCGGGTATGAACTGCGGGCTGCTGATCCCATACCCTTTGATGCAGAGTACACGAGAAACCTCGGCTACAGTGCTATCAAATATCTGCTCAAGGGTCGTACCGGCGCAATGATCACTTTTTATGAAGGCAAGATGAAACCGATTCAGCTGCGCAATATCATTGACCCTGTAACAAAAAGGACACGTGTTCGGTTTGTGGACATAAAAGCTGATCCCTATAGAGTTGGCCGGAAGTACATGATACGGATTGAAGAAGATGATCTGATCCCCCCCATGCTCAACAGGCTTGCACGGGCAGGGAAAACAAGTCCTGAAGAATTCAGGGAGAGATTTTCCTATCTGGTGTAAGAAAGCTAAATTAAAAATAAAAAATCAAAGATCAAAATTAACGAAAAAAGACATTCCATAATTTTGCTTTTTACATTTTTTACATTTTGATTTTTGATCTTACATTGCTCTATCTATTGCTCTGTGCTCTTCCCGCAGTTCAGGTTTAAAAGCAACGGGCTTTCTCCCAAAGCAGATTCCAAGGCTCTCGAACAGGGCAAGCTCTTCTATATCAACCTCTCTTCGTTTAATGGCCTCAGAGGTAGCCATGTACAGGACTGTCTTGCCTTCAACACCGGTTACCGTATTCCCGACCTTTCCTTCTGTAAGGAGTATGACAGCACCGGCACCTGCCTTGTGACCAAAGTTGACATCATAGGCTGAGGAATGCCCTGATCTGACGAGATGACCTGGCGTAACCTCTCGTGCTTCCGGTATAGCATAAATGCCGGGAACAAACATGCCGGTCCTCGTCATAAATGCCTCAACCTCCGGATCAGCTTTCAGTCTTTTCTCAATCTGCTGTCGTACATATTTCCCTGCACCGGCAAGTTTCTTGTGACCGAAGGCATCAATCCCTGCTGATTCATCATAGAGCATTTCTCCGCTTGCGTTGGACACTCCTTCGGCGACAACAATGACATAGGTGCCGGCCTTGACATCACTTCTGTCAATACGATCAAAATAGGTCTTTTTCATATGCTCATAAACAATGTCAAAGTCTACGGGGACCTCGGGAAGGAGAATGCAGTCAGCTTCAGCTCCGACGCCTCCCCTGAAGGCAGTGTGACCGACATACCTGCCAAATACCTCCATGATGATAATCCGGTTGTGGCTCATGCCGGTGGTTTTCAGGTCTCTCGTAAATATTGCAATCCTGTTAATGGCAGAATCACCGCCAACACTGTAGGGCTGCAGATCAAGGTCCATTGTTTTCGGGACATGAACACAGGGGATCCCCTGTTCTGAAAGGTCTACCACCACACTTCCCGTGTCGTCACCTCCGCTTATAATCAGTCCATCAATATTGAATTTCTTCAGACCATTTTTTATTCGATCATACTTGTTCGGGTCATCTATTTTGCTGATCTTTACCCTTGAATGGCCAGCCTCTGACCCTGCAAGCGAGGCCTCTATCTTGCTGACCCTTTCTGCGTTCAGTATAACGACATTATCCATGTCAATCAGGTTGTACAGTCCTGCATATCCATTGGGAATAACGACGGACTCGATACCCATATCATAGGCCTTGCGTGCCACACCCTTGATGACGGCATTTAGTCCACCGCAGTCTCCACCGCTTGTAATAATCCCTATCCGTTTAATGCTCATAGCTGCCTCCTTTATTCATCTTGAATATATGAAACAATAAATTACAACATATCGAATGAACATGGATATGTTACAGGGTCCCCTTTGTAGAGGGGATCCCCTTTGCATGGGGGTGGATCTCAACGGCCATCCGAAGTGCCCGTCCGAACCCTTTAAAAATAGCCTCAAGGATATGGTGAGCATCCCGGCCATAGTTAAGATTAATATGCAAATTCATTCCAGCGCTGTTTGAAAGTCCTCTGAAGAAATCATCAAAGAGGGAAACAGGAATATCCTGAATCTGGTTATTTCCTCTTGGGAACTTGACCTTATAAACAAAATATGGTCTGCCACTAAGGTCAATAACAACCTGTGCAAGAGTCTCGTCCATTGGCGTAAGGGCTTCCCCGTATCTCCTTATCCTGAGCTTTTCTCCCAGGGCCTTTTTTATCGCCTCTCCAAGAACAATGCCGAGGTCCTCAATCAGGTGGTGATAGTCAACATCGATATCGCCTTGTGCCTGCACATTCAGATCAATGTGCCCGTGTTTTGACATGAGACTGAGCATGTGATCAACAAAGGGGACTGAAGTCTTTACTTTGTAATCACCCTTGCCGTCAAGGTTCAGGCTGAGTTTTATATTTGTCTCTTTTGTCTTTCGGGAGACAGTTCCTTTTCTCGGCATATCAATCCTCCTGTACGATTTCTTCTCCCTTTGAGGGGGAGGGTCAGGGTGTTGGATGCCCGTCCATTGGGACGGGGATTTTCACAACAGTCAGGATATTATAAAACTTGTCTCAGATTTTTTAGGAAAAAATTATTTTCCCGGGGAGTACCTACCGTTACGCGAAGAAAACCGTCGGCAATCCCCTTCATATTTCTAATAAGCACGCCTTTCTTTAAAAGGGCCCTGAACACTGCGTCGCCATTGTTGACCTGAAAGAGAATGAAATTAGCATCTGAGGGATAGGGCAGTATCTCTTCCATTTTATTTAACTCCCTGAATAGCCTTGTCCGCTCTGAAACAATGGACCGAATATTGGAACGCAGCCTGCTGCTTCTTTTGAGAGCGTCAATTGCAACTTTTTGAGACAGGGAGTTCAGGTTAAAGGGCAGACGTACTTTGTTAACCTCCTGGATGATATCCTCATGGGACACCATAAAACCGGTTCGCAATCCAGCAAGACCAATCTTGCTTAATGTCCGGAGCACAATAAGATTCCTGTTTTTTTTCAGAAGAGGGACAAAGGATTTTCTGCTGGAAAACGGCTGATACGCTTCATCAACGACAACCAGTCCTCTGGACTTTTTTATTATCTCAGTCATCCTCTCAGCAGAGAAACTGTTTCCTGTCGGGTTATTGGGAGAGCTCAAGAAAATGAGTTTTGCCTTGGTTTTTTTCATCGCTGTGAGCATGCCCCGTATATTCAGATCAAAATCTGCATCAAGGGCAATGCCTATATGTTGTTCGCCCAGAGCCTGGGCAATAATTCCATACATGGTAAAGGTCGGCGTAGGATAGAGGACAGGCCCCCCAAAGGTAGTAATGAGATTATAGATCAGCTCGTCGGAGCCATTGCCGTGCAGTATGTTTTCCGGACTTACCCTGAGATCTTTTGCAATCAACCTTCTTAAATCCCTTGCCTCGGGATCAGGGTATTTGTTTGTTTTTACATTTTTCAGGACAGTGAATCCGTAGGGACTCTCATTTGCATCAAGCTTAACCTTGCAGGGAACCTCTTCTGCCTGGTAGGCCTTCAGCGCCCGAACATTCGGTTTTACTAATTTTCTGATATCCATTCGTGGAATTATACCACAAGGGCGGGGGACGGGGCCTGTAAATGACAGACCTGTGAAGATCCGGGCACTGAGTAAATAATGTATCTTATGCTTCCAGCCCTAAGAGAAACTGATAGATGCAGTCGGGGAGGTCTTTACTGTATCCGCCTTCAAGTATGGCAAAGGCAGGCTTTCGAATAGCAGCAAGCTGCCTGCCGATTTCGTTATAGGTTTGTTTCTCAAGAGTAAGGTTTGTTATTGGATCCAGCTTATAGGAGTCAAATCCTGCTGAGATTGCCAACAGGTCGGGATTGAACTTTTTAATTTCATTTAAACCATCTTCAAAGATTGTCAGGAACTGGTCAGGCGATGTGCTTGCATCAAGGGGATAGTTCATGCAGTTGCCCCTGCTCCTGAGGCCTGTCCCGGGATAAAGAGGGCTTTGATGGAGAGACAGGTAAAGCAGATTTTCCTTGCCCAGAAAAATATCCTCTGTGCCATTTCCATGGTGACAGTCAAAGTCCACGACAGCAATCTTCTGTACCTTCTCCTGTGCCTTCAGGCAGGCAATGGCAATATTGTTGAAATAGCAGAAGCCCCCAAGACTGTTCCTTGCAGCATGGTGGCCGGGAGGTCGCATGAGTGAAAAAGCACTTTCATTTTTCTCAAGACAATGCAGAGCTGCATTTATTGCGCTCCCGGCAGAAAGTCGTGCAATATCATATATACCCTTGAAGGCAGGAGTATCAAAATCAAAAAAATTTTCGCTTTTAACGCTCTTTAACAGGTTTTCAGAGTGAGCACGTAAAATATCATTGTCAGAGCACAGGGTTGGTTCATCGAATTCATACCCCTTCTCACTCAGATAGCCGTATGTTGCCTCAACCCTTTGTGGTGATTCAGGATGGCCGGGCTGTCCATATTCAAGGCATTTTTGTGAGTAAAATATTTTCATTTAATACATGACCTGTACTTGTTAACAAAATATATATTAATGATTGCATTATAACAAATATAATGATCCATCAATTTTTAAAGTTCAATCACCATGAGGTCTTCTGCGAGCCGTATTGAGCCGTTAAAATATTCTGCTGCCTCGGTCACTCTGTCAATGTCGGGAGTATCTGCAGGGTAAAGGTGCGAGAGAATGAGCTGTTTTGCATGTGCTTGTGCTGCCACGCGTCCGCATTCTTTCGCACTCATGTGCCCCGGTACTTTCAGGGCATCAGGAAATGAGCAGTCAGTTATTAAGATATCAGCACCGCTGGCGAGAGCAATGATACCCTGGTCATAATCTGCATCACCGGTAAGGACAATGGCCTTGCCGCCGCATTCAAAACGATAGGCGACACTGTCTGCTGAATGAACGGTCTTTATGCTGCGCACAAGAACCGGCCCGCAATTCATTGTCTGCTGAACTTCATTGAGAACTATCCTGAACCGGTCCGGGGTTCCAAGAATTGAAGCTATTGCCTGGTCATAATATTTTCTGAATGCATGAGGAGCAAAGATTTGAAAATCTTTCTCTCTGTGGAAATTTGGCGCATAAAGAAGGGCATGCAAGAGAGGCAAGAGGTCTGCAAAGTGGTCCGGGTGACTGTGAGTTATAAAGACGGCGTCTACATCCTTATAGCTGTTTCCTGACTTTTCAAGCTGTAACAGGGTGCCGCTCCCGCAGTCAACCAGGATCTGATGTCCGCTTTCTTTTATAAGGTACCCTGAGGCATTTCTCTGCAGTGAAGGTACGCATGTCCCGCTTCCTAACACAGTTAATTTCATAATAAGGAATATTTTAATGCAGATCTACTGAAAATAAAAAGTGGAATTGCCAGGATTCAGAGTGTTATCTTTTCGCAGGATGCTCTCACAAGCTGAGTGAGCCAGCCATGCAGCACGGCCTCTCCCTTATGAAAATCTCTAATCGGTTTGAGCTCTTTCAGTGTTGTCAGACTGCCATTTCTGTACAGGCCGATATATCCGTAGAGCATTTTCTCTTTCAGGACTGAATAGAGACAATACTGCAATTCAGGCAGTAAGGGATTGTTTCTCTTCAACACAAATCCTACCTGCAAGGGGATTTCAGTATCACCATCTATATCCAGCGGCAGCGGGGAAAGATTCTCAATGCAGAACTCAAAGCTTTGATTAAAGGTACGCACTCTGTCAGGAACGGAGGACAGGAATTGAAGAAACCCGCTCCTTTCTTCCCAGGTTATCGTCTTGCGCACTATACTTTTATCTTTAGCAGTTTTCATAATCTGTCCCCGTTCTTCGTTGTGAGATGCTATATCTTAAATTATACAGAATCAGGAACAGTTTTGACGAAAAAAATTCATGTATAATAATGGGAACATTATTCCTGGAGGTAGCCTATGCTGCTTGAGTATATGACGATGAAGGATTTCAAAAGACACCTGAAACAGACACAAACGGTGATCATTCCCTTTGGAACCGTGGAAGAGCACGGCAATCATCTTCCCCTGAATACGGACACCTTAATTATTTATGAAATTCTGAAGCGCGTTGTTAAAAAAAGAAAGGTCTTTCTCGCTCCTCCAGTGTATTACGGAGTATGTACGACAACACGTCAGCATCCGGGGACACTAAGCATTACTCCCGACACATTACGAAGAATAGCAGGTGACCTGATCAGGGAGTCCTACAAGGACGGACTCCGAAACATATTCCTTATTTCAGGGCACGGTGGTGGTCTTCACATGTCAGCATTGAAAGAAGTAGGCGAACAGCTCATTGAGGAACTGAACGGTATCAATGTAGCCGTATTTTCACCCTATGATACCCTGTATAAGGAACTTGCAGAACTTGCTGATACTCCCAATGATTCGCATGCCGGCGAACTTGAGACATCCATGGTGCTGGCCCTTGCTCCGGAGCTTGTCAGGGGACGATCTAAAGAGGATTACCCGAACATGCCCAGACCATTTCTTGCGAAAAACAAACTGAAATACTGGCGCAGCGGTGTCTGGGGCAATCCTGAAAAAGCCAGTACAGAAAAAGGGGAAAAGGCAGTAGAATTGATTGCTCATAAAGTAATCGAGACCCTCGATATGGTGGAGAATAAGAAATTTTAGGCAGCCGTCCGAAATATCGACAGCTCACTTGATTGCTAAGTAATTTTACAGCTATAATATAAAACTAACCTATTTTTTATGAATAAAAAACATCTTATCATTGGGCTTGTCATTATTGCCCTCTCTTCCTATTATGCATTCAAAAATGTATCAATAGCAGATCTGACGGAAGCACTGAGGACCGTAAAATATATATATCTGATTCCAGCAGTATTACTCGTTGCAATTACCTTTCTTTTCAGAGCAATGCGCTGGCACTATCTGGTCAGTTCAGTAAAGAATGTCAAAACATCCCGTCTTTTTTCTCCCCTGATGGTCGGATTTATGGGCAATATTCTTCCGGCCAGGGCAGGTGAATTCATACGGGCTTATCTGCTTGGGAAAAAAGAAAATGTCACGTTCAGCGCAGCCTTTGCAACCATATTTGTTGAGCGTCTCTTTGACATGCTTCTATTCCTGATGCTTCTGGTGGGTGTTATCTTTTTCAGTGCTGATACCTTTGCGCAGGGAGAGAATGGAGAAAGCCAGAAACTTATGGGGTATATGATCAAATTTGGATGGGTCAGTTTTATAGGGTCACTGGGAATTTTTCTTTTTTCCGTGTTACTTCAGTATAAAAATGACTGGGCAATGAAAATTGTTGAATTCTGCTCAAAGCCATTACCTGAAACATGGCGGGAAAAGATTTTTGGAATTGTACAGTCCTTCACAGAGGGGCTTAGCATTCTCAAAGACGTAAAGGGATTTCTGGCGGCACTTGTTCTTTCCTTTCTGGTATGGATTTCCATGATATTAACCTATTACCCCATTCACCTGGCCTTCGGCATTACAGACCTTCCGATGGTAACGTCAGTCCTTGTCGTGAGTTTGACAATCGGGATTTTTATCTCACTATTCCCCACGCCGGGATTTCTTGGTGCATTCCAGGCAGCCTGTGTGGTTGCTTTGCATGATGTGTTTGGAGTGTCGAAGGCCGTGGCAGCAAGCTATGGCATTATCGCCTGGCTTGTAGCGATGGGCTTTATTATTGCTGTAGGGTCGATCTTCATCGTCAGAGACAATATTTCCTTTAAAGAACTTGCTTCCTCAAAGGAGCAGGGGTAGCAGTACCGCCTACTTCTGCAACTCAACCAATTTTTCCCTTGCCTTATCAGCATAGTCACTATCAGGGAATTTTTTTATGATTGTCTCGTAAAGCTGGATAGCATGCTCTTTGTTATTTTGCAGCTCTTCAAATTCTGCTGTCTTATACAGATCACTGCCTGTTTCAGTTGAGCAGGCCAGTACAGCAACAAGGCAAACTCCGGTTACGAATAGAAGAAAACAATGTGTCAGCGCTCTCATCGTACCCTCCAAAATTATAATTTAGAATCAAAGTATTATATCATTCTCATGGAAATATGTTGTTACTTTGCCCTGCATTTTCTCAAGACAGGTTTATTGCTTTTGCTCCATCCATTGAAATAAATATATCGCTCATAATCAAACTATTGAGAAAATTTATTGAAATGGGGTGGTTACATATGATAATCTTATTACTACTTCGAACCGGAAGATTGTTCGATATTTTAACAAAATTCACACGCCCATCCAATCTTCTTGCTGAACAGTGTCCTGAACGGCCAGGATGCAGCAAGAAAGGGCGGAGGAAAAACTGAGGAGGTATTCTATGGTAGTAACAATGAAGGAGCTTCTGGAGGCTGGTGTCCACTTTGGTCATCAGGTGAAGCGCTGGAACCCAAAAATGAAAAAGTATATCTTTGGTCAGCGCAATGGCATCTACATTATTGACCTTCAGAAAACAGTCAAGATGTTTGAAACCGCGTACAATTTCGTCAAAGATCTCTCAAGCAGAGGGGAAACGATTCTTTTTGTAGGCACAAAAAAACAGGCACAGGACGTTATTATCGATGAGTCGCAGAAGTGTGGTGCCTTCTACGTGAACCAGCGCTGGCTGGGGGGCA
The DNA here is from genome assembly GCA_020354155.1 of Nitrospiraceae bacterium. Classification (GTDB taxonomy): domain Bacteria; phylum Nitrospirota; class Thermodesulfovibrionia; order UBA6902; family UBA6902; genus CALZJD01. Next base: position 830,632 of record CP070644.1, on the reverse strand, counting down.
TGCTCACAAATTACAAGACCATCAAGCAGGGAATTTCAAAATTAAAAAAGATCGAGACCATGAAAGAAGACGG
>CP070644.1:826114-830459 GCA_020354155.1 Nitrospiraceae bacterium | reverse complement strand
GGTGAAAGATGATCTCAAAGAGTTGATTCTCAGAGGAGGCTCTGCCTCGGAATTAAAGAAAACAGCTGTTCAGCTGGGCATGAAGACACTGAGGATGAGCGGCCTTACAAAGATTAAAGAAGGGGTGACATCAATAGAAGAGGTCCTGAGAGTTACCTTCAAAGACTGACATGACTGATGAAAGCATGCCGGCAAAGAAAAAAGGCAGTGTAACACTCATGAGAAAAAAACTAAAGAAAAGGAACTGTTTTTCCGATAGAGAGTAATAACGAATGATGGAGAGAGGCAGTATATTTAAGAACCTTTAATTTTAAAGGAAATTTTATGTCAACATTATACGATCTGCTGGAGCAAATGCTTGAGAAAGGGGCTTCTGACCTTCATATTAGTACAGGATCGCCTCCGAGGGTAAGAGTTGATGGTAAGCTGATACCTCTGAATGAAGAGCCGATCAATCCCTCAGAGACGAAGGCACTCTGCTACAGTATTCTTACCGATACGCAGAAACACAAGTTCGAAGAAAAAAACGAACTTGATCTCTCATTTGGTGTCAAGGGTCTGAGCCGCTTCAGGGCAAACATTTTTATGCAGCGGGGAGCAGTGTCAGGCGCCTTCAGGATGATCCCCTATGAAGTGAAGTCCTTCAAGGAGCTTGGGCTTCCGAATGTATTAAATGAGCTTTCGAAGAAGCCCAGTGGCCTCATACTTGTTACAGGACCAACGGGCTGCGGCAAGTCATCTACCCTTGCAGCAATGATTGACAAGATCAACCGGGAAAGACATGAACATATAATAACGGTAGAGGATCCTATTGAATATCTCCACTCTCACAAGAGCTGTCTTGTCAACCAGAGAGAAGTACATGCTGATACGGATTCCTTTAAAGAGGCATTGAAATATGTCTTGAGGCAGGACCCGGATATAGTCCTCATTGGAGAAATGAGGGACCTTGAGACAATCGAGGCTGCCCTTACTACCTCTGAGACAGGGCATCTGACATTTGCTACACTGCATACCAATACGGCTGTTCAGACGATTAACCGTGTTATAGACGTATTCCCTGCCCATCAGCAGGAACAGATTCGTGTCCAGCTCTCTTTTGTCCTTGAGGGGATAATCTCCCAGCAGTTGATACCGAATAAATCAGGCAAAGGCAGATCGCTTGCAGTTGAATTACTTGTGCCAAATCCTGCCATCCGGAACCTGATCAGGGAAGACAAGACACATCAGATTTACTCCATGATGCAGACAGGGCAGAACAAATTCCCCATGAAGACAATGAACCAGTCTCTCTTTGAGCTCTTTCAGAGAGGAGACCTGTCATATGAAGATGCGCTTCGAAAATCAACCATACCGGATGAACTCCTCAACATGATGCAGAGGCGTTCTGCTGTCGGTGTAGGAAAGGTTAAATAAATGGCAGATATTGTTTATAAATGGTCAGGCAAGTCCATCAAGGGCGGTATTGCAAAAGGCGAGTACACGGCATCAAATATAGATGATGTCAAGGCCTATCTGAGAAAACAGCGTATTATTCCGACAAGTATATCGAAAAAACCCAAGCCGCTCTTCAGTGGGCTGGGTGGCAAGGTGACTGAAAAAGACCTCGTCATTTTTACCCGGCAGTTTGCAACCATGATAGGTGCAGGTCTTCCCCTTGTCCAGGCCCTGGACATACTCTCAAACCAGACCGAGAATAAACATTATGCAAAAATAATCGGGGAAATCAAAAATGATGTTGAGGGAGGCTCTACCTTTGCCGATGCCCTGAAAAAGCATCCCAAGGTTTATTCCGACCTTTATTCAAATATGGTTGCAGCAGGTGAATCAGGCGGTATCCTTGATACAATTCTTATCAGACTTGCCCAGTATATCGAAAAGGCTCAGAAACTGAAAAGGCAGGTGAAGGGAGCAATGACCTACCCTGCTGTTGTCATCAGTGTAGCCATCCTGGTTATTGCCGTTATCATGATCTTTGTTGTGCCTACCTTTTCAAAGATGTTTACCCAGCTTGGCGGACAATTGCCGGGACCAACCCAGCTTGTCATAGATATGAGTGACTTTATAGCAGGTACCGGAGGCTTAATAACCTTTGCGTCTATGATTATGATTGTTGTCGGCATTGTGAAGTGGAGGAAAACGGAAACGGGGAGAACCATAACGGACCGGATTCTTTTAAAACTTCCGATTTTTGGCATACTGCTCAAAAAAGTTGCCGTTGCCAAATTTACGAGAACACTTGGTACGCTGACAAGCAGTGGTGTTCCAATACTTGATGGGTTAAATATAACGGCCAAAACAGCAGGCAACAAGGTTATTGAAAAGGCTGTTTTCGACGTCAGAAAGAATGTTGCTGAAGGTCAGACTATTGCTGATCCCCTTTCAGAGACGAAGGTCTTTCCTCCCATGGTTACGCAGATGATCGCTGTTGGAGAATCCACCGGAGCTCTTGACAGCATGCTTGATAAGATTGCTGACTTTTATGATGAAGAAGTTGATGCTGCTGTTGCAAATCTTACGGCCATGCTCGAACCGCTGCTTATGGTGTTTCTTGGCGGAACAGTCGGATTTATCGTTGTTGCCATGTATCTGCCGATCTTCAAGCTCATAACACTGATTTAATAACCCGGCCCTTGTGCTGCGCCAGATGCACGAGTGATAGAAAGAATGATGCGTGGTGACATAACGAAAAGAGTAAGTGCCCTTATCGTTATAAGGGTTGTTATTGTCACCCTTCTTCTTGACTCATTCCATATATTCAGGATTGGATACGAGAGGATCTCCCATCCCGAACAATTATCCTACTTTATTGCATTTCTCTATCTCCTCACGATTGTCTATGCGCTGATTATCAAGTGGACGAAACAGAGGATCAATTTCACAGTTTTTGCATATATACAGATAATTATTGATATTCTTGCAGAGGCAGTGCTCATTTTCATCACTGGCGGTATTGAGAGTATATTCGCCTTTATGTTTCCCCTGAGCATACTTTCAGCAGCAATCGTATTAAACAGGAGGGCATGTTTTGTTATAGCCTCCTTCAGCAGCGTACTCTATGCAGGCCTCCTTGGCCTTCAGCTTTACGGCATTGCACAATTGCCTGCTGATCCCTTTATTACAGCAAAGGATTATTTCTATAAAAGTTTCGCCTATATTTCGGCTTTTTTCCTTGTTGCCTTTCTGAGCGGCTATCTTTCTGAAACGCTGCACAGGGCTACCAAGAGCCTTCAGGAGCGGGATACGGTCCTGAGCGATTTAAAGGCCTTTAGTAAATATATTATTGACAGTATGCCGAGCGGGGTGTTTACAACTGATCTGAACAGATGCATCAGCACTTTCAACACTTCTGCCAGTGAGATCACGGGGTTTGACCGGCAGGCAGTGATCGGAAAAAACCCGGGAGAGGTATTCCCCTTTCTTGAAGATTGTAACGTTCCCTTAGACAGGATAGAAGGAGAAATTTATGACAGGGAAGGAAAACCTTTTCCCGTCGGCATGAGGCTTTCTACGCTGAAAGACAGTTCCGGTGATCCCATAGGCATGATAGGGATATTCCAGGACCTGACGGAACTGAAAACAATGGAGGCTGAGGTCAAGAGAAAGGAACAGTGGGCCTTTATCGGGGAACTGTCGGCATCCATTGCCCATGAACTGCGAAACCCACTTGCTTCACTGAAGGCATCCGTTGAAATGCTGAGGGAGAAAAAGGTCTCTGGTGAATCTGCGGATCACCTTATGAGTATAGCTCTTTCAGAGATGGACAGGTTAAACGGCATCATTACAGATTTTCTTTTATACGCCAGACCGCAGGAACTTCAGGTGGAAAGCTTTGATCTTCATTACTCATTGAGAAACGTTATTACTCTCATGCAGAATTCCAGCACAGAACGTGTGCATGTCTCATCACCGTCGGAACTCGAAGAAAGCCTGTACATCAAAGGAGACTCACGGAAGCTTCAACAGGTATTCTGGAATCTTGGACTGAATGCAGTTGATGCTGTTTCAGATGGAGGAGAAGTAGAGATTTATACGGAAAAGAAAGAGAATTTTGTGGAAATTACCTTTAAAGACAATGGTGCCGGTATAAGCAAGGAAGATATAGGAAAGGTATTCTATCCCTTTTTTACAACCAAGGAAAAGGGGACAGGGCTTGGACTTTCAACAGCACAGAAAATTGCCGAAGAGCATGATGGGAAGGTCGTCGTAGAATCGGGTGTAGAATGTGGCGGCACAAGTTTTAAGGTCTTACTGCCGTTTAATAATAATTAAGGAGAGAATTAATACCTTTTATGGCTTATTCAAAAGGCAGAATACTTGTGGTAGATGATGAACAGAGTATGCG
>CP070644.1:818993-826014 GCA_020354155.1 Nitrospiraceae bacterium | reverse complement strand
CTTGAAGAAGGCATTGAAAAGACAGTGACGTGGTTTGTTGATAACAGGGATTTTGTCAGGAAGCTTGACTGGGTGAAGTAAAGCAGAGTGAAGAGTCAGGTGTTAAAGTTGAAAGAGTCATGATTCAACCTCCCTTGGAGGTTAAACCTCTTCAGGAGTACCGCAACAGAACAATACTTACCCTACTGATGAAAGTTATTCTTTAATATCTCTGTCTGCTCTTTTCGGAATTCAGCAAACTCCCCTTTTTCAATCGCTCTCCGCATCTCCCTGAAAAATTCGAGAAAGAAATGGATATTGTGGATTGTATTTAACCGCATTGACAGGATCTCCCGACTCATAAACATATGCCTCAGATAGGCCCTTGAAAAGTTCTGACAGGTATAACAGGTGCACCCAGGATCGAGGGGGCCTGCGTCCTTTTTGAACTCTTCCCGCTTGATGCTGATCCGCCCCTGACTCGTAAAGAGAGTTCCATTCCGGGCATTCCGTGTCGGCATGACACAGTCAAACATATCGATTCCAGCAGACACTGCCTCAAGGACATCAAGAAGATCTCCGATTCCCATCAGATACCGCGGCTTTTCAGCAGGCAGCAGCGGTGTCGTGTAATTCACCATTTCATACATGAGCTCCTTTGGCTCACCCACACTGAGACCTCCCAGTGCATAACCGTCAAATTCCATTTCAATTAATTCTTCAGCACTCTGTTTCCGCAAGTCAGTGTACATTCCCCCCTGGACTATCCCGAAGAGGGCCTGTTCATGATTCCTCGCATCGAGACATCTCTTTGCCCACTTCGTTGTTAATGTGAGAGAATTCATGGCATATTCCCTTTCAGCAGGGTATGGGATGCATTCAACAAAGACCATGGCAATGACCGATCCGAGAGCGCCCTGAATTTCCATAACAAGCTCAGGGGTCAAAAAATGCAGGGACCCGTCTATATGGGAACGGAACTCAACACCGTCATCCCGAATCTTTCTCAAGGGAGAAAGACTGAAGACCTGAAACCCGCCGCTGTCTGTCAGGACTGGTCCGTCCCACTGCATAAACTGATGAAGTCCGCCCACTGACCTGATAATGTCATGTCCCGGCCTGAGATAGAGATGATAGGTGTTTGAAAGAATGATCTCAGCGCCCAGTTCCTTCATCTCATCAGAGTTCATTGCCTTGACCGTTGCGTTTGTGCCCACAGGCATAAATGCAGGGGTGTTGATGGTCCCCCTTTCTGTTCTTATTTGACCACGGCGCGCACTTTTATCGGTATTGATTATATTAAATTGGAAATGCATATTACTCTGAGATCAAGGATAATATAAGGAGAATTTCTCCATAATTTTTCATTAAGTGTTTGTCATTGTCCGGCCTGCCTGCCGGCAGGCAGGCCGGACAATCCAGAAGTCTTGAAAAACACTGGATTCCCCGATCATGATGCTGTTTCATAATCCATTATATGATGTCATTTCGAACAAAGTGAGAAATCTTGATTCTTTGAATCTTAATGAGTTATAAGATTCCTCGTCGCCTTTGGCTTCTCGGAATGACAGAAAGATAAAGTGGGCTAACCACTGAGCCCTAATTATGCCCTGTCCATATCCCGGCAGCAATGGCCAAGGCACTGAGTGTGAGGACAACCCAGTGGAATCCCTGCAGTATGTTAAAAACCTTTCTTGTATCAAGCTTATCAGCGGGTTTACTGAATATTTTTTTAAAGATCAGCTTTTCCAGACCAAACAGAAGGGCTGCGTAAAAGGTCCAGACAACGATCATGATCCATACCCCGGGACTGAGGCCCTTTTCAAAGAGCAGATACAGCCCGGAAAGGCCGGCAAGTATGACCATGAGCTTTGCTATCTTTGCAAAGCGGTGCTCAACTCCCTGAAACATCATGACCTGTTCAAGAGACTTCTCCTCTCTCAAGATCATGGGGAACGTTACCAGTGTTACAAATGCCACGCCGCCGATCCAGACCACAACAGACAGAACATGGATGATTAATGCTGTAACATATGACATAGGCACCTCCTAACCTTCAGCACAGGATTCAGCATATGAATTGATATAGTCATAAAATCAAAAAGTAAAAATTAAATATCAAAGTTTCGGAAGTGTATTTAATTGAATGCACTAAAATATTACCTTAATTTTAATTTTTGATCTTTAATCTTTGATTTTCTATTCTCTGCCCTGTGTTCCTCTGTCCCTTTCCTTACATCCTTTCCGGTGCAGAGACTCCCAGAAGTTTCAATCCTTCTTCAAGCACAACCTGCACAGCCCTGCACATGGAGAGCCTCGCCAGTGAAAGATTACTGTCTTCGGTAAGAATCCTGTGTTTGTTGTAATAAGAATGAAAGACAGAAGCAAGCTCCTGCAGATAGAAGGTGATTCTGTTTACTTCGTATGATAGGGCGGCCCCTTCAAAGACCATGGGATACAGCAGGATTTTCTTCATAAGCAGAAAATCCTCATCTTCCAGAAGGAGTGAAAAATCAACCTGCCTGATCTTTTCCTTCAGGACATTTCGCTGTGCTGACTGATCTTCAACATCTGCATCAAGGACATGTTTCTCTGCTGCCTGCCTGAAGAGGCTTGAAATACGTGCAAAGGCATACTGAACATAGAAAACAGGGTTCTCTGAAGACTGTTCCTTTGCTACTTCTATATCAAAATCAAGATGACTGTCTGCCCGGCGGGTGAGAAAAATGAACTTTGCCACGTCAGTGCCTACTTCATCGATTACTTCGCGGAGCGTGACAAACTGACCGGACCGTTTTGACATCGGCACCGGTTCCCCATGCCTGAGGAGTGAGACCATCTGGATCAGAATGACCTCAAATTTTTCCCTGGGCAGTCCAAAGGCCTCAAGAACAGAACGCACCCGGGGAATATAGCCGTGATGATCTGCTCCCCATATATCAATGATGGTGTCAAATCCCCTGTCCAGTTTGTTTTTGTGATAGCAGATGTCAGAAGCAAAGTATGTAAACTCACCATCCTGCTTCCTTATGACCCTGTCCTTGTCATCTCCAAATTCAGAAGAGCTGAACCAGGTTGCACCTTCCTTTTCATAGAGCAGCCCCTTGTCTTTCAGCGTATTCAGCGCATCCTGGACCATCCCCTTTGCATGAAGTTCCTTTTCGCTCTGCCACGTATCAAATATGACGCCAAAATCCTTGAGGTCGGTTTCAAGATTGGCAAGCATCATTTTATATGAATAGTCAGTAAAGAACTCGCCGCAGTCTTCAAAGGTCCTGTTCAGATATTTCTCGCCTTCCTCTTCCCTGATATCTCTTGCAATGGACTCAATATAATCACCCTGATATCCGTCTTCGGGAAAGGGGACATCATTTCCTGATGCCTGCTGATAGCGCGCATAGACAGACCTGCCCAGCAATTTGACCTGCAGCCCTGCGTCATTAATATAAAACTCGCTTTGAATGCTGTAGCCCGCTGCCCTGAGAATATTACAGAGCGCACTTCCCACTGCAGCTCCCCTGCCGTGGCCGATGTGCAGCGGACCCGTTGGATTTGCACTGACATATTCCACCTGCACCCTGCGGCCCTTCCCTATGTCACTTCGCAGGGAGGAGTGCTCTTCTTCCAGTAATTGGTAGAGGGAGTTGTAAAAATAACTGTTTTTCAATTTAAAGTTGATATATCCCGGCCCTGCTATCTCGATATTTTCAAAGATATCAAATCCCCACCTTCCCCCCTTTTCTATGGGGGGGGCATGGGTGATCAGATCTTCTATCTCAGCGACGATCTCTTCTGCGATTTTCCTTGGCGGGGCCTTCAGAGGTTTGGCAAGGCGCATTGCTACCGTGGTGGCAAAATCCCCCATGGATTCGTCCCGGGGTATTTCGATTTCGACTTCAGGTATAGCATCCAGCCCCCACCTTCCCTGCAGACTGACAAGTGAATTCTTTATGATTTTTTGTACATCCTCTTTCATGAACAATAAGTTTAAGGATAAGTCTGGGGTAAGTCAAACGAAAAGCAGATTCCGGGGGCCAGGTTTCAGATGTCAGTATAGAAAATACGGTTCCGATGATTTCTGTTATTTTTTATGCACTTTGCACTTGTAGAAAAACATGGGAGTTGCTATCATTTACTATTGATTGAAGGAGGAAAACATGGCCATCCAAAAAGACCTGCTTGATATCCTCGCCTGCCCCAAGTGTAAGGGAGATATCAGGTTAAATGAAGCCGAAGACGGGCTCATCTGTGATTCATGCAAACTTTTGTATCACATTAAAGATGACATCCCGGTTATGCTTATTGACGAGGCAGAGAAACTGGAAGAGTAACTTCTGAGTGATACGTCGAGGGTATGTGTCACTATAGCTAAAGATACCATCATTTTATCTTCAGTATAAAAGCAGCTCAAGGGTTATTGATAACACCTGCGAGCCAATGATTTAAAAGAAGTGTTAAAGATCTAAGTGCAGTTGCAGCTCCAGACTACGAGGATTCTTTCAGCAGATCTACCACCAGACGGTAAGCTAAGGCGACCGCCGGAAAGCAGACCGTCTTGGGTGTGTCAGAGCCCATAAACTGCTCAATCCCCTCCGGCGTGCTCAGGTCGGCCCCCGTCAATTCGCGGCAGTTAATGGTCTTCATCTCGACCTCGAAGCGGCGACGAAATTCCTGGGTAACCGCCAGATTGCGGAGAGCCTCTTCCATTGTATCGGCTCGCCCCTGCCTGAGGCCGATAGCCATCACAGCACCGATAACGGAACCGCATACCGACCCCGTATTACCGATCCCGCCAGCGAAACCGCTTGCTATCCGGGGAACAACATCGTTCTCGGTTTCTATCTCTAATTCCTGACACACGGCCAGGAGTACAGCCTCTGATTAAGCGTAACCTTGTACCATGATTTGTGTAGCCCGGTTCTGCTCCATAGTCTCCTCCCGTTTCCTGTCTACTCTCGCCATATCATCAGAATGAGCATTAGTTAATTTGCCTTTTCAGCTTCTATCTCTTATTTTTCTTGTGCTTCATTACAGATTTACATAATTTCCCGAACTGTTTATCTTTTTGTCTTTTCTCTAAATATGACATTTCATTATAGATTGATTCTTTTTTCATTTTTATATAATTTAGATATCTTTTCTCTGGCACTTGCCCAATTTCCACTGCCTTTAAAAGTGCACAACCTTTTTCATTAACATGAGTACAATCATTAAATTGACATTGTTTCGATAGCTCTGTAATTTCTGTAAATGTTTTATCAATGCTCGTTTCAACAGAAAAATTACCGACTTCTCTCATCCCCGGAGTGTCTATCAGTATTGCTTCACAATCTAACGCTATCAATTGCCGGTGTGTTGTGGCATGCCTACCTTTACTATCCTTTTCTCTGACTTTTTTCGTTGTAAATATTGATTCTCCGATTAGATTGTTTAATAAGGTTGTTTTACCAACACCTGATGATCCCAATAGACAATAGGTTTGCCGACGCTTCAGAAGATTCTTTACGTTTTTTAGAGAGGATTCATTTTCATTGCTGAATGGCTGCACATGCAAAAAGGGCATTATTTTATGGATTTCCGAGACTCTATTATCGATCTCTCCTTTATCCAGGAGATCACTTTTGCTCAACAACACGATTGGCTTGATGTTGCTGTCTTCAACCATCACTAAATATCGTTCAAGTCTCCTGAGATTAAAATTTGTGTCCAGAGATTGCACAATCAATGCAACATCAATATTGGCGGCAATTAATTGAAAATCAACTTTCCTCCCTGGAGTTTTTCTTTTAAGCATTGATTTTCTCGGCAATACTTTATGAATTATTGAAAAGGTATCTTCATCGTAGAAAGTTGCCAAGACCCAATCTCCTACAGCAGGGTAATCAAGCGGAGAAGACGCACTGAAAACCAGTTTACCAATCAGTTCAGAAAAGACATCGTTCTTTCCATTGTTAATGATATAACTGTCTTTATGAACAGCCATCACTCTTGCAATTTCAAAGCTATTTAAATCATTAGGATCGACTTTATCATTGAACCATTTTGAAAAGCCAAGTTGTTCTATATCTGATGAAATCATATTCATATTTATTTTTAAGCACCTATCGAAAAGCCCGCTATACGGCTCTCATAATATAATACGAGTACCCGCAGATTTTTATCATATTCTTTGAAAAATTTCATTTCCTCCTCTGTTTCACTGATAACGGATTGCATAATGCTGTCAATTGACGGTAAACGGTGTATTCCTAATTCGATGTGGCTCATGATAATTATCCCACCAAGCTAATGTTCAATATTAAAAAAGCTCAGACTTATTGATAATCAACAAATCGTCAGAAAAGAGACCAAATCCGTTTCATACGATACTACCGCTGAGTCTGCGGCGGGCAAACTGATTTGATCTTCTCTATATCTGCACTTATAAATGGTTATTTAATCCAATAATCTCATAATCATATATTCCTATACAATTCCCTTATATGAGAATGTAATCATAATGAACATCGGCAACCACCTTCAGAGATGGTTGCCGATTCAACAGGGTGAGTTTTTCTAAATATCACATAGGATGATTCAAATAAACCTGAATAGAGTATCCCCCGTTGTTACCATAGGGGAATTCCTTATGCAGGATTTTAACTTATTTAGTGACTTACAGTAGCGATCTTCAATCTTTCCCCCTTAATGAACAGCAGAAATGTACCGATATATACGATAGTCTGTATTGAATAAGTAATGCTGTATAGTTAGAGACACGATAGGTATGATACGTAAGACACTATGGTACACTTCCCTGGTAGCGGGTTTGCTTTCTATTGTTTCCCTCTTTGTACTGCCGACCATAGTCAATATTAATTCATACAAACCTGAGCTTGAATCAACTCTCTCCGACGCCTTGGGACTACCTCTCCGGATAACGGGCAACATGGAATATACCCTGTGGCCGGATTCCCGGATCCGCATCAATACTATCAAGCTAAATAATGATTTCGCTTCTCTTGAAGAAGTGAGAATCGGTTTAAATCTGTATCAGTTACTT
>CP070644.1:814389-818893 GCA_020354155.1 Nitrospiraceae bacterium | reverse complement strand
GTGCCGTCAGGGTATTTGTATGAGACATTCCTGACTGAATACATCAGATCATCCATACGGCCCCTCCAACTATTACTACAAGTGTAGCAACGGCGAGATCAACTGCCTTGACAGGCTCTCCCTTCAGCAGGGGCATATCGCCTGTGTAGCCCCTCTGTATCATGGCGTCAGCTGTTTTCTGGCTCTGTTCAAAACCTCGCAGTACCAGTGACCCTGTCAGGACACCGAAGGACGTTAAGCCTTTCCTTATCCCCGCATAACCAAGCCGGTTTTTCTGAGCACTGTAAATAGTTGTTGCATCATCAAGAAACATAAAGAGGTATCTGTATGCAAACATCATTATCTCTATGAACTGTCTTGGAATCCTCAGCCAGGACAGGGCCGCTACAAATTCAATAAAGGGTGTTGCGAACCCGAGCATGATTAAAAGAGAGACTCCGCCGATTACCCTGCCTGTTATCCTGATGCCCTCGATAAGCCCGTCCCTATGGCCGGCTATTTCCATTCCGAGCACGTTCACGGAAAACATTATCTCTTCACCTGAAAAAAAGAACTTCAATAGGAGCACGACCATGGCTATAAAGAGGGGCTGCGAAATCCTGAGAAACATAACACGGGGGGGGATCTTCATCCACAGGCAGACAAAAAAAGAAGCCGCCGCAATGAGCAAAGGGAACACAATCCCTTTATAGCTCAGGACCATTACGAGCAGTGACAGGACAACGATCAATTTAACCCGCGCATCTACCCTTGTCAAAGGATGCTCTTCCTTAAAATGTTCAGAAAATAATTGCATGTTTTCCCAAATAACTCATAAGTAGTTTAATAGTGCCTGGACAGGTGTATACATACTGTCCTGAACTATTTTGAAAAATATTCTTCTCTTTTCCGGGTTCTCTGTTCTGTTAAGGTTCTCCAGTAATATCCTGCTGCAAAACCACCGACTGCACCACCGAGGAGAAAGAGAAAGAGCAGCAGATCACCCTGGTCAGTATTTATAATGGGATCCCGTGAAGCCCTGCCGTGCTCTTCTGCATATTTCTCCACAACCAATTCGTCAACACCGCCCCATTTAGCTGCGGCCGCAGCAGTGAACAGTGAACAGTGAACAGTGAACAGTGAAAAACACAGCAACAAGATTGTTCCTAACTTTTGACTTTTGACTATTGACTCCTGACTCATCATATTGTACCTCCTGCATGTTCAGGCTTGATAACCCCGAGCTTCATAAGGAGGTCAGCCCTTCTCTTAAACAGCAGGCTTACCATTCCGGCCGTCATTGCACCTTCAACTATGCCAAGAGGTAACTGTGTGGGAACAAAAGCAATTAATATCTTAGTAAAGAGAGGCAAAAAGGGAGCATCCCCTTTTATGCCGGCTGCCAATTCGACTGATGTTGTCATGTATATGGCCCAGTCGGAAACAAGGCCTGCACAAAAAGCCGAGATGGCGAGACGAACATTAAGCCTTCTCAGAATTTTAAAAATGCCGGCACCGGCAAAAGCACCCACAACGCCCATGGAAACAATGTCTGCACCCCATGTACTTAAGCCGCCATGGGCAAAGAAAAGGGCCTGGATGAGCAGAGCAACAGCCGTAATAACCACGCTTATTGAGGGGCCAACCAGTATTGCAGGGATTGCCGTTCCTCCCGGATGTGAGCATGTACCTGCTGTTGGCACGGGAATCGGCATAAGGGATATGACAAAGACCACTGCCGCCAGGAGACCGATTAGCGGTTTAAACGAGATGTCCGCCTTTGAGAGTTCTTTAAGCCTTTTCATGCCGTATGCGATAAAGGGCACAGCAATGATAAACCATAACACGGCCCAGTTGAAGGGCAGTATGCCTTCTGATATATGCATGGCCCAGGCCTCTGATGAAGCGAGATGAATCAGTCCGGATGTGGACAGTACCGAAATTGCTTTTTTCATTTTGAATTTAGAATTCCCTGCACTCACCGTTCCTCCGCCATCTTCAACAGTGCATTCACTATCGCCACCGCAACAGTAGAGCCGCCCTTCCTACTGCTATTTGTGATAAAGGGGAATGTCTGCTTTGCCAGTTCTGCCTTTGACTCGACGGCCTTCACAAACCCGACGGGCACTCCGATGACAAGAGGGAATGGATCTGTAGGGGCGTATGGCAATACGCCCTGACCGTGTAACAATTCAATTGTCTTCAGCAACGCAGTTGGCGCATTGCCAATCGCGATAATTCCTATATTGTTATTTGCTTTCAAAGCTTCTTCTATCCCCTGTTCAGACCTTGTCTTAATCTCTTTCCCCTTGCCCCTTGCCCCTGACCCCTGAATATTACAGACAACTTTTCCGCCCCACTTCTCCAGCAATTTCTTGCTTATACCGGCCCTGACCATTTCAACGTCTGTCAGAATGTCCTTCCCTGCTTTTATCGCTTCCATGCCGGCCTTCACTGCATCGGGATGAAATACAAGACTGCTCTTGAATTCAAAGTCAGCAGTTGCGTGTATGACCCGTTTTATAATAGGCACTCTCTCACCGGGAACATCCCTCAGATCAATTTCTTCGCAGATTATCTCAAAGCTTCTCTTTTCTATTTCCCCTGGTGTCAGTCCCGAGGCAGCACGTATCCTCTCAAGCACGACCTCGGCCATTTTGTTGTGAATACCGAGAGGTTCTGTATAAATAAATTCAACATCAGGGAACCTGCCCTGTGCTTCTAGTATGAGCTCGGGGATATCGCTTGTCACATGCATCCCGCTGCTCAAAAAGTAAGGATGGACAATGACCTTCTGTGCACCGTCCTGAACACATGCCTCAAGAGCCTCCCTGATGTCCGGCTTAGCAAACTGCAGATAAGCCACCCGTACACAGTCATCACTGCATTCCGGATGGAGCATGGTATGTAAAAGCCCTGCTACCTGTTCAATGTTGTTCGCTTCTTTTCTAGGACTGCCGTGTCCTGCTATAATTATTTTTTCCATGATACTCCCGTGCTGATTCAACTATTTTTTTTGCGATATAAGGATTGCTCCCAAAGTGCAAATGGATATAACTGCCAAGGGCGTTCCTGACCTTGTAACCTTCATCATACTTATATTTTCCTTCCCCGTCTTTCACAGAGTAAATCTTTGAGAGGCGCAGGGGCGAGGTCACCTCGTTCCTGGAGGTTTGCCCTTCTTTTGCACATCTGTTCTTTTGCATTTCTGCACTATTAACTATCTCCGAATAATGAAACTCATGCCCACGGGCTGACGAACCTTTTGTCCCAAGAGTGAAATCCTCCTGCAGTGAAATTTCTCTATAGCCGAGCCGTGCCCTTTTCTTTGTCATTTTTGTTTTGAATGGAAATCCCCCGACCATAGGGTAAAATATGTTATCGAAATCATTCATCCCTTCCGTTAAATACATGAAGCCGCCGCACTCCCCGTATACGGGCATTCCATCATTGATTCTGCTGCGAATGGATTCAAGCATTGATGTGTTCTGTGACAACTGCCGGGGATACAGTTCCGGATAACCGCCACCTATATAGAGGGCATCAGCATTATCAGGCACTGTGCCGTCCGACAGGGGACTGAATCTGAGTATCTCAGCGCCTTCTTTTTGTAAGAGATCAATATTGTCTTCATAATAAAAACAGAAAGCTTTATCATAGGCAACGGCGATCTTTACAGAAGGGGTCGAAGGGCCAGGCGGTCGAGGGGCTGGAGTAGAAAAAGCACTTTCTGTCTTTGGCTGTTTCCCTGGCCCCTGGCCTCTGCCCACTTGCCCATTCATTATTGTTTCAATATCAACATGTTCAACAACTGCATCGGCCAGTTTATCTATTTCTTCTTTTGTAATGGGCCCTTCTTCAGCAACGACAAGACCTAAATGCCTGTGGGGTATTTTAAAATCCATGTCACGCGGCAAATATCCTAAAACAGGAACATCATGAATGCTGTCTTTCAGCCTTTTCAAGTGCCTGTCAGATGCGACACGGTTAAATATTACACCAGCTAATTCAGGGCGAGGGGACCTCGACACTGTGGCACTGTATTCTACAAATCCTTTCACAACCGCCCCTGCACTCTCAGCCATCCCGTAGGCGTCAACAACCAGTATGACAGGGAGGTTCAGTGTGGCAGCAAGGTCAGCAGTGGAGATATTTCCGTCATACATCCCCATAACGCCCTCAATAACTGCAACATCTGCATCAGATGAATGTTTATGAAGGCATTCAATCACATAATCCCTGCCGCACATCCAGAGATCGAGATTCCGCGATGTCCTACCTGTTATGAGCGTGTGCAGTCCTGTATCGATGAAGTCCGGGCCGGTCTTAAAAGGCTGAACTCGGAAACCCTTTTTATTCAGGGCGGCAAGCAGACCAAGGGTTATTGTTGTCTTGCCGCAGCCACTGTGCGTTCCCGCCACTACTACGCCGTGCATAATTTTAATAGCTCCTTCATCAGTATTTCGTTCTGTTCACGGGATTTCACAGCGATCCTGACATATGAGCTGTCCAGACCCTTAAAATT
>CP070644.1:808907-814289 GCA_020354155.1 Nitrospiraceae bacterium | reverse complement strand
CTCTTTTTCAAGCCGCTCCCTGAGATTTCTTGAGGTAACATACTTCCCGTCCTGACCGGCAAAGGGCGATGTGTTGATGGAAAAGACCATTGAGATGGTGGGTTCATCAACCTTGATCCTCGGAAGAGGCATGGGATTTTCAATGTCTGTAATTGTATCTCCGATATTGATCCCTTCAATGCCGGCAAGGGCAATGATATCTCCTACTGAAGCCTCCTTTGTTTCTGTCCTCTCAAGACCCGAATAGGTATAAATCAATGTAATTTTTGTCCTGACTTTCTCCTGGTTACTGTTGATCATGACTACCGTATCGCCAACCCGAACTGTGCCTGAGAATATCCTGCCGATCGCCAGTCTGCCAACATAGTCATTGTAATCGATGTTTGTTACAAGCAGCTGCAGTATTCCTTCAGGGTCTCCTTCAGGAGGCGGGACAGTATCAAGAATAAGTTCAAAGAGAGGCCGAAGGTCTTCTGACTTATTCCTGAGATCAAGGGTAGCTGTTCCTGCCTTTGCATTTGTATAGACTATGGGAAATTCCAGCTGTTCCTCGGTAGCGTCAAGATCAATGAACAGATCGTAGACTTCATTGAGCACTTCCTGTATTCTCGCATCAGGCCTGTCTATCTTGTTTATGACAAGAATGGGCGGCAGATCCAGTTCAAGGGCCTTATTCAATACGAACCTCGTCTGCGGAAGCGGTCCCTCCGAAGAGTCTACAAGCAGCAGCACACCATCTGACATCTTCATCGTACGTTCAACCTCACCGCCAAAGTCTGCATGTCCCGGGGTATCTATGATATTGATCTTGATCCCCCCATAATCAACGGCCGTATTCTTTGCCATGATGGTGATGCCCTTTTCCCGCTCCAGGTCAATGTTGTCCATGACCCTTTCCCGCACCTGCTCATTTTCACGGTATATACCGGCCTGCTGCAGCATACAGTCAACAAGAGTCGTTTTGCCATGATCAACATGGGCAATAATAGCAATATTTCTTATATCTTCACGCTTCATATTGATAAAACCTCTTTGTAATCCATACAAACTGTTTATACATACCGTATTGTTCGCTTCCTTTGCAAAGAGAGGACAGGGGTGATTTTATAGAGTATGTAGTTTATGTGTCTATAATGTTTTTATTACAATTATCTATTACAAAAATTCATATGTACTCTCTGCCTTTTCAAATCCCCCTCGTCCCCCTTATTCCAAAGGGGAGGACTCTGTGCTCATTCTGAAAATATTCAGAGAATCCTGGCAGGCAATGTGTTGAGCGGAATCAGCAACGTTCAGTATACTTCATTTCTTCTCCATAATTCTACACGGTGCAGACCGGGAGCCCGTCGCCGGGGGTTGTGTTCCTTTTCCTCCTCCGCTCTAAAGATTATCTTTCCCCATACCGATAAGATATGCGAAACAAGTAATTTTATAATGCTTTGATTTTTAAGGAAATTTGCTCATGGACAGGGAAGGGCCCCATAAAAAGTGGTGATAAAGATTCGTGCAGGGGCAGTGCCTCCATATTTTATTGCTGCAATAAATAAAAAAAGATGAGAAAAAAGAAACTGGGTGAGATCCTCATTGAATCAGAGCTGATTACTGAAGAGCAGCTTGAGAACGCCCTTACAATTCAGCAGGGAAAAAACAAGAAACTCGGCAAAGTGCTCATTGAGCTCGGATATGTGGATGAAATGCAGGTTGCCGAGACACTCACAAAACAGCTTAAACTTCAGATGGTTAACTGTAACGATTACAGTCCACCAAAGGAAGTGCTGGCCCTTGTTTCCAAAACAACAGCAGAGCAAAGATTAGTCCTGCCGCTTGAACTGAACGGCAAATACCTTACTATTGTAATGGCCAACCCCCTTGACTGGGAAACAATCGAGGACCTTTCATTTGAAACAGGTCTGAAGATATCCGTTACCATTGCACCTGAGAGCAATATTCTCGATGCAATTGAACATTACTACGGAGCAGAAGATGAAACCTTGGAAATGCTATCAGATCTTCCAAGCTATGATGATGTTGAGTTTGTTAAAGAAGAAACAGAGGAAGAAACTGAATCTGTTAATCTGCAGGCCCTGTACCAGAACAGCGAAGCAGCGCCCATTGTTAAACTGGTTACCATGGTTATAGCCGATTCCATCAAGTGCGGAGCAAGTGATATTCATATTGAACCCCGGGAAAAGAATCTCCAGGTACGATACAGGATTGATGGGGCACTGAAAAACATCCAGACCTATCCCAAACAGATTCAGGATGCTGTAATCTCAAGGGTAAAGATTATCTCCAATCTCGACATTACAAACAGGAGATTCCCCCAGGACGGCAGAAGCGCATTACGTCTCGAGAATAAAAATGTTGATCTCCGAGTTTCTACACTGCCGTCAGTATACGGTGAGAAAATCGTTATCAGGCTCCTTGATGCATCAACGGGCCTCATCCCGCTCAGCCAGCTGGGTATATCGGACAATATTTTAAGACCGCTCATCGAAATCTTCAGCCAGCCCCAGGGTATGCTCCTTGTTACCGGGCCTACGGGAAGCGGTAAGACAACCTCCCTTTATTCCATCCTTCAGCAGTTAAGGACTGAAACCAAGAACATCATTACCCTTGAAGACCCGGTAGAGTACAAACTTGCTGAAATCACCCAGGTTGGGATGAATGAGGGTATTGGCTTTACCTTTGCCAGCGCCCTTCGTTCAGTCCTCAGGCAGGACCCGGACATCGTCATGCTCGGTGAAATCAGGGATCTGGATACAGCAGAGATTGCCACACGGGCTGCATTGACCGGTCACTTTGTTTTAAGCACCCTGCATACAAACGATACAGTATCGACCATCTCAAGGCTTATAGATATAGGACTTGCGCCTTTTCTGGTGACATCAGCCGTATCCGGTATAATTGCGCAGAGACTGGTCAGGAGAATATGTACGGAATGCAAAACAGAAATAGAATTTCCTGAGGAAGCAAAGAAGTTCAATTTACCTGTTATAGAACATTTTTATAAAGGGCAGGGATGCAACAAATGCAATAACACAGGGTACAAGGGCAGAGTCGGAGTCTATGAGCTTCTGATAATGGAAAGTAATCTGAAGCGTCTTATATCAGGAAACTTTAATGAGGATGATATCTGGGATGTCGCCCGGAATGCCGGTTCAAAGACAATGTTTCAGGATGCCTGGGACAAAGTATCCGAAGGGCTGACAACACTTGATGAAATCATTTCAAAAATACCCTTTCCTCGCTTTATTCTTGCAGAGGAGAACCAGTCCACAGAGGAGAATCAATCCAACAGTGCAGTCCCTCAAACAGAGGACAGTAAATATGTCAGCATAAGTCCGCAAAAAGTGTTGATTTTTAATAATGACGCAGAAGAGATCAACATAATGCGCTCAGCACTTGAAACAGATGGCTATGAGGTCATCCACTCAACAAACGGAGAAATGCTGGAGATAACTGAAGAATCCAATCCAGGCCTTATCATAATAAATGATTCACAGGACAAGCTGGATATGATAAAAGAGATCAGAAACAATGCAAACCTTGCATCCACTCCTGTGCTCTGTGTCTCTGACCAGCAGGACGGTGACCGCGAAGACGGCATTGAAAATCTCGGTATAAACGATTTCCTGCCCCGCCCTGTTGATACCAGTCAGTTTCTCGATTCCATTAAACGGGCCATGAAATCATAGGCCTTCACGTTTTACTTTTCACTACCAAATAAAATAGCTCTTTATTGCTGTCATTCCGAGAAACCAAAAGCTACAAGGAATCTTGCAACTTTCATACGATTTAAAAATAAAGATTTCTCACTCTGTTCGAAATGACATTATTCCCTGTTCTTCAACAGATCCTCAGGGTTTGAAGATTTTCAGTTTCCTGCCCTGGCGCTTTAACCTTCGAAGACGCTTTTTTGATTCATCAATATAGAGGTCCCTTTCATCAGGATAGAGCGCAAAGAGTTCCTTCCAGAAAGTAATTGAATTATCTATATATTGAGGATTGTAGATTTTCTGTGGTTTGCCGATGAGGGCACAGTTGTCACTGCCACTGTCTATATAGACAAGACCGAGCACGCTCCCGCATTCACAGACCTGGGGCTCAAAGGGAAAGGTCCTGCAGACGATGGCCCGTTTTGTCCTGCTGCACCGGGAGGGCCCGGGACATTGGGCATATACATAATAGGACACAGACTCATTCACCATCTTTTTGATTTCCTTATTCTTCAATGAGGCACGCTTCCAGAACTTCCCCTTCATCCTGTGCCACCGGTATTCCTCATGGAACAGAATGGGGGCAACGTATTCATTCTCGCAGCAGAAGGGCACACCATCGTTTTTAGGGGCACAGATGCTGCCGCAGTCAAAATCAGTCATACTGACTGACAGGAGGCGGTAAAATCTTCTCAGGTCCTTTTCTGATATCCTTGTTTTCATTGTGTGATAAAAATGTCATTGTCCGGCTTGACCGGACAATCCAGAGACTGAATAAGCTGCTGGATTCCCCGGTCAAGTCGGGGAATGACAGTATAGGTCATAAAGGCAGATAACCAATTCATACAGAATGTCTCTTTACTCAAATTGGAATAGTACCAATAATTACTTATCTCAGGCCTGTGCAGGAGCCTGATTTATAAAGAGGGGTAAAGATGCCTCATGCCTGCTATCAACAGCAAGATCGACTGAGTACTCACCAAAGTGCTCAAATTTAATCCCCTGCAGATTCAATATCATGTTCGCTGCCATTGAAGTCATATCTTCCCGGAACTGGATCTTCGCTGCCATTTCAACAGGCTTTAAGATTGACTTTCCGTCTGCATCGATAATATTGACCCTGATTTTGTGCTCACCCTCCTCAATTTTTGCAAAGCGAATTCTTATGGCAACAGCACAGAGGGGGTGAACAGCCGGAAGGTTTCTGGCCCATATTGTATCATAAGCGCCCAATATGTTCAGTTTCCCGTGATAGTCAGTGGCGGCATCACAGAGTACGAATAATTCAACATTCATCGTATGCTCCTTTTCATATGCATATCCCATATGCTGCGGTAAGTCTAATAAAATCTTCAACGAATGTAAAGGAGAGGGATGATACTATGAAACCGCTCTCCTGCAACTGCCGCTCGAACGTTGCAGATATAAAATTAAATCTTGATAATTAGAGCAGTTCATGTAAAATATCTATGAGTATATGAAGGAAGACAACAATATTACAAGCTCTCTCACTCTTGAGGCGAAACGCTTAAAAAAGGAACTTTCCGACAGGGATGAGATATGCCGTTTTATCACAGGCTCAGCAGTGGATGCAATTATCTCCATTGACGAGAAGGAAAAAATATTCCTCTGGAACCCTGCAGCCGAGAAACTTTTTGGATAT
>CP070644.1:802750-808807 GCA_020354155.1 Nitrospiraceae bacterium | reverse complement strand
TATAATTCGGTCTTCCCTGAATACCCGGATCCATGATGAATACATTTATACCCTCAGTCTGTAAACACTTCTCAATATAGAGTGCTTCATCCGCTTTTGTATCCATAGTGACGATTAATAATACCCCTGGTCTGTCTCTATTTATCATGCTTTCTCCTCTCAAAATATTCAATTGATAGTTGATAAGAATTCACTAAGAACCGATCCCTCAGAACAAAAAAAACCTTTAGATTATGAATAGAAATATAACAGTAGGTTTTTTGAAATATCAAATTAATAAATGTTACAAGCAATCAACTTGAAGTTGTAAGCGGACGTATGTAAATGATCAGAAATACGAAGCTATTAAGGGTGTTTTTTACTGTTGCAAAAATAGGTATAAAGGGCGGTCGAAGAGTGTGCGAAATGAACGTATAGAATTATTAAATACAAAAGTTGATGAATGGTTTTTTACTTTTGAAGCAAAAGATATCGCATTAGAGGAATTGGAAAAATCTAAAAAAGAATCCGTCATCGATTAGTCGGATATTTATGTCGGGATATCGGGAAAGTTGCGATATCAAAATGGTAGGGAAGGGGAGTCCAAAGGCTGATCTCTGGATTCGCCTTTCCTCATAAGGTCAGGTGATGTTCAGCCTGCTTTACGTGAAAAAACCAGTCTGCCCCGTGCTTTGCACGGGGATGAATGGTCAATGTTGGTTTGGGTGACGTGGGCTATTCACATTCGTGAATAGCGCCCCCAAGCCTCGAAGGTTTATTCAGGCTCTCCTATAGGAGAGCAGAAGAACCCCGACCTTTGGTCGGGGTTCTTCACTTTAAGCCAAGGTCATCTGCTACATACTCAAGACCGAGTTCTGTGAGTTTTTCCCTGGTAGGGGTGCCGGTCTTTTCATCCCACCCCCTGATTCTGTAATACTCATTTAGCATATAATCAAGGTCCTCCTGGCTTACCTTTTGGCCCTTTGCAACGCCTGCTTTAATCGGTTCTGTCATCAAACGCTTTGGAAGGGTATCGTCTGCTCTGGTAAAACCGGCCTTCATATTAAAGGCCTTGGCCAGATTGTTGATACGCTCACCCACTTGCTGTACTTCCTCAGGGGTGTAGGTCAGTCCGGTAACACCCTCCATAAGGTCTGCAGTGTTCTGGGTCGCTGTGGGTGCCATGACTATGTCCAGTAAGAATGCGCACATGGTAGGACTATCGCAGGTGGCTGCGCGAACGTCCTGATTCCATACGGTCAGTTCGCCCTTTCTTTCAATTGACAGCCGGTCCACATCTCCTATGGGGACCTCCATAGCCTTGATCTCCTGAATGGCGTAGCCCCGGTTGTGGTCCGCCCCGGTGTAAGAGGTGGCATAATTCAGGCCCTGGGCCTTGGAGCCACGTACATCATAACCGGGCAGTTCAAGACCCTTGACATGTATTGCATAATCTTCACTGCCTTTCCCGATCTTCTCTGCAGCAACCTTGACACCATCGGTAAGAATATCGCCGAAACCTTCTCTGTAGGCCATCTGCCTGAGAAGTATCATCATGGCTTCATCATTTCCGAATTTCAGGTCTATGCCTCCGGTGTCTTCCTTTGAGATGATACCTTTTTCAAAGAGCTCCATTCCAAAACCTATGGCAACACCTGCTGAGACGGTGTCCAGTCCCAGCTCATCGCAAAGCCTGTCAGCCGCTATAACTGCATCATAGTTGCTCACTCCTGTCTGGCCGCCGAGGGAGAACGTTGTTTCATATTCAGGGCCTTCTGTCATGGTTCCTGCATAGACGCCTGTCTTGGCCATCTTTAACTGGCTGCATCCCACAGGGCAGCCGTAACAGTATTCCCTGCCTATGGTTCGCTCCTTCTGCACGTCAACACCAAACTCCTCCATCGGGGTGAATTCCCCAGTGGCGGTAAAATTCTTGGCAGGATATATCCCTTTACTGGACATACTGAGGGCACCAAGACCGGTTCCGACATGTGCAAATTTCTTATAAAGCCCGGGACTGTCTTTCATAGCCTTGGTAAATACCCCTTTGGCTACCTTGAATTTTTCCTTGTCAGCTATAGCAATTTTGCCAGTTCCTCTTACAGCGACAGCCTTGAGGTTTTTTGCTCCCATGACCGCGCCTAGTCCCTTTCGGCCTGCAGCCCGCATCTCATTGATAATGCAAGCCACCTTGCTCAGGTTCTCTCCAGCAGGTCCTATACAGACCATCCTTATATTCTGGTCTTTCAACTCATTTTTTATGACCTGCTGGGCATCGGTTGTTTTCAAGCCCCATGCCTTCTTGGCACTTCGAAATTTGACATCCCCGTTCTTGATCCAGACATAGGTCGGCTCTTCGGCCTTGCCTTCTACGATCAGGGCGTCGTATCCCGCAAACTTCATCTCAACAGGGAAGTGTCCACCTGACAGGGCCATGCCAACGGTACCGGTAAGAGGGGATTTGCCGGTCACTGACATGCGGCTGGCACAAGGGACGCTTGTTCCTGAAAAGGGCCCTGGTGCAAAAATGAGTTTATTGTCCGAATCAAACGGGTCAATATCCGCCTTGACCTCATCGTACAGGTATTTGATTCCAAACCCTGCACCACCAATAAAATCTTTAGCTGTCTCCAGGGATAAATCTTCTTTCTTTGAGGTTTGATCTGTCAGATTGATCCGCAAAATTTTTCCTGTGTATCCACCTTTGTACATAAATTAACCCTCCTACATCATCCTTGAGAGATATCCTTTTGAAGAGGATATCCCTCTTGGTGAACAATATTCTTAGATCAAAACAGTATTATTTAAAAATGCCTCGATAACCCTGCTAACCCTTGGCTTTCTGAATCTGGTTTGTCAGTTCAGGTACGATCTCATTGACATCGCCGACAATGTAGTATTCTGCAACCCCGAATATGGGGGCATCTGGATCCTTATTTATTGCAATAATCAGATCGCTGTCCTTCATCCCTGCCACATGCTGGGAAGCACCGCTTACTCCCAGGGCCATATAAAACTTTGGAATTATTGTCTTTCCTGAAGCACCGACCTGCCTGTCCTTTGAAAGCCATTTATTATCAATTGCAGGCCTCGTCCCCGCGGTAACCCCACTTAGTGCTGCGGCCAGATCTTCTGCCATACCCATCTTTGAGGCGTCGCCAATCCCTCTGCCGACTGTGACTACTACATCTTCTTTTGTTATGTCGATCTCTCCGGCTTCAGGCTCAATATATTTCACAAAACCCCTTCTTGGCTCAATTGAAGGCTCCAGGTTGACCACTTCGATCTCACCATTCAGTTCAAGACCATCCTTGAAGATACTTTCCCTGACAGTCAACACATAGAAGTCAGATTTTACCAGAGCCATGTCCACCATAGCCTTACCCTGGCATAAAAATTTGGATACACTGACCTCTTCCGCAACTTCAACCTTTATCACATCCGATTGAACGGGGGCGTTGAGCTTAACTGCCAGGCATGGAGCGGTTTCCTTTCCAAAAGGAGTGTCACCAAAGAGAATCAGTGCCGGCTTGTTTTCCCCGACTATCTTCTGAATAATATCTATATAAAGCTCAGGATTGAAATTATCAAAAGCATCATCATTTACGGCCCAGACCTTATCTGCATTTTTTGTCAAGGATTCACCAATTGACCCTGCATCCCCGCCAAGAATTATGGCATTACTCTTTCCATCTCCCTTGATTGAGTTGGCCAGATTCAACAGTTCAAAGCTTACAGACGCCAGATTGCCTTCGCTGTGTTCAGCAATAGTATAAACTTCCATCTATAACACCCCCCTCTCTTTTAGTACCTCGATGACTTTAACGCTGACCTCTTCAGGAGACCCTTCAATCTTTGTTCCTTTTTTCATCTCGGGAAAGTATACCTTCCTGATATCAAGGTTCGAGGACTCCGGTGTAAATGTCACCTCTTTTACTTCTTTTTTCTTTGCCTGCTTAATCCCCTTAAAGGATGCGTATCTAGGTGTGTTTATACCTGTCTGCACTGTCAGAAGGCATGGAAGCTTAAGGTTATCCTCTTCTTCAAAACCGCCTTCAAGCTCTCTGGTAATATGAACCCCGTCATCATTCACTTTGACCGATGTCACTGCAGTTGCATAGGGCAGGTCGAGCATGCCGGCAAGGACTGGTCCCACCTGGGCATTATTCAGGTCTTGGGATTGAAATCCGGCCATAATAAGATCAACCTTTTCACCCTTAATTGCCTCATTTATTGCTGCAGCTATCTGCTGAGAATCCATGGAATCAAACAGCACCTTTATTCCCCTGTCGGCACCCATAGCCAAAGCGGTTCGAAGAGTGCGCTCACAATCTTCGCCAACGCTTATTGCCACTATCTCCCCGCCCTTTTGATCCTTTATGTTTATTGCTTCCTCAATGGCGTATCTGTCCCAGTCATTCATTTCCCATGCCATACCCTGCGACTTGAAACCTTTGCCTTCAGCTGCAATCATGATGGGAATATTTGAAACAATCGCATGTTTTACAAGAACCAGTATGTTCATCCGTTCACCTCCACTATTTTCCTTTTATCTAAGGGGTTATCACCTTTTCAGTGAATCAGTGATAAATAACGCAGTTCTATATTGTCCGATCACCAATCACCAATAACTGATAACCCCTCTTATTCGTCCCTCTTCTCTCGTCCCTCGCTGTTTTCAGACAACCCGCCCAACTAACTCCAAAAACGACCTACAGATCTCAATCGTCCTGTCTATATGTGAATCATCAATGCTTATTCCTAGTTTATGGATATCGATTTCCATGATATCAAAGCCTGCCAATTCCTTGCCGTTCGAAAAAGAGCTGAAAAGCGTTTGAAACATATCCTCTATCTTGTCAATGGATAGCCCGATATTGCTCAGGAATCTGCAGGCATAGACAGACGACAGGGATCCTATATCAATGTCAAGCGATATATAGAGCCGCCTTGCATTCAGGTTTTGAAGAGCTTCTTCAAGGCCTCTCATTCCATTTGCATCAATACTCGATTTTGAAATAAAACTGACGCCCTGCTCCTCCAGAGACCTGAAGTAATTCAGGTAATCTCTCACTTGAGGATCATTACTCTCCGCATAGGCATCCGGCGGATAATCTGAAATCCCCAATACTATAAGATTTTTGGGATCGATCAATTTCTGCTCTAAAATATGGAGCAGAAAGTTTTCAGGGTTCAGTTTGCCCCATTTCTTGATCTCTGAAGAGGACAGATTGGGGTACGCTTCATTCGATAATAAATCAGGCGGAATAGCAATGGAATCAGTCTTCTTTGCATATTCAATAAGCCCATAGCGAAGGGCCATCGGCACGGCATCAAAATGGCTGTCTATAACAACAAGGCCGATATCTTCCTCTTCATCCTGCTTGAGAGCTGAAATAGCCCCGTATGTTGAGGAATGATCCACCCCTATCATCCCTGGAATCCTGGGAAACACCTCTTCAACAATAAAGTCACGTACCTTATCGGCTATAGAAAGACAGCCACCTGTCTTCATAAAGCTGATGAGAGACTCAAGTGTGAGCTCAAATGAATCATTAGCACGTGGCTTTGATTGCAGCCAAGTCGGAATTGAGACTCGACCGATAAGATCAAATTTCCCGGAAACAGTTTGCGGCAAATTATTCGAGAAAAAGGCGTATGGGTCCTTCAAATCAGTCGGAGCTATCTTGCCAAGCACCAGAGCCTGCATATAGGCATGCTTTATCAGAAGGGCCTGATTTGACGGCAAAGGGTCAAACCCGACTCCGAATAACCCCACTTTATGCTCCATATACAGCCACCTCTCTAAACATTTCCTCTACCGCAGGTTATTATTCTGAAGCTTCCAGAACAAGCTCTGCAATATCATTAACCGCTGTTCCATCCAGGTTTCCGGCTGCAATAAGCATGCTCAGGCAGTAAGGACACGCCGTTGCGATAACTTCTGCATCAACTGCCTTGGCATGACGAACCCGAATATCGCTTATTATCTGTTTCCGGTACTGTGCAGGATCATCAAACCACATTCGGCCGCCGCCGCCACCGCAACAGAAAGCATCCTTGCGGTTTGAAGGCATC
>CP070644.1:797093-802650 GCA_020354155.1 Nitrospiraceae bacterium | reverse complement strand
TTGACGTTTTCAAGAGACAAGAGGCGCTGATACTGTTTTGCAAGAGCATTTTTCGGTTCAGTCAGAATCCTTACCAGGGCTGACTCTCCCAGTTCTTCCAGTGACGCAACAATGGGAAGCCTTCCGACAAATTCGGGAATAAGCCCGAACTTGATAAAGTCCTGGGGCTGGGCCATCTTCAGAATGTCGCCGATTTTCTTGCCGTGCACGCCTACCGGTTCTGACCCGAAACCAACCACTTTTTTGCCGATCCTTCCCTCAATGATTTTTTCAAGGCCGATAAAGGCGCCGCCGCATATAAACAGTATATTTTCCGTGTTCACCTGAACAAATTCCTGCTGGGGGTGTTTTCTCCCTCCCTGAGGGGGGATGTTTGCAACGGTTCCTTCGATTATCTTTAAGAGCGCCTGCTGAACACCCTCGCCGGAAACATCGCGGGTGATGGAGACATTCTCAGTCTTTCTGCTGATCTTGTCTATTTCATCAATATAAATAATGCCTCGCTGCGCCCTTTCAACGTCATAGTCAGCGGATTGAAGGAGTTTAAGGATAATATTTTCCACGTCCTCTCCAACATAACCTGCCTCAGTCAGTGTTGTTGCATCGGCAATCGTAAAGGGGACATCAAGAATCCGTGCAAGGGTCTGGGCGAGTATTGTTTTTCCCGTACCTGTGGGACCGACAATTAATATATTGCTTTTCTGAAGTTCAACATCTGCTTTCCCGGAAGTATTGATTCGTTTGTAGTGGTTGTGTACAGCAACGGAGAGGACTTTCTTTGCCCGCTCCTGTTCTATGACATATTCGTCAAGGAAGTGCTTTATCTCTTTTGGTGTCGGCAGCTTCTGGGATACACTGATATCAAAGGAAGGGTCAAACTCCTCTGCCATAATCTCATTGCAAAGTCCCACACACTCATCACAAATATAGACCGTAGGGCCTGCAATAAGTTTCCGCACTTCTTTCTGGCTCTTGCCGCAAAAAGAGCACTTCAGGACATCGTCATAGGAACTGCCGGGCTTTTTCTTGTCATCTTTCATGGTTATCGGGTTACTGCTTTAATGTTTCTATGACTTCGTCAACAATACCATAATCCTTTGCTTCCTTGCCGGACATGAAGAAGTCCCGCTCGGAATCGACCTGTATCTTTTCAAGGGGCTGTCCGGTATGTTTTGTAATAATATTGTTCAAGGTGTCTTTCAACTTCAGAATTTCCCGGGCATGAATCTCCACATCGGATGCCTGCCCGTAAAAACCCCCGATGGGTTGATGGATCATGACCCGTGAATGGGGAAGGACATTCCTTTTCCCATGTGTGCCGGCAGTAAGAAGCACGGCGCCCATACTTGCAGCCTGACCAATGCAGTAGGTTGCGATATCAGGCTTTATGTACTGCATCGTATCATAGATGGCAAGTCCTGAAGAGACAACACCACCGGGGCTGTTGATATAAAGATGGATATCTTTTTCCGGATCTTCTGTCTGCAGAAAAAGGAGCTGGGCAATGACGGTATTTGCCATAACATCATCTATGGCACTTCCGATAAACACGATTCGGTCTTTCAGCAATCTGGAGTAAATGTCATAGGCCCGTTCAGATCTGCCAGTCTGCTCTATTACCATTGGAATTAAGCTCATATATTCTCCTTCTACTCTCTATATAACTTTTATTATTCTTATCGTCAATTATTTCTGAATAGTTGATTTCTCAAGAATAAACTCGAGGACCTTGTCAGCAAAGAGCCTGCTCTTCAGGGCATCCATTGAACCTTCCCTCACTGCGTACAGTCTGGTGAGTTCATCAAGATTGAGATTGTTTCTCATCGCGATCTCCTGCATGGCTTCTTCCGTATCCTTGTCGCTCACCTCGATATTTTCATTTTTCCCGATTGTCTCAAGGATGATGACGCTTTTGACATTTTCTCTTGCCGTGGTCTCGAATTCTTTCCTCAGTTCCTCATCGGACCTGACCTCTTCTCCCTTTCTCATGGCATCTTCTTTTGCCTTCTCAACAAGGGAGTTGATCTCGCCTTTCAGCATTGATTTCGGCACTTCAAAATCATGACGTTTGACCAGCTCATCAAGGATCGTTTTTTTATGATCAAGATTGATCTGGCTTTCTTTTCTTTTGCCGAGGTTTTCCCTGATCTTGCTTTTTAGCTCATCAAGGGTACTGCAATCCGCCTCTTTTGCCAGCTCATCGTCTATGGGCGGGAGATTTTTCTTTTTTCCTTCTTTAATGGTCACCTGAAAGGTAATTTCTTTTCCGGCAATGGTTTTATTCGGATTATCATCTTCAAACTGTATTTTTATTTCTTCTCTGTCGCCCTGCTTTTTCCCCATAAGGGCGTCGCTGAATTCTTTCGGCATTTCAGAGGAGCCAAGGACGAAGGGAAAACCTTTGTAGGAGAGTTCTTCAACCGAGGCTTCACAGTCGACAACAGCCATGTCATGTTCCTGCAGCGCCTCTTCCGTCACTGAATAGAGCGCCTTGTTTTCCCTGAGGAAATTAATAGACTTATCTACTTCATCTTCTTCAATGGTATAGGTCTGCTCTTTCAGCGTAATGCCTTCATAGTTTAAATTTTCTATTTTTGGCTTGACCTCGACAGTTACTGTAAAAGAGAGAGGCTGGTCAGCAACAAGTTGCAGCTTGCCGTCAATATCAGGATAGGTAACGGGCTCCAGGTTGGCCTCTTTCAGAGCATCCATGTAAAATTTCGGGACTATTTTCTCAATGACCTCGGCTTCAACATTCTTGCCGAATTTTTTCCTGAGTATTTCCTGAGGTACTTTGCCGGGGCGGAAACCAGGAACCTTGGTTGTTGCCTTGATATGGCTGTAGACAGACTCAGTTTCAGATTTTATAACATCCGACGGGATGTTGATTTTCAGTTTTTTAGTGGTGGATGAAACTTCTTCGATTTCCTGGAGCATGCATACCTCATTTTTATAGAGATTAGTTTATAATCATAGAATTATATACATTATTTGTCAATGAAATCTACCGGGCACAGGCAGTGATACACGTTTACGGAGTCCTTTCAGATTTTCACTCCCCTGGTTCCTGCCGGCATTCGGACGTTTATTATGGAAAAACGTATATCCGTTATCATTCCGAATTACAACAGTGCTGATTCACTTGAAATATGTCTCAAAGCAGCCTTTGAATCAGATTATCGGAATTATGAAATAATCGTTGTGGATGATCACTCCAATGATGATTCAGTTGAGATAATAAAGACCTTCCCCTGTAAACTGGTATGTCTTGAGCAGCGTTCAGGGACATCAAAGGCACGAAATACAGGTGCTCGCAGCAGCAGTGGCGAAATCCTTTTTTTTATTGACGCAGACTGCCTTCTTCTTCAAGATACACTGTCCAAGGTGAACAGGGCTTTCTCTGAAGAACCACCTGAAACGATAATCGGCGGTACGTACACACGACTGCCCCATGACAGCAGCTTTTTCAGTGCATTCCAGTCAATCTGGATTAACTATTCCGAAACAAAAAATACCTGGAATCCAGACTACATAGCAGCTCATGCAATGATTATGTCTGCTGAAACCTTTCATAAAAGCGGGGGATTCCCTGAAGATTTCCTGCCCATTATTGAGGATGTTGAATTCAGTCACCGCATGAAGCGGGAAGGCTGCAGGTTGGTCATGCATCCTGAAATTGAGGTCAGACACATCTTTGGTTTTACCTTTCTCACCTCAATGTTCAATGCATTCAGAAAGACAAAATACTGGTGTATTTACTCGCTGGGGAACAGGGACATGCTTGCAGATTCCGGTACTGCCTCGACTGAACTGAAGTTGAATGTAGCGTCTTATGCCGTGATCCTTTTTCTGATACTGCTCTGGCTGGTGACAGGCAGGACTGTTATTGCCAGCGCAGTGCCTGCCATTTTTTTGCTGAATGCGTATATCAGCCGCAAACTGATAAAGAGTTTTTATGTTACGAAGGATATTCCTTTTGCAATAGGGGCCTTTGTGTATTACACATGCGGCTATCCATTGCCGATCGGCCTTGGGACTGTTGCCGCTATCATCGGTCGATTGTCAGGGAAAAGAAGGTTTTAATGGACCATTCACCGTTCAGGCATATCGATTCAATTTTCTGGAAAAGAACACCGATTCAGCTCACCTTTTTTGTGACCGGACGGTGTAACGCTCGATGCCCGTTCTGTTTTTATCTTTCCGGCAATGACAGCAGGAATGACAGTAATGGTGAGCTTTCGCTTGATGAAATAAAAAAGGTGTCATCCTCTATGGGGAAACTCCTCTGGCTTGCCTTTTCCGGGGGAGAGATCTTTCTCAGAAATGATATTGTAGAAATAACAAGAATATTTTATGTACTGAATAAACCGTCTATTATCCTTTTTCCCACAAACGGCCTCCTGACCGAAGTTATCAGGGAAAAGATCGAAGAGGTGCTGAAACTCTGCCCGGAAAGTACAATCACGGTAAAGCTTTCCCTGGAAGGGATGGAGAATGTTCATGACAGGATCAGAGGGGAGGGCAGTTTCAGAAAAACACTGCAGACCTATGATGCTGTGAAGGGGCTCATTGACAGGTATCCGAATTTTGAACTTGGCATCAACTCTGTATTCTTCTCTGAGAACCAGGAGGGTATGGATGATCTTATTGAGTATGTCCGTACCATGGATGCCATTAAAACTCATACGGTTTCATTGATCAGGGGGACAGTATCTGACGAGAGGCTGAAGGATATTGACATTGAGAAGTACAAAAATGTCATTCATGCATTGGCAGACAGCCTCAGGACAGGGCAATCGAAGACATACCGTTTCAAAGGGGCCCGGCTGAAGGCTGCTCAGGATATTATCCAGCGCGATGTGATTTATAAAACGCTTACTCACAAAAAACAGATTGTCCCATGCTATGCAGGAAAACTGAACCTTGTACTCACAGAAAAAGGTGATGTATTTCCCTGTGAATCCTTTGACATGAAAATGGGGAATGTGAGGGAAGGTGCGTATGATATGGGAGAGATTCTGAAAAGCACGGAAGCGCAGCAGGTTCTTAAGACGATTCAGGACACCAGGTGTTACTGCACACACGAGTGCTATCACATGACAAATATACTGTTCAATGTAAGAATGTATCCTCGACTCATAAAAGAATACCTGCGGCTTTTATAAAAAGGTTCCATACATTACTGAAGCTGAGAGGTCATCCGATATTTGTTATTTCGTGGCGTTAGCCGAGAAAGCCTGCTTTTGCCGAGGTTGAATCTCATAAGGAGGTGCAACCTCAACCCGCAGCATTCTAAGATTTCTTTCTTCGCCTGCCTCCCGGCAGGTTCGTTGAAATTCGCAGAATTAAAGATTAATATAACTGAATGAATATCTCAGTCGTTATTCTTGCAGCAGGTCTTGGAAAGAGAATGAAATCAGTGGCCCCGAAGGTCCTTCATGAAGTCCTTGGTGTACCGATGCTGCAGCATGTGCTTGACGCTGTCAGCCCGCTGAAAGCACAGAAAACAATAGTCGTTGTTGGGAATAAGGCCGAGCAAGTCAAAAAGAAATTCCAG
>CP070644.1:793982-796993 GCA_020354155.1 Nitrospiraceae bacterium | reverse complement strand
GCCATCTGAGCGGCATGGTGAGGAATCATCGGGTCTTTCACCAGAAGCGGGTGATCAGACCTGACCCGCATCACCATGATGCGCAGCTTTACGTCCTTTAAGTACTCTTCAAAGGATGAAATAACCACACCCTGCTCTATGTGAGCTTCTATAATACTCGGTGTACCGGTGGCCTTATCAACATAGAGGAGCGCAATATGGGAGAAGTTCCCCGGATAATCATTGCCCCGTGCGATCAGTGCAGAAGTGGGCGCACCCCCTCGCGATATGAGGATATCACCGCTGTGGAGTGTAACTCCGGCATGCTCAAATGAAGGGGTCCGGGAGGGTTCCTTCCTGCCGAAGACGATTGGCGGTATTGATCCCTCCGGTGCCTGGAGTATAACCTCCTCCAGGGCAGTTCTTCCGCCGTATAAAAGCCGGTACAGGCGGTCGCGCACCAGGCGGTCGCTGACGTCCCAGTTTCCCGACGCCTGTTTTACTGCATCTCTTACAGAGATGACAAGTTCAGTGTAGGCTGGAAGTCGTTCAGGGCAGGCGGCAATCAGGGGTCCAAGACCGAACATATTCAGCTCAAGGTCATTGAAAAGCGGATCAGAAGGCATGAACTGCCCTTTCTCCACCATGGCACGATGCCGGTTTCCCTCCTGAAGTCGATTCTGCAGCTCTTGACCAACCGCGGGACACCCCGCTGACCGGGCTTCCCTGAATCTCCTTTCAAGGGCCTGCCACATCTCGTTCTGGTTCCAGACGAAAGATGTGTTTCCTGCGCCTTTTACCTGCACTACGTCACTGCCGGGAATAGACAACAGGAGATAAGCTGCCGCAGCGGCGGCCACTACGATAAGGGTAATCTTTTTCCACCCCATAGGTTCTCTTATCACTCCTGGTGTTCTCTCACCAGTGGAAAGGTATGCCTGAAATCCCTGTAACTTATTTCAGCACATTTTCCCTGTACAGGTTATCAATCATGACTTTAATAAATGAGCTGATCAGTGTGTTGTCGCTCCCTTCGCGGAAGGTCTCTGAAATAGCCGACCACACCAGTTTCTCTGAAGAAGCTTGGTACAGATTGGTTTCAACGACGATCACTTCGTCCTTGACGGTATATCCAGGCTGATAAATGTAGTTGTAACTCCTGTGGTAATGATTGTGCCAGCCGCCGTAGTAGTGTGACGGTGGTGTATAGTAAGAAGTGCCCGGGACGTAGGTCTCCACCGTTTTCCTGTCAACGAGGCGGGTAATCAGTACTCCGTCTGCACCCAGTTCTCTTATTTTCTCTGCGAGATCTTGTTTGTCGATTTCCCCTTCAGACTCCAGGACCCTGTACCCTGCA
Source organism: Nitrospiraceae bacterium (assembly GCA_020354155.1). Lineage (GTDB taxonomy): Bacteria > Nitrospirota > Thermodesulfovibrionia > UBA6902 > UBA6902 > CALZJD01. The sequence continues at coordinate 795,657 of CP070644.1, read as the reverse complement.
ATGGCATCTGTCCCGCGCGCCTTTAACTGGGTGACAAAGTCGTCTTCAAAAAATCTTTTCCTGCCTGGATTCTTTATGACACCAATGACAAGTATTGTATTGAGCTTTCCCTCATAATTGCTGTCCACCCAGACATTCTTCATCGTCGTTGTGGCACAGGAATGCAGTATGCCGACCAAGGCAGTGATCAGGATGACTGAGAACAGCCTGTTGTATTTCATGAACGTTACCTCCTTACCGATGCATCGCCTCTCATTTCCCTTTCAGTAAATAGCAGGAAAAACAATTGAGTACCTGCTGCTTTTGGGCTAAAGGACTGCTGCAGCCTATTTAACAATACTGCACGTCAACTTCTTTTCATCACAAAATTGCAGAAGGGTGTCCTGGACAAAGTCTTTCATATATTTTTCCAATGGCTTCCCTCCACCCATTGTGGCAGTAAAGACCAGTCGGCAGCTGCTTTCACTTACAGGTCGTACTTTGAGTGAAGCCCATAATTCTTCACCGTTTTCGGTTATTTTCGTAGCTTTAAATGTAAGTTTCTCTTTATTCTCTTCTCTGATCTTCAGGTTGTTCGGGTTTCTCTTTTTCGCAATCTCAACCACGCTTTGCCAGACATTTTCAGCTTTATCATGTATTTCCATTGTTGCAGTATGTGATCTCTCAGATGCCAGATAATCGATTGCAAACGTACTCTGGGCAAAAGAAAGGGACGTGCTTAATGCGATCAGGCATGCCATTGACAGTAATAAAAGTGATACCCTAAGCACTCGTCCCTTGAGACCGTTCACGTCCTTTCCTGTAATTTTCATTTTCAATCTCCTTGAATGGTATATCCTGGTTCATAAACAGAGTTGCAACTCCTCAGATACCGTATCTCTGTCAGACAATATGAAAGCAACCGCTCCTGTTTCAGTCACACCGTCTTTTCAGCTTTGGACTTTAAAAGTTGTAGAGAATGGTTATCCCTAAACCAGACTCATCAACATCATAGAGATACCAGCCGGGGGTCCCCCTGCCGCCTTCTTCAAATTCAACGGCTGTGTATTTGTAATAGAGGGTGCCTGACCAGTTTTTATAAAAATTCCAGGTTACCCCCGTTGATCCTAAGTAGGTCCCTTCTGAACCACCAAACCCTGCATTGGCACTGGTGTTCCATGTCCAGGCATCCGCGAGCGGCACAGAAAGGGTACCACCCAGAAGCACATCAATCCATGAATTATCGAGCTCCCTGAATTGAGAGGGATTACCTGTAACGGTAATTGCACTTGAAAGTTCATGTTTCGTATACCGTAACCCTCCATCCACACTGACCGTGAAAGCTTGATCACTGTACACCGGGTAACCGACTGTCAGTTCAGCCCCCGTTGCTGTAAATCCGAGAGTAGAGATTAACGAGCCGCTTGGATGAGCGCTGACTGAGGTGCCCTCGAGATCCATATAAGCGAAGGAACCCCGGATCATCCATGTGCCGTCAGTGGCATAGCCGCCAAATCCATAGGCTGTTTCCAAAAGATCATCGATATCACTGGAGTCAAGATCGACAGGAACAACAACAGAACCGGCAGCGAATGTATGCAATCCTATATCTCCTTCAATGTTCAGCAGGAAGAGGCCTGTGCCGATCCCGTATTTCCATTCGGCGCGGCTATTTGAAGAGAGTATAAAAACCAGT
>CP070644.1:789569-793882 GCA_020354155.1 Nitrospiraceae bacterium | reverse complement strand
TATATTTGACGAGCCAAGTATAGGGCTCCACCCGAGAGACTGCAAAAAACTTCTGGAAAGTCTGTGCAGGCTGCGGGCAATGGGCAACACCGTTATTGTTGTGGAACATGATGAAGACACAATGAAGATCGCTGATCACATTATAGATATGGGGCCTCATGCAGGAAAGCAGGGAGGAACGATTGTAGCGGAAGGAAGCCTGAAGGACATTATGAAGAGCAAAGAATCATCAACAGGCGCTTTTCTCCGCAAGTCAATTACCATTCCTGTCCCCGATGTACGAAGAAAGCCCGGCAAGGCACTCACTATCAAGGACGCCAGGGAATTTAATCTGAACACTATTACTGTCAAAATTCCTCTTGGAGTTTTTACCTGTGTAACAGGTGTCTCCGGTTCAGGCAAAAGCACCCTCATTCTTGAGATACTCTACAAAGCACTGGCTAAAAGACTGTATGGGTCCAGAGATATGCCCGGAAAGCACAGAAGTATCTCCGGTATGCAGCATATTGATAAAGTTATCGACATTGATCAGTCACCCCTTGGCAGGACGCCCCGTTCAAATCCGGCAACCTATACGGGACTCTTCGTCTTTATCCGCACCCTCTTTGCACGAATTCCTGAGTCACGGGTCAGGGGATACAAACCGGGCAGGTTCAGTTTTAACGTAACGGGCGGCAGATGCGAGGCCTGCAGGGGAGACGGCCTTGTCAAGGTGTCAATGCATTTTCTGCCTGATCTATACGTTCCCTGTGAAACCTGCAAGGGCGCCCGCTATAACAGGGAAACACTGGCAATCAGGTATAAGGGAAAAAACATCTCCGATGTTCTGCATATGACCGTATCCGAGGCGCTTGAGTTTTTTCATCCCATACCGCAGCTGAGAAGAAAACTTGCAACAATGGAGAAAGTAGGTCTCGGCTACCTGCAGCTTGGTCAGCCGGCAACAACCCTCTCAGGTGGCGAGGCGCAGAGAGTTAAGCTCTCTGGAGAGCTCAGTAAAAAGGCAACGGGCAATACACTGTACATCCTCGATGAACCCACCACAGGGCTGCATTTTGTCGACATACAAAAGTTGCTGGAAGTACTCCACGGATTAGTAGATGCCGGCAACAGTGTGCTGGTGATTGAACATAACCTTGATGTCATAAAAAGCGCGGATTATATTGTTGATCTTGGACCGGAAGGGGGCGATGGAGGGGGCAGCGTCATTGCCTGGGGTACACCGGAAGAAGTTGCCTCTGTGCCTGCTTCCCATACGGGCAGGTTTCTGAAGAAAAAACTGGCTGAAAAATGAAAATAAATCTGAGCAGAGAATACAGAATACAAAATACAGAACTGAGGCAAAAACAATCAACGATTTCGTCTCGATGTAAGGGATCCCTGGTCTGTGTTCTTGTCTTTGTTATCTTCTGTCTTTTCCCCTCCGCTTGCTCGGAACAGGAAAAAATGTACCGAGAAAGTCGCGTCCTGATGGACACCTACTGTACAATCACCGTGGTCAGCGATTCCAGGAAAGAGGCGCAGGGGGCCATTGAGGCCGGGTTTGGGGAGATAAAAAAGTTTGAAACACTTTTGAATTATTTTGCCGCTGACAGTGAAATATCAGAGATAAACCGGAATGCAGGCATAAAACCGGTCAGGGTCAGTAAAGACACCCTTGATATTCTGCAAAAAACCGTAGGGATTTCCAGGACAACAAAGGGTATCTTTGATCCCACGGTAGCGCCTTTGGTCACGCTCTGGAATTTCAGCAAAACAGGAGCTGACTCACTGATTCCTCCTGATAAGGAAATAAAGAGCCGCCTCTCACTTGTTGACTATCAACAAATCGTGATACAGGAAGAATCAGGAGAGGTCTTTCTTCCTCACAACGGCATGGAGCTTGACCTGGGCGGCATAGCCAAAGGCTATGGAGCAGACAGGGCCGTGGCTGCGATCAGGGCCCTTGGTATCCGGTCAGCCCTTGTGGCAATTGCCGGTGATATTCGCGGCTTCGGATTCAACAGGAGCGGCAAACCCTGGAATGTGGGTATCCAGAACCCAAGGCCTGACCCTGCAAATGAGAAGCCCTGGGAAGATGTTTTTGCAGTCCTCCGCCTTGAGAATAAAGCCATATCAACTTCAGGGGATTACCAGAGATTTTTTATCAAAGACAGCAAGCGCTATCATCATATACTCCATCCCCGAACGGGGTACCCTGCAGAATCAGATCTCATGAGTGTGACCGTGATAGCGCCTGAAGGGTATCTTGCAGACAGCCTCTCCACCGCTGTCTTTGCCTACGGCCGTGATGAGGGGCTGGTGATGCTGGAAAAAATGGGGCTTGATGCTGTAATGGTGGATGTTCAGAAAAAAGTTTATATCACCTCAGGCCTTTCAGGAAAAGTTGAAATCCTGAATGATGCTTACACCGTCGTTCAATAGTTGTCATCCTTCAATTTAGTTCTTCCCGTGCATTTATTTATTGCCCTAATCCGCATTCTGATCCCTCATCCCTGGATGCCGACACCTGATGCCTGCCACCCGATCTCTGTATTCAAGTTGCCCAATCGTTTTTTGCTATGTATACTGTAGGGTTAGTATGTAGAATGCACCTTTAATCAAGAAAGGCTGGAGGTCAGAATGCCCCTGTTCGGCGAACTCTTTGTAAGTGATCTTTTAAAAAAGCCTGTTCTTGATCCACAGGGCGATGAGCTTGGGAGACTCAAGGACTTCGTTGTCATCAAGGGCGACCCCCTTCCACTGGTTTCAGCCCTTATACTTGAGGAAAAGAAGAAGCAGTACTGCCTTGAATGGGAAAATGTAGGCATATTTAACAAGCGCATCATTTCATCAAAGGTCTATTCTCCCAAGGTTGAGCCCTATGATCCCGCTGATGATATCCTGCTTATTGTACGGGATATCTTTGATAAACAGATTGTTGACGCAAACGGAGCAAAGGTTGTACGTGTCAATGACGTAAAGCTTGAAGGGGAGAGTAATAATGCCCGTATCATAGGAGTCGATGTAGGCATTCGGGGAATACTGCGCCGCCTTGGTGTCGAAAGAAGAAGCGAAAAATTCTATCACTTTCTCGGCAAGACCCTGCCCCACAGTATTATTCGCTGGAGTTATATTCAGCCCCTGGAACCGAGACTCTCTACGCTGTCTCTGATAATTCCCCGGCAGATGATTTCAGCCCTCCATCCGGCAGACATTGCAGATATAATCCGTACGTTGCCTCATGAACAGGGCCTGGCCCTCCTCAAGGGGCTTGATCCAAATGTTGCAGCCGAGGCTCTGCCGGAGTTAGATCCTGATATTCAGACAGCAATGATAGCCAGTCTGGACAAGGATTATGCTTCGGAGATTGTTGAGAGAATGCCCCCTGATGAAGCAGCTGACCTTATCGGAGACCTTGAGACGGAAAAGGCCCAGGAGCTCCTTGAGTCCATCGAGAAAGAAGAGGCCGAGGATATACAGGAACTCCTTGCCCATGAAGAGGATACAGCCGGCGGTCTCATGACAAATGAATTTATCGCCTACCCGCCTGACATGACTGTTCATGATGCAATAGAGAGATTCAGGCTCGATGCCCATGAAGTAGAGTCCGTGTATTACATTTATGTTGTTGACAATGAAAAGCTGGTCGGTGTTGTTTCCCTCAGGGACCTGATTCTCTCCTCCCCGCAGGTTACCCTGGCAGAGCTGATGACGACAAAGCTGAAGACAGTGACCCCGGACCAGAGCCAGCAGGCAGTGGCTGCGACAATATCCAAATACAACCTCCTCACCATACCCGTAATTGATGAGGAGGAGATACTCCTCGGGATTGTTACCACAGATGATATTATCGACATACTCCTGCCCCCTGCCTCACGGAAAAAAAGGAGGAGCGTATGACCAGCAAAAAAGCTGCGCTCTCCTGGAAGAACTTTCTCCTTCTCCTCTCCATTCTGGGGCCGGGTATTATTACTGCATCAATTGATAACGATGCATCGGGCATAACAACCTACTCAGTGGCCGGGGCCCGCTATGGATATATGCTTTTATGGACGTTAATACCCACAACAATCGCTCTTGTTGTAATACAGGAAATGGTTGCACGTATGGGTGTTGTAACAGGCAAAGGCCTTGCAGACCTGATCCGGGAGAATTACGGGATCAGGGCTACTTTTTTCATGATGGTCATCCTGCTGATAGCCAACTTCGGCACTACCGTGGCCGAGTTTGCAGGATGGGCAGCGAGCATGGAGATATTCGGTCTCAGTAAATACGTCATGGTCCCCGTTGGCGCCTTTATTATCTGGATACTCGTTACAAAAGGCAGTTAC
>CP070644.1:772728-789469 GCA_020354155.1 Nitrospiraceae bacterium | reverse complement strand
GAAACCGTCCCAGGGGCAACCGGAGCTGCCTGCTTTGTTGGCGTTTTAACGGTCGTCGGGGGCTCTGCTTTGTCACACCCGTAAAAACCAATCGAGGCAATCAGGAGGACTGCCGCATAAAGAAAGGCATGATTCATGCCGTATTTTACTCTATTTCCATGTTTCATTGAATGCCTGCTGTTTTTTTCTTTTGTGTTGCACCTGCTCCTGCCTGCTCAACAGAGGCAAAGGTACGGGCAGTAAACTTCGCAGCGATAATGCCCTTGCCCTCCTGATCCTTGCCTTGCTTAATTTTCAGGTCTATATCCGATATATTCACTATCCTCGGCAAACGACTTATATGGCTGTAAAATACACCAAGTTTATGGTACTCTGCAACCACCTCAACATTTACCGGTATTTCCACGTAGAGGTTTTGAGGGTCTGTCTTGCGAGCCTGAGGCTTCCAGAGGAGTATTTCAAGCCCTGACTGGAGACCCAGATCTGATATCTGTTTGAGCAGTTCTGAGACCTCTTTTTCTTCAGGTAATTGCTCTTTCAGCTTCTGCAGCTTTTCCCGCAGCTGTTTGTTTTCAACAATAAGCTCATCCAGAATTTTAATTTTTGCCTCACTCTGGCTTATCTCAGTATCGAGGAGCAGAGATTTGGCTTTCAGCGTCATAAGCATTTCAGTTTTTGGCTTGAAGACAAAGAACACAAACAGGAGCACAATAATCAGCGACGGCAGCACAGAAATTACTACCTGCCACTTATAGGGCATGTTTTTCAGTGTCTTGAGGTTTAATTCAGCCGCCATTATATCTTCATCCTGAACTGAAGTTTAAATTTATAAATAGAATAGGTTCCCACCTCAGTCTGCCTTGATTCCACGAGCATGACCTCCGTCAGATACGTTGAGCTCTTCAGATTCTGAACATAACTTACAAGCTCAGTATTTGAATATGCGTAGCCATCAATACTGATTGTTCCGTTTTTGTCAAGGAGAGCCGTCAGCCACACTCCCTTGGGGAGCATTTCGCTGACTTCATCAAGCAGCCTCAGCGGTACCACCTGGTTCTTTTTCAGCTTCTCAATAACCTCAGCCTTGGCCCTGACTTCTTCATTATTTCGCTCGTAATTCTTCACCTCTTCCAGTTTGGTCTTTAACTGATTAAGCTTCTGCTGTTTTACCGCTATTTCGTTCTGCACGCCGGAGATCCTGCTGTTGATGATAAACATGCCCACGATCATAAGAATAAGGATCAACACTGCGGCGATCCCTCCATAGATAAAGACCGGAGGAATGATGTCAGCTTTTCTTTTTGCTGAAGGGAGAAGATTTATCCGTATCATTTATCTCCTACCCTCCTCAGGGCCAAACCCAGAGCAACGCAAATAATGGGTTCAATGGTTTTTAGATATTCCCGGTCAAAGGATTCGGGAACCTGAATATTTTTCAGCGGCTGTGCAATATCTACATTGATTCCGGACCGCTCTGCAAGGAGTGAAGCAAAGTCCTTGGTCAATACGCACCCACCGCTCAGTATAATGCTATCAATGGATTCGTAATTTGTTGTATCTCTAAAGTAATCAAATGAGCGGGATATTTCAGATATAATGTCCTCCGATGCTGACATCAGCACTGATTGAGCTTCATCCTCAGCAACACCTTCAATTGAACCTTCATGTTTCAGCTTTTCAGCATCCTCATAGGAAATGGTAAATTCCTTTTGCAATGCCTCCGTATGGAGATTGCCGCCGATAGAACTGTCTCTTGTAAAAACGGAGACCCCTCCCTTGACAATATTGATATTGATCATGCTTGCCCCGATGTTGACGAGGGCAACATTGTCCTCTTCGTTTACTTCATAATTGAGCTCGTACATATTCTCAAGAGCAAAGGCATCAACATCCACCACGACAGGCATCAATCCTGCCTCGGCGACAACGGAAACATATTCATTAATCTTGTCGCGCTTTGCTGCAACAATGAGAACATCCATCATATTCTTTTCTTCGCCAACACCTATGATCTGGAAATCAAGATTTACGTCTTCAATGTCAAAGGGGATATACTGCTCGGCCTCAAATTTTATTGATTCAGCCAGTTCATCCTCCGACATATGAGGCAGCGATACTCTTTTAATGATTACTGAGGAATGGCCCGAGACAGCAATGGTAGTATCCTTTGCCTTAATCTGCGTGCTGTCCATGAGACCCTTAATTGCTTCTACCACGCGGGAAGAGTCAAGGATGGAGCCGTCTACTATAAGTTCGGGCTCAAGCGTTGTTATGCCCAGTCGTTCAAGAAGAAAACCATCTTTCAGTTCCTTAAGCTGGACAGCTTTAATATGTTTCGACCCAATATCCAGGCCAATTATACTTTTCTTTCCGAATACCATTAATTAAATATGCTCCGAACTATTTCAGGTCCTGTGTGCACTGTGTTATCTTCAATTCTCATTGCAAGTTTTTGTGCCATATCACTCAATTCGTTTAATTAATATTTGTTATTCGGATAATAGTTCTCATTACTTTAATCTGTTATATCAAAATTTTAAAAAAAATATAATATTTTTTTTCAGCACCCCTGCATAATTCCTTGTATCCAATCCGTACTGTTAAAAATCTTACCTACATAAAATCAAATCTACACCTATAATGTCAAGAAAATAATTATTTTTTTTGTGATCTCCATTACATTTCATGAAATATCATGTAAATCATTTCTTCCAGAAACGGGGCACAAACAACAGAATGACCGTATAAATCTCAAGCCTGCCGGTGAGCATACAGAATGCAAGCATCCATTTTCCTGCTGCAGGGATAGTCGAATAGTTCTCTGCAGGGCCTGCGTCACCCAACGCAGGGCCCACATTCGCCATTGCGGAAATAACGGTGCTGGCAGATGTAATGATATCTACGCCAAGGGCCGTCATGAGCAGGGTTGCAATAACACAAATGAGTATAAAGAGAAAGAGAAAACCCCAGATGCCCCCGAGTGTTTCCTTGGCTACATTTTTTTCGTCCAGTTTCAGAGCTGTCAACGCATGAGGATGTATGAGCTGGTACATTTCCCGGTAGGCCTGTTTCAACATAAGCATGATTCTTACCTGCTTCATACCTCCGCCGGTAGAGCCGACCATCCCGCCGTAAAACATGAGACTTAACAGAAACACCTGGGCAAAAGCAGACCATCCTTCATAGTCAGCTGTGGCAAACCCGGTTGTCGTTATGATGGAGACTACCTGAAATGAGGAATAACGGAGGGCTTCAAGAAATGAGTAATCATTGTTTCTCATTATATTAAGAGTGACAATTGCAATCCCGGTAAAAACAACGGAGCAGTAAAACCGGAACTCGCTGCTTTTGGCAAAACGGGAAATATTTCCCCGTAACGCATAAAAATACAGGGAAAAATTAACCCCTGCAAGAAACATAAATACAGTGATAATATAATCAACGGAAACGCTTTCAAAGTACGCTACACTTGCACTTTTTGTTGAAAATCCACCTGTCGCCATTGTTGTAAAGGCATGGCTGAAGGCATCATACACGGTCATCCCTGCGGTGAACAAAAGAAGAGCCAGTACCATGGTGAGTCCCGCATAAATATACCAGAGTGACTTTGCCATATCCACAATTCTCGGCCGCAATTTCTCCACGCCGATTTCAGGGACCTCCGCCTTGAAAAGCTGCATGCCTCCCACGCCGAGCATGGGAAGTATGGCAAGAGAAAAAACAATGATTCCCATACCCCCCATCCACTGCGTAAGGCTGCGCCAGAGCAGAATACCCTTGGGCATGTCTTCAAGATTGCTGAGCACTGAGGCGCCAGTCGTTGTAAATCCGGCCATTGATTCAAAATAGGCATTCGTAAATGATTGGCAAACCCCGGAAAACATATATGGCAGGGAACCAAAAAAGGCAATTGCAACCCAGGCCAGGGTCACAACAGTAAATCCCTCTCTGTGCCTCAACTCAATCTTTTCCCTACGTTCTGTGATGAAGTACAGTATGAGGCCTGAAAAAAATGATAGAAGAAAAGATATCCCCAGTGCCGGCAGGTCTTCACCACCTGAGGAAAAGGAGGCAATCAGGGGAACAAGCATAAAGGCCGAGGCGATAATGAGAACAGCACCAACAAGATTGAGGACTATGGTGAAATTCATTTAAGAAGTTTTTCGACCTGTTTAACAGACTCCTGCAGTGTAAAAATTATTACTTTGTCATTGGCAGCAATGCGATCATTGCCTGAGGGAATGATAACGTTGTGGTCCCTGATAATAGCTCCTATAAGGGTCTTCTTGGGAAACTGTACATCGATCAGTGTTTTACCGATCAACACTGAGCCCTCAATCACCAGGGCCTCCATAATCTCTGCCTTGCCTTCAGCAACAGTGGTAAGAGAAAGGACATTGCCTCCACGCACATATTTCAAAATAGAGCTTGCCGTAATCAATCGGGGACTGAGCACTGCTTCGATCCCCAGGTTGTTTGCCAAAGGCAGATAGTCGGTCCTGTTCACTATAGTTATGACTTTTTTAACTTTGAGGCTTTTTGCAAGGAGGGAGGCCATAATATTCAGTTCCTCATTATTGGAAATGGCTACAAAGACATCCATATCTCCTATGTTCTCTTCCTCCAGGAGCTTCTGGTCTGAGCCGTCTCCATGGAGTATGACGCTCTTTTTCAGTAACTTCAGAAGGAATTTGCAGCGGTCGACATCCTGCTCTATCACTTTTACATGTATCCCTCGTTCTTCCATTGTCTTGGCAACATAAAACCCGATCCTGCCTCCACCGAGAATCATGATTCTTTTCACCGGCAGCATTACGCCTCCAACACTTTCACATACGAGGTCAACATTGTCCCTCTTCACAGGAACATAAATGATATCGTTCTTCTTGAGCGTGTCGTGACCCGAAGGTATGATGATCTTGTCATCCCGATGTATGGCCCCGATCAGTATCTTGGGTTTATTCAGATTGAGGTCCTTGAATGCCTTGCCGATCAGACTGGAGTCAGGAGGGAGTCTGAAGCCGATGACCTTTGCATTGCCCTCCTCGAAATCCTCGACATCTGCTGCAAAGGGCACCTCTATCAAGCGTATGACGGCCTTTGCTGCCTCAATCTCAGGGCTGATTGCAGGATTGATACCAAGACTGTTCAGGAGAACTTCATTTGAAAAATATTCAAGGTTTCTAATACGGGCAACATTGCGGGGGATCTGAAACATGGCCTTGGCAACGAGACAGGCTATCATGTTGGTCTCGTCCATATCAGTAACAGCAAGAAGAATATCAGCCTCGTATGCTCCTGCATCTTTCAGGACTGAAGGCGACCCCCCTTCACCTTCAATCATGGCGACGTCAATTGTTTCAGATATCCGTTTGAGTTTGGCCTTGCTCTTGTCTATTACTACCACATCAACATTCTCAGCAGACAAAAACTTTGCCAACTGAAAGCCCACCTCACCGGCGCCAACAATTATTACACGCATGGCACCATTATATCACAGAGCATAGTGCAATTGAGCCGGGGGAAATATGAGATAAAAATCAGTTCACCGGACAGGCTAAGGTCCTCATTGAATTAAATGAATCCGGTGATTAATATAGGTACAGGAAAGAGCCGGCAGATTGATTTCTGTCATTTGTATTTGGTTATTGGTTCTTTGTTATTTAACAGAAAGGGCGATTAGCTCAGGGGGAGAGCGCTGCCTTCACACGGCAGAGGCCGCTGGTTCGAAACCAGCATCGCCCACCATGTTTTTTTCATCCTGTCGCCGAAGGGGCGGGTGTAAAAAATCTAGTGCTCTTTCTGCTGCAGATCCAGCTCAGTCATCCAGTTGCCATGGACATTACAGTGTGCGATAGCAGCTATTTTACCCTCAACCATATTCATATGAAAACAGGCAGCAGGATGAATCAGTTTGGGCGTCAGGACAAAACGTGACACATATTTTGTGTCCAGATAAAAGTCAATGTACTTTATGAAATGCTCAGACTCCATTACATGTTCTTCTGCCCCGACCATCAGAGAGACATTGATGCATCCTTCCTCTATGAGGGAACACTGTTTATCAATCACTATTTGAGGAATATGCTTCTTTTCCAAATCAGTTAGGTTGGCCGGGTCAGGAGGTATTTTTATGACTGCCGGGTCATTATCAAAATTTTCAATTGACATACCACAGACAGGACATTCAACCGGTGCATACTCAAAAGAAATATGACCGCAAATACTGCAGACAAAGGTTTTCATAGATTCCCCCCGGAATTTACTGAAATTAATAAACTGGTAACTGAAACTATTGCCGGAATCTGTATTCTTTCAATGCGCTTTGCCGAACAACTTATTGTATTATTTTACCATTTGAAGGAATGAATTGTATAATTCTCTTGTTTTACAGGACATTCCCGAATTCATAGAGGCACAGATACAATCATGACAGGTTGTATCCTGAGACAAACATAAATTAGACAATTCAGATTCCAATCAATTATACTTATCACCTTACAAAATTTTTTCAGTTCATGATTGTACTATGAAACCCTTAGGCAAACAGCTTGTTGCAGAATTCATTTATTGTTCGACCGCCCTTTTAAACGACCGGTCAGCCCTGGAACATGCACTGGAGCAGGGCATTAGGGAAAGCGGCCTGACGCTGGTCAGCATTACCGGCAAGCAGTTTTATCCCGGTGGTGTTACATCAATTGCGTTAATCAGTGAATCACACGTAGCAATTCATACCTATCCCGAGGCCGGACATGCGTCCATCGATATATTTACCTGTGCAAACGGATCAAAGAATGTAACGAAACTGCTGCAGTCCCTGAAGAGCAAACTCCAGCCAAAGACCGTCAGGGTCATGGAAGTCAACAGAGGCAATCCGCTTTCATTAACGCACAAGAACTGGATGACCTCTTTTTCAGGTACAGGCTTTGAGGTCAAATATTATATCGATAAAGTGCTCCTGAGCAAGCAGACAGCATATCAGCAGCTGGATATCATTACGAACAAGAATTTCGGCAGAATGATGTTCCTCGACAAGGACCTGCAAATCTCTGAACGGGACGCCCATCACTATAACAATGCCATGGTTACTCCCCTCATTGAGAGACAGAATGCATTCAGCAGTGTCGCAATACTCGGAGGCGGTGATGGTGGAGTGCTCAGAGAAACATTGAGACACAAACCAGAGAAAGCCTATTTAATTGAAATTGATGAAGAAGTGATTCTTGCTGCCAAAGAATATATGCCCGGTGTATGCGGAAAGGCATTTGACAGCAGGAAAGCGTCAATTGTTCTGGGTGATGCCAATGAGTTTCTTGCGCAGAAGCACGATTTTGATGCTATCATCTATGACCTCACAATGCACCCCGAATCCATTACTGATATGGAACGAATGGATTTTCTCAAGCAGATTTTCTCCAGAATCAGAAAGAGCCTGAAAAGCGGAGGAATGGTCAGCATGCAGTGCTGCTCGGAATTTGATATGGAAACGCAGACTCTGCTGAAAAAACTGCTTCCACGTTACTTCAGGCATATCGTCTACAAAACGGTTTTCATTCCTTCTTTCTGTGAAAACTGGGTCTTTGCCTCAGCAGAAGTAAGGTAACCCTTTATCACGAATTACCCTCCTGGCTATTCCGCCGTCAGGAACGGGTACTGTGCTTGCGCGGCATGGTATTATTCTCTTGTAATTTCAATCCCGGCTAATGTATAGTTATCCGTTGAAATTTCTCTTGAGGTGATTGTCATGGACTTGATGCCAAAACAGATTTTCTTTACAAAAGGGGTAGGAATTCACAAGGACAAACTTGCATCTTTTGAGCTTGCCCTCAGAAAGGCAGGGATTGAAAAGTGTAACCTTGTGTATGTCTCAAGTATCTTCCCTCCGAAATGCAAATTGATCTCAAGGGCAAAGGGGATAAAACTTATCAGGCCGGGACAGATTACCTTCTGTGTTATGGCACGCAATGAAACCAACGAACCAAACCGGTTAATTTCTGCTGCTGTCGGTCTTGCTATTCCAAAGATGCGTGAGCATTACGGTTACATATCTGAACATCACACCTTCGGTGAAACGGCACGCAAATCAGGTGACTATGCCGAAGATCTTGCTGCAACCATGCTGGCCACTACACTGGGCATACAGTTTGACCCCGACGAGGCCTGGGATTCACGCAAACAGGTATACAAAGCGAGTAATTATATTTTCAAATCAGACCACATCTGTCAGTCCGCAGAGGGGAATAAGAACGGCAACTGGACAACGGTTATTTCCGCTGCAATAATGCTGTTATAGGAACTCGGTCGCATTTACCCTGTCCTGTTTTTGCCAGGGACGGCAATCGTATTCTGCAGGCGTGAGATTTCTTCCTTCAGCAGTACTTCAAACTCATGCACTCATCTCAATCCTGTTTCTCCCCTTACGTTTTGCCTCATACAATGCCCTGTCAGCTTTTTCTATAAGAATGTTTTTGCTATGCACCCATTCTGCAAAAGACGCCACACCAAGACTTATGGTGACAGCCTCGCGCTCCTCAACAGATTTTCGCATTCGTTCAGCAAAGTCAAGTGCATGCTCTGCATCAGCGTCAGTGAGAAGAACGAGAAATTCCTCGCCCCCATATCTGATTGCAAGGTCAATTTTTCGCGTTTCTTTCTGTAAAATGCCCGCAATCTCTATAAGCATCCTGTCACCCTGGGCATGGCCATGCCGATCATTGTATTCCTTGAAATGATCTATATCAATCATGACTGCCGAGAAGGGACTCTTTAACCGTCTGGCCCTCTGGAAATTCCTGTCCAGCACAATATCCATCATCCTCCTGTTCGCAAGGCCCGTGAGCGGATCATGGAGAGCAACTCTCTTTGTGTCTTCATAGAGTTTTGAATTCTCTATGGCGATGCCTACCTGATTGCCAATTGAGGTGAGCAGCTCCTTCTTTTCATTATCAATGACAGGTGGCGATGTGCAGTAGAGGTACAAAACCCCTGTTACCCTGCCACGGGCATGGAGAGGGATAATAATATGACCATGGGGCTGCATACCGGGATACCGGATAGTATGCCGAATATCATGATTGCAGTTCTCTGAAACAATGATCTCCCCCGTCTGAGCCGCATGACCACAGAGGCACTCTCCCACCCGCATCCCCTGGTGGAGTTTGATAAATTCATCGCTATGACCAAGATGGGAATGAAGATGCATCCTGTCGTCTTCAACAAGCAGAATACCGCCCTTCTTGCCTACATGAAGAAACTCCAGATCAGTTACGGTCTCAAGTACAATTCCCAGGAGCCTATCAATTTCAAGGGTCTGGGATATTGCTGTTGAAACCCTGTACAGAATGGAAAGCTTTGCCTGACTTCGTGCAATGGAACTCTGGGCATGAGCAAGTTTCTTCTCAAGGGAAAGGTCGTTGTCAATTCGTGATATCAGATGGGGAAGCATGTCCATAAGCCCCGGGTCTTTCACCACATAGTCCCGTGCGCCATACTTCATCATGTCCACAGCTACCTTTTCATCACCCTGTCCGGTGACAATAATAAAAGGTACCTTCTTCCTCTTGGCATGAAGCCGTTCTATGACTTCCCTGCCCGTCATGTCAGGCAGCTTGTAATCAAGGAGCATAATAATATTTGAGAGCTCCCTGGCAATGTCCAGGGCGTCGGATCCGCTCAAAGCGCTTTCGGTTTGATACCCGGCATTTTGCAAAACCATGCACATCAGGTTGTTCAGGTCTGCATTGTCTTCAACAACAAGAACTGTGTGCTGAGAAATCTTCCTGTCTTTTTCAAGATCCATAATGCCCAGTCTGTTCACCCCTGAAATCGTTCATCTTTGGAAGTTCTGATGTCTTTAAAAAGAGGCCAAGATGATTCATAGACTTCACAAATCTGTCATAATCAACTGGTTTTGAAATATAAACATTGCACCCAAGTGCATGGCACCGTTCTACTTCGTCGGGATCATCAGTTGTGGTGATCATAATGACCGGTATTTTCTGCAGAACGCTATCACATTTGAGCTGCCGCAGCACTTCCAGGCCGTCTATTTTTGGCATCCTTACGTCCAGCAGCAGGACATAGGCTGTTCCTGATTTTACGTGAGGACCTTCTCCTTTTCTAAAAAAAAAGTTCAATGTCTCCTCTCCATCACAGAAATGGAGCATTTCATTTTCAATACCAATACGCTGCAGGTTCTTTATAATGAGCGATGCATGTCCTTCATCGTCCTCAGCGATAACAATGATTACATCCCCCCTCATGGGTTGCTTTCCTCCTGAATCATTATTTACTCCCCTGACACCTAAAATGTATCATATTTTCAGCCAGTTTTAAATTTTCTTTATCCATTG
Organism: Nitrospiraceae bacterium; assembly: GCA_020354155.1. Taxonomy (GTDB): domain Bacteria; phylum Nitrospirota; class Thermodesulfovibrionia; order UBA6902; family UBA6902; genus CALZJD01. The sequence goes on along the minus strand of CP070644.1, from coordinate 779,117 downwards.
CCGCTAGACGGCAGCGCTACATAAAATTTACTCCCCTTGCCTGGTTCAGACTCCGCCCATATCCTTCCACCGTGGCGTTCGACTGTCTTTTTAACGATTGTCAGGCCAAGTCCCTCCCCGCTGTTGGAGCGGTCACCCTGATAGAAGATGGTAAATATTTTGTTGATATCTGCAGCGGGTATTCCAAGGCCATTGTCTTCCACGCAATACACTGATTCAGCCTCTTTCTGCTTTCCCGTAATATGAATGATGCCGTGACGTTCGGGATCAAGATATTTTATGGCATTCTCTATCAGGTTTGTGAAAACCTGTCCCATCTGGACCTCATCTCCCCTGCACGGGGGAAGTGTCGACAGATGGAGTTCGATTCCCTCTTCTTTTATTTTAATCTGAAAGTAACCTATCATATTACTGAGCAGCCGGTTCATATCCAGATTCTCTATACTGAGTTGAACCCTCCCGGAGCGGGAGAGTGCCAATAATCCAGACAGTATGGAGTCCATCTGCCGTATACTGTTTTTTATGTACCGGACAGGCTCTGCAATATGCTCGTCGAAAATACCCTGCATTTTTGCCTGAATGACCTCTGACATCCCGCTCTGAGGGATGAGTGATCTGCATTTCTCCACAGACTCTGACATGATATGACTGTATCCATGAATATTCAGCATGGGAGACCGCATATCGTGGGATGTGGCAAAAATAACCTGTTCCATTTCTGCAGTCAGACGCTCACGTTCCTGCTCCGCCTGTATGCGATCTGATATATCATGGACTATTGAAAAGAGGAGATGCTTTCCTTTTACCGGCACAGGCCCGCTGTAGACTTCGACGGTCCTGACCCTCCCCGATGCCAGACGATGGGGAAAAACAAAGTAGTTCCTCCCCTGCTGTTTTGCCCTTGCTATTTCAGTGGCTACCTCTTCAGGGGAAAGCGTATTTACGTCTTTCATTTTCATATTGATAAAATTTTCATAGCTGTAGCCGTAAAATTCTAAAGCTGCGGGATTGGCATCGACGACAGAGGCAGTGTCGGGATCAATCAAAAGCATCACAGCATGGCTGCTCTGAAACAGTTTTTTATACCGCTCTTCGCTTTCAGCAAGCTCCTTTTCAGACCTCATTCGGTCAACACCTAACGATATTCTGACTGCAACAGACCCAAGCAGCTTTAAAATATGTTCTGTCAGCCTTTCCTTCGAAAATATGGCCATGACACCAATGACTCTTTTATCAATGATAAGGGGATAGCCTGCAAAGGCAACCATGCCCTTCTCTCTCACCCATTCCTGATCGCTGATTTGGGGATCACCAATCACCTGATTTGTTAAGTGAGGTTTCCCTGTCGATGCTATTTGTCCAATTTTCATTGAACCCAGGGGAATACGGCTATGCTTCCCGTCGAGATGAGTATACATTCCCGCGCTGGCCTGCAGTATCAATATATTGTTGTGTTCGTTCATGGTCCAGATACGGGCAAAGGGGAGCTTAAGGTGCCTGACAAATTCCTCTGCGCACCGTTGCATCATATCCTGCAGAGAATCACCCGTTATAAGAGCATCGCCTATGCTCGAAGCAAGAGCCTCCAGTCTGAGTTGTTCAGCCATCGCCAGTTCAGCCATCTTCCGTTCAGTAATATCTCGGTCTATGGCAAGGATATAGGGCTTATCACCTATCTGTATTAATTTTGCATTTACTTCAACGGGGAAAACAGACCCGTCCTTTCTCCTGTGATCAACCTCGACGATCAATGACTTCCTGTCAATTAACGTCTTTATTCTCTCTGGAACATGAGAGGCAGACTTCTTATCGTCAAGGAAGGTGATCCCTTTGCCAATCAGTTCTCCTCTGCCATATCCATGGGCTGCAATGGCAGCGTCATTCACATCTTCGATTATCAGGTCCTTTTCAGTAATGCTCAGAAGGAAAATACTGTCCGATGCCTGATTAAAAAATGAACGGAACTTATTCTCGCTCTCCTGAAGTAACTTTTCAGCCAGCTTTCTTTCGGTGATATCTCGGGCTATGCCGTTTACTCCCGTCACATTCCCATGCTGATCATAATAAAAGGTTGACGTCCACAACATATGATGCACAGAGCCGTCTTTCCTGTTTACCTGCCGATTTTCCATCGATGACTGCTTTAACCGTTCTGCAATGCATGCATCAAACCACTTTCTGGTCCTGTCCTGATCATCTGGATGTATGAAGTCAAAAGCATACTGCCCCTCACATTCTGATGGTGAAAGACCAAAAATATCCCGGGACTTATGATTACTGTAGACAATTCTCCCTTCGCTATCTACACTGGTAATAAGATCATTGGTACCCTCGACAACATCACAATAGAGCGATTCACTCCCTTGAAATTTTTTGTCCCTATCGTCCTTATATGTTCTCATTGCCTTTGCAGACTCGATTCCCTGGCATCAGGAGTCATTTTCATCATTGTTGTCGTATTCCTCTCCTTTTCATCTGCATACAGCATACTTCTATGGCTTCCACAGATTTTATCTCTTTCATGGCCGAAATGGTGACAGGCAGCAGGATTGCATTCTACCACAAATCTTTCTTCCTCTGGGGCTGCAATCATTCCAGCTATGTTTCAATTTTTTTCGCCGCATGTTCAACACGATGGTCTTGTTCAGGTACTGCCGTAGCGGAGCCATCCCTCTCTTTTCATTTTTCCATGGTGTCTCAATAACCACCGACTGGTGCATGCCGCTCGGTACTCTTTCATACAGGGCATGGTAAACACCGTTCCCCTAATAATGCAATCAGCTGAATTCATTGATTATTTTTCACCTTGCCCCTTTCTCTATATATCATGTTTCCCCTGGTTTGTATAGTATCAATACAGGAGTCACCATATACTGTTTCACTGCGGTTCCACTGCCAGAGTTGAATTGATTTTTCTCGTAAGGATTGTATAGTCTATACAGTTCGGGGCGTAGCGCAGTCTGGTAGCGCGCCTGCTTTGGGAGCAGGATGTCGGGAGTTCGAATCTCTCCGCCCCGACCATATATTTATACCATGGCCCCCTTCATATTATCCTTTTAAGTCAACTGGTTTCCGCCCCCCTGATTATCATTTTATGAAATGATACCCTCACCATGTTCATAATTGCTTCATTTTTTTATTGCATTTTAGAGATATTTCAGGCAGTATATATGGTTTTCAGAACAAGTGTAAAAAAGGTTTTTTATTTAAAGGCGATTTTGTAATGAATATTTTCAGTCATTTTAACGATGATGATCAGGGCATAAGCAGGGCAGGTGTAATTCTGCTGCTGCCCTTTATACTCCTTGTCACTGCCTACGCGGTCTACAAGCTTTTTCTGATTGCTGATCCCGTTGTATCCGGAATGGAAGAATTCAGGTTTCTCCCTGCTGAGAAGACCCTTCACATCAACGGTGAGCATCTAAAATCGATCAGTATTCATATTATGCAGGAAGACCAGGTCAAGGAAATCCTCATGGACAAGCCAGAAACGGGAGATAAGTCCTATGCCCTTACCATTAAGCCGAAGGACCTTGGTCTTTCTGATGGTGCTGCAAAGGTATTTGTCCATGCAAAATCAGGCCTCCTCAAGGAGATAAAACAGGCAATGGATATCCAGATTGATACTGTGCCGCCTTCCCTTGAAGTCGTAAGGGCACCTTTCCAGATATATCAGGGAAGCGGTGGTTTTGCCCTGCTGCGGGCAAAAGATGCTGATTCCGTATTTATTAAGCTTGATGACATTGAATTCCCCGCATTCAAAAAATCCTCAGGAGAGGAAATGCAAAAGCCCTCCTCCGGCGATTTTAATTACGATCCGTTAATAGCAAGCACCAAAAAAAATACGGTCGCTGCTGACTATTTTGCATTCTTTGCGGCCCCCTTTGAGGTCACTGAAGGCAAAACATTTTATGCCATAGCCCTTGACAAAGCAGGCAACCGGAGCGTTCGTTCACTGAGGACTCAATTGAAGACAAAAAAGTTCAGAAAATCTTCCATATCAATAAGTGATGATTTTATCAACGCTGTGGTGGTGCCGTTACTGAACACACCTGATATCCAGGATCCTGCAAGCGCCTTTAAAAAGGTGAATGAGGACTGGAGACGCGCAGCACTGCTTGAGCTCGCTAAACTCACAAAGCAGACAGAACCTTCCATGCTCTGGAAGGGCCGCTTTCTTCAGCTAAAGAACAGCAAAGTTATGGCCGAGTATGGTGATATAAGGACATATACATACAGGGGAAAGGCAATAAGCAACAGTGCCCACCTCGGTTATGACCTTGCATCACATGCAAATGCACCGGTTGGGGCTGCAAATGCGGGAATTGTCAGATTTGCTGCAAATCTTAGCATATACGGTGAAACAGTAATCATCGACCACGGGATGGGACTTATGACCTTGTATGGACATCTTGCAGCGATCGCTGTTGAAGAAGGTCAGCAGGTGAGTAAGGGAGATATTATCGGCAAAAGCGGTTCTACCGGACTTGCTGGAGGAGACCATCTTCATTTTGGAGTTGTCATTCATGGATATGAAATATCACCGCTTCATTGGTGGGACCCGGGTTGGGTTAAGATCAACATAGAAGACCACGTACAGCTGTAAACACCAGTTGCAAATGAATCAGAATATGAGAAAATCTAATTAAAGGGACTGAAAGGAAATAGAACATGGACCGCCAGGTAACAAGAGAAGAAGTACCCTCATATGAGATTGTTGAAGAGAAGATCAAAGAGATCGATCAGTCAATCATAATCATCAGGATCTTTTACATCTTTATGCACATTGCTTACAAGTTCCAGTTAATCAAGAACGACAAACTGTGCACCGTAGAGATTCCGAGAAAGATGCTTGATGGCATCAAAAAGGGAAACGCCTTTTTTGAAGATGAGCTGACAAGCCTGATTAACTCCTCTCTTCAACACACAGACTGCTGGAATAAAGTCTAAGAGAAGTTTCAGAAAGGTGAAACCCTCAGGGACACTTCCCAATGGAAGTGTCCTTTTCTTTTTCCCTCCCTGGAAGGCATATGAGAAAAATCATAGACATAATTCTTTTCCTGACATAAAATGTATAAAAAGAGGTAGTCATGTTTAAAAACGAATGCCCTGGAAGCAGGGAAATACGGGAACCAAAGCCTGAAGATATCAAGTGCCGCCATTGCGGCTCTGATGTAGAGATATGGAGTGACGAGGTAGAGACGAAATGCAAATCCTGCGGAAATACCGTTACGCGGCTGCTTGGCCCCACATGCCTAGACTGGTGCGCCTTTGCAAAAGAATGTGTTGGTGAGAACAAATACAGACGGATTAAGGCAGGGTCAAGCGGTAAGAACTAAGTCTCGCCTCTCTGTCAGAACATATCCTTTTTCATACTTTTCTTACAGCGACGCAGATAAAAATGTAAAGATCAAATATTAAAATTTTGGAAAGATTGATGACCAAATATTTTCCTTAACTTTTATTTTTGATTTTTCATCTTTGACTTGGTGTTGCCCTATTGTGTATCACCTGGAGGAGAACCCTCTCCCCCCCCTTCTTCTTTATCTTCCTCTTTTTTCTTTTTCATGAAAATCTTCGTCGCCACGATTCCAACCTCATAGAGGATAATCATCGGAATAGCCATAAGCATCTGATTGAAGGCATCCGGAGTGGGGGTGAGCAGCGCAGCCAGCACAAAGGCGATAAGGACCGCATATTTTCTGTTCTTGGAAAGAAACTCAGGAGTGACAATCCCCATCTTGGACAGAAAGACCATGATAACGGGCAGTTCAAAAATTGCACCGAATGCCAGTATAAATTTCAGACAGAAGTCTACATATTTTCCTACGGAAAGCATGGGCTTCAGGTGTTGGGTCTTATAGGTAAGGAGGAAATTCATGGCAAAGGGCAGAACGATAGCAAAGCAGAAAAGTGCGCCCACAAGGAAGAGGAATGTCGTTGTCAGGACAAAGGGCATTGCGTATTTTTTCTCCTCCTGAAGAAGGCCGGGAGCAACAAATTTCCAGGTCTCATAAAAAATAACGGGAGAGCTGACGATGAAGGCACTTATAAAGGATATCTTTATATGCATCCAGAGTGCCTCGGCAGGTGCAAGAAATACAAGGTCAATACCCGCTTCTGCAGGTACAAAGCTTATGAAGGGGTTTTCCAGTGAAAACTTGAGTGTATAATGCAGGGGTGCCGTCAATATCCCGAAGATATGCTCCGAATAATAAAACCCGCCCATAAAAGCAATCAGGACAATGGAGAGTGAAATGAGTATTCTGTTTCGCAGTTCACCAAGGTGGGATGTAAGCGGGGCCTTATCCATCTTTTTTGTCGTTCTCTGTTATGTCCCCGGAATCCCTGTCTTCTTCAGAGGTTCCCACGTCTGATGATGTATGTGT
>CP070644.1:762539-772628 GCA_020354155.1 Nitrospiraceae bacterium | reverse complement strand
TTCGCCCGTGTGCATGGGGGAAATTTCCGTCTCTCCCGGAGCAGCCGGTACAGACACTGGTTCAATCACAAGTTCGGCTACTGGCTGGACCAGTTTGGAGTTTCAGGCTGTGTCGGATGCGGCAGATGCATTACATGGTGCCCGGTGGGGATTGATGTAACAGACGAGATGGATAGGTTGAGGGGAAAACACTGATGTACAGGAAAGCATCAATACGATGGATTAAAAAAGAAACGAGAGACACGGCCACCTATTGCCTGAAACTGAAGGAGAAACTTCTTTTCCTGCCCGGTCAGTTCAACATGCTCTATGTCCCGGGAATCGGCGAGGCCCCCCTCTCAATAAGCTCTTCTCCTTCTGCTCCGGAACTGCTCCATACTGTACGGGTTGCAGGCGATGTAACGACGGCGTTGTCCCAGCTTGGAGAGGGCGATATTATATTTCTCAGGGGGCCCTTTGGATCAGGCTGGCCGATGGAGGAGCTGAGGGACAGAACCCTCGTGGTCATTGCAGGAGGCCTGGGGATCGCCCCGCTCAGGCCGGTACTGAAGGAAGTGATGAAAAAGGATTACGGGCTGAGCAGCAAACCGGTAGTACTCTACGGTTCCAAGTCACCAAAGGACATAATTTTTCGTGATGAATTTCCAAGGTTCCGGGATGTCTTTGATGTCTACCTGAGTGTTGACAAGGCTGATCCGGAAATGATCTGGAGGGGTGAAACCGGTTTTGTACCTGATGTACTTGACAGGGTGGACTTTGCACCGCTGAAATCAGTGGCTTTTATCTGCGGGCCAGAAATAATGATGAAAATCAGTGTCAGTAAACTGCTCGGCCGCGGGGTGCCTCCCGAAAAAATATACCTCTCCATGGAAAGGAACATGAACTGCGGCAGGGGCCTATGCGGACACTGCATGTTCGGGCCTTTTTTTATCTGCAAAGATGGTCCTGTTTTGAGGTATTCCGACATACGTGATTTTATTGATGTGAGGGAACTATAGATGAAAAAGCCGCGTCTCGGAATTTTCAAACTAACTTCATGTGACGGCTGTCAGCTCAGCATACTCAACCTTGAGGAGGAACTTCTGCGCGTGGTCGAACTGTTCAGCCTCTCCTTTTTCCCTATGGCAAGCGATAAGGAGTTAGGCGGGTATTTTGATCTCGCACTCATAGAAGGCTCGATTTCAGAATCCCGTCAGAGAGAACAGGTTATCAGTGTCCGCGAACGGTCGAGGTATCTTATTACCATAGGGGCCTGCGCAACCTCCGGCGGTCTGCAGGCATTGAAAAACTGGGCAGTCCTCGAATCATTCAAAAAATCCGTATACCCTGACCCTGCATTGATAGAGTCATTGTCCACATCAACCCCGGTCAGCGATCATGTGTATGTTGATTTTGAGATATGGGGTTGTCCGGTGACGGGCGATGCCCTTTCGGAAACACTGGCCTGTTTTCTTCTTGATAAAAGGCCGACGATCCCGCAATACAGTCTGTGCATGGAGTGTAAAAGAAAGGCCATTCCCTGCATACTCGTTTCAGAAGGGGAACCATGCCTCGGCCCGATAACAAGGGCGGGATGCGGTGCCTTATGTCCATCATTCAGCAGAGCATGCTACGGCTGTTTCGGCCCCAGGGACGATGCCAACATCGATTCCCTGATGAGGTGGTTTGAGAAGTCCGGCTACTCCGGCAGAGAAAGGCAGCGTCTTCTTGACACGATGAACACATACGCATACCGGAGGGTGCAGATTGAAAAGAAGGATTAACGTCAAATATCTTTCAAGAGTTGAAGGAGAAGGCGCACTGATCATAGAGATCCGCAACAATGAAGTGGAGAAAGTGGATCTAAGAATATTCGAAGCACCACGCTTTTTTGAACCGATCCTCAGGGGAAGGCCCTTTCAGGATGTTATCGATTTTACTGCACGGATCTGCGGGATCTGCCCCGTCGCGTACCAGATGAGCGCCGTCCATGCCATAGAAGCTGCAATGGGTGTTTCCGTCCCTCAACCGGTGCAGGACCTCAGGAGGCTCATGTATTGCGGGGAGTGGATAGAGAGTCATGCCCTCCATGTGCATTTCCTGCACGGCCCTGATTTTTTTGGAATGGAAAGCGCATGGTCAGACAGGGATTACGGGCATATCGCTCAGAGAGGAATGAAGCTGAAAGGGCTTGGCAATAAAATACTTGCCCTCCTCGGAGGAAGACCTGTACATCCCCTGTCAGTCAGGCCCGGCGGCTTTTTCAGATGGCCAGAAAAAAAAGAGCTCTATCAGCTGCTGCCGGATCTGGAAAAAGGATTTGACCTGTCCCTTGAATGCATATCATGGGCAGTTTCCCTGTTTGAGGGAGAAGAGGAGATCAAGGACACAGGCGGTTTCATGGTCTCGCTCCACAATCCCGACATCTATGCCATGAATACCGGAACCGTATGCACCTCTGATGGAATCACGTACAGCATGGGCGAGTTTACGAAGGTGATAGAAGAATACCAGGTCCCCCATTCCAATGCCCTCCATACAGGCATTAAAACAGGATCAACACCCCAGCCCTTTATGGTAGGACCGCTTTCCCGGATCAACATGAGCTTCACATCCCTGCCGGAAAAGGTAAAAAGCACTGTTCTGCAGGGAGGAATTTCTCTTCCCCTTGTGGATATTAGAATGTCCATTATCGCCCGCTGCATTGAAATAAGTTACGCCTTTCACGAAGCCATAAACATCATTCAAGGATATGATGGGACTGCACCACATGTACACGTTGAACCGAAAGAGGGAAAGGGACTGTGGATCACGGAAGCTCCCCGCGGCATGCTTATACACTCATATGAATTTGACAGGAAGGGGAATGTAGTGACTGCCAGAATAATTCCTCCCACATCCCAGAATCTGGCGCATATTGAGAAAAGTCTCAGGAATTATATAGAGAGCAATCATCATTTAACAACAAAAGCCCTCCGCAGCGGATGCGAAAATATCATCAGAAGCTATGACCCCTGCATTTCATGTTCTGTGCACCTCATCGATCTTACAGAAGGTAAAAGCTGACCGTTCATGATTGCTGTCTCAACGGGTCACCCCATGTTTTATTGCAATACATTCAAGTCCCACTGCTTAAGCCGGTCTTTGATGTCATCTATATTTCTTTTCGCTTCTATTGCTTTCAGAATTTTCCTGTACCCGGAAATATCGCCATAGAGAATGCATCCGGCAAGGATATTTTCCTGTATCACCAGTTTTTTGTATATAAATTTCTCTTTGTCCTTTGTAACTATTGACTCATGGCTGCCCTCTGCATCAATATCACCTGCAGCGGCAAGGTCGACTCCCACAACCTTCAGGACATTTGACATCGTGGTCCCCTCATACGTTGCCTCTCCTCCTGCCATGTTGATACCGGCTGTTTCTCCCTGCTTCTCGGCTGCCGGCCATATGCCGTAAAATTTCTCCCTGTGTTCTATCAGGTCCCCTGCTGCGTAGATGTTTTCCCTGCCTGTTTCCATTCTGTCATTCACAATAACGCCTTTCTTACTCTCTAATCCAAGCATATCTGCCAGTTCTGAACGTGGCCGAATGCCGGCAGATACAATGACCATATTCCCGTCAATATGCGTCCCGTCCTCAAGGAGGACACCGTCAACCTCTGTATGGCCGGTAATTTCTTTCGTTGTGGCGCCAAGATAAAAGGTGAACCCCATGCTTTCCATCTGGGCCTTGAGCACATCAGCCCCTTCAGTGTCCATCTGGCGCGGAAGAAGGCGGGGGAAAAATTCCACAACCGTTATTTCATACCCCCGCTTGCGGAGGCTGTTGCCTGCTTCAAGACCCAGCACACCGCCCCCGATGAGTATTATTTTTTTCTTCCCCTCGGCGTGAGTGATTATTTCATCAGCATCGGCAATTGTGCGTAATGCAAAAACCCCTTTTTTATCAGAACCGGTTATGGGAGGGACAAAGGATTTCCCCCCGGTAGCAAGGAGAAGCCTGTCATAGGAGAACCGTTCCCCCTTATCAGTCACCACCTCATTCTTTTCAGGGGCAATGCTCACAACACGGGAGCCCAGGAGAAGTCCAATTGAATGCTTCCTGTGCCATTCATCTCCATGTATGATGATGTCCTTTGTGGCTGCTTCTCCGGCAAGGTATTCGATAAGCCGTATCCGGCTGTAGTAAGGGATGTTCTCCTCAGATATGACTGTTATTTCTCCTGCACTGTCAATCCTGCGTATATTTTCTGCTGCAGTGGTGCCGGCAACCCCGTTTCCAACGATCAAATATTTCATGTTTTTTCCCGCTCCTTCGTTAATAGGCACGACTGATCTTTTCTACTGCCTTTAAAAGGCGGATGGTCAGAATCCTTGCCAACTCTTTTAATAACTTCACCCCTATTACAGAGTATTCCTGTGTAATATGATCCAGATCGCTTTTTTTGACAATCAGCACCTCAGCGTCTTCAACAGCAGATACACTGACTGCACGTTTCTGAGGTCCTTCCAGGAGAGTCGTTTCCCCGATGAATGAACCCGTTGAGAGCCTGCCGAGGATTATCGGATTGGCCTGTATATCTGTCTGCTTGATGATCTCAAACGTTCCGGAGGCAATAAAGCCGATGAAGGTACTGGGCTCACCTTCCCGAAAGAGAAAGGATTCTGCACTATAGCTTTTCTGCTCAAAAAAGGGAGAAATCATATCTATTTCCTGATCCGTCAATTCATTGAAAATATCGGATGTTTCCTTTAAGGATAACAGTGCCTGCTTAACATTTTCTTTCATCGCTTTTTATTTCTTGATGCAGTTTCCCATCCTATAAACAGACCAATCAGCACCCCTGTAAACAGTGACCCCAAAAGCAGGATAACCCGGGACAGACTTATCTTCCAGAAAAAGAAAATGATTTCCACGACTTCCGTATTCTGTAATATAAAAACAGTGAAAATACTGAGAAATACCAGGGCTATAATTGTTTTCGGCCCAAGCGACCCCCTGAATTGGTCAGTCATTCAATCACCGCCTTTCCAGATTAATTTTACTAAAAACAGATGGAATGTATGGTATTGCTAGTTCGCAGTCTAAAGCGTATATCCTCATACTTCCGATCATAATCTTTAAATCCTGTCAGATACTTACAATATACACCGATACAGAATTATTGCAATCTTTTTTAAAGAGGTAGCTCACATGAGGGGAAAATATGATAAGATGGAAACATTACGCACCGCCACTCTATAAATCCAGGAGGATTACTATGCGATATATTTACATTTTATCCATCATATTTATAGTATCGAATATTTCTCCGGCATTCTCTGACGAAATAGTACTTACCAATGGGGACAGGCTGAGCGGCACACTGAAGACATCTGATGGCACCTCAGTGATTCTTGAAACCGAGTATTCAGACCCCATTAAGATCAGCAAATCAAAAATCAAACGTATCTATGTGAATAATCCCGCTGACATACATCTCACTACCGGCGAGGTTCTGAGGGGATCGATACGGAGCGAGGGGGACGGTAAAATAATCGTTGATGGCAGTCCGGGGCGTCAGCCGGTATCGGTTGAGTGGGATAATGTAGCCGCACTGAACCCGCCCCCTGAGCATCTTTCAAAATGGACTGGCAACATCACTGTTGGTGCCGGTATTCAGTCCGGCAATACGGACAGGGCAAGCGTATCCGTTGGTGCCGAAGCTACAAGAAGATCAGTAAATGACCGTTTCAGTATGCGGTTGCTTCACAATTACGCAGAAGAAGACAAATCAGTCTCCACCCGGAATACTTACGGAGCAATGAAATATGATTATTTTTTTACAGAAAAGTACTATGTATATCTCAGCACAGAACTGCTTCATGACTCATTTAAGAACCTGAACCTGCGAACGGTCATCGGTCCCGGTGTCGGATATCAGGTGTGGGATGATAGCGTTAAGTTTCTTCTCTTTGAAGCTGGTCTTTCCTACTATTCAGAAGACCTTAAAGAAGGAGTTGACCAGGACTGGATAACCGGGAGGGTTGCAGGCAATGTCCGCTATACCGTACTGGACACTCTCGTGCTCTCTGACTATTTGCTTATATACCCGAGTTTTGAAAATGCTGGCGAGTTTACGTTGAGGAATGAAGCATCAATTACATCCCCGCTTGCCACGGGGTGGTCGCTTAAATTCTCAAATATCCTTGAGCATGACAGCGATCCCCCTGCGGGCATTCAAAGCAATGACTGGCAGTGGCTCTTCGGTCTTCAGTACGGTTTTTGAGTCTCTCTTCCACCCTTTCGTTGCCTTTCTGATATGGGCAGGAACAAAGGAACGGTAAAATGCACTATGGAAGCACGATGCATTTTTTCATTTCAGTTCCCTGCTGTTTCTGGTAAAATCGAAAACGGCACAATGAGACGATTTATGAACAGGTGCTTCGGTTTTATATTCTTAATAATGACCTAGGAGGAACACAATGGAATTAAAAGATATCTACGAGATGTTGAAGGCAGCACTCCAGTTTCAGCTCTTCACCCTGAACCAGACCCCGGTTACCCTCATGTCCATCGTCCTCTTTCTGGGAATCTTTATCATTCTTTTTACTATCTCCGGTTATATTGTTCGGGCTCTGCGCTCAAAAGTACTGCCGCGGTTCCATCTTGAGGAAAGCATTATTTATAACATCTCCAGGGTTATCCATTACACCCTGCTGATTATGAGCGCGGCCTTCGCCTTTCAGTTCATTGGAATTGACTTCAGCGGACTGGTTGTGGTCTTCGGATTTCTCTCCGTCGGTATTGGTTTTGGATTGCAGAATATTACGTCAAATTTTATCTCAGGTCTTATTCTCCTTTTTGAGCGCCCCATAAAAATAGGTGACCGGGTGACTGTGGGAGGAACAGAAGGTGATGTGGTGGAAATCAAAATGAGATCAACGGTCATACGCTCACTGAACAATATTTCAATCATTGTTCCAAATTCCGAATTTGTATCGGCCCAGGTGGTAAACTGGTCACATGGGGATCCGAGAGTACGCGTTGAGATTCACGTCGGGGTCTCATACAAGTCTGACCTTCAAACAGTTTTACGCTGCCTCAGAGAAGTTGCAGACGAACATGATAGTGTATTGAAAGATCCGAAGCCCTTTGTGCGCCTCATGGAATTCGGTGACTCTTCATGGAATATGTTCCTCGGTGCATGGATCCGTGATCCTGGAAACTATTATCAGATACGTTCCGAGTTGAACTGTGCAATCGTAGAGAAATTCAGAAACAATGACGTGGAGATTCCCTTTCCTCAGCGCGACCTGCATATACGCTCTCCTCTTCCTGTTCCCTTTGCAAGCCAGTAACTGAAGACAGCTATGCACCCGGGGCAGAACAGGAGTCCATACTCCGGATTCTTACAGGTCTTAGACTGGGCATGAAGTGACACATCCCGGGGGATGTGTCACCAACACTTGGAATCTTCAAAACATATGAGGAGCAGGGTTTGAAGATTAGCGGTTGCAATAAATAGTAATTATCATATACTTCTACATATAATGATAGGGGCTCTCTATTGCAATGAACATTCCAAATAGATTGTCTGATGAGGATAAAAATAAAAACATCATTATTCTGTTTTTAGTCATTATCCTTTTGAAATCCACCTTCTTGAGCAAAACTGTCTACAGTCAAGAAGTTAGGCCCCCGGTTGAAGCGTCTTCATGCACAGCATCAAATTGTCATTCTGACCTTATGCAGAATACCTTTCTCCATGATCCGGCAAAAGAAAATGAATGTTCCACCTGTCATGGAGAGTTATCCGGGCATAATCAAAATCCAGGAGAATTTAAATTTAAAGAGATAGACGAGACCGGTGAGTTATGTTATTCCTGTCATGACAGTTTTGAGGACAGGTCTTTTATACATAGCCCCGTTGAAGCTGGTGAGTGTACTGCCTGCCACAGTCCTCATGGCTCTCCTAACAAATACCAGCTTCTGGAACAGGCCAGTGACCTATGCTATATCTGCCATGATCAGGATATTACGTCCGGCAGATTTGTCCATGGGCCTGCAGGTGCGGGCGGGTGTCTTGCCTGTCATGACCCCCATTCATCAGATTTTGCAAAAAACCTGAGAGATAAGCCACCGGAGCTCTGTTTTATGTGCCATACAAACAAAAAATCAGAATTAGAAAAAGCAAAAATCATACACAAACCTGCAGCTGAGAATTGCGTGAACTGTCACAATCCTCATTCCAATAAATACAAATATATGCTAAATGAGAAGGTGCCACTTCTCTGTTACGGCTGTCATAAGAAAAAACAGGAAAATGTCCAAAAGGCCGCCACCAAGCACGGAGCTATTATGGTTGGCAAGTCATGTCTTAACTGTCATGAAGCTCATGCTTCTGATATTGCCAACAGGCTATCAAAAGCCCCGATGGATTTATGCCTGGATTGCCATAACAAACCAGTGAAGACAGATGCAGGTACTGTACTGGTAAATATGAAGGAACTGCTTGCAAATAACAGGGACCATCATGGCCCGATCAAACGCAAGGACTGTTCAGGGTGTCACAACCCCCATGGGTCTGATGAATTCAGGATGCTGAAGGAAGGTTACCCTTCTACCTTCTATATGTCATTTAATAAGGGAAATTATAAGCTCTGTTTTAAATGTCATCTGAAATCGATCGTGCAAACCCCGACTACTGCTGAGTTGACAAATTTCCGTAACGGCAAAATTAACCTTCATTTCAAACATGTCAGGCAGGAAAAAGGGAGGACCTGCCGGGCCTGTCATGAAACCCATGCAAGCAACTTTCCAAAACACATCAGGGAAAAAGTGCCTTTCGGTAGCTGGGAGTTTCCTTTAAATTATATCAAGACAGACACAGGCGGCAGCTGTGCCCCTGGCTGTCACAAGATTAAAATATACGACAGGGATGAGGAGTTTATAAACCAATGAGAATGCTTATATTTTTCATATTAATTTTAATGGTCCCTCTGGATTATGCCCTATCAATAGAAGTGCCTTACGGGGAAGCTGCCCCTGATTTCACATTAAAAAATATCCAGGGTGAAGATGTCAGTTTAAAAGACTTCAGAGGTACAATCATTGTCCTGATCTATTGGAAAGATGACCATGATTACTCATATAAAGCCATTGAAGATTTTGGAGGATTTTTTAAGAGTTACATAAAACGGGGGGTTCAGTTTATAGGGATTGCAGGAGAAACCAATGATTACGAAAAAGTCAGTAGAATAGTCAAAGACCTGAAAATCGGATTCCCTGTTCTTTTGGATTCCAACAGGTCAGTCCTTGGAAGTTATGGAATCAGAGTCTATCCAACCACACTGCTTATAGACCAAAAAGGTAAACTTATTCATGCCATTCCGGGTCATCCTGTGTTATATAATTCCATTCTTGACGGCTATCTTCAATATATTCTTGGGGAAATGAACGAGGAAGAATTAAAATCAGCTATCTCACCGCAAAAAACGAAAGTGGACGAAGCAGAGGTTATGGCAGAGAGAGACTATAACCTTGCATTGAAGTTTGGTGAAATTGGGCTCATAAGCAGGTCAATAAAGATTGCAGAGAAAGCAATCACGTATAAATCTGATATGATTAAAGCCCGCAATCTCCTCGGTTTTTTATATCTCCAGACTAATGAAGCTGATAACGCAATTATTGAATTTCAAAAAGCCCTGGAGATAGATCCGAAATCTTTTGACGCCACGGCAGGATTAGGAATGGCCTGTTTATCACAGGGTGAAATCGACTATGCAATAAAAGTTCTTAAAGGAGCTTTAAATCTAAATAATAAATCCAGCGTGGTTTACTATGAACTTGGAAAGGCATATGAATTAAAAGGTAACAAAGACATTGCCCTCAGTATGTACAAAAAATCTCTCCAGCTTGCAGAAGAACAACTGTTCTTGTATCAAATAAATTCTCAATGCAGGTAGAAGCGTTACTAGACTGGCAATACATTTTTCAACTGAAAACTGAATTATCATTTAATTAGAATTCTTTCAGGATTGTGAATTCGATTGGTTTTCGTCAGCATATGCTTTTATGAGACATGCTTATACCATCATGGTATTCGTACACTTTGCAAATGAGAAC
>CP070644.1:759773-762439 GCA_020354155.1 Nitrospiraceae bacterium | reverse complement strand
TGATAACATTGAAGATCTGGGGCAGTTCATCAAGGGAGGTCATCCTCAGGAATTTACCGATCTTTGTAATACGGGGGTCATCCTTCAGCTTACTGTACTCTGCCCATTCGCCGTTTATCATGCTATCCTGCGACAGAAGATCCTCCAGTCTGCTCTCTGCATCACTGTACATGGTCCTGAATTTGTAGCACATGAAGATTCTGTTATTCTTCCCGATTCTTTCCTGGGCATAAATGGCCGGCCCTTTTGAATTGAGCCTGATAAGAATGGAGAGAATCAGCATGGGTAGTGCAAGAAGAATGATCAAAATAGTGGAGACAATGATATCAAAAACCCTTTTCGTGAATCTATTGAAGGGTCTTGCCAGATTGTTCTTAACCTCAAGGCCAATGGCCTGCTCCTGAAAGAAATGCTGTAAGTTTGTCCCGAGCGCTGTGATTCCAAAGAGATCTGGAATCAGCAGGATGTTCTGTGTCTTGTGCTGGAGCTGATGGATAAGGGACAGGAATTTTTCCTTTTTACAGCCGGGCATTGCAATGACAATATCCTCTATCCCGCACCGGCCAATGTATTTTTCGGCCTTATCTACTCCTGCGTGAATCTTAATGCCGTCAATTCTCGATCCAATTTTGCCCTGGTCGTCATCAAGGAATCCGACAACATTATAGCCGAGATTTGCGTCCCTCTTTAAAGCGCTTAAGATGAGACGCCCGGTACTGCCTGCTCCAAGTATGAGGACCTTACTCTTCATCAATCCGATGATGCGTAATAGTTTTTTTATGTTGATTCTGACAAGGGGAAAGAGGGGCAGGGTGATAAGGCCCATTGTTACCAGTACGGTTCGTGAGACCTGTTCTCCGAATTTCCCGAGATAAAGAATGGAAAACACCCCGAGCGTAGAAAAAAAAGAGACTTTCCATAGCATCTTGACCTCGTCCCAGAAGGAAAACCTTTTAGAATACAAGCCTTCATAGGCAAGGAAGAACATCCAGACCGGGAATACCCACCAGAAAAAACTGATCTCTAATTCTGGCAGTTCTGGAAATTGGGGAAAACGTGCCAAGACAGTCTTTCTCACGGATATTGATATTTGCAGCGACAGCAAGACAATTGTAACGTCTGCGAGAAAGAGCAGTAATGTTGCCAATCTTTTTTTTGCCATTGTCTGTCAACCAAGATATCGGCAGCCATTCAATAGGGAGAACAAGCAATGATATGGGAACATGAACGAATAAACTGTCCGGATTAATGAAAATTATAGTTTCTGGATTGTATTAGGTCAATGGTACAGGAATGGGGCACTGCCCCTGAGCCCGGTATGCCGAACTAATTTGTCATGCCGGACATTGATCCGGCATCCAGTCTTTTTGTAATTGGAGGTTGCCTCATACTCCGATTTGCCCTTCGGGCGGAGTTACTTATTTATCGGCTAAATAAGTAACCAACAAAGGCCGCCCTGATTGTTTCTGATCAGTCAAATGCAGGACTGAAAACTAAAATCAAAAAACTCCCTTTGGTTAGACAGTTTTGATTTCTTAACGCATTCAGCCCTGCATTTGACCTGAAACAATCTATGGGATTGTATTGACAATTCTTTTATATTCCCTTGAGAGACTTTAGGTGATGCGCGACCTGCCGGCCGGCAGGCTTTTCCAAATAGGACAATGACTGATAGTAAAATTTTCAGTGCTTGAATAATATCCTGTAAGCATGTCATAATCCCGTTTATTTAAATTTATCTATTGAATACATTCTCCAGGGGTGTAAAGACATGAAAACAATATGCTCCATACTTGTAACCCTCAGTGTTTTAACTTTTCTTCACGCTTCCTGGTCCCATATCTCCGAAGGCGCTGTGCTTCTTGACCGCGTTGTTGCAACGGTAAATGATGAGGTTATCACCTGGAGTGAGCTTATGGGCGTTATTGCCCTTGAAGGCAGGGACTATATGCAGAACAGAACTGACAGGACACGGGAGGAGAAGATCAGGGACCTTGAGGTACCGTTTCTGAAAAATCTCATTGAAATGAAACTGCAGCTGCAGGAGGCGCGCAGGATGGGTCTTGACGTAGGAGATGCAGAGATTGACAATGCTGTATCTGACATCAGGAAAAAATTTGACCTCGACGATGAAACTTTTCTTGAGTCCCTGAAGGCGGAAGGCCTTACCATGCAGGACTACCGGACCCGTCTGGGAGAACAGATCCTCCTGTCAAAGGTTGTGAACTTCGCTGTCAGAAATAACATAGTAATATCTGAGAAAAATATCGATGAATATTACCGCGCCAATGAAGAGCAATTTGATGGCCGGGAGAGACTGAAAATCAGACAGATTTTTTTCAAAGGTCAGAATGGGAGCGATCAAGCCAGGGCGATTGAGAAGAAGGGCAGGGAAGTGCTGTATAGATTGAAGCGGGGTGAGGACTTTGCAAAACTGGCCAAGGAGATCTCTGAAGATTCAAGCAGGGATTTTGGCGGCGATCTTGGGTACATTACACGGGGAAGCGCCCTGAAAGAGATAGAAGATGCTGCATATACCTTGAAAATAGGGGAGGTCAGCAAGCCCTTCTGGAGTGAGGCGGGTCTCCACATAATCAAACTCGAAGACCGGATATCCGGAAGTAGTATTGTAAAGGTCAAGGATAAGATAACAGAAATACTGTTCC
>CP070644.1:756882-759673 GCA_020354155.1 Nitrospiraceae bacterium | reverse complement strand
TTATCTGAAGAACCGTTCAGCTCCTCTGCAATATGCCATGCAATGGCCTCTCCCTCCCTGTCCGGGTCAGGAGCAAGGTAAATCTTCTCAGCTGACTTGGCTGCCTTTTTCAGGTCCCGCAAGACCTTTTCCTTGCCCTCAATCACCACATAGGTAGGCTCAAGGTTGTTGTGCACATCTACCCCAAGCTCTTTTCTCGGGAGATCCTTGACATGTCCCACAGAGGCTTTGATGGTAAATTTCTTCCCGAGAAATTTACTGAGGGTCTTTACCTTGGTGGGTGACTCAACAATTAAAAGAGATTTCATTTCCTATTGCTCCGTGACGATGTGCTGCCTGCATAACTGCATATCCTTTATCGACTTTCTATATCGGCAGATTCCGGTAAACCTTTATTGAATCACGAAATCGCAAACTGTTTGCCTACTGACTGACTCACTACTCCCTTCAACTCCAGACTCAAAAGCACTGACAAAGCCCTGGGCATCGTCATTTCCATCCCGCGAATGATGGTATCAATATGCCTGGGTTCGCTGCCCAGATGATTGAAGAGCATCCGTTCTTCATCGGTCATATCCGGGAGGGTCTTTGTATCCTTTATTTTCTCCTCTTTCAGAATACCTTTGAGCTGAGGCCCCAGTTCTTCAAGAACTTCGTCAGCACTTTCAACAAGGCGTGCTCCCTTTTTGATCAGGTCGTTTGTGCCCCTTGAGTTCCTTGATGATGAGTTGCCGGGAACAGCAAAAACTTCCCTGTTCTGATCAAGAGCATAGCCTACTGTAATGAGAGAACCACTGTCAAGCGTGGCCTCAACAACGATGACCCCAAGGGACAGAGCGCTGATTATCCTGTTTCTCCGGGGGAAATTCTCCCTGTTCGGCAGCGTGCCGAAGGGAAATTCACTGATAACAACGCCTGAGGAAGCAATGGCCTGCTTGAGATTGCCATTCTCAGGTGGATAGGTTCTGTCTATGCCGCAGCCGAGCACGGCGATGGTTCTGCCCCCTGCCCTGAGCGCTGCCTTATGGCAGACGGTATCTATTCCTCTGGCCATTCCGCTGACGACGGTTATTCCTGTTCTGGCAAGTTTACTGCTGATCTTCTCCGCCATCTGGATGCCATAGGGTGTCGCACCTCTGGATCCTACCATGGCCACAGCAAACCGGTCCGAGTCCTGGAATTCACCCTTTACATAAAGGACAAGGGGTGAGTCCGGTACCCTCCTCAATAATGAAGGATAGGACTTGTCTTCCATGGAAATCAGCGTGATACCCTTTTGCTCTGCTGTGGTCATCTCCTCCTTTATCTGCTTCCATTTATTAAATTCCGCTATTTTTCGGGCCCTTTGTTCTCCAATTCCTTCCGCCATCATCAATCTGTCTATCGAAGCAGTAAAGACATTCTCCGGTCTTTCAAAGACAGATAGAAGTCTTCTCGCATAAACAGGTCCAATTTCAGGGAGAGCGTGTAAGGCAAGCCAATACTGCAGGTCTGACATGGGATTAAAATGTAAACATCAAAATGAAAAGATTAAAATTAAGGAATTCTCTCATGAATATCACTTCCTTGGCTTTGATTTTTGATTTTTTATCTTTGACGTTATTTTGAGCCTCAGGGCGTTCAGGTTTATAAAGCCTTCCGCATCTTTCTGGTCATAAACTTCTTCTGCCTCAAAGGTTGCAAGATCAGCCCGATAGAGCGACTTCGGCGACTTCCTGCCAACAACGATGCAGTTTCCCTTGTAGAGTTTGAGCCGCACCGTCCCCGTCACGCCTTTCTGCGCTTCGTCAATGAGACGCTGCAGGGCCTCCCGCTCCGGGGAAAACCAGAATCCATAGTAGATCATCTCAGCATACCTTGGAATCAGTGAATCTCTGAGATGCGCCACTTCCCTGTCCAGTGTTATTGACTCAATGGCCCTGTGCGCTGTCTGAAGAACTGTGCCGCCCGGTGTCTCATAAACGCCGCGGGACTTCATGCCCACAAAACGGTTCTCTACGAAATCAAGCCTTCCTATGCCGTTTTTGCCGGCTATGGTATTCAGCCTTTTCAGCAGTTTTGCCGGTGACAGCTTTGTGCCGTTTATTGCAACAGGATTGCCGTCTTTATATCCTATTTCTATATAGGTCGCTTTTGCAGGCGCCTTTTCCGGTGAAACAGAGAGGACAAACATGTCCTCAGGCGGCTCCGCCCAGGGATCTTCCAGAATTCCCCCTTCAAAGCTGATATGGAACATATTCCTGTCCGTGCTGTAGGGCTTCTTTTTTGTTACAGGTACAGGTATTTTATTTTTCTTTGCATAGTTGATAAGGGACTCCCGTGAGTTAAATTCCCACTCCCTCCAGGGCGCAATAACCTTTATATCTGGCTTCAGGGCATAATAGGACAGTTCGAACCTGACCTGGTCGTTTCCCTTGCCGGTGGCCCCGTGTGCAACAGCATCGGCCTTTTCTTTTCTTGCTATATCGATCTGTGCCTTTGCAATAAGGGGCCGGGCGATTGATGTCCCCATCAGATAAGCCCCTTCATAGACTGCGTTGGCCCTGAGCATGGGAAATACATACTCCCGTACAAACTCTTCCTTCAGGTCAACGACATAGGCCTTTGAAGCACCTGTCCTGAGAGCTTTCTTCCTGACAGTCTTCAGTTCTTCTTCCTGTCCAAGGTCTGCGCAATAGGCGATGACATCGCATCCGTAGGTATCCTTTATCCATTTAATAATGATGGATGTGTCCAGTCCTCCTGAATATGCAACGACTGTTTTTTTAATTTTCATACCGTTATCCTTCTG
>CP070644.1:753748-756782 GCA_020354155.1 Nitrospiraceae bacterium | reverse complement strand
TCACGTAGTACGTATCATGATCTTCAAAGAGACTGGTACCGCCGATAAGAATCGTAAAGGCACTCATGAGAATAACGGCGGTGAATATGATTACCCCTGCCTTGATCTCATCCTTTAAATAGGCCAATTGTCCTCCTTCCATAAGTAATCATAGGATAAAGGCTGAATTCCGAGAAAACAGAATTGCGACACTTTAAGTAGAGACATGTGAAATGCATTATCATTTTATAAAACGGCTTTCTATCTTCATCAGGCAATACTATGTTGTATTTTATAATCTCGTCGATTAATTATGGTTTCGAGGGGTTCAGCCTGCATTACAATGCTTCAATGTCGAAAACAATGACAGTCTCCATTATCAATTTAATCTCCTGCAATAATCTTAAAATAATCCTCAGGTGAATATATCTGCTGCTCGGGCCTTCTTTCAAGAAACATTTTTATTCTCTCATTGTCAGAGGCCTTTAATTCATCAAGGGTGCCGGTGAAAAGGACCTCTCCGTAATCGAGCATAACTATATAATCGGAAATCTGATAAATACTGGGCAGCTCATGGGTAACAACAACAATGGTCATCTTGAAGGCCTTATTCAGTTTGCGAATAAGCTCATCAAGTCCTGCGGCAGTAACGGGATCAAGCCCGGCAGAGGGCTCATCAAAGAATAGAAATTCCGGATCAAGGGCCATGGCCCGTGCAATTCCTGCCCGTTTCTTCATACCCCCTGATAGCTGGGAAGGAAAATAATCCTCAAAACCGGAGAGACCTACCAGTTCAAGTTTCATCCGCACCATAATCTGCATGGTGGCTTCTTCAAGTTTCGTGTGCTCTCTCATGGGGAGTGCAACATTGTCTGCCAGGGTCATTGAGTTCAGCAGCGCAGCGCCCTGAAAGAGTACGCCCATTTTTTTCCTCATTTCATCGAGCATCTTGTCATCCATGCCCGCTATGTCACTGCCGTGTATAAAAATACTGCCCCGTGTTGGTTTCAGCAGACCGATCATATGCTTCAGAAGTGTGCTCTTGCCGCAGCCGCTGCCTCCCAGGATAACCGTAGTCTTACCCTTCGGCACTGAGAAGGAGATGTTCTTCAGGACCTCTCTGTCCCCGTAGTGCGTGACCAGCCCCTTTATTTCAATTGCAACATCCATTCCTTATGAGAAAAAATAAAATAATGTTGTAAAAAAAAGATCAAAGACGATTACCAGAAAAATAGAGGCCACAACAGAAGCAGTAGTCCTTCTCCCCACTTCCTCTGCCCCGCCCTCCACCTTGAAACCTTCATAGGCGCCCACGATCGTTATCACAATACTGAAGGCAAGGGCCTTGACCAGGCCTGTAACTACATCGGTCATCACAAGGGCGCTGACTGTCTGCTGAAAATAATTATAGGGATGAATGCCCAGTTCAGTGACTGAAAGGAGAAATCCACCAAAAATGCCAATGAAATCAGCGAATAGAGTCAGCGCCGGCAGCATAATCATAAGGGCAATGAGCTTGGGTACCACAAGAAACCGTATCGGATTAATTCCCATGGTAACAAGGGCATCAACTTCTTCTGCTGCCTTCATAGACCCGATTTCAGCGGCAAAGGCAGAGCCGCTCCTGCCGGCAACAATAATTGCTGTCAGGATAGGGGCAAGTTCCCGGGTCAGGGATACACCGACAAGATCAGCAACATATATGAGTGCCCCAACCTTTTTCAATTGATAGGCGGCCTGTAGTGCAAGGATAATCCCGACAAAAAGGGAGATGACAGCCACTATGGGCACAGAGTTGTAGCCCACTTTGACCATTTCGGAAATACTGGCCCTGACACGAATGGCTTTGCCTTTGAAGGGAGAGATAAAGGACCAGTAAAAGGTGTCATTGACAAGGCGTGAAGCAAAATTCAGGTTCATTCTGAAAGAATGACCTTTTCTTCCGATGAGTCCAAAAAAATTCTCACCTGCCGAGGGCATCACTCATATCCCCGCATATTTCAAATATAGTGTCCAGTTTCGAAAACCTGAATATCTCCAGAATACCTTCAGTCATTCCCGTCAACTGAAGCCTGCCTCCATAGGTATTCATCACCTTCAGCCCCTCCACAAGGGTGGCAATCCCGGAACTGTCTATATAGGACACACTGCTGAAGTCCACGATCAGTGCAGCTGCCTTCTGGCCTGTCTGGCCAAGGATTGCCTCCCTCAGCGCAGGAGAGGAATGCATGTCCACATCGCCCGCAGGTGTGATGACCATTTTCCCCTGAACTGTTTCCATGCTGATGTCCATGAACTACCTGTGCTCCTTTCTGTGTCTGACCAGACTGAGCCGGTTTCCCTCTTCTTTTCTTTCGTCAAAGGATACCACATCAAAGGCCTTATGAATGAAATGAACACCAAGGCCGCCAGGCCTGACATCGTCAAGGTCCCTGCCCCTGATGGCATCAGGATCTGCCTTTATGCCGGTATCCTCTATCGTTACGTTGAAGCTCGCATCATTAAAGTGGAAGGTTACAGCAATTTCCTTGCTGCTGTCCCCCCTGCAGGCATACTTTATAGAATTGGAACAGGCCTCATCTACGGCATGTACTACCTCCTCTATTTCACCGTTCCCGAGGCCGCTCAGCTCTGCCATCTTGGAAGTCACCGACCTTAAAACGCAGAGATACTTTGCGTCAGCTGGTATCGTTATAACAGCAGAATCTTTCATCGTTTATTCATCTCAATCTGGACGAGTGTCAGGTCATCTGCCGGTTTTATATTTTGTGCATACGTATCGACACTGTCCGCAATTATTTGAATAAGGTTGTCTCCATCTGCATGGTCCCTGACCAATGCTGTTACCTGTTCAAAACCAAGCCGCGTACCGGCCGAATTCTTCGCATCAAAGACACCGTCTGTAAGCAGGATTATTTTGCTGCCTCCAGACAGAGAAACAGATTCAACAGGATACTCTGACTCAAGGATGCCAAGGGGAGGGCCTGATGGCAGTGCCACCACTTCTGCCTTCCCTTCATGAATATGAAAAAAAGGAGGGTGACCGGCAACAGAT
>CP070644.1:750476-753648 GCA_020354155.1 Nitrospiraceae bacterium | reverse complement strand
GGATAGATCTGAATGTTCCCGGGCAAACTGTGCGATTACCTCAGGGTGCTCTTTGAAAAGTGTATGGGATTCATTGATCTTGGCAAAGAGGAGATCAAGCTCTTTTTTACACGCTTTAGCGGACCGGGTGTTTATAACAAACAGGGCAAAGACAATGGGAAATCCTGTTTTTTCTGTCCACAGCTGGCCGATGTCATAGACTTTATAGGTTCCATGGTCATTAAACTGCAGGGCTTCATCACCTATAATAAGAATAGCGTCGTGATTGTTAAGAGAAACCTGAAATTTTTCCCGATAAGATATGTAGTGGAAGGTATTAGAAAAACCATAGAACTCCTCGAGTAGGATCCGGATGAGATTGCTGCTGGTTGCACTTGCATTGCTGAGACCGATATCAGCTCCATTGAGATCTTCGATGTCTCTGGTGGAGATGAGCAACACGGAATTGACATATCCCGTGGAGGCGAGACAGATATCTGGTTGAATTAGGTATTTTTCTGATGCTGCCGCATATTCGAACGAGGAAATGAATGAGGCATCGAGCTCACCTTTTCTCATCATGATATTCAGCCTGGAGGGGATATCAGATATGAGATTGAAGGGGAGTGTCTCTCTCTCTTTCATGAGGGTATAGAAGAGGGGGTAGGTGTTAATGTACTGTATATGTCCAACCTGTGTTCTATGCATGTTTTTTTATTAACCTGTAGTTTGAATCTACCTCATAGGGTATGAGTTGCATGGATTGTATCTGATAAACGAGTTTGTCCTTGGAAACACTGGTTGTCTGAGACCCTGCTGCATGTACAATGCGTTCATCATACGAAGTGGCACCCATATCATCAGCCCCGAAGCGAAGCACGACGGTGGCAAATTTGAGACCTAAATACATCCACAGAGCTTTTATGTGGGGAAAATTATCAAGCACCAGTCTGCTTGCCGCATACACCTTCAGGATTTCTGCCGCACTGGTAACTTTAGAGAGATGGCTCAATTGTGTGTTCTGGGGATGGAAGAGGAGCGGTACAAAAGACTTAAAGCCATTGGTCTGGTCCTGCAATTCGCGGAGTCTAAACATGTGTTCCACTCTGTCAGCGTAGCTCTCAATATGTCCCCAGAGCATGGTTGCGTTGGTCCTTATACCCGCCTGATGTGCTGCCTTGCTTACCTCAAGCCAGCGCTCACCTGATATCTTCAGGGGGGTTATCTGCTGTCTGATTGTTTCATCAAGTATTTCTGCACCTCCGCCCGGCATGCTTCCCAGTCCTGCCTCCTTCAACTCCGTGAAAAGCCGATCCAACGGGATATCTTCCTTACGGCTTATAAAATCACATTCTGTTGCAGTAAGGGCATTTATGTTCATAGCAGGGGCTATCCGCCGAATTTCAGCAAACATGTCCTTGAAGTAGGTAAGGCTGATACTGTCATGCAAACCCCCTACTATGTGTACCTCTGAAATATCATGCCGGGTAGCCTTTGCTACCCGTGCACTAATCTCATCCTGGGACAGAAAGTAGGCATTATCGGCATCCTTGTCGGTGGAAAAGGCACAGATGGGGCACCGTAAGCTGCAGATGTTAGTATGATTGATGTTAAGACTTACACCGAAGTGTATTTTATTTCCGTGTATCTTTTCTTTCTGTCCATTTGCTATTCTGCCCACCTCAAAGAGGTCATCCGTGGTAAACAGGGCAAGGGCGTCATCACGATCAAGCCGTTCTCCTGCAGCAATCTTCTGTTCAATTTTTTGTAAACGGGGATCCATCAGTATTGAATTTTGCAAAAAAAATTGTAAGATGCACCGTACGGCCTGTCCGGTAAAATGTAAAGCCTATTTTACTGGGATGTGCGGGAATCATCACAAAATGAAGTTTAAAACGAATGCTGCGAATACACTTAGAGAAATATTTCTATTTGCAATGAAGAAGGCGGCATTTACCCGCGTCAGATTTTTTTCGCTGACAATTGCATGCTGCCAGATAAAAAAGCCGCACGCAACCAGGAGGCAGAGCCAGTAAAAGAGGTTGGCCTGAACCAGTATGCCTGTAATAAACAGGATTAAAACTGCCATAGTGTGAAGCAGTGATGAAATAATAAGTGCCTTCTTGAGACCAAACTTTACCGGGATGGAATAGAGTTTGTTTTGCTTGTCAAAGCTGAAATCCTGACAGGAGTAAATAATGTCAAATCCGGCTATCCATAAGAGTACGTATAGCCCCATGAGCGCTGCCGTGGGGGAGAAGTGAGGATAGACTGCCAGTGCGCCTCCGATGGGGGCACATGCCTCTGTCAGACCGAGGTAGAGATGAGAAGTGGAGGAGACTCTCTTTACCAGGGAATAGGTTACCAGTAAAAACAGTGCCAGGAAGGAAAGATAAAAACAGAGGGCATTTAACATATATGCTGAAAAAACAAATAACCCTGCGAATCCGATGGTATAGCCAACAACCTTTGATACAGAAATCTCTCCCGAAGGCAGCATGCGATTTGCCGTTCTGGGATTTTTTGCATCGATGTCTTTGTCGAAAATACGATTGAGGCACATGCCTACAGTGCGGGCACTAATCAGAGCCATTGTAACAAAAAACCAGACAGACAGGGGGGGGGATTCTTCTGCAACCAGCAGCACTCCAATGTAGGCAAGGGGAAGCGCAAAAACACTCTCTTTGACCCTGATCAGTTTAAGTAATACCATAGTCCTTCCACTTTGCATTTACCAGGTCTATTATTTCTTTGCTCATGGTTATTTCATCAGGCCAGGGTCGGTCTGTCTCCCCCTGTATCTTTCTGGTCGCGTCCACGCCCAGCTTGGAACCGTGCAGCGGATAGGGGGAGGAGTGATCAAGGGCATCAAGGGGACCGGAGGTTATAACCAAATCCCGCCGTGGATCAACATTGCTTAAGGTCTTCCAGGTGACCGTTTTTATGTCGTGCACATCAACGTCGCCATCCATGATGATAATGATCTTGGTATTCATCATCTGCCCCATCCCCCAGAGCGCGTGCATGACCTTTTGGGCCTGCATGGGATAGGTTTTATTAATGGATACGATTGCGCAGTTGTGAAAAACCCCCTCTCCGGGAAGGTTCATATCTACAATTTCCGAGACAATCATTTTTAAAAGGGGTAAAAAGATCCGCTCGGTTACCTTTGCCGGGTAGAAGTCATCCAGGG
>CP070644.1:740394-750376 GCA_020354155.1 Nitrospiraceae bacterium | reverse complement strand
TTGATGAGATGGCCCGCCCTCAACCCTATCCGTCTTTTTCCCCTGAAACGCTGCACCTGATGCAGCGTTATCTTTGGAGAGGGAATGTCCGGGAATTGCGTAACGTCATGACCCGGGTAGCGACCTTACTGCCGAATGATGCCCATTTTGTCTTTCCTCACCACATCATGCCCCATCTTGAAGACCGGGAAACCGGAGTCGTTGCGGATGAGGCACTGCAGAGCCGGGAGGGCATATTTATCCCGACCGGTACTGACCTTGCAGAGGCCCAGGACATGCTGATTCAGGAAGCGCTCAGGCAGACGGGAGGGAACCGTACAAAGGCAGCGTCTCTGCTTGGCATCAGTATAAGGACTTTGCGAAGGAAGCTCAACAGGGACCGTAATGATTAGGACAAAACGACCTGTATCGGACACAATGTCCTGATTAAACTAGGTCATATCGACCTTATTTATCTGCATTAATTCTCACGCTTTAATCTAACTACCTAAAAAAACAAGTATTTTAAATTCTGGCACGGCCTTTGCAAATATAAATCAACAAAAGATAAATTCAAACTCAGAAAGGAGAGTGATGATCATGTTACTGAGAGAATTAGAAAGCATAGGGAGTTTTTTAGATCCCTGGAAAGATTTTGAGCGTATGAACCGATCCTTTTTCAGAAATTCATTGTCAAGATCAAGAGAGTTTCCACTGGTGAACGTCTGGAAAGATGTTAACTCCGCCACATTAACAACAGAGATCCCGGGGCTTGACAAGGCTGATATTGAGATAACGGTAGTAGGAAAGAACATTACCCTCAGAGGGGAAAGGACTCCGGAGGAGCTGTCCGAAGGTGAATCCTACCACAGGAAAGAGCGGTGGTACGGTAAGCTCAGCAGGACAATTGAGATGCCCTTTGTGATCGATGCGGACAAGGTTTCAGCGCAATTCAAACGGGGAATACTGAATGTACACGTCGAGCGCGCTGAAGCGGACAAACCAAGAAAGATATCCATTATATCAGAGTAAAGGAGGTGAATGAAATGTCAGACAACAGAAAAGACATAGAGAAGAAAGAAGCCAGACTCGAGCACGGAGTAGAACGTACAAGAGACAGACGGGTCTATTCTCCGGCAGTAGATATTGTTGAAAGAAATGACGATATCCTCCTTACAGCCGATGTACCGGGAGTAGATGAAAAGTCAATTGATATTACGTTGGAAAAAAACCTGCTCACACTGTACGGAACGATTGAAGCTGATATCCCTGATGCACTGAAACTTGGTCATGCTGAATACGGTATCGGAGATTACCACAGGACATTTACCCTTTCAGATGAGGTGGACCGGGACAGGATCAGCGCCAGCGTTAAGAACGGCGTACTGAAACTTGTGCTTCCCAAATCTGAACGTATGAAGACAAGACGGATAGACGTAGCCGGTGAAGCATAAATTCAATTCAAGAAAGGGGGTGACGTTATGTCAGTCAGAGATTTAATACCACGAGCTTTCAGGAAAAACCATGTACCTGTAAAGTACGAACATGATGACCCATTCTCACTCCTGAGACGTGAAATGGAATCTATCTTTGACAGCTTTCACAGGGAATTTCAGATTGGTACCTTCTTTGACAGGGAAGATCATCTTTTCGCTCCGCGCATTGATGTGAAGGAAAATGACAAAGAGATCAAGGTCTCCGCTGAGCTCCCGGGAATGGACGAGAAAGATGTAGAAGTCCTTCTTGAAAGAGATTCTCTCACCATCAAGGGAGAAAAGAAGGATGAGAAGGAAGACAAGGGCGATGATTATCACCGCGTGGAACGTTCCTATGGAACATTTTCGCGGACCCTGCACCTGCCTGAAGAGGTAGTACCTGAAAAGATCACAGCTGATTTTAAAAAAGGTGTTCTCACTGTGCATATACCCAAAACCGACAAGTCAAAGACGGAGAGCAAAAAGATCAATGTAACAGTCAACTGAGACATGGCTTTTCGACAACCGGTATCTGATGGCACACGCTGTCAGGTACCGGTTTTTTTATTTGTAATAAAAACCACTTAGATTCGCCGGTCCCCGAATATATCTTTACAGTCAGGTTTGGCATGAAAAAACAATCAGTACATAATATATACTTTAGAAGTCAGTAAGAAATAGACATCCATATTGTCATTGCGAGCCAAAGGCGAAGCAATCTCTGGAGATTACTTTGTCGATACTCTCCTCGTAATGACAATTTCTTATTATATCCATAATAATCCTGAGAGAAACATAGAGGAGGGCATATGAATACCAGTAACAGTGATGTCAGGGAGTTAACCGCTGAAATACCGGAAGGACACCATCACATCCGGATTACTATCGAGATGCGGGACGGGCAGAGTTTTACCTTTCAGGAAGCAACCATTGCAAATCTTGTCAGGGCCTATATATCAATCAAAACCCACCCTGTGCAAAAAAAAGTGGTTCTCAGAGGAGCAGTCCTTCAAGAAAGAAAAAAAGGCTACGCTGAATGGCAGCTGCTGGAGCTGGAATGAGCGACTGGCAGTTTTTCAGTTAAAATGTATAAACTGAAGTGTGTTTAAAGTGCGGTGCTTGAAATGCTGAAAAAGATAAAATTCATAGGAAAACTCTATTTATACAAGCTGCAGGGTCTGCTGGGTCTGAAGAGATCGGACATCATGTCAGTCATCAATGATTATTACAGGGAAGATTTTAAAAAGATCGACACAAAAGATGTGGCGGTCATACTTCCTCACTGCCTTATCAGTGATAAGTGCCCGGCAAAATTCTCAAAGTTTGACGGTATTCTGTGCAAGAAATGTGAACTCTGCGGCTGTGGCAGGATCTACGAATTTGCAGAAGAGAAGTCATATCAGTTTTATATCTCTCCCAGTGTTGGCTTTACCAAGAGGCTTTCCCGGCGGAAAAACCTGAAGGGGATCATAGGTGTTGCCTGCGATTATGAGATTGAGAAAGGCATTGCCAATGAAAAAATAACAGACAGGGGAGTGCAATTAAACGGAAGGCGGATAAAGACGCAGGGTATTCATCTTGATGTGTACGACTGCGTTAAAAACAATGTTGACTGGGAAGCAGTCAAGAACCTCATGTGATGTTCTGTGGTCTCAGTCAAATTGAGACTTAAGGTCAAAAAAGGACTTCTTCAGCTCCTCAACCTCTTTGTGCAGGGAAGCAACCTGTTCTTCAAGACTGGAGATTCGTTCATTTTCAAGCTTCACCTGAAGTTCAGCCGGTTCATCAGTCATCGTAGATTCATCAGCATCCGCAATTTCCGGGGTACCGGCAAAGAGGTGCATATAACGCCGCTCTTTTCTGCCCGCCTGACGGGGAAGCTTTATGATGAAAGGATCATCACCTTCCATTAATCCATTCAGTATTGAGTCTACTTCCTGAAGGTCCTTAAATTTATACATCCGATCTGCCCTCCCCCTGATCTCACCTGTTGTCTGGGGACCGCGCAGCATCAGTTCACAGAGCACAGCAACCTCAGCGGCCTTAAGGTGTAATCTGCCTGCAAAGTGATGCTGATACTTGGGAACGCGGCTGTCTGATTTGTACAGCTTTTCTGTGAGGCCTTTTTCATGCAATGACTCAAGACCGCGTACAACAGTAGTTTCATCAAAGGAGACAAGCGGGTTGCGGTTCGACTTCTGGTTGCAGGCATTCCTCAGTGCGTTTAAGGTCATGGGGTAGTAATCCGGCGTTGTTATTGATTTTTCTACAAGACATCCAAGAATGCGGATTTCAATATCATTTAATAGAAGGATCATCTGTTCTCACTTTACTGAAGTTCTGTCTATCCATTTGAAAATTATACAATTTCTGTCTGGCGGCGAATCATGCATGCCTTGCATACATATTTTGCGTTGCCTTCTTTACTCAGGTATGATACATATCATAGTATCAACAGGTTTCCGCGATAAATTATTATATCATGGAGAAAGAAGGAAACTATGAAAAAAATTGTTATATTTGCTGCTGTTGTTTCCATCTGCCTCACGGGTATCGGACAGGCAGGTTTCCTTGATAATTTATTCAAGAGCATTGGACCAGTAACCCAGAAAGCACCGACGAACAGTGAGATCATTTCCGGGCTGAAAGAGGCATTGTCTGTGGGAACGGAAAAAGCAGTAACAGAGGTGTCACAGATTGACGGCTATCTTGGCAATGAGGCCATAAAAATCATAATCCCTGAGAAAATACAGAACGTTGCTGATGTGTTGTCCAAGGTGGGGTTTCAGAGACAGGTCGATGATTTTGTGACCAGCATGAACAGGGCGGCGGAAAAGGCAGCTGTAAAAGCAGCCCCGCATTTTGTTTATGCAATCAAGGAAATGTCCTTTGACGATGCCAAAAAGATCCTGAAGGGAAGTGATTCGGCTGCCACCGACTATTTCAGGACAAAGACATCTGACAAACTCTATGCTGACTTTAAGCCGGTTATCTCATCGGCAATGAACCAGGTTGGGGCAACGGCCAATTATAAAAAGATGATGGATTCCTATACCGCACTGCCCTTTATGAAGGAAGTTGCCATTGATCTTGATGATTATGTTACAAATAATGCCCTCGACGGGCTTTTTTATATGATTGCTGAAGAGGAAAAGAGGATCAGGACTGACCCTGCGGCACGGGTGACTGATCTCCTCAAGAAGGTGTTTAGCAACTAAGGAAACAATTATTTAACCGAACAAAAGGAGGACAACATGAAGAGGCAGAGAATTGTGGCAACACTGTCAGCTTTATTTTTCATTATGTCACTGGGGATGTTCTTTGTTCCGAACAACGCGGAGGCTGAGAGCAAAGACAGTATCTATGGCGATGAGATGAAGGCACTTGAAATAAGGCACAAGGAAGAGATGAACGTAATGAAGCAGCGCCAGAAAGAAGAGAAAGAGGCCCTGAAAAAAAGATACAAGCATGCCGATCGTGAGAGGCATGGCTACGATGATAGTGATCATGGTGGGAAAAAGGATGATGACAGGGACGATAGGTATAAACATGATGACGACAGGCATGATGACATGATGAAAGACAGAGAGAAAGGTATGAAGAAGAAATATTAAATGAAGGAGTGATGTCATTCTGAACCTGCCTGCTGTCAGGCAGGTTTATTTCAGAAGCTTGTAATGTGTTTATGAAGACCGGGCTGGATTGTCCGGTTAAACCGGACAATGACGTATGTCTGTTTTCGGTAGGTAGCAGGCTTGTTGTCTGATGCAGTTGTGGGTAATATGGATGATAACGAAATAACCGGCGGGGAAGAACAGAAAAAATCCCCATCAGGATGCCTGAAGATCCTGGGAGGCGCGACAGTCATTGCTCTGGTCATAGCGCTTATTGCCGGGCTGTGGGTAAAGCAGAATATCTATGCCTCTCAATTCAGGCCTGCCAAGCTGAGTGCCCGGGAACAGGAACAACTGGATGCCAAACTTTCCAGGCTTGAACAGTCTGCACGAAGGGACCGTTCTCTGTCCTATGGGAGACTTGCCCCTGAACCATACACAGAGGAAGGCGCAAAGCGGGAGATACGCCTCACTGAGAAAGAATTGAACTCCATCATTGCACACGATCCTGAGACGGCCCGAAGGGTTGCCATTGATTTGTCAGAAGATCTGCTGAGCGTAAAGCTGGTTGTCCCCCTTGAGGAGGACATTGCCGTACTTGGCGGGACGACGCTCAAGATTACAATGGGATTAATACTGCGCTATGAAAACGACCGCCCTGTTGTCGCCCTGAGAGGCATCAGCATTGGCGGTATCCCGATGCCCAATGCCTGGCTTGGCTACATTAAAAACAAGAACCTGGTGGAAGAATTCGGTTCAGAGCAGGGGTTCTGGCAGCTCTTTTCAGAGGGGGTAAGGGACATCAGTATCAAAGAAGGGCATATCAGGATCAGACTTAAGAGTTGACAGCAGTAACTCCTTTTCACCATTCAGCACTATCTTTATTATCATTCCGCCCTCAAGCAGTATATTTACTGAAATAAGATTGCCGGGTATTCCATTCATGAAAAAACATAAAGTGGTTGCAACAATGAAAGACGGAACAGTTAAGAAGGGGAAGACCGATAATTTTGCTCCCCACAGGCCTGTTTTTCATATGGAATTCGATGATGGTACAAAAGAGGACGTGGAGATTGAGAGTCTGAAAGCACTCTTTTTTGTAAAAGACTTTCAGGGAAAAAAGGATTACAAAGAAAGGTATCGAACCGTGCCCCGATGGAGTGGGACAAAGCTGAGAGTCGAGTTTGCCGATGGAGAGTCAATCATAGGGTATGCTTTGGAATACAACGCAGTCACAAGTGGTTTTTTTCTTACACCTGCAGATATAAAGGGCAACAATGAGCGGGTTTATGTTGTTGCTTCTTCGACTAAAAATGTGATCTATCTGTAAACTCCTGTGCCGTCTCGGTCATAAGTTACCAACAAGGTCATTTCGAAGCAGAGCGAGAAATCTTGCCCTTAGATTGGGTCGGCCCGACCTCGCAATGACGGCAGAAAAATGGTTTTCTACAACAATCCTCTACTCAGGCGGCTTTATTGATCCTGTTTCGAAACTTTTCTATATGGTCCTGAATAGTTCTGGCATCTGATTCAACCTGCTTCAGGAAGTTGATGATCTCTTCCCGTTCAGCACCCTTCTTTTCAACCATCTGCTCCAGGGTCTGTATATCAGTGTCATAGGACTGATACCGTTCCATGAGGATCGTATACAGGTGCTCCGTAGCTGCGTCAAGGAGCTTGGCAATATACTGAAACTTGAAATTTTCACGGTAATTCTCAAAGTGGAATTTGATTGCTTCCTGTGTTTCTCCCTTGATCAGTCTGACCCCGTCCTGCAGTGCCTTCATCTGCTCTTCCCGTTCGTCCTCAGGTGATTTCTTAATCACCTTTTTGAAAAATTTGGTCATTGAATAGAGCCCGAGGCGCATTGCTGCACCGGCCCGTATCTTTGATGAATAGTTAAGTGTTGTCGAGGAAGAGGGCAGCGTTATTCCTGATGAGAATTTCAATGAGTCGAGACTGAGTAGTCTCTGTCCGGCGCTGCCTCCAGTCAAGACCTGGGCCTGATTGCTGACCGATGCCTTCAGACCTTCAATATCTTCTATTGCCATTGAGTAAAAAGGCTGGGCAACGGAGTCCAGGGCCTTCTGAATCCTCTGCTCCAGGACCGATGAAAAACGGGCTATTTCAGGATTGATGGTTTGTGCCATAAAAGAGTCAACTGCCTGTTTGAATTCCTGGAAAAGAAGATAGAGTGATCCGGAAAAACCCGAGGCCTCCAGTTTGCTTCGGTATTTCTCCACAGCAATCTCATGGTCATTGATAAACTGAGTGGCCTCGGATATGGCGCCGCCAGTATGGACATTAAAAAATTTGTCGATTTCAGACTTGATCTTTATCATGATTTCATCTTTTGCGCCATTGAGGGTGCTCTTGATAAGGGTCCGCATCTGCATCATGCGTTCATGGTGTTTCCCCATAGTCTCAATCGCCGATGAAGCCCCTGATGCATCTTTTTCCATAAGCTCTTTGTTTGTCTCTATCCAGCGCAGTATCCCCGATACCATGATGTTTATACGTTCGATATGATTTTTCAGAAGCAGCGATGACCGTTCCTGGGACAGCTTGCTGTTGAGCACGGACTCAAATTTCTTTTTCTCGTCCTGGGAAAAAGAAACCATGTCAGCTTCCTCCTCCCAGTGGGCAAGTCTGAGCCCGTCTCTTTTTGAAAGACCGTCCGACATTGATCTGAAGAGATTGAAGAGGGCGGAAAATGCATATACGACCGGTGCCGGTTGTACAAGGGCAAGCTCTTCCTTAATCTTGTTAACTATGTTCAGCATGTCTTCCTGCGATTCGTGCTCGCTCAGGTCGCAATTGACGATAAATAGGATATTTTCTGATATACCCATGGTCTTTAACATGGTGAGAAAATGCACATCCGCCTGGCGAAGTCCGGTACGGCTGCTGATAACATAAACGATAAAGTGAGCCCTCATGAGGTAATCCTGGATCATTACAAGATGGTGAGGGTTTGGTGAATCACTGCCCTGGCAATCGGCAATCTCGATAGTGCTGTCGAGACTTCTGCTGTCTATCTCCAGTTCAATGTCTTTCAGATAAACAGCAAGAGAGTCCTCTCCTGCAAATTCCTGATGTTCAGTGAACCTCTTGCCTGAGAATTCAGCATTGCTGGAGTCTGTGGAGATATATGTTCTGAACCGGTCATAGCCTTTCAGATAGAGGGAAAGAAGTACGCTGTTTGAATTAAAGGTTCCGTCAGTGATTCTCAGTTCCGGGCTGAGTTTATCAAGGGCCCTGGTGAGCGCCTTTCTGTCTTCAGCACGTCTGATGTCAAAGGTATTGTCCGTAGTCTGGCGGTCCCAGGAAGGGAACAGTACCAGTGCCTGCTCAATGTCTGCGTTGACTTCGCTCCAGGTCTTGAAGAAGAGCCTGGCCCTCAGGTTCTTACCGCTGCGGATTCGTGTGACTATTGAGGTCACTACCCCGGCGCCCCGCTTGAGATAATCACCTTTGAAGAGTGAATTGATAAATGTACTTTTGCCTGATTTGATAGGGCCGATCACTGCAACCCTGAATACCTCATCCATGATTTGCCGGCGTATATCAGCACAACCCTTCTTCCAGTCATGAAAGCGCTCATCACTGAAATCAGGCCTCTCCTGAATTCCCTGCAGCAGTGCCATGAGCGTGTCATTAATGCCCAGCAATTCCTCTTTCAGGCTGTCATGAGATTCTTCCATATATAGTTTCCTGTTCAGATCAGATCATGTATAAATTTGAGAGCGCCTAATATTATATGATATTTCTTCATAATAATTGACAGATTGAACAAAATTTTTGAACATGCCCGTCGTTAAAGAAAAAAAAGGGAAGTTCAAGACTGCAAGGTCCGGTTCCCCTTGGCCTTTCTGTAGTGATGACAGAATTGACTGAAAAATATCGCTTGACAAAAGAATGATGTTATATTATTTTAAAACTATGGAACTATCGAACTATTCCAGAATCTTCAAGGCCCTCTCCAATGAACAGAGGCTGAAAATCTTTATGATGATCTACAAGAATTGCTCAACCGAGAAAGGTGACAGTATCAAGGCAGAATTCAGATTTAAGGAGGAACCCTGCTGCAGTATGAAAGGAGGAGTTGAAAGGGCATTTACCTTGATCTGTGACTGCATGAATCTTTCCCGTTCAACAGTGTCTCATCACTTCAAGGAACTCCAGAATGCCGGGCTTATAACCTGTGAGCGGGAGGGGCAGACCTATAGATGTAATGTGAATGAAGATGCAGTCCAGGCAGTAAAGAACTTTTTAAGTTGATTTTTTTTGATTGAAGAGTTCGAGTGTAGTCAAACATTAGAACAGAAAGGAGGTGAGATACATGAATAAAGAGTGTTGCAATATCAGGGTCAGCGAGACCGAGAAGGGACTCAGCATTGAAGTTGAGGGTGATACTGTCAAGGAGCGATGCAGGGAGATGATGGAGAACTGCTGCTCTGGAGACAGTATGAAAAATTTCTTTCAGTCATGCTGTACTCCAGAAAAATGAGGAGATACCATTCCGGTCTGCATAGTGGGATAGTTCACTGCAGGCCGGAATGCAATTACTGTTTATGCTGTTTCGCTTTCTATGCTTCCCTCTCAATACATGTTAAACACACTCCTTGACCTGCTTGACAATATTTACAATGCTGTGTAAGTATATCCTACTTTTCATTTCTACTCAATGATTAAAGACGTCAAATCAGACTGTTAGAAGAAAGGTACTCTGTTGTCGGGGATAAAACTCTGACAAGCACAGTGGAACGGTACGATGGCTTCACTGACAAGAAAAGAGATTGAAGCACAATTAAAGAATCTTGGTATAGATTCTCTCTCTGAACAGAGAGCCTACTTTGACGATTACAGGAAATACTGCAGTATTCACAACACAAAAAAAATATCTCCTCACAT
>CP070644.1:735301-740294 GCA_020354155.1 Nitrospiraceae bacterium | reverse complement strand
GTACCGAATGATTTCAACTCAGGCCTCAGTATGAGAAAAGCTGCTTACCTTCCCTATGAACAGACATTCCCCATGCAGTATGTAATAGATGAGGGTGCATGTAAAAGAGGAAGCTGCACCGCCTGCAGGGATGCCTGTAAATATGATGCCATTGACCTTGATATGCAGCCTGACACAATAGCAGTAGAGGCCAGCGCAATAGTACTTGCAGCAGGATGGAAACCCTATGATGCCAGCAAGATAGATAACCTTGGATTTGGAACGAGCAAGAACATTATTACCAATGTAATGATGGAGAGAATCGCATCACTCAGCGGCCCTACACAGGGCAGAATCACAAGACCTTCTGATGGGAAAGAGGCCAAAAGGGTCGCCTTTGTGCAGTGTGCAGGGTCCCGTGATGAA
The DNA here is from genome assembly GCA_020354155.1 of Nitrospiraceae bacterium. GTDB lineage: Bacteria > Nitrospirota > Thermodesulfovibrionia > UBA6902 > UBA6902 > CALZJD01. Next base: position 739,889 of record CP070644.1, on the reverse strand, counting down.
AACCATCTTCCATTCTGTTCCGCCGTATGCTGCCTTGCTTCTTTAAAGCAGGCAACCTATGTACGGGAGCAGTACAAGGACTCTGAAGTTACCATGTTCTATATAGACATCAGGACACCGGGAACTTCCTATGAACGTTTTTTAAATAAAATTAAAGAAGATGAGAAGGTAAAGCTTGTTAAAGGCAAGGTTGCCAAGGTTCATGAAGATCCGGCAACAGGTGATGTAATCGTTGAAGCAGAAGATATTTATGGAGGCGGCAAGATCAAGATGCCCGTTGATCTCTGTGTCCTTGCTACAGGAATGGAACCTGTGATATCAGGGGTTAAGCTCCCCTCTGATGTAAAGATCAATGAAAATGGGTTTGCCGTAATTGATAAAGACCATAAAGGTATATTTGCCGTCGGCTGCGCCAAAGACCCAGTAGATGTAGCCAAGTCAGTACAGAGCGCAACATCAGCAGCCCTGAAAGCTATTCAGACAGTAGGGAGGTTATCCTAATGGAAAAGAAAATCGGAGTATATATATGTAAAGGCTGCGGAATTGATGAAGCAGTTGAAGTAGACAAGTTCGAAGAAGTAGCCACCAAGGAGATGAAGGCCCCTGTATACAAGACCCATGATGCCCTCTGCAGTCCTGAGGGGCTTGACCTGATCAAGGGTGATATAGAAGGTGAAGGAGTTAATACTATTGTAGTAACTGCCTGTTCCCCAAGGGCCAAGCATAAAGAGTTTACCTTCCCTGGCTGTGTGGTTGAAAGGGCAAATATAAGGGAATTTGTTGCCTGGACACAGGAGCCCAGGACAGAAGACACACAGGCCCTGGCCGAAGACTATGTAAGGCTTGGAGTTTCAAGAGCCAAGAGTGCTGATCTGCCGGAACCTTTTCTGCTTGACGAGACAGAGATGTCTGTTCTTGTTGTGGGCGGAGGAATTTCAGGAATGACGTCAGCACTGGGCGCTGCAGATGCAGGTTACAATGTGGCCCTTGTTGAGAAGAACGATGCTCTCGGCGGGTGGGCAGGTAAGATGTACAAACAGCTGCCGCAGAGTTACCCCTTTGAGTCCATCGAAACGCCTACCATCGGGGCCACGATTGACAGGGTAACCTCTCACGATAAAATAAAGGTTTTCACTTCATCGGTGGTTGAGAAAATAGCCGGCGTACCGGGGCAGTATGATGTTTCGATAAAGACCAATGGCGGATCAGAACAGTTTAAGTCAGGCGCGGTTGTTATGGCTGCAGGATGGAGACCTTATGATGCAGGAAAACTTGAACACCTTGGCTCGTCCAATCCCAATGTCATTACCAATATGCAGATGGAAGAGATCGCATCAGCCGGAAAAATCACAAGACCCTCTGACGGGAAAGAGGCAAAGCGAGTTGCCTTCATACAGTGTGCAGGATCAAGGGATGCCAATCACCTGCCCTACTGTTCATCCTATTGCTGTCTCACCTCTCTAAAGCAGGCAGCATATGTGAGGGAGAAAAACCCTGATGCCATGGCCTATATCCTGTATAAGGACATGAGGACACCCGGCCAGTATGAACTGTTTTACAAGAGCATGCAGGATGATCCCGGAGTGATGCTTACCAAGGGTGAAGTAACGGGGGTTAGCGAGGCACCGGGAGGCAACCTCTTCGTAAGTCTTAAAGATTCACTCCTCGGTGAAGAGATAAAAATAGAGGCTGACCTTGTCGTCCTTGCCACAGGTATGGTCCCGAACACAAAAATCGAAGTAGAAGAGCTTGCCGAATGGAAGGCGAAATTTGATGAAAAACTTAAGGCATCAGGCGGGCAGCCTGATCCTAAAGCTCCCCTCGAACCCCATAAGGTGCCTAATATTCTGAACCTCGACTACAAACAGGGACCGGAGCTTCCCGTTCTTGAAGAGGCCTATGGATTTACCGATTCAAACTATATCTGTTTCCAGTATGAATCACGCAGAACGGGTATTTATACTGCAGGAAGTATACGGCAGCCAATGCATATGCTGGGGAGCATTGAAGACGGCATGGGTGCAGGTCTGAAGGCGATCCAGATCGTAGAGGCAACAAAGAACGGATATTCTGTCCATCCACGGGCATGGGACCAGACCTATCCGGAAGTAAACCTGCAGAAGTGTACTTCATGTAAGAGATGTACTGAGGAGTGTCCCTTCAGCGCTATCGAAGAGGATGAAAAGGGTACACCCTTTCATAAAATGTCACGTTGTCGCAGATGCGGGACCTGTCTCGGGTCATGTCCTGAGAGGGTTATTAACTTCAAGGACTTCAGTATTAATATGATCTCAACACTCTTTAAGGATATGGATATCCCCGAAGAGGGAATGAGGATTGTTGCTCTCGTCTGTGAGAATGATGCCTATCCGGCCTTGGATGCCGCAGCATTTAACCGTATAAAAATTAATTCTGCATTCAGGTTTATCCCTGTACGGTGTCTGGGTAATCTGAATCTTGCGTGGGTTGCTGACGCACTCTCAAAGGGTATAGACGGCATGATTCTTCTGGGATGTAAGTTTGGCGAAAACTACCAGTGCCACTTTGTAAAGGGCAGTGAGCTTGCCAATGAAAGACTGGGCAAGGTCCAGGAGACACTGGGAAGGCTTATGCTTGAATCTGAGAGGGTGAAACTGGTGCAGCTCTCCATTCAGGACTATGACAAGCTGCCCGATATGCTGAATGAATTTGCGGACGAAATCGAAGAAATGGAACCAAACCCGTTTAAAGAATTTTAAAGACTGGATTCAAGGGGCCAAGGGGTCCAGGATCCAAGAGAAGGAGTTTTTTCACTTGAACCCTGGAATCCTCGAATCCTCGAACCCTATGAATTGGAGGTTATAGATGGCAGAGCAAGTGATAAAACCTGATTTAGATTTTGTAAAGGGCGTGATCGCAGCCGGCGGTGATTCCCTGAAAAAATGCTATCAGTGTGCCACATGTTCAGTAGTGTGCAATGTGACTCCTGACAAAAATCCCTTCCCAAGAAAAGAAATGATCTGGGCACAGTGGGGACTAAAAGAAAAATTCCAGGGAAACCCTGATGTATGGCTTTGCCATCAGTGCAATGACTGCACTGCCTATTGCCCGAGAGGGGCAAAACCCGGAGAGGTCCTTGGTGCAATCAGAAAGCAGACGATTTCCCAGTACTCATCTCCCGGCTTTCTGGTGAATCTTGTAAATAATAAAAAATTTATGCCCTTTCTCTTTATTCTGCCGGCCATCCTGCTGGCAGTCGTCATATCTGCTACAGGCAACCTGGGAATCCCTGAGGGAGAAATCGTATTTACGAAGTTTATGCCGGTCTTTCCCATACAGATTGTATTCACCCTTGCACTGATTTTTGGTGTTGGTGTGGGGATCATGGGGATGAAGAAATTCTGGGCTGACATGAAAGAAGCAAACGGTGTCACCTCAGGTGATCTCAAAGGGAGTATCACTGGGATGCTCACGGAACTCCTGAGCCATGAAAAGTTCAAGGAATGTGATGTGAGCAGAGACAGGGCTACATCGCACCTTCTGGTGTTCTACAGTTTTATTGCACTGGGTATTGCCACGGCTCTGGGCGTACTGTACATTGATATCCTGCATATGGAATCACCATTCCGTTTTGGTTATGGAACACCGATAAAGATCTTTGGACTTGTTGGAGCTGTTACCATAATTGCCGGAACATTCCTGATGATGAGCAACAGATTCAAAAATGCGGAAAAGGTCGGTCTGGGCAGTTATTTTGAATGGCACCCTATCGGGCTTATCGGGGTGATTGGTGTATCAGGCACGCTTGCCTGGGGTACGAGAGTGGCAAACATGGCAGGCCTTGCATACCCGATTTACTTTATCCATCTTGTAGGTGTTTTATCTCTCTTTCTCTATCTTCCCTTTTCAAAGCTCGCCCATATTTTCTACAGGGGTGCAGCACTGAGTTTTAACAAGTATTCAGGCAGAGAAGCAGCAGTACAGCCAGCGGCTGAGACTACAGCACCGGCAGCTGGAGCTGGAACAGAGAGCGCACATGAAAGTGAAGCCGAATCAGGCCAGGGTGAAAAAACCCGGGAATAATATAATACGATGTTAAAAATCCAAATCAATTCAAAGGGGGTAATGTAATGAGTGGAACTATTTTGTTTGCCCTCATCTGCGGGGCAGCAGGTGTAGTATATGCACTGATGACCGCCGGATGGGTTACAAAGCAGGACGCTGGAAATGACCGCATGCAGGAAATATCCAATGCAGTCAAAGAAGGTGCCCAGGCTTTTCTTGCACGTGAGTATAAGACAGTTGCCATCGTGGCTGCAGTTCTTGTCGTCCTTCTTTTCTTCCTTGGGAAATGGACGGCTGTCGGATTTATTATCGGTACCCTGGGCTCTGCCCTTGCAGGCTATGTCGGCATGATGGTTACGGTGCGTGCAAACGTACGGACTGCACAGGCTGCCCATAACGGAATCCAGGCAGCCCTTTCCGTTGCATTCAAGGGCGGTTCTGTTACGGGAATTATGGTAGTTGGTCTCGGTCTTCTGGGAATAGCAGGCTACTATTATATAGCAAAGGCAGCTGCTGGTGAAGAGGTATTCCATGCACTCATCGG
>CP070644.1:731263-735201 GCA_020354155.1 Nitrospiraceae bacterium | reverse complement strand
TGCAGAGGAAAAGAGTTTTTACGATCTTAAATTTATTTCTACCTTCCTTCTGTCCAAAAAAAGCTTTTCATACCTCCTGGCTGTTCCTGTGCTAATGGCGTTAACTCCTCCTGAGCACGAAGTAAGGGTCTTTGATGAAAATATAGAAGACATCGATTATGGCTGGGCCCCGGATTTGGCGGGGATAACCGTCAGGACCATGTTTGCAAAAAGAGCATACAGCATATCCGAGGATTTCAGGAAAAGAGGCGTCAGAACGGTACTGGGCGGGATACACCCGTCAATGTGCCCTGAAGAGGCGCTCGAGTACGGTGATGCCGTCGTGATCGGAGAGGCTGAGGAAATCTGGCACACAGTATTACTGGATGCGCAGAATGATAATCTGAAGAGGATTTACAAAGCTGAAAAGACAGTTGATCTGACAGCCTTCCCTGTGCCGGACAGGTCCATCCTTGCCGATGACAGATATCTCGCGAACATTGTCCAGACCACAAAGGGGTGCCCCTTTCATTGTGAATTCTGCTCTGTTCATGCCTATGATGGACAAAGAATAAGAAACAAAACAATTCCTCAGGTTCTTGAGGAGATCAGGGAAGTGGGCGGCTCAGGTGCACGCTATAAGAAGAAGTCCATATTCTTTGCTGACGACAATATTATTGCTAATAAGAAATTTGCCCGTGAACTGTTTATAGCCTTAAAACCGTACAAAATCAACTGGTCCTGTCAGGCATCAATAAATATTGCACGGGAAGACGGGCTTCTTGCCTTGATGAAAGAGAGCGGATGCGGTGCGATATTGATCGGATTGGAATCCATATCGGAAAAAAACTTGTCCCGCATGGACAAGGAGATTAACCGGAAACATGATTTTGTTCATGCAATACAGAAGATACAGTCCTACGGGATATTGGTTCAGGGGTCATTTATTTTAGGGTATGATTTTGATACCCATACATCATTCGATGAACTTATAGACTTTACTGATGAGGCAAGACTGTTAATGCCCCTGATTAATATTCTTACCCCCTTCCCTGGCACGAAGCTGTTTACACGCCTTGACGAGGAAGGGCGGATCACCCATAGAAACTGGAGTAAATATGATGCAAAGCATGTTGTCTTTTCTCCTGCCCGGCTCACACCGGAAGAACTGTATGAAGGACACAGGAAGGTAATCAGACATATTTACTCCTTTGATTCCATATATAAGAAGCTTAACTATTACTGGGACATTGGTTTCTGGACAGCTTCCAATGAGAAAGATCCTGTAAGGCTTCAGTACCGTTTTCTCTTTGCGTTGAGGCTCCTTACCTTACTGGTTTCTCGTAACCTGAAGAGATCCCGGTTTATTCTGAGGATACTGCCGAAGGTATTTCAAAAGAATGTCAGGATATCAACAATTCTCACATTGATGGCATATAATAACTACGCATATTCGTCATAAGACCAGGTCGCCGCTCCTGAAGGGATGTTCCACGGCTTGCTTTCATTTCAATTATATCGGGAAAGGGCAATAGGTGCTATCTATTCAAGATACACTACAGGTAACTGCCTATTAGCATGGCAGCCACAAGAATACATGACATAACAATAACTGCTACAAGCAAACATTCCCAGAGATTTTCCTCCAGGGAAAATACCTTACTCATCTTTATCCCCCATGATTGATTTAAAGATTTGGACGATTTACCCTTATCACTCACATACGTTATATAGACACACATGTCAAGAGCCCTCAATTCGGTATAAGAACTTCCTATGAGACATTGGCACAACCTGATGATTAATAACATGAAATGAAATCTGTGGAGGATAGGGCGAAGTGATGCATCTGTAAAATGAACAGAATCTGGAGTGAGCCACTTTCATTGATAGGGGAGACTGCTACGGGAGATCTTGTAAATCAAGAAACTGAACTATGTCTTTTTCATCAAGGCCTTGACACCGGGGAATGCGTCCATGTTCGTATGAGGAATAAAGAGACCGGACATGTATTCATCCATGAAGGAATTTGAGACAGAGAGCTCAAGGTAGGTCATCTTTCTTGATATGTCCTCTGCCTCTTCCCGCATCGATCTGGATAAGAGACAAAGATAGGTGCCGATAACAGAGGTGTTGCCCATGTATTCAAATTTCTCCATTGGCATCTCCGGAAGCATACCAATGGTAATAGCCTTTTCTATATCAAGGAACTTCCCGAAGCCTCCGGCAATACAAACCTTCTGTACGTCATCGAAGGTAAAGCCCACTTCATTGAGCAACGTGGTAAAGCCTGCATAGATAGCAGCTTTTGCCCTGACCAGGTTTTCAATGTCCGGCTCTGTAAGCACTATATCCCTTTTTTCACCGGAATAGATAACAAATTCCAGGCCATCCTCTCCTTTTCTTACCCTGTCAGAGCTCCCTTCCTGCAGTTTGCCCTTCTGGTCAAGGATACCTGCCAGGAACATTCCTGCAACTGCATCAATCATCCCCGATCCGCAGATGCCCGTGGGTTTTGCCTTCGCACCGATGACCTCTATCGCTACATCTTTTGTTTCAGGATCTATTTTCACATCCTCAATGGCACCGTTTGTTGCCCGCATGCCATGCTTAATGCCGCTTCCCTCAAAACAGGGACCTGCGGAGCATGCTGCAGACATAAGCCACTCCGAGTTGCCAATGACTATCTCACCGTTGGTGCCTATGTCAATAAAGATGCTGATCTCCTCTTTTTTATGTATCCTTGCGGCCAGTATTCCGGCCACTATGTCGCCCCCAACATAACTGGCTACACAGGGAAATGCATAAACCGGTGTGTTGGGATGTGCCTTGATCCTTAATTCACCGGCATAGGCGAGAGGGAAGGTATTTGCTGTTGGAATGTAAGGCTCCTCACGTATTGCAGCAGGATCAAGCTCGAAGAAGAGCTGCGTCATTGTGGTATTGCCTGCTACGACAAAACAGTCTATGGAGTCATTATCCAGATCATGGTAGCTCAGGATCAGTTTCAGCAGTTCATTTACATCAGAGATCACTGCCCTGTTGATATTGTGCAGTTCATTGTGCTCTGTAGCATGAACAATCCTGGTAATCACATCATCACCAAATCGTATCTGGGAGTTGTAAGTAGATGCAACATCAACAAGCTCACCGCTTGAAAGATCAACAAGGTACATAACAACAGTTGTTGTGCCGATATCAACGGCAATCCCATATTGAGACGCCTTCTGATCCCCAGCAAAAATATTGATGATTTCATAGCAGTCTTCTGTATGTATGGTCGACAGGGTAATCTGCCAGTTCTTTTCTCGAACCGTACCGGCAAGATTGGCAAGAAACCTGAAAGGTACCCTCAGACATCCCAGTCCATGGGTCATCAGTTCCCGTTTCAGTCTCTCAAGATCACTGATGTTATCGTCAAGCGTGGCAGGGGGAAGTTGAAGAACGTACCTTTCAGTGAGCGGGTGAATCGTTGCTCCTGTTGACTGTAACAGGGCCAGGAGATCTTTGGATTTTCCAGTGTCTACTTTGCCTTCTACGGTCAGAATGGATTCTTTGGGTATATCAATTTGAATATCTCCTGCAGGATAGGAAGTGCAGGCAAGTGCGTAGCCCTGACTGATCTCTTCCTGTGAGAGCTTTATTTTCGATTGTGAATCAACTTCTCCGGATTGTATGATGACCCTGCACTTTCCGCATGTTCCCTTGCCCCCGCAGGACGATGTGAGAAAAATCCCCGCTTCTTTAAGGGACTGGAGAATAGACGTGCCTGATGATGAAGAAATTGTCTCACCGGATGTCAGGGTAATATTCATGGAAAAATCAAAAATGAAAAATCAAAGATCATCGCGGTGATCGGGGACGGCTCCACAACGGCGGGAATGGCTTTCGAAGCGCTGAACCAGGCAGGACACACGGAGAAAAACCTCAGTGTGGTTCTTAACGACAACGCCATGTCC
>CP070644.1:727155-731163 GCA_020354155.1 Nitrospiraceae bacterium | reverse complement strand
TATCCCGATGCTTCCTGAGAAATTATCAAACGACCTGTGCAGCCTCGTACCGAAAAAAGACAGACCCGCCTTTACTGTTGAGATGAAATTCAATCACAGAGGCGCAATGATTGGTAAAAGCTTTTATCCGAGTATGATCAACAGCAATGAACGCATGACCTATACATCGGTAAAAAAGATACTCGTCGATCATGACCAGGAAGAAACAGCCAGGTACGACTATCTTCTTGAAAGCTTCCGTTCCATGGAGGCCCTTGCGGGGATCTTAAGGAAAATTCGTATGAAGAGGGGCAGCCTTGATTTTGACCTCCCGGAGCCCGAAGTTATCCTTGACATTCAGGGCAACCCTGAAGCAATCTGCGCTTCTGAGCGAAATCTGGCGCACATGATTATTGAGGAGTTTATGATTACCGCAAATGAAGCTGTTGCAAGTCACCTTGAGAAGGTCGGGCTCCCTTCGCTCTACCGGATACATGAAAAACCGGACAGAGACAAACTTGACGAATTGATTCCAATATTCACGTCTCTCGGATTCAGAATCAAAAAAACCGGACCGGGCACATTTCAGACGATTTTAAAGAAAATAAAGGGAAGCAGCGAAGAGAGCATACTGAATATTCTTCTGTTGCGGTCACTGAAACAGGCGAAGTATTTACCGGAAAACATAGGGCACTTCGGTCTCGCTTCCGGCTGCTACACTCATTTTACATCACCCATCAGGCGCTACCCGGACCTTATTGTACACAGGATTCTCAGAGAAAGCCTGGAGCGAAAGGGAATTTCAGACGCAAAGAGAAAAGAGCTTGATAAACTATTGCCCGACATAGCTGTGCAGTCTTCAAAAACTGAGAGAACAGCGGAGGAGGCGGAGCGGGAGATCGTCAATGCCATGAGGGTATGGTTCATGAAAGACAAAGTGGGGGACAATTTTGATGGAATTATTACGGGTATCAATCCTCATGGCCTGAAAATACAGCTCAATGACTTCTTTGTGGAAGGGTTTTTAAATGTGTCAACCATGAGCGATGATTATTACCGCTTTGATGACAGGAATTACCGGCTGATTGGGAGACGGAACAAGGTTTCGTACAGATTGGGACAGAAAATCCAGGTTCGCATAGAGAAGGTTAATACTGAGGAACGCAGTATAGTCTTCGGGCTTGTGTAGTACGATAAACCATTACTCGTTATTGCCATCTTTAAAGCTCTTATTCAGACCCTCGTCAGTCACTTCTTCGTCAGGCGGTAGTATCGAGAGTGCCCGACCAGGCAACTATTGTGATGCAATGAGAAAAGAAAATTGATTGACACCTCTACTATCTTTGTTATCGTCGGAACTTTCATGATAGCTGGCACCGTCAAGGGCGTAATTGGTCTCGGCCTTCCAATCGTGAGTCTTGCCATACTGACTTTGGCAATCGATTTGCCTAGTGCAATGGTCCTGTTATTAGTGCCAGCTATTGTTACGAATGTGTGGCAAGCCATTATCGGCGGAAATATTAGAATCATCTTTCGTCGGATATGGCCATTTCTTCTGATGGCTACAATTACGGTTTGGATAGGAGCAATAGCGCTTTCACGTGTCAGGCTATCATTGCTCTCCGCACTCCTGGGAGTGCTTCTCGTAGCATACTCGACCATTAGCATCAGTGGTTTCCGATTCACTGTGGAGGCTCGCCACGAAGTTTGGGTAGGCATTTTGATGGGAGCAGTGAACGGGGTGCTTACAGGAATGACAGGGTCCTCTGTCGTGCCAGGAGTGATGTTCCTTCAGGCTCTCAACTTGTCTCGAGATACTTTAATTCAAGCAATGGGAATGCTGTTTGCAGTTTCCACGTTGTCTCTTGCTCTTGCATTACAGCAGAATAATTATCTCACTATAGAGCATGGGACCCTATCTCTGGGAGCATTGATTCCTGCCATAATCGGAATGATATTTGGTCAGCGAATTCGGAAACGTTTGTCGGAACAAATATTCCGGAAAGTATTCTTCATCTCACTTCTGGCATTGGGCATATACATAATTGTCAATAAACTGGGTGCCATGAATCTAATGACGTAGAGTAAACAAGCCTGTCAACAGAGTGCAATAAGGTTGTATTTTAGCATTTGTTACTGGTCCTGCTAAAAAACTACAATGGCCCGGATGCTGTTGCCCTTGTCCCCCTGGCTTGTACAGGTGCCGCTGGTATCACAGGACTGAAGGTCACCCCGGTCATGACCAATCCACAACGTGTTGTCATAGACGGCCATGGAATAAACCGCCCTGCCCTTATCTCCATGGTCTGTGCAGGTTCCCGAGGTATCGCAGGATTTGAGCCTGCCGTCATTCTGTCCAATCCACAGCTTATTGTTAAAAACTGCCATGGCATAGATGTGGTCACCTTTATCATCATGATCAATACACGTACCAGAGGCGTCACAGGACTGCAGGGCTCCCCGGTCATGACCAATCCATAGTTTACCGTTAAACTCTTCCATCACATAAATCGACCGTCCCTTATCACCGTGGTCCGTGCAGGTCCCCGAGGTGTCGCATGATTTCAGTCTTCCATTACTCTGCCCTATCCACAATTTTGTACTGAAGTCGGTCATAGCCCCGATGCTGCTGCCCGTGTCTCCGCGACTTGTACAAACCCCGGCTGAGTCGCACGACTGCAGGATGCCGTCGCTGTGTCCAAGCCATAGATCGCTTCCCAGGGTATGCATTTCACTGATGCCGTTTCCCTGATCACCGTGCTCTGTACATAACCCGCCGGAGTCGCATGATTTCAGAAAACCGTCTGACTGTCCTATCCAGAGAAAGCTGCTGAAGACAGCCGCGTCATTAATATTGCTTCCCTTGTCTCCATAGTTGGTACATGTACCTGTCGCTGCACATGCCTGGATTGTGCCCCCCTGCTGAACAACCCATAATTCGTTGCTCCCTCCCGGGGGAATGCCGCCTCCACTTCCACCGCTGCCACCGCTTCCGCTGCCACCGCTTCCGCCGCCTCCACTTCCGCCTCCGCCTCCAGATACGGGATCAATGGTAATGGACAGACTCTCTGTGTCCTGCCTTCCTGCCCCATCTGTAATTTGCAGGGTAAAGGCATAGGTGCCGGCCGCAGCAGGAGTCCCCGAGATTGTACTGCCTGTCAGGCTTAAGGCTGGCGGTAATGAACCGGACAGGACTACCCATGTATAGGACCCGGTCCCGCCTGTGGCTGCCATCGCAGCACTATAGGCAGCTCCCTCCTCGCCTTTGTGGAAAAAAACTGTTGTTATTTCAGGGTCATTAGGATGAATGGTTATAACCAGACTTTTTGAGGCCGTGCGCCCTTCCGCTTCAGTAACGAGAACAGTAAAATTGTAACTTCCGTCTGCACCAGGAGTACCGGTAATCTGTCCGCCAGCGCTCAGATTTAACCCCGGCGGCAGCGACCCTGACGACACCGACCATGTATAGGACAATGTCCCGTCCGTGGCCTCCAGTACTACAGATGGATAGGCTGTTTCTTCCACCCCTGCTGGAAGACTCTCTGTTACTATTCTGAAGGTATTACATATTCGTTCCCTGAGGGCATTTATGTCGGAATAGAGGACAATATCATCATACCCGGCGTTTGCATCCTGCGGGCATGCAACGGTTATTCCTGTATCCTGAATGGTGAAGGGTGATGCTGTGCCCGATTGATTACAAACATTGGGACCCTGGCTGAACACAACGAATGCCACACTGCTCCTGACAGTCCCCTTGTCATTGACACTCAGATAGGTCCCCTGCGTTGTACAGATATTGGCCCCCGTTATTCCTCCTGCCGGATAATAGAGAATGGTCTTTGAATAGGAGTCCTCAGTTTTAACTCCGAGGGCTGTCAATGCAGCGGGGAGCCTTTTGTTTGCCTCTGCAAAACCCAAAATCGAATTATAGACCTCCCGCACCGCTTTTCTTGTATCATTGAGCTTGTTCCTCTTGACCATTGGTCCAAGCATACTTGCTCCCATACCTACCAGCAAACCGACAAT
>CP070644.1:720830-727055 GCA_020354155.1 Nitrospiraceae bacterium | reverse complement strand
GATTTACTGTATGACACTGCTCGCAATCCTGGGGAAAGCCGGAGCTTACATGACCAGGCGCCCCCTGATAATTGCTCATGTGACAGCCATAACAGTTGCCATCTGTTATCCCTGAAATCTGACCCGGATACTGCCCGTCTGTATGACACTGGGTACAGCTCAATGACCCATGAACTCCTCTCATCTGAAAACTTGCGTGGGTAAAACTTGCTCCGGTCCATGCGTTCTCATTATGACACTGCGTGCAGTCCTGAGGCATGGTTGGATGATGCGATGCATGCTGGCTCGCATGGCAGGCATAACAGTTGTCATTGGTAGTACCCGCTATCTGGCCCGGATACTGCCCGTCCGTATGACACTGGTTACAACTCAACGATGCATGTACTCCTTCAAGCTGAAAACTTAGATGGGTAAAACTTGCTCCGGTCCAGGTGTTCTCGGCATGGCACTGCATGCAATCCTGCGATACGGTCGGATGATGCGATGCATGCTGGCTCGCATGGCAGGCATAACAGTTGTCATTGGTAGTACCCGCTATCTGGCCCGGGTACTGCCCGTCCGTATGGCATTGTTTACAACTCAACGATGCATGTACTCCTTCAAGCTGAAAGCTTGAATGATTATAAGTAGCACCTGTCCATGTGCTCAATGAGTGACAACCGGTACAATCCTGCGGAAATGACGGATGTTCTGCATTATGAAGACTTTCGTGGCAGGCATAACAGTTGCCATCTGTCGTCCCGGCTATCTGTCCGGGATACTGTCCGTCCGTATGACACTGGGTGCAGCTCAGCGATCCATGAATGCCCCTCATCTGAAAACGCCCGTGTGTAAAACTTGCACCTGCCCACGTAGTAACTGTGTGACATGAGGCACAGTCTGTGCTGAAACCAGAGCTTGTATGGGAAGGAGTCGACGTCAGTTCATATGATGAACTCGCAACGCCGGTAGATGAGTGACATTTATAGCAGTCTTCATCGCTTGTGCCAGCCAGTGCTTTGCCTGCTGCGCTCCCATGACAGGAAGAGCAATTATTTTTTAACGCAGCATGAGCTCCCCTGAATTCGAATGATGTATGTTCATAGGTAGCGTCCTCCCATGATCCTGACTGTCTGTGACATTCCGTACAGTCATGGGAATAGCTCATATCAGAATGGTTTGGGGCCCTGCCATAATCATCCTGGTGACATGTGTAACAGTCTGTAGGGGTATCCTGAAAGATGGCATTTGTATGGCATTCTTTGCAGTCCAGAGTCTTGTGGGTTCCTGAGAGCCTGAAGCCAACTCCGGAATGCCCGAAGTCAACAGGCACCCAGGCATTCTGCTTGTGACACTCAGTACAGGTTTGTGCAAACTGGTTCGGATGGTTGTCCTTGTGACAGACAGCGCAGTCCGAGGTGAGACCGGTGTAAATTTTGTCTGAAGCATGACATTTTTCGCACGGTATGGCCCTGTGAGCGCCTTCAAGCTCAAAGGAGATGGGATCATGGATAAAGTCTTTTGGCTTCCAGTCTGCTGCTACATGACACTTGCTGCATGGCTGATCATATTTACCATTATGCTCGTCCTTGTGACAGGAAGCACATTCACTGTTTGCAAATTTAAAGGTCCCTACAGCAACACTTTTACTTGTATTAAACTCCTTGAAATTCACATCACCTCTCTTATGACATTTCTCACAGCTTACATCCCTGTGCTTGCCCTCCAGCTTGTATCCTTTATAATCATTACTTTCATGCCTGAAGGTGAATTCCTTCCACCCCTTCTCAAGGGAGTGGCAGCTGTCACAGCTCTTGTCTTTAAACTGCTCTTTATGGACATCATAGTGACAGTCAGTGCACCGCTCTGATTTTATACCGGTAAAGCTGCCTATCTTCAGCTTCTTCCGCTGGTCAAACTCTTTATATTTGACATTGCTCTTTTCGTGACACTTCTCGCAGTCAGTTTCCCTGTGCTTGCCTGCCAGCTTGTATCCTTTATAGTCCTCGCTGTCATGCCTGAAGGTGAATTCCTTCCACCCCTTCTCAAGGGAATGGCAGCTGTCACAGCTCTTGTCTTTAAACTGCTCTTTATGGACATCATAGTGACAGTCACTGCAATTGCCATGTTCTATGCCCTTGAACTGTCTAACCTTTTTCTTTTCCCGAGCTCCATTTATGCTCACTTCAACCTTGGCAACAGGATGGCAGAGTTCACATGCCGCCTTTTTGTGCTTACCGATAAGCTGATAGTCACTGAGGCTCGCGTTGTTATGATCAAAAGCCGTTTTCTTCCATTCTTCCGGAGAGTGGCACTGTGCGCAGGTCTTCTGTTTGAGCTTCCCCTTGTGAACATCGGCATGACAGTCATTGCAGCTATCTGATTTTATGTCTTTCAGCTTCATGACCTTAAAGGTCTTCCCTGCATCCGTCATACCACCGGAAACGATTTCCTCAGGGTGGCAGCCCTCACACTTAACATCAGCATGTTTTCCGATGAGACTGTACTTTGAAAATTTATTATGTTCAAACTGTATAATCTTCCATTCAGCAAAGTTATGGCATTGCCGGCAATCCTGAGAGAGGGTCTTTTTGTGTACATCTGTATGACATGTCAGACATTCCTGAGAAAGGCCAAGAAAGGTTTTTTCTTTTTTATGACATTTGTTACAGTCCACATTATGTGAATCCTGCAGCACATAACCAGTGTCTTTATGATTAAATGTCTTTTTGTTGAGGCTGGTAATGTCCTGGTCCTCTCCGAGATGATCTTTATGGCAGAATACACATTTGTCTTTTATCGTTGCATGAAATCCCTTTTTCTCTTTTATGCGCAGCACCAGTTTTTCATGACATGCAGTGCATGCGGCATCGGGTATTCCTTTCCCAAGGCTGTGACATTTAATACAGTTCTTAATACCTGCCAGTTCCTTATGGGAAGCTGTCAGCTTACCTGGAGATACGAACTGGTCAAGTTTACCTGGAGATACGAACTGGGCAAAGGTTATGCTGCTGAACAAAGTCAGCAGCAGCATTGCCATCATAAAAATAGTCAACTGCTTCTTTACAGGGGAGTGCTGAAGAGACGACCTGTTCGATTTTTTTATAAAGAAAGCATTATGTTTTTTTCCTGTCATCATTGGAAAAGTATAAACATACCTTGAATTCATAAAAGTGACCTCAATCACATGGTATGAGTATACAAAGGGGGCATTAGATGCCTATTAAATAAAGATTAAGATTATTTAATTTAATAATAATTATTTGTTAATAAGTTAGGCAGTTTCTGATCCTGTGCGGGACAGTGAAGGTAAAAAAGATTGAATCCGACTAGACAAAAAAGAGAACCGGGAGTTAGGAGTTTTCCTGCTCCCTGTTAATGAGATATTTTGCAACTACTGTTTGAAGGGAACACGGTGCTGGCTCGCCTTCACGGAGCATGGCCATGGCTTCAAGGTCAGACTGCCATGCAATCTTTCCAGGTGAAAGAAAGCAGATGCTGCCGGGCTGATCTGTTGTACTCAATTTATTGTCCTTCAGGTAATAAAAAGCATTGCATACATTGACCTCATAGGCATGCATTGAAGGAGGAATGTCGTTGGGCTTGAACCAGAGTTTTATTTCCTTTTCAGCATCGCTGTCATTGGCGGATGCATGTATGAGATTATCCATGCGCTCACCGATCACATTACCCTCAGCATCTTTCAGTGGAGCCAGCGTGCCGAGAGATCGAATACATCCTGGTTGCGTGTCTCGTGCTACAAGGGGGTTGGTCGGACCGGCAATAGCCCGTATTTTTTTTATTGCATCAACACCCTGAAAAACGATTGCGATTGTCCTTCGGTGCTGCGGCGCATCAGGGTAATGGATACGCCCCATAATATAATCAAGAAGAGAAGGAAAAAAGACTTTCCCCCGGTGCTCATCATAGTGTTCCTCAGCAAGCATTTTACTGACATGGACAATTTTCGTTGCTGCAAAACGCAGGTCTGTATGAAATTCTGAAAGTTGTGATAGTACGTAGCCCGTCAATGAATTTTTCAGTGCATCAGGTTTGATGAGTACGAGTGTCTGTTCAAGCTCTATTGTATCCATTCAACATCTCCAATCCGGTATCGTCCATTAAATTCCTATTTTTTCCATTAATCCTTTCACAGCTTCGGCCGAGGTATGAAGCGCCGCCAGTTCCCCCTCCGTAAGGTCCAGTTCTACTACTTTTTCAATGCCGCTGCCACCCAGCATCACGGGAACACCGACATATACTCCATGAATGCCATAGTGCCCATCTACATAGACAGAACAGGGCAGGGGTTCCTTCCGCAATCCCAGAATTGTCTCAATCATCTCAACCGTGGAAGCAGCAGGAGCATAGTAGGCGCTTCCTGTCTTTAATAGCCCTACGATCTCGGCTCCACCGTTTTTTGTCCTGTCATTTATCTTGTCTATGACGGATTCGGAAAGGAACTCCGTAATATTTTTTCCTTCCACTTTTGTCAATCGTGATACAGGGACCATGAGGTCGCCATGACCGCCTAGGACCATTGCCTCGATGTCCTTAGGATGTGCGCCTGTTTCCATGGCAATAAAGCTTTTCATTCTCGATGTATCCAGTACGCCGCCCATGCCAATTATTCTCTGATGGGGAAAGCCCGTAATCCTTTGCGTAACATGGGCCATTGCATCCATGGGGTTTGTTACAACAATAAAGATAGCATCCGGTGAAGCTTTACCGGCATTCTCCGCAACCTTCCTGATAATGTCCGCATTTGCCTGCAGAAGGTCATCCCTGCTCATCCCCGGTTTTCTTGCAAGACCTGCTGTAATAACGACTATATCAGAATGTGCCGTATCGTCGTAGGAGTTTGTGCCCTGTACTGTTGAAGGCGATCGCCAGAGTGGGCAGGCTTCAAGCATGTCAAGGGCCTTGCCCTGGGGAATACCTTCGATGATATCTATGAGTACCACATCGGCGAGGCCTTTTTCAGCAATAAGCTGGGCTGTGGTGGTCCCCACATTACCGGCGCCAACGACAGTGATTTTCTTCATGCTTTCTGTATTGCTTGTCATAGGAGAAACATTATAGCCAAGAACGGAAAAATTAACAAGAAAGAGAAGCGCAGGTGACCTATCCGGGAGGGGGGGATGACCCTTGTCTTGAATTACAGATGAGCATCTTCCTCTTCAAAAATATTTAAGAGCTTCTCATATTTTTCACCAAAGTGCTTTCTCATCGCAGGATCTAACCGCTGGATAGTCCTCATTAAATAAATGTCATGCCGGATATAGTCCTCTGCCATCATCACAAATCCCTCATTCATACTCCATATGGCATCTGTTGAGTCATGTCCTGATATTTTAGCATTCAGGGCTTCCTGAGCATCAGCAACAAGAGAAAAGCCTCGTACCTTCTTTTCAGCATAAATCGTTTCTTCCACAGGGTGACGATAGAGTTTTTGTACCCTTATATTGGTGGCCCCGTAATGCACAAATGCTATTTTTATTCCTCTCTCCTGGGCGCCGATCAATGTAAAGAGCAACCGATCCGTTTCTGCAGGCCAGGCCATAAGCAGAATTGTATTACGCGCCCTGTCAATCATTCGCTTTGCCTTCATTGTAAAATTATCGTATTCCTTAATATGGAGTGTATAACTCCTATCCATCCCTGACTTTACATCCTTGAGTTTATCTCTGACCGCACTCAGACTGTCTTCAACAGTGGCTTTATAATTCTGAACAAACTCATCTGGTGAAAGGGGAACAAACATTTTGGACCGCTCCCCATAAATGGGCTGAACGATATGCTTTACCTCAAGCCGACGTATCACTTCATATACTTTAGAGGTGGGGATACCGGAGTTTTTGGCTATTTCGTAAGCAGTGAGAGGATTTTCACCTAAAAGTGCAGTATACGCCTTTGCTTCATATTCGGAGAATCCAAGTTCTTTGAGCTGACCAACTGCTGCGACCATGCATTATTAACTACCATAGTAGTTAATAATTGTCAAGGTTATTCTGCGTCTGAGAAGAATTCAGCTCACTCTGCCTGCACTGAGCCATTATGGAATGGTAATTCCTGTCATGCCACTCAACACTCAACTGTGGAATACTGAGTTTCCATATAATCAAGGATTCTTTCTGGGTCACAGGCTATGCACATGTCGATGCCCTGGATCATGAGCATATCCTCACAGAGCATGTAGGCCCTCTTCAGCTCGTGGTCTTTAATCCTGTTGATAACCAGTTCCTT
>CP070644.1:716056-720730 GCA_020354155.1 Nitrospiraceae bacterium | reverse complement strand
CCGTCCATCTCAATAATGATCGCTTCCAGCACGAGAAAGGTCTCAGCTTTTTCACGCAGGCAGCCGATCTTCACCATGTCTTTTTTTCCAAATGCCCCGTGAAAGTGCAGTTTCGGTTCACTTTCAAGCCAGAAGATTGTACCTACTCCCAGAATTTCATGGCTTTCGCCCAATTCTTTCCAGACAGGCTTTGGCGGCAGTTCTTCTGTCTCTGGACCGACAACGATTTTCCCTTCCCGCATACCTCCCACCAGGTAAAAGACTCCGGCCTTTATATCTTCCTTTTTTGCTATTTCTGACAGGTTCTCGATCACATCGTCATGGTCATCGAATTTTGCTACGATCATGCGTCCCGGTTTCCCGACCTGATAGTTCATAGTACCTCCTGATATAGATTGTTTTAAAGAATGTAAGGACATATAATTATATACTTTCAAAAGAATACAATCTATTGTATTCATTAGAGAAGTCTTTTATGTAGCTCGAATGAATCTGATTTTGCCATGGGCGTGATGCACCTATTTCCCCTTTGGAAAAGAGAGGTATGAACAGGGTTACATTTCCTCACCTGCCTTATTGAACAATGAATCAAAGCCGAGTATTAATTTTCCTTATTATTCTATTTCTGATTGATTTAATAGTGCTCTTTCTATAAAATATTCCTCCACGTGTACTTTACCTGGCGTTAACAGTATTCATAAAGACAACTATGTCTTTTTACTATCCTTAAAAGGTGGAAGTTATATATGGAAAAAAATTGTCAAAAGATCCTTCACAGATATAACGCAGAGGGCGGCAGTGTAGTCTCACTGCTGCAGGACATACAGGAGGCCTTCGGATATATACGTGAAGACGTGGTTGATTGGTTTTCCGACGAACTCAATGTACCGGCAAGTAATTTTTTTGGGGTGGCTACTTTCTATGCCCAGTTTTATCTTAAACCCCGTGGCAAAAATATTATCACTGCCTGCTGCGGCACAGCATGCCATGTGAAAGGCTCGGCCCCGATAATTGAAAAGTTGAGAATGGACCTGAAAATACCTGAGGGCGAAGTCACGAGCAAAAACGGTAAATATACCCTGGAAAGTGTGGCATGCGTGGGAGCCTGCAGTATTGCGCCGGTCTTTATCGCCAATAAAAAAGTCTTTGGAAAATTGACGGCTGAGATGGCTGACGCAATGATCAAAGGTCTTGAAAAAAAATAACAGGAGCAGCAATGCCGGCTAAGACAAGAACAAGAAAATCTGACCTGAAAAGTCTGACGATCAGAGTATGCGTTGGAACAGGAGGTCTTGCAGCGGGCAGTCAGGATGTAATTGACGAATTTACAAAACAGCTTAAGGCTAAAAAGATCAGGGCCACTATTACAAAAAAATGCGTTAACAAGACAGGCTGCAGAGGTTTTTGCGCAAAGGACGTTCTTGTAGATGTCATTCGCAACAGGAAGACAGAGACCTACCAGTTAATCTCTCCCGAAATGGTAAGCACCATTGTAGAGAACCATATTGTGAACGGTGAGCCTGTCGAGAAATGGCTTGTAGGGCCCGAGTACCATGAGTTTCATAACAGACAGACCAAGATACTGCTTGACCAGTGCGGTCAGATTGACCCTGAAGACATTGATGCCTATACTGCCATTGACGGTTATAAAGGCGCTAAAAAGGCACTCTCCATGGATCCCCTTGAAGTTATAGAGGAAGTCCGAAACTCAGGACTGCGCGGCAGGGGAGGAGCAGGTTTTTCATGCGGCATGAAGTGGGATTTCTGCAGAAGGACCCCGGCCACACCCCGATATATTATCTGTAATGCTGATGAGGGAGACCCGGGTGCATTTATGGACCGCTCTATTATTGAGGGGAACCCGCATTCTGTTATCGAGGGGATGATCATAGGTGGTTATGCAATCGGAGCTGAGCTCGGTTATGTATATATCCGTGCTGAGTATCCCCTTGCCGTGGAAAGACTGCGGATAGCTCTTGACCAGGCAAGAGAGAAGAACTATCTTGGAAAGAATATCTTCAGGACGAACTATAATTTTGATATAAAGATCAAGCTCGGTGCCGGTGCATTTGTATGCGGTGAGAGTACTGCTCTCATGCGTTCTATTGAGGGCAAGCGAGGCATGCCCAGACCGACTCCTCCCAGGTCAGTGACAAAGGGTCTCTATGACAAACCGACTGCGCTGAATAATGTTGAGACCCTTGCAAACGTACCTTTTATCCTCCTCAAGGGTGCGGACTGGTTTACATCCTTTGGCACCAGGAAAAATACAGGGACCAAGGTTTTCGCCCTTACCGGCAAATGCAAGAATACGGGACTCATTGAAGTACCGCTTGGCATGTCTCTGAAAGAGATTATCTATGACATTGGCGGTGGTGTTGAAAAGAAACGTGAATTAAAGGCCGTGCAGACTGGTGGACCTTCAGGCGGCTGTATCCCTGCAGAACATATTAATATGCCTGTGGATTTCGACTCCCTTACAAAAATTGGGTCCATGATGGGATCGGGCGGCATGGTTGTCATGGATGATACGACGTGCATGGTTGACATGGCCAAGTTTTTTCTTACCTTTACAGAAGACGAGTCATGTGGCAAGTGCGTTCCCTGCAGGGTTGGGACCAAAAGAATGCTCGAGATGCTGACCAGGATAACAGAAGGCCGGGGAAGGTCAGGTGATATAGAGCGCCTCCTTGAGTTGTCTGATACAATCAGGCTCGGGTCACTCTGCGGTCTTGGACGGTCCGCCCCCTATCCGGTCATGTCGACTATCAGATTTTTCAGGCACGAGTACGAAGCCCATATACATGATGGCATATGTCCTGCAGGAGCATGCAAGGCGCTGCGACAGTATCTTGTGAATGAGGAGACCTGCAAGATGTGCGGTAAATGTTTCAGGGTTTGTCCATCTGATGCCATCGTATGGGAGAAAAAACAGTTTGCAAAGATCAATAAAACAAAGTGCATAAAATGCGGGTCATGCTATGACGCATGCCCCTTTAATGCGATATTGTAATGAACGTTCACGCGGTTAAACTGTTTGAACTGTTTAAACTGTCTTTACAGGAGGTAATATGCCGACTTTAGCCCGATTAAAGAAGATTTCATTATTCAGAGACCTCACAAATGATGAACTGAAAAAAGTTTCAAAGATAATGAAGGAGTCCTCATTCAGGAAGGGTGCGATCATATGGGATGAGGGGAGTCCTGAACAGGGGCTTCATATTATTGATTCAGGGAAGGTCGGTATAAGCCGGAGGACCAAAGACGGAAATAAACAGGTCCTTGCTGTGCTGAAGAAAGACAATTTTCTTGGAGAACTCTCCTGCCTTGACGGCCGTTCTCACTCGGCCTCTGCTGAGGCCCTGATGAAGACGAATCTCTTTATTATCCGCAAGGCGGATATGGACAGGCTTTTGAACAAGAATCCCAAAATTGCATATAAGATAGTCCGTGACATGGCCATAGAGATAAGCCACATTTTACGGAACATGAACGACAAATTTATCAATATGGTTGATTTTCTCTGGGACTGATTTTTCAGGAGGAATACATTGTCAGACAACACATTCTCAGTAACGATAAACGGGAAAAAGATTCAGTGCAGCCCCCATGAGACCATCCTGCAGGTTGCAAAGAGAGGGAATGTCTACATACCGACTCTCTGTCATGACGACCGGCTGGAACCTTACGGCGGGTGCCGTCTCTGTCTTGTCCAGATTGACCGTGCTTCCAGACCGATGCCGGCCTGCACCACCCCGGTGGCGGACAATATGGAGATTCAGACAGAGACTGGAGAGATCAGAAAGATCAGGGCCAATATCATCGATCTTCTTCTGTCCAACCATCCCAATGACTGCATGCGCTGTGAAGCAACAGGAGCCTGTACACTTCAGGACCTTTCCTATGAGTACAATGTGAACGGTACCCGTTTTTACGGTGAAAAGTGGAATCTGCCTATTCGGGAGGACAATCCCTTTATCTCCTTTGAACCGAACAAGTGTATTCTGTGCGGACGGTGTACACGGATATGCAATGAAGTGGTAATGGCAGGGACCATAGAGCTTACGGGAAGAGGTTTCAAGGCGCTGCCTGATACCTCATTCGGCAAGCCCCGTACCCTGAAAAACTGCGAGTTCTGCGGCCAGTGCGTATCGACCTGTCCAACAGGGGCATTGACTGACAGGAAAGGCAGGGGAAAGGGGCGCTCTTTTGAACTTACAAAGGTCAGGACGACCTGCAGTTACTGCGGTACAGGCTGCAACTTCGACCTCAATGTCAAGGACGGGAAGGTTGTGAAAGTCACCTCGGCCTATGACGCGCCGGTCAACCACGGCAACCTCTGCATAAAAGGCAGGTATGGCTATGATTTCATACACAGCTTTGAGAGGATAAAACATCCGCTGATCAGAAAGGGCGACAGGATGCATGCTGTGTCCTGGGACGAGGCCCTCGATCATGTGGCGGACAATTTCAAACGGCTTCTGAAAAAGCACGGCCCCGGTTCAGTGGGCGGCTTTTCATCATCACGCTGTACCAATGAAGAGAACTTTTTGCTTGCAAAATTTGTACGCACAGTTTTCAGGAGCAACAACGTTGATAACTGTGCCCGTGTCTGACACGCTCCTACTGTGGCCGGTCTGGCCACCAGCCTGGGAGCAGGAGCTGCTACCAATT
>CP070644.1:708220-715956 GCA_020354155.1 Nitrospiraceae bacterium | reverse complement strand
CGAGACTGAAAAGATGCTTGAGTACCTCAAGAAGACAATCTCCATAAACCCGCAGCATGTTGACGCCCTGAACTACCTTGGCTACACCTATGCTGACAGGGGAATCAACCTTGACGAGGCCCTTGACCTTATAAAAAAGGCGATTGAAATAGAGCCTGACCGGGGATATATCCGTGACAGCCTTGGCTGGGTCTATTATAAAAAAGGCATGTACAGTGAGGCACTGAAGGAAATACAGAAAGCCACTGAGACAGAAAAGAATGACCCTATTATCCTTGAGCATCTCGGAGATGTCTATCTGAAGCTGGAAGATACCGATGCTGCAAGAAATGCATGGAAGAAGTCGCTTCAGCACCATAAGGAGGAAAAGGGGCTGAAGGAACGGCTACAAAAGAAGATAGAAGAATTAGAGCAACAGTAGTAACAGGATACAGTCAGAATCTGCTTCCTGATTGCAGAAACACCGCCTTTCCACCACATATCTCATTGGAACCCGGCACAGAATGATTACATTAAAGGCTCCGGCAAAAATAAACTGGTTCCTAAAGATCCTTCATCGCCGGGATGATGGATTCCACGAAATCCAGAGTCTGATACAGAAAATATCCCTCTATGACAGGCTGACCTTTGATTCTGCTCCTGAAATAGAGCTTCAATCAGACAGCAATATTCCGCTACACAACAATCTTGTGTACAGGGCTGCACGATTGCTTCAGGAAAAGTGCAATGTTTCAGCAGGAGCTGCCATTCATCTTGAGAAAAAAATTCCCATGGGTGCAGGCCTCGGCGGAGGAAGCAGCGATGCTGCAACCACGCTGCTGGGGTTAAACAGACTGTGGTCTCTGGGACTCTCTGACAGGGAACTCGCTGTTTTTGCTGAAGAACTCGGCTCTGATGTGCCTTTTTTCCTCTTTGGATCTCTTGCCTTTGTGGAGGGACGAGGGGAGATAATCAGCAGACGACAGGCAGCAGCACCCGTTGATCTGCTTCTTGTCAAACCGGCCTTTGAAATTTCAACGAAATGGGCCTATACAGGGTTTGCTGAAAAGCACCGGCAATATAAGCGGTTATTGCCTGCCGAATCTGTCTCTCCACCTGATGCCGAGTTGACAAAAAAAGTTGAGAAAGTGGATAATATTGGGCATTTTATCAGCACTTTTGAGAAGGTCAAACTGGACAGAATGGGGTCAAATGTATTCAATGACCTTGAATCCATAGCCATTGAGAACTTCCCGCTTATCGCTGACGTAAAGAAGAGATTGCAAGAGGTTGGCGCACAATGTTCCCTGATGAGCGGCAGCGGTTCAACTGTTTTTGGGGTTTTCAACTCAACGGCAGAAGCTGAAAATGCAAATAAGCGTTTTAAAGGTTTCTGGACAGCAGTTGTCAAAACCATAACAGAATAAATTTAAACTGACAGTTCAGAAAGCTTTATATTATAATCTTGACGGATTATGGGGCGTCGTCAAGTGGTAAGACACATGGTTTTGGTCCATGCATTCGGGGGTTCGAATCCTCCCGCCCCAGCCATTAAATAGTGCCTGGAAAATTCAGGGTTTCGGGTTAAGAGGAAGGTGTGCCAGTAAGCTTGTTCGTCCAGTTTCACTCATAACTCCTGACTCTATACTCCAATAATAAGGGGGAAAAATGCCGGAAGGTATTCAATTATTTACAGGAAATTCAAACAGAGACCTGGCTCAGGAGATTGCAGATTATTTATCAATATCCGTTGGCGAGGCTACTGTCTCCACCTTCAGTGACGGTGAGATAACAGTGCGGCTTCAGGAGAATGTCAGGGGCTCTGACGTGTATGTCGTCCAGTCTACATGTACCCCTGTCAATAACAACCTTATGGAACTCCTGCTCATGGTCGATGCACTGAAACGGGCGTCAGCTGGCAGGATTACAGCCGTTATGCCCTATTATGGTTATGCCCGTCAGGACAGAAAGGCCCAGCCGCGGGTGCCTATTTCAGCAAGACTCATTGCTGATCTGCTGACGATTTCCGGCATAGACAGGGTACTTACTATTGATCTGCATGCTGGGCAAATTCAGGGATTCTTTGATATCCCCGTTGATCACCTCTATGCAGCGCCTGTTCTCTCGGAATACATGAAAGAAAAATATGTCAATGAAACGGTTGTTGTCTCGCCTGACGCCGGAGGTGTTGAGCGGGCGAGATCATTTGCAAAAAGGATTGATGCATCTCTTGCAATCATAGACAAAAGGAGAGAAAAGGCCAATGTGTCTGAGGTCATGCATGTGATTGGAGAAGTGGATGGAATGGATGCTATCCTTTTTGATGATATGATTGATACTGCGGGAACAATCACACAGGCTGCTGCAGCCTTAAAGGAAAACGGTGCGAAACGGGTAGTAGCCACCTGTGCCCATGCAGTGCTCTCGGGACCGGCCCTGCAGCGAATTAATGACTCAGTCCTGGAGGACGTGATTGTCACCAACACGATCCCCATGGAGGACAAAAAGGCACAGTGCAGCAAACTGACCGTCCTATCTGTGGCAGCCCTGCTTGGTGAGGCAATCAGGAGAATTCACGAGGAGACTTCAGTAAGCTCTCTTTTTGCATAACGAACAGGGATTCAGAGGACTTGAATCCCTACGATAAACGGAGGTTGTGAAAATGGAAAAAATATTGCTGAAAGCGGACAAGAGATCTGAGATAGGCAAAGGCGGTGCAAGAAGTTTGCGAAGGCGGGGAATCATGCCTGCTGTTATGTACAGTGGAGACACATCGACCCCGGTGAAGGTAAACAGCAAGGAGATCTCCCGGCTTATGTTTAAAGGCACAGCTGAACATGCCTTGATCACCCTTGAGCTGCATGAAGCTGGAAAGAAGATATCAGAGCATCCGGTGCTTGTGAAGGATTATCAGCTGGATCCTGTAACTGATGATCTGCTCCATCTGGATTTCATAGAGGTCTCTCTTAAGAAAAAAGTTGTTGTTACCGTGCCCATTGTTATTACAAAGGATCCTGTGGGTATTAAACTGGGAGGTATTGCAGAGCACCATTTGAGAGAAGTCGAAATTGAATGCCTTCCCACACAGATACCTGACAAAATCGAGGTAGATGCAGGTTTTATCGAGATTGGACATTCATTACACGTGAGCGACATAACAATACCCGAAGGCGTCACCTTCGTAACAGATCCAAAGGAAGTTGTGCTGAACGTATCAGCGCCGAAGGTCGAAGCTGAACCTGAGGAAGAGGCTGCGGAAGGTGAGGCGGCAGAGCCTGAGGTTGTCGGAAAGGGTAAGGAAGAAGAGAAACCAGAAGAAGAGAAAAAAGAATAGCGCGATCATATGTGGCTTGTGGCCGGTCTGGGAAATCCTGGAGATGCTTATGAAGATACACGGCACAATATCGGGTTCAAGGTCATAGATGCCCTGGCTGCAAAATTCGCAATTCCGATCAAGAGCAAGTCTACACAGTATATTTATGGAAGAGGCTTCATAGAAGGGCAGAAAGTGCTTCTCATGAAGCCTCTTACTTTTATGAACAGAAGCGGCATAGCTGTAAGGGATCTGCTTTTCAAAAACGACGAAATCGACAACCTTCTTATTATCCATGATGACCTTGATCTCGAACCAGGCATATTAAGAATCAGAAAAACAGGATCTTCCGGCGGGCATAATGGTATCCAATCCATTATTGAATATCTGAACAGCAAGGACTTCCCCCGTCTTAAAATCGGCATAGGCCGTCCCAGCAGAATGCTGTCGGAACATTACGTTCTCAAACCCTTCAATAAAAAGGAACGTCCCATTATGGATGAAGCAGTGGTGCGGGCCGTTGACGCAGTGACGGATATCCTCAATAAAGGCATTCCGTACACTCAGAATTATCTTCACAGAGAGCAATAACAACTACAACACAGCCTCTTGATTTGGGAATCCAGAGAAATTACAGCCGAGCTTTGACTATAAAACAAAGCTGTTGAGAAAATTGGTCAGTCTGCATTCTGCAGATATATCTGTATCATCAATGAAATGGAATCAATCTGGATATTAACGCTTTGTTTAAGTTATAAATAAGCCAATATTTAATAGAGATTGCAGATTTCAACTGATAATCATTTTCATCTTGACACTCTTTAAATTGTTAGGATTCTATAAATAGACAACACCTATCTGCAGAAATGAACTGCAGTAATACATTTTAGAGAACCAGTAATGGAGATATTCCATGAGACATTATAATGTAATTATTTTAATGTTTTTAATGTTCATGCCTTCAGTATCATATGCGAATGACAATAATTATATTATCGAAACAGTTGAGGGCAACCCTCTTCTCTTAGAACATATTGAGTTACGTTATTACTACAGAAAGAGTGAGTATTGGCACTCCAAATCAAAAAATTATTACTTGCATTCCAGTTCACAAAATTACATACGCATAATACAAGGATGGCTTTGGTCAGACATTGATATTAGTAATATAAAAAAAATTGAGAGGGTGTACAGATTTGAACTTCCCAGGATAAATAAGAAGATTAAGCAAGAGTGGCCAACGATTTATAAGGGAATGTTCACTATGGATTTATATAAACCTATTTTTAAAATTACTTTTATTGATGGGAGTTCAACATATGCGAACATTGATGGAAAAATATTAGGAACTAAAATAGACGGCTCTCTGTCAATCGATTTTTCTACTAAAACAAGTAATATCAGTGAAGCTGTTGTAAGGAGTTTCGGAAATACAAGATCGGCTTTAGACTTTGTTTTTACTTCAGGTGAAAAACAAAAAAATGTGATAAAGATTCAATCAGCATTTCATAGCGATTGGAATCGTAATAACTTTGAAATTTACGATTATCTTCGATCTGTTGTTGAGTTTTCAGGAGAACATGGGGGTATTACCATCGATCTTAAAGCTAAGAACTTTGGTGATCGAATAATATCGATTAAGAAACGTACAACATCTAATCACTTCGAAATGTTTGGCCTTTCTAGTAATCCAATTAAAACTCTATTGGCTTGGATTCGAGCCAGTCAAGAAACATATACTTCGGATTTACGTTTCATTAAGGCCAAAACCCTTCTGAAAGGCATACCATCATATATAATTGTTTCTCCAGAGCTGATTAAGGTTTTAACACTGAAAAAAAGTAATTCTAAGTCATTGGTTGCGTCCTTGGTAATAAATCACGGGCAAGGGGACATACTGATTAAAGCAATATCTGACATTTCTTATTGGTACAATGATGCAATTAGCCATTTTAACGTTTCAGAGAAGAGAAGATCGATCAAAATTAGCGTTGGCAAGGTTCAGCTCGATGTCATGCTTAATGATATAGCAGAGTATTACACAGATGAGAAGGGAAACACTACCATTATTACAAAGAACGGTGAAAACCATTCTGGTAAAATCACCGAGACTGATGGTAAAACATATGCAATTGTTGGGACTTTGTCTGGTAACGGTTATTATGGTTTTCCGGGAGAAGTGTGTTTTCTTCTGAATCAAATTCGTTCATTTAAGATCCAAACAAGGATTTCACGCATGATTCACCACGAACAAAATAAATTTCATGATCTCGGGTACTATCCCGGACCAACGGATGGCATTTTGGGAAACAAAACTATACGAGCTCTTTCTGCCTTTCAGAAAAACAACAAACTCACAAAAACAGGAAAATTAGATAATCTGACGACACAGAAATTGGGTCTTCAGTAAATGAACAGATAACCTGTAAAGATGATTCAGCAGAAAGTTAAAAGTTCTGTCAACCGCATGAATTTGAACTTGCAATCATCAACTTGGTTCGTACATTACGTTATTGACAGTCTATGATTTGTTGTTAATCTCCTGCCGTCATCTGACTTTACGATAAATATAAGTACTCGTTAACCTGTGACCTTCATTAATTCCGGAGACTTATCATATCAATGAGTAGTTCTCCCTTCATCCTAATTTGAAGATAAACGGAAGAAATTTTGTTTTTATGAGGAAATGATTTTTTGGTGTATACTTTTTTCAATTTACTATATAATGTGACGTAATTGGATTAAATGGAATAGTTGTAGCGAATCTTATTTGAATAAGGATTAATGTCCGATAATCAAAGAAGGATTAACTCTGACTCAGGTAGTAATCATCTATGCCCAACCCTTAAAAAACCTCGCGTTGACTTTTACTGCAATAAAATGGAAAGTAAGGAATTAGAAAAGGCATCAATTTTCTGCATTAAGAATTTTGAATCCTACTTGATTTACAGCAAAATAAAGCAAGTTGATTTTTCTCTTAATATAGATTGTTAATAGATTTAATTTCAAGAGTATATTTAGCTGAAAAGTTGTTTCAGCAATCCTGCAAACAACCTTTGGAGGGATCATGAAAGCGTCAGTTGTAAGTATATTTATTATCTTCATGAGCATTGCACCGTATTCTTGTGCACCTATTCTTAGTCAGGATCTTATGAATACAGCCATACTTGACGTACCTTTTTCAGAGATTAAAAAACACCCTGATTTTTATAAAGATAAAACATTTATCCTTGGCGGGATGATTATTGAAACAAAAGCAACAGAGAAAGGATCGTCGATTGAATCACTTTATGTACCAGTAAATCAAAGAGGGCAATTGTTAAGTATAGAAAACACTACCGATCGATATCTAGCAATCTATCCTAAAGATAGAGGATATTTAGACTCTCTGGTTTTCCGTAAGGAAAGAAAATTTTCAATTGCAGGTAAATTTATTGAATTACAAACAGGTAGGATTGAACATATGGAATATATATATCCTGTATTTGAAATATTAGAACTACATTTAATGAGAGATTGGAGGACAGACGGTGATTTATCCACAACTTTATTCTATAAAGAGAAAGAACAGAAGATGGATTATGAGACAAGTCAATCAATCCACATTCCTACGGATAACAATCAAACATTAAATGAAATCTCAAGTAAATCCTCTGTTTTAGATCGAGACGATAAAAGAGATCTGTCAGTTAATAATATTGAAGAAGTTCAAATTGAAGATACAGCTATGCATGAGCTTTCTGAGTCAGAACAACAACCGGTCAATAAAATCGAAGCTGTGGAAGAGGTAAAGGAAAGCAAAAAAATACAGGAACATGGTCAGGTAGAAAATCAAAGGAAAGCATTAACGGAAGATGCAAAAGAGCAAGATGTTATTGAAGTACAGCCTGAACCATTTACTGATGATACTGAAACAGACAAGCTATCAACAAATGAACTAAATAAATCAGAGAAAAGAAAAGAAGTCATAGAGGAAACTCATAAATTAAAGGAAAAAGAGGAAGTCCCAGATATAAAACAATCAGTGGCTAAGAAAGATATAAAAAAAGGCAATGAGTATTATGTGCAGGTTGGTGCCTGGGAAATTCATAATTACGCTCAGAAAATGTTAGAGAAAATTATAATTTATTATCCTGAAGCATATATAGTTGAGGACAATAATTTTAATAAATTAAGAATCCCAGGTATATTGTCTAAGAAACAAGGTGTTACTGTGTCCAATGATATAGAGAAGAAATTCAATTTAAAACCTATTGTAGTTCAAAAAAAATAAGTACCGGAAAATACAATAATCTCACTTTCGATCGATAAAATAAGAAAGAAGGTCTCCTTTAATGCAAAGCATTAATCGTGTTAGTTTACGATTTAATTAGCAGTTAAAAAACTAACACAAAAGAAAGGAGACCTTAATGAAAGATAGCACCTATGATCACTACATAGCAAT
>CP070644.1:702276-708120 GCA_020354155.1 Nitrospiraceae bacterium | reverse complement strand
ATCCTCCTGGCCGCTTCCCCACAGATGCTTTACATTTTTAATCGTTACATATGTCGGCATTCTTTTTTCAACTTCCTGAATTGAGTTATTCACTCTTTTTTGCGCCCTCTTATCATTCAGGGCATCTGCAAGAAGAGCCCTGGTCAGTCCAAAATAATCAAGCAGGAGGTCTATGGAAACCCAGTTCGTCAGGGTATTGTAATACCTTAGTTTAAATTCATCTTCATCTCTTGGCAAGGCCATCCCTTCAACGAGCTGTATATGACCGTTAATCATCGCAAGCCCCCCGCCCGCGTCCTCAACCCGCCTGGGAGTCACTTCAAAGGTAATACAGGCTCCGGATTGTATATGCAGACCAAGGAGACAGGGATCAATAAATGCTCCCATTGTATCTATGTTGTGGCACAGAAGGTATTGGATTTCCGGTGTATCCTTCAGTACCCTGGCAAGGGTCCCGTTTTTTATCATATTGGGTATTTCATACCAGTGACCGGGTGGGTTGAATCTCATCATTGGTTTGTTTTCATCATAATCTTCACCTTCACCTTTTGATTTTGACCACTGAATCAATGCGTTGCGAAGGTCGTCCTGTACCTTCTGAATATGTTCGTCCTCTTTCTGCTGCAGCTGCTCCTCCCAGTAAAATTTCAGGTCACGTTCCATGGGGTAGACTCTGTGGGCAATTGATTTGCCGGGCGAGAGGTAGAGATTGTCATTATAATGAAGGTAATCAGAGTCTTTGAGGTAGCGCTCAATAGCGTCATGCGTGAGGTAGCTCGTTGTGAATATATGAGGTATTTTCCTCCCTGCTTCCAATGATGACTTCCTGCTTTTTGCAATATGACATTCAATGAAGGTCCTGAATTTCCCTTCAATATGCACAAAGGGATGTATGGGCTTCACGACTGCTGCTCCATGCGTCCACCTGCTCCCCATTCCACCTGCAAAACTGACAACGGCTATCTCATTTCCCTTCAGGCCTGCAAGGCCCAGATTTTTATAATCCTCACTGAGAATGATCTGACTATAATGCTGAATCGCATTATTTGAAATATCATCTATGTCTGTCGTTAGAGGAAGACGATTTCTGGCAAGACCTATTTCCCCTTTTCTGAGTGTGTCCTTCATGTACTCATGGGATTCCCTGTCGAAACCGTAGGCCTCCTTTATTGCATTCTCATCATACACATCCGATGACAGTGGTTCAGATATAGTCAGTAGTGGTGAAAGAGAGGCAGCATCAGGAATAACCGCCTCCTTCCCGTGCAATAGTTGTGAAACAATGCCGCTATGATTAATTTCAAAATCATAGACAACAGGAGTGATAATAAAGGGCAGCGATGATCTGTACTTCCTGGCCAGGTCCATCATAATAGCAGCAATTTTTTCCTTGAATATCTCCCGGATTTCAGGATTTACTATGAAGGCCATTCCTCCGCCTGACATACCCCCGAGCATGAGGAAGCCCCAGTAATGTTCACCAAATTCATTTTTTGCAAGACTGATCAACTCTTCTGTAAAGGCATTGTTTACTCCTGGAATAACTTTCTGAATGGACTCCTCCCAGTCCTCTGTTGTTAACCTCCCCAGTTCTTTCATATCACCGGACTTTACGGCATCGACAATCTTATCAAATAAATGGATCCCCCTGAGACGCGCCTTCCATTCCGATTCATATTTCAGGAGATATTTTTCTGTGACCATTTCGAGGATAGGCCCAACGTCCTGAGAGATACCCCCATGAACAAGGACCAGGGAATCAAGTATCCTTTCTTCAATATCGACGGGGAGTTCCTCTTTAGTAAAAACAGTATGCATGGGCAGCAGACATCCGCGGCTTATTCCATGCTCAGGATGACCTTCTTCTGCATACTGACCGCTAATAACCTTGAAGGCTGGCCAGAGCCCTCCGGAATCCTGCCATCCACCGCCGGAGCCGCC
Source organism: Nitrospiraceae bacterium (assembly GCA_020354155.1). Lineage (GTDB taxonomy): Bacteria > Nitrospirota > Thermodesulfovibrionia > UBA6902 > UBA6902 > CALZJD01. The sequence continues at coordinate 706,179 of CP070644.1, read as the reverse complement.
AAGCCACTCTCCCAGAATTGCACGGGATGCCACAATGCGACGATCGTCATCACTGAGAGGTCCCCTTTGATTCCTGATCTGTCCGCTGAATCTCATAAGCCTTGTAATGATCGTTGCCAGAAGCGTCGTACTGACAGCCAGACGGGAACCTTTGGGGATACCATTTACCTTTGTAACTATTTCAATGCCTCCCTCTTTTCCCATCAGCTTTTTGAGAAGTGCGGCCAGAGCAATGTCTCTCTTCTCGAAACAGGGGGGGATCAGGCCTGAGGCAACAACTCCAGCCTTCAGGAGAGAAAGGTAGTCATTGCCGAAATTAAACACTTCTTCCAGTGAGGCAATCTTTTTGGAAGACTTCAGGTCAACTGATGAGAGAAGGATAACCGGTTCCTCAATATAGCGGCAATAGCATTCACAGGGCGGGAGGATTGGTTCACTGCTGCCCTGTACAGAGAGGTCAACAGAGATGTTTATCACCCGTGCCCCCTCCGGGAAATCCATTCCAAGAAAAAATATATCTGACCATCCGCTGTGCGACGGATCAAGCCTTACAGGTGATCTGTCAACCCCTACAGGGTATAAGCCTGTGACAGGTTCAGGTGTTGTGAGCGCAGAGGGGGCTCTAAAGGGATAATCTTCAACACTGTTCATCCCGTAGAGATGTGAATTTTCAGTGCACTCACTGATTGAAAGCTTGACCTGGTCAAGGAGATATTGAAAGGCAAGCCTGTAATATGCATCAGCGAGCGCGCTGAAGAGGGCGCTGTTCCGTTCATTACATTTCAGGAAGATACGGATTGCTTTTTCAAAATCCCTGGCACAGGATGCCTTCACACCTTCAAAGGGAATAAGGCCGACTGAAACAATATCTTTATTCTCCTGAAGATAGAAGCGATAGAGAACAAAAAGGAAAAGCGATGCCCTGACTTTATGGTAGAGATTGTCAGCTGACTTTCGGAACCCCTCCAGCTCATCAGACAGACGCAGGAGGTCCTGTGCTGACTTTCCATCGAGGAGCAGCTTAATGGAACGATTTCGCAGCGTCTCGTCGTTACTTATGATTGTTTCGATAAGCTGATTGGACATGGGTGAATTTATTATTTTAACATATGAAACATGTCATGAGAGTTCTGATCCAGAGAGTGAAAAAGGCAGGCGTTTCCGTGAAGGGCAGGGAGATTTCTGCTATTGGCAGGGGACTGCTTCTCTTCGTCGGCATAGGGAGGGAAGACGGCCCTGATGATTGTGAGTTTATGGCCAATAAGATATCAAAGATAAGGATTTTTGAAGATGACCGGGAGAAGATGAATCGGGACATTGCCCAGATCAAAGGACAGATACTCAGTGTCTCGCAGTTTACTCTCTATGCTGACACAAAAAAAGGCAACCGGCCCGGATTTGATAAATCAGCGGATCCTGTTACAGCCAGAGACTACTGGCAGCAATTCAACAACCTGTTACGTGAAAAGGACATTGATGTAAAGGAAGGTGTCTTTGCTGCCCACATGGAAGTGGAGATTGTCAATGACGGACCTGTAACTCTATTGCTGGCCTCAGGGAAAGACAGGGCCCTCAGTTGAAGAGCAGGACGAAGGTCTTGAACATATCTTCGTGAAAATGGCCCAGCATTTCCTCTTTCATTATCTTCAGCGCCTGAAAGGGCGATAGTTTCCTTTTGTAAGACCGCTCGGCAGTAAGTGCGTCAAATACATCCGCTATACAGCAAATCCTGCCATATACGTGTATTTCATCACCTTTCAGTCTTCTGGGATAGCCTGTGCCGTCTTCACGTTCATGGTGCTGGAATATTATTGTCTTGACCTCATCACTTAAATGATCCGTTTCTCTCAGCACCTTGAATCCCTGATAGGGATGTGAACGCATGATTTCCTGTTCCCTGTTATCAAGTCTTCCCGGCTTGTTAATGATGTTCGGGTCTATTTTTAATTTGCCAAGATCATGGAGAAAGAAGCCTGCGCCAAGCTCGTGGAGATCATGATCATCTGTACCTCTGAAAAGTTCCTTTGAAAGCATGACGGACAGCACCCCCACATTAACAGAATGGGTATAGGTATAAAAATCATGGGAAACAATGTTGAGCATGCAGAGAGAGGTTTCATCATCATGCAGAATGAGGTCTACAACATGAGAAATGCCTTTCTTCCCGTCCTTGATATTTTCACGGGTTGGTGAATCCCACACCTTCTGCATGAGTTGAATAGAGTGATGGTAGACTACCTGTGCCTTCTCCTGGGGCTCAACGGTCGTGTCATAAACAACTTCCCTGAGATCATCGGAGATCAGTTTCTCCGGTTCCCATTTCTGAGGCGGGTGTAAAATAGCGGGATGACTTATGCTCTCAACTTCCTCAACAAGCTGACTTTTTGCACTGTCAACTTCAATTTCCCTGAGCCCAATACCTGATAGTGTTTCAATTTGCCCTTCAGAGGTGATGAGGAATCTGTTTTTTAGAAAGGGATGCCTGAACCAGGAACGTGGCAGGATTACGTACATACCCACCTTTAAATCTTCTAGATCAATAAAATATATCATCTGTACAGGATATTAATAAAATACAATGAATGAGATTAGTTACCCTTGATCTTTTCAAGCATCTCCGATGATAGCTGGAAGTCCGGACCTTCTTCTTCTTTTACCTGCTTGAAAAAATCACATAAGACGCAATTGCCGTATTTCTGTGCAAATGAACCCTGCACCGTGCCCCCGCACATGCTTCCGGCAATGATCCAGCAGGCACGGCCTCCCTTCTCTCCGTCATGGGTTCCAGTCAGATTCTCCTCTTTTGATGCCGGACATTCACCGAGTTCATGGACCTTAATGCCACCGGGCTCTCTCCCACATTTCTTGTATTCCCAGCAATTGAGTTTCTTCATTTTCCTATTACCTCGAGATTTTCTTTTTTATCACCTGATAAATCCAGTCTTAAAAACATCTCAACAACACCGGCATCAAACTGGATACCCACGTTGGACCTTATATATTCTTTCACTTTTTCTTTCGGCCATCCGGGCCGGTAAGGACGGTCTGAGCAGAGGGCGTCCCAAACGTCAACCACAGAGAATATACGTGCTGCCAAAGGAATCTCCTCACCCTTCAGTCCCTTGGGGTAGCCGGTACCATCCCACTTTTCATGATGATAGAGCGGTATGTCAATTGCCGGTCTCAGGTGCTCTATGGGATAGAGCAAATCCCGGGCATACACAGGGTGCTGTTTCATAATGACCCATTCCTCTTCTGTCAGCTTGCCCGGTTTTAACAGAATATTATCAGGGATCCCCATTTTTCCTATATCATGAAGCAACGCGCCTCTCCGGACCTGCATGAGATCGTCATCCCTTATCTGGAATTCCTGTGCAATGCGCACTGTCAGTTCCGTAACTCTTCTTGAGTGGCCCTCTGTCTCTCTGTCCCGCATATCAAGGGCCCGTGCCCAGCCTTCAATAGTCGTGTCATAGGCAAGGGAGAGTTCAATATTTGAACGCTGCAGATCAGCAAAGAGCGTTGCATTATCCAGGGCAATCGCTCCCTGGTCGGCAATCGCCTCGAGAAATTCCATCCAGTCTGGATCTGTATTGACAGTTGAACGGTTAAATATTTCCAGAACTCCCTTCACATTCCCTTTCGCGATGAGAGGAACGGCAAAATAGGTCACAAAGTCTTCATCAGGGAAGAGCTTGGAGTTATCAAATCCTGAGCTCTTTTCTCTGAGGTCAGGTATTGTTACAATATGACGTTTGATGGCTGCACTGCCTGCGTTACTTTCACCCAGCCTGAGCCGTGTATATTTCAATGCACTTGATCTGAAACCTTTGCTGACTATATATTCCAGGATCTGAGTATCCTGGTTCAGAAGCAGTATGGAAGCGGCATCAATATTGAGCT
>CP070644.1:694437-702176 GCA_020354155.1 Nitrospiraceae bacterium | reverse complement strand
TTTCTCAAGCCCGGGTACAATTTGACGTTCTCCGGGAACAAAACTAAAGGGCTTTCCCTCAACGCTTGACTCGACGACAGTATTATCATCCAGCTTAAACGTATACTCCATAAAAACTGTTTTCCCCTGGGACACCGATGGTGTTTTTACTCTGCCCCGTTTCTCTGCATAGGGGGTGGAAACACTGATTGCAACAGACAACAGGAGTATCCCCAAAAAATATACAATAACTCTCAATCCCTGCATAACGTTCACTCCTCCGGATAAGTAATTTCAGGAAAACAGCGATAAACTTCTTTAGAGCAACTAATTCAACATTAACATAAAAATGTACATTAATTCATACGTCAGTGATGAGGCCGGGATTAAAATAAGAGTTTCATATATAATTTTATGGATAAAATGTGTCTATGTATAAATTGCATTTTTTTCACAGATGTCATTCCCCGACTTTCATTCTCCTTAGTACGATAAAGATGAATGATCGGGGAATTCAGGGCATTTGATACGTATAGTTGACCATTTTATGAGGACAATGACACAGGGCTGCTTTTACATAGACCCTGAATATACTGAAAGGAGGCAGGCATATGGCAAGTGAGCATTCATTTGATGTAGTGAGCAAGGTTGATCTTCAGGAAATATTAAATGCAATTCATCAGTCGATGAAGGAGATCGGGCAGCGGTTTGATTTTAAAAACAGCAAAAGCAACATAGAGCTTGATCAGGGCAAAAACGAGATTGTCATTACATCTGATGATGAATATAAGATCAAGAGTGTTGTGGACATACTTGAGGCAAAGCTGATCAAACGGAAGGTGCCGCTCAAGGCATTAACCTATGGAAAGATTGAGGATGCGGCAGGAAGTACAGTCAGGCAGACTGTTGCACTCCAGCAGGGCATACCGGCAGAAAAGGCGAAGGAGATTGTGAAGATTATTAAAAATACCAAGCTCAAGGTTCAGTCGGAGATACAGAAAGACCAACTCAGGGTCAAGGCAAAGAAGATTGATGATTTACAGCAGGTCATGTCATTGCTCAAGGAAAAAGACCTTGGCATTCATATTCAGTTTGTAAATTACAGATAGTTACTGAATCGGCAGATTTCACAGATTACAGAGGAAATAAAAGACAGCTGGAGAACAGGGAATATTGAAATCTTTACAATCTGCGAAATCTGTGGATATCATGGTGTATAATACCTGCTATGAGTCTCTGGGATGACATAAGGCATGATTTTAAAACTGTTTTTGCAATGGACCCGGCTGCCAAAAGCAAACTTGAGGTCATTGTCTCCTATTCAGGACTGCATGCAATTATATTTCACAGGATTAATCATTTACTGTGGAAGGCGGGGATCCCCCTCTTTCCCCGTTTATTTTCCCAGATTGCAAAGATTGTTACCGGGATAGAAATACATCCCGGTGCAAAGATTGGCGGGGGATTTTTTATTGACCACGGGATGGGTGTGGTTATTGGTGAGACAACAGAAATAGGAGAAAACGTTCTCCTCTATCAGGGTGTTACGCTTGGAGGAACAGGCAAGGAAAAAGGGAAAAGACATCCAACGTTAGGAAGTCACGTTGTTGTTGGGGCTGGCGCAAAGGTACTTGGCGCAATCAAAATCGGCAATCATGTAAAGATTGGAGCTAATTCGGTAGTGCTTCATTCAGTGCCGAAAAACTCAATAGTTGTCGGCGTTCCCGGCAGGGTGATCAAGAAGAGGATCGTCAAGATCCTTGATGAAGGGCCGGTAGAAATGCTTGACCACGTGCATCTGCCTGACCCTGTTGACGACAGGTTTGAGGAAATGAAGTCATATATTTCTGAACTCGAAAGGAGAATAGGAGTTTTGGAAGGCAAAGGAGAGATGATAAAGGTTTTTAACACGATGAGCGGAAAGAAGGAGAATTTTGTTCCTCTCACACCAGGGAAAGTCAACATGTACGTATGCGGAATCACGGCCTATGACGTTTGCCATCTTGGACATGCCCGCAGTGCCATTGTGTTTGACATCATAAAAAGATACCTGCGGTACCGGGGGTATAAAGTTACCCATGTGAGAAATATTACCGACATTGACGACAAGATCATTGCCCGGGCTGCACAGGATGGGACATCAACTGATGCGGTTGCAAAGAAATATGCAAACGAGTATTACAGGGACATGGATCTCCTTGGAGTGAGCAGTGCTGACCTTCAGCCCAATGCAACTGACCATATTAGCGAAATGATAGAAGCGATTGAAGTCCTGATTGAGAAAGGGTATGCCTATCCTGTTGACGGTGACGTTTATTTCGAGGTCAGCAAGTTTTCCGGGTACGGAAAGCTCTCAAAAAAGAATGTCGATGATCTTCTGTCCGGAGCACGGGTGGATATCGATGAAAGAAAGAAGAGCCCCCTTGATTTTGCTTTATGGAAGTCATCGAAAGAGGGAGAGCCGTGGTGGGAGAGCCCCTGGGGAAAGGGCAGACCGGGATGGCATATTGAATGTACAGCCATGTCCTCAAAATACCTTGGTGAGAGTTTTGATATCCACGGAGGGGGGGCAGACCTGATTTTCCCTCATCACGAAAATGAAATCGCCCAGAGCGAGGCCTATTCTGACAAGCCTTTTGTAAAGTACTGGATGCACAACGGCTTTATTACCGTTGACAAGGAAAAGATGTCAAAATCACTGGGTAATTTTTTCACCATCAAGGAAATACTCGATAAATATGAGCCGGAGGTTGTACGGTACTTTCTCCTGTCAGCACATTACAGGAGTCCCATAGAATTCTCGGATGTACAATTAAATGAGGCTGAACTGTCAATAGACCGTTACTATACAACAGTACTCAGGATTGGGGATTTTCTTGAGAGTGCGGGCGCAAAAGAGAAGCTTCCCCAGTCTGAAGAACTTGTCGGGCTGCTCTCTTCATTCAAGGACAAATTTCATCATGCCATGGATGATGATTTCAATACCGCCTCAGCGCTGGGTTTCATCTTTGAACTGATTCGTGAGGTGAACAGGTTCCTTGATTCAAAGCCCTCCGGGCAGAAGGCGAAGGACCTGGTAGCAAGAACGAAAGAACTCCTTGCAGAGGTGGGAGGCATACTGAACATATTCAACAAGACCCCTGTTGAATGGTACAGGTCGTTAATTGCGATAAAGAAAATAGAACTCTCCGAAGATGATCTCCTTCAGAAAATAGAGGAGCGCCAGGAGGCCAGAAAACAGAAGAACTGGGAAGCTGCTGATGCTGTCAGGAAAGAGCTGGATGAAATTGGCATTATCCTTGAAGACAAAAGTGACGGCACGGCATGGAAGGTAAGGGTAGGGTAATTTCATTATCCTAAATTATTAAAAGGGGCTCTGCCCCAAACCTAGGTTATAGTATATTGTGGGATTGCATCCCCCACCCGCCTCCTTTTCTTACATGCCTAAGAAAAGGAGCAAAAGAAGGGCAGCCTGGAGTGTTTCTTATCGGTCTGTATCAGGGCTGTTCGGTAAATTCAAGAAACTCCCTCTGGTCAGACAGTCTTGAATTCTTAACCCTCACAGCCCTTCACATCCCTGAAACACTCATGGCACTTAAAAGACACTACTTTTACGGTTCCCTTTAGAGATTTCAGGCGAGGAACGAAACTGTAAGGAAAGAGAGTTAATTTGTGTCTGAGCAAAGCGAGTTTAAATTAACTCCCTGGAAGTTGAGTGTCAGCCTCGGCTGATCCGCCGGGGCGGAAAGAGCCGCTCAGAAATCTCTTAGGGTCAGTTTCTTTCGTCCCTTTCTTTTCTGGTAAAAGAAAGGGACTCCGCCGGAATGGCATCCTATATGAATATACAGATTAAAAAAGGCACTAAGAGCTTTTAGTATTCAGGGTAGGGTAATAGTAATCAGATTCCACTAAAAATCTATTCTTTTTTCATTATGAAAAAAATGTATGCCTTTCTCATTGATCTGTAGCGAAATCTTTTTGCCCCTGTGCCCCTCATAACCGGAAGGGGCTTTTGCAATAATCCTTGTTCCGTCAATATCTGCATAAAGAATTGTTTCAGGTCCAAGTTGTTCAATGAATTCCAGTTCACCTCGTATGGGACCATCACCGGGGGTCAGCGCTTCCGGTCTTAGCCCAAGCACGACCGGCTTATCTGCATAATCAGACAGTGCAGAAGGATTCCCTATGGTAAATTTGAAATTCCCTGCTGTAAAGGCGGCATCTTTTCCGTGAAAGCGAACCGATCCCTCTACGAGATTGATCTGTGGAGAACCGACAAAGGAGGCAACAAAGAGGTTGGCGGGTTTATGATACAGTTCTGAGGGGCTGCCTGCCTGCTGAATCTTCCCTTTGTCGAAGAGGACGATTCTGCTGCCAAGTGTCATCGCTTCGGTCTGATCATGGGTAACGTATAAAATTGTTGCCTTCAGCTTCTGATGCAGCCGTGCGAGTTCCACTCTCATACTGCCGCGGAGTTTTGCGTCAAGGTTTGACAGAGGTTCATCAAATAAAAAGAGCTGCGGCTCTCTGACAATTGCACGGCCAATAGCAACACGCTGCCTCTGACCTCCTGAAAGCTCTTTTGGTTTTCTTTTTAAAAAATCATCAAGACCCAGTAACTGTGATGTCTTTAGAACCTTTTCGTCTATATCCTGCTTCGGAATCTTGTTCATCTTCAGGGGAAAGGCCATATTGTCATAGACGTTCTTGTGGGGATAGAGAGCGTAGCTCTGAAATACCATGGCAATGTTTCGATCCTTTGGAGAAAGGTCAGAGATCTCTTTATCACCGATGTATATTTCTCCACCGTCCTGGTGTTCAAGACCTGCAATGAGTCTGAGAACCGTTGTTTTGCCGCATCCTGAGGGCCCGAGAAGTATACAGAATTCACCATCCTGCACGTCTATTGATATGTTATCAATTACTCGTGTTTTGCCAAATGACTTGCTGAGATGTCTTACGCTGAGATTGGCCATTGAACTGCAGGCATTATACCATGGGCAGAGGTTTGAAAAAAGAAAACCCCCCATTCTCATATGCAGAAGAATAGGGGAAAGCAGTCAATGCTTTTTCCAGTTAATCTTTGTGCTCATAGATATGCACATCTCTCTGAGGGAAGGGGATACTGATGCCTTCCTGGTCAAACCGCTTTTTGATATTTTCAGTTAAGGAGAAATAGACACTCCAGTAATCCGCTGAATTGACCCAGGGCCTGATAACAAAGTTTACGCTGCTGTCAGCCATTGCAGATACAGCAATAAGAGGTGCAGGGTCTTTAAGGATTCTTTCATCTTCAGCAATAACCGATGAAAGCACATTGCGGGCCTTGTCAATGTCATCATCGTAACTTATTCCTGCCACCAGTTCTACACGCCGTGTTCCTTTGGCAGTGTAATTTATTATGTTATCATCAGTGAGCTTTGTGTTGGGAATAATTACCGTCTTGTTATCAGGGGTAGTAAGCTGAGTGGTAAATAACTGTATCTTCTCAACGGTACCGGCTGTACCGGCACCTTCGATATAGTCTCCTACTTTAAAGGGACGGAAAATGATCATGAGAAAGCCTGCGGCAAAATTGGACAGAGAGCCCTGGAGGGCAAGACCAACAGCCAGTCCGGCTGCACCGATGACTGCTATAAAGGATGTGGTCTGAATACCGACCTGGCTTAGTGCTGCCAGAATAACAAAGGTCATGAGAGCAAAAAAGGTCAGGTTGCCCACAAAAGAAATTATTGTGGGATCGATCTCTTTTTTCTTCATGATTTTCTGGACAAGCTTTTCGAGCACCCCCGCAATCCATTTCCCTATGATTAATATGACTATGGCGGCAATGATTTTAATACCGTACACAGTCAATACCTCCCAGAATTTCAACGTTAATTCCTTCATGGTTTGTCTCCTATCATTGAGAAGTTTTTTTTGTGGAATAGATAAAAAAGTTAGGTCAATTATATATTGTTTCAATTCCATATGCAAGACAGTATGCCTTGAATATGTCTTATCAAAAACAGCAAAAAATGTTATTTCATTTTGTGAAACTGTAGGTGCTGACAGTATATGTTCGGGGCATGTACGTACTTTGGCTGTAGAGCATAACTGCTTGAAATTATGCGATAAATAAATTTTCAACTCCTTTTAAAGATTTATAACCCTTGAGCCGATAATAGTTGTATGAACAACACTCCATCGTACGATCAAAGAAGACATGAAAGAATACGGTTTGCCTATCCGGTGGAAATAAAGATATTGTCACCCCATGTCGAACAGGCAATTTATGAGGGGTATTTTGATGATGTTTCCATCAAGGGTGCCTGCCTGCAGTTTGAGGATAAGTTCGGAAGGGTCATGGTCGGAGAACTGACTGAATCAAAAATGAGGGTTTCCATCAAGATGCCGGACGGCGAAAAAATTATCATTATTTCCAAGGTCAGATGGGCAAAGAAAGACATGCCGCAAAAATTGCATTTTACCATTGGCGTGGAGTTTGAAAATATTGAGGACTGGCAGCTGGAGGCTGTGAAGAAACTGGTCAGTATTAAGGACAAAGATCATAACATGATGTGGAGTCTTTGGGATAACTATCAAAAACAGATATAAGGGAAAATTATGAAAGAAATTCAGGATAAGCTTTGGGCAATAGGCGGCGGCAAGGGAGGAGTCGGAAAGAGCGTTGTTTCCATAATGATTGGCAGCACCCTGGCACGGCAGGGGAAAAAAGTTATACTTGTTGACGCAGATCTGGGGGGCAGCAATCTGCATACCCTGGCCGGTATTAAATATCCTGTTTATACTCTCGCTGATTTTATACAGAGAAAAGTTGAAAATTTAGAAGAAGTATTAATGGATACTGCTGTCGAAAATATGAAACTTATCTGCGGGGCTGATGATATCCTCGGGATTGCAAATCCAAAAAGCACCCAGAAGACGAGAATATTTAATCATCTGACAACCCTTGAAGCAGATTATATTTTACTCGATCTTGGGGCAGGCACATCTTTCACGTCAATGGACTTCTTTCTCTACGCACCAAATAAAATAGTTGTCCTTACACCGCAGATTACATCGATACAGAATGCCTATGGTTTTATAAAGGCAAGCATGTACAGAGCACTTAATCAACACTTCAGAAAAGATCCCCAGGCACGTGAACTTATCAAAATGGCCAGTGCTGCCGTTGATGGTGAGAGCATTGACTCCTTAGATAAGCTCAAGGAGGCCTTTATGGCCCTGGAGGACAATCAGGCAGAAGAGTTGAATACATTCATTAAAGACCTCAGGATCAAGATAATCGTTAACATGGTCAGGAATGTAAGGGAAAGAAACGTGGGACAGATTGTCAGCACTGTTGCAAGAAATTATCTTTGCCTTGAACTTGAAAACCTTGGCATTATTGAGTATGACAAGATACTGAGTCAGTCCATCAATAATATGGCGCCTTTTCTTCAAGAGCAGAGAGACAGCATAGCAGCCACCAGTTTTTATGACATTGTGTGTACTTTACTCGAAGAAGATGAAAAAACAGAAAAGCTTTCACTCCAGATGACCGCCCCGGGGACGGGTTCTTTCTAATCTTTTAATTTGCGCCGTACCAAATCGTATTTTCTCACCTCTGGATGCATTGGTAAAGCAACTGTCTCCTCATTGCGGCCCCTTTCAATCGGAAATCCTGCTGTATTAAACAGTTCTTTTACTTCAAAGGACTGACCCTCAAGCCCCGTTGAAAGATATTCTATGTTGTCGCCAACATGAATGTTGTTTCG
>CP070644.1:689206-694337 GCA_020354155.1 Nitrospiraceae bacterium | reverse complement strand
TCGCCGCCGCTGAGAGATTTATCAACCATCCTGTTCAGATACAGGGCAGGATGGAGACCGACCATTTGGAGGAAATATGAGGGATCAGAGTCCGGATTCTGAATTGAGAGATAATCACTGGTTGCAATACCTTCAAACCTGACAGGTTCCTGCCAGGCCATGGTGATGCCGAGCCGGGCCCGTTCGTGAATGGGAAAGTCGTTGATAACCTGACCTTCAAATATGATTGCCCCCGCAGTTGGTGTATATCCCGTGCATCCCATGATCAGATAGGCAAGTGTGCTCTTGCCTGTGCCGTTCGTGCCGAGAAGGGCATGTACTTCCTCTTTTTTCAGGGAAAAATTGAGATTATCTATTATGTTGCTTTTGCCAGCCTTATAGGTAAGACCGGTCAGTTCGAGCAATTCTCCCATTTTCTTGCCTCCCTGCACTCTATTAAAGATATGCAAGTCAAATGTTCTTTCATAACGGAAGAACAGGTATGTTCCATAGTAAGATTGTAGCAGGTTGCAGGGGATATTCAAGTGCCTGGAGGGAGTGATTCGAGACAGGTAAAAATTAATTCTAAAGATTTTAATGAGTCAGGAGAGTGAAAGAATAAGACCCTTCACCTTCTCCTCAATCATCTCTCGGACCTTGCGGAAGGCTGCTTCGTCCATGTTCCCTGGATCAGGGATGTCCCAGTCTTCTCGGCGCTGTGCCCTGACAAATGGGCATGCATCACCGCAGCCCATGGTGATCAGGTAGTCATATTCAATGTCGGGGACCTCGGAAAGGGGTTTTGATCTGTGCACTGCCATGTCATAGCCGATTTCTTTCATTGATGCAATGCCTTTGGGATTAACAATGCCTGACGGCCGTGATCCGCTGCTGTAGGGCTCTATGATGGTGCTTCCATGAATTCTGGCAAATGCCTCGGCAATCTGGCTTCTGCAGGAATTTTCAATACAGACAAAGAGGACAGTTTTCAAGGTAATCTCCTGTCCATATAAGGATCAGCGCCAAGAGTGTTATTGACAATCATTGAATAAAAGCAGTTGTCTGACATGGTCACTATCAATACATCATAGTGCATTGATAGACGTTACTTTACAGTGCTCTACAGGAAAATATCTTTTCTGAAAATATAAGGAAACATTTACCAGTCCGATTAATACAGGGACTTCAACAAGAGGGCCGATGACGGCGGTAAAAGCAGCTCCGGAGTTGATACCAAAAACCGCTACAGCCACGGCAATAGCGAGTTCAAAGTTATTGCTGGCTGCAGTAAATGAAAGAGACGCTGATTTTGCATAGTCTGTTCCCAGTTTTCTTGCCATATAAAATGAAACCAGGAACATGACAACAAAGTAAATCAGCAGGGGTACGGCGATTCTGACGACATCGAGGGGAAGTTTTACAATCACATTGCCTTTCAATGAAAACATGACGACAATGGTAAAGAGCAGGGCAATTAAGGTGATCGGGCTTATTCGGGGGATAAATTTCTCTTCATACCATGTACGATTTTTTACTTTAATAAGACTGAAACGTGTGATGATACCGGCAAGAAAAGGGATCCCAAGATAGATAAAGACACTCTTTGCAATCTGACCCATTGTGACCTCCACGACAGCCCCCTTGAGCCCGAGCCATGCCGGCAGGAGGGTTATGAAAATATAGGCATAGACAGAGTAAAAGAGGACCTGGAATATGGAATTGAAAGCGACAAGTCCGGCTGTGTATTCTGTGTCCCCACATGCCAGTTCATTCCAGACAATGACCATTGCGATACAGCGTGCAAGACCGATCATGATAAGTCCAACCATGTAATCAGGATAGTTGTGAAGGAATACTATGGCCAGCAGAAACATCAGGACAGGCCCTATGACCCAGTTCTGGACCAGGGAGAGGCCGAGCACTTTTTTATTTCTGAATACTTCTCCAAGCTCTTCGTAACGGACCTTGGCAAGGGGAGGGTACATCATCAGTATGAGCCCGAGAGCAATAGGGATGTTCGTTGTCCCAGCCTGAAAGGAATTAATAAATGCTTCAATGTCAGGGATAATATAGCCTGATCCTACGCCGACTGCCATTGCCAGGAATATCCACAACGTGAGAAAGCGGTTTAAAAAAGACAGCCGTTTCGGGATATGTTGAACTTTATGAGTTTCAGCCTCTTTCAGCATTTTCTGCTCCACATGTTTTTCTCTATCAGGCACTATACCATTCTGCTGCTGATAACAGGCTCAAGGGTTGAAACGATTTTCCCCTTTTCAAAGATAGTAACCCGACCGGTGCTTTCTGAAACCACGACTGCGACTGCATCGGTCATCCTTGTAATTCCTGCTGATGACCGGTGACGGGACCCAAAGCCCTTTAACTGTTTTGTTATGACACTTCGTGCATCAATATGTCTTCCAGCAGCCATAACCGTGCCGTCTTCAGCAATAACAAAAGCGCCGTCAAGCTTTGCAAGCTCCTTGATGCTCTCCACTACTTCCGTTGAGTTAATCTGCCTTTCTTTCTTCTGATATCCTTTAAATGGATTAAAGACTGCCTGATGAGAGTGACGGAGCACATGCTCAGTGTCGCCAATTATAAAAATTGTCCCCACTGATTTCCCTTCCCGTCCCAGTGCCCCGATATCGAGGGCTATATCTACAACTGCCAGAACGGTGGAAAAGGATTCATTATGCATGATTGATTTTGGATCAAAGGGGAATTCTTCTGTCCATGACAGGGAAAGGTCGTGAATTGCCAGTGTGTCAAGGTGACTTTTTCCCCAGGGGCCGAGGACGCAGACGACTTTACTGTCAGTATGAATGAGATTGAGCAGTACCCCGTGAAGAAAGGCATACTTGATCCGTGAAAACCGCGTCTGGTTGCCGGACCAGCATCGGATGATATCAATTCCTTTCTTTTTAAAAATTGAATCCGTTACCTTGAGGTCCTGTGGAAGAATCAGAACGAAATTATATGCACCGACAAACTCAGACTTTACAAACCAGGTGCACTCCCGCTCTGAGTTCAGAAAAAGAAAAATACTGTCGCTGACAGTCTCTGCTGCAATGGCAATGGCTTCCCGTATGATTATGTGTCTCTGGCTCTTCATTGGATACAGGAATATCTTATCATATGTATTCAGGATTGAACTGAGTTTATAAAATTCTTTACTGAATTCCAGCTGGCTTTCAGGGTGTCTGAGAAATACTCATAAGAGATGATTGTCATTTCTAACGAAGAGAGAAATCTTTCGATTATGGCCTCTTATATGCCAAGATTTCTCGGCGGTGGCCTCGAAATGACACTGCCCTGTGTGGCAGGGAGTTTCACCTCAGGCTGAGAAAGGCCAGGGACTCTATATGAAACGTCTGGGGAAAGAAGTCGATCATCCGGATTGAATCTAATTGATACAAATCAGACAGGTTTCCCAGGTCACGGGCCATTGTAGCGGGATTACAGGATACATAAACAATTTGTTCCGGCTGAATTCGCTGAAGATTCTTCATTGCCTTTCTGGAAAGACCCGGCCTCGGAGGATCAATGATTACTATGTCAAAGCCTTCGCTGCTTTTAAACTTCTCTGCTGAAGAGCGGACGAAGTTCAGGTGCTCAATCCTGTTGAGTTCAATGTTTCTTGCCCCGTCTTCCGCAGCATGGGGACTGCCTTCGACAGCAGTAACTTGAGCGCTGTCAGCAAGGGGGAGTGAAAAATTGCCTGCTCCGGCGTACAGATCGAGTATCTTTTTCCCCTTCAGGGGCTGCAGATGGTCTTTGATAAGTGCAGCAACCTTCTGGTTCAGTTCCCAGTTTACCTGTAAAAAACTTTGAGGGGATACAGTATAGTGAAGGCCAAGGAGGTCCAGTGTTACATAGGGCGTACCGTATGTGTCCGGTGCAAGTTCGCCTCTTTTTATAATCACGCCGGAGATTCCCTGTTCAATCAGGGCAGATGCAAATGCATTATTCCGGGGAGGGCGGAGGGCCTTTTGCCGCGTGATGACGAGAGCCGTTAACCTGTCTCCAGCTGTAATGTGCAGTTCCTTTATGCGGGTTCCCTTTAGTATATCCCGGGATTTCCCTAGGAATTCGTTGATGTCTTCATGCATGATGAGACACCTGTCAATATTGATAATCTCATTGGTACCTTTCTTATGCTGGCCTATTCCTTCAGGTGAGACCTTGAACTGCATTCTCAATCTGTAATTCCATGGGTCATCACTGATCAACGGTGCTGAAAGGCTGATCTCAGTCTTTGTCAGCCTTCTGAAACAATCTCTCAGAATTTCCTCTTTGATCTGTACCTGAAGGGGGTAGGGAATATGCTGGAATGTGCAGCCTCCGCATATACCGAAGTACCGGCAGGGTGGATCAATTCTCTCTGGATGAGGCTCGATTATTTTACTGACAGTGGCCGTGAGGTAGTCTTTTTTTTCATGCTCAAGAGTTGCCTCAACCCTTTCCCCCGGCGCCGTGGGTCCCTGGACCATGACGATTTTTCCGTCATGTCTGGCAATAAAAGCGCCCCCGAAGGCAGGACGTTCAATTTTTAGTGTTAATGTCGACATAGGCATAAAGTATAACAAATTAATCTTCATTCCCATTTTTTGTGGTAAGATTTGTTGAATGGAAGTCCCTGTGGGAATGTGGGTGTTATCCTAACTCTCCTCCCCGTGATGGGGGAGAGGGAACTTGGATTGATGCCAGTCATCCCATGGCAAGCGACTGTCTTTTAGCATGTTGATAATGAACCTTTATTAGGAGGGGGAAATGAAGAGACTGACAAGATATTTCTTTGAAGGACTGCTGGTGCTGATACCGGTGGTGGCAACGCTCTATGTTATCTATGTGGTATTCACAAAAATCGACAGTATATTCAAGTTCAGTATACCAGGCATGGGTTTTCTGGTAACGATCCTGCTCATTACAGTTGTTGGATTTATCTCATCAAATTTCATTGCAAAAAAACTCGTTGGTCTCGTTGATACTATTTTCACAAAACTTCCCTTTGTGAAGATGATCTATACCTCAGTGAAGGACCTGATCGGAGCCTTTGTCGGTGATAAAAAGAGCTTTGACAAGCCGGTGCTAGTCAGTCTGTCCGGGGAAAGCACTATCCAGGTCATCGGTTTTATTACACGAGAGAGTC
>CP070644.1:683596-689106 GCA_020354155.1 Nitrospiraceae bacterium | reverse complement strand
CAGCAGATACGCCCTGCGTTTTTACCACCATTGATACCATCACTTGAAGAATCTGATACTGCAGGACAAACACCAAATTCGGCTGTTTTTTCTCCTCCGTGTTCTCTGCCGCATTTCTTTAATTCCCAGCAATTTTGTTTTGACATTGTTGCCCCCTCCCTTTGTAGGTTCTATGTATCTATCGATATTCATCATGAGAAACTTGACTATTCGTGCAAAGTACGTGCTGGAGATTGTCGAAAACTACAGGAATCCGATCGTGAGAAGCAATTCTAGGGCCATTGTTCTGGATTAAATTCACCTTCCTAATTGAATTGGACTCAAGTATTTAACTGAAATGACGAGAATAATAATTACAATTTAGTAAAAATAATTGTTTGTCTTTTTTTATATTTAGGAATACATTTTGAAATTTACAAAAATTCTTTTTATTGCCTTATTTTTTATGTGCCTATCACTTTCATCTGCTCCATCCTTTGCTGAAGTGGTTGAAAACATTGATGATCTTGTCTTGCTTGATGATGTAGTACAGTGCAAGAACTGCCATAAAGAACATGGATCGCAATGGCCAACGTCAGCACATTCAGGAAGCATTTCCGATTTCAGGACATTAAAGGCATTTAAGCGTTATATAGAGTTCTATCAGGAAAGTCTTCTAAAGGGCAACCCCGGTATAAAGCTTAGGGACAATTGTTTTACCTGTCATGCTCCCAGGGCAAAAAATGCATCAGAGAGTCTGCTGAATGACATATCAGGATTAATTGTAACGGCGGTAAATGATCAAGGATCACTGAGAGGGCAATCAGCATTAAAGGAACTTTCAAAGATCAGCATCGACTGTTGTGTCTGTCACATGGTAAATGGCATGCCTGAGGGTCAAGCTGAGCCCAATGTGTTATATGGTCCGGGCTGGGATGAGCACGAGTCGTCTCATACACGAGACCATGGATTTGATACAGTCGGTTCTGCGTACCTGATGTCATCAAAGATGTGCACACGGTGTCATTCTGACTGGCTTGCCGGGGTTCCATCAATTGTCCAAAGAATGCATAAGAACTTTCAGTCGCACTTTCTTGAAGCAGAGAAAAATAGTATGACCTGTCAGTCCTGTCATATGATGGATGGTGACATGATTATTCATACTATGCCTATATACAGCGGAACTCTCAATTTCCCGATTGAAAAAACAGCCGACAACATAGGTACGGTAATGGCTTTCATGACAGTCCTCGGTATTTGCATAAGCGTGATGATCAAAGCTTATTCAAAAAGGAAAGAGAGAAAGCGTGCAATGGGGGGAAAGAGATGTGAAAGCTTTGAAATAATGCCTGCATTTAATGCAGCAGAATTCTATCCCTGCGAGGCCGACGCAGCCATAGATGAGCAGAAAAATATTGATTCAGAAAGAAGTACCGGGAGTTAGAAGCCGGAAATAATCGTGCTACCCTAGTCATAGGTATGAAGAAGAGTAACGATACAATAAAAATATATGTATGGGAGTTTCCTGTCAGACTTACACACTGGATCAATTTTTTCTGTATTCTCATACTTTCGCTCACCGGATATTATATGGGTAACCCCATGGATCATTCTATATTTTCGAAACAATATATCTTTAGTCTGATACGATTTACGCACTTTGTAGCAGCATACGCTTTTTTGATGAGCTTTATAATCAGACTCTATTGGTCTCTGGCCGGTAATGAGCATGCAAACATGAAGCAATGGATTCCATTGACTCGTGGACAGATGAAAACGCTCTTGAATGATATCAGGCATCATCTTGTCCTGGATATTAAGGCAACATCCAAAATCGGCCACACAGCCCTCGGGGCATTTGTCTTTTTTATCCTTCAAATAATCTTCTGCTTCGCGCTTATTTCAGGTTTTGCCATGTACTCAACAAAACATCCGGGAGAATATATGAGAGTACTGGGTGAATGGGTACAGAATACCGTTCCTGTTGATAGGGTGAAAAGCTATCATACAATGGTGATGTATACCTTTCTTGTGTTTGTTCCAATACATTTGTTCATGTCCCTGATGAATCATATTAAACTTAAAAACAGGTTAATTGGATCCATAATAAGCGGACATAAGATGATACATGAAGACTATGAAAAGTCGCCGTCATCAAAATAATTTGTCGGCTCATACAGAAGTATCATCTTCAACCCTTCCTGTAACGCACGTTTATTGCTATGAGGAGAATATCCTTGAGGATTAACGCCTGGTATGTGTTGGGGCAACCCCTGAGGTTCCCCTTGATTCACAACTAGGTTTATAGGGCAGGGGCAAGCCCAGCCCCCGGATTCAAATTGTTGTCTTCTTTCAGAAACGCCTGCATCCCCATATTTGCTCCTCCAGTGCAGTGATAAAGAGGGTACCCGATACTGGTTCAGGCATTCACCATATCTTCGTCTACGCCTTTGCCTTCCCTCTATGGCCTATATTACAATCCGTAAAACAGTTTCATCTCTTCCCGACCGATGATCCGGCCCTTCGGTCTTTTTTTGAGAAAGACACAGTTCTTCTCCTGATCGACCTCGATCCAGTCGCAGGGGAAGGTCGGCTCAGCACAGGAAGACTGGACCACACACATATCTTTCCATTTCCTGTTTCCGTTCTGACCATACTCAGAATAAGGGACAAGCCCCTTCTGCTGCCAGAAGGAGACGAAAGATTCAATCTCGTCGGAATGGATGGCGCCAGCACGAAAGAGGTGCATATCATGCCAGAAGTCTTCACCGAACCGCCCCTGGTAATGATCACGGAACAACTCAAATCCGCCGGTATAACAGAGGTTGATATTCTTTATCGGTACGATCAGGTTTAAATATTCGAGACGTATGGCCATGTTTAAGAACGTTTCTTTATGCTTGAATGATTGTTATAAAAAAAAGGGACAGAAAAGCTCTGTCCCTTTCTTTGGTTATGACTTATGATCTAATATCTGTAATGCTCAGGTTTATAGGGCCCTTCAACGGGGACACCAATATAGTCAGCCTGTTCCTGAGACAGTTCTGTCAGTTTAACGCCGATCTTCTCAAGATGAAGCCGGGCAACCTCTTCGTCAAGCTTTTTTGAAAGTCTGTACACCTTCTTTTCATAGACATCCCTGTTGTTCCAGAGATCGAGTTGGGCAAGCGTCTGGTTGGTGAAGCTGTTCGACATCACAAAGGATGGATGTCCTGTAGCACAGCCAAGATTGACAAGCCTGCCTTCAGCAAGGAGAAAAATTGAATGACCTTCAGGAAAAATATATTTATCAACCTGGGGTTTGATATTCACTTTCCTGACTCCATTGTAGGCATTTAATTTGTCCACCTGAATTTCATTATCAAAATGGCCGATGTTGCAGACAATGGCCTGGTCCTTCATTTTTGCCATGTGTTCGATCTTGATAATGTCCCTGTTCCCTGTTGTAGTCACGTAGAGGTCTCCTTCACCAAGTGTGTCCTCCACCCGGGCTACTTCATAGCCCTCCATAGCGGCCTGAAGGGCACAAATCGGATCAATCTCGGTTACGATTACTCTCGAACCATATTCCTTTAAAGACTGGGCACAACCCTTTCCCACATCTCCATATCCGCATACAACTGAGACCTTTCCTGCAAGCATTACATCCGTCGCCCTTTTGATTCCGTCAGCAAGGGATTCCCTGCATCCATAGAGATTGTCAAATTTGGATTTTGTCACTGAGTCATTGACATTGATTGCGGGAATAAGGAGCGTTCCGTTATTCATCATCTCGTACAGCCTGTGAACACCGGTAGTGGTCTCCTCGCTCACACCTTTCCATTCTTTAACCGTGTTGTGCCATTTCTGGTTATCTGCGGCGAGTAATGACTTGAGCAGGTTGTTGATGATTTTCAGTTCATGATTATCTGTAGGTTCATCAAGAATTGAAGCGTCCTTCTCCGCTGCATACCCGCGATGTATAAACAGTGTGGCATCACCGCCGTCATCAACAATTAACTGCGGGCCAAGGCCTCCCGGAAAGGTGAGGGCTTCGTTCGTGCACCACCAGTATTCCTCGAGGGTCTCTCCCTTCCATGCAAAAACAGGGACGCCCGAGGCTGCAATCGCAGCCGCTGCATGGTCCTGGGTGGAAAATATATTGCAGCTTGCCCATCGAACATCTGCACCAAGAGCAACCAGTGTTTCGATGAGTACTGCCGTCTGGATCGTCATATGCAGTGATCCGGAAATCCTGACGCCCTGGAGGGGTTTTTCAGATGCATATTTCTCTCTCACTGACATGAGTCCGGGCATTTCCTGCTCTGCAATTTCTATTTCCTTCCGTCCCCATTCAGCAAGATTCATATCCGCTACTTTATAGTCCTGTGTTTTTTTCTCTTCTGTTGCCGTCGACATAATTTACTACCTCCTGAAAACCTCTCTCTTATTTTAGTTCTTAATCACTCTCTATATTAATCCGCATTGTCGGCATTTACAACAGGCTCTCGACGGGAAAAATGACAATGCAGCCTCTCATCACATGCAGGGATGAAACAGGTAAAGACGGGCACAAAAAATATCGTTGTCTTTTCTCTCTTTTAAAGATAAATAAAGCTGATAAATTTCGACTACTTTAAAGCCTTTTTCAGCGTTTCTGCCATGTCCGTCTTTTCCCAGGGAAATCCTTCCTCTTCTCTTCCGAAGTGTCCATAAGCAGCAGTTGGACTGTAGATAGGACGCAGAAGGTCAAGCATGGTAATCAAACCCCGCGGCCTCAGATCAAAGTGCTCCTTCACAAGCTCAACAAGTTTTGCATTTTCCACTTTACCGGTCCCGAAGGTGTCCACACTGATTGACGTTGGTTCAGCAACACCGATTGCATAAGAAACCTGCAGCTCGCAGCGGTCTGCAAGTCCGGCAGCAACTATATTCTTTGCTACATAGCGCACAGCATAGGCAGCAGAACGATCAACCTTGGATGGGTCTTTTCCGGAAAAGGCTCCGCCTCCATGATGGGCAGCACCACCATAGGTATCGACAATAATCTTCCGACCCGTAACACCGCAATCACCGACAGGACCGCCAATGACAAAACGACCTGTAGGATTTATGTGAAACTTTGTGTGAGGACTGAGCCAGTCAGCTGGCAGCACGGGCATGATTATCTCATCCATAACAGCTTCTTTGAGGGCCTTATATTGTATGTCCGGTGAATGCTGGGTTGACAGTACCACGGCTTCAATGCTGACAGGCTTATTATCTTCATAACGAAATGTTATCTGGCTCTTGGCATCGGGACGAAGCCACGGCAGCGTACCGATTTTACGCACCTCAGCCTGGCGCTTCATGAGACGATGGGCATAGGTGATGGGAGCAGGCATAAACACATCAGTCTCATTCGTTGCATAACCGAACATGATTCCCTGGTCTCCGGCTCCCTGCTCATGATCAGTCGATTCATCTACTCCCATGGCAATGTCAGCTGACTGTTTGTCGATGGACGTAAGGACAGCGCAGGATTCCCAGTCAAAGCCCATATCCGAATGGTT
>CP070644.1:669532-683496 GCA_020354155.1 Nitrospiraceae bacterium | reverse complement strand
TAAAGCCTGCGGCTTTGATGCCAGCCGCAATACTTGCGTGTAAATCAAGTGTGTCAAATTCCATAAGGTATTTGTTCTCCTTTTTTTTCTGCTTGCGGGGGAAACCCCGTTGTATTCCGGGGCTTACATTGTGTAGGTTTCATCCGGGTACAGCAGTTGTATTAGTTAACCCTACCAGCTTTTGGTATATTGTGTCAATAGATAGTACTTCTTTGTCTGCCTCTAATCATGGTAATAGTACATTGTGGGATTGCATTCCCCCTAAGAGACTTCACATTCGGTTTTGTCCGCCCCGGCGGATCATCCGAGGCTGACGCTCACCTGAAAGAGAGTACTTTCACTCCAACCTGTCGGCAGGCAGGCCCGCCTACTTTTCTTAATTGCCTAAGAAATGTAGTAAAAGAAGGGCGCCCTGTTTGTTTCTTATTCGTTCTGCTTCGCTCCTGTTCGGTAAATGAATTCAAACCTGCCTACCGCAGGCAGGCTCATCTCTGCGTTACTCAAACACCAATTAATTTTTCACCCTCACAGTTCGCTTGCAGAACTGAAACAAACTAAGGGATTATTAATGACACTGCTTTTGGGATCCCTTTCGAGATTTCAGGCGAGGAACGAAACTGGAAGGAACGAGAGTTAATTTGTGTCTGAATCCCGATTTGTCGGGATGAGTTGAAATTAACTCCCTGGAAGTTGAGCGACGAGCCGCCCGGAAATCTCTCAGGGTCAGTTTCTTTGGTTACTTTCTTTGCTGGTCAAAGAAGAGTAAATCCGCCTGAAAGGCAAAATAATATTTAAAAGTAATATGGTGTACAGAAAGATAATCTGAGTGTAACCTATGTAGGTGAACTAAAGTGTTACCTATGTCTTTGAACTTTTATTGTAGGATGCAATACCACAAATTGAAGATGTGCCCCCTATTTATATGCATCCTTGCGGAAATCTACAGTAAGAACATATATGATTCTGTTTTCATGATCTACTGTATAAAACAACCTGAACTTTCCAAGACGATAGCGCCATGCATCAGGATTATAATCTCTTAGTTTTTTTATGTTCTTGCCAAAACAGGGCTCTTTTTTGATCTGAGGATATACATAACCTGTCAGCTTCTTCTGGATAAAGGATATGTCTGCTTTTGATAACTTCTTAAGAGCCTTTGTAAACTCTTCAGTTTCAAATATGCGGTAATTACCCAACGAATTTGCCTTTTTGTGATTTCATGTCTTTTAGCGCCTGCTTCAGGCTTCTGTTGAGCTGTTTATTCTCCCTGATTTCTTCCATTTCATAATCATCCACATACTCATGCTCTTCTATATAGCGCAAAGCTGAAGTTTCAATGAAGTTGGATAACGTTCTGTTATCACTTTCAGCCATGGCCCTGAATAATTCATATATATTTTGATTTAACCTTAACGTCACAGTCTTGGACATAAAGTACCTCCATTTCGTGTTGTGTTCATATCATATCAATAGAATACAATAGAATACATAGAAGTGCAAGTCAATTCAATAACATTGCTGGAAGATGCCTGAACAGGTAAGAAATAACAGGCACCGGGTGTCATGGTTTAGGTATCAGGGCTGGAAACGAGGCTGGATCCTCCGATCGGTGTCGGAGGATGACAGATGGAAGAGACTGGATTCTGAACAAGTCGGAATGTCAGAAAAATATTCAGAGGATGATAGCAAGGTGAAAGGGCCACCTCCCATGGGCTGCGGCCCCTGTTATTCATGCTCAAGATTGAAATAACACAGTGAAAATGTCAAAATCAGTGTTGTTTTCAATTCTCATATGAACAGAGCAGGAGATTTTAGCAAGAATGCTTGAGAAGAGATACCAGCCAAAGGACATTGAAAAGAAGTGGTATGACTTCTGGATTGAAAAGGAATATTTCAAGGCAGAATCAAAGAGCAGCAAACCTCCGTTCTGCATCGTTATCCCCCCGCCGAATGTAACAGGATCACTCCATATCGGGCATGCCCTTGATATGACGCTTCAGGACATTATGATACGCTGGAAACGCATGTCTGGTTTTAACGCCCTCTGGCTGCCCGGTACTGATCATGCAGGCATAGCAACCCAGAACGTTGTAGAAAAGGAACTGAAGAAGAATGGAATTGATCGCCACACCCTGGGAAGAAAGAAGTTTGTTGAGAAGGTCTGGGAGTGGAAAAAGCTCTACGGCGGCACGATTATCAACCAGCTTAAATCCATGGGTGCGTCCTGTGACTGGAGCAGGGAGCGCTTTACCCTTGACGAAGGACTCTCTGTGGCTGTTCGTGAGGTCTTTGTCAGGCTCTATGAGGAAGGCCTTATTTACAGAGGCGAATACCTTATAAACTGGTGTCCCCGCTGTCATACGGCCCTTTCAGACCTTGAGGTAGAACATGAAGACCTAAGGGGTAAGCTCTATTATTTTAAATATAATTATGTTGATGGCAAAGGGCACATAACGGTTGCAACAACACGGCCTGAAACCTATCTGGGCGACACTGCCGTGGCTGTCCATCCTGAAGACGAGCGATACAGGGACATGATCGGAAAGGTCGTGCGGCTGCCAATCATAAACAGGGACATTCCCATCATAGCCGATGAGTTTGTTGATTCCTCCTTTGGCACCGGCGCTGTGAAAGTGACCCCTGCCCATGATCCCAACGATTTTGAGATGGGCAGAAGACATGATCTGCCCTTTATCAATATTCTTACCGGCGACGGGAAGATGTCTGAAGAGGCCGGTCCCTATGCAGGACAGGACAGGTTCGAATGCAGAAGGAATGTGCTCAGGGATCTGGGAGAAAAGGGACATCTGGAACAGGATAAAGACCACGACCATGCAGTGGGCCACTGCTACCGGTGCAAGACTATTGTTGAACCATATCTTTCAATGCAGTGGTTCGTAAAAATAAAGCCTCTCGCTGAGGAAGCAATCAGGGCGGTAAAGGACAATCGCACGAAAATAATTCCATCGGGATGGGAGAACAGTTACTTTGACTGGATGGAAAATATCAGGGACTGGTGTATATCGCGGCAGATATGGTGGGGTCACAGGATTCCTGTCTGGTACTGTGATGATTGTGAAGAGCTCATTGTGTCCCGTGAAACACCGGCGCAGTGCACATGCGGCAGCGTGCACCTGAGTCAGGATGAAGATGTCCTTGACACATGGTTTTCTTCAGCCCTCTGGCCCTTTTCCACACTCGGATGGCCCGGCGAAACAGAGGACCTGGCAACTTTCTATCCGACAAGCGTTCTGATTACCGGCTTTGATATCCTTTTTTTCTGGGTGGCCCGTATGATGATGATGGGGCTGAAATTCAGGGGGACACAGCCCTTTGATCACGTTTACATCCACGCATTAATCAGAGATGCCGAGGGTCAGAAGATGAGCAAGTCAAAGGGGAATGTTGTTGATCCCTTAAAGATGACCGATGCCTATGGCACTGATGCTGTCAGGTTTACCCTTGCTGCCTATGCTGCACAGGGAAGGGACATAAAATTCAGTGAAGAGAGGGTTGAGGGGTACCGCCATTTCCTGAACAAGATATGGAATGTTGCCCGTTTTATTTCAATGAATCTCAGGGAGGGTGATGAGATTTTAACTGTCAGGGAATCGGATATGCTGAGCCTTGCAGATAAATGGATTTTAAGCCGTTTGTCATCGGTTTCAATGGAAGTGAACAGAGCCCTTGATGAGTACAGATTTAATGACTCGGCAAGCCACTTATATCAATTTATCTGGCATGAGCTTTGTGACTGGTATGTGGAACTTATCAAGCCGGCACTGTACGGCGATAATGAATCAGGAAAACAGACAGCCGTCAGCACCCTTGTCCATGTATATGAGGCAGCGCTGGCTCTCTTACACCCCTTCATGCCCTTTGTAACAGAGGAGATATGGCAGCAGCTTCCCGGCACAAAGGATGTGGAGAGCATCTGTATAAGAAAGTATCCGACTGCTGAGAATGGGATTGAAAATAAAGAGGCAGAACAAAAAATGGCAGTTGTAATGGACGCCATTACCGGCATCAGGAGCATCAGGGGGGAACTTAATATTTCTCCTTCTGTTGAGTTGAAGGCCCTCATCAGGGCCCATGACAGTGCAGATCTAATTTTGAATGAAAACGTTGCCTATATAAATACTCTGGCCAGGACAAAGGACATAGTTATAGGAAAGGATATTGAACCTCCCAGGGACGCGGCAGCAGATGTGAAGCCAGCCATGGAAATTTTTGTACCGCTGAAAGGACTTATAGATGTTGAGGCGGAAATAAGCAGGCTGACCAAGGACCTGAAGAAGACCGAGGATGAAATAGCCTTTCTTGAGAAGAAGCTGAAGAATGAAAACTTTGTCAAAAAGGCTCCTCAGGCAGTTGTTGAAGAAAATAGAGCCAAGCATACTGAATATATAGATAAATTAGGTTCAATCCAGAGTAATATCGATAAACTGAAAAAGATGGACACCTCTCAATAGTGTTTGGGTTTAAACTTTTTCCATTCCTGTCATTCCCTGACTTGATCGGGGAATCCAGTAGCTTAACTATGCTCTGGACTGTCCCGTTTAAACGGACAATGACAAGTAATTACAGATTCTCAAGAAGCTCTATACTCTAAGATTCCATGACCTGTAAAAAACTGTCATACATTCCCCGGGATGCAGATGCAATGATAAAAAATGCCCTCAGGGAGGACATTGGCAGGGGGGATATTACCACTGAATCAATTATACCAGCGCACCACCTCTCATCAGCATCGCTTACAGCCAAGGAAGGATTCATTCTTGCAGGTCTTCCTTTTGCTGAAAGGACCTTTCATCTGGTAGACAGAGGGATTAACTTCAGGAGCCTGAAGAGAGAAGGCAGCAGGGTAAAGAGGGGAGAAATGCTTGCCACTGTCAGGGGGAAGACAAAAAGCATACTGATGGCGGAAAGGGTCATGTTAAATATTCTTCAGAGGATGTCAGGCATAGCAACTCTGACAGATAATTATGTGAGGCAGGTACGCGGATACAAGGCCCGAATAGTGGATACACGAAAGACAGTTCCGGGCCTTCGGTATTTTGACAAGTATGCAGTTCGGGCGGGCGGTGGAGAGAACCATCGCTTTGGTTTGTACGATGCAATATTGATCAAGGACAATCACATTGAAGCTGCGGGGGGAATCAGCAGGGCAGTAAAACTGGCCAGGACAAAATCTGGCGGAGAAATCAGGATTGAGGTCGAGACAGGTACCCTTGCTGAAGTCAGGGAGGCACTTTCTTCTGGAACTGACATTATTATGCTTGATAATATGCCTTTGGAAAGGATACAAAGGGCAGTGAAATTAATACGAAAAGATAATATGGCAGTGACAATAGAAGCTTCGGGGAATGTAAGCCTCAGGAATGTACGGGCAATCGCACAAACAGGTGTCGATATGATATCTGTCGGGGCACTGACTCACTCCGTCAGGGCAGCTGATATTAGCCTTAGAATCGTCCCGTTATAACCCCTTAGATATTTGACAATAGAGAGTACCACTCCTTATAATTTATGGTCTGACTTTATTATGGGTCTTTGAAATGCGGCTGAATATTGAAGATATTCCTGAAGATGGATTACAGGAAGAGTGTGACCTCAGGATTATTCTGGATGAAAAAGAGAAGCCGGTTGTAGTCCATTCCATCCTGAAGATAGATAAAGTTGGAAGCAGAATCCTGATTCACGGTACTGCTGGGGCTGAAATATATCTCAAGTGCAGTCGCTGTCTCAATGAATTTACCTATCCGGTTGACACTACGTTTCTTGAAGAATATGTTCCTGTAGAGAACAATGAAACGGAAAGGCTGGAGACCGGGCACAGAGACCTTGATTTAAGCTTTTATAGAAATAATGAAATAGATTTTGCAGAGGTGATGAGGGAGCAGGTGCTGTTAACGGTTCCCTTAAAACCTCTCTGCAGTTTATCATGCAAGGGCATATGTCCGGCATGTGGCAAGGACCTCAATCAGGGGCCGTGCAACTGCAGGAGGAAAGGGGGCGATCCGAGATTGGCACCCCTTCAGAAACTCAGGGAACGGATGAACAAAGGAAAGGAGTAAAAATGGCTAACCCAACGTCGAGGCACTCAAGGACAAGGCGGGACAAAAGACGGGCAAACTGGAAAATCCAGGCCCCCACTCTGGCAGTATGTCCTGAGTGCGATGAGCCGAAGCTTCCGCACAGAGTCTGTATGAGTTGCGGAACCTATAACGGTAAGAAGATATTTGAAGTTGTAGAAAAAGAATCCGTATGAGAATTGCTGTAGACGCAATGGGGGGGGACCATGCCCCTGCTGCAACTGTTGAAGGCGCTGTTGAGGCATGCAGTCAGAATTCACAGTTGTCTGTCATTCTCGTTGGCAATGAGACTGCGATTGCATCTGAACTGAAGAAACACAAATACTCTGCTTCACAACTCAGAGTTAAGCATGCATCTCAGACAGTAGAGATGGATGACTCACCCATGAGCGCGCTGAGGCGCAAAAAAGATTCTTCCATCAGGATTGCCACGGACCTTTTAAAATCAGACGATGCTGACGGTATGGTGAGCGCCGGGAACTCCGGCGTTGTTATGGCAACAGCGCTGCTGGTACTGGGAAAATTGTCAGGTGTTGAAAGACCTGCGATTGCTACTGTCATGCCTTCACTGAAGGGCCACTTTATTCTGATTGATGCAGGTGCCAATGTTGATTGCAAACCTGTTCATCTCTTCCAGTTTGGACTTATGGGAGAAGCCTATTCCCGCTATATCTTTAATATTGAAAATCCAAAGGTCGGTATGCTCAGTATCGGTGAAGAGGACGCCAAGGGGAATGAATTGACGAAGGAGTCCTTTAAATTACTGAAAAACGCAGGATTGAATTTTATCGGAAATGTTGAGGGCAGACACATATTTGAGGGTGATGCCGATGTCGTTGTCTGTGACGGGTTTGTCGGTAACATTGCCCTGAAAATTGCTGAAGGCTTTGCTGAAACAACGGCAAAGATGCTGAAGAGGGAAATCGTGGAAAAAACAGCGGGAGAGATCGGTTCGGATTTCCTGAAAAAGGCATTAAGCAATTTCCAGAAGAAAACAGACTATTCCGAATATGGCGGCGCTCCATTGCTGGGTCTGAACAAGCCCTGCATTATCAGTCATGGGCGGTCAACCTCCAAGGCCATAAAAAATGCAGTCATATTGGCAGGCATGCTTCACAGCAAGGGCATTCTGCAGATTATTTCCAAAGAGTGCAAAGAGGGGCTGGCAGGGAGGGAGACGGTGTTCATTGAGGAGTAAGATAACCGGCACTGGCTCCTATCTACCGGAACGGATTATAAGCAACGACGACCTGGCAAAGACCGTTCATACATCAGATGAATGGATCATAGAGAGGACCGGCATTAAAGAACGCCGGGTCGCCGGAGATGATGAAACAACATCAGACATGTGCTTTCAGGCTGCAGGGAAGGCCCTTGAAGCATCCGGGACATTCCCTGAGGAAATAGACCTTGTCATTGTCGCTACCATGAGCGGTGACATGCCCATGCCTGCTACGGCATCTTTTCTGCAGCAGAGGATAGGGGCAGTCAATGCCGGGGCCTTTGATGTAAATGCTGCATGCAGCGGGTTCCTCTACGGGCTGTCAGTGGCTGACAATTTTATTAAGGGCGGAACCTTCAGAAAGATACTCCTTGTGGGCGCTGAAATGAACTCGAAGTTTCTTGACTGGGAAGACCGCTCTACCTGCGTACTCTTTGGCGATGGAGCAGGAGCAGTCATTATGGAACCTGCCGGCGATGATAGTGGAGTCCTGTCTACCCATCTGAGTTCTGATGGCAGTATGTGGGACTTTATCTGCGTCCCCGGTGGTGGTTCGAAATATCCCAGTTCTCATGAGACAGTTAAGGATGGAATGCACTTTATCAAGATGAGAGGAAATGAAACATTTAAGGTTGCTGTCCGGACACTGGAAAAACTTGTTATGGATACACTGGCGGCCAATAATATGAAACCCTCAGATCTGGCAATGCTGATTCCCCATCAGGCAAATTTACGTATCATCAGTGCGACTGCAAAGAGACTGAACCTGCCCATGAGCAGGGTGGCAGTCAACCTGGATAAGTTTGGCAATACTTCAAGTGCTTCAATACCGATAGCCCTTGATGAAGTTGTACGGGAAGGAAGAATAAAAGAAGGAGACTACATTCTGCTTGAGGCCTTTGGCGGAGGACTGACGTGGGCCTCTGCCCTGATAAAGTGGTAACCTGTAACCTTATGGATAAAAAATCAAATTATCTGCATAATAGGACTGCTCAATTTTATATTTATCTTTTCCGGTGTTCTGGGGAACTGTGATGGATTATTTTTTAAATGAAAACCAGCAAATAATTCGTGACCTTGCCAGGCGTATCGCTGATGAACGGGTTATGCCGGTACGGGCAGAGCTTGATGAAAAGGGGGAGTTTCCCTGGGATATCATGCGTACAATTGCTCAGTCCGACATGATGGCAATCAACATACCGACTGAGTATGGAGGACTGGGAATGGGAGGATTTGAATTTATTCTGGCTGTGGAAGAGCTGAGCAGGGCATGCCTTGGTGTTTCAACAACATTTGCAGCCAATGCTCTCGGCACCTATCCGATCCTGTTATACGGCTCTGAAAAGCAGAAGAAAAAATACCTTCCTGACATAGCTTCAGGTAAACGGCTTGTTGCCTTCGCACTCACAGAAGCTACTGCAGGTTCGGACGCTGCAGGAGTGCAGACCACAGCAAAACTGGAGGGTAATGAGTACGTCCTGAACGGGACCAAGCAGTGGATAACAAACGGAGGAGAAGCAGAGATATACACGGTTATTGCCATGACCGATAAAAATAGGGGCGCACGCGGTGCGTCAGCATTTGTTGTTGAGAAAGATACCCCGGGCTTCAGTTTTGGGAAAAAAGAAGACAAGCTCGGTATCAGGGCATCTTCCACACGAGAACTTGTATTTGAAAACTGCAGGATACCGAAGGAAAATCTTATTGCAAGGCAGGGGATGGGATTTATCGTTGCAATGAAGACTCTGGACAAGTCAAGGACCGGCGTTGGCGCACAGGGCGTCGGCGTTGCACAGGGTGCCTTTGACGCATCGGCGCTGTATGCAAAGGAAAGACACCAGTTCGGAACCCCGGTTATCAGTTTTCAGGCAGTGCAGCATATGCTTGCCAACATGGCAACGGAGATTGAGGCAGCACGATCGCTGGTGTATTCCGTTTCCAGGTATGTCGACGGCGGCGCAAAAGATGTTTCGAAAGAATCTGCAATGGCCAAGCTCTTTGCAACTGATGTGGCAATGAAGGTAACCGTTGATGCAGTCCAGGTAATGGGAGGCTCGGGATACATGAAAGAATATCCTGTTGAAAAAATGATGCGTGATGCCAAGATTCTGCAGATTTACGAAGGAACAAATCAGATTCAGAGAAATGTTATCGGCCAGTCTCTTATCAAGGAAACGGCAAAGAAAAAATAGGAATCAATTACTATAGAATAACCTGGTTTAAAGGAGGCAATTCAATGAAGTTTCTGAAAAAAAATGTGGTACCGGCATGTATCGCTTTTATTCTCTCTATAACGTTTTTTACATCGAGTTCCTATGCTGATATGAACAGGGAACTTCTCGATGCATCAATGAATGGTCACACAGATCTGGTTACTTCTCTGCTGGTTAAAGGAGCTGATTTCAATACCAAGGATGATGTGAGAAGAACGCCGCTGATGCATGCCTCTTTCAGGGGATATACGGAAATCGTGAGACTTCTCCTCTCAAAGGGGGCTGATGTGAACTCGAAAACGATTAAGGGACAGACTGCATTGATGGCGGCATCATTCGGAGGGCATGCCGGGATCGTTAAAATGTTGTTGGCAGGAGGTGCTGATGTGAATGCACAAGACGCACTTGGCGGTACTGCGCTCATGGACGCTGCATATGTTGGATATGAGGAAATTCTAAAACTGCTAATGGACAGCGGAGCCGATGTAGAGGCAAGGGATGCCCTTGGCAGCACTGCGCTTATGGATGCTGCCTATGAAGGACATGCCGATATTGTGGAACTGTTTATTGACAATGGTGCTGATGTGAATGCGTTGACGTCGAAAAAACAGACAGCCCTTATGGATGCCGCTATACAGGGGCATGTTGATGTCGTCAAAACACTTCTGAAAAAAGGGGCAAAGGTAAATGTGAGGGATGAAAATGGTGGAACCGCCCTTATGGATGCAGCGATGAAAGGGCATACTGATGTGGCCAAGCTTTTAATAGAAAACGGTGCAGATATCAATATAAAAACACTGGATAACAAGACGGCCCTTTCATATGCAAAAGAAGGGGGATATCCTGAGGTAGTATACGCTCTTAAAAAAGCAGGGGCAAAAAAATAATTCAGATAATTTATTCATTATAGTATGAGAACAGCAAACCATATCGAATACACACATCCGGAGGCAGGAGAGCAGTGAAGATCGTTGTTTGCATAAAACAGGTACCTGACACAGCTGAGATAAAAATCAACCCTGAGACAAACACACTCATGCGCGAGGGCGTACCGAGTATTATCAATCCCTTTGACCTCCATGCGCTTGAGGCAGCTGTCAGGTTGAAAGAACAGCGTACGGTCCGGGTTACCGTTCTCACAATGGGACCACCGCAGGCAGAAGGTGCGTTACGGGAGGCCATTTCCCTCGGAGCTGATGATGCAGTGCTTCTCTCGGACAGGGCATTCGCAGGATCGGATACATGGGCAACATCGTATACACTTGCAAAGGCTATCAGCACAATCGGCGCTGATATTGTCCTGTGCGGTAAACAGGCCATAGACGGCGATACTGCCCAGGTCGGTCCTGAGACAGCAGAGTTCCTGGATATTCCGCATATATCCTATGTTCGTAAAATTGAATCAGTTGAAGATACAATGATAAAGGTGCAGCGTCTCATGGATGAGGGGTATGATGTTGTTCAGTCTTCTCTCCCCGTACTTCTCACCGTTGTGAAAGAGCTGAATATTCCCAGGATGCCGTCGATCAGGGGTATTCTCCAGTCAAAAAAATGCGAGATCAGGACCCTGGGGAAAGACGATATCAATGCAGATGAGAATGACCTTGGGCTGAAGGGATCACCCACCCAGGTTAAAAACATATTTGCCCCGGAAAGTACGGCAGAAAAGAAGATGATCGAAGGTACAGCAGAGGAAAAGGTTGAAAGTCTCCTGGGAGAGTTGAAGAAGATAAAATGCCTATAATCGTCAAAATTGATAAATGTACGGGATGTGAGACCTGTCTGGAGTCCTGTCCCTTCGATGCCATTGTCATGAAAGAGGACAAGGCATATATTAATGAATACTGTAATGAATGCAAGACCTGTCTTGAAGTCTGCCCGGAAGGTGCCATCATTGAAATGGCTGGAAATGAAAATACTGCCCGGAAGAAAGCACTGAAGGAAAAGTTTGCTGATTACAAAGGCATATTTGTATTTGCCGAGCAGAGAGATGGAAAGGCTGCCGATGTATCCTATGAGCTCCTTGGTGCTGCCCGAAGGCTTGCCGGAGAACTTGATACAGATGTATCAGCTGTTCTGCTTGGTGCTGACGAGAGTGAAGCACAGGAGTTGATCATGTGGGGTGCTGACAGGGTGTATCTCTGTAGTGATCCGGAACTGAAGAGTTTTAATGATGATACCTACGCCGGAATCCTATCAGACCTTATAGAAAAACATAAACCTTCCATTGTTCTTGCCGGTGCTACTGCCATTGGGAGATCTTTTATACCCCGTGTAGCTGCCAGGGTCAGGACCGGGCTTACCGCTGACTGTACCTCACTTGAAATAGACAGGGACTCACGGGACCTGTTACAGGTCAGGCCAGCATTTGGCGGAAATATTATGGCAACAATCCTCTGCCCTGACTACAGGCCGCAGATGGCAACGGTTCGTCCCCGTGTTATGAAGAAGGGAACCTATGATAATAAAAGTAAGGGT
Source organism: Nitrospiraceae bacterium (assembly GCA_020354155.1). Taxonomy (GTDB): domain Bacteria; phylum Nitrospirota; class Thermodesulfovibrionia; order UBA6902; family UBA6902; genus CALZJD01. Next base: position 671,488 of record CP070644.1, on the reverse strand, counting down.
GAAATTATTCATGTCAAGACAGAGGGACTTTCATCGAGAACCAGGGTCCTGGAAGCAGTCAAGGAAGTGTCCGAGCTCAGCGTTAATCTTCATGAAGCGGACATTATTATTTCCGGCGGCAGGGGTGCTGGCGGTGCAAAGGGATTTGAATTGCTGGAGGACCTTGCCGAAGCCCTCGGAGGAGTGGTTGGCGCCTCTCGGGCAGCAGTTGACGAGGGCTGGGTTCAGTACAGTCATCAGGTTGGACAGACAGGTAAGACGGTGAACCCGAAGATATACTTTGCCTGCGGTATTTCAGGGGCAGTGCAGCATCTCGTAGGCATGCAGTCATCTGATATCATTATTGCCATTAATAAGAATCCGGATGCCCCTATTTTTAATGTTGCAACATACGGAATCGTGGGAGATATGTTCGAAATTCTTCCCATGCTGACCCGACGGATAAAGGAAATCAAAGGTCAGTAATGTGACGTTGTATTTTAAAGTTTTCTTAACGCATATCCTGATCATGTAGCCTGAATAACCCGGAACAGGCAAATATCTGAATCAACCTTAAAAAAGCAATGATGTATCAGTTATTCGAGCATTCTAAAATTTTTCGTAATGCATTAAGAAGAAATAGTGTAATGCGATGGTTGACGTGTAGTGTCCACTGATTTTCCTTATAGTGTTGCAGACGTGGCGGAAGCCGCCTGACTGTCGTCACAGTTGTAACAATGCAGTTGTACTTCATTTATGGAGGTATAGTATGCCAACGGTATTCATGTTTCCGGGTCAGGGTTCCCAGGCCCTCGGTATGGGCGCCGAACTCTTTGAACGCTATCCCGGCCTGGTCGCTGAGGCTGATTCAATTCTCGGTTACTCAATCAAGGAACTCTGTCTGGAGAATCCAGACGGTAAGCTCCACAGTACAGACTACACACAGCCGGCGCTTTACACTGTCAATGCACTGACCTTCCTGGCCACGGTTGAGGATGAGGACATCAAACCGGATTTTGTAATCGGTCACAGCCTGGGCGAGTATGATGCCCTTTTTGCTTCAGGTGCCTTTGATTTTGCTACCGGTCTTAAGCTTGTACAGAAGCGCGGTGCCCTGATGAGTGCGGCAAAGGGAGGCGGTATGGCCGCCATTCTGGGTATGGACGGTAACGCCGTCATCACTGCCCTTGCAGAGCTCGGTGCCGACGGCATTGATGTGGCAAATTTCAACTCACCAAACCAGACGGTCATCTCAGGTCGTAAGGACGATATCGAGACCTTTGCACCGCAAATGAAGGAAAAGGGAGCCAGGCGGGTGGTTATTCTCCGAGTCAGCGGTGCCTTTCACAGTCGTTACATGAAACCGGCAGCGGATGAGTTTGAGGCATTTCTGGACGGCTTCAGCTTCGGCAGACTGGAAATTCCCTGTATTGCCAACTGCAGTGCCGAGCCGTACACTGATGAATCGATTGCCTTGAATCTGGTGAGCCAGATTTACAGCAGTGTCCGGTGGATCGACACAATCAAAGGCCTGCGTGCGCAGGGTGCCGACACATTTACAGAGGTCGGTCCGGGCACCGTGCTGAGCGGACTGGCTCGCCAGATTAAGTAATATCCTGTCATCTTTGGAGGAGTTGCTTGAAGCCTGCTTATCGACTCACTGGGAGAAGAGCAAAAATAGAAAAAAACATTGCTGACTCAGTCTTATTCTGTTACAATGCAATCATGCTCAGTGAGTAACTTCTTATTAGTCTTCAGCATGGATTTTTTATACATATACATTGATGACAACGTGAAATACGTGCATCATCGAATAACCGCTAAATAATAAACCTTGACAGCTGTAAACATAGTATTGACAGAATAAAAATAACAGCGATCACACCATATTCTGGAAAATGAAATCATTTTAAGGAGGCGTTACATGGGCACCTATGAAGAGGTTTTTAAGAGGAGCATCAATGACCCCGATGGTTT
>CP070644.1:665657-669432 GCA_020354155.1 Nitrospiraceae bacterium | reverse complement strand
GGCTATTACAATCAGGCTTGCGTCTCCCGAAAAGATTCGGGCATGGTCCTATGGTGAAGTCAAAAAGCCCGAGACAATAAACTACCGTACATTCAAACCGGAGCGGGACGGGCTCTTCTGTGCCAAGATCTTCGGACCCGTCAAGGATTGGGAATGCATATGCGGCAAGTACAAGAGAATGAAGCACAGGGGCGTTGTCTGCGACAAATGTGGAGTTGAAGTCATCCAGTCCAAGTCAAGAAGGGAGCGTCTCGGTCATATTGAGCTGGCCACACCCGTTGCCCACATATGGTTCCTGAAGGGCATCCCTTCACGGATCGGAACGCTGCTGGATATGACTATGCGTCAGCTGGAAAAAGTTCTCTACTTTGAAACCTTCGTCGTCGTTGATCCGGGAGAGACAAAACTGAAACCACGGGAACTGCTCAGTGATGAGGAATATAGAAAGGCAGTTCAGGAATTTGGCGAAAAATTCAAGGCAGGTGTGGGAGCAGAAGCAGTGAAGGAACTCCTGAGGAGTCTGGATCTTGATGCCCTTGCAAAGGAATTGAGAACAAAGATCCGTGCATCTACTTCTCAGGGAGTAAAAAAGAAACTTACCAAACGCTTGAGAGTTGTCGAGGCATTTCGAAAATCAGGCAACAAGCCTGAATGGATGATTATGGATGTGGTCCCCGTTCTGCCCCCTGATCTCCGTCCCCTGGTGCCCCTTGAGGGCGGCAGGTTTGCCACATCAGACCTGAATGATCTGTACCGGAGGGTAATCAACAGGAATAACAGGCTGAAGAGGCTGATGGAACTGAATGCCCCCAGCGTTATCATCCGCAATGAAAAAAGAATGTTGCAGGAGGCTGTTGATGCTCTCTTTGATAATGGCAGGAGAAGCCGTGTGCTCAAGGCCGCGACAAAGAGGCCTCTGAAATCTCTCAGTGATATGATCAAGGGAAAACAGGGTCGTTTCAGGCAGAACCTCCTTGGAAAGAGAGTAGATTACTCGGGACGTTCCGTTATTGTTGTGGGGCCTGAACTGAAACTCCATCAGTGCGGCCTGCCCAAGTATATGGCCCTTGAACTGTTTAAACCCTATATATTCAGCAAGCTCGAAGAAAAGGGGTATGTTACGACAATTAAGGCTGCCAAGAAGATTGTAGAAAGAGGTGAGGACATTATATGGGATTGCCTTGATGAAGTGATCAGGGAACATCCCGTCCTGCTGAACAGGGCCCCTACCCTGCACCGTCTTGGTATGCAGGCCTTTGATCCTGTGCTTGTAGAAGGCAAGGCAATCAGGCTTCACCCGCTGGTCTGTACAGCGTTCAATGCTGACTTTGACGGTGATCAGATGGCAGTGCATGTGCCTCTGTCAATAGAAGCTCAGGTTGAGGCACGGGTGCTCATGATGTCTGTGAATAACATTCTTAACCCTGCCAATGGAAAGCCCATTGCAACCCCGACCCAGGATATGGTCCTTGGCATTTATTACCTGACAAAGCTGAAGACGGGTGCCCGGGGTGAAGGGAAGATATTCTCAAGCCCTGATGAGGTGAGAATTGCATTTGATGCAGGAATCATGGACCAGCACGCAGGTATTAAAGTCAGGATGAATGGCGAACTTGTAGACACAACGGCAGGGCGCATTATCCTTGGAGAGATACTGCCAGAAGGTCTTGGTTTCCCAATGATTAACAAAGTCATGACGAAAAAGGAAACGGCAAGACTCATAGAGATCTGTTACAAAAGGCTCGGCAGAAAAGCGACGGTGGTCCTGCTTGACGACATAGAAAAGCTTGGCTTTGCTTCAGCCACGCTCTCGGGTAATTCCATCTGTATAGAAGATATGCATATGCCGACGAAGAAAGCATCGATCATTTATGAAGCTGAACAGGAAGTCCGTGATGTTGAGAATCAGTATTCAGAAGGGCTCATAACAAATGGTGAGCGGTATAACAAGGTTATTGATATCTGGGCCAAAGTTACAGAAGACATTGCTGCTGAGATGATGAAAGAACTCGGTGCTGAGGGTCTGGACGATATATCTCAATTAAGTGAGGAAGAGCTGCTGGAAAGGCGGTCCTTTAATAATGTCTTTATGATGGCTGATTCAGGGGCCCGAGGTTCTGCTGCCCAGCTCAGGCAGCTTGCAGGAATGAGGGGACTCATGGCAAAGCCGTCAGGAGAGATTATTGAGACCCCGATCACTGCGAACTTCAGGGAAGGACTCACCCCTCTGCAGTATTTTATATCAACTCATGGCGCCAGAAAAGGTCTGGCTGACACGGCCCTGAAGACTGCCAACTCCGGGTACCTTACAAGAAGGCTTGTGGACGTAACACAGGACGTCATTATCCGAATGGATGACTGTGGGACGTCAAATGGTATTACTGTTACCAGCCTCATTGAGGGTGGTGAAATTATTGAACCCCTTGAGGAGAGGATCTACGGACGTGTTCTTGCAGAGACCGTAAAAGACCCGATTACAAACAAAAAAATTGCGTCTGCGAACCAGGAGGTCGATGATGAGCTTTCAGAGCAGATCGTAACTGCTGGTATTGATCGTGTCCTGATACGGTCTGTTTTGACCTGTGAAGCGAGGAAAGGTGTCTGCAGGCTCTGCTATGGCCGGGACCTTGGCAGGGGCGGCATTACTGAGACAGGGGAAGCCGTTGGTATTATTGCTGCACAGTCGATCGGTGAACCGGGCACCCAGCTTACCATGAGAACCTTCCACATTGGAGGAACGGCGACACGAATGGTTGAGCAGGCAGACCTTCAGTCAAAGAACAAGGGAAAGGTAAAATTCATTGACCTTTCCACTGTTCAGAACAGGGAAGGTGCTCTCATCGTTATGAACAGGCATGGAAGTATTGCCATCGTTGATGACAAGGGAAGAGAGAGAGAAAAATACTCTATTGTCTACGGTGCAAAACTCAAGGTCAAGAACAGACAGAAGGTTGATGCAGGGCAGCTGCTCGTGGAATGGGACCCCTATTCTCTGCCGATTATTACAGAGTTGGGAGGCAAGATTGCCCTTGGTGACATAACGGAGGGAGTATCAGTTAAAGAAGAAGTGGATGAAGTGACGGGACTTTCCCATAAGGTGATCATTGACTACCCTGCTCACATGAGACCCAGGGTCACGATCAAGGATGAAAAAGGCAAGGCCACATTACGACTTCCCAGCTCCAACGCCCTTGCCCGTTACCTTCTGCCTTCAGGATCTCACGTGCTTGTTGACAGGGGAACCATTGTTCATCCCGGTGATGTCATCGCGAAGATCCCGAGAGAGACGACAAAAACCAAAGATATTACCGGCGGTCTCCCGAGGGTGGCCGAACTCTTTGAGGCACGGAAACCAAAAGAGCAGGCTGTTGTAAGTGAAATAGATGGTGAGGTTGATTTTAAAGGGTTTGAAAAGGGAATGAGAGTGGTCAGCGTCAAAGGTGCGGATGACACGCGGGAATATAAAATCCCGAAGGGAAAACATCTCAGCATTCATGAAGGTGACTGGATCAAGGCGGGTGAGGCATTGATGGACGGTTCAATCAACCCCCATAACATACTTGAGATTCTCGGCCCTGATGCCCTCCAGCGTTACCTTGTCGACGAGGTCCAGAAGGTGTACAGACTGCAGGGTGTTTCCATCAATGACAAACATATAGAAGTCGTTGTTCGTCAGATGATGAAGAAGGTGAAAATCGAGGATCCGGGAGACACAGAGTTTCTTGCAGGAGAACAGATTGACAAGTTTGTCTTTGAGGATGAAAATGAGAAGGTT
>CP070644.1:653960-665557 GCA_020354155.1 Nitrospiraceae bacterium | reverse complement strand
GCTGTTACCCTTTCTTTTTCCATGGAAAGCTCCCTGCCCCAAAGCAGTTCATTACTGTCAGCCTTTAAGGCCACAACTGTCCCTTCCTTCATTGCTGTAAACTGCTTTCCCCTTTTTCCTGATGAAAAGATAATGTCCCAGCATTTATGAGAATATTCAGGATGGTTTCTTAGAATATGCTACACCGTCGGTGTTTCCTTACTGATTCTGCCCAGTTCAATGACTTGAGAAATATCATTCCCCCCCTGGGCTGACTTCTTCGCACTATCAGTCTGCAGGTCACCATTTGTTATAACTCTAACATTATTTCTCAGCTGCCGTGCGAATTCTTCATTGCCAATGTTTTTGCGGGATGCAAGCAAAATAGTGCTATTTCCACTGCTATCAAGCTTTGTAACCGGCATATTCACCTCCTTCGTGCAGACCAATTGCAATTAATCATAATGTCTTCGCAATCGACATGCCACACTGTTCATCTTTCTAATAACAGCCTAACGCTTTGGAATCATGGAGGAATTCTGGCAGCTATGAAAATTTGCGTGCAGTTATAATTTTGACAGGAGGGCAAACATCGTTCGTTTGCTGACACTAGGGAAAGCTATTGTCCTCTCTGGCATATTGTTATTGCGGGCCTGCCTGCCGGCAGGGAACAAAGTGACGAAGCACTATCAGAAATTCTTCAAAGAATATCACATCACTGCAATACCGCTGGTGTCTCGCTATGACGCAATTTGCAGAATGTACTATTCTTCCAAAAATTTCCTGAGAGCGGTAACGTCTATCATTATGCGGCTCTCAGATGACCTGATCATCCCCTGCTTCTGAAATTTACTCATTGTCCTTATGCAGGTTTCGACCGTAGTTCCAACCATCTCCGAAATCTCCTGACGCGTTAAAGAAAAATCAATCTTGCGTAATCCAGATGCATCAATACCGACTTTCTCAGACAACTTCAGAAGTAATGAGGCTATTCTGCGCTCTACCCTCTCTGTTGCAATGTTCTTCAGCATCTCATGGGCATCTCGCAATTTATCGCTGAAATACTTGACTATCTCAAGTTTCAATACCGGGTACTCTTCCATTACCTTTATCAGATCAACCCGGTTCATATAAATAACATGGGCATTTTCCATTGCCTGTGCAGATGCAGGATAGGGTTTTTTGTCCAGCACTGCCACACCGCCAAATATGTCTCCTGCAGGCATGATCTCAAGTATGATGTCCTTTCCCATAACCGTATGCTTTACAATTTTTACATTTCCCTCTGCAACTAAATAAATCCTGTCTGAAGGATCACCTTCGTGAAAAATGGTTTCATTCTGTTTAAAGGACGCCTGTTCAAAAAGGACGCTGATATCTTTTAATTCCTCATCACTCAAAATCCTGAACAGACCGCTTTTCTTCAGTGTTTCAATTATCATCATCCATCCCTTTTGTATTGTCCTGCATGGCCTTCATCACCTCTTCAGCCCTTTTGACATCCGCACTGCGGACTAAAAGCCTCACCTCGCCCATCTTTCCGATATTGACCGGATAGGGGGTAATCTTTGAGGATTGTATTACCACCTGTATATCCTCAGACTCAAGCATGCCCTTCACTATTCCGGCTTCAACATCATCATAGGTAAAAAATATTTCAGTCCAGTCATCCATATATTTTTTTTAGGGAAAAGAAAAGTATACCATGTAGGAAAAATGAATGCCTGATTGAAATAAAGTATGTCCCTTCGATTACTTTCACATAAATTTCCCCGACCTGTCTGCCGACGGGCAGGCTTGACCGGGGAATCCAGCCTTTTCATCGTGAACTGGTTTGTCCGGTCGGGCCGGACAATGACAAGAAACGACTTTATGGACAGACACTAAATCAAAACTACTTATCCTTCATGTGAATCACTGCATCATCAGCAGCTTCTGCTATAAATGATTCAGCAGATGGGTAAAGGGACCTGATCTCATATACCTTGATTGGCTTTTCCTTGCCCTTCACCACTACATTGCCTACTCCCTGAATGGATACGTGCCCTATCCTGCTTGTATTGACAAGGTTCACGATCTTTCCCAGAGGGAGTTCAGTCATCAATATGTTTGTCTTGAACTTTCTTGTCAATGACTCCACTCGCGCTCCTATGTTCACATGATCCCCGATAACCGTGTAATCCATTTTCTTTCCCTCCGCCCCTATATTACCTACCAGCACCTCCCCGGTGTTCAGACCAATCCCGATCGAAAGCGGCGGCTTTCCTTCTGCAATCCACTTCTGCTGCAACTCTTCCAGTCTCTTGATCATGTGCAATGCACATCGAACAGCACGTTCGGCGTGGTTGTCCTGCTTCAGGGGAGCTCCCCAGAAGGCAACGATTGCATCGCCAATGAACTTGTCCAGTGTCCCTTCCCACCTGAATACCACTTCTGTCATGGCTGCCAGGAACTCATTGAGTGTTGCAACAACCTCCTCGGGCTCATTTTTTTCCGAGAATGCCGTAAATCCGGCAATATCGGAAAAGAGCACGGTTATCTCTCTTCTCTCTCCTCCGAGCTTGGCCATTTCGGGGTGAGCGATCAGTTCATTGACCACTCTTTCGGTTACATAACTTGAAAACATCCTTCGTATAATTCGTGCATTTTTCTCCTCTATGAAATATCTGTAGCTGATAGTAAACGTTCCCGTTGCCATGATTGTCATCAGAGGGTATATTAGATTATATCGCGTCAGATACCAGGTAAAGACAATCTGATTTGCGGCAAGGATTAAAAAGATAAGCAGACAGTAGTAGAGAATAGACCGGGCTCCTCTCCTGCCTCTTCCCACAAGAAAGGCAGCAGTACCTGCCAGGATGACAGCGAGAAGATCGAGGTACAGGGGCGATTTTTTCATAAAATTGTTATTCAGGATGTTTGCAATAACTGTGGCATTCTTCTCAACACCGGGCATGTTGGCAGAAAAGGGAGTATTCTTCAGATCATAGGTTGCTATTGCCGATGTTCCGATGAGGACTACCCTGTCCTGAAAAACATCTCCTGAAAGGCTGGCTGAAAGAACGTCAGCTGCCGAATAATGAATGATAGACCCTTCCCTGCCAATATAGTTGATATGCATTCGGCCAAAGGCGTCCAGGGGGATACGTTTCTCTCCAAAGTCCACTCCTTCACCACCCGATATTCCTATCGATTCAGGAGGTATGTCATCGGCAATGGCAGCGGTCTTCAAGGCGAGAGAATATATGTACTCACCGCCGTATTTGATATACAGGTTTTCCCATCTCAGCTTGCCGTCTCTATCCGGTAAGGCGTACACATGTCCGAATGCTGCAGAGCCTGCAAGTGGATCGGGCGGGATCAGGACCTCATGGGCATCAAAGGCCCTTACCAGGCTGAGATTCCTGATTCTGGTTGCGGCCTGTTCAAAAATACTATCACCCACATCTCCATCAAAGCCTTTTCCTTCAACAACTTCAAAACCGAGAGCAACAACAAGCTTATCCCTGTTTTTCTGAAAAACGTCAGCCAGTGCCCTGTCTGATCCGGGAGTTTCAGTCTCCGGATAAAAGATGTCAACAGCAACTGCGCGGGGTTTGCCATCAAGTACTTTTTGTATCAGCTCCGCCTGGACTGTCCTGTTCCAGGGCCACCGTCCGTATTCTTTCAGACTCTTCTCATCAATAAGTACGGTGACAATATTATCCGGTACCTCCTGTGGAGCAATGATGTTCCTGATCTTAAAACGGTAATCTACAAGCAGGGTCTCCAGGTACTCATCAATAACAGGCGGATTCTTTACTGTGAGTACTGCTAAAAGGATGGTTATGATTACTGGGACAAAAAGGGTGGGTCTGATTATTCCCTTAACATTCATTTATCGAGTATCTGCACTTGCCTTAACAAAGCCCTGTTTCTCACTATGTTATAAAAGGGATTGATTCAGACCGATTTCAATGACTCACATGCCGATCTGGATTTCAGCAACTTCTTTCTGCAATCCTCTACCACTTTACCAACACTTCCCTCCTCAGACACAATCACGTGTTCAACCTTGCAGTCGTTACGCTCCCTGTAATATTCATTGGCCTTCTCCAGACGCGGAAAGTATTGGCCTGATATATCCTCATAGAGGTCAACGCTGAACAGTTTTTTCCCTGCAGTCGTTCCATTGCCAGAGGAGATCGACAGCATTCCCTCATCTTCATAAACAGCATACAAACCCTTTTCACTTCGGTATCCTACATAATGCTTGCCTTCATCCTTATAGTAAATATCGGCATTCATGGGATACAGTCCATCACACCCCTTCTCATATAATTTACTGCCCTTGATTCTGAATATTTTTTCCGGTCCGCAGACTGCCCACTCTGAAGTGATGGTATCAGGGCTGTGGGTCAGCAGTGTTCTGTCTCTATTGAGCACTGTCCGTTCAAGCATGTCATAACTCGTATGCACGATACTGTCTTTATCCGATAAGTCATGAATTACAAATGCACCGTTAAATGAATTGATGGCTTCTTCGTATCTCTCTCTGCTCCATGTCCGCTCGATATAATTATTGATGTCGCCATGGATAACGGACATGCTTTCAAATTCCTCCGTTGACATATCCAGCTTCTGCTCCCGTTTTTCTTCACAGAGTTCTTTCCAGACATCTCTGTCATGATAGGTATCAGAGCTGAATACGAGGGTTTCATGATCAGTTTTTATTCGTATCCCGATATTTGGAATGCCGTGCCACACCGGCGCATTGATCGCTTCAATTGTAAACCCTTCCTCACCCTGATAGGCATTCCTGTTTTCTTCATAAAAAACAGGAGAGGAAAAGGAATAAAAACTCTCCGGCTCAATCCATTCGTTATACTCCGGATCTCTGAATAGCAGGCGCGCCCTTTTCGTTGCATTGCTCATAATGATTTTCGCTGTCTCCGGCCCTACTACAGTGCCCTTATTATCAATGACACAAAGCTGCATGCTATCATCTGAATTAATCTTTGAAACTATCCTGTACCTGGCACGGGGTCCGAGAATATTGCTGCTGATGTATGATTCACAGGATATGTCTATAATCTGTCTGGAATCATCGGAGAGGCTCATATCAAGGGCAGGTTCTGACATCTTGCACAGCTCCTTGCTCACTGCCTCAGATGTATAGAGCGGTACTTTGTGATGAATACTGTGGTCATATCGGTGATAAATTGCAAAGTCAGTAAACCATCTCTTGTGATCATCATGACAGTGCGTGATAATCAGGCCCTTTATTGATTTCAGTCCTTCACCGCCTATCTGCTCGAAGATCTGCGCCCCGCAGTCCAGCACAAAGTTACTCTGTCCGATGGTGACCATGTAGCCGATACTCTTGCCAACCTTTGAGAAAGGCCCTGAATCGCCTAAAATCCGTACTGTTATTCCCTTGTTCATTTGATGGTTATATTATCACACTTATAATGAATTATTAAAATGAACTCCTTATGCAGCAATGGTGTAATTGCCATAATTTAAAAGAAAAAAAGCCATTGCGTTTATTATAAATATACTGGTGCAGGCAATCAAGGTAATTTTCACATTCTGTTGAAATTAATAAATTTGATATTACGAAGACAAAAAATACCCCGCATCGAAATGCGGGGTAGAGGGACATTCTTTATTTTGACAGATACATCACAAGGCTACAGGGGACCAAAAATATTACAAATGAAATCTGATTGAATTGATGGAGAAGTATTCACAGTAACATCGCCAAGATTAGAGTCATAACAGATGTCATCAGAAATGGCTGGACAACCTGTCGTATCCCTTCGATCAAATTCCTCCGGAGGAGCATGATCCCACATATTATTTGGAACATTAATAATACCACTGGTTTGATTGCTGAACAGATCATATAAATTGTTGCACCCAATAGTATTATTGGTGATATCATGATCTGCGCCAATTCCCGGGAATATTACTATTCCCTGATCATTACCGGAGATGAAATTATTTCTTACGTGGGGATTTCCGCCAGAAATCCCTATTCCGGTTACATTTTCTGTTATCCTGTTATTTATAACAAAGGGCTCTCCACTGACCACATTGACGCCTGTAAAAACTTGAGAACCGGAGGGATAGGGAAAATGCTGAATCCTGAAGTTATTTATGGTCGCATTATCCTTGATAACCACTCCATCTGGCTCATAACTTTCATCCCATCTCATCCCTTCAAGAATACATTCAGGAAATGCAGGCAAGAAAACTCCATTGTCAGCATTGGCCGCCACATCCCCGTTGCCTGGAATCAGGTTCAGACACAGGAGGGTAATGCTTCGGTCTACAATTAGCGGATAAGACTCTCCCGGATCTTCATAAGCAGGACGATAAACGCCAGGGAGTACACAGATCGTCTCATCCCCTTCCGGTGTCTGTGTCAAAGCATGTGTAATTGTCAGACATGGTTCTGACAGATTTACGCACGTATTGTCTGGGCCGTCGGTTGTGTTCCATGCATAAGGATCATGTATGCTCACATACAGGTCACAGCCATCATCTATGCTCATATAAATAGGAACATAATTGTTGGGAGCAGGGATATTCTCAATTGTATTTCCCGAATGGGTCTGTCTATTCGTTACGTCAAAGGCAAGAGCAATGAAATTTCGCGATGGGCCATTTGGAACATCAAAGGTCTCAATAACTTCACAACGGCCATTTACAAGAACATCTCTCGTAATGGTAGCCATTCCATCGCCTTCAATAATAAAGCGGATCATGTGAACAAATGGCGGGATTCCGCAAGGATCTGGAAGGGGAACGACTACACCTCCAGCTTCTGCATCACCTGGTGAGAAAGTACTTAATAAATTCGCAAACAGCGTATCCTGCCCTGTTTGAGCTTTTGCTGATGGTCCTGTCCCACCGATCTTCAAAGTAACGAGCGAACTGCCGACTGAAGCACCTCCACCGCCTCCACCTCCGCAGGATACCAGAAAAAATAAAGCGGATATGATTCCGATAATTTTTATGTATCGTCTGTGCTTCATTTTATTATCTCCTTATTATTTAATTTCAATCTCTTTAATTAAAAGTACCATTCGGGACCTCTCTGATCGGTTGTGGAAAAATAACCTCCACATCCGTAGGCGTCGTCAGCGGAGGACAGGACACGCACTGAGGTATTAACGGTAGTGCCTGAATGCCGACCGGCAGAGGAGCAAAGGCCGGCGGCTCAAAGGGTATATTGCTGGCAAAGGTGGGGAATGCCTCTATCCACGATGTCCTCAGGTTATTGTCGGCATATGCATCACTGCCAAGGTTGCCATTCTCGACACATCCTACGGCACCTTCATGTACATCGGTGCTTTTACTGCTCAGCGTTAAATTCACTTTCCCTCGAAGGCTCATGACACACTGCTGAGAAGTATTCGACCAGATAATAAAATCGCTGTCACGTGCAGTAGCAACCGCTGAAGAAGTTTTCACAATCAGTTCACTTTTACCGGTCACTGCCTTGAGTGAACCGGTGGCCATGCTCAAAATTGTCTGAGCACCTGCAGCATCCGCTTTATAATTGTATTGATCAATGGTGAGATCACTTGATTCACCAATATTTAATATGCTTTCATCCGAAAAATACAGCTTTATGCGTGAACGCTCCTTTGTTGAAATATTGTCATGAGGAGTTAACTCCATCTGTTCCTTTGCATCCTCCACATTGCCTCCCCTGTCGCGGACTGCATCCTCTTTTACAGCAAGGACATGTCCAATAGAATCAGTTGCAAAAGCACCTGGGGCAGCAAAGGCAACAAACAGCAAAGAAACAAAAATTGATGTAAATATTCTTTTTTTCATAGTACACCCACCCTCATAAAGATTTTTAATGAATTAAGTAGAGTTATTCCTTTAATACAATACAAAAGAAGTCCGCTTCCTTCTTTTTTCAATTGCCCAAGCTTTCCGTACGACTGATTTAAATTCCTTTAAGAAGAATAACTTAATTGTACAATATGGACTTGAAGATGTCAAGTTTTTTTCCATTATTAACACATTTAAGTTAATTTATTTTACACATCCTCTAGATTGCACCCCAAGTTACCATTGCACCGATTATATTCCTGTCATAATCGAAGGTAGTGTTATTGGATCTGTTGTCAATGTATGTTTCAGACAGGGTCAAAGCAAAATTCTCTGCAAGCTGATAATGAAGATCAAGTCTGTACATCATGGCCTTGTCATATCTGATCACGCCAAGACCCGGGAAAACTCCTCTGTACTTTCTTCTGTTGTAATCAACAGCGCCTATGACTGCAAGGGGCTCTTTAATTTGATACAGAACTTCTGCACCTACCCTGTCTCCTCTGTAAGACCAATAAGACGTTGAAGCGTGCTTGTCATCGTAATAGTAATGAATGTCTCCTTCAATTTTTCCACGGTAAAAGTTCTGCTTTACACCAACGGTGTGCTTCCATCCTGAGCGGAGACTGTTTGACGCAAAGAGAACTGAATTCTGGTAATCAACGTCCCTGTATTCATAGATTCCTTCTGTTGAATAATGAACTCCCTCCCTGACTTTTACTTTTGTAAAATATGTCTGGATACGACCATACCAGTCATTACCAAAACGCACATGTTCAAGCGTGTACCCTACAGAGGGCACGACCATCTCGAAAACGGTAAGTTCAAGACTGGGTGTCAGGCCATGATACTGTACATCAAAATCGTTTGGACTGTTATTTAAATCAAAGTGAACGCTCTGGTAAAAGGTATAGTCAGTCCGGAATTTAAATGTATCATTTTCAACTATATCTGCACCGGCATTAACCAGCCCGAAAACCCTGCCGTCACTTTTATCCTTTGATACTAACGGGTTGTCCGGATCAAGAACAACATTGGAGTCATACTGGGCACCGAGAGAAATATTGAGCTTGTAGGGCTCGTCTTCCCTGTCCCTTCTTTCTGCTGACCTGCACTGCTGAATAAGATTGTCTGCATAGGCAACTGCCTCTTTCTTACTGGTAAAGGAGATAAACTTCTCAAGGTACTGTTTTGACATGTCACATCGGCCCTTCATATAATAAACGCGACCCAGTTCCAGGTGGGCGTTGGCGGCGTATTCTTTGTCTGCTACAACCTTCTTAAACATCTCCTCTGCTGTATCGAGATTACCGAGACGGGAATTTGCAACGCCCGTGTAATAAATTGCCTCCGGATTGTCAGGTGATGCATCAAGTGCTTTCTGCAGCAAGCCGATAGCCTCATCAAATTTGCTCTCGTTTACCTTGTCAATACCCTGCGCAATATACAATTCATAATTATTGGCAGCCATGGCACTGGTAAGTGAAGTTAAGAGCAGACACGACCCAAGCAGAAACAGCAAAGAATAAAATACAATGTTCCTCTTCATGTTGTTCCTTTCGTTTTTGGTTACAAATTTTTTTTCTGATTTTTATATAGAGGTTAAGCATATTTTCTATTATTACCCTTTCTAAGTCAAGCATAACTATATGTTTATTATCATGAATTATAATTTTAACCTTCCCCTCATCATCTCTTGAAACGTTATCTATTTTCTCCTCATATCAGGAGAAAATAGATAATCCAACCTACTTACCAAATCCTTAGCTGTTTTATTTAATTAATTTAACTAGATAGAGGTAATTTCTGAAGCAGGGGCAACTCGAACAGTGTAATATTTTCATTACACTTTCCGTTAAAGATTATTACATTCTTGCCGATATATATAGTCAAGGGCATGATGAAAAAGAATCTGATACTATCTTTCAAAATAATCCTTTCCCTACTGGCTATTTTTCTCTCCCTCACCGGCTGTGCAACCATGCAGGCGGAAAACCGCCATGCGGTCCCGCAGGTTATCACCGTTGAAAAGGGATTAACGGTGCATACCTATAATGATTTTGAGGAGATGAGAAAGGCCTATATGTACAGAGGCGGTAACCCTTCAATCATGAACCGTGTAAAGGGATTTTATTCTGATACGGACAACTCCATCCACTGTTTGAAATGGGACTTCTATACCTGCGGACATGAACTCTTTCATGCGCTCCAGTACAAAGGCGATAAAACACTCTTTGTAGAAAAAGGCTATGAGCATTTCAAGGGATATAACTACACGAGCCAAGAGTAGCTTATATACCCTGATTCGTTAAAAGGCAGCCTCATCCACAAAGGCTGCCTTTTTTGATTGTTATTCTATTACCCTCTTGACTTCTCTTCTCGCAATGCCCGTACAGCAGGTGATACCTGAAACAGAATCCGTTTTTCAGATGCCCGATCGGTTCGCAGGAATGACGGAGATCGGGGAAGATTATGAATCCATTGCGGAACATGGAGATTATCTTTTGACTGCAAGAAGCACACGGAGCATGTGCTGCTGTCTAATTTATAATGAATGTTTTTTTGATTCTTCGATCAAATATTCCGCAGCCCTGAGGGCTATGGCATGAATAGTCAGTGAGGGACTGTCTCCCCCTGCCTCGGTAACGAAACAGCTGCTGTCTATGATAAACAGATTCTTGATATCGTGGCTTTGACAGAAGGAGTTTACAACAGATGCACGGGAATCAGCCCCCATTCGACAGGTGCCGCTGAAGTGGGAAATCAGGCTTAAATCATAAGAACTGTATTCCCTGAGCACGTCTACTGCTCCTGCTGCCTCCACGATTTCCCTGCACTTCTTTTTCATGAAAGAAATGACATCAATGTCATTCCTGCTCAACCGTGTTGTAACTTTTGCCGCAGGAATTTTAAAGTAATCCGTAACCTTTGGATCTATACTGATCATATTCGTTTCATAGGGCAACTGTTCTCCCACAGCAAAGACATTCACTGCATGGCCAAAATAGGTTCTCATGAAATCTTTGTGTTCATCCCCCCAGCCCGGAGCAAGAAGTTTTGCATAACTTAATGGACCGAGTAATTCCATTGCAGAGACGCCAAATACAACTCCTTCATGACAGGGTTTGTCCTTTCCTGGTTCGTTATAGTCCCATGCCCTGCTGTCTATCTGTAGCCCTTTATAGGAGTATATTTTTTCTTCGAAGAGTACGGTAATTGCAGCCGTGAGCGTTTCCATAAAATACTTTCCTACCATTCCGCTGCTGTTCGCAAGGCCCTCAGGGAAAAGAGAAGACTTTGAGTTGAGCATAAGCCGGGGAGATTCCAGTGCCCCGGCCGATGAGACAATAACTTTTGCACTCTGCCTCTGTTCGACTTCATGAGCATCAAAATAGATCACACCGTCGGCTTTGCCTAGTTTATTGATAGTAATTTTTCTTACTACCGATTGTGGTCGTATCTCCACATTCCCCGTCTCCTCAGCCATTTTTAAAAATGTGACGTCCATGCTTCCCTTTGACCTGAGTTTGCAGCCCAGGTAGCAGCCATTACAATAATTGCAGGCAGGCCTGCCAGCCTTTGATCTTGAAAGAATATTCAGAGAATTCGGCAGAAGGTGCAGTCCGAGTTTATCAAAGCCTGTCTTTACCCGCTTACTTGCACAGCTCAGTTTATGCGGTGGATTGGGGAAAGGCCCCCGTTTCGGCTTGAATGGATTTGCATGTTCACCTGCAACACCGAGAATGTTCTCTGCCAGATCATAATAGGGGGCAAGCTCTTCGTAG
>CP070644.1:651353-653860 GCA_020354155.1 Nitrospiraceae bacterium | reverse complement strand
GATTTCCGATGCACTGCAACGGTCTGACGGAAACCAGGGAATTGCAGCATCTCTTTTAGGCATTAAGCGACAGGCACTCAACCGGCGATTAAAAAGGAAGGACTGAAGTTCCCTGTTGAGGGAGAGACTCCTGCAGCAGGGTATTTCCAGTTACAGAACCTTACAACATTCATCTCATTATAAATAATAACTCACCACAAGTAAGGCTGAAATATTTTCGGCCACCTGCAACAAACAGTGCATGCCTCATTAATGTTTAACTTTCGATGGCTTTGAGGGTTCTGAGTGAATTCTTCCGGAAAATCTGTTGCATCCCTCTATAAGCGCTTGCGTCATTCACAGTCGCGTCATCTCCTCTAATTTAAAAAGTAATTTGGTGGCTCCGTAAATATGGCATGGTTGTTGCGATCATTAAAATTATAGAAGCTCTTTAAATGCAGAGAGACCCGGATCGAGAAGGAGGTATAAGATGATGAGAGGAAAAGTAATATTAATAATATGGGGATTGTTAATTACGGTATTACTTTTGGCAGGATATAATCAGAATGCCTTTTCATGTGGATGCGGAGGCCACTCACATACTACCTCTCCGGGTTCACACTATTCAGTTCCACTGCCAGTAATGATTGTGCCGAGGCCTGAGTTCGAACACAGATGGCAGGCCAAAGATGTTGTTGAATCATTTGATGAAAAAAATTTAAACGTTGACAGGCGAAGAGCTGCCTTTGTAGAGGGGCATTATGACCTTGCTATTAATAAAGCAAAAGAAGCGGTTGGATTTGATCTCTCTTCCATTGGTGAAGAGGCCGGAGTCTACATTCATACATTTAGCTCCAGGGATGATCTCAAGGATGCACAGAAACAATTTCTTGAACTGAATGAGGAGGGCAAGCTTTATACATGGTCTTTTGCCAGGGACAATGTTCTCCTTGTTCTTACAGGGACTATTCCAGAAGGTGTAGCACGGCAGTATGAGAGAGCATTATACAGTATGAAACAATAAGTGGCAGGAAAGAGGGGGCAGCTGAAAGACAACTGCACGTAGAGTGCGTGCCGACAATAATAGTAATTCATAAATGGGATTAAGGAAAATCAAATGATACATCGCAGAGCATTATTCATAGTCCCGCCGACGGGTCTTTTTTACCGTGATGACCGGTGTCAGGTTTCGTTAACAGGTGTATCAAATGCACCGCGCCCGCCACTGGACCTGGCATACATGTCAGCTGTCCTCGAGGAAAAGGGTATAGAGTGCAGGATGAGGGATTATCCTGTTGAAGAGGGATCGTGGCAGGATGTGGTGGATGATATCACTGCCTTTACCCCGTCCCTGCTGATAATCTACACCACGATTACCTCTGTAAAGGATGATCTGCATGCATGCAGGATTGCCAGGGAAATTAATCCCGGCATAATGACCATAGCAAAAGGTGGGGATACCACAATCAGCCCTGTAGAAAGGCTGGAGATGTGTGAAGATCTGGATATTGCCATAGTAGGCGAGCCGGAGCTGACCATGCTGGAAATAGCAGAGGGAAGAGAGCTGAAGGATATAAAAGGTATCTGCTACAGAGAGAAGGGGGAGATAAGAAAAACACCGAAGAGACCCTTTCTGGATGATGTTGACAGTATTCCCTTTCCCTCACGGCACCTGCTGGATCAGAGTAAATATGTCAGGCCCGATACGGGGGAGATCCAGACAACAATACAGTCGAGCCGGGGCTGTCCGGCCAAGTGTATCTACTGTCTGAGCAGAGTTGTGGCGGGGGCGAATTTAAGACTGCGTTCGCCCGGGAATGTTGTTGATGAGCTTGAGCACTGTGTGAGAGAGTATGGGATCAGGAATTTTTTCTTTCGTGCAGATACGTTTACATGGGACCGGGAGTGGGTTATTCAGGTGTGCAAAGAGATCCTGAGGAGGAAACTGGACATACAGTGGGTGGCAAACAGCCGTGCGAATACGATAGATGAAGAGCGGCTGAAGTGGATGAAGAGGGCGGGGTGCTGGCTGGTGTCATTCGGAGTGGAGAGCGGGAACCAGCATATACTGGACATGACGCAGAAGGGGATAACCCTGGAGGAGTCACGGGAGGCACTGAGACTGGCAAAGAAGAGCGGACTGAAGACATTTGTGACCTTTCTGATCGGGATGCCCTGGGACACGAGGGAGACGATAATGGAGACCTTTGATTTTGCGAGAGAGATTGACGGGGATTACTTTGAGGTGATACTGCCCTTTCCCTTCCCGGGGACAAAGTACTATGAGATCGCAAAGCGTGACGGCCTGATCCTTGAAGGGGCCTATGACAAGTTTTATGACCATTTCAATTCAGTGGTGAAGACCTATCATCTGTCGGCAGATGAGCTGACGGAACTGAAGAAGAAGTCATTCTGGTATTTATATGCGAGGCCCCGGTATATCAAAAAAATAATCTCCCAGTGTGATTCACCGAGGGCCTTTAAGAACTACCTCTCTTTTGGCATCAGCAAGATGAAGGCTCACTTTG
>CP070644.1:647498-651253 GCA_020354155.1 Nitrospiraceae bacterium | reverse complement strand
GGGTATGAATCGACCCGTTCGATCGAGATGAAAAACCCTGCCATTCGACTCGTTGTCGGAAAAGACAACAAAGTTGTGTATCAAGGGACGGTCCGGATGGGGGAGAAGGCTGATCTTGGACTCTATTCAATCAGCTTTGATGATATCAGGTACTGGGTAGAATTTCTTATTGTACGAGAGTACGGCAAGACACCGCTCATAGCAGGTTTTCTTCTTGCAGGAGTCGGCCTGATAATGCGGTTGGTTTTTTATCAGAAGAGGATTAGACTTGCAGTAGAATACGAAAAAGAAAAAGCTACGCTTTTTTTAGACGGAACAAGTGAGTACTATAAATACTCGTTTGAAGATGAAATGGAAAAACTTGCTCATGAAATGAATAAATTCGTGCAGGGAAAGCGGGAGGCTTAGCATTGCTGGAGAATATTCTGACCTGGAGCTGCATATATTCCTATACATTGGCCAGTATACTGCTGCTATCCGGGTTTATTTTTAACAAAGATAAACTGTTAAAGCTTGCAGGCTATTTTGTCATTCCTGCCTTTGCAGCACACACGGTTATATTTGTGATGCGGTGGGCGGCAACAGGGTACTTTCCGGCGAATAGTGAATTTGAAAATGCAATAACAGGCGGGTGGTTTGCAATCGGGTTTACGGTATACCTATTTATACGGAACAGGGCGCTTACCGGTGTCGCACTTTTTACCGTGCCTGCAAGCCTGCTGTTTCTGGGATATGGAGTTATGAAAGCACCAGACCCACTGCCACTGGCTGCCTCACTGAAAAGCAGCTGGCTGGTGATTCATGTTCTTTTCGCCCAGCTTGCCTTTGGCGCCTATGCAATCGCATCTGGTATGGGTCTGCTCTATCTGCTGAAAGACCGGAAGATGATCGGGGAGAGGATGAGCAGTTTCTATAAAAAAATTCCGAGACTTGAAGTGATCGAAGAAAATATGTTCAGGTTTGTTGTATACGGATTTATTGCCGATGCCATTATGATCGTGGCCGGTGCTATCTGGGCAAAAGACCTGTGGGGCAACTACTGGGGATGGGACCCGGTAGAGGTCTGGTCACTCATATCGTGGCTTCTGTACGGGCTCTCAATCCATCTGAAGGTTACGCTCGGATGGAAGGGGAGGCGGCTTGCCTGGCTCATGATATTTTTGCTTATAACGGTAATTATCACCTATTGGGGAATTGATATCGTCGTTGAAAATACGAGGCACATATTTGGAGTAACTTCTCTGCCGGATTTAATGCAATGAAGAAATATCTCATATCTGGTGCTGCAGGGATTCTTCTTGCCCTGTGTATATCCTTTTTTTCTCATGAGCATAGCCTGAAGAATTTTGCTTATTTTATTGGCGCTTATGATCATGAGATGTTCGTTCAGGAGATCGAACAGACGTTGAAGCTCTTTAACAGGAACTTCGCTTCCTTTTTCAATACGGGAGGCAGTCTGGCGGGCCTGAATGAATTTCCTGCAGCGAATATGATCAAGAGAAGGATATTTCAGGAGATCGATGACTGGAGGAAAAATAACCAGATCATTGTTTATGACAGGGATGTATTCGAGCTGGAGAGCATTGACCGGACAAGTCCTGTGAGTGCAGTTGCAATAGCGCGTGAAGTGTGGTTTATGACGATTCAGGACAGGGGAACACGGAAGTCCATCATGTCCGGAGTCAAGGCGAACAGCATAAGGGTGCGTTATCGAATGAGAAAAGAGGGCGACACCTGGCGTGTTACGGAATATGAGGTTTTTGGTGTTGAGGATACCATTCCGGTGATACCGAAGGGGAGGGTTTAAGGTGATGTCCTTCCTTCGTTTCTTGATAATTATTTTCTGTGTCACCTATTATTTTGTGGAAAGAGTCGGCCTGTTCGATGTATCGCCCATACCTCCTTCAGCCCTACTCTTCTCAATACCCATGCTCTCCGCTTCATTTCTTTTTTTGATTATCACTCTTCTGTCTGCTATCAGAAACTTTACAACCATAAAAGCAGGGGGATGGTTCCTGATCCTGATAGTCGTTCTTCTTATTTCAGGGTTATGGGTAAGTTACTTTACACGATTCAGTGGAGAGGTTGTTCTGACAGAAGGTCAGACAATTTACGGCGGTCACAATATATACGTGGCCAATACACTTTATCATGGTAAATTTGCCGTACACCCGGATATAGGGATAACGCTGGAAAAGCTGGAGGCGTCATTCAGTGCTGACGGCACAGATGTCCTGGATCTAAAAGGTGATGTAACATTAATTCAAGCAAGTAAGCCCCAGAAGAAAATCGTACTGACATCGGGACTGCCCAAACTCTTTGATGACACCTGGATTGGGATCAGGGATTTTGGATATTCTCCTCGATATGTGCTTAAATCCAAGGATGGATCTGTACTGGACAGCGCCTTTATGTTTCTGAAGCTATTCCCGCCCGGAAGTGAAGATTCATTCAGGCTGCTCTCTCCCCATACATATTATCTGCAATACCATCCATCGGGTGGTGATGACGGGGATGAGTCCTATTTTTCTTTTCGGATTACAAGAAATAAGGACATTGTCATCAGCAAAAGAGTTGCATTGAAAGAAGAAATCTCGTTTGAAAACAGCAGAATATCAATTGATGAAATACGGAAATGGACAGTAGTGTCAATAACACGTGATCGGGGAGCCTTTTTTTACGTGCCGGCATTGATTCTGTCATGTATATATCTGATTAGCAAGGTTTTTATAATAGCTCGGAAAATCAAATGAGTAAAATTTCAATGAAACCGATTCTTGTACCGTTTCACATACTTGCTTCTAAGGCATTCCTCCTCTGGGTCATATTTGCCTGGATATTATTTTATTCAGCTTCATCCATCTGGGTAGATGAAGCCTTTGGCAAATTTATTTTTTTGCTTCGCGAGAATATCTTCGTTCAGGCCCCCTTTGTACTTTTTCTGTTGAGCGCAACATTAAACCTTATCAGAGTATCGAAAGAGAAGTTCCAAAGGTCAAAAGTCGGATATTTGTTCTGGTTAATTCTGCCACTCGGTGCAATTCTGTTTTTTTCAGGTTTTTTTGTCAGTGTCGTTTATAGGCAGCAGGGACAGCGAATAGTTGGGGTAGATGATATTATTTCGCCTCCATGGGGTGGAGAACAGTATCGAATAATTTCTATCGATCCCGGCCTGCCTGATCGTCTTGCCGGTATGGGTGCGAGTGCAGGAATTTTTGCCTATGAACCAAAAATGATGCTCCGTGACCGATTTTCGCAAATTTCAGAGATTGGTGCCTTCCCCCCCAAAAATATAAATAATACGTACTATCATATTTTAAACCTTGGAATTGCTCCAGGAGTGAGGCTGCACGAAGGTACAAAACTGATAACGGAAGGGTATATGATTCTGAGGATTCTTGCGCCGGGAAGCATCGATCATTTTGAAATTCCACCGTACCCGTATAAATTCAGTGTATCCCTCGAACCTGAAATACGTGAGCAGCAGGCACATGGTAGGGGGATGGAAATTAACTTAATTCAACCTCACTATAGTGTCAAGGTTTTTAAAGGCGAGAAAGCTGTAGCTGAGGGGAGTTCTCTGAAGGACATTCATTTTGATAATCTGACGCTCAGTTTTTATAAACCAATATACTGGGCTCTTGTGGAAGCAGTAAAAGACCCGGCGCTGCCGGTGATGCATGCCGGTCTTGTTCTTATAATAATTGGTATGCCTGTCTATTTGATTAGATTTATCTTCGGTTTAATCAAGAGAT
>CP070644.1:643258-647398 GCA_020354155.1 Nitrospiraceae bacterium | reverse complement strand
GGGGATACATGCCTGCTACACATTCAGAAGTCGTACACTGCATGGCCTCTTTCAGGAGATCTTCCGGGGCTTCATCAATATACCCGATGGTATTGCTCATTAACTCCTTCAACTGCATAATAATAATGGCTGGCTTGTCATACACAAGATCAACGTACAGCATATAGCCATAGGTTGTATCCAATGTTACCGTTGTACCGTCGCCGGAAGAGATGTGAGGGGATACGAAAACTTTTGGACTAATGTCCCACCTGATATGTTCTACAAAATAAGGTTTTTCTTTCAGGTCTTTTATTTGATATGTTTTGAGTTCCATTTTTTAAGATATAATATTGATTATAATTGTACTAAAAAAAAGGAGACAAGTCCATGAACTGCCTTTTTTGCAAGATAATTAATCAGGAGATACCTGCCAGTATTGTCTATGAGGACAACAGCATCCTTGCCTTTGAAGATGTGAATCCACAGGCCCCTGTCCATATCCTGGTGATCCCAAAAAAACATATCGCCACTGCCCTGGACCTTTCGACTGAGGATAACGAATTGATTGGGCAGATGTATCAGGTTGCAAATGGCATTGCAAAAGACAGGAAGGTCGCTGACAGGGGATTCAGGCTTGTAATGAACTGCAACCGTGATGCAGGGCAAACCGTCTTTCACGTACATCTCCATCTTCTTGGAGGCAGGTCTATGACATGGCCGCCAGGATAAGAGAAAAATCAAAAATTAAAAGTAAAAGATAAAAATTAAGGAGTATATTGAAATGCTTTTCAGTGCAAGTCTTTATTCTTTGTCATTGCGAGCACCCAAAGGGTACGCGGCAATCTTTCATGAGGCACGGGATTGCTTCGGCTTCGCCTCGCAATGACCTCAAATGAATCGCCCTTGTAGCAGATTGTATATTCAATAAATCTCTTTTCTCCTCAATTTTAATTTTTTACCTTTTATTTTTGGATTCACATGAGTACAGTAAAGAACATGAATCATTCGGAGGCATTCCGGGAGATATACGCCTCCCTCTTCGCACACTACGGCCCCCTGCACTGGTGGCCGGGTGACTCGCCTTTTGAAATTGCAGTTGGTGCCATATTGACACAAAACACAAACTGGACCAATGTTGAAAAGGCAATAGCAAATCTTAAGAGAGAAAAGGTGCTCCGTGCCGGGATTCTTCATAAACTGCATACAAATAAATTAGCATCCCTTATCCGGCCTTCCGGTTATTTTAATGTAAAGGCAAAGCGATTGAAGAGTTTCCTGAAATATCTTGCAAATCACTATAAAGGCAGCATGACCGCAATGAGATCTGAAGACATGGCAGTGCTGCGGAAGGAACTCCTTGAGATCAACGGCATAGGTCCCGAAACCGCTGACTCGATCCTGCTCTACGCTCTTGAGAAGCCGGTATTTGTCATAGATGCATATACAAAACGTGTAATGGCCAGACATGGTATTTCATCGGAACCAGCTGATTATCACCAGCTGCAGGAACTGTTTCACAAAAATCTCCCCCGGGATGTACAATTGTTTAATGAATATCATGCACTCTTTGTCATGGTGGGGAAAGACTTTTGCAAACCAAAACCACGGTGTAACGGATGCCCCCTTGAAGCAATGCTGTAATCCAATAACGCCTGATCAGAAAGCGCGGTCCGGCAACCGGTGAAAGCAGGCACCCTCTTTATAGCCCCCCCCGGTGCACGGAACAGAAGAGATATACTTTTCAAAACGATTACCACCCTCTGCCCCGGCAATAATTACTCCTCTGTTCTCTATGTCTGCCCTGACGTGCACTTCGTTGCTCATATTAAAAGACTGTTCCATACATACCGCACAAATTCCGGAGCATCGACGGCATATATTCCCTTTGAAGTGGTAACGCTGAAACAGCTTGCCTCAGAGCTCTATGCGACCTGCGGTTCACAGGATGTAATATCCGACGAAATAAGGACCCTGATTCTGTTGCAGCTGATTGAGGAGAATAACCTCGGCTATGCCAGGCTGCTTTCGGGGCTGAAAAATAAAATCAATCATTACCTCCCGAACAGAGACCTGCCTGAAGTCAAAAAAGACCTGGACCGGTTCATATTTGAGGAAAAGGCAAAGGAACGGGCAACAGGTTCACTGGATATACTGATGGCCTATGAGAATCTCCTGAGGGAAAAAGGCCTGGTCGACATCGACCAGGTACTCAGCGCATCTATCTCCCTGATCAATGAGCACCTTCCTCCTTCCACTGTTGTTATTGACGGTTTTTTCGATCCCTCTCCCCTTGAAGAGAATCTCCTCGATGCACTGATGGAGAATGCAGAAAATGTTCTTGTCCTTGCTGAGGAAGGGACCAGCCTTGCAGAGACAGGGAAAGAAAGAACTCTTTCTCCAAGGAGACTCAAGCCTGCATCACGAAGAGAAACCTGCGGATACCATGTGTATGCTTCAGTAGAAGATGAGGTTGAAGGAATAGCCAGAAACACAAAAAAACTCCTCCTCGACGGGATGCGTCCATGGGATATTACCCTTTCATTCCCCTCAATTTCAAAGTATGCCCCCATGGTCAGGCGTGTCTTTCACCGACATGGCATTCCAGTGAACATCAACGAACAATCTGTAGCAGCTTCAAGGCCTGCACTCCTCATTCAGGAACTGATTACCTGCGTTGAAGAGGATTATCCGAGGAACGATTTTCTCTCTGTGCTCACATCGCCTTTCTTCCCGGCCATTCCTTCCATTGTCAGGGAGCATGCTGTCAGTCTTTCCTACAGGGCAGGCATTATCACAGGAAAAGAATCATGGCTCTCTCTGACAAAGACTCTCAATGACATCACCGGCATGAATAATGACAGAGGCCGGCTGACCGGTGAATTTCAGAAAGGCATTGAGAAAGTCATTGCCATAATGGAACCTGTCAGTCGTGCGCAGGACATTGAACCATTTGCAGATGCCCTTGAAACTGCGCTGCAGCGTTTCGGCTTTTTTGAGTCACTGAGCACTGAAGGAGCAGACAACTCAGGTACTACAATGGAAGGGGCCATAAACAGTCAGTTTGCTACGCTGAGACGTTTTGCTGAAATCAGGGTCTCTCATAAAAAACACCCTCACTCTCCCGGTTTTTACCTCCGCTTTCTTCTGGAAACACTGAGCGGAGCAGATACCAGGGTGGACGGCGTGCAGGTCATGTCCTTTGAGCAGGCATCGAGCCTTGAGACAGATGCGCTCTTTTTTGGAGGAATGATTGAAGGGGATTTCCCTTCAAAACCCGCTATAGATCCCATCCTTCCCGAGCAGGTGAAGAAAGAGCTGGGCATGCCCTACCTTGACTACTATCTCAAAAGACAACGGAGATATTTTCATCGCCTCATGAATATTTCTGACAGGGAACCCTTTTTCTCCTGTCCCTCAGCAGAAGGAGACAAGATATTTCTTCCCTCTCCTTTTCTTGACTGGGAGAAGGCACTGCGCCCTGAGAATTGGCATATATTTTCTCCCGAAGATGTCCTTATCAGAGAAGGACGGATAAAAAACAGTCATCATCAGGCAGTAATTTTCCGGGATAATGCGGTGAGCCTTAACAGGACATCTCTCAAACTGATCAGAGAAAAGCTCCGGGGCTATCTCAGTGTTACAGACATCGATTTTTACAGAAAATGCCCTCTGCGTTTTTACATTGAAAAGATTTTAAAGATCGAGCCTGAAGAGCCGCCCCGTTTTGAAGTTGAGGCACGTCTCTGGGGGAGTCTAGCCCATAGGGTTATGGAGCATCTTTTCAGAGAGGGGGATGTTGATCCTGACGACCTTGATACAAGACTGCAGCACTGTCTTGATGCAGCGCTGCATACATTTGCCATCGGGGATTTCTGGAAAAAAGTTGCCAGAGAGATATTTCAGAAACTCCTGCCAAAATTGGCAGGAGAAGAGCATACCATCAGAAGGGAAGGATATCGTCCCGCGATGGTGGAAAAAAAATTGACTGCTCAGGTTGATGGACTGAAATTGAAAGGCAAAATAGACAGGATTGACAAGAAGAGCAAAGAGCAAAGAGCAAAAATGAAAGACAATAGCAAAGGTTCAGAAACAGTTATTCTGCTGGATTATAAGACAGGGACTATTGACCATGACAGTCTCCAGATGCCGCTTTATGCG
>CP070644.1:638386-643158 GCA_020354155.1 Nitrospiraceae bacterium | reverse complement strand
GCAGTTAATTAAAGCCTATGCAGCAGGGTTTTCGATAAAAATTTCACCTCATACCCTCAGGCACTGTTTTGCCAGCCACCTGCTGGATGGAGGAGCTGATCTCAGGGCACTGCAGAAAATGCTCGGTCATACCGATATTACTACGACCCAGATTTACACAAAGGTGACCCCTGAGAGGTTAAAGAAGGTCCACAAGAATTATCATCCGCGAGGATGATTCAAAACCAGAGCTCGAGGGGTGACATCCCGATGCGACATGTTCCTGCTGCTTCTTCGGTTATTTCAAAAAATTATGATTTGTATTCAAAATAGGTTATTATGTAACCTTATACATTCTTTCTGATACCAGAAACCAGGAGGCCATCATATGTTAAAGAAAGTTAACAAGAAAGAGCTTTATTCCTGCTGCAAGCCTTCAGAGTTACCCTTCAAGACTACCGACGATATCCCGCCCCTTACAGAGACAATTGGGCAGCAACGAGCCCTGAGTGCCCTGGAATTCGGCCTTGGCATAGACAGTCACGGTTTTAATATCTATATCCTCGGGGAGAGCGGCACTGGTAAGCTGACGACAATCAGGAGAATACTCGAAGAGAAGGCCAAAAATGAATCTGTCCCTGATGACTGGTGCTACGTCTATAATTTCAAATCTCCCGACCTCCCCTGTGCCCTCAACCTTGCTCCCGGCACAGGTGTTTCCTTTCAGAAAGACATGGGTGAACTGATCGAAACCCTGAAACAGGAGATACCGAAGATATTCGAATCCAAAGAGTATGAAAAGCAACGGACAAAAATACTTGAGGACTTTCAGCAGAAACAGAAGCAGTACTTTACCGATCTTGAGCAGGAGGCAAAGAGTAAGGATTTTACCCTGAAGAAGACAGTGAGCGGCCTTGTACTTCTGCCAGTGAAGAAAACCGGTGAAGCATTGAGTGAAGAGGAATACGAAGACCTTGAGCCGGAAGTGAAAAAGAAAGTAGATACCATCGGCAAAGAATTGCAGGACAAGCTCGATGATGCCATACGCAAAGTGAGAAAAGAGGAGAAAAAGATCAAACACCTTATGGTCCAGCTTGAACGCCAGGCAGCGCTGACTTCAGTGGGACACCGGATCGATGAAGTGAAAGTCAAATATACAGAGAACGAAAAACTGCAGAAATATTTTGAAGAGGTCAAGGAAGACATACTTGAGCACATTGCCGACTTCAAGCCCCAGGAAGAACAGACTCCCGTTCTTCCCTTTATGAAACCAGACAAGTCAGAACCTTCCTTTGTAAAATACAGCGTCAATGTCTTTGTCAACAACCGTGACCTTAAAGGTGCCCCTGTTGTCATTGAAAACAACCCCACTTACTACAACCTCTTTGGACGGGTTGAGCACAAGCTCCAGTACGGTTTTGCCACAACGGACTTTACCATGATCAAGGTAGGCTCTTTGCAGACAGCAAACGGAGGCTACCTTGTTGTTGATGCCCTCGAACTTCTGAAAAACATTTTCTCCTATGATGCCCTGAAGAGAACAATCAAGGAGAAGGAAATCAAGATCGAAGATGTATGGGAGCAGTACCGTCTTATGTCAACAACAACATTAAAACCGCAGGCAATACCCTTTAATGTCAAAATCATCCTTGTGGGAAATCCCCGCCTCTACTATATGCTCTATAACCTTGATGAAGAGTACAGGGAACTTTTCAAAATAAAGGCTGATTACGAAAACCGCATGGACAGAAATTCCGAAAACACGATCAAATATGCGAGTTTTGTGAGGACCAAATGCGGAGAGCGCGATTTACTGCCCTTTGACAGAGATGCCGTAGCGCGCGTCATTGAATACGGATCACGACTTGCAGAACACCAGGGAAAACTTTCTGCTAAATTCAGCGAGGTTGCGGATATCCTCAGGGAGGCAGACTACTGGTCAAGACTGAGCAAGAACAACGTGGTAACTGCTGTCGATATTGAAAAGGCTCTTAATGAAAAAATCTACCGATCAAATAAAGTTGAGAAAAAGATCCTGGAGGCGACAAAAGAAGGGTCGATTCTTATAGCAACGACGGGATCTGTTGTCGGTCAGGCAAACGGTCTCTCAGTCCTTGATCTGGGTGATTACCGGTTCGGTATGCCATCAAGGATCACCGCACGGACCTATGCCGGCAGGGCAGGTATTGTGAATATAGAGCGAGAGACAAAGATGAGCGGCAAAATTCATGAAAAAGCAGTACTTATTCTTACTGCCTATCTCGGGGGGAAGTATGCGACAAAACACTCACTCAGTCTTACTGCATCACTGACCTTTGAACAGCTTTACGGCGGAATAGAAGGTGACAGTGCAACCTGTGCCGAGGTATACACACTTCTGAGCAGTATATCGGAAGTGCCGCTCAAGCAGTCCTATGCCATTACCGGTTCAATGAACCAGCATGGAGAGGTCCAGCCCATAGGAGGAGTAAACGAGAAAATAGAAGGCTTCTTTGAAGTGTGTAAATTAAATGGCCTGAACGGTTCTCATGGCGTCATTATCCCGAGGAAAAACCTTGTAAATCTCATGTTGCGAAAAGAAGTTGTTGACGCTGTTGAAAGTGGAAAATTCAATATATATGCCATAGATACTGTGGAAGACGGCATAGAGATTTTAACAGGTCTGAAGCCGGGAAAAATGAAAAAAGACGGGACCTATCCTAAAGGCACCTTTAATTTCACTGTCGCTGAAAAACTGAAGGAACTCGGTGAAGCGCTGAAAGCCGATAAAGAGCCAGAGAATAATACCAGTAACAACAGGGCAGAGAAAAAAAAGGTCACATCGAAAAAGAAATAGATGTATCTGTCAAACCGGTTGCAGAAGGATACACCTTTTCTGAAGATCAAAATCTATCATGCCTGACAGTGGAAAAAAAATTCTTGTATACAGCCCGGACTGGGTAGGCGATGCAGTCTTCTCACTGCCTGCCATAAATTCCCTCCGACAGACCTATCCCGATGCTCACATAAGTGTTCTTGCAAAACCCTGGGTATCTGATGTGTTCAGGGAAAATCCGGACATCAATGAACATCTCGTTTGCGAAGAAAAGTTTAACGGAATATTCGGGAGACTGGAGCTGGCAAAGATACTGAAGGCAAAATCTTTTGACACTGCGTATCTCTTTACGGACTCCCTGAGTACTGCATTCACTGTATGGCGTGCAGGGATTCCAGAGAGGGCAGGTTATGGACTGAACAACCGGAATATGTTTCTGACGCGGCCGGTTGTCCTGGAGGGGAAGGACGAGTATCATGCCCATTCTTCCGGATATTATCTCAATCTCATTGAAGCATCAGAAAGAACGGCAGGCATCACTCCCCCCTGGATATGCCTGACTCTGAAGGAGAGAATGAAAGCAAGGCAGACCTTTGAAGGGATAAAAAGACCTGTCGTCGGTATAACAGCCGGGGCCTACGGAGAGGGGGCCGGCCAGTGGCCGCTGGAGCGTTTCGCAGCAATAGCCCAGAAATTTGTCAAGGAACTGAATGGCAGTGTCATGATCTTTGGATGGAAATCCGAGCTGGATATGGCAAACAGAATCATTAAGACCTTCGACCCTGCAGAGGCCAGGGCACGGGTCATCTCACTGGTGGGCAAAACAACATTGCGAGAACTTTCTGCCCTTCTGTCAGAATGTGACATATTCCTGACCAATGATTCAGCCCCACTGTATATTGCCCAGGCAGTGGGTGTGCCGACGGTAGCACTGTTCGGCTCCCAGGACCCTGCCTCACGCATGTTTTCAAAGGCTGCTGTTCCCGTGATGGCCGACAGCGATTACAACAGCAATAGAGACCGTATACTTGCAATCACCGTTAACAACGTCTTTTCAACTGTTCAGAGTCAGATTACAAAGAAGAGGGCAATATTCCTTGACAAGGACGGCACCCTTATAGAAGACATGCACTATCTGAACCGCCTTGATGATATCCATATCTTCCCGAACGCAAAAAACCATCTGATGCAGTTAAAGGATCTTGGTTTTATGCTTATCGGCATTACGAACCAGTCCGGCATTGATAGAGGAATTGTGGACTCACAATTTGTGAAAGATTCAAACCGGTATCTGCAGCAGCAACTGGGCATTGACGCCTTTTACTTCTGCCCACACCATCCTGACAGACACTGCTGCTGCAGAAAACCTGAACCTTCTCTGCTCTATGAGGCACGCATGGATCATAAAATTGATTTGAAAGCATCTTACTTTATTGGTGATAAGGAATCGGATATGCTTCTTGCCAAAAATACCGGTGCACTGGGAGTCCTGATATCTCCTGCAACTCCGGAAAAAACAAACGCCTCCCATGTAGCAAAAGACCTGGGAAATGCAGTCGATTGGATCATGAAAAGAGAAAAAGTGCGCCTGTGATGTGTCTGTGGTATAATCCATTGTTTATGGTATGATGACGTTTCTCAAATCACAGCGCTATTCAGCCCTGCATCCAGATCTAAGACTAAATATTGCTGAGATTACCAGTCAGGAAAATCAGAATTTATCCGGCAACCAGGTGAAAGGGATTAAAATTAAAATGGAAACATAAAAAATCAAAATTCTGATTAGGGATTTCACTTAGTACGTTGCGTCCTTCATTTTGATTTATCATTTTTAATCTTTGACTTTATTCGGATACTTCATATTTTATTACTTTCATTATTGGATGAATTTATTGTATGGAAAGAAAAGAGAAAACAATTGTCGTCTTCTGCCCCAACTGGGTAGGTGATGTAGTCATGGCGACACCGGCTTTTTCAT
>CP070644.1:635285-638286 GCA_020354155.1 Nitrospiraceae bacterium | reverse complement strand
TGTAATGTACTGAATAAATATGGTTTACTTTCTGCGGATCGCCATGAATTGCTGCAACATCAGACAGATACAGCGTATGATCTCCCGTTTCATGCTGCTTTATGACTTTGCATTCATAGGCCACTGTAGCACCCTCGATAGTAGGAGGCTTGACATTCTTTGAAGGGAGGGGATTGAAACTCGTTTCCTGAAATTTATCAATATGCCTGCCGCTTTTTGTGCCGCATAACCAGGCGTCCCTGGCCTGTTCCTCAGAGGGGAAACAGAGGACGAACTCTTTGTGATGATCAAGACATTCATGAGAGTATTTCTTATGGCCTACGGAGATGGCGATCATCAGCGGGTCCCAGGAGGTAAAGGTCCACCACGACAGGCCCATAATGTTCGGTCTATCCCGTTTGTCCACGGTCACGGCCAGGACATAGGGGAAGGGTGATGCAAGTTCAAATGCTTTATGTCTGTCCAGTTCTTTCATTGAATACCTCCCTTTCTATTTTATCTGTCATGCCTTGCAAGGAATGCCTGTACTTCATCCAGTCCGGGAATACCTGCTCTGCCACCGGGTTTTCTGCACTTCAGTGCGGCAAAGGCCGATGCAAAACGGACGACCTCTTTCAACCCCCACCCCTGCAGCAGTCCATAAATGTAACCGCCGTGAAAAACATCTCCAGCTCCGGTACTATCCACAGCCTTTACGCTAAAGGCAGGTGTCCTGAAGATCGCATCGTCTGAAATAGTGACGCTTCCCTTTACGCCCAATGTTATGGTTGTAGCCTTTGCGCAGAAGGCTTTCATTGTGACCAATGCCCTTTCCGGGTCAAAACCATTGGGATTTGCCGCGAACTCTCTCGCAAATTCCTCGGAACAGACCACGTAGTCACACTGACGGGCCAGTTCAATCGTTCCTTCCCGTACTCTCCCTGCATCGATCATGACAGGAATGTTTTTCGCCCCTGCCTTTTTCACTGCCCAGGCTGTTACTTCAGCCATGAGCCCATCAACGAGGAGAAAGTCCGCGTTGTCCAGAAAGCTATCAGGCAGTTCATCAGGTTTCAGGGGAGGAGCTGAAGGTCGTTTCCAGAAGATAGTTCTTTTGCCTGTTAATTGCTCTACGGCAATGAATGCTGTCTGGGAGAATGAATCAGGCCGTGTTATCAGGCCGCTCGCATCGACCCCCTCCGTTTCAAGGGACCGTCTTATTTTATCTCCTGCCTCATCATCACCTGTAATGCCGTAAAAGCTGCATTGAACCCCCAAACGTGCAAGACTGACCATCGCTGTTGCAACCGGTCCGCCGCCGCTGATCTGCCAGTCAATTACTTCTTTTTTTGTATCCGGATTGGGAAAGGAGTCGACAATAAATGTATGGTCCAGGGCGCACTGGCCTAATCCGACAACGTTCATCTTTCTAATCTTAAGTAAGGTTTCTGCAGAATGCAAGCAGGCGAAGAGAGAAATCTTTTGGTTGCTCCACGATACACTTCAAGATTTCCCGGCTAACGCCTCAAAATGATA
Source organism: Nitrospiraceae bacterium (assembly GCA_020354155.1). Classification (GTDB taxonomy): domain Bacteria; phylum Nitrospirota; class Thermodesulfovibrionia; order UBA6902; family UBA6902; genus CALZJD01. The sequence goes on along the minus strand of CP070644.1, from coordinate 636,771 downwards.
ATTGTCGGACAGCTTCCCATAGGGTGGGGTGCAGTTATTTCTTTTGACATTAGTGATATTTTTTTTTATCCTTACTTTCATGAATAAGCCCTGGGCAGGAAGGTTTAAAGAGAAGACTGAAAAAATAGTGGAAGACTTCACTTCATCCATTGCCTTTGATGTTCGTCTCTGGAAGTATGATATAGAGGGCAGTATTGCCCATGCAAAGATGCTTGGCAGGCAGAAGATAATATCAAAGAAGGACATGAACCTCATTATCAGGGGTCTTGGCGACATATATGAAGAAATTGAAGCAGGAAGGTTTCGTTTTAAAGATGGTCTGGAAGACATTCATATGAATATTGAGCATGCCCTTATAAAGAAAGTGGGTCCAGCCGGAGGGAAACTTCACACAGCGAGGAGCAGGAATGATCAGGTTGCTCTTGATGTGAGGCTTTATCTGCGGGATGAAATCCATGAGATACTAAAGCTGATTATAAACTTTCGCAGGGTTCTGGTATCAATTGCAAAGAAACACATCAACACAGTGATGCCGGGCTATACCCATCTGCAAAGGGCACAGCCTGTGCTTCTTTCCCACCACTTTCTTGCTTATCATGAAATGCTTGGCAGGGACATGGAGCGGGTCAGGGACTGTCTGAAGCGTGTCAATGTCCTGCCTCTTGGAGCTGCAGCACTTGCCGGCACCACCCTTCCCATTAACAGGAACTATGTGGCAAAGTTGCTGAAGTTTCCTGAGGTTTCAGAAAACAGTATGGACTCTGTTTCGGACAGGGACTTCATTGCTGAATTCATTGCCGCATCAAGTATTACTATGGGCCATCTGTCGAGGTTATCTGAAGAATTAATCCTCTGGAGCAGTGAAGAGTTCGGCTTTATTGAACTGCCCGAAGCCTTTGCAACCGGTTCCAGTATAATGCCGCAGAAAAAAAACCCGGATATCCCTGAGCTGGTACGGGGCAAAACAGGGAGGGTGGTTGGAAACCTGATGGCTATCTTTACCGTAATGAAGGGACTGCCTCTGGCTTACAATCGGGACATGCAGGAGGACAAGGAACCGCTCTTTGACACTGTGGATACGGTAAAGGCCTGTATATCTGTACTGTCTGCCATGCTGCCACGGATACGGTTCAGGAAAAAAGTGATGGCAGAGGCAGTTGAATCAGGATTCATGACTGCTACAGACGTTGCTGAGTATCTTGTTAAAAAGGGCATGCCTTTCCGGGAGGCCCACGGGGTGACCGGGGCTATTGTCCGGTACTGCATTGAGAATAAAAAGGACATTACGGATATGACTGTATCGGAGTTTCAGGATTATTCAGACTACTTCAAAAAAGATATTGTGAACCACATTACGGTTCAGGCTTCGCTTGAGGGGAAAAAATCTCAGGGCAGTACCTCCGGGAAAATGGTGTCTTCCCGAATCCGCAACATAAGCAACAGAAAGGGATAAAAGGGGCATCCTCAATGGGAAACATGAAATGGC
>CP070644.1:632532-635185 GCA_020354155.1 Nitrospiraceae bacterium | reverse complement strand
GGTAAGTGCCACCCCCTGTTTCAGCACGTCAACAGAGAGTACGAGGATGTGCTTGTCCAGTTTTTCCACAAGGATGCCTTCCACGCCTGCCAGCGGGCCCTTCATGATCCGCACCTGCTGCCCCTCGTTCAGGTAGGGATAGGGATCGAGGGCCTCCTTGTTTTCAACAAGCTTTTTCAGGGAGATAATCTGATCATCGGGGATTGCTGCAGGCGCCCCCGGGAGAGTGCAGAGCATGTTGACGACGCCGGGCACCTTCAGCACATTGAGCATGCTTGCATGGTCTTTTCCGATATGGACAAAGACATAGCTCGGGAAGAGAGGGAAGGCCACCATTTTTTTCCTGTCCTTCCACTTTCTCAGTCTTTCAACGGTTGGGAGAAAGGATTCAACGCCCTTTGCCCTGAGTCTGTCAAAGACCTGAACTTCATGGCGTGACCTGACATAGACGGCGTACCAGTGAGGCGTAGTCATGTTTGATTGATTCATATATATGGGATTTACAGTAAAAGATCAAAAATAAAAAATCAAAATGACATATTAAAATTCAAAATTCTAAATAAATCTTCCGACATTTTTATCTTTGATATTTAATTTTTAATTTTGTAAATCACGTCATTCTTCCTGACAAAATGAATAACCTTCAGTCCAATGATCTGGCCTTTGACTGCTTCGTTGATATTTCTGTGCTGCAGCTGCATTGACTCGACCTTCTGGTCGAAATTGGTTGTCCGGCCCTTGATCTGTATCATGTCTCCGATCGCCAGGCTGTCCGTTATTTCTATGCTGGCAACACCGAGGGCCCGGTAATAATTGAGGACCTTCCCTGCCGGGTACTCCACATCAGCTTTCCTTCGGGGCCTCTTCTCCCTTTTCCTTGTGGACCTCTATGATACTGGTGACCTTGATATTGGCGGCCTGCAGGGCCTTCTGGATATCAACGGCCTTGGCATCCTGAACTTTTAACATATAATTTGCGTCCATAGTTCCTCCATAATCAGAATTGTACTGTAATTGTAGATTCTATATGATGATTCAGGGTCAAATCAAGGAGGACGGGTTTCAAAAACTTGTAGGGGAGGCTGCAAGAAAAATAAAAATATAAATATCAAAAACTAAAATGAAGGATTTAAATAAAAAGTTCCGAAATTTTGATTTTTGACTTTTAATCTTTTATGTTGAAATATTTAATCGTAGATCAGGTCGGTGAGGGGAACAATCTCAATATCGTCATTGTCGGGAAGGGCCTTCCTGAGAAAGGCAAGGGAATTTTTTCTCGGGTGGGCAATGGCTATTGCATAGCCCTGTTCATTCGCGAGCTTGATTAATCGTTCCCATTCAGCTTTAATCATGGCGGGTTTATTGCTGTTGTCAAGAAAGACATGCCTGCGGTCGGTCTTGATACCCATTTCCTTTGCAGTCTTTAATCCAATCGATTCTGCAGTTGTATAGCTGTCAAGAAAGAAGAAACCCTGCAGTTTTATTTCATTTAAGAATACTTTCATTGCCCTTGTGTCTGTGGTAAAGGCAGAACCCATGTGGGTGCTGACCCCTTTGATATGGGGCACAGAGGCCAGGTCTTTCTCAAGGGTTGTTTTGATTTCCTTGTCGGTCATCCAGGTAAAGAGGCCGCCCTTGCCGAGTTTCATTGACTTTTTGGCTTCTGCCGGAATGTGAGCAATAATGTCGTGCCCTGCCTTATGTCCCTCTTCAGCTATCCAGACGGAGTATGTTTCCTGGGGCAGGATGGAGAGTGTCAGGGGGGCCTCTAGCTTCAGCACTGCCTGAGCCAGCTTTCTGTTCGGACCGAGGTCATCAATGATGAGCGCAACCCGCGGCAAACCCGTTCTGGACGGCGGCTTCAGGGGAGGGAGCTTCTTTTTAATATCCGGTTTGGAGATGTTGGCAATTTTTTTCGGAGATTCCTGCTTGCCGGGCTCGCGGATAAGAAAGAAAACACCGGCCACAATCAGCAGGATGACAAGTATGACATGGTGGCTTTTCCTCTGCTTTTTTACTCTTCGACGTCTTGGAGGCATATCTTTTTGAATAATAAATTAACGATTAAAAATAAAATATAAAAAATACAGATCAAAAATAATAAAATTGCTGTGTGCCCTTTAAAATCTGATCTGTCTTAAGGGGAAATATGTTCTCTTAAGAGCTGAAAAGATTTTCCTGGAATTTCCCATCAACTCAAAAATGGACTGAAATGACAGGTCGCTTAATTTTTCACTTTTACCGTGTTATTTTGATCTGTTATATTTCATTTTTAATTTAATGAATTGCGATCTGCATAATGTATTGAAGTGTGCATGAATATCTGTTTATGGTTTGAAAAATAGTCTCTATTTCTACTACTGGCTCATGTCATACACCTCGGCACCGGGAGGTGTTTTAAACTGAAAGAGCGACTCATCCAGTTCAGGGTTTATTGCGACATCTGATAGTTCAATAATGACGATATTTCCATAGGTATCAAATATGGTCAGTGTCCTGACCGGGAAGCTGCCCTGCACAGTCTCGATGACGATCAACTGGACTGAGCCGATCCTGCGCCTGGGAACCAGGTGAAGAGCATTTTTCTCCGGCATGGTAATTTCATAATCATCCTTCAGTTTCTCCATGCCTGTCAGCATGGCAATGGGCGCCT
>CP070644.1:628312-632432 GCA_020354155.1 Nitrospiraceae bacterium | reverse complement strand
ATTATAATTCCTGTCTTTAATCAACTTGATTTTACGATCCAGTGCCTTGAGGCACTCGCATCCAATACATGTTATGAACCGTACGAAGTAATAATAATTGACAACGCATCTACAGATGGAACAGCAGAGTTTCTTCAACAGAGTTTGAGCGGCAACGTCAAGGTGATAACAAACAAAGAGAACCTGGGGTTTTCAAAGGCCAATAATCAGGGGGCCCGGGCAGCCGGCGGAGAATATCTTGTTTTTCTTAATAATGATACAGTTCCTCAGCCAGGATGGCTTGAAAATCTTGTAGACATGGCAGACACCATGCCGGATGCAGGAATTATTGGAAGTAAACTTCTTTACCCCGATAATACGATACAGCATGCAGGGGTAGTGTTTGATATTGTTGAAAATGATCTCTTTATATGGCATATATACAGACATTTTGAGAAAGACCATCCTGCTGTCAACTCTGTAAGAGAATTTAATGCCGTTACCGCCGCCTGTATCCTTGTTAAGAAAAAGATCTTTTTTAAAATAGGTATGTTCGATGAGATTTTTCTGAACGGATATGAAGATGTAGACTTATGTTTTAAAGCACGTGAGAAAGGCTACAGAGTTTTTTATAATCCTCAAAGCATACTCTACCATTATGAAACTTCAACAGAGAGGCCTGTAGATCATGATGATATTTCCAGAAAGAATGCGGAGGGATTGATTATGAAGTGGAAGGGAAAGATAGTTTCTGATGCGAGAGTAAAATCGGCAGAAGACGGGTTTAGAATCAAAACAAATACAAATAATGAGATCGAATATTGTCCGCTGGAAAGTGCTTCAAAAATAAGCAGGTTACTCGTTGAGGCTATCAAATTAGCGGAAGAATCCAATTATTACGAGGCATTGCAGATATACAGGAAAATTCTTCATATGTCCCCCTTTAATGAAGAGGCATTATTACTGGCCGGGGAATCAAGCAGTAAGACGGGAGACCTGAAAGGAGCTGCAGGATATATAAGGGCATACCTTCAGTTACATCCTGCTGACCTGAAAGAGCTGTGTTCTTACTCTGAACTCTGCTATGAACTGGGTGAAGTGGACGAAGCAAGAAGGAATGTAGAAAAAGTCCTTATTTTTGACCCTCACAATAAAATGGCATTAGGTCTCCGGGATAAGCTTCTCATGAAGAATGAAACTGAGGCAGTCAGTTAGGCATGAGAAAATGAACAAAATTGCGGTTATCAGAGGTGTGAGTCTCAACAAGTGGGAGATGCAGAATTGTGAGCCCCTGAAGGAATATTATGATATTACAGCATTTACCACAACACACTGTAAATATGATATAGGGAGAATTAACCTGCCCGTCGTGCAACTCCCCTTTCAATCAAACGGACTGACTCTCTACATGGAGGGGCTCGATGATCACCTTGCCGATATGGACCTTATTTACACCGGGGATATTTCTTATCTTTACTCGGCACAGGCAGTGCAGGCAAAGAGAAAGTATGGATGTAAGGTAGTATGCCTGGAATGGGAAAACATACCCTTTAATTTTGAGGACAACGAAGCTGTTGCCAGGATCAGGAAAGTAGTAAGGAATGAGGCAGATCATTTTATAGCAGTAACGAACCGTGCCAAAGAAGCATTGCTCCTCGAAGGTGTTCCTGAGGAGATGATCGACATACTGCCAATGGGCGTAGATCTGAGGAGATTCAGACCTCATCCGGCAGCAGGGCATCAATACAGGGAGATCCTGGGAGTCAACAATGATGATATCATAATTCTTTTTATTGGAAGGATGGACTGGGAAAAGGGCATCTATGATTTTGTGCATGCCGCTGCCAAAGTGACAAGAGATCAGGCGTTGCAAGGAGTTCCTGTCCGGTTTGTCATGGCGGGCAGCGGTCCGGAACTTGATGAAGTCCGCAGGAGAACAGCGGAACTTGGGATGGCTGATCGATTTAATTTTCTCGAGAATTGCCCTTATGAAGATATTTATAAGTTGCACAATGCAGCTGATTTTTTTGTCCTGCCAAGCGTTTCAGTCAGATACTGGCAGGAGCAGTTCGGCATGGTGCTGATTGAGAGTATGGCCTGCGCCAAACCTGTTATCTCCACGCTGTCGGGATCAATACCGGAAGTCGTCGGTGATGCAGGAATGCTGATCCAGCCAAACGATTACCTTTCACTCTATCGTGCAATGAAAGATCTGATTGAAAACAAAGAAAGGAGGATGATGTTCAGTGAGAACGCCCTGACTCGAGCTGAAGAATATTTTGATTCACAAAAGACAGCAGGGAACATTCTGGAAATATTTAAAAAGGTTTTAGGCACGCAAAAACTGACAATGAGTATTCAGGATATGTATCGCAGAGGACTGACATTAAGGAATGAGGGAAGGCAGGAAGATGCGTTAACGACGGTGTGTGAAGCATTTAATAAGGACCCTGATAATAAAAAGATCCTTGCATCTCTTGTAGAGATGGCTGTTGAAGTCAATCAGGTGGAGTTAGCAGCAAACTCTTTAAGAAGGCACTTGCTGCTTCATCCTGCAAATCTTGACGCACTATATGAGCTGTCCAAAATCCTCTTTGCCCTGGGAAAATATGACGATGCTGAAGAAGAACTGAACAAGATATCTATTTTTGACCCTGACAGGGAAGATGCAAAGATATTAAGAAAGCAAATTGCAAATGAAAAATATCAACCTCAAGAAGGTTGACAGGAAGTAATAATAAATGCCGACGAGCACCTATTCTCAGATAAATACATTTTGTCTGTATCTTCAAAAGACCAGACCAAACTCCCTGCTTGACGTTGGACTTGGCAACGGCAAGATGGGCTTTATTGCCCGTGATTTGCTGGACGTAATGCTTGGTGAGCGGTACCATAGAAAAAGCTGGAAAATCAGAATAGACGGGATAGAAGTCTATGAGGATTATATTCAGGATCATCAGAGGGCGATTTACGACAATATATTTATAGGCGATGCCCTTGAAGTCATAGATGGACTAGGCACCTATGAGATAATCTATCTCGGCGACGTACTGGAGCATTTTTACAAAGAGAGCGCCTGGCAGATGCTTGATAAATGCGCAGCGCACTCAACTAAATATCTGATAGTATCAATCCCGCTTGGTGAAGGGTGGGTACAGGGTCCTGAATATAGAAACCCTCATGAAGAGCATAAATCATTCTGGGGTTTTGAGGAGTTTGAACCTTTTGTCAGTGAAAGTTCCTTTCTGGAATTTCCAGGTATCGGGTCTTACGGCACCTTTCTTATCAGACGGGATGATTTTGTCCATCACAGGGTAAGGGAAAAGGCCAACAGTATATTTGAGAGAGGAGATACAAAGGAGGCTATCAGCTGGATGACGGGTTCCCTGCAGAAAGAGACGGCTGACCTGAGCAGTGAGCTTACACTTGTAGATCTTCTCTTAAAAGAAAGGATGATCCCGGAAGCTGTTGAACGGTTAGAAAGGGCATCCCTGTTATTCCCTGAAGAAAATACGGTAAGGCAGTATCTTGAGAAACTGAAAAAAACTGTGCACTAGATCATTCATGTTTTGTTTATGGTTCTTGAGTGTTAATTAAAACATAAGACGTTATCACTCTTCAATAATTTGACGTATTTCATCCCTTTGACGTATGAACAGGTACAATGGTTCCTGACCCGGAATTATTTTCCATCTTTCTTCTCTTCTGATGAGAACAGATCGTTCTACTCTCCGATTGACATGAATCAAACCCGTCTTTTTTGAGAGATGCGTAACAGTAAATAGATAAAGGGAAAAATGAATATACTTCATTAAGTAATGCCATCGATAGCACCAAAAATTATCCTGCTGTAAGACTTAGTAAATACGTCAAATATCGGAAATGTATTCATGGCATCAATATTGCAAATATTGCCTTCAGTGCATATGTGCCTTTAGTGGAAGGCGGTTGCACGGAGATGATAAGAATAAAGCCTATGAGAAAGGAGCGCACAATGAACAACTCAGCTTTGAAAGATGTTGCAGTCGAAGACAGGAAAGATAATGTACAGGTAATCTCAATGCTGTACGACGGGGCCCTGAATTTTATCAGGATCGCAAAAGAAAAAACAGAGATAGGAGATGTGACCGGCAAGACGCTT
>CP070644.1:625472-628212 GCA_020354155.1 Nitrospiraceae bacterium | reverse complement strand
TCTTCCCTTGCAGGGAGCTTTTTGTCCGGGTCTGCCCACTTAATATTATTGACGCTGACACCGCCCTGTTTTATAAGACGCATTGCCTCCCCAGTGCTTTTGGCCAGTCCCGATTCTTTCATCACCTTTGGCAGCCATACTTCCCGCTCATCACTATCAAGGGTTATGACAGGGATGTCATCAGGCAGGCCCTTGTCTTTAAAAACAGTCTGAAACTCTTCTTGTGCTGCCCTGGCAGCAGTTTCATCCCAATATCTTTCTGCAAGTTCCATGGCAAGGGCCTCTTTCGCCTTTTTGGGGTGAACCGTTCCGTCTTTTATCCCCTTCTTCAGAGTATTAAGTTCATCAAGACTGATATGGCTGAGCAATTCATAATATTTCATCATCAGATCGTCACTGATGGACATTGTCTTGCCATAAATTTCTTTGGCCGGCTCTGATATTCCGATGTAGTTGTCCAGACTCTTTGACATTTTCTTTACACCATCAGTCCCCTCCAGAAGAGGCATGATAATCAGCACCTGTGGTTTCTGTCCCGCGTCCTCCTGAAGCTCCCTGCCCATTAACAGATTAAACCTCTGGTCTGTCCCTCCTATTTCAATATCTGACTCGAGGACTACGGAGTCATGTCCCTGAAGCAGGGGATAAATAAATTCATGTATTCCAATGGGATTTTGATTCCTGAAGCGCTGCTTGAAATCTTCCCGCTCCAGCATTCGTGCAACGGTCTGTTTTGCCTGGAGTTTTATAACATCCATTGCCGACATTTTCGCAAGCCATTCACTGTTCAATCGCACCACTGTCTTCTCCCTGTCAAGAATTTTAAAGACCTGTTCTTTATAGGTTTCGGCGTTCTTCAGTACTTCCTCTCTGGTAAGCGGCTTTCTGATCTCAGACCGTCCGGTCGGATCTCCGATCATCCCTGTCATATCGCCAATAATGAGTATGATTTCATGGCCAAGGTCCTGAAGCTGCCTCATCTTTTCCAGCAGGACAGTATGCCCTAAATGAATATCAGGCGCTGTGGGGTCAAAACCAACCTTGATTTTTAAGGGGATCCCCGACTTACAGGATTGTTTGAGTTTTTCAAGCAGTTCTTTTTCAAGAAGAGTTTCAACAGTTCCTCTTTTTATTACCTTCAGTTGTTCCTCGGGGCTCAGATCAGGCATAACAGAAAAAAGAATACAGGATTTCCAATGCAAGATGCAAGGTATTACTGATTGAAATGAAAACTATGATAATAATTGTTTTAATACTGTTTACCATCTATCACCGTTAAATTCAAAAATTAAAGATAAAAATGAAAAAATAATGATGATTTATTGAAATAATTTTTCTTGATTCTGATATTTAATTTTTTCTTCTGATTCCTAAGCCCTCAGTTAAGATTAATTAGGGAATAAATGCCTGACAATTGTACTATTGATTCATACTTATACTATTTTTCTGTTATAATTGATGGCGATATGAAGAGTAAATATTTGGGCTGGCAGGTATCTGCGTATAGGTCATCGCCTCAAAGGGGCAATCATGAGCCTCTTAGCTGATTTACTCTCCAAAGTAAAACAGCCGCAGCAGGCAGGAGAAATCCCTCCTCATCTTAAGAACATTGTCGAAGGTTCTTCAAAAAAAACTTCTCTCAGGAAAAAAATAATTGTTTTGTCTTCTATTTTTATAGTGGCTATACTTTCCGGATTCCTGCTGATCAATTTTCTTGATACCTTTTCATCCTCATCATTACAAACACAGGATACATCAAAGTACTCTATGAACGCCGGGAAAAGGGGAACAGCCTCCGGAGAGCATGAAACCATAGCCTCTGAAAAATCTGCCCCGGAGTCCGCCACAGCAGGGGAAGAAACAGCGGTATCTCCTTCACCTGCCCGTGCCACAGATCTTAAACCTTCAGACGCAGCTGACCTGGCTATCAGAGGCAACAGTGAGACAAAAGACGTCATTCCTGAAAAAAATGTGCGTGAAGAAGAAAAGAAAATGAGTCCGCCTGTTCATTCGACGGGGACGAAAAAGAAAAGATCCGGGGAAGCTGAAATTGCGTCCCTGCTCTACAGGGCCCGGGCCTTTGAGATGAAAAAGGACTACAGGCATGCTTTGGAGAATTACAAGGCTGTCCTTGCCAGGGATAAAGAGAATTTCACTGTAATGAATAATATCGCCTATATACTTTTACAACTTGGGAATGCAGAAGAATCATTGAAATATGCCGGGAATGCGCTCGCAATAAAAAACACCTATGTCCCTGCCCTCGTCAACCTCGGAATTGCACAGGCAAAATCTGATCAAAGAGATGCAGCAGAAATGACGTTTCAAAAAGCCTATTCCATGGCGCCTGAAAACAGTTCAGTACTGCTTAACCTGGCAGTGCTCAATGAGAGGCAGAACCGCTATGAACAGGCAGCACATTATTTCAGTCTCCTGATGAATCTTGGAGAAAAATCAGGCTATACAGGGCTGGCAAGGGTTTTTGAAAAACAGGAAAAGACAGGAGAGGCAATCGACCTCTACAAACAGATAGCCCTCCTCGAGTCCTTTGATAAAAAAACACGGACCGAAGCCAGGCAGAGGGCCATAATCCTGCAGAGCAGATAAAAGGCAGTATCAGTTATAGCTGGTCATATTCAGACTGACAAGATCTACAACTTCCCCGGATATCCATCGCTTCTCTCCCTGATGGGTTATCTGATACCACGTGATATTCCTTTCATCCTTTAATTCATCGAGG
>CP070644.1:621618-625372 GCA_020354155.1 Nitrospiraceae bacterium | reverse complement strand
GCGTGCGTCCCAGCCTTTTACATAGCGTTCACTGGATTCGCCCATGGCGATTTCTCTCGGAAGTATAAAAATAGAGGCCTTTCGGGTTACACAGGCATTTTCGCAGAGCCCGCATCCCGTGCAGATATCACTGTGAACGACGGGGGCAAGCATTGCATGTTTGCCGGTCCGCTCTATTCTCGTATATTCGACGGTAATGGCCCTGTCTATTAAAGGGCAGGCACGATAACATGCATCACACTGGATCCCTGCATAGGCAATGCAGGTGTCTCTGTCAAGGACAGCCAGTCCCATCTTTGCAAGGTTAATGTTGAGGATGAGTTCTCCATCGTCGTCTTTTTCACTGACCAGGCTTTTATCCAGTGAGCCTGTTGGACATGCAGGAACGCAGGGTATGTCCCTGCACATGTAACAGGGGGTTGTTCTCGGGACAAAATAGGGCGTTCCGATGGGCGTGTCATCCTCCGGTTTTGCAAGTTCCAATGCATCGTAGGGGCAGGCTTCAACGCACATGCCGCACTTGATACATGATGCCAGGAACTGTCTTTCTGGCAGAGCGCCGGGCGGCCTTAAAACAAAAGGGGCGGACCTGCCTTCTGTTATATAACCGGCCCAGACAAGGCCGCCGGTAGCTGCCAAGCCAAGGCTTTTCAATGTTTTTGCTAAAAAGTCTCTTCGCTCAGGCATTCTTGTCTCATGAGGGTCTTTTCTCTTGCCCATTTCAAATTAAACACCTTAATTGCATATTTATTCCAAATGAATGTTCAATGTCAACGATCCAGTATAAACTGTCTGTCATCTGCCTGCCTGCCGGTAGGCAGGGATTTTGTTATTTGTCATTTCACAGTTATGCCTTGTACACTTTCACGGCGCATTTCTTGAAATCGGTTTCCTTGGACATTGGACAGGTTGCATCAAGAGTGACCTTGTTGATCAGAACGCGCTCATCAAACCAGGGGACAAAAATCAACCCTCGCGGAGGTTCGTTTCTTCCACGGGTTTCAATCCTGGCCTTGACCTTGCCTCTCCTTGATTCAATCCAGATCAGTTCACCATCTTTGAATCCTTTATTCCCGGCATCTTGAGGATGCATATAGCAGAGCGCTTCGGGTACAGCACGGTAGAGTTCAGGGACGCGCATGGTCATAGTGCCGCTGTGCCAGTGTTCAAGCACCCGTCCCGTGCAGAGCCAGAGCGGATATTCCCTGTTGGGCACCTCAGCCGGCTCGGCATAATGGCGCAGAAAGATCTTTGCCTTATTGGGAAGTTTTACCTTTTCAGTTCCCTTTGGTCCGAAGAGGTCGCCTTTGGGAATTTCCTTTAATGCCTTGCCGTAAAATGCAAATTTCCCGTGATTTGCCGCCTTTGCATAGGGATCGTAATCAGCGTTAAATCTCCATTCGGTTTCCTTTCCATTCACGACAGGCCATTTCAGTCCCCTCACTTTGTGATAGGTGTCGAAGTCAGCCAGGTCATGTCCGTTGCCTGTGCCGAATTTCCGGTACTCTTCCCATAAATATTTCTGTATAAAGAAGCCGTATCCCTTGAACCCTTCAACATCTCTTTTGTCACCTCCAGCCTCGGAGTTTATAAACCCCTTTCCCACCGGATCCGGCCATGTATATGTCTTTGCTTCTTTATTGGCAAAGAGCACATCATAGAGCGTATCTGTTTCTTTATAGCCCATGGCTTTTGCCTTTGACAGCACCGAAGGGAGTGTAACCTTGTCATTTATTTTATGGGATTTCCAGACTTCACCCAGAGTGAATCTTTTTGAGAACTCAACAGTCTGCCACGTATCAGACATTGAGTTTCCTACCGGAGTTACCTGTTGTCTCCAGTGCTGTGTCCTTCTCTCGGCATTTCCGTAGGCACCCCATTTTTCAAAAATCATGGCACTGGGAAGTATCAGGTCTGCTACTTTAGCAGAAATTCCGGGATACACTTCAGAGACGACAATGAAATTGTCCATTTCCCGTGCAGCCTTGATCCAGTGATTCATATTTGCTGTATTCTGCCAGGGATTATTGACCTGCACCCAGGTCCACTTGATCTTCCCATCTTCAAGGTCACGCATAATTTTTGTGTAATGTGAACCGACAACAGGATTGAGTGTCTCCTCAGGGATTTTCCAGAGCTTCTCAGATATCTCTCTGTGCTTGGGATTTGCAACTACCATGTCTGAGGGCAGGCGGTGCGCAAAGGTACCCACTTCACGCGCAGTTCCGCATGCGCTTGGCTGTCCGGTGAGGCTGAAAGCGCCGTTGCCAGGCAGTGACTGTTTCCCAAGTAAAAGGTGGACCATATACATCTGCTCATTTACCCATGATCCCCGAACGTGCTGATTAAATCCCATGGTCCAGAAACTGACTGCCTTTCTTTGTTTCTCAGTATAATAGTCAACCAGTTTAACCAGCTTTCTCTTGAATGCATCAAGGGACTCTTCAGGGTTACCCTTCACCAGTTTTGCAACAAAATCCAGCGTGTACGGTTCGAGTCCTTTCTTGAAATCCTCGAAACTGATAGCCCAGTGCTTAACCGGGGCCTTGGTGTTCTTCATTTCCATTATTTCGCCGGCCTTGAAACCCAGTGAACTCATCGCCTGTGCCTCAGCCTCAGTAATGATCTTTGATGCCTCCCTGGAAGCGGTATCAAGCTCGCTGTCCCTATATTTACTGTGTTTTATATCAGAGCGCATGCCATACCCGATATCCACCGGCCCGGTTGCGAAGATGCAGTTATTCTTTACAAAATCCCAGTCGACAGCTTCAGGCCGGTTATAAAGGATCTCCCGTGCTATATAATTAAGGAGTGCAAGATCGGTATTTGGCTTTATAATTATCTCTTCGTCTGCAAGATTCGTGCATCTGTTCGTGAAGGTGGAAATATTCACAATCTTCACCCACTCGGGATCGCTTATTTTTCTGTCAGTGATCTTGGACCACAGAACAGGATGCATTTCGGCCATATTGGCTCCCCAGAGGACTATGGAATCGGCATAGTGCATATCATCGTAATTGCCGGCAGGTTCATCAATACCAAAGGTTTGAATAAATCCTACCACTGCGCTTGCCATACAGTGACGCGCATTTGGGTCTATGTTATTGCTTCTGAATCCGGCCTTGATTAATTTAACGGCCGCAATGCCCTCCATGATCGTATACTGGCCGGAACCGAATATTGAAATGCCTGCAGGCCCCATCTGCTCATAGTATTTTTTAAACTGCTGAGCCATCACATCAAAGGCCTTCTCCCAGGTTACAGGTTGAAACTTGCCCTTTTTGTCAAACTCTCCCTTTGCGTTTACACGCAGAAGAGGGTCAGTCAGCCTGTCCGCACCGTACATGATCTTTGCGTTGAAATATCCTTTTATACAGTTCAGCCCCATGTTGACAGGAGCAAGGGGATCTCCCTTGACGGCAACGATCATATCATTCTTAGTTGCGATCATAATCCCGCATCCCGTACCGCAGAATCTGCATACTGCCTTGTCCCATCGCCATCCGGCCTCTGTTTCTTGTGCTACTGCCTCCAGTTCAGAGGGTACTGACATACCAAGGGTTGCCGCAGCGCTTACTGCTGCCGTGGTCTTGAGAAAATCTCTTCTTGATACCTTCATAATAGCCTCCCTTTTGTTCTTTAGAATTGGTATATGGTTAAGATCTGATTAAATAGTAGTGTTTGAAAATCTTACTCATCATTCATTAAATCGGCTATGATTTGAATCATACTATTAGGATCAACATACCATAAT
>CP070644.1:614534-621518 GCA_020354155.1 Nitrospiraceae bacterium | reverse complement strand
TTGCCAGGGAATTGATATCTTTTTTCAGCTTAATAATAAACGTACCGAGCTTGTCTATTGCATGGTTAAAATGAACTGCCAGCATGCCAAACTCATCCTTTCTTGAATCGTCCATAAAGATATCGAAATCTCCATTGCCAAATCCTTCTGCAATGCTGTTCAGCTCTTTAATCGGTGACATGATTGAGCGATACAGCATATACAGGGAAAGCATAATACCCACTAAGGTTATAAGGAAAACCAGCAATAAAGAAGTTTTAATAAGTTTTGTTTTTTTAGAACCTGCATCGACAACAGCCCGTGCCTTTGTTGAGAATCCATTTACTTCTTTAATTATGGCATCGGTGTCTGATATCACCCGGCCATATTTAACCCACATGCCTTCAGCATCCATGTCAAGATCATAATCAAGAAAGGGTTTTACATCTTTCTTTACCTGTTCCCACCTTGAGAAAACAGTATTATTATATTTTTCCAGTAAGTTGATATTTCTCTGATTTGCACTCATCCGTGTGTTTATTTCATCAAAGCCCTTAATGCCGGCGTGAGCCAGTTCAATCGCAGGATTTGTTCCTTCAGTAATGATGATCTCGTTTACTCCTCGCAGCATCATCTGCAAGTATTTGGCCTGATTGTCGAATCCATTTGAAAGCGAGGCCTGGTCAGATATGTAGCTGTAGCCAAGAATTACCGTCAAACCTGTCATAATCATAAATACGGTAAATCCAATTGATGACAGAATCAGTTTAATCTTTATTGTCATTGTTGCGCTCCCCCGCTGCTTGATCAAAAACATAGATGACTTTTAATATCTTATTAAACGGAGATTTATACAGGTATCTTTAATAGATATAATGGTTATTGAATAATATAAACGTTTGGTACGCTGCATTCATACACTGGTGCAGCGTGTTCCTGCAGGACCTTTACATTCTTATGAAGAAAGGGAATTATATAGAATGATCTGTAAGAGGAATCTACATATTACAGTGGTAGTGTCCCTGATTCTGGCAGTCTGTCTTGCTCTGGCAGGAACTGTCCCGGCAGGGCTTATTCATTATCCTGATCCTCAGAAAATCAGAGTTGCTGTCTATCCCCTGAATGACATAGGGGAGAGGACCCTTGATCATGAAATTGCCTCTCTCATTCGGAGAGACCTTGCAGAAGAGACTCATATTGAGATTATCCCCGTCGATACCATCAGGCATACCGTCTATATAATTGAGCCTTCCCTCTTGTGGACTGAGAAGAAGGGTGCAACACCAAAGGGTGGCATTCTCTGGGATATTACTCCGACAATTATAGAGGAAGTCAGTGTCAGCCTCTCAGCGGATTTTTCCGTTTACGGCAATATAATCAAAGAAGAGGATACCTGGTCGGTGGAAATAGATATCTCTGAAGGTCCCCAGGAAGGGAAAATGAAATCATTTGCCCTTGCAGGGTTGCAGGGAAGAAATGTTAAGGAAAAAATCACTGCCCTTAGCAGGGATATTCATAGCTGGCTCATGAAAGAAAGCATGCTTATCTTTGCCGAGGAAGAGATGCGTCGTTTCATGGGCGGGATGTCCACCTATTCATCAGTATTGAAAAAAATAGGCGGCTATGTGGAGTCGTACCCTGTATCGATACCATTACGATCATTGCTTCTTGATCTTTACCTGCAGAAGGAAGAAATAAATAGAGAAGAGATTATTCGTGAGGGGAGAAAACTGACGGATATGATAATTAGTGCATCACAGGATGATATTCGTTATATCCTTTCTCTCAGTCTTGATCCTTTTGATGCCGTTGCGACTGTTCATGAGAAAAGAGGGGAATGGGAAAAGGCCATTGAGCTCAGAAAAAAGGCGATTGATGTCTTTCCCTATAAAAGCAGAGATCACAAACTATCCATCGGCAAGGACTATTTTATCATGGCCTCTGGACTTGAAGAGAAAGGACGATTAGCCAAGTCACGGGAACACTTTAACGATGCTCTTGCCTATCTTTCTCCGTCCAGTGAATATTATGATAAAACGCAGGATGCTCTCGTCAGACTCAGGTATAAATAAAACTCCCCGTCTGAAGTACAATGCCCGGTAACAGCCATTTCGAGGCTGCGGATGAGAAATCGTGCCCGCTCTGGGTTTGAGGCTGCATCTTTGTTGGAGGTTCAGCCCCGGCAAGGGAAGATTTCTCCCTATGTTCGAAATGACGTTCTTGCCTTTCCTCTATGGTCTAACATTTCAGGCCGGAACCGTGTTATATGAGAAACACTGGTGTCCTTCTGTTTTACATCTATGGATCAAAATGATAAAATTCGTGCATGGAAAAGAGGCGTGAAGTAAGGAAAAAAGTCAATATCAGGGCGGAGATAGTTTCTGATGTTGCCACCTATCAGGCAACTATAGAGAATATTTCTGATCGCGGTATTCATATAGAAACCAATGCAGGTGACCCCTTAACAAAAGAAAAAAATATTGTTCCGGGGCGAACAATGGAAGTTAAATTTACACTGCCCTCCGGCGAAGCGCTGAATCTCCGAGGCAAGATTATCTGGTCCTTCAAGACACAGCCTCACGGGTTGACAATCAGCATAGGCATGGAGATCGTATTCCCGCCCCCGAGCTACATTGATTTCTGTAACAGCTGATGTCTCACCCTGAAGAAAAGGTTTTTCAGTCATCGGGTATTACCAAGTCCTATGAAATGGGAGAGGTGTCCGTCCATGCCCTGCGTGGTGTGGATATGGAACTCTATGCCGGTGAGCTCGTCGTACTGCTTGGACCGTCAGGGAGTGGTAAATCAACGTTGCTCAATATCCTCGGGGGATTGGATACTGCAACGTCAGGACAGGTTTCTTACAAAAACAAGGACCTTACAAAAGCATCGGACCGTGAACTTACTGAGTACCGGAGATTTCATGTAGGGTTTGTTTTTCAGTTCTACAATCTTATCCCCAGTCTGACAGCAATTGAAAATGTATCTATCGTAACAGAGATCGCAGGGGATCCCATGGACCCTGAGGAGGCTCTCGGGAGAGTGGGGCTTGCGAACAGGCTGCACCATTTTCCCTCACAGCTGTCGGGTGGAGAGCAGCAGCGTGTTGCCATTGCACGGGCAGTAGCAAAAAACCCGGAGGTACTTCTCTGCGATGAACCAACAGGTGCTCTTGATTCAGCGACGGGCATTGTTGTGCTTGAGGTACTGGATCGCATTAACAGGGAGCTTGGCACCGCAACGGTACTCATAACCCATAACGCTGATATCGCTGACATGGCGGACAGGGTCATACATCTCAGTGACGGATTGATATCGAGAATGTACAGAAATGAGCGAAGGAAGTCTCCAAAGGAACTTCACTGGTAAATGAAGACAATCAACAGAAAAATACTCCGCAACCTCTGGGACATGAAGGGTCAGGCCCTTGCCATAGCCCTGGTGATCGCCAGCGGAGTGGCAACATTTATAATGTCTGTCAGCACAATGGAGTCACTTAAGCTGACTCAGAAGACCTTTTACAGTAACTACAGGTTTTCTGATATTTTTGCCTCATTGAAGCGTGCCCCCGAGAGTCTTCGGAAACGCATCATGGACATTCCCGGCATTGATGCCCTGGAGACACGCGTTGTAGCAGCAGTCAACCTGGAAATTGAGGGTTTTTCTGATCCCGTGACAGGACATATTTATTCAATACCGGACAGTGGTGAGTCATTGCTTAACAGACTCTACCTGCGGGAAGGCCGTTTGATTGAACCCTTCAGTGATGATGAGATCATAATTGGTGAGGCCTTTGCTGAAGCACACAATTATTCCCCTGGAGACAGTATTCGGGCAATTATCAATGGCAGGCGCAAAAATCTTACGATTACAGGCATTGCTCTTTCACCTGAACATATCTATCAGATGAATCCCGGAGCGCTTTTCCCGGATTTTGAGCGGTACGGTGTCATGTGGATGGGGAGGACCCAGCTTGGGACAGCCTACGATATGGAAGGGGCTTTTAATAATGTTGTCCTGAAACTGGCGGCTGATGGAGACAGTGACCGTGTGATAGATAGACTGGATGAACTGCTGAGACCCTATGGGGGGCTTGGCGCTATCAGCCGGAAGGATCAGCTCTCCCACAGATATCTCTCAGAGGAATTCCGCCAGCTTGAGCAGATGGCAAGTATATTCCCTACAATATTTCTTGCAGTAGCCGCCTTCCTTCTGAATGTCGTAGTAAGCAGACTGGTCTCTACACAGAGAGAGGAGATAGCTGCCCTGAAGGCATTTGGGTACAGCACTATTGATGTTGGTCTGCACTTTGTGAAATTAATTCTCTGTATCGTGGTGATAGGCGTGGTGATCGGGCTTGGGTCAGGTCTCTGGCTTGGAAAATATATGGCTACAATATATATGGAGTTTTACCGCTTTCCCTATCTTGCATACACATTAAGCCCGTCAGTAGCATTGATTGCAGTTTTTATCAGTACTGCTGCGGCAATGCTGGGTACGATTTATTCAGTGAAAAGAGCTGCTCTGCTTCCCCCGGCCGAGGCCATGCGTCCTGAGCCTCCGGAACGATACAGAGAATCCTTTGCCGAGCGTATGGGGCTCAAACGTTTTTTTACACAGCCCACTCGCATGATTATACGGCATATCAGCCGGAAGCCGGTCAAGTCCTTTCTTACTGTTACGGGGATAGCCTTTGCATGTGCCATCATGATGGTAGGACGATTTCAGGGCGATGCCCTTGATTATATGGTAGATGTTCAGTTCGGACTTGCCCAGCGGGAAGATGTGGCCGTGACCTTTGTTGAACCGAGGTCAAGAAAAGCCCTCTATGAACTTCAGAACATGAAAGGTGTTTTGTATGCAGAACCTTTTCGGACTGTTCCAGTGAAACTGCTCTATCAGCACCGGAGTTATCGCACTGCTGTGCAGGGGCTTGAGTCCCGGGGGGAGCTGCAGCGCCTCATCAATTTTGACCTTCAGCCCGTTCAAATTCCAGAAGCGGGAATTGTACTCAGTGATTATCTCGGGACTATCCTCGGTGTGAGAGAAGGGGACAGGCTGAGGGTCGAAGTCCTTGAGGGAAACAGGGCTGTCGTAGAGGTTCCCGTTGTTGCCCTGGTCAAGGAGTACATAGGGGTATCGGCGTACATGGAAATATCAGCGCTGAACAGGCTGATGCATGAAGGCCATGCCCTTTCAGGGGTTTATCTTGCGACAGATTCAAAATATGAGAGCAGCATATTTGCTGAGTTGAAAAACATGCCCGGCATAGCCGGCACGCAAATACGGGAGAAGGCCATCGATAAATTTTATGAAACAATAGGTGATACAATTCTCATATTTACATTTATCAATACAATTCTTGCAGGTACGATTGCCTTTGGGGTAGTATACAACAGCGCGAGAATTGCCCTTTCAGAGCGCGGCAGGGAGCTGGCAAGCCTGCGCGTTCTTGGTTTTTCAAAAGGAGAAATATCGTATATTTTACTTGGCGAATTAGGCATGCTTACTTTTGCAGCAATACCTTTCGGGATTGCAATCGGGCGCGGAATGTGTGCCTATATTGCCGGCAGTCTGCAGACAGACCTCTTCAGGGTGCCCTTGATTCTTGAATCCGATACCTATGCCTTTGCTGTCACTGTTGTTCTGGTGGCATCAATCATATCATCCTTGACAGTCAGCGTGAAACTTTCCAAACTGAACCTTATTGCAGTCCTCAAGACAAAGGAATAAGTTCACAGATGAAGAGGAAAACCGGTTTCTATATACTTGCAGTCATACTCATTCTGGCCCTCGGCTATGGATTTATGTCCGGACCTGTCCTGGTCAATACAGCAGAGGCAGTCCGTGGCAGATTTGCTGTTACTGTAGAAGAAGAGGGCAGGACAAGGGTTGTGGACCGTTATGTTATTTCAGCTCCGGTATCGGGGTATGTACTGAGAACCGGTTCTGATGCTGGAGATGCGGTTCAGAAGGGTGAGCTCCTTACTGAACTTGAACCCCTCAGGTCCGGGGTGCTTGACCCCAGAAGCCGTGCTGAAGCTGAAGCCCGTGTTGCTGCTGCCGAGGCGTCAATCCGTTCAGTGCAGGAAGCTGTTGTTTCTGCGCGGGCATCTGCTGATTTTGCTCAGCGGGAGCGGGACCGCATGGATGCGCTCTTCAAGGAATCCATAATTAGTGAACAGAGGTATGACAATGCAGGAACGACATATCGACGGGCTGAGGCTGATCTCAGATCAGCTGAGTTTGCCCTGCAGGTTGCGCGGTATGAAAAAGAGGCAGCACAGGCAGCACTTAAATACTCAGCAGGTCAAAAGCAGGGAAAAGCCGCTGAAAAGGTAAAAATTGAATCACCGGTGAAGGGCCGTATATTAAAAATCCTTCGCGAAAGTGAGGGAGTCGTGCCTGAGGGGGAACCCCTTTTTGAAGTTGGTGATCCTGCTTCTCTTGAGATTGAAGTTGATGTGCTCTCTGAAGATGCTGTGAGAATCAGGTCGGGAATGAAAGTCATCTTTGATCGATGGGGCGGGGAAAGCAGTCTTGAAGGGAGAGTCAGGATAGTTGAACCCTCAGGATTTACAAAGATATCTGCTCTTGGTGTGGAAGAGCAGAGGGTGCTTGTCATCTCAGATATCGTCTCATCTCCTGAATTGTGGGATCATCTCGGTGATGCATACAGGGTGGAAGCGAAATTTATTGTATGGGAAAAAGACGATGTGCTTCAGATTCCATCAAGCGCTTTGTTCCGCTACAGAGACGGATGGGCAGTATTTGTAATGAAAAACAGGCGGGCTTCTCTTCAGGAAGTTGCCGTAGGCAGCAGAAATGGTCTCAGCGCGGAAATTATATCAGGTCTGTCTGAAAAGGACCTGGTGATTACACACCCTGACAGCAGCCTTGAGGACGGTATGTCCGTGAAGTTGAGGAAATAGTAACAACAAACTACATCGATCCTCTATCCCGGTGATCAGCAAGTGAATCTCTCGAAAACAGTATTGATCGACA
>CP070644.1:602763-614434 GCA_020354155.1 Nitrospiraceae bacterium | reverse complement strand
TAATTGATGGCTAATATGATAGTTCGCACCATTGAATTCATCGGCGCACTCATCGAAAGACCTGTCATGGCCCTTGGCAGGGTTTTTCTCCTCTTTTTCTCAGTGGTAAAGAACATTCCCAAACCACCTTTTGAGATACGCAACACAATCCGGCAGATGCTCGAGATAGGTGTCAATTCCCTCCCTGTTGTGCTTATTACAGCTGTTTTTACCGGAATGGTGCTGGCTCTGCAGAGTTATACAGGTTTTAAGCGGTTTGGGGCTGAAGGCCTTGTTGGGTCAGTTGTTGCCCTTTCAATGACCCGTGAGCTTGGTCCAGTCCTTGCAGCTCTCATCGTGACAGGACGTGCCGGTGCTGCCATGGCAGCAGAGCTGGGGACCATGCGTGTGACTGAGCAGATTGATGCCCTTGAGACTCTGGCAACCAACCCCGTCAAGTATCTGGTTGTGCCGAGATTTTTGTCAGGCATGATAATGCTCCCGGCCCTCACTGTTATCACCGATATCGTTGGTATTCTCGGAGGGTACTTTGTAACGGTTATCCTCCTGGGCGTCAGTTCGAAAAAGTATATGACAGCGACCTGGAGCTACCTCGAGTTACAGGACATATACATTGGGCTTATCAAGGCCTGTTTTTTCGGCGCAGCATTTACCCTTATAAGCTGTTATAAGGGGTTTTATACAAAGGGAGGGGCCGAAGGTGTTGGAAGGGCCACAACAGGTGCTGTTGTCTATTCATCAATGACAATTCTTATCTCAGACTATTTTCTGTCTGCACTCATGTTCTGATGATTGAGTTTCACGAGGTACATAAATCTTTTGGCGGGAAGCATGTGCTCCAGGGAGTTAATCTGCAGGTCGAAAAAGGAGAAAGCCTTGTCATTATCGGTGGCAGCGGCTCAGGAAAGAGTGTTTTGCTGAAACATATTATCGGGCTCCTCCACCCTGACCTGGGACAGGTGTTGATAAATTCAAAGGACCTGTCAGCACTGAATGAGGAGCATTTGAATGAGATGAGAAAAAAATTCGGTATGCTTTTTCAGTCATCGGCACTCTTTGACTCAATGCAGGTATGGGAGAACGTCGGCTTTGGCCTGAAGCGGCATACAAGTCTGAGTGATAAGGAGATCAGAGAAATTGCTGTACGGAAACTCAAAATGGTTGGTCTTGCAGGTATTGAGTCGGTAATGCCCTCGGAACTTTCAGGCGGCATGAGAAAACGGGTCGGACTCGCCAGGGCTATTGCAATGGAGCCTGAACTCCTTCTCTATGATGAACCGACTACCGGTCTGGACCCGATAATGGCTGATGCAATCAATGATCTTATCAAGAAAATGAATGAAAAACTGAATGTTACATCGGTCACTATAACCCATGATATGAAGAGCGCCTTCAAGATTGCAGATACTATTGCCATGCTTTATAATGGTGTAATTATTGAAAAAGGCTCGCCGGACAGCATTAAAAAATCACAGAATCCGATTGTACGACAATTTGTAGAAGGAAGGGCTGAAGGACCGATTGTAATCGAGGGAATAGAAGCATGAAAAGTGGTTCAACAGAACTGAAAGTAGGCTTGTTCGCTATCCTTGTTATTTCTGTTCTTACGTATATGACCTTTAAGGTAGGGAGCCTCCCATTTCTCTGGGAAAAGGGCTACAGGATATTTCTCGAACTTGACGATATAAGCGGACTTGATGAGCGGTCTCGCATCAAGATCGCAGGTGTTGATGCCGGTATTGTCGAAAGAATTGATCTCATAGAAGGCAAGGCCCGTCTTGTCCTTCTTATGAATCCCGATATCAAACTCTACAGAAATGCAAAGGCTGCACTGAAGATGGCAGGTCTTCTCGGTGACAAATATCTTGCCCTCACAACCGGTTCTCCTGACCAGCAGCAGCTTCAAGACGGTGAAACGATTATATATAAGGGCTCTATTGCTGATGTGGACGCCCTTGCAGGTGAACTTACCTCTGCTGCGGGCTATATGAGTGACCTGGCAAAAAACCTGAACGCAATGTTCGGCGAAACGGAAAAAGAGGCCTTGTCTGAAACGCTCCTCAATATACGGGATTTTACCCGTGATCTGAACGAAATTTCCCGTGACAATAAAGAGCCCCTCAACAGCTTGCTGACCAGGCTGGAGAGGTTTGCCCAGGTGCTTGATGAACAGGGGCCGGGCCTGATAGAAAATCTCAACAGGGTTGTTGTCAGTCTTGGTGAAAAAGGCCCGGGAATGATCGATGACCTGAGCATGGTGGCAAAGGATCTGAAAGAGGTTATTGAAGAGAACAGAGTTTCATTTAAAGAGAGTGTGGAAAATATGAAAAGTGTTTCAGCTTCTGCCAGCAGCATTGCACAGAAGCTGGACAGGGGTGAGGGAACGCTGGGGAAGCTTATGGAGGATGATTCTCTCTATGATTCTCTGGCCAGGGTTTCAAAGGAGGCGGAAAAGTCGGTTGATGTAGTTGGACGGCTGAGGACATTCATGAATACCCGGACTGAATATAACTCGGGAGAGGGTGAATGGAAGGGGTATTTTGATCTTACACTGCAGCCTGACCCCGAAAAGTATTATATATTGGGAGTTGTGAGCGATCCCACCGGATCAGTTGAGACGACTACACGAGTTATCAACGGCAGCACCGTAATTGAAGAGGAGACGACAAGCAAGATAGAGTTTACCGCCCAATTTGCACGGAGATTTCAAGACCTTGCCCTGAGGATTGGGATTATGGAGAGCACCTTTGGATTTGGCGCTGACTACTTTTTTTATGATGACAGCGGCAGGATTAAGATTGATGTATGGGACCTTGATGCAGAGGAGGCAAAGGCGGAGTATGCCCATGTAAGGGCAGGTGTTGATTACAGGCTCTTTAAATACCTTTTTATCAGCAGTGGTATTGACAATATATTGAATTCGAACCGCAGGGGCATATATGTTGGCGGCGGCTTGAAGTTCGAAGATAAGGACTTCAAATATATCTTTGGTAAGTCTCCCAATATATCGTTGCCGTGATATACCCTCATTGGATTTTCTCCAGAAGTCCTTATATCCGGGATAATAGGTCCAGTGCTCAACTATAAAATCAAATAAGGTATACTAATAGGTTATTAAGGGATAGTACTATGAAAAATATATTCAAAATCAGATTAACCATCATCTGCTGTTCATTTTTTCTGTTCATGTCAGTTCTCTGCCTTGTCGGATTACCCTCTCCTGAGGCAGCTCACGGACAGTTTGCAGAGGATGCCATCAGTAAAGTGAAAGAGTCCGTGATGTCCTATTTTACTCCGCTCAGTGGATCCGTAGAGGGTTCTGAAGATGGGCAGGTGAAGCTCAGTATCCATGATGGAGGAATACCAAAAAAGGGAATGAGATTTTCAGTATACAGAAAAGGGGACCCTTTTTATCATCCTGTAACACAGGAATTGATCGGAAACCGGGAAGACCACCGGGGAAGGATTGAGGTCATAGAAAAGGTCGGTACCACCAATGTATATACCTGTAAAGTTGTCAGTGGTGATATTCAAAAAGACGATATAGCCCGCATTTCTGCTTCGAAGATTAAACTCGCTTTTTTTCAGGACAGAAAAGCGGACTGGCTTCTTTCAGAGACCTTTTACAAGGCTCTCAAGGACTCGGGCCGCTTTGATATCCTGGAAACCTACACCCCGACCTACAACCCTTCAGACTTAGCGAACCTGGCCCGTGAACTCGGCGCTGAAGCTGTGCTGGTGCTCTCAACTCCTGTAGAGGCTGGCAGGAAATTGATGAAAGTGAGGCTGTACTGGGTAAATGATGCGGGGATGTTTGCTGCAATAGAGGAAGAACTTGCAGAAGGGTATGTGAAAGCTATTAAACCAGAGGATGACCTGATTTCAGTGCAGCTTATTGATACTGAGCCATGGGGCAGTTATGATCTGGCCGACGGTAAACTGATTGCACTCGGCGATGTTGACGGAAACAACAGGGACGAGATAGTTATCAGTGACGGGACGAATATAACTGTCTATGATTTTCAGGAAGATTTGCGGGAGTTGTGGTCCATACAGGGAGATAAATCCGGTCGTCACATATCTCTGGATGTCCTCGACCTCAATAAAAATGGCATCGACGAAATATTTATTACCTCTGTAGATAATGGTACGGAAATCAGGACAGATGACATACAGCGAAGCCGGGATGGAATGAGCATTCAATCCTTTGTTGTTGAGTATGACGCTGCAGAGGGATACAGGACAATAAAGGACAACATACCCTATTTTTTAAGGGTGAATGATGAGAGATTGTTTATGCAGGGATTTCACAGACAACGTATATTTAACGGCCCGGTATGGCAGGGCCTGTGGTCGGATGGAGAATACAGGACAGATAAAGCAGTTAGTCTGCCCGCCGGTGTTAATATTTACGGCTTTACCTTTGTTGACTGGAAGAACCAGGGGCAGGTGCATATCATGTCTTTTAATGACACGGGCTATCTGACACTGTATGATGCCAATGGTGAGACGTTGTGGAAAAGTGAAAACAGCTATGGCAAGTTTGATACTTCCTTTGAGACAGAGACCCAGTCTGTTGCTCATCCTGAAAAGAAATGGGCAGTGCGCGGACGGTTGATGGCCGTGCAGACAAGCAGGGGACAGGAGGTTATTGCTCTGAAGAGAGTGCCTATTGTTGCTCAGGTGCCGGGATTGGGTCCGAAAGGGGCGGAAGTCTCGGCCCTCTGGTGGGACGGCGATGTAATGGACGAAACCGTTTTCCTGAGCGGGGTATCCGGCAATATCACGGATTACTGGCTCAGGGGCAGCAGGCTATTCCTTGTTGCAAGGGGGAGTGTATTTTCATTTGCAAAAAAAGCGATAACAGGCGAGTTTGCAAAAGGCAGTATGCTTTACTATTTTAATTTTACAAAGAAATGAAGATACGGCACGTGGGAATCATTATGGATGGCAATGGACGATGGGCTCAAATGAAGGGTTTGCCGAGAATTGAGGGCCACAGAAACGGCGTCAGGAGAGTGAATGATATGATTGATGCAGCCCTTGAGGAGGGCCTTGAGGCAATCACGTTCTATACATTTTCCATGGAAAACTGGCAGCGCCCAAAAGGGGAGATTAATGCATTGATGGGACTCCTGTCAGGTTACCTCAAGAGTGAGATGCAGAGGCTGCATAAAATGAATTGCATATTTCGGGCAATAGGCGATATTGAACGGCTTCCTTCAGGAGTCCAAAAGCTCCTCAGGCAGTTTGAAGATCTTACCATACAGAATACAGGGCTCATCATTACAAGCGCATTGAGTTATGGCAGCAGGTCGGAGATACTCAATGCTGTGATAAACATAGTGAAAGACGGTATCACTATTGATGCTATCGATGAAAAGCTTTTTTCATCATATCTCTATACGGCCGGGATTCCTGACCCTGACCTTATCATACGAACCAGCGGTGAGATGCGGCTCAGCAATTTCCTCCTCTGGCAGGCTGCGTATTCGGAGTTTTATTTTACCGACACCTACTGGCCTGATTTTGGAAGGGACGAGTTCAGGGCTGCTCTTGCTGAGTTCAGGAGCAGGGATCGGAGATTCGGTGGGCTCTCTGAAAAAGCTGCAAAGACTCAGTAGTTATGGACGGTAGAGTGCTTTTGGTACCTTGATAAAAAGAGTTATATTGATTCGTCATTCCCGCGAAGGCGACTGTAGCACAATAAGAAAGAGACGTGTCATTCCGTGAAGCCGGAGGCGACGAGGAATCGTATAATTTACAAGAGTAAGATTTCTCTCTTCATTCGAAATGACAAAAACATTGTCTTTCCCATGAAGGCAGGGGGCCAGGATTATTAGCGAGGAGTAATTCATATCAATTATGGGTGACAAAAAGAAAAAGGGGTTTAATATAAAAAGAATCATTGCAGCAGTTATCATAGTGCCGCTGCTGATTTCATATATTTACTATCTTCCTCCTCAACCTTTTTTCCTTTTTCTTCTGATAATTGTCGGGATGATTACCATGCATGAATTTTACACTATGTATAACGTACCGTCATTGCTGGCTGTGCCGGGTGTATTGATTGGTGGCGCACTGTTTTATTTCTTCTGCAGTTATCCACAATATAGTCTTGACGGCATATTTGTGGGACTTCTGTTCGTGATGGTTCTGAGACTCCTGATGATAAGTACGCCTTCCGGCAGCATGGCAGATCTCGGCCCCCTTGGGGTTGGTTTTCTATATATATCGGGGTTTCTGAGTTTCCAGTGGTTTATACGAATAGCGGACTCAGGCATGAAGTATATATTTCTCCTCTATGTTTCCGTCTGGCTTGCTGACAGCATGGCCTATTATATAGGGAAGTATCTTGGCCGGAACAAGCTCTATCCATCGGTAAGCCCGAACAAGACCATTGAAGGTGCGCTGGGCAGTGTCATTGGCGGTATTGCGGGCGCACTGCTTATTCGAAGTTTGCTTGATATTCCTGATATGACCACCACCGGTGCCGTTATGACCGGCGCTGTGCTCGGCATTGCAACGCTTATAGGGGACCTGATTGAGTCAATGTTTAAAAGAGATGCCGGCGTCAAGGACTCCAGCAGTCTCATCCCGGGGCACGGGGGTCTGCTTGATAAACTTGATGGTATGCTTGTGGCGGGCCCCATACTCTATTTTATTGTGAGGTACAGTTGAAATATATTTCGATTCTTGGATCAACTGGATCTATCGGCAGGAGCACCCTTGATGTTGTCAGTCAGCACCCGGAATTATTCAGGGTTGCGGCCCTAGCCGCAGGGAGCAATATAAAGCTTCTGGAAGATCAGATTCATACATTCAGACCGGAAGTCGTGGCAGTATACAATGATGCATCGGCAGAAGAGCTGAAGAAAAAGAACCTGCCGGCAGAAATTCTTGCAGGGGAACAGGGTCTCGCCGCTGTAGCCAGCTTTGATAAAAGTGATATGGTTGTTTCCGCAATAGTAGGCTCACCGGGACTGCTGCCTACCTATGAAGCAATAAAGGCAGGCAAAGATATAGCCCTTGCAAATAAAGAAGCTCTGGTAATGGCCGGTAAGTTAATTATGGAAGAGGCCTCAAGCAGGGGGGTCAGCATCATCCCTGTTGACAGTGAGCACAGCGCGGTGTTTCAGTGTTTGCACGGCAGGGACATGAAAGAGGTGAAAAAAGTTATACTCACTGCCTCTGGCGGTTCCCTGCGAACAAGGAGCGCAGCTGAACTTGAGAATATAACTCCTGCTGAAGCGCTCAAACATCCTAACTGGGACATGGGAAGAAAAATCACCATTGATTCAGCAACACTGATGAACAAGGGCCTTGAAGTCATTGAGGCACGGTGGCTTTTTGATGTTCCCGCTGACAGGATCGGGGTCATCCTTCATCCTCAAAGCATCGTTCATTCAATGGTAGAATTTGTTGACAGCAGTGTGATAGCCCAGATGTCCCTTCCTGATATGAGAGGCCCTATCAGCTATGCGCTCTCCTATCCTGACAGGCTGGGAGATGTTCTTCCTGCACTCGACCTGGCAGCCATTCAAGAGCTTACCTTTGAAGAGCCAGATCATGGAAAATACCCCTGTCTCTCGCTTGCCTTTGAGGCTCTCAGGGCCGGTGGAACAATGCCCTGTGTTCTGAATGCAGCAAATGAAGTTGCCGTTGATGCCTTTCTGAATGAAAGGATCGCATTAACCGGGATTCATCGCGTTGTGTCGCGGATTATGGAGTCTCACAGCGTAGAAGACTATTCTACGGTAGAGGAAGTGATGGAGGCATCTGA
Organism: Nitrospiraceae bacterium; assembly: GCA_020354155.1. Classification (GTDB taxonomy): domain Bacteria; phylum Nitrospirota; class Thermodesulfovibrionia; order UBA6902; family UBA6902; genus CALZJD01. Next base: position 606,651 of record CP070644.1, on the reverse strand, counting down.
CCGGGCACGGAAAGAAACCGAAGAAATAATAATGGAGAAGATAAAAATATGACACTATTGTGGGCAGTTATTCTATTTGGCTTGTTGATATTTTTTCACGAGCTTGGACATTTCATCTTTGCGAAACTGATGGGCGTAAAAGTCCTCAAATTCTCACTGGGCTTTGGACCGACAATAATAGGTAAAAAGATAGGAGAAACAGAATACGTTATTTCTGCCATACCTCTTGGCGGGTATGTGAAACCCCTGGGTGAAGACATTGAGGAAGAACTCTCTGAAGAGGACAAACCCAGGGCATTCAATTATCAGCCAGTATGGAAAAGGGTGGCTATTGTTGTCGCAGGTCCTGTCTTTAATTTTGTCCTGGCTCTCATAATTTTCATATCCTTTTTAGGGCTCAAGCTCCCTGTTGCTATCCCGAAGCTGGACAGTCTTCAGGCAAAAATCGAAAATGTCATGGAAGACTCTCCGGCAATGAAGGCAGGTATTCTGCCTGATGATACGATTGTAGAAATTAACGGCAGCGATGTGCAGGACTGGAACGAAATGGCGGAGATTTTTTCAGCCAGCCCCGGCAAGGAATTAAAGTTGACGATCAGGCGGGGGGATGACCTGATCAATCTTGCTGTTGTCCCTGAAGCTGTCAAGGCCACAGACGGAGACGGTAAAGAAATAACAGTGGGGAAAATAGGGATATCCAAAAAACTTGATGTTCATTTAATTGAGGCCGACAATATTTTTGAGGCCCCTTTTAAGGGTCTCCAGGCAGTCTGGGAATGGTCTGTCCTTACCCTTGAAGTTGTAGTGAAATTGTTTTCAGGTTCCGTGTCGGCTAAACAGGTTGGCGGACCCATCCTGATCGTTGATGCTGCAGCCAAGGCAGCTTCTGTCGGGGCCTTTGCCTATTTTAATTTTATTGCCATTATCAGTATCAATCTTGCAATCCTCAATCTCTTTCCAGTGCCTGTCCTTGACGGAGGGCATGTAATGTTTATGTGCATCGAAGCCTTGAGGGGCCGGCCGTTAAGTGAGCGGTTCCAGATCTGGGCAAACAAAGTAGGCATGGCACTGTTGTTTATGCTGATTGCCTTTGTATTTTATAATGATATAGTTCGTATCATTGTCCCCTGGGTGCAAAAGAGTCTGCTGAATAATTAGCTGTGAGCAAACCGCCTGTTATTAAAAAAAAGTTTCCTCTGGCGGAGTCATATTCCGGAGAAATATAGGGAAGATAGAAGTTGCTCTTGTACTGGTCAGGGGAAATCGTGCATGGTGCCTTCCGAAGGGTTTAATCGAAAAGGGCGAAGATGAGCCTGCAGCAGCCCTCAGGGAGGTTCGGGAAGAGACAGGACTGCAGGGAGAGGTGCTGAACAAACTGGGAATGATCTCCTATTGGTATTTTATAGAGAAGGAAATGGTGAGAATACACAAGACAGTCCATTTTTTTCTTATGAACTATTTACAGGGAAGAACAGAGGATCATGATCACGAAGTTGATGAGGCACAGTGGATATCTATAGATGAAGCCATCAGCCGATTGTCCTATAAGAGCGAGAGGGACATTGTGCTGAAGGCGAAAAAGATGATAGAGACAAGGCGGAAGCCCTCGTCGTAAATACTTCTGCCGTTTTATTCCTGGAGTACCTATGAACTGAATAAAAAAAGAAAGTTGAGGCACAGAATTATGAATGTAACAGAAAAAATCATTTCATCTCACCTTGTTTCAGGACAGCTGAAAGCAGGTGAGGAAATAGCGATATCCATCGACCAGACCCTGACCCAGGACGCCACAGGCACGATGGCCTATCTTGAATTCGAGGCAATGGGCATACCAACGGTCAGGACAAAACTTTCAGTGAGCTATGTTGACCACAACACTCTGCAGACGGGTTTTGAAAATGCAGATGATCACCGGTTTCTCAGGACAATTGCGGCCAAACACGGTATATATTTTTCCAAACCGGGAAACGGCATCTGTCACCAGGTGCATCTGGAGAGATTTGCCAAACCGGGTGAGACCCTTCTTGGTTCTGACAGCCACACCCCGAATGCAAGTGCTGTTGGCATGCTTGCCATCGGTGCCGGCGGATTAAGCGTTGCCCTTGCAATGGCCGGTGAGCCCTTCTGGCTCGTCATGCCTGAAGTGGTGTGTATTAACCTGCAAGGAAGATGCGGGGCAGGTATAAGCGCCAAGGATATTATCCTTGAAGTCCTGAATCGTCTTACGGTCAAAGGCGGGGTGGGCAGGATCATTGAATATGGCGGGGAGGGGATCGCGCACCTTACTCTGCCTGAACGGGCAACGATTACGAATATGGGGGCCGAACTGGGGGCGACGTCTTCAGTCTTTCCCTCTGACGAACAGACGAGGGCTTTCTTCAAAGCCCAGAAAAGGGAGGCAGACTGGACAGAACTGCTGCCTGACGAGAATGCTGAATATGACAGCGAAATAGAGATTGATCTCAATTCCCTGGAACCTCTTCTTGCTGCACCGTCCAGTCCGGACAATGTGCAGGCAGTGAGAGAAGTTGCTGGTATGCCCATAGGCCAGGTCTGCATTGGAAGCTGTGTTAATTCCTCCTATGGCGATCTTATGACAGCGGCAAAGATACTCAAGGGAAAAAAGATCCACAATGATGTAAGCCTGTCCATAAGTCCGGGATCGAGACAGGCCCTGCAGATGATAACAGAGAATGGGGCCCTTGCAGACCTCGTGGCAGCAGGTGCGCGGATACTTGAATGCAGCTGCGGTCCCTGCATCGGTATGGGTCAATCACCTGCTACCGATACTGTTTCATTAAGAACCTTTAACAGGAATTTTCCGAGCCGGAGCGGTACAAAAAACGACAAAGTATATCTCTGCAGTCCCCAGACAGCAGCAGCCTCGGCGTTGACAGGTGTTGTCACCGACCCCAGGGATATTGTGAAGGAACCGATCGTCATTCCTCTCCCTGATCAGTACATGATTGATGACTCAATGATCCTGCCTCCATCAGATAAACCTGAGAAGGTAACAATTGAAAGAGGGCCGAACATAAAGCCCTTTCCTGTGAAAGAGGCGCTGAAAGCATCGATCAGGACATTGGTTGTGTTAAAAGTCGGAGACAACATAACCACAGACGATATCATGCCTGCCGGGGCAAAGATACTTCCCCTCAGGTCAAACATCCCGGCAATTTCCGAACACGTTTTTTCAAAGGTGGATTCTTCATTTCATGAAAGGGCAAAAGCATCGGGCAGCTGCGTGGTATTGGGAGGCATAAATTACGGACAGGGTTCAAGCAGGGAACATGCAGCCCTTGCTCCCATGTATCTTGGGGTTCAGGCTGTCCTTGCAAAGTCCTTTGCGCGGATACACAAGGACAACCTGATTAACTTCGGAATTATTCCTCTGGAAATATCTACAGACGTATACGATGCCATTGAAGAGGGCTCTGAACTAGAATTTCCCTCCATTGCAAAAGAAGTGAAGGAAGCTGAAGAGATAACATTTCATGATACAACATCAGGCAAGACCTTCAGTGCTGCCCATGGACTGACAGACAGACAGCGGGAGATTATCCTTGCCGGTGGTCTGCTGAACTATGTGAAGCATAAGTAAAATCTTATTGAGATGCAGGGACACATCCATTAGGATGTATCCTGAAGGCTATAATGAAGTTCATTCTATTATTGTCGAATGGATGAGGTTACAGAGTGAAGATGCCAGCATGATCGATACAGGCGGGCATGAAGATGAGATTGAAGATTGCCGCATTCAGGCAATAAAAAAGGCAGAGCCGCGATAAACTCTGCCCTTTTTCTTATGGGGTAAGGCATGAACCTTATTGGTTAAAGAAACCAGAGATCAATGCCTCCCCTATTTCTTAAATTTCTTTCTGAAAGCAC
>CP070644.1:599384-602663 GCA_020354155.1 Nitrospiraceae bacterium | reverse complement strand
CATAACACCCGGACAGTGCAAGATAGGTATTATGCCCGGTGTTATCCACAAGCCAGGCGGACCCATCGGTGTGGTGTCACGCTCCGGCACTCTGACATATGAAGTGGTCCATCAGCTGACAATGAAGGGGATCGGCCAGACAACCTGCCTTGGCATCGGCGGTGATCCGGTGACGGGAACGAACTTTATAGACTGCCTCAAAGCCTTTGAGGAAGATGAAGAGACGAGAGGCATCGTCCTGGTAGGAGAGATCGGCGGTACTGCTGAGGAAGAGGCTGCAGCCTATATTACGGAAAAGGTCAGTAAACCTGTTGTCGGCTTTATCGCGGGGTTAAGCGCTCCTCCGGGCAGGAGGATGGGTCATGCCGGGGCCATTGTGAGCGGCAGCAGCGGCACGGCACAGTCGAAAATTGAAGTTATGAAGGAAGCGGGAATTCATGTTTGCGATCACCTGGGTAGGTTCGGTGATTACTGCACCGAAGTTTTTAACTTTTAAAAAAATTACATGAGTGTACAAAAAAAATATCGTGTTCTTATTGGCAAGCCGGGGCTTGACGGCCATGACCGGGGAGCTAAATTCATTGCCCGCGCCCTTCGCGATGCAGGGTTTGAAGTAGTCTACACAGGCATACGAAGAACACCCGAAGAAATAGCCGCTGCTGCTGTTCAGGAAGATGTTTCAGCAGTGGGCCTGTCATCACTTTCCGGTGCGCATCTGAGCCTTTTCCCGGCAGTGGTTGAGGCCCTTGAAAAGGTCGGGGCCGGAGATATTCCGGTCATTGGAGGGGGTGTTATCCCTAAAGAAGATATCAAAGTGCTCAAAGATGCAGGGATCAGTGACGTATTCACCCCCGGGACGCCTGTGGGGCATATCATTGCTGTATTCCGCAGTGCCTGTGAACTACAGGAAGGCCGCAGATCCTGACAAATAGAAATATCGGAGATATTTCAGATATGATGAGTGAACATATACTGAAAGGATTGAGAGACCGTGATCCAAGGGGAATTGCCCGGGCCATTTCCCTTGTGGAAGAAAACGATCCCCTGGCCGATGAAATACTCGCATCCCTTGATGATTCGCTTGTGGATCAGGCAATGGTTTTAGGGATAACCGGTCCTCCTGGTGCTGGGAAATCCACATTAACTGACCGGATCTTATCAAATTACCGGTCGCAGGATAAAAGAGTAGGGGTCATTGCAATCGACCCTTCCTCGCCCATTTCAGGCGGTGCCATCCTCGGTGACCGTATCCGGATGATGAGGCATGCCCTTGACCAGGATGTGGTTGTACGTTCCATGGCTACCAGGGGGAGACTGGGAGGGTTATGTGCTGCAGCAGGTGCTGCAGTGAGGATACTCGCCGGTAGCGGATGCTCTGTAGTTATTATTGAAACCGTTGGAGTAGGGCAGTCGGAAATGGATATTATCAGACTAGCAGACATCACAGCCCTGGTACTGGCTCCTGGCATGGGTGATGATATTCAGGCAATGAAGGCAGGGCTGCTTGAAGTGGCTGACCTGCTGGTCGTTAATAAAGCTGACTGCGCAGGGGCAGACACCCTTGCAATGGATATGGAATCCATGGCACGCGAGGGAAGAGGAAAGGATAATAACAAGGCAAAGGTCTGCATGACCGTAGCTTCAGAAGGCAAAGGGATAGACGATCTGCTTGCAGCTATCGAAACTGTTGATGCTTCACATCGGGAAAGCGGCGAACGCAGAATGCGCCGTGACAAGGCTTATGACCTTGAAGTACTGGACTGGGCCCTTGAGATGACAAAACCGTTGATTATCGAGAAGATCGAAAAATCGGATCATGACCGGAAAGGGGATCCCCGCCTGCGGGCAGCAAAACTGCTGGAGCAGGAATGATTTGGAATTTCGGAATGAAAAACACAGGAAATCAGCCTTCAGGGAGTCAAAGGGTATAAACGGTTTTATTGTTGAATAAACATAAATCAAAAAATCTCCCCTTACCCCTCTTTCCCAAAGAGAGGTTAGGAGGGATTTTTAAATAAATATGTCCATATGAGTATAAGAATAGTATTAATTTGACGTACATTGAATATGAGCCATGAAAAATAATCCGGAATATAAAGATTGGGAAGAAAAAGAACTGGCCTCCAGCCTCAAACGTTTTCCGGAGAGGAAGGAGCGGTTCACAAATCATGGCGGCGAGGAAGTTGAGCGCCTTGCTGTGCCGGAACACCTTGATGATGAATATCTGGAAAAAATCGGCTTTCCCGGGCGCTATCCCTATACCCGGGGAGTGCAGCCCACCATGTACCGCGGACGGTTGTGGACCATGCGCCAGTACGCAGGGTTTTCAACTGCATCGGAATCGAACCTCCGTTACCGGTATTTGCTTGATCAGGGAACTACCGGTCTTTCCATTGCTTTTGATCTGCCGACCCAGATTGGCTATGATTCTGATCACCAGATGGCTACAGGGGAGGTGGGGAAGGTCGGGGTGGCAATTGATTCCCTGGCTGACATGGAAATTCTTTTTGACCAGATTCCATTGGATAAGGTGTCAACCTCCATGACCATTAACGCCCCGGCTGCTGTACTTCTTGCCATGTATGTGGCAGTGGCTGAAAAGCAGGGTGTGGAGAGCAGCAAACTCAAGGGAACGATACAGAACGATATCCTCAAGGAATACGTGGCTCGCGGCACGTATATCTTCCCCCCAAAACCGAGCCTGAGACTGATCACCGATATCTTCAAGTGGTGCACGGAGCATACCCCTGCATTCAATACCATATCCATCTCCGGCTACCACATTCGTGAAGCAGGGGCAACGGCAGTGCAGGAAGTGGCATTCACGCTTGCAAACGGCATAACCTATGTGCAGGCCGCGCTTGATGCAGGGCTTGAGCTCGATAATTTTGCACGCAGGCTTTCATTCTTTTTTAATGCGTCCTCTGATCTTCTGGAAGAGGTTGCCAAGTTCAGGGCTGCGAGAAGACTGTGGGCCAGGATTATGAAAAAGCGATTCAACGCCATGAAACCTGCAAGTCTGATGCTGCGATTCCATACACAGACAGCAGGCTACACGCTAACTGCACAGCAGATAGATAACAATATCGTACGGGTTGCGCTTCAGGCCCTGTCCGCAGTCCTTGGCGGCACCCAGTCCCTGCACACCAATTCCCGGGATGAGGCACTTTCTCTGCCTACTGAGGACTCTGTACGAACAGCCCTTCGCACGCAGCAGGTGATAGCCCATGAATCAGGGGTGGCCAATTCCATTGATCCCCTGGCCGGATCGTATTTTAT
>CP070644.1:594795-599284 GCA_020354155.1 Nitrospiraceae bacterium | reverse complement strand
GGCGGGCCTGAGTTTGTTTTTACAACATTGACCGTCAACAGGGATGAGATACATCCCACGATGAATGTGAACAACCGAGATCCGAAATGCGATCTTGATTATGTACCGAATGTTAAACGGGAGAAAACAGTCCGGGCAGCAATTACAAACTCCTTTGGTTTTGGAGGGCAGAACGCATCAATCGTCGTGAAAAAATATGTGAGGGAGTCATAATGGATATTGATTTGACAGGTAACGTAGCCCTTGTGACCGGGGCAGCCCGTGGCATTGGCCGTGAAACAGCCCTTCTCCTTGCCAAGGCCGGGGCAAAGGTAATCATCAATTTCATAAAGTCAGAGGAGAAAGCGGCAGAACTGAAGAACGATATTTCTGCTGCCGGCGGAGAAGCGGAGATCATAAAAGCCGACATAGCAATCCCTGGGGATGTACAGACTCTGTTTGATTTTGTCAGAGCAACCTATGGCAGGATTGATATCCTTGTAAACAACGCCGGCATTATAAAGGACAATCTTCTTCTTGCCATGAAGCTGAAGGAATGGGACAGGGTCCTTGATACCAATCTGCGGGGCGCCTTTCTCTGTAGTCAGGCGGCAGCAGAGATGATGATGCCGAACCATTCCGGCAAGATTGTCAATGTCTCTTCCATAGTGGCGCTCCATGCAACGAGAGGACAGGCAAATTACGCTTCTTCAAAAGGCGGTCTCATTTCATTGACACGAACCTGCGCCGTCGAACTTTCAGGAAAGGGAATCCAGGTGAATGCCGTTCTCCCGGGGATGATTGTTACAGACATGAGTACTCGTGTTTTGAAACGGGCAGGGGACAGAATCCTCGAAAGAATCCCGGCAGGCAGGTACGGCAATCCCGCAGATGTGGCAAAACTTATTGTGTTTCTCTGCTCCTCCCATGCAGATTATATAACCGGACAGGCTATTTCAGTTGATGGAGGTATGAGCATTACATAATGAAGATTTATCAGGGCGTGGATATTGTGCAAATCCAAAAACTGAAAGAAATAATGGAGCGCAACAGAAGTTTTGTTACTGACATTTTTACTGAGCAGGAAAGAGACTACTGCATGTCAAAGAAAGATCCCTCTATCCATTTTGCAGGACGGTTTGCTGCGAAAGAAGCAGGTCTGAAAGCACTCGGTACAGGCATATCTGGAATAGACAAAAGCTTTCAGGATATTGAAACATTGCCGGGGGGGTCGGGGAAACCGGAACTGTCGCTGACAGGATGGATTAAGAAAATCAGTCTAAAAAAGGGAATAGACCAGATGACAGTTTCAATTTCTCATACAGCAGATTACGCTGTTGCCACGGTGATACTGACAGGGAATGAAGAAAGGGGATGATAGAAAATGCGCTACCTGCTGATTGACCATATCACAGAATGGGAAAATGGGAAAAAGATGAAAGGCATTAAAAACGTAGCCATGAGCGAGGATTTTCTTGAGTTCCACTTCCCGAAGAATCCCATCATGCCCGGCGTTATGCTCCTTGAGGCTTTTACCCAGCTTGCAGGCTGGCTCGAGGCGGTTTCATCGGACTTTCAGAACTGGTTTCTCATCAACTCAGTCAGAAAATCCAATTTCTATGGCTTTGCACTTCCCGGTGACCAGGTCGAAATCGAGATCGAGTCGCTTTCCGGTGATGATCCGGATTTAATACTGTACAGGGGCCTCGGTACGGTGAAGGGCAAAAAAAAGATCCTTGCTGAATTTGCAGGAGAGAAGATAGCTCTGCAGGACATTGAAGACCCGGAAGAGCAAAGGCGACTTTTTCAGAGGCTGACCCGTGAGGTCGCCTTCTAAAATGGCTGAACGTGAAGTAGTTATAACCGGGACGGGCCTGATCTCATCCCTTGGGAAAAATAAGGAAGAGAACTGGAAAAACATCAGCGCAGGTTTGACCGGCATAGCATCCTATCCCGGTGATGATTTACCGGACTACCTGCAGTATTACGGCAAGTCAGTTGATTGTGATATACCCGATGACATCCCTCCTAGACAGCAGGGGCAGATGAAATTCCTCAACCGGGGCGCCCTGCTTGGATTCTCTTCTGCCCATGAGGCAATAACGCCGGTGAGAGACGGTATTGAGGTGATTGAGCCGGGGAGAAGGGCACTCTATGTTGCAGCCGGTGATTTCACAAAGATTGGTTACGAGTTCATGCACCCTGCCATAAAAGACGGCACGGGTGGAAACTGGAAGGATATTGACGAAAAAAAACTGAATGAGGCCGCGCTGAACAAGGTCAATCCCTTTTATCTCCTTGAGTCACTGAACAACAATCTCTTCAGCTTTCTCTCTGCTGTCATTGAGTTCATGGGGCCGAATACAAGCCTTGCAACCCTCTCACCATGCGGCGGCAATGCACTTGAGCTGGCATACAGAAGCATAAAGCAGAACAGGGCAGACATTGCCCTTGCAGTAGGGTATGGAAGCTGGATCAATGAAATTGCACTCTACGAACTGGAAGGGCTTGGCATACTGTCACAATGCAAAGCAGGCCCGTCATCGTACAGACCCTTTGACAGAAACAGGGACGGGTTCATACCGGGTGAAGGCGGAGCCTCTATTGTTCTTGAAGCCGCCGAGGTTGCAGAAAAGAGAAGTGCGCCTCTTCTCGGCCGGGTAAAAGGATTCGGCAACTGTGTCGATTTTCCTGACAATCACAGGCTCGGCGTGCCTGACACAGTAAGCAGGGAAAGCATCACCATGGCCCTTGATGAGTCAGGCTGCACTATTGATGGCATTGGTTTTATCGTTGCCCACGGTAGCGGAACGAGAAAGGGCGACAGGTCAGAGTTGCGCTCGATCATCAACGTTCTCAATGATGAGTTAACGATTCCTCTCTGCGGGCTCAAGCCCTTCACGGGACATATGGGGGCTTCAAGTGATATCGCTGAAGTTGTTCTGGGATTACTGTCTGCGCGGGAAAAATCAGTACCCGGAACACTCAATTTTCACGCAGCTGAAGAAGAGTTCGCCGGTCTCAGGATCTCCAGCGCTCCCCAGCAGTGTCATAACAATACATTCCTTTCTATCAGCTATGGCGTTGGCGGACAATCATCTACCGTGATTGTGGAATCCCTCTGAGTTGCAATTGAAGAAAAAGCGCAGAAAAAAAGCCCTCCCCCTGGCACTTGCTGAATACTGGTCAGCCTATATTTTTATCCTCATAGCAGGCATCCTGCCCATGAGCATTGCGAAGGGGATAAGCGGCCTTCTCGGTGACCTCCTCTATTTTATCTCTTCAAAACGCCGTCGTATTGCCATGGAAAATTTGCGGCATGCCTTCAGGAATGATAAAGATGAAGAGGAGATAAAATCCATAGCCCGCACAAGCTGCAGATCATTTATCTTCACCTTTCTTGAAATGATCAAACTCCGCCATGTTTTTTCCCGGCCCGATGCGATGGAGAGATTGAGAGTGACAACCGACAATCTGGATACCCTTTTTAAGAAAGCCAAAAAGATCCATGACCAGTCAGGGGGCTGCATCTTTGTAACTCCGCATATAGGAAACTGGGAGGTTCTTCCCCATGCCAGCGCAAAGGCGGGGATCCCCCTCGCAATCGTTGTAAGACCCCTTGATAATGAATACCTTGAAAAACTGATCTACGCCAAAAGGACCTCAAGCGGTCAGATGATTATTCCCAAGAGAAACGCCCTTATGGTCCTTCAAAAAACCCTGCAGAGCGGCACATCAGTGGGCATATTGCCTGATCAGAGCACTGCGAAGGGCATCTCCATTGATTTCTTTGGACGGAAGGCAACAGCCACCCCTGTCCCGGCAATGCTTGCAATAACCTATAACAGACCGATTGTTGTAGTAGCTGCCTGCAGAAAAAATGAGGACTATCGATACGAGGGCTTTGTCAGCGACCCCATCTGGCCTGGAGAGTACAGCAGTGAGAAGGATGAGATATTCAGGATCACCGAAGAAATGACCCGGGAAATGGAATCAATTATCCGCAGGTACCCGGAGCAGTATCTGTGGATTCACAACAGGTGGAAGACCTATAAGGACAGAAAAGCGGTAATGTCCTGAGCAAAACTTCCCTCTCTTTTGAACTGCCGTCTCCTTTCCCCGGACAGCACTGTATTCTTTGCATTCCCTCTCTTATTAATGATATTTTATGTGGTGCCTAAAACAGTCATGATAAGTGCGGGCGAAGCCTCGGGAGAGCTCTATGGCGCAATGCTCAGCAGAGAGATAAAAAAAATCTGGCCCGATACACTTATTTTCGGCATCGGGGGTCAGAAAATGGAAAAGGAAGGGGTGGAACTGATTGCCCGCATTTCGAGTGTCATCGGATTTATTGAGGCAGTCAGACATCTGGCAGAAATCAGACGCACATTCAAAACAGCCAGTAACACCATCTTCACAAGAAAGCCAGACATATTAGTATTAATTGACTATCCTGATTTCAATCTTGCCCTTGCAAAAAAAGCAAAATCACAGGGGATACCAATTCTTT
>CP070644.1:590835-594695 GCA_020354155.1 Nitrospiraceae bacterium | reverse complement strand
GATAGTTTATTTTTGATTTCAATCAAACTCCTACCGTTTCCTTTTCCGCAAAGTCTTTTACGGAAAGGCACCTGACGGCATTGTCAGGGCAGACTTTGAGACATTCACCACACTGTGTGCATCTCTTCTGTGCGATCTCAAAGGGGTGAATGCCTGATGCCCAGGGTTTTGCCTTCTCTCCGATGATTGCATGGTCTTTGCATGCAGCAAGGCAGTCGCCGCACATAGTGCATGCCTCAGGAACAATAATGTATTTGGCATAAGCGGCACACTGATTGGGTGCGCATACTCCTGTTATGTGACCTGTGAATTCCTCGGAATCAATATTGTCCAGGATAAATTTAGCCGTATCCTTGCCTTTCTTGCACATGGATGCCTCGGCCATCGTAGCTGCTATCATCTTTACTACTGCAAGATCTTCCTCGGAAGCCTCACCGGATACCAGTTTCTTTAATCGTATTCTGGCTTCATAACTGCCCATGGAGCAGGGGAAACACCTGCCGCACATGGGGCCGTCAAGAAATATCTCTACAAAGGAGAGTGCCTGCTGAACAGTACACTTTTTCTCCTCGGCCATTGCCTTGACGTCTTCCATTTTTAAGACTTTCTTTTCTTCAGTCATCATATGCTCCTGAATATATATTTAAAAAACAGTTCCTTATTTCTTTGCTCTGCTTTTGGTGGACTTCTGCTTTTCGACCTTAACTGCATTAATAGGGCAGGCCGTGTAACAGGCCTTGCACTTTGTACATTCATCCTGATCGATGAAAAAGCTGTTCTTCAGTTCCTTGACCGCACCGAAGGCACAGGCTTCTTTACAGAGACCACAGAGAAAGCATTCATTGTGATCTATCGTATACATACCCAAGCCGCTGCATACCTTTGCGCGGCAGTATTTATCATTTATATGTTCTTCATACTCTTCCCTGAAATATCTGATTGTTGTAAGGACCGGGTTTGGAGCACTGTTTCCAAGTCCGCACAGTGAACCCTTGACAATGTTTTTTCCAAGATCTTCAAGGAGTTCGATGTCGCCTTTTCTGCCCTCGCCTGAGGTGATCCTTTCGAGTACCTGCAGCATCTGGTAGGTCCCGATTCTGCAGGGAGGACATTTGCCGCAGGATTCAGACTGGGTAAAGGAGAGAAAGAACTTCGCGACATCAACCATGCAGGTGTCCTCATCCATGACAACCATACCGCCTGAGCCCATCATGGAACCAACTTTCCAGAGGGAGTCAAAATCAACGGGGAGATCAAGGTGTTCGGCAGGTATGCATCCTCCTGAAGGTCCGCCGGTCTGCACCGCTTTAAATTCCTTGTTATCCAGTATGCCGCCGCCTATATCATAAATAATTTCTCTCAGAGTAATACCCATAGGAACCTCAACAAGGCCGGTATTTTTTACCTTTCCCGTAAGAGCGAAGACCTTTGTCCCAGGGGAACCTTCTGTTCCGATGGAACGGAAATAATCAGAGCCTTTATCAATGATCACCGGGACACAGGCATAGGTTTCAATATTGTTCAGATTGCTCGGATACCCCCATGGTCCACCGCCGGGCTCTGAAAGCCTTGGAGGCCTGGGTCTGGGGAAACCTCTTTCGCCCTCTATTGATGCAACAAGCGCTGTCGATTCACCGCATACAAAGGCCCCGGCGCCTTCCCTGATGTTCATGGTAAAGCTGAAGTCAGTGCCGAGGATGTTCTTTCCAAGAAGTCCCCTTTCCACGGCCTGATCGATAGCTATCTGAAGATTCTTGACCGCTAGAGGATACTCATGTCTTACATAAATGATCCCATACTGACCTCCCATGGCGTAGGCGCATAGCGCCATTCCCTCAAGCAGAGAATGCGGATCACCTTCCATGATTGATCTGTCCATAAAGGCACCGGGATCTCCCTCATCACCGTTTGCCACTACAAACTTGATTGTACCGGGGGCACCTTTCACATGCTTCCATTTTCTGCCTGCTGGGAAGCCTGCACCGCCACGTCCTCTGAGATTGGCCTTGTCAACTTCTTCCATGACATCCTCAGGGGACATTGAAGATAGTGCCTTTTCAAGTCCTGCGTATCCTCCTGAGGCTATAAAGTGATCTATGTTGTTCGGATCAATCACGCCATTGTTCCGGAGTGCTATCCTCACCTGTTTCTTATAGAAGGGGATGTCAGTCATTTCAGGGATCGGTTCTGTAAGGATGTTATCACGATACAGTCCCTGCCTGTAGGGCAGGTTGCCCAGCATGGAATAGCTCATAATGGAAGATACGTTTTCCGGTTTGGTTCTCTGGTAGAAGATATCGATAGGTTCAACCTTCAAAACAGGGCCTTTCTGGCAGATTCCCTGACAGCCTGTTTTGACTATCTCCACATCAACCCCGGAATTGGCTGCTTCCTTCTCAAAGGACTTTATAACCGTATGCGCTCCAGTAGCTGTACAGGCTGTTCCGCAGCAGACCCTGGCCCTAAGCTTGTCAGGATCGAAGATTTTCCCTGCAAGTGACTTTCTCAGTTCTCTTAACCCGTTAACGCTCTTTAACTTTTCCATTCATCCCACCTTGTATATAAATGTATTTATTCTTCTTCAGCCCCGGCCTTTACCGTATTATCTTCCCTGATACTCTCACACATGCCATCAAGCTTCTTTCCATCAATCTCACCAACAATATCTTCATTGATCGTTGCAACAGGTGCCAGACCGCAGCAACCGATGCAGCCCACCGTTTCAAGAGTCATGGCGAGATCTTCAGTTGTTTCCCCTTCATCAATAGAAAACTCTTCCTTGAGTTTGTCCATGACTTTTGAAGCGCCCCGCACATGACAGGCAGTTCCGGTACAGACTCTGACGATCTTCCGGCCGCGGGGTGTGAAATAAAACTGTTTGTAAAAGGTGGCGGTACTGTATACATCGGACAGCGGTATATCAAGGTTCCTTGAGAGCTTCATCAGCTCTTCTTCAGGAAGGTAGTTGTGCTCCTGCTGGATCTGCTGAAAGGCATGGATAAGAACACCTCTCTTTTTCTCTGTCTCTGTCAGTACTTCTGCAACATGTCCGAGGACTTCATCAACCTTCAGACTCATTGATACCTCCCACTCCGGCATGAGGCGAAATTACTCTTCGTGCAGCCATGTCCATGAGGACCCTTTCCGCACCGAATTTGCCCGGCTCATATTTTCTGAGCTTTAGATTTTCTCTAGCCTTGTCAATATAGTTCAATGCCATTTCAAGCATTTTTTCTGGGTCTGGCTCAAAGTGCATGGCTCCCATATATCTTTCCATCCAGACTTCAGTCATGATCTTTTCAACTTCCTTGCTTGCGCCCACCGGGGATTCGCCGCCGAAGATAACGGGAACTCCGGAGGCTGCGAAATAGACACCGATCGCTATGGCCTTTTCAGACATCCATTCCGGAGCAATACCGACGGCAGGCATACCGCCGATCTCATCGGAGAGACCGCCTTCTTTTGCCATATTGGTAGCAATGGTAAGAATTCTTGAATTGTCAACACATGCACCGAGGTGAAGAATAGGCGGTATACCGATGGCTTCACAGACCTCTCTGAGACCGGGACCGGCATTTTCCAATGCCATTTCCGGAGTAAGAAATCCGGCTGCACCGCATGCTGCAGATCCGCAGCCTGTGGAAACAATAAGCACATCGTTTTTGATTAATTCACTTGCAAGAAATTTGTGAAGACCTGTTGCTGTAACCCGAGGATTGTCACAACCGGCCAGTCCAACTACACCCCGCACCCTTCCTGCTGCAATCGCATCATTCAAAGGCCGGTAAGAGCCGCGCCACCTTCCGCCCTGCATGTATTCAATATATTCATCTGAAAATCCGCCGATGAGGGGAAACTTT
>CP070644.1:587852-590735 GCA_020354155.1 Nitrospiraceae bacterium | reverse complement strand
TATAACGTATTTTTCAAGGCTTGCCGTTAAACAGAATTCCAGCAGTCCCGCTGCATCATGAATATAATTTCCTCCCGCCATGGCAACCAGCAGGTTTGTGACTGCAGATTCATATCCTGCCTGTGCATCCAGAGTCTTTGAGTCGGACATGCCTGCAGTAGCATAGATAGGCAGATTATACTGTCTTGCCAGCTGCGATGCCGCCGCATTCATAAGCCCCATCTCCACAGCGCCGCTCAGGTACTTCAGGTCCTTCATGTCCGATATGCTCGATATACAGCCGTAAAAAACAGGGGACCCTGGATTTGCCAGCTGTGTAAGCATGACTCCTGCAAGCGTATCAACGTTCTGCACAACGAGGTTCCCTGCCAGGGTAATCGGAGCCGTTGACCCGCAAAGAGGCTCTACCGGCGTGATAACGGGAATGCCTGCCCTGCATACCTCCAGTGTCAGCTTACTATAATGGTTATCAAGCACAAAGGGGCTGATCCCGCAGCATGTGACAAAAGAGACAAGAGGCCTTTCCCTTAACAACTGAGGAGACCCCGCTATCATTTCCGCCATCTTGATTACTTCTTTGATTCCCTCAATTGAATAGCACCCTCCGGTCACATGTTTGCTCTGATAACTGAGGGCGGCCCCGAAGCGGTTAACATCAATATATTCATCAGATATTTCAGATGGAAGAACAGGGAGCATAAAGAAGTCTATATTGATCAACTTATCTACCACACGTGCAATATCTTTTAAATCCTTCAGCGTTGCTTTTCTTCGATCGTCCTTCCCTGGATCCATCACATAAAGCGCTGTACCGCCTGTGCCGGCATATACATTTGCTCCGCCAACATCCAGAGTATTTTCCGGCTTCTGGCCGTATAGCGTAATAACAGGAGGAGCAGTCGAGATAAGCTCCATGACCGTCTCCTCATCAAGCGTCACAATTTTATTCTCATGGTCTGCCGAACTTGCAACACGGGAAAACATCTCAAAGGCTTCATGGTTTTGCACCTTGATCCCGATTTCGGAAAAGACCTTCATGGAAGTTTCATGTAGGGACTGAATATCTTCATCAGTTAACGGTTTATATCTTATCCCGGAAAACCCCTGAAGTTTATCTAATGAAATCTCTGTTTTGTCTAAACTGATAGTACTCATTTAAAATACCTTCCTTATACTCTCCGTGCTACACATGTATGCATCCCGCATAACCTGCACGGATTTGTTTCATCTTTATCAACAAGCTTACTGCTGCCAATACCGAAAACCCCTGAAACTGACTTCCTCGGTGCCATCAGATAGCTCTCATTCAGATCAACATCAATCAGGTCATTTTCGAGAACACTGAAGACTTTCTTCTGTTCATTAATCTTCCAGTCGCAGTAGCCGGGGCTGAACCTGAGAGTGGTACGCTGGTCATTTTCTTTAACTTTTGAGTCAATTCTGTTCTGGAAATCCTCTACAGTCGCCTCAACCGCTGCAGAACCGATCGCATCATATATATAAGCATCAGAAAGCTTTTTTTCTTTCAGGGAAGTGTTTATTACATTATCTACCTGCTCTCCTATCGTCGCGAGAAAGAATGTAATCCGGTCACACTTTCCGAGAGTCTTTGATATCTTTGAACTTTTAAGCTTTATATCACCTTCAAGTGTAAGAGTACTGCCCTCAATTTTTTGGATTTTCTTTGTTGTGTAAAGCACTTTAGGCCGCATCATTTTCTCAAGACCGGCAATCTGTTTATCGATTTTCTTCGCAAGCCTGCTGGATACTCCTTTGTCTTTTTGACCGAGTAAACGGAATACTTTTTCTTTACTGATAACAGGCCTTGTGTCGTCAACTATCTTCATATTCGTTCCTATCACTTCAATGGGAAATCAGGAAGTAACAAAACACTTATTATACTAAACAATAAGATATAATTCAGAGATATGGCTAATTGCTTGATAAATAATGCTTTTATTTGCCGGCAGATATAATTTGTCTGATGGGTTTATTTAATATGCTAATGATTATTGTAGCATCAATATTGTACAATAAGCCCTGTCTTGTTGCTATGCAACTGAATTACTTATGCTAAATAAATAATGAGTGCCCCTTCAAGGCTCAGGAGACTTCACGATGGACGAAAATATAAATTATGAGGAAAGTATTCTATTAAGTGTACGAAGGATCATGCGTGCTATTGATATGCATTCATCATACCTTGCCCGTCAATATGGATTAACCTCGCCGCAGCTTATATGTTTAAAGAAGCTTTCCGGGGAGAAAGAACTGACCCCCGGAGGACTTGCAAAGGAAGTTCATCTCAGCCATGCAACCGTCACAGGGATCATCAACCGGCTTGAGAAAAAGGGGCTGGTGCAGAGGACCCGCAGCACTGCGGACGGAAGGAGTTACTTGATACGATTGACCGAATCAGGCTTTTCCATGATGAAGTCTTCTCCTTCGATGCTGCAGGACCAGTTCATGCATGAGCTATCCAAACTCGCTGACTGGGAAAAGACAATGATACTTTCCTCTCTTCAAAAAATCACCTCTATTCTTAATGTTGAATCTATCGATGCAGCACCAGTGCTGACAACAGGCCCTGTTGAAGCTCCAGTGGAAAAAATTACCGAACTTCTTTCCGTGGATAATAAAAATGGAGCAGATCAGGTTGAGGGGGAGAAATAATAACAGACACCGTAATGAACATTTATATATTGATTCCAATTGTCAGCCGATTAATGACAGCCATTTCAGATACAATAAAATGCAAAAACTACGACGGTCATGAAAAAGAAAAGGGGTTATCCCGACACATCGGGATAACCCCTTGAATGAACTGGCGTCCCGAATACGCCTCGGCGCACAAGGGGGATTTTCCGCCTCAGGTCTCCCCGG
>CP070644.1:584793-587752 GCA_020354155.1 Nitrospiraceae bacterium | reverse complement strand
GCCGCAAAGGAGGTAAGGGCTTTTTCAGGCTACTGCTTTACCGCGATCAGTTTCAAATCGCCTCTGTCGTGCCAATACTTCTTCTGAATCAGCCTCGAAACGCTTCTGCTTTGCCAGAACCTCTGCTGCATATGCTTCAACCTGTCTCTCCATTGCAGAAGCTGGTTCCGATCGTGTCTCCGTATTTTCAATCTTCTCTGAGCAGTCTCCATGGGGATCAGCCAGCTTTGCTTCAGCTGTTATTTCATGACTGTTTCTGAGGAGGTGCTCTTTAATAGGCATACCTTCAGTTTTTACAGTTTTACCGTCAAATGTAAACTCAAGGTTTCGCCCTGATTTTTCATCCACCCTGATTCCTTCAAACTGTTCGCGGTACCAGGCAGTATAATGATGCTTTGCCCAGTCACGGTCAACCATGCCTGAGATCATTCCCGGAAGTCCTTTCCGTGTATTCGGATTAATGGTCGCCATAAAAATGTGGCCTCCCATCAGCGGCAGTGCAAGAAGGGCCATGCCAAAGTGCACTATCCAGGAAAGAAAGGCTCCGTCTGTAAGCCATATCAGGGCACCAGTCAATATATAGAGCGGAAATGTCGCCATAAGGACCATGAAGTTTATTTTTTCAGCTGCATTGAACTTACCCTGATCAGGGAGCTTTATCTTTTTATTGACGGCTGCAAGACCCATGAGCATCAGCCACTTTATGTCTTCTACGGTCCAAACCCAGGCCTGCCTGATGTTATAGAAGTAAACCCGTATATCGTGCCGGCTTTTGAACATGGCAACAAAGGGCATAATGAACAGACAGACCCCTGATATTCTGTGTGCCCAGGAAAACACATCTCTGTATGGCCTGAGCGGATTAGGGTTATAAAAGACCACCAGGATAAGCGCTGATGCAAAGCACACCATAAAGGGTATGGCAATGGCCCAATGAATATGCCTTTCAGATTTCCTGAAGCGAAGTATCTTATTCGACGGTGGTGTTTTCTTCGGCTGCAATTGCCGTCTAGGGACTGGTTTACTCATTCTATCCTCCTTCATATTCTCTGTTTTTATTCATCTGTTAATAAAGTTTGTACCCAAGCTGTGCAAAGAATGATGTCAGGCTGTAATCTTCGTCTTCAAAACGCTCTACAAAGGCATTCAGATAGTAGTACTTGTTGATAGGCCAGAAAAGTGATGCCCCGTATGTGTCTGCTGCCGTGGTGAAAGCATTTAATTCGTCAAGCTTTTCCTCTTCGTGGCTTGCATAAACAGAAAGATCAAATGTGTCCAGAATATTGCGGTATATCTCAATATTATATTCGTCACTTACCGATCCCAAACCGCTTATATGGGTGTATCTGCCGGATATATCAAAGCCTAAGACATCATATTGTCTGAACCCGCCTGTCAACCTCCACGAATCTTCACTCGTATTTTCTCTTTTTTCATAGGCAGCTGAAGCATAGATCTTCAGATCTTTCTTAATTTTATAGTCAACCCGTAAGCCGGTACGTGTTTGAGAGTTCGTGTCGAGAAGAAAGCTGTTGTCAAGATCCCCAAAGGCATCGTAATACTTTGCTGATTCATAATATTTAATAGTACGGTAATAGTTATAAAATACGTTCATGCGGAGTTTCTTTGAGTATGAATGGAGAAGATTTAGATTTACATTTTCCACTTCAACATTATTCGTAATTTGATTGATGCTGACAGATGAGATCGCGTTCAACCGTGTCTTTTCATTCAGTTTTGAAAATACTTTCAGTGACGCATACTCCCTGTCTGTCTTGCCGTTATAGCGCAGGTGTTCGAAACCCGTCATCAACCGTATCCAGTCCTTGTAATAAAATGAATAAACTCCGATTGATTTGTATTCAGTACCAAAGGATTCATCGATCTTGTCAGGCGCAAGGCCTCCGAAAACTCCTACCCCAAAGCCGCTGTCAAACTGGTACTGCGCATTCAGGCCGTCTATTCGCGTATTGTACATCTCTTCTATATACTGTCTTCCCGCAATTGCCTTGAGTTTCTCTCCAGGGAACTTATAAGCAAGCCAGACTTCGTCAAACTTGTACGTTGCAACGTCTGAACGAAGGTCACCCTGTTCAATTTTCTTTCTGATCCTTCCGTCAAACTCAAAATATATACCAGGCTTCTGCTCTTCACGTTTATATAAATTCAGCCGTCCTGTAAGGACATGAAAATCGTAATTACTGCTGTCCTGGGAATAATAATCGCTTACATATACCTTGCCTTTTACGTCATGCCCTTTTATGTCAATTCCTGCAGCAGGGCCTGACAGAAATATCGTCAGGGCCATGAATAGGCCAGCTAATCTAAGATAAAGAACAGGTTTTGGTTTTCGTATTTTTTTCTGCTGATTACGCTTCCTGATCAGCTTTATGGTTCTTTTTTTCATCTATTATCTATTAAAAGTATTTAAACTATGGCACTGTGTACAGTCATGCGGTGTTGAGCCTGACCTGTGCTCTCTGTTGTAATCACTCTCATGACAGGCAAAGCAGTTATCATCAGTTATCCCTGAATACTGTCCCGGATAGCCAGTGCTGTGACAGGTATTACAGCTTAAAGTTGCGTGAATTCCTAGCAACTGGAAGCTCTGGTGAGAAAAGCTCGCCCCCGTGAAGGTATTCACGGTATGGCACTGTGTACAGTCATGGGGATAGTTAGAGTTTATATGATTCGGCGCTCCCTGGTAAGCGCTCATGTGACAGACATAGCAGTTATCATCAGTAATCCCTGAGATCTGCCCCGGGTACTGCCCGTCCGTATGGCACTGGTTGCAGCTCAGTGATCCATGGATACCCCGCATCTGAAAACTTGCATGGCTAAAACTTGCTCCGGTAAAGGTGTTGACCGAATGGCACTGCTCACAGTCAGTTGGAAAGCCGGAGCTTAGATGACCAGGCGCCCCCTGATAAGCGCTCATATGACAGACATAGCAGTTATC
>CP070644.1:581153-584693 GCA_020354155.1 Nitrospiraceae bacterium | reverse complement strand
AGCTCAGCTTCAGCCCTTAACAGAGCAGTCTTTACCGCTGTTCCTGCCGCAAGTCTCTTTTTTGCAGCATCTCTTTCTTTGGTCAGTCTTTGAACATTCGCAACCGCTATCTCAATCTCCCTGCTGGCCCTCAACACATCATAATATTGAACGGCAACGTCCAGCATATAATCCTCTCTCGCAGTATGGAGGTCAAATACACTTTGTTCAATCCCCTGCCTGGTAATGTCGAGAGCCCTAAATTCTCTACCACCTAAAGAATAGGAGTTGCCCAGCCTCACACCCCATTCATTGGTGTGTTCGGGCTGCAGAAGAGAAGTGGATACACGTTTTTCTTCACTGTACCGTGTATGCTGCCCAAAAACAGAAACGGTAGGGATAAGATCTGCTAGGGCCCTGTCTTTCTGGCGTTTTGAAATATTGAGATCTTCTTCTGCTATTTTAATCGTCTCGCTTCTTTCAAGAGCAAACCCGAATAAATCGTGAAGAGAGTATTCCTGTGCATGTGCCTGACTGATACAAAAAGCAGCTCCACACAATAGCATGACTAATCGTTTACACAACATAATGTTCTTTTCCCTGTGAAAATATTATTACACGTTATTATATCAAGCCAAAGGCCTTTTGAAAATGTATGGTGGCATCCGGATTCAACGGGATATTACTCAAATAATGCTTCAATAAACTCTGCCGGATCAAAGTCTTGCAGGTCCTCAACTGCTTCGCCAACGCCAATAAGCTTTACAGGAATATCCAGCTCCTTATTGATTGCAAGTACAATCCCTCCCTTGGCCGACCCATCAAGCTTGGTTAATGCAATACCTGTGACACCAACTGCTTCATTAAATATCTTTGCCTGGTTTATGGCATTCTGACCGGAGGTTGCATCAACAACAAGGAGAATTTCATGGGGAGCAGATGGTTTTTCCCTGCCAATTACTTTTTTTATCTTCTTCAACTCTTCCATGAGGTTCGATTTTGTGTGCAGCCTTCCTGCAGTGTCAATTATCACAATGTCAATGCCCCGTGATTTGGCAGATGCAACAGCATCAAAGGCAACAGCAGCAGGATCAGCGCCGCTCCTGTGTTTGACAATCTGCGCGCCTGCCCTGTCAGCCCAGATTTCAAGCTGTTCAATGGCAGCAGCACGAAAAGTATCAGCGGCAGCAAGGGTCACACTGAAACCATGGTCCGTAAAACGTCGTGCCAGTTTTCCTATGGTTGTTGTCTTTCCAACACCATTCACCCCGACAGTAAGAATAACGTAGGGATCCTCCCCCGCGCACATGAGCGCGTGGCCTTCTTTTAAGATCTTTTGCGCTTCCTCCTTGAATGCCCTGGTGAGGTCACGCTCATTCTTGATCTTGTCCTCTTTGACTTTTGCTTTCAGGGCCTCTGTAATAGCATCAGCCGCCTGTGGACCCAGATCAGCCATGATCAGAAGCTCTTCAAATTCATCGAGAAGGGATTCATCGACCTTTCTGCCCTTTGCAAGCTTTTCCGTATCCTCTACGAGAGACTTTTTTGTCTTGAAAAGTCCTTTTTTCAGTCGGTTGAAAAGACCCACAACAATCTCCTTCACGATCATTCAGCACAGTGCTTTTACAAAAAAAAGCCGGACTAAAATTGTAACAGTTTTCAGCGATAAATTGATATGCTTCTATCTGGGAACTGTATGTAAATACGTTTTTGTAATCGCGATACACCAAAGGGGGCGCCTGCCGTCCGGAGATTCCTTCGTCGCTTCTCTCCCTGCCTACCGCAGGCAGGCTCGCAATGACAATACAACTCAGCCTCTAGCCACAAAACAAAAAAGAAAGGCAGAGTTACCTGCCTTTCTTTTTTGTTATTCAGCTATATGAATGAAATTAGAAGCCGAATGGTTTCACAAAGAGGATAATTAAGGCAACAACAAGGGCGTAAATACAGAGAGACTCGATCATTGCAAGACCGATAATGAGCGTTGTGGTGATCTTACCTGAAGCTCCCGGATTTCTTGCAACACCCTCTGCTGCTTTAGCAAGACCGATACCCTGGCCGATACCTGTACCCAATGCAGCGAGTCCGATACCCAGACCGCACGCCATGGCAGCCCAACTAAAATAACCCATCTGTGAATCACTGACTGCACCAGTGACAGCTTCCGCAGCAAAGGCAAAGGGAGCCATCAAGCAGACCAAAGCAAGAGTCATGAGAATTGCTGTTACAATCTTTTTCATTGTTCCTCCTTTCATAGAGTACATTTATTGATAAATATCACTTAATGTGCTTCTTCAACAGCACCTGCAAGATAGAGGGCCGTGAGTAATACAAAGACATATGCCTGAATCACTGATACAAGCACCCCGAGGCCGAGAATGACTGTGGGGACAACTGCCGGAGAGAGGATGCCGAGCAGCAATATAATTTTATGTTTTGCAAGCATATTGCCAAAAAGCCTGACCGATAAAGTTAATGGCCGTGCAAGGTGACCGATAATCTCAATGAGAAACATGAGTATCATGAGCGGCAGAGCAGCAACCGATCGTATGGGTCCGACAAAATGTTTAATGTATCCAAGCTTGTGTGTCTTAATCCCCCAATAGTGTGTAGCAAAAAAGACAGGAAGCGCCAATGCCACAGTGGTGTTCAGATTGCCTGTTGACGCCTCTCCACCGGGGAGCAGGCCGATCAGATTACCGAAGAGAATAAAGAGGCCAAGGGTCGCCATAAGAGGGAAAAAAGTCCTGCCCATATGCCCGATAGACGTTTCGGCCATATCAAGAAAAAACTCCATGATTACCTCGACAAAATTCTGAACGCCAGTGGGGACCATTTTCATTGAGGACTTTGCAAGCACTGCAAGAACGACAATAATAGCTGTTGCAATCCAGGAAAATCCCACGTAGGGAGGTATGCCTGCCTCAGCTAATTTGTTTACTGGAAATAATAATGGTGCTTCCATGAATTTTCCTCAAAAAAATGAACCTAATGATAATCCAGCCCCAAAGTGAATGTCAAGCATCAAATTTGGTAATTTAAATTTCTTATACTCATTGGATTTTAGGCGGGGAAAAAGTAAAGAAGGCCTGGCAGTGAACCAGACCTTCTCTTATTAATCCGGCAGCGACTTACTTTCCCAGCGCCTCGCAGCACAAGTATCATCAGCCCTGGAGGTCTTAACTTCCGTGTTCGGAATGGGAACGGGTGTGGCCCCTCCGGTATAGCCACCGGAAATCTGTTTCTAAAAGCCTACAATAATAACATTACAAAAAAATAAAATGCAAATATATAAAAGCTGGTGGAGGTGAACGGGATCGAACCGATGACCCCCTGCTTGCAAAGCAGGTGCTCTCCCAGCTGAGCTACACCCCCGTGTATTATTGTAAGCCTTTAAATTCTATATCTTCTGAAACAAATTTATCAAGTCAAGCATTTATTGTCATTGTCCGGCTTGACCGGACAATCCAGAAGCTTTTAAAGGTCTGGATTCCCCGATCATGTCGGGGAATGACATAAAAGGACATCTATTCCTTTTAGCGTATCATGGTGGGCCTAGGT
>CP070644.1:576020-581053 GCA_020354155.1 Nitrospiraceae bacterium | reverse complement strand
GCTGAGGGTTGCCGAACAGCCGGCATAGGCTGCATTGACTGCAAGAAGGTTCTTATTAAGAATCTCCTTATCATTCTTGAACCTATCTGGGAGCGCCGCAATAACCTTCTGCATAACCCGGACCACCTTGAAGCCATTATTGAAGCAGGTTCAGAAAAGGCTGCAAAGGCTGCCTCAGAAACAATGGAGATGGTTCGGCAGGCAATGAAGTTGATAAGTTAAGCTGTGTCTTGAGTAAGAGTCTATTTGCAGGATCCAAAATCCAGGCATTGTGACAGCAAGTAATTTTCGATACCTCAGATACAATAAAAGCAACACTGACTGTGCATGTTTTTGTTTAATCACTCATGCAGATTCTTTCATTAAATTCATCGAGTTAATTATTTGGAGAGCAATGCCTGGATTTTATAAAAGTATTTCCTCGATTATTGCCTATTATAGAATAAAAAAGGGAGCTGAAATATTTCAGCCCCCTTTACACCCTGTCTCGTTACTGTTACTTAATGCTTGTATTTCAAGGGAAAGTGCTCGTGGGTCTTTTTTAACCGCTCCACAATATCAAACTTATACTTGGCATCCACTTTTTCATTAAACGGACTGTCACTGCCATGGCAATCCATACAGTTATTATTTTCCACACTCGGCACGATAAGCCCTGCTGAAACAGCCTCGGCACGCTTGAACTCTTTATTTTTCTTCATGATCTCCCTGAAATCAGCCCCGGGTCCGTGGCAGCTCTCGCACTGTACTCCAGCCAGATTAGGAGTGTCTGCAATGCTGGTGAATCCTCCGGGCTGACCGTATCCGGTTGTATGGCACTTCAGACAACTTGCGTCAGCCGTGTAATCCTTATCCTCAAGGCCTGCTTTTTTCTTTTCCTCAACCTTGACACCCTGCTTCAGGTTCTCAAAGCTTTCAGCCATAGTTGTTTTCTGCCATGACTTGTACTGCTTTATGTGGCAGGCCTTGCATTTTTTGACTCCCACGTAGTCTGCCCCTTCAGCAGTGCCTGCAAGACTGCTCACTGTGATAATAAACAGCACTGTCAATAAAACTGAACACCATTTCTGTACCATTTCATGCCTCCTTGAAGTGAATAGTTAAAATGAGTTTTAGTATACTGTTTTTCCTTTCTGAAAGACAAACTCCCGTGATCCAGCTTTTCTTTTTTGTTACTATATCTAGTTATAACGTTTAAAACAGGCTGAATGCCAAGAAAACAGAATTGCAACTCATTAAGTAGAGACATCTGTTATAAGTTACGGATTTCTCAATTGAATCGCACATATTATTAATAGGAGATGAGTACTTTCATTATTCGTCGATCAATACTGTTTTCGAGGTATGCAGCCGGCGTAATGAACAAGAGATATTTTCGACAAAGGGTATGCGAAATATAAAATTAACAATTCAGTATGACGGCACTGATTTCTCCGGCTGGCAGGTACAGAAAAATACTCCGACAATCCAGGGGCTGATAGAAAAAGCAATTTTGATTGTTACCGGTGAAGAGACGAGGCTTACCGGTGCAGGAAGGACTGATGCCGGTGTGCATGCACTGGACCAAAGGGCAACATTCAAAACCGGTTCAACGCTTGACCCCCCTGTTCTCTCCCGTGCACTGAATGCAAACCTCCCCATGGATATACGTATTATCGCCTGCGAAGAATGTGAAGACGACTTTCACCCCCGTTACAATGCTAAGAACAAGACCTATACATATCTCATTTGCAGGGATGTGCCCTTTTCCGTTTTCCTCAGGCGATTCTCCCTGATGTGCACCTACAGCCTTGATGTGCAGGCAATGGATGCTGCAGGCCCTCTTATTACCGGCAGGCATGATTTTTCGAGTTTTCGCGCATCAGGATGCAGTGCGAAAAATCCCGTGCGGGAAATTTATACTATCTCTGTTTTAGAAGTCGGATCAGTTGATTTCATGGGGTTCACCTTCAAAACACCTCTTCTTAAAATCAGCATTCAGGCAAATGCCTTTCTGAGACACATGGCACGAAATATTGTCGGCACTCTTATGGAAGTTGGAAAAGGCAGAATACCACCTGAAGAAATGACTGCTATCCTGGAATCAAAAAACAGGGATGCTGCGGGCCCCACTGCCCCTGCCTGCGGATTGTTTCTGGAAACGATTAACTACTAACGGTTCAAACCGTTTAAACTGCTTGAACGGCTTAAACTGATTGAACGGTTTTTTTACCCTACAACATTAAATTCCCTGACCCGCAAGGGGACCCCCAGATCATCAGCTATCTCCCTGCATTTTTCAATATCAATGCCGGGAATCTGAACAACCGTTACGGTCACGTCAGGTACGTATTTTTTCGACTCCCGGATAAAGGAAAGGATACCCTGAAATGCGCCCTTGATCGTAGGTTTACATATTTTTTCATATTTTTTTTCGTTGTCGGCATCGAGGCTGATGGAAAGACTGTCAATAATTCCCTGCAATTCGGGCAGAATATTTCTCTTATGGATAAGATTTCCCTGGCCATTCGTGTTTATCCTGACGCGGCCTCCCTGCTCTTTTATCCAGGCAGCCACCTTCTTGATGATTTCCAGCCGCAGCGTTGGTTCCCCGATTCCACAGAATACAACCTCTTTAAATGCCTTGGGATCTTTAATTGCCTTGATAATCTGTAATGCCGTCGGTTCACGCATAAGGCGGAGATTATGTCCCTTTACATAGCTCGTCCTCGACTTGATACAGAAACTGCACTTGTTGGAGCACTTATTGGTTATGTTCAGGTACAATGAGTCCCTTATCTTATAGGCAACTTCTCCTTTTGCCGGCAGATCCCCGATCTTGAACAGTTTACGTGCATTGACAGATGTAATGCGAGCCAGATCAGAAAGACTGATCCCTCGCAGGTCAGCAATAAATTTTGCTGTATGGACCATGAAGGATGGTTCGTTTCTCTTGCCCCGGAACGGAATGGGGGTCAGATAGGGAGCATCGGTTTCTAACAGGAGGAATTCATCGGGAATAAAGCGCGCAACATCAGCAAGTTTGCTGGCATTTTTGAATGTTACCGGTCCAGCTATGGAAATATAAAAACCCATTTCCATAGCCTTCTGGGCCATGTCAATGTCGCCTGAGAAACAATGCAGGACTCCCTGGGTATCTATAATTTCATCCTGAAGAATAAAAAGGGTGTCTTTTTTTGCCTCTCTGCTATGAACAATGATAGGCAATCCCAGGTCTTTTGCAAGTGCTATCTGTTTTTTAAAGGCATCAACCTGTACCCCCCTGGGTGAATGCAAATAGTGGTAGTCAAGCCCGATTTCTCCTATTGCTACTACTTTGTCTGCACGGGCGCTTCTCTTCAGTTCCTTTAAAACCCTGTTATCAAGGGTTGTAGCTTCGTGGGGATGGATTCCTACAGAGCAGTAGACATTCTCAAATTCTCCGGCAAGCTTAAGACCCAAACGGTTGGCCTGTTCAGTGGAGCCGGCATTGATCAGGTAACCAACATTCGCCTCAAGGGCCCGTTGTATGACCTCTGCCCTGTCCTGATCAAAGGCCTCCATCTCAAGGTGGCAATGTGTGTCAATAAGTTGGGGTTTCAACGACACAGCGCCCCTGCCAAATATATTTCAACGCTGATTATGTGGGGAATCCGGTTCAATTTATAATGATTGACCTGCTTTCCTGGAGGTAGTGCAACGATTTTTATAATAATGAAAATTCAATATCTTTGTCAAAGCGTCGCCTTGTAATTTTCAGCAGAATATGGTAATTTTTCACTTTATTATATATAGGGGGTTCTATATGAAAGACTCTGAAGTAATCAAGAAATTGCGAAAGGAAAATGAAGAATTTAAAAAACTGGAGGATGATCATAGAAAGCTGGATGAATACCTGGATGAAATGAGCAAAAAGAAATATTTAACTGCTGAAGAAGAAATGGAAAAAAAAAACACTTCAAAAGAAGAAGCTTCATTATAAAGACAAAATGGCCCAGCTCATTAAAGAAGGCCGACAGTCCGCTTAATCTGACTGCTTCAGGAACAGACATCGTCATTGAAATAAGATATCAGCAAACCTTTTTAAGTTAGTCAACCATGAAAAGCAACGCCATTAAAAAAGGCCTGGAAAGAGTCCCTCACAGGGCACTTCTGTACGCCACTGGCATCCCGAAATCAGAAATGGGCAAGCCCTTTATCGGGGTTGCAACGAGCTTTACAGATATAATTCCAGGACATTCGGGCATGAGGGACCTTGAGCGATTCATCGAAAAAGGTGTCCATACCGGGGGCGGCTATCCCTTTTTTTTCGGCATTCCCGGTATCTGTGACGGGATTGCAATGGGACACAGAGGAATGCACTACAGCCTTCCCTCCCGGGAACTTATAGCCGACATGGTAGAGACCATTGCTCAAGCCCATCAGCTTGATGGCCTGCTGTTATTAACAAACTGTGACAAGATAACACCGGGCATGCTCATGGCTTCAGCCCGGGTCAATGTCCCCACCGTTGTTGTAACTGCAGGACCAATGTATTCAGGTCATTTGAAAGGTAAAAGACTATCTCTGGTCAATGATACCTTTGAAGCGGTTGGTAAGTTCAAAAAGGGCCTTATCGGCAGCGCAGAGATGGCAGAACTCGAGATGTGTGCCTGCCCTGGAGCAGGTTCCTGCCAGGGTATGTACACGGCAAATACTATGGCCTGTGTAACGGAGTCGCTTGGCATGAGTCTTCCCGGTTGTGCAACGGCCATGGCCGTTTCTGCAAAAAAAAGACGCATCGCCTTTGAGAGCGGAGCCCGCGTGGTGGAGCTTGTCAAAAAGAACATAACACCGAGAAAGATAATGTCTCTGAAGGCCTTCCAAAACGCTATCAGGGTGGATATGGCACTTGGAGGATCAACAAACACAGTATTGCATATTCCTGCAATCGCACATGATGCAAAGGTCAATCTTCCGCTGGACCTCTTTGACAGTATCAGTGCTGACACGCCGCACATTGCTGATATGCTGCCCGGTGGCGAACACTACCTTGAGGACCTTGAGTTTGCAGG
>CP070644.1:573180-575920 GCA_020354155.1 Nitrospiraceae bacterium | reverse complement strand
TGATAAACTATCCTCTCTTGAGACCATGCTGATCACCAAGTATTTTGTCTCTCCCGGCTATTACGTGGTTCCCCTTGAAGGGTCATTAAGACAATAACAAATTTGTATTGTATAAAAGCAGCACAGGGCCCTGTGAATTCAATTTTTCTCTTTGTCCTTCGTCAAGACCCCGTCGCCGTAATCTTTATTTGTCAGAAGTCCTGAATGAGCGTTCAAAGAGTTCATCAATGGCCTGCCTGCCTTCATCGCTCAAATAACGTGTACCGGTTACAGCTACTGTTTTATGAGATATAACCGGCTCTTCCGTTATCCACTCATGATTCACCCACGAAACCCACTCTTTTCTATCCTGCTCAAAGAGATGCACGGGCCTGTTAAATAACTTTGCCAGCTCAACACCCCAGCCAGTGCCGCCCTTGACTGTGCCATTTGACAATAACCAGCCAACGGCAAAGACCTGATAACCGTTATTAACGATATGAAACAGTACCTGAAAGATTTTTTGCATCATGGGCGTCATGGCAAATGAACGCTCCATTCGTTTCCTGATAATATCCGGGCCTACAACGCCGCGTGCCAGTTCCTCATCAGACAGCATTTTCAATCCCCGTTCACGGCTTATATCATGCCCTGCAAAATTAAAGGTTACCTCCTCCATGCCCCATTTCTCAGCAGATTTTCCAAAATACTCATCTGTACCTTTGTGTCCGCCTGAATACAGGGTAACTTTATTCGGTTCTAACATGATCTTCTCCTTTTGATGTTTTTTAAAGTGAAAGCCAATTGCATAGCATACAGGAAAAACTTATTAATGTGTGGATTGCTTGTGGATGGCAGCTGGTTCGATTCCCGACAGGCGGGAATGACATAGACAGGAAGATACATTCAATTATAAATCAGGAAACAAGCCTTTTCCCTGCCTCATATGCATCCTTGAACGCTGTCGGATGATCTGACACTGCCCCCTGTGCATCAACAGAAGCATAGTGGATCGACTCATGGACAGGAACGTTGATGGTCCTGAAAAAGGCAGTAGCTGTTGCATCGCCGCACTGAAATCCAATCTCTTTCTTCATACCTCCAACCATCATGAGCAGCCCCTTCCTTCCATGAGGGCCTTCAGGGATCGGTTTTTTCAACAGATATTTTTCACACCAGAAGGCCTGGCACCTGTCGATAAGTGCCTTAAGCTGGGCCGTCAAACTAAAAAAGAAAATCGGTGATGAAATGATAAACCTGTCACTCTCCCGTATCGCACGGTACACCTCTTCCATGTCATCATCAATGACACAGGTCCCTGTCGTCTCACAACCACCGCAGTTAATGCAGGGTTCAATCTTCATATGACTGGGCCTGAAGAGGACCACTTCATGGCCCTCTTCTTTGACCGCCTTTATTGCTTCATTCAGCAGAAACTCTGAATTGCCCTCAATTCTCGGACTTCCAAGGAATGCAAGTACCTTCATGAATCACTCTCAATCAATTTTAGTAAACATTTTCTTCACTGCACCGCAGACAGGGCACTTATCAGGGGCATCCCCCTCAGCAGTGTGTCCGCATATTTCGCAAACATAATAGTCGGTCTCTTCATTCTTACCAAGGTTCTCCAGTGCCTTGATATAGAGCTCTGCATGGGTCGACTCTACTTCATTGGCAAAATTAAAGCTCCTCAGTGCCTTCTTGTTCCCCTCTTCCTCTGCCTCCCTGATCATCTGGGGATACATCTCCTTAAATTCAAAAGACTCGCCGGTAATGGCTTCTTCAAGATTTTCCTTTGTGCTCCTGATCCCATCCAGTTCCCTCAGATGATTGTGAGCATGGACTGTTTCAGCTGCTGCTGCAGCCCTGAAAAGTTTCGCTACCTGACTGTAACCTTCCTTCTCTGCTTTCTTTGCAAATGCAAGATACTTCCTGTTGGCCTGGGACTCTCCGGCAAAGGCTTCCTTCAGGTTCTTCTCAGTTTTAGACATTCAATCCTCCTGTATATATTTCTATTTTTTCTTGTACATTCCTTCTTGCAGCAATACAGCCGGAAACCCTGGTTTAGCCTCCCTCAAGAATCCCATGCTCTTCCCACATGAACCACTCTCCTGTATTGTCAAGAAAACGGTGAGTATTCTCCAGCAGTTCATAGTGCTGCTTTTCCTCACGGGCCAAAACTTCAAAGAGCTCTTTCTCCTTGCCTTCCGGGGCCTCGCTGGCGGATTTCTCGTAAAAATGATACCCGTTCTTTTCAAAATCGAGGGCAATCTTCACAGCCTCTTTCTCGTCTGTACTTGCAGTTATCCTGCTCATCATCTCATCCTTCAATTCAGTAAAAATTGTCTTTATTGTTTCCTTGGGATCGATGTTCGTAATTTCAATGTCCATGTTGTCCATAATCTGTTGAAGCATTTTCAAGTGTCTCACCTCATCAGTAACAAATCCCTGGAAGAGCTTCTTCCCGAGAGGGTGTGATGTTTTTTTGACTGCATCACGATAAAACTTCATCGCATCTGTTTCCATTTTGATGGCTGTTTCGACTGCCCGGTTTAATGACATCATAGACCTCCCGCTGAATCTTTGATTTCATAAGCCTCATCTTCATATAATTCATCCATTTCAAACATTCCCTTGCCGCAGCACAAAGGCACCGGCTCTTTTGCATCCTTGGTAAGGTAGGTGTTGCAAATTTTGCATACATACACTTTCTTCAGTTTTCTTTCCTGCTCTTCAGCCATGTCAGCCTCCTTTCATTGTC
>CP070644.1:567995-573080 GCA_020354155.1 Nitrospiraceae bacterium | reverse complement strand
TGCCACTGCTTCAATCCCTTCCATGTCCTTGCCCGGAGTCGGCTCTGCCGAGAGGGTATCGACTTCACCTGCTTCTTTTATTTGTACATCGGCGAACCCGGGAGACGGCACGACTACAGGTTTCACAGCTTTCATAGTCTGGATTTCAGCAGGCGCAGTTTCAGTAAGGGGTGTTTTATTTTCAGCAGTTGCTTTGACAACAGTTTTGGTCTTTTTTAATGTTTCCTCTGATAGAGAAAGGGGCTCCGGGTCTATTGTTCTCTCAGGAGAAAGGACGGTGGTGATGCTCTTTTTCCGGGGTACATCTACGACTTTATTGAGAGCCTCACACGTATAATAGGTTGAGATTATGGATAGGGCAAGTATGCCTAATAAAACCTTTTTATTCAACAATAGACCTCTTGGTAGGATTACTCTTCATTTCATTCCCAAACTAATATTCAGCCAGGGTCTGTATGGCTTCTCTCACTACAGTGAGAACAGTTTCACTCATGGTTTCTGACCTCGTACCAAAATGGCTCGACATGAAGCTGGCTCCGCCGCGTGTAGTTGTTATAGACCATATGATATCCCCGGTATCCGTATCAGCCATCAGAAGAGTAATGGTCACTTCAGGAGAAGATACCTGCCCTGTCCGAGCTGTGCCATACTGGTCCACTGATCCTATTATCAGTGCCTGCACATTCATGATATCACCCATGCGCTTAATCTGTTCTCTGCTCAATGCAGTCGGAGACAAAATCCCCAGCTTTTCTATTGCTCCATCTACTTCTCCGGCAACTACAACATCAGCAAGACCGGAAGCAAGAAGCTCACTCATTACTACATCTCGTACAATCTCCCCTGCTGACTGATCATTTGAGAGATTCTTCAGTGGCATGACAGCTACCCTTTTATAAAAACTGAAGTCTATATCAGACCTGATATGATAGGTTGGCTGAGGGCTCCGGCAGCCGGCAACTGCCATCATCACGAATACCATTATGACCATCAGAAATCTTCTCATCAAACTCATAGTACACTCTCCCTGATATTTATGTGTCTGTTCAAAATAACGTATCGATCGCTTCTTTTACCACTTTTTTTGATGTCTCTTCAAGTGTTGCATTTTCAGCACCGAAATGTCTCGTCCAGAAGTCCGGACCTCCCGTTGTATGCCAAACCGACCAGACAATATCACCAGTAGCAGAATCAAGGAGCATCAAATGTACTGATACCTCCGGGTAGGTTACCGTCATCCCTCGTTTGATCTCATAGGTGCCCACAGAACCTGTTACCAGTGCATCTGCATTTAGGGCTTCTCCGAGCCTCTGAATATCAGACAGAGGGAGCGAGTCAATTCTATTTATTCTCAACTCTCTGAGTGTGTTCATAACCTCACCTGGTTCAATGACGTCCACGCCCCGTGAAAGGAGCTCCATGATGACAATACCTCTGATCTTATCATGTGCAAACTTTTCAGTTGTGTAATTCTCTACAGGAAGCACTGCTACCTTTCGGATCGTCTCGATTTGAACAGATGGTCTGGTGTATGATTTTATGCCCCCCTTACAGCCCATGAAGGGAAAGATACATAGTAAAAGAATTGACAGCCATACAGCTGAATAGGTCTTTTTTCCTGTCCCGGCCTTCTCCATCATGTCTTCGTTAAGTACCCTAATTATTTTAATAATTTTAAAATTGTGTCTATTATAAGCAACCTCGGTCAGAATCTGCAATTTAAATTCGTATTAAAATCGTAGCTTTCCCGTTTGCTTGTTCCCGTTTGCCGCGTGTAGCTGGAGGAAAACCGGAGATCGGCAAAGTTCTGTATATACCATATGACATAGCCGTTTACAGAATCGCTGACCAGAGGATCGATGTCAGCATCACTATGTTCATAATTAACGTTCAGTCTGATTGCAGGAAAGGGCAGCCAGTCTGCTATGAATGTTTCTGTAATCGTAACATCCCCGCTTAAATCTGAAACTCTGAAATTACCGGTGAGATTTACAAACCGACCCGGCCTGTAGTTTAAAATCGTCAGCACTTCCTTTGAAGTTGTTGAGGTACTGGCCGAATCTGTCCTGCTCAGATTAAAGGTAAGAGTACCCGAGAGGTCATCACGGATAAGGGCATCAAGCGTTCCGTTGAGCATATAGGTCTTGGATTCGGTATTTGTGGTAAAGATGCGGGATTCGGAGTAACTGGCATCAGTAATCATATGGACATTATCGTACAGTTCTGCACCGACCGTTACCAGGACGGCATCATGGGTTGACTCCTTTGTGTTAAAGCTGAACCTGTCATTCCGCACAAAAGACAGGTTGGTATCCAGTGTCGGCAGCGGCACATAGTGAAATGAGAGGTTATAGGTGTTGTTCTCAAAATCAGTATCATTTTTATTGTCAAAATTTTCATTCCGCTGGAGACGCAGCGTGGTCGTAAAAAGAGTATGGGTATACCATGTCGCTGTCATTCCATAGTTCCTGCTGATGCTGCTCCGGAAATCACTATTATCCCCTGATATGGAATTGGTAAATATGTTTCCAAAGGCGCCGCTGATAGAATCAAAGATTGATTCGGGGTTCTGGTCTCTCCTGTCCATTGAATAATTAAATGACAGGTTGACTTTTTCGACAGGCTGTACAGAAGCAGTAAAGTTCATGCCATGACTGAAAGATGTTATATCGTTACTGAAGCTGCCGGTTACCAGTTCAGCATTGTAAGCCTCTATTTCTGTAACCTCTACATTACTGCCATTGACCATGGGAACAGTGTTTGTATTGACAACCTTGAAATAATTTGCTGATGCAGCAGGGAACAGTATCTCATATCTGTAAAAACCGGTGTCGCTGTCAAGAACAGGGGTTACAGACCTGGTTGTCAGAAGGGCCCAGTTAAAATTATCATTACTGGTATAAACCTGCCACGTTACCGGATTCGCTACCCCGTTATTGCTGTAATATACATAGAGCCGGTCCACTGTGTCGAAGGAAATCCATATTCCGATATGCTGAGATGGAGTATTCAGCATGATCCCTGTGTTATCTGTAAAGCTGCCGTTTATCAGGAGTGGTGCAGGAGCGAGGGCCTGCACCGGAGGGATATTCGCAAAAAGGCCGCCAAGGGCTGTACGCTGAAAGAGGATGACGCCCGCCTGGGTTAGGTATTTGCGCAATTTGTTTCTTGAGTAGTTGCCCAGATAAGTCGCGGTATACCTCGCCTTCCTGTTCCACCCTGTGCCTGCGTAACCAAGGGCATAGTTTGTTGTAAAGGTATCACTGACTGATTTGCTTGTTAGACCGATAGCACTTTTATCCACGTCATGCAGATAGGTGATGTTATATCGTGCATCCAGGTCCTTCGTTGGCAGCACATATGATGAAGATACCGTGTACTGGTCGCTTGTGTCATCTCTTTTCGGTTGAGGCAGGTAGTCGAAACTCTCTTCACGGTTATATTGAATGAGCAGGGAGGGGAGCTCTCTCGGTGCAAGATTGAAGCGGGTATAATACAGGACCTGGGTATCCCTCGTAGCATTGCTTAAGTGAGCGCTCTCCCAGTTCTCCAGCCTCCGGTATCCGGCATGAACGTCATAGATATGGTTTCGCAGTGATAGGTCTATGGCAGGTTCCAGCTTCCTCTGGTAGTTCGTCGTTGATACCCCTGATGAGCCCGTCTCTGTTCTGTCAAGGATATTGGTCCGCAACGTCAGTTCATAAGATACAGCTGGCGTGACCGCCCTGTTCAGTCGCAGAAAATAGTTTTGATTCAGGGAATCTGTCTCAGATGTCTTTATGTCGTTTTCATAGGTCTTGTTAATATTTTTACTGATAAACGCCCAGCCGCTGAGGTCATTCGCAATAGCAGGGACTCCGCAACAGTGCAGTGATGCAATAATCCCTGTTATAAGCAGTATTGTTTTCTTCATACAATTATCTGACACTGTACATTAAAATCTTTGCATTGATTCTCCGGAATTGAACCATCTTATTCCGGAAACATTGCAATGCCATAGGGTTTCCTGCCAACAGGAATCCTCTTCACCTGCCGCTTCGTTGTCTTGTCAACAACGGACACACTGTCTGACTCACTGTTCACTACATACAATGTTCGTTTCTCGGGATCCAGCAGCAGCGATCTGGGAGATTGACCCACAGGAATGGTACCCATAATAGGTGTCAGAACCGATCCAATACTCTCAAACCCCTTGCCAAAAGCCCTGAGAATCATGATCTCCCCGGGGAAGTCCTTTAAAAGATAAATCCTTTCAAAAATAGTGTCAGGTATCACACCGGTAACCCCTTTGCCCACATTGTTTATCACAGTAACTGCTCCTGACGTGTTGCCCTTTATTATTTCCATGATGTCAATCACTGAAAGCTTGTCAGAACCGTAGTTGGCAACATAGACCTTCCCCCTGGGATAGTCCACGGAAAGGCCGACGGGCTCCCATTCTACATCCAGCGTCGTAACATCAACATTTGTCCCGCTTGCATTGTCCATCCTTACGATTGATACAGTATTGGAATGCTGATTGACGACATAGACATTAAAAAAGCTCTGTCTGAAGTTTTTCAGTGTGTTCATTTCATCTGCGGTAAGAGACCGGGAATGAGCAAGCAGACTGACCGGCGGGTCTGCAGCAACTACCATCGGCCCTATGCCAACGTCTATCTTCTCAACTTCCTGGAGGGTTACTGCATTGATAACAGACAGTGAATTTGAATCATAGTTGGTTACGAAAACATACTCCCTGCCAGAGGATATTCGTGCAACAGCAATGCCCTCCGGTCCCTTACCGAACCGTATGGGCACTTCATTTTCGATCCGGTTTGTCGTGGGATTTATGACGGCAATATTGTTTGAGCCTGAATTTGCAACATACACTCTCAGGCGCTCACCGTTTTTTGATACAGCAATGCCCCTCGGCCTTTCACCTACCAAAATCGACGCAACGACTGTATTTGTTTTCCTGTTGATAACGGAAACATTATTTGAACCTTCATTCGTTACATAAATCAGCAGTGAACTCAGTTCCGGGACCTGACCCCTTGATGTAAGGGCAGGGCTGAAGAGATAGCTATCAACAATAGACGCATC
>CP070644.1:564986-567895 GCA_020354155.1 Nitrospiraceae bacterium | reverse complement strand
TATAAAAACTATTATGAGCAATATTAATTCCTTTTCCGGTACTTCGGACAGTCCGACAGCAAAGGAACCTGCAGCAAAAGCAGAAGGCGAAGGAACAAAAATACAGATCAATAACCTAATAGTCAAAAACGGAAAGGTCAATCTCAGTGTTACCGCCCTCGGAGGACAGGGTGTATCAAAACCTCTGCCTGATATTCATCTGAAGGACATTGGGAAAGATGGAGGAGGCGCTACAATGGCAGATGCATTTAAAAAGATATTTGCCGCAGTGAACAAGAACGTAGGGACTGCTATTGCAGGCTCCCTGAAGGATGTCACCGGTGATGTTCAGAAGGCTGCTGAAGGTGAAGTTGAAAAGGCTGTTGGCGGGGCGCTCGATAAAGTAAAGGGAATTTTCGGGAAGTAATTTATTCGGTGTTCACTTAATTCAAAATGTATTTAAAGTGGGGCCTGTCTTCCGGCAGGCCCCACTTCTATTATTATTTATCATGCCGGACATTGATCCGGAATCCAGAGAATTAATAGGACTGAATTACAATTTCTAGGTTGTGTCGAAATTGTGATAAGCTGTCATTCCGAGAAGCCAAGGGCGACGAGGAATCTCATAACGTATTGATATTGAAAAAATTAGGATTTCACCTGGAACCTGTCCTGAGCGAAAAGAAAGATTCCTCGCTTCACTCGGAATGACAATAAGCGAAAGAGTCGAAATAACACCATAAGAAGTATCGTGACATAGTCTGTTAGTGGACTTACGGATTGCCCTATATGTAAAGAAGCTTTAGACGAAATTCACTAGATACTACTTCTTCCTCTCAAAGATAAAGCTTGCAATGGTTACAAAAATCATAGACAGGACAGACAGGACAAAGAGGTCTGTGATGAGGGAGAAATCAACCATACTACTGCTTTGAAACATTGCATGTTTCAAAGCATCAATGCCATAGGTCAGGGGATTAATCTGGGATATATATTTCAGTATTTCCGGCAACTTGTTTACCGGATACATGGCCCCTGAGAGGAAAAACATGGGCATGACAATGAAGTTCATTATGGCGCTGAAACTCTCAAAGCTCTCGTAGAAGGTTGCAATAATAATCCCGAGAGAGGATATTGTGAACGACAGTAAAAAGGCTATTGCCAAGACATACAGAATCGACAGGGCGCCCATTTTGATTCCCAGAAGGGGAAAGAGCATTAATATGATTGTCGACTGGATGGAAGAGACAATCGTCCCGCTCAGTGCTTTTCCAATAACGATGGACAGTCGTGACACCGGGGCAACAAGGATTTCCTTCATCAGTCCGAATTCCTTGTCCCAGATTATGGAAATGGAAGAAAAAATGGAACTGAACAATATTGTCATGCCGAGAATGCCGGGGAAAATAAACTGCATATAGGACACACCTTCACCGGGAGTGACAAGCCGGGACATGCCTCCGCCGACAAGAAAGAGCCAGATGACCGGCCGTGCCAGTGTAGAAACAAGGCGCGCCCTCTCTCTGAAAAACTTTATCAGTTCCCGTGCCACGAGAACGTATATTGCGTTAACTTCGACCAAAACGCCTCCGGTATGCCCGCACATCCTCTTTCAGAGTGTCAGAGGAAGACATTTTTTCGTCCCTGATCTTTTTTCCCGTCATATTGAGAAAGACATCATTCAGCGTAGGGCGCTGCAGCCGTACAGAGTGAACAGTCTTCCCCAGGGTCTGTATAATTTCCGGGATGCAGGCATCTCCCCGGGATGATGTAAAATATAACTCACCGTTCTCCTCTGATACCTCAAGGCTGAAATGCTGTTCCAATTCATCTCGTGCACGTGTGTTATCAGAAGTCTTAATATGAATAACATCGCCGCCAACGGTTTTTTTTAACTCCTCGGGAGTCCCGCCTGCGATAATACTTCCCCTGTCTATAATTGCTATCCTGTCACAGACCTCTGCCTCGTCCATATAGTGGGTAGTCATGAATATGGTTACATTATGTTTTTTAGGAAGATCAACGATATATTCCCAGAGATTTGCCCGTGTCTGGGGATCGAGCCCCAGTGTCGGCTCATCAAGGAAAAGGATCCTCGGCCTGTGTATCATACTGCGGGCTACTTCGAGTCTTCTCTTCATACCGCCGGAGAATTTCTTGATCGTATCGTCTTTCCTGTCATAGAGACCGACAAAATGTAATGCGTCATGGATGCGGTCTTTCATCTCTGATTTTTTCAGATTATACAAATAGGCATGGAGCATAAGGTTTTCATAGGCAGTGAGGTCCCTGTCGAGTGTTGTATCCTGAAAAACAATGCCGATAGATTTTCTGACAATGGAGGAATCTTCTGTACAGTCATATCCCGCAATAGCAGCTGAGCCTGAAGTAGGGTTGATCAGGGTGCAGAGGATATTGATCGTCGTTGTTTTGCCTGCGCCGTTCGGGCCGAGAAATCCGAATATTGTACCTTCCTCTACTTCAAAAGAAACATCACGAATGGCTGCTATGGCCCCGAAATGTTTTGACAGGTTTTTCACTTCTATAATTGGCATGTGAAAATTGTAGCAGAATTATATGGAATGAGCAAAAAAGTCAGGAAGAGAGAAATAATGAAGTGAGGATGCTCAATCTTGAATCAAGTTGATGTTGAACCTCCTTTCGAGGTGCAACTTCTGCGTGTGTACTATTTTGTCTTGCTGATCTTTCCGTAATTGTTCTGGGATGGAGGTACGCCTCTTTTGTCGACTGATACATCGCATTCGCTGAATAGGGAATTTCAGTTTCATTGATTATATGAAGCTGAGTTCATGACTATTTTTTGCTTGTTATGTAATAGTCAATCGACTTTTTCTTTAATTCTTCTCCTGTTTTCTTTGCTTCAGACAGTGACGTATATTCCGCGGCTACTACTTTATGGAAGTCGCCCC
>CP070644.1:553287-564886 GCA_020354155.1 Nitrospiraceae bacterium | reverse complement strand
TGGACAGATGAACATGGTTGCCAGCTTGGACGAACTGACGATCAACCACGGCAAAATGATGTTGAAGAATGCACGTACGACGATGAATGACACCTTGTCTGGTGACACAATGATGAAAATGCACAGCTCAGGAATGTCACCTTCAGATAATCTCATGATGAAATATACTCATGAGCTTGGAGAAGCCCAGATGAAAGTTTTGGATATGCTTGAGAAGCATACTCATATGAAAGGGCACTCCATGGATGTTCATCATCAGCATGTACTCCTGAACCACGCATTAAAGATGGCCCTCGAGGGTGCTGACATGCGCATGATGGGAGAAATGGGCATGGCTTCCAGTGTTGACAAGGATTCCATCTCGCATGGTAAAACAATGATCAAAAATGCCCGCAGTTTCTGGAATGAGATTATGTCCGGAGACGCAATGATGAAGATGCATGGTGAAGGTATGGATCCCTCGTCTCATGCCGGGATGAAGTTTACCCATGAACTTGCCGAATCGCAGCTGAAGGTTATGGACCTGCTGGAAAAAATGCCATCAGTTAAATAGAAGATTGTATTTCATGTGGGGGCAGGAGCTTATGCTCGTGCCCCTTTTTGTTATGTAAGCATACTTAAATGCATAATCGAGCAGGCACGATGGAATCAGATAAGGTATGCCCTTGTCATGAAGTGAATTAATTGCAGAACCGATTGATTTATTTATATTATCTGTTATTATACCCATACAGGTTCAGCCGTGATTCACTATTTATTTGAAATCGTGCGTAATAAGGTATCGGATGGTGAGGTCGTAATGAAAATAAGGAGGAAATTTTGCGAATCCTATATTTGATCATATTGATCTTATTTACTTATGGGTGTGCAACGATGCCTACAGAGACAAAAAAGGACGGTCATGATCATAAGCACCTGTCTGCAAGCGGTAAAGAGTTTACGCAGCACCATCCTGAC
Source organism: Nitrospiraceae bacterium (assembly GCA_020354155.1). Taxonomy (GTDB): domain Bacteria; phylum Nitrospirota; class Thermodesulfovibrionia; order UBA6902; family UBA6902; genus CALZJD01. Next base: position 563,929 of record CP070644.1, on the reverse strand, counting down.
AGCATGTTTCAGGTCACTGAAAAAAGTCTGTTCAGTGTTGAAATGACAATGCCTGACAACAGACTCAAGGTTGGCGTGAACACCTTTGACCTTACAATTCACGAGCAGAGAGACCGGGATGTCTCAGGGGCGAAATTGACGGTCACTCCGTGGATGCCAGAGATGGGACACGGGGTATTCAGCCCTCTGAATGTGACCGAGGTGGGAGGTGGGGTGTATAGAGTAGAAAATGTTGTTCTCGTTATGGGAGGGCACTGGGAGTTCCGGATCAACATTAAATGGGGGGAAATGGAAGATGATGTAATCTTTGACTTTCCCTACATCAGGACATCTGAGAGTTACGACTACATAAGAGCAGAAACTCCGGCAGGGTTTAATGCTGTTCTTGGCATGAAAAATACTCTTGACGAGCTGGAGCCGGAAATCATTACTGAAAAAGGAGAGACGATCAAGGTCTTTACCCTTACCGTTCGAGACCTGGGCTTTGAGCTTTTCCCGGATGCGCCCATGATGGGGTGGGCATTTAACGGCACCATACCGGGCCCTACGATCAGGGTTACCGAGGGAGACCGCTTCCGGGTAGTACTGGAAAATGAATCGAGCGGGAAACACACAATCCATATCCATGGTCAGAAAAAACCCGTTGTTATGGATGGCGTACCCTATATCGGGCAGGTTCCCGTAGAGAGGGGCGAATCATATACGTATGAATTTACTGCCAACTATCTGGGGACCTCCTGGTACCATTGCCATGTGGACAGTGCCCACCATGTGGACATGGGCATGTACGGAGCATTTATCGTTGAACCAAAAGAAGAAGAACTCGAGTATGACAGGGAGTACATATTGATCCTGGATGAATGGCCTACCAAGCATGTTCATGTCCATGAAGAGGATGATCAGGAATCCGGTCATAAAAAGCATGGAACGGTTACCATGCATGAGGGAGCCACGCCCGAGCACATGCATCCCGGCGAGAGAAAGGTGAAGAGGGACTACTATCCGGAAACGTACAATCCTCACAATCCGGTCTATGATGCCTTTACCATCAACGGGAAATCATACCCTTTAACAGAGCCGGTTTATGTAAAAACTGGCGAGACAATCAGGATTCGATTCATTAATGCTGGGAATCAGCCCCATTACATGCATACTCACTCCCATAAATTCAGGGTTGTGGCGCGGGACGGATCATATGTAGATGAACCCCAGCTAATAGATACAGTACATATCGGTTCAGGCCAGAGAGTGGATATACTGCTCAAGGCTGACAACCCCGGGATCTGGCCTTTCCATTGCCACAGGCTGAATCATATTGCCAATGACCATATTTATCCCGGAGGGATGCTGACCTTTATAGTCTATGAGGATTATGCCTTTGAAGAGGGTACAGGGAATAGTAAATAGTGAGACTAAAGTAATCTCAAAGATTTCAGGAATTTCGGAAACTGGATAGATGTCATTCCGAATCCTGAAAGGGTGAGGAATCTTAGGGCCTATGGATAAGATTAAAGATTTCTCGCTTCACCTGCCTGCCGGCAGGCAGGCCTGCCTACCGCAGGCAGGCTCGAAATGACAGTAACTCAAAAGTTTCATGAAAAAAGAACATATCAATAAGATAATCATTGTCATCATTCTTATCGGCCTTGTTGCAGCCTTCAGAATCTTTAACCTCGGCGATTACTTTACCCTATCCTACATAAAAGAATCACAGGAAAAATTCCAGATCCTTTATAGCGACAACCGCATAGGAGTCATAGCGGCTTACATGGGAATCTATATCCTTGTGACGTCTCTCTCCCTGCCGGGAGCGGCCATCATGACATTAGCAGGGGGAGCTCTGTTCGGACTGCTTGTCGGCACTATAGTTGTATCCTTTGCAAGCACCATCGGTGCAACACTGGCATGTTTTGTAGCACGATTTGTTTTAAGGGACTGGGTGCAGGGTAAGTTTGGCGACAAACTCAAAACAGTGAATGAAGGCATTGCAAAAGAAGGGTCGCTGTACCTTTTTACGTTGCGACTGATTCCTGTTTTTCCCTTCTGGCTTATCAATCTGGTCATGGGCCTCACAAAAATGCCATTAAAGACTTTTTTCTGGGTGTCACAGGTCGGTATGCTGGCCGGCACGATTGTCTATGTAAACGCCGGAAAGGAACTGGCCAAGATCGATTCATTGTCTGGGATACTGTCGCCGGGGCTGATTATATCTTTTATACTGCTTGGGTTGTTCCCGATCATTGCAAAGAAAGCGGTTGGATGGTATAGGGGGAAGCAATCAAGCAGCTAATGAATTAGAATTTACAAGATGAATGTTATGGAATGTCATTTCGAGCGGATGCGAGAAATCTTCCTCCATAACAGATGCTTAGATTCCTCACCCGTACCGGGTTCGGAATGACACAGCAAAAACAAATCTAGGGAGAACATCATGCCCACATATGATTTTGACATAGGAATCCTTGGAGGAGGGGCAGCCGGTCTGACCGTTGCTTCCGGGGCAAGCCAGTTTGGGGCAAAGACCCTGCTTATTGAAAAAGAAAAGGCCCTTGGCGGTGATTGCCTTCATTACGGCTGTGTGCCGAGCAAGACCCTGATAAAAACGGCGCACGTTTATCATATGATAAAAAATGCCCGGAAGTACGGTCTGCCCGATGCGGGAACAAAGCCTGTGGATTTCAGGGATGTTGCAGCACGGATTCAATCGGTGATTAATACTATTCAGAAACATGACTCAGAGGAGAGGTTCTGCAAGCTGGGGGTCAAAGTAGAATTTGGAGATGCCCGGTTTGTTGATGAGCATTCTGTAGATATTGGAGGGAAAACTCATTCGGCCAGGAAGTGGCTCATTGCCACCGGCTCATCTCCTTCAATTCCCCCCCTTGAAGGTCTGAAGGATACCCCGTACATTACCAATAAAGAAATATTCTCTCTCGACAGACTTCCGAAATCCATGATTGTCATTGGGGCAGGTCCGATAGCGATTGAAATGGCACAGTCATTCTGCAGGCTCGGTACAAAGGTCAGTATCGTGCAGCGGAGCGGCCAGATTTTGAGCAAGGAGGATAAGGACCTTGCTGATATTGTAATGGGAAGGCTCCAATCTGAGGGAATTGAAATTTATCTGAACACGTCTCTTGTGAGAACAAAAGATCTTGGCCCGGAGAAAGAGGTCGTGATCAGGGATAAAGATGGGAAAGAAGTGAGCCTGAAGGCTGAACAGATCCTTGTAGCCCTTGGAAGGGCTGTCAATACCGCAGGTCTTGGGCTTGAAGGCATATCTCTTGATTTTGACAGGAAAGGCATCAAGGTCGATGAAAAGATGAGAACGAACCATAAGCACATGTATGCAGCAGGTGATGTGACCGGCACATATCAGTTCACCCATGCAGCAGGATACGAAGGGGGGGTTGCCCTGAGCAATGCCATTCTTCATTTACCCAAAAAGGCTGACTACACCTACCTGCCGTGGTGTACCTATACTGACCCTGAACTTGCAAGTATTGGGATGAATGAGAAGCGGGCCAGAGATGCCGGTATTGAATACACAGTCTGGACAGAGGAGTTCAGGTCCAATGACAGGGGCCTTGCTGAAGGGGAAGAAGCGGGGATGGTGAAGATGCTCCTTGACAGTAAAGGAAAACCGATGGGAGTGCAGATACTCGGGCCCCATGGAGGAGAACTCCTCAGCGAATGGGTTGCAGTCATGAACGGCGGGGTCAAACTGTCTACTCTCGCCTCAGCGGTGCATCCATACCCAACCCTGAGTGAGATCAATAAACGTGTGGTGGGGAATTATTTTACCGGCAAAATATTTTCACCGACAGTCAAAAAGACCCTTAAATTCTTTTTTCATTTTAAGGGAAGGGCCTGTGAATAGAGTTGAAAGTTAAGAGTTGAGAGATTGTTTTTTGTCATTTCGACGGTCAGGAGAAATCTTTCAGTTGAGTGTCTAAGCCAAGATTTCTCACGTTGTTCGAAATGACATCGTAAAAGGGATTATGACACGGTCTGTTTGCGGGAATGACAGAGAAAGAATCAGACAATTAACCCTGAAGCTGAACGTGGAGAAATAAATTGTTGCCTGGAGGATAGTAAATGAAAGACCTTTCAGAGAAGACAGCGTATGTGAAAAAATACTACGGCACAGTATTGCAGGGCAGTGACGATCTTTCAACAGGGGCATGCTGCTGCAGTGATGAACTGCTCCATCCTTCCATCCGGGACATTGAAAAAGAGATAGACAATGAAGTGCTGGCAAAGTTCTATGGCTGCGGATCACCGATTCCGCCGGCCCTGGAAGGCTGTACTGTCCTGGATCTGGGTTGCGGCACGGGAAAGGATGTTTTCATTGCATCAAGGCTGACCGGTGCTGAGGGATTTGTTACAGGTGTGGACATGACAGATGAACAGCTTCAGGTTGCCAGGAATCATGTTGCTACTCATATGGAGAAATTTAATTATGCGCAGCCCAATGTAGAATTTAAAAAAGGCTATATTGAGGATCTGAAAGAAATTGGGATAAAAGACAACTCTATTGATGTTGTTATGTCCAACTGCGTTATAAACCTCTCTGATGATAAGACAAAGGTTTTCTCAGAGATATTCCGTGTCCTGAAGCCCGGAGGAGAATTATATTTTTCCGACGTCTTTACCGGTCGAAGGATGCCTGAAGAACTGCAGAATGATCCGCTGCTTCACAGTGAATGTCTCGGAGGTGCACTCTATATGGAGGATTTCCGGCGTATGCTGGGAGATCAGGGCTGTCTTGACTATCGTACTGTAGCCAGAAAAAGAATAAGATTGGGAAATCCTGAAATCGAGTTGAAGGTCGGCATGGTGGATTTCTATTCAATCACGGTGAGGGCCTTTAAACTGAATAATCTTGAAGATATCTGTGAGGATTACGGTCAGGTTGCTCTCTACAGAGGGACGATCCCGGGATATCCGCATGCCTTTGAGCTTGATGATCGTCATCGCTTTATAACAGGCAAGCCTATGCTCGTCTGTGGGAACACTGCCTCCATGCTCTCTGAAACACGGTTTGCAGACCACTTTAAAGTTTCAGGAGACAGATCTGTACATTACGGTCCTTTTGACTGTGCTCCTGCCTATGTCAAACATGAGAGTGAAGGCGAGGGAGGCGGGGCCTGCTGTTGATGATATAAAGTTATGTCAAAGCATATTTATTTAAAATTTCATGCTTGGGACAAACTAGAGAAACTCTTTTTTGTCTGTCATTGCCCGAGTTGATCGGGCAATCCGGGGTATTTATCAAATGATCTGGATTCCCGCCTTCGCGGGAATGACCCCATTGAAATTAGTAGATTCTTTACCGGACATAACTGCATTGAAGCATTAATAATGTACATTAAAATAAGACATATAATAACCTGTATAATAATGATAATAGTATTTTGTTTTGCTATAATACCCTTCCCCGTCTCCGCCCAGAAGAGTGACGTTTTCTTCCGGGAAGATTTCAATGATTTAACACAATGGGAGCCGCTTTATTTCAAGAAGATAAGTAAGCACAGTGAATATTCTGTTGAGAGTAACGGAATTGAGCAGTATCTCAAGGCTGAGAGCAGCGCATCTGCATCAGGCATTATCTCACGAACGGAGTTTAATGTCTTTGATTGCCCCCGGTTGCGGTGGCGCTGGAAGATCAGTAACGTGTATCAAAAAGGGAACGCATTGAGGAAGGAGGGGGATGATTACCCTGGCAGGGTTTATGTTATCTTTCAATATGACCCGGGGAAAGCTTCTTATGCAAAGAGGGTGAAGTATGGGCTTGCCAAAAGAATGAACGGAGAATACCCGCCTCACAGCAGTCTTAACTATATTTGGGCAAACAGGGAGCATACAGATGATGTGCTCACAAATACCTATGCACAGAATGCAAAAATGATTCTCCTTCGGGAAGGGAGTGACAGTGCAGGAATATGGATTGAAGAGGATGTGAATATCCTTGAGGATTATCGCAGGGCATTCCATGAAGACCCGCCGGCTACAGCGCGTCTTGCAATAATGAACGATTCGGACAACACAGGTGAGAGCGCGGTCAGCTATATTGATTACATTGAGGTATACAGATAAAAAGGGTTACTTTAATTTACCCTCATCCCAAATCGAGCAGAAAGATGTCTTCTCATCGCTGCTGCACGCCTTTGTGACCGACCATTTTAAAGTAATGGGGGCCATCATGGTTGTTATGAACGCCATGACTATCAATGCTGAAAACTGGTCCTGGGTGAGGAGAGGTTCAGCAATCCCTCCAGCGGATATGAGCTCATTACTGAGCTTTAACACCACTGAGGCCACAACGATTTCGACGGCGCCGCGTCCGTTCATGCCAAATCCCACAATGACTGATTCCCACATATTGCGTTTATAGACAGCGTAACCGAGCCCACACCCGATGAGTTTTCCAAGTATGGCCATGAGAGTGAGTATCACAGCGAAGAAAATAAAAGACCAGCTCCATTCAAGGTGAAGGTGGAAGGAAAGGGATGCAAAAAATATTGGGACAAGAAAGCCATAACTCAGACCGTAGAACCTGTCGCTGATAGCATGATATATCTTCTCTTCCATGACCTCTTTTCTGATAAACTGCCCTGCGAGAAAGGCCCCGATGATCAGGTGAAGACCGACCAGTTCTGCAAGATAAGCCATTATGAGCGCCGTAGCCATGGCAAAGGTAAAGGCCTTCCCTTCGCGGTCATGAAGCTTTCTTGTAATTTTGGGCATAACGAATTGACCCAGTAAAATAGTAAAGGTAAAAAAACCGACGACCTTTGCCATTAAGATCAAAAGACTGTCGATCTGAACTGAACCGCTTTTTGCCAGACCCAGCAGAACAGACAGACCGATAAGAGAGAGAATGTCGTCTGCGATTGCAGCTCCGATAATAATATGTCCGATGTAGGTGGTGCTAATACGAAGAGAATGGAGAATGACAGACTGCACGGCAATGGCAGTTATGGAGACACCCATGCCGATGAAGAGCGCCTGATACAGGGTACCGCCGAATGCCTTTGTCGTAACATATCCCAGCACAAAAGGCAGCACAAACCCTCCGACTGCTACAGCAAGTGAAGGCCACAGGTGCTCTAACAGCTCCTTGGGGTCCATTTCCATCCCTGTATGGAACATGACAAAGAATATTCCCAGCTCAGCAAGCAATTCGATTGAAGGGGAGGGCCCGATAAGTCCGAGCAGGGGAGGGCCTATGAGAACACCTGCCAGTAATTCTCCCAGAACGAAAGGCAGACCGTATCTGGCAAAGAGGCTTCCCATTGCCCAGGCAGCAACAAGAATCAGTAAGAGACTGAGCATCAATTGCGGGGTGATCATCTGTACAGTTCCTTTAATTATTTTCCTACATCATACCATTATTATCAGCACATTGCGAGCATGGGATTGCAGTAGTAGGACTGGAAATAACCGGTATGAGATTGCGGAGTGAAACTCAGCTTAGAAAGGGGGCTGTCCGATATTTGTCATTTCGAGGCGTTAGCCGAGAAATCTTAATATATAAGATATAAACAAAAAGATTTCTCTCTTCCTTCGAAATGACGATCAACAATTTCTATACAATTCAGGAGAGACCTATGGTATAAAATTATGTGGTATAACCGGTCTTTTACTTTAAAAAAGAATATGTTACTTTAACGGATAATTATAGTATGGAAGACTACCATCACAAGAACCGCGGAAGAGGGGGAAATGTTTTCCTTTTGTTCATTATTCTCATTGCACTGGCAGGACTCTGGTGGTATATTTACCGTCCTGCTCCGGGTATCGATCCTGATGCTGTGCCCCGAACTGTTGTTGCAAGGGGGGACCTTGCCCTGGATGAAAAGAACACTATTGAACTTTTCGAGGCAACGTCTGAAGCGGTTGTATATATTACCAGCATTGAACTGAGGCGCAATATATTCAGTCTGAATATCTATGAAATCCCCCAGGGCACCGGATCAGGATTCCTCTGGGACAAAGAAGGCAGGATCGTCACCAATTATCATGTCATTGAAGATGCCAATCGTGTTGAAGTTACACTCTCTGATCAGTCAACGTGGAAAGGCATTGTAGTCGGTGTGGCACCCGATAAAGACCTTGCCGTTCTTCAAATCTCCGCCCCTCCGGAGAAACTGAAGCCTATTGCCATCGGGGAATCGTCAAATCTGAAGGTAGGGCAGAAGGTCTTTGCCATTGGGAATCCCTTTGGACTTGACCACACGATGACAACGGGAATTGTGAGCGCCCTTGGAAGGGAAATACAATCTGCTACGGGCAGGACAATACAGGATGTCATTCAGACTGATGCAGCCATCAACCCCGGAAACTCGGGAGGGCCGTTGATGGACAGTGCAGGCAGGCTTATCGGTGTGAACACGGCCATTTTCAGCCCCACAGGAGCAAGTGCAGGCATTGGATTTGCCGTCCCTGTTGATATAGTCAACCGGGTAGTTCCAGAAATAATCAAATACGGAAGAGCGATTCGGCCTGGTCTCGGAGTATCTATAGCAAATGAGAGCATTGCACGCAGACTGGGCATAGAAGGAGTGCTCATTATCAACGTCAATTCCGGAAGCGCTGCTGAGGCGGCTGGACTGCGGGAGACCCAAAGATATGGGAATGACCTTATTCTTGGCGATATCATACAGAAGATTAATAATCAGCCTGTAGCATCCTTTGATGAACTGAGAAACGAGTTTGATAAATACCATGTTGGAGATGAGGTGACCCTTGAAATCCTGAGGGGAAGAGATCGAATTACCATACGTATAAAACTGGAAGAAGTGGGCTGATTAACAATGAGTATTTTTCTATTGAATGCCCTTCCGGCGGAGTCCATTTCTTTTACCATAAAAGAAATGGACGAAAGAAACTGGCCCGAGAGACTTCATCTTCGGTTCTTTGCTCAACTTCAAGGGAGTGCTTTCAAACCTGCCTACCGCAGGCTGGCCCCATTTAATAAGGTCAGAATAATGTTTACAATTAATTTAGTCACGATTTGTGACTGTTGCTCATTATGTTACAGATCATGCTGATCTTCAGAATTGTATGATACAATTGATTCATATAATATAGACTGTCTTCATTAAGTACAATTAAAAGGAGGTTGTTATGGGTAAGCTGATCAAGATTATTTTAATAGGTATCCCGGTTCTCATCATAGTTGCCATTCTTGTACTGGGATTGTCTCTCAACTCTGTTATCAAGGCAGGGGTGGAAAAAGTTGGACCCATGGCCACAGGCACTGATGTGATACTTAAGGATGTTGATATTTCCATTTTTTCAGGGAAGGGTGAATTGAGCGGAATAGTAATCGGCAATCCTTCCGGCTTTAAATCACCAAGTGCCTTCAGTCTGAATAAGGTCCGCGTGGCCCTTGATGTGGGATCAGTCTTTTCTGACAAAATCATCATTGACGAAATATATATCGATGCCCCTGAGGTTACCTATGAGACAGGAGGGAAAGGGACAAATATAAAAACTATTATGAGCAATATTAATTCCTTTTCCGGTACTTCGGACAGTCCGGCAGCAAAGGAACCTGCAGCAAAAGCAGAAGGCGAAGGAACAAAAATACAGATCAATAACCTAATAGTCAAAAACGGAAAGGTCAATCTCAGTGTTACCGCCCTCGGAGGACAGGGTGTATCGAAACCTCTGCCTGATATTCATCTGAAGGACATTGGGAAAGATGGAGGAGGCGCTACAATGGCAGATGCATTTAAAAAGATATTTGCCGCAGTGAACAAGAACGTAGGAACTGCTATTGCAGGCTCCCTGAAGGATGTCACTGGTGATGTTCAGAAGGCTGCTGAAGGTGAAGTTGAAAAGGCTGTTGGCGGGGCGCTCGATAAAGTAAAGGGGATTTTCGGGAAGTAAATTATTCGGTGTTCACTTAATTCATAACGTCTTAAAAGTGGGGCCTGTCTTCCGGCGGGCCCCACTTCTATTCTTACTTGTCATACCGGACTGGATCAGGCATCCAGAGAATTAATAGGACTGGATTCCCGCTTTCCAGAATGTTTCACAATACATCTTACGATGTCATTTCGACTCCTTCGATTATTGTCATTTCGAGTGAAGCGAGGAATCTTTCTTTTCGCTCAGGACAGGCTCCGGAAGAAATCTTGATTCTTTCAATATCAATAAATTATAAGATTCCTCGTCGCCTTTGGCTTCTCGGAATGACAGTTTTTTCATAATTGTGACATAGTCTGTTCGCGGGAATGACGAACCACCATATTACTGAAGAAGAATTAGACGAACTTCACTAGAAACTTACTTCTTCCTCTCAAAGATAAAACTTGCAACGGTGACAAACAGGACCGAAAGGACAGACAGCACGAACAGGTCTGTGATGAGGGAGAAATCAACCATACTACTGCTTTGAAACATTGCATGTTTCAAAGCATCAATACCATAGGTCAGGGGATTAATCTGGGATATATATTTCAGTATTTCCGGTAATTTGTTTACCGGATACATGGCCCCTGAGAGGAAGAACATGGGCATAACAATGAAGTTCATTATGGCGCTGAAACTCTCAAAGCTCTCGTAGAAGGTTGCAATAATAATCCCGAGAGAGGATATTGTGAACGACAGTAAAAAGGCTATTGCCAAG
>CP070644.1:549988-553187 GCA_020354155.1 Nitrospiraceae bacterium | reverse complement strand
GACAACATTGGAATTATCCTTTGCAGATATATTGCCTACCACATCTCCACTCAATATCAGGTCACAGCTTACGTTAATATCTCCTGTAACTTTGCTTCCCTTGAGGATGTTATTTACCTTACTGACACCGGGACTTTTATCGGGAGTCATATTTGCTGCAGTTTTAACAATATCCTTCTGGGGAGCCGCGTCAAGACTGTCAGCATGTGCATTACTTTTTTCTGATACCCATTTTTTAAGCATCTTGTACCTCCTGAATTTTAGTGAACATCATTAACATAATCCTCAACATCATCCTTTCCCAGTGAGAAGAAACAATATAATCTCACACCATCAATATACATGTGCCATTCATGTAATACGTTACCCCTTTCCTTCATTGGAAATAAGTGATGTAAATTACATTTAAGAGGGGACAGCCTCAGAATCTATACTGAAGCAGGCTTCCTTGTCGAAAATATTCCATTACCTTTTACGTAGCTAACAGCTTAGAATTAAAGAATTTTAGCTTTTTTGCCGATAGAAACATAGGTGACAGCTGGATCAGCGGGATCTGAAAATAAATCAGAAACCCGCTCAATGAGAATATGAAATAAGGGGGACAGCATTATGTCAGCACACAGGTTTTCCATAGGAGAGGCTCTCAGTTTTGGCTGGGAAACAGTGAAAAGCAATATCGGTTTTTTTATTGGGCTGTTAATCGTCGCTTTTCTGATTGAAAATATTCCAAGTATGATCTCACAGTTTTTTCAGTCAGATTACCCGTTCATCTCTGCCCTGTTTGCTCTGGCCAGCGCCATTCTGGGAATGGTTGTGCAGATGGGATTGATCAAGGTAAGTCTCCAGTTCTGCGACGGTACAAAAAGCAAGCTGGATGACCTGCTCGCAACCTTTAAACTTGTCGGGAACATGTTTGTCGCTTCAATACTGTATGTATTGATCGTATGCGCCGGGTTTCTGCTTCTCATTGTACCAGGGGTTATATGGTTCTATAAGTACAGCCTCTTCGCCCACTTTATCGTTGACAAGGGGCTTGGTCCGATTGCAGCACTCAAGGAAAGCGGCGTGGCCACACAAGATGCTAAATGGGACATTTTTATCTTCCAGTGGGTTCTGTTCTTTATTAATGTTGCCGGCGCGCTTGCCCTCTTCGTCGGTCTCTTTGTGACCATTCCTCTTTCGCTCCTCGCCTATACGTATATCTACCGTACGCTCTCGGGAGGTACGACAGGCACCGTACAGAGCAGCGTTGCTAACGGAAGTGCAGGCAAAGGGCAGGGTGTTATGTATGTAAACCTTGGATACTGAAAACAGATTTAAGACATAGTTAAGTTCTTCCAATACCCCTCTTTCTAAGAGGGGTATTCTTTTGTCACAGTTATATCCCCCAAGACATTAGCTGCAACTCCCTTATTATACTAGGGGCCTTCCGGCAGGCAGGAACAGAGGGAGATGCATAATTTTTGCTCGGCCGCTACAGAATTAATTCGCCGAATTCACTGCCTACGAGGTCCTGCAGCTTTGATATGGCCTTGAAGGCCTGTTTCAAAATTTCCTGACTTCTTCCGGACAATTCATAGGGGTTCAGATAATAGTCCTCTGTTCCCCTGTTCAGAAAGTTATCGGCCTGTGCCATGAGTGTATGGTGAAGGATTACCCTGTAGGCATTTTCAAAATATTCGGAATCATCACGGTGGATAACCCCTTCTTCCACCAGGGCCTTCAATCGCTTCAGTGTCGAAGTCTCCCGGATACCATGCTTCAGAGCAAGGACACGGGCTGATTCAATGAGAAATATGAGACCGCTTTTTTTCATGTCGATCTGCCGCTTATGGTCTTTATTTGATTCAGTAATAAATGTCTGAAACAAACCCAGCGGCACCTTGTGCATCCCCTCTTCCTCATCGTGCATCTGCCTGATGATATTATGGTTTTTTGCCAGCAGACTGTAGGCATGATCAATATATTTCTGAAACAGTGACCTGCTGCCATACAGCGGCGCTGAATCAAAGATCAGCGTCATATACCGAACAGTAAAGGGTCCCTGCTTGGTGAAGACCTCTGATACAAAATTTTTCCATTCCGATATCCTCTTGCGCCACTGGGGGTTCTGACCCATCACTTCACCTGGACAGTAGACAAAGCCTACCTTGTTCAGGGCTGTCGACAACTCCTTGGAGACCCATTGAAAATATCCGTCAACCTCCTCATGTCGTGAATCAGGGTAGTCCTCCATGATGACGCAGAAATCCTGATCCGGGAAGAGCAGGTTTTCTCTCCTGCCGTGACTTCCTGTCACAAAGAAAGAGAAGTCAACTGGCGGCGGGGTTTTCTGCCGTTCAAGTACTTCCTTGAGAACGCATTTGTGAATGTCAAAGTTGACAAGGGAAAGCATGGTTACCACGTCAACCGGATCCTGCCGTGATGAGAGTTTTTCCTGGGCAAGGGGAACCAGACCTTCCTTGATCTTTTTGTAATCCCCAAGACTGCTGGCCTGGTCAAGTTCCCCGATAATAACAAGGGGCTCTGAATGACGGAGTTTCATTATCTGGCGAAGCGTAATAATACCGGCAATTTTTCCTTCCCGAACAAGGGGCAGGTGTTTGATATTATGGCGGGAAAAAGCATAAAGGGCATCAAAGAGAGTGTCAGCAGGTGACAAACAGATCGGGGACGGAGTCATGATATCTGATATTTCCTTGCTAATATCGCAGATGTCACCTTCGGCTACCACCTTCCGTACCATGTCTCTCTCAGTCACAATCCCTACTGGTTTGCCGTGAGCATCGGTTACAATTACAGAAGAAATACCCCTTAAAGTCATCTCCTTTGCAACCAGCTTCACATTATCCCCTGCACTGCAGCTATAGACATCTCTGTCCATCATATTTTCCAGAGTTTCACTATATTGAAATGAGGATATTCTGTACAGGACACTATTGTTTCGAAGCTCACCCTCGCTGTCTGATTTTCTATTTCCTCTTGCAGTCATTTCCTTTATATGTTATTAAGTATTGAGGATATTTTTATCCAAATTATTGCACAACACCCCCAATAATTGCACAAATTGGAAAGTCAGACCTTCGTTACATTTTGTAACGAATAGTTATAAAATTTTACTATTTGTAACATTTACAGTGAAATGATTCTTTAAATTAATTCTACAGCATTGAAAACTCTTTGATTTTAAAAAGATAAT
>CP070644.1:541581-549888 GCA_020354155.1 Nitrospiraceae bacterium | reverse complement strand
CGGCCTGAATACGAGGAAATATAGTGATGGAAAGGTTACAGTTGCCAGTAAAATAGCGTCGAGGAACATCTTCTGATAAGGAGCTAAAGACGGCAAGCGACCCAAGACAAACATGATTAGCACTTCGCAAATAAATATGACCAACAATATAATAAGTAACAGGTACCCGGGCCTCAAAAAAACACTGGGGACATTGTCTGTAGAAGCAGTTGCAGTTGACTCTTCTGGATGTTTCCTTACCTTGATTCCCATATTATTGTTATAGCGCACTTCTGTCTATCTTATCAATTCTCTCATTCAAGTAGTATACCGTATGAAAGTATAGTCCTTAGAATCTGGCCCGACTAAATTTCATTGATAAGACGGATGAATAAGCAGACTCAAGACAGAATCAGCTTCATTAATAATACAGATAAATCATCAACGGCTGAACATCTTTATATCGATGACTTCAAGTTATAACTAAAAATCCATCTTACCTAATACTCATTGATATTCAGTCAATTCAGAACAATACTGTCGAGATCGCATTGATACTCCATACCAAAAAACTTCTGAAGCATCTATAATGAAACACCATGTATCTTTTTTCGACATGGAAGCCAGGGGTCTGCAACAAAAACGAAAGACCCTCATATCAGACAGCTGTTCTATCAATGAACTATTCTCAAAAAATACTTGAGAAATAATAACTATGGATTATATCACTATTGATAACAGGACCCAGCTTCAGGCATATTTGAAAAAGTTTAAAGCTAAGGGACATCATGTTATCGCTCTGGATATAGAAGCAGAGTCTAACCTTCACGTCTACGGAGAAAAACTATGTTTAGTACAAATCTACGATGGCGTGAACAGCGCTATTATTGATCCATTCAATATTGATACAGACACCCTGAAACTGCTCTTTGAGAATTCAAAAATCCTGAAGGTAATGTTCGATGCAGGAAGCGATTTATCACTGCTTAAAAATGCCTGTGATATAGAAATACGATCGATCCTTGACTTGGGACCAGCAGTAAAACTGCTTAATTATGACAAAAAAGACCTTCATTCTGTCATTGGTTTTGAGCTTGGAATTGTACTGGAGAAGAAAAGAAAGTATCAGCAGCATAACTGGACAAAAAGACCTGTTGTCAGGCAGGCAATTGATTATGCTATCACTGATGTAAAGTACCTGCTTGCTTTAAAAGATATTATTTTAGCAAAGCTGTACTCCAGAAAATTGCTGGAGCCCTTTGTCCTGGAGAACCTCCAGATCCAGAACAAAGACTACACCAGGGATCCGGAAGATAAATATAAGAAGATAAGCGGTTACAGCAGGATGAACAGCCACGAAAAGGTCCTTTTCAGAAAGGTTTTTGATATTCGGGACAAGTACGCAAAACTGTGCAACATGCCGCCTCACAATGTTATTCACAAAGCTGATCTGATAAACACAGTAATGAATCCGGAGATCATAGACGAAATCCGGTCTGCAAAAAAGATCAGCCCGGAAATGATAAGGGACATGCGGCGCGAACTAAAAAAGGCCGTTAAAGCATGAGAAATCGGGGGGGATTGTCTGTTGTCTAATCCATGGCGGAGTATTAACAGTGTTGAGACCGATGAGGGTGTTCTTGAACTCAGACAGCGGGGTGAGAAAGATTTTCTTATAACAATTGCAGGAAGGGTGTTGATGAACTCCGCAGCAAACAGGTCTGAGATTATGCTTGCCGAACTTGCCTGCCACTATGTAAATAATCAAGAGAGCCCGCGCGTCCTTCTTGGCGGCCTTGGGATGGGCTATACCCTCAGGGCCGCCCTCGATAAACTTCCCCTGGACAGCAGGGTTATTGTTGCTGAACTGAATCCATCGGTAGTCACGTGGTGCCGGGGCCCCCTTGCCCATCTCACAGCGGCAGCAGTAGATGACATCAGGGTAAAGGTAATGATTGCGGATGTTGCGTCTCCTATCCGGGAAACTGCTGTCAATGGTAAGACAGGCCGCTTTGACGCCATCATTCTTGATCTTTATGAGGGACCCTTTGAGGCAGCAAGAAAGAAAAATAATCATTTATATGGTTCAGCTGCTTTGAAGATGAGCAACTCGGCACTTGTTCCGGGCGGGGTGTTTGCCGTCTGGTCCGAGGATCCCGATAAGGCTTTTGAAAGACGCCTTGCCAGTGCTGGTTTTTCCTTTAAACGGCATCGGCCGCCCAGAGGAAGTCATGTGGTGTATCTGGCCAGAAAAGGAGGCTAGTAAAAATAAGCTAATGAGGATTTTACCGCGGCTTCAGGAGCAAGGTCCCCTGATCGGGATTCAGGTCCATCTGAAATCTGCCGAGATAACTCAGTCCCAACAGACCCATTCCGGAATGGTCCGGCATATCAAGGACATAGGCCCTGATGTCATACTCAACCCATCCATTCATCTCTATTTCATTTATCATTACTTCCCTTGCATTGACGAAACCTCCCGCTGTCGCAATCCTGCGTTGTGGCCCTGCTGTATTTAATCCAAGCGCTTCAGCCGTTGATGAGGGAATGGTTACATTCGTGGCACCTGTATCCACAAGAAACTCCTGATTCACTATTCCATTAATGGACGTCGTTACCGTTACCCTCGGTGATCCCGGAGGAAAGCGGATAACGATCTTTCCCTCCTCTCCCTTCATCTCAGTTATACTGTGAGCAAGGAGCTGAAACCGGTCCTGAAAGGCAGGAGGGTAGTCTCTCATATACAGCAACCGCTCAGCCTCCATCCAATCCCCGCCAAGAAGTGCCAGTTCCACGCCAAGAAGGTGCACAGCAGGATCATCGGGAAAGAAAGACTTTGCTGCATTAAAGGTCTGCCACCCTTCATCAAGAGCACTGTCAGCAACCAGAGACTGGAGCCAGTCCTGATAATAGCGAAGATGCAATTTATCAAGGGCCGGCACGCTCTCACCCAGTTTCCGCACTATCAGTCTGCCCGAATCTTCTATTTCCCTGATTGCCGCCTCGTATCCTCGGTCCACAACAATGGCCCTGACAACGTCCAGCAAAAGGTTTACATCTCCTATACCCTTCAGTACCTGGCTGTTCATCATTTCCACAATTGTGCTTCCTTCCCCGTTATGCACAGCATTGGTGACAAGGACTCTCATCTTTTTAATGATCTCCTCCGGCAGTAAGTAATCAGGAGTGTCTTCAACTGAAAGCCGTGGCTGCAACTGAAAGCCCTCAATAAATACTGCAAGCTGTTCCAGGCCGCTGTGGCTTTTTTTCATGGCCAACGCCTTCGTAAATTTTTCTTCCCGTCCATGGGCAAAGGTCATGTCATAAAAATATTTCACCCACGTTTTATATTCCATGTCCGTTCGTGCCTGCGGAGGCCACATATATCCCTTTGCCAGCCATGAGCCGAATGACCAGCCAACAATTTTATCATCCTGCATGAACATGCCAATTTCATTGATACGATGAGGCAGGGACACAGCAATAAAAAAACCTTCTGCCAGACCTGGCTGTAATTGAATTGATTCATATTTCCTTGTGGATTCAAGACTTACCCAGGATACAGGCACCCGTCTGTTCCATGATGCAAAGTCCAGTCTGTTCATATCATCCTTGATTTCTGAAAGCTGCCATAATCCGACTCTGTCCCCCTGTATCCACAACCCGCCCGATATTTCATGCTCTCCTCCATTATCAGGATAAAAAGTCCATCGTGTGCCTCCGAGACAGGCACGGGCAGGCAAGGCCAGCCATCCATTACCGGAAAGACCGGATCTGAACTTCCCTATCTGACTGCCCCAGGGATCACGAATTAAGACCCATCCCGCAATAACTGATTTCCCTTCATTCTGTGTCTGCAGCAGAGATTCATCGCTCTCATCTGGCACTTCCTGCTCAGAACCGGTCACTGTCTCGAGGTCCAGACGGGCTGATTTCAACTGCGCTTCAAGCTCAGCTACTCTTTTTTCGTACTGCTCTCTTTCAATAACAGCCATGGAGGGACTTTTCTGCGCGTCAGGGAAAATAGCTCCCCTGAAGAAATAGGCAAATGCGGCAACAGAAAAAAGCAGGAGAGTAAGAGCAATGAGAACTTTTCGGTTTTGTGACTCATCTCTTCTCATCTCCTGAGTCAAAGCCGTTCCACACCGCTCACAGTGGGTCCGGCCGCTTTCATTTTCTTTGTCACAAACACTGCACTTCATCGTATGATCCTCAACAATACATTTATTGCTCAATCAATGATTGGGATATCAAATAACTTCCCCCTCACGCATGCCTACCGGCAGGCATGCGTGCCCTCTCCCGCCAGGGGAGAGGGTATTTATTGAATCAAAAAAGGAGTGAACCCTGTCTGATTCACTCCTTCATTATACAATGCCAGAAATTAACTGTAACCTTTATCCTACTCCTTCATACTTCTTCATACGCCAGTACTCTGCATTGAGAGTTTCCACAATATAATCAATCCTCCGTGTCCTTAAGAACTGGCCGAATGCTGTAAGGAATACTGTCGGGTGTCTGAAAAGGATCGTCGAGAGTATGGAATAAAAACTTATATTGCCGGTATTGGTGAGATAGTTCTTCTTAAAGAACGAATTCTGCATTTTCCTGCGCATGTCCCTGAGTTCTTCCTTGCCGAACGTTATTGCCATGAGAGGAAGCTCGGGCTGCCTGTGGGCCCAGATCTCCGAGAAGGGGAGATTCGGATCAAGCCATCCATTTTCGATTGCCGTGTCATATATGGCAGTACCCGGATAGGGTGTGAGGAAATAGAATGCCGTATAATCAGCCTCAATTTCCTTTGCAAGGTCAAAACTCTGCTGAATGTCCTCCTTCGTCTCTTCAGGGTTGCCAATGATAAAGGTTGCAAGGGTCCGTATATCCAGTTCCTTGCACAGTTTGAATGAATGCCGTATCTGGTCCGCCCTGTCTCCAGCGCCTCCCTTGCCAAGGACCTTGAGGATCTTCTCAGAACCGCTTTCAACACCAAAGTCAAGCTGGACCAGGCCTGAATCTTTCATGGCTTTCATCAGTTCCCTGTCCGTCTGGTCAACCCTTGACTGGCCTCCCCACTTTATATCGAGTTTCCTTTTCTTAAGCTCTTCGCAATACTCTCTCACCCATTTCGGGCTAAGGGTAAAGGTATCATCACAATAATAGATTCCCATGATGCCGAACTCCTTGTGAAGGTGCTCGATCTCATCAACAACGTTCTTTACCGAACGCCTCCGGGTCCTCCTGCCGAAGATGTTATGGCTTCCGCAGTAGATGCATTTAAAAGGGCATCCCCTGCTCGTGACGATGGTTGTCTGGTTCTTGGTTGCATACCCTCTGATAATTCCCGGCGGTTTGAGGTACGGCGTCATGTCGATGAGATGCCGTGCCGGGAAAGGGATTGTATCAAGATCCTTTATAAGCTCTCTATTCCCTGTATTTATGACTTCGCCATCCTGTAAATACATAAGACCCGTACACTCTGCCAGGCTTTCTTTTTTATCCAGTCTGTCACAGACTTCGACTATGGTATCTTCGCCTTCGCCCACTACAATAAAGTCGAGGTTAAAGTCCTTCAGGGTCTCAACGGGCTTGACCGTTGTATGAACACCGCCGGAGCAGTACATCTTGTCAGGCAGTTCAGCCCTTAAAATCTTCAGAAGTCTTGCAGCTCGCTGATAGGCAACGGTGAGAAAGCTCAAACCTATCAGGTCAGGGTTGAATTCTTTAATCTCCTTTAACAGAGTATGGTGATAATCCGGATCTGCGTCATAAATCTGAACTGCATGACCGGCCTTTTCCAGAACGGCAGCTATATACATAAGACCAAGCGGCGGTACGACATTGTTCCCGTCCAGTACCTGCGCATTTACTAAAGTTACTCTCATAAAACCTTCCTCTCATTTAAAATATTTAATTTTATTTTCAAAAAGTTACACCGCTTTTTTCGGCTCAGGGCTTCTTTCCCTTTAATGTAATTGAATAAAAGTTGATGTACTCCACCTTTTTGTATAAGTAATTCTGTGTCAGCGTTGCATCCGGAAATCCCGCGTCCTTCGTTACTTCCATGAACCGTTCTCCCGTAAGAGCGCCCGACAGGCAGTTGCCCCACAACTCTTTGTCCCGTCTCATGTATCCCGGTACGGGCTTATCCGAGACGATATCAGAAATAACAAACCTTCCCCCCGGCTTCAGTATCCTGTACACTTCATTCATGACTCCTGTCTTGTCTTCCGTAAGGTTTACAACACAGTTGGAGATAACAAGATCGATGGAACTGTCCTCGGCAGGCAGGCTTGTGAGATCACCCTTTCTGAATTCTACGATATTGTACCCAAGGTTCTCAGCAACCTTGTCGGCGTTTTTTGTGGCTGTCTCAAGCATCTGATCCGTCATATCAACACCGATCACCCTCCCCTGACTTCCCACCTTCTTTGCCGCGATAAAACAGTCAATGCCGCCGCCTGAACCAAGATCTAGCACTGTCTCTCCTTCCCGCAAGGCCGCAATGGCAGCAGGGTTTCCACAACCGTATGAAACATCCATAACCTCTGTGGGGATATGCTTCAGATCCTCAGGGTTATAGCCGGTGGGACAGTAATAATTAATTTCAGGTTTAAAGGCAGCTTCACCATATTTCTTTTTGACCTTCTTGGTTACATGGCCCTTGATCTCAGGCTTACAGACCTCTTCATCGTCTTCCACGTCAACGGACAGCACGCAGGAACAGTGATAACAGCCAACTTCCGTGGTATCGTCAAGAGACTTGACTGCATTTGCGAGGTAGGGTGGAAGCTTAGAATCCATAGCGTTATAGACATTCGGAGTTATATATCCTTCCTTCTGAAGATGACCAACCCCCTCCTGTGCCAGGTCCCAGAGAATGTCTTCATATAATGTCTTGTATGTCAGACAATAAGGATCGACACCCTTAATTGACCCTTTGCCAGACTCAACTTCGCTGGCGTAGTAACTGTGCGATGTGCATCCGCCGCCACAGAAAAACTTCAGGTAACAATCGCGGCAGCCTTCCTTGTCCTGAACACTGTTGTCTCTGCCGCACTTCATCACATCAGAACCAAGCCAGATGTCCTGTAAAGACTTCTCCCGTATTGATCCTGCATCAAAGGCCGGGTCCCCGTTCAGAGATCCGCAGGGATACACATGCCCGTCCGAATTTACACATATCTTTTCATAACAGTTATTGCAGAGATCATTTTTCCTTCCTCTCTTGTACCTCACCCGGGATTTCAATGACTCATCATTGTCAACAATAACCTCATTCTCTTCATAGACTTTTCTCTGAGCCTGCATAATTTTTGTGACCTTTTCCGCCGGTACATAGAGTTCCTCAACATTGCTCGCGCCCCGTCCTTTTGTATGCATCCAGAGTATGTGATGGTCCTTTATTCCAAGAGATGAAAGGAACTCCGATGTTTCCTTGATCTGATCTTCATTATATTTGCTGACAGCAGTAGAAATAATAGGGATAATACCGATATTGACGAGTTTTTTTATTCCCTCAACAGCCTTATCGAAGCTTCCCTCACCACGCAGCTTGTCATGAATCGCAGCGTTGGGTCCTTCAAGGCTTACCTGCAGGACCAGTTTCGGGCCTTTCAGCCCCTCAAGCTTCGCTATCTTTTCATCATTAAAAAGGGTTGCATTGGAGAGGACAATGAGTTCCAGTGATTTTTCCCTGGTAATATATTCAATTATTTCAAAGATATCATCCTTGATAAAGGGTTCACCGCCGGTTATATAGATCCGTTTCACTCCAAGTCCTACAGCATCATCAACAAGTTTCTTAATTTCTGCTGTCGAGAGTTCTTCCTTCAGTCTGGCCCCTGCGTTTACCAGGCAGTGTTTGCATCTGAGATTACAGGCCAGTGTATTGTATATCCAGAGTTCGTCAAGTTTGTCAGGGGCAATGACCTTATTTCTCCCTTTGTACTCAGCGGTTTCGATGGGTTTTTCAGAAACAAACTGTAATGTCCCTGCCGCATTCAGAAAATCATGTACTTCCCTATATATTTTCCCCTTCTCTTGTGCGGCAAACCGTTCAGAGATACTTTTCTGTATATCTGATACGGTGTGCTTACCGTCGCAGAGTCTGAGAATCTCAATCCCTGTTACATTTACGCTCATCCAGTTGGGTGACTGGGGATCTATAAGGAGAGATAGTCCGTCCCGGTCTTTCTGTATATATTCCACGGCATAGAGAGTATCATCGGTTTTAAATGTCTTGTACTCAGTTTCATTTACCTTCCAGTTGGAAAGTTCATACTGTTCAATCCGCTGCTCCCTCGCCGGTCCACAACAAGTTTTTGCCAT
>CP070644.1:538356-541481 GCA_020354155.1 Nitrospiraceae bacterium | reverse complement strand
CGGGTTTCACCTCGTAACTTCAGATCATTATATAGGATTCATGAAAAAAGTTACATATCTCTGTTGCAAAGAACTGGGGTATTTAACCCAGATATTACAGTTCAAGTGCCAAATGAATCTGCTCCAGCTTTATTTCAGCAAAACTCAATCAATAGAGAATAAATACAACTCTTTGATATTTATCAAGAACCACCACATTTGCTCCTACAGGCATAAAACTTGTTATTAAGAACCTATGATGACAATGAGAATAACAAAAAATATGCGAATAACTTTATTGATAAGGAGACAATAATGGAAACTCAGGCCAGCAGCGCAGTCCATAATGCCGATCAGTCTGTCAAAATAGAAGTAATCACGAAGTATCATGAAGCAAAGGAGAGATCTCAAACAACCGCTCAAGATGATTATAAAGACAAGGTATCGATATCGGCAAAGGCGAGAGAGCTTAACCAGCACTCGGAAATAAACGAGGTCGTTGAACGGGTATAGCTGACTTAATGCTCCGAAGCATCATTGTTCATTCATATTTTTTCAGCACCAATATTCCTGACAGACATTACGACCTGATGATGCAATTATTCTTGCACTATCAAGCATTCTTTCAATCATAAAAATCTATTTATTTAGCAGTGTTATCCTCTGGCATCATCAAAACAGTAAACTTTCCTTGCTTTTATCATCCCCGGGTCTAACAGAAATAAGCTTCTATCTGCTTGATTTATAATGTTTATTTTTTCTCAACAGGCGGCATTGTAATTGCTATTCCTTTGATAGAGACCGCTCAATTACATGAATTTTTAAAATAAAGATCGAAAGGAGGGAATAACTCATTAATTCATAAATACTCTTCATTTAATAGCACATATTAAAAGCCGCTATAACAATATTAGGCAAAAAGGAGGAAGTAAGATGGCATTTATAAAGAAAAGACCATTTTTGGCATTGTGTGTAGCATTGCTCACAATTGTATTTGTTGTATCTGCAATCAGTTATGCAAACAAACCGAGTGGCAGTTATATGGGACGGGTATTTGTAGCTGGACATGGGGGACATATCGCTGATGCAAATGTTGTCATCGACCCATTGGACAATGAAAATCCCATCAAAATTCCGAATTACACTTTATGGACTGGTAACAAACTGCATATGATCCCCCTTGGCCCTGCAAGTGATCATGCAGTTCATGATGTACGGTTAGACAGCCGGGATCGTAATATTGCCTTCTGGTCAACCTACCTGGCGCCAAAACCCTATGTAATCGTTGGAAAAGCCGACACCAGAACAAACAAGTGGATAGACGAGAGACGGTATGAGCTGCCAAAAGAAGTGCTTGCCTTTGGAGCAACAACAACAAAGACACTGTACTGTGGATCCGGACAGTCTGAGAAATATTACATGCCCATCTTCATGGGTTATCCCGGTTTTATTGATGTTGTTGACAAGGATACCCTTGAACTCAAGCATAGAGTTATGCTTTCAAGTAATCCCGATATCCCCGTTAACTATAAGTTTACCCATGGGGTCAACAGCCCAGACATGAAATATATGTATATAGTCATGAACGACGCTGACAAGCCTCATGGCTTTCCAAGCGGCAAACAGCACTTCATCCTCCTTGATATGGAGTCTCTGGAAAAGGGAGAACTGAAGGTTGTAAAGCATGAGACTGCTGATTTCCCGGCAGGAACTATTACCTTCAGGGCGACATATACACCTGATGGTAGATACATTTACCAGTCAGCACGGACACGGACGCTCGTACTCGATGCCGATACACTTTCAGTCGTCAAGAATGCTCCTATTCCAGCGGGCTGGGAGAACCATGATGTTATGACTACACCTGACGGTAAATATGGCATTTCAGCTTTGAGGGTACCAGTAGAGAACAAGAAAGGAAAGGTAGTCAAAGACGGCCAGATCGCATTATATGACATGGAAAACAATAAATACGTCGGCCAGCCCATGTCTACCTGCAGACAGTGCCATAAAAAGAATGAAAAGCACGGCCCTCTTATGTGGGGACTGGAGTTAGTGGGTTGTACCCGGTGCCATCAGGATGAAAGAACCAGTGAGGACGTGATGGGCAACAACATTCTCTGCGGCCTGGATGGTGTAATAAAGATCAAGTAGTTTTTCATGATTCAGGTGAGAGAGGTTCAGACCTCCTCACCTGAATTTTATTTTTTGGAGGGATATACCTAAGAATGAATTCGCATAAAAAACAGAACGGAAAGATAGCAATCAGTATAGTGCTTGCAGTCATCATATCGCTCCTCTCAGGACTATGGCTGTCCCGATTTTTTGACGGACCACAGGCCAGAGAGGTAAGCATAGAAAAATATTCAACAAGGCTTTTTAAACCTCCTATTCCCTTAAACACCTTCAGTTTAATGGATGACAAGGGCAAGACCTTTAATCCGACACGTTTTCTCGGTTACTGGACCTTTGTATTTTTTGGCTATACAAACTGTCCCGATGTGTGTCCCATGGCACTCGTTGATCTGAATGCAGTCTATAGCAACATGAAAAGCAGATATATTCTCGGCAACACAAAAGTTGCCTTCGTATCCGTTGACCCTGAACGGGACAGTCTTGAGCATTTATCGGACTATGTATCCTATTTCAATGATGATTTTATCGGTCTGACGGGAACCAAAGAGCAAATAGATGATTTTGCCGGACAATTTGGAGCTATGTATAAACAGGTAGAAAATGAGAAAGATCCCAATGATTACCTCGTTGATCACACGGCATCAATAATGCTGGTTGATCATCTCGGACGGCTGGTGGCCATCTTTCCTCCTCCCCATGAGCCGAAAACAATTGTCGCCGAGTTCCTGAAACTTCGCGACCGGTACGGTGACGGCTACGGCTGCCTGTTATAGATTTGGAACTATGAAACTCCTCTATATGACATACATTTGTTTTATTCTCTTTATGTTCTTTATAACGCCTGCTGCCCTGCTGCAGGCAGCCAGTCCGCTCACCGTTCATAATCCCTGGGTTCTCGAATCCCCCCCTGGCATGAAGGTCATGGCTGCATATATGAATCTGACGAATGAATCTGAGAAGGACCGGATAATAACAGCCGTTTCCAGCCCTGATTTTAACCGGGTAGAAAT
>CP070644.1:533062-538256 GCA_020354155.1 Nitrospiraceae bacterium | reverse complement strand
TTCAGGACATATCGGCAGGTAAGGCAGACTACAGGACGGAAAAGGCAGGCGTTGTACACGTATCAATTGGCAAGGTATCTTTTGAAAGCGATAAGCTTATAGAGAATGCAAAGACGGTCATCAAGGCCCTGGAAAAGGCCAAACCTGCTTCCAGTAAAGGAAAGTATTTCAAAAAAATATCGATATCATCGACTATGGGGGTTGGCATACCCCTAAATGTTGCCAGTGTGGCAGCGTAAGGTCAGACAGGACTATTAATCAGAATCAGGAAGCATTAAGAGAAAATAAACTGGTCAGAGACTGCAGGTGCAAGTCCACAGCCTTCCAGCCTTGTCGGATGTTCTCATGTAGAGGCTGCAGGAATTGCTTAAAAAAAGAAAGTCAGCCTGCACAGACTGAGGTAAGCAGATACAATTCGGAATAGCAGGGTCACAATATGGCATTATCCTCAATGTATGACTTACTGCCTTTTTGTACTGAGGTCTCTGATCCACAAAGGAGGTGGAGAATCTGAATAAGGAAGAAAAGAAACGTGTGGTTTCAGAACTTCAGGACAAGTTCACCAGAGCCAAAGGTCTCGTATTTACCGACTATCGCGGGCTGAATGTGGAGGAGATATCCGGACTCAGGAACAATCTGAGGGAATCTGCTCTTGAGTACAGAGTGGTGAAGAATACTCTTGCCAAAATAGCCGCAGAAGGGACGTCTGTTGATAAAGCAAAAGACATCCTCGTCGGACCCATTGGTATTGCCGTTGGATACGATGATCCTGTGCTGGTGGTGAAAAAGGTACTGGAGTTTAACAAGACGAATGAGAGACTTGAGATCAAAGGCGGCATTGTTGAGGGGAGTATCTGTTCCCCTGATGAGCTGAAGAGCATCTCGAAACTTCCTCCAAAGGAAGTGCAGCTTGCCATGCTTGCTGGTGTAATGCAGGCTCCTGCAACAAAGCTTGCCGGATTGCTGAGCGCAACAGTGACAAGATTTGCCTATGCTCTGGAAGCGTTGAAAAACAAAAAGAGTGCAACAGAAAACTGATAATAATTTAAATTTGCGAATAAAAAGAAGGAGGACACCATGGCTGTAACAAAGGAAAACGTATTTGAGTTCATTGATAAAATGACTATTCTTGAGATGTCGGAGTTTATTAAGGAATTTGAGGAGCGCTATGATGTAACGGCAGCTGCACCGGTAGCCGTTGCTGCAGCCGGAGTTCCAGCTGCAGGCGGAGAAGCAGCAGCTGCAGAAGAAAAGACCAGCTTTGATGTTGTCCTGGCTGCAGTGGGTGACAAAAAGATTCAGGTTATCAAGGCTGTTCGAGAGGCTACCAGTCTTGGTCTGAAAGAGGCAAAAGAGCTCGTTGACGGCGCTCCCCAGCCTGTGAAGACAGGAGTACCGAAAGAAGAAGCTGAGGCACTGAAGGCTGCACTTGAAGAGCAGGGCGCAACAGTAGAATTGAAATAAATTAATTTAGGATCCAAGGATCCAAGGATCCAAGGGATTCAAGTATAGCAACATCAGAACGCTAGCACTGGAATCCTGGAATCCTGGAATCCTGGAATCCTTCTTCAAAGGAGAAACATGGCAGAGGGTCAAAGAGTAAGAAAGAGTTTTGGGAAAGTACCCGCTATTTTGTCTATTCCCAATTTGATAGAGATCCAGAGACGTTCTTTTGATCGTTTCCTGCAGGAAAACGTGCCTTCTTCAAAGCGAGAAGAGATGGGGCTGCAGGCGGCTTTTCACAGTGTCTTCCCCATAACTGATTATAATGAAACGGCGTCTATCGAGTTTCTTGAGTATATTCTCGGCACGCCTAAATATACTTTGCGCGAGAGCCTGGCAAAGGGTGTGAATTACGCAACGCCGCTGAAAATCCGCGTAAAGCTCAATCTCTGGGAAAAGGCAGAATCAGGCGAGAAGAAGCTGAAGGAGTCAAGAGAACAGGAAGTCTATCTCGGGGAACTTCCCCTCATGACAGAGACAGGTACCTTTGTTATCAATGGAGTTGAGCGGGTCATCGTCAGTCAGCTTCACAGATCCCCGGGCATCTTTTTCAGTCATGACAAGGGTAAATCTGCCAGCGAGAAAGTACTTTTTTCTGCCAGGATAATTCCAGCGCGTGGTTCATGGTTCGATTTTGAGTTTGATACAAAAGATACACTGTATGTACGTATTGACCGAAGAAAAAAACTCCATGCCACAATTATCCTCAAAGCTCTTGGATTCTCTGAAGAACAGATCCTCAGAACGTACTATCCGATAGAAGAAGTCACAATTAAAAAAGGAGTTGCCATACGTCAGCTGAGCGAAGTCCTGATAGGTCTCAGGACTGCTGAAGGAATCACTGATCCCAAGACCGGAGAAGTACTTGTGAGAGAAGGCGGCAGAATTACAAAGGCGGCCTTCAGGAAGATTGAGGCAGCAAAAATCAAAGAAGTTGCGATTTCCCGGGAGGAACTTACAGGCCGTGTAACACTGACTGATCTTATAGACCCTGAAACGGGGGAGGTCATGCTCGAGAGCAACGAGGAAATGACAGAGGAAGTCGTCGATAAGGTCCTGTCAATGAACATTCCCTCACTGCAGCTGCTCTTTATTGATGGTATCCGTTATCTGCCTTCATTGAGGAATACGCTTCTTCTCGATAAGGTGGCAAGCACTGATGAAGCGCTTGTTGAGATATATAAAAAGCTGAGACCGGGCGAGCCTCCGTCAGTGAATGATGCCCGGGCGCTGTTTGAAGGGCTGTTTTTCGACCCGAAGAGATATGACCTTTCTGTAGTGGGGAGACTGAAGCTGAACAAACGGCTTGGACTGGATATTCCCCTTGAGACGCGGGTCCTTTCAGAAAAGGACATTATAGAAATACTCAGGTATCTTTTTGATCTCAGGGCAGGGAAAGGGGAAATCGATGACATCGATCACCTTGGCAACAGAAGAGTGAGGGCAGTGGGTGAACTCCTTGAAAACCAGTTCAGGATAGGTCTTGTAAGAATGGAGAGGGCCATCAAGGAAAAAATGACGCTCACCGAACTGGAGACGGCAATGCCCCATGACATTATCAATGCAAAACCGGTCATTGCGGTGATTAAGGAATTTTTCGGCTCCAGCCAGCTGAGCCAGTTTATGGACCAGACAAATCCCCTTTCAGAGATAACTCACAAAAGGAGATTAAGTGCCTTGGGGCCGGGAGGTCTGACACGGGAACGGGCAGGCTTTGAAGTGAGGGATGTGCATCCCACACACTATGGCCGTATCTGCCCCGTTGAGACGCCTGAGGGACCAAACATAGGACTCATAACATCACTTGCGTCCTATGCGAGAGTGAATGATTTTGGTTTTATTGAATCGCCCTATCGCAAGGTAAAAAATGGGCAGGTTACGAAAGATATCGAGTATCTTTCTGCCATTGACGGTGAAAAATATATCATTGCTCAGGCTACATCACCGATGGATGATAATGGGAACCTGACCGGAGAGACAGTGTCTGCCAGAGTTGGAGGAGACTTCAAACTCGTTGCAACGGAGGAAGTGGAATACATGGATGTGTCTCCCAAGCAGATCGTCAGCGTATCCGCTTCACTTATACCGTTCCTTGAAAATGATGACGCGAACAGGGCCCTGATGGGATCGAACATGCAGCGGCAGGCTGTTCCTCTTCTTCATACTGATGCCCCGAGAGTTGGCACGGGCATGGAGGGTGTTGCAGCAACAGATTCAGGTGTTACGGTAATGGCGAAAAGGCCGGGGATTGTGGAGTCTGTTGATGCGTCACGGATTATCGTAAAGTGTAATGACGGTGGCGTGGACGTCTATGAGCTGATAAAGTTTTACAGGTCAAATCAGGCAACCTGTATAATCCAGAAACCTATTGTCAGTCTTGGTTCAAGGGTAAAGAAGAACCAGGTCCTCGCTGATGGTCCTGCGACGGATATGGGGGAACTGGCGCTGGGCAGAAATGTGCTGGTCGCCTTTATGCCCTGGGGAGGGTACAACTTTGAGGATGCCATTATTATCAGCGAACGCCTGGTAAAAGATGACGTCTACACTTCAATCCATATCGAAGAATTGTCTATAGAGGCACGGGAAACCAAACTCGGGCCGGAAGAAATAACCCGGGACATTCCGAATATAGGAGAAGAAGCCCTTGCCGACCTTGATGAGAGCGGCATTATTCGCACAGGGGCCAAGATAAAGCCGGGAGATATCCTGGTGGGAAAGGTTACTCCAAAGAGTGAAACCCAATTGACTCCGGAGGAGAAACTGCTCAGGGCAATTTTTGGTGAAAAAGCAGAGGAGGTGAGAGAGAACTGCCTCTATGTACCGCCGGGGATTGAAGGCACGGTGCTTGATGTGAAAGTCTTTACACGGAAGGGATCAGCCAAGGATAAAAGAACGCAGAGCATCGATGAAGATAAAATTGCACAGCTGGAGCGTAACCTTGAAGATGAAGTCAGGATATTGAGAGAAAACAGTCACCTCAAGATGCGGGAACTCCTTCTTGATGAAAAGGTTGATGAGGACCTGAGGGTAACAGGCATAAAAGGGGCCCTCTGCGAAAAAGGGAAGAGTCTTAGCGAAAAGGTTCTTGAGAGCATTCCCGATAGCTCACTGAAAAAGATATCACTGCAGAGTGAGGAGAAAAAGGAGCTCATCCGAAATATCGAGATCGAGACTTCCAATAGAATCAAGATCCTTGAAAGCGAGCATGCCAGGAGGATGGAACAGTTTAAAAAGGGAGATGACCTTCCGCCCGGCGTCCTCAAGATCGTAAAGGTGTATGTCGCCATGAAACGAAAGATTTCAGTGGGTGACAAGATGGCAGGAAGGCACGGCAACAAAGGAGTTATCTCCATAGTTGTACCTGAAGAGGACATGCCCTATATGCCTGATGGAACACCTGTCGATATCATTCTGAATCCTCTTGGGGTTCCATCACGAATGAATGTTGGACAGATACTGGAGATCCACCTTGGATGGGCTGCAAAGGCGCTGGACCAGTATGTTGCAACACCGGTCTTTGAAGGTGCCAGCGAAAAGGAAATTAAAGGTATGCTTCAGGAGGCATATGAGAAGAATTATGGCAAGCCCGGAACAAATAAATACGCTGCTGATTTATTCAGGCAGATGACAGTAAACGGTCAGGTAACGCTTATTAACGGCAAGACAGGCGAGCCTTTTCAGAAGCCTGTGA
>CP070644.1:528312-532962 GCA_020354155.1 Nitrospiraceae bacterium | reverse complement strand
CCTCTCTATGACAATGAAGGGAATAAGACAGTGTCTGGAAAACTTGTCTGCATTACCTGTCATGACCCTCACACGTGGGATCCCGTGAAAGCAGTCATTCACTATTCATTCAAAAACATGGAAGGCGATGCCTCAAACAGCTTTTTGAGGGAGCCAAATTTTCCTGTATCAACATTATGCAAAAACTGTCATACAGCTCAGGGCCTCGTTGATGGAACTGATCATGACATGAGCGTTACCGCCCCTGATGCTACAAACATCCTTGGGCAGACAGTAAAAGAATCAGGCCAGTGCGGTGTATGTCATCTGGTGCATAACAGCCCGAACAAGCTGAAACTCTGGGCACAACCATATGGCAATATTGTCATTGGAGAAGACATGATAGATTCCTTATGCAACAGTTGCCATTCTCGAGGCAAGATAGCCAGCAGCAAAATACCAACAATCGCTACCCATCCCCAAGACAAATTGATTAATAATGTCATGAGGTGCGATCGGAATGCTATTGACTTCGCACCTATTTTTGATATTACCTCCGGCAAAGAAACCCGAGTGGGAAATATATCATGCCCTACCTGTCATAACGCGCACCAGTGGAGTCCACTGGTAAAGGAAAAAGGAGACAATATTAATCACGAGGGGAACACTACAAACAGTTTCCTGCGCAACGTCAGCTACAATAACATCTGTATAGACTGTCATGGCATGGATGCACTCTTCAGATATAAATATTACCATGACCCTGAAGAGAGGGTAGAGGCCTCGCCTGTAAGAATTAACATCGTCAAATAATCTTGCCAACCTGCACGTTTCGTTTATACCCGTATAATAAGAAATTATTTTACAGGTCACGACTAATGTAGTAAATAAATAATGAACAACTTTCGAAGTCAATTAGCTCAGAGGAAAGACAGGGAACAATGTCTACGACATATATAAGAAAGTTCCGTTATGCCGGCATTGTGATGTTCCTTATGCTCTGTATGCTGGCTGGCACATCGGCTTCCCCTGCAGATGCATCAGACATAACCAATTGTCTTCTCTGTCATAAGTATCCCGGAATCAGCAGGGTAGATGAAGAAGGCAAGTTACGGCTTTTTTATGTCAATGAAGATGTATTTAATAACAGTGTTCACATGAAAGTGAAATGCGAGGGTTGTCATACTGATATCAAGAAGATCCCCCACGATACCGCTAAAAAAGTTGACTGTCTTGTCGAATGTCATATTACCGAGCCTTCAACGGAGACAAAATTTTCTCACAGGGATGTAGCAACCTATCTTGAAAAAAGTGTCCACAGTACAAAGGATGAAAAGGGTCAACCGAAGGAGTTTGCAGAGGACTTGCCGTCGTGTAAGGAATGTCATGACAACCCGCTGTACAGGCCCCTTTCTTTCTTTAAGAGCCAGACCCCCGGGATATCAGAAGATGCTCTCGGCAGGTGTCGGACATGTCATAAGAAAGAGGAATTCATATACAGATTTTATAACCACATTACCTCACGACTGCACAAAACCCGGATACCTCTGAATATTGCAGAAGTATGCGCACGGTGTCATGATAATCCTGATATAGTTGCTCGCCACAACTTGTCAACGAGGGCTGCATTTTCCTATGGCGAAACCTTCCATGGAAAGGCAGCCAAATATCTTAGCGAAAAAATTCCCGACTGTCTCGACTGTCACGTAAAAAAGGGCACGTCAGTCCACCAGATGCTCAGCCATGAAGATCCCCGTTCCTCTATTCACAAGAATAACAGGTCAAATATCTGCTCCAAT
The DNA here is from genome assembly GCA_020354155.1 of Nitrospiraceae bacterium. GTDB lineage: Bacteria > Nitrospirota > Thermodesulfovibrionia > UBA6902 > UBA6902 > CALZJD01. The sequence goes on along the minus strand of CP070644.1, from coordinate 531,184 downwards.
ACTGATTGTCATCCTGATGCTTCACAAAAACTGTCAAACTATGCCGTGCATGCCGAGTTCAACCTTGAGCAGAGCAAAACCCATTACTTCTTTACGCTTTTCTTTATAATGCTGACAGGCGGGACCTTATTGCCGCTCATGGGAATTATATTTCTTGATTTGGTACGGAGATTTTTCCCCAACGCCTCGATGAAAAGGAGAAAAAAATAACTCATGGCTGACTATCCATTCATCAGAACCATAAACGGGAAAAAATACTTTTACCGTTTTACGGTAAACCAGAGAATCCAGCATTTAATTCTTGCAGTCAGTGTCGTGGTGCTTGTACTGACCGGCATGCCCCTCAAATTTCATGATACCTCCTGGGCCCCCTATCTCTATGCGCTCTTTGGAGGTATTCAGGCAGCCCCCATAGTACACAAAGTATTTGGATCGATACTGGTCATTCTCTTTATATTTCATATCTTCTATCTGATACATATCATCTACAGGGGCCAGATTCTCCCTATGAAGAAGCGGGAAGGGTTAACAGTAAAAAACGTTTTACTTGTTCTTGTACGTCAGCCCCTTGTGCCCAATTTGAAAGACGCACGGGATATCGGGGACCTTATGAAATACCTCTTCTATTTCACCAATGAAAGACCGAAGGGCGATAAATTTACCTGGAAGGAAAAGTTTGATTACTGGGCACCCTTCTGGGGCATGGTCATCATAGGGTTTTCAGGCCTTGTCCTGTGGAATAAAGAAATCGCAACAACTATTCTTCCCGGAGAGGCATTAAACTTTTCCTTAATCGCCCACAGCGACGAAGCCCTGCTGGCAGCGCTCTTTCTCTTTATCTGGCACTGGTACAATGTCCATTTTAATATTGCTGTCTTTCCCATGGGCAACGTTTTCATAACAGGGTATCTTCCGGAAGAGCTAATGGTAGAGGAACATTACGAATATTATGTAAAAGTAATGACAGAGGCCGGCCTTGAAAATGAAATTCTGCCTCCCCACGAATCCCATGAACATGAATCTCAGCATGAAGGAGAGTCATCGTGAAAAAATTTATGTTCAAAATATACATGATCGGCTTCATGGTCCTCACCGTTTATTTCATGATTATGATCTGGAATGTAACCTTTGCACATATTTACGAGGAATATCACAACAGGCAGGAAATCGAGAAAATAGTTGAGTTAAAGAAGACCATGCAGAAGAAAGCAAAACAGACAACCTTTGAAAAAATAATCATTCAAAGCGAGGAACGGGTAAAACATTATCTCGGCTACAGGATTCTTGATGAGGCAAGAATTGAGGGTCACTTCCATCACATCGGCTTTGACGTCGGCCCGGACAACAGGTCCTATTGTATTGACTGTCACGGTGATATTCCTCATGATAAGGCAAAAGATCTGCGCGCTTTTCTGAATATGCATGCTTTTTTCATCTCCTGCCAGACATGCCATGTTCAGCTGGAAGGTGACAAAAAAACTGGTGTCTTTAAATGGTATGACCGGGGAACAGGGGAGATAATTCCCAGCCCTGTCCTGACCGGTAGTCCCGGTGCCTACCGGGCAAAAATTATTCCCTTTGAAAACGTGAATGGGAAACCCATGCGGATAGACTCCAAAGAAAGAATTGCCTTTGCAAAGGAGAATAGAGAAAGAGAGAGTGAACTGACTGAGCCTCAGAAGTCAAAGGCAAAGAAGATTATTCATAATATCGTAAGTGAAAAGCCCCACATCTGCTCAGACTGCCACCAGAAAGATAACCCTCTTCTGCCTCTTGCAAGTCTTGGCTATTCTCAGGACAGGATTGATTTAATATTAAGCACTGAAGTGGTCGGCATGATAGATAAGTATACTAATTTTTACATGCCGAGGATGCTCCATCCGGGATCGCCGGGCAATGGAAAAGAATAATACGAACATGGGTAGTTCTGTTCATTATAATGAAAATCTCTTTCCTCCACATTATTAAATTCCTTTTTTTTCATAGAACATTATTCATCTGCACCGGTTTATTCCTTTCGGGAATTTTTATGTATCCAATCAACTCTGCACATGGGATAAGCATTACGCCTGTAAAGCATCTCTTTACGCTCTCTCAGGACTTCAGTCAGCCAAGCGATGTTGCCGTGTCGGAGAATGGTCGCATATATGTAGTTGACGGGGTAAACAACAAGATCAAGGTATTTAACAGTAGCGGTGTCTTTCAATCCTCATTTGGCCAGAAAGGTTCTTCCAACGGTCATTTCCATTTGCCCCTTGGTATTACAGTAGATAATAAAGACCGTATTTACATTGCAGATTCAGGGAATCACAGAGTGCAGATATTTGGCCCCTCCGGAGCATTCATTGCCAAGATTACCCTCCCCAGTGACGGCAATAGCCCTTCTGACCCTGCCGATGTGGCAGTCGATGAGACCCGGAATAGACTCTATATTGTGGATAATAATAATCACTGGATCCTTGCCTATAACCTTACTACCCTTGAATTACTTGATACCTACGGTTCAGCAGGAATGGAGAAGCGAGAATTCCGATACCCCTTCCTTATGACGCTGGACCACGAAAAGTATCTCTATATTGTTGATGTTGTCAATACCCGCCTTCAGGTATTGAACCCTGAAGGCCTTTTCGTAAACATAATCGGAGGATGGGGAGTTGAGAAAGGTGAGTTCTTCAGGCCCAAGGGGGTTGCCATAGATAATAACCTTGTTTATGTAAGTGACAGTTACATGGGAGTCATTCAGGTATTCCGGCAAACCGGTGAGTTTCATTCTGTTATCGGGAATACTGCATCAGGGGAGATTCAAAAATTTACAACACCGACAGGGATATTTATTGATCACCATAAAAGACTGTATGTGGTTGAAATGTTT
>CP070644.1:519473-528212 GCA_020354155.1 Nitrospiraceae bacterium | reverse complement strand
GGACAGGGGATTCAGGAAGAAAGCTCTTCTGCACAATAGCCGCAACCTCCAGTTCCCTGTTTAAACGTTCCTGCTCGACAGCCGCCCTGTGAAAGAGTGCATTCTCAATTGCAACTGCTACCTGTCTGCACAGGGCCTGAAATATTTCTGCATCATAACCGTCAAAACTGTCTTTATTTTTTGGATTAAGAAGTTCGGCCACTCCCACAAGACCGCTCCTCCCAAGGAGAGGTGCTGCCACAATACTTCTGGTTTCAAATCCCGTGAGTTTATCGGCTTCGCGGTAAAACCTGCTGTCATCCTGAGCATTTTCAATGATGAGCGGCTTTCTGTGCTCGGCGACCCATCCGGCAATACCCTGACCCATGTCAAGGGTTATTCCCTTCAGCATTTCCGAATCAGGGTGTTTTTCGCAGAGGGCAACGGCAAATTCCAGCTTGTTGATCTCCCTGTTGTAAAGCAGTATGGAGCAGGCCTCTGCCTGGATAACGCTCTTGGACTTTTCCATCACAAGGGTTATCAAATCACTAAAATCGAGAGTGGAAGATATAATGGACGAGACCTCAATGAGTGAGTTGAGGTCTTTTACCTTTTTCTCAATAGTACTCAGGTAATCTCTGGAAACTGAGACTGTACGGTCCTCTGCCATTCATCCTGCTCCTTATTCATAGAGATCGGGCATGGTAAGAAAGCGTATTCTTCTCTACCACTGTTGTGACTGCCAGTACCTGATGTCAAGACACGATATTATGAATTCGTAACCTTTCAAGCACCTTATCGGGTTAAAGACGGTTTTTTGCCATGCCCGGTCCGAATATATCAGTTTAGCAAACTTTTTCTTATATTTCTTGAAGATTAAAGGGTATTTAAGATATTATTGCTCAGCTCTGATGACCAGGAGTTTATCAAAGATGAGTGATTGCCGAGAAAACAGAATGCCGGCACATTCAGTACAGATAATAGCTATGCATTCATCGTCCATACAATGTTTCATGAATAACTTTCTCAGACAATCTGATGTCTTGTTATCCATGCTGTGCATCAATTTTCTGCAGCAGGGGAGGACCTGTGTATAACCTTGTGAGTTTTGCCGGCATATTCATTCTCATGGCCTTTGCATGGCTGCTCTCTGAGAACAGAAAAGTGATCAACTGGCGGGTCATTCTCTGGGGCTCCGTCCTGCAGATGCTCTTTGCCCTCTTTATTTTTATCGTCCCTGCCGGTGCTGATGTCTTCATGTTTATCAATGACGTCCTTGTCAAGGTCATCGATGTTGCCAGCTCAGGAACAAAATTTCTCTTTGGAAGACTGGCCCTTCCACCGGGTACAACGAACGAATGGGGAGAGGAATCCCTGGGGTTTATTTTTGCTGTTCAGGTACTGCCTCAGATAATATTTTTCGCAAGCCTGATGGCCGTCCTCTATTATGTTGGCATTATGTCCTGGCTTGTCAGGATCTTTGCAAAGATATTCACACGGCTCATGAAAATTAGCGGAGCTGAGTCATTATGCACATCAAGCAATATCTTTGTCGGTATTGAATCGGCCACGACAATCCGTCCGTACCTGAAGAAAATGACCCGCTCTGAACTCTGCACAATCCTCACGGCAGGTATGGCAACGATTGCTTCAACGGTGCTTGCTATCTATATCCTGATACTGCAGAATCAGTTTCCGACAATAGCAGGCCATCTGGTTTCAGCATCATTCCTCTCTGCACCAGCTGCAATTATTATGTCCAAACTCATCGTGCCTGAAAGCGGACAACCGGAAACACTGGGAGTTGACGTCAATCCCTGGTATGAAAAAGAGTCCTCAGTAATCGAGGCAATTATCAATGGCGCTAATGCCGGCCTCAAACTGGCAGTCGGCGTGGTTGCCCTTCTTGTTGCCTTCCTGGGACTGGTAGCGCTCGCGGACTTTATCTTTACAGGTGCCGGGGCGAAAGTAAACGGGGTCATCGGATTGAATATTGACTGGTCCCTGAAGGGACTGCTGGGGTATGTCTTTTACCCCTTTACGCTCGTGATCGGCGTACCTCCTGTCGATGCCTTTGAAATTGCAAAGGTTATTGGCGAGCGGGCAATTGTCACTGAAACGAAATCATATATGGACCTTGCATCCTTGATAGATTCAGGAGTATTAAAAAGTCCACGCTCTGCCTTCCTTGCAACCTATGCCCTTTGTGGTTTTGCCCACATTGCCTCACTGGCAATTTTTGTCGGGGGGATAGCAGCTCTCGGGCCTGAAAGGACGGCTGATCTTTCGGCTGTTGGCCCCCGGGCACTGCTTGCAGCAACTCTGGCCTGTCTCATGACAGCGGCAATTGCAGGAACCTTCTACAGCGGGGGCTCGATTCTGCTGGGGCATTAGAGAAGCTGCATGGCCCAGACCTCAGCACACTTTGATGTTATCATCGTCGGCGGAGGTCCTGCCGGCTCCACAGCAGGATACCTTCTGAGCAGGGCAGGTCTGAAGGTCGTTATTATTGACAAGAGCAGGTTTCCCCGACAGAAACTCTGCGGTGGCCTCATCACCCACAAAACAGTTTCTCTTCTGGAGAGGGTCTTCGGAGATACTGTTGGTTCCCTGAAAGAACAGAATATCATTCAATTTGAATCAAGCCATTATGAGATCCGAAGCAGAAAAACTCTCATAAACCGTAAGGACATGGCCATTCCTTTTCGCTTTATTAACAGAGAGACCTATGATCATTATTTTCTGAAAAAGGCCCATGATGCAGGAGTCGCCCTTGTTGAAGGAGACAGGGTCAGGGCAGTTGATGTTCTGAAGAAGAGCATCGTGACCGAATCAGGCTGGATATTCTCGGGAGATATAATCATTGGTGCAGACGGCGCCAACAGCAAGGTTCGACGCAGCTTCCCCCTGGACCTCTTCGGCAGAGATGACTGGAAGGAAAACCTGGCATCAGCATTTGAAATTATCATAGAGAGATCCCGCATACAAAAGCATGTTGACCACCCTGTGCTTTATTTTGGTTTTGTGGATTATGGCTATGCATGGATGTTTCCAGCAGGGGATCGATACAAAATCGGAATGTGCGCACTGAAAAACAGGAACAGGGGGAAAATTATTTCCGCCTTTCATGATTTTCTTGCTTCACTCGATATATCCGTAAAGACTGGGGATGTATCAGCCTATGTACTGCCCTATGGCAATTACCTGCCTGAACCTGTCTACAGAAATATTATGCTCGTGGGTGATGCAGCCGGTTTTGCCGACCCGCTCCTTGGAGAAGGAATTTTTTATGCGCAGAGAAGCGCCGAACTTGCTGCATCGTCACTGATCAAGGCAATGAATGGCGATGATGTCCAGGGGAGCATGAAAGAGCATTATCTGCAATCGCTGAAGGAATACATTTATCCTGAACTCATGTATGCTGAAAAAATACGAAATACGATCTTTCGGTATCTCAGGAGATTCCGGTGGTATCCCTTAAAAGGGCTGATGGGCCTCTACGACCACAGGCCCATAGAGACTGTTCATGGTCTGCGGTCCTACAAGTGGATGAAAACAATGACTGGTGAATAGGAGGGGTTACTTTTCCTCACATTCTTTCATCTTCTGCTTTCTTACCTCATCCTTGATCCACCGGACATGACCCCGGCCAAGACCTTTCACCTCACAGCCCAGCTCAAAGTACCTGCGTATTTTTTCGTCATCAAGAATACCGAAACAGTCTATAACAGCAAAGGTATTGCCTACCATCCTGAATACCCTGTCCGGATCAAGGTCGAGATAGTGTTTGTGGCGAACTGCCAGGATAATGGCATCTGCTCCCTTGAAAGCCCCGGGCAGGTCCTCTTCCATTTCCAGGTTGGTCAGTTTTTCCTGGTTGCGGAAGAATCTTGCAAGACTGTGCCCCTTTGATGGATACGTATCCTGCTGTTCAAACTCCCACCAGTGTGTCAGATAGGGATCATGCACTTTCATCTCAGCCCCCATTTCAGTGAGTCGCCGTACTATCAATTCCGAGCCGCTGTACCGGGTATCTCCTACGTCTTCCCTGTACGAGGCTCCCAGCAGCAGAATGTCTGCAGCAGCAATGGGCCTGTTCATATTACGAAGGGCGTCCCTTACCAGTTGGGCTACGTGGAGTGAACGGCTGTCATTGATGTTGATAGCCATGGGGGTAATCTTGAATATATCATCTTCAAAGCCGTGAATGTGTTTGTAGGCCCAGACACCCAGACCTCCGTCCTTTGGCAGGCAGTATCCGCCAATTCCCGGACCAGGAAACATGATATTGCTATGGGTAGGACGTGCCTTTACAGCAGTGATTACCTTCATGATATCCACGCCGTTTCTCTCTGCAAAGAGACTCCATTCATCCATAAAAGCAAGTATCGTTGCACGGAAGCTATTCTCCACGATCTTGGCTGTTTCCGATTCTATTGGCCTGTCAAGGACTGTCAGGGGGTAGTCATCTGTATTCAGTACATCATTCAGAAATTTAGAAACCCGTTTCCGTGACTTTACATTTATTCCACTGCATACCCTCCAGAAATCTCGTATACTCGCAACATACTCCTTCCCCGGCATGACTCTCTCAAAACTGTGGGCAAGGAGAGGATCGGATTTTATCCCCCTCTTTCTGAACACCTTTTTAATGATAGGGTAGGCAACCTGTTCCGTGGTTCCCGGCGCAACCGTGGTCTCTATGAGAACAAGGGCATCAGGGTTTATATGTTCGGCCATTACAGCAAGAGACTCCTCCAGGGGTGACATGTCCGCCCGTCCATTACTAACGTTACCGAGAGCATCTTTTACATAGTCGCACTGAATATCAACGACAACAACATCGGCAAGGGCAAGGGCGTCATAGGAAAAGGTTGCCGTCAGGGTCTTTTTCTCATTCACACAGCGTTCAATCATTGGAGCCAGTTCCTGATCCTCTGAGACAACCGGTGAAATCCCCCTGTTCAAAAGGGGAATCTTCCAGTAGCTGCGGACACTTGGCCGCTGCATCCCTATGACAAATTTGTTCGGCTTTCCCTTTTTATCAACTGTATCAGCAATGACAGCAGCCATGGCAACACCGACAAAGCCGACACCCATGACAACGACGATTTCGCGTTTCTGCTTCCTGTGCCTGGCAACAACTGTTTTGAGACGTTTTAATTCATCCTTATATTCCTTTGGTGAGGGGATGGCGAACTTTTCTCCATCAGGACTTACTGAATATTCCTTGTTCATGTTTATTTCTCTCCTGTCAATTTTACTGTTATACAGTACCTTCGGTTATAATCTAGGATTTCTTGAACAATTACAATATGTTATTCAACCTGCTGTTGTATAGCCTGCATTGTGTACAGCCCCGGTAATAGTGTCCCTGTCTGTCCTTGATTCATCATAGGTAACTCTCGCAGACCCGACAGCCACCTCTGCAGATGTTACGCCCTCAACAGCATCAAGGGCCTTTTGAACGCTGGCCACGCAGTGCTGACAGCTCATTCCTTCAATACGTAATGTTAATTCATCCATTATGGTCCTCCTGTTCAATAAAAACTGTGCAGTAAAGTTTAGTTGTTCCTTTTTCCAGTGCAATGTTCCCTGTCATTTCGAACTCAGTGAGAAATCTTGATTCCTTGAGTCTTAAAAAATAAGATGCTTCCTCGCCTTCGGCTTCCTGCCTACCGCAGGCAGGCTCGGGATGACAGTTTTTTCATAATTATGATACATTGTGTTTGCGGGAATGAAATTCGTGACTGTATATCAATCCTTTGGTTTTTTATTTATTATCTTTGGTCTGTCCCTTTTTGCATTCACTATGCAGAAGAACCCGAAGGGCTCTTCATAGGGATTACTGAGACGGTGTGGAGAATCCGGGTTCACATACAACACATCAAGGTATTTCAGGTCCATGATTCTCCTCTTTACCTTTGCACGGCCTCTGCCCCTGACTGTGATAACAACATGTTCGTGTTTATGGGTCTCAAAACTGCTGAATCCCCCGGGTTCTATCTCAAAATATCTGAGGTGAAACTTTGCTGACTCGCCACGGCCGCCAATTAATACCTGACGCACAATTCCGGACCAGTCGTCACCGCCTGACTTGTATTTTTCAACTTGTACCCCTTTCCAGCTAAAATCTTCACAAGAGGTATACAGTCTGTTACGGTTATCAGGCCTCTTTTCAGGTGCTCTCATTATATCGCAGGATGAAGATCGTCTTTGACGGGACATCTGATAATTATATCCAATACATGGCCATAAGACAAAGGCCCCCCAGTCATGATAATATATTATCCCTGATGCAAGGCTTGTGCTATGGCAAGTCTATACGTGTAAGGTATATTTCTGCAATGGATAAAAAGCTGCTTGATGAGTCAAAAAAATATTTAATGAGCACCTATAGCTCCGCTCCTATTGTGCTGAGGAAAGGCAGGGGCATGAAGGTCTGGAGCACTGATGGGAAGGAATACCTCGATTTTGTGGGCGGCATTGCCGTGAACTGCCTTGGCCACTGCCACCCGAGAGTGGTAATCGCCCTGCAGAAGCAGGCACAAAGGCTTATCCATGTCTCAAACCTGTACCATATTGAGCCGCAGATTGCGCTTGCAAAATTGTTGGTAGATCACTCCTTTGCTGACAAGGCATTTTTCTGTAATTCCGGGGCAGAAGCCATTGAGGGAGCTATCAAGCTGGCCCGCAAATACGCAAAGGACCATCATGATCCGGAAAAATATGAAATAATCTCAGCCTATGGTTCCTTTCACGGAAGGACCCTTGCAGCACTGACTGCGACCGGGCAGGAGCGGCTTCACAAGGGGTTCGACCCCCTTGTGCCGGGATTCAGTTATGTGCCCTTTAACGATATCAATGCCCTCCAAAATGCCATTACAAGCAGGACCTGCGCCATTCTCCTTGAACCCATTCTGGGAGAGGGCGGGATTCGGGTCCCATCAGACGATTATTTCATGAAGGTCAGGGATCTCTGTGACAGGAATAAGCTGTTGCTCATCTGTGACGAGATTCAGACCGGCATCGGCAGGACAGGAAAACTTTTTGCCTATGAACATTTCAAAATAGAGCCGGACATCATCACGCTTGCAAAAGGTCTTGGAGGAGGAGCTCCTATTGGAGCTATTCTTGCAAAGGAAACGGTTGCTGATTCATTTCAGCCCGGCTCACATGGCTCAACCTTTGGAGGCAACCCACTGTCATGCGCTGCAGCAGTCTCAACAGTAGAGACGATCCTTGAAGATGGTTTCATGCTTGAGAGCTGCCGCCGTATCGGACTTTATTTCAAGGAAAAACTTGAAAAACTGAAGAAAGACTTTCCCTCAGACATCATTGAGGTCAGGGGAATGGGACTGATGCTTGGCATGGAACTGACAAAAGCAGGGGGGCCCATTGTTGAAGCCTGCTCGAAAAGGGGATTCCTGATTAATTGCACCAGCGGAAACGTGCTTCGTTTTACCCCTCCCCTCATTGTCGTTGAACAGGAGATTGACCGCCTCATTGATGTACTCGAGGACATTCTTGAAAGACAGTTGTATAAGTAACGCAATTGAAGCGAGGATAGGGAGAACTGCCATGGATGAAAAAAGAGATTTTCTGACATTACAGGACATTTCCTCTGAGGAATTTCATTTAATTATTGACAGGGCTGCTGCATTCAAATCAGGGGCAGATGCCTCCTCCTGCCCTCTTATCGGCAAGAGTATAGGCCTCCTTTTTGACAAGACGTCAACACGAACACGGATATCATTTCAGACAGGCATTTATCAGCTGGGAGCACAGCCGATTTATATCAATTCAAAAGAATTGCAGCTTGGCAGAGGAGAGACAGTGGAGGACACGGCAAAGGTCATTTCACTCTATCTTCATGGGATTGTCATCAGGACCTACGAGCATAATATGATTGAGAAACTGGCCGCCAATTCTTCCATTCCCATTGTCAATGGCCTCACAGATCTCCATCATCCCTGCCAGGCCCTTGCCGATATGCTGACGATCAGGGAGCAGAAAGGCGCTCTCAAAGATATACGATTAGCGTATGTTGGTGACGGAAACAATGTTGCCAATTCACTGATCGAAGCAGCCCTGCTTACAGGCATTGACCTTGCGATTGCCTGTCCGCGCGGATATGATCCTGACCGCCGAATTTACGAAAATGCGCTGAAAAAGGGTGCAAAGGTAAAGCTTTATACAGGACCGGAAGAAGCCGTGCAGGATGCCGATGCCGTCTATACTGACACATGGATCAGTATGGGACAGGAAAGAGAAGCAGCACGCCGGAAACAGATCTTCAAGAAATTCCAGCTCAACAAAGAACTGCTGTCATTGGCTAAGCCAGATGCAATCGTCATGCACTGCCTTCCTGCCCACCGGGGGGAAGAGATTACCAGCGATGTACTGGACTCTCCTCAGAGTGTTGTCTTGGATCAGGCTGAAAACCGCCTGCACACGCAAAAAGCCCTGCTTGAGATGCTGATCTGATGGTGAAACCGCTTCTTCTCATTGTCCTTGACGGCTGGGGGATATCTGAAAAACCTGATACAGATGCCCAGGCCCAGTCCAACATTCCCTTTTACCGTTCTCTCCTTCAGGAGTATCCCCATACAGCACTTGAATGTTCAGGAGAAGCCGTAGGATTGCCTGAAGGCACTATGGGTAACTCGGAAGTGGGGCACCTGAATCTCGGCGCAGGCCGTATCGTGTATCAGGATTATGCACGAATCAACAAGGATATACGAGAGGGCCGCTTTGCAT
>CP070644.1:509081-519373 GCA_020354155.1 Nitrospiraceae bacterium | reverse complement strand
TTATACTAAATAGTGGAGTTAATTATCGGGTTGAGCAATATCTGCATTAGTGTGGTTACAGGTAAAAAAGGCCCGCTCTATGCGGGCCTTTTTTACCTCCCCTGTTGAAGATTATTGTTACACAAGCATACTGAGTTGCTGGACTATCCCGGGTGTTCCGTCTTCGCCTAGATACACCCCGCTCTCCTCTATCTGACCGAGCAGTACATTCTCATCATTCTTCAGCTCATAGGGAGAATGAACACTGCTTAGGTATATTGCTCCTACATTGTTCTCCCGCAGGCCCGTCGCAACATCATTCCCATTGGTATCCTGGCTGAGTATCTGCAGCTGATCGAAGACTGTATCATTTTCATCTATCCATCCATTGCCATCAAGATCATAGGCAGAGAGTTCTGCAAACCCGTTGCCTGTTTCTGTGCCGATAACCTCACTCAAGGCATTGATTGTCCCATCGTTATCAAAATCCATCGAGAGCAGGCCCCCTCCCAGTGAGAGGTAGGACACTGTTTCCCTGTCCTCGTCAGGATCCATCCCGAACTGAAACTCTGTACTGGCAAGCTCTGATGCAGGCCCATCAAAATCAACGATAAGATTCTGACCCGCCACGGCGCCTGCCTTCAGGCTGATATTGTTTGCAGTCATGAATTCCCTGGCCATCATCAGGTCAAGAGAAAAGTTGATCTCCCTTCCGTCAGCGGTATTTACAATACCCCCGGCGTTAAAGGTCATCTGCTGGTTTTCATAATAGGTCTCCTGACTCTTGTATTCCAATGACCAGTTACGCTTTGAAGCCATATCTTTTCTATCATGATCGTGACCTTCATCGTCATCATCACGGCCATGGTGATGGTGGCCATGCTCCCTGTGCCTCTCCGACTCTTCCATTCCATGCAGCCGTACCCCACTGCCGATTAGGGCTTCCAGCAGGTTTTTCACCAGACCTGATTTTGAAGCATCATGGGAATTGACACTGATTTCCTTCACCTCTTCAGTGTCCTGATCGTCTGCTTTCTCAATATGTTTTTCCAGGTGTCGAATGGCCCTGTCCAAGTCTTTTGCCAGATGCTTCATAGCCTTCCTGTATACTTTCTCCCGATCCTCACCAGCCCTGTTCATGTGCTTCTCAAGGTGTTTCATTGCTTTGGCAAGATCTTTTTCAAGATGTTGCATAGCTTTGTCTGATATTGAAACCCTGTCTGCACCAGGTGTACTACTGACCGGCGGTAGTTCCCTGCCAGCCTGAACATTCAATTCTTCGGTTTTCTGGTACTCCTGCACCAGCGACTGCTGTGATGCAAGTGTTACCATTGAGCTGTCAATTATCATGTTTCCCCCTTTGGGTCTTCAGATAACATATAGTTCGGCTTGCCATTAAAAATCTTTAGTAAGAATTATTTTAAATCAGAATAGTGAGCGCAATTCTGATACAATCAAAGAGGACTTCTGTCAATGTGAAAGGGGTTATCTCTGTGGTCCCAGCATATATCGGTATCGGTTCAAACCTTGGTAATAGAAGGGGGAATTGTGAAAGAGCCATTCAGCTTATACAGAAGAACCGGATGACCCTTCTTGCCCGCTCTTCAATGGTGGAGACTGAGCCCTGGGGAGTCACCGATCAACAGAAATTTATCAATATGGTCATAAAGATAGACACAGACCTTACTGCCGAAGATCTGATGGAACGTCTAAAACAGATGGAATCAGATTTAGGGCGCACTCCAACGGTTCGATGGGGACCCAGGGTTATTGACCTTGATATTCTCTTCTATGATGACCTTGTCATGAAGACAGCAGATCTTGAAATTCCTCACCCCGGTATAGCTGAGAGGTATTTTGTCCTGAAACCGTTATCAGAGATTGCGCCAGATATGATGCACCCCGTTCTGAAGAAAAGCATCAAAGACCTTTTGACACAATATCGCCAAAGTTCTTAAGAAGACGAAGACCGAGAGACTGGCTTTTTTCAGGATGAAACTGCACCGCAAAGACATTCCCCTGCCACACTGACGACGTAAACTCTACTCCATAGTCCGTTGTCGTTGCAACAATGGTATCGTCCTCGGGAGCAACATAATAGGAGTGCACAAAATAATAATAACTTTTGTCAGGAATCCCCTTAAAAAGTGGGTTCTCTTTCTTGATTGTAATCGTATTCCAGCCCATCTGGGGAATCTTGAGGTCATTCGTGTCAAAATCAAACCTGACAACCTTCCCTTTGAAAATATCAAGTCCCCGGCAGGTGCCAAATTCCTCGGACTCACTGAAAAGCACCTGCAGACCAAGACAAATACCGAGATAGGGCTTTCCTGACTGTATCGCCTGTACAATGGAGTCTGTCAGTTCCAGGTTCGTAAGCTCCCGGATACAGTCTTTAAAGGCGCCAACGCCTGGCAGGACAACTCCATCAGCCTTCTGTACATCTTCAGGAGCGTTCGTAACCATGACATCCACACCGACTTTCAGAAAGCCTTTTTCAACGCTCCTCAGGTTTCCCATTCCATAATCGATAATTGCAATCATGCTCCTATCATATGATTGTACGCCATTATTTTCAATGCGATAACCGGCAAATGACTGCCGAATCTGCTTGATAAAGCAATGGATTTTACGTTATATTCTCATCCACGGTTATCAAAAAAATGTTAAAAAGCAGGCTCAATGACGAGAAAACAGAATTACGACACCATATGGAGAGATACCTGCCATGCTTGTGATTTTTGGTAACTCAGATATATTTTCATCAGACAAAATCAGGTTCGATATTTCAATATCCCGTCGATTCATTATGTTTTCGAGGGGTTGAGCCTGCTGATCAATGCTCTATTGTACAAGTGTGATTACCATTGTGAGAAAGAAGTCAGTACGAGAATGATAATACTGGAAACCTTTCATACTGAATGCAAATATGCCCTATGAAAAACAAGGCACTTCCCAATAATTTCGGAGGTCTGCCGGGACGATACTCAGAATACCAGAACGCTGCTATTGTTGTTCTCCCTGTTCCCTTTGATAAGACAAGCACCTGGGTCAAAGGATCGGCAAAAGGGCCCCGGGCAATAATCAATGCCTCACGAAACATGGAGCTCTATGATATAGAGACCGCATCAGAAGTCTACACAAAGGGCATTCATACAGCAAAAAGCCTTCAGGCCAAGTCTTCTGCAACGATGGTCAAGAGTGTGTATACACAGTGCAGAACCTTTTTAGACGATGATAAGTTTGTCATTACCCTCGGCGGCGAGCATACTGTCGCGCTGGGGGCCATACAGGCCCATACAGAGCATTTTGCAGACATGAGCATTCTCCACCTTGATGCCCACTCAGATATGCGGGACCGCTACGAAGGGAGCAAGTTCAACCATGCCTGCGTCATGGCGCGGGCACTGGAAATGACTGATCACGTTGTTTCCGTAGGAATACGAAGCATGGATACCGGTGAACTGAAGAACGTCAAAAAAAAGAATATGTTCTACGCATCGAAGATTGTTCAATCACGGGACTGGGTTCCCAGAGTTTTAAAACGGCTTACCCGGAACGTCTATATTACAATCGATCTTGACGTCTTTGACCCTTCCATCATGCCTTCTACGGGAACACCCGAGCCGGGCGGACTGGGCTGGTATGATGTTATGAGCCTGCTGGAACGAGTTATCCAAAGTAAAAATGTTATTGGCTTTGACGTTGTTGAATTATGCCCCTCTGGAAATGTAGCCCCGGACTTCCTGGCTGCAAAACTGATCTACAAATTATTAAGCCTTAAGTATTGCTGCCCTTGAGCCCAAACTGCATATGGTAAAGCTCGCGGTAGATGCCGTCCTGCTTCAGAAGCTCATCATGCCTGCCTGACTGAATAATTCTGCCCCTGTCGATAACTGCTATGCGGTCCGCCTTCCTGATTGTCGAAAGTCTGTGGGCAATAATGATCGTTGTCCTGCCGGGAATAATGTTCTCAATGGCCTTCTGGATCTTTGTCTCTGAATCAGTATCAAGTGATGACGTGGCCTCATCAAAGATCAGGATATTCGGGTTCTTCAGGATAGCCCGGGCAATCGTGAGTCTCTGCTTCTGCCCGCCGGAGAGCTTTGTCCCCCGTTCACCTATAACTGTTTCATAGCCTTTCGGCATGGCAGTGATAAATTCATGGGCATACGCTGCTTTTGCAGCTTCTATAATTTCCCCATCTGTTGCCTTCGGCTGCCCCAGAAGAATGTTTTCCCTGATCGTGTCATTAAAAAGAATAACATCCTGGGTTACCAGTCCTATATTCCTCCTCAATGACTGCAGTGAAAGGTCTTTGATATTGATATCATCAATGAGCAGATTCCCCTCATCGGGATACCAGAAACCGGCCACAAGATCAACGAGGGTGCTCTTGCCTGCACCGCTGTGTCCCACGATGGCGATCAGCTCCCCCTGCCTGATTTTGAAATTCAGATTTCTGATCGCGCAATCTTTGGATAACGGGTACCGAAAAGACACATCCTCGAACACTATATTGCCCTGAACGTCTTTCTCAATGCCCGCCCCTGGCTCAGGTTCAACCATAATGATGTCCTTGATCCGTTCAATAATAGTGCGGCCCTGCTGAAAATTATTGTTTACCCTGCTCAGTCTTTTCAGCGGGGTATAGATCATCAAGAGGGCCGCGATAAAAGAGAACAGGGCCCCGGGTGAAATCTTTTCTGAGATAACAAGATTTCCGCCATAATAAATAATTATTGCCACCCCGACTCCTCCGAGTACCTCGGCCAGCAGTACGGAGAGTTCCTTTATACGAATCTCTCTCATGACATTCCTGTAATGATCTGACAGGGCTTTTTCATAGCGGGAACCCATCTTTTCCTCCATGGTAAAGGCCTTGATAATCTTCATTCCCTGCAGACTCTCATGAAGGAAAACGGTTACTTTTGAAATAAGCTGTCTCGTTGTTTTGCTCGTGGACCGCATCCGGACCCCCAATTTGGCTATACTGTAGGCAATGAGGGGAATCACGATAAATGACAGGAGGGCCAGGTCCCATCTCCTCAGCAATGCCACAGCAGCAAGGATAATAACCGTGCCCCCTGAGACAAAGAAATCCTTTATCGTATTGGCAACGGTGAGCTGCAGGATCTCAATATCGTTGAAGACTTTTGACACGATAGACCCGCTTGCTGTTTTTCCATAAAAAGACTGGGGCAGGAACAGCAGTTTATTATAGATGTCTTCTCTCAAGGACTTAACCAGCTTTGCTCCAATTGAATTCATGAGGTAATTGGTTAAATAGGTAAAAAGGCCTCTGGCAAGAAAAAGGAAGACAATGCCGAAGGGCAGGAACAGAAGAAATGAAAGGGATTTATTGATAAAGATCGAATCAAGGACCGGCTTGATAAACCACGCAATGGCGCCGTTGATGCCTGAGAGGACAAGACTGCAGAGCACTGCAGTTATTAACCTGTTTGTATGGGGCTTGACCAGCTGCCAGAATACTGCAACGTCGCTCCGTGAAGTGTCGGCATTGCTCTCTGCAAAAATTGTTTCTAAATCCATCTCTGCTCTTATAACGCCTGACCTGACATTCCTTCCTGATAATAACGATCTACTGCACTATTTTGAAGTGTTATAATGTAACACATATCTATTTTCTATATGTAGAATAATACGGCACTGCCCGGAAACAGAACAGAATGGCCAAGTTATCAGTTGTTATCATTACGAAAAATGAAGAAAGAAATATTGCTCGCTGTCTTGATTCAGTGAAAGATATTGCTGATGAAATCATAATCCTTGATTCCTGCTCAGAGGATGGTACGAAGGAGATTTGCGCTGCCTACGATGTTAAGTTCCAGGAAAAGGAATGGCTTGGATATGCTGAGTCAAAAAATTACGCAAACAGTCTGGCATCCCATGATCTGCTGTTTTCCATTGATGCAGATGAAGAAGTCTCTGATACATTAAAAAAAGAAATAGCCAGAATTAAGTCAGAGGACTCACCGCGAAAGGCCTATGAGGTCAGGAGATTGACCAACTATTGCGGAACCTGGATCAGGCACTGCGGATGGTATCCTGATGAAAAAGTACGCATCTGGCATAGAGATCAGGGAAGGTGGGAAGGACTGATACATGAGCAGGTCCTTTTAGACCCTGCCTGTACCGTTGAAACACTGGCAGGAGATCTCTACCATTATTCGTACTATTCCGTTTCCCAGCATATTGAACAGGCAAACCGATTCACTGATGCAGGGGCGCTGCATGCATTCAGAAAAGGTACGTCATCGAACATCGTCAAAATTATTCTTTTCCCTTGCTGGAAGTTTATCCGGGATTACTTTTTCAAGGCGGGATTTCTTGACGGCTATTTCGGGTTTATTATTTGTGTCATATCCTCTCATGCTACTTTTCTGAAGTACGCGAAGCTTCTTGAACTGCAGAAGAAAGAAGAATCATGAAAGAGGTCCTCATCGATCTTTATAAAATCAGGGACCTCTATTCCGGGCTCGGCCAGTTTTCCCGTAATTATGCCAATGAGCTGCTTGACCGTAAACCGCGCAATTTCAACATACATTTCTTGTGCCCGAAAATAAACAGGGAAATGATCAGCGGAGACTTTCATTGTGTTGATGCAAATTTCCAGAAAAGATATTTGCCCTTCCTGAACAGGAAATACGATATCTGGCACAGCCTCCATCAATTTCCGTCCTTTTTGCCTGGCCCCCGGACAAAACTGGTTTTAACTGTCCATGATTTAAATTTCCTGATTGAAAAAGGTACCAGGAAGGCAAATAAATATCTGAACAGACTTCAATGCAATATAAAGAAAGCATGCGCGGTTATTTTCAGTTCAGCATACACAAAAAACATTGCCTCAGAACACCTTGATTTCTCAGAAACTCCCACTCATGTTATCCATATCGGCGTTACGCTCAGCAACAAAGCATCGGTCACACGGCCTCACTGGATGAAAGAGGATAGATTTTTCTTCTCCATCGGTGTCGTTGACAGAAAAAAGAATTTTCATGTTCTGATACCTTTGATGGAAAAATTCCCTGATTACCATCTGGTAATTGCCGGCAATAAAAACAGCAGCTATGCCCAGGACATAACGAAGCAGATCAAGGAACTGGGTCTGGAAGAACGGATTATCATGCCCGGTAAAGTGACTGACGATGAAAGGAACTGGCTCTATGCAAACTGCCGGGCCTTTCTCTTTCCGTCCCTTGCAGAAGGGTTTGGGTTGCCGGCAGTGGAGGCACTGATGAACAACAAACCAGTGTTCCTGAGCAGGGAAACAAGTCTGCCGGAAATAGGGGGTGATGCCGCCTTCTTCTTTGATTCATTCGAGAGAGATTCCATGGCAGAGGTTGTGATGAAGGGGCTAAGCCTTTTCAGAAACAATCAGGAAGAGTATAAAGCAAAGATTGCCGATCATGTTAAACAGTTTACCTGGGATACCTGTATAGAGAAACACCTGCATGTTTATCAGCAGGTCATGGCGATGTAAGGATCAAAGTAAAATGATTGATGATTTTGTTCAGAATCCCAAGAGTCCAAAATATCATGTAAAAAAGTTTCTCTCCACCATTGCAGAGGAATTGAAAGGAAAAATCGTTTTAGATATTCCTGCCGGCAATGGCGCTACTACCGAGATTCTGCAGGAACTGGGATGCAAAGTTGAGGCATTTGATCTGTTTCCGGAATATTTCATGCTCGATACTGTTCACTGTGAGCGTGCCAACATTCTTGAGAATATACCGAGAATTGATTCATATGCTGATTTTGTTATTTGCCAGGAAGGCATGGAGCATTTCAGTGATCAGCTTAAGGTACTGAAAGAATTGAACCGGGTGTTAAAAAAAGGCGGCAGGCTTCTTATCACTACACCAAGCTACTCAAACCTTAAGTCAAAATTAAGCTACCTGCTCTTTGAAAGTGAATACTTCAATAAATTCATGCCGCCCAATGAAATTGAGAGTATATGGATGTCCCAGGAATCTGGAACGGGGGAGATATATCATGGTCACATTTTTTTAACCGGTATTCAGCGATTAAGGATTCTTGCAAAACTTGCAGGTTTTAAAATAAGTAAAATCAACTTTATGAGACTCAGCAAGACCTCTCTCCTGTTATTTCCTCTTTTCTATCCCTTTATTGTCTTGTCATCATATATAACGTATTTTAAGACCCTGAAAAAACACAATGATGTGGGCAGGGAGATCTTCAAAGAGCAACTGAAAATAAATATAAACCCTAAGGTGCTGCTGGATCAGGGCATCTTTGTTCTCTTTGAGAAAGAAAATGAGTTAAACACCCTTACTTTCAGTGGTGCTCACCACAAAGCATTTAACGAGATTATGTAAGCAAAAGGATTAGCCGATGTGGTTACAGAGATCCGTCATTTATCATGGCCAGGGATATAACCAATCGAACTTATAGTAAAGTTTTCCTTCTTGACTGACTGATCGGGATCTGTCACATGCCACAAGGGTACATTCCCGTAAAATGAGGCCCACTGGGAAAAGGTGCTTGGCGGTCCCATGATCATGTCGCAGCGGGCAAGGCTGTACAGGTCCTCAAGGGGTGTGCCCTTACTTTCAGCAACTGTGAGGCCAGGAAATTTCTCACCTCTTACCTCACTGTCGGAACAGAGAAGAAATTTAATGCGCCTTCCGTCATACAGATCCTGAATGCCGTGCATACGCTGTACATACTGCTCAAGGGAGTAATAATAGCTCCCGCCCAGCCAGTTCCTGTAATCACCCTGTCTGATATGGACGCCAACGAGGAGGTCACAACCCTCTTTGAATTCATCCATTCTGGCCTCTATTGCATCAGCATATTTCTTTATGGGAGTGAAAAAGGCCCTGATCTTCTCTGCGTGTTTTTCAACATTCCCGCTATCGCGAACTGTCCAGCCGCTGAGGAGAACAATCTTTGCTTTTTCAATCTTCTCCTCCATAGCAGGTGAAGAGAACAGGATGGGCTGTTCTTGAGCAGTATCGGTTATGAATGTCAGAAATGTACCAGACAGCCCAAGGCTTATTAAAAGCTTGCTCAGCATGTATGTTGCCTGATAAAGAATGCGGCTTTTCCTGATCCATCGGTAGATGACACTTCGAAGACCAAAGAGATCAAGAGGGCATTTCTTCCTGGGGTAGGCACAGAGCAATGTATCATCAGTCCCCTCAAAGAAATGTGCATAACTGTGAAAGGATACATTAACAACCTGATACCCCTTCTCTTCGGCAAAGGCAATGACATTGGCAAAAAGGACAATCCTGTTCGCCAGGCGGCCGAAGCGTTTGACAATAAAGAGCATTTTTTTATTATCCTTCATCATGTCTGTTTGTGTTCATGAAGGGTTTTCGCCAGAAACAAATTACTTGACAAGTTTGTAATGTTTCTTGGTAAGATCAATCCCCAGCAGTTTCTCAATCATTAAACTTATCCTGTGCTTGCGCTCTCTGGAGGTCAAGGTATGGTGAGGGTCTGCTTTAAACACCCCCTCTGAGGCAGGAAACCAGTTGTGTACTACCTTGGGATGGGTCCCGCGAAACTCTTTTAAAATCGCCCCGTCAACATCAGCATAATTTATTTCCGCAGTTATCGCCGACTCCCAATACTTACCCACATGCTCAATCTTGAGATTCATCTGCCTTTCATTCCTTACCCATCCATAGTGAAAAATCCTCGCATTTGCAAGAGCTGCTCTGGGATATCGAGCCTTTCTGTTTTGAGCCATAACAAGAAAGTAAAGCCCGTCCACTGCAAAACTTCTCACATTGTTCCTTATAATTCTGGCTTCCCGTCTATACCAGGCCGGTGACCATGCATAGGTGTTTCTGTTCCCGTAAAAATGTATAAAATCAAATACCAGGGCCTCGACATTCTTGTCATGCAAGTTGTTTTCCATTGCAGTCCTGATATTCGATACATCATCTTCATGGATAACTTCATCGCCTTCGAGGTAAAAGGCCCAGTCGCCGGTGCAATTAAAGAGGGCTATGCTTTTCTGCTGACCATAGACAAAACCCCTTGTCTGCATATTTTCGTTCCACTGTGTATGGATAATTCTGATCCTGTCATCCCCAATATCCTGAATCATTTTTTCTGTCTCGTCCTCGCAGGGACCAAGGGAAATGACAAACTCATCAACAATGGGAAGAATAGACTGAATTGATGCAATAAAGGGATACCCAAGCATCTGGGCATTTCTCAGAAAAGTGAACCCGCTTACTTTCATTTTTTAGGCCTCAGCTCCTGACCATTCAGACGACAAAATCGTTGAACTCATTGTGTTTTAACCAAATTTT
>CP070644.1:505115-508981 GCA_020354155.1 Nitrospiraceae bacterium | reverse complement strand
GGCCATTAAGGCCAATCATCCCGATGCCCATCTTATCATTCTGCTCATTGATGAAAGACCGGAGGAAGTAACTGACTGGAAGAGACAGGTAGAAGCTGAGATTATCAGTTCTACTTTTGATGAGCCTCCGCAGAGGCACCTGCAGGTATCGGAAATGGTCATTGAACGGTCAAAGCGTCTTGTTGAGACTAAGAAAAACGTGGTAATCCTGCTTGACTCCATAACGAGACTTGCCCGGGCCTATAACTCTGTTATACCGGCGAGCGGCAAGGTCCTTTCAGGCGGTCTTGATTCCAATGCACTTCAGAAACCGAAAAGATTTTTCGGTACTGCCAGAAATATTGAGGAAGGCGGCAGCCTGACCATACTGGCTACAGCACTCGTTGATACAGGCAGCAGGATGGATGACGTCATATTTGAAGAATTTAAAGGAACAGGCAATATGGAGCTCCACCTGGACAGGAAGCTCATCGATAAGAGGATATTCCCCAGTATCAATATCAATTCTTCCGGTACCCGTAAGGAAGAACTGCTTGTTGACAAGAGTATGCTCCAGCGTATGTGGATATTAAGGAAGGTACTTCACTCCCTCAGTCCTGTGGAGAGCATGGAATTTCTGCTGGACAAGATGAAGGGAACAAAGAGCAATCAGGACTTCCTTGATATGATGAACAAGTAATACAGCCCTTTCTTGCCTACACCCATTCTCTTTAACAACAGGATAAACCCCTCACAAAAATATTTAACTGACATTTTTTTGAAATGGTGAGTCTACTCATTTTGTAGCTGAATAAATTTTATTTACTATAAAGGTATGGACAGATTTACTTGAGGTATCAAAATCCTTTTTGTTCGGGATTTATCTTACTCAAGAACAATCGGTAGCAGATTTTTTCTTATCAATGGGCTTGAAGACTTTTTATTGCTTACATCAATTCCCTGAAATCCCGAATTGTCAGAAATTCTTTTGACTCTTTCACTTCCAGCTTTGGACTTGCGTAGGTTTTAAAAAGCAGATATTTAATGCCGAAGTCTCTGGCAGTTCTCATCACATCCTCGGTATCGTCAATGAAAAGTGAGTGCTCTGTGTCAAACTTCAGTTTTTTCTGAGCGCCCTGCCAGAATTCAATAAACTCCTTTGGATGGCCCACATTGAAAGAACAGAGGATGTCATCAAAATATTCTCCTATCTGGGTCTTTTTGAATTTTATTTTTACCGTCTTGTAGTGGGCATTTGTCAGGAGAAATATCTTCTTCCTCTGTTTCTTCATGAGTTTCAGGAAGTCTATTACATGGGGGTGGACTTCGATGAGATGTCGTATCTGCTCCTTCAGGGCTGGGATATCCAGCTTCAGCTCCTTTGACCAGAAATCAATGTCACACCAGTTCAGGGTTTTTTCGTGAGATTTATACGTCCTGTACAGGTAGTCTTTTGCTGCACCAAAGGTAATATCATGACGTTCGGCGTATTTCTCAGGTACAAGGTGACCCCAGAAATAGTCGTCGAAATAGAGGTCCAGCAGGGTGCCGTCCATATCAAGGAGGACAAATTGTATGTCGTTGAGCGGTATTTGTTTCAGCATATTGAATAATTACGTCATCACTAAAAAAAAGACTGATTTGGAAAAGAAATTCTCTTGCATTGAAAATCCGGAACCTATGGTTCCTTGTGTTGTCATTCTCCGATTTAATCGGGGAATCCAGTTGCCTTTTCCTGGATTGTCCGGTCAAGCCAAACAATGACAGATAATAGAAGTGTTATTGTATTATCCAAAATATCATATATCGAATAACTGCAACATAAAAGATATTGTAACATTTTATTTGATGTACAATAATGCATGCCTGCTCTTTCCTCCGGAATAAGGGAATGAAAAAAATACTCGTAACAGGGGCAAGCGGATTTCTGGGATGGAATCTCTGTAATGCCATAAAAAAAGATTTCCAGGTCTTTGGAACGGTCTTCTCGCATAGCGTGCGCAATGAAGGGGTTAACATTGTTCAGGTGGATCTGACAGATTTTACTATGGTTCAGGAACTGATAAAAGATATCAGACCGGAGGGGGTCATTCATACAGCAGCAGCAACGAGGCCTAACTACTGCCAGGAACATCCTGAGGAGACTTACAAGATAAATGTCGATGCCGTAGCCAGTCTGGCAGGTTTGTGCGCTGACCGGAGGATCCCTTTTGTCTTTACGTCGACAGACCTGGTCTTTAATGGTTTGAATGCACCCTATTCGGAGACCGATCCCGTCAGTCCCGTTAATGTATACGGTGAGCAAAAGGTTATGGCTGAGGAACTGGTCATGAGCATTTATCCTGAGGCTGCCCTATGCCGTATGCCTCTCATGTATGGGCTCTCCAGCCCGTCCTACGAAACCTTTTTTCAGGCAATGATAAAGAAGGTGAAGAGCGGCAGGACAGTTCAGCTCTTTGTTGATGAGTACCGTACTCCAGTGAGTGGAAAAACAGCAGCCCTCGGTCTTATGCTGGCACTTGAAAAGGGCAGAGGTATTCTTCACCTAGGTGGTCAGGAACGCATCTCCCGATATGATCTTGGACGAGTCATGACCTCCTGTCTTGGCTATGGAGAGGAATTGCTGATTGCCTGTCATCAGAAAGACATTGTTATGTCAGCCCCGCGTGCACAGGATCTGTCCCTGAACAGCGAAGAGGCATTTGCCCTGGGGTATGCTCCGCCACCTATCAAAACTGAGATAGAAGAGTTGTTAATAAATATGCAATGACAGGCTAAACAGTGTTATTAAAATGAATCCAAGAAATAATGCCTGTTGACAAATTGTTGAAAAAAGTTTAGATTAGACTCCCAACATGGTAGTAATTAATCCCCTTAACTAAAACAATAAAAAACGAACAGCAAGATTGCTGAATGAGGAGGAGGTAGAAGGTATTTATGCGCAAGGTAATTTCTGTAGTGAATCTCAAAGGTGGTGTTGGCAAAACAACATCAGCTGTTAATATTGCTGCATGTTGGGGAGAAATGGGCAAGAAAGTTCTTCTCGTTGATCTCGATCCTCAGGGAAGTGCAAGTACAAGTTTTGGAGTAATGAACGAAGGAACCGATCTTTTAGAGGCACTGAAAAATCAGCAGGCATTACCAGTAATGCCTTCCTGCATGGAAGAAGTTGATCTTGTTCCTGCAGGCCCTGACCTTATCTCAGCGAACCAGTTATTTATGGGTGCAGAGGATAACAGCAAACTTTCCCAGTGCCTGAGTAATACAGAGGGTAACTGGGATTTTATTCTCATTGATTGCCCTCCCAGTTATGGCCCATTGACTGCAAATGCCCTCATGGCTTCACAGAAAGTGATTGTCCCCGTTGAGGCTTCCTTCCTTGGCCTCAATGGTCTGAATCAGATGGTGAAGGCAATAGCGTCAGTAAAAAGCCAGAATACTGAAATTGAGGTGGAAGCGGTTATCCCATGCCGGGCACACCGACGCCGGAGAATTCATTGGGAAATTCTGGATAAGCTCAAAGAGATGTTTCCCAACAAAGTCACACCAATTGTCCGTGAAAATGTTGCCCTTGCAGAAGCCCCTGGCAAAGGCAAGCCCGTTATCCTGACAGCAAGGATTTCAAAAGGCGCTGATGATTACCGCTTTGTAACGTTATGGCTTGATGAACGCCTTGGTGAACCGGAATTGATTGTAGAGCAGAGCTACACACCCATGGTGCTACATGCTTCCTGATCAGGTAAGATAAAATCTCACAGGGGATGGGTAGCTGCCCATCCCCTTATGTATCACCCTGCTGCTTTCCCCTTCATCGAAGCGGAAAGCTTTTCTAATCTCTCTTTAATAATTCATCTTTACAATAATAAATAGGGGGAGAAAGGAAGTGT
>CP070644.1:498079-505015 GCA_020354155.1 Nitrospiraceae bacterium | reverse complement strand
TCGGCAGAGCCGACTCCGGGCAAGGACATGGAAGGGATTGAAGCAGTGGCACAGGAGGTGGTTGCCTCTGAAGAGGAAGAGATTGTTGAGGTCGAGCAGGTCGAGCCGGAGGCAGGGACTGCCGGCAGAGAGACGCTGTTATTGGCTCCGGTACCAGCAGAAACAATGCAGGAACCTGTAGTCGTGCCGTCTCCCGGGTTCGCCGATGTTCAAATAAAAGAAGCAGGTGAAGTCGATACCCTCTCGGCAGAGCCGACTCCGGGCAAGGACATGGAAGGGATTGAAGCAGTGGCACAGGAGGTGGTTGCCTCTGAAGAGGAAGAGATTCTTCAGGTCGAGCAGGTCGAGCCGGAGGCAGGGACTGCCGGCAGAGAGGCGCTGTTATTGGCTCCGGTACCAGCAGAAACGATGCAGGAACCTGTAGTCGTGCCGTCTCCCGGGTTCGCCGATGTTCAAATAAAAGAAGCAGGTGAAGTCGATGCCCTCTCGGCAGAGCCGACTCCGGGCAAGGACATGGAAGGGATTGAAGCAGTGGTTCAGGAAGTGGTTGCCTCTGTAGAGGAAGATGATAAAAAGGCGGCTGAGAATGGGCCTGCGGTATCCAAGGCTATCTCCGGTGATGAGAAGGCCGTTGCCGCTGATGCAGAAAGGGAAAAGACATTTCCTGATTTTAAAGTAACAACTGAATTCTCAAAGAAACAGCCCATTCAGCCTGTCTCGGAATTACCCATTGATACCTCCCTGGACAGACTGGCTATTCTTCCCTTTGACAACTTCAGCAGTGATGACTTTGCTGTAGACCGGGTAATGCCTTCGCTGATACAGAAGTTGGAGAAACAGGGATTCTGGGTAGCTGAGGAGAAACAGATTGTAAAATTTCTCTGCAGTGAGGGGCTGAGAGTTACAGGGTTTGTCCCAGGAGAACTGGCATTGAAGGCGCAGAAAGAACTACAGGTCAAATATATTATGGCAGGAGCCATTGTCAATTTCTCGGCAACCGAGGACCCTGAGATTGGAATGCTGGCACGGTTAATTGATGCATCAACGGGATTTATTGTATGGGCAGATTATTCCTCCATGACGGGTGATGATTTCACCCGTCTGCTGGGAATGGGAAAAGTCAAAAGCATTGATAGGCTGATAGAGAGGGCAGTGGATCAACTCTTTGCCAACTTCTCGCCTGCTTCTACTGAGCAGGCTATTGAGTCAACATATAAAGTTGCTGTCATGCCTTTTCAGAATAAAAGTGAATATCCCTATGCGGGGAAAATTGCTACCTATATGTTTATAGCCGAACTGTTCCGGAGTACTGTCTTTACTCCTGTAGAATTTGGTGATATCAGGAAATTTGTTGTTGACTTCAGAATCAGGAATAAGGGAGACCTGGACTACAGGAGTATGGATGCTGCCCTGGACCGGCTGAGAGTTGGCAGTGTGCTGCTTGGATCCGTCGATGACTACATCTTCAGGGAAGATCCTGCGAGACCGCCAAAGGTAGTTATTACTGCCAGGCTTTTGGATGCCGGCAATAAAAAAATACGCTGGTATAACTCTCTCCGTCTTGATGGATCAGACGAAATTATTGCCTTTGACTGGGGCAGAATCAGGACGGTGGACAAGGTTGCACAGAAGACAGTATCAGAGCTCGTTGAAAATCTCGAAAAGACCGAATGGTTTTAAAGGTGAATCGTGATAACCGGGTCTCCATGATTGTATCGGGAAATAAAATCCTTCAACATAAGGTTCTGTTACCGCTGATTGTCTCTTTCCTGATCTTATTTTCTCTATGGGGCTGTGCCTCTCTTCCGGAACAGAGACGGGTACTGGCTCTTGTAGATGGTGATCCACTGGAGCGGGCTGACCTTGAGTATGCCCTCCAGATTGCTCATCGACGGGAAAAGCTTACCGATGCCGGCGAACTGAATATATCGAGCTTTGTTGAAAGGCTGATTGATGAAAAGCTGATAATTCAGGAGGCTGAACGGATGGGTATGGGGAATTCAGCAGATATTATTGACAAGGTCAATGCGTACATACTCAGGGAATCAGTTGTTCTCCTTTTTAATAATGAAGTGAAGGGTAATGTATCTGCTTCGGAAGATGAAGTAATGCAGTACTATTTTGAACAATACAGGAAATTCACGCTTGGCATCATAGAAGTTGACAGCCGGGAGAAAGCATCAACGATTGAAGATCTCCTTTTGCAAGGCATTCAATTTTCAAGCCTTGCCAATGAATTTTCAAAAACCAGGCTCAGGGACGGCATGACCGAGCTGGAATTCAGGAACATGAAACCATTCATGCAGGACGTAGTACAGGTTCTCAAAGTTGGTGATGTAAGTGATATAATCGCGGTGGATGGGCATTATTACATAGTGAAGCTGGTGAATGAGCGTGAGGCTCCAGAGGATGGATTCGGCGAGGCCAGGGACGGGATAGAACAGAAAATCAAGGCCATGAAGGCGCAGAAGCGCAGTGATGAGTACCTCAAAATACTGAGAAAAAAGGCTCACGTTAAAATGAATGAAGATATCCTTTCTTCGATGGAAACAGATAAAGGCGATGAGGCAATGGAGAAGTGGGCAATAGATGAAAGACTGATTGTAACAGGGGATACTATCTCTCTTTCTGTTCAGGAATATGTATCAAAATTTTTACAGAAGGATAAGGACTCAGCAGAAAGGCGCCTGAATAACTGGATTGACCGCAAACTGGTTGATATCGAAGCCCTCAGCAGGAATTATGCAGAGCAACCGGGGTTACGGGAACAGGTGAAACGCTATAAAAAACAGTTAATCAAGAATAACTTTATGAATAGAGTGCTGGCTCCTCAAATCAAGGTGTCTGAAGAGGAAATGATGGACTACTATCAGCTTCATCTGAGTGACTTTGAAAAACCTGTTGAGTTCAGGATTCAGCAGATTACCCTCAACAGTGAGGCCGAAGGTGAGGATGCCATTCAGAACCTTCAGCAGGGAGCAGACTTTGCCTGGGTAGCGAAAAAAATGTCTCAAGATGCTACATCCGGCCTGGGAGGGATGGTGGGATGGGTTTCAAAGGCAAAATTGCCTGAAGAGGCTCGAGAAGTGGTCAGTGCTCTTGAGATTGGGGAAGTCAGTCCTCTCTTAAAGATAGGAGATTATTACCGGATATATCGTGTCCAGAATAAAACGGACAAAGCCATAAAGGAATTCGATGAGGTGAAGCCTCTTGTCTACAGGAAACTATCGAGAGATAAGTTCGCAAAACTCTATCAGCACTATTTAGAGGGATTAAAAAAAGAGGCGGAAATAATCGTTTATGATAAAGAGGTAGAAGCCGTCAGGCAGATGTTCAGAAAATAGATTCAGAGGTACTCAGGAAACAGGAAATGAGCATGCGATATAAAGGTTTCATAGTCTGGTGTACACTGTTGGTTGCAATAGTAATCCTGATCACTGCCTGCGGCCCTCCGCAGAAGCGAACGCGAAAGCGCTTTGCACCAAAACCCTGTTTGACATGCCATCAGGAAAAACAGGCTGAGTTTGAAAAGAAGTTTGTTCATTCCCCCATGGCTGAAAAGAAATGCGAGTCCTGTCATCTTCGGCATGGACGTCTTGCGGTCAAATCATTTATAGAACGGGATGAGGATAAGCTCTGTTTTACGTGCCACACCGCCCTTGAAGAGGAAGTGAAAAAGATGAAAAGCCTGCATTCAGTACTCAGGGAGGGAGGCTGCCTCCCCTGTCATGAACCCCATGGATCAAACAATGCTTTTCTGCAGAAAAAAACGGGTAGCGAACTCTGTTTTCAGTGCCATGATCAGGGGCCCTTTACTCGTCAGAAAAAACACAAGCCATTAGATGACGGGTGCCTTGGCTGTCACGCACCTCACGGGTCTCAGAACACATTTAATCTGATCAAAGGCGAAAGTGAGCTTTGCAGATCCTGTCATGATTATCAAAATCAGGGTTTTAAAAGTGCTCATAAAAATTATCCTGTTGAATCAGGCACATGTTCTGCCTGCCATAGTGCTCACAGCTCTACCAATGATAAACTGCTCAGGGAATCAATCCACGAACCTCTCCGGCTTCTTCAATGCAGTTCCTGTCACAGGCCCGCAACTGATGCGGCTTCTCTTCAGACAATAGCCTCCGGAAGTAAGCTCTGCTATGGCTGTCACGAAGAAGATGAAAAAAAGCATGGTGCGGCCTACAGACACGAACCGGCTGAAAAAGGCGAATGTCTGAGCTGTCACAGCCCGCATGCATCGGATTATCCGGCAATTACCCTCAGGGACAGAGGAGAGCTCTGTGCCGGATGCCATGGAGACAAGCCAGACCGGAAGGTCAGTGTCCAGCACCGCCCTGTCAATGATCCCGGCTGTACAGTATGTCACGATCCCCATGCCAGTGAAAATCCTGCGCATCTTAAACTGCCACTGAACCAGATATGCGCCTCCTGTCACAGTGATGCTGTAAAGGAACTCCAGGCTGCCAATGTTCATGAACCATTCTCGAAATCGGAATGTATTCAATGTCATGATCCCCACGGGAGTAATTTCCCGCTTATGACGAAAAGTCATATTCGTGACCTCTGCTATACCTGTCATGATAGGTCGAAAGAGGAGTTTTTTAAAGCTTTTGTCCATAAACCTGTGATTGAAAGGAAGTGTTCTGCCTGTCATGCTTCTCATTCGTCAGAGAATGTCAACCTGCTCCGGGAGACTCCGGAGAAACTCTGCATGGAATGTCATCAAGGCATGTTTCTTGATATTTCGGACGAGGGAAGCCACCCTCTGTTCAGAGAGAACAAATGTTCCCTCTGTCATGACCCGCATGCAAGTGACTTTCCTGCCGTTATGGTTATGCAGCCTGAGAAGATCTGTTACAGCTGTCATGATGAAATGGAGAAGAAGGCAGAGAAGAGCAGCTCTCATCATATTCCGGTAGAGGATGGAAAATGCACTGAGTGTCACAGCCCTCATGCTACAAAACTCAAATATCAGCTCTTCAGCCTTCCGGGGCAGTTGTGCATTACCTGCCACGAGAGAATATTGAAGGGGAAGACCGAAGGGGGCCATATAGGCATGAAGGAAGGGGACTGTCTGAGCTGCCATTTCCCTCATTTCTCAAACACTGAGTTATTGCTCTTACAGGAGGGGCCTGCCCTCTGTCTGGGCTGCCATTCTCCTGATAGCAAAGCATCCCGTAACTCACACAGGGGATCGATGAGAAAAATCAAAGAGTGCCTGAGCTGCCATGAGCCCCATGTGACAGAGGGATCAGGTCTGTTAAAGAAGATAAGACATGCGCCGTTTAGAGAGGGGAACTGCGAGGCCTGTCATAAATAGCACTATGCAAAGAAACTATTTCAGCTTTATTACAGGACATAATGTGTCGCGATGTATCCGCCTGGTTATCCTGGTGCTCGCAGGGATACTTTTTTCCTGCTCATCAGCCTATGCACAGCATGAGTTGAAGGGGAAAATTCCTGATCTGTGTTATGACTGTCACAAAGACCTGAAGAAAGGACTTGCCGATAACTACACACATTTTTTATTTAAACAGGGGAAATGCACATCCTGTCATAATCCTCACGTCAGCAATGTCACAGGATTGATGATCGATGATGTGAATGCACTCTGTCTCCGATGTCATAAAGAAATTAATAAACTGATTGAGGCAAATATTCATGGCGCACTGAGATCGGCACAATGTACTGAATGTCACAATGCACACAGCGGGAAGAATGCATATCTTTTATCAGTACCGGAAAAGGATATGTGCCTTGATTGCCATAAAGATCTGAAGAAGCAGGCTGCTCAGGCATATGCATGTAAGCCTTTCAAGGAAGGCACATGCTCTGCCTGCCACAACTCTCATGGATCAGTTGAGGAGAACCTTCTCATAGATAACCCCGTATCTTTATGCAGCAGCTGTCATGAACCAAAATGTAAATTTGGCGAACATTCAATAACTTCAATCGTGAAGGGTTCTGATTGTACCTCCTGCCACAGCGGGCATGCTGCTGATAAGAAAGGTCTTCTTGGCCCCTATGGACACTCCGCATTTCTTGAAAAAAACTGTTCAAAATGCCACAATCCTATCTCTGAAACGAGGAAAATAACCACGAAAATCAAGAGTGTAAAACTCTGTCTCAGCTGTCACAGCCAGGAGGATAGAGAGTCCCCTTATCGGGAAGATGATGTTCATGTCAAAGATTTGTCCAACCCCTGTGCCCTTTGTCATGACCACCATGGCTCGGATATGGCTGATTTAACGAAAAATGAAACTGCTCTCTGCCTGGAGTGTCATGAGACGATCGACAGAAGAATTTCTGTCATTGAAAAGTCATTAAAGGAGATTGACTGTACTCCGGTGAGGGACAGGAAATGCTTTGCCTGTCATATTCCGATGCATTCTGACCGGCA
Organism: Nitrospiraceae bacterium; assembly: GCA_020354155.1. Classification (GTDB taxonomy): domain Bacteria; phylum Nitrospirota; class Thermodesulfovibrionia; order UBA6902; family UBA6902; genus CALZJD01. Next base: position 498,603 of record CP070644.1, on the reverse strand, counting down.
ATTCAGTCACCGGGGCGACGGCATAGAGCTCTGTGCACGATGTCATACAGCTCAGCATAAAGTATCACATCCTGTAGGAGCCGATGTGATCGACCCGAGAAGCGGGGGGGCCGTTACCTGCCTGTCATGCCATAGCATGCACGGAGCGGGCGCTGATTTTTTCCTTACCCATGACAGAAAGAGGACTCTCTGTATTCAGTGCCACAAAGAGAAATTATGAAAGTATTTCCATAAACGAATGAGTCATAAATCCAGAAGCTGGTAATGAACATGCCCTATTGAGTGTATGTTGCAGAAAGAGTGCTCTTTATTTAAGGAATATGATGAAGAAACAGACAGTTCTGGCTGCATTTTTCAGCATAGTCTGTATGCTGTTTATGGGGTATGAATGCCGCGCTGCAATGAGCGGGCTCTGCTATACCTGCCACACTATGCATAACAGCCAGAACGGCTCACCCGTTGTCTCATTGACCTACGGGACAGAAACGACTGATGCCAAGGCATTCCTTCTTGTCGGCTCCTGT
>CP070644.1:475765-497979 GCA_020354155.1 Nitrospiraceae bacterium | reverse complement strand
TATCTTTTGCTTTCAGATGCTTCATCCCTACCTCACGCTTATGATCAGGCATCACTAAGAAACACTTCCCGCCTCATCATTATTATCGTCATAGACAGGGTATTGCTTAAATGATACTGAGGAATTCCCCTAAGGCCAAAGGAATGAATGAAAATCTCGCCCCTTCGCCGAGCTGGAGTGGGAAAGCATGCAAATTTAAGGGATTACGCATGTGTGCGACCCCTTTCCCTTTACAATTATTTTTCAAATAATCTGAACATCTCCAGCAAATCCGATAAAAAAGAATTCAGGGTACCAGGCTTAATCAATTTTCCATCACGATAATACACCAATGTGTCACCCTGTGCTATGACGGTCAGTCCCCTGTGACTTTCAAAAAAGGAAAGGACCTGGTCTGTGAAGATACTCCTGACAGCCCCCTCATCATCACTTCTGAGAATATATCTCTCTGAGAATCCCTTCTGGTGCTGGAAATTGATGTCCTGCTTTCCTGGAATACTGAGCATGGTATGGAAGGTGCCCTGAGGATAGAGTTCAAAGGCAGGGAACGTGAGGCGCCTCGATTTTCCCATTGCCACTGTCTGGCTCTTCCCCGATGCTGATCGGGAGGCTGCTGTCCTGAACCGGTAATCAAAAAGGGACACAGAAACACTGCCCGGTTCCCCGAAAATCATATTACTCACTGTTTTTTCCGTATTGGCAGCAAAGAGATGGTACTCACTGAAGGCGGATACAGCATTGACGTCGCCCTTTTTTGCATAGGACAGACCTCTCTGACGGGCAAACTTCTGAAAGGCCTCGCCACGCCTTTTGCCCTGGGAATAGGCGATGAATGCCAGAACAATGAAGAAGATCACGACCCAGGCAAGAATCGATAGGGGATTCATATGTTTCATCTGTACAGAATGTTCAGTTTCTCAAGATACCTTGAAAGAATAGGCAAATTCTTCCTGGTCCTTAAAGGACTTTCACGGTTTTCTTATCGACTCCCGTGTTGCCCGTTTTCGGGTCAAAGGCATAGACAATTATTTCATAGATCCCTTTTTTTGAAACTTCGGCTGTGGCCTGAAAGGTGCTTGGCTGCGCATAGTTCATTGCAATGGAATCGATAATTCTGCCTTCATATTTGACAAGTGCCTTTATTTCATAGCTGGCTGAATCCCATAACCCGCCCGGGGTTAATGGGCATCCTCATATCATGACAATCCCGGCCTGGAGAGGAATTGCCGCTTTGGTGCCGCTCAGGCTCACCGTTTCAGGAACCCGTGCATCAACGGCGAACCCCGGGATTTCGATAATGATGCCCTCTCCTGTTATATCTCCACCGGGAATCACCCACAACTGGGTACTGCTCTTTATCATGTTGTCTTTGAAGATATAGGGTGCCTCTACCTCAATCGTAATCAATCTGGGCTCATCAATATCAATTGATGTTGTAAACTGTGCAGCGCCGTCGGCAATGGTGTCGAATCGGGTCCTGGGTTCCATCATGATTTTTCCTGTGTCACCCGTTCCCCCTGACGTTAATCCCTCGGCAAGGACCTTCCCTGTTTCGCTGTCCTTGACAACAACACGGGCTCCCCCCATTTTTGAACCGACAAATTTAGCGTCCTTTGATTTGGCCCTGATCACAAGGTCTGTCTCAACAGCCCCTGATATGCCGGAGGACAGCATGCCTGCTAAAAAAAGCGCCGCTATCACAACTGTTCTCATTACCTCGCTCCTTTCATCTTTTTGTTTGATTCACGAGCTTATTCTGGAAAAACCTTATCAAAATAAGCTGCTCCGGTAAAAAATTACAGCACTATCCCGAGCCCCAGCAGGACCTGAAGTGCATATACAAGAACAATCAATATTCCGACAGCAAAATGCCTGTTTCTCCAATATGTTTCCGGGCCTTTTATCTTCTTTGAAATGATATAGGTCGTTATCAGCAGCATCGCAATCATCAGTCCGCACATGAAGTGCAGCGGATATTTGAAGATGCGTCCATGGTCAAGAAAGGCAATATTCATTCCGGCAAAGAAGCCCGTTATGCCCAGTACAACGGCAACGGGCCCGATCTTCCTGTGCCTTTTTATTATATTGAGCGGAGGATCAGGTGACTTCCTTATCTTCAGACCGAGCGCCCCCTGATAGACAATCAGGAGCATAATGATCGTGTTGAATGCTCCGTGAAAGAGCTTCAGGTATTCAATTAGCTCTTTGCTCATTCTCCAGTGACTTCGTCTTCATCTATGAACTTTCGTGAGATTTAAACTTACATTCTAATTATAATTTATTTTTCCTTTTTGTCGATCTGTTCAATTGTTTCGCACATGTATCCGCACCTTGTATAAAGAGCAAAATTATAAATCTGAACCCAAAGCCCCGGGGGCTATGAGGCATCTCTGTTTTGTGATATTATTGATAATCAAAGGAGGATTCCCATGCATATGCAATCAAAGATAAGAGGAAAAATTATCACCATTGCCGTTCTCAGTATATTTGCCTTGACGTCTTTTCCATTGGCAGATCTTTCATTTGCCGATAGAGATGGAAAAGGTGACCGTCAACGCTTCGACCGTCGCGGGAGCGGCAAACATGACAGGAGCCGGGACCGCAGCCGGGTTCAGCGGCGGGTTATTTCCCCCCCTGTTGTCCGTAGAGACCATGTTGTATCCAGTCTTCCGAGAGGATATAGGCGGGTCTGGCACGACAGAAAACCATACTACTACTTTTCCGGTACTTTCTATCGGCCCTACACATCGGGCTTCATTGCTGTGGGGGCGCCCCTGGGGGCCATCGTCGTGAGCCTCCCTGTCGGTTACCAGAGGGTATGGGTCGATAATTCGTGGTATTATGTTTATGGCAGTGCCTTCTATCGAAGGGTACCCTCCGGATATATGGTTGTGGCACCGCCCCCTGCGGTAGTCGTTGAAGACAGCTTGCCGGAAATAGTGGCTCCGGCCGAGTCTGCTGCCGGGACCGTATCGGTCACCACCTCTGTTCTGAATGTCCGTTCAGGGCCCGGACTTGATTATCCCCGCATTTATCAGATACATGAAGGCTACCTGCTGGAGATCCATGGAAAGGCGCTTGGGTGGCTCTATGTGCAGCTGCCGAATGGAGAGTTCGGGTGGGTGATGAACATGTATACGGTACCGCTGGTACCCGGAAGGGGATAGGACGCAGCGAGTATACGGGTAAGAGCGTAATCATTTTTTTCATCGCGAGCCACGAAGGTGACGTCTGCCTGCCGGCAGAGGTGAGGAGTTACTTATATTATTCAATCCCACCTTCAGCCCTGCTATTATATAAGAAAGCACCCTGAACATATCTATTGCAAACCCTGGGGATGGAATGCCCTTCCATGAAAACAGTGGTATGCGGTGGGGAAGTGATCAGAGATGAGAAAAATATTTATCTTACTCGCGGCAGTCCTTACACTACTTGCCGCGGCCCTGTTTTATTTCATACACAGCGGGCGCCTGGTTAGGATTGTTGAACTGACTGCGACCGCCTTCATACATCAGCCCGTCAGCATTGGCGCCCTCACAATTGAGAAAGACCGTGGGATAATCGTGCAGGACCTTGCTGTTGAAGAGGGAAAACCGGGAGACATGGTGATATCTCTCCCTGAAGCGCGAATAGTCTTCACTCTTCAGGGCTTACGCAACAGGACGATTGATGAGGTTGTACTGGAAGGGCCCGAGATTACACTCAGTGCATCTCCTGCCAAAACCATCCCCCCCTCTGGTGACGCTGCGACGCTGCCTTTTGAAATCAGAAAAGTACAGATCAATGAGGGCAGCGTAGATTTGAATCTTGGTCATGAGAGAACGCTTCAGGTGAGAGACATTACACTTTCGATACAACAGAAGGAAAAAAAAGGTGCAGCACACATAATGGCCTCGGCATCTGTTCCCGGACATATTTCAGAAATATCGATAACAGGACAGGCTTATATACAGAAACTTCAATTGCTCGGGGCGCAGGTAAGGATTTCAGGTGCCAACCTTGGCACAGTCTCAGGGCAGTTGGTTCCCCTGAGGAAAGAAGAAGGGCAGGTTAGGGGACTGGCTGAAATTACTGCAGAGATAGTTCAGGAGAGCGATGAAGCACTGCACTGGAAGGCAGATGCTGATCTTCGCGATTTTTCATTCACCTCGGAGTCTCTCTCTGTAAAGCCGGGACATGCAATTGAACTTCAATCCGAGGGGACCTACAAAATAACACATGACAGGGTTGAACTGCAGCACAGTGTAGTACGCTACGGACAGACAGCGCACCTCCGCCTTTATGGCACGCTGGAGGAGCTCTTTTCAAAGGACCCGGTTATGGCCCTGAATCTTGAGAGCGGGGAGCTGGCCCTTCATGAGCTATTCAAACACCTCTCAGGCAGTGCTGTTGATACGCTGAGGAACATTGACCTGAGGGCATCTGCTGGCATAAACCTTTCCCTGACAGGAAGGGTCACGTCGCCTGAGGTCAGCGGTACTGTGCAGATCAACGGTGACCGGTTTGGAGCCGGAGGGATAGATCTCAGGAGATTTAGGGCAGTACTCCCTGTTTCTTACCGCAACGGAAGGGTCCTTGCCAAAGATGCCCTGCTCAGAGCGCAGCATCTCAATGGTTTCAATACGCACGATACCAATGAGCATGCCTTCAGGGCCACCGGACTTACCCTGCGAGTGCCATCCTTTGAGTACAGGGATGCGATCATACAGGCAGGATCCCTTACTGTCGGGGCTGAAAAGGCCGTGGTTTTCCAGGAAGGCAAAGAAATGATTTCCTCAGCAGACATTCTCCTCCAGGGGGAGCTTCATGCCGACACAAAGAGGAAAAAAGTGCAGCTGAAAAAACTCTCCATAGCAACAGATGCAATCAGGGATGTAAGCGCTGATATTACCTACGCTGGAGGCACAAGCCCCGCAGTGACGGCCTCATTGGCTTGGAATGATATTGATATTCAGAGCGTAACAGAGCGGATGCTGCCCTCCTTAACAGACAAGATCGGAGTAAACATGCACGGGACCGGATCCGTGCACACAGCGCTTACCATAACCGGAGGGAATGACGAGCAGTACCTCGTTGCAGGCACTGCGCAGGCCGCGCTGGCAGATGGTGGATTCGCCTCTGCAGATGAGAGGAAAATCGGAGAGGGCATCCAGGCGGAACTATCAGCATCCTATTCCCTGTCCCTGCCCTTTGAAGGAGCAGAGATCACCCTGAAAGGCTGGGCTTCGGGCTTTGAACTCCTGGCAGGCAAGTTCTATGGTAACTTCAAAGAGAGGGTCCTCGCCTGTGCTGTTGCAGGCAGCTATGCAAAAGAGGAGGACACTTTTTTTCTGTCCCCTTCAGAGTTAACGCTTACAGATATGGGCAGGCTCACCTTCTCAGGCACCATGTCCGGGCCATGGGACTCCCCGGAGATGAAGGTCACAATGCATCTGAGTGATCTTGACAATACCGAGGCCTTCAACGTATTCATCCGGGAGACCTTCAGGGAACAGCTGCCCCTGCTCGCCGGCCTTAACGTGGACGGCACAAGCAGGGCAAAGGTGTCCTTTACCGGGCAGCCCGGAAAATTTGCAATACAGGGCATGCTCGATATCAAGGACATGAATATCGTCAGCAGCGAAAAGGACCGGTCAATTACCGGAATTGAGATCAATCTGCCCTTTGATCTCTCATACCCGGAAGCAGAGGACTTTCAGGGCATAGATGACTACGGAAAGATCAGCATTGATAATCTGTCATGGGGCATCCTGCAGCTGAAGGCCCTTGAGGCATTCCCCGCTGTTAGCCGGAACACCATGCTGGTACGGGATGACATTGCCATTCATGTTTTTGGGGGAACGGTCAGGTTCGGGGACATCATGTATAACAATATAGCAAGTCCTGAGCGGAGCCTCAGTATGGCAGTCACAATAGGGGACATCGATCTTGCACAGACAGCAGAAGCACTTGAGATCCCACGATTTAACGGGAGTCTGTCAGGCGTCATCCCCAAGGCCTTCTTCAGCGGCAACCGCCTCACGACTGAAGGTGAGGTCGTGCTCGATCTCTTTGACGGAGAGGTACGGATAGGCAATTTGTCGGTAGACAAGGTCTTGAGTCCCGTTCCCTCTGTTCATGCAAGTATCAGCATTGAATCCATCAATCTCGAAAAGCTGACCGAAACCTTTGATTACGGCCGGGTCTCGGGTATCATCAGCGGCACTGTCAATGACCTTGTTGTTGTAAACGGCCAGGCCCAGCGCTTTACCGGCGGTCTTGCCACGGTGAAGACAAAGGGCATCAAACAGACGATCAACGTGGAAGCCCTGAAAAATATTTCCATCCTTGGCACAGGCACCTCTGCCTCTATTCTGGACAGGGGTATATACCGGTTCTTCAGAAATTACCGATACTCACAGATAGGATTCAGCGCCTCATTGAAAAACGACAACCTGCTGCTTCTTGGCATCGGCGGGGAAGACGGTGTGGGATACCTTGTAAAAGGGGGCCTGCTTCCCCCGAAGGTCGATGTAGTCAATTACACACAGAACATCTCCTTTAAGGAAATGGTCAAAAGGCTTATGCGCATAAAGCAGGCGGAGTAATGAGAATAAATGCATGGCCGCTGCATTGTAAATATTATATAATGATAGCAAACGACCATAATCTCAATTAGCATGGAGGTATACAATGGCACAGATCCTTACAAGGATGCCCGCTGTATTCTTAATAGCGTTCATCATTACATCCTGTATTACGATCAATATTTATTTTCCCGCCGCTGCTGTTGAAAAGGCCGCTGACCGGATCGTTGAAGAAGTCTGGGGAGATAAAAACAAGGAAAAGCAGAAAGAGGAGATGGAGAACACACCGGGAGAGCCCCAGAGCCTCCTTAAAGATACACTCCGATTGTTCATCTCAGTCATCGGGCCGGCAGAGGCCCAGGCACAGGAGCCTGATATAAACGTTACCACACCTGCCATACGGGCGCTGAAAGATTCCATACAGGGCCGTGCAAATGACCTCATACCCTACATGAACAGCGGCAATGCAGGATTGACCAATGACGGGTTCCTTGAGGTCAGGTCAGGAGAGGGCCTGGGACTGCAGGACAAGGCACGGCTGAACCGCCTTGTGCAGGCAGAGAACAAGGACAGGGATGCGCTCTATGCCGAGATAGCGAAGGCCAACAACTTCCCCCCGGAAAGGATCAGGGACATCAAGACCATATTTGCGGGAAGCTGGGCAAAAAATGCCCGCCCCGGATGGTGGATCCAGGGGGGTGACGGCAGCTGGAAGCAGAAGTGATTACAAATTATCCTATGCCGGCAGGTCAAAAGGGTTACAGACATCTGTAGCCCTTTTCGTTGTTACTCTGTCTCATCATTAAAATTTCAACAGTCATGCGCAGATGAACATAGTTACTTACAAGGTGCAGTTTAATAGAAAATAATTATTGAAAATGTCCGGCCTTCTTCCATCAAGTTTTCACCTGGATATACAGCCGATAAGCCTCTTGAAGTACCAGCTTATCACGTCGCAGGTTCTGCCCATAGATCAGGAGAAGGCCTTTGAATTTTTCGAAAATCCCCGCAACCTCTCTTATATAACACCGCCATGGCTTGATTTCTGCCTCCTCAATCAGGACGGTACTACCGGAGCGCATGAAAATGCCGAATTTGACTACACCATAAAATTACTCGGCATAAAAATACGGTGGCGGAGCAGGATCTCTGACTATAGGCCGCCGGAACGATTTACAGATATACAGTTAAAGGGCCCCTATAAATCCTGGGTCCACCTGCATGTCCTCGAAAAGGTCCCGGAAGGAACGCGTATGAAGGACAGGGTTACCTATACACTCTATCTGCCGGCCCTTATGGTGCATCCCTTTTTAATCAGGAAAAATCTCATTGACATATTCAGCTACCGGGCAGTGAAGATTGCTGAGTGGGCAGACAAGCTAAAGTGACTATCGGTTGAACGACTGCCAAAGCTGGATATGATCCTTTAAGCGTTCCCACGGGAAGAGTAAGTCTACAACGACTCGGTAGTCTTTATTGTCAGAATGATAATAACGGGAATGATAAGTGCTGCCACGAGAATCAGTTTCAATGTACTGGTATGAACAGAATAAAAAGAGATCCCCCCGACAATAACGATAGAGATGATGGCATAGATCTTTGCCTTTCGTGGCATACTACGAGTCTCATGCCAGGTTTTGATGAGAGGCCCGAATGTCTTATTTGTCAAAAGCCAGGTATGCAGCTTCTCTGAAGATTTTGCAAAGCAGGCAAGGGCCAGCAAAAGGAGGGGAGTCGTCGGCAGCACGGGCAGAAATATGCCGAGAACAGCCAGCCCGACACAGAGAAGCCCCAGCGTAATGAGTATCGGTTTATGTATCACGGTTGAAATCCTTTTCCTTTGGATGCATTACCTTTTTAGGGCCTGAAGGGACGAGTCATAATCCGGTTCTTCTGCTATCTCCGGAACCTGTTCGGTGTAGATTATTTTTCCCTCTGTATCGATAATTACAATTGCCCGTGACAGGAGACCGGACAGCGGCCCGCTTGTTATGGTAACGCCGTAGTCTTTTCCAAATGCAGGTGAACGAAACACAGAGAGGGGGATAACATCCTTTAATCCCTCAGCCTCGCAGAACCTGTTGTGTGCAAAAGGAAGATCGGCGGAAATGCAAAGCACAACGGTATTGTCCAGTTTACCTGCTTCTTCATTAAAGCGTCGCGTCGAAGCAGCACAGACCGGTGTATCTATACTGGGAAAGATATTCAGCACAAGCTTCTTGCCGGTGAAGTCCTTCAGAGAAATATCTGAGAGGTCAGTCTTTGCAAGCGTAAAGGCCGGTGCATCTGCACCTGTCCCGGGAAGAATCCCGACGGTCTCAACGGGATTCCCTTTAAAGGTAATAGTTGCCATGGTTTCCTCCTTATATAGTCATAGCGGTTCATAAGCATTATACAGTAAAAACAGAGAGATGGCGTTGTGCACTCTTATTTTGATTTCTGCTTCGGCAACAGAGCAGTATGCTGTGCGGGCAGAAAAAAGGCGAGTCCCGTGAACCCGCCTTTTTGTACATGAATTATTATTATTTATTTTATCCTCCAACATACCCGCCTGCGATATGCTCCTGATCCCACCAGTCGATTTTAGCAAGCAGGGCGATCTTCTTTTTTTCAATCTCACTTCTCTGAGAGCTGAAGTCAACGGGGCACTCGGACCTGAGACGGTCAATGGTAACATTCAGGTCATCGACCATTGCATAAACCTCCTTTAATTGAGGGGCAAGCTGATCCTTGTTCTTCATTTTCTCAAGGTGACGAACGATATCATAGGCGCGTGCCTTTAATCCTGTTAATTCTGACTGTACAGCATCACAATAATATTTTGGGTCCATTTCATTACCTCCTGAGTCTGAAGTATTTATTCTTACGAATAATTGGTTTTGCTTAAACGCCTCCTTTCTCTCCCCGCATAAATGAGATTACTTTTTTGTTTCCACTTTATATATATCATATGCGTGACTGTTCGGCAATGCTATGACAAACATCATATTTCAAAATTCATTTTGCACTTTGAAATCTATTCAATCTCTGCTACTATTGTTTCAGGAGGTAAATTCCAGCTTAATACTTGAGCAGTAAACTCTATTATGTGAAAGGTTATAAGGAGTTATGTTAAGTGTGCTGATCAGTGAAACAACAGTCATCATGCTATATATGGCAGCCTGGTTTTTGATTGCTCAATATGTCAAGCGCAATGATGTTGCTGATATCGCCTGGGGCACTGGATTTATTGTAACTGCAATAACTGCCATGCTTGTCAGCGAGGGCATTGCTCCCCGTGGGGTTCTTGCTACAATTCTTATACTTATATGGGGGTTACGCCTGGCTATCCACATTTCTATGCGAAACCGGGGAAAGCCAGAGGATCGCCGTTACAGAAAATGGAGGGAAGAATGGGGCAGACATGCTGTCATTCGTGCCTTTCTCCAGGTTTTTCTCTTCCAGGGGGTCCTTATCATTATCATTTCTCTGCCAGTCACTTTCATGATTACCTGGGGACAGAATTCCTTTGGCCTCTTTGATGTCCTTGGTTTTTGTATCTGGTGTGTGGGCTTTGCCTTTGAGGCAGTGGGAGATTACCAACTTGTGAAATATAAGCAAAACCCTGAAAACAGGGGGAAAATCATGACTCAGGGACTCTGGACTTACACAAGACATCCAAATTATTTTGGTGAAGTCACCCTCTGGTGGGGCATGTATATTATTGCCCTTTCTGTTCCCCAGGGTTGGGCAACGATCCTTGGGCCCCTTACCATTACTTTTCTTATTCTCAAAGTCTCGGGAATCCCGCTTCTCGAGGAAAAGTATAAAAATAATCCTGAATTTCAGTCGTACAAGCGGCGGACGAGTGCTTTTTTCCCTCTTCCTCCCGGAAAGGAGGCATGATGATGCATGCATTCAAGGTCTATGGAGCCATTCTCCCCATATTTCTGGTTATTGACTTTCTCTGGCTTGGAGTTATTATGTCAAAATTTTATAAAGACGAACTGGGAGTTCTTGCAAGAATATCGAACGGGGGGCTGACACCAGTACTCTGGGCAGCAGGTATAGTCTATGTCCTTATTCCACTTGGTATCGTCCTCTTTGCCCTGCCCAAGGTATCACCGGAGCATATGGTATCGTCGGCACTCTTCTGGGGATTTATATACGGCATCGTTGTATACGGCGTATATGACATGACGAATTATTCTCTCCTCAGCAAGTGGTCCCTGCGCATGTCTATTGTGGACATCCTATGGGGTGGCACGATCAACGCAACTGTCACATGTATTGCGGCAATTTTCAACAGGTGGTTTGCATAAATGAAGATTGCAATTATCGGGAGTGGTATTTCCGGCATGACTGCAGCGTACCTCCTGCATGGCGATCATGATATCCATGTCTTTGAAGCCGGCGATTATGTCGGGGGGCATACCCATACTATCGAAGTTGAACGGAACAGGGAGCACTATTCTGTCGATACAGGCTTTATTGTATTTAATCGGGTGACCTATCCCAATTTCTGCACGATGCTGGACCGCCTCGGTGTGGAATCACAACCCACGGAGATGACATTCAGCGTGAAGGATGAGGGTACAGGTCTGGAGTACAGTCCCCATACATTGAATACTTTTTTTGCTCAGAGAAGAAACCTCCTCTCACCGACCTTTTATAGGATGATTTATGATATTTTCAGACTCCGGCGGGGACTGATCAATGTGCTTGAGGGAAATGAAGAAATTGAAATCGGAGAATACCTGAAGAGGGAAGGATATTCCCGAAGGTTTCATGATCACTTTATTGTACCGCTGGGGTCTTCCCTGTGGTCAGCTGATCCTCAGAGGTTCCAGGAATTCCCCTTAAGAACATTTGTGCGGTTCTTCAAGAACCATGGTTTTCTGAATATCATAAACCCCTTTCAGTGGCTTGTTATAAAGGGCGGATCAAAGCGTTACGTTGATAAATTAACAGCATCCTATGCCGACAGAATCCGTCTTAACTGTGCAGTGAAGCAGATAGCAAGAAAAAATGACTGTGTTGAACTGACACTTTCTGCAGGGAATACTGAACAATTTGATCATGTGCTCCTGGCCACGCATAGTGATCAGGCCCTGGCCTTATTGAACGATGCTTCTCAGGCAGAAAAAGAGATACTGAGTGCAATTCCCTACCAGGAGAACCTTGCAGTCCTCCACACCGACTCTTCCCTGCTCCCCAAGCGAAGAAGCATCTGGTCAAGCTGGAACTATATCATACCAAAAGAAGAAAGAGGCCGTGCATCCCTGACCTATGACATGAATATTCTTCAGTCAATCCGGTCTCCTGAGGAGTTCTGCGTCACGCTGAATAGGCCGGATAATATTGATATGACGAAAGAGATCGGACGTTTTCTCTATCACCATCCTGTATTTACAAAAAAGGGTGAAACAGCACAGAAAAGGCATGGAGAAATAAGCGGTCGAAATCGCACTCACTACTGCGGGGCCTATTGGGGCTATGGCTTTCATGAGGACGGGGTAAAGAGTGCGCTGGCAGCCTGTAAATATTTTGGAAAGGGGCTCTGACATGCACAGCTGTATCTATGAGGGGGTGGTAAGGCACGGCAGGATGAAACCTCTCAATACATTTCGCTACTCTCTTTTCATGATGTACCTTGATCTTTCAGAGCTGGACGAGGTGTTCACAGGGCGATGGCTCTGGTCTGCAGACCATTTCAATGTTGCCTGCTTCAACAGGGCATACCACCTCGGAGATCCGACCCTCCCTTTTGAACAGGCGGTAAGGGACTTTGTTCATGCGAGAATCGGGACACGGCCGGAGGGTCCTGTAAGAATGCTTACGCAGCTGCGGTATTTCGGCTATAAGTTTAATCCCGTGAGCTTCTACTATTGCTTTGACAAAGAGGGCATCCAGGTAGAGACCATCATCGTGGAAATACATAATACGCCCTGGGGAGAACTTTTTGTGTACGTAATGGGAGAGGAACAAAACGAGGGGTCGAAAAGGGAAAAAAAGTTTTGCCTTTCAAAAGCATTCCACATCTCTCCCTTTATGGATATGGACATCAGCTATATGTGGGAATTTACTGACCCCGGAGATTCAGTTCACGTCCTAATGACGAGCTATGAGAAGGGGGAAAGAATTTTTGACGCAGAACTTTCCATGAAGCGTCATGAAATTTCGGGCCCTGCACTATCCAGTATGCTGATGAAATATCCCTTCATGAATATCAAAATAATCGGAGGTATCTACTGTCAGGCCCTTCGCCTCAAGCTCAAAGGTGCCACATTTTATACACATCCTTTAAAGAGAGGAAATTCATCTGAGTCACCGGTACCATGAAAGAAACGATTATTCCATCAGGACCGAGACCGGGAACGCAGATAGTGTCGGGCAGCATTTCAGATATGATTGCCAAGAGCGCAAAGAAGGCACTTTTTTCAAGGCTTGAGAAACTTGTTACCGGAAAACTGGTGCTGCACGAAGGCAAGACGGAAAGTGTTTTTGGCAAGACAGGAGACGCCAGACAGCTCAGGGCCTCATTATTTGTTCATGATAATCGTTTTTATACGGACATTGCTCTTGATGGAAGCATCGGTGCGGGGGAGGCTTATATGGCCCGTTTCTGGACCACCGATGACCTTACACAACTCATCAGAATTATCATACTGAACAGGCATGTACTGACAGAACTTGAGGGGGGCACAGCCTGGCTCTCAGGGTCGATCAACAGGATTATCCATTTCTTCAGGAACAACACGAAAGAAGGGAGCAGGAAGAACATAGCAGCCCATTATGATCTGGGAAATGATTTCTATAGACTTTTCCTTGATGATACGATGACCTACTCCTGCGGTATTTTCACTTCATCAGCATCTTCACTTCATGACGCATCAATTGAGAAGTACGACCGGATCTGCAGGAAATTGTTGCTGAGACCTGAGGACCATGTCCTTGAAATAGGGGGAGGCTGGGGCGGATTTGCGGTGCATGCTGTAAAGAAGTATGGTTGCCGTATCACCACCACAACGATATCAGCTCAGCAGTATGAATATGCACAGAAGTTGATCCATAAGGAGGGGATGGGGGACCGTATTGAAATTCTCCAGAAAGACTACCGTGATCTACAGGGCAGATATGATAAACTCGCTTCCATTGAGATGATCGAGGCTGTAGGTCATCAGTATCTGGAAACATTTTTCCGATGCTGCAGCAACATGTTAAAAGAGGATGGAATGATGCTGCTTCAGGCCATTACCATAACGGATAGTGTATATCACAGTCATGCTCGTTCAGTTGATTTTATCAAGCGCTTCATATTCCCCGGCAGCTGCATCCCCTCGGTCAATGCAATATCACAAGCAGTTACATCCGGCAGTGACATGCGTCTCTTTCATCTTGAAGACATCACACCTCACTATGCACAAACGCTGAGGGAATGGCGGAGACGGTTTTTCTCTGCTATCAGCGATGTACGGCAATTGGGATACTCGGAAGAATTTATCAGAATGTGGGAATACTATCTTTGTTATTGCGAGGCAGCCTTTACGGAGCGTTACATCGGTGATGTGCAGATGCTTTTTACAAAACCGCTCTCGCGGAGAGCACCGCTCCTGCCTCCAATGGAAGGAGGCGACAAAAACTGCTCCGCACTATCGTAAACTTCATCGGGTTTCAGACTGGCTGGTTTGCCGCGGTGCTCGGTGCTGCACAGGGGATGCCCTGGCTCGGAGTGATTGTTGTGCCCATTGTCCTTGTGATCCATGCAGCTCTTTCACCGAAGAGAAAAGCCGAGGCGATCCTCATTGTTGCAGCGGGTGCCCTGGGTTTCTGTACTGATACCGTCCTCGTTTTGGCGGGTGTGTTCACTCCCGTCGCGCATCTTTTCCCCATTCCATTCAGCCCCCCCTGGATGGTGCTGTTGTGGATGTGTTTTGCTACCTCACTCAACGTCTCTCTTCGTAAGCTTCATGGAAGATATCTTCTTTCAGCGGTCCTGGGCTTGATTGGAGGGCCTGCTGCATACTACAGCGGCGCCAAACTGGGTGCGACTACCACGATACCTGGTTTAACAGAATTGCTTGTCCTCGCTGTTGTCTGGGCTGCTGCTGTGCCGGCTCTTTTCTGGCTTGCGTCGAGGATTAACAGAATGTACGTACCAGAGGTCAGGTGAGATTCTTTTCAATGAAATGCCAACTAGGCCATTGAGCGATATCAAAATAAGAATGGTATCACTGAGGGGATAATTTCTGAAGAGATGTCATTCCGGGAGTCCTCCAGGCGGAATCCACTAATGCTCTGGATTCCCTCTTTTGAGGGAATAACAGATAAAGGAGCATTTGATTCAATAAACTATTCTGCATTCTTTGATTCAACAGCACATGAATAGCTTGGGCAGGTAGTCCCCGCCGCAGGAATCGTCACAGGAAAAGACGAATGCAGTTCTACAGCTTTCCTCTCAGACCGCCGTGCAGGAGTTGGAGGGTACTGAATTCGAAGAAGTTTCGGCTGCTGGAAAAGGTTGAGACGGGATTTCATCCATGTCCAAAGAGATAGGGGGACCGTTGCCCAGCAAAGAATCCGCTCTTTTGCAGACAGGGGGCCCATTTCATTTTCTATATCTTGAAGAAAGGCCTTTGCCTCTTCGCGGCGTTCTTTGTTCGGCCCGAAAAACATGGCAGGATAGGTTGCGGCAGCACCGGCACGGACACATTTTCCCAATTCTTCAGCCCTGAGTCTGAGGAGTTTTTTTGATGAGTTTCTAAGACTTCTGTAACCTTCGAACCATACCCGGAGATTTCTCAGGAGAGAAGGTCCAAGGGTTTCATAATATTTACGAAATAATTCCCGCTGCAGGTTCTTCATTTCATCTGCCGTGAAATAAGGATGGGTAAAATGCATGGAAAATCCATCGAAGGTCCTGTAATCCGGATTATCAGAATACTTCGGTAGGTAACGACCTTCCCTTACCATTTGCTCATGGAGTGGGGTTCCGGGAAAGGCAAAATAAATGAGTACTTGCCAAAGCGAAGGTCCCAGCTCTGCAATAATATTGAATTCTTTCATGACCTGTTCTTTATCCTGGTAGGGGAATCCAATGATCATAGAGGTAAGAAGGGCAATGCCTCGGGACTTCAGGGACGCATACAGTTCCGGAATGGATTGTATTCCCTTCAGTTTGTGAAAACCTGACTCAGTGCCCTCGAAGGCTGTCCATATTACTTCAAAACCCATCTCGGCGATCTCATCAGCGGTGTACTTCGAAAGTCCCCGGATGCTTCCAAACCCCATGATTGACAGGGGCTTTCCTCCCACCCGGACGCACTGGAGAAACTCCCGTGCTCTTTTCTCATGGAGAAAAAAATCCTCATCAATCAAAATAAAGCCGCTAATATCATCTCCCGCCTTTTCAGCCTCTTTCTTCATATGAAGCATGAGGCCGTACAGCTCCTCTCCGCTTTTGACAAAGGGGATATATTTACGTTTAAAGAAGTGGGAGGTGCAGCAGAAGTCGCATCCGTTAGGACAGCCAAGGCCACCGGTGATATGGGCTACTTTTGATCTGCGGGGATAGGAAAATACGCTCGGTGCATCAATAGGCGCATAGGGGTGCATGATAGGGCGTTCTGGATTGTCACCGAGCAGCTTGCGCATAAAACCAATCCCCTCCTCCCTGCATATGAAGTCACCACAGGGTGAAAGCTCTTCATCAGACAAAACGGTACCATATCCTCCGAGAATCACTTTTGTGTCCGGGGCATAGATTTCAATCAGCTGTTTCATACGCTTCACCTTGTGATAGGTGGCAACAACAAAGTTGATACCGATGAAGTCATATCGATGATTTTTCAGTTCCCGAACAAACTCCCGTTCTGATGGATAGTGGAGGACGACGGAAGAAGACTCGATATTGTGAGCAATATAATCAAGGGCCCAGCAGCGCACTACCTGCCGATAGCTGAATATTCCCTGTTCCCGGGGGATCTGTGGGTGGAAGAGCTCAGCGCCAACTGAGTCTCCTTCGCCTTCTCCACCAAAGGGACGGCAGACAGTGGTGAACAGTATATGTGGGTTTGGCACGTTTTGTTTCTCCTGATTATGAAGAGGCAGTAAACTGTGTACTGCTTTAAAATCAACAGTATACCATAGTAGCTGGTTTTAGAAAGAAAACACTGCGTTGGCCTGTTCTTCCGCTAACAGCTCATTGCTGAAATCTTCAGGCTAAACAATGGAGAATCGAAAAAGAAGGCTCATCTATATTTTATTCAAGAATGATCGTCTCTCCATGCTGTAGAACAAGGAACTCCTTTTCAGAGAGGCCTTCATTCTTCATGGCTTCTTTGAGCCGGCGGGGCGGCTCATCAAGGGGTTCGTCGGTAAGAATGAATGTACCCCAATGCATGGCCACGGATTTTTTTGAGTTGAGATCCTTATGAGCCTGAACAGCTTCCTCGGGATTGATGTGGTGGTTTTTCATGAACCACCGCGGTTCATAGGCTCCAATGGGAAGGAGTGCTAGATCAAAGGGGCCATATCTTTTGCCTGTTTCCGCAAAATGTCTCGAATATCCCGTATCTCCGCCAAAATAAAAGCGGAAATCCTTTGATATGACGACCCAGCTTGCCCACAGATGTTCATTCCGCGAGAAGGCTGACCGCTTGCCCCAGTGCTGCATGGGAGTGGCAATTATTTTCAGTGCGTCCATCTGATATTCATCCCACCAATCCATCTCAATTGAGGTGAGCACCCCGAGGTTTTCGAACCATTTCTTCATCCCCAGAGGCACAAAAAACCGGGTATTCTTTCCATTTTGACGATGATAGAGTTTAAGAATTGACTGCCTATCAAGGGAATCGTAATGATCATGGGAAATAAAAACAATATGGATAGGAGGCAGATCTTCGAAAGCTATCCCCGGAGGTACCAGCCTTGTTGGTCCTGCCCACTGAACCGGAGATGATCGTTCAGAAAAGTGGGGGTCAGTGAGAATATTCACACCATCAATCTGAATAAGCATTGTGGCATGTCCGATCCAGGTGAGCGTTTTCTGTAACCTGTTTGACCTGAGAAACTCGGGGTCGTTCGATGCCAGCGGGAAAGTATAAATATCAGCAGAGGGTATGTTTTTCCACAGCCGCTGCCACTGCCAGCGTAGGAATTTAAAAAAACTGGGATTTTCTATCAAATCCGGATTCGTGAACCCGGTGCGGGTGTGATGCGCTTTATCACTCGTGCTCTTTTGCAGTGCACAGCTGGCAGCGGATATGAAAAAGACACTCATAATGCAGGCCGTCACGACAGGCAGCAGCACATCTTGCAATATCTGGAGATATTTCATATAGTCCTGAATGTTACCAGCCCCGGGTGCCAGCGGGGCCTTTAAAGGGGCCCACTATGTTCTTTGTTATCCAACCGCCGTAAAAGTCACCCTTCTGTGCCTGCACTTTTTCGCCATTCACAGAACAGGAATCCATGAGCCCGGGATAAAAGGCAACGTGGTCTTTCAGGCCTGAAAACGCAGGGGTTGGGTTGGGATAATACCATGCAGCGTTTTCTGCTTCTTTTCCATCGACAACAATAGTATAGTAATGAGCCTGTCCTTTGAATTCGCACCATGAGGTCCGGGGACTTTTCATGAGATACTGCATCTGGATATCCCGGGGGGGAATATAAAAAACCGGGGGATGGCTTGTTTCAAGCACCCGCTTCGCTCTATCTGTATCAGCAATGACAAGATTATTAAAAACCACCTGAATATTTCCGGTATAATCTTCAATCCGCGGCGGTCGCGGATAATCCCATACCGACTCCTGTCCGGGGCCGGGTTCTATGCGAGGGGGCCTTATGATGTCTTCCCCTGCACCAGGACATTTCTCTGCATTACAGGATACTTCATGTTCCTGTCATCAAGGGTGATCTATTGAATCTCAAACATTACCTCGTTGCGCCTCATAAACGGCGGTGTCCAGGGTGGATTGTAGAGTGCCAGATGCACGGATGAAAGTATCCGGTAACCATCTTTTGCAAGGAGTTCTTTCAGTTTTGCCTGTTTTTTCATAACCTTCTCTTCAGGGGCGTAACCGGCAAAGCGGGCAACGGCAACTTTCCTGCTTCCTCTCTGTACTATAGTTACTGCCGGATCCCTGGGAACCGGAAGCGTATCAGGGGTATAGCTCGCCGGCATCATAAATGATATTACATGGGAGTCTTCCCTTTTCTCCTGCATAACCGGAGCTGTCATTGAAATTCGTTGTGAGTTCTCTTCCGGCTGCTGAGTTACAGGAGCAGTCATTTTTATGGACTCCTGTTCCCTGTTATTGCCTGATATATAATCGAACAACATTTTAAACCCCTTCCGGAGTGATTCCTGCCGGGTTCCCTTCACCACTACTTCGGCTGCAAGATAGGGATCATATTCTCTGATTTCATACCCTCGATATTTCTTCAGCACAACGTATTGGGGATGTTCTATTCCCCGCACAGAAAGGTAACTGTAGGCAACCCATATGATTCCCAGTATGATCAGCACTATAACAATCATGAACCCTGTCTTTCGCACCTCTTTATCGATGTCCCTTATTTATTCTAATTCTCTTTTGCTGACAGAAACATGATTTACATCATACCAGCTTTTCCCCATACTGCAAAGAGAGGGTCCATGTCTTCAACCTGACCTGCGTAGCGGTCATCCTGAGAACGCCCTAATCCCCTTTCAACCTGGCAGAAAAGGTCTTCAAATCCTGATGTGCGCAACAACTGGAGTACCCATCCAAGGCGCTCCGCGGGATGCAGCTCTGCCCAGAACCGTGTAGTCTTCGGCGGAAAGTATCTGTTTGAGAAGGTAACGATGACACGCCCTCCGGGTTTGAGCACCCTCCTGACGTCTGAGAATACCTGATGGGGTTCTGTAAGATATTCTATTGAAACGGTATTGACAACAGCATCAAAGATCCCGTCATTGAAGGGCAGGCGATGACCCCTGTTTAAATTATGCACTACATATTCTTCCAGCATGGGGTTGTCAGCCATTTCACCGGCGTTCATTCCGAGACCTGTTACCCGTTGGGCCTGCGGGGGTAGATGGGAACGCCAGCTGCTCATGAGATCGAGGACAGTATCGTGAGGCTTCACCAAGTTTTCGTATAATGCATTTATGCGGGATATACATGTTGTATCAACATGCATTACTTTCCTCGGATTTTCATAAAAGAGTGCGTCATCGGTAGAGTCCTGACGATGGAAAGCATGATCTATAGAGTAATCTGTGTCCCGATCCTGGAGCGGAACATCCATGCCTGCCCATTCAAGAAGCATGTGGGGCTTTCCAACAGGGGGACTTTCGCTTTGGAGAGGAATTTTTTCCAGGTTACTGTCTTTCCCCGCCAGGGGATGATTAAAGTCAGCAGTGAACTCCATACCATCGATTCCCGTAATGCGGAAAAGGCCGGCAGGAAGAGGTGACGAAGTTTTTACAATCTGTGCGGGGTAGAAGCGTCCGTATTTAAGTGGAGCCAAATTCTGATTGAATGAGGATAGGGGCAAGGTAAGAACAAATGCTTTTTTAAAGACAGGGACAAAGACATGCTCTTTTGAATACTGTTCAGACGTCCACTGGATGTGGCGGTGCCGCCCAAGACGTGAAGTATAGCTCAGTTCGTACTGAATGGCCATGATTTACACTATCATAGGAGGGTGGTGCGAAGGGTATTGAAAATTACCTTGATAAGGGCGGGACAATCTTCAACCCGCGGAGGAAGGGGAAATCCCATATGAACTTCTCTCCGGGTGCCGGCTGTATTCATTTCGGTTTCATAAGAATGGAATCCGGAGTGTTTTTCAGCTGTGGACGACGAAATAATCGGCATCATCTACCGTAATTAATTCTACTGAAACAGGCAGGTCAGGGATGATAATCCTTTGTTCAACAGATAGATAGCGCTGTTTCTGTTTCGGTATTCCATATTTCCAGGCATGAATTGCTCCTGCCAGAACAATGACGGTTTTATCAGTATTCTTCTTCATATAATCGGTAAGATGCCATGCCATTGCCTGATCCCAGAGTACCTGAGCCTCACAAAAAAAGAAGAAAGACTTGTCGGTGCTTCCCTTATACTGAAAGATCTCTACAAGATGGTCCATATATTGCTGATCAAGCTCACAGGTCACGCCGGGGGGGAGTTTCGAAAGCTCTTCATCCGTTAGAGACTGAAAGCCTGTCTGCCCGACTTTTCTTGTAATCTCCTGCGGAACATTCAGTGCTACGAGAGGAATCTTTTTTTCCCGGGCGAAGAGAAAAATATCTCTGTAGAAATTCCATCCGTAGCCCCAGTTCTCAAGAAAGAGAGGAATGAACTCTTTTTCAGACATCTTACCCGCAACCCAGGCATCAAGGTGATGCTGATCTCCCTTTTTGAACATCTCGATCCCAATGGCCAGTGGCTGTCCTTGTTCATGCAATGCCTGAATAACATCAAGCTGAGTTTTGTGATGGGCAGGTTCACTATGCTGCTCGCCAATATAAATAACCTTCGCAGTGCTCACTTCCTGTATCATGTCCTGGAAGGTAATTAATGTTTCATCATGAACTCTTACAATCTTTCTGCTTGTACCACTGACATGTGCCATGGTGAAAATGATAACAAGAAGGAATACACATATAATGACGGCCTTTTCTCTATTCGTTTTATTCAAAATATACATGACCCTTTTCCTGTATCCATAAGTGTTCTGTACTTTGTGTCTTTTCGATTCTGCTAACAGTTTTATGGCTTCTTCTACATATGGTATCAGAATGCAGCCTATTATCAAAGTATACTTTATTAGAATATCCTCATTCATTTAATTGCAGTGAGTTACCACGAATCCTATTCATAATTCTCTTATAACCCTTCGTTATGGGAGACGTTTTGGGTGAATTAGACATGAAAGGAACAGAACGGCTTGTATTTCAAAAAAAGTGCAGATATGTGAAGAAAGGGAAAACGATCTTGGTCCGGAAGGCCTCCAGCCATACCTCAGCGGGGAGACTGGAGAGCCTAAAAAATGTTCAGCAGATCAATAATTCATATGGTGTGAGATAGAGGCATTTCAACATTCCCTGTTAGCATTTGTTATGTTTTCGATAATCACAATTCCCAGGTAACCGTCAACGGTGACCCGGTCTCCTGTATGTATCACTTCTGCTGCCCCTGAGATCCCCGTGACGCAGGGAAGGCCGTATTCCCGCGCTATGATTGCGCCGTGGATGAGCATGCCTCCCCTCCGTTCTACAACGGCGCTGGCAAGGGGTACAACAAAGGTCATATTGGGATCAATGGAATCGCAGACAAGGACTTCGCCTTGCTTAAAGTTCATCAGATCTGATGCAGTCTTTATGACGCGGGCATTGCCCGTTGCAATCCCGGGACCGGCAGGCTGTCCTGTAATCTGACGGGCCTGCAATCTAAAAACTGGATCGGTGTCATCGGAGAGGGAAGGAGACTGAGACCGATTTGCCCCTATACTCAGTGAATCAAAATGACGGGCCGAGGCAGGTCCCCTTTCGGCAGTCCCGGATCGACGTGACGCCTCCTCTTCAGCTTCCAGGACACGGGCCTTTAGTCTGCCCATATAAATATTGTCATTATCCCTCATGCTGTAGCTTGCCCGTCCAATGTCCAGCATTGCTTT
>CP070644.1:469918-475665 GCA_020354155.1 Nitrospiraceae bacterium | reverse complement strand
CGAAAGTGGACGAATTTGCCCAGCAGAATTTTATTGTAGATTTTAAGACAAAATTCCAGGAAGTATCACAGGCAAAACTTGGTGTCCTTCCCAACTACATAACACACAAAGAAGAAGGCCCTGAGCACCAGAAGTCATTTGAAGTGAAAGTCTATGTAAAAGAAACACTGTTCGGGTCAGGCAAGGGCAGGACAAAAAAGGCAGCGGCCCAGAAAGCTGCTGAAGAGGGCCTGAAGAAAATAGAGGAGATCAATGAAGATAACCTATAAGACATCCGGTGTAGACATTGACAAAGGCAACAAACTCGTAGACATGATTAAACCCCTTGCCCGTTCCACCTTCACAGGCGGTGTTATGACCGATTTAGGCTCCTTCGGCGCCTTTTTTAAACTTAATACAAAGAAGTACAGAAATCCGGTGCTGGTCAGCGGTACCGATGGGGTCGGAACAAAGCTGAAGGTCGCCTTCCGGTTGAACAGACATGATACAATCGGCATAGACCTTGTTGCCATGTGCGTTAATGATATATTGACAAGCGGGGCCACACCCCTTTTTTTTCTTGACTATTTTGCCACCGGCAGACTTTCAACAAAACAGGGGACAGACGTTATCAGGGGAATTGCAGAAGGATGCAAAATGGCAGGCTGCTCTTTAATCGGCGGGGAGACTGCCGAAATGCCCGGTTTCTACAAAAAAGGTGAATATGACCTGTCCGGGTTCTCCGTTGGTGTTGTTGATAAAAAAGATATTATTAATGGTTCAAACATAATAAACGGTGACCTGCTGATAGGTCTTGCATCAAGCGGAATACACAGTAACGGATATTCCCTGGTGAGAAAACTTTTTTTTGATATTAAAAAGTACAGCCCCCGTAAAAAAATTGCTGAACTGGGCTGTACCATTGGTGAAGAACTCCTGAAGCCCACTCGTATTTATGTAAAAAGTGTCCAGAGTGTTCTCCGGAGTCACACAATCAAGGGGATGGCCCATATTACCGGGGGTGGTCTTACAGAAAATCTGCCTCGCATCGTACCATCAGAAAAAAAACTCCGGTTTTTTATTAAAACAGGCTCCTGGCCTGTCCCTGCAGTATTTGATTTGATCAGGACAATGGGATCAGTCAGTACCGCTGAGATGAATAAAACCTTTAACATGGGCATAGGGATGGTTCTTGTCGTTGCAGGAAATGATTCCACTTCCATAATGAAAAAACTCAGGAGGCTTGGAGAAACTGCCTTTATCATCGGTGAAATGAGGAAAGGCCGGCCCGGCGTTGAGTTTATTTGATACTCATTCGTTGTCATTCCGGATCTGCCTGCAGTAGGCAGGCTTGATCCGGAATCCAGTCTTTCAAATTACTTTCTCTGGACTCCCGCCGGAGTTTAATCCCGCACTTGATACGGGACGGGAATGATATTTTTTTGGTATAAAGTAATTTTACCTGAGACTATTTAGTTGATTCCTATCATAAAAGGAGTGATAAACAATGCTTAAGATTGGCGTACTTGCTTCAGGCAGGGGTTCTAACTTTCAGTCAATACTAGACCGTATAGAGTCAGGATTCATCAAGGCAGAAATAGCAATCCTGATAACGGACAAACCGGATGCTTATGCAATTGAACGGGCAAAGAACCATGGGATTGAATCGCTCGTCATGCAACCCCGGGACTTTGATGGAAAGAACCTGTATTATGGAGCTATTGCTTCAGAGTTGAAAAAAAGGGGCGTAGGGCTAGTGGTCCTCGCAGGTTTTATGAGAGTCGTGGGAAAAGGCCTCATTGACAGCTATCCCAATAAAATAATGAACATCCACCCTGCCCTCCTTCCATCTTTTCCCGGTCTTCACGGACAGAGAGACGCGGTAGACTATGGAGTCAAGGTTTCGGGCTGCACAGTCCATTTTGTTGACGAGGGCGTAGATACAGGGCCGATCATAGCGCAGGCTGCAGTGCCGTGCCATGATGATGACACAGAGGACACATTGTCTGCCCGGATCCTGAAGAAAGAGCATGAAATTTATCCTCTGGCCATAAAATTATTTTCAGAAGGAATGATATCTCTTGATGGCAGGACGGTAAGATTAAAGTGCAGCAAACCTGACGGGACCCTTATGAATCCTGCTGAAGGATAATGAAGCATAAACGCATCAGGATTGACAGTGGGGATACAATTTTGTACTATGTTGCAACGTATTTTTTTCTGAGCCATATTTGGGGGGGACGACATCAACGGTTCTGATGAAATAAAAACTGATTAACAAACAGATTGTTGCATTTATTATTCATTACCACAAACCAGCCTTTCACAGGAATGTCCCTTTCAGGATTAAGAATTTATTGAAAGCGTTACGGAGGTTATCGTATGAGTCAGTCTCTCATCGCAATCATCAGCGGCATGATCGGCCTTGCCATCGGCGGAATTTGCATACAATCCATAAACAGGTATCTCGATACAAAAGCTGAGTGTCTCTCTGGAAAACGGGACCACCTCCAGTTTGTATATGCACCACTGGAGATTCTTACAAGAATAAACAACCAGGAGTTTGACCGTTACCTGAAGAATGAGACATCCAACGAAGAGCGGGAGTTTATAGAGCAGCAGATCTGGTATCCCAACAATATAAAAATACGGGATATCATAATGGAAGATTCTCATCTTCTTGATGAGGTACCGGAAGAACTTATAAAACTCCTGACCTATGTGAATGCCTGGCTCGCGGAATACGACCTTGTTTATATCAGAAAATTAAAGGAAGCCCCGGTTTATGCGAGGCCGCAGGGCTATCATTACCCCGGTGATGCAGATGAATTTGTTGCCCGGCAGGCCAGCCAGTTAAGAAAAGAAGTTAGCCTCTGACTTCAAGCACTTCCTGCAGATACAATCAGTTTTTCTACTGATAATCTATAAGTGCTGACGGGTCTGAAAGTAATTTCCTGAAATACTTTATTGTTTCTTTCAGTCCGTCTTCAAGTTTGACCTGAGGTTTCCACTTCAGGGTCTTCCGGGCCAGTTTGATATCAGGTTGACGCTGCGTAGGATCATCCTGCGGGAGAGGTTTGTAAACAATCTTTGATTTTGATTCTGTTATCTGAATTACCTTTTCAGCCAGCTCAAGGATGGAGAACTCATCAGGATTCCCGAGGTTTACCGGTCCGGTAAAGGTATCGGGGGAATCCATAAGCCTGACAAAGCCGTCAATCAGGTCATCTACGTAACAGAAGCTTCTTGTCTGACTCCCTTTTCCATACACAGTGATGTTCTTTCCCTGCAAAGCCTGCACTATAAAATTACTCACCACTCTTCCGTCGTTGGGATGCATTCTGGGCCCATAGGTATTAAAGATCCTTGCAACCTTGATTCTCAATCTGTGCTGACGATAATAATCAAAGAAAAGTGTCTCTGCACATCGTTTCCCCTCGTCATAGCATGAACGGAATCCTATTGGATTCACATTCCCCCAGTAAGGTTCAGGCTGGGGGTGAACTTCCGGGTCACCATATATTTCGGATGTTGATGCCTGCATGATCTTTGCCTTTACCCTTTTGGCAAGACCCAGGGTATTTATTGCGCCATGGACAGATGTTTTTGTCGTCTGCACAGGATCAAACTGATAATGAACCGGCGAAGCTGGACAGGCAAGATTATAAATTTCATCTACCTCAACATAGAGGGGAAAACAGACGTCATGCCGCATGATTTCAAAGAGAGGATTCATCATCAGGCTGGAAACATTTGCCTTCCTGCCAGTATAAAAATTATCAACACACAATACATCATGGCCGTCATTTATAAGCCTTTCACAGAGATGTGACCCGAGAAACCCCGCTCCCCCTGTAACCAGCATCCTTTTCATAGACTCTTCCTCTCCGGATATGATTTTTTCTCATATTTTAACACAGTTAAAGATATTATTCGTCTGACTGACACCTCATTTTTACTTCCCCTGTTGCAGGATTCAATATTGACGGATCAAGTGAAATTAAGTAATATATGAAGTTGCTTTGATGGGGCGTCGCCA
Source organism: Nitrospiraceae bacterium (assembly GCA_020354155.1). Lineage (GTDB taxonomy): Bacteria > Nitrospirota > Thermodesulfovibrionia > UBA6902 > UBA6902 > CALZJD01. The sequence continues at coordinate 471,647 of CP070644.1, read as the reverse complement.
AGCGGTAAGGCACCGGGTTCTGGTCCCGGCATCCGGGGGTTCGAATCCTCCCGCCCCAGCCAGTGTTAGAGTATTGAGTCAGGAGTAACGAGTTTTGATTTGCAGCAATTTACTTATAACTCTGGACTCAAAAGCGGTCCCATCGTCTAGTGGCCTAGGACGTCGGCCTCTCACGCCGAAAACACGGGTTCGACTCCCGTTGGGATCACCATATTTTAAGTTACAGGTAAAAAGTTAAAAGCGAGAGATCAGAGCAAGGAGATTGAATGGCCAAGACATACAACATTGCATTAATTCCCGGTGACGGGACAGGACCTGAAGTTGTAGCTGAAGGCATCAAGGTGCTGGCCGCTGTTGCTGATAAAGAGAGTTTTAGAATTGACTACACCACCTTTGATTTTGGAGGTGACAGATACCTGAAAACCGGTGAGGTCCTGCCTGAGAGTGCTGCTGATGAATTAAGACAGTTTGATGCCATTTATCTCGGCGCTATCGGACATCCCAAAGTGAAACCGGGTATTCTTGAAAAGGGCATTCTTCTCCGTCTCAGGTTTGAACTTGACCAGTATATTAATCTGCGGCCTGTGAAGCTCTACCCAGGCGTTGAATGTCCGCTGAAGGACAAAGGCCCAGAGCATATAGATTTTGTAGTGGTCAGGGAAAACACTGAAGGACTCTATGCTGGAGCCGGCGGGTTTCTGAAAAAAGGCACAGCCGATGAAGTGGCTATTCAGGAGTCAATCAATACAAGAAAAGGTGTTGAACGTTGTATCAGATTTGCCTTTGAATATTGTAAGAAACGGAATAAAGACAACAAACTTACCCTTTGCGGCAAGACAAATGTTCTCACCTATGCCTTTGACCTCTGGGAAAGGACATTTCATGAGGTTGCAAAGGAATATCAGGGCATTACTGCCGATTATGCCCACGTTGATGCTATCACGATGTGGTTTGTGAAGAACCCCGAATGGTTTGATGTTATTGTCACAGACAACATGTTTGGCGACATAATTACCGACCTTGGAGCCATGATACAGGGAGGGATGGGAATTGCAGCTGGCGGAAATCTGAATCCTGAAGGGGTATCCATGTTTGAGCCTATCGGAGGTTCTGCTCCAAAGTATAAGGGGCAGAACAAAATTAATCCTCTGGCTGCAATCAGCGCTGCCGGCCTCATGCTTGAGTACCTCGGAGAAGACAGGGCAGGGAAAAAGATTGAAGAAGCTGTAATGAATGTAACGGGAAGTCACTTAAAGGGTCTTGCTGCCGGCCAGATGGGAATGACAACAACAGAAGTGGGTGACCTTGTTGCAACGCTGGTCACAGAATAAATAAAGGATGAATCAGAATGTTAAAGAAAAAAGATAACTACATAGTAGCTGTCGTTGGAGCCACGGGAGCAGTGGGTAACGAGATGATAGCGACTCTTGAACAGAGAAGTTTCCCGGTTGAGCAGCTCCGCCTCTTTGCGTCAGAACGATCATTGGGAAAGAGCATTGATTTTAATGGCATTCCCATTGCTGTAGAAGTACTTACCGAGCATGTCTTTGACGGTATTGATATTGCTCTCTTTTCTGCGGGTGGAGACAGAAGCTTGCAGTTTGCCCCTGTTGCTGCCAAGGCCGGCTGTGTTGTTGTTGACAACTCAAGCGCCTGGAGGATGGACCCTGAGGTACCCCTTGTGGTACCTGAATGCAATCCTGACGATATAAGAAAACATAAAGGTATT
>CP070644.1:465677-469818 GCA_020354155.1 Nitrospiraceae bacterium | reverse complement strand
ATCAAAGTACAGAGCAGGCTCTCAGAGGGGACGACCTTTACCGTTTCATTGCCCCTGAATGACATGGGGGTTGTACAGTAGAACACTGCATGGCAGTGCTGCAGAGTTCCCAAGCTGCATCACGAATCTGCCCAGGGTTGTACCAAAAGAGATGAAATGAAACTTCTGGCTTTCTTAAGCAAAAATGATGATCTTCTGATTCCCCGCGTCAAGGGGACGCTCAATGCTTATTCTGTATATCCGCTCAGGACGCTTGAAGAGCTTGAAGAACTGTACAGCAATATACCGCTGAGCCTTATGATAATTGATACTGCTGCATATTCCCTCTCCGCGCTGGATGAATTTCTCCATGGCCTTGATGATGATACAGTCCTCCTGATAACCTCCGGTGCTGAAAACAGAGGCGGAACAGAGCGCCTTCCAAAAAGCGTATACGGATTTCTAGACATTGATTCTGTCCGCGAAGAGCTGCCCGGGCTGGTCAGACAGGCCCTGGAACGACAGATGTTGAAAAGCGAGATCAGGCTGTTGAAGCAGTCGAAGCATATTTCTCCGGAGCAGGTCAGGAAGAAATCCGACGCTGATAGGCCCCTCAGAGAGTCTCCCGGCGGCAGGTATCTTCACGAGAAGGTCCTCGTTCATTTTGCCAGGATGCTTACTGTCAACTTTGATATGCACAAACTCTTTAACTGCTTTATGGACTCAGTGATGGAAATTGCCCGTGTTGGCAGGATGTCAGTCATGCTTAAGGATAAAGGAGAGTTTTATGTAAAGACCCAGTATGGTCTTGATCCTGCCGTAGCCGAACACCTTGCTCTTAAAAAGGACAGCGCCCTTGCGGCCCGGCTTTCAAAACAGGGGAGGATACTGCACAAACCTGAAAAGTTTGATGACCAGCAGTCAGCACTGATCAAGGATGAAATGGAACTGCTTCAGTGTTCTGTTTCCTTTCCCATTATTTACAAGGGAAAGTTGATCGGGATTTTCAATATTGATGACAAGATAACGGAGGAACCCTTTTACCGGGAAGAGCTGGAGATCATATATGTCCTGTGCAATTATCTTGCTGCTGCAGTGAAAGACGTTGACCTCTATCATCAGATTATGTACCAGAAGGAATTTACGAAAAACATTGTTTCCGGCATGAACAGCGGTATGATCGTAGCAGGCAGGGATGAGAGGATCAATGTCTTCAATCCCCAGGCCTCTGAAATTCTTAACATTGAAAGTTCCCGGGCAATTGGCAGTCATTTGAGTAGTCTGCCGTCTCCTCTTGGTGATATATTGCTTGAAACCCTGATTGACGGAACAGTGTATAGCCGTCATGAAGCAAATGTAGGGCCTGAAATGACCCCCCTTGGCATAAACAGCTACCGGTTGTTTGATGAGACCAAGAACCCTGTGGGGGCCGGTATTGTCTTTACTGACATCTCCCACTGCAGAAAACTGGAGGAGCAGAGCAGGAGAACGGCAAAGTTGCAGGCAGTCAATGAGTTGATGGCAAAAATTGCCCATGAAGTGAGAAATCCCCTGACATCAATACAAACCTATACACAGCTGTTGAATGAAAAATATGCAGACGATGAACTTCATGAGTTTTATATTTCTGCAGTAACTCAATCTATAGACAGACTTGACAACCTGATTGACAAACTGGTGACATTTTCGACAACCCAGGAATACAGCCTGAAGAAAGAAAGCCTGAGTGAGATCTTTAACGAGGCAGTGCATTATGCTATCAAAAAACTCCCGGCAACGCATAAACTGTCCTATCAGTCAGACAATGGGTTTTGTGCTATTAATGCAGACAGAAAGAATCTGATCAAGGCTTTTTACTATCTTGCTGAAAGCATTGTTGAGATGACACCTGATGGGGCATTTATCAAAATGCAGTCAAGTGTAAGCGAAGGGGAGTTTCCTGTTGTTGAGGTTGCAATGAAGTCTGTTGGAGGTGAGTCACTTACAGAAGCAAAAGATGAACTGACTGATCCCTTTCTGGATATGAATCATCTGGGAAGCGGGTTAAATGTTCCCCTGTGCCAGAAAATTATTGAAAAACATGGGGGGACACTTGAAATACGAAATGATAACGGATTAAATGCATTTGTTGTGACACTGCCTTTATTAAATATTTCCGTACCGGGAGAACAGAAGAGTGGACGATAGAGAAAAAATATTGGTTATTGATGACGAACTTGCACCCCGGGAGTCTATCAGAATGGTCTTGAAAGACACCTACAATGTGTCAACAGCAACAGGGGCGCCTGAGGGCCTGGAAGTGATGGCAGAAAACGATATGGATCTTGTTGTGATGGACATACGGATGCCAAGAATGGATGGGATAACAGCATTGCGTGAGATAAAGACCAGGCACCCTGATACAGAGGTGATTCTGTTGACAGCCTTTGCCAGTCTGGATACTGCGCGGGAGGCTATCCGCCACGGAGCTTTTGATTACCTCATAAAGCCCTTTGATAAGGATGATGTGCTTGCTGTTGTAAAAAAAGGAATGGAAAAGAGGCGCCGCAGGACGAATCTGAAGGTCGAGCGGGACACCTTGTATGATAAGGCTACTGACCTTGAAAAACAGATTCATGAAGCACGTACGAACATCGTGACCTGCTATGAAGGAACGGTCAAGGCACTGATTCTGACCATTGATGCAAAGGATCATTATACGTACAATCATTCAAACCGTGTTGCTGTACTGTCTGCAGCCCTGGCGAGGCATATGGGAGTTTCCGGGAGTACAATCAAGGAAATCGTTCATGCCGCCTCGATTCATGATATTGGCAAGGTAGGTATAGATGAACAGATGCTTCGCAAGGACGGCAAACTGACTTCTGAGGAATATGAGGAAATAAAAAGACACCCTGAAATTGGAGTGAGGATTGTGCAGTCAGTGCCCTTTCTTGAAGACGCAATCCCGGTTATCCAGTCCCATCATGAACGCTACGACGGTATGGGGTATCCAACGGGCATACAGGGTGAGGAGATTCCCCTGTCAGCGAGAATTGTTATGGTGGCAGATGCAGTCGATGCCATGCTTAACAGCAGGCCCTACCGTGGTGCCCTGACGGAGGAGAAAGTTCTTGATGAATTAAGGGACAATTCAGGAACTCAGTTTGATCCCGCTGTTGTTGATATCATTCTACAGGAAAAGGTATCGCTGAAATACAGTGAATTAGAGCATTAAGTTTTTCCTGTCATTCCCGCGGCAGCCCCGGTTGATCTGCCGGGGCGGGAATCCAGCCTCTTTCATTCCTGGTGAATCGAGAATTCTCTCTCCTCTCCGGGCTGATATTCTTTTAAAAAACTGGAATGAAATATCCTAATTTTTAGAATAGTTCATAGATTTATCGACATATTCACGCATTGCTTTCTCTTCATTGTCACTCAAGAACAGGTTCATACCTTTTTCATCCTTGAACCTGACCAACTCGCATGCCAGTAACAGGAGAGAATCTTCAGACTCTGATTTAAGTTTCTGCTCTACTTTATGCCTTTTATATGCTAAAACACTCATGGTATTTTCTCCTCTCAGTTAACCCTATAATTTTCATATGAAGAAAATATGAAACTGCGGATATCGCGGAGCCTGGCATGAGTGAATGATGAACAGCACCTTTACTGCGTTGAAAAAAGAGGGTTGAAAGGGCAGGTAAATTAAGCAAATTTCAAGGGAGGACCTGCTGAAGAGGGGACACCCTGCAGGGAACATTCCAATATGATACAGACTGAGTTAATTCTCATCTTTAGAGAGAAATATAAGCAGTAAGCTGAAAAGAGCCGATCTGCTATAATAAAAAGTTACGCCATGAATTATGGATTTGCAGAGAATCGTGAGGGGGGACATAATGATTAAGAACATATCTCTGATATTTATTCTTGCTTTTGCAGTGGCTGGTTGTGCCTCCACAGGGACTGGAAGCGAGTCCTCAATAATGCAATCTATCAATAGCTCCAAGATAGTTCAGATGATCAGCAGTCCGGAAAAAGTTCAAAATTGCGATTATGAAAAAACTGAAGGGAGAGAATTTGTGTTTCAGAAACTGCCCTTCACATTACGGGCAGCCACCTATATTGGCTGGAGGCGTTTACCCAAACATGATTCTGGTCGAATTGATTATGATAACTATCT
>CP070644.1:461579-465577 GCA_020354155.1 Nitrospiraceae bacterium | reverse complement strand
ATCTTCTGCCATGCCTTTTCCTTAACGCTCACCACAATGACTCTTAACCAATGCAGCTCAAGGTGGTTTGAAGCCTGTTCCTGTAAACCGGCTCCGAGAGACCTACTCTCATCTTTCATGCAGCTTCGTGGCACACGTCGGGTGGGCCGAGGGAACCTCCCCCTCAGCCTCCCACAGATCCGTACATGACAGTCTCCCGTCATACGGCTCCTGTCAGCCATCCACTTGATCCCTCACGGTCTCAAGCCTACATAGAAATATTAAGTTCCTCCCGGTTTCCCGGTTGACTTGCTATCTCTATGAACCGACTCATCCCCTTCGCTCCATTCTCATTACAAGAACTTCTTCACTACTACGGGATGATCCGCCCCTGTGCTCCGCATCGGTACTCTCATTCTTGTGGGTCCTCCACTTGAATTTCTCCCTTATCATCGGAACGACAGGTTCCCACGTTCCACACGAAAGCCTGAATCAAGTTCACGCCGCCTTTATACCGGATGCCATCCAGTCGGTAAACAGGTATCCTCTGAACTTATCCTGAGTCAACGCAACCCCTCAGTTTTGACATCGTCCTTAACATTTCGACACGTCATCAGCGGTTCATTTACATTCGCCTCCTTGATTCACACCTGACACAGTCTTCTGCCGCGCCTTTTCCTTAACGCTCACCACAATGACTCTTAACCAATGCAGCTTAAGGTGGTTTGAAGCCTGCTCCTGCAAGCCGGCTCCGAGGGGCCTACCCTCATCTTTCATGCAACTTCGTGGCACACTTGCATCATGATATCAGCAGGATTAATAAAAGTCGGTAATTAACGATACAATATATTTATAATCAGCACATATCAATGCCAAAATATGAAACGTTCTATACTTGACATACAACATGCTATATAATAATCGGCATGTCTAAATACAAAAACAATATTCTCATACTGTTTGCCCATCCTGCTTTGCAGAAATCCCGTGTGAACAGGCACTTAATTACCTATGTCAGAAACATTGAAGGAGTAACCTTCCATGACCTGTACGAGGCATACCCGGACTTTCATATCCATATAAAGAAGGAGCAGAACCTGCTCGAAGCACATGACATTATCGTCCTTCACCATCCAATATTCTGGTTCAGCACCCCGGCCATAATCAAGGAATGGTTTGACCTGGTCCTGGTGCATGGCTGGGCATTCGGCAGAGAAGGCAGGGCACTGCAGGGGAAAAAGATGCTCAGTGTTATATCAACGGGCGGACGGGAATCTCTCTATCAGACAAAGGGGTTTCACGGACATACGATAGGTGAATTTCTCTATCCTATACAGCAGACGGCCCGTGTGTGCAGGATGGATTACCTTCCCCCCTTTGTTGTGCATGGCACCCATACATTAACTCCGGAGGAGATTGGCGCCTATGGTAGAGAATACCAAAAAATCATAGCTGCCCTTCGGGACGGTAACATTGACCTTGAAAAAGCACGCGAATATCCCATGATCAATGTACATCTCAAAGAGATACTGACAGCAGAGGAGAACGGGTAATGCACGGAGAGGGATTCTTTTTCCAGGCCTTTGTCTATCTTGCAGCGGCAGTGATCTCTGTGCCGATCGCAAACCGGGCCGGGCTCGGTTCTGTGCTGGGCTACCTGATCGCGGGGATAGTCATCGGTCCCTTCGGGTTGGAATTTATCGGCGAAGAAGGCCAGGACGTGATGCACTTTGCAGAGTTCGGGGTAGTAATGATGCTTTTCTTGATAGGGCTCGAACTGAAACCCTCGCTCCTTTGGAGGCTTCGCTCCCCCATACTGGGGATGGGAGGACTGCAGGTGGGCATAACAACAGCTTTCCTGACTTTGATCAGCATGCTCCTTGGTCTGCCGTGGCAGACATCACTTGCCATCGGCATGATTCTCTCTCTCTCCTCAACTGCCATAGTGCTTCAGACCCTCCAGGAACGCAAGCTCATAAAGACCGCTGCCGGCCAGAGCTCATTCTCTGTGCTGCTCTTTCAGGATATAGCGGTAATCCCCATGCTATCACTCATGCCTTTGCTGGCCGTTAAGGCAGCTCCGGCAATAAGCGCAGTCAATGATGGGCATGCCGGTACCACCTGGGTCGAAGGCCTGCCTGCATGGGGACAGGCAGTTGCCGTTATCGGGGTCATGAGCGCAATTATTGTTGTGGGCATGTTTTTCATCCGGCCCTTTTTCCGGGCAGTGGCACAGACAAAGCTGCGGGAGCTGTTTACAGCTGCTGCCCTGCTTCTCGTTATAGGTATTGCCCTGCTTATGTCCAGGGTCGGCCTCAGCCCTGCACTGGGAGCCTTTGTAGCAGGTGTTGTGCTGGCCAACAGCGAATACCGTCACGAACTCGAAAGTGACATCGAACCCTTCAAGGGGCTGCTCCTGGGACTTTTCTTTATTGCCGTTGGAGCCTCCATTGATTTTGGAATGATCTTTGCGCGGCCTACTGATATCGCAATGCTGGTATGCGGACTTGTGGTGATAAAATTTCTCATTCTGTTAATTCTGGGCAAATCCTTCAAAATGGGTACGGATCAGAGTTTGCTCTTTGCTTTTTCCCTTGCAGAAGGGGGTGAGTTTGCCTTTGTCCTCTTTTCCTTTGCAGTGCAAAGCCATGTATTGGAACAGGGACTGGCAAATATCATCATCGGCTCTGTTGCCCTTTCCATGGCACTGACACCGCTCCTCCTTCTTATCAATGAAAAACTTATTGAACCTCGCATTGGCACGAAACAGCAGGAAGACAAAAAAGCAGACAGCATTGATGATGAAAACCCGGTGATCATTGCAGGGTTTGGTAATTTCGGGAGCATCGTGGGAAGACTGCTCAGGGCAAACGGTGTGGGAATCACCGTTCTGGAATTTGATTCAGACACGGTAGAAGTGCTTCGTTCACTCGGGCTCAAGGTGTTTTATGGTAATGCAGCGCGCCATGATCTGCTCCATGCTGCAGGCGCTGAACATGCAAAGGTGCTGATACTTGCATTGAGTGATCCTGATCAGATGCTTGAAATTATACATATGACAAAAAAACACTTCCCCCATCTGAAAATCTTTGCCAGGGCAGGAGGCAGATCCCAGACCTATGATCTCCTTGATGCAGGAGTTGACCACGTTTATCGTGAGACACTGGAGACTTCTCTCAGGGCAGGGAGTGATGCCCTGAGAGAACTCGGCTTCCGTTCCCACTATGCTCACAGGGTAACAAGGACATTCAGGTTTCATGATGAAGAATCATTTAATGAGCTCCACCCTCTCCGTCATGACAGAAAGATCTATATCAGTAAAGCACGGCAGGGAATCGAAGACCTCGAACAAATTCTGCTCTCTGAGCTGAAAGATACTGAAGAGCATCCAGATGCTGGCTGGGATACCACGTCCATGCTGGATGAATTCGGCGGTCGGGAAAAAGAGTGAAAGCAAAATTCAACTCCAAATGTTAGATTTTAAAGAGTTATCAATTAAATCTACAGTGAATCTTGAAAAGATGGTTTATCAATAACTTCAACCTATCCTCAGAATACTAAATGACTCCATTTCATTGATAATGCCGATGATTCCTCAGAAAATTAGCTAAAATCTGCCAAATTTCCCAAAATTGAACATTTTTCGCATTGGATAATTTGAGAATATATACCGAATTTTGACTGATCCTATTTCATTGATAATGCAGATACTTCTTCAGAATCGAGACTGATCCCTATCTACTGATATGACGGATAAATCTGCAGAATTTGGACTGATTCCATTTTAACGATAATATAAATTAATCTTTCAGAAGTGAGAGGATTATATAATTAAGGATAACAGGTTGAACGGTTAATGTCAGAATCATTGAATCCTAATAGAAGACATTTAAAAAACTCCGTGCGTGTCCATGTATATATTTTAGGTTTAATGTGTTGATTTATTGTTATATTTTTTACTTTATTTGATATATTTAATTAGTAGCTTCCTTGGATATATTGTTCTAAGTCATTAATTT
>CP070644.1:455974-461479 GCA_020354155.1 Nitrospiraceae bacterium | reverse complement strand
CCCAGTTTTGCGATATCAGCTGTTACCTTTGCCGTTGCGCCTCCCCCTATGGTGGACATGATGATTACTGCTGCTACACCGATTATGATTCCAAGGATAGTAAGAAAGGAACGCATTGCGTTTCTGCGGATCTCAATAAGTGCAATAAGAAGGGTCTGCAGGTACATCAGGCGGTTCCCCCCTTTCCATTGTCACTGTCCACAAGGCCGTCCCTGAAATGAACGATCCGTCCCGCATAGGACGCCATATCGGGCTCATGAGTGACCATGATAATCGTAATGCCCAGATCACGATTGAAACCCGTAAGAAGCTCCATGATTTCCCGGCTTCTGTCTGTGTCGAGGTTGCCCGTGGGCTCATCGGCAAGGAGGAGCAGGGGCCGTGTCACGATGGCCCGTGCTATTGCGACTCTCTGCTGCTGCCCCCCTGAAAGCTCGGAAGGGGTATGTGTTTCAAACCCTTCAAGCCCCACAACCTTCAGGGCTTCCATGGCCATTGTATGCCGCATGGCGGCAGGGGTCCGCCGATAGAGCAGGGGCAGTTCAACGTTTTCTATGGCCGAGGTACGCCCAAGGAGATTGTACCCCTGGAAGATAAACCCGAGATAGTGGCGACGGAGCAAGGCCCTCTGGTCTCGTGAGAGTCTGCCTACAGGGATGCCCTGAAACAGATATCCGCCCTCAGTGGGCGCATCCAGACAGCCGAGGATGTTCATGCATGTGGACTTACCCGAACCGCTCGACCCCATCACTGCCAGAAATTCGCCCCTGTTTACACTAAGATTCACACCCCTGAGTGCCTTCATCTCTGCCAGTCCCTTTCCATAGACCTTTGTAACATTCTGAAATTCCACCAGAGGAGCAGCGGCCTTTCTGTTTATGCCCTGTGTATCCTGAACGGTCATTTTTGTACTGTCTCCATTCCCACGACCACCTGCTGGCCGGGCTCTAACGCACCGCCTGTTATTGCGGTAAAACTCCCGTCGGAAAATCCCGCTGTTACCGGCACCGGAATTATCTGATCCTTGTCCTTATTATTTATAATCCAGAGACGAGGGCCTTCGCTGCCGGCAAGCCGGCCTGCGCCGCCCGGGGGTCTTCTCCTCCGGCGAGGTATGAGTTTGTCAATGAAACCAACGCTCTCCTGCTCATTTTCAGGCTTCGGGGGAGTGAAGCGGAGGGCTGTATTCGGGACAAGGACAGCATTATCGAGCTTATTGACAATAATCTCTGCAGTGGCTGTCATACCCGGCCGGAGTGAGAGGTCGGAATTATTGACGCTCAATAATGTTTCATAGGTGACAACGCCTTCTACCTTCTGGGAGCCGAAACGCACCTGTATTATATCTGCAGAGAAGTGCCGTTCAGGATAGGCATCAACGGTAAAGGTGGCACTCTGCCCCTTTGTCACCTGCCCTACATCAGCCTCATCCACGTCAACATGGAGCTGCATCCGGGTCAGGTCTTCAGCAATGGTGAAAAGAACCGGCGCCTGTAGAGAAGCTGCAACTGTCTGCCCGGGCTCAACAGCGCGCACCAGCACTATGCCGTTTATAGGCGACCGGATGACTGCCTTGGCCAGGTCTGTCTCGCTTACATCAAGAGTTGCCCTGGCCTCTGCCACTGCAGCTTCAGAGCCGGACTGCAGGGCCGTTGCACGCTGAAGTATTGCTTCAGCTGTCCCCAGTTCATCCCGGGAGGGCACCTTCCCGCCGCTCATCTCCAGGACCTCTTTCAGCCGCGCCAGTCTGTTCTCCGCCTCAATAACGGTTGCAGTCATCTGCCGCACATTTGCCTCTGCTGAAGCAAGGGCAGCTTTTGACTTCAGGATCTGAGCCTCAATTTTCGAAGTATCAAGCCTTGCCAGTACCTGACCGGCTTGTACACGGTCATTGTAATCAGCTTCAACTGTTGCAATTATGCCCGACAATTCGCTTCCAACGTCTACCTGGTTTGTAGGCTCAAGTCTGCCCGTAGCCGTTACCGTGACGGTAAGATTTCCTCTCCTCACCTCCTGCGTCTTATATCGCATCCCGCTCCCTGATTGATTCGATCTCCACATGATCACTGTAATAATTGCTCCTGCCACGAGAAGGGACAGAATAATCCAGAGCTTCAGACTCCTGTGAGGCGGGGTTGACTGGCCAACTCCCAGTGTTTGACGGATATCAGGATCGTTACTATTCTCCGGTTTCATGGTATTCTCCTTCACTCAAGATCTGGTGTTCTTTCTCAGGGTCCACTGTCTTCCATCCTCCACCAAGGGATTTGTACAGTCGTATCAGGCTTGATGTGACATCAGCCCTGCTCCCTGCGAGCTGGTCCTGCAGTGACAGCAGTGATCTCTGCGCAACAAGGAGCGTCTGAAAATCCACCAGCCCCGACGAATACTGATTCTGGGCAAGATCGACGGCACGCTGTGCCGCATCTGCAGCTTCATTCAGTGCCCGCATGCGGGTCTGATTTTCTGCATGGGTCAAAAGGGCATTCTCAACTTCTTCCAGGGCGGTGAGTACTGTCTGCTCATATTGTATCATCGCCTGTTCCTGCAGAGCGTTCTGCACTTCTATGTTGTTTTCTATGCGGCCTCCCTCAAACAGGCTCCATGCTATCGCCGGTCTTGCTCCATAGGTGCGGCTTCCAAACTGGAAGAGATTGTCGAATGTGAGGGCCTGGAATCCTAATGAACCGGAGAGGTTGAATTTAGGGTAAAGGTCTGCCGTTGCCACACCTACATCGGCTGTCCGGGCGGCAAGCCTGCGTTCTTCGCGCCGGACGTCCGGCCTGTTCCTCAGCACATCCACAGGGATGCCGACAGCAATTTCACCGGGTGGCACCGGAACAGGCTTGAACTCTGCAAGATCGGCCCTGAGCAGACCGGGGGCCAGTCCCAGGAGCACGGCGAGCCTGTTGCCTGCCTGTTCATGTCCGGCCCTCAAGGCGGGTATCTGTGATTTGGTCTGCTCCAGACTGTATTTTGCCTGTTCTACATCGAGCTGGGTCGTCAGTCCGGCCATAAACCTCCATCGTGTTATGTTATAGGTTTCTTTCTGGGCATCAAGATTTGCTTCAGCAATGGCGAGCCTTTTCTGAAAAGAACGGTTCTCCACATAATTCAGCGCAACTTCGGCAGTCAGGCTGACAAGCACGTCCCGCAGATCCTCCCGGCTTGCCTCCAGCTCTGCCTCTGCTGATTCGACAGATCGGCGCAGTCCACCGAAGACATCAATTTCCCAGGCCGCGTCAAATCCCGCATCATAGACGTCAGATTCTGTGCCGCTCCCGGTATCTTCGCTGCTCCGTCTTCTGCTCATGGAAGCTGAGGCACTCAGTGAAGGCAGCTGGCCAGCCTTGCTGATACCCCTGCGTGCCCGGGACTCACGCACCCGGGCCTTTGCTTTTTTCAGATCAGGGTTTCCCAAGACTGCCCGTTGTATGAGGTCTGTCAACAATGGATCACGCAGGGTTGACCACCAGTCAGCCAATACCTGCGGATCAGGACGGTCAGTATTGATCCCCTGCTGTAGAGAGACACTCCATTTCTCCGGCGCCTTTGTGTCTGGCCGGACATAGTCCGGTCCCACAGTCATGCAGCCTGTGCAGAGCAGTAGGGCAAGAGAGAGGGACGGGAACAGTACCCGGTAAGGGGGTAGTCTTTTCAGATAACGGTGAGATGCTTTTAAGTTCGCAATACGTTTATCTGCTCTGAATATCCTGAACATGTACAAAGTATATCACCTTTTATTTTGATCTCTTCCCGTTTATGCTCTTCATCAGTTTTCTCGCAATTATTATAGGGAATACAATTTTAAGTGTATGTAATTATTTGTAAAGAGAGGTTAAGAAATGTAAAGAACTGTTGAACCTGCGGTGCCCATGGCTTGTTTGACTATTCAGGACAACAGGGCATAAGCAGAAAAGATGTACGCCCTATCTGAAGCAATAATCCACCCCGGTCAATTGCCTGGGAGGACAATTCTGGACAGTGTAAAGAATCCAACCAGACCGTCCCGATTATAAAGACAAGAATCTTCTTGTTCCCGTTACGTTTCATGCTGTTCTGTCGATCTTCTACAGAAAGAGAGGGATCACCATAGTCCCTGCCAGCATCAGTGACGGGCTGAACAGCCATAGAATAAACTTGACTCTTCAAGAAAATTTCATATAATTTAGCCATATACCAACAGGAGGGAAAGGATCCATGAGAAACCGGATATCACTTATAGTAAGCATCGTACTGCTTCTTTCAGTCTCTTCAGTAGCCAGCTGCAAACAAAAAACGGCAGAGGAAGCTCCCCGGACATCTGTTGTACCGTCGGCAGTTGAAGAATCCAGGGAAAGTGTGACAAAAACAGAAATCACAAAGGACAAGACTGCATTCCTTGAAACACTCAACAGATCACTGTCTTCCGTAGCTGAACTGGTCAAGCCTTCCGTTGTAAACATAGCTACCACCTCAACAGTTACGACAGGAGGCACTGCATTGGATCAATTCTTTAATGATCCTTTTTTCAGGAGGTTCTTCGGCGATCAGTTCGGAAGAAAGATTCCTGAGCAGAAGTTCAAGTCCTCAGCTCTTGGATCTGGTGTCATCGTCACGGAAGATGGATACATTCTGACAAACAACCATGTGGTGCAGAATGCTGATGAGATAAAGGTGCTCCTTGATGACAGGAGGGAATTTACAGGAAAGGTTGTTGGTACGGACTCACATTCAGACCTGGCTGTGATAAAGATAAAGGCAATGGGCCTTCCCGCAGTTACAATCGGGAATTCTGACACATTAAAGATCGGCGAGGTTGTTATGGCCGTCGGTAATCCCTTTGCCCTCAACCAGACAATTACCATGGGAATTGTGAGCGCCGTGGGTCGGTCCCGTGTGGGAATCGCCGACTATGAGAATTTTATTCAGACCGATGCTGCCATAAATCCCGGAAATTCAGGCGGTGCCCTTGTCAATATAAGGGGGGAACTTATCGGTGTAAACACGGCAATCTTTTCAACAAGCGGTGGTTATATGGGAATCGGGTTTGCAGTTCCTTCAAACATGGCAAAGTCCGTTATGGACAGTATTATCAAAAAGGGAAAAGTCGTCCGTGGCTGGCTCGGGGTTTCCATCCAGGATCTGACACCGGAACTGGCACAGCACTTTGACATTAAAGAGAAAAAAGGATCTCTTGTAACTGATATCGTAAAGGACAGTCCTGCGGAAAAGGCCGGATTTCAGAGGGGTGATCTCATTACGGAATTGGATGGAACACCTGTTGATGATTCTTCATCTCTAAGAAACATGGTGGCCCAGTCATCACCGGGAACAAAGGTAAAGATAATGGTGCTCCGTGATGGCAAAGTAAAAGATCTTTCGGTTACCCTCGGCGAATTGCCTGAGACAGCGGCCATGGCACCCGTTAAAAGTGAATACCGCAATGCAATGAGGGGCGTCCATGTACAGGATATCACCCCCGACATTAGACGGCAGGCCGATATCCCAAAAGAGGTTGGGGGT
>CP070644.1:453326-455874 GCA_020354155.1 Nitrospiraceae bacterium | reverse complement strand
GCGCAGCATGATGCGATTTCTCTTTTTCTACCTTCACCGCACAGGATTTATATTCCGGGGTGCCTGCAATCGGGTCTCTGTGCTCAGATGTGAGGAAATTTGACAGTGCTTCAGGGAAATGAAAGGTAAGAAAGACATTGCCCTGCTGCGAACGGCTGGTAACACGTACCCTGACCTTTATCTTTCCCCTCCGGGATGAAACACTTACCCAGTCATCATTCTTGAGATTCATCCTTTTTGCATCTGCAGGATTCATTTCAATGTACTCTTCAGGGACAAGCTCCATGATACCCGGGACTTTCCTCGTCATTGATCCGTTGTTATAGTGCTCACGGATTCTTCCCGTTATAAGAGTAAAAGGATATTCCCTGTCAGGCATCTCACCTGAGCCTTTGTGGTCAAGGGCGACAAACTTTGCCTTTCCTCCGGGGCGCGCAAAGAGGTCTGTGTACATCGTCTTTGTGCCGGGATGGTCTTTTGTCGGGCATGGCCACTGCAGGCTCTCCCTTTCAAGGCGGTCATAACTGATCCCTCCATAGATAGGCGTGAGGCGTGCTATTTCTTCCATGATCTCTGAGGGATGGCCGTAGGTCATTGGATATCCCATCTTATTTGCAATCTTGCAGATGATCTGCCAGTCAGCAAGCCCTGCCAGAGGTTCTATCGCCTTTCGTACGCGCTGGACTCTCCGTTCACCATTGGTAAAGGTGCCGTCCTTTTCAGCAAAACTCGACCCAGGCAGGATGACGTCAGCAAATTGAGTTGTCTCTGTATGGAAAATATCCTGAACAACAAGAAACTTAAGGGATTTCAAAGCACGCCGTACTTCATGGGAGTTCGGGTCTGTCTGTGCCGGGTCTTCACCCATAATATAGAGCCCCTTGAATTTACCCTGGCAGGCCATGTCAAGCATCTCCACTGATTTCAGTCCGGCCACCGGTGAAATCGGCACATCCCATGCCCTTTCAAATTTGGCCCGCACATCGGCATTTGCCACAGGCTGATATCCGGGCAGAATATTTGGTGCAGGCCCGAGATCAGAAGCGCCCTGAACATTGTTCTGTCCCCGGAGCGCCATAATCCCCGTTGAAGGCCGCCCTATATGACCGCATACAAGGGCAAGATTGGCGATTGCCATGGCATTCTCTGTCCCTGTTCGGTGTTCGGTAACACCGAGACCATAGACGATCATGGCCTTGTCAGCATGGGAATACATTTTCGCGGCATCCAGTATTTTTTGTTTTGGAACACCTGTTATTTCTTCAACTGTCTTCAGATCATACTCCCTGACTTTCTCCCTGAGCACTTCAAAATCTTCAGTCCTGTTTTTAATGAACTCCCTGTTTTCCCATCCGTTTTTCAGGATCGCATGGACAAGACCGTTCATCAGGGCAATGTTTGTACCCGGTCTGAGGTTAAGCCAGACATCGGAGCGCTTTGCCATCCAGGTCTCTCTGGGATCACCAACGATAAGTTTCGCGCCGTTGCGCAGTGCTCTCTTCAAATAAATGGAAACAATGGGATGGGCTTCCGTCGGATTTGAGCCAAAGAGAAAGAGCGTATCGATCTCAGGCATCTGCGAAAGGGAATTCGTGGCAGCTCCCGCCCCCAGGCTGGTGGCCAGACCGGCCACGGTAGGAGCGTGTCAGACACGGGCACAGTTATCAACATTGTTGGTCCTGAAAACTGTGCGGACGAATTTTGAGAGTAAAAAGTTTTCTTCATTTGTGCAGCGTGATGATGAGAATGCCCCCACCGAGTCGGAGCCGTGTCTCTTTATTATTTTTTCGAAGTTGGATGCAATGGTCGCAAAGGCCCTGTCCCAGGATGTCTTGACGAATTTGTCGCCCCTTCGCACCAGCGGTGTCTTTATCCTGTCGCGGCTGTGGATAAAGTCATAGCCGTAACGGCCCTTGATGCACAGGTCTCCCTGGTTGACGGGGCCAAAAAAGTCGGAAGATACCCTGACAACCTTTTCGTCTTTTACGTTGAGATAGAGACTGCATCCTGTACCGCAGTAGCTGCAGGTCGTCTTGACCCGTTTCATCTCGTGCGCTCTTCCCTTGCCCCTGGCCTTTTTGTCAGTCAGCGCGCCTGTTGGACAGGTCGATACACACTGTCCGCAGAATTCGCAGATCGAGAGTGTCCGTGCAGTACGGAAGGCAGTGTCAGGCACTGTATGAAACCCCCTCCCCGTGAAGTCAATTGTGCCTGCCATGACAATTTCGTTGCATATCCTTATGCACCTTCCGCATACTATGCACTTATTGGGCTCATAGACAATAAAGGGGTTGGCCTGCCGAATGGGGAGGTTCCATTTCTCACCACCGTACTCCCTTCCGTCCACGTTGTACTGATAGGCAAAGTTCTGGAGTTTGCATGCGCCTGAAGTCTCGCACCGCATGCAGTCATTGGGATGGTTGGAAAGGAGAAGGGATATGAGCCTTTTTCGAATTCTCTTCACAGTCCTGCTCTCCGTCCGTATGTCCAAGCCCTCTGTTACCGGCGTTGAGCAGGAAGGGAGAAGCCTTGGGACACCCTTTACTTC
>CP070644.1:445369-453226 GCA_020354155.1 Nitrospiraceae bacterium | reverse complement strand
TCCCTTTCTGATATTCACGGTAAGGCCCGGAAACTTGGAGGCCAGGGAATCTGTCATGGCAGAGGCCTTTGAAAAGGCGTCCCCGCCAGCAGTCCTCATTTCCTTCCTGCCTCCCTTGTCCGGGGGTGGAATGCGCAGCGATATATCAGGAGCGTTTACTACAAGTTTTGAGATCCTCAGTTTACCAATCAAAAGGGGAAAGAACCGGGGATAAAGATGCAGCGACTTCAGAGTTCCCCTGACAGTCTCTGTATTGACGCTGCCCTTATGTATAGCAGCATGGGGTCGGGGAATAACTGTTAATTCAATCTCCCTAAATGAGACATCACCGCCGATTTCCTCTGCAAGAGCGGTCTCTATTCCACTCTTCAGTAGATCAGAGTTCATCAGTTTGGGGACAACGTACTGTGCAATGAGGAGGATAACTGCTAAGATCCCGGCACACCATAATAATGTTATTTTCATTCTTTTCATGAAAGATACCCGACTGTCATTGGTCATCTCTGGACTAAAAGCGTGGCTTTGATTGTAGCAAATTCCCGGGCTACTTTTTATCCGCCTCTGCTGTTCGTTGAAAACAGACTGTTTTGACCGGCAAACTGCCCTGTCCCGGAAGGAATCAGGATTCTCGTTCTAAGAGAAGGAAGGCAGCGTTATCATCCTATGCTATAAAAGACATATGTTGTAAAAAGGAATTCCGGATAATATAGTCATTTATCAGATGCAACTTGACATTCTGTTGACTCACGTTTTAAAACATTAGTGATGTCACAGGAGGAGGATCGGATGAAAAAAATCTTTTTTGTATTTCTGACTGTTTTAATTATCATTATAATTTCAGACGTTACCCACGCAGCATGCATTAATTCTGCAGAAGCAAACCTCAGAAAAGGCCCTGGAACAAATTATGAGAAGACATGGGAAGTGTTCAAATACATGCCTTTCAAGATAATCAGCACACAGGGCAACTGGTACAAGGTGAGAGATGTAGATGGCGACGTCCACTGGATTTATAAGAAGCTTATTACCAAAAAATATAAATGCGCTGTTGTCAAGACAGATACGGCAAATGTCAGGACCGGCCCCGGTACAGGCTACGGCCAGAACTCCTTCAGCCCGGC
The DNA here is from genome assembly GCA_020354155.1 of Nitrospiraceae bacterium. GTDB lineage: Bacteria > Nitrospirota > Thermodesulfovibrionia > UBA6902 > UBA6902 > CALZJD01. The sequence goes on along the minus strand of CP070644.1, from coordinate 452,105 downwards.
ACAGAAATATGATTCATTCAAGATCGTTCAGACAAAGTCATCCTGGGTAAAAGTCGTTGATGAGTTCGGGGACAGGGGATGGATATTTAAGAACCTGTTGTGGATACAGTAATGGATAGGCAACTGGCCGTTATGAGTCAATAGCAGAGAGTATGGAGCATCAGCCCCTCTGATTAAGGGCATGAGATAAAATACCGATACAATAGTAAACTGAGCTCTGCTCTACAATTAATTTAAGAGGACCGCTAACTTCTTAAACCGGGGCAACTGCCCCCTGGATAAACTGGCTAAGGAGGCCGTCATGTTTAAAAAATGGAATCCGGAGGAAGAAGGAATGGAAGTAAAGGAGGAGAAAACAATCTCTCAGGCGCCACAGGCACCAGTTGCAAAAAAGCCATCTGGGGCAAACACCATCCTCAAGGGCAGCAAACTGATTGGTGACATCAATGTAACCTGTGATCTTGAGCTGAGCGGTGATATTGAGGGCAATATCAGATCAACAGACAAATCGAATATTGCTATCATGGGGACCTGCAAGGGAAACATTGAAACAAAAGACGGCAATGTCAATATAGAAGGCGCCCTGGAGGACGGCAATATTATTGCAGGCAGCGATGTCAGGATTAACGGAAGATTCTCAGGCGGAGAGGTCCGGGCCAAAGGCAAGATTTACATCAACGGTGAATTCAACGGCAAGCTTGAAGGCAATGAAGTGGAGATCGGCCCTGATGCCAAGGGAACAGGCGAGATTCTGTATAAGGAATTCATATCCATTGCCAGAGGTGCGAGAATTGACGGACAGATAAGTCAGGCCCAGAAGGAGTTAAAACTGGTAAAAAACACCCCCGAAGAGAATAAGACTGAAAGTAAACCACCTGTCAAGGAAGCCGCAGTACAGGGGAAATAGCATAAGAATGTCATTCCCCGACCTGTCTGCCGACAGGCAGGCTTGATCGGGGAATCTAGTTTTTATTTAGAGTTACTGGATCCTCCGGTCAAGCCGGAGGATAACACACATGGTGAATTAGTTATAAAAAGCAGCTGTATGAAAAGGAAACTCAGTATACTTCTCACGTCATGAGAAGAGGATTCTTATGTTATCCCCACCAGTAACGAACAGGCCCCACATCTACGTGCACGAAATGTGATTGCGGATAATAGCCCACACCGCCGCCCTTCAATGACTTGGCAGCCTGTCTCACCTCTTTCGTACTGAAACCGGGAATCCGGATGTCAGCGGCCTTCCCTAAGACGTGAAAGCTCCTCTTTGCAACCCCTTTTTTCTTCTGCCTCAGCAGCGCGTTGGATTGGGGTGTTCGGTAACCCGAAACGATTTGAAAGGGCTCTGTCGTACCCAGCCTCTGCTGGATGGCAAATAAAAGGTCAAGGAGATGGGTATCAATAGACCCCACCCTGCCGGTGCGGATATCACGGAGAATATAATTTATGTCATCAAGGGATTGGGGAAGATACTCTCCTTTGTACCAGTAAAGAGCTTCAAGGTTTTCATGGGTATAGAGATTGTAAAAGCAGAGAACTCGCTCAGGGGACTCAATCTCAGCTAATGCTGACATGACATTGCCGGGCACAAGGCTTGATGCCGCTGCGACCAGTCCCATCTGAAGAACCTTTCTCCGTGTCATACCTTTTATCTGAGTCTCATCCATATTTTTAAATTACACTGCGATTATTTCCACCGAAATTTCGATAGCAATTATAGCATCTGGTCCCGCTTTTCTTCAATAACCTGTCCTGAAACAGTATCCGGCTTGATGATCCATTTATCGGCAAAGACATTGAATGTCTTGAATTTAGTTATAAAAGTCATTAATTTAAGAGAAATAGAGTATAATGAGAGAGCAAATATCATGAGCATAAAAAAAGTACAGAAAATTGTAAATGACGAGTTATTTGAGTGGATCAGGGATATCAGACGCCATATTCATCAGTGGCCCGAGATGGCCTACAAAGAAGAAAAGACATCCGAATACATAAGCGGAATTCTGAAGAAACTTAATATCAGACATAAAAGAGGAGTCGCTGAAACAGGAATTGTTGCCAGGCTGATTACTGATGAATCAGCTCCTACTGTGGCTCTCAGGGCTGATATGGACGCCCTGCCCATTACTGAGAATACCGGCCTCCCCTTTGCTTCGCAAAACAGCGGCGTCATGCATGCCTGCGGACATGACGGTCATGTGGCCATGATACTTGGAGCAGCAAGACTGCTCAAGGAGAATCCCCCCGAAGGAAATGCCGTCTTTCTTTTCCAGCCCGCCGAAGAAGGCGACGGCGGAGCAAAACCCATGATAGAACAGGGTGCCCTGGACGGTGTTGACATGATCTTTGGCGGCCATATCGAAAGACATCATGAAGTAGGAGAGATAGGGATCAAGACCGGTATCCACACTTCATTCACCGATGCCTTTGAAATCAGAATTACAGGACGGGGTGGTCACGCTGCCAGGCCCCATGAGGCAATTGATGCAGTCATAGTCGGCAGCCAGTTTGTTACAAGCCTTCAGACCATCATATCCAGAGAAATTGATCCCCTTCACCCGGCAGTGTTGACTATTGGCTATTTCAGATCAGGTACTGTCTTTAATGTTATCGCTGAAAAGGCTGTTCTCAAAGGCACGATAAGGACAACAGATGAGGCAATCAGGACGCAGATTATTGATAAAGTCAAGAAACTGGCTTTATCACTGGCTGCACTCTTTGATGCAGAGATTAAAGTTGTTCTGAAACCAGGGTACCCTCCTGTCATCAACGAGGACAGCTCCTGCGACCTGGCAAGAATTGTGTCAGAAAAACTCCTTGGCAAAGACAGGACGCTTGCTCTCCCCTATCCAAGCCTCGGAGGAGAAGACTTTGCATACTTTCTCCATCAGGTCCCCGGATGTTTTATCAGGCTTGGCGGAGGCAAGGGAGGGCACGAAAAGATAGCGTCGCACAGCCCTGCCTTTGATTTTGATGAAGAAGTACTGAGAGTGGGAGCTGCCTATTTTTCCGAGCTTGTCAGACATGTCATAAAAAAGCTGAAGAAAAAGAGTAAATAAGACAGGACACGCTATGCACATTATTCATGGAAAAACTCCAATTCAATAATTCCCCTGCCCCAACCATAGGAGTTGAACTTGAGGTCCAGCTTCTGGATGAGAAAACGCTGGAACTGACCGCCATGGCACCCGAAATTCTCAATATGGTGCCTGCAGACATGAAAGAGCGAATAAAGCCTGAGTTTATTCAATCCATGGTTGAAATCAACACAGGAATATGCTCATCAGTTGCTGAGGTAGAACGGGATTTACAGGGTTCATACCGCCAGTTAAAGAGCTTTGCAGAGACTCTCGGCGTAAGACTCTTTACGGTAAGTCTTCATCCCTTTTCATCGGGACTGGAGCAGGAAGTCTCCGATCATCCCCGGTACAGAAGGATTATGAATGAATTGCAGCTGGTGGGACGCCGCTTTATCACCCAGGGGCTGCATGTACACATAGGTGTTGACGACAAGGAAAAAGTCATATTAATTAACAATATGCTCAGGATACATCTTCCTGTCCTCCTTGCACTGACCACTTCTTCACCATTCTATGAGTCCATGGATACAGGGCTCATGTCATACAGGGCAAAACTGTTTGAAGCACTCCCCCTTGCAGGCATGCCTGATTCAATGGGCAGCTGGAATGAGTTTGAAAAGCTCGTCCATCTGTTGCGAAAAAGCGGCATTATTGAGACCGTCAAAGACATCTGGTGGGATGTGAGGCCCCATCCTGACTTTGGCACTGTTGAAATAAGGGTCTGCGATCTTCCCTACTCCTTTCAGGACATTCTGGCAATTACCGCCATGATTCAGGCCCTTGTCGTTACGCTGTCAGAACAGCATGAAAACCCCGAACCACACAGCCAGATCCTCCGTTCAAACAAGTGGCAGGCTGCACGCTACGGCCTGGACGGAGTCTATGTAGACCCCTTTTTCGCAAGAAAGCACACCATGAAAGAGGCAGTCATGGATCTCTACAGACAGGTCAGGCCTGCAGCTGAAATGCTTAAGTCCACAGATTACCTTGATGGTATCCTGACAATCCTGGAACGGACAACAGGGGCGCATATCCAGAAGAAACTCTATTATGAAAAAGGACAGGACTTCCCCTCCATGATCAGGGCCATGCAGGGACTCTTTCTAAAATGAAGGGTGCTGCAGCTACAGGGCACCCTCTGACTACACAGGCAGCGCTTGATATGCTGCAACAGGGGGGCAATGCCTTTGACGCTGCAATAGCCGCGGGATTTGCCTCAGTTGTGACAGAGCCGGCACTGACCAGCTTTGGAGGCGGAGGATTCTTCCTGTCACACACGGCAAAAGAGAAGAAAGACGTCCTCTTTGATTTTTTTGTTAACACCCCGGGAATAGGACGTACAGAGACTATATTACCTGAGATGACAGCTACTCCCATTGAATTTCCGGGATGCACCCAGATCTTTCATACCGGTTACGGCTCCATTGCAGTGCCCGGCATCCTAAAGGGATTGCTCCATGTCCATGCCAGACTGTGCACCCTGCCTTTAAAGGAAATCATGAAGCCAGCACTCTCATGTCTCGAAGAGGGCCTGGAAATAAACGCCCGTCAGGAGATTTTCCTCAATCTTTTAAGGCCAATCATGACATCATCAGCATATGGAAGAAGTATGTACATGAGAAACGGCAGATACGTACAGCTCGGTGACAAAGTGTATAATCCTGCCCTGAAAGATTTCTGCCACAAGCTCGCTGAGGGTAAAGCTGATATCTATTCCGGTGAGACAGCAACAGCATTATCACAGATAATGAAAAAAAATGGCGGCATGGTAACAAAAGATGATCTTAAAGCCTACAGTGTGATAGAAAGAGAGCCGCTCCGGATTCATTACAGGAACCGGGTGATCCACACAAATCCTCCTCCATCTACGGGAGGCATTCTTCTGGCCCTGGGCCTGTCATTGCTTGGAGAAGTAAATCTTTCAGCATGTTCCAGGGAATCAGAGGCCTTTTATGTCTCCCTCATTGAAGCGATGAAGGAAATGACAACCTTTTCCCCTGGGCAAAAGGGGAAACTCCTTCTCTATCCCGGTCTCGGTGCGAAACAGTCTCCTTTAGTCCAGGCATACCTGAAGAATATCGCTGACAGGGTCCCCCTCTCATCAAGGGGAACGACACACATCAGTGTCATCGATAATGAAGGGAATGCTGCATCTATGACTACTTCCAATGGTTCAGGTTCGGGATGCCATATCCCTGGCACGGGGATTATGCTCAACAACATGATGGGAGAGGATGACCTTCATCCCGGAGGGTTTCATGCATCGCCTCCCAACAAACGGGTCTCATCAATGATGATTCCCACAATTGTCATGAAAAGGGGCAGGGTTGACTGCGCACTGGGCAGTGGCGGAAGCAAGAGAATACGGACTGCCGTCCTTCAGGCGCTGATCAATATCATTGACTATGCCATGCCCATTGAAAAGGCAATTGAGTCACATCGAGTCCACTATGAAGACGGGACAGTGCACATTGAACCGGGTATGAGTGACAGTCTGCTTCAACAACTGCAGAAGCAGTACAAGATAAATAGATGGGATAGGAAGGACATGTTTTTTGGAGGCGTCCACTGTGCAGGGAGCACGATGGACGGCTGGGGCGACAGCCGCCGCGGCGGTAATTTCGGGACAATTTGATTCATGGTTTCCTTTGTAATTCCTCAAAGTCTCATTTAAAGGACCTTGAGGACTTCCTCAATTCTGAATCAATGTTATCAGGTTAGATTTTACCAATGCGTTGAAATTATCAATGAGATTAAACCGGTTCAGGCTCTCCGGCTTTATCCGTCATATCCATAAAATGGAGTCTATTTGGCTTCTGCAGATTTATCCGCGTTATCAATAGAATAGAGCAGTCTGTAAAAAACTCTTTCTTGGAAGTTATTTGAATATTATTTACTCTCTACACGACAACATTACTGATGTTCATCTCAACAATTTTACATCGATTTGCCTATGTTAAAAGTCCTTGATTTGGTCCTGAACCTACTCCATTTAGAATGCTTATTTTTAAATAAAGATAATCAATATCTTATTTAGACTAATGTATTTTAAACTGTTATCACTTTTCTTTTTGCTATTTCGATTAAATTTAACTATAGAAAAAGAGAGCATAAATTTAACTTTCTTGTGAAGATATCCAGAACAAGCTAGTTTAGTAATACCTCTCAATTTAACAAGATATTATTCGTCAGTCAAAGATTTACACTTTTATCTCTAATTAATATTTGCAAATCACATGTATCTCTGATAAATAGAAGTTTAAGGAATCAGGGTAGATTTAGGGGTTCTGCAATAATTCTTATTAAATAAATATTATGAGAATATCTCTTATTATTTTTTTGATAGCAACCATTTTCATAACGATGTTATTACCATGCCCGCTACAAGCCAATATAATGGAACACCATGTCCCCATCCTTGAAAAACTGAATAAGAAATGCCATACAGGAGTAGGAACTATTGATGTTCCATCTATTTTTACATTTGAATTTCCATCTCTTAAGTCTGTTGAAGAAAGCAGGACAGAAGTATTTCATCTCCTATATTCTCATATTTTCATCCCATCACCGGATGACAAACCTCCCCGTTTTGAAAACCATTAGGAAGTCAAAGCGCATTTCAATCTTTTATATATTGAGAAAGGAGAAAAACAAGT
>CP070644.1:441507-445269 GCA_020354155.1 Nitrospiraceae bacterium | reverse complement strand
TCTGGACCGTGCTCGTCACATCCTCCTGCTGCGACAGGAAGGCATCGCCCATGTTTTGTGTCCAGTCGAGTTTTTCACTCATCATGGCCAGAACATCCGGGAACTGGACAAGTGACTTCACGCTTGGGTCCCAGTCCTCTTTTTCAAGTGCTTCCGTCAAAGCATCTTCCTGCAGATCTTTGTTCTGCTTCGCCCAGCGGTCCGCCTGCACAACTTCGAGGGGATAGGTTGATGCCATCAGGACCTGGGCAAGAAGCGAGTCCGGATAGAGAGCGACGGGAGCAAACATCTGGTCGAGTTCCTCCTGTTTAAATACTTTTGTTGATTCCTCCTGGCTCAATACCTCTGGATGCACTGACAGTATGAGTACCAGTGCAAGACCAAGAGCTCGATAAAGCTTTATTGTTGTCTTCATAAAAGCTCCTTTTTATACCGGCATGACTTACGCCGGCAAAGACATCCGTATCAATAAAATTCCTCCTTCTTAGTCTATTTTGTCTTTCGCAAATTTATATCTCTGATGGCCTGTTTGCAACGGTCACTCACTTTTTCGCTGTTTTTTTCGATGCAGTCAAGCAGCCGACCCTCACCGGGCTTAACTGCAGAGCAATGGGCCCTCAGGTCGTCCCTGCATTCGTTGGCAACATAGGTAAGGGCGGCAACGACGCGTTCAAGCTGCACAGCCGCATCATAGAGTGCGTACTCGCAGCTACCCGTAAGCTTGTCTTCGTGAGCATAGAGACATGCAAGGATTCTGCCCTCACCGGGTGTGACGTCCTTGCAATAGCTCGTGATCTCCTTTTCGCACCCCTTGGCAACAGATTCGACCAGCTTTTCAAGGGCCGGGACAGACGTCCCTGATAAAAGAGTACAGCCAAATACAAATAGGAATGCGGCGATTATTTTTCTCATGTTTTGAACCTCCTTTCTCATTTTTTAAATAAGTAGCATCTTTTTTAGTTGTCATTGCCCGCCTGATCGGGCAATCCACCCTTCGACAAGCTCAGGGTGACTACTGTCATGGTTTGACTGTCCGGTAGGCAGGCCTGTCGAACCATGAATTCTCAGGGTCATTCATCCTTCGTAGTACTAAGGAGAATGGAAGCCGGAGAATGACAGGATCTGTTTTGTATTTTCAGTCCTGCTCTCCTGGGCAGGATTTTTATCTTACTATCACCGCTTCATTCAGCAATGCAGGCACCGAAGACGGCAAATCCCACATTATCGCCTGATCCTGTGAGGATCATATTGCCCGAGTCTTCCATGATTGCCACCGTCCATCCGAGGCCGTCCCTGACATTTTCGATTGCATCCTCAGCTCCCTGCAGGAAGAGCTTGCCGTCAATTTCCCTGACATTCAGGATGTCTGTTGTCCTGCCCCCTTCTTTGACTCCTGTTACTTTTTTCTGGGGTACATTCACTTTTAAAAATCTTGGCAGGTTCATGTCCTGTACTGAAAGAGGGGCACAGCCCTGGTCCTCATAGCATTCAAAGGCCCTTGTGAGAGAACACAGTAGCGGTTCTGATCCGTCAAAGCCTGCAGCACTCACCCACAATGGTAATGAAAAAAGTGGGACAATAATCGATAGAAGAATACATTTTCGCATATAGATCTCCTCTCTGTTTCTTTTAAGAATTCTATTATTTTACTGTATAGCCCCGGCCTTCAAGACAGGCACCGTAGGCGCGATTGTAGGACGCCCTTTTCTGGGAATACTCGGCTGCCTGCTGCTGTTCCCACTGCTCCTGGGCCTGTTTATCCTGCTGCTGTTGTCTGCTGCTCCGTGCGCCACCAAGGACCCCTCCCGATAGGGCGCCTATGGCCGCTCCCTTGCCAGCGTCACCGGCGATAGCCCCTATCCCGACGCCAAGCAGTGCTCCGCCAGCTGCTCCTCTGACTGCACCTTCACCAGTGCTGCGCTGGGCCTGCTTCTGGGGAGGCGGGGTCGATGCTGTGGGTGCCTGCATGGGATCAAAGCCTGTCTGACCCTTTGCCCATGAATAGCAATCAAACTTGTCCTTCTCCGTCTGCTCACTGCTCTGCCCCTTTGCCGGATAGATGATGGGCTCCTGTCCCATGGCATGGGCAACGAAGAAAAAAATAGCCACAACTGATAATAATATATGTACATGCAGTTTCATAGTACATCCTCCTTTTAATTGTATGTAACGTTTCCAATCATCTTTGTTTCCTCCCTCGTCCACGAAATGCTTACAGTCTCCCCTTCAGCAGCGCATTGGACCCTATGCCGAGCCGTCTCAGGCAGCTCAGCGCTGACATGACGGGAACGTCAAGGGGTTTGATCCGGTCCTCGGTCATAAAGAAGACAGAGCCCGACCAGGGGCTTGGTGCACCGGGAACGAATACCGCAACGTGCCCTCCCTCGATACGCTCAACGAGGAAGCCTATCTGCCAGGCTTCCTCAATCCAGGCAAGTACCGGCTCATGAGGCTTATCACTATCCACGCCGGCAGCACTCTCTCCCATTCCCTTCATGACACTGTAGCCGGGCAGGTTTGAGAGGAGGGCTGTTTCGATCCAGTTGATCATCTTCCGGGCGACTGCGGTCCTTGCAAAAAGCCCGGCAAGAAAACAGAATAAAAGAAGAAGTGCAATCGCCAGCAGTTTTGTCAGGGCAACTCCTGCAACAGTTTCGACGGGGATCATTTCTGAGAGCGGCCTGACGACCATTCGTGAGATAGTAAAGGCCTTTCCGATGACAAATGTCAGGACGATGACGGGGACGAGAAACAGTATGCCTCCGACGATGGTTGCCTTGAAAAAATGGAGTGCGCTTTTCATCTCTTCCTCAATCGTTAGCTCCTGATAATATCATCACGTATCTCATTGCTCTACGGGTTACATGCTATAACATTCAAGAGTGGAATCCTATGATATGCATCATACTACTCAATCATCTCATATTTATGAAAAAGGTCAAATTTTTTTGGGAATGCAGATCCGAAATTCATTATTATTACTGTCTTTGTGATTCGCGGTTCTCTGTTCTCTCTTCTTCGTTGCCCTACCGCTTCGGCCAGGGCTGGCCGATAAACAGTTGAGCGATCATGTCTTCATCTGATGCTGCAAGGTCAAAGCGTAATATGATATGGTTGACCATGGCTCTCAGACCACCTCCGGCGCTCCATTTCATGTCTTTATGCAGTTCACTGAAATTCCAGCTCGGCGCTACCCTGCCCATCTCTCCAAAACCCACAAACTGGAGCCAGTCCACATCGAGCTTCCCCTTCATGGTGTACTTTTTCAGGGGGTTCCAGGCAAGGGTATGGCGGTACTCAAGTCCGTAGTAGATACCTGAACGGTCATTGAATCGTGTAGCGGGATAGCCCCTCAAGCGCCAGAGCCCGCCAAGGTTTGCGCCTTTGTACGTCGGCGGTCTGTGAAATACTTCTTCGCCATTCTCAATATGAGAACTGTTCCATGTAGGACTATCAACGGTCCAGAAGTTAAAGGCAATGACCCTCTGTCGTGCCTTTTCCGTCGCACCCAATGAGAAATACTGAGAAAATTCACCGCCCCATACTGACCAGGGGATGGAATTATCATAGGCACCCCAGTCCCTGTCAAAAAACACCCTCGTGTAATTTCCTTTCGTCGGGTTGGCCCCGAAATCGGTATTATCGTAGGTCAGTGCCACTTCAATCCCGGCTGTCTTCTGGACAGTCCCTGCTGCATCATCAAGGTCCTGCTTCCTGATGAAGGGCTCGATCTCTATGAAGGTCCTGCCGCTTTCCAGGGGG
>CP070644.1:437840-441407 GCA_020354155.1 Nitrospiraceae bacterium | reverse complement strand
GGCAGGCAGGTCTGCCAGTTCCGCCACTTCGGCATACATTTATAATGACTTCAAATATTCTTTACCGATTCCTGATTTTAAATATTTCTCCCTCTTTCTAGCTTCTGCTCTGGTGCTATGTTTTTCTATTAATATCATTTTAAATGGAGCATATGATTTTGTTGTTTGTTCTTTTTTATTGTTATGCTGTGATATTCTTCTATCAGGATTATTTGTTAAACCCACATAAATATAATTATTGTTTTTACTTTTGATTGCATAAGTGTAAAACATTTTTAAAAGCGCGCCTGCCTGCCGGCAGGCAGGTCTGCCAGTTCCGCCACTTCGGCATCTATGTTCAATTAAAACATTCCAGATTACCCCGTGACAAGACACGGGGATGAATAGTAATCTTTCAGAATCTCTCTCCCCTGGAGGGGATTACTTTATTAAAGGCAGGCTGAAAGGACTGTCTCCCTCTGCCGCAACCAGTTTTAATGTTTCTTTATCAAATACCAGCGTACCCACCCCGCGATCCTTCATGACCCTGCTTCCTAGCATCCATTCGCATTGCCAGTTCTGAAGGACTTTAATGTCTGACTTTCCAATTCGCACCATACGTGGAGTGGAAAGAGAAAGGTCAGCCTTATCAAAAATCAATTCCTTTGCTACTTCATCGTAAAGAGCTGTGTCAATATTTTTCTGCAGTGTGATGCTGTCTTTTGTTTCATATGCCTTTTTGATCGTTTCAAGAACACGAAGGGTATTCCTTGTCAGGACAGAATCTTCAGAGGGCTTTACCTTGTCTTTCCCGCTGCAGCCTGCCAGTATAAAAATAAAGACAAAAAAAAGCAGGGAAGCTTTTTTCATACATCATCCTTTCTCATATTGATAGATTGAAAATTTTACATTGTTTTGTGGTGCTTTTTCAATGTTGAAGCAACGAAGGCGAATAGAAGGACTATCTGTACCTGGTAGAAACGTCTGATTACTTTACCGGGAAACTGTGCGTTACACTGCCTTTTTCCTGCATGTGGCATTTCTGGCAGGGTTGTCTGTAACGTAACACGTTGTAGTGTCGCTCTGCTCTTGCATGCAGTGAAGAACACATTGATTCTGGCAAATCAGGAGGACATCTGTCATGACAGACTATGCAGAAATCTGAGGATAGCAGGTAATCGGAGGTAACAGTATCAAAGCCGTATTCCTCTTTGTGAGATTCTTCATCTTCATTGCTTCCTGGCCCGTATATAGTCATTGGCTGTACTTTCCCCTGAGGCATTCCCTGCATCATATGGCAGACGCGGCAGTTGACTGTCAGCTCAGCAAGCTCTTTTTGTGCTGAAGTATCATTCAGGGAAGATTTTATGATGAGCAATGATATGTAATTGGTAAGGCCATCAGGTGCGGTATCAATCTGAGGCACATGACAGGAGAGACAGGCTTTTTGTACTTTCTTCTTGTTTCCTGCAGAAATTGTATCAGGCTCTTTTCCTGATATTTCCCTGAAGGCACGAAGAAAACGGGAATTACCTGTTGAGACAGCATGGGCGGAGGTCTCATACTCTTTTGCTATCTCTTCATGACATTTTAAACACCTTGTGATATCAAACTGAGCTGCCAGTTCACCTGCCGTTGCCGGAGCGGATGAAAAAGCATATCCGTAGCTGAATAGGAATAATGTAATTGTACAAACAATAAATGATCTCATATATTCGTCTAATTATTCCTCTCGGGATATATACCTATTATCTTTCTCTGTTCTTAATAATACTCTAAATAGAGTGAAAATCAAAAAGAGGTAGCGCATGTATCATTGCAAAAAACAAAAGGCACCATCCCATAAAGGGAATGGTGCCTTTTTTGGAAAAAACAGATTTTAGAACTCTACTGTCTTACTTGCTGTTTTAATTACCGCCCTGTCGCCTGGCTCATACAGATAATTGAAAGTTGCCTCTACAGTTACAGATTTTGTCCCTATTGCTAAAGGTAAAACCTCAGTAATAGAATCTGTTTGATGAGGCTCAAGTCCAAGGTTGATATGATGCTGGGCCGTTATGTCAAAATTACTCATTCCAAGATAACCTTCCTTATTGTCTTCAAAATGAAGGTCATATACGGAATATTCTTTTATTTTAGTGAGCACTACTTTTCCATCCTGATCTTTTACGGTCACTTCCAGTGACGCTTTAGGTATGTACATTCAGCCATGCGGGATGCCATGTCCCGAAGTATTTTTTAACTGAACGTTGAGAACCACAGTAGGCTGCACCATGTTCTGAAAATAATCAACATACTCTGTCGGACTAGCACTTAATTTCAGATCTACACCTGTAGCTGTAAAGTCTTTCTCGTATATTCCTGGGAAACGATGATTTTCACCGTCTTCGCCCTGCATGTGGCACTCCTGACAGGTCTTGTCACCGCCATGCCCCAGGTATTCTTCTTCATAACTGGTCCACAAAGTTGGACATATTGAAGAAGGCATATCCGGAGGACATCCGTGGTGACAGCTTTTACAGAATCCTGAAGTTTTCATGAATGGGGATTTAACGGTTTCAAAACCGAGTTCTTCCTTGTGAGGAGGATCTTCAGCATCGCCGGGACCATAAATCGTATTGGGCTGCGGGTTGCCGTCAGGTGATCCATCTATGTTGTGGCATGCCAGACAACCAATATTAAGCTTTGATAGCTCCTTTATTGCTGCGTCTTTCTTTGCTACATCTTTGTCTTCAGCGGCAGTTATAATTAACCCTGCGATTTGCTCGGTCAATTCATCGGTTATTTCAACCCTCTTTGTACTTGGGATATGACAGGAAAAACATATATGCTTCAGGTCACTTCTTTTTGCCTGTGGGGAAGCATCAAGCCCCTGAATAATAAATGTTCTCCATGCTCTTAAAACCCTGGGATCAGTCACGGACTGTGCATGCCATGATTTGGCCCAGTTCTCATGAGCTTCTTCATGGCAATCTGTACACTTTGAAGAATCATAGTGTGCGACGAGTTCGTCAATTGTTTTTGCCGGCTCTGCAGATACTGTTAAAGGCATGAGCAGCACAATTGCCAGTAAGGTGAAAACAAGTCTCATAAATCCTCCTTTCGATTTTTTGTCACTCTGTGACAGGTTTGACATCACTGTTTCCTGTTGCTTAAATGTTCTTATGGGGAATGAAGTCGTCGAAATTATGAAAATACCCGACATTATAAATCATAATGTCTATCCTGTGTCAAGGTGTTCATACGTTTATAAGCATAAATAATCTTCAATAAATGATTCAGTATAAATAATTTTTATAAAGACATGTGGTATTCCGGAGATTATCGGACTGCCGGAGGCTCAGGTCTTTCACTTTCCATGAAAAGTTCAGCTCTCTTGACATTAGAGTTAAGTATCCTAAAATGTTCAATAAAATCATTTTTGCCTGAGTATGAGTGCACATTTTATGATAATTGACATTTATAATGCGATAACTTAAAATTATTACTGATTATGGATGATCACAAATTAAAAGTATTCTGCATCGTAGCAGAAACCAAGAGTTTCTCCAAGGCCTCAGAGATAATCCGATTGACTCAGCCAGCTGT
>CP070644.1:431456-437740 GCA_020354155.1 Nitrospiraceae bacterium | reverse complement strand
GGAGAAGTTCAATCCATCAACGATCCCGAACCTGATGTGCAGACACCTGATCAGTGTATCGCCTGATGGAAGGCTCTTTGACTGTGATTTCTGGCAGATTTTAACTATCCCGGTAATGAATGGCAGCACCACTGTACACAGCTTTGATCTGGATTTATTGAAAAAAAGGCAGATCGTAACAAGCAGTCTTTGCTTCCTCTGTACTGCCGGTGCAGGTGCAAGCTGCAGCGGTGCATTGACATAAAAAGAGCACAGAACACAGATGAGAGAACCACGCCATAATCTATCGATTCAACCTCAAAAGATTATGGGATAACTCCCTTAATCTTCTCGATAATGCCGCTTGTTGAAACCCCTTCCACAAAGGGGAGTGTGCGGACTTCCTGCACAAGATCATTTCCGACGATATCTTCCCGTTGCCAGTCAGCTCCCTTGACAAGCACGTCAGGCTGCAGCTCTTTGATCAGTGCATAAGGAGTGTCTTCGTGAAAGAGGGTAACGTAATCGACCATTTCAAGTGCAGCCAGGACCTCTGAGCGATTGTCCTCGGTATTAATGGGCCTGCCCGCTTTTATAGCCGATACTGAACTGTCTGAATTCAGACCGATGACGAGGACATCGCCCAATCTCTTTGCCTCAGTAAGGTACCGGATGTGACCAATATGAAGAAGATCAAAGCAGCCATTGGTGAAGACAATCTTTTTGCCCTGGTTTTTCAGCTCTGCAATGATGTCTTTGAGATCAGCTCTGTTCTTTATTTTGGATGTGATCATATTTTGTAAATTATGAGTCTTCCTCAATTTTAATTTCTGCTTTTTTATTTTTGATTTTTTTCAGAATTCTATCCCCTTCCGTGCCTTCACGCCCTTGTTAAATGGATGCTTGATCATCTTCATTTCAGTAACGTAATCAGCAAGGTTAAAAAGCTCTTTCGGCGCCCCCCTGCCGGAGAAAACAAGCTCTGTCCTGTCCGGTTTTGCATTAATTATCCTCTCGGCATCCTGAATATCTGCAAGGTTACCTTCCAGGACGGTATTGAATTCATCGAGGATTACCAGGTCATATACTTCACTTTTCAGTTCCCTGATTGTCCTGCCGATTGCGCTCTTTATTGATGCTTTTAAATCAGAGAGCTTTACTGCAGGGTCAAAAAGCGGGGTTGTCTGATTCCTGAATTTCACTACCTGAATCCCCAGCTCTTTTGCAGAAGTTATCTCACCGGAGTTTTTTATGCCGCTTTTGAGAAACTGGAGGACCAGGACTTTTTTCCCGTGACCCGCGGCACGTTTGGCAAGACCGAATGATGCAGTTGTCTTCCCCTTGCCCTCGCCCGTGTACACATGTATTAAGCCTTTGGCCATAATGATCAGAACACAGAACAAAGATTGAAGAAAACAGACTTATTTACTGCCCACAATGAGTCCAGTCTGTGATCTGTGCTCTTATGTCTGTTCTCTTTCCTTAATGGAGCGGGCGACGGGGGTCGAACCCGCGACTTTCAGCTTGGGAAGCTGACACTCTACCACTGAGTTACGCCCGCATAAATGATGAAATATTCTATATTGCCCCTGTATTTTATTCAAGAATAGTGATGATACGGGACTGACGGGATTCAAATTCTCCTGTCATGATTGTGTGTTATCATATCGTTGACGCTTTATATGTTATTAAAATATATTTTGTTATAATAGACCCATGTTCAGCATATTGACAAAGATTCTGGGTACAAAGAACGACCGTGAAATCAAAAAACTCTGGTCCGTTGTTGAGCAGATTAATGGTCTTGAGCCTGAAATATCTGCCCTTGATGAAGCATCGCTGAAGTCAAGAACAGGGGAATTCAGAAAGAGAATCCAGGACGGGGAGGCACTGGATGACCTTCTTCCCGAGGCATTTGCAGTCGTCAGGGAGACCTCCCGCAGGGTCCTGCACATGCGTCATTTTGATGTGCAGCTTATTGGAGGCATGGCCCTGCACGCAGGGAAAATAGCGGAGATGAAGACCGGTGAAGGGAAAACCCTTGTCGCCACCCTTGCTGTGTACCTGAATGCCTTGGACGGACAGGGCGCTCATGTAATTACTGTCAATGATTACCTTGCAAAAAGGGATGCCCAGTGGATGTGCCCCCTCTACAGTTTTCTCGGACTTACGGTGGGCATTATCCAGCATGACAGTTCATTTCTCTATGACACCTCCTATCACTCTGAAGATGAACGTTTAAAGCACCTGCGCCCTGTAGACCGCAGGGAGGCTTACGCAGCTGATATCACGTACGGCACAAACAATGAATTCGGATTTGACTATCTCAGGGACAACATGAAGTACCACATCAATGATTACGTCCAGAGAGAGCATAACTTTGCCATCGTCGATGAGGTGGACAGCATCCTGATAGATGAGGCGAGGACACCCCTGATCATATCCGGCCCCTCAGAGGAGTCAACGGACAAGTATTACAAGATAAACAAGATTATTCCAAAGCTGAAGAAAGACGATGATTATACAATCGATGAAAAGGCCAAGAATGCCATACTCACGGAAGAGGGAAATATCAAAGTCGAAAATCTGCTGGGAGTGGGCAATCTCTATGATCCCTCCAATGTGGAAATAGTCCATCATGTAAACCAGGCCCTCAGGGCCCATGCGCTCTTTAAACGGGATGTCGATTATATAGTCAAGGACAATGAAGTCATTATTGTCGATGAATTTACGGGAAGGCTCATGCCCGGCAGACGCTGGTCAGACGGACTGCACCAGGCTATCGAGGCAAAGGAGGGGGTAAAGATTGCAAGCGAGAACCAGACCCTTGCAACAATAACCTTCCAGAACTATTTCCGGATGTATAACAAACTCTCGGGTATGACCGGTACCGCTGATACAGAGGCTGAGGAGTTTGGGAAAATTTACAACCTAGACGTTCTGGTGATTCCTACCAACAAGCCCATGATACGAATCGATGCCTCAGACGTCATTTATAAAACGGTACAGGCAAAGTTCAATTCAGTGGTAAATGAGATTGCAGACTGCCATGAACAGGGGCAGCCTGTGCTCGTCGGTACCATTGCCATTGAAACATCAGAACTGCTCAGCTCCCTGCTGAAAAAGAAAAAAATCCCCCATTCCGTGCTGAATGCGAAATACCATGAAAATGAAGCTGAGATCGTTGCCCAGGCCGGCAGAAGCGGTTCAATTACCATTGCCACCAATATGGCGGGTCGCGGTACTGACATTGTTCTTGGCGGGAATCCTGAAGGCCTTGCAAAGGACATGCTGAAAGACAGAAAAGACTGCAGCGATGAGGAATTTCAGGAAACACTGAGAAAGGCAGAGGAACTGTGCCGGGAGGACAGGGAAAAGGTCCTTGAAGCAGGCGGCCTGCATATCCTGGGAACTGAACGTCATGAGTCACGAAGGATAGACAACCAGCTCAGGGGACGTTCCGGTCGTCAGGGTGATCCCGGCTCATCACGATTTTTTCTTTCACTCGAAGACGACCTCATGAGGATCTTTGGCTCAGACAGGATATCAGGACTCATGGGCAAATTAGGAATGGAAGAGGACCAGCCCATTGAACACAAATGGGTAACAAAGGCCATTGAGACATCACAAAAAAGAGTAGAAGCCCACAATTTTGACATCAGGAAACACCTCCTTGAATATGACGACGTCAATAACAAACAGAGATCGGAGATCTATTCTTTCAGGCGGGAAATCCTTACCAACGATGACCTCAAGGAGAGAATCATCGAGATGGCTGAAAATTGTCTCGACGATATTCTTGCAATACATTGCCCTGAAGACAGGCATCCCGAGGAATGGGATTTAAAGGAACTGAAGGATGCCCTCTATGGACAGTTCGGGATTACAAAGGATTTTGAACTTGCCGGTTTTGAGGAACTTCGAAGCAACCTTCTTGAGGAAATCAATAAAGCCTATGAGAACAAGGAAGAGGAAATCGGTGCTGAGACACTCAGGTATCTGGAAAAAATGATCCTTCTCCAGGTAGTTGATGTCCTGTGGAAAGATCATCTTCTCAGCATGGACCATCTGAAAGAAGGCGTAGGTTTACGCGGATACGGACAGAGAGACCCCCTTGTGGAATACAAAAAAGAGGCATTTGATATCTTTGCTGATCTCAGTGACCGGGTGGCTTCAGAGGTTGTTGCCAGGCTCATGAAGATACAAATAGCCCGTGAAGCAGAAGTGGAAAGAAAGTTTACTCCGAAACCATCACAAATGACGTACAGCAGTGGCGGTGGGAGCGCCAAACCCCAGACAGTTATAAAGGACAGCAAGATCGGCAGGAATGATCCCTGTATTTGTGGAAGCGGTAAAAAATATAAAAAATGCTGTGGCGTTAATGCCTGATATTCTTCTCATAGACAAGGATGCATCCCTAATCAGTCTATTCAGAAAATCCCTGTCCAAACAAAAATATACCTTTAGTTCAGTAAGTACTATCAGCGCTGCAGTCGCCTATCTTAGAAAAAACAGGGTAGACGTCATTGCCATCACCATCGCATTCACGAAAAAAGCCATAGACTCTGCCGGCTTTACTAAACTCTCGGGGGACATTCCAAAAATATACATACTCAACGGAGAGAAACGGGAAAACAGGACACCCTGGCTTGATGACGCCCATTCTCTTCCGCTTTATAAACCACTTGGAGCAGCTCATATCAGGAAAGCCGTTAAAAGACTGCTCAGCAGCAGGGAGAGGCAGGCAGAGCTGAATGCATACAGAAAGGAGCTTGATTTCCTGAGCTGCAGCGCTGACATCTGCACAACTGATCAGGGGCCCGTTGAGATCATAAGCGCTATCATGAACCGTGCAAAGACCTGTTCACAAACCAGGGCATGGTCTCTGCTCATTCACGACAGTTCTGCATTCAAGAAAATACATTTTGGAAGATCACGATCCATACATAAATGCATCCTTGCCCGAAACACAGGGATCGCAGGCCGTGTCTTCTACAGGGGCAGGGCAATATCCGTGGAAAACGCCTATGAGGACCACCGCTTTGATACGACGATTGATCATTATTTAAACCTGAAAATAAAATCCCTGCTCTGCGTTCCCCTCCGGATCAGAGGAAAATCCGTGGGAGTGCTGAGGTTCATGAATAAAAGCAGTGGAAATTCCTTTACTGCTGCGGACCTGAACATCCTTGAGCATGCGGCACGGCACGTTGCCATAGTCCTTGATCGCGCCCTGCAATACCAAAGAATAGAAAAGATCAGGATCACTGATGAGCTGACAGATGTATTCAATATCCGGTACCTGAATCAGGCTATTGACATGGAGGTTGAACGCACACGCCGCTACGGCTCCATGTTCTCTCTTATTTTCATGGACCTTGATAATTTCAAAATAGTTAATGACCGCTTTGGTCACCTCGCCGGCAGCAAGGTCCTGATAGAGGTTGCTGCCGTGCTGAAAAGAAACCTTCGCAAGCTCGATATCATTACCCGCTATGGTGGTGATGAGTATGTCATTATCATGCCTCAGACTGCCCGTCAGTCATGTATGTTTGTCGCTGAGCGACTGCGAAGAGAGATAGAAAAAGAGGATTTTCTCAAATCTGAAGGGCTTGCTATCAAAATTACGGCAAGCTTCGGGGTAGCTTCCTATCCCGACAATGCACGGAACAAGGAAGAACTGCTGAAAATAGCCGACAAGGCCATGTATCATGGCAAGTTTCTTACCAAGAACATTGTCTTTGAGGCGAAATAATATGATTACCTACTCTCATGAAAGCCATCAAATCTGTCATTTCGAACAACGTGAGAAATCTTGAGTATAATTTCATGAGGAAAGAGAAGCGCCTATTATCTGTCATTGTCCGACCTGCCGGCAGGCAGGCTTGATCGGACAATCCAGAAAAAAAGAGGCTGGATTCCCAGATTAAATCGGGGAATGACGGCACTGGGAATCATGGATTTCTGTTTTCCAGAGAATAATGACGGTGGGGAGTTCTTTTGAACAGTACTGTCTTTCATCTTTCATATCATGACATACACATTTTGCATTACTGCCAGTGAGAATATTTGAGGAATGAATCGCATCTAGGTGAAAAAGTTTATGTTCGGCTGGAAGAGAAAAATACATGAACAGATACTCGATACTATCCCTGAGGGAGTATACCTCGTCGGTACGGACCGGACAATCAATTACTGGAATGCCACCGCAGAAACCCTGACAGGAATCAAAGCAGACAACGTGCTCGGCATGCCCTTTCATGATGCCGCTATCAACTATGAAGATGAACGGGGCAACACCCTTC
>CP070644.1:427778-431356 GCA_020354155.1 Nitrospiraceae bacterium | reverse complement strand
CTCCCTTGCAGCTGCCAACCCCATGATGATTCTCTGGTGGTTGATCGCTGTAAAATTGTTTAAAGATATCAAGCTCATTCAGACAGTAACTCCCGATGTAGCGGTCTCGTTTATTGCCGCCGGGGGATCGGGGCTGGCCTCGTATCTTATCCTCCTGTCCGCTTTTCTCTACTGGGCAAAACGGTTTATTTCAGAGCACACCATCATCCGGGTTAATATAACAACCGGTGTTGTTCTGCTGGGTATAGCACTTTACTTCCTCTACTCCTCACTACGAAGCATTGCCGGTCTTTTCTGATATTCACCTGAGGTGATTCCCCCTTGGCGGGACATGTGTCTTAAAACCAGATTTATCATACTTAAAAATCTTTCGTCATTCCCGTCCCCTATCAGGTACGGGATAAACTCCGGCGGGTCACCTCAGGCGACGCGCCGAGGCGAAAATCCGGTCTTATCAATTCCCTGTTGATTCCCGCTTGCGATATGCGGGCATCACAAATCATACTGTATCAATTTTGAGATCGGTTATCACCAGGCAGCTGGAGTTGAATGGAGGAAAACAGAATTCCGTGATAGCCTTCTCACAAAAGCAAAAAACTGAAACATCGATCTCACACTCTTTCTTTCATGTCATTCCGGCCTGACGGGAATCAATCCAAAAAAGATTCCCGTCGTCCTCTTCGTGCGTCAATGAAATAGGAGAAATAGAGGCCAAAAGCTCAGCGATGGACCTTTACTGCCTTCCCATAGCTGTTATCCACCTGTTATAGGCATGGCCCAGGAGAGCGCTGTGATCATTTTTCTCGATATTCTTTATGCGCATACCTGCCAGACACCTGTCCCGAACCTGTTTTTTCCAGATAATTTTTCCTGATAACTCGATGAATCTGCTTTTCCTATGGTGTTTGATCCTGACCTGGACACTGTCCTGGTCATTGACTTCAAAATTTTCCGATATGAAGCTCAGTCCCTCATTTGAGAAATTCCTCGTAACGCCCAGGAGATGCTCCCCCATTGCATTGCTCCTCATGACCTCTATGTCCAGGTGAATATCAAACCTCATGTATTCCCGCCTGTTCTGTTTGCCGAGCTTATATTCATAAAGCCTGCCAGGGGGAAGCAGCTCAAATTTCTCAATACCAGTCTCCTTATCAACGACTTTAAAAAAATTGCAGTTTATACAGGAAAACCTCTCCTTTGCAAAGGTACCTGCCACCCCGTTACCGGAAAAGGTCCCTGCAACAGCCCAGCAGATTCTCCCCCCGTTTTTTCCTCCGTTGAGACCGTTGCAATCAATATCCTCAGCCGCCGGACAGATTCCCAGTTTATCAGACTGGTTGCCTCCCGGTTCTCTCCCGCAGTTATTAAACTCCCAGCAATTCACAAATTGACTCAATGTACAATCCTTTCAGCAGAGGTCCCCTCATCGCGTATGACGTTAGTATTCTTTTACTACCAAAATCCTGTCACGTCTACTAAAAAGAATTAATGAGTCTATTAATCAATTTAATTTTTATTCAATAAGAATAGATTACAGATATTCTGCTCTGCCCAGGACTGATAATGAAATATATTGTCACTTTCCTGTTTCCGGTATATAATGGATTTAGGTTATGAAAGCATGGCCATATATTCCACTGAATGAGGAATCATCATGACAGATTTTCATCAGGAAGGCACAATTACAAATTTTCACGATCTGTACAAGGCCTTTGATTCAGATGAATATCTGATCAATCTTGAGGAGCGTCTCCTCCGCTATACGCGCAAGTCAAGAATCAACCTCCTTCTGCCCTGTTACTTCACTGAACTGGAGAATCCGGACGTGCTGAACAATATTATCGATAAGATTAAAAGCGTTCGGTACCTGAAACATGTTGTCGTTGCCTTCAACGGAACTGACGAGGAAGAGAAATTTCTCAATGCCAAAAAATATTTCACTGTCCTCGAAAATGAGTACACATCGGTAAATCTTGTCTGGATAAACGGCCCCCGGGTGCAGGATGTATTTGAGCGAATACGTGAAAAAGACATCCTTACCGGCGTGCAGGGCAAGGGGCAGTCTGTCTGGATGGCTCTTGGATATATCCTTGCCCGCGGTGATGTAGATGTTATTGCACTCCATGACCTCGACATTGTCACCTTTGACCGACTGCTGCTTGGCCGTTTGATCGAACCTACGGCAAACCCCAACAATGATTACGATTTCTGCAAAGGATATTATGCGCGAATATCTCCATCTGAGAAGTCAATGAAAGGACGGGTGACACGACTTTTTGTCACTCCCTTTGTGGATGCAATGAGTACTATCATGAACGAACGGGGGTTCTCAGAGCTGGGGCACTTTTTTTCCTATCACAGAATGTTCAAGTATCCCCTTTCCGGCGAGTTCAGCCTGAGCGCACGGCTTGCACGGGAAATTAACATTGCCTATGACTGGTCCCTGGAAGTGGCCACCCTTTCAGAGGCATATCACAGGGTCATGGACAGAAAACTGGCCCAGGTTGATCTTGCATCAAATTATGAACACAAACACCAGGACCTGTCACCTGACAATGTTGAAGAGGGTCTGTCAAGAATGGTTGTTGATATAGCAAAATTCTATCTTCACTATATGCGGGCCCACGGCATGGCCCTTGACGACCCTTTTGTTGACATGATGCTCCACACCTATTATGACAACGCCTTAAAATTTATTAAGTGCTACAGTGATGACGCTGAGATGAACAACCTCCTCTTTGACCGGTACAGGGAAGAGATGACAGTACGGCAATTCAGGGCTCTGCTATGGACAGCCTGGGAACAGAGCAGAGGGCCTACAGAGGCCCCGCTCATTCCATCATGGAACCGTGTCACCTACAGTATTCCCGATATTTATTCTGATCTGCTTGAAGCCGTTGAAAAAGACAACGCCTAGCTGAGAATTACTACCATGCTCCAGCAGTTCCTAAGTAAAGTTGGAAAAAATTGCCTTGAAGTCAATATCCTCTGATGCCATTACATAAGCAGTCGATGCAGGAGTAACGGTACTGAAAATGATATCACGATAATATTTACTGTAATCTTCGTCGCTTTCATCCGGCTCTGGAGGACGAAGTCCCAAAAAGACAAAGTCAGCTTCTCCAGAATGTTTTTTAATAAGTCCATATGCACTGCCTTCCTGAGCCGAGATGGTTACTGCCTGTGCATTGAGATGAGCGCTGTCAATAAACTCCTGTAATCCCTTTTCAGTGGCATCGATCTCATCTTTCGAATTGACAATGGTCTTCAGGTTCAGTTGCGCCTCTCGCCAGGGTGCGCTCATCCTGAGGAGGTGCGCAAGAGCCAGTATAAGGCCAATATTCCTGCTTTTCCTCCCCCACCACACGTCAATTCGTCTCTCTCTGGACAAGACCTGCGGAGAGGTTCAGTAGACCGTAGGTGGTGAGAAAAAACATTGAGAGTATCGCAGCAATCATATTGAGGTCCCCGGCAAATGTTCCGGCCAGGGCCAACAGGAAGGAAACAAACATTGCAAGCCGCGGTTCTCCATTCTTGCCGAATCCTCTGCCGAGAATCTGTATGGTCACTCTGTCTCG
>CP070644.1:423657-427678 GCA_020354155.1 Nitrospiraceae bacterium | reverse complement strand
TTCTTCCTGGAGCCGGTAATAATCAAGCAGTCTCGTTATTGCAAGATGAATATCTTCAAGATCAAAAGGTTTTGAAATATAATCGAAGGCACCAAGTTTCACGGCCTCAACGGCTGTCTGTACTGATGCGTTGGCAGTAATTATAATTGAAGGAACGTCTATCTTTGCAGCAACAGTCTCCCGCAGAACATCCATTCCACTCATACCAGGCATCATAAGATCAAGAAGGAAAAGATCAAACTTTGTCTCTTTCAGGTGGGCCAAACCTGATTCTCCATCAGGCGATGTCACCACATCATACCCTTTGGATTGCAGGTAATCTGTCAGCAGATCTCGAATTGCCTCTTCATCGTCTATAACAAGAATGCGAATCATAGGCATATATTGCCACAACTGAATGTAATCGTCAACAGATTGACGCTCAAGAAAAGAGAATTGGGCTGTTACCCCTGATTCATTGCAACAACTTTGTTTCTACCCTGCCGTTTGGCCTGGTAAAGGAGCGCATCTGCTTCTTTTTGAAGAATTTTGGCGGAATTAATTCCTTCAACAACCTCAGCAACTCCAAGGCTGATTGTTACTTTTATGACATTTCCATCATAGGTATGCTCCTGATCCATTATGACCTTTCTGAATCTCTCAGCTACCATTGTGGCAGCCTCTATTCCTGTCTCAGGCAAGAGACAGCAAAATTCCTCCCCACCGTACCGTGCGAGGCAATCCACATTTCTGATACTTTGGCCAACCCCGGCAGCAACAGCCTTCAGGATGTAGTCTCCGCACTGGTGTCCATAGGTATCATTCACATTTTTAAAGTGATCTATATCTAACATGACAAGGCTCAGCGGTGAGTCATATCTGACGTGTCTTTCATATTCTTCTTTCATTCTCGTCTCAAGATAACGCCTGTTATATACTCCGGTGAGACCATCCTTCATGGTCATTTCCTTCAGTTTTTTTTCATAGGATGCAACCTCTGTCACATCGTGTACATATATAAAAATAAATTTAACCTCGTTATTCTCATCGCGCAACGGCCCCATAGCACAGCTCTGCTGCATGAAGTCAAAGTTTGTTTCAAAGTAACCTTTTGACTTGAAAGGGAACAAATACTTATGGAGTTTCTGTGAGAAAAAACAAAAGTTGCCAAAGGAAAGGACAGATTTGCAGCTCCGGTTGAATTTGGGAGTGTTTAAATCGGGAAAGGCCTCAAAAATCGATGTTCCGGCAATCTGTTTTTCTTCAATGCCGCTTTGTGCCTCCATCCAGCGGTTCCACTTTTCAACCTTCAGATCTCTGTCAAGAATGATAATGCCGATATTTAATGAGTCGAAGACCTGAGATAATATCATTCATACTGTTCCAGAAAATCAGTCAATGCCTGTTTCAGCCAGGATACCGATTCCTGGCTCGTTATCAGGAAGAGAAACCCGCTCACATTGCCCTTATCAAATCTGAAGTCAGTCCTCAAGACAATGGCAGCCTTGTCAGGATCATACTGGGCATCGGAAATGACATCTCCATAGTATTTTTCCACAATAACTTTCGGCGGAGTATAGGTAACAACATCTTTCAACAACTCTGCCACCTTCCCTATGCAGGCACCAATCAGTATATTGCCCACTTCCATCAGTGTTTCACTCTCAAGAACATCGAAGGATTCAGACTCATGGCCTGCCCGTACCTCCTGATCCTGCTGTAAGAGTGTTATCAGTTCCTTGCCGGAGCCAGATGAAAATACAAGAAGGGCATCCCCTCTGAATTTCCCCCAAAAGCCCTGCTCTACGATACTGATGTTCTTGTAATCCTTTACATCATTTTTGATGTATTCAGGCAGTTCAGTCACTTCCATACATTTTATATAGGGAATGCTCAGTACAACATGAGTATCTATGACCTCTGCAAGGTCAGCTGCAGACTTACCAAAGGCAATATTCATAATTTCCTGCATTATTTCTATTTCTTCGGCCGTCAGCAACTCATTCGTACTGGATCCCATTATCAATTCACCCACTCCTTGATTCAAAGGCTTTCGACATCGCCGTGGCAATCTCTTCTTTCTTTAAGGGCTTCTTGAGCACCATAAAAGCCCCGGACTCCATCACGCGTTTAATAGCAGTCATCTGTACATCTGCAGTCACAACTATTATCAGGGCATTGTTGTCATGTTTTACAATAGCATCAATTGACTCATATCCAGTCATGACTGGCATGGTCAAGTCCATAAATGTCAGATCAGGTTTCAGCTCCTGATATTTTTCGTATCCGTCTTTCCCGTCACATGCTTCATGAAACTCATACCCCTGATCTTTCGGAATACAGCTTTTCAACATTTTTCTGGCTATCGGTGAATCATCGACAATCAGTATTTTTTTTGACATAGTTAATGTATTCAAATTAAGATTTGTCGAATAAAATAATTACATTTAAAAAAATCTTCATATTTTATACTTTATAAGTATTCTGAAACACTTATAATTTGTCAAGCAATGCTCTATCTGCCGTAGCTGCTATCAATAGTATGATTAACTTATCGGAAGTTTGATATAAATCTTAAGGAATCAATGTAATTATGACGCCAGACATAAAAACAATGGCCATGGATGATCTGACTGCTCTTGTTGAAAGCATGGGACAGAAGCCGTACCGGGCACGTCAGCTGAATCGATGGATATACAAAAAACTGGCCCAATCCTTTGATGATATGACTGATCTTCCAAAGAATCTGCGTGATAAGCTCAGGGAAAAAGCCCGTATCAGCAATCTTATCCTGTGTAATCAGCAGATGTCAAAAGACGGCACCCGCAAGTTCCTCTTTCAACTTGATGACGGAGAGACAATTGAAAGCGTCCTCATTCCGAATAATAAGGGGGCCGAACGATATACACTATGTATCTCTTCGCAGGCAGGCTGTGCCCTGGATTGCAGGTTCTGCGTGACCGGTACATTGGGGTTTAAACGTAATCTTCATACCCATGAGATAGTAGATCAGTATCTGTCAGTACGACGCTGTATTGAGCATGATGAAAAGAATGGAATGACTGCTATCACAAACATTGTTTTTATGGGAATGGGCGAACCCCTCAATAATCTCAATGAAGTGGTTCAGGCCCTTTATATTCTCACCTCCCGCATCGGTCTTTCAAAAAGAAAAATCACGCTTTCTACTGCAGGAATTGTACCGAAAATCTATGAACTCGCCAAGAAGGGTCCGGATATTAATCTGGCGATATCACTGAATGCCACAACTGATGCTGTGCGAAGCCTGTTAATGCCAATCAACAGGAAATATCCCCTCTCTAAACTCCTTCAGGCATGCAGGGACTTTCCCCTGGCACCCAGGAGACGAATAACCTTCGAGTACATATTGATTGAGGGCCTCAATGATTCAAAAGAAGACGCCTTACGGCTTACAAAGCTGCTCTCAGGGATCAGGTCAAAAGTGAACCTTATTCCGTTCAATGCTGCCATACAAACTGTTCATCTAGTGAAGATGTCACCTGATTACAAAAAAAGTGCTGATGACAGAACACACGATTTTCAAAATACTCTCCTGAAATCAGGAATTGCCACCTCAATAAGAAAGAGCATGGGCGCTGATATTTCCGCAGCCTGCGGTCAGCTCAAAGCCGCTTATACAGACAGGCAATGAAAATACAAGAAAAAAGACCTGACACCAAAGACATAGTTCATCGCCTGAAATCTCTAAAGGAGCCAATAAATAGTGTTTTGTAAAATCATGTGATTGGTTCCGGGTTATGAATGACTGCGAGGGTTTAAAATAAACTCATGCCTGAGGACCAGAGGGACGAGCCTGCCTCTACCTACGGCAGACAGGTGCCGGTAGGCAGGTTTGAATTTATTTACAGAGCAGTCGCGAAATAGACCGAAAGTGAAGCCATCACAGGGTGGTATGCAATCCCACAATATGATATTACCGGGGTTTTGGGCAGAATTTTTCTCTTAATCCATAAGAGATTTATGAGCTTCAGGACAGCATCGCACAACCTGCCCGATGGCG
>CP070644.1:420833-423557 GCA_020354155.1 Nitrospiraceae bacterium | reverse complement strand
CCTGCAAGACAAAACTGCCATACAGGTTTCGGGTCCCGCTGAACACCTCACTGCCTGCAGTCTTTGAGACAGGTTTTGCTTCACCGGTGAGCATTGACTCATCTATCTCGGAAGCTCCTTCAGAGACTATGCCGTCAAAGGGGATATTTTCTCCAGGAACAATCTGAAGGAGATCACCGGTTTTAATGGAAGAGACAGGAACACGTTCAATTTGTTCTCCCCACTTTTCTAACGGGGGGGCAAGGGGGATTCTGTCTGTGTTCTTTGCCCTTTGTTCTTTACTCTGTATAACCTTGTTCGCTTCCTTTGGACTGAGCGAAAGCAGTCTTGATATGACTTCTGAAGCCCGCCCTTTTGCGCCTGTCTCTATAAGTCTTCCCAGGAGAATAAAAGTGATGATCATTGCCGCTGTATCAAAATATACTTCCCCCCCCGCAGTGATCTGATAGATACTGTAGCAGTATGCAGCGGATGCACCTGTTGCTATGAGTACGTCCATATTAAGGCTTCCTGTCCTCATTCCTCTCAATGCCCCCTGAAAAAAAGGCCAGCCTGTATAAAAAACAACTGGCGTAGCCAGCACAAGGGAGAGTATCTGAAAGGCCCCTCTCGTTCTGTCACCAATTCCCTGAAAATATCCTGCATAGAGGGCGATGGAAAAAAGCATGAGCTGCATGGTAAAAAAAACGGCTGTGCCAAAGCGGATGAGGAGGTCTTTTTTGAGCGCCCTGAAGTGTTCCTCTTGGCTCTGCGCTGCATAGGGTTTCGGAGTATATCCCGTTGCCCGAATCCTATTGATAATATCTTTCAAATCTCTCTTTTCAGCATTCCATCGTATTCTCGCCCTGTGAGTGGCATAGTTCACCCTTGCATAGGTTATACCCTCAGTGCGAAGGAGGACCTTCTCAACAAGCCATATACAGGATGCACAGCGTATGCCTTCCAGTAGTATGTCAGCTTCCAGATCGCTCCCTTTTTTCCGGAGAGAATCCGAGAAGGCTGACGGATCAATATCAGCTGCTTCAGGAGGGCCGGGCACCCATGACAGGGTTCTCTTTTCATAAAAATCGGTAAGTCCCTCTTCATTAATAAAACGATAGATACCACGGCAACCGTAGCAGCAAAAGACCTTTCGCTCTCCCCTGATTTCATCAATAACAGCTCTGCTCTCAGGAAATTCAAGAAGACAGTGATCGCACTTATCCATGACGGGATATCCCCTTTATTACAAAAAAGATGCCCGTGAGAATAACGAGAGCCCCTGCACTTTTGTAGAGCATACCTCGTATGTGCGCACTGATGTAGGATGCTGCCATACCGAAGACAAGGAGGGCGGGAAGGGTCCCGAGACCAAAGAGGGCGGCTATTATCATGCCTGATGTGAAATTGCCGGTACCAGCGGCAGCGGCAAAGGCTGAGTATGAAAGTCCGCATGGCAGAAACCCAAGGATAAGGCCGAGTGGGAAAAACTTCCAGACTGCATTACCACGAGAAATCTTTTTCCCGAGTCTGAATATGAACTGGTTTTTGCTTTCAAGCCAGGACAGAGTACCGAAGATCCCCGTGATGCTGATGCCCATAAGTATCATGATCACTCCTGCAAGGATGGGGATTGCATTCTGAAAGCCTGACAGTTTCCCGGCAACATTCACTGCAGAACCGGCAAGGCCCATAACTGCTCCTATCAGTGTATAGGTGAGAATGCGTCCAGCATTATACAGAAGGTGGGGCATTGCCCTGCGCGCAAGGGACAGGTCCTGTTGTGACGAGTCATACATCGAATAGGAGGCAACGATGGGCCCGCACATACCGAGGCAGTGCCCGGCGCTTCCCAAAAGTCCGGTTGTAAAGACAAACAGATATCCTGTATCCATAGAGACCTTCCGTGGATTAAATCTGGCCTGTATTTATTTGTTTGTGCCTTTAAGGCTGCGTATGTAGGCAATCAACTCATTGATCTTGTCTTTATTCAAAGAGCTTTTCCATCCTGGCATACCCCCCGGCCGGCCTTCTGCTATGGATATGTATAATTCTTCATCACTATCGCCGTACGTTGACTCATCATCAGTCAGGTCTGGACATATGCCGCCCCGTGCTCCTTCGCCATGGCACTTCAGACAGGAGTTTTCATAAATCTCCGCACCTTGTTGTGCGGAAAAACTGCCTTGTGCTTCGCCTCCAGCTCCGTTGTCCTTTGAGCAGGCACCAATTGACAGTAAAAGGACAGAGCTCAGCACCAGCGTGACCATCATCAGCATATTCTTCATCTTTCTTCTCCTTTCTCTAAATAATATATATTCTTAATGGGAAGTCTATTCTTTCCCTGGGAAACATGTACTATGATACCCCAGTTTCCGTAAAGTGGGAAGTGGGCAACGGTACTATAGCGGTTCTGCCCTGTATGTTTCATATTATATGTTCTATCATATCTGTCTGTTGAAGGCCGGCTTATTTCCATACGTACCGCAGAAGCCTGTAATGGATTTCCTTTTTTATCAAAGAGAGTTATTTGAAGTTCATTCCTGCCGGTCTTCAGGGGGCCATTTTCAAGGCGGTATGACCAGCCAAGATCTCCCCTTTTTTTCTCGATTTCATCCCATGCAAGACCTGTTTCATAGGGGTGATCTGTCACCGTTCAGACAAAGGTCTGATTGCCGCCACTCACAGACCATGCCACTGCAATATTTGCTGCAAAAACAGATATATATATATTATAAGTTTCAT
>CP070644.1:413117-420733 GCA_020354155.1 Nitrospiraceae bacterium | reverse complement strand
TTTCTGAGAGATTAACCCATGTGCGTGATGTGATCAGTTTAAAGCGGGTTATGATCTGTGTAGTTGTTTCATTAGTGCCCGCTGTCCTGATGGCCCTCTACAATACCGGCCTGCAGGCAAACCTTGTGCTGGAGACCCTGGGACAAACATCGGTTGCAGGATGGCGCGGTGAGGTCCTTTCCGCTCTGGGAGTGGAGGTGAACTCTGAAGGCATTCTTTCCTGCATGCTCCATGGCGCTCTTTATTTCCTCCCTCTCTATTTTGTTACTCTTGCAGTAGGCGGGGTATGGGAAGCCCTCTTTGCTTCTGTAAGAAAGATGGAGATCAGTGAGGGCTTTCTCGTGACCAGCCTGCTTTTTCCCCTGACGCTGCCTCCTGCCATGCCTCTCTGGCAGGCAGCCCTGGGCATATCCTTTGGTGTCGTTTTTGGGAAGGAGATCTTCGGTGGCACAGGGAGGAACGTATTCAATCCTGCTTTGACTGGACGGGTATTCCTCTTCTTTGCCTATCCTGCAGAAATTTCAGGAGATGCTGTCTGGGTTGCTCTTGACGGAATAACAAGGGCTACACCTCTGGCCGAGGTTGCTGATCCCGCTATGCATATTACTGTGTCCTGGTTAGATGCTTTTCTTGGATTCATCCCTGGTTCAATGGGAGAAACATCAACGCTTGCCTGTCTGATCGGGGCATTGGTCCTGATTATTGCCGGTATCGCATCGTGGAGAATAATGCTTTCTGTTGTTGCCGGAATGGTGTGCCTCTCCCTGACGTTCAACGTCATCGGGAGTGCTACCAATTCAATGTTCGGATTAACACCTCTGTGGCACCTGGTGCTCGGCGGATTTGCCTTTGGAACAGTATTTATGACAACTGATCCTGTAACGGGAGCGATGACCTCCGGTGGACAGTATGTCTACGGTTTTCTGATTGGAGTATTGACTGTGCTGATACGAACCATCAACCCTGCCTATCCCGAAGGCATAATGCTTGCCGTATTATTCGGCAACATGTTTGCGCCAATAATAGACAGGATATTTATCAATGCGAACATAAAAAGGAGGGTTGCAGGTCGTGCCCGCTGAAAGTGTGAAAAGAACGATTATGATTGCTCTCGGGGTCTGTATTGTGTGCTCGGTGCTTGTCTCTACGGCAGCAGTATCGCTCAAGGGAATCCAGGAAGAAAACAGGAGGCTGGACAGGATAAAAAATATACTTATGGCGGGTGATCTTCTCGACGGGAACAGGGACCTGAACCAGATATATGAGGAAAAAATTCAGCCCCTTCTGGTTGAACTTGCGTCGGGCAGGGTGTTGCAGCAGAAGGACTTCGAATCAGGGTTGAATATCAGGGATTTTGATATTCAGACAGTGGCGGCAGATAGAGAACACGGGAGAGTCATTCCGGCTGAGAGGGACGCGGCAGGGATCAGACGGATGCCGAAATATATGGTTGTCTATCCTGTAATGAAGAGCGGGAATGTTGATAAAATTATTCTGCCTGTTTACGGGAAGGGCCTCTGGTCTACATTATACGGGTTTATTGCCCTTGGTAGTGACCTGAGAACTGTGCAGGGATTTACGATTTATGAGCATGGTGAGACCCCTGGCCTGGGAGGTGAGGTCGATAACCCCCGGTGGAAGAATATCTGGAAAGGGAAGAAGGCCTTTGACGAACAGGGGAATCTGAAAATAAGAGTTATAAAGGGGAATGTTGATACAAAAAAAAGTGAGGCAGTCTACGAGATAGACGGCCTTTCAGGAGCGACGTGGACAACGATCGGTGTTGATAATCTGGTCAGGTTCTGGCTTGGAGACGAGGGATATGCCCATTTCTTGAAAAGGTTGAAGGAGGAAATTCATGGGTAAGTATTACAAGGCGCTTACTGAGCCGCTCTTTGAAAAAAACCCGATTGCCGTGCAGATACTGGGTATCTGTTCAGCACTGGCCGTTACAACACGAATGGATACCGCCCTTGTCATGTCTCTTGCTGTCATTGCAGTTATGTCATTATCAAGCCTGTCAGTCAGTATGATTCGAAAAGGCATGCCCGGCACCATACGTATCATAGTTGAAATGACAATCATTGCCTCCCTGGTGATTATTGTTGACCAGTTCCTGAAGGCCTATCTCTATGAGACGAGTAAACAGTTGTCAATATTTGTGGGGCTGATTATTACCAACTGCATAGTCATGGGACGGACAGAGGTCTTTGCCCTGAAGAATCCGCCGGGAATCAGTTTTGTTGACGGTATCGGCAACGGCCTTGGCTACAGCATCCTGCTCGTTGCCGTTGCCTTTTTCAGGGAACTGCTGGGATCGGGGAAGCTGATGGGAATTACAATGCTGAAACTGCAGTCTGAAGGAGGATGGTACCTTCCCAATGGTCTGTTCCTGCTTGCACCCAGCGGGTTTATCCTTGTAGGACTGTTTATATGGGTCCTGAGGACCTGGAAACCTCAACTCAGGGAAGAGGAGTAGCACATGATAGAGCACTACCTCGGACTGTTCATTAAAGCTGTTTTTATAGAAAATCTTGCCCTTGCATTCTTTCTCGGCATGTGCACCTTTCTTGCTGTATCGAAAAATGCAGAGTCTGCTGTAGGACTTGGCATAGCGGTTGTTGCCGTCATGACTATTACCATTCCCGTGAACAATGTCATTTACACCCATATATTGAAGAAAGGCGCACTGGCCTGGGCCGGCCTGCCTGATGCTGACCTTACCTTTATCGGATTAATTACCTATATTGCTGTTATTGCTGCCATGGTGCAGATCCTCGAAATGTTTCTTGACAAATATCTGCCGGTGCTTCATTCCACACTGGGAATTTTTCTCCCTCTGATTACAGTCAACTGCGCCATACTGGGAGGATCTCTCTTTATGGTCGAGAGAAATTATACCTTTCCTGAAAGTGTTGTTTATGGATTCGGCGCCGGAACAGGTTGGGCACTTGCTGTTATAGCCCTTGCAGGGATCAGGGAAAAGATGAAATACAGCGATGTCCCAAAGGGGCTGAGGGGTATGGGCATAACCTTCATTGTAGCAGGATTGATGGCCATCGCCTTTATGCTTTTTTCAGGGATACAGCTTTAAGGGAAAGATTCATGACTGAAATTAATCTAATTCTGCTGGGCACCTTTATGTTTACCTTTATTATTTTCCTTCTCGTCATGCTCATCCTCTTTGCAAGGTCGAGACTGGTTGCCAGTGGAAACGCCTCAGTCATTATTAATGACGACACTGAACATAAATTCGTCGTACCTGTTGGAAACAAGCTTATGAACGTACTGGCGGACCAGAAGATTTACGTGCCCTCTGCATGTGGTGGCGGAGGGACCTGCGGGCAGTGCAGGGTTGTTATAAAAGAAGGTGGCGGGCATGTGCTGCCTACGGAGACATCCAAACTAACACGGCGGGAGATTCGTGATCAGTGCCGTTTATCCTGCCAGGTAGCTGTCAGGGATGACATGAAGCTTGAGATACCGCCCGAGGTCTTTGCCTCAAAAAAGTGGCTCTGTACGGTTCGTTCCAATCATAATGTTACGACTTTTATCAAAGAGCTTATTCTTGAGCTGCCAGAGGGCGAAGACGTACATTTCCGGGCAGGCGGATATGTTCAGGTTGATGCACCGCCTCATAGCATTCATTACAGAGATTTTGAAATTGATGAGGACTACAGGGTTGAGTGGGACAAATATGATCTGTGGAAATATGCGTCAAAGGTGGACGAGCCTGTTTTCCGCGCCTATTCCATGGCAAATTATCCTGACGAGAAGGGGATTATTGTATTAAATGTGAGAATTGCCGTTCCTCCTGCCTATAAACCGGATGCACCACCGGGGAAGGTATCATCCTATCTCTTCAGCCTGAAACCGGGAGACAGGGTATCCATATCAGGTCCTTTCGGAGAATTTTTTGCCCGCGATACAGACAATGAGATGATCTTTGTAGGGGGAGGTGCGGGCATGGCTCCGCTGAGATCCCATATATTTGACCAACTGAAGAGGCTTCAGACAAAGAGAAAGGTATCTTTCTGGTACGGAGCGCGGACTCTCCGGGAGACTTTTTATGTAGAGGACTTCAATAAACTCCAGGAAAGATATGACAATTTTGAGTGGCATATCAGTCTGTCCCGTCCCCATCTTATGGAAGAATGGAAGGGATACAAAGGTTATGTACAGAATTGTCTCTACGATTTGTACCTGAAAGACCACCCTGCACCTGAAGACTGTGAGTACTACCTGTGCGGACCGCCGGCACTGGTTGCTTCAGTTGTCATGATGCTCGATGGCCTGGGAGTTGAGCCTGAGAATATTATGTATGACGATTTTGGAGGATGATGTATAAAAAATCCAAAATGAAGAATAATAAATGACAAATGACAAGTGATTAATAGTGAGGGAGGAATCTATGATAAACATAACTGCTGAGGAGATTGTAAAGGACATCGGGGAGGAACCCTTATGTGTTTCCCCTGAAACCACCGTCTATGAAGCGGTAAAGTTGATGCTTGAAAAGAACAGTCATGCAGTCCTTATACGGAAGGATGGTGATTATGTCGGTATATGGACTGAACGGGACCTTATGAAAAATACTGTCCTGGACGGCTATGACCCTAAAACCACAAAAGTCAGTGACCATATGTCCTTTCCGCTCAAGACAGCCCCTCATACTGACAATATTTTTCGGCTTATCGACAAATTTCTGGGATACCAGACCCGTCACCTGCTCATAGAGAAGAAAGGGAAATATATCGGCCTTCTTTACTCCAGGGATGTTATCAGATCAGGTTTTACTGAGAGGACAAAACAGCTGAGAGAACTTGATGAAATGGTCAGTCTTGAATTTTATGAGAACTGGAAATGGAAAAAGAAACACAGTTAAACAGAGTCGAGACGGAGGAATATGATTCAGTTTGTCATTATCGTTGTATTCGTTATGTTTGCTATAACATTATTGGGTCTTGCCCTCTCCTTCAGTAAATACAAAAAAAGAAAATCCTGTGCCTGCGGCTCCTCTTCAGAGAATACGGATCAGGGCAAATGCTGCAGCCACCAGGACGAATGAAAACAATAAACAGGGGCCTCGGTTTATATGGAGATTAATTATATTGCTGCACTTGGCTTTATTGCCGGTACATTAACAACTGCTTCTTTTTTGCCTCAGGTACTGAAAACCATAAAGACAAAGGAGACAAAAGATCTGTCTCTTGCCATGTACGTTGTTCTTGCAACAGGTCTTTTCCTCTGGACGGTGTATGGTATCCTTATCGGTTCCTTTCCGGTAATTATTGCGAATGCAGTTTCCTTTGTTCTGGCATCATGCATACTTATATTTAAAATAAAATACGGGTAATGGCGGTAACTTGTTATCCTTTTTCAGTGTACACAATACATGATACTTATTTATCCTCCTGTTGCTAAACCCTGTGAGCCACCAGCTGGTGTGGCAATACTTGCAGGTGCGCTTGCATCGTATGGGGTGCAGCATACTGTTATTGACGCAAACCTCGAAGCGCTCCAGTACATTATTGAAAACACAGGTCCGGAGACAAACAGAAAGCATGATACCTGGACTGCCCGGTCAGTTCGGACTATCTCTTTCAACCATGAAGCTATCAGGGATCTTTCGACCTATCAGAATATTGACCGGTACAAAAGGGCGGTTATTGATCTGAACCATGCTGCCGAACAGCATGCCAGTTATGGAGGAGTCCCCGGCATTGCGAATTTCAGGCATGATGTTCTATCACCTGTAAGGAGTGATGACCTGTTGAGAGCTGCTGAGACACCGGAAGAAAATCCATACTATCACTATTTCAGCAGGAGACTGTTGCCTCATGTGCAGAAAGGAAATAGTCCAATAGTCGGTTTTTCCCTAAATTATTTAAGTCAGGCACTGTGCACCTTTGCAATGATCGGATTTCTGAAACAGCATTTTCAGGGTTTAACGATTATTATCGGAGGAGGGCTGGTCACATCATGGATGAGCCATCCAGACTGGCAGAACCCCTTTCAGGGCCTCATTGATCATCTTGTTCAAGGCCCTGGCGAAGGAAAACTTCTTGAACTACTGGGTGTTGATACAACTCATCGGGAGCATCTGCTTCCTGATTACAGTGTATTTCCTGTGAATGAATATCTGGCCCCCGGCCGGATACTTCCCTACAGCGCATCTACCGGATGCTACTGGAATAAATGTTCTTTCTGCCCGGAGCAGGCCGAAGGTAATCCCTATACCCCGGTTCCTCTTAAGATAGCGATGAGTGATCTCCATGAACTGAAGGAAAAAAATAAACCCTCCCTGGTTCATTTACTGGACAATGCGATCAGCCCGGTCCTGCTGAAGGGGCTTGCATCAAATCCATTGGGAGTTCCTTGGTATGGTTTTGCGCGGATAAGCCCGTTGCTTACCGATGATGAATTCTGCGCAGCTCTGAGAAGGTCAGGGTGTGTGA
Source organism: Nitrospiraceae bacterium (assembly GCA_020354155.1). GTDB lineage: Bacteria > Nitrospirota > Thermodesulfovibrionia > UBA6902 > UBA6902 > CALZJD01. Next base: position 414,275 of record CP070644.1, on the reverse strand, counting down.
TGCTGAAACTCGGGCTGGAATCAGGAGATCAGCAAGTACTTGACAGAATGAACAAGGGTATTGACATTCAGACCGCATCTCTGGTTTTGAAAACACTCAAAGGGGCGGGGATAGCGACCTATGTCTACCTGATTTTTGGTACTCCTCCTGAGACGCTGCCTGCGGCAAGAAGGACACTCGAATTTGTCGCTATGCACAAAGAGGAGATCGGTTTTCTCAATATGGCGATTTTTAATATGCCCTTTTGCAGCCCTGAGGCAGGGAAGTATGAGACCAGAAGTTTTTATGAAGGTGACCTGTCCCTGTATACTGACTTTGTTCATCCTCATGGCTGGAACAGAAAAGAGGTGAGGCTTTTTCTTGAGGATGAATTCAAGAAAAACAGGGCTGTTTCAGAGATACTGCAAAAAGATCCGCCCCTCTTTACCTCAAATCATGCTCCTTTTTTTAATTCTTTGTGTATGAGCCAAGGGAAAGGTTTCAAGAGGCGAAAAAACAGCGCTGTTGTGTATTGACTGGGCTGCAGAATGAGCTATAATATAAGTAGAAAGACAGAATGCGATACCTCGGATAATATTGAGCCTGAGGATCAAGCAACTAGGTTAGGGAGCGGAAGTTAGCTGTGGTGAGCAGGTCTCCGGAGCAAAGGAGAAAGCCTAAAACAACTAACAATGCACCCACTTAGAAAAAAATGCTCAAGGGTTTAATGTACCTGGGGCATCGCTTAAATTTAATAGAGCCATCTGAAGGCAGAAGGTCACGCTGCTATAGCTGAGACGATGTTGGACGTACCGACTGCAGTAGTGTCCAAGGAAGCCGGCCTGAAGATGACTCTATTTTATATAGATGTGAACTTTCAGATCAATCTTTGCCATTCCCCGTTTCCAGGAGCAACCTCGCGTAACTACTATTCTTTAAATTGTAATTCTCAATAATATTGAATGTCATTGATTTCACTGATAAAGTTGAAGTTCATGAACTCATTTGAGTCAGTTGAAAATCTGGGGATAAATCCGTCAGTGCAATGGAGTCAGTCCGGAATCTCTTTATTATTCGCATAGATCAACGCCTATAAGAAAGTAAGGCAAGAGAAAAAATTCTCCTATGGCAAGAAAGTTTTTATTTTCTTGCTTACGGTCTCCAAATGTTGTCTACCTG
>CP070644.1:409752-413017 GCA_020354155.1 Nitrospiraceae bacterium | reverse complement strand
TTACTTTCAAAAGTAACTGCTCTTATGAAAGGGAAGGGGTTTGACATTGTTTGGGTTGATTCAACAATCATTGCAGAAAAACCGAAACTTGCACCCTACATCCAGACAATGAAGGAAAACATTGCCAGGGCAGGTATACCTGAAGCGTTCATGAATATAAAGGCCAAGACCAGTGAAGGCATGGGATTTGTCGGAAATAACGAGGGCATGGCTGCCCAGGCAGTCTGCCTTTTGAGACCTTTGAAGACTTTATTGAAATAATTGTATTTTAAGTGCATTGTTCGGGCACAGCATTTCTTATTCCTTCGCTCTCATGGTATGGTAAGAACGTTCATATTGAGTTCAAAATAAAGATATAAGCTATAATTATTATAAAGACTATAGGGGGAAAGTATGAAATTTAAGGCACTTGTTTTAATCATTATTCTGGCGCTGGCCGTTGCTGCGTTGATTTTTATCCCTGATGAAAGAACATACGAGAGAATTGCTGAAGTGGGTGAACCTGCCCCGGCTTTTGCCCTGCCCGATGCTGACGGAAAAATATGGAAACTCTCTGATCTGAAAGGGCAGGTTGTCTTTATTAACTTCTGGGCCACATGGTGCACGACGTGCAAGTCAGAAATGCCTACGAAAGAAGCTCTTTACAAAAAAATGCAGGGCAAACCCTTTCAGATGCTCGGCATGCTTTTCAGAGATGACCCCGCAAATCTGCCTTCATACAAACGTGAGCAGCCTGTCAGTCCTCCAACCCTTATCAGTTTTAAGAATGAATCCGCCAAAATGTTTGGTATAACAGGCGTGCCCGAGACATTCATTATTGACAAAGAGGGAATCATACGGGAGAAGCTCGTAGGGCCAAAAGACTGGACCAGCGATGAGATGATGGCCATACTCGAAAAATACCTGTAGCTGAATGTATGATGAGCTAAAAAACATTGTTCTTGCATCCGGTCCGTCTGCATTTGGGGTCTGTGCAATAGAAGAGCTGCGCCCCCACTTTGACGCCCTTCCCATGGACCAGACAGAAGGACTTTCTCATGCCATCTCCATAGGAGCGCCTGTTTCAGGAGCTGTTCTCAAGGGCTGCATTATAGGCCCTACCCGGCATTACCTTCACAACTATAGAATGACGAACTGGACGCTGGATCTGACCGCAGCAAAGCTTTCGATGACGATTCAAAATAAAGGATTTGCTGCCCTCCCGATACCGGCGAGCCAGATCGTTGACTGGGAGAAACAGACTGCCCACCTGTCCCATAAAATGGTAGCCATCAGGGCAGGGATGGGATGGATCGGCAGAAACAATCTTCTTGTACACCCTGAGTATGGTTCAAAGATAAGGCTTGCAACCATTCTGACTGATATGCCCCTTGAAGCAGACAGGCCCCTTGAGCAGGATTGCGGTGAATGCAGAAAATGCGTTGATATATGCCCCGTCAAGGCTATATCAGACTCACATACAGACTGGAACAAGGTCGCCTGCCTTGAGAAATTGAAATACTTTGCCAAGGTTCATAATGTCGGTCAGTACATCTGCGGGCTTTGTGTAAAAGTATGCCAGCCCTGAGCCGACCACATCCCGTTAAACTCTTCACCGGTTTACTGTCAAATGATCTATCCCTTCTTGCCATCGTGAAAGAGTCACTTGAAAATCTCTATGGTCCCGCTGACCTTGAAAGTCCGGTCTGGCCATGGGAGCACACGACCTATTACGAAAAAGAAATGGGTGCTGGTTTGAAGCGCTGCTTTGTCTTTTTTAAAGAACTTATTCTGCCTGACACTATTGCAGGCATTAAATTAAAGACGATAGAACTTGAAAAAAAGTATCGCTCTGAACAGGGTGGAAGAAAAATCAACATTGACCCCGGTTATCTCGATACAGCAAAGATCGTCCTCGTCTCCACCAAGGATTTTTCTCACAGGATATATCTGAATGACGGGATCTATGGAGAGGTAACGCTCATATATTCAGGAAAGGATTATCAGTCACTGCCCTACACATTCCCTGACTTCAGAACATCAGAATATCAGGAGGTTTTCAAACAGGCGCGGGAGATATATAAGAAGCAGATCAAGAATCATGAAATCAAAACAACCTCATATTGAATTAAACAATGAATTCAAAGAAGCCCTCCGAATCATGGAGGGTTCGGACATGAACGCCTTTATAACAGGAAGAGCGGGTACCGGCAAGTCTACACTCCTGCAGTATTTCAGAGACAGCACAAAAAAGAATATCGCCGTGCTTGCACCAACGGGAGTTGCCGCTGTCAATGTGAAGGGGCAGACCATCCATTCCTTTTTCCATTTCAGGCCGGACATAACCCCGGAAACAGTCAGCAAAATCAGAGTGCGAAACAAGGATATCTATAAAAAACTTGATGCCATTGTGATTGATGAAATATCCATGGTGCGGGCAGACCTCCTTGATTGTGTTGACATGTTTCTCCGAAAGCACAGCAGAAAAAAAACACGGCCCTTTGGCGGAATACAGATGATCTTTATCGGTGACCTATATCAACTGCCTCCTGTTGTTACATCGCGAGAGAAGGCCCTCTTCAAAGAGCTCTACAAGAGCCCTTATTTCTTCAGTTCCCCCGTCTTTGAGAAAGACCTCTTCACCGGTATATCGGGGAGCAAAAAGTTCGACATGGAGTTCATCGAACTTGAAAAGGTCTACAGACAGGAGGATGGGGACTTCCTGAATATCCTGAATGCAATCAGGAACAACACGGTTACTGATAAGGACATCCAGGAAATCAATAAACGCTATGATCCCGAATATGATGAGATTCCCGGTGATTTTTTTATTTACCTGACCACAACGAATGCTGTGGCGGAGAGCATCAACATAAAAAAACTTGCAGCGTTAAAGGGCAAAGAACATAACTACACGGGCTACATAGACGGAGATTTTGAGGCCAGGAGCCTGCCCACCTCACATAATCTTACCCTGAAAAAAGAAGCACAGGTCATGCTCCTGAACAACGACTCACAGGGACGCTGGATAAACGGCAGCATTGGCAGAATCAGGGACATTGACCAGGGCGAGGACGGACCTGATGTTCTTTGGGTAGAGCTTGCAGATGGGGACGTCGTCGATGTGACGCCCTATGAGTGGGAGATGTATGAATTTTCCTATGACAAAGAGGCCTCCCGGGTTATATCAGAAAGCATCGGTTCCTTCACCCAGTATCCGCTCAGACTTGCATGGGCCGTAACCATACATAAATCCCAGGGAATGACCTTTGACAAGGCAATCATT
>CP070644.1:401118-409652 GCA_020354155.1 Nitrospiraceae bacterium | reverse complement strand
TCAGTGGCCCCGAAGGTCCTTCATGAAGTCCTTGGTGTACCGATGCTGCAGCATGTGCTTGACGCTGTCAGCCCGCTGAAAGCACAGAAAACAATAGTCGTTGTTGGGAATAAGGCCGAGCAAGTCAAAAAGAAATTCCAGGACAGAAATCTTACCTTTGTGCTGCAGAAAAAACTCCTTGGTACTGGCGACGCCCTCACTGCTGCCTGTAGAGAAATTAAGGGAGGTACCGTTCTTGTTCTTAATGGTGACGGTCCTCTTATCACCACAAAAACATTAAGAACTCTTTTATCACGGCATAAACGCAGCAGGAACATTCTGTCCTTCCTTGCCTTTGTTGATGATTCCATGACGGGATATGGAAGGGTTATACGTGACAATCACGGCTGCGTGACGGGGATTGTGGAGGATAAACATGCTTCCCCTGTGGAAAAAGAGAAGAATAAAGAGCTGAACGGAGGCGTGTATGCTATTGAGAGCCGGGGACTGGACTATTTAAAAAAGGTAAAGAGAAACAGGTCTTCAGGTGAATACTATCTGACGGACCTTGCAGCAATAATGGCAAAGGCTGGAAGCAAAGTGAATGCCTATGCCTGTCCGCCGGAGGAGATCCGGGGAGTGAATGACAGGGCCCAGCTCTATGAAGTAACTGATATTTTAAGAAAGAGAATTATTGCGCAATGGATGGCAAAGGGTGTTACCTTTCTAGATCCGCAATCAACGGTTGTTCATTCATCGGTTACCATCGGCGGAGACTCCGTCATTTACCCGAATACCTACTTTGAAGGACAGACGTCGATTGGTGCCAACTGTATTATTTACCCGGGGGTCAGGATCATTGACAGCAGGATTAAAAAGAATGTAATGGTAAAGGACAGTTCATTGATAGAGGACAGCATTGTAGGTGAGGGTGCAAGTGTTGGGCCCTTTGCCCATCTCCGGCCTCAGAGCAAAATAGGCAAAAAGGCAAAAATTGGGAATTTTGTTGAGATTAAAAAATCTGATATCGGTGACGGTACGAAGGCATCACATCTTTCTTATCTTGGTGATGCGGTTATAGGCAATGATGTCAATATTGGTGCAGGGACGATAACCTGCAACTATGACGGTAAAAATAAGTTTAAAACCATAATAAGGTCAGGCGTGTTTATCGGCAGCGACTCTCAGCTTGTTGCTCCTGTTGAGATAGGAAGGGGAGCTTATGTGGCTGCAGGTGCGACAGTGACAGACAATGTCCCTCCAGGTTCGCTTGCTATCAGCAGGCAAAAGCAGGTCTCCATTAAGGACTGGGCCAGGAAAAAGGCAAAAATTCAGCATGCCAGGTCTGGAGTGAGTAAGAAAAAGAAAAGCTGAAAAAAAGATATAATAGATTTCATAAATGTTTAAAGAAAATAACAACTCATCTGGGAACCGGAAACGCGCTTTCCGGGTATGACAGAATAAGTTTATAACTCTTAACTCTAATTATTAACTATGTGCGGAATCATTGGATATATCGGGACAAAAAACGCTATCCCTATCCTGATTAACGGTCTGAAAAGGCTGGAGTATCGTGGCTACGACTCTGCGGGGATTGCCTTTCTCCAGGTAAACGGGTTTAGTGTCAGTCGCTGTGCTGGCAAGATCAGGGAACTGGAACGTTCTATCAGAGGCGAAAAACTGAGGGCAAAAATAGGGATAGGACATACACGATGGGCCACCCACGGCAGGCCTTCTGAAGAGAACGCCCATCCTCACCGGTCCGGTGGAATTGTCGTTGTCCATAATGGAATTATTGAGAATTTTTATGAGCTGAAAGATGATCTGAAGACAAAGGGCCATGTATTTTCATCTGAAACTGACACTGAGGTCATTTGTCATCTGATCTGTGACTATGAAAAAAAGGGTCTCTCCTTCAGGGATGCCACCAGGGCTGCCCTCGGGCATCTGGAAGGGGCTTATGCAATAGGCGTTATCAATGAGTCAGAGCCTGACAGGATACTGGCAGTGAAAAACGACAGTCCTTTGGTGATCGGACTCGGCAAAAAGGAATTTTTTATAGCATCTGATATCCCTGCTTTTCTCAAGTACACTCGTGATGTGATCTTTCCTGAAAACGGAGAAATGGCCGAGATTACCACCGAGGGCGTCTCAATCTCCAATTTCAGGAAGAACAGGAAGGTGACCAGGAAGGCAACGAGAATCACTTGGAGTCCCACAATGGCTGAAAAGGGAGGCTATAAGCATTTCATGCTGAAGGAGATCTATGAGCAGCCCAGGGCTATTGCCGATACGATCCGCGGCCGGTTTTCTCTTGAAAAGGCCGGTGTCAATCTTGATGAATTCGGGCTTAAGGAAAGCCTCCTGAAGAGGGTGAGCAAGATATTTCTTGTTGCCTGCGGTACATCATGGCATTCTGCCCTTATTGGAAAGTACATGATCGAGGATATGGCGCGGATACCCTGCGAAGTCGATATAGCTTCTGAGTTCAGATACCGGCAGCCATTGATTCCGAGGGGGAGTCTGGTCATCGTTATTACCCAGTCAGGTGAGACTGCGGATACACTTGCTGCACAGCGGGAGGCCAGGAAACTCGGCGCCAGGGTACTGAGTATCTGCAATGTTGTGGGAAGTACGTCGTCCCGGGAAGCCCATGGGGTGTTTTACACGCATTCCGGTCCTGAGATAGGTGTTGCTTCGACAAAGGCATTTACGACCCAGCTCACCGCTCTCTATCTTTTTTCCATTGCAATGGCAAAGGCCAAGGGTAAACTTAAAGACAAAGAAATAACGGAGCTTTTCAGTGAGCTTCTTCAGCTGCCAGAGAAGGTAGAGACGGCCCTGAAAATCGATGGGGCTGTAAAGAAAATAGCAAAGAAATACTGTAAAGTTCGTGATTTTCTCTATCTTGGCAGGGGTATAAACTATCCAATTGCCCTTGAGGGTGCCCTGAAACTGAAAGAGATCTCCTATATTCATGCTGAGGGGTATCCTGCGGGAGAAATGAAGCATGGTCCCATTGCCCTTATTGACAATGATATGCCGGTCCTGACCCTTGCGCCGAACGATAACGTCTATGAAAAAATTCTCTCAAATATGGAGGAGGTGAAAAGCAGGGGAGGTAAACTGATTGCAGTTGCCGTTGAAGGGAACAGGAAGGCAGCTTCCCATTCATCCGAGACACTGCTTATGCCGGAGACAAATTATTACCTTACTCCGATTATCTTCTCCATTCCACTTCATCTGCTTGCATATCATATGGCTGTACTCAAAAAATGCAACGTTGATCAGCCCCGGAACCTTGCCAAGAGTGTTACCGTAGAGTAATTTTACTATAAATTTTAGCAATGTTATCATAAGTGGGTAACATATTTATAAATGGATCTGCTATAATCAACTCATAGTGAGGCAGTTTAAAGTTCCCTCAATGTAATATCTTAATTTTTTCTCGAGGAAGAGGTTCGCAAAGGATTATTTATGACAAAACAGGCATTAGTTCAGGATCTTAACTCACAACAGAAAAAAGCTGTTACAGCATCAAAAGGCCCCGTGCTTATTCTTGCCGGTGCAGGCAGTGGCAAAACGAAGGTGATTACGCATAAATTTGCCTACCTCACATCTGTCAGCAAGGTAGCTCCTGCTTCAATCATGGCAATGACTTTTACAAATAAGGCTGCCAATGAGATGAAGGAAAGAATAGAAAGCCTTACTGGCAAGAGTGCAAAGGGATTATGGGTCGGCACCTTCCATTCGCTTGCAGCCAGAATCTTAAGAAAAGAAATTGAAAAACTTGGATACAGCAGTGATTTCTGCATATATGATGACTCAGATTCCGGCAACCTTGTCAGATCTATTTTGAAAGAGTTCAAGATTCATGAGGCCCTCTACAAAGGGATTCTTTCAAAAATATCTTCCCTGAAGGCATCTCTGGTAGGTCCGGAAGATTTAATTGCAAATGAAGACAGTTATGGCTTTGATGAAAAATTTGCCAGGGTATATGTGAAATATCAGACTGAACTAAAAAGAAACAACGCTCTTGATTTTGATGACCTGATTATGAACACGGTCAAGCTCTATGAAAATCACCCAAGTGTGTTACGCAGGTATCAGAAAGAATTTTCCTACGTGATGATTGATGAGTTTCAGGACACCAATGCATCCCAATACAGGCTTTCAAAAATGCTTGCTTCAAAGCACAAGAATATTTGTATTGTCGGCGATGATGACCAGAGCATATACAAATTCAGAGGAGCAAATGTAGGGAACATCCAGAAATTCAGAAAGGATTTCAAGGGTGCGAAGGTTATAACCCTTGATCAGAACTACAGGTCAACCCAGAACATTCTTGATGCTGCCCACGGGATTATAGCCAGGAACGCGGAACGAATTGAAAAGAAACTCAGGACTGACAGGGGCAAGGGTGAAAAGATATGTTACTGCACGACAGCCAACGAGCAGGAGGAGGCCCGTTACATCGCCCAGACAGTGAAAGAGCTCTATCTGAAAGGGAAACGCTCATACCGGGAAATGGCAATTCTTTACAGAGTCAAGCAGCAGTCCCGTGCTCTTGAAGAGGCCCTACGGAAAATCGGGCTGCCCTATCAGATTTTTGGAGGAATCAGCTTTTACCAGAGAAAAGAGGTGAAGGACATCATCGCCTACCTGAATGCAATCAGCAATCCTGATGACTCCGTCAGTTTAAAGAGGATTGTCAACTGCCCGCCGAGGCAGTTTGGTGCAACTACGATGACAAGGGTTGAAAGTGAGGCGCGGAAAAAAGACAAATCTCTTTTTAAAACAATGAAGTACATTATAAAAAATAATGGTTATCCTGCTGCGTTGAAAGAGAAGGTGCGGGGATTTGTTGGTCTCTTCGATGAGTTTATTGCGAACAGGGACAAGCCGTTGAATGAACTGCTTGACCTGATTTTTGAAAGGACCGGTTACCTGAAGTGGGTTGGCGAGGAACGTTCCAGGAATGTCCTTGAACTGTACAAGGCCAGTGAGGAGCAGGATCTGAGGAGTTTTCTTGATACTGCATCCCTTTTCAGCGGGCATGACGAAGAACATAGTGATGATTCTGTTACCCTGATGACCTTACACAGCGCAAAGGGGCTGGAATTTCCAGTAGTATTTATAGCCGGCATTGAGGATGGGCTGGTCCCTCATTTTCACGCTCTTAAGGACCCGGAAGAACTGGAAGAAGAACGGAGGCTCTTCTATGTGGGTGTAACGAGGGCGCAGGATGTGCTTGTATTGACGGGGACGAAGAAGCGGAAACTCTATTCATCCGAGCAGAATCAGAGCCCTTCAAGATTTCTTTCTGACATTCCGGAGACCTGTTACGTCTGCATTGAAAAGCGTCCGCGAGCAGATGCAGTTGCCTCATCAGCTTCGCGTTTGCCTTTAAAGTTTACAACAGCATCTCCCTTTGCCACAGGGATGAGGGTAAAGCATCCCAAGTGGGGAGTTGGTGTTGTCAGGGACAGCTATGGTGAGACTGATGACGTTAAGGTCATGGTAAACTTCCCGTCAGTGGGAATCAAGAGACTATCTCTCAAGTTTGCCAATCTTGAGAGGCTTTGATGGAAATAGAGCATGTTGCCATGCTTGCACGGCTGAAACTTTCCGGGGATGAGAAGTCACTTTTTTCAAAGCAGGTAGGAAATGTCATTAAATATATCAATAAACTGAATGAACTTGATACCTCTGACGTTGAACCTACTGCGCATATTCTCCCGGTAAAAAATGTCTTCAGGGAAGATGAATTGAAGGACTCCCTGGAAAGAGACAAGGCGCTTCAGAATGCCCCTGATGGGAGTGATGGTTTTTTCAGGGTTCCCCGGATAATAGAATAGAATCCATTTTTCAGTCTCAATCCACGATGTCTTGCAACCTGTAAAGAGCATCTGTTAATCTTGAATATCATCTTATACTTTTAAAGGAGAGTACCATGCTGCGATGCATGCTGAGAGCAAAAATACATATGGCCACGGTAACGGATTCCGATATCAACTATGAGGGCAGCATAACAGTTGATGAGGACCTGCTTGAAGCCGCTGGCATCAAACCCTTTGAACAGGTCAGCATCAGTAACCTGAATAACGGAGAAAGGTTTGAGACCTACGCCATACCCGGCAGACGGGGCACAGGAGATGTCTGTCTGAACGGTCCCACAGCCCGGAAAGGCACAAAAGGTGATGTGATCATCATCTTTGCTTACTGTTACTACCAGGATGATGAACTGAAGGATTTTTCACCCATTATCCTGAAGGTGGATAAGAAGAACAGGATCATCCGGTAAATCCTGTTTGACCTTCTCCTCCCTTGCCTAAAGTTTCTTGAAAATTATATGATTCAAGTCTTATCGAGGCAGCGATGACCCTTATTGACCAAATATCAGAGGACATAAAAAAAGCCATGAAATCAGGGGATGGCACTGCTGTGTCGGTACTGAGAATGGTAAAATCTTCGATTAAAAACAGGGAAATTGAAAAAGGTGACCTTCCCGGCGATGACGAAGTACGTGCCATTCTTGCGTCATTTGTTAAACGTTCGAAAGAATCTGTTGAGCAGTTTACGAAAGCTGAAAGGTTCGATCTTGTTGAAAAAGAAAAGGCAGAGCAGTCAGTAGTCCTGCAGTACCTGCCCAGGCAGCTCGGAGAGGATCAAATCAGAGACATTGTGAGGGAAGCAATCAGTGAGACAGGCTCTTCCGGTCCGGGTGACATGGGTAAAGTGATGAAAACAGTTATGGCAAAACTAAAAGGGAAAGCTGATGGAAAGCTTGTCAACAGACTTGTAAAAGAGATGCTGGAGGTGTAATTGAAATTACAAAAACTTTACGAAACAGTTGTGGCGACGGGCATGAATGCCGATCCGAGGGGCAAAAAGACTGTTCTCAAAACCCTGAAACAGGCAAAGACACAGTATGAGGGACTCAAAAGGGAAGAAAGGGATTTTTTTGATCAGGAAACATTAACAAATCCCTATGCTGACACCAGGATTCTCCATGGCACCGGCGATGAAGAAATCGGCACGGCTCTTGTTGGTATAGACATGGAAGTCGGGGAACTGCTCCTGGCGGACCGTCTCTCCGCAAAGGGAAAGAAGATTGACCTTGTAATAGCTCATCATCCTGAAGGAAAGGCATTTGCAAACTTTTATGAAGTCATGCATATGCAGGCGGACATTCTAAACAAATTTGGTGTGCCTATCAATGTTGCTGAAGGAATGCTTGAGGCTAGGATTAAGGAAGTTGAGCGAAGGCTTATGCCTGCGAACCATTCACGGGCATCGGATGTTGCCAAGCTGCTTGATATGCCTTTTATGTGTATGCATACACCAACTGACAACATGGTTGCCAGTTACCTGCAGAGTACCTTTGACAGAAAAAAACCTGATACCCTTGACGATATTATAAAAATTCTTCTCGATATTCCCGAATACAGGGAGGCTGCAATGAACAATGCAGGTCCCCGGATTCTGCTTGGCTCAAAGGAGAGGACTGCCGGCAAGGTCTTTGTTGATATGACGGGAGGTACAGAGGGCGCAAAAGATATTTTTAAAAGTATTGTCAATGCAGGTGTGAGCACCATTCTCGCAATGCACTTAAGTGATGAGCACAGAAAAGAGGCAGAAAAGCACCACCTGAATGTAGTGATTGCAGGCCATATCTCGAGTGACAACCTCGGTATTAACCTCATGCTTGACGAGGTGCAGAAGAAGCATAAACTGAAGGTGCTGACATGCTCCGGATTCAGAAGGTTCGAGAGAAAATTAAAAAATTAAAAATTAAAAGTCAAAATTGCGGAAAAAATTTTATTCATAACAGGGCTATTCCTGACGAGGAATAGCCATAACGTTTATTTTGCATTTTGCATTTTTCATTTTGAATTTTAATTTATTTAAACATGCCTTCCAACGATCGCACCCTTGAGGAAATAAAGGACCGGATCGACATTGTCGACCTCATATCCGAATATGTACATCTGAAAAAGACAGGACAAAACTGGAAAGGCCTTTGTCCCTTCCACACTGAAAAGACCCCTTCATTTACTGTAAGTCCTGCCAAGCAGATATATCACTGTTTTGGCTGCAACAGCGGAGGGGATGTCTTTACCTTCCTTACAAACTATGAAAATCTCACCTTTCCCGAGGCACTCAAAGTCCTTGCAGACAAGGCAGGGGTAGTCCTGAAGACGTCACAGGTTAATGCCGGATCGGCAGGGAGTAAAGAAAAGCTTGTGACCATGCATAAAGTTGCCTGTACCTTTTTTCAACAGAACTTATCAAAAAATACAAAGGCCCTGACCTATCTCAGGGAGCGGGGAATAACTTCAGAGGCGCAACAGGATTTTTCCATTGGCTATGCCCCGAAAGGCTGGAATGGACTTATCCATTTTTTGAAGGGAAAAGATTTCAAACCGGAAGATATGAAAAAATCCGGTCTGGTCAGCCAGGGTACAAAGGGATATTACGACACCTTCAGAGAAAGGATCATATTCCCCATCTTTGACCTGAAGGGGGATGCAGTCGCCTTTGGCGGCCGGGCC
>CP070644.1:398063-401018 GCA_020354155.1 Nitrospiraceae bacterium | reverse complement strand
ATTCTGTTATGATCTTTACTCATGAAGGGGTCCTCCTCTCATCAGAATTAACAGGAAACAGAACGAATAAATATTATCCATATTGTAGCAGACTCATCAGGAAAAACAGGCTTCATCCCTGGAAACAGAACTAACAGCCAGGCGTCATATCCTTGACGTTTATTCTCTATTTCTACTTGTTATTTCTTTTAATTTCAACTACTTTTTCGTTGGCATTTAATTTGCAAATCTCCCTGACAAAGGAAAGTGTGTTAAATTTGACGTTTTAAAAAAAAAGAGCCAAGGCGATGAAAACACAAAGGGAAAGCAAACCCATTGATATCCTCCTTGTTGAAGACAATCCGGGGTATGTACAATGGTTCAAGAAAAACCTTTCTAAAGCAAAGGTTGGACGCTATGATCTCCGATTTACAAGAAAGCTCAATGAGACAATCAAGTATCTTGAAGAAAAAGAGTGCGACATTGTCATGCTGGATACATCGTTGCCGGATAGTCAGGGATTTAATACCTTTAACAGCGTCCGCATGCATGCACCAAAAATTCCGATTATTGTTATGGCTGGCAATAATGACGAAGAACTTGCTGTACGTGCCCTTCAGAACGGAGCTCAGGATTGCCTTATCAAGGGCCAGATAGACGGCAGTGTGCTGAGACGGTCAATCATGTATGCCATTGAACGCCATCACGCAACCCAGCGGCAGCATCGTCTCGCATATTTTGATGCCCTTACCAACCTGCCGAACCGTCAACTCTTTTATGACCGGTTGAATCAGGCCATGTCTCTTGCTGACAGATATAATGAAAAGGTCGGGCTCCTCTTTATTGACCTTGACGGTTTCAAGCATGTGAATGATACCCTCGGACATGACATGGGAGACCGTCTCCTGCAGGCAGTTGCTGTCCGGCTGCAACACTGCCTGCGCAAGTCAGATACAGTGGCACGCATGGGAGGAGACGAATTCACCTGTATCCTCCCTCACCTTGAAAAGGCATCAGATGTGAATGTAGTTGCAGGAAAGATAGAAAGGGCCCTGACAGCACCCTTTCTTTTAGAGGGCCATGAAATACATATTTCGGGAAGCATAGGCGCCAGCCTCTTCCCCGATAATACAGTTGATTCCCAGGAACTTGTCAAGAAAGCGGATACAGCAATGTATCATGCCAAAAAGGAGCAAAAAAGTAATTTTCATTTTTTCCAGGAAGAAAAGGTAAAAGTAAAGCTGTAGTCAGTAACAAAATAACATTTACCTAACAATCATTGTAACTATTCTTATAATTTACTATCCTTGTTGTCATTGTCCGACTTGATCGGACAATCCAGAAATTATTCGAGCAATGGATCCCCCGGTCACGCCGGAGGATGACAACCATTTAGAGTAACAGCTTCCCAATTCTTTGATATTTGGTTTTGAAATTTGTCACTTGACATTTGGATCTTGTTTTTTGGTTATTGGTAATTCTCTAATTCTCAGCTCTCCCTGCTTTCTCTGTCCTCGTGCATTTTTTCGTCAGCTTCAGAGAGTACATATTCAATAGGGGCAGGGTGTTCCGGATTATAAAATGATGTTCCGACACTCAGATACAGCCTGAGCACTCCTTCCCTGTCTTCATTGTATTGATCAAGATTACCCTGTAACCGTGCAAGGATCATATCTTCCGTGTTCTGAGAATGAACGAGAGTAGAAACAACGAACTCCTCTCCGCCGGTAAGAGCAAGGATGTCAGTCTCGCGAAAAGTCTTTCTGAGGATATCGGCTGTATCAATTAAAAGCCGCTCAACTGCCTCACTGCCGTGAATCTCTTTTATTAAATCCACATTGTCCAGACCTGTGTAAATAACCAGAATCTCCTTCTTTTCCCTTTCGGCATTTTTAATCTGCTGTTCGGTCATGCTCATGAAGGTATGGAGATTATACAAGCCCGTCAGTTCGTCCTTAGCGCTGATGTACTGCAACAATTTATCCGCACGCTTCTGTTCAGTTACGTCATGGGCAGTCCCCTGGGTACCGGTGATAACACCGTCGCTGTCAAACAGAGGCATCATATTCAGAACAAGATTAATTTCATCTCCATCCTTGGAGAGGCAGGTTGTCTCATGCCCTATGACGGATTCGCCTATCAGGCAGTTTCGAAATGCGTTTTTATAATGTTCTGCTGCTTCAGGGATCTGAAATTCCGAGAAAGGCCGTCCGAGCATCTCATCAACAGAGTATCCACAATTTTTCTCCCAGGCAGGATTGAGAAATGAAAACCGCCCTTCACCGTCTGTCCTCCAGATAAGCGTGTTTGTGGATACTACAATGTCCCTGTACAGGTCATCATCATTACCAGACTTTTTAACCGACTTACCCTGCTTTGCTTTCCCCATAATTTACCTCTGTTTAATGATGAGAGTTATCAATCCATTTCTATAACTATATACCATCCTGTAAAATCTTCCAAGAGCATAGTGAATGTTTGTTCTTGGCATCGATATAGTGATAGTGTAGGTAGATGCGCTCAGTAAATCATGCTGATCAAGAGATACTCATTGAATGTTACAACCGCTCGCTGGCCCTGTTGAAGATGAATTCCGTCCCTATGGGAGTAAATGCTGCCTCGAAGTCCAAAAAGGCAGAGGGCCGATATTATGCCCCGGTCCGGATTTGTTCTGTATTCGAATGTTCTCTGGTACCACGTAAAAAAAATATATGAAGTCTCGAATAGTAAAAAGACCAGGTACTACTTCAAACATATCTTCGCACCCTTTACCCGATCCATCCCGAACAGCAGGAGAGCCCGCATCCTTACACATTACATTAAAAAAGGGGCGTCCCCTACAGATTTCTATCTGAGCTTTGTGAATCTCTCTTTCTGGGGGCCTGACTTGGACGTCTTTGCCAATATCCTGAGCATGTTATTCGGTCTTTCATCTATCTCAGGTTCGTCCAGAAAAGTACATGACCTGATAAAACT
>CP070644.1:392222-397963 GCA_020354155.1 Nitrospiraceae bacterium | reverse complement strand
CTGAAGAATCGCCACTCCCGTCCTGAATATGGATCCAGTTCTTGCCCATGATATTGGCAGAGAACTTCACAACCTTTCCTCGTATCACAACTCTTTTGTTCTCAAGAGAAGCCATTTTTTCATAAAGATCAGATACTGTGTATGCATCAGACCCGGTCGCCTTCTCAACACTGATTGGTTCTGTTACAGCAGATTGTACCTGGCTGTTATCGTCAGGCGTATTCGTTAATAGGGGTCCTGAAAAATCATCAGTTGGGCCGCCCGAAAAAACGATAGAGTCAAAAGTCCGGTTAAGAGTTTTACTTTCAAAATTAGTCATTGTCATCCCGGGTTTCAAAGATATATCCTGACCAATCATTACATTCATTTGGGAAGTAGCCACCCAGGTGGTACGACCGTTGTGTTCGATATTCATGAAAGTATAGTTACCGCTGTCCATTGTTTCAATAATTTTTCCTGCCAGAGGAATCTGAGCTTGTGTCGATTGCAGTGACTGAGTTGATTGCATTGATTCACTTGACTTTGATGACTTGTCTGATCTTTTGGAATCCGTATTATTACAGCCCGTGGTAGCTATGAGTGCACATGTTAGTATTAAGGCAGGCAACAGTGAAAATCTTTTCATTTTTAATCTCCTTTTATGATATCTGCTAGAAATGACTTAATAAAAGTATATCATATCTCTTTTTACTAATATATGATTTGAAGCGCCAACTCTGACGACAGCATTTTGTTATAATTGAGCAGCCTGCAATGAACAGTGCCAGAAAGAGCAGGATAATGCTTGAGAAGTTCATTGTTTATTTTAAACAGAGAGGATTGTTATGCCAAGGTCAGGAGAGAAAAAAACGGGTATCGCTAATACTAAAGTACTGTAGATCTACCATATGAATATAAAAATATAATATTAGCAATCAGTACAGTTTTTTTCATATTCGCATATACAGGTAAGTTCTTTAAGAGGGGGACCTGATATCGGGGAATCTGTTTTACATATATTAATGGACCACGTGGTCGGTGCTTGAGGATGATACAACTTGAGGATGATACAAGAAGAGATTCTTCACTATGTTCAGAATGACAGCAAAAAAGGGATGTCCCTCTGCTTAAACAGAACCGGATTTAATGACCATAAGCTTTTCATGGCACATGTCACGCATTGAGTAGCCAATTCCTCCTACGCCGAGGCCGGACATTTCAGCACCGCCGAAGGGCATCCAGTCGACGCGAAAGGCAGTGTGCTCATTGACCATAACAGCCTTGGCTTTGAGCCGCTTCACACAGTCAAGGGCTGTGCTGAGGGATTCTGTATAAATAGCAGCCTGAAAATTAAAGGGGACCTGATTTGCCATCTCAATTGCGTCAAGGTAGTTTTCATATTCATAAAGACAGACAACAGGTCCGAAGATCTCTTCAGTTGAGCATTTTGACTTCTGTGAAGGATTCAGCAGCAGGGTAGGTTCATAGCAGGTATTCGAGATTTTGTTTCCGCCGCAGAGCAGCTCTGCACCTTCGCTGACTGCCTCCTTCACCCAGAGATCGACCCTGTCCACTTCACCGGGCTTTATCAGGGGGCCCACTTCTGTTTCTTTATCAAGGGGATCACCAACCCTGAGCTTTTTGACCAGTGCAAGCATTTTCTCTTTTACTTCTCCGATGATTTTTCTATGAACGAACATTCGCTGCACTGATACACACACCTGGCCGGCATGATAATAGCCGCCCTTTACGAGACCCGGGAGTATGCTGTCAATCTTTGCATCAGGCTCTACAATGACAGGCGCGGCACCGCCATGCTCAAGGGCGCAATGTGCCCCCGGAGCAAGACTGTTCCGGAGTTTCCAGCCCACCCTTGCAGAACCGATAAAGGTGACAAATCGAATGCGGCGGTCTGCGATTATTGTGTTCGTCACTTCCCTGTCGCAGACAATGGCCCTGCACCATTCTTTTGGCAAACCTGCCTGATAGAGCAGATCGACAACAGAAAAACAGGAAAGGGGCGTTGCAGCCGCAGGCTTTACGATTACCGGGCACCCCGTTGCCACTGCCGGGACAACCTGGTGGATGATCAGGTTTACCGGATGATTGAAGGCACTGATTGCGGCAACAACACCGACTGGCTCAAGCATGGTATACGCCATATGATTTTTTGAGGCTTCATTCAGCTCCATCGGAATTTCCGTTCCCCCCATCTGCGCCAGTTCCTGCAGTGCCACCTCTACACCATTGACAGCCCTGTTTACCTCGATAATTGAGTCAACCAGGGGTTTGCCGCCCTCTTCGGCTGCCTGCAGGGCAAGGGATTCCATGTTGTCTGAGAGTAATTTCCCAAAACTTTTCAGAATCCTGCTACGTTCAAATTTTGGAAGCCATCTCGACCGGTCCTGATGAAGGGTAAATGCTTTCTGAAGCAATGTTTCTGCTTCTTCCATAGATGTCATAGGGATTTCCTTTATGAGATGCTCATCATAGGGTGCAAAAACTTTCAAGGTTGTAGCTGCCATGAGCGGCCTCCTTAACTCCTCTCATTCCCTGTCCCCTGTGGGAGAGGGTCAGCCTGCCTGCCGGCAGGCAGGGGTGTGGGGGTAAAAAATGCAAAAATCAAAAAGCAGAATGAAAAATTAAGAAAAAATGTTATCTTCAATAACTTCATACTCCATAATTTAATTTTTTATCTTTAATATTGATATAGATTAAATCCCTGATACGCACTGATTGAGAAGCTCCTGGTTCCTTGAATAATCCACGGGGACATCTATGACATGAACCCCCTTTGATTCAAGGCATTTGCTGATGAGCAGGGCCAGACCTTCTGCTGTTTCCGCCCGATGTCCGCTAGCCCCGTAACTCGTGGCATACTGCACAAAGTCGGGGTTATGAAAATCAAGGCCATAATCAGCAAATCCCATATCGTTCTGCTTCCATTTAATCATCCCGTAACCACAGTCGTTGATAATCAATACGACAAGATTCAGCTTAAGTCTGACCGCTGTCTCAAGCTCCTGTGAGTTCATCATGAATCCGCCATCACCACAAATTGCCATAACCTTTTTCTTCGGATAGATGATCTTGGCTGCCATTGCAGCAGGCAGTCCAGCTCCCATGGCAGCCAATGAATTGTCCAGCAGGATGGTATTCGGCTCATATGCCTTGTAATTCCGGGCAAACCATATCTTGTACATCCCGTTGTCCAGGGAAATAATACCATCAGGGGGAATAACGTCCCTGATAATGCTTACCAGTCTGGTCGGCAGGATGGGAAAACTGTTGTCACGGTTACCCTCTTCAATGCTCTTGTCGAGTTTTTCCTTGATAGTAAGCATATGATCAAAATCCCAGTGGGACTGTTTTTCTATGCGGCTCGTGATTTCCATTATACTGTGGGAGACATCTCCCACGATTTCCAGCTGGGGGAAATACACTTCATCCACATTTGCCGCAAGGAAATTGATTGAGATGACATCAAAGCCTTCTTTGGTCATGAGGAAGGGGGGTTTCTCTACTATATCATGGCCAATATTGATGATGAGGTCTGACTTTTGAATCGCCATGTGAACACAATCGTCACTTGAGAGAGCGGCAGTGCCGAGACAGAGTGGAGAACGCTCATCGACTACGCCTTTGCCGAGCTGAGTTGTAAAAAAAGGTATGCCTGTTTTTTCAATAAGGAAGGTAATCACATCATGGGTCTTCCGCCTGTTAGCGCCGGCTCCAAGAAGAATGAGAGGAGACCGTGCCTTGTGGATTTTTCCTGTTGCGTCAATGATGGCTTCACTGTCAGCGACTGGCCTGAGGTGAGTTGTCTTTTCAAATATCTCAGCGTCTGAAAATTCCCGGGCAATATCTTCGGGAAGCTCAATATGAATGGCACCAGGGCGTTCTTCCACGGCTAACCGAAAGGCTTCGCGAATGATGGCCGTCACAGTATGCTCATGCACCACCTGCTTGGAAAGCTTGGTAAGGGGGTCCATCATCTCGACCACATCCACTATCTGGAAGCGTCCCTGCTTGCTTTTTGTAATAGGCTTTTGCCCGGTGATCATTATCATAGGCATGCCCCCAAGCTGTGCATAGGCAGCAGGGGTAACGAGATTAGTAGCACCCGGGCCTAATGTTGAAAGGCAGACGCCTGGTGAGCCTGTCAGGCGGCCATAGGTGGCAGCCATAAACCCTGCGCCCTGCTCGTGGCGTGTTGTAATAAACTGAATGGAAGAATTTTTTAAAGAATTCAGAAGGTCGAGATTCTCTTCCCCGGGAATGCCGAATATGTATTTCACACCCTCGTTTTCAAGGGCTTTCACAAAGAGGTCAGAGGTTTTTACCATGATTGCACCATTATAATTATATGTTAAAGCTAATGATGAATCCTCTCTATTCTGACTAATTCCTTTTGAGGATTACATTATGCAATCAATTTGATGTCATTTCGACTCGGTTACGAGGAGAAATCGTTACCTATTGCAGTGGCATAAGATATCTCGCTTTGCCCGAAATGACAATTAGTTGCAAAATAACGGCTTCAACAACTGGTACTGACTAATATGAATATATAATTTATTCTGCGCCTTGTCCAGTGACAGGGAAATGATTTAAATCATAATGTGATTTTATGATCATGGGATATAATGATTAAAAGACCAGAGAAAAGGAGACCATGATGGCACAGGAATCAGTCATAAAAAATACCGGCTTGCGGGGAGTGACAGTTGCGGATACAAAAATCAGCTATATTGACGGAGAAAAGGGAGTCCTTCTGTACAGCGGCTACAGGATAGAAGATCTGGCAGAGCACTCTACCTTTGAGGAGACTGCATATTTGCTGTTACATGGAGTTCTGCCTGCTTCATCTGAACTTAAGGTTTTTAAAGAAAGGATTGCTTCATACAGTCAGCTATCTGATTCCCTGATGCATTCGATGAAGCTGTGGCCCCAGTACGCCAATCCCATGCATGTCCTGATGACTGCAATCTCAATCGCAGCCTTTGATGACAGAGGAGACGATGACACAGCTGAAGCGTATATTGACAAGGCAGCGCGTCTCATAGCCGTCATGGCAGTTTCCATGGTTGCCTGGGAGCGGATCAGGAAAGGGCATGAACCTGTACCATACTCAAAAGACCTCTCCCATGCCGAAAACATGTTACATATGCTGACAGGAAGCAAGCCTGACCCGGAAGTTTCGAGAGTGCTCGACATATGCCTCATTCTTCATGCTGATCATACCTTTAATGCATCCACCTTTGCATGCAGGGAAGTGGCTTCAACGCAGGCTGATATGTATGCGGGTGTTCTGGCGGGACTGGCAGCGCTCTCCGGACCGTTACATGGCGGAGCCAATGAGAAGGCTATGAATATGATGGATGAACTTATGAATGTTGATGACATTGAGACATGGATCAAGGAAAAATTGGCAAAGAAGGAGAAAATTTACGGGATGGGACATGCGGTGTATAAAACCTATGACCCCCGGGCTTCCATCCTGAAAAAGCTTCTTGAAAATCTGAGTGAAAAAACAGATCAGGATTCATTATATCAATTATGTGCAAAGGTAGAGGATGTAGCGGTAAGGGTCTTGTCAGAAAAGGGAAAAGACCAGATCAAGCCGAATATTGATTTCTATAGCGGCACCGTATATAAGATGATGGGCTTTCCCCATGATCTTTTTACTCCCCTCTTTGCAGTATCAAGGATAGCAGGCTGGTGCGCCCATATTATCGAAGAGCGTTTTGGCCTTGCCCAGG
>CP070644.1:388856-392122 GCA_020354155.1 Nitrospiraceae bacterium | reverse complement strand
TGAAATCATGTCAGACAAGAAAGAGAGCAGAAATCGCGCGGAGGTGCAGCAGTGCTGCATTGAGCACGATTTTTGTTTTCTGACGAAGTATGGCAGGATTTCGGACGTTTGCAGCCTAAAGCAATTTTGAGATAGGTTCTAGTTAAAAGACAGGATTTCTGGGCTATCGCCTCGAAATGACAGGAATTGGAAAACCGTCATATCATTGGGGTGGTCATGAAATTAAGCAGGTGACTACGTATTTGAAACTCTGAGTCCAAGAAAAGCAAGGAAGTCATTCTTGTTTCCCTTGGTCTTCCGGGTATTCCAGGAGTCAATTTTTTCAATATACCTGTCATTTTCTCTCTGGGCCTTTTTAGCCCTGGTCATGAATGTCCTGAATGATGTTCCCCTGGCGCAGCGGTGTTTGCACGGAACGGATTTGTCAAGAATGACATCTGATATTTCAACGTCAGCTATCTCATCGTCATCGTCATAGACAACACTCAGGGGGAATATGCGGCACGTCATGGGACGTGCTTCATAGGCACTGCAGGTATTGCTGCTGGAAAGGAATATACAGTCACCATTGCGTCTCTTATTGAGACCAAGTGCCCGCTTACCGTATGAGAGGGATACCCAGTCGCTTTCTTCATCACAGTCAATGTCAGCCCTGGAGTAAAGTTTCACCAGTTTATCGGCCGGTATGCCAGTATGCTCTGCAAGTCGAAGGATATCAGCGTCAGTTACCTCAAGGAAAAGTTCACGGCAGCAGGCCGTGCATTGACCGCATTCCGATTTCATCAGTTTTATAATTTTTTTTGTTTCTTTCATTGAATAGATTATAAATGTATGCCGGGAAGTTACTCAAGTATATAAAATCAGGAAGGGATTGCATAGCCTGCATATTTATGAAGCCGGCGGATGGATCAGGTTAAATAGCATCGTGAAAAGACATCAGGAAAGAATAGGGGCCTCCGGACTGGTACTACCCTGTGCCTGTTTATTTTTTTACCTGTGACATCACGCGCTTCAGCAACAGACTCAGCTCTTCGATATCATACGGCTTGGGGAGCACACCTATGAAGCCGTAATCCTGATAATTCGCCATAATGGGATCATTAAAGTATCCGCTGGAGACAATTGCTGTAATGTGGGGATCAATGTCCCGTAATTGTTGCATTGTATCTTTGCCTCCCATGCCACCTCTGATCGTTAGATCCATGATGACTGAATCAAATGGTTCGGAGGTTGTGAGTGCTTCTTTATATAAAGTGACAGCGTCATTGCCGTCTTTTGTAAGTATGACATCATAGCCGATTTGAGTAAGCATTCTGCTGATCGTCTCTCCAACGGAATCTTCATCCTCGAGCAACAGAACTTTACCGGAACCTCCGACGATTCTGGCTTCTCCCTGTTCACTGGCAATGAATTGATCATGAACAGCCGGGAGGTAAATACTGAAAACAGCGCCTTTGCCGTCTTCAGAATATACAGCTATATTCCCCCCATGATTTTTGATGATAGAGTATGTGCAGGCAAGTCCAAGGCCACTGCCACCCTGCTTTGTCGTGAAATAGGGATCAAATATATTCTTCAGGTTTGCTTCCGGGATCCCGGCGCCCTGATCTTCAATTGTTATTTTCACATAATCTTTTTGGGTTTTTTCATTTGTATGCGTTTCTGACCGGGTGTTCTTGGCGCTGATAAATATTGTTCCCCCGCCTGGCATGGCCTGAACAGCATTGATAAGAAGGTTGTACAGAACCTGGTCTATCTGTCCGGCATCAATTTCTACGGGCCACAGGTCATGAGCAATGAAAAACTTGCAATTAATATTCGAGCCGCGCAGTGCAAAGAGTGAAGAGTCTCTGATCTGTTCTTTAATTGAGATTATCTTCTTTACCGGCGTTCCGCCTTTTGAAAAGGTGAGTAACTGGTTCGTCAGATCTTTTGCTCTTCTGCATGCCTCGTCCATATTCGATAAAATCTCGACTGTATTGTTATCAGGATTGGTTGAAAGTTTTGCCAGAGAGATATTGTTTACAATGGCTGTGAGGATATTGTTGAAGTCATGAGCGATACCACCGGCAAGGATTCCCACTGATTCAAGTTTTTCAATTTTCAGCTGCTCTGATTCAATTAGTTTTCGTTCAGTTATGTCTACAAGGGTTGTCATTACCTGCGGAGGTTTTCCATAGGAGCTTTTCAAAAGGGTAACGTTGATAAGCCCCCAGAAGATATCACCGCTTTTTTTGATATATCGTTTTTCCATGGTGTAACTATCTCGTTTCCCTGCCAGTAATTCGTCTATGAAAACGATATTTTTTCTCAGATCTGTTGGATGTGTTATTTCCGCGACAGACATTTGACGGAGTTCCTCCCTGGAGTAGCCGAAGAAGTTGTGAAAGGCTGTGTTATACACTGAAGATGTGAGCGTTCTGTTTAACGGGTCTAATGCAATGGGATAAATTACAATTCCCACGGGCGACATTTCGAAGAATGTTCTAAACTTGTCCTCACTTTCCCGGAGTGCATGCTCAGTCTGTATTTTCTCTGCGACCTCCTGCTGGATTTTTTCGTATCCATCCTTAATGGTAAGGCTCATTTTATTGAAATGTTCTGCCAGTTCACCGAACTCTGTCTGATCGTGGAAGGATATGGTTGATCCGAATTCACCTGATGAAATCTTTCCCGTTGCTTCCACAAGTTCACTGATAGGCCGTGTAACTGACTTGGCAAGGTGAATGGCAACAATGACGCCAAGAATAAATGTAATTGCAACTGTTATGAGTAAAATTGTCATAACATTGTTAACGCGGGCCATGGCATCCTCGGAGAGTTCTGTCAGGCTTCTTGTTGCACTGTGGGACATTGCTTCTGCCATGACGATTAATTGCTGGCCCACGTGCGCTGCCTCGGTTTTTAATTTGTTCGTTCTCTCCGGGTTTGCTGATGCTGTAAGATAATAACTGAGATAGTCCTCGTAGTCTTTGACCAGTGACTGCATATTTTCTATCCGCTCCGTGAGTTGAGGTGAATGATGGCAGGAAGAACATTTTTCAGCGATCTTGTCCAGGCTGGCTGCTTCGCGCACAATGAAGTCAAGATCACTTGCCGACGGAGTATTATACGTATACAGTGATGATTGTACGTTCTGAATACTGATTACCAGTGAACGCCTGAGCTGCTCAACTTCATGGAGCTTGATGATATTTTTCAGGCCTGATGCATTGCTGGCCATGTAGAGGATTGCCGTAATTGTCCCGGCTGATAAAAAAATAAAC
>CP070644.1:385895-388756 GCA_020354155.1 Nitrospiraceae bacterium | reverse complement strand
CAACTGTTTCCTCATTTGTTGCGTCACAGATAATATGGTATCCTCCAAGAACCTTCACTGCTACGATGTACCCTTTGCGAATAATGTTTGTGACTTTTTCATGTGCCCTCTCTTTTTCGCAGACGAACTGACCGTGGCAGTCATGCAGGCTTATATGGGGACCGCAGGAATGACAGGCGTTTGGCTGTGCATGAAATCGTCTGTTCCCTGTATCGTTATATTCCCTTTCACAGTCAGGGCACATGGAAAAGGGCTGCATGGACGTGTTCTGCCTGTCATAGGGCAGGGACTTTATAATCGTAAAACGGGGACCGCAGTTTGTGCAGTTTGTAAAGGGATATAGGAACCGTCTGTCCTTCGGGTCAGTAATTTCTTCTCGACACTCTTTACATACTGCTATGTCCGGTAGAATGGAGACCTGTTTTTCTCCTTCCCCTGCACTTTCCCTGATTTCAAAACCATCAAAACCTTTTTTCTCAAGGTAGGCATGCTGAAGGCTGAAAATATTCGATAGTTCAGGTTTGTCTCTGTCAATACGAATGAGGAACTCATCGAGACTGCTCTTTTCTCCCTCGGCTTCAATCAAGACACCTTCTGTGTTATTCAGGACATATCCACTGAGACGGAGTTCAGTGGCCAGGCGATGAATAAAGGGCCTGAAGCCCATTCCCTGGACAAGCCCGCTGATGGTAATTTTAAGCCTCATATATATAGTATATCGGAACTATTGACATCTGAAATAAAATACCTTGATCTGCAGAGTTGTCATTACCGCAGAGCTGCATGCTGATAACTGACATAGTGGATAGATACAATAGCGGAAATGTACTTATCTGCCTTGAGATCGCTTGATAATATCGAGGGCTTCATTCAGATTGAGAGTAATCTCTCTGGCCTTTTCCTGCAGTTCTGTACTGAGGTGGTTGACCTTGTCAGGGTGAGATTTGATAATTTTTTCCTTATAGGCCCTCTGAATCTCGTCCCACGGTGTTGATCGAGTAACACCGAGGAGTCTGTACGCTTCATCCAGAGTAACAGGGCCCTGTGAAGCTGCCTTACTGCTCTCCTGAGAACTGCCAGAGGATTGAGATTGGTTATAGCTGGAATAATATTGCTCGTAATCTTTCTTGCGCCTGGCGTTTTTATAGAGGACATAGAAGAGCACTCCTGCAGCAATCAGGTCATCCATGAAGAGCGGGTGAGCATCAAAGGGACTGATGATATAGAGGCCAAGCAGTATGATCCAGAGATAATTGAGTAAATTGTTCATTTTAAATTCCTAATCTTTCTTAAACTTTGTATTAATTCCCCTTCTCAACAATGCCGGCTGAAGAATGAAACTGGTGGATAGTTTCCATTGCATTAAAACTCTTTCCCCAGATTTTGGTTCCGTATGACTTGATAAAGATTTCAACCTGTCGTCGAAAGCGTATAAGAGCTGTTGATTTCGGACTTTCTTTCAGTGCCCTTCCCCAGACCTCAGCCAGCCGTGACGGCGAAACTTTTTTCTTACGGAAAACCTGTATCATGTCCTGAATATCAGGATCTATAAAGCGAGTCATTTTGCCAATGGACCAGTAGGCCGGATCGAGCACCATAAGTGCAAGTTTCCCAAATTTTTTATATAACGTACTGCTTTTTTTATAATCAAGAAGAGAAACCATACCCCACCTGTCAATGTCCTCAGCGTAATTGGCCTGGATTCCTGTTTCCTGTATTGCCTTACTGATGGCTGATTCCATCCGCTCCCAGTCTGGATCACCATAACTCTGCAGGTCAATTGCAAAATCAATATCTATACTGGGCCGGGTACTGCCCCATATTGCCCCTGCAGCGGCTCCTGTCAGGATAGCCCTGGCATCTTTTTGAAATTCTTTATCAATAATTTTAAAAAAACGTTCTATTTGGCGTTTGTCCATTGTAGTTCTGCCTTTTCCAAAGATCTCACAATAAGACTATTAAGAGTTTCTGCAGGATAAAGCGCGCGCAGGAGAAGCCATGCACGGTCACTTTTTCTGGCAGGGAGGGGAAGATACTCCCGGGGTTCCCGGGCAGACCGGAGACTGCAACGGAGCACTTTTCGTAATAACTGGTAAAGGTTATACTCAATGGGATCTCTCGGAGGTCTTTCACGGGCAACCGCACTTGCTATGCGTTCCATGGATTTTCTTGATAATTTTTCTTTCGCATTCATGTGTTGCGGTGGTTCTCCGTTTGCGAGTGTTCCAGGAGAGACGCCAAGGGCATTGGCCAGGGATCGAATCGTTGATAAAGTAACATCCCTTTTGCCCTTTTCAATGTCAGACAGATTGGGACGGGGCAAAGCCGCCATGTCTGCCAGCTGCTTTTGAGAAAGCGACCTGTGCCTTCTCCAAAGAAGTATGGTATCGCCAAAGGGTATCATTATTTAATGTAGCATAATTACTACAATTAATCAATATAACTGGCTATGGAAAACTCGAAGAAAGAAACATATCCTGACGGGATATGACCTTTTGTGATTTCTAACGGGTCTTATACCAGATATTACAGGAACCTTCAGTTGATACCATGCATGGTCCATAGGGTTTTTGAGGGCTGCAGGATTTTTTGAACAGTTTACAGTGATCAGGATATGCCCTGCCCAGTACCACATCACCGCAGATACAGCCGGGAATATTTTCTTCTTTCCCATCCTGCAGGTCAAAAACGTTCTTTGCGTCTCTGTCTGCAAATTCCTGTCTTAATTCAAGTCCTGATGCAGGGACATTGCCGATGCCCCTCCAGTTGACATCGGACACTTCAAAGAAGCGGGCCATAAGTTTCTGTGCCTCCCTGTTGCCATCAGGACTCACCACCGTGCCGTAGACATTTTCAGTTTT
>CP070644.1:383080-385795 GCA_020354155.1 Nitrospiraceae bacterium | reverse complement strand
CTTGAAGGGTCTACTCCCCTTTCAATGAGGTAAGCAACGCGGTACGTGACTACCCGTGTCTTTCCCGATCCCGCACCTGCTATGACAAGTGATGCCCCGTCCTCAGAGGTCACCGCAGCAAGCTGTTCAGGGTTAAGATAGGATGAATAGTCTATCGAAGGTTCGAAGCGGGAAGTTGATTTGAGGTGATATTTTTTCATAATTTTCATTCATTTTAATACAGTATCGTTAATAATATCACTATTACCAATGGCAGATCAGGGGCATCTCTCGAAGAAAGAGGCTGGCCTGCATCATCTAATGCACAAAAAAATCCCCCTTCATGCGAAGGAGGATTTTGAAAATAAATATTATTACGTTAATACCTAATGATCAGCTGCCGGATCGGCATGCCCTATCTCGCCCGTCTTAATGGCTATTGCAATCTTGGCACCAATAGTGAAAATAATCAACCCTATCGCCCACACACCAAGGGAGATCCACAGTTCAAGGGAATTAGGCATATAGTCATATATCTCGCCTAATGTGCCGGGAATAAAACCTGGGAAGATCAACCCCATGCCTTTCTCAATGTAAACACCAATAAATATCAATACACAGGCAACATTCAGCATTTTAAAGTTTTTCCTGATAGCAGGAATGATTAATATTAGAAATGCAAGACTATTTACAATAAGGGCGGTCCAAATCCAGGGTACCAGCTGGTCATGTCCGTCAAGTCCGCGCCAGAGATAATTAAATGGAGCTATGTGTGCAGTATGTGAGTATATTTCCTTGAACACCTCGGCACCGAGGAAGAAGAGGTTTACCGCCATGCACCACGTAATTAACTCAGCAACCTTATGCAGTGCCTTGTCGGGAATTTCCAGTTTTGTATTTTTCCTGATAATCTGAAAAACAATCAGCATAAATGCCGGACCTGAGCAGAATGCCGAGGCGATAAACCGGGGTGCCAATATGGCCGTATTCCAGAACGGCCGCGCAGGAACACCAAGATAGAGGAAAGCCGTTACCGTATGAATACTTATTGCAGCAGGCACTGAAAGCAGAATAAATGGCCATATAATTGCCGTCTTGTATGGTTTTCCGGCATAGATCTTTGCAAGGGCATAGGTAACTAAAAACAGATTCAGGAATAAATATCCGTTCAACACGATAACATCCCAGGTCAGGATAGACTGGGGCCAGTTGAAAATACCAAGAAACGGTATAAGGTGCCAGAACCTCTCGGGACTCCCCATAT
The DNA here is from genome assembly GCA_020354155.1 of Nitrospiraceae bacterium. GTDB lineage: Bacteria > Nitrospirota > Thermodesulfovibrionia > UBA6902 > UBA6902 > CALZJD01. The sequence continues at coordinate 384,552 of CP070644.1, read as the reverse complement.
CAAGGACAATAAACATCAAACACATCGAAACAGCAGCCACCGCCATTATCTCACCTATCAGGACTATGTTCCCGATTGGTTCATATTTATAAATGTAATAGGGGATCACAAGAACGACTGCAGCTGCAGCTACACCCACGAGAAAGGTAAAGTTTGCGATATACCATCCCCATGAAACCTGGTCTCTCATGTTCGTTGCAATAAGTCCCTGATCCATCTGTTTATATACAAAGAACAGACCCACTAGAGCGAGCAGGGAAAGGAATCCCAACCAGGCTTTGTATTCCTTACTTCCTGTAGTTACCGTCTTTACAATTCCGTTTATTGCATCAATAACCATGGCCTTGCCTTTCCTCTAAATTTTAACACCCCTGCCCATACTGAAGAAGTAAAAGAATTTCGGGTTGGTATCAATCTCTTCCTTGAGTCTGTATACTTTTAAATTTTCAAGTATATACCGTATCTCATCGTTCGGGTCCATAAGATTACCGAACTTTCTTGCACCGACGGGACAGGCTTCAACACATGCAGTATATCTTCCCACTCTGGATCTCTGAATGCAGAATGTACACTTTCCTACCACACCCTTATACTGCGGCCTGTTGCCTAAATAATGTACGACCGGATTAAATTCATCTTTTGGAATTGTGGGCTTTCCCCAGTTGAAGCTTCTGGCGCCGTACGGACATGCTGCCATACAGAAGCGGCACCCGATGCACCAGTTGTAGTCAACGACAATAATACCATCAGGCTCTTTCCATGTTGCCTGAACAGGGCATACTTTCACACAGGGAGGGTTTTTGCACTGCTGGCACTGGACAGGGACATAGAAGCGTCCCTTTTCAGGAACCTTTTCAGGATCATAGTAGCGGTTTGAATGTTCAAGCCCCTGCCATTTATGATTGTTTTTATGAAATTCCAGGACCTTTATCCAGTGTATCTGGGGATCCCTTGAAAGATTATTTTCTTTTACACAGCCATAGACACATCTTCTGCATCCGATACATCTGGATAAATCGAGGGCATAGCCATAGACGGTGTTATCCATGGGAGGCGTTGCCTTTGCAGTAACTGCTTTTCCAAATTTAAAAGACAGTTCCTCTTCCAGTTTTGCAAGTATATCTTTCAGGTCATCTTCATCGAGCCTTTTAAAGTGCTGCCGGAGAAGCTCTTCTATTGCGTATGCATCTGCCCTGTCAACAGGAAGTGTAAGAGCAGCAGCGCCTGCTGACAGACCGGCAAGAAACTTTCTTCTTGTTATCTGGCTCCTGTCTTTTCCTTTTTTATCTTCTGACATTGAACTGCCTCCAATAATTTATCAGTGCTTGGTATCTGCTGACTTAGACTGCTTCTTGGCCGAAGAAGCCCTTATTTCCGTAGGCTTTCTCGGCGCAGGCTCAGGTTTTATGGCTTTAAAGGGCGGGTTATGCGGATCATGACACTGAGCACAGTGCATCCACTCCCTTTCTCCG
>CP070644.1:379020-382980 GCA_020354155.1 Nitrospiraceae bacterium | reverse complement strand
TGCTTAACAGTTGCCATGATATTAATCCTCCTTTTGCAGGCATTGCCTGCTTTGTACAATAGTTTGAAAATTCATTAAAACTGACTTTTATTACGCAAATTATAAACTCTTCTCGTCAGGTTTGCAAAGGAAAAATGATAAAAGAATGGTCTGATAGAGGACATGCCAACGTCTGCAAAAGATGTTGTTATCATCCGCGCTTTACATGGGTTTCCTTGACAGATTGCAAAAGTCATGTATTAATCTGGTTACATTTGATCTTCTTTTATTCACAAACTTCAGACATAAGGAAATGAAACAGTACGTATGTAATGATGATGGCACATTTTTCATTTGTTACGGCTCCATGAAAAGACATTTAATTATATTGATATTTATGGCGCTGCCTCTCTTCATGTGCACAGGCATTCCTGCAGCAACAGTCACCTGGACCGGAACAGGCCCTGACATGCTGGCTTCCACTGCATCAAACTGGGCAACTATGCATACTCCCGATGATGGTGATACCGTCCTATTTAATGAAACATCAGGGAACGATTGTATGTGGGATTTCACGGTATCTCTGAATGCTCTTATGGTTGCTTCCGAATACTCGGGTACAATCACAATCAGTCCCTCAGCCAGTCTTATTCTTAGAGAATTTATTGAATGGAGTGGAGGAGGCACTGACTCCCTTGCTTCCAATCCTGCAAACTGGGCCGGCAATAAACTCCCGCAAAGCAACGATGCAGTCCTCTTTGAGGGTACTGATGAGGACTGTATTTGGGACCTCGAAATCTCACCTCATTTCATCAGGACCGGAGCAGATTATGGTGGCACCATAACCGTACTTTCTCCCCTTTCGATACCGGGCAATCTAACTGTCGATGGAGGCATCCTACTCTTGAACGGAAGAGGGCTTACCGTTTCGGGGGCTATCCTGATCGGAACGAAGGGGACGATTCAAGGAGGCTCATCAATCATTGTGCTTAATGGCAACTGGGAAAATAGAGGGACCTTTCATCATGGAACTTCCAGCGTAATTCTAAATGGAAGCAATCAGATTATTTCCGGAAATAGCTCATTTTATAATCTGGCAAAGAATGCCTCTGTGGAAGACTCATTATACTTTGAAGCAGATACCACCCAGATAGTCATAAACAACCTTACGCTTCAGGGCAAGAGCAATAATCTGCTTTCATTAAGAAGTACGGCGGTCTATCAGCAATGGGCAATCAATCCGCAGGGATCGCGTACCATCGAATATATAGATGTCAAAGATTCCAACAACGTCAATAGTGTCATGATACCTGCTCCCCATGGAACAGATTCCCTGAATAATACCGGCTGGAACTTTGACGATGACCAGTGTTCCTGTCTGTGGAACAGAGGATTGGTCCATACCTGCAGGAGCGACGGTATTCATGCTGCCATGAAAGGTCGCAGCATATTTAGAGAGTAAAGCAGCATGAAACAGGGCCGTTTTAAAAAAAGAAAAAATGCTTATTTTTTCCGTGCACTCTGCATTTACATCCTCATTGCACTTCCAGTCCATGCCCAGACACCCTGTTTGCCGGGGTATGGCTTCAACCCAGGAACGAATAGATGTGAAGCAGACCTCAAATGTCCGGGCGGCTCATATGATGATTCAATGAAGGCATGTACTGCCGATCCCCTTTACCAATGTCTCTCAGGATCTTATTCGCTGAACCTGGGGGAATTCCGATGTGAAACTGATGCCGGGTGCCCATGCGGCGGCTCACTCGATGGCGTCAACTGCCTTGCTGGGCCGCCTCCCTGCAACTGCGATTATCAGGTATTTTATCCCTATGGCGAGCCTGAGTGCGGCATTGTCCCCATCTGTCCGGACAATGGCCATTTTATCGGCGGCGATCCCCCTTTGTGCATAATGCAAATCGACCCTGACTATTGTCCTGAGGGCTATTTATATTCTCATGGCCTGCGATTATGCAGTATGATGCCGGTCTGTCCCCAGAATGGGTACTATTACGCCGTATTTGATAAATGCCTGTCTTTTTTCCCCTGTGGAAGCGAGGTCTGTGATGACCTCACAGACAATGATTGTGACGGCCAGACTGATGAAGGGTGTGCCTGTGAAGACATAGATAATGACGGTATAACAACATGCAATAATGACTGCGATGATAATAATGCCTCAATCAACTCATCTATGGTCGAAACATGTGACGGTATGGACAACAACTGCGACGGTGCAGTCGATGATACCTGTTTTGGAGAAGATGCACTATGCGGTCAGCAATCAAACAGAACACCTGTCGGTTCATCGGCCCATTTTGCTACAGGGAATCTCTATCATAATCAGGACATTATTCGCTTTCACGGCGCAGGTGCTTCCGTACATATAACAGTTCACTACAACAGTCGTGATACAGAACAGGGGCCACTGGGCCAAGGATGGTCTCATACCTACAATCTCTCAATTACAGATAAAGGTGACACCATTCTCTATAAAGGGGAAGAGGGACAAAGGGTCTACTTCTATAGCAATGGAAACGGCACATACACACCGGTTGCTTCTTCCGGCATCCACTCAACCATTACAAAGCATGGTGACAACACCTATACACTCACAGAGCGCTCCGGCATAACGTATGAATATGATACACAGGGCAAACTGACTATCATTAGAGACCGAAACAGCAACACAGTGACGTTCACCTATACAGGAATTGACCTGACTTCAATCACAGATGCCTCAGGGAGAGTAATAAACCTTACGTACAATGCGAACAGAATAACATCAGTTACAGACCCTGCAGGAAGAACGACGACTTTTGCATACACCGGGGACAACCTGAACACAATAACAGGCCCGATAACTGATACGTGGACTTTTACCTATGATGACTCCGGCAGGATGCTTACCAAAACAAACCCCCTGGGAGCCGCAACGACGTATACATATGATGCTCATGGTATGCTTGCAACATCCACTGACTCTGAGAACAACAGAAAATCAATTTCTTATAACCAGCCGCTCCATACAGCAACAGTCACCGAGAAGAACGGTGCACAATGGACATTCGTCTATGATGATGTAATGAACGCTCTTGTACAGGCATCTGACCCCAACGGCAATATAACAGTATATGCATACGATTCAGACAGGAATTTGACAGCAACAACCTGGGCTGACGGAAGAACCGCATCAGCTGCATTTGACACAGAGGGCAACAGGAAACAGCATCTCAATGCAGAAGGGCGGCTAACAAGGTATACCTACAACAGCTATGGACAGATGCTTACAAAGGTATCCCCGAATAATGTTTCATCAAAATATACATATGATGCAGCAGGAAATCTTATTAAGAAGGAGCTCCTAAGTCCAGCCGGCACGGTACTGACAGCCGTAACGTATACGTACGGAGCCAAAGGGGAAAGACTGAGCGCTACAGATGGAAACAATAATACTACCACCTTTAGCTATGACCAGTACGGGAACATAGCATCAGTCATAAATGCCCTGAATCAGACCACAGCCTTCACGTACGACATCATGGGCAATCTCCTTTCAGTTACAGGCCCGAACAGTACTACCGTGTTTTTTGAATATGATCTTAAAGACCGTCCGGTTAAAGTCACCGGGCCCGATGATGAGGCAGTTTATTACGAATATGATGCTGCAGGCAACATAACATCTATTACCGATCAAAGAGGGAACGTCACTGCCTTTGAGTATGACAGCATGAACAGGCAAACAAAGATCATCGATCCAGAGGCTCATTCAGTTAACTATACCTATGATCCAGAAGGGAATGTTGCATCAATGTCTGTTAAGGACTCAGGTGACACCGTTCGTACATCAGCAACATACTCATATGATCTCCTGAACAGGCTGGTACGCAGAACACATCCCGATAGTACATATACCGAATTGAGCTATGACATGCACGGCAATATACTTTCAGAGAGAGACGAAAATTCAAATATCACAACCTT
>CP070644.1:374024-378920 GCA_020354155.1 Nitrospiraceae bacterium | reverse complement strand
TTGGAATATTTTCAATCAGAAAAGCGACGATTAACAGCCCAATAAAAAAACCGATATTGCTTTTCACTGTTTCCCAGCCAAAACTGAGAGCCTCTCCTATGGAAAATCTGTGTGCTGACATAATGCTGTCCCCCTTATTTCATATTCTCATTGAACGGGTTTCTGAATTATTTTCAGCATCCCGCTGATCCAGCTGTCACCTATGTCTCTATCGGCAAAAAAGCTTAAATTCTTTAATTCTAAGTTGTTAGGTACGTAAAAGGTCATGGCAGATTTTCTCGACAGGGAAGCCTGCTTCAGCATAGATTCTGAACTGTCCCCTCCTTAATGTAATTTACATCACTTATTTTCAATGAAGGAAAGGGGTAACGTATTAGATGAATGGCACATGTATATTGTTGGTGTGAGATTATATTGTTTTTTCTCACTGGGAAAGGATGATGTGAGGATTATGTTAATGATGTTCACAAAAATTCAGGAGGTACAAAATGCTTAAAAAATGGGTATCAGAAAAAAATAATGCAAATGCTGACAGTCTTGACGCGGCTCCCCAGAAGGATATGGTTAAAACTGCAGCAAATATGACTCCCGATAAAAGTCCTGGTGTCAGTAAGGTAAATAACATCCTCAAGGGAAGCAAAGTTACAGGAGATATTAACGTAAGCTGTGACCTGATATTGAGTGGAGATGTGGTAGGCAATATATCTGCAAAGGATAATTCCAATGTTGTCATCAAGGGTTCCTGCAAGGGGAATATTGAGTCTGGACGGGGCGATGTTGACATCAGGGGAGAGTTAAGGAACGGAAATATTACAACAGGTGGCAATGTATCAATCTCCGGCAAATGCACGGGGGGAGAGGTAAAGGCAAAGGGCAAGATATATGTAAACTGTCAATTTGCCGGTCGGCTGGAAGGAAATGAGATCGAAATCGGTGCGAACGCCCATGTCAAGGGAGAAGTATTTTACAGAGAGTATATCTCTGTGTCCAGAGGTGCCAAAGTTGAAGTTCATCTTTGCCGGATGCAGGAAGAGAGTAAAGGAGAGAAGAAGGAACCGGAGAAAAAGACTCCAGACATGCAGCCTCCTGTGAAAGAATTGATTGGAGTGAATTAAATCGTGCAGTATACGTTGAAATGAACTGGATTAATCATGCATTATCTCTGGAATATGTGGGATGCAGCCTCATGGATAGTGATGCCCCTTACCTTCCTCTCAACGATCAAGCTGTCTGTGAAGGGTCTGGTAAAGGTTCCGGAGCACAGGATAATCAGGGTCCTCTCCCATGAAGGATGGTGTATTGCCATAGTCACGGTAATCCCATGGCATATCATCGCCTTTGCCCGGGGAGAAATATCACCCTTACCCTGGAAAGTTTTTTCTGACATCTCTGCGGTACAAGGCATCAAGACTGGTTTTACTGCTATGGTAATTGTGTGCATAGTAGATATCTGGCTCCTCTGGACCCCCGCTCAAATGTATGCAGACAGGGTTCACCCATCGGACAGAGAGAAAGTAAAGTTTGCGCGAATAATTAACGGGCTTGCAGGACTCCTTCTTTTCACACCCAACAACCCTGTCTTTAAGCTCCTGCAGTTCATCTGAGGTGGACGGAGTCAACGACTTGCGGGGAAGTCCGGAAGAGAGTGCAGACTCTCATGCTTATTTTTTGTCCCGTCAGAATCGGCGAGATGAGCTGATATCGTTCATCTATGGCCTTCCAGTTTCTATTTGAGCTCAAAAATAAAACCAACGATTTTAAGTAGTTATTTATATGAAATAGCACATTGTGTGTTGAATCACAGGTTGTTAGTTATGATTTTTTAAATAATATGTCATAAAACCTAAAGGAGAATGAAGATATGCGTAGATACGTTATGTTGCTGACAAGTATAGCGCTCTTTCTATTAACTGTAATGCCTCAAGAATCGTATTCACTTGGTCTTGAGATAGGAGCAGGGTACATGCTCCATGAGCCTTCAGGACAGCTGGCATATAAGCCATTGTCATCGGTTGACACACTCGACATAGAAAGAGACCTGGGCTATGACAATGAAGAGAGACCTTTTGCCAGAATCAAAGCTGAAACACCAATACTGCTTCCTAATGTATATCTAATTGCAACGTCTATTAAATTTGAGGGGGCCGGATCCAAGGCAACAAACTTTACCTTCGGCGATATAACATTTGATGTAACAGCACCATTTAACAGTAACGTACAGATGGAACTTTATGATATATGCCTTTATTATTCTCTGCCATTTCTCCATACTGCTACCATAGGGAAAATCAACGCAGAAATAGGATTGAACACCCGGCTTGTCGATTTCGATGCCGAAGTTTCTGGCCGTGATGTCATGACAGGCTTAACGACAACTGAATCGATAAACGAAATCATCCCGGTCCCGATGATTTACCTAGCTATCCAGTTAAATCCAGTCAGTAAGTTGAGTATAGAAGCTGAGGGCAGAGGTATTGTCTATAGCTCAAATCATTATTATGATGTTATCGGCAGGGTTAAGGTAAAACCAATAGGTCCGCTTTTTATTGCCGGGGGATACAGGTATACTGATATGAAAATTGATTACAGTGAAATTGAGGCATCAATAAAAATAGGTGGTCCTTTTATTGAGACCGGAGTTGTTTTTTAAAATTCATAGAAAATAATGTCGATAATAGTGTCACTATAAATACCGTATCAGGGGTATTCCCCTCTGATCTCCGGGAGATTTGTACATTCCTATACTGACAATCAAGGGAAGAAGGTTCAGGATTCGGACAGCAGACTGATCAATTCCTTAAACTCATCGCTGTTCAGGTTTCTGTAACCAAGTGCAGCGCCTACCATATTCCCTGCAGGGTCTATAATAAACTTCATAGGAGTTGATGAAACTCCGTAGGCAGCGCTTACATCACCATCCTCATCCAAAAGATTGGTAAATGTCACGTCGTGATTACGGACCTGTTGATCAACTTTGTCCCTGCTTTCTTTCAGGTCTATGCCCAGCAGCACAAAGGATGAGCTGTCGACGCTCCTGTGTAACTTTTCCAGGGAAGGTAACTCCTTCCTGCACCATGGTCACCATGTGGCCCAGAAACTGAGAACGATGACTTTCCCCTGGAACTGAGCAACATTGACTGTCCTGCCCTTCAGGTCTTTCAGCTCAAACTCCGGCGCCTTGACTGTTTCAGAAAACTGAAAGATGTCCATGGCGGAGAGCAGCTCTGATACCCTCGGATTAACCTGAGGTGAATCAGCGGCTGAATCACTCTTTCCAGCAGAAGATACCTGCTTCTCACTTTCTTTCTGACAGGCAGTGAATGACAGCAGCAGCACCAGAGCATACAAAACCATTAAGGCTGAATGTTTATTGAAATGATACATAGATGTTTATTGTAATGGAAATGACAAAAATTTGGAAATAACGCAGCCAGAAAACCGGAATTATTTTCTGGTCATTACTGATCTTCCTTTAATAATGTGCACTTTTCAAGTAAATATTCAGCATTTTTCATCGAATATTGAATAGAAATTGTTGGAGTTCGGGCACACAGGGGAATCACAACATATTCTTCACACAATTTTCATACATTATTCAATCTTTCTTCAAAAGTCTGTTGTAGTCTTTAGTCATAAAAAAGATTTGCAGGAGGATACAGGGGATTGGGTTGCTGGTAATATTTATACCTTACCCCCCTTTATGGGGCAGCCAGGTCCCCCACATCTGGCTGCCTCTTTAATTTTCTCTGTGAAAGGGAGAAACCCCGATGTGATCTATATCTTTTCTCTGAAAAAATAGGAATTTCCATGGAATGCCAACGTTGACCTCACGTATGAACTTTGTTACTATTTAATTTGATGAAAAAGATTATGCTATGTGCTGTAGTGCTCCTCCTTTTTTCACTCCCAGGCTGCACCCGCACTATTCAATCTGAGAAGCCTGTAGACAATGGCCCCGTGTATGAAGAAGTGCTGTCAAACGGGCTTAAGGTATTTATTATTCATGACAGGAATGCACCCCTTGCTGTTTTTCAGATATGGTATGACGCGGGCTCCGTACATGAGCAGACTGGAAAGACCGGGTTGAGTCATCTCCTTGAGCATATGATGTTTAAAGGTACGCCTAACCATGGACCTAAAACTTTTTCCAAAATCATTAAAAGGGCGGGCGGGATAGACAATGCCGGGACCAGCAAGGATTTCGTCTATTACTTTCAAAAGCTTTCACCAGACCGGCTTCACCTTTCTATAGAGCTTGAAGCGGACAGAATGCGCAACCTGATAATGGACCCGAAGGAGACCATGTCCGAGCGTGATGTTGTTATGGAAGAGAGGAGAATGCGTTATGACGATGATCCCCAGAATCTTGTCTATGAAGAAGTAGTGGCAGCAGCATTCAAAAGCCATCCCTACCAGTGGCCGGTGATTGGATGGATGTCAGACCTGCAGCAGATTACCAGGGATGACCTGTGGAAATATTACAGATCACGATACGTCCCGAATAATGCTTTTATCATCGTAGCCGGAAATGTTGATGTACTATCGACATTAAAAAAAATAAGAGAAGAGTTTGGCAGTATTCCGCGAGGACCTGAAGTAAGAAAACTGTCGGCAGGAGAGCCTGAGCAGCTTGGTGAAAGAAGGGTAACGGTCAGAAAGGAAGCGGAACTTCCCTATGTCTTCAGCGCCTATAAGGCGCCGAACATGTTAGATGAGGACAGTTATGCTCTGGATGTACTCTCTGTTGTGCTCTCAGGTGGCAAGAGCGCAAGAATCTACAAAAGCCTCATTGATGAACAGAGAATAGCACTCTCGGCAGGCGCTGGTTATTCCAGCACCTACCGGTATCCTTTCCTCTTTTATCTCTATGGTACGCCTTTGCCGGGCAATCCCGTA
>CP070644.1:370133-373924 GCA_020354155.1 Nitrospiraceae bacterium | reverse complement strand
GCACCATGTAATGCATCTGCCGCATCCGACACAGCCTGAAACTCCAAACTGGTCCAGCCAGTAGCCGAACTTGTGATTGAACCAGTGTCTGTACCGGCTGCTCCGGGAGAGACGGAAATTTCCCCCATGCACACGGGCGAAGTTCCTGGAAAAACAGGAGTCCCATTTTTTCATTCTCCTGCCTGAGAATTGATTCTGCTTTTTCATTCCTGAAATAGTAACGAGATCAAAGGAGCTATGACAAAAGCATGTCGGGCAGACCTGGGTACAGTTGCCGCAGGCAAGGCATCGTACCGCCGCGTCCTTCCAGACCAATGATTTACATTGACGGTAGAGAAACTGCGGCAGATCATCTACATTCATTTTCTTTTTCATGAATGCTCTGCATGCTTCAGTCTGCCTCTCCTTTGCCTGTACTTCTTCAGGTTTCGCCTGCCTTGCATGTAACTGCCTGCAGACCTGTTCCCCTTTTTCGCTCCCCCTCTCAAGAATGAATTCATTCTCCAGTTCAGTGAGGAGAATATCAAAGCCGCTTTTTATCTCCGGACCGCTGTTCATGGAGCTGCAGAAACAGTTGTCCGACGGACGGGTACAGGTAATGGCAACAACGAAGATCTCCTTATGCCCCCAATATCCGCACTCGCTTTCATCTATATCCTTAAATACCATGTTCAATATGCTTAGTGCCCTGATATCACAGGCCCGCATTCCGATAAAGGCATAGGGTTTGTTCCTGCCCGATTGTCCACTCGTTAAGGTGGTCCTTTTTGATCTCTCGAAAGAATGCTGGATGTACAGGGAGGGATGGAGAAACTTTTTTAAGGAATGAGGTCCCGGATGAAATGAGAAAAAGTTGTCGCCATCTTTTCTGAGCCGGTAATGAACGGGGTGCTGAATGTCCTGAATGCCTGCAGGGATATCATCATGATTCATTGTGTCAAGGTCAATGATGCCGTCTTTTACTACCGGCCCGACGAGCGTATAAGCCCCCGAGAGAGTATGGAACAGGTTTTTTAATTCGCCTTTATCGATTGCTGAATACATCATATTCCTAATTGAATTATATCTCACTTTTTAAGTGTCCGTAAGGGGTTTGAGTATGCACTATGAGGTTTCCTTCACCGTCTCATCATAATGAATACTGTGGTCAGTTGCGGGAGAACTCAGCGGATACTGTAAGACGCTGATTATTGATTTAGGGAGAACAATATGTTGCTATACCTGGCAATACAGTCTCTGAAAGCTACCGGTGGTTCTTACCCTGCTTTCATCGGGGCTGATCAGCGTATGTAAGCGTTATACATGTTCCATATACCGTCTGCTATGAAATTAACTGCAATAGCTCCGAGAAAAAGGCCCATAATACGGGTGATGACCAAAGACACGGTCACCTCGAGCAGTTTGTGTATTGCATGGGCAAACCTGAAGATTATATATGAAAGGAGAAAGGTAAGAAAAATGGCAAGAAAGGTCGCCAGCTTCAATTCCACAGTTTTGCCTGTTCTCATGATAAGTATAACCGTTGTAATGGCGCCCGGGCCTGTCAAAAGCGGGGTAGCTAGCGGGAAAACAGATATGTCCTCCCTTTTGGAAGCATCGGTTGCTTCTTCCGGTGTCATGCTCTCACGCGATGTCTTTGCCTGAAGCATGTCCATTGCTATCATCAGGAGCAATATGCCGCCTGCTACCCTCAGGCTGTCTGCAGTAATGCCGAAAATCCTCAGGATAAGCTCACCCGCCAGAGCGAACACGACCTGCCAGAACACATGCTATAAACACCGCGCGCCGTGCTGTCTTTATCCTCTCGGCTTCACCCATTTTCCCGGTCAGCGAGATGAAGGTGAGAATTCCGCTTACCGGATTAACGATTACAAAAATTGATGTGAAGGCGTATAAAAAAAAGATACCGATCCGCTTATATTTTCAGGCATGACATCCTTTGCCCCGTTCTATCCACACATTAATACTTATATCTCTTTACCCTGGTCTCGTCAAGGTTTTTTAAGAGAATGCCTGGTTGTGACATTTGCGCAGAAGATTTCCTGAAAACAATTATAATTACTCATTATAATGAGTAATGACTGCTCTGTATAGCATTCATTGATCTTCTTCTCTTCTACGGATGCTATCCCGGGGCAATCGCAGGAGGTAGGCACAACTGTAATGAATGAAACGCTGAAAGCCCTTCTTCCCCAGTTTATCGGGATTTCTGTTTTTATTATTTCATGTATTGCCTCAGTACATGTCATATTGAACAAGAGGGACACGAAGGCGACTGTTGGATGGATCGGCCTGATCTGGCTCGTCCCTGTGCTTGGTTCACTGCTCTACATGCTGCTCGGGATCAACCGGATAAGGCGGAGGGCAAAAGATCTCCGGGTGGAACACATGGACAGCGTATCTCACAGTGGTTTGGAGGTTGCCGACCATATTGACATACCTGATAATTTTACAGGTTTTTCCCATCTTGTATCAAAAATCATCAGCAAGCCCCTTCTCAACGGTAATGTGCTTCAGCCTCTTGTAAATGGAGATGAGGCATACCCGGCAATGATAGGTGAAATTGACAGGGCAGAACATTCCATAAACATGATGACCTATATATTTGACCGTGACAGGGCAGGGAAAAGGTTTGTTGATTCACTGGTCAGGGCTGCCCGGAGGGGTGTCAAGGTGAGGATCATCATTGATGATGTGGGGGCGCGGTACTCATTCCCGCCTGTCACAGGCCTGCTTCGGCGCGGCGGAGTAAAGGTGTCCCGCTTTCTCCCCACCATGCTGCCATGGAGGACTCCCTATGTGAATCTCCGAAATCACCGGAAGATACTCGTCATTGATAATCAAAAAGGATTTACAGGGGGAATGAACATCCGGGAGGGACTTATGCTGAAGGAAAAATTGAAACATTCATTTCAGGATCTTCACTTTTCTGTTGAGGGACCTGTTGTGTCCCACCTGCAGGAAGTATTCTTCACTGACTGGGCATTCTGTACAGGTGAAAGTCCTGAAGCAGATGAGATCCCCCTCTTGTCGGAAGCCAGTGGCACGACGATTGCCCGCGGCATCCCTGACGGTCCTGATGAAGACTTTGAGAAACTCCAGTGGATAGTGCATGGGGCGCTTATGGCAGCGCGGTCTTCTGTCCTCATTGCAACGCCATACTTTATTCCTGACTCCTCGCTCATAAAGACAATTAACCTCGCAGCGCTGCGTGGTGTACAGGTCGATATTATCCTTCCAGCGGTGAGTAATCTCCCCCTTGTGAAATGGGCATCAACTGATGTGCTCGGGCAGATAATGGAGCATGGCTCCCGGGTATGGCTTTCCCCGCCGCCCTTTGATCATTCCAAGCTGATGATTGTCGATGATGTCTGGACTCTTCTTGGATCAGCGAACTGGGATACACGGAGTTTCCGCCTTAACTTTGAATTCAACCTCGAATGCTACGATAAGACCTTTGCCGCTTCACTGAAGGAAATTATCCGAAATAAAATGGCCCATGCCCACCGGGTTACTCCAGATGAAGTCAACGGAAGGTCTTTGCCGGTGAAACTCCGGGACGGAATTGCCCGGCTTTTCAGCCCATACCTTTGAGCAATTTGTAGTATGGGGACAGGTCAGAATAGCAACACGCTATTGAATGATACAATTGACGAACATCGGATTTTTTATCAGGCGTGATCTATTTATAACGCCATAATCGATAACAGGAAACCGGTGAAGAAAATAGCCCAATGATGCACTTTGGTATCAGTCATGAAATCGGAGGGCCGGTTGCAATTATTCTGGGG
>CP070644.1:366678-370033 GCA_020354155.1 Nitrospiraceae bacterium | reverse complement strand
GATATAATCAATGGCAACAAGATGAGATTTAACGATGAATTTGTCCGACACAAGATACTTGACGCTATTGGTGATATGTCTCTTATAGGGCTGCCCATAGTGGGACATGTTATAGCCAATAAATCAGGTCATACATTACATGTAAAGCTCCTCAGGAAACTGCTCCTCTGCAAGGACTCATGGAACATTGTTTCAGATCCTGCAAATATCAAGCATGCCCATGCCCCGGAGCCTGCTGAAGTTGCTGTTCAGGCTGCAAAATAACTAATCCCTTTTTCTCATAACAGCTCTTTAATTCTCAATAAGCGGTGACTTTCTCAAAGGTATGATTTCATTGATTTGCTGAAGATAACAAGGTAGATAAGAGGACTCAGCTGTTGATGACGTCATCTGTATTATCAATAAATCAAAACTGAATAAAATATTGAAGATTGCTACTCGTTAATTGGTATTTTTTTCTTGAAATTAATCAATAGCGAGATATAATATCAGGTGAATATGAAAATCATTGTCTATAATGAAATTTATAATTAAGAGGCGATAACATTAAAACAGGACTCACACCTTTATTATTAGGAATAATATTCAACTCAGTTCTATTAACTGCGTCCACAAGTTCAGGGGGGCAGATAAACCCACTTTCACATGGCACGCAAGTATCACCAAATTCAATAACAGCTGCTTCTGAATTAGATTCGTTAAAGAATGAAATATTCTCAAAGCAGCAAGAAATTCAGTCCGTCAAAGAGGATATTTTAGTACTAGGAGATCTTATCCGAGATTTAGAGTCAAAAATGAGGCATCACAGGGAAGCAGAACAGATTAAGCAAAGAATTTTACTCCTAAAGAAAAAAATGAATGATCATATGGAAAAGTTACTATCACATGAAGACGAAGTAAGGAAGTTGCAAGTATTGTATAACGCTAAGCAGAGTCAAAGGGGAAAAGAAGCACAATATGAAAGTCATGATGACGATAATGATAGTGATGTTGACACTGACAAATATAGAAAGAGAGGTATGGAAGGCAAAAAGAAAGTCAATGAGTATTATGTTCAAATAGGTGTCTGGGTAAATCACAAGTATGCTCAAAAAATGCTAGAGAAAATAATTAACTATTATCCTGAAGCATATATATTTACGTATGATACTTTTAATAAATTAAGAATCCCAGGTGTATTGTCTAAGAAACAAGGCGTTATTATGTCCAAAGATATAGAGAAAAAATTCAATTTAAAACCGATTGTAGTTCTAAAAAAACAATAAGTGCCGAATAATACAAAAATATCACTTTCTACCTCCAATCCACAATATAAGAGTCTTTGCGAATCATTTTTAACATGATGCATTCAGTAGGTTTACTTCATTAAAGAAATTAGTATAATCTGAATTTTATTCTTGCGTTTCCAATCTGTGAATCTCATAATAATGCATCTTATGACTTTTAAACTGAGTAAGCAAATGGAGGAGTCCATGAAATTACGGAAAGCAACCATGAAGATTCTTATGAGCGTCACAGTTATGTCGCTGTTGGCTGGAATGATAGGGATAGTGTTCAGTGCCCCGCAGGAGGAGACTGTAGCCATAAAAGGCTATGATACTGTTGCATATTTTACAGCAGGCAAAGCGACCAAAGGTACTAAGGACTTTACATTCTCATGGCACGGCATGACATGGTTCTTCCAGTCCAGGGAGAACAGGGACCTTTTCGCTGCAAGTCCGGAAAAATACGCACCACAGTACGACGGCTGGTGTGCTTGGGCGATGACCGAGGCGCGGAAAGCCGTCACGGATCCGGAAGTCTGGAAGATCGTTGACGGCAAGCTTTATCTGAACTGCAGCCCTGCTGCCTATGACAAATGGAGCCGAGATATCCCCGGCCATATAAAGAAGGCCGACGAGATCTGGCTCAAGATGCAGGGTGAAAAGTGACACATATGAGCCATATCTCATAATAACTGACACGAATGTTAATTTGAGAAGTCATTGGCTGTCTCATAGACGTACCTGTATTGATAATAGATTGCTTCCTCGATAACACCTGTAATATACCATACCCTCCCGGACACATTTCGGCTTAATTAACATAGATCTCAACGCCTCATAAGGTGTTTTTCCTCTGAAGGCACCATGGGGGCGGTCAAAGTTATAAAATTGTTCCCACTTTGCCAATTTCTTATTAAGATCCACATCATCCGTATAGGTCAGAAGTTGATAAAATTCCTCATTGTCTGAACGATGAGATCTTTCCACCTTACCATTGAGTTGTGGTGATCGAGGTTTGATATATACATGCCTGATCCCTTTATCCTCAACATGCCAGTGAAACTGTGCCTGAAATTCATGACCTCGATCTGTCCTGATCGTATGAATACGGAACGGGAACTTCTCTATCACATAATCCACAAAATGTATGGCACTCTGCTGATTATGGCACTGATAAACCTGTAATGCTCTAATTCGTGTCGCGTCATCAATGGCCGTGTACTGAAAGCGTCGAGTCGTTTTGCCTTCATTTGATGTAAGCTTAAGAAACTTCACGTCCATTTGTATGTGATGACCTGGAACTTCTTTGTTGTAACGGCGAGTATGAACAGTTCTGCCTCCCACCTTCTTTGACAAACGTCTTAAGCCATTACGCACAAGAGTGCGATAGACGCTGGAACATGAAGTGGTAATCCCATAATAACGTTCAAGATACCAAGTTATTCTGTCAGGTCCAAGATGACATGTGCGTCTGAGATAGAGGATTTTTTCTACAGCCTCAGGTGAAAGCTGTCGCGGATGGCTACAGGCAGCCGGTTTCTTCCTAACCAGACCTGCTTTTCCTTCTGCATCAAACGCTTTCTTCCACTCATAAAACGAAGATCTCGGCACTTCAAATGCACGACAGGCCCTTGAAGCATTTCCGCATAGTTTAGCGTATTCCAGGACTGCCATTTTATACTCGATTTTTAATGTATCTCTGACTTCCTTGATCATATGAAAGACCTCCTTTTTGTTTCTTACAAAATTACAAAAAGTGTCCAACGAGGTCTGACATGCCTACAAGACATACATTTGCTTCTCATTTGGTTATGGCTGGAGTATACATTACCACTGTATCCAGACTGTTGGGACACAAAAGCCTTACAATGACTCTGAGATATGCACATTTAGCACCTGACCACCTCTCAAAAGCTGTGAACATGCTCAGTTTCACAGCTGAGACGAAGTCAACTGCATACTTACTGCATAGTTTGGCTGGAAATCAGTAGGTCAGAAAAAAGATGATGGAAGCTAATTTGCTGATAAATCAAATAAAAAAAAGTGGAGCCACCGACTGGAATCGAACCAGCGACCTGATCATTACGAGT
>CP070644.1:364064-366578 GCA_020354155.1 Nitrospiraceae bacterium | reverse complement strand
CCTGATGTTTGCCGTCATCTCCTCCATGGAAGAAGATGCCTCCTCAGCAGATGTGGCCTGTTCAGTAGCGCCTTGGGACATCCGTGCAGCAGTACTGCTTATCTGATGACTTCCGATGGTTACCTTTTCAGCAGCAGTCTTTACTTCTGCAATAATGTCCAGGATTTCCCCCCCCGTATGATTAAATAACTTAGCTACATGACCGAACTCGTCTTTTGCGGATTCATCCAAATGAATAGCGAAATCTCCGTTTCCAAATCTTTCAGCCACTGCCTTCAGTTCATATATGGGACCAAGAACGGATTTATAGGTGCGGTGGTAAATCAGCGTCGATACTATGATCAGAGGAACAATTGCAACAATAACAATGAATTTCTCCTTGCGTGAGGACTTCTCTGAATTTACATTGACACGATCCCGAGTTTGATGAGAAAGACCATGAATGTCCCTGAGAATATTTTCAGTTTTCTTTGTCAGACTGACGACATGTACCATAGCCTCATCATTGTCAAGATTGATGGAATGATCCAAAAAAGACTCAATAGACTGTTTTATTGTCTTCCATTCAGGATCAATATGCTCAGTCAAAATCCTTCGCACTTCAGGGACTTCAATCGTTTCAACCAGGCGGGAGTGGATTCTGTCAAAACCGTCCATTCCCTCCTTTTGGGTCCTGATTGCTTCAGGATTCCCCTTTTTTATGATTGCTTCATTCAGCCCCCTGAGCATCATATGCAGATACATCGCTTCTTTGTTAAAGTCATTGGCAAGTGATGCCTTCCGTGTGACATGGTGATATCCGAAGAAAACAGATATGCCAAGCACAAGAAGTGTGATATTGAAGATAACGATTGATGATATGAATTTCTGCCTGACTGTCATTGCTGCCCCCTGATTAACTATATCGGCTGCCAAAATTAACTCCTTTAGGTATAGGAACTTATTATTAAGCAATGATTAATTTATCTTCCTGTCCTGATCACGCATTATGCGTCGGTAAGATCCTCCTCGATAATTTCAACAAGCAAATAAAGGAAAACCTTATTCAAACTCATTCATATCAGGGATTATCTATAAACTCCCCCTGCCTTCTTTTCCAAGGGGCGGATGAATAAAAGGAGCCGTTGCAAAACAGGGCGTTCCTGAAAAAGAATAAATCGCTTCCCCCGGTAATTTTCTATTTATGCAGGCACTTACGGACAGCCATAATGGCTGTCAGGCAATTCCCTGTCCGGCGCAAATCTTGATTTATGTACAATGAACACTATAGTTTAATTGGAGGTGAAGAGGATGATTTTGGAGGTTCTATGCTGCTATGTTTCCTGTAAGTCCGGAAAAGGAAAAGTCCCTCAGGGAAAAGATGGAAGGTCTTGATATCCTTGAAAAAGATATTGAGGAATCCTTTGTGCGTTCAGGCGGGAGAGGAGGGCAGAACGTAAACAAGGTAGCAACCTGCGTGTACCTGAAACATGTGCCTACAGGTATGGAAGTGAAATGCCAGAAAGCCCGCACCCAGGGAATGAACCGGTACCATGCACGTGTTCTGCTCTGTAAAAAAATAGAACGTCAGATTATGGGCAGAGCAAGCGAAGAGGCTGAGCGGATAGCAAAGATTCGACGCCAGAAACGAAAACGGTCGAAACGCGCAAAGGAGAAAATGCTTGAAGAAAAACACCTTCATTCATTAAAAAAGGCTGAGCGGGCTTTTACCATTGATCCTGAGGACTAACCCCACTTTACATATTGAGTGCGTTTACCGATAATATCTGTGAATTCTCACTTCTTTTAAAGGTACAGGTGCAATGATCGAAATAGACATTCCCGGTTTTGGAGCTGTTAAACTGCAGCATGTTGTCTCTGACTTTACTGGTACGCTCTCTTTTAACGGCAAGCTCATTCCCGGTGTCAGGGAACGCTTTGATGAGCTTTCAACAATGGTGGACATTCATGTCCTGACATCAGACACATTCGGTACGGCTCGGGAAGAACTGAAGAATATTCAATGCAATGTGGATGTCCTGAAAGGCGAATTTCATGATCTTCAAAAGGAAGAATATGTACAAAAACTCGACGCACAGTCTGTCGTTGCCTTTGGAAACGGCAATAATGACAGGAAAATGCTGAGGGTAGCCAGAATCGGCATAGCTGTTACAGAGGGCGAAGGATCAGCCGTTGATATCCTCATGGCCGGCGACATTCATGTTACCAGTATCTTAAATGGGCTCGACCTCCTGATAAATCCCAAAAAGCTCAAGGCAACCTTGAGATATTAAGCTTTTCCCCGCCGGGCATTCTTTATTTTGTGGACTTCAGAGAATAAATGATTGCATCTTTCCGGTTTTTATAATAAATTAGTAACTTATTTTTTGAATACTCATTGCAGACCATTTTTTTCAGGAGGACTATTTTGAGCAAGAAAATTTCCATTGAGCCTGCATCAAGGGTCAGGGACCTGCCGCCTTATTTGTTTGCCACCATAGACAAAATGAAAGAGAAGGCCCTGGCTAAAGGGGT
>CP070644.1:360637-363964 GCA_020354155.1 Nitrospiraceae bacterium | reverse complement strand
GCCTCTGCAAAACCCAAAATCGAATTATAGACCTCCCGCACCGCTTTTCTTGTATCATTGAGCTTGTTCCTCTTGACCATTGGTCCAAGCATACTTGCTCCCATACCTACCAGCAAACCGACAATGACCAGAATCATGGCAATCTCTATGAGAGTAAAGCCCTGTCGTGAACGACCTGATTCAATGAGTTCTCTTTTTATTCTCATTTTAATTGTTTATGGCAATCGATAATGCCTTTGTTGATGACCTGCCTCCACCATCAGTGATCTGTACGGTAAATGAGTATGTTCCAGCTGTTGCCGGTGTTCCGGAGATGGTGTTCCCTGCCAGTGCGAGACCAGGCGGCAATGAACCTGAAACGATGCTCCATGTAAATAATCCGTCGCCGCCCGATGCGGCAAGACTTGCATTATATGATGATCCAACGGAGCTGTAATGCAGAACATGGGTGTTGATTGTCGGCTCATTTGGGTTCACAGTAAGAGAAAAACTTTTTGATGCAGTTTTGCCCTCCTGGTCGGTTACCGTAACAAGGAAGTTGTACACTCCGTCAACTGTCGGAATACCCGATATCTGACCCGCTGCACTCAAAGTCAGACCCGTCGGCAGACCGCCGGAATCAGACCAGGTGAATGACGTTATTCCGTCAGTAGCCTGCAGGTTAACTGATGGATAGGCAACCTCTTCAGTTGCTGTCGGAAGATTGTCAGTGACTATGCGAAAGGTGTTGCATAACTCCTCCCGTAACGTATCAATGTCCATATACATGACAAAATCATCATAGGAATAGGTTGCATCAGAGGGGCAGTTACCGGTAATGCCAAGGTCAGTAATCGTAAAAGGAGAAGCAGTTCCTGTCTCATTACACAGGTTTTCTCCGGAACTGAACACGACAAATGCTACTCTTGTTTTGTTCACTCCCTTATCACTGACCGTAAGATAGGTCCCCTGGGTTACACACAGGTCAGCAGCTGTTATGCCTGCGGCAGGATAGTAAATAAGGTTTCCTGAATATGCATCGATGGTCTTTGTGCCGACGACAGCCAGATTCGCAGGCAGTCTTTTACTGCTCACTGCGTAGCCAACGATTGCATTGTACGCTTCCTTTACTGTTTCCTCAGTCTGGAACGATTTGGCCCTCTTTGTCATGGGACCCAGCATACTCGCACCGATCCCTATCATAAGCCCAATGATAACAAGGACCATTGCGAGTTCTATCAGGGTAAATCCTTTATTCTTACTGGCATGCTTCATTGCATTACCGCCTTTTATACAAATAAAGCAAAACCATAACACTCCCGAACACATTCAAAACAAGAGCAACTCTTGTCCTCTGGATAACTTCGTTTAACTCAGTCTCCGGGAATACCCATAATAAAGAATATCCCGTCATAATCAGCAGCACCCCGGCAATGCCAATCAATTTTATAAAAATATAGTTCTGCATTCAATGCCATACTACAGAAAAAGTGCAATACCATTAAATTGAAAAAGGGGACGACAGGTTCGTCCCCTTTTATTAGATTATCTACTGAACTATGTTTTTAAGTTTACAGCGCATAATACAGGTCAACAGAGTCATTCGTGTATGCCTGATCTGCTTGAACTGTGCCTGAATTAAAGATCCCGTCATCATTCTTTATGTCTATTATCTCTGCAACATTGCCATTGACATTATCAACAAGGATATAATTTTTCGTCCCTATGCTTGCACCAAAGTTCCTGTTAAAGAGTCCATACTTTCCGCTGAATGGATGGGCCGGCAATGATGCCGCACCTGTAGTAGTAGGATCGGCTGTTAAAAGACCCGCATACCTCAGGGCCTGCCAGGCTTCTTGCGACTCGCCACTGGGAGTAGTCGCATTCCCCTCTAAAAGTCCATCTCCATCGCCGGCAGCAACCCCTGCCCATCCGTGAGTAGAGGTGTCATCGCCGGGTACAGCATTATACCTGTCGTAATATGAAAAATATGCCGCGCTTATGCCCTGGACGTCATTGAGCAGCCTCTTCTGCTTTGCATTATCAATCATGGCCTGCCCCTTAATCACAGCGCCTATCAGCAGACCGATTATAACCATGACGATGGCCAGCTCAACCAGTGTAAATCCTTTTTTGTCTAACTTCTTCATACCCAACCTCCCTTACATTTATAGTCAATGCATTACTAAAAGTTCACTTTGTCAGACAGTAGTTATCAGACCCATATCTGATGTTTTCTTATCGGGAGTGAAATTTGAAAACTTTAATATTTAATGAATAGTTGGAAAGAGTTGGGCTGGAAGACAGTGGCTCTCTGTCAGAGACCTTTCTTTATTGCATCGGCAAGTCGTGCCACACGGACCATTTCTTTCACATCATGGACACGAAGAATATGAGCTCCCTTCAGAATTGCGGCTGCAACTGCTGCAGCTGTTCCTTCAAGCCGTTCCGTTACCGGGAGGTCGCCAAGTACTTTCCCGATGAAGGATTTCCGGGAAGGCCCCAGAAGGACCGGTTTTTCAAAGCCTGCAAACTCATCCAGTCTCCTGATAATCTCAAGATTGTGCGCCGCTGTCTTGCCAAAACCAATGCCGGGGTCGATGATTATCCTGTCCCCGGGTATTCCAGCCTGCTCAGCAATGGCAATACTTTCACGCAGGGAATCCATAATCTCCGGGATCAGTGACTTGTACACAGGATTGTTCTGCATATTTTTCGGTGTACCTTTGATATGCATGATTGCCACAGGCGCTTTATGCCGTGCAATAATGTGGGCCATATTCTTATCAAACCGCAATCCGCTAATATCGTTGACAATCGAAGCCCCTGCACTGAGGGCCGCGTCTGCCACCTGAGATTTACAGGTATCAATAGATACAGGGATATTGGCCACCTTAACCAGCGATTGAATTACAGGGATAGTTCGTGAAATCTCGTCCCTGACAGAAACTGGTTCAGAACCGGGACGTGTCGATTCACCACCGATGTCGATAATGTCAGCACCATCCGCCTGCATCCTCAGTGCCTGCTCAATGGCACGGTCCCTGTTAAAAAAATGACCTCCGTCGGAAAAGGAATCCGGTGTAACGTTGAGGATGCCCATGATATGGGTCTTCACAGAGAAGTTAAAATTGAAGTTCTTCCCGCTCAGTTTCATCAAGGCTTAGAAAGGGGGTAATAGATTAAATAAGAATTTAAGATGTTGTTCCGGGCGCCGTACTGATGTCACCGGGCTCCACAGCATCAGAAGCATCAGCCCCTTTTCCTTCATCCGGTGTTTCCGGTTTCAGGGGCTTCTTGGGTTTTATCGGTTCCGGAGGGCTCAGTTCTCCGCCCTGAACCAGTATT
>CP070644.1:355580-360537 GCA_020354155.1 Nitrospiraceae bacterium | reverse complement strand
TTTACCCATACTCCGTATTGTTCCAGTTCCTTGTCTTTTGGATTGGGTTCTTCTGTTAGAAAGTCATCATCGATTTCGGGCAGGGAAGTGCTGTATAAATTGAAGCGGGGTGAGGACTTTGCGAAACTGGCCAAGGAGTTCTCTGAAGATTCAAGCAGGGATTTCGGCGGCGATCTTGGGTACATTACACGGGGAAGCGCCCTGAAAGAGATAGACGATGCAGCATATACCTTGAAAACAGGGGAGGTCAGCAAGCCCTTCTGGAGTGAGGCGGGTCTCCACATAATCAAACTCGAAGACCGGATATCCGGAAGTAGTATTGTAAAGGTCAAGGATAAGATAACAGAAATACTGTTCCAGAAATCCTTTGATGAAAAGTACCATGAATGGAAAACAGGTCTCAGGGAAAGATCGTATATAGAGACAAAACTCTAGAAATTGAATACGCTGGACGTAAGGAGTCTGCCATGTTAGAGGAGAATGTAAAGATCGGGCTTACCTTTGATGATGTACTGCTCTTGCCTGCAAAGTCGGACGTACTTCCGGCTGACGTGAATATTACTACCAGACTGACCAGGAACATAACAATAAACATCCCGATTGTGAGCGCTGCCATGGATACCGTAACGGAGGCAAAACTTGCGATTGCACTTGCACGGGAAGGAGGCATGGGCATTGTCCATCGTGCCATGTCCATTGAAGACCAGGTCATCGAGGTAGACAAAGTGAAAAAATCTGAGAGCGGTATGATAGTTGATCCTATAACCCTGTCTCCTGAGGCAAGGATATCAAAGGCCCTGGCTATCATGTCAAAGTACCGCATCTCCGGTGTGCCGATAACGAAGAGTAAAAAGCTGGTTGGTATTCTGACCAACAGGGACCTCAAGTTTGAGACTGATTTTAATAAAAAGGCATCTGATGTAATGACCAAAAAAGGACTGATAACGGCCCGCGAAGGCATTACCATGGAAGAGGCCATCGAAATCCTCCACAAGCACAAAATAGAAAAACTTCCGATTATAGGGAAAAACAAGAACCTGGTAGGACTGATAACCATCAAGGACATTGAGAAAAAAATAAAGTATCCCAAGGCCTGCAAGGACGCATTGGGCAGGCTGAGAGTCGGCGCTGCCCTGGGCGTCAGCAGGCAAACCCTGCAGAGGGCAACAGCACTGGTCAAGGCAGGTGTTGACGTGCTTGTAGTAGACACGGCACATGGCCACTCAAAGCGGGTAATCTCGATGGTGAAAGACCTGAAAAAGAGATTGCCGAATACAGATATAATTGCCGGGAACGTTGCAACGGCTGAGGCGACACGAGATCTGATAGCAGCGGGAGCGAGTGCGGTGAAGGTGGGGGTAGGCCCGGGGTCGATCTGCACAACAAGAATTATAGCCGGAACCGGAGTGCCTCAGATAACGGCTGTCAAGGAATGCTCTGAGGTAGGCGACGCAGAAGGGGTACCGATAATAGCGGACGGTGGTATCAAATTTTCAGGGGATGTAACAAAGGCCATTGCAGCCGGGGCCAACTCTGTTATGATAGGCGGCATGTTTGCCGGTACGGATGAAAGCCCGGGGGAACTCATGCTTTATCAGGGACGGTCTTATAAGGTATACCGGGGTATGGGTTCATTGGGTGCCATGGAAGCAGGCAGCAAGGACAGATATGCACAGGAAGGAGTGGAGAGTAAAAAGCTCGTTCCCGAAGGTGTTGAAGGCAGAGTACCCTACAAGGGCCCTGTATCTGAGAGTATTCACCAGCTGATAGGCGGCCTCAGGTCCGGCATGGGATACTGCGGGACAAAAGATATTAATGAACTGCGCAGGAAGGCAAGGTTTGTGAGAATAACACCGGCTGGACTCAAGGAAAGTCATGTCCATGATGTGACCGTTACACGAGAGTCTCCCAATTACCGGCTGGACTAAAAAAATATCAAAAATAGAAAATCAAAGATCAATCTTTCGGAATGAACTTCATAAAATCTGTGTCACAATGGTCATTGCGAGGAGAGCAACGACGAAGCAATCTCTGACAGGCATTAAAAAAGAAGAGATCGCCACGCCACTTTTAGTGGCTCGCGATGACAAAAAACGTGATTACGAAAGAGCCTGTTAATCGAGGCATCCAGTGTTTTCAAAAGTATCTGGTTTGTCCGGTCAATGACAATAAAGAACTGTAAAAACAGGGACTGAGAAAATATTCCTTAATTTTTCATTTTACATTTTGATTTTTACATTTTAGTTCTCTTATGGAATTCAAAGAAAAGATACTCGTCCTTGATTTCGGCTACCAGTATACCCAGTTAATCGCGCGACGTATACGTGAAGCAGGGGTATTCAGTGAGATTCATCCCTATGATATTGATGATGAAGAAGTACGCAGACTTTCTCCCAGGGGCGTTATTCTTTCAGGGGGGCCGGAAACAGTAACTACCGCAGACACCCCGCGTGTACCCCAGTCAATATTTGAGCTTGCTGTTCCTGTGCTCGGGATCTGCTATGGCATGCAGGCCATGGCATCACAGCTTGGCGGGGAGGTTGAATCTGCAGACCACCGTGAATACGGTTATGCCCAGGTGCGTGCCAGGGGGCATTCAAAGTTATTAAAGGACATTGAGGACAATAGATCTCCCGAGGGATATGGATTGCTTGATGTCTGGATGAGTCACGGTGACCGTGTATCGGCGTTGCCTGCCGGTTTTTCTGTCATCGCAGAAACAGATAATGCCCCGCTTGCAGGGATGGCAGATGAATCCCGCAGTTACTATGGGCTGCAGTTCCATCCTGAGGTTACCCATACCCGGCAGGGAGACAGGATTATAAGCCGCTTTGTTCATGATATATGCAGATGCAGCTCTCTCTGGAACCCTGCAAGCATTATTGAAGAGAGTATTACCGAGGTGAAAGAACAGGTGAGGAACGATGAGGTCCTGCTCGGTCTTTCCGGAGGAGTTGACTCCTCTGTTGTGGCAGCCCTGCTGCATCGTGCAATAGGTGATCAGTTGACCTGTGTTTTTGTTGATAACGGTCTGCTGCGTCTTCATGAAGGTGATCAGGTGATGGAGACATTTGCCAGTCATATGGGAATACGGGTCGTTCGAGTCGATGCCGAACAGCGTTTTCTTAAAGCCCTTTCCGGCGTAACCGATCCTGAAAAAAAGAGAAAAATTATAGGGCATACTTTTATCGAGGTATTTGAAGAAGAGGCGTCAAAACTAAATGCCCGCTGGCTGGCTCAGGGGACTATCTATCCTGATGTCATCGAGTCAGCAGGCGCAAAGACAGGCAAGGCCAAGGTGATCAAGTCTCATCATAATGTGGGCGGTCTGCCGGAGGAGATGAACCTGTCTCTTCTTGAGCCCCTGCGCGAACTCTTTAAGGATGAGGTCCGAAAGATCGGCGTAGAACTCGGTCTGCCATCTGATATGGTTTACAGACATCCTTTCCCAGGTCCTGGTCTTGGTGTCCGTATTCTCGGTGAGGTAAAAAAAGAATATGCTGATCTGCTGCGCCTTGCAGACGATATATTTATCAGTGAGCTGAGGCATTGGGAACTGTACGATAAGACAAGTCAGGCATTTACCGTTTTTCTGCCTGTAAGGTCTGTCGGGGTTATCGGTGACAACAGGCGTTATGATTATGTTATTGCCCTGCGAGCGGTAGAAACCGTTGATTTTATGACAGCCCGATGGGCCCATCTGCCATATGACTTTCTCGATCATGTATCACGGAGGATAATAAATGAGGTGGATGGGATCTCGCGGGTAGCGTATGATATTTCAGGCAAACCCCCGGCTACGATCGAGTGGGAATAGTCCGTTCGCCTCATCTTTCATAGAAACTTCACATTTACAGCATATTTTATGGTATATAAAAGATAATTGGAATATTACGGAAATGGCCTGGTCAGGAAAGTATCAGGGCAAAGAGGAATAACAGCTTGCGAGGTAAAATGAAAATGTAAAGATTAAAGATAAAAATTATTGAAGATTTTTAAATAACAATTACTTCCTTAATTTTGATTTTTAATTTTTGATATTTTATTTAAGCCGGGTAGTCTTAGTATTACACCAGATACGTATAACAGAAAAGGGGGCTAGTATGAAGAAAACATTGGCAATAACAGCTGTTCTGGCATTACTCGTTCTTACCTTTGGCTGCACTCAGTATCACGCTCAGGGTGCAGGGACGGGTGCAGTACTGGGCGGAGCTGCAGGAGCGATGCTTGACAACAGCAATCCCTGGAGAGGTGGTGTATGGGGAGCGGTGCTGGGTGCAATTGCGGGCGCAACAATCACTGACATTTCCACCCAGGCAGCGAGAGAAGCTGCAATGGCAAACCGGCCCGTTGAGTACAGGACCACTGACGGCAGGGGCAGATATGAAGCCTATCCTGTCGATTATAATGCCCGGACTAATTGTCACAAGGTTCAGGAGAAGGTTTGGGAAGACGGACGTCTTGTCAGAGACCAGATCAAGGAAGTCTGTGAAGGAGAAAAAACAGAGCAGCGATATTAAACCCATCTTAATAGATAAAAAAAAGGGACACATCTACTTCTGGATGTGTCCCTTTTTTAATGTTTATCCTTTCTTCCCCTCTTTGGAAAAGAGGGCCTGCCGGCAGGCAGGGGCAGGGGAGATTTTTGAATGAATAGTTTTATTACAAAATCCACTGTACAAAGGGGAGAACAGGTGAGTCTCTCTGTGGTAATGTGAGAGATCATTGTGCTACTATTAGTGTTACCTTATTTGTAGTAAAAACTGTCTGTTATTATGAAATTATGGAAGAACGTATCCAGAAAATTATATCCAGATGCGGTATTGCTTCACGAAGAAAGGCTGAAGAAATGATCCTTGAAGGCCTTGTAAGGGTGAATGGTATGCCGGCAACCCTGGGCATGAAGGCCGACCTGCAAAGAGACCATATAAAGGTACGAGGCAGGCTAATAAGCCAT
>CP070644.1:352724-355480 GCA_020354155.1 Nitrospiraceae bacterium | reverse complement strand
GCTGCATGAAGGTTGACTCAAGTGCTGCAAGAGTCATCTTGTCCACTCTCATGGCCCGCATCATCGGGTTTTTCTGGATTTTCTCAATCAGTTTTGCTCGGCCCACTATGACCCCTGACTGGGGACCTCCAAAGAGTTTATCACCGCTGAAGGTAACGAGATCAGCCCCAGATTGAATGACCTCCTGTACTGTTGGTTCTCCCAGAATACCGAACTGCTCAAGGCCTATGAGAGAGCCGCTGCCAAGGTCTGCCACAAGGGGAAGTTTAAATTCTCTGCCCAGTTGTACCAGGTCCTCGATCCGGACCTCTTCGGTAAAGCCTATGACTTTGTAGTTGCTTTGATGGACTTTCAGTAAAAGGGCGGTTCTGCCGCAGAGAGCGTTTTTATAATCGGCAAGGTGTGTCTTGTTTGTGGTGCCCACTTCTCTCAAAATTGCCCCGCTTGCCTTCATGACCTCGGGGATACGAAAGGAGCCCCCTATTTCTACGAGCTCTCCCCGTGAGGCAATGACCTCTTTTCCCCGTGCCAGTGTGTCAAGGCAGATGAGCACGGCAGCTGCATTATTATTTACCACGACAGCGTCTTCAGCACCGGTCAGTTCGGTGATAATATCTTTTATGTGAGAGTACCGCTTCCCTCTCTTTCCCTTCAGAATGTCATATTCCAGGTTCGAGTAACTTCCAGCAAGGGAGGCCATATTCTGAATGGCTTTGTCAGAGAGATTTGACCTGCCGAGATTTGTGTGGATGACAACACCGGTTGCATTGATCAGGGACCGGAGCTTATATGCCGAATGTTTCTGAATTGCTCTTTCAATATCACCTGCAAGGACCTCGAGGGACAGGTCAGGATCAGCGCCTTCCAGGATCTCTTTTCGCCGTGCTTCAATAACCTCCCTGATGGAACGTGTTACGGTCTGTCTCGGAAAGAGATGAAGCCAGTTTTCCCCGAAACTGCTCTTCAGACATTCATCCACCGAGGGTAATTGAGAAAGTTTCTGCTGAATCGGCATGTGATTTTCTACCATAGGAGCAGGGAGAGGGTCAAGGGAAGCAGGCTCTTAACCACTTAACCAGGATCAGTCTGCTCTGTTTTTCTGCTATCATGCTCTTTCATCTTCTGGGCAAGCTGGGGCCAGTTGCAGCCATGAAGCTCCCGGGCCATTCTCTGAAAGGCCCCTGTTTCAACGGCTTCACGCCGCTCTTTTTCACTCTCGATTCCATAGAAGGGGAGCATCAGGAAAAAGGCCTGGTCAACATGCTTCTTTACAGGATCAAGAACATCCTGGCGTCGGGTATGGAAGGGGTCCTCGCCTTCCTCGCAGGGTCTTTCAAAGACGTTGAACTGTCTGCAGGCCATGGGCCTCACCACGTGTATGGAACATGCTTCATCAATGAGAAAGGGACAGCCGCTGTCTTTTCTGAATGCTGACAGTTGTGCCTGCAGGACTTCTCTTTCAGGGCCCTGCGTTTTCTCAACTGCATACCATATGATGCCTTTCAGTTCCAGCGGGAAAACAGGTATGTCCTTATGTGTTCTGCAGCAGGCCGCGCATCCTCGTGCGCAGGCCAGTTTTTTCCCTTTCTTCACTTCTGCGGCAATTGCCCCTGTGATTCCCCTGTCTATAATGTGATAAGCGTCAAGGAGCAGCTCCAGCCAGGGATGCTCTCTCTCCTCTTCCGGAAAGGAACGACGCTTTGATTTGTCAGTAGGAGCCTTCTTTTTATGCATTTTTTTATTCATGGAAAAAAATATCGAGGTTAAACCTCGATATATTGTAACAGCATGGGACAATTTATAAACGCGGAATGAAGATGATCAGATCATAGTTTTCAACATCTCCCGGTATTTCGGAGAGGGGTTGATGATATCAATCAGCAGGGATTTAAGATATCTTTTGTACGCAGGAGTTTTATGTAAGGCTTCCATCCCCACACTGCTCGTCAGGCCATGGGGCGGCATCTTGTATGACCACTTAACAGCACAGGGTATGCTGAAAGGCTCTCCCTTGAGAGGGATAAACCTCAGTTCATGGATTGTGCCAGGTTTCAGGCTCAGTTCTTTCCCGCAGGAGGGTGCAATCAGATAGAGCCCCTTGTCTGAGATATTCTCCATAACAGCAGGGGTGACCTTGCTGCCGCTGATTATTTCAAGATTCTGAGTTACGATGATTCTTTCAGTAATTCGCTGTTCGACGCTGGAGACCATTTGTTCCCCCTCTATAAAAGAACAAAAAGCAATAATACAAATCGACCTGTATCAGGATCTGCATTAATTGTGCCAAGAGAGATTATGTTTAAATTCTATGATGTTACAATGCGAAGGCCACTATGGCAGGGTGTCAGATTGGCAGCTCTTTGTCATTCTGACAGTCACAGTTCTGTATACAATTGCCAAAAATGAGGATGATGGACAGGGAATTATCAACGGATTTATCGGAGATAGTTCAGTTGCTAAATGAGTTTTTGTTTCATTAAACTCAATGCTCAGATCATGAGGATGAGAGGACGTCTATGAAGCAGGCCAACCTTGAAGGGCCGGTCACAATAAGCATCAGAGAGGTTCCCGTTCCGGAACCGTCGAAAGGACAGGTGGTTGTAAAAATACATACTGCCCTGACCTGCGGTACTGACCTGAAGGCATATGAACGAGGTCATTCACTTATACCCATGCCCGGGCCATTTGGCCATGAATATTCAGGCATTGTTGCAGCTGCCGGGCAGGAGGTAGAAGGTTTCAGGGAAGGCGATGCT
>CP070644.1:348639-352624 GCA_020354155.1 Nitrospiraceae bacterium | reverse complement strand
GCCTTGATCGTACTTTCCGGGATATACTTTGTGGAAGAACCCAGCTGTCTCCTGGCTGCTAAATGTGTAAAGGTTGCAGGTGGACCGAGATAAGCTGCTTTCAGCGGCTGCTGCAAAGAGACAGAGGCTGAAATGATTTCTTCAAAAACAGCCTTCAGCGCATCATCGGGGAAAGGGCCTGTATTAGCCTCTTTCAGTCTTTTCAGTAATGCCCGTTCTCTGGATGGTGAATGGATATTGATGCGTTTGTCCTGCTTTGTTTTGCCTACTTCAAGAACGACTTCTGCCCGCCTGTTGAGAAGTTCAAGTATCTGCAGATCAATCTCATCAATCTTTTTTCTCAGTTTTTCAAGGTCGTCCATGTCTCAGCCGGATGAAGCTCATGATTATATAAATTACAGATGCTTAATTTATCAATAACAGGGAGTTTTTTCAAGGTTGGGAAGAATGGAAATGGTTAAAGGTGTAAAAAGACGTCAATCAACTTTTACTATATTGACCATGATATCTCCAAAACCCGGCATGCCGGTAAAAAGACTGATATTCTCAGGATCAGTAAGTTCGTTAATATTTGGAGTGTATTCCGCTGTTTTACCGATAAAGCCAGTACCGGAGGCATTCTGTCCACCAGGGCCGAACGCAGTCTTGATAACGCCCGGAATAATTTCATCAGTTACATATGCCTTCCCTTTTAATTTCTGTTTCAGGGGTGTACTTATGAGAAGAGTATCTCCTGTCTTTATGCCCAGCCGCGATGCATCGTTCTTGTTCATTGCAATAACCGGGATTGAGACACTGCCTTTTTGAAAGGTTATTTCTTTAGCAACCGGGAAGCAACCGGGACTATTTATTGATTCAGGGATTGAGTAGGTGAAATCACTGTTCAATGGTTTCATACATTCTGTTTCAGTCTCAGCAAGGTAGGGGCATACACCGGTCATTGTCATTGCATAGTGCCCCCTGCCGCTTATCAGTTGAAATGGATATTCTTTTTTGAATTTACTGAAGAGAAGGTTTGAAGGATTCCATCTGCTTTCTGACCAGTAAAAAGTTGTTGGCAGGTCAGTGCCGAATTTTTCGTTTATTTCTTTTAAATAATTAAAACGGAATTCAAACCTATGTGACAGGGTCTTTGGGTACACCCCGGAGGGTGAGCCATCCGATCTTTTGTACCTGTAGTAACTTGCAGGCCATACTGCCACGCCGTTGTGTTTTCTCAGCCAGTCAACGGTCAGCTTTTCCCCCTCTTTTATTTTTTTTGTGCCCCAGATTGCAGAAGGGTTGTCAGGGGTACCTACTATAAGGCAGCCTTCAGGAAGTTCGGGGTAGGGAAGGGGAGTGCCCACATTATAATAGCCAGGTGAATCAGTAAGAAGTGCATTGATAAAATCCTCTTCGCTCCCATATTTTTTCATGAAATCATCAGAACTAACATCAGGGTCCCCCTGTTTCTCAAGGGCATCAGCAATGACACACAGTATTTCAAAGGGTGTTTTAGATTCGTAAAGCGGCTGAATGACCTTGTCCCTGATTGCTATTTCCGGGCTCATAGTATATACATCGCTTAGTCCCATCCTTTCCAGAAATCCCGCTTCCGGCAAAATAATGTCAGCGTACATGCCCGTTTCTGTTATGTGAGTGTCTATAAAGACAATCAGGTCTAGCAGGTATGTGCCATCACTATCTTTTTTAGTGAAAGCGTTGATCCAGTCAGGAGTGTTGCCGGCAGTTATTACCGGGTTGCCAGCTCTTGCTATAAAAGCCTTAACCGGGTATGAGTGACCTTTGAAGGGGCCGTATTTTAAAACCACACCGTCTCTGATTTTTTGTGGCAGGTCCGTTAAGACACCCTTCCAGGCAGCGGGGAAATCTCCATAACTATCTTTGTGTAGTTCTGATAGCATTCCAGAAACCTCACTATCATTTATTGCTCTTACAGTTTTTTTATCGAGGAATTCTTTTCCCACCACTGAGCTGCCTTTGACAGCTTTTTGAGTATCAATGAAAACCAGTCCTCCCGGCACATCTATGTTGCCTGTTATCATACAGAGCGCTGTCATGATTATTGATGTAACATCTCCATTTGTATGATGTGCGGTTCCATGCATGCCTATTTCAATTGATGCTGGTTTTGTGATACCAAACAGATGTGATACCTTTTCAAGGTCTTCCACAGATATGCCTGTCTTGTTCTCCGCCCATTCCAATGAAAAAAAGTCCAAATCATTAGAAGGGTCTTTTTCTTTTGTGCACGACAGGAAGGCTGCTTTGAAGTCATCCCAGCCAAGGGTAAAATCCTTAATGAATCTGTGATCTATATACTTTTTTGACGAGTCAGAGGGTGAATCATGTCTGATTATATAAAAGAGCATAGCAGCAAGCAGTGCTGCGTCGTTGCCGGGCTTTATCGGCAGCCATATATCAGCATGGGCAGCTGAGTTTGTTAAAGCAGGATCAACAACTATATAGGTGCATTGATTCTCTTCCTTAGCTGCAGGGATACCTGCTGACATGTAATTGAATCTGGTAGCAACAAAAGGGTTGGCCCCAATATTTATAATTAACTTTGCAGTATGTCTGGTCTCATGAACCAGTTCACCATCATCATTCCTTATAAGCATTGGCCGCTGCACATCGGGAAGGGGCCTTTCATCTCCAGTCATAATTGTGTGGCCCCATTTGCGGTTTGGGTCGCAAATGCTTCCGTGATTATATATATTCGGAGTTCCATAGGAATGAAAGAGCCTGTAATATGCTTCTCTGTCAGTAACATCTCCACAGTCTATAAAGACTGACTCAGGTCCGAACTCTTTTTTAAATTGAACTAAATTGCCTGCAATATGATTCGCAGCTTCATCCCAGGTAATTTCTTCCCATTGTTCGCTGCCGCGCTCTCCAGTCCTCCTCAAGGGAGTCTTTATCCTGAGAGGTGAATAGGTCAACTGGAGGCCGGAAGCTCCTTTTGCACAGAGAGTACCGTTATTAATAAGGGAATGCGGGTTACCGAGAATTCTCTTTGCTTTCCCATTCTCAACTTCTACTGTAATACCGCATTCCGAGGGGCACATTGCATCTGAAGTAAAGAATGTTCTTCTTGAGACTGCTTTATCCTGTGATGGCTCGTTGACGTGCTGTCGTGGACTTGCTTTGGTATCTACTTCTTTGTACTGCACAAGCGGGATTCCCTTCAATTCCCTCTTAGATCTATAAAAAACTGAAGGACTGGTTCTGAATTCAGGATTCAGGACCTTCATCTCACTTTGTAACAATTCATTGTAGATTTTACTTTTGGGGTCATTCATATCACCAAACTGCAACGCCTTACCCATACAGCTTTGCACACAGACGGGTTTTTGATCCCTTTCCCCGAGACGTTCATAACAGAAATCACATTTTTCTACGGCTCCCGTATTTTTCTCAACCTCAATCGCGTTGTATGGGCATTTATCATAACAAGCCTGACAGTTAATGCACTTTTCTCTGTTCAAGATTACGATGCCTTCCAGAGTTTTTACCAACGCCCTTTCACCGCAAGCCTCAATACATGGGGCATTTTCACAATGATTGCAAAATCGAGGAAGAAATAACTTTTTAATATCAGTATCACTGCCGGAGATATGTGTATCAACACGGCAACGCGATATGCCAAAGGGGAGATTATAGACTGACTTGCAGGTAACCTGGCAGGCGTAGCACCCGACGCACCGGTCAAGATCTATTAACATGGCGTATTTTATATTTTTTTCGCCATAGCTTTAATTTAACCCAATGTTTCGCATAAAATAAACATCAGGTACTTTAAACGGGATCAAGAGAAATGAGGGAACGATGGCCTATACTATCAATTTAGGAGTGGAACTTCAGTGTCTGGATAAGGAAGAGGTCTTAGAAAGGATGAACAGCGGGACTGACTGTGTGATCGTTGATACCGTTGGAGGCTATGATGGGAATAAATATAAAATCAAAGGGGCCAGAACAATCCCAT
>CP070644.1:343709-348539 GCA_020354155.1 Nitrospiraceae bacterium | reverse complement strand
GAGAGCGTAGAAACTACATATAACCGTAACGGCCTTGTCAGTGTTTTTGCATAGGTCGTAGAAAGGAGCAGCGATGGACATTTCAGGCATAACGGGGATTGATATAAGGCCTGATGAACTGGCAACTGTGCCAAAGGGGAACTCAAAACTCGGAAAAGAGGACTTCATGACTCTCCTTCTGAAACAGTTAAGTTATCAGGACCCTCTCGATCCCATGGACAGTGCTGAATTTACGACGCAACTTACACAGTTTTCCTCTCTTGAGGAGCTGGCCAACATGAGGCAGACTCTTGAAGATGTACTTGCTTTTCAGCAGTCCATGCAGAATGCTGCCGTGACGAATCTCATTGGAAAGTCTGTAAAGGTCTCAGGAGATACAACGCAGTTGGAGGGCAGTGCCAGCCTGGATTTTGAACTTATGAGTAATGCTACTGTTGCTGAGGCGACTATCTTTGATGCAGGCGGCAGGAGTGTTGCGACAGTGAGTCTTGGCTCATTACCAAAAGGTGAGCAGACCCATACCTGGAACGGCACCGATGAAGATGGAACTCATTTACCTGACGGGACCTATACCTTTTCAGTAACGGCTCAGGACATTTCAGGAAATCCGGTTGCGGTACAAACCAGCAGTATGGGTACTGTTGCGGGCATCAGTTTTCAGGATAACATCACCTACCTCATGCTGGAGGATGGGAGGAAAGTACATTTAAATGAAATCAGGACAGTAGAAGAAAGGAGAATTTAATATGGCGCTAACATCATTATTTACAGCAGTAAGCGGTATGAACGCAAATAGTCTGGCACTGTCTGTCATAGGTGACAATATTGCCAACATGAACACGACAGGGTTTAAGTCGAGCAGAACAGCCTTTGGTGATATTCTCGCCTCGCAGCTTGGTGAATCGCAGGTTGGACGAGGTGTATTGATGACAGCAATTACTCCACAGTTTAATCAGGGGACCTTTGAGAATACTGCAAATGTCCTTGACCTGGCAGTCGACGGAGACGGGCTCTTTATTCTTACTGATAGTGCAGGTAGTTACTATTCAAGGGCCGGGCAGTTTTCCATGGACTCAAACGGTAATGTCGTAAATCCAAGTAACCAGCGCCTGCAGGGATACCTCTACTCGGCTACCGGCGCTACTACAAGCGGTTTGGGAGATATTAATATTTCGGCATTGAACAGCGCTCCGAATAGTACATCCAGTGTGACCATATCAGCCAACCTCGATTCTCGTTCAACAATTCCTCCCGCCTTTGCTGTGGGTAGCGCAAACGCAACATCCAACTTTTCCAGTTCAATAACAGTTTATGACTCACTTGGGAACGGACATATTGTTGATGTCTATTTCAGAAAGGCTTCAGAAGCAGCTGCAGGAAACTCATGGGAGTGGTTTGCAGTTGTCGGAGCATCTGATTCACTGAGCGGTTTAACTGAGATTCAGGCAAACGGAACAGTAACATTTACAAATAACGGCGCCCTGAACACTGAAAGCGCTGAAAACTATCCCCTTGCATCCGGCGGGTTTGATTTTACCGGTGGCGCAGCACAGGGGCAGGTTATAGATTTTGATTTTGGTACTTCGATAGTAACAGACAGCGGAACAGGATTGGATGGCACGACGCAGTTCGGAAGTCCGTCATCTACAATCTACCAGAATCAGGATGGATTTAGTTCAGGTTCACTGAAGAGCATAACCATTTCCCAGGACGGGACCATGACCGGAATCTTTACAAATGGTCAGACACGGGCAATTGCGCAGGTAGCGCTTGCTAAATTCGCGGCCCCTTCCAATCTCCAGAAAATGGGTAAAAACCTCTATGCAGAGTCTACCCGATCAGGACAGCCTGTAATTAGTACACCGGGAACATCAGGTACGGGGACAGTTCTTTCCAACACATTGGAACAAAGCAACGTTGACCTTGCAGAAGAGTTTGTCCGGCTTATTATGTCACAGAGAGGATTTCAGGCGAATTCGCGAATGATCTCTACCTCTGATGAGCTGATGATGGAACTGGTTAACCTGAAACGGTAATTGGTAAACTCGCTCAGTAAAACGTAAAAGGGTAATTGCAGGTTTCTCTGCAATTACCCTTTTCCTATTTAGTGGCTGCTGACAAATTCAGCTTTTGTCATTGTCCGGATTAAGCGGACAATCCAGGTAGTTGTGCACTTCGTTATGGACAGACTGGATTTAAACAGCTTTATTTAGCTGCCGCCTGGTATGCCTGACCGGGTTTCAGCAGTGTAAAGCTATCACTCGGCTCTTCACCCTTTACCTGCTTGAAGAACTCACATGACATGCAGGACACTGACTTCTGGGCAAAATCACCCTGAACTTTTCCACCACAAAATGTCCCGGCAATTGCCCAGCAGATACGACCTGCGTTATTGCCCTCGTTTAACCCGTTACAGGTTTGATCTGTTGATGCGGGGCAAACACCCAAATCATGACTTTTTTCACCACCGGGCTCCCTGCCGCATTTTTTTACTTCCCAGCAATTTAATTTAGACATACCATACCCCCCTTTTGAATGTTCAATCTATGTCAGCGTATTTATCATAATAAACGATTGTCCATATAAGCCTGATACAGCCGTTAAGTATCTTAACGGTAAATTAATTTAAAACTTTAATCAGGGAAATGTGTTGCAATCCGATCCAATATCATACGGAGTTCATTATCTCGCCGGCTACTTCATCAACGGGCACGATTTTGTCAGCAAGGCCAGAATTGACAACGGCCTTGGGCATTCCATAGACAACACAGCTTTCTTCACTTTCTGCAATTGTACGACCACCGCTGTCTTTGATTGCCTTCATGCCCTTTTCTCCGTCATTCCCAAGACCGGTGAGAATAACGCCGAGCATCTGAGCAGGATAGCAGTCTGCAACGGAAAGCATTAATGCATCAACGGAGGGCTTGTAAATATAATCTCCCTTTTCTTCTGATATACATATAACCGTTTCCGTAACTTTTTTACGTACAATCCTCATGTGACCACGTCCGGGTGCTATATATACCGTCCCTTTTTTTATGATTTCTCCTTCCTCAGCTTCTTTTACAGTAATTTCGCTCAGATGGTTCAGTCGTTCCGCAAATGGTCCTGTAAAGGCTGGGGGCATGTGCTGGGCAACAAGAATAGGCACGGGAAATGCACCCGGCATATTTGTGATGATGTTTTGAAGGGCCTTAGGTCCCCCTGTAGAGGTGCCGATAACTACAATATTCATTTTTCGGCCTATTGAGTAATCTGTAGCCTTGGGCATTTCAGGTTTTTTTGCCGGAAGGGTTCTGGTCCTCTTCCTGAGCACAAGTCCTTTTTTGCCGATCCCCTTGATTTTCTCTATGAGCATATTTTTTATGTTGACGATATTTGTTGACAGTTCAGAGAGGTTTTTGGGAATAAAGTCGACAGCTCCAAGATCTATAGCGTCCAGTGTTGCCTTTGCACCATCTGTTGTAAGAGAGCTTACCATCAAGACAGGCACCGGGTTGTCCGTCATAATCTGCCTCAGTGCCTCAATACCGTCCATTCGCGGCATTTCCACGTCCATAGTAACAATGTCTGGTTTCAGCTCGGCGACTTTGGCGACCGCTTCTTTTCCGTCTCTGGCTACGCCAATAACCCGGATCTCAGGATCGGACATGATCATCGTTGTAAGGGCATTCCTCATGAATGCCGAGTCATCAACAACTAATACATTAACCATGTGTCAGCATACCTCTTCGTGCTGTATAAGGATTCAATGCTCTGGCAGCTTAAATCTGAACTGTTTCACCAATTAATTTGTCACTATCAATGAGAATTAATAGCCTGTTTTCCAGCTTTGCAATACCTTGAATAAATTTACTTGCCATGCTTTCTGACAATGGAGGCGCAGACTCTACAATGTCCACCGGGATTCTGAGTACTTCTGATACAGAGTCGACGAGAAGGCCGTTTGTTACACCCTGAATATCCATAATAATAATCCGTGAAGATTCATCGATCTCCCTGTCCTCGAGGCCTAATTTTTTTCGAAGATTGATGACTGGAATGACCTTGCCCCGCAGGTTGATCACACCTTCAATAAAAACAGGAGCATTGGGTACCTGGCCTATTTCTGTGATCCTGTTTATCTCCTGTACACTTAATATGTCAACTGCATATTCCTCACTGCCAAGGGTAAATGTTACTAACTGGAGTACCTGTTCTCCTGCCGCTATGGCCTGCATACGAGTTACCTCCTTATTGAAAGATAGGGCTTATGAGTTTCTAAAAGTAATCAATTAAAAACCAAAATCATTCAGCATTGACTCAACATCTGACTGGCTTATTTTCTCATTTGTCTTGCCGTCAATCTCAGCTGCATTTTCTA
This sequence comes from Nitrospiraceae bacterium, assembly GCA_020354155.1. GTDB lineage: Bacteria > Nitrospirota > Thermodesulfovibrionia > UBA6902 > UBA6902 > CALZJD01. The sequence continues at coordinate 344,176 of CP070644.1, read as the reverse complement.
TTTCCGGAGCTGAACGGGTTCCGATCTCTTCCATAGTAACCTTGAGAGGCATACCAAAATTCGCTATGAGGCTGACCAGTTCAACTTCGAGGCTGCTCACCAGAGATATGACTTTTTTAATTGTCTGGCCGGTAATGTCCTGAAACTGCTGGGCTGTTATAATCTGTGTCATATCATTGTCCATGGCTGTCTTGAATAATTTCAGGTATTCGATACTTTCCTCGTCACCAGATATATTTTTAAGATGCTTTGAGAAATCGTCAGCTTCTTCAAAATAACGCTCAACGATCTCCATTGTCTTGTTTGCAGCATCCTCAGTTTTTGCCATAACAAACTGCAGCTTGTCTACCGCATTCGGGACATTATCTTTCGTGATTTTGTCGAGCCCGCTGTCAATGGATGATTTGAACTCTTCAAGGGAATCGTGGAGCTTACGGGTTATCTTGCCTACTTCATTAAAGAGATCG
>CP070644.1:340314-343609 GCA_020354155.1 Nitrospiraceae bacterium | reverse complement strand
GTTTGCAATATCCTCAGTAGAAATATATTCCATATTTGCATTGCCTTTGAAGTTGGTAAATGTCTTGACGTCCATATCACCCATGGTTTCAATATTCAAATCATTATCATCAGTCTTTTCCACTTCCCTGTCCAGGATAAAAGCAGAAACTTCATCATCAGCCAGAATCATGCCAACGGCCATTCTCAGGGCCTCTGACTGTCTGTCTCTTACGAGAATTGCGATCTTCTTTGCCATTTCTTCACCTCCTCAATTAATGAGATTATTTTTCTACAGGATATTTTGCATCATTGCCCCATTCCATCCAGGAGCCGACATAGACCTTCACATTTGGATAACCTAATATCTCCTTGAGTGCAAAATATGAGTCTGCTGCACGCGGCCCGCTTTCGCAATAGGTGATGATTTCTTTATCTTGTGTGACTCCCGCTGCCTCGTAGGCGGCTTTTAGTTCTGCTGCTGTCTTGTATGAGCCGTCATTATTACGGTTTGTGGGATAAAAGTTCAGGTTTTTAGCGCCCGGGATATGTCCTTTGCCTTTAATGTAGTTGATTTCCTTTTTTCCTGTGTACTCATCTGCAGCGCGGGTATCGACAACAACCGTACCACTATTCTTTAGATTATTGAATACGTATGTTGCATCTGCGTGCATGTTCCCTGTGCTTTTAGCAGCCTTGTATGTTGCCGGTTTAATTTTTGTGGGAACTCCGTCAGTCTTCCGGCCTTCTTTGGACCATCTGTCCAGCGAACCGTTCATGATGCTTACTTTATGATGGCCAAAGTATTTCATGAGCCAGTACACGGCAGGTACAAAAGGATTCGCTGCAGGGGTACTGTACAAGATTACATGGGAATCATTACTGATCCCGGCCTGTCCCATAATTTTTTCAAAATTTTCCTGGTTAGGAGTGGCTGTCATCGCGCTCATAACATCTTTCATTCCCAGATATGCAGAGCCTGTTATATGGTTACCTTCATACTGCATTCTGTTGTTCTCTCCTACAAAACCGACATAAAGAAGTTTTAAATCCTTTATGTTATCTGCAACCCATTGAGTCTCAACGAGTGACGATGTACAATCTGCATGGACTGATTTCATTCCAGAAGAAAAAAGCAACAGGAAAATAAATATGATAATCAGTGATCTGAATTTACTACTCCTAAAATTGATGGCATTGCGTAAAGATAACATACGAGGTTCCTCCTTATTGCGTTTGAAGTTTTAAGACTTACGATGGTCGATAGTTTACAATTTAGATATTTAAACTTCAACATATTGCCGTATCTGTTGTCAACCATAGGCAATTGAACAAAAGGAGTGATAAAGCTCGCATTCTTTTGCTAAGTGCCCGAGATTAAACAAATACTATAATAATACCGAATAGAGTAATATTTACAGCATCAGGTAAATAGGTTACTATAATGCAAATCAAGAACAGGCAAATTCCATACTGGAGACAATGAACGTACGGGATACCATTTCAAGACTCCAGGACTTCTATATTTTATCTGTAAAGGCGACCCTCGGGATTGTGCGCCGCCCCCGTTATTTCAGGGAGATTATAGAGCAGATGGATTATATGGGGATGGGGTCTCTTTTCATCGTTTTTCTCGTTTCTCTTTTTATCGGCATGGCACTGTCCCTGCAGATATCGGCAGAACTCTCTGAAATGGGCCTCAAAATGTATACGGGGAAAATAGTGGGACTTTCCATAATCAGGGAGATTGGTCCTGTTGCGATAGCTCTGAGTTTTGCCGGAAGAGTTGGTTCAGGTATGGCCTCTGAAATAGGTTCGATGATACTTGGCCATCAGGTGGATATTATGAGGGTCCATGGGGTTAACCCCGTTAAAAAACTTGTTACTCCACGGGTAATCAGCGCTGTCATTATGCTTCCCGCCCTTACCATTATTGGGGACGCTGCTTCATTGTTTGGCGGATACTATATTTCTGTTTTTGTAAGTCACCAGAGCGGGGCATTCTACTGGAGCCAGATAAAGGATATTATGGACTTTGAGAATATCTTTGCAGGTGTCACAAAACCGTTTATTTTTGGTTATCTCATAGCCTGCATCAGCTGTTACATGGGTCTGTCTACCCGTGGTGGTGCCCGCGGGCTCAGACAGGCAACGACCTCTGCAGTCGTTTATTCCACTATAATGATAATTGTTTCAGATTTTTTGCTGACACGGGTACTGCTTATTGTCTGGGGGTCAACGGTATGATAGTGTTTCGCGATGTCACGCTTGCATTTAACAGCAAAGTGGTGCTTGATAATGTGAGCTTTCAGGCGGACTTCCATGAAAAAATAGCCATACTCGGCGGGAGCGGCGGCGGTAAGACAACCATCCTGAGGCTCATGCTGGGACTTATCTTTCCCGACTCCGGAAAGATATTTATTGACGGGCAGGACATTACCGTGCTGTCCGAGGCCAGGCTCAGAGAATATCGTATGAAGTTCAGTATAGTTTTTCAGGAGGGCGCCCTCTTTGATTCAATGAATGTGTATGAGAATGTTGCCTTCTGCTTAAGGGAATATACCAAATTTACTGAGGAAGAGATAGAACAGAGGGTAAGGGAATTGCTTCGAAGGCTGAACATTGAAGGCGCAATGTATCTTATGACGAATGAACTGAGCGGGGGAATGCAGAGAAGGGTTGCCATTGCGCGGTCCCTTGCAGAGTGCCAGCCTAAAATGATGCTTTACGATGAAGCTACAACTGGCCTTGACCCTTTAACGGCGGATAACATATGCAGTCTTATCAATGAGCTTTCTCAGGGGGAGCCCCCTGACAGGACAGGATTTATTATTGTTACGCACAAAGTGACAGATGCTACTAAAGTAGCTGAGCGGTATATATATATACGGAATGGAAAGATCGCCTTTGACGGTGATATTCAACAGATGAGACAAACAGATGATGTAGAATTCAGGAAATTTATCAATGAGCTTTTTGTAATGGAACAATGCAGGTAACGGAGGAGGCATATGTATGACTATGTGAAGCAGGCGCGATGGGCCAGGCTCAAAGTTGGTCTGGTAATAACCATTGCCATAGTAGTTATTTTCCTGGCCGTCATGTTTGCCGGCAATATTGAAAAAATGTTTGCACCCCGGATAGAAATTCATGCTTCTTTTGATGATGTAAAGGGGTTACGGGAAGGTTCGCCTGTATGGTTTTCAGGAGTTGAAATCGGTGCTGTCAAGGATATTCAGTTTACCATCCAGAGGCATATAACAGTGAGTATGATTATTTTTCAAGATACCCTTCAGTACCTCAAGAAAGACTCCATG
>CP070644.1:337409-340214 GCA_020354155.1 Nitrospiraceae bacterium | reverse complement strand
CTGTCCTGACGAGTAAATGAATTGCATATGACTGGCCCTTGACAGGCCCCCAGATCGGGGTAGCATGCTCAATCATTTCAACGGTACCGTCAATAGAAACCATACTATTGGCATTATACATCCGCTGGCAGGGCACTCTGTAGGCTTCTGATTCTCCTTTCCAGCCCATCCAGCCTGCTTCTGCAGATGCGACGCTCAGCACCAATAAGCATACAGCAACGATGACAGCTTCTCTTTTAAATTTCATGGTGCACCTCCTCTTTATTTTCTTCTCCTCTTATAGTTCCAATAGCACACTATTGTAGGTGCGTCTATTTAAAAATATTAATGCCGATATAAGGTAAACCCATTAAAACAGGCTGGTGATCAGGGAAAGAAAAAATCGGTACAGGGGACTGCAGCATCAATGGAAATAATACTATTTTATTGAGGGCTTATGAGGAGCAATTCTTCCTTCGAGGCTTTTAATCTCATCAAGCAACTCATTCCGTTCTTCCTGAAAGAGCTCTCTGAGCTCAGAGATTTCCTCGTTTTTATTTACAAGCTTTTTTTGAAGGTCATAGGAATAGAAACCAAGGATACACAAGGCTGTCAGGAGAAGGAGAATAAAGATTCTGACCTTCCACGGTGTCCGTACCAGTTCCCGTTGTTCAAGGTCTCTCTCAAGGGGTGTTTTATCCTGCATATTACCGGTACCTCTTTACTTCAAATCGGTAGAGCTCAATCTCATCACCCATATAAATACCTGCCTTCATGGAAGCGATGCTTATCTGATCATCCACTGTATCGACCCCTTCAAGATCGGGAAGGAGCAGACCTTTCCGGTCACTGCTCTTCACAATAACACCATATTTTTTTGGATCAAGCTCTTTTTTGCTGGCAAGTTTTTCAGGGGTGCTCAGTATGTCAACAGAATACTCAATCTCCTCCAGCTCGGAGACCTCAACGGGAGAAAAGCGTGGGTCCTGTGAGGCGGCGCTGATGGCATTCTGTATGATCTCCTGAGCTATATTTTCCTGTGCAGGAGAAAAGGTCCCGATACACCCTCTCAGATCCCCCTTTATTTTTAATGAGACAAAGACTCCGGCTTTTTCTTTCATCTCAGGAACAGGGTCAACAGGAGGCTCAGGAGTCTTCCCTGTTTTTGTAAACTCTTCAACGGTGTCTTTTGCAAGCTTTACCAGAGGATGCATTGTATCAGATCACAATCAATGATTGAATTCTTGGAACAACCATGGCCTCCCTTTATTTCTTTCTGTTTACTGCATAATCTGCAAGAGCAATAAGAGATTCTTTCTCTATCGAATCATCAAAAATGTCCAGCTCCGCCTTTGCTTCATTCAGTAATGATTGTGCTTTTTCATAGGATTTCTCAATTGATTTATGCTTTTTAAACAAATGATTCATATAGGCAAGGTCAGTCTCAGCCAGCGTGTCCGACTGGATTATTTTCTTTATTTCATCCCTTTCGTCGTCGCCGACTTCCTTGAGCAGGTTAATTAAGGGAAGGGTTATTTTCCCTTCTTCCAGATCTTTTCCAAGCCTCTTGCCAAGACGCGACTCCACTGCCACATAATCCAGGATGTCATCTGCCATCTGAAAGGCATAGCCGAATTTCAGCCCGAAGGCAGCAAGGGCAGCTTCCTGTTCCCCGGAAGCATTTCCCAGGACTGCGCCGCCCTGACAGGCTGCCGAGATAAGGATTGCCGTCTTGCCGCGTATTATCTTCATATAGTCATCTTCTGTTATATTGATGCTGCCTGTTTTACTGAGTTGCACCAGCTCACCTTCGCTCATTTTTGCTGTAGCAGTGCAAAGGGCATCCATAATTGTCTGACGCTTCAGCAGGTTGGCAAGTCTTAACGCATTGGCATACAGGAAATCACCGACGAGTATTACCACCTGATTGCCGTACACTGAATGTGCCGAAGGACCGCCCCTCCTGATACTGGCGCCGTCAACAACATCGTCATGAATGAGAGAGGCACTGTGAATGAACTCTACACTGCAGGCAAGGGTACTGACCTCATCACCGCGGGCACCAAACAGTCGTGCACTCACTATGGCGAGAAAGGGACGGACCCGCTTCCCTCCGCTTGACAGAAGGTGGTTCCCAACCTGGGCTATGGCAGGCTCCACAACCTCCAGAGTTTTTCCGATCATCGTCTCCGCAGCATTCAGGTCTTCCCTGTAGTACTCCCAGATTTCGTCAATAGTCATTTGTCTGCCTTCATCATAATGGCGTCCAGGTCTGCATCCTTTTCGTTCAGTTTATGCAGGTCTTCAGGCCTGAAGACCCCTTTTTCAGTAATTATACCAGTTACGTATCTGGCAGGGGTAACATCAAAGGCGATATTTCTGACCCTGACCCCTTCCGGCGCTATCTGCGTGCCGAATATATGGGTGACCTCTTCTGCCCCTCTTTCCTCAATTGGTATCTGATCTCCTGAAGAAATCGTAAAATCTATACTGCTTAAGGGGGCTGCTACGTAGAAAGGCACATTGTTTTCCCTGCAGAGTACGGCAAGGGAATAGGTGCCTATCTTATTTGCGACATCACCGTTTGCTACAGTACGGTCTGTTCCCACGATGGCAAGGTTGATCTCACCTTTCTGTAAAAGTGCCCCGGCAGTGTTGTCAGAGATCAGGGTTACCGGGATATTGTCCTGCATCAGCTCCCAGGCAGTAAGACGGGCACCCTGAAGGACTGGTCTTGTTTCATCAGATATGACCTGGATCTTTTTGCCTTGTTCTACGGCAACTCTCATGGGACCGGTAGCAGTCCCGTAGCCTCCTGTGGCCAGT
>CP070644.1:334167-337309 GCA_020354155.1 Nitrospiraceae bacterium | reverse complement strand
GTGAGATAGGCCTGAGAATAGCGGGCCAGTTCTTCTCTGAACCGTGCCTCCTGTTTCTCAACTTCTGCTTGGCGTCTCTCCCAGTCAATAAGGGGTGCCACTGCTTCCAGAAGAAGGGAAAAGAACATGCCCTCGGCGGCCAGACGGTCCTGAAATCCTCCTGCACCGTTTATTTGTATCTTTGGCATGCGGTCCGCCATTGCTTCTGCAACACGGTAATCAATGGCAATCAATTGATCATATATGCGCCGCAGGTCGGGCCTGTTCTGCAGCAGGTCAACGGGTATGCCCGTCTGGGGCAATGGCGGGAGTTCAGGAAAATCTTCAGCCATGCTCAGGGTCGTGCCCTCCGGCGCCCTGCCCAGAAGAACAGAGAGCCTGTTTTGAAGTGTCCGCAGCCGTGATCGCACGAGCGGCACCTGGGTACGGGTTGATGCGAGCTGCTGGCGCTGCTGGAACACATCTACCACTGAAGCCTCACCATACCCGAACCGCAACTCTGTCAACTCAAGAAGGGTTTTTCCCACGGTGATCTGCTGCTCTAGCAGTGCCAGCTGGAGCTTTTGTTCAATGCTCTGATAATACGTCTCGGCCACCTGTGCAGTTAACAGCAGTGCCGCACCCTCCAGATCTTCCCGGGACGCCCGGACCTCATATGAAGTTGACTCTGCAGCCGAGGAAATGCGTCCCCAGAGATCAACCTCCCATGCAAGCCCTAGTCCCAGGGTAAATCCGTCGTCGGGTTTTTCCTTGTATCTCCATTCCGAATCTCCCGAGGCCCTGCCGCTCACTTCAGGATACAAAAAAGACCGGGCCTGTTTATCTGTAGCGATTGCCTGTTCGATTCTGGCACGGGCCTGTGTCAGCGTCAGGTTTTTTGAAAGGGCCTCTACAATAAGCGCGTCAAGGAATCTGTCATTCAGCGCTTCCCACCATCGGCTTTCCGGTTTGATACCCTCCACCGACAGGGTATACTCATCATTACCATCTACAACCGGAGTAACATCTTTATTAACAACATGTGGATTGCAGCCCGTGAAGGAAGTAATAAGAAGCAGCGTTCCAACTATCCATAATGTTTTGCAGGTGGAACATCGAAGCATTATTTTACTCCCCTATCATAAGACGAAGGATTGAATTAATAATACACTGTTAACGATTATATTATAAATGTTTCGCAATTATTCATAGTCAATTGCCCCCCGTCTCCTTTCTCCTTGAAGTCTGTTTCTTCGCTTTTGCAGTTCCGCAGTTAACCAGTCAGCAGTATTTGTTTCCTCACCGCTGCATCGTACCTTGTATGGCCTGCCGGACATGGTACTTTTTGTCGCTGCAAACCTGATAAAATCTTCCGCACTTTTTACACGGTCTTTGAAATAGTCATATTTTTTCTGAATGTGGATCCGCGCAGCAGCAGCGGTACCTTCTCTGCCGTTCCGGATGAATATGCACTCTGAACTTTCAATGTACTGAAGCAGGGAGGTAATCTCCTGGTGCACGCCGATCTCATTCCCGTGAGTGAGCGATGAAGTCAAAGCAATAAGCATGACGACGGCACAAATCTGAACGGTTATGAAGCCCCTGTCCCTTCTTCTCATCGGGGCTCCTCCAGGGTGAATGAAACGAGCATGGGATTGTGATCAGAAGATGTGACTTTTATGACGGCTGCTTCATGTACTGACAAGCCGCGATAATAGACATGATCTATATCGTGACCGAACACTGTGGTCCGGTTCTGTCTCTTAAATGTAACGGCTTCCAGACCCAGACGGATGGAAAGGTCTTTCAGGATTGCCATGCGTTCTTTACTCCAGCTGTTAAAGTCACCGGAAAAGATCATGGGGCCCTCATGGCGGAGCAGTATTTCCTCCACTTTTTCTAACTGGATGTAAAAGCTCTCTGTTCCAAGGGCAAAGTTAATGGAATGGATATTAACGACCATAAGATACTTATCGGTGCCAGACAGTGGATAGAGGGTAATCAGAGCTGTTTTCGGTATACTGATCAGCGGCTCTTTTATCCGGAATGTACAGGCAAAAAGCGGTTCAAGCCTTGATGCAGTTAAAACACCTACATCGGCACCGTTGTAAGTGAAAGCAGTGCTGATGTCCCAGTTGTAGCGCCCTTTTTGTAACAGACCATTCAAATCATCGGTCAGGCGGGCCTCCTGAATCGTCAGGATATCTTTGCCTGCAGACAGATGTGCAAAGTCCTCTTTCCATCCCCTTTTCCATCCCTTGAGCACGTTCCAGTTCAGAACCTTGAAGCCGCTGGAGTCCAGACCCGTTTTGTACTCACGATCTGGTTCCAGCATGTTTTCAAGCTGAATAGTGTCACAATCACGTGCATCCTGAAACTTTTTGATATCACCTCGCTGACTTACCATACGATGTTCACGGGGAATACTGACGCAGGCGGAAAGGGCCAGGAGCACAAAAAGTGCTATCTGGAAAAGAGGCTTGTTCATTCTATCAGTTTACCTCTTTGTGCAATAATTATTCTGCTGGATGATAAGGGAGTGGAGGGCGAACTTAAAAAGTCATCTCGATACATTAAGCGCAGCCTTGAACAGGCATAACTGATATTTGATCAGCGGTATATAAAGGATAATGACTGGCTCTATACAATTTAATGTCTTATCGAACTGTGAATTATTAAGTGCGCCCTCCACTGCCTTTCTCGCAGCACATGGAACAGCAGTGCAATTGAAAAAAATCATGCAAGACAATATAGTATCAGGAGCTTGTATGTATGAAACGTGGAGGGATATCTAATGAAACGTAGACCTGTAGTGCTGTGTGGAATATTAATATTATGCTTTTTTGTCATTACTTCCTGTGCCCGAACGTCTTTAAAGTCATCATGGAAAGATAGCAGTTATCAGAAAAGACCACAAAAAGTTTTTGTTATTGGCATATCTCAAAGCCCGACAATCAGGATCCTCTTTGAAAATGAATTTGTAAGACAGTTCAGGACATATGGGATCGATGCAGTCCCGAGCCATAAGGTGCTTACCTATGAAGAATTATTTGATGAGAAAATTATTCTATCGAAAATAGAAGGCCAGGGGATAGACACGGTTCTCCTTACCATGGCAGTATCATCGAAGGCAATTGAGACAAGGAAGGATGTTGCAGGCCGG
>CP070644.1:328750-334067 GCA_020354155.1 Nitrospiraceae bacterium | reverse complement strand
CAATTACAATTGGGATTTACTCCTATATCCGAAGCAGTACAGCCATCTTCAACAAGAATGGTGTAAGTACCATCGTATAACTTAAGCATAGCCGTTGCATCAGCCGACTGAATACCCAAAACCAGAACAAACATAAAAACAACTAAACTCAATGCCGTCACCTTTGTAAACTTTTTCATTCCTTTCATCATGGTCACCCTCTTTTCTATTTAAAATTATTAGAACTGTTCCTGATTAATTACTAACATGATATAAGGATACAGGGCAGTCTGTCCAATTGATAATTCGCATATTACTATAATGGAATGATATGTGCGTGTTTGCGCAAATACTTTTATTATGAAGAATGCCCTTCTTCCGGCATATTCCAATTGTTCAGGATCGGGGTCTTCTTTGCGGCATTTGATTAATAAATCTCGCAGTCGAAAAAGCTGTCGCAGCAGTATTGCAGTACTTTTTCTATGCTCTGACTGTTCAGTCTCCGGGAATAACAATGCTCAAAAGGCTTGTGACAAAAGGGACATAGATCAGCTGTTCTACCCGGCAGGGAGTTCTTATTTATCTTCGACATATTTTATCATTGCCGCCCTGCGCAGTTTGTAATGCAAATTTTCACGTCGTTAGCACAGCACATTCACAGGATTGTCATCAAGATACTTCAGAAACGTTGCAGTGGATGGTGAGTAGCCCCCGTTCTTTCGATGTACCAGTGAATACTCCTGGTACCCTTCATTTTCCTTTAGCAGTGCCTGTTTCATCCTGCCGCTGCTGCACTCCTTCTGAACAGCCCACTGGGATGCGAATGACAGGCCAATTCCGCTCTCAACAGCATTTTTTACTGATTCCGTAGTCGCCGTAACAAAAACTGCCTTACTCTCCTCAAGTTGAATGCCATGCTTCAAGAGGCAGGTTTCTAAGATCTCCCGTTCCATGCAGCCTCGTTCTCTCAGTATAGTGGGCTCCTTCAGTACATCGAGAGCAGAGAGCTTCTTCCTTTTTGACCACTTGTGATGAGGCGGTAATATGACAACTATCCTGTCTGAACAGAATTTCTTTGCCGCAAGATTACTGCCCCTGCCCTTACCCTCTATTACGCCAAAATCAATTCTTTTTTCAGAGACAGCATCAAGAATATTTCTTGATCCGTCAATGATCAGCTTTATCTTTATATCTTTGTGGTTTCTGTTGAACTGTGCAATATAGTCAGGCAGTACGTAATTGCCCATAATCTGGCAGGAACCAATCGTTATAAACTCGATGGAAGGGTCGATAAATAAATTTATTTCATTTTTTACAGTACTGAAATGGGCATTGATTTTCCCTGCATATTTGTGGAGACGCTCTCCGGCTTCTGTCAGTATCGCTCTGCCGCCAGACCGTTTGAAGAGCTTTGCACCATAGGTATCTTCCAGCGCCCTCACCTGGCGACTAACCCCCGGCTGGGACATGCCGATCATCTCACCAGCCTTTGAAAAGCTCTCATGTTCTGCAATAAGACAGAAAAGTTTTAGTTTTTGATCTAGCATCACCCGAAAAAGGTCCCCTCCCGGACCCTTTTTTCTGGAATATGAAACTATGGAAGCAATACAAAAAAACTATGAATAAACAACTATGAAGTACTGCCTATTCAGAGAATTACATAACTATTTATATATAAATAGTTTTTCATAAATACCTGAATTATACAATAGGGTATAAAAGGGTATTTAACGGGTACAATATATACCCATTAAATGGGGGGGGTAGGATGCAAGCAATAAACTACAGAGAAATTGTTCGGAATATGCTTTATTGAATAATAGTTAGCTCATTCAAAGAGGAAATTGCCTTTCAGAAATGGAAATCAGGGCAGATCTTAAATTGCTGCCTTTTCCTGTGAGGCCAAGCTTCCTTCTAATTGCCTTTCTGTGAGTATTGATAGTCTCAGGAGACAGATTCAATATTCTGGCAATCTCTTTTCCCTGCTTGCCGGACCGGATCAAATCAGCTATTTCAAGCTCCCTGGCACTGAAGTTCATCTGCCTGGATGTCAGCTTACGTGCAAAAGGAGAAATTATCTCTTCAAGGTTTGATTCAATAAGATCGACCTTTGCACGTTCCTCAACAGATAAGGTACTGCTCTTCAATTTCGTTAGATAAGGGAATACAAGTGTTCTGATATTCTGTAGTATATTTTGCTCCGTTACAGACTGGTCCTTCACACGCTGCTCCAGCAGAACTTTCAGTGCAGTGTTTTTTTCCAGCAACTCAAGAGATACCCCTTTATATTCTTCTGCACTTGTTACAAGATTATCCCTGTCTCTTTTTTGCTGGGTAATATCAGTTACGGAGCCAACCCATTCAACTGCCTTCCCATTTTCAAAGCCGATGGGTTTCCCCCTCTCATTCCAGGTAAGATAGGTTCCGTCCTTACAGCGTATGCGATACTCAGCATAAAAGTCTTCTCCTGCAGCAACTGCTTTTTCTATATCTTTTATCAAATCTTCTCTGTCCTCAGGATGTATATTCTCCATATGTCCGGATATCGTTCTTGGAAACTCCATGTATTCATACCCAAGAGAACCATCAATATCTCCATACCATATGAGATTGTTCTCTCGTACATCTCCCTGCCAGATCAGATCAGCAGTGCAGAGCGCAGCAGACCGAAATTTTTCTTCACTCTTCCGTATCTGTTCTTCTATCAGCTTTCGAGATTCAATTTCAATCAGTAATTTCTCATTCATCGCCTGAAGTTCTTTCGTTCTTTTCTTCACTCTGATTCCCAACTCATCTTTGGATTGTTGCAATGCTCCATGAATCTTATAACGCTCTGTTATATCCCTGTCTATCCCGCGGTAACCACGAAATATCCCATCCCCGTCAAAGATTGGTACACCACTGGTTTCAAGGACTACATGAGATCCGTCTTTATGGAGGTTAGTATTTTCAAGATTGTGGAAAGGCTTTTGCGCTGTACTGATTGGCGCAAAAATAGCGGCTATACTTTTTGCCTCATCGGGAGACATGAAGTCAAAGGGTGTTTTTCCAAGGACCTCTTCCGGAGTATAACCGAGAATATCCTCTACTTTAGGACTGGCATAGGTATAGATGGCATTTTCATCCACCTCCCATACCCAGTCACTTGTACTCTCAACCAGAGCACGATAACGAGCCTCACTCTCCATAAGGCTTTTCTCAAAAAGCACGCTAGTCGTCACATTCTCTGCTATGAGCAAGAGATACTGCTTTCCTCTCTCACGATAGGGAACGAAGGTACAGTCCAGCCATATATCCTTGCCAAATGTAGTCGTAAAATGTACTGTTTTTCTCTCCCTGCTACCATGCCTTAATGAATCCTCTGCCAGAGCGAGCATACCTGACGGCTTCCAGGACCTTATGGTATGCATGTTTTGACCAAGGATATGATTAACATCAGGCGCTCCGATAATTTCAGCCAATGCCCTGTTTGCTAATATACACTGGCCAGTCTCATCGTACGCACTTATTCCAAAAGAGGAATTTACCAGGATGTTACGATATCGTTGCTCACTCTCCTGCAGTGACTCCAATTCCGCCCTGCTTATTTCTACTGTATCTGCTTTTCTTTTCTTGTTCGATTTACTCATACTGTTTCTCTGAACAGAACTAACCACAATACTATATTTAAAACAATGAAGATGACGTTAAATAAATTATTTTTCGGCACCTTGGTAGTAATATTTATAATGGTGTGAGAATTACTTTTGTTAAACAGCATCTTATTTTTTCGATATTAAATTCATCGATTTAAATAATTTATTGAGCAGTGTCTTCCTTCATTGAGGTAATTTGCATGCTTACCGCGGGTAATAAAATAAATTCCCAAAAATCGCACGCATAATTCTGTAACCTATGCGGAGAATGCCTTTCATGTCTCCCGTAAATTTGGATTTACCCGTCCCGGCCCGGTAACTGACAGGGACTTCCAGTATTTTAAACCTGCTCTTTACAGCCTTGACCTGCATCTCGATAGTCCATCCCAGGTTATCATGCATATCAAGACCCATCAGCTTATCATACTTTATCGCCCTGAACGGTCCAAGATCCGTGTATTTAAATCCATAGAACAACCTGATCAGGACCGTCGCAAGAAGATTGCCGAAGCGGACGGGGAAGCGCAAGGCACCTTCTTCGACCCTGCCAAGAGTACGCGACCCAAGCACAAGATCGTAATCATCCCTCACCATTGGCTCCACAAGCCTGATGATTTCATCAGGATGGTCACTATAGTTACCATCGAGGAAAACAACTATGTCCGGATTCTTACCCCGCAGATAATGCATCCCCTTCAGGCAGGGATAACCATAACCTCTTTTTGTCTCCTGCAGTACGGATGCACCCAGCTCTTCTGCTACAGCGACGGTCCTGTCACTGCTGCCGTTGTCCACAACCACAACTTCATCCACAAGGTCACTGGAGATATCTTTCAGAACACGGGGAAGTGTTTCCTCTTCATTCAGTGCAGGAATAATCACTGCTATTTTTTTATTTGTCAGCATGTTTTAAAGCATTCTATCTCAAAATTAAAGATCTTCTTTATGTCATACCCGCATGTCGCAAGCGGGTATCGAGAGACTATTGAAAAACCTGGATTCCCCGATCAAGCCTGCCTACCGCAGGCAGGCCGGGGGAATGACAACGGGTGTAAAGACATATTTTGATATGTGCCATATGCCTACTTCTTAATAGCCCCAATCAAGTCCTGCCACCATTTCAGTTGATTCTCTAAAAAGACGGGGCGCTCCGGCATCATGAAATACACAAAAGCCATGATTACTATTATGACCATATAAAATATAAAATGGATATCTTTTTTATCCCCTGCCCTCATATCTCAGCCCCTTTGATAACGTGCAATTGTATAATTTTCATCAGCATATTCGACCTTGAACGTTTCCTGTGCCCCAAGCCACTGAAGCGAGTAACTGGCCCTGATCCATTTGTCTTCCCGGGAGTTTGTCCTGACCAGCACATGCGTTGTACCTGCCCCGTTCAGCGCCTTGATCCACTCCCTGTATTCATCAGCCTTTACATAGGCGATACTGCTTGTGAACGAAGAGTTCCACAAAGGTGCATGAAAGAGTGGTTCAAAGGTAAAGGCAAGAACATCATCTTTCTGTATATTGTTGCTGATCCATATCCAGTGCCCGTACTCCTGCCTCGCCTGCAGATCAATATTAAAAGCCCCCTGTCTTGCAATCGTGCGTTCATGAGCGGTCAGGGCCAGAAATTTTTCTATCTGCTGAGGGGTAACAGCCGGAGACGGCAGAGCAAAGCAGGTATAGAGCACAAGGAT
>CP070644.1:325998-328650 GCA_020354155.1 Nitrospiraceae bacterium | reverse complement strand
TGATATCATCGGGCAGATCAGACAGGAAAGGCAGAGAAATCATCAGGTCTCTGACTTCATGCTTTGTTTGTTTCGGGCCGTCATGGAACTCAATGCTGCCCTTCGTGATGTGTATGTCACTGACAGCAAACCTGAATGCCTTTGAATCAGACTCTGATTCTGATTTTGATAGAGCATGCTCGAGGAGATCAGAAAAGTTGTAGGATTCATCTTCATTCCGTTTAATATAGATATATGGTTCATCAAGCTGTACATCCCTGAGAACCAGTCCCCACTTAAACAAAGACATGGCCTGCAGGTTGGCATGAAGCTTATTAAAGGTCAGAACTTTCTCATCACCATTCTGCTTCTTCATGACGAAATCTTCTGCATCCATTGAAAGACTGAAAGGATTCACATATATCTTGCCAATGGTAACCTCACGGTGCAGGCCTTCAGAAAGCTTTTTCTCAAGAATCCATTTCAAAATATGGGGAGCCACGAGGAACCCCACGAAGGCATAAGCCGCAATAAGGAGCACCAGTGCTGCAAGGATTTTCTGGAGCCCTGTCATTTTTCTTATTTCTTCTGTTTCTGTTGACATAGTGTGCCCTGTATAATAAATTCTTTGAGTTAATGTCTTTTTTTTCTGGACAGAGAACTATTATCCTGATATGCCATTGATCAATCATGACATTCAGTTACTATCATTATATCAGATGTTTGGACGGTGGACGGAGATCTATGCTGTGAGGGCTGAAATAAGATGTTACCGGTAATATTCTTCTTGACATGTCCGGTATATCGTGTAATCTTTGTATTAAGTGGAACTTATTTGAAATCTTTGTAAACAGCAGGGAGAGATATTATATGGAAGAAGGAATTATCTGGGAGAAGAGCCTCAGCAGTGCTCTGAAAAGGGCTGAAGATGAAGGCAAGCTGGTCCTGGCCGATTTCACGAGCCCTCGGTGAGGGGCATGTGCAAGGATGGAAACGGGCACGTTTCTACAGGAGAATGTTAAGAAATATATCGGGAATTATTTTGTCCCCCTGAAGTACGAGTCAGGCAGGGATGCTGAACAGTTTTTACGTTTCTCCATCAGGGGAACACCAACCTATGTTGTCCTTGATGCCGGCGGCAATGAAATCTACCGTCTGATCGGATATAACCATGCAGATGATTTTATCCGCGAGCTTGATAGTGCCAGGCCTGACAGTCGGTGAATTTAATAATGAACACCTGGTCTGCTTTAGAGAGGAGGATGAATGAGGAGAGAATACCCTTTCATAATGAACGGAACGGTCATTGCATTATTTTCTTTATTTATTGTGGCAGTGTCCGCTTATGGTCAGGAAGATGAGTGGTGGAAGGCCTATGGTTTTACAAAAGATGAAAAACAGGTCTGGCTGAAAGCGGGCTTTACTGAGGAGGAAAGTGACTGGGCCGGCATGTATAAAAAAGCCGGAATGAGTCCTTCCGCAGCGTTAATAGATAAGAAAAAGTGGGAAAATGCCGGGTACGAACGTGCAAATATTCCGGGGCAGTGGATCAGCAGCGGATTTACCCTTGATGAGGCCATGACGTGGAGAAAGGCAGGGTTCGAAAATCCATTTGTGGCCGACAATTACAGAAAAGAAGGATTTGAACCTGCCGAGGCAAAGATTTGGGCAGGGGCTTTCCATTCGTCATACATATCACAAAAATGGAAGGCCCGGGGATTTGATGCCGAATCAGCAGTTAAATGGACTGAGAAGGGATACTCGTCTGAAGAAGCCTATGAGAAGTGCAAACAGGACGGATTCCCTTCTCTCATAAAGGGACGTCAGTGCCCGTCACAAGGCAGTGCCACAGAGCAATAGTTCCATAGTGCAAAAGACCTGATGCAGGGGCTGGTCTTGTGCCAACCCAATCCCCTCAGATCAGAACTTCACCTTCGGCGTTTCTCCTTCTCCTTCCGGAAGCTCATAATATTCGGCACTTGATACGCCTGCAAAGGTCGCAAAGAACCTGCCGAAGAAGGTCCTGATAAAGGTATTCATCTGACGCACTGCATCGTTATAGCGCTTTCTTTCAACGGCAATTCTGTTTTCCGTTCCCTCCAGGCTGTCCTGAAGCTTGAGGAATGACTGGTTCGCTTTCAGCTGGGGGTATGTCTCGCGCAGGACAAGCAGTCTTGAAAGGAAACCTTCGAGCTGGTTGGCGGCCTGTACTTTATCCTTTACCGTGCCTGCCTGAAAGTACTTTGTCCGTGCCTCCGCAATGTTTTCGAAGAGCTCCTTTTCATGTTTGGCATATCCCTTGACTGTCTCCACAAGGTTCGGTATCAGATCGTATCTTCTTTTCAGCTGATTTTCAACCTGTGCCCACTGGGCTTTAACCCCCTCGTCCATGGTAATAATCCTGTCATAGCCGCTGCGAAACCAGCTGAAGGACATGAAGGCAATCAGGAGTATGACGCCGACGACAATGAGTGCTATTTTCAGACCTTTTGACATATGAAATCCTCCCGTAAAAAACAGTTATAAGTTATATGTTAATCTTTATTCGTATTATAAAACTATTAAGATAGCTGACAGCTGATTGCTGCTCTTCTACCATCCTCCACTGGCGCCTCCGCCGCCGAAGCCGCCTCCACCGCCTCCTCCAAAACTGCCGCCACCGAAGCCTCCACC
>CP070644.1:322973-325898 GCA_020354155.1 Nitrospiraceae bacterium | reverse complement strand
AATTTTGAATCCCGGCATTATGGTGAAGCACCAGTTTGCTGACTTCAATCAGGCCCTTAAAATATACTTCAGGCGTACCGTCATGTGGGTGCAGTTATTTTTCAGAGAAAAACAGCTTGATAATGCCGGGCCGACTTCACCCAGTAACGGACTGGCTGCAATGAGTGCATTCACCAGTTTGCTTGCGCTTTTCCTTATGCCTGCAATTGGGATTGCAAGACCTGTATTCTGGCTCCTGATACTTGCCTTTTTCTTTTTTAATATCAGGTGGTGGAACTTCATGCGCAGGGAAAAGGGGTTTATCTTTGCCCTTCAGGCACTTGGTCTTAATTATGTCCTTGGCGTCGAAATAATGACTGCAGCAGTGTATGGAGTGTTGAGTTATACCTTTTCCCGTGAGAAGTCTGTACCTGGCCTTGACAGCAGCAGACCGGTTAACAAAAATCTCGTTGTCCTTGCCTATGCAAATGCCAGCCCCTTTCCCTATCATGCATGGACGCCGCTTGCCATCCTTTCACTTGGCTCATATCTCGAACAGCATGGGATTGAAGTTGAGTATTTTGATGAGAGGATCCACAAGAAGCAGCGCTTTCAGGATCTGCTAATGAGAAAGCCCCTCCTTGTCGGTCTTTCTACAATGACCTGCTTTCAGATCAAGAATACGCTAAGGCTTGCCAAGCTCGCACGATCAATTGACCCGGCCATACCCCTTGTATGGGGGGGAACCCACCCCTCCATGATGGCTGAACAGACGCTCGAGTCAGAGTTTGCAGACTTTGTAGTCAAGGGAGAGGGCGAGCAGACACTGCTGGAACTGGTAAGGGGACTGCAGGAAGGGAAAACAGACCACAGCGACATACAGGGCCTTGGGTGGAAAGACAGCGGCAAAAACATACTGAACGAGGACAGGGATTTTCTTGATATCAATGACCTTCCCTTTCCCTATGATGGCAAAGGGGAAGATATTCTTCTTGAATACATCAGACGGTCAGGAGATACACTGGAAAATATTGGATATGAATCTTCCAGGGGATGCCCTCATAAATGCGGCTTCTGTTATAACGTTTATTTTCATAAAAACGTCTGCAGGGTGAAAAACGTTGAAAAGGTAAGGTCAGAACTGCAGAAGCTGAAGGAACTGGGCGTAAACAAGATGACCTTCTACGACGACACCTTCCTTGCCGGCAAGAAAGATATGATGCAGAACATCCTTCCCCTTCTGAAGGAAATGGAATTCAAATGGATTGCGAATGTGAGGATCAATACCTTTAATGATGAATTACTCAGGCAGTTTAAGGAAAGCGGCTGCGTCTATCTCTTTTTCGGGGTTGAATCTCCCGATGATGATGTCCTGAAATTTATAAGAAAGGGCCAGAACAGACGGATGATCGACGAAGGGATCGAGACAGTCTCAAAGGGTGATATCCCGACACTGTACTCACTCATTATCGGCTTGCCCGGCGAGACTGAAGAGCAGATGAACAGGACCCTCGATTTTGCGGACGAGATACGAAGGCGTCATCCCGGAGCTGAAGTCCCGATTCAGCCTTATGTGCCACTGCCGGGGACCCTGCTCTATCAGGAGGCCCTGAAGTACGGCTTTAAGGCACCCACACACCTTGAAGGCTGGAAGAACTTTACCAATGATGAAGTCAGAAATCCCTGGATTAAGAACCCCCGACTTTTGCATGCCATTTATATTAACTCCTTCATGGCCTTTCGTTATGAGAGGTTTTTGAAAAATTTCTGGAGCAGCCTGATTTTTGGACCGCTGCATACGTTATCGCTCTGGAGGTGGGAGCACAGGAATTTTGATTATTTTATTGAACTGTATCTTTATCTTACCTATAAACGCCTTGGTCGTTTCTTTATCTTCGTCGAAAAACTGATAAAAAGCTGAAATACATTTGCATTGCCGAAACGGATTGAGATTGCTATACATATAAATTTCTCGGTCTAAAGTCCTCGAAATGACATAGGGGTAGATTGTCATCTCGGACACAAGTGAGAGATCTTGGCTCTTTTTTATTATAATGTATGATTATGTCAGCAATTGCCGTCCTTCCAGACATTCTTATCAACAAGATAGCTGCCGGCGAAGTCATTGAACGTCCTGCTTCAGTGGTGAGAGAACTGATTGACAATGCTGTTGATGCCCGTTCAACACAGGTAGATATTGAAATACTGCATGGCGGGAAAAAACTCATTAAAGTTTCCGATAACGGCAACGGTATGATCAGAGATGATGCCCTTCTTTGTTTTGAAAGGCATGCAACGAGCAAGATAGCCTCTGAAGATGACCTCTTTGATATTTCCACCCTTGGTTTCCGCGGAGAAGCCCTTCCCGCAATTGCTTCGGTGTCGAAAATTACTCTTATAACCGCACCTGCTGATGCGAATGCCGGAACCAGAGTTGAAATAGGAACCAACAATAAAAGGGATGCCTCCGATGCTCCCCCATTAGCGGGAACGATTGTGGAGGTGAGAGACATTTTTTATAACACCCCGGGGAGGAGAAAATTTCTGAAGACAAATCCCACTGAATTTTCTCACATTATCGAGACAGTTACCCAGAAAGCCCTTGCCTATCCAGAGGTAGGATTCTCGTTGAGACACAATAACAGCGAGACATTGAATGTCTCCTCTGCATCCAGCCTGAAGGAGCGTTTTCATCAGCTTTATGGCGAAGAATACACAAAGGAATTCCTTGAATTACAATCGGCAGGCAAAATCATCAGCATTACCGGATTCTGCTCCAAACCGGACGTTACCCGTGGCTCAAAGAGCCATCAGTATATTTTTGTAAACAGGCGTCCTGTAAAGAATCCAACGATCAATCACGGGGTGTACAGTGCCTATAGAAACATTATTCCAAAGGACCGGCACCCGGCCTATTTCCTCTTTCTCGAAGTAGCCCCACAGGTT
>CP070644.1:319836-322873 GCA_020354155.1 Nitrospiraceae bacterium | reverse complement strand
CTTGAAGGGTAACTCTGAAGGCTTGCAGCAGGAATAAAGCTCTTTCTTGTTAACTTTCTTTAACATATGATGGCCTCCTGGTTTCTGGTATCAGAAAGAATGTATAAGGATACATAATAACCTACTTTGAATACAAATCATAATTTTTTGAAATAACCGGGGAAGCAGCAGGAACATGTCTCACCGGGATGTCACCCCTTGAGCTCTGGTTTTGAATCATCCCCGCGGATGATAATTCTTGTGGACCTTCTTTAACCTCTCGGGGGTCACCTTTGTGTAAATCTGGGTCGTAGTAATATCGGTATGGCCGAGCATTTTCTGCAGTGCCCTGAGATCAGCTCCTCCATCCAGCAGGTGGCTGGCAAAACAGTGCCTGAGGGTATGAGGTGAAATTTTTATCGAAAACCCTGCTGCATAGGCTTTAATTAACTGCCACAGGCGCTGACGCGTCATGGGTTTACCTCCTTTTGCCAGAAAGAGGTATGGACTCTCCCTGTTTTTCAGGAGCTGAGGGCGCAGCTCTTCAATGTATCTGTTAATGGTGTTCAATGCGTGTTCGTGAATGGGTACGACTCTCTGTTTTGATCCCTTCCCTGTTACCGTGATAAAACCTGCCTCAAAATTCACGTCGCTTGCCTTAAGCGTAACCACCTCGCTTGCCCTTAAACCTGATGAATAGATGATCTCAAGGATAGCCCTGTCCCTCAGTGAGAGTTTTTTGCCCCTTGGTTTATTGATGAGCGAAGAGACCTCATCTGTCCCAATGATTCGGGGAACCCGTTTCCAGCCTTTGGGAGTGAGGAGGTTCTCAATGGGGTCTTCTTTAATAATCCCCTCCATGAGCATGAACCTGCAGAGGCCGCGCAGTGCAGCTATGTTTCGTGCAATAGTTGCAGGCTGATTGCCGTCATTGCGCATTTGATCAATAAAGGCAAGAATGTCAGCCCTTTTGAAATTGATTAATTTTTTATTATTTTTTTTTAGAAATACAGAAAATTTTCCTATGTCCCGCCGGTAGGCTTCCAGCGTGTTGGAAGAAAGTCCCTTTTCAACAGTGAGGAAATTAAGGAATTGTTCTGTTGGATCCATCATCACTTTCAGGATACATGATGATGGAGTTGTGTTGCAAGAAATTCAGGTTTTCCATTGATGACTGTACAACAGGGGTCATTTTTAAATACTGTTAAATTTTTTATAACAACAATGCGTGGTGGTGTCAGGGAAATATTCATACAAAATATAGTAGCGGAGAAAAAAGCTTATTTTTTTCTTGACAAGCAACTGCAACATACATATACTTTTCAGTACTGGTGGTGAAAAGTGGGGAAAAGTGGAGGAAAGGTGTTAGGTTTTTCCGGAAAACATTATAAGTCTCTAGATTCCAAGGGTAGGGTCATTGTCCCTGCACCTTTTCGTGAGATCCTTTCTTTAAGCAATTCATCAAAGCTTATTATAACAAATGATGTCTTTGACAAGTGTCTTTGTGCCTATGCAGCCGACGAATGGCAGAAGTTAATCGACAGGGCGAATGAACTGCCTCAGACTTCAGACGCAGTCAAATTTTACATGCGCAGGGTTATCGGTTCAGCAATTGAGAGTGAAGTGGATAAACAGGGCAGGGTCCTTGTTGCTCCGGCACTGAGAGTCGACGCAGCATTGAACAGCGAGATTGTCCTGCTGGGGCTGGGCAACAGGATAGAAGTCTGGGACAGGAGTGAACTGGAAGGCATGGCAGATCCTGCCAGGATTGACAAGAAGACAATCAAGGAGGAGTTAGCAGCTCTCGGGTTATAAATGGAGCCAGTACATATCCCGGTGATGCGGGCTGAGATTATTGAGGCAATGAAGATAAAGAATTCAGGAATATATGTGGATGCAACGGTAGGGCTTGGAGGCCATGCTGAGGGCATCCTCAAGCAGGCCGGGAACTGTACCCTCATCGGTATTGACAGGGATGAAAGCGCTCTGGCTATTGCCCGTGAGCGACTCAAGGAATTTCCCAATGTACATCTTGTTCAGGAAAGTTTCTCTCATATTCAGAACGCTGTTCATGGTCTTGGCCATGAAGTTGTTGACGGTATTCTTCTTGATACGGGAGTTTCAACGCTTCAGTTGAAATCAGAAGACAGGGGTTTCAGTTTTCTCAGCGATGCTCCACTTGATATGAGAATGGACATGAACCAGAAACTTACGGCGGGAGATATTATCAGCAGGTACAGGGAAAAGGAGCTTGCAGACATTATATGGAGATATGGCGAGGAACGGTTCAGCAGGCGAATAGCCAAAGCCATCACTACAGTCCGGCGGAAGCAACCGATAAGGACCTGCAGGGACCTTGCATCTATTGTTGAAAAGGTCATAGGGAGAAGAGGAAGAATTCACCCTGCCACAAGGACTTTTCAGGCGTTGAGAATAGAGGTCAATAAGGAACTGGATGAGCTCTCAACCGTTATTGAAGAGGGAACTGAGCTGCTTGCTCAGGGCGGCAGGATGTGTGTGCTGTCGTACCACTCCCTTGAAGACAGAATCGTCAAGAATACCTATAAAAAGCTGGCTGCCGAAGGTTTGTTCAGGATCATTACAAAGAAACCCATCATTCCCGGAGAGGATGAGAAAAGGTCCAACCGGTCATCAAGGAGCGCAAAGCTGCGTGTCCTGGAGAGGGTGCAGTGAACGGGCGCTCTCGGGGAAGAAAAAAAGGGGTATTCCTTAAATTGTTCATTGGTGTATACATGGCTTTCTGTCTTTTTTCAATTATCTGGCTCAGAGCCGCAATCGTAGATCTTGAATATGAACTTGGTGAGCTTGACACAAAAAGAGTTGCCCTCCTGCGTGAGCAGAAGATTGTCGTTGCCCGGAGATCCAACTTTTATTCATCAGAGAAGATAGAAAAGGTGGCCATGAAGCGTCTTGGCATGGCCCTTCCTGAACGGGGGAATATTTACTATGTGAATGCTACGCCCGGGGCATCAACCTACAGGACTTCCATGAAGTAGACAATCATATTTATGAATGGAATGTTCACTGTCAAAATTAT
>CP070644.1:314866-319736 GCA_020354155.1 Nitrospiraceae bacterium | reverse complement strand
ATCAATAAGCTATATGGATACTGTAGAGCTGCAGCTTGGTATAGTCGGTCCCCAGTCCTATGCAGAGGAGGCGCAGAAAGTTGTCCATAAATTAAGAGACCTTCAGCGGCCCAATGGCTGGGACAATCAGCTCAGGAATGAACCGGGACTGGTTGCAGCCTTTGAACGCAAACTGCTCTTCCACCCCATTGATACGCATAAAATAGGATATGATGCCATCATTCATGCAGGTGCTGCTGTGGGCAATGTTTCTACCTATCTCAATGGCGGGCTTGAAATGAGGGCAGGCTGGAATATTCCCCGTCACTTCGGTGTATCGATCATTCGTCCCGCCGGCAGTACGCGCCTGAGGATTGACAGGGATTTCAGCGTCTTCGGTTTTGGAGCGGTAAACGGGAAGATTGTCTTCAGAGACATCTTCATTGAAGGCAACACATTCACCAGCAGCCATCGTATGAAACGGGAACCCTATGTCGCTGACCTGGCAGCCGGAGTTGCCGTAAGCTTTCAGCGGCTTATTCTCACCTGGACTCAGGTTCTACGTACAAAAGAATTTCAGGGACAGCGAGACAGTCACAGCTTTGGCTCCATCGCACTATCCTACTCGGTTTCCTTTGACCTGAGAGATTTATTCAGCAAGAATTAACAGTCCCTCTATTGCAGTTCAAAGGATCCGTCCTGAATGACCATGGTCCCGCTGTTAATCGAAATACTTCCATTGATTATCGAAGAACCTGGAGTTGATATATAACTGCAGTCATATCCTCCAGTAAAATTAACTGATTTGCTATCGTTCAGGACAAGGTTTTCAAAAAATAGTGTGTCCTGACTCTGGACTGTTCCCCCGCTTCCTGCAGCATTGTATGCCTCCTGAATCGTGGAATAGGAAGGGGTCATCCCGTCAACTCGTGCAGGAGGAGACGATGGACAGATATCACACAGGTCACCAATGCCGTCACTGTCTGTATCAGCCTGGTCCGTGTTAGGGATGTCAATGCAGTTATCATCGCATGAAGCTGTTCCTCCGCCGGTACAGGGATTATCCCCGGCAATGCTGCTGCTGTCACCATCATCGGGAATTCCATCGTAATCCATGTCATTGGCCAAGGCAGCCATGATATCTACTCTCGGGAACGTAAGGTTGTTCTTGGGATCGGTTACATTCACTCCGGTATTTTTTAAAATAGTGACTATTTCATCCGGTGTCAGCAAAGGATCATAATCCAGTAATAATGCGGCTGCTCCCGACACATGGGGCGCAGCCATCGAAGTCCCTCCCTTGGTGGTGAAACCTCCTCCCAGGGCAGAGGAATGAATAGCGTAATCAGGAGCCATTACATCCAGAATCTCGTCACTGTTGGTATGACAGACGACTTTATCAGCGTAAGTTGGATTATCGGTACACAATATAACTGAGCAAGATGAGTTTGCGCACCATGAAACACTATTTACATTTGCATCATACACTCCCCCTACTGAAACTGCAGCAGAGGCACAGGCAGGATAGGAAATGCCATCTGAATGAGCATTATTACCTGATGCAACTATAGTGATAATTCCAGCAGCTCTGGCTTCAGATATGGCCAGTGCCGTTAGAAATGTGCCACAAGGTGGGGCTGAGGGATTGTTATATTCATCTCCATCGCCAAGACTCATATTTATAACTGAAATGTTGTAAGCATCTTTGTTATCGATGCACCAGTCTATTGCCGCCGTTATATCTGAAAAGTTACCCGATCCAAAATTATCAAGGACCTTCAGTGCAACAAGGTTCGCTCCAGGAGCTACCCCAGTGTACGTTGGATGAGTAGATGAAACGATCCCTGCCACATGGGTCCCGTGTCCGTTGTCATCCATTGGATCATGATCATTGGGATTATGAGCAACAAAATCATCGCCCCCCAGCACTTTGCACCCTGTACCTAAACAACCGCCAAGACTGGGATGGGTATAATCCACGCCTGTATCGATTATTGCAACTGTCACTCCAGTGCCGGAAAATCCCAGATCCTGAACTGTATCAGCATTGATGAGGGGAATGCTTTGAGCCAGATTGATAAAGGCCTTGCGGTCTTTGTGTATCCTTAAGACATCAGGGTGGTTTCTTAACTTCGATAAACCCTTTCTGGAAACTTTACCTGCCATACCATGAATTGTCTTATACTTTCTCTTCATCTTAAAGTCAGATAGATATAATCCTGACAGAATCCTCTCCTGTATTAATCTGATTTTCTTTCTTTTTTCCGAAGCCTTTGGAGGAACAGGTGTTTTATCTTCTCTCAAAACGATTATCACGTCAATCTCAGCTTTCTCATTCAACTCATCTATCACAGCTTGTTCAACTTCAGCTATATTACCTGCTGCCCCATAGCTCGCACCCGATAGTATCAGTACTGCAACAATGGAATACAGGACTGAGAGAATTTTTAAGTACATTGACATAGGGCCACCTGTGAAATTACTTATAATGGTTTGTATGTAGTAATATCTTATTATAAAACAGTTTCAGTAAAATGGTCTCAACCTGCCAGTATTGGCAAATAGTTATTTCGTGAACTGACTGCGGTTAATCAGCCCTTACTGGATTTTCCTCGGCAATTCACATATAATTTCGAGGTACTAATAATAATTAAACAACTCAATAAAGGAGAACACTATGGCTTCAACTGTCGATGAAATCACAATGAATTATGAAGAAGATAATGTCCTGCTTGTGAAAGAGCTTGACAAGGTCATTCTCTCAAAGGGTGCATGGTGTACAATACTCTTCAAATACCAGCAGTGGGACCGCAAGAATGAAACCTATGGAGACGTTAAATACTCCATTCGCAGATATCAGAAGAGGGACAACAATTTCAATCAAAAATCAAAATTCAATATATCAAGCACAGACCAGGCAAAAAAGATAATAGAAGCCCTGCAGAAATGGACGCAGGAGTCTGATGAATGACCGATGAAGATCGGCAAAAACTCAAAGAGAAAATCCTTCAGGAAATCGATTCCTTAAAAGTAAATATCCAGTCACTGGAAGAATCTTCAAAACCGGTATCTCCTGATAATGCCATCGGAAGACTGACCCGCATGGAGGCCATCAATGCAAAAAGCATTCATGAGGCATCACTGGGTTCGGCCCGTTTAAAACTCTCAAAACTGGAGCGGGCCCTTAGAAAGATCCATGACCCTGATTTCGGGATATGCCTGCACTGTGAAGAACCAATCCCGGCAGGAAGAATCATGATTATGCCTGAATCCACTTTGTGCGTCCGATGTGCCGAAAGATAGCGTCAATCAGTAATTTTGAGAAGTACACTCTGCTTTTCTGAACAACGTATATATTACAAGTCCTTTTCTTTGTTCCCAGAAATTATTCCTTCCAAATAGTTACAATAGAATCTATGAAAATACCGGAATTACTGGCGCCGGCAGGCAATTTTGAAAAGCTGCAGATCGCATTGCACTATGGTGCAGACGCCGTCTATCTTGGACTTTCCCAGTTCAGTCTCAGGGCAAAGGCAGACAATTTCACCGTGAAAGAGATGCAGGACGCCGCTGATTATGTCAGGGGAAAGAAGAGGCGGTTTTATGTAACGGTTAATATTTTCCCCCACAACAGGGACATTGCCTTTATCAGGGACCACCTTTCCGCTCTAAAGACCATTGCACCTGACGCATTGATCATTTCTGATCCCGGCATCTTTGATCTGGCTTCTGAGCTTGCGCCTGATATACCGGTCCATATCAGCACTCAGGCAAATATAACCAATTACCGTTCAGCCCGATTCTGGGAAAAAATGGGAGCAAAGCGCCTGGTGCTTGCACGCGAACTCTCCCTTGATGAAATCAGAAAAATACGGGACAGTGTTGACATCGAACTCGAATGTTTTGTCCACGGGGCAATCTGCATATCCTATGCAGGAAGATGCTATATAAGCAGTTACCTTACGAACAGGTCCGGCAACCGGGGGGAATGCACAAACTCCTGCCGCTGGAATTATATTCTCATGGAAGAACAGCGTCCCGGGAAATACATGAGTGTCTATGAAAATGACCGGGGAACCTATGTCATGAGCTCCCGCGACCTGTGCCTGATCGAGCACCTTGACAAACTCTCTGAAGCAGGAGTGGACAGTTTTAAAATAGAGGGCCGCATGAAAGGCATTAATTACGTAGCCGGTGTTGTAAAGACCTACCGGGAAGCAGTTGACATCCTTCAGGAAGAACAGTTCATGGTGAAAGAACAATGGCTCAATGAACTTTCCATGTTCTCAAGCAGAGGATATACAACAGGTATGCTTTTTGGTCCTCAGCCCGACGGGGACTACAATCATACAGATGATAAGGCCTACAGAATGAGCCATGAACTTGTAGGCGTTGTTCAATCTGTCAATAATGGCAATGCACTCATCGCTCTGCGAAACAACATTCATGTTGGCGACAACATAGAATATCTTTCAACGGGGCTTGAGGGTCAGTCCTTTGAAGTAAAAGAACTGTTTAATACAAAAGGATTGCCTATTGAAAGGGGCCGCAATGAGGAGACCGTTGCTTTACCAATGCATCCAGAGGTGAGAAAATACGATTTGGTACGGCGCAAATTAAAAGATTAGAAAGAACTCATCCCCGGGGCGGTCATCTGGAGTGAACGCTTTTCTGTTTTTTCATCTTCTTCGAGTATAGTACACACAATGTCATAAAAACTGGTGGCTGCTATGCTGTCTCTCTGCTCTTGAAGAAAAGACGCCATATTATTGATGGACTGACCCAGTATCTTGTCATACTCAACAATGCCAAGGTTTTCAAGTTCAAGGCAAAGATAATTCCTTGCAACAGTGCTGACGATCTGCCCCACGTTTCTTTCCCTTCCATTCCT
>CP070644.1:311848-314766 GCA_020354155.1 Nitrospiraceae bacterium | reverse complement strand
TCCCTCGGAAGGGTGATAATCTATGGCGAAAGCGGGTCAGGGAAAGAACTGGTTGCCCGGGCACTCCACAGAGCAAGTGACAGGAAAGATAACAGTTTTATTGAAGTAAATTGTGCAGCCATTCCGACTGAACTCATTGAAAGTGAGCTTTTCGGTCACGAAAAGGGATCATTTACCGGTGCTTTTGAAGCTAAAAAAGGAAAGTTTGAACTTGCAAATAACGGTACGCTTTTTCTTGATGAGATCGGCGACATGTCCCTTCCAACCCAGGCCAAGCTCTTGCGGGTTATTGAGACTCAGGAGTTTCAGAGAGTGGGAGGGAGTAAAAAAATAAAAGTTGATGTAAGAATAATTGCAGCCACGAACAAAGACCTGCTTGAGGAAATCGAAAAGGGCAATTTCAGGGAAGACCTTTATTTCAGGCTCAGCGTCATCCCCATCACTGTCCCCCCGCTGCGGGAAAGAAAGGCCGACATTCCTCTGCTGGTAGCACACTTTCTGAAAAGCTTTGGACAACAGTATGGACAGAAACCAAAAAAAATAAGCAAGGCCACACTCCGTTCATTAATTGAGTACGACTGGCCCGGTAATGTAAGGGAATTAAAGAACAGTATAGAGCGCTTCGTAATTATGAACCCAACTGATACAATTGATATAAAAGAAAGCCTGTCTTTCAAGGGCTCAAAGACGGATTATTACTCCTATAAGACCCTTCGAGAAGCACGGGAGCAATTTGAAAAGGATTTCATAGTCAAAAAACTGGAGGAGAACAACTGGAATATTTCCAAGACTGCGGAAGATCTGGAAATCGAGCGGAGCAACCTCCACAGAAAGATTAAATCTCTGGGGATTGAAACTTCAGCGTAGTAATCTGCTTACATGCAATCATTACAAACACAATCAACGACTAATACACGTAATGTCATTCCCTTATTAGAGTCTGTGACGTAATTACTTGATTTATGTCATTTCGACTGAAGGGAGAAATCTTGAATCTTTCAATAATAACGAATAAGATTCCTCGTCGCCTTCGGTTTCCTGCCTGCCGCAGGCAGGCTCGGAATGACACCTTTTTCAGAATTGCAACACGAGGGTTAGCGCTGGGAATTTATATCCTTTTAATCAATTTACTGAAAATCAGTTCTGATTCGTTATTGTTCTGGAGTCTAGCTACCTCGGGGGGGCACTTCTTCGTCTGACAGGCCGTCTGCGTCTCTCTCTGGGCGTCGGTTTACTCTGATCATCAGTTTTTTGGACCTTCGTCTGCGGTTGTGCGCCCGAACCTCTGTCTACCCTCCTTGGAGCGACCCTTTTTGGAGCAGCTACGCCCTTGTCCTCTCTCAGTTTGATTTCCACCTTTTCAGCTCCCCTTAGAAGGACTACTTTTTCTTCCATTATCTCACTGACCGTAAATCCTGCAACAGTGTCATTGACATGATACATGGCAGTTTTTTTCGTATTAGGATCCTGCAGGATCGCTGTTTGCCTGTTGTTCAGGAGTACTGTTCCATTGAGTTTCGGGGGATTTCCAGGAGCTGTCTCCTTGACAGTCTCGTCCTTTTTCTCACCAACAAAGGGGGTCCGGGAAGGCCTGAACAAGTCAAGCTTGGCTATCAAATGGACGTTCGAGTCATTGATAGTCCTGTCTACAGGCTTGATGTCCACTTTCACTTCTTCATCCTTTTTCTCCGCTGGTCGTATCGGTATATCAGCCGTGCGGCTGACTGTTGAGTACAGCTTTCCCCCAAGCAAAAGAATGATAACGAGGAGTACCAGGTTTATAAAAAAGCGGTTACGCAGCATTCTTCTTTTCTTCCTTTTCCACCTGCTGCTCTTCGGGCTTCTTAATAAATCCCATTACAATAAGTGTTGTATGAATCTCCTTGGGATCGCGGGTATTGGTCACCCTCACCTTCATTTCAGCCACTGTCAACAGCATATTCTCTTTCCTCAGTCTGAAAAGAAGATCCTTCAACTCTGTTGTGGTCGCCGTAAAGCCAATCTCAACGGGTATACCAGAATACATTTCGGTTTCAACAGGATTCAGGGCACGTTCAAGATTTACTTCAATTTTCAAGGAAGATGCCATATCTTTGAGCAGCTTCTGGAGCATTGCTGCTGCTACAGGGGCTTTTTCAGCCTGCAGGAGGCCTCTTTCCCGATTCTTCAGCTCACCAGCAATGATCTGAGCTCTTTTTTCCAGCACTGGTTTTTCAGCCAAACGGGCAAGTTCCTTTTCTACTCGCTCAAGCCTGACATCAGTATAGTCCTGTACATCACTGCGGGTAACAGCATACCAGGAATATAGTTGATAAAGAACAATAAATACTACGATAACTCCGCCGATAAGGATGAATTTCTTTTCTCTCTCATTGATATTGACAGGCAGATTAAATTTCATTTATTCTTCCTTCTGCTCCTGAACAGGCCTTACAATCTTTGCGCTTAACTTGAACTGTTCCTTGTCCTTCGCTTTTTTTATGGGCCCTACAAATTCCACCTTTTCAAAATAGGGTGAATCCTCCAGCAGGGGCAGGAGAAGCGATGAGGAGTCCGCATATCCCTGTACAATAAGCTCACCACCTTCTTTTTCTTTCTGCTCCTCTTTGACGGCAAATCCCTTGTAATGGAGATTTGTCAGCCATGTGTCTTTGGGAATTATTGCAGTAAGCTCGGAGAGTATCTCAAGTGTAATTTCACTGCCCGCTATACTGTCGATAAATTCAATATGTTTTTTATTATTGTTCATATGTGCAGAGAGATTAACAAGTTCCTTTATCTGCGGTTCGTTTTGAGCAATAACTTCATCCATGCGTTTCAGATATTTCCTGTGCTGGACTGCCTCAGTAGTGAATATCAGAATGCCGAGTACAATGATTAATGCAAGAAATACTTTCATGGTCATGGAAGCCAATCTT
>CP070644.1:307457-311748 GCA_020354155.1 Nitrospiraceae bacterium | reverse complement strand
TCATCCCGAGACTCGACAGCCTGAAACAACTGGGAATTAATGCTATTGAGATCATGCCGGTAGCACAATTCCCGGGTGAGAGGAACTGGGGCTATGATGGTGTCTACCCCTTTGCGGTGCAGAACTCCTATGGGGGGCCTGAGGGACTGAAGAAATTTGTCAACGAGTGCCACAGAAAGGGAATATCTGTTGTGCTCGATGTGGTGTATAACCATCTTGGGCCTGAAGGCAACTATCTCCGGGATTTTGGCCCCTATTTTTCAGACAGCTACAGGACTCCCTGGGGAGAGGCGGTTAATTTTGACGGTCCCTACAGCGATGAAGTCAGAAACTTCTTTATTGAAAATGCCCTGTCCTGGTTTCAGCATTATCATATAGACGGACTCCGTCTTGACGCAATTCATGGCATTTATGATATGAGTGCCCAGCCTTTTCTTTTGGAACTGTCTGAAAGGGTCAGGGAATTCTCCAGACAGAATGGACGGGCATACTATCTGATCGCCGAATCTGATCTGAATGATGCCCGTGTCATCAGACCACATGAAAGGGGCGGATACGGTCTTGACGCATCGTGGAATGATGATTTTCATCACGCCCTTCACACACTGCTTACCGAAGAAAAGGACTTGTACTATAGAGACTTTGGAAGAATCAGAGACCTCGGAAAGTCCCTGACGGAAGGCTACGTGTATTCAGGGCAGCATTCTGCATTCAGAAAGAGAAAGCACGGGAATGACTCGTCCGACATTCCTGCCGACCGGTTTGTTGTCTTTGCGCAGAACCACGATCAGACCGGCAACCGTATGAAGGGTGAACGGTTGTCCAGTCTTGTTTCATTTGAGGCACTGAAACTGTCTGCCGGGTCAGTGATGCTCTCACCCTATATACCGCTGCTGTTCATGGGCGAAGAGTATGGTGAAACATCCCCTTTTCTTTATTTTATCAGTCACACGGATCAGGGACTTGCCGATGCGATACGAAGGGGAAGAAAAGAGGAGTTCAAAGGTTTCTACGGGCAGGGTGACCCTCCTGACCCTCAGGCCGTTGAATCCTTTGAACGTTCATGCCTGAAGTGGCATCTTCAGGATGAGCAGCATCACCGCACCCTCCGGGAACTTTACGCTGAACTCATTCAATTGAGAAAGACCATTCCTGCCCTTGCTATCCTGGACAAAACTGCTCTCCGCGTTATCTCTGATGAGCAGCAGAAGATTCTGGCAATGAAGAGATGGAGGGACGCCAGCAGGATACTGGTTTTTTTTAATTTCAGCAAAGATGATGTTTATGGCCCCCCATTGTTTCTTGATGAGCCCTGGAAAAAGACTCTGGATTCCTCTGACCAGAGGTGGAGCGGGCCGGGCACTCTCCTGCCGGAAAGCATTCAACCCGGCGATGAGGTAACAGTGCGGGCCGAAAGTTTTGCCCTTTTTATCAATGAGCGTTAGCATAGGAACAGAAAAATGAAAATCCCCGTCGCCACATACAGAGTGCAATTCAATGCTGATTTCGGTTTTGCTCAGGCACGGGACATTGCAGATTATTTTGCTGACCTCGGCATATCAACGCTTTATGCTTCTCCTGTTTTCAGGGCTAAAAAAGGGAGTTCCCATGGTTATGATGTGGTAGATACAAACAGTCTGAATCCGGACCTCGGTTCTGATGAGGAGTTCGAAGGGCTGATGAAGGTATTGAAAAAAAACGGAATCGGTTGGATCCAGGACTTTGTCCCCAACCATATGGCCTTTGACGGTGAAAACGAGAAGCTCATGGATCTTCTTGAGAACGGCCAGGATTCAAAATACTATGATTTCTTCGATATTGATTGGAGCCATTTTGACGAAGGCCTGAGAAATCGTCTGCTCACTCCTTTTCTTGGCAGACATTACGGTGAATCGCTGGATGCAGGAGAAATTGTTCTCCGGTACAGTGACAGAGGATTCTATTTTCAATATTACGACCTGGTCCTGCCTCTGAAAATAGAATCTTACACGCGTATTTTGACACAGGGGCACAGTGAATTAGCAAAAAAACTGGGCGATGAAAATCCTTCGCTGATCAAGTTCCACAGCATCATCCATTCGCTGAATACCCTTCCTTCATCTCAGGATGACATGACCGGCAGGTACAATCAGATACGCTTTATCAAAAGCATGCTCTGGGAGCTCTATACAGCGAATGATGATATCAGGGATTTTATCGGTGAAAAAGTTATTACTGTTGACGGCGGCAATATACCAGAAGACCACCTTAACTTCCTTGACAATCTGCTTGCCGAACAATTTTTTCGCATAGCCTTCTGGAAAGTCGCATCCGAAGAAATCAATTACCGCAGATTTTTTAATATTAACGGTCTTATTTCCCTGAGAATGGAAAATGATCAGGTTTTCGATCAGACGCATGTATTACTGCAGAAGATGATAAAGGAAAAAAAGATCAGCGGCCTGAGAATTGACCACATAGACGGGCTGTACGACCCCACCGGCTATCTGAGGCGGTTGCGGGATAAGTCGGGTGATCTTTTTATTGTTGCAGAAAAAATTCTTGACATTCATGAGGAACTTCCGTCACTTTGGCCTGTCCAGGGAACGACAGGGTATGACTATCTGAATTACATCAACGGAATTTTCTGCGATGAGACCAATGGAAGCGCTATGAACAAACTCTATTACAGTTATACCGGCATGAAGAGCTCCTATGAGGCAATGCTGTACGAAAAAAACCAACTCATCATAGAAAAAGACATGACAGGTGACGTTGATAACCTCGCTCATCTGTTAAAAAAAATTTCCAGCAAGGACAGATACGGTAATGACATGACGATCTACGGACTCAAAAAGGCCATTATCGAGATTCTTGCACTCTTCCCGGTCTATAGAACATATATGAGGCTTGATTACTGCAGTGATGCAGACCGTCATTTAATCAGGGAGACTCTCACAAAGGCCCTTGGCTTGAATCCGGAATTATTGAATGAACTGAAGTTTATCGAACAGTTCCTTCTTCTTGAATTCAGTGAATATCATACAGGAGAGGATAAGGCAAACTGGTACCATTTCATCTCCCGGTTCCAGCAGTTGACAGGCCCGTTGATGGCAAAGAGTCTGGAAGACACAACCCTTTACGTCTATAACAGACTGCTTTCGTTAAACGAGGTCGGAAGCAGCCCGGACAGGTTTGGTACATCAGTAACAGCATTTCATGATTATATTCTTAAGAGGTCCCGCAGGCTGCCCCATTCCATGAACGCCACATCTACCCATGACACCAAGAGAGGAGAGGATGTAAGGGCGAGAATAAATGTTCTTTCTGAAATCCCTGAGGTCTGGGAAAGCAATCTCAGAAAGTGGAGCAGACTGAACAGAAAGAAAAAGAAATCCATAAAAGGAATAACCATACCGGACAAAAATGATGAGTATTTTCTCTATCAGACGTTAATTGGCACATACCCTTCGAATCCAGGGGAGATTGAGAGCTTTCATGACAGATTAAAGGCATATACGATAAAGGCAGTCAGGGAAGCAAAGGTGCATACGGAATGGCTAAGGCCGGATACAGATTATGAGAAATATTATATTGCGTTTATTGAGAAGATCCTGAAATCTTCAGACCAGAACCGTTTTCTTGAGGAATTCCTGACTTTTCAGAAGATGATTGCCTATTACGGCATTTTCAACTCCCTTTCACAGACACTTATCAAAATAGCGTCGCCGGGAGTCCCTGATTTTTATCAGGGCACAGAATTCTGGGACCTGAATATGGTGGACCCTGACAATCGACGGCCCGTTGATTACGGCCTCAGAAAATGGCTTTTTAATGAAATGAAAAGCAGAGAGTCAGTGGATCGATTCAAGCTGATAGGTGAGCTCTTGTCCACAAAAGAGGACGGACGGATTAAGCTTTTTCTTATGTATAAGGCCCTTTCCGCAAGGAATAAAGAGAAAGCCCTTTTCCAGAAAGGGTCCTATATACCGCTTGAAACAGCCGGCAGGCACAAAGACAGCATACTGTCCTTTGCCCGGGCATACAAACCTGTGTGGATGATCGCCATAGCTCCTCGCTTCCTGACAGGCGTTGTGGGGGAGCATCAATATCCCTTTGGCATGGAGGTCTGGCACGATACGCATATACAACTGCCTCCGCAGGCACCCACTGCCTGGAAGGATGTGATAACGGGTGAAACCTTTAGGTTTGAAAAAGAACTTACTGTAGGAACGGTGCTGAAATACTTTCCTGTTGCCCTGCTTCTCAACACAGAAAAGGGGAAAGGCAGAAAATCAGGGATTGTGCCCTC
>CP070644.1:303462-307357 GCA_020354155.1 Nitrospiraceae bacterium | reverse complement strand
TTCTGTCCCCTGGGAGATGGCGCAGCAGGTGTTGTGACAGCCATGTTAAAGCATTTCAGCAATGAGTTTGAGGACCATATAAAAAACAAAAAGTGCTCCTTGGGCTGATGAGCCTTTGGTAAGAATATGAAAATGCCTACATCTGTCATTTCAACCCTGCCTACCGGCAGGCAGGCAGAGGGAGAAATATTATGATATCAAAAAGCAGTAAGACCTCTCTTGGAGTCTGTCCTGAGCGAAAGATTCCTCGTCGCTTCGCTTCTCGGAATGACAGAAAGCATAGGGTTCAGGGTGACCAGAGTACGTTTCAGCTATGATTACCGTAACGATTAACGGACAGGAAATTACACTGGATCGGGAGATGTCTGTACTCGATGCAGCACGACAGGCCCGCATCAAGATACCCACTCTCTGTAATCATGAATTACTGAAACCCTATGGCGGGTGCAGGCTCTGTGTTGTAGAAGTTGAAAGGATGCCAAAGCTCCAGAACTCCTGTGCCCTTCTTGCATCAGACGGAATGGTCGTCAGGACAGAGTCTGAGGAAATTGCGAATGTACGAAGGGGCATTCTTGAATTTTTGCTTATTAATCATCCCCTTGACTGTCCCTATTGCGACAAGGCAGGGGAATGTGACCTGCAGGACCTCACAAATAAGTACGGTGCCACTGCTGGACGCTTTACAGAAGAGAAACGAAAGGTGCCTGAGAGCCACAAGGACCAGATTCTTACCCGGCACATGGGCCGATGTGTTGTCTGTACGCGCTGCGTGAGGATGTGCCGGGATGTTCAGGGTGCATCTGCAATTACCATGGTAGGACGGGGCGGCCGTACGAAAATGGAGCCCTTTTCCTCTGAATCCTTTAACTGTGAATACTGCGGGAACTGTCTAACCGTATGTCCTGTTGGTGCCATACTCAGCAGGACGAGCCTCCACAGTCTCAGGCCCTGGCAGGTTGATAAAGAGGTGGCAACAATATGTCCTTTTTGCGGAGTCGGCTGCAGCCTGAATGTTCAGGTGCGGGATAACTCCATTCAGCGGGTCATGCCGAAATTAGGGGTTGGAGTGAATGAGGGGCTTCTCTGTTCAATGGGGAGGTTCGGCTATGATTTTGCCGGCAGTCCTGACCGTCTGGACACCCCCATGGTACGGAAGAATGGCACGCTCCAGAAAACAACATGGAGTGAGGCTATCGGGTTGGTTGCAGAGAAGCTGGCAGAAATAAAAAAAGCTCAAGGTGGAAATGCAATTGCAGGTATTGCCTCAGCACGCTGTACGAATGAAGATAACTATGTATTCCAGAAGTTCATACGCGCATCCTGTGGCTCGAATAACATTGATTCAATTTCCCGTACAGGGTATGCAGCTGCACAGAAATACTTTGAGGACATACTCGGCCAGGGAGTTTCAGCCAATATGATACAGGGTCTTAAGAATTCTGAGACCATCCTTGTTCTTGGCGGTGATCCCACAGCAGTGAACCCGGTCCTGGGACTTGCCATCAGGGAGGCTGCACAAAGAGGAGCGCAGGTCATTGTCCTTGGGAATGCAGCAGGACTGAAACGATTTGCAACACTCAGGATAGAACCACCCTTATTCAGAGAGGCGGATATGCTGACTGCCTTACTGAAGGAAGTCTATGGCTATAAAGGTGACAGGGGAGAGCGCGAAGCTCTTGACCGCACAATCAAAGAAGTGATCTCAGATGTTTCTTATTCCGGTTCCCTTGAGACAGTAAAAGGGATTTTAGTTGAGAGTGAGTCAATATCGGTTGTTCTCGGAATGGACCTGGTCCAGCGATCTGACGGACACAGGGCACTCTTTGCACTGGCAGGGCTCATCTATCTTCTTGAAGCCAGGCTCTATCTGTTATCGGAGAGGCCGAACGAACAGGGATTGAGAGATGTTGGCTGTGTACCTGCCCTGCTCCCCGGCGAAAGGCCGGTAACGATAAGTGATTTCAGGAGGAGCTTTGAGACTGTCTGGGGCTGCACACTTCCGGAAGAAGATGGCCTGACCCTGATGGAGATATTGAAGGGGGCACAGGATGGTGTCGTACGTGCCCTGTATGTTATGGGTGAAAATCCCGTGTTTAACCTGCCCAATCAGAAACTGATAAGGGAATCACTGGGGTCACTGGATTTTCTTGTGGTACAGGATATATTTCTCACTGAAACAGCGGAATTGGCAGATGTGGTGCTTCCTGCTTCAGGATGGTCTGACAAGAGGGGCACTTTTACAAATCTGGAACGAAGAATACAGTACCTGAACAGGACCGTGGATTCCAGTCATGGGCTGGATGACTGGAAAATTATT
The DNA here is from genome assembly GCA_020354155.1 of Nitrospiraceae bacterium. Taxonomy (GTDB): domain Bacteria; phylum Nitrospirota; class Thermodesulfovibrionia; order UBA6902; family UBA6902; genus CALZJD01. The sequence continues at coordinate 305,040 of CP070644.1, read as the reverse complement.
GCAGGTGGATCATGCAAAATGGGTTATGAGATTGACTATTCTTCAGAAGATGATATAATGCGTGAGATTGCAGATGTCTCGCCGCTCTATCGCGATCTTTCGTACAGTGAGATCAGAAAAGGAAAATGCCTCTGGCCTTATAATGGCCGGCCCCTGAGAGGAGAGGCCCGGGAATTCGTAACAGCAGATGTTGAAAAAAGGGATTTTACAGGAGGACTGTTTATCGCAGTTGACAGACCCCTTTTTCATTCTGGTACAATCACCAGGAAATCAGATGCCCTGAACAGGGTATGTCCTGAACCGCTGCTTCGGATAAACCCTGAATTGGCGGGCCAGATAGGGTGTGATAATGGGGATGATGTGACTGTTTCAACATCAACGGGAAGCGTCAATGCAAAAATTTACTTTGATTCTTCGATAAAAAATGATAAAGTTCTACTTAATAATCATTTTGAGGGGAATGGAGTGTTGAGCATACTGGAATATACAATTGACCCTGTAACAAAGGCTCCGGGCATTGAAGGAATCAGAGCGGAAATAAAGAAAGTCGGTCAGCGGAATAGATAGTGGCGATACTCTGGATATTTATCAAGACATTTCTCGTAGTAAGTATATTGCTTCTTCACGTGGCCTATGTGGTCTACTTTGAGCGTAAGGTGATCGGCCACATGCAGGCACGGATGGGTCCTATGAGGGTTGGATGGCACGGCCTGCTCCAGCCGATAGCAGATGGACTGAAGCTTTTTTTCAAAGAGGACATAATACCCTCAAGTGCTGACAAGAAGTTATTTTATATTGCCCCGCTTATCGGCATTCTTGCTGCAATCGGCTCTGTTGCTGTTATTCCCCTGTGGGACGGGTTTGCAATTGCTAATCTCAATATAGGGATCCTGTATATACTTGCCCTTTCCTCTGTAGGATCCTTCAGTATCATACTGGCGGGCTGGGCATCGAACTCCAAGTATTCCTTTCTTGGCGGACTGAGGTCCTCAGCGCAGGTCATAAGTTATGAGATTGCCATGGGGTTGAGTCTGGTTGGTATTATGATGTTGTCAGGCAGCGCCAATCTCTCTGATATTGTGCGGGCTCAGTCGCAGTCATGGTTTATCTTGTATCAGCCGGTGGCCTTTTTTGTGTTCCTGATGGCAGCCATTGCTGAAACAAACAGGGCTCCCTTTGATATGCCCGAGGCTGAAACAGAACTGGTTGCCGGTTATGCCACAGAGTACAGCGGCATACGATTCGGTCTCTTCTTTATGGCGGAATATGCAGGTATGTTTGTCATGTCCGGTCTTGCAACGGTCTGCTTTCTGGGAGGATGGAGCGGGCCTGAGTTGCCGCTTTTAGGAAAACTTTCCGGACTTATCTGGTTTTTGCTCAAGATTTATGGATTTATCTTCTTCTATTTCTGGATAAGGGCCACACTGCCGCGGTACAGGTATGATCAGCTCATGTCCCTTGGTTGGATTGTGTTCATACCGCTGGCACTGGCGAATATTATTGTGACGGGTCTTGTGATGATTTTTTAAATAAAAAATGATATATCAATATGCTAAATTTAGGTATAATGATCTGATA
>CP070644.1:300552-303362 GCA_020354155.1 Nitrospiraceae bacterium | reverse complement strand
GGCATAGGTTTTTCCCTCCAGACGGATAGTGCTGCCGAGATACATAAGCCCGCCGCACTCTGCATAAACCGGCAGCCCGTCTTCAACCGCTTTATGAAGTGACTGCTTGAATGCGCTGTTTTCAGCAAGGGTAATTGCATGCGTCTCAGGGAAGCCGCCCCCGATATACAGAGCATCGACAAGAGGAAGTTCTTCATCCCTGAGGGGGCTCACCTCAACAAGTTCTGCACCTCTTTTTTCCAATTCCTCAAAATTTTCCTGATAGTAAAACTGAAAGGCCGAATCCCGAATGATGCCGATTTGGAGTTTTGAGTTATGAGTCTTGAGTTCAGTATTTTCAGTTGTTGCGTAACTTGTAACCCCCGATTCCGCACCTATAACTATTTCCCCTGCCGAATTTGCTACTTTCACAATGGCATCAGAATCCAGGTATTTCTCTCCTATTTCATGTACCTTTGACAGTGACTCTTCGATACCTGTCCTCTCCTGAAAAGGAACCAGTCCCATGTGACGCTCAGGAAAAGGGTCTTCCCTGAGTCTTGGAATAGCACCCAGCACCGAAATACCGCAGGTTTTCTCAATGGCCTTTCTGATCACTCTCTCCTGCCTCGCTGTGGCAAGCCTGTTCAGCACCACTCCGCCGATGGAAACTTCCGGGTCCATCTTCTGGCAACCAAGAATCATTGCTGCAATGGTGCTTGTAGTTTTCGTGCAGTCAACAGCAAGAATAACCGGCGACATCAGATGCTTTGCAAGTTCTGCCGTGCTGTATGAGCCTTCAGCATCAATACCGTCGTAGAGACCTCTATTGCCCTCAATCACTGATATCTGAGAGGCGCCTGAGCGGGAACAGAAAGAATCAGTCACCTGATCAGGTGTCATCATGAAGAGGTCCAGATTGTAGCAGGGCACTCCTGATGCCCGTGCCAGCCATCCTGCATCAATGTAGTCAGGGCCTTTCTTAAAGGGAGAAACGCTAAAACCTTTTTGTTTTAATACTGTTATGAGCGATAGGGAAACAACGGTTTTCCCGCTGCCGCCCCTGAGGCCGGCAACGACTATTCTTGGGATATACTGGTTTGACATTGAGTGAGGCCAGGTCTGCAGAACAGAAATCAGGGATCAGGCATCAAATGCCAAATTTATATTTCTGGCACCTGATACCTGATCCCCGAAAGCTTTTTTACAGCATTCCTTTTTCTCTGAGGTATTCTTCGCTCGGTATTTCTACAGAACTTGCGCCGCCGCCGTAGGAGTACATGAGTTTGCCAACATTGATCATTTCCCTGAGGGCTGTTTTCACGGTGTCTTTCTCTTCGCTCGTATCAGCGACAATCTTCTTGATGACATCTTTTTCCTTGAGCTTTTTCTTGCCCTTCATTTGCTCCATATATTCCATAATTTTTTCTTGAATTTCTGCCTGTTCCATTTCCTCACCCCTTATTTAGAGATTAGCAGTTTGCGTATCCTACGCCACCTTTTCAAAACTTAGAAATATGAAAGATGGTAAGTAGTTTCTCGATATATCGGGCGGGACTACTTACCATTTTCTTATAGCTTCTTAGTACTTGAATGCAGCAGAGGTCCTCAGTGTGTCCCTCATGAATGTAAAGTCATCAATATGCTGGAACGTAAATTCGATTCCCGTCAGTTTGAAGAACTCCTCCCAGCCCACTCTCTCGATCCATTCGCCGACTCTCTCATGCTTTTTTGCATTCTCAGCGTATACGTTGAGGATGTTCTTAACTGCAGCTACAACTTTCGGCCATCTCGGCGGCTCATTGTACAGGAAAGGAATTGCCAGCTTTGAGAACTTTGGATCTGTTCTCAGACTGCCGACTTTTCCGCCAACCACGATAGCAACGCCGTCCTGTTCGGGATCGTGAATTTCAATGGGAGGACATACAGTGAAGCAGTTCCCACAGTACATGCATTTCTCTTCATTAATTGTGATTGATTTTTCCTTGGGATTCGGCCTGATTGCAGACGTCGGACATGATGAAATTGTAGTCGGTATTTCACATGCCTTTTTAACGTTCTCATGGTCTATTTTCGGGACTTTTCTGTGAACAGCAACAACTGCGATGTCAGAGCAGTGAACAGCTCCGCACATGTTCACGCAGCATGCAACAGCAAGCCGTACCTTGTTTGGCAATTCCTTGGTTGTAAAGTAATCATGAAGTTCGTCCATGATGGCCTTGACCAGTCCAGATGCATCCGTACATGCGCTGTGACAGTGAACCCAGCCCTGTGTATGAACAATATTACTGATCCTCGGTCCGATTCCACCTATTGAGTATTTTTTCTTTTTCAGCTCTTCTACGAGAGGGGCCATTTTGCTCTCATCTGATACAAGAAACTCAACGTTGTTTCGTGTGGTAAAACGAAGGTATCCGTCGCAATATTTTTCTGCAAGATCACTGATTTCGCGGATACGCTCTGTGCTCAGGATCCTCGGGGATCCTACACGTACAGAGAATATTTTATCGCCGCTCTCTGCAACGTGAACCATGGTGCCCGGAGTCAGGACTTCATGGTGTGTCCATTTGCCATAGTTCTTCTTGATAACGGGCGGCAAGAACTGCTCAAAATTCGGTGGTCCGATATCGGTTTGTCTTTCTGGTAATGACATGTATTGTTCCTCCTTTACTAAGTCTTTATAATATTAATATTATTTAGCGAAATCACTCTCTGCCCAGAAGAAGAACGGGTCTTTCCTCGGCTCTTTTACCTGCTGAGGCTGAGGATCAACTCCGATTGCCTCCAGGAAGGGCCTCATGCCCTTCACCTCGATAAGCTCACCAATTCTT
>CP070644.1:295707-300452 GCA_020354155.1 Nitrospiraceae bacterium | reverse complement strand
TTCTGTATTCATAACTCACCTGTATTCAAGCCTGAAAAGGTAAAATAGTTACCAACATGCTGTTAATAACCTGTTGATAACTACCCATGGATAGGTTGCATATTATATCTCATACATAATATATAGGCAAGCTTTTTTTTTACCTCTGCCGATAATGGCTAACCCCTTCAATATTAAAAGAAATTAGCCTGCTAACCCTTTGGCAAATCTGGTTACTTAGAGAAACTATTCACAGAAAATCAGAAGCCGGAGACCCATTCCCGCAAAATCTCATCCTCATTCTGTCTCTGGCTCAGGACGGGGAATATTCCGGCCTTGATAGAGACTGCAAATGACCCTTTCAACGGCACCTGTGAAGGGCCAGAAATTAATCAATTGCTCATAAATGGTATGCATTCAGTTGCCGAATGTACAACCTGAAAAGTATGCCTGCTGTTTGAATGAAGACCACAGGAGGTTCAATGTGTTGCAGAGTAAATTTCCGGCGCCAAGCGGTGTAATATCCTCAGTCTTCCCCCAGGGAGACCATGTGGCAACTGTCATTGCGAAGAAAGCAATGACAAAGCGGTCTCTGGAAATTATTCATAACGAGGATATCACCGTGCCGCCTTCGGTTTGCCGCATTGAAAAAAAGTGGATTACAAAACAGTCTCATGAAAGGAATAGTTGAAGTAAAAATTTTGTTTGCCAGAATGATTTTTTTGTTTGCAATTTTTAAACAGCATGGTATAATACAGTCCAATGTCGGAGGTAATGGAAGAGACGGAAACGTCTCAGACGGAAAAAGAAGAAATCGTTGTTGTACCTTCCCCGGACTCTGGAAGCTATCCCGAGTCATCCCACACTGTTCACTTCAGACTCCCTGTTTTTGAAGGTCCCCTTGATCTCCTTCTGCACCTGATCAGGGAAAACAAGATTGATATCTATGATATTCCCATTGTTGAGATAACCAATCAATATCTTGAATACATTGGACTTATGAAGGAACTCAACCTCGAAATAGCCGGCGAATATATTGTCATGGCAGCTACGCTTATTCATATCAAATCGAGAACGATTCTGCCCCCTGCAGTCGAGGAGGTTGATGAGCCTGTTGAGGACCCACGATCTGAGCTTGTCAGGAGATTACTTGAATATCAGTCATACAAAGACACGACTGCACATTTCCGCAAGAGAGAAGAGATCTGGAAGAATGTCTTTTATCGTCCCCTGCCTGATAAAGATGATTTTCAATTTGAGCCCGAACCCGTTCTTTTTGAGGCAAGCGCCTTTGATCTGATCTCGGCCTTTAAAAAACTCCTGGAGAGGGCCCCTGAACAGGCGATTGAAATAACACGTGAGACCCTTACCGTAACGGACAGGATAAATTATATTGTCGAGCGTCTGGAGCGGGAGGACGGGGTTCGGTTTGAAGAACTCTTTGAAGAGGGCTTTACAAGAATGACTCTGATTGTCACCTTTCTTGCTGTGCTCGAAGTTGTCAGGCTCGGGCTGGTAAAGATCTACCAGGAAAAAGACTTTGGAATTATCTGGGTCATGAATCCGGGTAAGGCTGGAGCACAGACATCCGGGGAACAGGAAGAGGCCTCAGAGACAGTTTTATCCTGAAGAGTCTTCTGCCCCGTTAATTTCTTCAATAGCTTCCTGAACAGTCTGCCGCACTAATTCATGTTTGTCATTTGAGACATCTGCCAAAAAAGTGAGGGCGTCCTTATGTCCGATAATGCCAAGGAGGTAGGCTGCATCGCCGCGAATCGTGGGATTTGAGTTCTGCAGTACGCGGGCTATGGCAGGGATGACAGCATATATTCTGTTTGACTCTTCTTCGATTAATGTTTCAACAAGGGCGATAGTTCCAATACGAACACGGCTCCGTTCATCCTCCAGCAGTTCAGCGATCATGGGATACATACTGCTGTCCTGCCGGAACATTGCCACGATATTATCGAGAAAACCCTTTTCCATATGGTCTGCGATCATTTTCAGCATTACAATATTATATCGATCTGCGTAACGTATTTGCGCCAGAAGAGACAAAGTCCTCCTCGGTAAATATAAAAAATAAAAATGCAAAAAGTAAAATCAAGGAAAATTCAACTACAGGTTATTCAATAATTTTGAGTTTTGATTATTTATATTTGATTTCAGCTACGGGGATAGATTCTTCCTGTACGTAGACAGACTGGTATCAAAGCCAGTTAGCGGACAACGATCCTGCCGCTGCCTTTTGTTACTTCTCCAATCACCCAGTACGGTGCCTGTGCTTTCTTCATGAGCTGATCAAACTTTTTCATTCCCTTGGGCGGAAGGGAAAGAAGCAGGCCTCCCGAGGTCTGGGGATCTGAAAGTGCCAGCCTGTATGCATTGGGAACAGACTCTGCAAAGCTTGTTTTTTTGCTGCAATAATCCAGGTTGTTTCGTGCCCCTTTCGGTACTGCATCGGCTGCAGCAAGGTCTTTTACTTTTTTCATGAAGGGAATTTCCCCACTTTCCAGTATCAGAGTCACTTTTGAGCTTTTTGCGATATTCAACCCGTGGCCAAGGAGGCCGAAGCCTGTTACATCGGTGGCAGCGTGTGCGCCTGCTGCGACGGCAGCCTTTGACGCTGTCTTATTCAGCATGAGCATGGAGTCAATGACTTCTTTTAAGTATGATTTTTTTACCGTGCCCTTTTTTACAGCAGAGGTAAGAATACCGGTTCCTATCTTTTTTGTCAGGACCAGTATGTCTTCAGGTTTTGCCCCGCTGACGGTCAATACAGTATGCTCCTCCGCAGTTCCTGAGACAGCGAAGCCAAACTTGAACTCATCATCCTCAATGGTATGGCCGCCGATAAGGCAGGCTCCTGCTTCATCCAGTTTACTGATGGCGCCCCTTAACAGTCTTCGAATTACAGCAGAGGTAAAATCACAGGTTGAAAAACCGAGAATCGCAAGTGCTGTCAGAGGCCTTCCGCCCATGGCATAGACATCGCTGACTGAATTTGCTGCACAGATTGCACCAAACGTATAGGGATCGTCAACGATGGGCGTGATGACATCGACGGTTTCAATCATGAGCGTATTCTTATAACGAAATACACCTGCGTCATCACCGGGCCCGACAACCATATCCCGGTTCCTGCATTTATGCAGGTCTGAGAGTATATTCGACAGGTCCGCCGGACCCAATTTTGCTGCTCAGCCGCCTGCCTTAACCTTCTCTGTAAGACGCACTTTTTTCATACGGAGTTATATTACCGAAAAGGATTTGATGTGTCAAAAAAGGGAGTGCCTGTCATAAAAGAGCAATTCAACAGCAATCAACATTCCGGATATCCCGAATGGTCAATGGAAGTGGCTCATTATCAGAAGAGATCTTCTATTGAAAGATACCGCTCACCTGTATCGTAACAGAACGTCAGGATCCGGTTTCCCGAGGAAATGTCTTTTATTTTTTGCGCAACCGCTGCCAGTGACGCCCCTGATGATATGCCGACAAGTATGCCTTCTTCCCTGGCACACCTCTTTGCAAAGGCAAAAGCCTCCTCCTTTGTAACCTGAATGATTCCATTTAAAATATCCCTGTCAAGAATTCCCGGTATAAACCCAGCTCCTATACCCTGGATGGGATGGGGTCCCGGGTCGCCGCCACTGAGCACCGGTGAAAGAGCGGGCTCGACAGCAAAGACTTTAAGTCCCGGGAATTCCTTTTTGAGCACCTGTGCGCATCCTGTAATATGTCCGCCTGTGCCGACTCCCGTAATCAAGTAATCGATACCTTCCGGAAAATCTTTTATTATTTCCTGTGCAGTATACTGCCTGTGGACTTCAGTATTGGCCTCGTTTTCGAATTGCTGCGGCATCCATGCATCTGGTATTTCACTGACCATCTCTGTCGCCCTTTCAACGGCGCCCTTCATGCCCTTTTCTTTGGGAGTCAGGACCAGTTCAGCTCCGTATGTCGATATCAGCCTGCGGCGTTCAACAGACATTGACTCAGGCATGACAAGAATCAGCCTGTACCCCTTCACCGCTGCAACCATGGCAAGGCCGATGCCTGTATTACCTGACGTTGGCTCAATAATTACACTGTTATCCTTAAGAATCCCCTTATTTTCAGCGTCCAGAATCATTGACAATCCAATTCGATCCTTGATGCTGCCGCCGGGGTTTGAACGTTCCAGTTTCATCCAGACGTCAAAGCCATCTCCGAATAATTTATTGATTCTTACGTGATCTGTATTGCCGATTGTGTCGAGTATAGTGTTGATTCTCATTTCAACCTCCAAGTGCAATCCAGTAATGATTCCCAAAAATACCGGACCAGAAAAATGTGCTCATGACAATCATTTTAACATTTTGAGACTTCAATTATAATTCTGTAGCTCTGACTATGGACCACCACTTCCATGGCATAAAAACAGGAAAATGAAAAATGGTTTTTCAGATGACGTAGAAACTTCCTCTCCAACAGTAACTCGGAGTAAAAACCTTAATCTAAACGTAGTGACGTGCGCTTTCCCACCTTTTCGCTACCCGCCACCTCTCTAAATCTGTTACTATGAAGAAAGGACTCTGAAAACCAAAGGAGATATGCAATGGGAGATCAATTCAACGGGACGGGTGATGACCTCTTCATGATTCTTGAAAACAAGGCAGCACAGATCAGGAAATTACTGCTTGGATCGCTTCTTCTGGCAAAAGATACCTGGAAGGAAGAACTGCTCAGTTCTCCGAAGGGACTGGATGTCATGAGGACCATGG
>CP070644.1:290065-295607 GCA_020354155.1 Nitrospiraceae bacterium | reverse complement strand
CGGGAAAGATCAAAAAGACAGAGCTGAGAAAGTGGAAGCTGTAAGACGAAATACTGGCCTGATGTGATACAATATTCATTTGTTATAGTTTCCTTCGTATGTCGTGCCGCATTTATATTGTGGAAAGCAGTATTTCATCAGGTCATGTTGAAGGAATAGAGGATTGAGAAATCTACTATTCCTCCTGGAGCATCTCCTGATAAAAAAAGAAAGATTCCTTGCTTTGCCGGCAGGCAGGCTCGGAATGACAAAAAGCGAGTGAGTTGAAATGACAATTCTTGATAGGAATCAAATGAACATTAATTCCATAATAATCACATGAGAATTCTTCTGGTTGAGGATGAGAAAAAGGTCGCTGCCTTTATAAAAAAGGGACTGATGGAGGAATTTTATACCGTGGATGTGGCGGTCGAGGGTGAAGATGGCCTGTTTATGGCAACGAATGCGGAATATGATTTGATCATTCTTGATGTTATGCTTCCTGATATGAACGGAATAGACATATGCAGGGAAATCCGGAAACAGAATATTAAGACGCCCGTTATGATGCTGACAGCTGTTGATGCTACTGAGAGCAAGGTGGAAGGGCTTGACAGCGGGGCAGATGACTATGTGACAAAGCCATTTTCCTTTGATGAATTTCTTGCACGGGTACGATCCCTGCTCAGGAGGCCGTCATCATCAGAAAGCTCTTTAAAGGTGAAGGACCTTACCCTGGACCCTGTGAAGCACGAGGTATACAGGGCAGGGAAAAAAGTGGATTTGACGTGGAAGGAATTTGCCCTCCTTGAATACATGATACGGAATAAGGGAAGGGTCTTGTCAAGGACGAGGATATTTGAAAATATCTGGGGCTATGATGTAGAGACCTCGTCAAATATTGTTGACGTGTATGTGAGCTACCTTAGAGACAAAGTGGACAAGCACGTTTCTCCCAAACTCATTCATACGGTGAGGGGGGTAGGCTACATACTGAGGGAAGATTAGTGGCAGCAACAACATACCGAAGCCGTCTTATCATGCTGTACACTGCTTTGACCTTTCTCATTTTCCTGGTTCTGGTCTCTGTCTTTTATGTGGATGAAACAAGAAGAATTGGTGCACTGACAGATAATCTCCTTGTTGAAATAGCAAAGGAGAAGATGCTGGAATTTCAGGAAAATCCCAATAAATATTCTCCCAATGAAGTCATTGAAATATTCGGCAAGAGTTATTTTAAAGTGGTTCGGTCTGAGACAGGAACGGTGCTGAAATCATTCGCTGTTAAAGATGATGACCCCTATTTACGACCTGAGTTTTTACAGGAGGTAAAACAGCAGGGCAGTATTTTCAAGACTGTCTCATCAAATGACGGTAATGTGAGGCTGCTCTTTATGGCAACGGATGAAGCAAATGTTTTCCAGGTTGCACTGCCCCTGTCCATACAGGAGGAACTCCTGAAAAATGCCCGCTATCTCTACTATGCATTAATTTCTGTATCTGCCATGCTGTCATTTCTTGTCGGCTGGGCATTATCAGGAAGGGCAGTAAAGCCGGTAATCAGGATAACGGAAGACATGCATGCATTTGCTGAGAAGGAAAAGAAAGGACGGTTGGATATTAAAGATAAAGGAGTCGAGTTTTCTAATCTTGCCCTTGTCTTTAATTCAGTCCTTGAGCGTGTAGAACGGTTTATGGAAAACCAGAGACAGTTTACTGCTGACATCTCTCATGAGATTCGATCACCGCTTACAGCGATAAAAGGCAATATTGAGGTCACCCTCAGACGGCAGCGAACAGCTGAGGATTATGAAGAGACAATGCAGAACAGCCTGGCAGAAATCAACAGGATTATTCATTTGATTAACAACATGCTCTTCCTTTCTAAAGTGGATACGGGAGGGATGGAGGTTCATTCCGTTGATTTCAGCATAAGCCGGCTCCTGGAAAGAATTGTAGAGAGTAAGAAGTATATGATACGTGAAAAAGGCCTTGAGATTGACACTGACTGGGGGGAATTGGTGTATTTTGGAGATGAAGTATTAATCAGCCGCCTCTTTATGAATCTTCTTGATAATGCGATCTCTTATACGCCGGCAGGGGGACAGATATCTGTTGCGGCTGAGAAGGTAACAGGCGGGATCAATATTGCCTTTCAGGATTCGGGAGTCGGAATTGCTTCCCGTGAGATAGAGAGGATATTCGGCCGTTTTTACAGGATAAGAAAAAATCTGAGTATGCATGAATCGGGCAGTGGCCTGGGACTTTATCTGTGTCGATGGATAGCAAAGGCCCATGGTGGGAGTATCAAGGTGGTGAGTGAAGTGCACAGGGGTAGTACCTTTACCGTTTTCCTTCCTTTTAATTAGTCCATAGAACTATTCGTATCCGTTTTTGAATTAATCACTTTTATTCAGTTATTATAAGGACCATGAAAGCGATCATATTAAGCGGGGGAAAGGGCACCAGACTAAGGCCCCTTACCTACTCCGGTGCAAAGCAGCTCGTGCCTGTCGCGAACAAACCCATCCTTTTCTACTGTATTGAAAACATAGTTCAGGTTGGTATCAAGGAGATAGGGATTATTATATCTCCTGAAACAGGACAGGAAATAAAAGATACCGTAGGGGACGGAAGCCGCTGGAAGGTGAAAATTGAGTACATCACTCAGGATATGCCCGGCGGGCTTGCCCATGCCATAAAGACTGCCCGGGAATTTCTTGGTGGCTCGTCCTTTGTCATGTACCTTGGTGATAACCTGATCGGGACCGGGATAGAAAAATTCGTCAATGACTTTAATACCAATAAGCCTGAGGCACTGATCCTGTTGAAAGAAGTGGATAACCCTGAGCAGTTTGGCGTTGCTGAAGTAACGGAAGATAAAAGTGTGGTCAGACTTATTGAAAAGCCGAAAGTCCCGCCCTCCAACCTTGCCCTTGTTGGGATATATATTTTTTCACCTAAAGTCCATGAGGCGATAGAGATGATCAGGCCCTCCGAGAGGGGAGAGCTGGAGATAACCGATGCGATCCAGAAACTGATAGAGACCGGATCGAATGTGGAAAGCTTTATTCTGGATATGTGGTGGCTTGATACAGGAAAGAAAGATGATATGCTGACAGCAAACGCAATTGTACTTGATGAATGGCTGACTGAGAGCATTGATGCCTCTGTGGATGAAGAGAGTAATATTCTCGGTCGTGTTTCCATTGCAAAAGGCTCAGAGATCATAAACAGTAAAATACGGGGACCTGTTGTTATCGGTGAAAACACAGTTGTCAAAGATTCCTTTGTCGGTCCCTATACAAGCATCGGTGACAATGTAACGGTGGTGAAGTCTTCGGTTGAGCATTCGGTCATTATGAGTGGAAGTGAGCTGTATGACATTGAGAGGCTCGAAGAAAGCCTCATAGGACGAAAAGTAAAAATTTCCCAGAACAGCACGAGACACAAGGCCCTCAGACTTCTGCTCGGTGATGACTCTGTTGTTGAGGTGTGATATGGAAGGCGTTGAGATCAGGGAAATAAGTGTTTATGAAGATGAGCGGGGCTGGCTTGCTGAAATTAACAGGGACGATGAGTCTGATCACCGTCCGGTCATGTCTTACCTGTCATTGACGAAACCAGGGCTGACCAGGGGACCTCATGAGCATGAGGAACAGACGGACTATTTCTGTTTCATTGGAAAATTCCGCCTTTACCTCTGGGACAACAGAAAGTCTTCTGCTACGTACGGTGATCAGAAGATTATAGAAACAGCATCACTTCCTACCGTAGCTGTTGTTCCTCCCGGTGTTGTCCATGCTTATAGAAACATAGACAGTAAAGACGCTCTTGTATTTAATCTGCCTGACAGGCTCTATCGTGGGCAAGGGAAAAAGGAAGTTGTTGATGAGATTCGCCACGAAGACAGTCCTGACTCCCCCTTCAGAATAAAGGACTGACCATGAGGATTGTGGTAACAGGAGGAGCAGGTTTTATCGGGTCAAATTTTATCCGCCATATCCTGTCCGCTTATCCTGATTATCATGTTATGAATCTTGATAAGCTGACCTATGCCGGCAACCTGGAAAACCTGACCGATATTGAGCAGTCTGACAGATACAGCTTTCTCAAGGGAGATATTTGCGACAGTGCTTTATTGGATGGTGTTGAATACGATGCAATTGTACACTTTGCTGCTGAAAGCCACGTTGACCGCAGTATTCTTGATGCATCCCCATTTTTGCAGACAAACATTATGGGGACCTATAACCTTCTTGAAATTACGAGGAAGAAGGGATGTTCCTTTGTTCATGTCTCTACCGATGAAGTGTATGGCTCTACAGACGATGGTTATTTCAGTGAACAGTCCCCGCTGATGCCGAACAGCCCTTATGCAGCAAGCAAGGCCTCCTCTGACATGCTTGTAAGATCATATGTGGAGACACACGGGATACATGCAGCAATAACTCGGTGCTCAAATAATTACGGCCCCTATCAGTTCCCCGAGAAGCTTATTCCCCTTGTCATGCTGAATGCCCTTGAAAGAAAGCCCATCCCTGTCTATGGTGACGGCATGAATGTCCGGGACTGGATATATGTGGAAGATCACTGCAGCGCTGTTGATGCTGTGCTTCATAAAGGCAAGGCGGGGGATGTGTATAACATTGGGGTTCGGAATGAGAGGCCGAATATTGAAATCATCAGGATCATACTCTCTACACTGGCTGAAAAAACCAGTAGTGACAGGAAAGAACTTTTTTCGTTGATTTCCTATGTTAAGGACAGGGAAGGCCATGACAGGCGGTATGCCATTGATCCATCGAAAATAGAAAAGGACCTTGGGTGGAGACCTGAGATTGATTTTGAAGATGGTATAGCAAGGACAATTCAATGGTATCTGGAAAGCAGGCACTGGTGGGAGAGGATTATCTCCGGCGACTATCTGAAATATTATGATGTCCAGTACGGTAGCAGGGTGAAGCAGTGAAGATAGCACTTGCAGGATCAGACGGCATGCTTGGAAGCGACATTGTAAAAGTGTTTTCAGATGTTGAGCTTGTTCCATTGACAATGCATGATTTTGACATAACTGACCTTGACGCAACCCTTTCCGCAATAAGAGATATAAAACCTGACTGCTTTATTCACTCTGCAGCCTATACCGATGTTGACGGATGTGAACTGGACCCCGATAAAGCAATGATGGTAAATGGACTGGGGACGAGAAACATTGCAATGGCCTGCGAGGAAGTAAAGAGCCCTCTTCTGTATATCAGTACTGATTATGTCTTTGACGGAACCAGTAAAGAGCCCTATGATGAATGGGACACCACCGGCCCGATCAATCAATACGGGCATTCAAAACTGATGGGAGAACAGTTTGTTATGTCTCTCACAAAGAGGTTTTATATTGTAAGGACGTCCTGGCTTTATGGAAGGAGCGGCAAAAACTTTGTCGATACCATCAGCCGGCTGCTATCAGAAAAAGACGAAATTTCTATTGTGAATGATCAAACCGGTTCCCCGACCTTTACAGGTGACCTGGCACTGAAGATTAAAGAACTGATCGGCAAAGGCT
>CP070644.1:286656-289965 GCA_020354155.1 Nitrospiraceae bacterium | reverse complement strand
AGCTCCCGATGACGCAATATATGTTGTCAACACATCACGAGACCCGAAAGAGGTCAGAATAAAGCTGAAGGCAAAGGATTCTCAGAAGATCTTTGCCGTTGACGCAACAAAGATTGCAGTTGAGTCTTTTGGAAGGCCGCTGCCCAATTCATCGATGCTGGGGGCAATTACAAAAGCAACAGGTGTTGTTGAGATGGACACGCTTCTTGAGAATGTCAAAAAGAGTTTCGGCAAGAAGTTTGCCCAGAAGATTATTGACGGCAACCTCACTGCCACAAGGCGCGGATATGAGGAGGTAAAAGAGGGATGAGCAAAAAATACTGGGAAACACTTCCACAGGGGTCTGTTGTCCTTGAGGCAGGAAGTTCAGCCAAGTTCAAAACCGGCGGCTGGAGATCCATGAGACCAAAGTGGATTGAAGAGAACTGCATCCAGTGTATGTTCTGCTGGATGTACTGCCCTGACATGTCCGTCAAGGTGACAGCTGAAGGGAAACGTGCAGAGTTTGATTACGATTACTGCAAGGGCTGTGGCATCTGCGCCCTTGAATGTCCCGGGAAAAAGGGCAAGAAGGCAATCGTCATGGAAGAGGAGGGCAAATAATGGGTACAATAGTCGCAGTTACAGGAAATGAAGCCTGCGCACAGGCACTGAAACAGATTAACCCTGATGTGTGCGCTGCCTACCCTATCACACCGGCAACTGACCTTATGCAGAGATTTTCCTCATTTGTAAATGACGGGAAAGTCGATACAGAGCTGGTCCTTGTTGAGAGTGAACACAGTGCAATGAGCGCCTGCATCGGAGCAGCAGCAGCAGGCGGCAGGGTTGCTACAGCAACGTCGTCCCAGGGGCTTGCCCTTATGTGGGAAATGCTCCACATTGCTGCAGGAACAAGACTGCCGATCGTCATGCCTCTTGTGAACAGAGCACTTTCAGCTCCGCTCAATATTCACGGAGACCATTCCGACGGTATGGGTGCACGAGACACGGGCTGGATCCAGCTCTATTCTGAAAATGCACAGGAAGCATATGACAACACCGTTCAGGCTTTCAGGATCGCCGAACACCTGGACATCAGATTGCCTGCAATGGTATGCATGGACGGTTTTATCGTCAGTCATTCCATAGAGAGAGTTGAGTATATAGACGACGGAGACGTAAAAAAATTCGTAGGAAAATTCAAGACAGTACATCCACTGCTTGATCTGGACAACCCAAAAAGCTACGGACCTCTCATTCTTACTGATATGTACCACGAGTACAAAAGGGCGCAGCATGAAGTAATGACAAAGGTTCCCGGTGTCGTCCTTGACGTTGCAGCTGATTTTGAAAAAATGACTGGCAGGAAATACAGCCTCTTTGAAACCTACAGACTCGACGATGCTGAGATGGCCATTGTTGTCATGAGCTCGGCAGCAGGTACAACCAAGGATATTATCGACCAGTACCGGGACCGGGGAGTAAAGATCGGTCTTCTGAAGCCAAGGATGTTCAGGCCCTTCCCCTTTCAGGAGATCGCTGACGCACTGAACCATGTGAAGGCCATTGCTGTCCTTGACAGGGCTGATTCATTCGGTAGTTACGGTCCATTATTCTCCGAAATTACCGGTGCTGTTATGTCAATGAAGAGCAAGCCTGCCGTGATTAACAAGATCTTTGGACTTGGTGGTAGAGACTACCTGCCTGTCCAGGCTGAGCAGGTTATTGATGAACTGATACAAGTCGCTGAAACCGGCAAAGTCGAAGCCATAAAAGAGTACATTGGTGTTAGAGAATAAAGCTGACAGCTTATAGGAGATAAGACAATGACAACGAAACCACTCAGATTAAAAGAACTTGCAAAGGGCGAGGACAGATTTGCCCATGGTCACAGAATGTGTGCAGGCTGCGGAGCGCCGATTGTTGTAAAACAGGTGCTCATGGCAACAGACTATCCGATCATTGCAGCAAATGCAACCGGCTGTCTTGAGGTCTCCTCATGCATCCAGGAATATACTGCATGGAAAATACCATGGATCCACAGTGCCTTTGAAAACTCTGCAGCAACGATATCAGGTGTTGAGGCAATGTACCGTTCACTGGTGAAACAGGGCAAAATCGATGATAAGCAGGTTAAGTTCATTGCCTTCGGCGGTGATGGAGGGACCTATGATATCGGTTTCCAGAGTCTTTCAGGCGCTATGGAGCGAGGTCATGACATGATGTATGTCTGCTATGACAATGGTGCCTATATGAATACCGGAATTCAGCGTTCAAGCGCTACCCCCTTCGGCGCGAACACAACAACCTGTCCTGCAGGAGATGTTATTCCCGGTAAGCCGCAGCAGAGGAAAGACCTAACAAGGATCATGGCTGCCCATGGCATCCCCTACATAGCGCAGGCATCCCCCGGCAATTGGATGGACCTTATGAAAAAGGTTCAGAAGGCCTTTGAAATCAGAGGTCCGAAATTCATGAATATTATTGCCCCCTGCAACCGTGGATGGCGGAGCAGGACCGATGACGCAATTACCCTTGCCAAACTTGCTGTTGAGACCTGTTACTGGCCATTATATGAGATTGAGAACGGCGTTACCAGGGTAACAGTTAAACCGAAGGAGAAAAAACCCCTCGTTGATTTCCTGAAACCTCAGGGCAGGTTCAAGCACATGTTTGCACCGGAGAATGAGGGTATGCTGAAGCAGGCACAGGATTATGTTGACGCCCAGTGGGACCGCCTCCTGAAAGAGTCAGCAGCAGGGGAAGCAGAAAAAGCAGAGTAATACCGTTCGTTATCATTCCCGTGTCAGCCTCGGCTGGTCCGCTGGGGAGGAAAAGCGGGCCTGCCTGTGGTAGGCAGGAATCCAGTTGTCCCATAGTATATAATAGATATCGTTCCCGGGTAGCTCAGCTGGCAGAGCAGGTGGCTGTTAACCACCCTGTCGGGGGTTCGAATCCCTCCCCGGGAGCCATTCTTTTTTTAATAGAATTAAAAGCCCTCTGTGACTTTCAACAAAACTTAAGTAGTTTTTTGCGTATTATTAAGTTCTATAACCATTCATATCAATCATTACCTGCCAGAATATCTTCTTTCAAATTATTTCAGAGGGTAGTAATTTAAGATAGTTATATTAAGGATAGTTTCAAATATCAGGTTGAAGACTTGTTGAAATTATCAATGAAACAGAGCCAGTCCTCCCTTTACTGATACATCCGCATTATCAACGAAATCAAGCCAGTCAAAGTTCTGCAGATTTGTACGGTTCGAAAAAAAAGATACGATGTACAGTAGTACAGATAGTCTTGAATCTTCTGATTATATACGGT
>CP070644.1:282494-286556 GCA_020354155.1 Nitrospiraceae bacterium | reverse complement strand
GTCAAGGAGACAATACTGGGTGCCTGGTCCTGCTTGAGGGTCGTATGACAGGCAGTCCTCAACAGTCGTCCGGATTGCCGCGGGGTTACTTGCGTAATTTATCTGCTCGATGGCAGCCTGGCACTTCGCCTCATCATAGTCTCCCTCATAAATTTCAATACGGGTCTGACCGCCGTTTGAAACGCCTGAGGGGTTATAAAGATTCGGCGGTCCTGAAATTTTGAAGACGACGCCTAGCGACGTGTTCACTCCGCCCTCGACATAATTTGCTGTAAGTGCCTCTTTGAGAAAACCTCTTCCCACACATCCCCTTGACTCGGCAATAAACTCATTGTTCAGGGTGTCATACTTACCACCGGTGAGTATCTGTTTTTGCACGTCAAATTTTGAGGCGGTGAGCCAGTTCAGATAATTCCCCCGCGCAGCAAAGGTACCGACAGTGCTGGGGACTCCGGGAAGGATATTCACGCAGAGCTCGCCGGGAATTTTGTGGGAACATAAGGCCGGCCATGCTCCGGCTTCGAAGCGTTTATCAAATAAGTCATAGACATAAACAGAATCCGCTTCAAAATATCCAGCATAGGTAACTTTACTGCCGGCTGCATCAATACTGCTGTAGGTATTGTCATAACAATAGGAAGAATCCCTGAGAGGCAGATTCCCATTATCGATATAGGCCAGATCGTACATACTACCTGAATTGTCGAATATAATCAGGAGGTTGGGTGTAGTAGCTTCGGTTATAAATTCCGGATAGGCAGTATAATCTGCCATATTCTGTGCCCTGGTCAGTGGCGCAGCACAGAGCAGCATTAAGGCAAGACAGATTATAATGGTACTACATTTCTTTATTATCATCATACACCTCCTGGTTACTTTGGTACATAGCGATACATGGCTCCGACCTGGGCTGCAGCCATCGGGTTACCGCTGTCTGTCCTGTTGCTGGTCGCGTTTACTCTGAAATAGGTGTAGAAACCTCCCGCGCCAGCCCCCTTACCAAGACCCTCATACCCGGCAGCAAATTCCATTGCTGAACCTTCAATCCATGTTGTATACATATTATCAATGTCAACGGTTATCGTCTGCGTGACGGCAGGATTTATATCTGCAACGGTAAAGGCAACGTCCTGAGTGTCAGGGTCAAATTGACGTGACCTCAGTTCCGATGGCAAGTAATTAGCATCTGTAGCAGGGAATACGGGATTAATGATATTGGTAAAGTTCACTAAATCATTTTCCCTTACTGCACGGGCTATCAGAGGCATTGCAATATTAACACCGGCATCAGCCTTTGACACATTCCTTTCCCTCAGTCTCATATTTCCTGAAAGCGAGTTCTCTATCGTGCTTGTTCCAATTGCGGCAATGCCTATGACAGTAAGTACGAGCAGGAGCAAAAGTACAGTTATGAGAATATATCCTGAATTATTTTTTAAGTCCATGAAAGTTCCTCACTGGTTTCGGATGGCAACGACTATCTGCCATAGCCTTCGTTTAAAATTATCATTTACAGGAGCATGGTTCCTGTTTTCCACTGAAGCCGGAGGATTGCCAAGGCCTGCAAAGTTCGGATCAGGCTTGTCAGACCGTGCAAGTACATTTATTCTGACAGTGGTAATGTCAGAGGGGTCGGCTATTGCAATGCCGTTCTGGAAGTCTGCTGCGTCAATTGCCGGTGTCCCGCCCAGGTTATCGGTCTGACCATCACCGTCCTGGTCTGCTGCAAAGGCAAACTGGAGATCTTCTATATTTTCAGCGATGATATCGTCAGTTGACGTTGCAAGTGCTGTACAATTTGCTGGGTTCCCATTTCTCGAAATTCTGTGCAGCAAAGAGTTTGCATCTACACAATAGGTTACATCTTCAATCAGGTATATGGGCCGACCCCCGTCACAGAGACCATCACCATTATTATCCTGTAAAGGAAAATTCTGTGATAAGGGGCGATCAATGGTTATTGTCCCTGTATCGCAGGATGTGGTGCCGCCGGGGATATTGCAGTTTTGTACCCGTACGAATTCAACGCCGTCTATATTTATATACTGCTTGTCCGTTACATTCGGGCCCTCTGTACCGCTATAATTTATTACAAACTGAGTTGAACCCAGCGGAACAGCTGCCGGACAGGGCATGCCCGGTGCCCCTCCCACAGGCCAGATGGTACCGATCATCTGGAACCCGCTTACGATAGTTATTGCATCACTTGTGGCTGCACTATCTATCGGAGTAATAATAGTTGTATTGCCGTTAATAGGCTCGGCGTTCATATCAAGAGGAACACCGAATCCTGCACTTCTGCTATCTCTTGCAATAAGGTCCTGTGCCAATTTTGCCTGCGTATTGATTTCTGCAACACTCTCCTGCGCAACATACGATCTATTTTGGGCTATATAGGTTGCAGTTGCAGCGGAAATGAGAATAAGTCCGATTGTAACGGATATCATCAATTCTACAACAGTAAAACCTTTGTGATTATCAGGGTATAACATTTTCATTCCACCTTATCGTATCAAGGGTTGTCGAGTGAACTACGCCGTTTTTATCTGTCCAGCAGGATCGAATTCTTACTGCTGACGATTGTACGACGACTGCCGGATCAGGATCACTGGTACAGACAGCTGCCAGCCCCGCACAGGAATTATTATCATTTACCAGGGACAGGCTAACGCAGTCAGGAACTACCCACCATGCTCTTGCAAACTGAATGTTTCCGGAGATTGCGTTACCAATCTGCGGGGCATCTGCAAAGGTTACAAGGTTTGCGTAGGGCGTTGATTTAATATGTTCCAGTTGCTGCTGACTGAAGTTTGTGGCAATTCTCATCTCCCTGCTGAATGCATTTCCGCCGATGGCATAATACTGCATTGACATTGTTCCAAGCATTCCCATGAGCAGGACAACCAGGGCAATCATTACTTCTATTAATGTAAAGCCTCCCTGGGAGTGTGGGTTTTCCTTTATGTGTGTTTTATTTGTCATCGCACCTCTGTCCATCCGCAGTATCTGACCGGGGATGCATTACAATTATTAACAATAGGCGGATTCGGCAGAGCAAGGTCACCGTCCCACTTATAGAGGTCAACTTTCCCTGTCAGGTACGTTATTCTCAACATATAGGTGAATCCCCGGTTATGGGTGAGAAACGCTGTCCCCGTTGATGCAACAGTACCGTCTGTGTTAAAGGTCTGTACGAGAGGAAGTGCTCCGAAAGCGACGGTTGAACCACCGATTCCGGTACAGGCAGGGCAGGCCGTCGGCTGGTCAGGCCCTGCGCCTGTGGATGTTCCAAACCGTACCTGAGGTCCATACTCCTGCTGCAGGTTAACAGTTCGGACCGGACCTGCTGCCCCAAATCCATCGGGAATGCTGTCACCGTTGATATCAAAACCAATGGTATAGCTGTTAGCGCCTGGATTGAAATTGAAAACGTAGGGCCTGTTTTCTTTTATTGCCATTGTACGTGCCAGTCGCATATTCTGGAGAAGATCCGATGCCGCTCCACGAACTTTATTCTTGGCAACAAAGCGGCCATATTGAGGAACACCAATCACAGCCAGGATGGCTGCTATGGATATAACCACCAATATCTCGACTAATGTGAAACCCGCTTTTTTTCTCATATTCAATTTTCCTCGTCCCTTTTCCTCCTGATAGTTAGCAATTATGATGCTAAAAACAAAAACCCTTTAAAAACAGACTATTAATAAATATCTGTTGACATCGCTATGTAACAGTTTTCACAGGTTTATGAAATGTCTTACCCATTCTTCAAAGAATCCGGCATACCTTTCATTTATATAGAACTAATCGGAACTGATCGATGAATGCTTTAGTGAGGATAAGACGATGGGTGGGCGTACCCTGCGGTCAAAGTATTAGTGTATAATTATTGAATTCAGAAAAAGGTGCGGGAAATAAGATGAGTGCTGAACAGATTATTCAGACTGCTTTAAAAAAGGGATGTGATGCTGCTGAGGTTTTTATACGAAAATCTCATGGAACATCTGTGGAAGTAAAGGGTGGAAAAGTGGAGGCCCTCGAAGCGGCACAGGATACGGG
>CP070644.1:275591-282394 GCA_020354155.1 Nitrospiraceae bacterium | reverse complement strand
GTGGATACACCTTGGCCTGGGTTTTCCTGCCAGTGCTGAGTGTCTCCCCCAGGGGACAATCTGTGTGGCAAAGCAATGTGCCATTCTCATCAATATGATTCAGAATGTCATCGCTGCAGCGGCATCCCCGAACATCCTCAATGCCATAGCCAGTAAGTTCTTCTGCTCCCTGATTCCAGAATATAATCCTGCGATCCCTGTCAACAACATACACTGCATCGAACATGCTGTTCAGAATTGTTACCAGCACACTACTGCTATCAGAAAAATCTTTGAGAATAGAATCCTCTTTCATATCAATGCCCGCTTTCCGCTCCTCGAACCCTGGTCCTTTCCTTTGAATTCACGCATAGATTTCTATAATACCTTACCGGTCTATTTAAAATGTCCTTCCCGGGGAGAAATAGCCTGTACCCTGTCCCTGGCCGATACATTCCCGGCCGGGGGAGAGTGGTCCCGCAACCCCGTCCTGTCCTGAAAATGCAGTGCCCGCAATGGGCAGATCATCGGATTTGAAATCCTCCTGCCGCAGATTATACAGGGGAAAACGGTTACCCTGGGGATAACAAAAAGGGTCAGGAACATGCGTAACCCTCTGAATTTGCTGATATCCCCGATAAGAGAGGGTGAGCAAGGAATTAAAATGGATTTAGGCAGGTATGTTGTCAGGGATACATGTTTCGTGATTTTCATCACATCTACTGTAATTAAAAACCACATATTATAGTAATAAAGGTTCTCATGAGTTCGGGGACTACATGATATATGCGGCAACTGAGAACAGTCGAAATGTCTTCATAAACTATATGTGTGACAGGCTTATAGGCAGGTACGATGAACAAGAAAGTCTGGGTCATCGGGGATAGTACCGAAAAGCAGGTTTCCACCCCCGCGATTAATCAAAGCATTCCCTCTGCAATGCAGCAGAAGAGCACCCAAGGGAGCAATCCTCCCTTGGCTTACAGTCTATCAATCATTATCTGGGGATGCGGGCAGTTTTACAATAGACAATGGAAACTGGGCATCATGTTTCTTCTCTTCATGATAAATTTCTTCTTATTCATGAGAATCTTCATCACATACCGGGAACCTGTTCGATCCCTCGCTGAATCAATCGGAGTTGATTTTTCTATAATAATTCTTATGGTTGCCTGTTTCTCTCTCCTGGGACTCATTGTCTGGTATTTCAATGCCTGGCAGGCATATTTTAAAAATATCAAAATCAACCCCGGCACTCATAAAGGCATCAGGATAGCATTGCTCCCTGCCTTTTGTTCTCTCCTGGTGCCGGGTTGGGGACAATTACTAAACGGTCAGACAAAAAAGGGGCTTTTTTTTCAGCTATTCGCTTTCACTGCTCTTGCTACATTCTCTTTTCATCTCTTTATATTTTTAGTATGGCCCGTACTTGAAGCATCCCGATCACGACTCATCATTGAATGGATCTTCTCAATAAGCATCATCCTCTTACCGTTTATCTTCATAATATGGATATTGAATGTTTTTGATGCTGCAAAGGTAAGCATTAATCATACGAAAAAAGAGCCCCTCCCAATAAGGATTAAGTATGCAGCAAACAGATTCCGTATGCATACTCAAATGTATGGCTGGAAGAATACACTGGTGCCCATCATCAAGCGAAAAACGCTTGCCGTTTTACTCGTGTTTTTTTGTATCATCACCTGTCCTTATATCCCGAAGGAATTCTATATGCAGCAATTACACAATCTGGGGAACCGAATGTCTGAAAAACAGATGACAGTTATTCCTGCTATTATTAAAAAACTTACGAATGTTGTCCGCCTGGACAAATAGCTATCGTTCCCGCCTTCTCTGAAAGACAAAGGGGAACCTTATCACCAATGCGGATTTTAAACGCCATTAGGCTCCTTCAGGCTGTATAATATCCTTAAGGGATATGCATTATGAATAATACATTGAATGTCCTTTATAATATTGTCCTCTCACTGTGGATAGGGGGGATAGCTATTTTTACCTTCCTTATTACGCCTGTCATATTCAGGTTCTTTGATCGGGACATGGCAGGGAAGATCGTTGGTAAGCTCTTCCCCGGTTATTTTTTGTACCTCCTGATCCTCGCCTTTCTTGCCCTGGTACTCATTCTGGCAGGAAGACATGTTATCGCCTCCTCCGCTTTCACCTTATCTCTTGCATTCATTGTCATTGCCCTGATCATAAATATTTTTGTTGCCTTTAAACTTCATCCTGACATTAAACAGATCAAGCAGGAGATCCACTCCTTTGAACGCCTGGCACCGGATGCTCCCCTCAGGAAGAGGTTCGGTACATTACATGCAGTCAGCGCAGCGCTGAACGTACTGCTGCTGGCCGATGGTGTGACGTTATTGATTATGAACAGTCTGATAAAAAAGTAGGGGAGCGGCCCTGGGGTCAGGTCTTGCATGCTCGTTTTTAAAGGTGCAGGAAGAGCGGGAGGTGCCTCCCGCTCTTCCTCTCATTGACTCGGCAAAGGATTTGTGATACATAATTCAGAAAATACACTTTTATTGTTGCATGATCTGAAAAATGATAGCTATTATTCTTAATTATCATCCATCGGCGGGAGGGAAAGATAATGAAACATGACATTGCAAAAATCTCTGACCGTAAATTGATACATGAAGCCCTGGAAGAGGAACTTGCCCGTTACAACAGATATAAGCAGCCTTTTAGTCTGATAATGCTTGATGTGGATAATTTTAAGATCTTCACAGATTCATTCGGTCACGTCGCGGGGGACAATCTGTTAAGGAAGGTGGCGAAAGCTATTGAGCAATCTATCAGGGCTGTAGATAAAGCGGCCAGGTGCGGTGCCGACGAATTTGTTGCAATATATCCGCACACATCAAAGGTGGATGCCATGCAGTTGACAAATCGCTTAAAGAAAAAAATTACCATGTCCTTTGACAAGTCTGACAAAGAGATGCCGGTAACGGTGAGTATAGGATTTGCTACTGTTCCGGATGATGCCTCGTCCATAACGGAGTTGTTTGAGAAGACTGACCAGGCCCTCTATCTTGCTAAAAAGGGCGGGGGAAACAGAGTAGTGCATTTATAGGCTCTTTACGGCGTGGGTGGCCTATGAAATGACCCCCTCACCGGACCTGCCGGCATCTGTCTGCCGTAGGTAGAGGCAGGGACCCCCTGTTCCCGAAGTGAAGAAGTTTATATCTCGCCCTCCTGATCCTTCACTATTCTCAAATCAAGGGGCTTCGCAGTATCAATGTGTATGTCTCTCTGGGGAAATGCAATAACGATGCCTGCGTCACGGAAAAGCTCATTAATGATAAACCTGAGATCGCTCTCTATGATCCGGCGATCCATGAGCCTATTGATGCTTATCCAGCAATAGAGATCGAATATGAGTGCATTATCTCCGAAATCATTGAACAGGACGAAGGGTTCAGGATCTTTCAGCACCTTGCCATGCTCGTCTGCTGCCTTGAGCATCAGCTGCTTTACTTTACGGGTGTCTGACCCATATACGACACCGACTGCAATATGGGTATGGATATTCTGGTCCGCAAGAGTCCAGTTAACGATATTCTTTTCTAAAAAACTGCTGTTCGGTACGAGGATGTGTATATTCCCGGCAGTGCGGATACGGGTACAGCGTGTGCCGATTTCCTCTATAATTCCATAATTAGTATCCACTTCTATCAGATCACCGATCTTTACCGGCCGTTCTATCATCAGGATAAATCCGCTTATAAAATTATTGAGCAGGTTCTGCGCCCCAAAGCCCAATCCGATTGCAATCGCACCGCCAAAGACCGTAAAAACTGTAAGGGGTATATTGACTGTCCGCAGGGCAAAAAGAAGGAGGATCAACAAGGTAAAATAATAGAGGATTTTCTCAATTGCTGATGCTGCTGTCTGGTCCAGGCGATTAGAGCTTGCGATACGTTTCCTGATGAACCTGGTGGCCACCCGTGCCAGGACCATTCCAATAATGAAGATAACCAGGGCAAGAGCAACCTTCCTGACCGTAACAGCGCGGTCATCAATAACCCACAATTCAAAGTCCCAGAATGACCCTATCCTGTCTCCAAGTCCCCGCAGTTTTTCCGCAACCGGTATGGCCTTCTGCCTTTCGTTAATCTCATCAATAAGTCTCTGTGCAAGTTCTCGAATTCCGAGAACGGTTGAGACAAATTCCAGGTCCCGTTCTGTTGCTTTCTGAAGGGCCTGAAGGCGGTTTTCTGTATGTTCCCTGACAACCGGGTCCAGTTTTTCATTTGACAGCCGGGATTTCAGAGATGCAACCTGAGACTGCAGGTTCGTCTGATAATTCCGCATCACCTCTAATCCTCTCTCTGCTCTGGCAATGAAGGAATTCGTCTCTTCTTTCCACGAATCAAGCCCGCCGACCTCTATCTCATTCCCTAGTAGCGAATATCGGTGCTCCCACAGTTGTTTTTCCCGGATCATTATCTGCAATTGCAATTCGCTCTGATCCAGGACCCTCTGATAGGTATCCCGCCATGCTTCACGGGCCTTGAGATATGCTTCCGCCTGTCCCTTCACAAGCTCCCCGGCATTCTGGGCCTCTTCAAAAGCCCGCTGCGCCTCCACCCACTTATCATCTACGGAAATCTTTTCTTTCCTGAGAGAAGCTATACGCTCTTCCATTACCTTCTGGCGATCGTCGACTGATTCGAGCCGCTTTTTCTGGTCTTTCTCATCAAAGGTGAGCCGATCTTTGATCCACTGCACCTGTTTCCGTGCAATATTAATCTTCAACTCGGCAAGCCGCTGCTCCGTCAGTGTATTCTCGTGGTCAATCCGTGCCAGATCCAGCGTGGCCTGATGCAGCTCTCTTTCAACATTTGCAAATTCATACTTCCACTTTATGGAAGATGGAACTGGCTTCGTACCGTATGATGTGAGATCTTCCTTCAACAGACGCAGCTGCTTTGTGGCCCGGTCAACTTCGGCAAGTGTATCGTCAACATGCTTTTTATAAAAAAAAGACATGGCACTTTCCGATTCCTTATTCTGCGTGGCTTCATTCAACCGGTCAAGATACCGGTCATACACTGATACTGAGAAGGGTGGTGACTCTGAAATCAGACTCTCTCGTTCAGTTTCAGACGCCTGCCCCAGGCTTTCCTCCTCTTTCATTGACGATACCTGTTTATTGAGAGAGGTAAGAAGTCGCATGTACACAGCGCTCAGATTTTTCAGAAGTGCATTTCTCTCTTTCAGCTCAGTCAGGGTAGTACCAAGTTGACTGGCTGACTGTTCATTTTCAGCGGCTTCAACAACTAGTAATAACTCTCTGATCTCTTTTAATCTGCTCTCAATCCGACCGGCGTCTATACCGGCAGCATCGTCTTTCTGCAGTGTTGCTGAAGGTTCTTCCTGTTCAGCATAGCATTGATCTGAAATAAGGAAGAGAACCGCAAGAAGTAAAATGATGATCACTATGGAACGAACAGCGACGTTATGATGTATTCCTGGCACACTAAGCATTCTTCTGGATTTTGTAACCATATAGGCATTATAACCGATCTGAATTATTCATCGAATATCATGTATCAATTCCTCTGCCGATGATACAGGGAAAGAGGGAGGATTTTCTAATGAAAAAATGTTTCATTCAATAACCAGGTTCCCCCTCGTGGGCGGAGGACAACGGTGGGGGTGAGTAATAAATTGGCCCTAAGCTTCCCAACGCCGCAGACAGTATGAGAGCAGAGTTTGCATTTATTATGCGGATAATCTATATAATCATTACCAGTTTCTGGAACGGTGATTGAGAATGATCACCCCCTTTGGATAGGTGTAAATGAGCAGGATAGATGAATGCCAACATGAAAGACCGGACCCCGATCAGTAACCCCGTACTTCGGATAGTATGTCGACCAGGATTGGCTTAATCGGCGATCCCCATGCTACGCCTGAACCGCTGGCTGAAGCCCTGGCTATATTCAGAAAGGAAAAAGCTGACGCCATCTGGTGCACTGGCGATATTACCGGTTACGGGACGGACATAGATACAACAGTGATGTTGCTGAAAGACAGCGGGTGCCGGACGATTTACGGCAACCATGAGCAGTGGTATATTGAGAAAGCCAGTCATCAGGCGGCATCACCGACAAATGACTATATAAACAGTCTGCCTCCGTTCGTACAGGACGAGAGGGAAGGCAAACACCTTTACATGGTGCACGGGAGCCCGCCACAATCAGTGATGAAAGGCATACGATTGCTGGATGAAGACGGCAATATTATTAAAGAGGAAGAACAGGCCTGGACGGAACATTTGAGCAAATTTACTTATGATGTGTTGATCATTGGACATACCCACCAGGTTTTTGCAGCCCAGCTTGGGGACACGCTGGTAATCAATCCCGGCAGTACACGGTTTAACCACTGCTGCGCCCTGTTGAGCCTGCCCGATAGAACCATTGAGTGGTTTTCCCTGTCCGGGCGCATGATTCATTACACCTGGAACTGGGCTGAGGAAAACAATAAATCCAGCGAATAATCCATTTCATACATTTCTCTGCCTGTATGGAATAGTTACCTGGGCACAGTGCTGCTGAAGGTCTGGTGCCCTTCAGACAGTGGTATCATTCTGGTATCAATGAACGGCACTGGAGTCAGTGCTGACAGGTACCATTTGAAATGTTGTGTGTGGTTATTGAAAAAAATTATAACCAAGCGATATATACCATGCATGCATTGCGTGCTGGGAGAAAGCGGCTTAAAAACTTATATTCTTCCATAGCCGCATGATTCATCCCTTGTGGCCTTATTCATATCTTCGACGGGTT
>CP070644.1:271455-275491 GCA_020354155.1 Nitrospiraceae bacterium | reverse complement strand
ATATCCGTGAAGCCCCTTCTCTTTTTATTATAAGGAGACTTATGAAAGAAGGTGTGAAAATTCGTGCCTTTGATCCTGTTGCCATGCCGGACGCAAAGGCCGAATTACCAAAAATCATGTACTGCAAGGACCCCTACCTGGCCGTCAGGGGAGCGGACGCCGTCGTCATCGTAACTGAGTGGAACCAGTTACGAAATTTGGACCTCGGAAAGATCAAAAAGGGAATGAAAGGCAAATATTTCTTTGATCTCAGAAATATTTATCAGCCGGAAAAGCTGATCAATATGGGTTTTCAGTATCATTGCGTCGGCAGAGTCCGTGGTTAACCCGCATCCTGTTTACTTCATATCTATAAGCCATATGCCTGTGTGGCCGGGGATTTACTGCATCACATCATTTACCCAGGCAAAGGCTGCGGCAGCCGTTGGGAACCCCAGTGTGTTTATCAAAAGGGCGATTACCTGAACTACCTCTTCTTTTGATGCCCCGGCTTTCAGAGCCCTGCGTGCGTGGGAATGAACGCCGCCTTCTGACCGCAGGGCAGCGCAGGCAGCCAGCTGAATGAGATGACCTGTTTTTGCATCAAGAGGCCCTGACTCCTTTGCCAGACTCCCTGCCTCTTCGTAGGTTCTCATCAATTCAGGGAATAATTCTTTAAGCTTGAGATAATTCTTTGGATATTCTGACATTTAGCCACCTCCCGGAAGATTATTGACAATTACGGCATTAATACTTATAAGATTAACATATTCCTGAAACGATAACGGTACCAATTTATGTTGAGACAAATATCCTGCGGTCCTTGACTTTAAGCACCCAATTCATCTAGATTAATAGGTCATGCGGAAACCATTCATAGCAGCTAACTGGAAGATGCAGAAAACCAACTCGGAGACAGAAGAGTTTCTGAATGCCTTTCTGCCCCTTGTCAGGGGCATTGATGACGTTGATATCCTGATAGCTCCGCCCTTTACTTCTCTGGAGACAGCCTCCAGGCTTATGAAATCATCTAATGTACTGCTGGGTGCGCAGAATGTCTATTTTGAAGAAAGCGGGGCCTACACCGGTGAAATTGCACCTTCCATGCTGATCGCTGCCGGATGCTCTCACGTAATCATCGGACACTCGGAAAGGCGGCAATATTTCTCGGAAACTGATGAGGTTGTCAACAGGAAAATCAAACTCGCACTGACAACAGGTCTGAAAGTAATTCTCTGCATAGGTGAGTCTCTTGAAGAAAGGGAGGCAAACAGGACCTTTGATGTTCTTAATACACAACTCACCGGTTCGCTTGCAGATGTGCAGCTCAATGACATCACAATTGCCTATGAACCGATCTGGGCCATCGGTACCGGTAAAACAGCATCAAATGAGCAGGCCAATGATGCCCATGCTTATATCCGCGACTGGCTAGGAAAGAATAAAGAAGGCGCGGACAGCGTGAGAATACAGTACGGAGGCAGTGTAAAACCAGACAACGTGAAAGGGTTAATGGCAGAGCCTGAGGTAGACGGCGCTCTCGTTGGCGGAGCGAGTCTCAAGCCGGACAGCTTTTCACAAATCGTTATTGGGGCCCGCGGCTGAAAGAAGGAGGCTGAATAATTCATGTACGCAGCACTTGTTGTACTTCATCTCATAGTATGTCTTTGTCTCATATTTATAATACTTATCCAGAGCAGTAAGGGGGCTGAGATGGGCGCTGCCTTTGGCGGCTCGAACCAGACCCTTTTTGGAAGCAGGGGCGCTGCTACTTTTTTAAATAAAATAACGACAGCCGGCGCTATTCTGTTTATGATTACATCCCTTTCCCTTGCGGTATTTTCAGTGAAGAGAGGGTCCGTCATGTCATCCGTTCCTGCCAAGGAAGCACCGGCAATTCCTCTTACAGACACACAAGCCGGACCTCTGCAGGAGCAGCCAGCAGCTCCTGGGCAGGGAGAGGTACAGGAAACACCCGCACCACCTGCTGAAGCAGCAAAATAATCTAATTTCCCTATAAAAAAGAAAACGGGGCGATAACATCGCCCCGTTTTTGTCTGATCTGCTGATGACTTCCTTCAGGAAATCAGGAGTAAATATCGACGAACATACCCTTTGAGCGGGGCGAAAAGACCTTGACCCCGGCACGGTCATACATCTGTACAGACTCATATGCCTTTGCTGCCTGTTCAACTCTCCTGAGTCTTGCCGGTCTGTTTTTGCGGACAACCCCCTCTTCATCAACTACCCTGCTGAAAGGGGTTACATCAATGACCCTGCCTTCCTGGGGACGATCGTCACGTCTTCTGCCGTAGGTACGGGCATCTGCATCAGTATCATCAGTGCTGAAGGGATTTGGTTTTGCACCAAACAGATTACCAAACAGGTTCAGTATGTTCAGGTTTATTACAGTGGTCATGATCAGGCAGTCCTGCTGTCTTCAAGGATTCAGGTACAGAAAACAAAGGTATATTTTCATTATACCAGCTGCTATCAATTATTCAAATAAAAAAATTCCTATATACATACCGCTTCTATTATAATATGAAGCTATGAACAGGGATATATGGATCTTTCTCTTTTTTTTCGGCCTTATTCTTTTTAACTGGCCCATACTGAGCATTTTCAAATCTACAGTTGCTCACTATCTCTTTCTTGCATGGTTCCTTTTTATAGCCCTGATTTTCGTCGCAGCAAATTATAAAAAAAAGAAAAACGACGAGGGATAATTGTTTTCACCAGCCTTCCTTTTTTCAGCCATATTTGGATATCTGATGTTTCTCTTTCTCATCGCCTACTATGCTGAGAAAAAAGAGAAAAAGGGATACAGTCTCGTATCCAATCCCTATGTGTATTCCCTGTCGCTGGCTGTGTACTGTACATCATGGACCTTCTACGGCAGCGTCGGCAAGGCAGCAAATTCAGGCCTCAGTTTTCTGACCATTTATCTGGGTCCTACCCTGATGGCTTCCCTCTGGTGGATTATCCTGCGAAAGATTGTCTACATCTGCAAGGAAAACAGGATAACCTCAATATCCGACTTCATTGCATCCCGTTACGGCAATTCCCTCTTTCTTTCAGCGCTGGTAACCCTCGTCGCTGTCCTGGGTATTACTCCTTACCTTGGCCTTCAATTAAAAGCCATTATCACGACCTTCGCCATACTTACCGGCAGGCCGGAGGGGAGCCAGTTCGCAGGCTGGTTCATAACGCTCATCCTCGGAATATTCGCTGTTTTCTTTGGCGCCCGGCGCGTTGACGTATCTGAGCGACACAGCGGGCTTGTATTTGCAGTCGCCTTTGAATCAGCAATAAAGCTTGTGGCTTTCCTCATTGTTGGAGTCTGTGTAACCTACGGTTTTTTTAATGGTTTTGGAGATATCTTCTCTCAGATACAACAATCGGTACATGCCACAAATATGACCCTCGGTGCAAGTTCTCAAGTGAGTTTTATGGAATGGACGTCTCTTACCTTTCTATCGATGATGGCCATTCTCTTTCTGCCCCGGCAGTTCCAGGTAGCAGTCGTTGAAAACTCCTCTCCTGATCATATTAAAAAGGCTATGTGGCTCTTTCCCCTCTACCTGATACTTATGAATATTTTTGTTATGCCCATTGCCTATGGCGGGCTGCTCCTTGGCGAGCCGAAGGCTGAGGCCGATTTTTTTGTTCTCAGCATCCCTCTGAACCAGGGATTACCCTGGCTGGCACTGCTGGCCTTCATAGGCGGTTTTTCTGCTGCAACTGCAATGATCATTGTTGAATCCCTTGCACTGAGCACCATGGTAATGAACAGTTTTGTCATGCCCGCTGTCTGGAGCATGAATGCTGCAAAGGGCTTTTATTTGATGATCCTCAATACACGAAGAATCATCATTGTTGGGCTGGTATTCCTCGGTTATTCCTTCGCAATGTACATAGGTGACTTCTACAGTCTTGTCGATATCGGGCTGAAGTCATTTGAAGCAGTGACCATCTTTGCCCCTGCCTTTCTCCTCGGGCTGTACTGGAAGGGAGGCAACAGAAAGGGGGCGATTGCCGGCATTCTGGCAGGATT
>CP070644.1:262388-271355 GCA_020354155.1 Nitrospiraceae bacterium | reverse complement strand
GATGTCACGGGCTTCCTGTAAATTTCTTGTTTTGATCTCCTCCCAGAGTTTTTCATCCACATAACTGAAAAGACGTTTATCCAGTTCAGGACCGCCTTCTACAACATGGATAACGGTCAAATCCGCTCCGTAGCAGTTGGTAAGACTTGCAGCGTGGTGGAAAGCATGGCGGCCGCTTTCAGACAGGTCTGTTGTGTACAGGATTCTTTTGTATTCAACTTTTGGAATTTTTGCTGGAATATTTTCTTTCATCGCTTATCCTTTAATTTATTCCGGACCTATTCTTATGCCGGCGATTTCTTGAAATACCCTGTCCATGTACCGCTAAGAAGCCAGGTATATCCATAGGTGCCGATTATGATGAGCATAAATGCTTTGACTATGTCCATGGTGCTGCCATTTAATGTAAAACCCGGGACATAGCCGAACAGAAAGGCACCAAGATAGAGGAACTTGGCAAATTTAAAAGAAGCAAATGCAGTTTTCCACATATTGGCCTTGGCAATGGTTGCTCCCGCAAAGGCAGCTATACATACAGGTGGTGTAATGTTCGAATCCTGGGACAGCCAGTAGACGATCATGTGGGCCGCAATGTCATTTACACCTAGGTGGGTCAAGGCTGGTACAGCCACAACAGCAGTGATCAGATAGGCAGCTGTCACAGGCACACCCATACCAAGCACAAGTGAAACAAGAGCTATGAGAAGAATGGTAAGGAACAGTTTGCCAGCTGCAAGTTCAATGACAATATCAGCTATGGTGAGCATTAATCCGCTGTAGGTAAGTACCCCGATGATGATCCCGATAACTCCTACCGTCGCGCCGATCTTCAGGCTGCTCTCAGCGCCCTGCCGGGATGCCTCAACAAATCTTTTCAGGCCAATCCGAGTATCTTTCCTGAACCAGCTGACAACAAGACAGGCCACGATGCCAAGGATTGCAGAATAGGCCGGTGAATACCCGGTGAGCATAAAGATCGTAATCACAATGAGGGGCATTGTGTAGAACCATTCATTTTTCAGAATATAGCTGGAACTGTGTTCTGATTTCTCTCCAACGATATTGTTCTTTTTCGCATAAAAATGGACCATCATGTAGACGCTGAAAAAGTACATGAGAGCGGGGAATATGGCGACAAGCATGATCTTTGAATAGGGCATGCCGGTGAGCTCAGCCATAATAAAGCCTCCGGCACCCATGATTGGGGGCATGAACATGCCGCCGATAGAGGCGGCCGGCTCTATACCTCCGGCAATATGGGGCTTGAAACCGGCCTTCTTCATCATCGGGATTGTAAAGGCTCCTGTTGAGACGGTGTTTGCTATGGCGCTGCCAGATATGGAACCGAAAAGACCGCTTGCAATAACAGACACCTTGCCGGGGCCGCCCACCTTGTGACCAACAGCAGCAAGGGGATAATCAATGAAAAATTTCTCGGCACCGCACTTTTCGAGAAAGGCCCCGAAAATGACAAAGAGCAGTACATAGGTTGCCAGCACATTGGCCATGATGCCGAATACACCATCACTCTTATAGAAGATGCTGATGCACAGCTCCGGGAATGTATCGCCTGCATGAGAAATAAGTTCAGGCATATACTCACCGTAGACTCCGTACAGAAGCAGTAAAGTGCCAAGTATCACAAAAACAGTTCCAACGACTCTTCTGGCAAGTTCAATGCCGATAAGCACGCCAATGACGGCCATGATCATGTCCAGCTGTGTTTCTGCGCCCGTGCGATAGTTTATTACTTCAAAGTTGAGTATCCAGTACCCGACACTCACAATCGATAACAGCATCAACACATAGTCCACAACCCTCAAAATTCTGGATTTTGACTGATATAATAAAAAAACAAGAACATAGGTAATAATGACGTATATCCCCCTGTGATATTGTGTCGATGCCGGCTGCAGCACCGCTGAATAGGAATAAAACAGGACAAGAATTAACGAGCATGCATCAAATACTAATTTCTCGATTTTGTTTAATTTATCGTACATGTTCCCTCATTTTCTGAGAAAGTGAGAAAGTGGCAGAGAGGCAAAGGCACAAAGTTTAATCTAACCACTCTGTGCCTTTGGACCGCTGTGCCTTAGTGCCTTATTTCATAACACCCTTTTCTTTCCAGAACTTTATTGCTCCGGGATGAATGGGGGTAACGATGCCCTTGATGCCGTCCTTGACACTCATTGCCTTGAAGGTTTTCTTCTGGCCAACCATGTGCGCCAGACCCTCATCGGTAAAGATCGTTGAGAGAAGTTCATAGACCACATCATCCGAGACCTTAGCGTTTGCCACCCATAGTGTAGAGTCAAAGAAAGATGGAGTTTCATGATCCACGCCCTTATAGGTACCGGCAGGAATACTCAGCTTTCCGAAGTAGGGATATTTCTTGAAGTAACCGGCTTCTTCAGCGTCTTTTCCAATATTGATGAGGTCAATATCGTTTGTCTGTGCTGCCATGATTACCGCACCGCTCGGGAATGCTGTAAAGAGCCAGAAGGCATCAAGCTGGTTGTTGCCGAAGGCCTGGGCTGCGTCATTATAACCCATGGCATTCCGCTCGATCTTGTCCCATACCCCCAAGTGGGTAAAGAACATCTCGCAGTTTGCAAATGCGCCTGAGCCTGCATTACCGACACCGACCTTTTTGCCGACCAAATCTTTTGTGCTCTTGATGCCCGAACCCTTCTTGACGACAAGCTGGGCTGGAGCGCCGTAGAGATAGGCAACGGCCATAACATTTTCATATTTTTTGGTATCATTTTTCATCATTCCGTTTCTGCCGAGGTACGCATGCCCCGAGTAGACGACGGAAAACTGGTGTTTGCCTGCATCTACTTTTCTGAGGTTTTCCACAGAGCCGGCTGATGACTGTGCCTTTACTGTAAAGCCCTTGATGTCTTTCACCGGCTTATATGTCTGAATCGCGTTTGCGACTACCTGGAATGTACCGCCTGCAGGTCCACCGCCGAAGACAACCCTTTTCTTGGCAGGTGAATCACCGGGCAATGCAAAGGTCAGCATTACCAGTGCACAGCTGACGGCGATAATTATAAACAGATTTTTTTTCATACTATTCTGCTCCTCCTTCTTTAAGATATATGCTCTTCGTTGACTGAGAGCATGATTCATGAGTTATATAAAAAGGTCCTTCTTGTTGCCTATCCTCCTTTCTTATATGAACGAATTTCAGCACAGTCTAAGACTGTTTTATTGAAGCGAAGAAATGTATGAGAAAAGTGGATAAGCCTGATGGATCTGTTAAGGCCGACACTGAGGCAAGCTGCAACCTGGCAGGAAGACATTATTTGTCTTGCGTTCATAAACGTGCCTTTCTAAATAAGAGCTGTTAATTAATTTGCACGTGTCTGTTAAAGAAGTAACGACAAATTGAAAATTGCAACTTCGATTTTAAAATTGATGATAAACGCCGTACTCTGAGTCCGATAATATGTGTGAAAGATATCATATAACCTTTGCTATGTCAACAAAATAGCTACTACTTTCCACTACTTAATTATCACTATATCTGCCTGTTCCGGTTATGATAAATATCATAGTGGCCGGATAATAATACTCTGACAGTCCCTGATTGAAACAGATTCTTTATGGCAGGGTACCGGGAGATTGCCTGAATACAGGAAATGGAAGTATCTGTTTTGAATGCTGGCCAGGGCAACGTGCCTGCATAAGATACTGTTAGAAAAGGACACCCTTTCGGTAATCTTCAAAGGCCTGCCTGATTTCCTCTTCCGTATTCATTACAAAGGGGCCTCCGCGGGCAATGGGTTCATTGTTCGGAATGCCTGCCAGAAAAAGGATGCCTGAGTTTTCAGATGTACCTATTATTTCCACTATGGTATCATTGTCAAACTCAGCAAGGCTGTTCTGCTCAACCTTTGTGTCACATACCGATACTTCACCGCTGTGAACATAACAGAAACTGTTCATGGCCGGTTCCAGTTGACACTCAAAAACAGCCCCGGCTGAGATCCTGACGTCAAAATAATGGCTCTTTACCCAGTTTGATGCGCAGCCCTTGGCCCCATCATATTCTCCGGATATTACCTTGACAGAAATACCGTCTTTCCTGACTTCGGGGATCATGTCCGGTGACAGGTGCTGGTAGCGGGGCTCTACCATTTTGTACTTCTTCGGCAGATTAATCCAGAGCTGGTAGCCCCAGAGGCGGTTGTCTGTTTTTTCAGGCATTTCGCTATGCTGTATGCCTTTTCCTGCTGTCATCCATTGGACGCAGCCTGTTGTCAGCAGACCGCCGCCGCCCCTGGAATCCCTGTGACGGAAATTACCGTGGATCATGTAGGTGATCGTCTCGATTCCCCGATGGGGGTGCATGGGAAAGCCGGCAATAAAATCATCAGGATTATCGCTTCGTAATTCGTCGAGAAGTACAAAAGGGTCGATGTTGTCGAGATTATAGGATCCGATAATGCGGGTGAGATTCACACCTGCGCCGTCTGTAACAGACTGTCCCCTGATTACTTGTTTAACGCTGCAATTCTTTTTTGTCATCGGTATTTCTCCAGGGTTGGAAACCTATTTTTTCAGAATTCCTTCACCTTCTACTTGAATCGTTACTGTTTCTCCAACGACAAGTCCTCCCGTCTCAAGAAGTTTGTTCCAGGTAAGTCCGAAGTCCCTCCTCTTTATCATTCCTTCAACAATGATGCCTGCACGGGTCATACCCCAGGGGTCTTTTATGGGACCGCGGATCTCGCCTTCAAGCACTACACTTTTTGTTATGCCGCGTATTGTCAGGTCGCCGGTGAGGGTAAATGCCTGTCCGCTCTTGTGCTTTACCGAGGTTGCCTTGAAGGTCATGGATGGATACTTTGCAACATCAAAGAAGTCCGGGCTTCTCAGGTGGTTATCCCGCTTCTCTATTTTTGTGTCTATGCTTTTCACGTCGATGACGGCTTTCGCCGATGTCATTTTGTTCGTTTCATCAAGTTCGAAGGACCCTTCATAACTGCCGAAGACGCCTTTTACATTGGATATGACCATGTGTTCAATGGAAAAGCCGACTGCCGTATGAGCCGGATCGAGTTCGTACACTGCAGCACCGGATGGCACTGCATACATCAGGAGTGATGCGATTAAAACCAATATAAGTTTTCTCATGATTTTCTCCTTTTTTCTGAAAGATTGTTATCACTATAATGATGCATGCTACAATGTTCCTGGCTTTAAACTCAGTATAGTGAGCGGCTATCAGGCCTTTAAAAAAGTCCAGATACCGACGATGATAAACAGGCTTCCTGCCACTCTGGACATGACTTTTCCGTTTATCCACTGGGACAGCATGGAACCGGCAAACACTGCAATTGCTGATGCCAGACAGAGTGCGAGGGCTGAGCCGAGAAAAACCACAAGCTTGTTGTGCTGAGTATTGGAAGCATACAAAATAGTGGCTATCTGGGTTTTATCGGCAATCTCAGCGAGAAAAACGGTGGCAAAAATAGTAGCAAAAAGTTTTGTATCCATATGTAATCCCTCTCATCAGTTTTTCTTCTTCGAAGAATATTGTTATTGGACAATATTCTAATGTATCGAATCCTTTAAAATCTAACAAAGGTTTTTACCAAAATAACAGACCGTCCCCTGTCAAAGAGATTGTCTGATAATAACGAGTAGTTTTGCTTGTCATTTCAACTCCTTGCTTCCTGTCATTCCGAGGGACGAAATAACGGGGAATCTTTCGCTCAGGACAGGCTCCGAGAAATCTTATTATTAAAGTCTATTACGTGCCAAGATTTCTCGGCTATCGCCTCAAAATGACGAAAAATGCGCAGCCTCCGTGCTGTTGGGGATGTACTCCTGCCTGAGGAAGTGCTTTTTAAAAAAATCAATAAACAAAAGAAAACCATAATCTTAATAATTTCATGAAAAAACCGATAAGAGGATAACTTATTAATTTTATGGAGGGGACAGGAAAATGGCAGCAACAAAAGGAACAAGAAGAAAAGCTTCGCTGGACAAGTCCGTTGACCAGTTCTGTCAGGGGGTTGAGGGGATCTTGACTCAAATTTATGACAGGATTGCTACGAATCCAACGGGAAAGAAAAAAAGAGGCAGGAAGAAAAAAGAATAGAGCCTGAGCAGTAAAGACGATCGCATATCTTTGCCTTATCCTATGCAGACAGACTTTTTCCAGTCACAGGGAAAAGTCTTTCTGCATTCCCGGAGTAATTCGACACATTCAGTTATAGAAAGACGCCGACGGCGCAGCAGAACGCTTGCATTTGTCTGAACGGTAAATAGGGCAGGTGGTGTAGTTGCTGGTGCAGTAGTATATCGCCTTTTCAATGTCCTCGCTGTTCAGCGTGACACAGTAACAGTTATCACAGGGATTGATGTGGTTCGGGCAGTATTTTTTTGAACGATAAATATTTTGATATACTTCAGTCATGGTCTTTACCCCCCTTTGTTTTGTTTGGCACCATTTTGTCAGGTACAAAGGGAGAGGTAAAGGTAAAATTCACATGATGGAAAATGTTTCCTTCAGAATCGATGATGCATGCCGAATGTCTTCTTTAATGAATCCCGCTGAATCCATGAGCTGGCCCCTGATATCATCAACGGGCAACTCATAAATTTTCTCAACACCTCCGGTTCCTATTTTTGCGGGAACACCGAAGCTCATGGAGTCGAGATTGTCTGACCGATGGATGAGGCCGTATTCACTTTCAATGATAGCAACAACGGGCTGTACCTCCGGCTGACCGTGAATTATACACCTGAGCATATCACAGGCTGCTCGTGCCGGGCCTGCAGATGCGCTTCGGCCTGTTTCGTGGACAAAGTGAGTACCGCCTTTCTTTGCCTGATCAATGACTCGCTGTATTTCTCCAATGTCTATCTTTTCCATCTGTGCAAAGGTATCAAGCGGCACGCCGCCGACAGTGAAAAATCGAGGACTGGCGACCATGGAATCACCATGGTCTCCGAACACGATCCCCCTCATGTCATTGCCTGAAAGACCAAGTACCTGAGCAATGGCATGACAGATTCTGCGTGAGTCAAGGTTTCCGGCCTGTCCCATAACATGGCTTCGGGGGAATCCCGTTACTTTATAGGCTACCCAGGTCATGGCGGTCACCGGATTACCCATGAAGACAAGGACGGGAAAGTCATCGCCAGAGCAGTTTTCGTACAACTGACGGATTTCAAGTGCGGTCCGGGCTATGATTTCCGTGTTGATTGCCAGCAGGTCGCTCCGGGTCTGACCTTCGCGGCGCGGTACACCGACTCCGATGAAGATAACATCAAGTCCTGCCATGTCTTCAAGACGATTTGTCCCCAGTATGCGGGGGCTGTGGAGAGCGTTGGCCTTCAGGTCATCAACCCAGGCACCGGCCCGATTCGGGTAGTCCTTTTTCGGACGGCTGTAAAAAACGATTTCTTTGCCGAGCCCCTGATCAGCGAGGGATTGTACAACGTCAGCTGAGACACTGCCGAATCCCCACACACCCACTCTGTCCCGCTCTCTGATGCGGTCCCATACCTTACAGATTGAGGGAGGTTCCTGGCTCATGATATCTCTTTATACATTTCCTGCCCTTCACTACAGACAGGGCACTTATCCGGAAGGGTGCCTTCAACAGTGTTGCCGCAGACAGAGCATACATGGATCTTGTCTATGCCCGCATCATTTCCCTTTTTCAGGTCTGCTATTGCCTTATCAAAGAGGTCTGCGTGGACCCTCTCCGCTTCATTTGCCCAGAAAAAACTCTTCAGGGCATCATTGTCTGTATCACGCTTTGCCTGGTCCATGAACATGGGATACATGCTTGTAAACTCGTCTGTTTCGCCCTTCTGTGCTGCCTCTGCATTTTCAAGGGACGAAGCGATACCATTCATTGATTTCAGGTGGTTCAGTGCATGAATCGTCTCTGATTCTGCGATTGCCCGAAAGAGACGGGCAAGGTTCTTGAAGCCTTCCTCTTCTGCTTTCCGGGCAAATGCTATATAGCGGCGGTTCGCCTGAGATTCTCCGGCAAAGGCTTCCTTCAGGTTCTTGAGAGTTTGATTGGCCATGATAACTAGCTCCTTTTCTGGATAATTTCCCTTTATCCTTTAGATATAATTAGATCTGAATGATTGGATGATGTGAAATTTTACCAATAATTGCCTTCAACTGCAATGATTTCTATCATAATGAAATGAACCATGAAAAACAGCCCTGCCTTGCGCTATCCTAAAGGAATGCAGAGACAGACGAAGAATCCGGTTCAACTGGTAATAACCTGTGCACTGAAAATAGAGGTCCCGGCAGATTGGCTCGCTGAAAGGGGAATCCCCCTTTATTCCCTGAAATCCCTGAAATCAGGGGGGGCGACTCATCTGCGCAGCATCGGCTGCGGAATGATGGTTCTTATCACCGGTTCAGGCCTGAAAGCAAGTGAAGAGGCTGCATCCTGGATCCGTGACACTCTCGCACCACTTTTTGTTATCAATATGGGTACATGCGGGATGATTCATAAAAAATATCCTCTCGCTCACTGGATCAGGCCCCTTTCAGTTACCGATGAATCAGGCAATATGTTAGAACTGGACAGGAGGTTTCCTGTGAACCTGCCTGAGGAATGTATTCATCTACGATCATTGATCAGTGTAAAAAAGGCCAGTCTCGGAAAGATTCCGGACTCCTGGAATGAGCATGATGCAGTTGATATGGAGTGTCATGCACAGGCCCGTGCATTTCAGAACAGCGGCATCAGTTTTCACGCCCTGAAATATGCGACTGACTATTCGGACAGGAGCACATTTGCAGATTTTCAAGAGAACCTGAGTAAATTGAGGAAAGAGATAAAACAGTTATTTTATTCTGCCTTGACAGGATTCGGCGCCCATACAATATCAGCCGTCATCCCTGTTTACAATCGGGCAGGTCCGGTGCAAAGGGCCATAGATTCGGTGCTGACACAGACACGCCCTCCT
>CP070644.1:256881-262288 GCA_020354155.1 Nitrospiraceae bacterium | reverse complement strand
GGAGATAAGCTCCTATGAAACCGCCCTTGAGCCGGCAAGTCCTTAAAGAAAGTTGGCGATATGCAGATGTGTGAGTTCGTTGTGAAGGCCCAAAATCTTGTAATTATACTCCTGTTATTAATTCTATCTGCGTGTTCATTGCAGTATGTTTCCAAAACTGAAACACCGGCAGTTTATTCCATGGATGGAATTCCTTTCAGGCCCGGAGCTGTTTCATGGTCTCCGGATTCAGCACGTCTTGCCCTTATAAAAAATGATCAGCACTTTCTCTATGATTATTCAACCGGGATCAGCCGGAGAATACCGGAAATCAGACCGCTATTTCTCGATTGGGCGCCAGGTGGCAGGGTGGTCGTTTTGCGTGAAAAGGGATCGGGCAGAGAGATTATCATGCTCGATGTAAATAGCAATACATATCAGTCTATGCCGGCAGATGAGGGCACGGAAGCGGTGAGGTGGCTGAATCCTCCTGATGATGTTATTGCACTTTCCACAAACATAAACCGTCTGACCATCGGAACCTTCGTAACCTATAAGCTGTTCCGCCTGAAAGGCGGACAGCGTGACCTCTTTTTAAAACGGGAGTCCTATTTTCCAACGCGTAATCAGGTCAGGGAATTTACGAGTGCATGGTTGTATCAGGGGATCAGACCGGTGCATGAATCTGTTTTAATCCCGGAGTATCATTATCCACCGGCTGTGCTTCCTTACACATATTTGAAAACTGTTGATCCGGTGACCGGCCTTGAGGAGAATATTATGAAACAGAAAAGCCGGAGATTCAATGTTTCCGCTTCATGGTCACCTGACGGATCCCGTCTCGCTGTTTCAAATGATGAGGGCCTGCTGATCATTGAGGATGCTGGCGCAGATGCGGGCGAGACCTTAGAGTACAATATGCCGGTCAATTATGAGATCAGGGGGTGGCACCCGTCGTGGAATCCGAAGGGCAGCCAGATCTATCTCGGCGGATGGCTGATCAGGTCTGATGGTGAGGCGATGGGTAAGCTCGTACGCGATGCCGTTAACTCCATCGGTCTCTGGTCTCCTGATGGAGAAAAGCTTGCGGTAATGACCGAAAGTAAAACGTTTATCTTTGATGCGCTTCATCCATCCTTTCATGCTCCAGACAGGCCGTTGGACAATGAATTGATGA
The DNA here is from genome assembly GCA_020354155.1 of Nitrospiraceae bacterium. Taxonomy (GTDB): domain Bacteria; phylum Nitrospirota; class Thermodesulfovibrionia; order UBA6902; family UBA6902; genus CALZJD01. The sequence goes on along the minus strand of CP070644.1, from coordinate 261,132 downwards.
ACGTGCGGGATAAACTTCGTCTGCTGAAAGGCCTCTTCAAGGACGGGCTTATTCTGGATTCAGAATTTCATGCTCGCAGGGCAAAACTCTTTGAAAAAATCGGAGGAGATGGCAAATGAAAATATATGCACTCATCAGTATTTTATTAATGGTATGGGTTATTCCTTTTGCCGCAGCTGAAGAAACAGGCGGGGAGGGACCCTGTCTCTCCTGCCACGGCAAAGATACCCCATTAATTGTGCAGACCTGGAGCGAATCCGTCCATGCAAAAAATGATATAGCCTGCGGAGATTGCCATGAGGGTGAGTATGACATCGGCCATATGACCGGTGAAGACCTGTCCGTAGTGGAGGCCTCTGTGTGTGCGCGCTGTCATTCTGATGTTGCAAAAGAGCATTTTTCAGGAAAACACGGTATCGGTTTCAGGGCCGGCAGGGCCTGCACCCGCACCATGGACAAGACCCCCGAAATCCTTGCTGGATGCAATAATTGTCACGAGGAAGGATCGAGACTCGTTCGTCACGAGGTTGAGTGCGCGCGGTTTCTTGCTCAGTCGCCCGAAATGCAGCGCCAGGGGTGCCTGTCATGCCACAAGGTCGAAAACCGCTGTGATGCATGCCACACTTCACACTCGACAGACCTTGCTATTGTCCGGGACCCCGCTGTCTGTGCAACCTGTCACATGGGGCCTGACCATCCGCAGTACGAAATGTGGATGACTTCAAGACACGGGATACTGTTTAATCTGAAAGGGAGAGACTTCTCTCCTGACTGCATGACCTGTCACATGCCTGAAGGGGACCATGATGTGAGCACCGGAATTACCATGGGGCTTGGCGGTCAGGAGTATCCGGAGCAGGTGAGGGAGGGCCAGAGGGAGAAGATGCTTGCACTCTGTTCAAAGTGTCATACGAGATCATTTGCATTACAAAACCTCGAAGACGCGGACGCTGTCCAGCGCCAGGCAAAGGCGATCGTTGATGAAGCGGCTTCGATTATCAGGGGTCTTGAGAAGGACGCACTGCTCAAGCCGTCCCCGGCCGAACGCCCTGCACATCCTCTTTCCGGAAATAAACTCGTAATCGGCCCTCAAATGCTCTATGAAGATCTCTCGAGGGTTGAAGCGGTCTTTTTCAGGATGAAAAAATTTTATTATGTGATGACATATAAGGGGATTTTTCACCAGAACCCTGACTATGCCCACTGGTATGGAAACGCACCGCTCAAGCTGGCATTGTCCGAGATAAAAAGCGAGGCACTGCTTTTACGGGAAATAAAGAGCCTGAAGGAACGTGTTGACAATCTCTCGACGTTTGGGAGGACCGGCACGGACGGGAATCAACAGTCACAGGCAGATATGCTTGGAGCGAACCTCAGGCAGCTTCGGGAATTATACCTGCGGGGTGATCTGTCCGAAAAAGAGTACCAGAAACGAAAAAACGATTTGCTGGACAGATATGGGCTGTAATCTGGCTTTTTAGAGATGTCTCAATACGAACCGAAGCTCAGGAATTACGGCAGACAATTCCTTTAACATCTGAGCGATGCAGTGGTTTAACCCCAACAGGGGCAGTTCGGACTTGAAAAGCAATTTCTTATCAGTTTTTTGTACCTTCCTTTATTGCTTTTCTGACAGCGCGGAACACTTTGGTCTGCACCTCCTGAAAGGTGCCCTCCACTGAGCAGCCTGCAGCTGCTGCATGTCCGCCTCCGCCAAAACTCTTTGCAATTTTCTGAACATCGACTTTGCCTTTTGAACGAAGACTTAATTTGAAGAGATTTTTTTTATCCTGCCTGAAAAAAACTGCTACTTCTGTGCCCCTGATCTTTCGTGGAAAATCTACAAAGTCCTCACAATCTTCAGCAGTGGTCCCTGTTTTCTGAAACATGGTACTGTTTATATTGATCCAGGCTATCCCATTTTTTCTCTCAAGTGTCGAAAGGGCGTAGCCAAGGAGCTTCATTGACTTGAAAGGCGTATTTTCATATAGTTCCTTTGAAATACTCCATGGGCTTGCACCGGCCGCAACAAGGTGAGAGGCGATAAGGAGAGACTCGGCTGAAGCGTTTGAATATCGAAAGCCTCCTGTGTCAGTCAGGATGGCTGTGTATAAGTTGGTTGCAATGCTTTTGTCCATTGGCACATTGAGGCCCTTCAGGACTTTGTACACGAGCACCCCTGCAGCAGCAGAGTCAGGGTCAACATGCATGGCTGCAAGTTTTTTATAAAAATCCTGCTTTGATGCATTTGACGGGAGGATATGATGGTCAATGACGGCAATATTGTTTGCGTTGAAGTCCTTCAATCCTGTTCTGCTCAATTCATTACAGTCAACTATGATCAGAAGGTCAACCTTCATTTTTGGCGGTGAATGTTTCACCAGTCTTGATGAGGGCAGGAACCTCAGTGTTTCAGGCACAGGATCACGGCTGAGCACCGAAACACGTTTGCCCAGCTTTTTTAATCCAAGGGCAAGAGCAAGACTGGAACCGAGAGAATCGCCTTCCGGGTTAATGTGACCTGCAATAAGAACAGAATTGCTTTTTTTTATAATGTTCAGAAGCTTAGAAGAGATCTTCATCATCGATGTCAGTGCCTCCTTCAGTTTCAAGTCCATCCAGGATTCCGTCAATTTTTCTTCCATATGCCATTGCCTCATCTATCCTGAAGGACAGTGAAGGCAGGTATTTCATCTTGACTCTTCTGCCAAGCTCACTTCGAATAACGGGCGCTAATGACTTTAATTTTCGGATAACCTTCTCACCTTCATGCTCATCAAGGGCGCTCACATAAACCGTGGCATTCCGCAGGTCATCGCTTACCTTTGCCCCGGTGACCGTGATAAAGCCCAGTGTTTTGTGCTTTATTTTGTTCATGATTATGTCAGCCACTTCCTGCCGGATTAAATCACTGACCCGTGTAGAACGTTTATAGGGATGCATAGATACCTCTAAATTAAAAATTAAAGATCAAAAAAATCAAAATGAATGATATAGAAAGTCATGCGAATGTTTTTCTATATGGATATTGTAATGAAAGAATGTTTTTTATTCCGTAATTTGTAGCTTTGATTTTATATTTTATTACAGCATTTCCATCGTCGAATTTATTATCTCAACGGAATGGGTGTTAAGAACCAGGGTCCTTATTTTTTCAAAGACCTGGTTGATTATTTTTGTTTCATTTGCCACGTAGGCAATTCCAATTACACTTCGCTGCCACAGGTTCTGGGCATCGACTTCCGAGATCGACACATTGAATTTGTTTTTGACCCGGTCAATCAGGCTCTTAATGACAAGACGCTTTGACTTAAGGGAATTGGCCTCAGGTATGTGCAGGTCCAGGGTAAGGAGTCCTACGATCATGATATTAACTGTTAATTTACAAGACTCAAATACCGGTACTCGTCAAAAAGCAGAGTGACTTCATCGGGGCATTCAGGTCTTTGTTATTGTTTTGCAATCGATATAGTGATATCTGGGTGTTATTCCAGCTTGGTGGCAACCTCTTCCTTCACATAGTTTTCCAGTATATCGCCAACTTTGATATCATTGAAATTTTCTACCATAATCCCGCACTCAAATCCTGTGAGAACTTCCTTGGCATCTTCCTTGAACCGTTTGAGAGAGGATATTTTGTTTTCATAAATGACAATGTTATCCCGTATTACCCGTATACCTGCACTGGAACGCGAAATTTTCCCATCTGTTACATAACACCCTGCAATAGTGCCAAGCCTTGATACCTGAAAGAGCTCCCTCACTTCTGCCCTTCCAAGGACCTTCTCGGTAATAGTCGGTTCCAGTAAGCCTTCAAGTGCTTTCTTTACATCGTCAATGGCCTCATAAATGACATTGTAAATTTTTACATCCACACCTTCCTTGTCAATCAGCGTTGCTGCCTTGGCATCGGGCCTGACATTAAATCCTATAATGATTGCATTCGATGCAGTAGCGAGCATCACATCTGATTCATTGACTCCGCCGACCCCGGTATGGATTACATTTACCTTGACCTCCGGATGGGTTATGTTTATAAATGCATCACGTAATGCTTCAATCGAGCCCTGCACATCAGCCTTTAAGATAATGTTCAGATCTCTGATCTCTCCTTCCTTGACCCTCTCATAGAGCTCATCGAGGGTGAGCTTCTTTTTTCTCGAAATCGCCGCATTCCTCTGCTTCTGGAGTCTTGTAGCTGCAATCTGCCTCGCCTTTTTTTCATCTTCCATGACAACAAAGACATCACCT
>CP070644.1:252724-256781 GCA_020354155.1 Nitrospiraceae bacterium | reverse complement strand
GTCTTGTGTCGATGCTTAATGAACTGTATAAATTCAGACATATTAACTTTGGGAACCGCCTTGGTACGTGAACCGTATGCCGGGTGGTGTGAGAGACCTGAGGGGGTGACCCCTCAGTCTACTCGATTGGAAAAGCCGGAACTATCGTTGTTTGCATAGTGTCCGGAAATAGAAGCTCAAGGTAATTATCTGTCATTTCGAGGCTATAGCCGAGAAATCTTTGTCTGTAACTGGCCATAGTCATAAGATTTCTCTCTTCCTTCGAAATGACCTATACCAGAGAGAATACTTACAACAGGGAGTTTCACTCTTCTGAAGGGTTTATAATTGCGTATTACAAATGCGCGATCAAGTCTCTTTTGAACACAGAGTAAAATGCGAAGGGGATGGTCACAACCATACCGAGGCACATCGTGGCCAGGACGACTTCAAGAAATGACTGGGTTGACCAGATAATTCTGAACGGTACCTGGCCGGCCTGATTGAGCGTTACAGACAGGGCTATAAAATATCCGGAAATAGAACCGAGCAGTGTTATCCATAGGGTCCTTAAGGTGAGGAGCTGAAAGATAACACCCTGTGCAGCTCCCAGGGTATAGATAGTTGATATCTCAGCCTTGCGCCCGTCAAGATTTATATAGGTGCTGATCATAATACAGAGGGCGATCAAAATGAAGGCTGCTGTATAGAGGGCCCTCTGATAAACAAGCAGAGTGCTGTCAACATCTTTCTCAGCAGTGTCACCCCGGTAGGCATCGATAATATTTATTGTGCCGGAATATTCATCAAGCTTTAATTTCAGCTCCTCGTAGGCAGATGCCGATTCCGGGAAGAGACGGATCTCATTTATCCCGTTCTGTTGTCCAGACAGTTCCTGTAATTCCTGAAGTGAAAGAAAGACCGAGGCATCTTCAATGCCTCCTGTTGTGGGGATAATCCCGGCTACAGTAAATGAATGTCCCTCAATGAGGAGGCTGTCATTTCTTTTAAGAATTAATTTCTCGGCAGCGACCTTTCCAAGCACTGCCTCTCTCTTTGCCGGAGCATACTCTCTGAATGGATAGGAGTAAACCTTTTGAAAATTAATGCCTGTAACGGGCAATTTCCTGCCATTAATCAACATACGCGTTGTTAATCGCGGCTCCGCATTTCGTATATACAATCCAAGCCTTTGATTAATTCTGTCAAAGAGAGAAGATGAATAGGTCTTGCCCTTCATCTGCGCTGTAACGAGATCTGACGAAAGAATCCCCCTGGGTACGAGGATCAAAGAAGGCCCGATATAGTCTATCCTGGTTTCTACACTGCTTTTTCGTGCCTTGCCGATGAGATCAAGTGAAACAGGGATAGCTATGAGCAATGCCACCAGTATTACATTGATATAAAAAACAATTTTGCGGCCCTTCAGCTCCTGCCATGAGAGCCGGAGACTGAAGGAAGTTTGCCTGACGGGACTGATCTTACTGTCCTTTTCCGTTTGTGAATGTTCCATGCTGGAGATGCAGTATTTTTTGCGCGTAGGCAGCCACTTCTTCTTCATGGGTGACAACAATTATGGTGTGGCCGCTGTTGTTCAGCTCCTGAAAGAGAGTCATAACTTCCCGGGTCATGCCCGGGTCAAGGTTGCCCGTTGGTTCATCAGCGAGAATGATGCCCGGGTTATTGATCACACTCCTGCACAGGGCAACCCTCTGCCTTTCGCCCACACTGAGTTCAGAGAATCTGTGGTCCAGACGGGAACCAAGACCGAAACGTTCCAGCAGTTCCTGTGCGCGTACCTCAGCCTTTTTCCGTGACTTCATGGTCAGCGTAGCAGGCATGGCCACATTGTCCAGTGCACTCAGATAGGGAATGAGATTAAATGTCTGAAAAACGAATCCAATCTCCTGAAGACGGAGTTCTGCCCTCCTGGCAGCGGATGTATTGTAAATATTCTGGTCTTTGAGGAGTACTTCTCCACTTGTGGGTTTCATCAGTGCTCCAATGATAAACAGAAGGGTACTCTTGCCGCTTCCGCTTGGGCCTACGACAGAGAGAAAGTCTCCCTCCTGTATCGTAAGATTAATATCACGCAGCGCAGCTACCTGGTCTTTCTTTGATTTTGTGAATTCCTTTGTTACCTTTCTCAGTTCCAGCATATTATTCCTCTCTCAGGAGCCGTGTAGGCTCAAGCCTTGTTACAAACCACGATGGGAACGATGAGGCAAGCAGAGCGATAGCAAATGCTGCGGTTACAAAATGGGGGAGGTACTGCCATGACGGGATGAGTCCGATTCGCATAAATGCTTTACCAAACCATGACATAAGGGGCACACTGAGAAGGTGGCCAAGCAGGGCGCCGGCAACGGCGGTTATCACAGATATGATTACGTTTTTAATGACTATCTTGCCCGGTGCGAGACCAATACTTAACAAGAGGCCTATCTCACGTTCTCCCTTGCGGAGCATGTACAGAATGAGAAATACGATGCTCCCAACAGCGAGGACGGTACCGACTACCCACAGGAGCGTTGAATACTGTTTCATAACATCATTTATCTGGATCTGCGCCTGCGCCAGTCCGTCAACAGTAATGGCCATGGTACCTGGCAGGGCATTTTCCACCTCGGCGGCATAGGCCGCTATGTCAAGCTTGCACCAGCAGCCACCCATGTTGAGGGCATTTATTTTTCCTGGTTTGTCCAGTAGGCGCTGTGCCGCTGTTAAGGGGACGAAAAGGGCCATGTCATACCCCTTTGGCGGCGGGTCAAGCACCCCTTTGACCCTGAATGTGATGTCCTGAATCTTTATGGTGTCACCCTGTTGAAGACCCAGACTGCTTGCTGCTCCACTGCCAATGGCCATGGATTCAAAGGAAGTGTTATTGGTGGATCCTGATTTTATCTTTCTGCCCACAAGAAGAAGGTCCTTTCCCTTAACAGTAATGTTGCCGTATAGCCAGGGCTGAATTCTTCCTGCATGCTTTCCAAGGGCTGATGCCTTGATGCGGTCAGCATAATCATCGGGCATTACCTGTGGCCCGAATTTCATTGCATAGAATGATTCGAGATCAGTCCCCTCAGGCACGACAAGCATGCCCTTGCCCAGTTCGTGGGTCAACTCCTTGATCCTGTCTTCTGCTGAGCTGTTGATCGAACTTTGGATAACAAGGATGGATATAATAAAAGCCATGAGACAGGCGATGAGGACGTGGATAACCCATCGGTGCCTGAGTTCTTTCAGGAGCAGCATAAACATGTCAGATTCTCCCCATAAAAATAGTGTAATCGTCAATTATGAAGAGAGTGTGAACTGTTTTTTATAGCTTTTCTCATAGACAATATGCACTTCACATAATCTTCGAACTTATCTGCTATTCTTTCCTTCATGTACAATGAAAGAAGGAGGTAAGAGTATGACCCCACTCGTTATTGGAGGACTGGAGTTGTGTGAATTCTGGATAGCATGGATATTGATGGCAATTTTCTGGAGTGTGCCGCTATTTGGTATTATATATGACGGTGTACGTATAAACAGGTAATTTGTAAACCAAGGAGGAAGAGATGAGCTATTACTTTAATAAAAAAGTTAGTTACTCCTTTGATGATGCCCTTGTACGGGTAACTGAGGAACTGAAGAAAGAGGGGTTCGGAATTCTCAGCGAGATCGATGTACAGGGCGCCCTGAAGAAAAAACTGGATGTTGATTTTAAGAAATACAGGATTCTTGGAGCCTGTAATCCTCCCTTTGCATATAAGGCCCTTCAGGCAGAAGACAAAATAGGAACGATGCTGCCCTGCAACGTTCTTGTAGAAGAAAATGAAGACGGCAGTGTAGAAGTGTCGGCCATTGATCCGGAAGCCTCCATGCAGGCAGTCCGGAATCAGTCTCTGGCCGAGATTGCACACCAGGTAAGCGCAAAACTCAAAAAAGTCATAGATAGTCTTTAAACAGGCAGGGGAAAACTCTGAACAAGAGGTGAACACATGGCGCTGCACCAGGGAAAAGATCCGGAAGGTGCTGAATGTCCACTACCTCAAGAGAATAAAGATGCACCTGTTTCGCAGGGTATGAACCG
>CP070644.1:248613-252624 GCA_020354155.1 Nitrospiraceae bacterium | reverse complement strand
CCTGATTGGGATAAAAGACTGAAGAGACGAAAGTAATCAGTACGTCATAGCTAATATCTCTACCTGAGGTGTCGTAACTCTGTTCCCTCGGAATTCAAATTCCTGATTACAATTAATTTCGAAAGCAGGCAGGAAAATGGTGGAGCTGGCCGGGATCGAACCGGCGGCCTCAACGTTGCGAACGTTGCGCTCTCCCAACTGAGCTACAGCCCCTTTTGCCATAGTATACGACAGGTACGTCACTTCTTAGATTACAAGATCGTTTCAAAATACATCAATTCAGATTTAAATAAAAAACTACAAAGCGTCATTACTGAAGTAGAGTATGAATGTTTATGATGGATGTGACATAAGTCTTTATGAATTCGAATTTTGAAATGTACAAAGCCTTTGCGACGAGCGGTGATATCAAATAGGTTGATGAAAGTATTGACTTTAGCTGACCCGAAATTTGATCATAATCCGCATTTATCATTAGACAAGAGATAAGTTAAATTATCTGTATTATCAATGAAATGGACTTAGTCGACACTCTGCGGATAATCTTTCATTATCCTGAATTTGCCATCAGTCTAAATTGTGATGATTTTTATCATCAATGGGAACTCATAGTACAATCATATAGTCATTAATTACCTGCATTGATTTTCAATGAAATAAAGGATTATCGTAGTAAATTAATGACCCATGCATAATGCTGGTGGGAGACTATTATGCATCTACTCACCAATTAAGAAAGGAAGATGTTCCGATAGCGTTAATTATGTTCACTGAAAGTTAGGAGGTACAACATGCTTAAAAAATGGGTATCAGAAAAAACTAATGTTCATGCCGATAGTTTTGAAAAGAACTCACCGAAGGATAACAGTAATATGATTGCACCTGCGATGCCCGATAAAAGGACCAGTGAGAAAAAGGTCAATCACATCCTCAAGGGAAGCAAGGTAACAGGAGATATCAACGTAACCTGTGACCTGGTATTGAGTGGAGATGTGGAAGGTAATATAACAGCCCTGGAGGATTCCAATATTGTCATCAAGGGTTCCTGTAAAGGAAATATTGCAACCCGGAGAGGTGATATTGACATCAGGGGAGAGTTACAGAGCGGGAAAATTAGCACAGAAGGAAATGTCTCGATCTCGGGAAAGTTCACGGGGGGCGAGGTGAAAGCAGGGGGCCAGATATATGTAAATTGTGAATTTACAGGCAGACTGGAAGGAAATGAGATCGAAATCGGTCCACATGCCAATATCAGGGGAGAACTGTTTTACAGAGAATTTATCACTGTCTCGAGAGGTGCGAAAATTGAAGTACATCTTTGTCGAAAAGAGAATGACAGTAAAGGAGAAAAGAAAACTCTGGAGAAAAAGATCGTAGACATGAAACTGCCTGTGAAAGAATTGAGTGGAGTGAAATCGGACTAGCAGTAAAGTAAAAATGTCATGTAAGACACTTATGTCTCAATTTACCAAGGAAAATATTGATAAGATTTTCCCTCTGGAGGAACGGCAACACCGGTTTCTTCCGGATTCCCAGTTTCTTTATCAATCGCAGGACCCGCCCATCCCGGCCCCGTTTCGTAGCCTGCCGAAGAACTTTTAATGCATTGTTTCTCTGACCTGCCAAGATATAGACCTTGGCAAGATTCAGGTAGAGAACCAGATTGCCCGACTGTTCATTCATTGCCCCTTTGCCGAGCTCAATAGCCTCGCTGTAGCTGTTGTGTTCCCTCGCGAGACAATAAGCGAGGTAGGAATCCAAAAGGGGGGTTTTCCCCTTTTGGGAAGCTTTTTCCAGGTACATGAGCGCAACGAGCGTGTTGCCGCTGTCACACTCTTCAATCCCCCGGGACTCCAGTTCAGAAAACTCTTCACTCATCATAACGTGCACATCTCTCATGGGTTGTTCTGTTATTGTTAGTTCCTCCATTATTACGAACCCCCTCTTGAAATTTCTTTTATAATAAAAATTATTTTATTGAATAAAAGTGCGTTATATCACAATTTTGTTTGAAGAATCATACTCCCTTTGAATCGTTAATATTCAAGTGTGCGTTAAATCTCGATTGAAAATAACATGATGATGCAACTCACAAGCTTATTGAATTGTCTTAGACTTATTCATCCTTAAGCAGAATCCTCATTTTTATATAATAACTGCAACCTGTCCTAACAGCGTCCGGCTTCATATTCACTGTGTCATGTATGACCAGCAGAGACCTGCATCCTGGTCTAATTCCGCGCCGTTGACGCTCTTCTTTTCATTCAGTTATTATATTAGTTATTTATATGCCATAACATATTGTATATAAAGGGATTTTGTTAATAAACCTCATCGCAGACCAAAAGAAGTCAGGGCAGGGCCAATCATTGGTCCTTCGTCTATGTCCGGATTTATCGAAACGATACCAGCATTACGCCTGGTTCATGGAGTGCAATGACAAAATTTAAAACAGGAAAAGCAAAGGCATCAGCATGGGCAGGTATTTTCCTTGCGTTGTTTGCCCTGCTTTTCTTCCTTCTCAGAGGTCCCTACCTGTCCAATTATATCAAAAGAATATTTATTCCTTACCTTGAAAACGTAACCCGCGAACGGGTCATTATTGACAAGGCTGCCATTAACCTCCTTCCTTTCTATCTGCAGGCAAAGGGGTTTAAGTTGTTCGATAAGGACGGTAGAAGACTCCTGCATATTGCTAAAGTCCGGGTCTACATTGATCTCCTGGGACTTCTGTCAAATGAAGTAAGGATCAGGAGGTTAACGGTAAGAACTCCAGAGATGTCGGCAGACAGGGCAGATATCGATAGAATCATTGAAAACATCAGGAAACCTTCTGACCGTGAAGACAATAAACTCAGGTTTGTGCTGAAAAGGATCAAATTAACAGATGGAACGCTCCATTACAGTGATAGGGAAAGGAGTGTTGAAATATCAGGAGTGCTATCGTCCCTGAATATGTTTGCAAAGTTAAAAGAACAAAAGTGGGAGTGTAATCTGAATACCTTTAAAATGATGCTTCCCAATCAATCGCAGCTGGATGGCGCTTTTATAGGGAGAATTCAAGTTGATGATAAAAGCGTGGACGTTACGAGCATGGAGATACAATCCGGTAAATCTTTCCTGCACACGGCGGGGGAGATAAGCCTGAATCAGGAAGGTCGTATTCAGAAGGGCAGGCTTGATGTCTCAGCAAATATCTTTACAGAAGAGCTGATCAAGATATTTGCTTTAAAGAATCAAGTGCCCGGACTGCTGTCCTTTGAGGGATCAATAAATCTGCAGGAAGATGAAGGGGCAGCATGGCCGAAGGTTGCCTTCGATCTCAAAACAGACAGTCGATTTTACCTTGAAACGCTTATGGAGATAATCAATGTCAGGGAGGATGTAACTGGCAAGCTGACTGTAAAGGGGGAGATCAGGGGGACATATCCGGATATTGCCGGAAGCGGGTCCGTCACCCTTGACAAAGCCGGATTTGACACCCTCCCTCTGGACACGGTGCATGGAGACATTGTGTATAAAGACGGAAGGTTTACACTGAATGACTTTCGTGCAGATATGTACAATGGCACGCTGGAAGGCATCGCCAGCATCACCATACCGGAGGGGGATTATCATGTGACGGCACATGCAGACAAGATCAGCAGCGTTGAGTTTTTCAAGTATATTAAGTGGGAACCTCCGCTGCCTGCTGGTGCCATAAGCGGGAATTTTCAGCTTGATAAAATGGGGGGGCGGGATATTGACCTGACTGCTTCACTGGAATATGAAAACACCACTCATGGAGGGAAAGGTTTTACAGACAGGATCACATCAGCAAAAACTGATTTGAAGCTGTCTCAAAACAGAATTACCCTCGATAATGCCCTGCTGTCTACATCATTAACAGACATTGGTTTGAATGGTTTTGTAGATCTCAATAAGGACGAACTTGCGCTGGATATTGCCCTGTTCAGTAAAGACATATCAGACATGATACTGCCGCATTATAGCAGGCTCAAGGGACCGGTG
>CP070644.1:245987-248513 GCA_020354155.1 Nitrospiraceae bacterium | reverse complement strand
GTAACCATCCATCATCAGGATAACACATTGCAGGTGCCTGTGAGGCTCAACAGGGTCGTTCTGTCACCGGGAGCAGAAGACAGTATAGGAGTGGAAGTGACGGATCCATCGCCCGACTATCTGCAGTTCGTCGGCGACCTGAGAAACAATATGCCATGATCTCAATCCTGACTTTTCTGTTCCAGAGGGGTTTTATAAATAATCTTTTTTTATCATCAGGCTCATAAGGCTGTTTTTTCTTTCCTGAAGGGCTTCAGTAAATCTTCAAGAACCAGATACAGTGAGGGCACAAGAAGCAGTGTAATGAAGGTTGCAAAGAGGATGCCGAACCCCAGACTGACAGCCATGGGGATGAGGAACTGTGCCTGCATGCTCTTTTCAAGAATAATGGGCGTAAGTCCCAGTGATGTAGTCAGGGATGTCAGAATGATTGGCCGGAAACGGCGTTTAGCAGCCTCCACTATGGCCTCTCGCAATTCTTTCCCTTCTTCTCGTTTTGTATTGATGAAACTGATCAGTAGCAGAGAGTCGTTGACGACAACTCCGGTGAGTGCAACCATTCCAAACATGCTGAGGATGCTCAGATCAAATCCCATGATAAGGTGCCCCAGTATTGCCCCGACAAAGCCAAAGGGGATTGCTGACATAACGATAAATGGCTGCAGGTAACTCCTGAAAGGGACCGCGAGCAGGGTATAAATTAAGAAGAGGGCCATCAAGAAACCCCGTACCATGCTCTCCATTGACTCTTTTCTCTCTTTTTCCTCCCCGGCAAGATCATAATGAAGACCAGGGTAATCAGTCACCACTGCATTCAGCACCGAAGCCTCCAGGTCTGTCAGTATTTCCTTGGTATTTGCAACTTGACTGTCAACACTTCCTGTTATATTGATGACCCTTTTTCTGTCAGTTCGGTTTATCTCTGTAAAGCCCCGCCCGGCCTGAACAGATGCTGCCTGGGAAAAGGGTATTACTGCGCCGTCACGGGAACGGATTCGTAAAGATTCAAGGTTGCCGATACTCTTTCGTTCTCCCTCGGGATAGCGCACCATTACTTTCACTTCATCCCTGCCGCGCTGGATCCTGAGCGCCTCAGCACCGAAAAAGGCTGCACGGATCTGTCTTCCAAGGTCTTCTTCTGTAATGCCAAGCGTTCTGGCCTCGGGCTTGAGTTTTAATATGAGTTCACGCTTGCCCCTTGAATAATTATCGTCGATATCGCTCACACCGGGATAGGTGGCAAGTGCTTCCTTGATCCTGGAAGCTGCACTGGCAAGAACGTCAAAATCATCATGGGCAAGCCGGATGTCAATGTTTTCGCCAAAGCGGACAAGGTCAAACTTGAAGGTAACCGAGTCTGCCCCTGGAACGTCCCTGGATGCATCCCGCCATTTCCGTGCCACCGCCGCGGACTTGATATCCCGCTCTTCGCTCTGGGTAAGCATAAGAATTATCTCTGAATAATGAGATCCTGACTGAGTGCTTTCTCCGCTGTGTCCATAAATAATGGTGCTCCCAACGAGTGAAAAAATGTGACGCAGAATACTTTTGCCCTCATGCAGGTCCCTGTCAAATTCAGCTATGGTGTCCATTGCTTTCTGTACCACATAGTTATGGGCCTTTTCAGTATCATCCACAGGGGTGCCGACAGGCATGTCTATTGAGGCAGTGATAAAATCAGCATCTACCTTTGGCATAAACTCGAACTTGACCAACCCTCCTCCAATGAGCCCTACTGTTATAAACAGCATGGCAATGGCTGCTGCAAAGGTTACATATCTGTGCTGAATACATCGGGAGAGAAATCTCTCATATGGTCCGTTTATAAAATCAAGCAATCCGGAACTGAATTTCTTTCTCGTCCTGTCAATGAACCCCAGGATTCCACGCGTTGAGTTTATTGTCCTGCCAATACTGAGGTGTGCAGGAAGGATGACGAGGGACTCAATGAGAGAGACAAGAAGAATGGGTACAACAACAAAGGGGATGACACGAATAAATTTACCCATTGTTCCGCTGATAAACATGAGGGGTAAAAAGGCCGCAACTGTTGTCAGCACTGAGAATATGACGGGACGGGCAACTTCAAGGGCACCGTTTATTGATGCATCCATATACGACCTGTTTTCACCTCTGTGGGTGAATACATTTTCTCCGACGATTATGGCGTCGTCTACAACAATACCGAGGGCAAGAATAAAGGCAAAGAGGGACAGCATGTTAATGGATACATCAAAAGAGGGCATGAATAATATTGCACCGAGAAATGATATGGGTATCCCGAGCATGACCCACAGTGCAAGCCGTATCTGGAGAAAGAGACCGAGCACCAGAAAAATAAGGACAAGACCAATAGCTGCATTCCTCAATAGTAAGTTCAGTCTGCTTCTGTATATTTCAGAGAAGTCATTCCAGGTTGCTATATGGACAGAATCGGGGAGAAATTTTTTCTTCTCTTCAACGTAGTTCTTTACAAGACCAGAGATCTCCAGGGGTTTCTGGTCACCTACACGGAAGACTGCAACC
>CP070644.1:243316-245887 GCA_020354155.1 Nitrospiraceae bacterium | reverse complement strand
TGCCTTCAAATTCTGTTTTCTTTTTAATGCCCAGTTTCCCTGAAATGACAAAGGCTGCATAGTTGTCAGAATCACCTTCAGACCACAGGTTCTCACCAGCATTGCCCTCTCTTTTCTGACAAAATCGGAGAAAAGCCCTGAGTTCTTCATCAGATAAATTCTTGAAGAACATAAATTCTGACCGCATCTTCCGGCAGTAGGCGTCAATGTTTTCTATTAAATCCATATGCGAATTATACTTCTTATCAATCTTTGATTCCAGATCACGTTCCGGATTGCGACCTTCTGGAAACTTTTTTTGCCTTCTCTGTAACTTCCTTTGCCATTTCTTTCTTATAATTCTTGAGCACAGCAGTAAGCCTGGCATTGCCAATCTGAAGTACCTGGGCTGCAAAGATAGCAGCATTTCTGGCACCTGCTTTGCCAACTGCCATTGTGGCCACGGGGATACCGGGCGGCATCTGCACTGTTGAGTACAGCGCGTCAATGCCTTTTAATGGAGAGGAATCAATAGGTACTCCAATCACCGGAAGCACGGTATGTGCTGCAATCACTCCTGCCAGGTGGGCAGCACTTCCTGCACCTGCAATAATAACCTCCACTCCCTGCTTCTCAGCGGACCTCACCAGTTTCACCGTTCTTTCAGGTGTCCTGTGAGCAGATGCAACGGTAATCTCATAGGGTATATCAAATTTTTTGAGCACTTCCTCGGCCTGTTCCATAACCGGAAGGTCTGAATCACTGCCCATTACAATCAATACATTTGGCTTCATATTTCCTCTCCTAAATAGTGATGAATCAGCTTCTCCAACTTTTCTGATAACAAAAGATCAAGATACAGATTCCAAGTAACAACTAATTAACAAATACCTGCAAATTACAAAACTATAGTCTATTGTCACTCATTATCTGGAAATTGATATTAGTAATTTCATTTATTAAATTGCTTTGTCGGCAATATCCTTTCTGTAATGCATCCCATTATAACTGATTTTGTCAATTGCCTTATAAGCATTTCTTTTGGCGGTTACAATGTCATTGCCCAGGGCCGTAACACCGAGCACCCTGCCTCCTGACGTTACAATATTATGACCTTTCAGTTTCGTGCCGGCATGAAAAATCACTACATCATCCCTGCCTTTAAACTCATCAAGTCCGGTAATAACATCTCCCTTGTCGTAGCTTCCCGGATACCCTCTGGATGACAGCACTACACAGACAGCCGCATCTTCCTTCCAGGTAACCTTCACATCTGCCAGCCTGCCCTCTGCTGTTGCCTTCAACAGCTCAAAGAGGTCACTCTCAAGCCTCATCAGTATGGGCTGGGCCTCAGGATCACCGAAGCGGACATTAAATTCAAGGACATAGGGTTTTCCCTCGCATACCATAACACCAACATAAATGACACCCCTGAAATTAATACTCTCTTTTGTAAGCCCTTTCATAACAGGAGCAATAATGCTGTCCATGATTTCAGCCCGTAATGATTCATTGACAACTGGTGCAGGACTATAGGCGCCCATCCCCCCTGTATTCGGCCCTTTGTCGCCATCAAAGATCCGCTTGTGGTCCTGCGAAGTGGCAAGGGGAACAACAGTCTTTCCGTCAGTCACAATCATGAATGACGCCTCTTCTCCCTTGAGGCACTGTTCTATGACAACCCTGCTGCCGGCATCACCAAAAGCCTTGTCTTTCATTATCAGCTTCAGGGCCTTTACAGCTTCATCCACGGTCTGTGCAATAATGACCCCCTTTCCTGCCGCAAGACCGTCGGCCTTTAGAACGATGGGGGCCCCTTTGAGCCGTATGTATTCCTCTGCAGGCTGATAGGATGAAAAGGCCCTGTACTCCGCAGTGGGAATGCCGTATTTCTGCATAAAATCTTTTGCAAACTGTTTGCTGCCTTCAAGTTGCGCCCCGGTGCTATCAGGACCAAAGATCCTGCGTTCCTCTTTTACAAAGGCATCAACAATACCCGCTGCAAGGGGTACTTCAGGACCTACAACGGTGAGGTCAATCCACTCATATTTCACAAAATCAAGCAATGCTTCAATATTATCAGCCTGAATATCAATACATTCTGCTATCTCAGATATTCCTGCATTGCCCGGTGCGCAATATATTTTTGTTACCCTTGGACTCTGCTGTAACTTCCAGACAAGGGAATGTTCCCTTCCTCCACCGCCTACAACGAGTACCTTCATATGTATCTCCTTCTTGTTAATCCCATTTTATGTCATCCATACGATTCAACATGAACAGAATGATAAAGTTAAACTGAAAAATGCAAAATTAAGGAAGATTATTTTCAATACCTACCATAATTTTTATTTTTTTATTTTCATCTTATCAGTGCTTAAAGTGCCTCATTCCTGTAAATACCATTGCCATGTTATACTCATCTGCAGCAGCAATAACATCATCGTCCTTGATTGAACCCCCCGGCTGCATCACCGCAGTGGCTCCGGCATTTGCTATCGTCTCAATACCATCACGTGCAGGGAAAAACGCATCTGATGCAACAGCAGAACCCTTCAGAGATATATTAAAATTTGCTGCCTTCATGGCAGC
>CP070644.1:233415-243216 GCA_020354155.1 Nitrospiraceae bacterium | reverse complement strand
TATTATTTAGCGAAATCACTCTCTGCCCAGAAGAAGAACGGGTCTTTCCTCGGCTCTTTTACCTGCTGAGGCTGAGGATCAACTCCGATTGCCTCCAGGAAGGGCCTCATGCCCTTCACCTCGATAAGCTCACCAATTCTTTCCCTTGGTTTGGCGTTGTCATCCCACCACTCAATAATGTTCTCGATCAGTTCCTTCAGGTTTTCATAATCATCGTCCAGTTTAATGAATGGAACGATAACCCATGAAAGCAGGGATCCCACAACAATAGGGGCCTTACTTCCTACAAGAATGGTGGCTCCCCTGTCTTTGCCTGGCTTTAATGCCTTTGTCATCTTGGCTATACAGTGCATGCACCTGTTGCACTGTTGGTCATTGATCTTGATTTTGCCGCCGTCATAGCTCATGCATTCAGTGGGGCACATATCGATGATCTCACTCTGAATATCCATACCGGCATCAGCATAACCCTTCACTGCAGCCTGATCAACCTGGATATTGTCTTTCCATGTACCGATAATTGAAAGATCAGCACGTGCAATAGCTGCTACGCAGTCGCATGCACAGCCTGCTACTTTAATCTTGAACTTATAAGGGAATGCCGGTCTGTGCATCTCATCCTGGAAATGCTGGGTCAGGTCATTGCAGATACCCATAGTATCAATACATGCCCATTCACAGCGTGCCTGGCCAACACAGCAACTGGGGGTTCTCATGGCAGAGCCGGAACTTCCAAGGTCCCATCCGCGGGATGAGTACTCTGCAAAGATTGCTTCCAGGTTCTCTGTTGTCGTTCCAAGAAGAACAAGGTCACCTGTTGAACCATGCATGTTCGTCATACCGCTTCCGTACTTGTCCCAGATGTCACAGATCATTTTCAAAGCCTCTGATGTGTAGAAGAAGCCACTGGGCTGGTTAATCCTTACCGTGTGAAAATGTGCAACACCGGGGAATTCTTCCGGTAATGAAGAGTACCGGCCAATAACTCCACCGCCATACCCGAGAACTCCGACGATACCTCCGTGTTTCCAGTAACCGCGCTTGGTGTTATAGGACTTTTCAACCTGTCCCAGTTCATCATCGGCCATATCCGGCATTGAGCTGCTATTTCTAGCTTTCTTGATCTCAGTAACGAAGCTCGGCCACGGTCCCTTTTCCAACTCGTCCAGCATTGGTGTTTTGTACTTACCGCTCATGTATCCCTCCTTTTGTCTTTTTACTCTTGAACCTGACAAGAGATAGATTATGTGCTAACTGACTGTTTGGGTTCTCTTTTCTTAAGTTGAATTTTCTCTTGAAATATAGATTAAACAGGAGAAAAATAGTCAATCATATTAGAATATCCTCTGATTAGAGGTCAAATAAAAAAAACTAATGGCCTGATCATGAATGCTTATTGCTATTCCTAATTAATAATATAATTCAATATGTTAACTTTAAGGCTCTGCAGGAAACCTGATGGGATGACAATAAGCAATCTCAAAAGAATGGATTCCCCCTTTGTAAAAGGAAGATGAGGAAGGTCTCACAAAACCTCAAGCGTCCTGATCAGGGCCTCGGCCTTTTTCAGGGATTCGTAATGTTCCTTCTCAGGCTCAGAGTCTGCCACAATTCCTGCGCCAGCCTGAACATAGGCAGTCTTATTTTTTATTACAAAGGTACGAATGATAATATTCAGGTCCATTGCTCCTGAGAAACTTATATACCCCACTGACCCTGTATAGGGTCCCCGAACCACCGGCTCAAGTTCATCAATAATTTCCATACACCGTACCTTGGGCACACCGGTAATGGTACCCCCCGGGAATACAGCCCTGATAGCATCAAAGCTGTCCTTTCCCTTCGCCAGCTTCCCTTTGACGTTTGAGACAATATGGATAACATGGGAGTAGTCTTCTGTGGTCATAAATTCATCAACCTCAACTGAACTGTAATCAGAGATTCTTCCCAGGTCATTGCGTTCAAGGTCTATCAGCATGAGATGCTCTGCCCGCTCCTTTTCATTCAGCAGCAGATCAGCCCGCAACTTTTTGTCATCATCGGCGTTGACACCCCTTGGCCTCGTGCCGGCTATCGGCCTGGTTTCAACCACGTCATCCCTGACCCTGACCAGTCGCTCGGGAGAGGAACTGGCAATGTAATAGTCACCCATATCAAGGTAGGCTGCAAAGGGTGAAGGATTGATGGTGCTCAGCGTCTTATAGACATGCCAGGGACTTCTGTCGCCTATCTTTGCAGATACCCGCTGAGAAAGGTTTGCCTGAAAAATATCGCCTGCCCGGATGTACTCTTTGGCTTTTATGACCATATCCATATATTGTTTCTTCTCCATTTCATGAACTATAGTGATGGGCGATTTCACCCTGTCTGTATTCCTCCCGGTATCCTCTTCCTTCTGATTGAGTTTCCTGTAGAAGCCCTGGATTTTTTCACAGGCATGTTCATAATAGTCGGCCCAATTTCCCTCTGTGCCCTCAATTGTCTCCTCTGCTCCCGGGCAGGATATGAGATAGGTCTTCCCCAGTGTATGGTCAAAGGCAATGACAGTGTCAATGAGAAGAAAGTGGGCATCGGGGATATGAAGATCATCAGCAGCAGTCCGCGGAAGAGATTCAAAGTAATGAACAAAATCATAGCTGATCATTCCCGCGGCACCACCCACAAAGGGCGGAAGCCCGGCAATGGGTTCTATTCTGTAGCTGCTCAGTATTTTCCTGAGCCCTGCCAGGGGAGGATCGGCACTTACTTTTTGCCCGGCATGAGACACTATCGAAACTGCACCGTTTTTCACCTTATATATAAGGAACGGGTCACATCCAATAAATGAATATCGGGCAATACGTTCGGGTCCGTTAAAGCTTTCGAAGATAAAGCTGTAGGGTCTCTTCAGCTTTTGATAATAGTGTTGGGGCTCCTGAAAGGGCAGTTCAGTATAAAGGGGCGATATTCTGCCGGCCTGAACATCACCGAGAAATTTATTTTTGGGAGGAAATATTGTAAGCATCAAAAGTCAGGGATTACTGTACCGTTCGTCAAACAGATGCAATGCTACCCGTTGTGTTGAAAGATCAGATGTCAAAACCCGGCAATTTCATCTTCAATGCGTTTCAAGGCACCCGGCGGGTCAGGCTGTGAAAGGACAGCTCTCCCTATTACCAGATAATCTGCACCCTTCTTGATCGCCTCTCTGGGCGTTAAGGTCCGCTTCTGGTCATCTGCTACTGCCCATACCGGTCTTATTCCCGGAGTAACAATAAGGAAATCCCTGCCGAATCGTGCACGAATCTCTTCGGCCTCTTCTGCAGAGGCGACAACGCCGTCCAGGCCCGCCCGCTGGGCCATTGACGCAAGGTGCTTCACCTGCGCGCTCATGCGCAGGCTGATTCCCATTTCACTCTGCATCCTCTCCTGGTCCATGCTGGTGAGGATTGTCACGCCGATCACTTTCGGCCTGTTTACGTTCTCTTTCAGTGATACCTTTCTCACTGCTTCTGCCGCCTGCTGCATCATTGCAGACCCGCCCAGGGTATGGACATTGAACATAAAAACACCAAGTCGTGCTGCTGCCAGAGCGGATTTATAAACCGTCGTTGGTATATCGTGAAATTTCAGATCGAGAAAGACCTTTTTTCCATAGGCATGTACTTTTTCTATTATGCCGGGGCCAGATGCAGTAAACAGCTCAGAGCCGACCTTGAATATCTCGACGTGCTCATGAAACCTGTCGATGATCTCAACTGCATCATCAAAGCCCGGAACATCGAGGGCAAGAATTATTCGTTGATCAGGACTCATACATTAAATTTAAACAGTAAAAATAAAAAATCAAAATTAAGGAGTTAGCCTTCTGTCCCGAATATTTATTGTATCATTTTGTCACTGTGTCATTCCCCGAGTTGATCGGGGAATCCAGGCTTTCTCAAGGATTCTGGATTGTCCGGTCAAGCCGGACAATGACCATTTATGTCAGGGACATCACTCTAAATTTATTTAAGTAATGTTCCGCAATTTTTCATTTTGATTTTATATCTTTGATATTTTATTTGGTTCCTTCCTTCGAAAGATACCAATCATATACTATCTGCGACCATGTTTCAAACCCGCTGTAGTAGTCACCCACCGACCCCTGAGGCACCCACTGTGCCGTCATTTTGTCAGATTCAAGGACCTCAAAGGTATCTGATTTCAGATCAATCACATAGAGCAACCCAAGGTGCACCCTGCTGACACTGTTGCTTTCATCATTGATCACCCCGACAAAATACATTTTTTCAATATCACCGACTGCGACTTCCTCATTCAGCTCCCTGTACAGGCTGTGCATGATCAGTTCCCTGCCTGACATATTTTTTTCAGGGTTGATATGGCCACCTATGCCCAGTGAGTATTTATTGTGGAGCCGTTTCTCCGCCTGCTTCGTCGTTCTCTGGAGAAGGAGATACTTATTACGGTAACGGGTTACTACATAGGGAATTATCTGCTTGCGACTGAAGTCATATTCTGCATCGTCCCGGAGCACAAATTCCTGCCCGGACACAATGACATCTATAATCTTTCCAGTATTGTCTGTAATCAAACCATTCCCGTTACCATTCAAATAAGGGCTGAGAAGGTTATTTTTTACAACAAGGACAGGTTCGGACAATGAAAACAGGCTCCTTTAGTACAGTTCCTGAAACGCTTAAATATATGGAAGGACAGGTCAACTGTGTTCATGTATTCTGCTTCCAAAGCGTACCACAACGACGACTTCCATTACAATATTAAGGTATTAAAGGATTACGAGTACCGGGCAGATCAGTCTGGATTTCCGGAAAACAGAATTTCGACACCTCACGCAAAACTGATGCAAGGAGAGAGTAAGTTTTTAAACATTTACACTACATCAGAAAAAGCAGTTCCTGGTTTCAGTATCTGTCGGTCCAATTCTTATCTTGTGGAGTTCAGACTGATCGGAAATCAGACAGCGATGCGTCCCTTCCTTTGCCATATTCCAGTTGCCAGAATGTAATCTTTCTGATATCATTTCCCTATTCATCTTCACTGTCAGAAAGGGTACTGCTTTCAAGATAAATACCACAACATGAAAAGGAGAAAAGGAAATGGTTAGTTACAAGGAGCTGGGTCTGGTCAACACAAATGAAATGTTCAAAAAGGCTATGGCAGGAAAATATGCAGTTCCGGCCTATAACTTTAATAATATGGAGCAGATCCAGGCAATCCTGCAGGCCTGTGTAGAGACCAAATCACCGGTTATTCTGCAGGTTTCCTCAGGTGCCCGTAAATATGCAAATTCAACGCTTCTCAGAAACATGGCAAAGGGCGCTGTTGAGTATGTCAAGGAGCTTGGATATGCAATCCCCATTGCCCTGCACCTTGATCATGGCGACACCTTTGAACTGTGCAAGGATTGTGTTGACAATGGTTTCTCATCGGTCATGATCGACGGTTCACATCATTCCTTTGATGACAATATAGAACTGACCAAAAAGGTTGTCGAATATGCCCATCAGCATGATGTAACCGTTGAAGGCGAACTGGGACAGCTGGCAGGCGTAGAAGATGATGTGTCTGCAGAAAAATCAACGTACACAAAGCCTGAAGAGGTAATAGAGTTTGTTAACAGGACAGGCGTTGACAGCCTGGCCATTTCCATCGGCACCTCTCATGGGGCAAACAAATTCAAACCAGAGCAGTGCACAAGAAATAAGGAAGGTATACTCGTTCCTCCACCTCTCAGGTTCGACATACTTGAAGAGATCGAGAAGAAGCTTCCCGGGTTCGTTATAGTGCTGCATGGTTCATCTTCTGTACCTCAGGATATCGTCAAGACTATAAATGATCATGGCGGGGCGTTGAAAGACGCCATCGGTATTCCTGAAGATCAGCTCAGAAGGGCAGCAAAATCAGCAGTGTGCAAAATAAATATTGACTCTGACGGCAGGCTGGCCATGACAGCTGCAGTGAGAAAGGTATTTGTAGAAAAACCTGCTGAATTTGATCCGCGCAAGTATCTTGGGCCTGCACGGGATGCGCTGAAAGAGCTGTACAAACATAAAAATATTAATGTGCTCGGCTCTGCCAACCAGGCATAGAGAACGGCTTATCAGAGATTAAAGCACATTGATAATGTCCTTGTAGGGTGTCTCCTGATTCAGGATCTCAAGACCGATGCTGTTAGTATATCCATAAGGCGGGGTTTTATAGGACCACTTCACCCTGCAGGTCAGATTGACTTTCTTGCCGCAGGGAGATGTAAATTTTAAGTTAAAGGTTTTCCCCCGGGAGGAATCATCTTCCAGCATGGTGGGACTTGCTGATATAAAAACATCATCCTTTGAGAAGCTTTCGACAAAACCGGGATACCTGTGTGACCCTGACAGGAGCTCTGCCTTCAGTTTTACTATCTTTTTAGATAGCGGACTCATACTATTTGCATTTATGTTTTTCCTGCCATCTTCATTATTTCTTAATGATTAAGCACTCTTTTGTTAGAACAGTCAAGGTAAAAATATTTATAGCGGCATTTAATTAAAAAATGAGGTTTTTTGATTTAAATCTGCTATACTGTAATTTCTGGCCGCTAATAGCCTGTTCATCAATCAGTTCCTGCGTCTCATTCCTTTTATTTAAATTAGTTAACATCATTGATGTCTAAAGCAATATCAGAAAGCAGACTAAAAGAAAACTGCGCCCCTTCCTTGAAAAGGGGGAATCAGCGGGGTTTTGTAAAATAATTAATCGATAAGTCTCCCCTCTCCCCATCCTACCGGACAGGCAGACCTTTGCCAAAGAAGGGGGATACTATGATATATGTTATAATCCCCAATAATTTTCCTTAGGCACTGCATGAAACTGCACTCTGACATACTAAGCCTTATAGGCAATACTCCCCTTGTGAAACTGAATCCAGATGCTGATTCTGAATGTGCTGAGATATGGGCAAAACTGGAAGGCCTTAATCCCGGTGGTTCTGTAAAGGACAGGATTGCCCTTTCAATGATCGAGGCGGCTGAGAATGATGGACTGCTCAAACCAGGCGGTACTATCATTGAGCCGACAAGCGGAAATACCGGCATCGGGTTGGCGTTAGTCGCTGCAGTTAAGGACTATCGGCTCATTCTTACAATGCCTGAGACCATGTCCCTGGAGCGGCAACAGATGTTTCATGCCTTTGGAGCGGAAATGATATTAACCACAGCTGACAGAGGAATGATGGGTTCTGTTGAAGAGGCAGCACTCATATCGAAAAAAAATCCCGACTATTTTATGCCCCTGCAGTTTGAGAATCCTGCCAATCCTGAGATACACAGAAATACAACGGCCCCTGAAATTATTGCAGCCCTTGGCGATACCATAGATGGATTTGTTGCAGGTGTCGGCACGGGAGGCACAATTACCGGAGTGGGGGAGGTCCTGCGGGAAAGAAACCCGGATGTCTTTATAGCGGCTGTAGAGCCTGCTGCTTCACCGGTGCTCTCAGGCGGTGATCCCGGGCCCCACAAGATTGCAGGTCTGGGCGCAGGTTTCTATCCCGGGGTACTGAATACAGAGATTTATAATGAAGTGATCACTGTTACTGATGAAGATGCTGCTTCGACAGCACGAAGGCTGGCACAATCGGAAGGTATTCTGGCAGGCATCTCATCAGGCGCCGCTGCATGGGCTGCATTGCAGGTGGCCCTTACGTTAGGCAGCGGTAAGAAAGTTGTGGTTATCTTTCCAGATCGCGGTGACAGGTATTTGAGCACCGGGCTCTTTTCTGATTCATAAAAGGCTTTGGTTGAAGGGAGAAATCCATGATTTCTGTGTCGCCTTCTCCTTCGAATGATCAACATAACCATTCTCTCTTAGCACGTTAATCTGACTATTTTGAATTCCTGAAGGATACTTTAATTTTTCTGACATGATCTGTTATAGTATTTAATTGAATTTTAAGGAGTCGGGCGGATAGCTCAGTTGGGAGAGCACAGCCCTTACAAGGCTGGGGTCACAGGTTCGAGCCCTGTTCCGCCTACCATTTAATGTTGTTTGTAATAATTCAGAATCATGAGTGATTACTAAAGTCTAAACTCATTTATGCTTAAACTCTCATTTGGGGTGGTAGTTCAGTTGGTTTAGAACGCCGGCCTGTCAAGCCGGAGGTCGCGGGTTCAAGTCCCGTCCATCCCGCCATTTCTTATTTCGCCATTTAGTATCCTTTCCAAAGCTTACGTGAAAAATTTACAACAGCGTTACACAATAGTTTGATTTAAGGCCCTTCTTTAGGATAAAATGATTTCCAAAAAAGATACTTTCCATATAATGTCATATACAATTAATCGCAGCATATATATACAGCTTCTTATCGCTGCACTCTGTCTTCTTTTTCTTTCCTCCTGTAAATATTTCAAAAAACCAGAGGAGGCGATGTCTCAGTTTGAGCCTGAAACAGCCTTCAAGGAAGCCAATGATCTCATAAAGACAGGATATTTTGAGGATGCACGGACAAAGCTCGAGGAAATTAAGGCGAAAGACGCTTCACAGAAATACGCGACGCTGGCAAAGATACGAATCGCAGATACCTATTTTGATGATGAAATGTATGAAGAGGCTGCCGTGGAATATGATTCTTTTCTGCACCTTCACACCTTCCACAAGTATGCTCCCTATGCGCAATACAGAAAGGCCATGTGTTCTTTCAAAAGGATCAAGACCGTTGATATCAGCTATTCGACGACAAAGAAAGCCCTCGAGGAATTCAGAAAACTTCAAAGAAGCTACCCGCGCAACCCCTATATGGATGTCACGGAAAGCAGGATCAAGACCTGCATCCGCATACTGGCTGAGTATGAATTGTATGTGGGGAAGTTTTATTTTAAAAAAGGGTCCTATGAGGCTGCGGCAGGCAGGTTCAGAAACGTGATTGATGAGTACCCTGACTCAAAGGGCGAATCAGAGGCAATATATTATCTCGGCCTTTCATACAACCATATGGGGGAACGTGAAAAAGCAGTCAGCACGCTGAACGCCCTCATTGAAAAATATCCAACAATTGAATATACACAGGAAGCAAAAAAACTTCTTGCTTCCTTCAATTAATACACTCGTCTTGTGAACTATTACCCAGCCTTTCTTGATCTCAATGAGAAAAAAACCGTTGTCATTGGCGGAGGAGCTGTTGCGGAACGAAAAGTCCGCGCCCTGCTCAGGACCGGCGCCCAGGTCAGTGTCATCAGCCCTGACATTACAGCCGGATTGCTCAGCCTGAAAGACAGGGGGGCTATTAAGCACTACAGAAGACATTACAGGAAAGGAGACCTGCAGGGAGCGCTTATTGTGATTGCAGCAACGTCATCTTCCACGGTAAATGCAAAAATCGCTGATGATGCGGGGCATCTGGTCAATGTGGTCGACATGCCGGAAAAGGGGAATTTCATAGTCCCTTCAAGAGTAAAAAGGGGCCCGCTGACAATTGCAATTTCAACTGAAGGGGCAAGCCCTGCTCTTGCAAAGGCCATCAGAAAAGAGATTGAAGGCCGTTACGACAGGGACTTCGGTCTCTACCTGTATTTTCTGGAAACCCTTCGGAAGAAGGCTATGGTAAAAATCAGGGACCGTAAGAAAAGAGAAAAATTCCTAAAATCTCTTGCATCTGCAGAAATGTTAGAGAACCTCAGAAAAAAGGGGTTCAAAGACCTGTCAAAATCCATTACTGCTTCGTTCAATCGCCTTTTTACTCAACCGCATAAATAACTGCTTCAAAACCGTCATTCCAGCCTGACTGGTCGCCTCAGCGACTCGCCGCGGCAGGAATCATCC
>CP070644.1:228085-233315 GCA_020354155.1 Nitrospiraceae bacterium | reverse complement strand
GATAGGAGTTGTATATCTTTTCCGTAATCTCAACATCTTTTCTGAACCTTGACATCTCCTCTTTCTTACCGGCAATAGACTGGAATTCAAAAACCAGGAACGCTAAAAATATTACCGCAAGTGCGAGAAAGACCTTTGAAGCATAGGCCATATACGTCTTGGCCAGATTGATATTTTTATAATCCCGGCTCAGGATGTTGGCAGATTTTGCGACGTAATATGATGCCATGGGGAGCATGAAGTCATTAAACTCTTTCCTCTGGCATTTGATCCTCTCCGGTTTGCACAGGGAAGCTATCGGTGCTGAAGGAAGCGCACTGATAGTACCCGATTGTGAAAGACTTCCCATGAGGAAGACCGCTGCGGCGTTCACCCTGATAGTCTGCAGGCAATAGCTGATGGTCATATTGATATTCTGAACATCGAAGTCTGACAGTTCCGGTTCCAGAGATTCATAGTCCCTGATAAAGTGAATGCCATCCGCCTTTGTAAAAAATGCGAGACGTGCCTTGCCTGCACCGATAATGCCAAGATTTGCTTCACCGGAAGCTTCAGAGGCAATGAAGGTAGCCGCGGAATACACCGATGGATAGATTGCCTTGATGGCTTTACCCTTTCGGTAAAATCTGTCAGCCAGTTCCTGAATCTCTTCTGTCTGCACAGCATAATAGAAAACTTCAAGGACCTTTTTGTTGTCGACAACCTGTTCCCCCAAGGGGTTGTAAACAAAAGAGAGCTCCTTGGCACGAACGCTCTTTTTGATTTCCGACTCAATGACCCTTTTCAGATAGGCAGGTTTGAGATTGGGAACCGTGAGCAGGTCATGATAGGATTCCTTAAATTCGCAGGTTACGATAAAGTCTGTCGCTTTTTCTTTCTGCAGATAGTTTTCAAATTCTGTGTCAGAGATGACTGATGTACTGTCAACGGAGAGAGTGTTCCCCCTGAGGGAGGCATGTACAATTTTTACGCTGTCTTCTTCAAAACTGACCGCAACGGTCTTTGCCAAAAAACTGCTCCTTGCCTTTCAGTTACGCACCATTGTAACACAATTAATATCCAAGTTCTACAACCATAGTAATATAGCAAAACCCATATCCATATACAATAGAAAAGGGAATCTTGATTTGCACTTCCGGAGTGGGTTATTCTGATACTGTCTTTCCCCGGCAAGCCTATGAATAACAAAACAGGGATATGCGAAATTTGTGATAAACCGGAAGATCAGTGCATCTGTTGTGCTGAGTGCGGTCACATATGCAGCCTTGATTATGGCGAGCTGTACTGCCCTGTCTGTTTTCCTGAAAAAAAAACCGGGCACATCATGACCAGGGGCGATGAATACTTTATGCGTTGTGCCCTTGAAGAGGCGGAAGCAGCGTCCCGGGAAGATGAAGTCCCGGTCGGAGCCTGTCTTGTCCTGGACAATAAGGTAATTGCATCGGCCCGTAACAGTAAAGAGGCCTCAAATGATCCAACAGCACATGCTGAGCTGATAGCCATCAGGGAGGGGGCACTGGCCCTGAACAGCTGGCGCCTCATGAATGCAACTCTGTATGTTACAAAGGAGCCCTGTGTGATGTGTGCCGGCGCCATGGTCAATGCCAGACTCGGCAGGCTTGTCTACGGATGCAGGGACATCAGATTTGGCGCTGTTCACAGTCAATATCAGCTCCTTACTCACACTGCGCTGAATCATGAAGTCAGAGTGGTATCCGGGGTGCTTGAGCATGAGTGTGGAGAAATATTAAAAAAGTTCTTTAAGATGCGAAGGTAACAGGAGATAGTGTGGAGAGGTGCCGGAGTGGTTGAACGGGGCGGTCTCGCCCGCCTCGGCGGGTCCGTCTGAGGCGGAAAAACCGTCTCTTTATTAATCATGGAACAAGGTTTTGTATACGTGCTGAAATGTGCTGACGATAAATTATATGTAGGCTCTACAAGAAACTTAACCACAAGATTAGAGGCACACAAAAAAGGCAGGGTAAAAACAACAAAGGGGCGCAGACCGGTCACGTTGATTTATTCAGAAAACTTTTCAAATTATTCGGAAGCCAGAAAAAGAGAACTTTATTTTAAAAGTGGTACTGGTCGAGATTGGTTAAGAAGTAAACTTATATAAATGGAGAGGTGCCGGAGTGGTTGAACGGGGCGGTCTCGAAAACCGTTGTGCCGAAAGGTACCCAGGGTTCGAATCCCTGCCTCTCCGCCATGTATTACGTTACGAGTACGAAGTGAACGGTCAAAAAAACAGATAATAAATCAACTGGTTGAAAGTTGGGCTGTTAAAAGTATAAAGTAATAACCTTGGTGAAGATGCAAATGTAAAACTCTTAACACTTCACTGTAAATCCTGACTTTCCGGAGAGGTGTCCGAGTGGCCGAAGGAGCACGACTGGAAATCGTGTAGACGTTCATAGCGTCTCGAGGGTTCGACTCCCTCCCTCTCCGCCATGTACAGTACGCACATGGTTCCGCCAGAAGAACAGCTGTCAGTTGCCGGGTGTCAGAGGAACTATCAAATAATGTTATAATTTCACTATCGGGTGTGGACATCTACTCCCTGGAATCTGTCTCTCTTTCAGTCAGGCCTTTGGGCCCTGTGCAACAGTGTGCTGTAAACTCCGCCAGGTCCGGAAGGAAGCAACGGTAAGCAGTTACCCTGTGTGCCGCAGGATTACCTGATGGCCTGGCTGATTATTACATCAAAAATGAAAGATAACATATCAAAAACAAGAAATTCTTTTTTTCAGGAAAAAGCATCTACTCAATAGTTTTACATTTTTATTTTTAGATTTTAATTTTCTTTATGAGCTATATTGTCCTTGCACGAAAATGGCGCCCCCGGGGATTTGATGATCTCATTGGTCAGGAAACTCTGGTCAAGACGTTGCAGAACGCCATATCCAGTGAAAAGATCGTTCATGCATATCTCTTTTCAGGACCAAGGGGCGTGGGAAAGACCTCAACTGCACGGATCCTTGCCAAGGCGCTCAACTGCCAGACAAGAACAGAGGCTGAACCCTGCGGCACATGCCAGAGCTGCCGAGCCATTACAGAGGGCTCCTCTGTAGATGTCTTTGAGATTGACGGTGCCTCCAATACCAGTGTTGATGCTGTGCGGGAGCTTCGCGAAGCAGTGAAGTATGCACCATCAGGCGGTAAATACAAGATATATATTATTGACGAAGTTCATATGTTAAGCACAGCCGCCTTTAATGCCCTCCTCAAGACCCTTGAAGAGCCACCGCCCCATGTAATTTTTATATTCGCCACCACTGAACCAAAGAAAATTCCGGCAACCATATTGTCCAGATGCCAGCATCATTCTTTCCGGCGCATCTCCAGAACGCAGATCAGGGAACATCTGAAAAAAATCACAGATACTGAGCAGATAAATATAGACGACTCTGCCCTTGACATGATAGCACGGGCAGCTGACGGCAGCATGCGGGATTCACTGACACTTCTGGACCAGGCTTCATCATTCAGCGATCATATAGATGAAAAAGAGCTGCACAGCCTCCTCGGACTGCCTGAAACAGAGGTTATTGCAAACCTTTCTGAAACCATTCTCAAGGGTGATATTGCAAACACGCTTGCGATTATTAAGGACTTGACTGACAGGGGAAGCGATCTCAGGCAGTTAACAAAGGAACTGGTTGAGCATTTCCGTAATCTGGCTGTCGTGAAAGTTACAGAAGAGGCTGACAAACTGCTGGAGTTCTCAGAGGATGATGTACAGATATTACGCCGGCAGACAGAATCCGTAAGTATAGAGCAGCTTACATTACTGCTCACTGAACTCCTGAGGCTTGAGGGAGAAGTCAGAAATGCCATCAATCCGCGATATACGCTCGAACTGGGACTCCTGAGGACATCCTTTGTCAAAGGTATGACCTCCATTGATTCAATACTGATGCATCTTGGAGAGACTGATTCTTCAACGATGCGGCCTGCTGCAAAAGAAACTTCCAGCAACCCTTCTGCAGGCCATAGAGAAAAAAAAACAGCTCCCCCCGTCGTCGCTGACAACAGGGAACCGGCGGTTCTGCCTGACAAAGACACCCTCTGGAAAAAAGTTGTGAATACCATTGATGCTGAAAACCATCTGCTGTCATGCAAACTCCTGGAAGCCAGCGTTATCAGCTTGAAAAAAAATGAGCTGTCAATCGGCTTTAATGGCGGAATGTCTTTTCTCGCTGAAGCGATCAGGGGGGACTCCCGGGTTATTGAATCTGCTCTTGCCAGGATAAGCGGTCAGACAATGCGGCTGAAAATAAAAGCCCTTCCCAAAGAAAAGAACGGGAAAAACAAGAAGGAAATCAAAGACCAGGTCTTTGCAGAGCCAATTGTACAGGACGCAATCAAGATGTTCAATGGCTCAATGGTAACGGTAAAATCCCTCGAGGAAGAGATTCAGGAAAATAAAACAGATCAGGACGAAACAGGAGGTTAGCATGTCAAAGAAAATGATCGGCGACCTGATGAAACAGGCGCAAAAGATGCAGGCGGAGATGGGCAAAATACAGGAGGAATCCAAAAAGAAGACTGTTGAGGCATCAGCGGGAGGCGGCATGGTTGTCGCCGTTGCAAATGGCGCTATGGAAATACTGTCCCTCAAGATCGAGAAAGATGTTGTCAATCCTGATGACATTGATATGCTTCAGGACCTCGTTGTCGCAGCAGTAAATGAGGCGCTTCGGAGGGCACAGCAGATGGTATCAGAAGATATGGGAAAGGTAACAGGGGGGATGAACATTCCCGGTATGGGGAATATATTCGGATAAATGAGCGTCAATGTTGTTGAAAACCTGATCAACGAGCTGACAAGGCTCCCCGGCATTGGCAAAAAAACAGCTCAGCGGCTTGCCTTCTTTATCATGGGCATGCCTGAGGGAGATGCTCTTTCCATGGCAAAGGCCATTATCACCATCAAGGAGAAGGCACGGTTCTGCAGACAGTGTTTTAACATAACAGAAGACGAGATCTGCTCAATATGCCGAGATCCACGCAGGAACAGCGAGAAAATCTGCGTTGTTGAAGAGCCGAGCAATCTGATCGTCATTGAAAACACAAAAATATACAATGGGCATTATCATGTCCTCCTCGGTGCACTCTCACCCATTGATGGTATTACCCCTGATCGGCTGAAGATCAATGAGCTTGTTGATAGAGTACGGCAGAACAATATTGCAGAAGTGATTCTTGCGACAAACCCGAATACAAAGGG
>CP070644.1:220890-227985 GCA_020354155.1 Nitrospiraceae bacterium | reverse complement strand
TTGTCATGGTCAAACTCGGCCAGGAGAAGCTTTCCATAGCCTGTTGTTATTGGACAGACAGTATACCCATTGTACCGTGATAGTCCTGCTGCAGATTTCCCCTTCAGTGCGGAAAGAAGATTGTTGACTAACACCGGGGCCTGCTTTCGCACTGCTCCTCCTGTTTTTGTATCGCCTGCGTTCGCAACATCACCGAGGCTGAATATATTTTTATACTTGTTATGCAAAAGCGTTTCTTTATCTATATCAACCCAGCCAAGGGGATCCCCATCAACTGCAAGAGGGCTGTTGCGGATACAGTCTGGAGCTGACATGGGAGGTGCAACGTGCAGCATGTCATACTGAACAGTCACCTGCTCTTTCTTGTCACCTTTTGTGACTTCAAAGACTGCCTCTTTTGACTCCCCCCGTACTTCTATCAGGGTTGACTGAAAAACAAGGTTGATCCCGTACCTCTTTGCTATTTCAAGGAGGGCCCTGTTAATTTCAGGTACACGCAGGAGGCCAGGTTTGCCTGTATAAAAAGAGACCTCCGAGTCTCTCAGCACGCCTCTGCTCCTGAAATTGTCAGCCGCAAGATACATTATCTTCTGGGGCGCTGCCCCGCATTTAATAAGAGATGCGGGCTGAGTGAAGAGGGCCTTGCCTCCTTTAAAGTTTTTAATGCATTCATATGTATAGGGTGCTATATCAAATGAATAGTTGGAGCACACTCCGTTTTTCCCGAGGGTCTCGGGCAGTCCCCTGATTAAGTGCCAGTCTAATTGTATCCCGCTGCACACAACCATAAAGTCATAGGTGATGTTTTGTCCCGAGGCAGTAATGACAAGGTTATTTTCAGGCTCAAACCTTTCCGCCCCGTCTTTTATCCAGCTGACGTTCTTCGGTATGAAGTCGGATTCATTCCGTACGGTGTTTTTTATATCGAAAGAGCCTCCTCCAACAAGGGTCCAGCCGGGCTGATAATAATGCTTGTCCGAGGGCTCTAAGATTGCGATATCCAATGATGGGTTTTTAATCAGGAGCTGAGCCGCTACGGAAATCCCGGCATTCCCACCGCCGATGATAACTATCTTATGATGTGAATTCATTATTGCCTCCCTTTAAAATATTCCGATTACTTTATCAGCTTCAGTTAGCATATCCACGAGCCTGTTGTAGTCGACTACAGTGGCATTTGTTTCATCATCCCCAATGCCTCTGAGATGCATATCATCACTCATGACAAAAAGGCCCTTATCGTCAAGCCCTCGTGAAGCATAGACCGCACTTTGCAGCAGGCAGACGTCGGCATGCATTTCCCGGGCTGTTCTGTATGCAGTTCTGAATTCTGTTGTATCAGGAGCGCTTGAAATAAGGAATAATGTTTTCATGCATTCCTATGTATCATTAATAAATCATCACCGTCTGTGCACTCTTTAAGGCATGGTCCAGCATGGTGCCGTCATCGGCCGTAACTCCCTCGACGAGGTCATCTTCACACAGCCCATGTTCCTTTAAAGACTTTTGACAGACATATACTTCCATTTCATCTGACAGCAGTTCGAGAGATTCTCCAAGTCCTGAAAAACCTGTGTCCGCTGCATCCTGGCCCTTTTTGGCAGTGAAAACACCTGCGTCAATAAGATACAAAATTGATTTGTAATCAAAGCCCGACGCTCCTCCGGCATGCCGCACTGCTTCAGCAGCGTTCACGGTACCATAGGGCGGATTGCGAAGAATGACTAACAGACTGTCCATTTATGTCACATTACAATAACGCTGCACCTGAAATTCAAACTTAAGTTCCCAGGTTAATAAAAATGTCAGATTTCTTCATGAGCTCAAAAAGCCCCTTCAAAGCCCCTTTTTCAGCACCTTCAATATAACTGTCTCCCGCACTACAGCGGAAGTTCACGCAGCCCCCTCAGAGGTCGACTTTCAGTCCTTTGTCCATAAGGGATTGAAATCCTTTTGATGCATGGGGCAGTCCGCTTCCTTTTTGGCCATTGAGAAAATTGTAAACTCCGTCTGCAGAGGCGACGACATGGGTTTCAATCCCTTTATCAAGGGCAGCCTCTGCAATTTTCAGAGCAGTATAAGTATTTTCATGACTGTATGGTGAAGTGTTCAGGAATAGGGTGATTGTTTTTGCCATTACTTCTTCTGTTCTCTTCTATAGGTTCCCTTTTTTGTAACAGGACAGCATTCAGGGCCGGGTAGTTCGCAGGGATAGTCCTTCTTCAGCATATCAAGCAGATCCAGAACAAGAGGATTTTTCAGGAAATAACAGCGAAGCCTCCCATCAATAAAATAATCAATGATACCGACCTGCCGCAATGCCGTAAGGTGCTGGGAAATATTCGGCTGACTGATGTGAAGAAAATCCTTCAGGTCGCTTACGCATTTAACACCCTTTGACAACTCGTCAAGAATCGCTATTCGAACAGGATGGATAGCGGTTTTGAGGAGATCGATTCTTGGAATTAAATCATTCATATATGCTGATATTAGAATGTGAGAATCTGATTGTCAATAAAAAAATTATCCTTAAGGGTGTACTTGAAGTCAACAAGGGTACTGGGAGAATACTTTTATTCATCAATGTATACTGAATTATAAAGGGCATTTTGCAGGAAAAATATTCAAGCCTACTTTTCCTGATAGTGCTGACAGTAAAGAATAGCGAAACCATCAATTGTGAACGATTTTTTCCTTGACTAAAGAATGATTGTGTTATAATTTATGATCATCGATGTACTCCAATTTAGATTAAGGAACAGTGAACTGACTCTTTTTTATTAAAACGATATGGGGGAGGACAGCTGCAATGTCTGCATCATATAAAGACCTGAAAAAGTACTGTTACTTCTCAAGTCTTTCTGACGGTGCTCTTGAAGCACTCTCAAAGAAACTCCAGCCAGTACAGATGCGTGCCGGTGATGACATTATAGAGGAGGACAAGCCGGCCGATGCCTTTTTTCTCGTCAGGACAGGAGAAGTAGAGATACTGAAAAAGACAAAGTGGGGTCAAAAGGCAAAGATAAATGTTGTCAGTGAAGGTGATGGTTTTGGTGAGATGGCATTGTTGACCTGTTCGCCGCGGTGCTGCTCAGTGAGGGCCAAGACCGATGTAAATTTACTGAAACTCCTGAAGGCTGACTTTGATGAAATAGTCGGGATGGACAGCGCCTTTTCACAGATGGTTGAGCACAAGATCAGGAGTTACTCACAATTCAACCACATGAAGACCCTCCAGCCCTTTGCATTGCTTGAACCCAAGAAGATGGAAGCCTTTATTAGCAAACTGGTGGAGAAGGAATATCCTGCCGGTGCAGAGGTTATCAAACAGGGTGACAGGGGATATATCTACTACATCATTAAATCCGGAAGGGTTGAGGTCATAAAGAAAAATATGGGTGACATACCGGAAAAGGTATCTGAACTGGAAGGGGGGGAGGGCTTTGGAGAAGAGGCTCTCATAAGTGATCTTCCCCGAAATGCAACAGTGAGAACACTGACGGACACTGTTGTGTGGACACTGGCAAAACCTGATTTTGATGACATAATGAAGGAATCTTTTCTCGAGGAGGTTTTTCCTGAAGATGTTTTTGATATCCAGAACAGGGAAGTTAGTTACCTTGATGTAAGAATGCCCATTGAGTATGAAGAAGAACACATTCCCAAAGCCCGTCTTGTCCCCATGGATGAACTTCGGAAGAAATACGGCACATTAAATCAGGATACAGAGTATTATGTTTATTGTCAGTCAGGCCTGAGAAGCGCATCTGCAGCTTTCTTATTAAACAGTCAGGGTTTCAAGGCCAAAAGTATTAAAGGCGGATTATTTGCCTGGACAGGTCCTGTTGATGAAGGAACGCGGGAGACCGAGGGAATCCATACTCCCTTTAAACCTACATGAGCATGCGGTTCAGAAGGGGCGTGACCCTGAAATACGGTGCAGGAAAGGGTAATGCAATTATTGCATATCGGGTTTCATCGATAAGCAAGAAACAGTTCATGTATTAAATGATGTAATTGAATAAACCTGTTCTCAACGCGGTTTTTAAAACTAAAGTAATGCATGTACTGCTCAATAGATTTCAATAGAGTATTAACTCGATGGATTTATTATTGAATTATGCAAAGGTCTTTAGGAAATAGTGTAAACCCACTATCATGAATAGGGCATCGAAGGTGCCTGCATGCCGGCAGGCAGGTTGAATAGTTATTTCTTTTCCAGCACTTGCAGTATTAAAATGCATTCTATCTTTTAACTGAAGTGATCTATAGTGGGGGCAATCGTGAGTGCTGAAGATTTTGTTCTGCAGGACGGTTCCAGAATTGCGGTAATCGGGGGAGGCCCGGCCGGGTCTTTTTTCAGTATCTTTGCACTGAAGATGGCGCGGATGCTCGGAAAGGAACTGGAAATTACCATCTATGAACCCAAGGACTTCACAAAGGACGGTCCCGGAGGATGCAACCGTTGCGGCGGTGTTATCTCTGAACTGCTTGTTCAGACGCTCGCCCTTGAGGGCATAAACCTGCCCGACTCAGTTGTCCAGAGAGGTATTAATGCCTACCAGTTGTACACAAATTACGGGACAGCCTCCATAGCAACTCCGGCCCATGAAAAAACAATAGCTACTGTTTACAGAGGAGGGGGACCCAAAGGAACTATTGGGAGCGACAAGGACAGTTTTGATGAGTTTCTTCTGGACATGGCAGTTGAAGAAGGAGCGGTACATGAGAAAATAAGGGTGGACAGGGTTGAGTATATAAATGGGAAACCTGTTCTCTACTCAAAAGACGGGGAATTAATAAACGCTGACCTTCTTGTCGGAGCCTTCGGAATAAACAGTACAACACCGAAAATCATCGAAGATCTTGGTATCGGATATAAGAGGCCGGACACGGCAGTGACTGCAATGGCAGAGCTGAAATATGACAGCACAGTCATTGCAGAGCATTTTGGAAATGCAATTCACCTCTTCCTTCTGCCCATTAGGGAAATTAAATTCGCAGCCATTATTCCCAAGGGGACCTACATTTCGGTGTGCATACTTGGGAAGACGATCGATGCAAATATTGTGAATGACTTCCTTGAAAATAGGGTAGTAAAAAATGCTCTGCCCCAGGATGTTGATTATGAATTAATGTGCCGCTGTCTGCCGAAGATGAACATCAGGGCCCCGGCCTCAGGTTATGCTGACAGGGTTGTGATGTGCGGTGATGCGGGGTCAACCCGGCTTTTCAAGGATGGTCTGGGCGCTGCCTATATCATGGGCAAGGCAGCTGCCAAGGCAGCAGTGTTGCATGGTGTGAGCAGCACGCATTTCAGGGAACATTACCTGCCGGTCTATAAAAACATAATAACTGATAATTTGTACGGAAGCTGTCTCTATGTCGTGTCGGACATGTACAGGAACTACCCGGTGCTTACGAAGGGAATGCTTGCCATTGTTAATGATGAACAGAAGAAGGTTGATAATCCAAAAAAATTGAGCACAGTGCTCTGGGGGATGTTTACAGGGAATGAGCGGTACAGGAATATGTTTAATGTGGCCATGACAGTGCCGCTTCAGGCTGCATTCTGGCGGGAGCATGCAAAAATTCTGGTAGGGAGGGGTTAATGACGGAAGGTGAACTGGGTAAATCCTATGATGATGGGGAAGTCATCTGCAGCGAAGGCGCAAAAGGTGAGGTAATGTATGTTGTACAGTCAGGGGAAGTGCGCATTCAGAAAAAAACTGATTCTGGAGAATTGACGATAGCTACCCTGAAGAGCGGAGACATCTTTGGAGAGATGGCAATTTTTGACAGGCGGCCGCGATCAGCGACTGCTGTTGCCTCGGGAG
Organism: Nitrospiraceae bacterium; assembly: GCA_020354155.1. GTDB lineage: Bacteria > Nitrospirota > Thermodesulfovibrionia > UBA6902 > UBA6902 > CALZJD01. The sequence continues at coordinate 222,148 of CP070644.1, read as the reverse complement.
AGACCCATGTGTTGAGTGTCAACAAACAAAAGCTCTTTCAGACGATTGACAGGGATCCGACCCTCGTATTTAAGATGCTTGAATCCATGAGCCAGAGGATACGGTCTCTCAATGAGGACCTTGCTCAACTGAAGAAGGACAAGGCAGGTATTCTTGACTTATGCACTGATATTAAAATATCCTGCGAACTTGTCATAAAAGAGGCCCGGAATGTCATAACGGCTGATAATGGTTCGATTATGCTCCTTGATGGAAAATCAGGACTGTTAAAAATAAAGGCTGCTTTTGGGAAGGAATCGGGCAGGAAAGTGGAGATTATACCGGGAGAGGGCATTGCAGGTAATGTGTTTCTTACCGGCAATGGAGAAGGTATTGAAATGGTAACTGATGACCCCCGTTATCTGTCAGGTGAGATGCAGATACGATCAATGCTCTGTGTTCCCCTTGCATGGAGAAAGCAGAAACTGGGCGTGATGAACCTCAGCAATACATCGGAAAGAAGTTTTACTGATAATGATTTAAAGCTGCTCACGTCACTGGGAAATTTTGCATCGGTGGCAATACTGAATTCCCTTCGTATAACTGAACTGGGAAGCGCAACGGATGTGGCTCTCAAGCGCGCATCAATACTGAGTTGTTAGGCGTTTACATCTGACCGGGAGATCGTTGAACATCAGGCCTGCTCTTTGCCCTTGTTTTTAGAACGGTGATGATTTATTTTATGTACATATAATATATAAGGAATATCCGCAACCATGAACATCAACGAACGTGAAAGGCAGCTGATAGAGAAGTTTCTCAAAAGGATTCCTATCTTCAGAAGTTTCTCTGAAGAACATCTGAAAAATATAGTAAATGATTTCAGCACGCTCACCGTTGCGAAAGGTAAGGACATTGTATTTCAGTCTGATGAAGGTACCGACCTCTTTATTGTTCTCAAAGGACTGGTGAAGGTCAGTCTCCTGAGCACGGATGGCCAGGAACTGGTGTTGACGAATTTCAGAGCAGGCGACTTTTTCGGAGAAATGAGCCTGATTGACGGCAGATCGAGATCAGCGAATGTAGTTGCTGAAGAGGAGACCTCTCTTGGGGTACTGCACAGGGAAAAGCTGCTCATTTCAATGAAGAATGATCCTGTCATAGCCTTTGACTTTCTTACGGCCATTGTGGAGAGGCTGAGAAAATCTGATGAAATGATAGAGACACTTGCCTTTCTCGATGTCAATGAAAGACTGATAAAGTTTCTTGTCAGAAGTGC
>CP070644.1:215161-220790 GCA_020354155.1 Nitrospiraceae bacterium | reverse complement strand
GAAAAAATTGATTCAATTTAATCCTGACAGACTGTCAAGAGAGATGCTTGATGATAAGCCTGAAATGAGGATAGCCCTCATGTGTCTTGAGCCGGGACAGAAACTCGACCCCCACAAGGCACCGCTCCGGCTGCTCATGTATGTAGTTGAGGGGAAAGGAACATTTACCGTGGGAGAGGAAAAGATTGAGGCAGATGAAAAGACCTGTCTGCCCTGTGATCCAATGGTTCCTCATGGTTTTGCAGCTGACAAAGGGGAGAGGTTGGTCGTCATGGCTATCGTGACCCCTGGTGATTAAGCTCATGACGTGATTGACTTTTTCATCAGGATAGAATATAAGATTAGTGAACAACTTCGATTATCCTATAAACAGAGATCGCGTCTGAATTGTTCAGGCCTAAAACTTTAAAAGGAGGTTCCTATGAAACCGATCGTAGATTATGATTTATGTACGGGCTGTGCCACATGCGTGGAGATTTGTCCAGATGTCTTTGAGCTGGGTGATGATGAAAAGGCCTTTGTCAAGGCTGAGGATAAGTGTGATACCTGTGACTGTCAGGAAGCTGCAGATACCTGTCCCTCTGAAGCTATAACCTTCGAGTAGTAATTACCGTTAGCATGAAACACCCCGCCAGGCTTCGGGCCTGCGGGGTGTTTTTTCATGTCCTTATCCGGTTTTCTCTGCCACCCCTACGGCTTAAATGAAATTGAATTTCAATTTCCTTGACAATGCCTGTCTTCATCTGCTATTAATAAAATAGTAAAGAGGGCAGTTTCCTTCCTGTGAATAAACTGTGAAGAAAAAGATAAACGAGAAAAAAGAGCGCCTGAAATCCTTCATGAAACAGAAGGGCTTTAAGTCCACGAAACAGAGGGATATAATTGCCAATGAATTTCTGAAAACAGGTGAACACCTGACAGCTGAGGAACTATATAAAAGGGTCAGTGAAGGGCATAAAAACATAGGATTCACAACCGTTTACAGGACACTCAAACTGCTTGCAGAATCGGGTCTCGCTACAGAAAGAATATTTGCAGATCACCTGACGCGATATGAGCCGGTTTCTGCCGAGGAGCACCACGATCATTTAATCTGCCTCAACTGCGGAGCTATCACCGAATTTGAAAACCCGAAACTGGAACGAATGCAGGTGAAGATAGCCTCTGACTTCGGTTTCAGCATTGTGGACCATAAAATGGAATTTTACGGTTACTGCAGGGACTGCAACAAGGATGCGTGATCATTGTAATACAAAAATAGAGAGTCAGATCGGTGCTGCACGGATTTGTCTTGTGGGCAATCCAAATGTCGGCAAAAGTGCCATATTCGGACTGCTGACAGGGCGATATGTGAATGTATCGAATTTCCCGGGAACAACGGTTGAAATTACAAAAGGATCTGCTACGATTCACCGGGAGCAGTTTGAGATAGTCGATACTCCCGGGGTGAACAGCCTCATCCCCATGAGTGAGGATGAGAAGGTAACGAGAGATATTTTACTTGCAGAACGCTCTGAATCGATTGTCCAGGTTATTGATGCCAAAAACATCAGGCGGGGTCTCTTTATAACTCTCCAGCTTGCAGAAATGGGCGTTCCCTTTGCAATAGATCTGAATATGCGGGATGAGGCATCAAACAGGGGAATAGACATTGAAGAGAAAGTCCTGAGCAATATATTCGGAATCGATGTCGTCTCAACCATTGCAGTGCAGAAGAAAGGGATATCATCACTGAAAAAGGCTGCACTGAATCCCAGGATTTCCAGTTATTCCTTTACCTACAGCCCCATCATTGAAGAGTATCTTGCCAGAATAGAGGAGATACTTCCCTACGGCAATATTTCAAAACGTTCTGTTGCTCTCATGGTTCTTTCCGGAGACAGCACGTTAAAAGACTGGCTTTTGAAGAATATGGAAGCTGAAGAGATTGCTCAACTGGAAACGCTCAGAGATGAGGCAGCAGGAAAAATCTCCGGATCACTGAGTTCTGCTATCAGTCATCAGAGGCTGAACATAGTGAATGATATTGCCAGGGCAATTGTTACAAAGACCTCGGGACAAAGAAGGGGGATTGCCGGATTTCTCGGAGAAGTGACCACCCATCCTGTGTGGGGAATTCCCTTTCTGCTCCTTGTTCTCTATGTAATTTATCAGTTTGTCGGAGTGCTGGGTGCAGGGACACTTGTAGACTACATGGAGGAAGTTGTTTTTGGCGAATATCTGAATCCCTGGGCTGAAAAAATCATACTCTCTCTGATTCCCTGGAAATTTTTTCAGGAACTTTTTATTGGTCCCTATGGCATTGTGACCATGGCACTTACCTATGCAATTGCCATCATTCTTCCCATAACGACAACTTTTTTTATTGCCTTTTCCGTTATGGAGGACTCCGGCTATCTCCCCAGACTGGCTGCAATGCTGAACAGGGTATTTCAGGCCATGGGGCTGAACGGTAAAGCAGTGCTGCCCCTTATATTAGGGCTCGGCTGTGATACAATGGCAACACTCACAACGCGAATCCTTGACACAGGCAAGGAAAGAATCATTGTGACCCTTCTCCTTGCCCTGGGCATCCCCTGTTCAGCACAGATCGGTGTGATCCTTGGCATGTTTGGAAAGCAGCCTCTGTCGGCAATGATGATATGGCTCGGCTCATTGGTAGTCGTTATCATGGGAGTCGGCTACCTTTCATCAAAAATAATTCCAGGAGAACGGGCTGATTTTATTCTTGAACTCCCGCCGATACGGATGCCGCAGTTTTCCAATGTGCTGGTGAAGACAGTGAGCCGCATCGAATGGTATCTGAAAGAAGCTGTTCCTCTTTTCATACTGGGTACCCTGATACTTTTTACTGCCGATAAATTGCATATCATACCCTTCATGCAGGATGCGGCATCCCCGCTTATTGTCCATTTTCTCGGCCTTCCTGTTGAGGCGACTGAATCGTTTATCATGGGATTTTTAAGGCGGGATTATGGAGCAGCAGGGCTTTTTGCCCTTCAGCAGCAGGGCCTTTTGAATACTGAACAGACTGTTGTAAGCCTGGTAACAATTACCCTCTTTGTCCCCTGTATTGCCAATCTGTTTATGATCATCAAGGAGAGGGGGATGAAAACTGCAATCATTATATCGGCCTTTGTCTTCCCCTTTGCTGTCCTTGTGGGCGGCCTGCTGCACAAAGTACTGCTCTGGCTTAACATCTATTCTTGAGGTACAATATATATTTAACGGGGAAATGTCTGACCGCTCCCGTATGTCACTCTTCACTACAGTACAGAGAAAGGTTTTTGAAAGAGCTATATAGAAATAATGGGTAGATCTGAAAAAGACAATACAGTGAGGAGCGCCGTTCTTTTCTGGTGTATTACAGCGGCGTATATGGCCTTACTATTTTATTTATCATCCAGCTTTGCCCCCTCATTGCCAAAACTGCCCAGGCACTCTGACAAGCTTCTTCATATGCTTGCCTACATGCCTCTTGCCTTTCTGCTGTATGGCTCTCTTACAAGGAGCGGGTTGAAAAAGTATGTATTTATTATTGCCTTTGTTGCTGCTGGTTTGTATGGCATAACTGATGAATTCCATCAATCCTTTGTACCGGGAAGAGACACTGACCTTCTCGATCTTGTGGCTGATTTTACCGGGGCTTTTATAGGCAGTACAGGGGCCAGATTTTTGAGAATCTGATGAACCTCAGGGAGTAAACCGGATTGATCCCTGCGCCCGCCTTCCTTCAACCCTTTCATTGGGATCATGATAGTACTTAAACCTGAACAGGGCATCCAGTCCGTGGCAGTCAATACATAAAAGGCTGTATGTCTGGGCCCGTAAAAAGCTGTTCGTTGCAGTGCCTTCTCGGTTCGTACCATCTCCCTTTGTGTGGAAGCGGGGATCCCACTGGTGTACATTGTGGCAGGAGGGACAGGAGATATTGCTGACATTCACCGGCTCGCCCGAATACTTGTCATAGAGAGGAAAATAATTTACCTCGTCATGTGAATCTCTGCCTTTATTAATAATGAGTTTTCCCTCAGGGTGGGATGCAATCTCCGGGATTTTATCCGGCGCTGATCCAGCCGGGCTGTGACAGGCATTGCACATCTTGTCCATTATACTGTCACCTTCTCCGAAAGCCTGGGTCCATAATGTATTTTTATATTTTCCGTTGTGCACTGCATGGCAGACACCGCAGGTGCCGGACTCAAGAGGGATTTCTCCAGCTGCGTTCTTTGCCAGAGGAGCAGACGTAATAAGATCATGATCGGTCTGAACTATATAGGATTGATTCACGTGGCAGTTTTCGCATAACTTCGGTTCAGGAGAATTCTCCAGTCTCAGGAAACTGTTTTGAGCGTTGCCATCTGTTTCATAGTGATTATCAGTGATGATTCTCAGAGGATCCCATCGATGCGGATCATGGCATGTTTCACAGGTCATTAGACCTTCCTTGTCAAGTTTCCCGTCTTTGTCAAACAGTGGAAGTGTTGTCGTCATTCCCTTGTCAGTTAATGAAATGTTGACAGGATGGGAATGGTCTTTGATCACCTTCTTCTTTGCCATGCCGTCTTCATTATGACAGTCAATACACAGGTCCTGTATGGCAAAACCGCTCTTTGTAATAATCTCCCTGGCCCAGAGATATCCTTTCTTCCCGCCGTGAACCATATGACATGTTGCACACAGACCGGATTGGGCAGGAGTCTGATCCAGTGAATTTTTTGCATCAGGCGCCACCTTTGCAAGGTCATGCTTTGAATTCCGTACACTATCTTTATGGCCATGACACTCCATGCACACATCAGGAGAGGGCAATCTCAGAAAGGATGTCCTGTGATCGCCTTTAATCTCTTTTCTTATTTCTCCCTCTGTTGAGTCTGCCCTCCACCGGTGCGGGTCGTGGCAGGTCGTACAGGTAATTTTCCCCTTCTTGTCCTGCATGCCGTATTTATCATAGAGGGGCAGTGATAACCTGTCTTCACTGGCAGTTATAACAGTCAGTACAGTGCCGTTCTCTCCTTGAGCGTGTTCAAAGGGATTGACATACACAGGATGTCTATAGTCTTTGGGTAACGCCTTTTCTGCAATATCACCTTGATGGTGGCAGCTCAGGCACAGGAGGGTGGTATAGTCGGAGTCACCTTCAAACTTCCTCGGGGTTTTGTGGGGCAGGTGACAGGAAGAGCATACTCCTGCCTCTTCAACGGTTTTGCCGTCAAGGTTTTTCTCATCGGGAGCGGAATGTTCCAGGTTGTGCTTGGTATTCATGATGTATTCTTTATCCTGGTGACAGAAAAGACAGAGGCTCGATTTTTTGTCTTTTTTGATTACGAGCAGATTCTTTTCGATTGTGCTGTTATGGACCTTGTGACAGGTCTGACATATGATCTCTCCCTCGAGGCCCAGTTTTGCACCTCTGTCCAAAAGCTCTTTCTTTATGGTTACATTGACGGGCTTCACATTGACTACGTGGAATGGCTGCCGTTTGCCTTCCGGTGTAAATATTTCCTTGTCCTCATGGCATGTCAGACAGAGTCCGGAGTTTCTGGCGCTCTTTATGAGAAAACTTTCATTGTGAGAGCCATGAACTGTATGACATGTCTCGCATATGATCTCATTCTTCTGGTCTCCT
>CP070644.1:209382-215061 GCA_020354155.1 Nitrospiraceae bacterium | reverse complement strand
TTCTCTATGGTTATTGCCGCATTTCTCGCGATTACCTTTGATCCGGCGCTCAGGCTTCTCCTGACGAACCTGAGAAATTTCAGCTTCAGGCCCCGCTGGCTGTGCAGGGCGGCAAATGCCCTCTTCGTCGGATCCATCCGTCCGGAGGACAGACACCCCATCAGCAGCCGCCTGATAAGGCTCTATGAACCGCTGGCGGCCTGGTCCCTCAGACAAAAGTGGCTTGTCATTAGCCTCGCTATTTTATTGGTACTTGTCACGATTCCAGCATTCATGAACCTTGGTTCCGAGTTCATGCCGCCCCTCGATGAGGAGTCGCTCTTCTTTATGCCGACGACGATGCCGGGGATATCAATCACCGAAGCGCAGAGACTCCTTCAGACGACTGACGGGATCATCAAGGGATTCCCCGAGGTTGAGAGGGTCCTCGGCAAGGCAGGACGGGCCGAGACCTCAACAGACCCGGCACCGCTGTCCATGCTCGAGACGGTCATCTCGTTAAAACCGAAATCAGAGTGGCGGAAGGTCGACACCTGGTATTCCTCGTGGGCACCGGAATGGCTCAAGGCGATAGTGCGACCCATAACACCGGACCACATCTCACGTGAGGAACTGGTGAGCCAGCTCAATGATGCACTGAGGATTCCGGGCCTGTCCAATGCATGGACCATGCCGATCAAGGCGCGTATCGATATGCTGACGACGGGCGTGAGGACCCCTGTGGGAATCAAGATATCAGGCTCCGACCTGAAAGTGATCGAGCAGATCGGTTCCCGGGTCGAAAAGAACCTCCTCTCCGTACAGGGAACGCGAAGCGTCTTCGCCGAGCGGACCAGCGGCGGATATTTTATTGATGTCAAATGGAAACGGGAGGAGCTTGCACGGCACGGGTTGAGCATCGAAGAGGCGCAGACAGCGGTGCTGAATGCTATCGGAGGTGCAAATGTCACGACCACCGTAGAAGGAAGGGAGCGATATCCCGTCAACGTCCGCTACAAGCCGGACTTCAGGACAGACTTCGGTTCTCTTGGACGGTTACTTGTATCTGCCCTGGGAGGCAAGCGTCAGGTCCCCCTGAGCCAGCTTGCCGAGCTCGAGGCGGTGAGCGAGCCTGCCATGATCCGCGATGAGGACGGACTTCTTACCGGGTATGTCTACATTGATATTGCAGAGAGAGATCCGGGAAGCTATATTGCAGATGCATCAGAAGCATTGAAGGATTCCGTTCACCTCCCTGTCGGCTATGCCTTAACCTGGACGGGCCAGTACGAGGCCATGGAGAGGGTGAAGGAACGACTGACCGTGGTCGTCCCCCTCACCCTCTTTCTTATCTTTCTTCTTCTGTATATGAACACGCAATCTTTTGCAAAGACCATGATCGTGGCCCTGGCCGTGCCCTTCTCGGCAATCGGCGCCGTCTGGTTCCTCTATGTACTTGGCTTTAACATGAGCATTGCCGTCTGGGTCGGCCTCATCGCGTTGCTTGGTATTGATGCAGAAACGGGCGTCTTCATGCTTCTTTATCTTGATCTTGCCTATGAGAGGGCTAAGAAAGAAGGCCGCCTCCGAAACATACCGGAGTTGCGGCAGGCAATACTTGAGGGTGCGGTAAAGCGTCTCCGGCCAAAATTTATGACCGTTGCGACGATGTCTCTCGGACTTATTCCCATTATGTGGTCAACGGGCACCGGGGCAGATGTTATGAAGCGGATTGCCGCACCCATGATCGGTGGAATCTTTACTTCCTTTATTCTGGAATTGATGGTATATCCTGCCATATATGAAATATGGAAATGGCATTTCGAAGTCAAGAAATCAGGTTCTTCTCCAAAATAGTTGCAAAGGAAGAGGATAGTTTTGTCATTCCCGCGCAGGCGGGAATCCAGAAAGGCATGAAAAATTATTATGTTTATATCCTTAGCAGCAAACGAAATGGAACCTTATATACAGGTATGACTTCAGATCTTATTAAAAGGATTTATGAACATAAGAATGGATTAGCTGATGGGTTTACCAGGAAATATACTGTTCATAATCTAGTTTGGTATGAATTGTATGAATCTGCAGAATCTGCTATTACCAGAGAAAAGCAAATAAAAAAATGGAAGAGAAACTGGAAACTGAAATTAATAGAGCAAAACAATCCCAACTGGATTGATTTATATAAAAATGTATGCAGTTAGTCTGGATTCCGTGTCAAGCACGGAATGACAGACTTTATTTTTGGGTCAATGACACTCAGAGAGCATTTTATTGCAACTAAATTAGATAAAATCCAAAAATCATTGAGCAGTGAATGATGATGGAACCTTGTATGTTCTGTCTGACCTCACATGCAACGTAAACACGCGCTCTTCATGAAGAAGAGCCAAATAAAAAGGAGGATCATGATGAGAAAGAGACTGATCTCTATAGTAAGTATGCTTGCCTTTATTCTGCTTGTTGCCTGTCAGGCTGCTGAGGAACCAAAAACGCAGACTGCGAAGGAACCGGCAATGCAGACCCCTCAGGAATCAGCAGCGAAGGCCGTTCAGGACAGGAGTGTGAGAAAAATGTCCATTACGGGAGAAATTGCACAAGGTATGAATAGCTACATTATACGGGGTCAGATGCCGGCTGAGGTCTTCACGATCCTCAATCCCGATCCAACGATACTGGATGAGTTTGTAAAATCCGAGAAAGTCGTCAAGATTGAGGTCCGCATCGTTTCAGGGGATAACGTGGCCATCGAGATGCTCGACGGCAAGGAGTACAACGTAGCTATTCAATAAGGTCATTCATTGTATATATTGGAAAAAGTGCGATATCCAAATTATGCAGTGTATTACTGGGATAGAACACTAGTGAATATTCGTAACTATATGAGTCAACATTATGCTTTAACTGTAACAGGTATGATTTGCCTTTATAGCAGGTGATAACGCACCTGTTGATTATCCTGCCATTGGCTGCTTCCGGATTATGAGCGAGTGTGAGGGTTAAGAATTCAAAGGAGAAGTCCCGACACTTCGGGACGGCTCTTTGAATTCACCGAACACAAGCAAAGTAATCCGACAAGAAGCAGGCGCAGGCGGGTGGCTTTTGGTACTTTTGGCCAGACAAAAGTACATAGATAATTTGGAATTGAATTGCAGTAATCAAGAAAAGCATTTACAGAATCTGTAAACGCTTTTGGTAAGCAGAACACGCATATCATTCACTTACCGCTTTACCGGCAGGCGGCCTGCCGGTAAAGCGCACAATCATGACTCCCTGCCTTCTGTCTCCTCCTCTTTTTCGATTGAGAGCAGTTCTATCTCAAAGAGAAGCACGCTGTTGGGCGGGATCTTCTCGCCGTAACCTCTCCTGCCATAGGCAAGATGGGGCGGCACGAAAATTTCCCACTTTGAGCCTACCTTCATCATCTGGAGTGCCTCGGTCCATCCCTTGATAACGCCGTCAGCCTGGACAGTCTGCGGCGCACCCTTGGAATAGGAGTTGTCGAATTCCCTGCCGTCAGTAAGTGTTCCCCGGTAGTGGACTTTCACAAAGTCTTCCACTTTGGGTGTCATCCCCTCTCCTTCCTGCAGTATCCTGTACTGGAGTCCGCTCTCCGTAATCCTGACACCCTCTTTTTTTCCGTTCTCGGCGAGGAATTTCTGCGACTCCTCTGCATTTTTTACAATCTGCTCCTGAATCTTTCTCATCACGGTATCACGCTTCTTCTTCGTGAGGGCAGCGATCAGCTCCTTGATCTCTTCCTGGCTGAGAAGGGGCTCTTTGCCGTCGATGCCGGTCTGCAGACCCTGAGTGAGTTTTTCGAAATCAACGTCGATGTCGTCGGACCTTATTTTGACGCCGACCTGGTAACCGATGCTGTAGCTATCCTTCTCTTTCTGGGTCTCCGGTGGCTGCGTGACATCAGCCGCAAAGAGATGACTCGATGTTAATAACAAAAAACATGAAAGAATGAACAGTCTCGCACTTATAGCTCCTGACACGTGTTGTACCTCCCTTTTTAATGAATTGAATGATAGAAAATTGCTTTTTTTAGCTTCTTATAATTTTAACAGATAAATTGTTGAATGCAAACTTTTATATGCCTGGAAGGAAAGAAAACAGAACTTTCAGGATGTCATGCCGGACATTGATCTGGTCGCCCCAGTGACTCGCCAAGGCGAGCATCCAGAAAATAAAAAGGACTGGATTCCCCAATCAAAGGGCTGTCTCATAATATCGCTTTTGTCATCGCGAATCGCCGAAGGTGGCGTGGCGACCTCTTCCTTTACAATAACTTTTAGGGATTGCTTCGTCGTTGCACTCCTCGCAATGACAATTACGGTGCAGTCTCCAATCCGGGGATGACAACACTTTGTAGAGTATTCTTCAGTCCTGCATCTGACCTGAAACAATCTATGGGATTTGAAAGACACTGCCTTGAGACTTTAGGTGATGAGCGAAACTGGAAGGGGGATTTTTTAATAATAATGTTTCATTCAAAAAGGAACGAACAGTCTTTTCGTATGCATCGCAGCAGGAATGAAACCTATAACAGCCGGTACACAATGGGAAGCAGGATTTTTGCTTCAACAACGGGCGCAGGAAAAGGAGCGGTATTCCTGATGGTTTCTTCTGCGTTTTTATCGAGAACATCAAAACCCGAGCTTCGTTCTATACAGATGTCCTGCACAGTGCCGTCACCTCTAATAATGAAGGACAGGATTACCTTTCCTTCCCAGAGCATTTTTTTTGCAATATGGGGATAGGAAATATTGTTTTGAACGATGCGGCTGATATATTTATAGTGCTGCTTTATATACAGGTTTCTTGCATTGTCCCTGAACGTATCGACTGCTTCTTCCAATGCGGGAGAGGTATATGCCGAAACCACAGCGGATGTATCGTCAGGGACTGAAGTATCTTCAAGAGCAGTGTGATGCACACTCCTTTCCTCCAGGGGTTCAGCGGGAATAATTTCATCCTCTACGGTCTCTGTTTCTTTTGCTTGCAATGGAGCATCAGGCTCTTTCTCTATGACCTGTTTTTTTTCCGGCGCAGGCACTGTGACTTTTGCACCGTCCCTCTTTTGAGCAGGGGGGGGGATTGTATGGGGCATTTTCTTGATCTTAGGCGGACTCTTTTGTATGACAGGTGCCGCCTGTGTAATCTCAGCGTCTTGAGAAGCGGGGGCTTTTTCTATGGTGAAATTAATGATCAGGGGTTTATGATCAAAGGGGAGAAAGGCACTGAGATGGAAAATTGAGAGAGCAATGATCGAGTGAAACAACAGGGATATAATGAAAGGCATGGCATGTATATAATCAAATTCCTTCTCGCTCATTCATTATCTCCTTTACAATGACCTTTGCTTTTCTCTGGATACAGCAGCATGGTTCAGCCAATCCTATTTTTCTGCCTTTACATTGACAGGTGCCCTGATCCTTCATTCTGCCAAAATTTCTCGGCCGGTCTTACGCTAACCCTCCCCGGCTTGATATGAAACTAAAAATCATATTGCAGATTTACATACAGGGTCCTCCCCGGCTCCGGAATTTTAATGCCGCTGCTAAAAGGGTTTCTCAGGTAGGAGAGGGACTCAAGGTAGTACTTGTCAAAGATGTTTTTGACGCCTGCAAAGACCTTTATTTTTTTATACTCATAGCCTGCCTTTACGTTGGTAATGCCCCATCCTGCTGTTTC
>CP070644.1:198532-209282 GCA_020354155.1 Nitrospiraceae bacterium | reverse complement strand
TCCGAAGGGAACCCTCAGTGAAGGTGCAGACGCTGATATTGCAGTTATCAATACTGAAAAGACCTTTAAAGTCGATGCGGCAAAGTTTCAATCAAAGGGGAGAAATACTCCTTTCAACATGTGGGTGTTAAAGGGTACTGTGGAGCATACAGTCTCAATGGGAAGAATTTTTGACTGGTCTTAGCGCCTCATTAAACTTTATCTGACGAGGAGATTTTTACTGTGTTGTCTAAAGAAGGAAGAAAAGCGCTTTTGGTACTCGCTGACGGAACAGTTTTTGAAGGCCTGGGATTCGGGGCTGAGGGCGAGGCTGTCGGCGAAGTGGTTTTTAATACATCAATGACCGGTTATCAGGAAATTATAACTGACCCCTCGTATAAAGGTCAGATCGTTTCCATGACCTATTCGCAGATTGGGAATTACGGGATCAACTCTGACGATGTTGAATCATCCGGACCACAACTGGAGGGCTTTATTGCAAAAGAGTTTTTTGATTTTCCGAGCAACTGGCGTTCAGAAACGAACCTTGGAGACTACCTGAGTAAGCACGGCAAGGTTGGCATTCATGGAATTGATACCCGTGCGCTCACCAGTCATGTAAGAGACAATGGCGTTCAGATGGGGATAATTTCCACGACAGATACTGATCCTGAAAACCTCCTGGCAAAAGTACGGCGTCACCCCGGCATATCCTCATTAGATCTTGTGAACGAGGTGACAACAGATACAGTGTATCATTGGGACAGACCTCTCTGGCAGCTTCACCCGCAGAATAAAATTATTGAAACAAAGGATCGTCCATCTGTTGTCGTTTATGATTTCGGTATTAAGCAGAACATCCTTCGTCATCTTGTTGGAGCCGGTTTTGCGGTAACCGTTGTCCCTGCCAGAACACCGGCAGAGAAAGCGCTTGAAATGGCTGACAGCATTGTGCTCAGCAACGGTCCCGGCGATCCCCAGTCAGCACCCTATGCTGTGGAAACAGTAAAAAAACTGATTGGCAAAAAACCTGTTTTGGGCATATGCCTGGGTCATCAGATACTCGGCCTTGCACTCGGAGGAAAAACATATAAACTCAAATTCGGACATCACGGGGGCAACCACCCCGTCATGGACCTTGCAACAGGAAAAGTTGAGATTACATCCCAGAATCACAATTACTGTGTTGACATACAGAGTCTGAACGACCAGGTCGAGCTTACTCACAGAAATCTGTATGACGATACAGAGGAAGGCATGAAGCATAGGGATATGCCGATCCTGTCCTTTCAGCACCATCCTGAAGCCGGGCCGGGACCAAATGATTCCGGCTATATTTTCAATACATTCAGAGATCTGGTCAAAAACTGGTAAATGATGAACAGCCATGAACAGCTACCGACTCAAAAAGGAGAATAACAGATTGGTCTTTTCAACACAGTCATTCAGGGCAGAAAAATCAAGTGTTCTGCACGAAGGTGTCTATACGAAAGAGTTTGCTTCCATGCTCACAGCCACCGCATTAAGCGTGCCTGTTTACATAGCAGTATCTTTTTTTGCTGATACATTGGCGCTGAGGATTCTGTCTGTAATTATATTATTTGTTCTGTCCTTTCTTGCTGCAAAGAAATATGTATTCAGAGAGGACTTTCTTGAGGCAATATTTGACAGAGCCAGCAAAACAGTCTTCATAAAACAGTCGGGGTTCCTCTCAGTCAGGAAAGAAACAATACCCTTTGAGGATATCGGGTCGGTTGAAATTGGAAGCAGAACATTTGATCCTGTAAACCTTGACGGTATTCAATTCGTACAGAAAATCTCAGCCCAGCACGGAAGCGCTGTTCCCGGCCTGAGCGAAAGTGAAGAGTTTGTAACCCTTTTACTGAAAGAAAATAATGGTACTGAACACACCATATTCGCAGGAAGAATTAAAGATGAACCGGAAATCCCGCTGAATGAGATAAAGAAAGTACTGGATATCACAAATGCCTAAAAGAACAGACATACAAAGCATCCTTCTTATCGGCTCAGGACCGATCATTATAGGCCAGGCCTGTGAGTTTGACTACTCTGGCACACAGGCCTGCAAGGCCCTCAGGGAAGAGGGATACAAAGTTATCCTTGTCAACTCCAATCCTGCTACCATCATGACTGACCCGGACACAGCAGATGTTACCTATGTGGAACCGCTGACTGCTGAAATACTTGAGCTGATCATTCAGGAAGAACGTCCTGATGCATTGCTCCCCACAATGGGTGGACAGACTGCCCTGAATCTCGCGGTGTCTCTGTCTGAAAGCGGCGTTCTTGAAAAACATGGAGTTGAACTTATCGGTGCCAAACTACCTGCGATCAAGAAGGCAGAAGACAGGGAGCTTTTTAAAGATGCCATGAAAAAGATTGGTCTGGATACGCCAAGAAGCAGCCACGTCAACACCTATGATGAGGGGATACAGGCTCTGGACTATCTCAGGTTTCCCCTCATACTCCGGCCTTCCTTTACACTGGGCGGCACAGGCGGAAGCATTGCATATGAGAGATCGGAATATGATGAGAAACTCAGGAATGCCCTTAAATTGAGTCCTGTCAGCCAGGTGCTGGTGGAGGAGTCGGTCCTCGGGTGGAAGGAATATGAGCTTGAGGTCATGCGTGACAATAAAGATAATGTTGTGATTATCTGTTCCATTGAAAACTTTGACCCCATGGGAATCCATACAGGGGATTCCATCACTGTTGCTCCGGCCCAGACACTCTCTGACAAGGAGTATCAGATTATGAGGGACGCCTCCATAGCAATTATCCGTGAAATAGGTGTTGATACCGGAGGTTCCAATATTCAGTTTGCCGTGAACCCTGACAATGGAGAAATGATAGTCATAGAAATGAACCCCAGGGTTTCAAGAAGCTCGGCATTGGCCTCAAAGGCAACAGGATTCCCCATTGCAAAGATTGCTGCCAAGCTTGCCGTTGGACTTACCCTTGATGAAGTCCCGAACGATATAACTAAGGAAACCCCGGCTTCCTTTGAGCCGACAATCGACTACGTCGTCACCAAGTTCCCCCGTTTCGCCTTTGAAAAATTCCCGGAAGCAGATGCCACCCTTATGACGCAGATGAAGTCTGTGGGGGAGGCCATGTCAATCGGCAGGACATTCAAGGAATCTCTCATGAAGGCAATCCGCAGCCTTGAAATAGACAGTTACGGATTTGACCTTATTGAAACTGATTTGGATACGATCAACTCCAAACTCAAAGTCCCCGGCTGGGACCGGCTCTGGTATCTTGCACAGGCGATGAAGGCAGGAATGGGATTTGATGAGATATTCGAATTGACGAAATTCGATCCCTGGTTTCTGTACAATGTGAAAGAACTTGTGGATTTTGACACCCGAATTGCGGAATATGGTAAGAACAGCAATGGTACCATTCCGGAAGAACTGCTCAGAGAAGCAAAATCGTACGGTTTTTCTGACAGAAGGATTGCGGCATTAATCGGACTTTCGGAAAAGGATGTACGGCATCAGAGAAACACTCTTGGTCTCAGGGCCGTGTATAAAATGGTGGACACCTGCGGAGCTGAATTCAGAGCCTTTACTCCCTATCTCTACTCTACCTACGAAACACCCTTTTACAGAATACAGAATCCGGAACCCATAACTCAGACTAAGGACGACACTATTGAAAAAAAGAACATACAGTCCAGCCTGGTTCCTCACGTAGAATGCGAAGCACGTCCAACAGACAAAAAGAAAATTATTATTCTCGGAAGCGGCCCGAACAGGATCGGTCAGGGGATTGAATTTGATTACTGCTGCGTTCATGCGGTTTTTGCCCTGCAAGAACTTGGGTACGAAACAATAATGGTCAACTGCAATCCTGAGACCGTGAGCACTGACTACGACACTGCCGACCGTCTTTACTTTGAGCCCCTGACACTCGAAGATGTACTGAACATAATTGACATGGAGAAACCGGAAGGCATTATTGTCCAGTTTGGCGGGCAGACACCGTTAAAACTGGCTGTGCCCCTGGAAAAGGAGGGAGTCAGGATACTCGGCACCTCTCCTGATTCCATTGATAGAGCAGAAGACAGAAAGAGGTTTAAGGAAATTTTACACAAACTCAAACTCAAACAGCCCGAAAGTGAGACTGTCCTGTCTGTTGATGAGGCTGTGAAGGCTGCAAAGGCAATCGGGTATCCGGTCATGGTACGTCCCTCGTACGTCCTCGGCGGAAGGGCAATGGAAATAGTCTATGACGAAGAAAGCCTCCACGACTACATGAAGCGGGCCGTCACAGCATCTCCCGAGCATCCTGTCCTCGTTGACAAGTATCTTGAGGATGCCATTGAAATTGATGTTGATGCCATTTGTGACGGCAGGAAAGTCATTATTGCAGGCGTCATGGAACATATTGAGGAGGCCGGAATTCACTCGGGTGATTCAGCCTGTTCATTACCGCCCTACTCCCTTTCTTCCGAGATACTTGATTGCATCAAATCCGAAACGAAGGCTCTGGCAGAAGAACTGAATGTCGTTGGACTGATGAACATACAGTTTGCAGTCAAGGATAATAAAGTATACATCCTGGAAGTCAATCCAAGGGCTTCCCGGACAATCCCCTATGTCAGCAAGTCGATAGGCGTTCCTCTTGCAAAAATGGCTGCAAAAGTGATGGTTGGAAAAACACTGGATGAACTGGGACTCCCTGCAGAGCGTTCGATACATCATTTCACCGTCAAGGAGGCAGTATTCCCCTTTGATCGTTTTGCAGGGGTCGATACACTTCTGGGACCTGAAATGAAATCAACTGGTGAAGTCATGGGAATCGATACAGACTTCGGCAGGGCCTATGCCAAGGCCCAGACTTCTGCAAACAATACCATGCCGCTCCAGGGCAGGATATTTATCAGTGTAAAAGACAAGGACAAACCGGCTCTCTCTCCTATGGTCAGCAAACTGGCATCACTTGGATTTTCACTGGTAGCTACAAAGGGAACGGCCTTCTACCTGAAACAAAATGGCATTAACGTAGAAACGATAAACAAAGTCATGGAGGGCAGCCCTCATTGCGTTGACCTTATAAAGGAGAAGAAGGTACATTTTATCATTAATACGGTAACGGGAGCAAAGGCACAGAAGGACTCATTCTCAATACGGGAAGCAGCACTGCAGCACAATATTCCGTACACCACCACCGTTGCAGGTGCCCGTGCAACGATCAACGCCATTGAGCAGGTTCTGAAAAAACAGATACATGTAAAGTCCCTTCAGCAATATCACCAGGTATAAGGTACAGCATTTAACTTTACTTTAAAAGGCAGGGATTGGTAAAATTTTCAGATGAAAAAAATGCCTATAACGCCAGATGGATATCAAAGAATCAAGAAAGAACTTGAGAACCTCATTAAGGTAGAAAGACCGGCAAATGTCAAAGCAATAGCAGAGGCACGGGCCCATGGCGATTTATCAGAAAATGCCGAATATCATGCTGCCAAAGAGAGGCAGTCATTCATTGCCGGAAAAATCAATGAACTTCAGGCAAGGATAGCATCGTCTCAGGTCATTGATCCATCATCAATCTCACAGGACAAGATTGCCTTTGGTGCTACCGTTAAACTCCTGGATGTTGAAACGGATGAGGAGAGGGAGTATCAGCTTGTAGGTCCTGATGAATCGGATATAAAAAACAATAAGGTCTCTATCACATCACCAATTGGCAAATCGCTGATCGGCAAAAAAGAAGGCGATGAGGTTAAAGTCAAGGCACCGGCAAGAACAATTGAGTACGAAATTTTAGAGATACGTTTTGAGTAGATTATTTCAGGCAACTGTCATTGAAAACAGACTGCTTAGCAAAGCTCATTACCTTCTGACTCTCCGCCCGCTCCAGAAAATACAACAACCTGAGCCAGGCAATTTTTTCATGCTCAGCGTGAATAAAGGCAATGATCCTCTTCTGAAAAGGCCCTTCAGCATTCATCAGTTTTGCAATGGAGATATCAAAATACTGTATCGTGTCGTCGGGAAAGGCACGGAGATCCTGAGCAACTGCAGTGAGGGAAGTACACTGGAAGCGCTCGGCCCCCTCGGAAATAAATTCCCTGCCCCTTCAAAGAAAAAGAGGATCATACTTGTCGCAGGAGGTATGGGAGTTGCCCCGCTGTTTTATCTTGCGGAAAAACTGAAGAAGAGAGGTCCTGTGTTCTTTTACGGAGCCCGCACAGCAGATGAAGTTCTTTTGGTTTCCGGACTGAGGTCACTGGGCATCATACCAACCATTTCAACAGATGACGGATCGCTTGGAAAGAAAGGCAACATCATTTCCGTGCTCAACAAATCCATGCTGCAGGGACCGGAATCCTGTGAAAACCTCATACTCTATGCATGCGGTCCTGAACCAATGCTGAGAGCTTTATCCCGTCTTTCAAATAAACTGAACATACCATGCAATGTCTCAGTTGAACAGCATATGGCATGTGGAATAGGAACATGCCTGGGATGTATTGTCAAAACCCATAAAGGGCATAAACGGGTCTGCAGGGAAGGACCTGTATTCAGGAGCGATGATATTGTCTGGGATTGAATTACCTGCGGTACTCAAAGTATATTTTATTGTTATTTCGACGGTAAGGATAAATCTTGATACTTTTCGTCTTAAGATTCCCCGTCTCCCGTCGACTCCACGGAATGACGTAAGTGATGAATGTGTCCATGAAACGTAATATAGACCTTTCAGTAAAGATCGGCACGCTCAAACTCAAGAACCCGGTTATGACCGCATCAGGCACCTTTGGTTATGGAGATGAGTACTCCGAATTTGTAGATATACATAAATTGGGTGCAGTCGTGGTGAAGGGACTGTCCCTGAAACCGAAGGAAGGAAATCCGCCTCCGAGAATCGTTGAAACCCCTTCGGGCATGCTGAATGCCATTGGACTACAGAATATCGGGATCGATGCCTTTGTAAAGAGAAAACTCCCCTACCTGAGAGAAGTCAGGGCAAAGGTCATTGCCAATTTTTTCGGTGACTCTGTCGGGGAGTACGTACAGGCTGCTGAGAAACTGAGCGCAGCCGACGGTATTCATGCCCTTGAGATGAATATTTCCTGTCCGAACAAGCAGGAGGGATGGATTGTATTCGGTACAGATCCCAGGGTGGCCTATGAGGTAGTGAGTGCCGTCCGCAAGGCTACAACACTTCCCCTTATCGTAAAATTATCTCCGAATGTAACCGATATAGCAGCCATGGCCCGGACAGCAGAGGATGCCGGTGCAGATGCACTATCATTGATTAACACCCTGACCGGTATGGCCATAGACATCCGGAATGGAAAACCAAAACTGGCGAATACCGTTGGCGGACTCTCAGGGCCTGCCATTCGTCCTGTTGCAGTAAGGATGGTCTACGAGTGCTACAGAAAAGTTAAAATCCCGATTATTGGTATGGGGGGGATACTATCTGCAGATGATGTCATTGAATTTATGCTGGCAGGTGCTGCAGCAGTAGCCGTTGGTACCGGCAATTTTATCAATCCCCGTATTACCATGGACATACTTGGTGAATTAAAGATATACATGAAATCACAGGGTATTCATGCAGTAAGCAGATTGACAGGAGGTGCCCATTGTTAGAAGAACCCATTATTACACTGACAACTGATTTTGGTCTCAAAGACCCCTACGTTGGCCTTATGAAAGGTGTGATCCTTGGAATCAATCCCAAGGCACGTATTATCGACATTACTCACAGTGTCCAGAGGCACAATATATACGAAGCATCTCAAGTTCTTGACGTGAGCTATAAATTCTTCCCCACTACTACCTTGCATATTGTTGTTGTCGATCCGGGCGTTGGCAGCAACAGGCGTCCCATAATGGTCGCAACTGATAAATATTATTTTATAGGTCCAGATAACGGCGTATTTTCAACGGTCTATGAGGATGCAGCATCAGGATTCATGAGGGTCTTTCATTTAACTGCCTCGCACTATTTTTTACCCATGAGCGGCTCTACCTTTCATGGCAGAGACATATTTGCTCCTGTGGCAGCCTATCTTTCAAAGGGGGTTGGCACTGACAAGTTCGGAGAACAAATCAATGATTACCATCGTATCTCTGTTCCACGGCCAGTCAAATCAGGGAACTCGATTTCAGGGGAAATAATCGCCATTGACAGCTTCGGTAATGCAATAAGCAATATTAAAAAAGAAGACATCACCGCCCATGTTTCAGCGGATTCCGCGGGGCGGTGCACTATTACATTCAACAATATTGAGACAACTATGGTACATTATTATGCTGAGCATCAAAGCTCGGAGCTGTCCGCAATCATCAATAGTTTTGGGAATCTCGAGCTTTTTGTTTTTCAGGGCAGCGCAGCAGACAAGTTTCATATTAAAATCGGTGACAGAATGAGTGTGAATTTTCCGGATATCCAATGAGAATATTATTAATAGGAAATTTTTCGCCTCCCTATGAGGAGGAGAGCCTTCACAATATTACGTTTCTCAGGAAACTGGAGGAAGACGGACATGATTGCACCGTAATCAATATTGCTGAACGTCCTGCTACTCAGAAAAATTTCATCGATGGTAAAAATTATTTTATATTTTTATTTACCCTGCTTCGCGCCTGCTGGAAAAAAGATGTGCTCCATTTTTTTACAAAAGGGTATCTTCGTATGGGACTTTTAATGCTCCTGACGTCCATACTGATCGGGACGCTGTATCGAATCAGAACATTTATAACGATTCATTCAGAACTTTTTGCGATAGCCGGGCAGATGAGAAGTTCCCTAGGCGGAAGGCAGACGCTTTTTACCGCCTTCGCAGTGACCAATAAGCTCATCTGTGCTGATAAGGACACCTTTGATGTAGCCGCTACGTATATGAAGAAAAACAACTTTGAATTAATTCCTTCTTTTATCTATCTGCCTGAAGATCTCATAAAGAGTGAAGTCACGCTTCATGAGAAACTGCTCACCAAGGAAAAGGTCATTGTATTCTCCAACATGCAGTACCCTTCATTTGCATTTGAGATATTGAATAAATTTCTCACTGACTATCCTCTCCCGGCCGATACTGCCATAGTGGTAGCCCTGACTGAAAAACCATCTTCAAAATTGAGACAGCTCCTTGAAAGACAGGGACAGAGTTTCAAGGATAATCTCCTCATTATTGAATCAGATGATTTAAATTCAGTATTGACAGCCTGCTCGAGAGCACATATACTCCTTCATCCTTTAAGCTGCGACGGCACTACATTCTTTGAAAGCTTTGCGGTATCTGTGAAAAAAACCCTTCGCTCAGACGATTATTTATACTTTCCAAATGGATTGCTGTTTATTAAAGAGGGAGACACTTCAGAAATGTGCGCCTGTATCATAAATACACTTCTCTGTGTAGATTCGGGTCATCTCCCGGAAGTGAAAGACAGTAATTCTTACCAGAGGATCGTAAACCTCTATAAGGGAAAAGACTGAATCATCCTTCAAATAGTTCGGGCATGCTCTCTTTCGCCGCTTTCAGTTTCTGATCAAATTCAAGATCTGACTTGCCAAGGTACCTGGTGACCATTCTTGAAAGAGCAGGCTTCCAGTTACCCAGCACCGTTCTGAATATCCAGTCAGGCCTGTACTGTAACGACCTCACCGAGATAAGGAGAAATACTGCCGGCTCTACAACCCTTTTTATGATAAAAAAGAGGGCATTCAGGATAACATCATGGTGGCCTCTTCTGTCCCTTCTGTTTAAAAAATGCACAATCCACCGGGGAACGTTCGGGGTAATACTGAGAAGTTTATTCAGATAGGTATCATCAATATTGAGAAGATATCGGTAAAGGTAAGCATCAGGATCAGCGATAGAATCCCTGGCAGCCCGGGCAGCCAGAGGAGTACCCGGGAAAAAAGTCAGGTGAGCAAGGGAGATGATATAGGGTTTTCTGATTGATGCCATGGCATCAATTGTTGTCATCACGTCCTCCTCAGTCTCATAGGGATTGTCTACAATCATTTCATAGAATGGTGCGGCATGCGTCTCTGATATGATTTCTGCAGCCTTCCTCACCGCTTCAAATTTGATCCCTCTGTCGTATACTTCATAATTCACCCTGTCGCACCCGCTCTGGATGCCCATAACAATCCAGCACAGCCCTGCATCCTTCAGGAGCATCATTTTCTCCCTGTCCATCATGGACGGTATCACACGGACAATAAAGGGCAAACGAATATGTCTCTTGTACTCTGAACAAAATTCCCTGATCCATTCCAGGTTGTGGGAAAAGAAACAGTCGTCCTGAAAGTTCATATAGAGAACATAGGGATTCTCTATAACTCTCCTCATTTCATCGATGACATTCCCTACCGACCTCTCCCTTACCTTTCTTCCATAGACTTTTTCAAAGGCTGCATTACCGCAGTAGGAACACCTGAAGGGACAACCCCGGGTAGAGATCAGCATGTGACAGGTGCCTCCATAGAGGGCGTACATTCTGAACAGTTTCTGGTGCTATGAAAAATTGTAGACTCTGTTCTTATGAAAGCCATAATAATAGTCCGGGACATACTCCTGAAATGGCAGGCTGTCAAGATCTTCTAAGGGCTCGTCATGAGCCTCCTGAATGATCTCACCATTCCTCCTTGTCCAAATACCCCGTATAGCAGGGGGAAGGTTCCTGTCACCAGAAAGAAATTCAAGCAGTGAAACAACCGGCCTTTCTCCTTCACCTGTGCAGACATAGTCTGCATATTTAATACATTCTTCAGGATC
>CP070644.1:190382-198432 GCA_020354155.1 Nitrospiraceae bacterium | reverse complement strand
TTCCGGACTTATCTGGTTTTTGCTCAAGATTTATGGATTTATCTTCTTCTATTTCTGGATAAGGGCCACACTGCCGCGGTACAGGTATGATCAGCTCATGTCCCTTGGTTGGAAGCTGTTCATACCGCTTGCACTGGCGAATATTATTGTGACGGGTCTGGTGAAGATTTTATAAATAAAAAATGAAAGATCAAAATGCAAAATTAAGGAATAATGATCTGTAAATTTCTGTTAATTCATTGCCTATTCTGTCATGCAGGACTCGATCCGGCATTCAGAGGATTTTAAAAAGCCTTGATTCCGGCTCAAGAATTGCCGGAATGACAGAGAATTGATAATCACGTTTTTATAGCTATGACTTTTCCTGAACTGATTAAAAAAGTTTTATTCATTGAGATTCTGCAGGGGCTTGCTCTTACCCTGAAGCACCTCTTTACTCCGCCTGTAACCAGGCAGTATCCTGATGAAAAGCGTGATCCGGTACCAGGGGCCCGTGGCCTTCATGCCCTGGTCAGGAATGAGGTAACGGGAAAGGAAAAATGCGTTGGATGTGGTCTCTGTGCAGCTATTTGCCCTGCCCAGTGTATTCATATTTATACCAGTGAAGGCGAAGATCACGAAAAAATCGTGGACAGATATGAGATAGAAGTCCTGCGCTGTGTCTACTGCGCCCTCTGCGTTGAGGCATGCCCCTACGGCGCTGTTGTGCTCACTGATCACTTCGAATACTCAGGCTACAGCAGGGATGAATTTTATTTCAACAAAGACCGGCTTCTTGAGAACTGGGACAAATATATGGCAGGGCCGAAGGGAAAAGAATATTTTGAAAAATTCTGGGGACCGAAGGCCGCGGATTTTGGAGTGACGGTGGACCCCCGCTCTGAGAAGAAGGTGGACAAATGAGCACAGCACAGTTCTTTTTCGGATATTTTGCTGTCATGCTGACAGGGCTTTCTGTCCTCGTTGTGACGAGGAAGGATCCTATACACAGCGTCCTGTGGATGCTTGTCCTCTTTGTGCATATTGCAGGGCTTTATCTCTTTCTCAATGCCGAGTTTCTTGCAGCAGTTCAGATTATTGTCTATGCCGGAGCAATTCTGGTACTCTTTCTTTTCGTGATTATGCTTCTCAATCTTCGAAATGAGGAGCGGGTAAAGAAGTTTCAGACGCAGTGGCCTCTTGGTGCCGGTGCTGGAGCGCTGCTGGCCATCTTTTTATGTTTAATTGTCGGTAAGGTGATTGTGCTTGCGCCTCTTGGAAGGTATTCAGAAGATGCAGTCAATGGGGATGGCAATTTAATGGCTATCGGAAAAATATTATATACGGAATATCTTTTTCCCTTTGAAGTGGCATCCCTGGTCCTGCTTGTTGCTATTATCGGGGCAGTGGTGCTGGCAAAACGAAGACTGGAGTAAGACAGGTGTCAGTCAGAGTCAGTTGTCTAATACC
This sequence comes from Nitrospiraceae bacterium, assembly GCA_020354155.1. Classification (GTDB taxonomy): domain Bacteria; phylum Nitrospirota; class Thermodesulfovibrionia; order UBA6902; family UBA6902; genus CALZJD01. The sequence goes on along the minus strand of CP070644.1, from coordinate 196,983 downwards.
TGATCCCTGGCAAATGAAACCTGAAGTTATAAGGAGGTAGTGTTGGTCCCTTTAAACTGGTATATCATTCTGAGTGCGATTATGTTCAGTATCGGGGTGGTAGGATTTCTTGCAAGGCGGAACCTGATAATCATGTTCATTTCCATTGAGCTCATGCTGAACTCTGTAAACATCAGCCTTGTTGCCTACAGTCATTATCTCCAGTCACTGAGGGGACAGATACTGGTGTTCTTCATTATTACCGTGGCTGCAGCAGAGGCCGCCATCGGACTGGCAATCATCATTGCCTTCTACAAAAACAATCCCACGATCAAGGTGGATGAAATAAACCTGTTGAAGGGATGAGTTGTCAAGAGTTAAAAGTTTAGAGTTCAGAATGAAGATGATATTAAATAAATTATATATGCTGTCATTTCGATCACGACTTGGCGGGAGAGAAATCCTGAAGCCCGGGCAACGTGACCGGCATAAGATTTCTCGTCACCTACGGTTCCTCGAAATGACATTGCAGGAAGTTTTCCACCAGGGAGTAAAACGTTAAAGAATGATATATACACTGATACCGTTACTGCCGCTTTTAGCATTTATTATCAACATCCTTTTTGGACGTGATTATATCCGGGACAAGGCACACCTGATTGCAGTTCCTGCTGTTGCGGGTTCCTTTCTGCTTTCTCTGGTCGCCTTTGCCGGTGTTCTCAAAGGGGAGGTAATAAACGTCAATGTCTACAGCTGGATAGTGTCCGGAGATTTTAATGTTTCTATCGGTTTCCTCATTGACCAGCTTACTGCAATTATGCTCATGGTTGTGACATCTATAAGCACATTGATTTTCATATATTCTATTGGCTATATGCACGGTGATAAGGGATACTACCGTTTCTTTGCATACCTGAGCCTCTTTGTTTTCTCCATGCTGATTCTTGTTATGGCAAACAATTTTCTGCTCCTGTATTTTGGATGGGAGGCAGTTGGTCTCTGCTCATATTTCCTGATCGGATACTGGTATGAGAAAAAATCAGCTGCCAATGCAGGCAAGAAGGCCTTTATTGTAAACCGCTTCGGTGACTTTGGCTTTGGTCTTGGCGTGATTCTTATATTCCTTACCTTTGGAAGCCTCGACTACATGACCGTATTCAGCGGAGCAGATAGTGTTCTTGGGCAGACGATCAATCTTTTCGGCTATGAAGTAGATACCATTACCCTGATCTGTCTTCTGCTATTCTGTGGCGCTGTGGGTAAATCAGCACAGATGCCGCTCCATGTCTGGCTTCCTGACGCAATGGAAGGCCCCACACCTGTCTCTGCCCTGATTCATGCTGCTACCATGGTTACGGCCGGAGTGTTTATGGTTGCCCGTTCAAATCCACTTTTCAGTCTCTCCGCAACTGCCATGAATACCGTTGCCGTTGTTGGAGGAGTTACTGCAATATTTGCTGCGACTATAGCCCTTGTCCAGAAGGATATTAAGAGGGTAATTGCCTATTCTACAGTGAGTCAGCTCGGCTATATGTTTCTTGCCCTTGGTGTTGGCGCATATTCAGCGGGAATATTCCATCTTTATACACATGCTTATTTCAAGGCTTTGCTCTTCCTTGGATCAGGCAGTGTTATTCACGCCCTGCATCATGCCAAGCATGATGATGAGCAGAACATGGAGAAGATGGGCGGATTGAAGAAATATATGCCGGTAACGTACTGGGTATTCATCATTGCTACCTTGAGCATCACAGGGATTCCCGGGCTTGCGGGATTCTTCAGTAAGGACGAGATACTCTGGAGGGCATACCTGGGCGGTGACCTGGGCAAGTTCCTGTGGTTTCTCGGTGTAGCTGCCGCAGTGCTGACAGCTTTTTATTCGTGGAGACTTATTTATCTGACTTTTCACGGATCTTATCGTGGCGATCCGGAACAGGAACACCATATTCATGAATCACCGAAGGTTATTACTGTGCCGTTGATTATACTTGCTGTGGGAGCTGTTGCTGCTGGATGGGTAGGTATTCCACCGGTTATATTGGAACATGCTGACAGGATTGGAGAATTCTTAGCTCCTGTGCTTGGCCACCCTCATGGACATGGCACTCATTTAGAAGAATGGCTTGTGATAGCAGTATCCGTTGCGGTTGCAGTTATCGGATGGCTTGTTGCTATGTTCATGTATATCAAGAAAACAGATCTGCCTGAGAAAATTGCTTCCCTGTTCAAGCCAATCTACAACCTTTTATTTAATAAGTACTGGATTGATGAGCTCTACGACAAAATATTTGTTCAACCTGTGCTGAAGGCATCAGACAGGATTGTTCTTGCCTTCTTTGACGCGAAGATTATAGAAGGTGTTGTAAACGGTATCCCCGCCCTCATCGGCGGATTCAGCAAAAAACTGAGAAACGTTCAGACAGGATTTCTCTCCAACTATGGTCTGGCCATGGCAATAGGAGCATTGTGCATCATTGGCGTCTTTATCTTTATGAGGTAATGAATGGAAGATGTAATTTATAACAATCTGAACTATCCGATAATCACCTGGACGGTGTTTCTGCCCGTTCTCGGCGCCATCATTGTTCTCCTGCTGCGAAGTGCCACAGCAATCCGCTGGACCTCTCTGATCGTGACCGGTCTTACCTTCATAATTTCCCTGCCCCTTCTGACCGGCTTTGACAAGACGACGCACAAGATGCAGTTTGTTGAATGGCATCAGTGGATACCGTCATGGGGGATTAACTACTTTGTGGGTATTGACGGGATCAGTATACTCTTTATTCTGCTGACAACGCTTCTGAGTATCCTCAGTGTCCTTGTATCCTGGAAGGCGATTGCAAACAAGGCCAAGGAATTTCACATCTCAATACTTATTATGGAAGCGGGGATGCTTGGCGTGTTTGTATCACTGGACTTCTTCCTTTTCTACATATTCTGGGAGGCAATGCTGATTCCCATGTTCCTGCTGATAGGGGTCTGGGGCGGTGAAAACAGGGTCTATGCAGCGGTCAAATTCTTCCTCTACACATTAATAGGAAGTGTGCTCATGCTTGTTGGTATCGTGGTACTTTACTTTACCGGCGGGGAGACGCTGAACATACTGGCCCTGAGTAGTGAGCAGTATTCACTGAATCTGCAGTTCTGGCTCTTTCTTGCCTTCTTTGCAGCATTTGCTGTCAAGGTGCCCATGTTTCCCTTTCACACCTGGCTGCCTGACGCCCATACCGAGGCGCCCACTGCAGGCAGTGTTATCCTTGCAGGCGTACTCCTCAAGATGGGGGCTTACGGGTTCCTGAGGTTTTCAATGCCCATGTTTCCCGATGCCACGATGATGTTCCTCAAACCAATAATGATACTGTCAGTGATTGCCATTATTTATGGAGCCCTGGTCTGCCTTGCACAAAAGGACCTGAAACGCCTCATTGCCTACTCCAGCGTCAGTCATATGGGTTTTGTGACCCTCGGTATTTTTGCCCTCAACACTCAGGGAGTGGAGGGAGGTATCCTTCAGATGCTGAATCACGGCATCATTACAGGCGCACTCTTTCTGATGATAGGGATTATTTATGAGAGGACTCACACGCGCAAAATTGCCGACTACGGAGGTTTTGCAGGCCTTGTTCCATGGTATGCCGGATTTTTCATTGTTCTTACATTTGCCTCAATCGGGCTGCCGGGGATGAACGGTTTTATCGGCGAGTTTTTAATTATCTTCGGTGCATTCAGGGCCAAGATGGTTTATGGCGTGCTGGCAGCTACCGGTATAATCCTCGGAGCGGGGTATATGCTGTGGCTCTATCAAAGAGTGTTTTTTGAAAAAGCAGATACTGAAAGATGGGCGACGGGCGACCATAAGGTCTGGGACCTTGATATGCGGGAGATAATTACCCTTGTACCACTCATCATTCTTATTTTCTGGGTAGGTTTCTATCCTGAAGTTTTTTTGAGTTACATGCATACATCCGTGGCGCACCTGCTTGAAAATATAAACCAGACAAACTATGCCGGCGGGGACCATCTCCTGACCAGGCTTATTACGGGTATATTCTGATGGACGTAACATTCAGTCTCGGATTACAGGACATAAGCGCTATCATGCCTGAACTTGCAATGATAAGTGTGGGTCTGTTACTGCTCATGCTTGATCTCGTCGTGAAGAGAAAAGAGATTATTGCCATTATCGGAGTAGCAGGAGCGCTCGTAGCCCTCTATGGCACTGTGAGTGTCTATGGCATGTCTGAATCTCAGACCGTTTTTGCAGACATGTTTCTCCTTGATAAATATTCGTGTTTTTTTAAGATCATCTTTTATCTGAATGTGATATTCACGATTTGTATTTCTTTTAAATATATGGCCATTGAAAAAGCGGCCTTCGGAGAATATTACGCCCTGCTGCTCTTTGCCACCGCGGGAATGATGATCATGGCCTCTGCAGCAGACCTGATGATTCTCTATCTGGGCCTTGAGTTGATGGCTCTATCGACCTATATACTTGCCGGACTCCTGAGGAAGCAGGCGCGTTCAAATGAGGCGGCGGTGAAATACTTCTTTCTGGGGGCCTTTTCTTCGGCCTTCCTGCTCTATGGTATTGCCCTTACCTACGGCATGACAGGGACAACGAACATAACAGATATTGCTACCTCGCTGTTTACCCTGGGAATACATGATAGTCCTGTCATGTATCTTGGTGTTATCTTTATGATTGTGGCCTTCGGGTTCAAGGTAGCCCTTGTACCCTTTCACATGTGGGCCCCTGATGTGTATGAGGGAGCGCCGACATCGATTACCGCCTTTATGTCAGTAGGCCCAAAGGCTGCCGGTTTTGCAGTTCTTGGCAGGGTGCTCTTTGAGGCCTTTGGCAGCATGCAGCCCCAGTGGTCTGCTGTTCTGGTTCCTCTTGCTATCTTAACCATGGTTGTCGGCAGCGTCATAGCCCTTGCGCAGAGCAATATAAAGAGAATGCTTGCCTACAGTTCAATTGCCCATGCAGGATATATGCTCCTCGGTATCATCGCGGGTACACCGGAAGGTCTTACGAGCACCATTAATTACTTAATGATATATACTTTTATGAATATTGGGGCCTTTACCATTGTGATCATGCTGAGACGGGAAGGATTTCAGGGCGAAAACATCGAGGACTATATGGGGCTGGCAAAGAGCCATCCCATGGCTTCGGCGCTGATGCTCATCTTTATGTTCTCCCTCACCGGCATTCCCCCAACTGCGGGCTTCATAGGAAAATTTTATGTATTCATGGAGGCAATTAACGCCGGTTATACCTACCTTGCAATCATCGCTGCCCTGTTCAGTGTTGTCTCTGCATTCTTTTACCTGAGGATTGTTGTCTACATGTACATGAAGGAGCCGCAGAATGAGATAGTTCTCACAACATCAGGTCCAGCAGGCATTGTTCTCGCCATAACATGTCTGGCAGTGCTGATTATTGGAATTTTTCCGTCCATCCTGCTCAGCCTTGCAAACTTTTCAATACTGGGCTGACGAGAGCTTTCACGTACTTCTCTTTTATCTTGTGGATTTGCCCCGGGCAGACTTGTCTTGAATTGACACAGTAGTTTATAATTACTGGCACCGTAATTCATGGTTGAGCCGAAGTGGTGGAACTGGTAGACACGCACGGTTGAGGGCCGTGTGGGGCGACCTATGCGGGTTCGAGTCCCGCCTTCGGCACCATGCCTTTCTGGTTTTCATCTCTTCTATGAGAAGAATCATTCTGGATTTCATTGGTACGTTGAAGGTATACATGAGATTGAAGCAGTCTGGATTTTCTGGATAAACCCGCCGAAATAATAAAGTTGAGTAAATCTGGATTCTACGGATAATTCGCTTAAATCATTAATTCTACTTTTACTTACATGTAAGGTTTCTTCTTGGTATCTTATAAAGGGATTCTGATATAATTGTACGAAATCAGGAACAGTTACGATGTTAGCCCTTAAGAAGGAGGAGATCAGCGACAGGGAGGAAAATAGTATTCGGCAAAGGGATTGCTGATAAAATTCATTATGGATGATACAACAAAGTCAAAAGAGCAACTCATAGAGGAATTAGTAAAACTGCGCCGGGTAATTTCGAGCAACACGTTAATTGAAGACGAAAAAGCGATGACAAATTCCATATTGGAAGGGCTTGGCGTTGGCTTAATCATCCAGGATCTCAACTATAAGGTCATATACGAAAACAAGTATCAGCAGGAATCTGTCGGTAATCATATAGGCGAGTTTTGTTACTCAGCATACGAGGGGAAAGATCATATCTGTGAAGATTGTCCAATGGTTCTTTCGTTGCAGGATAGAGAGATACACAGGACCGAAAGGATGATTCCAACTGAAGAAGGTAATCGATACTATGAACTTATTTCATCGCCTTTAATAAATTCGGCAGGGAATATTACGGGAGGTATCAAGTTAGTAAAGGACATTTCTATACGAAAGCGGATAGAAGAGGATCTGAGAGCAAGAGAATATCATTTACAAACAATTATCCAGACAGAACCGGAGTGCGTTAAAATTGTTTCAAGAGATGGGACTCTTCTTGATATGAACCCTGCCGGACTCAAAATGATTCAGGCTGATTCATTTGATCAGGTCAATGGTAA
>CP070644.1:182327-190282 GCA_020354155.1 Nitrospiraceae bacterium | reverse complement strand
GTATCCGGCAAGGGGTTAAAGGGCCTGTCAGCTCCAGGCAATGTCATTGACTGCGGAAATTCGGGAACGACCATGAGACTGATGAGCGGCGTTCTTGCCGGACAGCCTTTTTCTTCAACATTGACAGGTGATCAATTTCTCCTGAAAAGACCAATGGAAAGAATCATTGCTCCTCTTACTGCAATGGGAGCCGATATTGTCTCTGAAAAAGGCGGATACCCTCCCCTGCATATTCAGGGCGGCAATCTGCGTCCCATACAGTATACATCGCCGATAGCAAGCGCTCAGGTAAAATCAGCCATACTGCTCGCGGGTCTTTATTGTGATGGGGAAACCAGTGTAGTAGAACCCGGCAAGTCGAGGGACCACACAGAAAGGATGCTCAGGGCATCAGGTGTTGATGTACGTACTGATGGGAAAAAAGTCAGCGTCACGGGTATCGCGAAACTGAATCCCCTGGATATGACGGTTCCCGGAGATTTTTCTTCAGCAGCCTTTTTTATCGTTGCAGGACTCCTCGTACCCGGTTCCGAAGTACTGATAAAAAACGTGGGCATCAATACAACACGGACCGGACTTCTTGATATTTTGCAGGACATGATGGAGAAGGAGTTTGAGCTCCTGAACACCAGGGAAGTATCCGGTGAGCCTGTTGCTGATATACTGGTCAGACATGCAAGACTGAGGGCCGTTCGTGTCGGGGGTGACAGGGTACTGAGGGCCATTGATGAATTTCCCGTCCTCTGTGTTGCGGCAGCAAAGGCTGAGGGCACTACGAAAATTACGGGTGCCGGGGAGTTACGAGTCAAGGAATCTGACAGGATTGCTGCCATGGCATCTGAGCTCAAAAAGATGGGAGTGACCATTGAAGAACTCGATGACGGCATCATTATCGAAGGCCGTGAAGATTTACTCGGTGCAGCTGTGAACAGCCATGGTGATCACCGGATTGCAATGTCAATGAGCGTTGCCGGGCTTACTGCAGAGGAAGAGACGACCGTGGCGGACACAGATTGCATCGACACGTCATTTCCCCGGTTCATGGAAATTGTCTATAATTTAGGCCAGAAGAATTATAATAGTTAGTCCCTGTTGCGGAAAGTCAACACTCTACGAGCTGTCATTCTGAACTTGTTTCAGAAACTCAACGTATCATCAAGTTAGGAGACCCTGAAATGAATTCAGGGTGGCAAATAATTCTATCGGCAAAAAAAAATAACTAGAACTTATCTTAAAATTGAATTTGATTAATAATAAACTTTTTGTCGTCATTCCCGCGAAGGCGGGAATCCAGTCTTTTTCAACACTTCTGGATGCCCGCTTACGACATGCGGGCATAACAACGAGTGGACATTTGATTTTGAGATAGGTTCTACTTTTTATTCGTTATGAAAGACGTTATAACCATTGACGGTCCCTCCGGTGCAGGAAAAAGTACCGTAGCAAGACTTCTTGCCGCAAAACTTGGCTACAATTACCTTGATACCGGCGCCCTGTACAGGGCAGTTGCCTGGAAGGTACGGGACAGCAATATCGACCATGACAATGAAGATGCTCTTCGGGACCTTCTCAAAACAGCTGAGATCAGTCTTGAGGGGAGCACCATCTCTGTGAACGGAACTGACGTTACAACAGCAATTCGCACCAAAGAGATTGGAGAACTAAGCTCCCAGGTCTCAGCCAAACCAATTGTGAGAGAGTTCCTCTTTGCGATGCAGAGGGAAGAAGGCATAAAAGGGAAGGTAGTGGTGGAAGGAAGGGATACGGGTACAGTAATCTTCCCGGAATCGGAAAACAAATTCTTTCTCGATGCTTCCGTTGATGAACGGTGGGCACGACGGCTGAAAGACCTGAAGGACAGTGACCCCACCCTGACATTAGATACAACTGTTGAGGACCTCAAAAAAAGAGATCACAGAGACTCAACAAGAGAATCGGCCCCGCTGAAAAAAGCAGACGATATGTTTTACATTGATTCAAGCAGGCTATCTCCAGAGGAGGTAGTTGACACTATCGTCCGGCATCTGAAATAAAGCTGCACATTTTTTAATTCAGTAACCACGGAGACAGGTGATGGAGAACAGGGGATTAATCAATATACTGCTTTACCGGATTTCAGCCTTTTTAATCCGGCTGATTTTTAAGATCAACGGCGGTCTCAGGATAATCGGCACTGAAAACGTTCCTGATACGGGCGGCATTATTATTGCCTCCAACCATATCAGTTACCTCGATCCCCTCATCCTGGGCGCCATTTCTCCACGACAGGTTACCTTTATGGCACGCAAGGGCCTCTTCACCATACCGCTCATCGGAGCCTTTGTTAAACAGTACGCATTCCCCGTAGACCGGGAGAAGCCGCAGCCTTCAACCATTAAACAGGCTGTGAGGCACATCAGGAGCGGTGAGGTGATCACTATATTCCCTGAGGGCAGACGCAACGAAACAGGAGATTTTCTTCAGGCAAAACGGGGACTTGGCATGATTGCACATATGACGCAGGCTCCCGTCGTACCCGTTCTCATCATCGGATCAGACAGGGCGCTTCCTGTTGGAGCCCGATGGCTGAAGCGGGCGAAAATAACCGTTATATTTGACAAACCAGTATATCATGGCAATACAATAGATACATCAAAAAAACATGATCATGCTTTACATGAAGAAATCAGCAAAAATGTCATGGATGCAATCATTCAGCTGAGCAGACATTATGGAAATAATAATAGCTAAAGGGGCCGGTTTCTGCTTCGGCGTCAAGCGGGCAATAGACATCACATTCAAGCTTGCACAGGAAGAAGGCAAAGGAATCTATACCTATGGTCCTCTCATTCACAATCCCCAGGTCGTGGAGGAACTGCGTCAGAAGCATGTGTTTACAACAGAAAATCTTGAATTACCTGATATCAAAACCCTGATCATCAGGACTCACGGGGTTTCCCCGCGGGTCTACAGTAAGATTGAAGAAGAGGGTTACAATCTCGTAGACACAACATGCCCCTTTGTAAAAAAGGCCCAGAATTTTGCAAAAATCCTTACAGAAGAAGGGTACCAGGTAATAATCATCGGCGACAGGGACCACCCGGAAGTGCGCGGACTGCTGGGTTTTGCAGGCGATGATGCCCTTGTTGTTAACAACGCCCAGCACCTGCCCCCGTTGAAAAAAAAGGTGGGCATCATTGTTCAGACAACACAGTCTTCAGAGACTTTCAGGAAAATCGTACTGGAGGTTGCCAGCAGGGCCAGAGAGGTAAAAATCTACAACACCATCTGTGATTCAACATCCCAGAGGGCAAGGGAAACAGAAGCACTTGCGGCAAAAGTAGACCTCATAATTATCGTCGGAGGTAAAAACAGCTCAAACACAAACCAGCTTGTCAAACTTTCTCGAACCGTTTGTGCTAAAGTATACCACATAGAAACTGCTGACGAGCTCGAAACGGAATGGTTTACCGGGGTTCAGAAGGCAGGAGTGACTGGGGGAGCATCAACCCCTCAATGGATTATTGATGATGTGGTAGAAAAAATGAAAGAAATTTCTGTCGGGAGGTAATATAATATACAATTATGGAAACACAAATGGATGAACTATCAAAATTATACGCTGATACTTTCAAGGGCCTGAAGATAGGCGATGTCACAAAAGGCACCGTCGTTCAGATAAAGGATGACCGGATTATTTTAGATGTCGGCGCTAAAAGTGAAGGGCGGATATCAAGCAGCGAGTTTGTTGAGAATGACCTCACCAATCTGAAGCCTGGAGATGAGATTGAGGTCTATGTTGAAAACCTGAATGATTCTGACGGCTTTGTCAAGTTGTCCAGACAGAAGGCTGAGGGACTGAAAACATGGGACAGACTGAGTGATGCCTTTAAACAGGGGGTTCCGGTAGAGGGCAAAATAGTGGGGAAGGTCAAAGGCGGCATGACGGTTGATATAAACGGTGTCAGTGCCTTTTTACCGGGCTCGCAGATTGGCCTCAAGGCCCCGAGAGACACAGACAGCCTCATCGGCCAGGCACATTCATTCAAGGTACTGAATCTCAACCACAGAGGATCCAATATTATCGTTTCCCGACGGGTACTCCTTGAGGAAGAACGCAATAAACTCAGGGAGCAGACGCTGACAACACTCAAGGAAGGTGCCATAGTAACGGGTATCGTCAAAAACCTTACGGATTATGGTGTTTTTGTCGACCTTGGAGGACTGGATGGGCTTCTGCATATTTCTGATATGTCCTGGGGCAGAATCAGTCATCCGGGAGAGCTCTTCAGCATCGGCGACTCTGTTGAGGTTGTTGTCCTGAATTTTGATCCTGCAGCAAACAAGGTAACACTCGGATATAAACAGAAAAAGCCTGACCCCTGGACCCTGGTTGATGAGAAATACCCTGAAGGTCAGAAAGTACAGGGAAAAGTCATCAGGACCACTGATTATGGAATTTTTGTTGAGCTTGAAGAGGGCGTAGAAGGCCTCATACATGTTTCCGAGATAGACTGGGTAGAAAAATCAATAAAACCAAATAAATATTATTCAATCGGAGATACTGTTGAAGCTATGATTCTGTCAGTCAATAAGGCAGACAAGAGAATTTCTCTCAGTATAAAACAGCTCAAACCGAACCCGTGGAATCTCATCAGCGAAAAATATGAAATCGGCCAGAAGATTAAGGGCGTTGTCAAGGGATTTGCCGATTTCGGCGCCTTTGTCGCCCTTGATGAGGGCGTTGATGCATTGCTTCATATATCGGATTTATCCTGGGTGAAGCGGGTACGTCATCCCTCAGATATCTTAAAGAAGGGACAGGAAATTGAAGTCGTTGTCCTGAACATTGAAGCAGAAAAAGAGAGAATTTCCGTCGGCCTGAAAAACCTGACCCCTGATCCATGGGAAGAGGATATCCCCGGGAAATATCAGCTTGGAGAATGGGTAAAGGGAACGGTAGTAAATGTCACGGATTTCGGTATCTTTGTTGAGCTTGAAGATGGCGTCGAAGGCCTGATGCATAAATCAGAGATAGAGAAAAGGCCTGATGAGAAGCTTGAAGACCTTTTCAAGCCCGGGATTGAACTCACTGCCCGCGTCATAGACGTAAATCCCACAGAGCGTAAAATTGACCTCAGCATGAAGACCCTGATGGGTTGACGCTAGCCAGGAGATCTTCAATTGAAAAAAGTCCTGATCTTCTTCATAATCATTTTTATAATCACCGTTGTGCTCAGCCTTATTCTCACGGTATCCCATAAAGTTCCCCTTGGAGAAAAGGTTGCTCTTATCCGGGTCTCTGGCGTTATCATTGATTCTACTGCCGTTATCGATGAGCTGAAGGAATACTCAGACGATTCATCTGTCAAGGCTGTAGTCGTACGGGTGGACAGTCCGGGCGGCGCTGTTGGCCCCTCTCAGGAAATATACGAAGAGATTATTAAACTCAAGGAAAAGAAAAAGGTTGTCGTCTCCATGGGATCAGTGGCAGCCTCCGGCGGATATTATATCGCGGCTCCGGCAGACAGTATCGTAGCCAATGCAGGCACCCTCACCGGCTCAATCGGTGTCATTATGGAGATCCCCAATGTTTCAGGCCTTATGGAAAAAATCGGCGTAAAGACAAATGTAGTCAAGAGCGGGAAACATAAAGATATCGCTTCTGTATTCAAGTCTATGTCACCGGAAGAAAAAAGCATTCTGCAGAACGTCCTTGACGATGTGCATGATCAGTTTATTCAGGCAGTGGCTGACAGCAGGGGAATGGATGTCCAGGAGATCAGGAAACTCGCTGACGGACGCATTTTTACCGGGAGAAGGGCAAAGGAACTTGGCCTCGTCGATGAACTCGGCAATCTTCAGGATGCAATAATGCTGGCCGGCAAACTCACTGGAATCAAGGGCGAACCCGAGGTCGTCACCAGAGAAGAGAGGTTTGGATTTCTGGATTTGCTCCGGGGAAAGCTCTCCGGGAAACTGATGGATACTGCATTTCCATCGGTAAGCATAAAATATATGTTTACGCCCTGATATAAATAAATTGACTTTTAAATCAATATATTGTAGATTTTTCTTCAGGAGGTGTGTATGACAAAATCAGTACTGATCGAGAAAATTGCTGAAAAAGTTGAAGGGCTCTCAAAAAAGCAGACAGAAGTCGTCATAGAGACTATTTTTGACAGTGTGAAGGATGCCCTTGCCAAGGGCGGCAAGGGAGAGATCAGGGGTTTCGGAAATTTCAAGCTCCGCAGCAGGAACGCACGAAAGGCAAGAAACCCTAAAACAGGTGAGGGAGTAGATGTCCCGCCAAAGAAAGTCCCCTATTTTAAGGTCGGTAAAGAACTCAGAGAAATGGTGAACAAAAACATTTAGTTTGATTCACTGTCTGTTCTCCAGCTTCAAGCAGACTCTAACCGGGTTTTCTTCGTGCTTTGTGTTTTCATGGAAAGAGTATACCTGTCCGTGATCACCTGAACCATTTATATTACAGAGAACATGCATCTTCTCATTTTGGTTGTCATTCCCGCGAAAGCGGTTCACCTCAGGCGACTCGCCGAGGCGAGAATCCAGATTTTTCAAATAAATTATCCTTCTTTTCATCTGGATTGCCCGATCAAGCGGGGCAATGACAGCATTACTCAGTGCCAGACAGCAGTGATTTAGAATAAAAAGCATATTCAGAAACGTATGAATGGAAAAGTATACATAGTAGGCGCAGGGCCAGGCGATATTGGTCTGCTCACCGTGAAGGGGCTGAAATGTCTTCAACAGGCAGAAGTCGTTGTCTATGATTTCCACCTCAACGCACAGATTTTAAATTATATAGATCATGAAGCAGAGTTTATCTATGCAGGCAAGCGTGGCGGCAAACACACCATGACCCAGGATCAGATTAACGAGACCCTCGTGGAAAAGGCACAGGAAGGCAAATTAATCTGCCGTCTGAAAGGCGGTGATCCCTTTGTATTTGGACGGGGAGGTGAAGAAGCGGAAGTTCTTGCGAAAGCAGGCATAGAGTTTGAGATAGTCCCGGGTATCAGCTCCGCAATAGCAGCGCCTGCTTATGCCGGCATTCCCCTTACCCACAGGTTGTATTCGTCGTCACTGGCTATAGTCCCGGGGTATGAAGACGTGACAAAAAAAGAAAGCTCCATCGACTGGACAAGACTTGCAACAGGTGTTGGCACCATCGTTTTCCTCATGACAGTGAAGAATATTGCCATGGTATGCAAGAAACTGATCGAAAACGGCAGGAGTGCTGAGACAGCGGTAGCAGTCGTCCGGTGGGGTACAAGGGCAGACCAGAAAACACTTACCGGTAAACTCAGTACCATAGCTGATCTGGTAAAGGAAAAAGACATTAAACCCCCTGCAGTGATGGTTGTGGGCGATGTTGTGAAACTGCGGGAAACCCTGAATTGGGTGGAGAAGAAACCCCTCTTCGGTCAGCGCATACTCGTCACACGGGAACATTCCTATGGATTTGAAGCTCTTGCGTCATTGGGCGCAGAGATTCTTGAATTCCCAACCATTCAGATAATACCTCCTGCTGACTGGTCGCAGCTTGACAGTGCCATAGACGGCATAGAATCCTATGACTGGCTCATACTCACCAGTGGCAATGGGGTCCGTTATTTCTTCCAGAGAGTTTTCGAGAGAGGCAGGGATATCCGTGATTTAAAAGGTCTCAAAATATGTGCAGTGGGTACCAAGACATCGTCGGCCATCAACAAGTTCGGAATACATGTTGATATGATACCAAAAGAGTTTAATGCAGAAGGACTTATAGATGCATTTATTCAGAACACAGAACCTGCCGACCGGACAGGCAGGCACAGAACACAGAGCACAGACAGACCATTGAAGGGGCTCAAACTCCTGCTTCCGAGAGCTGAAGTTGCACGGGAGGTATTCCCTGACAAAATCAGGGAACTTGGGGGTGAGATTGACGTACCAGCTGTTTACAGAACAGT
>CP070644.1:178936-182227 GCA_020354155.1 Nitrospiraceae bacterium | reverse complement strand
TCAGCAGTAAGAATAACAATAGTATTATTATAATTTGGAGACTCCTTGAAGTACTCCCAGAACACGCCAAATCCGGCATCAGAAGAATAGACGCAGTTGAGAAGGTTATTTTCAATACCGTCTTTTTTTGTCGAACTTTGATAGGGGTGATGTATGTCTATGCTACTGATGGTCAGAAAGAATGGGTTATTACTGTTTTTTTTCAACCACTGCTTGGTAAACTCAAAAGTATCCATGTCAGCTGCCCCCCATTTTCCTAATGGGTATTTTCTGTTCAGGTCATGTTCCACACCGGAGGTGGAGTGAAACTGGTCATACCCGCCCATTTTTCTGAAAATAATTTCAGTATTTGCAAAGCTGCCGCGTCCTGCCTGTATATGTGTGCTGGTATATGATTTCTCCTTTAACAATCTGGATATCATGGGATAAGTGGTGATATTTGTGGCATTTTTATCTCTAAACTGCTCCTTGACGTCATCGAAATCAGCCCATTTGTTTACATCCAGCGTTGAACGATAAAGGTGCAGAGAGGAAGAAAGGGCGGCAATGAGGCCTTGCAAGGTTGGTGTGCTGGCGTTCAAAATACGGTCAAAATACAGTGATTGACTGATGAAATCGTCTATATTTGGCGTTAAATTAAGCTTCCTGATTTCCGGGTCTTCTATAAAATAGGATGAGAGGCTTTCAAAAAATACTACGATAATATTTGGCTTCGGTGTTATAGGACGGGGTCGATGTGACTGGTCAATAAAAATGCTGTCTTTCAGTAACGGATATTCATCAGATACGCTTGCAATCTTCAAACCCAGTTCACCGAATTTTAGTTTTTCTTCTTTGCTCAGTATGATTGTTTCGATCCTGTCTTCCTTGAGGTAATCTCTAATGGATCCCAGGAATCGTTTTTCAGGCAGGCGCTTTGTATACACCGGGTTGCTGGTAAGGCCGGAAAAAAACGGCAGGACAATTAAGACAATAACCAGGGTGGATAAACCCAGCAATATTACAAATGCAGACAGATAGTGTTTCAGAAAATAGTCTCTGATCGTTCTTCCGCTTTTCAGCCAGAGAAGATAATGGGATTCAACAGAATTTAACAGGTAAATAAAAATTGATATCAGTACGAGAGAAACCAGGGCAAGTATAGAACTGACCTTGGTGAAAAGCATTTTCAGGCCATCGGAATAAAACGCATTTTCCCAAAACAAGGCGTCAATGTGATCTCCATAGTAGTAAATGATATTCCAGTCTATTGCCCTCATTAATACACTGAGTATGAATAAAATAATTGCAGAGAATTTTATTGCCGAAGATGTCGGGTATTTCAGAAACAGGGCGATGAATGGCAATGAAAGAGCAAAATAAAGCGAAGGATACAGTAAAAGCAGCCGGGAAAGAGGTTGCCTATTTTCCAGAAAGGGGAATGGGCTAAAGCCTATGAGTGTTATGTGCCAGGCAATCGAATAAAAAACTATAAATAGTAATAACCAGAATAATGGATATCGCTTGATCATGCTATTGACGAATTCTTGAATTTATAAGAGCCATGAGTGGCTCTAGAAGCTTCGCTAGTATGGTGGAAATTGTGAAATATCCCGTCATTATGTGTGGACTATATTTATGAATTTATATGTGTAAATTATTATCAGACATGTACGCATTCATACCTTACAGTCTCGTTTTATCCGTTATATGTTTATCTGTATCGGTCCTTTCTCACGCTTCACAAGAAACCGCAAAATATAAACAAATTTCGCCTGTTTCAGCTAATCATCATGATTATAATAATCTGGCTGGTAACAGCAATAAGAATAATGCTGCAACAATAAAATATATTGATTTCGATCAAGGAGATGATGAGGGTACGGGCACTCGTGATGATCCATGGCGGCATCACCCATGGGACGAAAATTCACGAGGCAATGCTGCAAACAGTCATGGAGTAAATACGTACGTATTCAAAAAAGGCGTAACGTACCGGGGGAGACTGTTCGCTGATGAATCTGGCACATCGGATGCGCCTATCAGGTTAACAGTAGATCCAGACTGGGGGCAGGGTGATGCTGTCCTTGCCGGCTCGACTCAAGTGACTGACGGCTGGAAGCTGTGTGGTGAAAAGTATACATCCAAGCTTCCAGCTCAGTCGAAAGAAAAGTCCTGGTGCCATACGATCAAAACAGAGTCCGCGCCTCGATTGCTCTGGTACCTTGATGAATCAGGGATTACACGAATACCTGTCGCCAGGAATCCGGACTGGGAAATCACAAACATTGATGATCCCCGGAGCCAGTGGTTTGAGCTCACTGATGTCATCATTGAAGTGATTATTGAAGCAAGTAACACAGATAATCTAGTCAAAGGTGACATTGTCACTGTTCAACCTGTCAAGCGACAGTCCGGGCGGCTGAAGAAGCAGGTGGAACTTTCGCAGATAAAGATAATTGATGTTCAGGGAAACCGGCTTACGCTTGAGATTCGGAACTGGTTCAATAAACTAATGCGGCCCGGCGACACCCTCAGTAATGGAGAAGAAGAAGCCCGTATCAAACAGATTAAAGGTACACACTCGATTATCCGGCGCTTGGTCGATAATGAAAATCTGCGAGCATCGACACCAAATGCATATAGAGGAGCAACAATCTGGGCCGAACGCCGTGGCATGCCAAAGGCGGATGCTGCAATCATTATTGACTCCAATCCAGATGAATACTCGCTAAGGGCAAACTTCCACAGGGCTGCGGGATCAGGCCCCAGGCCACATGACAGATACTATCTTGAAGGATTGCCGGAATTTCTGGATTCGGCAGGCGAATATCATTATCAGGAAACGGGCAGTGATGCTGGGGTCCTTATCCTGCGTCTGCCTCAGGATAGAGACCCTAACCAGTCAATAATCGAGGTAGCGAACAGGAATACCATCCTTGAGGTAAGAAATCAGTCAAATATTGAGATTACCGGATTGGCGTTCAGATTCAGCAACCAGATAGCCCCCGGTACCCGGGAATCACGTCATGCACCGATTCATGCCTCGGCAATCCAGATTCGGGGGAATGTGAATAACATCAAAATAGTTGAGTGTGACTTTTCATTTTTGCCGTCAGGGATCTTTGTATTTCCGGAAGTAAAGTCTGGCCCAAGCAGGATAGATTATATAAAAATAAATAATAATTCATTTGAAGAAATAGATGGATCTGCCATTGCACTTGGCAATGGCAGGAACCACTATAAAATGAAGAAATACGGGTCCCGCCTCATTCATGTAGAGATCAACAAGAACACTTTGGCGAATATTGG
>CP070644.1:175457-178836 GCA_020354155.1 Nitrospiraceae bacterium | reverse complement strand
GTTATGGAGTGGATAGCAGGAACATTGCCAAAAGACACTTATGTCAATATTATGATCCAGTATAATCCGGTCTATAAAGCATATGATTATCCGGAGATATCAAGGAGAATAACCAGAGAAGAATATAGAAGGGTCGTTAACAAGGCAAAAGAAATGGGGCTTACAAATCTTGATATTCAGGGATACTGGTGGCTGTCACTCTGATGTACCCGCTAACCATGAAGATAATTTATCTTAATTCTTAATATCAGCTACTTTTGAAATTCTCAACAAGCAGGTGTTCTAGGCAATTTCAATAAAGATAAAATCTGACAATAACTGGTTGCAAGCTGCAAAAATTTACATGTTCTTTTTATTTGTCCCAGAAATCTTTACTGTATTCACTGTCGTAAAATCGTCGGAGAAAACAGATCAAAATACAGGAAAACTATTTTGCTGTTAAAATCCGCTCGTTTCGCCCAAGTTGCTCCCAGAGCACCTTTTTCCAATTTCTTGGCTACGAACTTTCACGCCGCTCACAGGGCTGTGGAAAATCCCCCCTGTGCGCCGGGGCGCGTTGGGGACGCCAGCATTACAATTTTAGGAATTGTCTCTATCTGCACGCATCTGAAATCTACCTGATCACGGCACATTGCATATGGTGATCGTTACTTCTTTCCCCTGGAAGGAAGAATGAGTACAACACGTTTCAATAAGATACGGAGTAATTTTAGTTATTGACTGCACCTGAAATCAATGCAAAAGACAGCCCCGGTGAACCTATGTTAGGATCTGAGTCTCATGTCTCATTTCCTTTTCTTTTTAAATGAGCACCATAGACCATATGTAATGTATGGGATGCAACCGAAATCGACAAATAGCGGTATCCATGCATATGGAAGTCGTCCAGTGAATGTCCCATAGGGAGCCATGAGGACTGCCCCTGACCCAATGACTCCAAAAAGGATTGGAGCAAATGAAGGGCCCTGATGCTGTCCTCTGCACCATTCCCTCCATGCTACATAACCATTAAAGAATGCTGCAATTAAAAATATTACGGTGCAGAATATAAATAGTATCCACCTTATGGGATTGTTGTCCATATTACATTTCCTGCTTAACGCTATATTATTTCTTCTATTTTATTTCGGATTGCAGGCTATGTAAGTTAAGTCATATAGACAACGGTATCATGAATTATCGAGGTTCTACTTCGATAATTTTCAGAGGGGTTCCCGGCCCCGGCGGATCCGCTCGAAGAGTCGCCGGGGAGACCTGAGGAGGAGAATCCCCCGTGTGCTCGAGGCATATTGGTGACGCCAGCAAATTCAAGGGGTTACAGCTTTTGCAGCCCCTTTTACTTTTCATCACTGTTGTCTTTTTCTGCACTGCACGACAATTGCCCTTTTCTTACTTGTAGACCAGCATATTCACGTGCATGAGCTGTGCAATTCAATTGAAACGCATTTTTTCTTTCTTTTTGTTTCTATCAATTATATAATGCTGAAGATACCACTTTATCAAAAGGAGGAAGAGATGACAAAGAAATCATTCGTTATTGTATTTTCCTTAGCATTGGCAATTATTCTGTGCGGGGCCGGCCCTGGAATGTCTGCGTCCAAGACACAGTATTATACGATTGGTACGGGAGGTGTCACCGGAGTATATTATCCCACAGGTGGTGCTATATCGAGAATCGTCAATGCAAAGAAAAACGAGTACAAGATGCGTCTTACAGTGGAGTCTACCGGCGGCTCGGTTTACAATGTAAATGCGATCATGTCAGGTGATCTTGACTTCGGTATTGTTCAATCCGACCGACAGTATCAGGCGATCAGCGGACTTGCGGAGTGGAAAGACAAAGGGCCTCAAAAGGGCCTCAAGGCAGTATTCAGCATCCATCCTGAAAGTATTACGCTCCTTGCAGCTGTGGACGCGGGGATTAAAGAATTGAAAGACCTGAAAGGGAAGCATGTCAATATAGGGAATCCCGGTTCCGGTCAGCGACAGAACTCTATTGACGCACTGACCGCTGTCGGAATAAATTTCGAGAATGATATAAAGGCTGAAGGACTGAAGGCCGCAGAGGCCCCCGGTGTCTTGCTTGACGGACGGATTGATGCATTATTCTATACCGTTGGACATCCGTCAGGAGCGTTTAAGGAAGCTACGGCAGGTACGAGAAAAGTACAATTCGTACCTATTGTGCTCCCTGATTCCTTTTATGCTAAGTTCCCTTACTATGCCCGCAGTGTTGTACCCATAAGTTTTTACCCCAACGCCGGAAACAAGGAGGACGTGCCGTCCTTCGGTGTTAAGGCAACCTTTGTGACGCACAGCAGAGTTCCTGCAGAGGATGTATATCATGTGGTAAAAGAAATATTTGAGAACTTTGAAAGTTTCAAAAAATTGCATCCTGCATACAGTATTCTTACAAAAGAGTCTATGCTCACAGGACTCTCTGCTCCGCTTCACCCTGGCGCGGAGAAGTATTACAAAGAAGCGGGACTTCTGAAATAGCCTGAGATTTGAAAGACAGGAATCCGACAGGAGGGAATCAGCAAACTTCCGTACCTCAGTTTAAACAGTTAGAAGAAGCTGCTGAAGCACAGGGGCGGATTGCTGAAGAAGAGTTTTCCGCCCCTCGCCATGCAACAAACTACCAGCGCTTTTTTGTACCTGTGCTTGCCGTTGCCTGGTGCATATTCCAGCTGTCTACGGCCAGCTGGCTCATTTTGAACTCCACCTATATTCGAAGTATTCATCTTGGGTTTGCCATTTCTCTTGCTTACTTCAGTTATCCCGCGGTAAGGCGTCCTTTGAAGGGATTTTTTTCATTTCTCTCTGCAAGAGAACATATCCCCTTTATGGACATACTGATGGGAACTGTTGCAGCCGTTGCCGCCCTGTACTATTTGCTTGACTACTCCGGTCTTTCCATGAGATCCGGCGCCCCTCTGCAGAGGGATATTGTCATTGGAGTGATCCTTGTCCTTCTGCTCCTTGAGGCGGCACGGCGTGTGATAGGACCTGCGCTGACCGTGATTGCAACGCTATTCACAGGCTATGTTTTTTTTGCAGAGCACATGCCTGAAGACTTTGCCTTCAGGAGCACCTCCCTCGGTAAGTATGTTGATAAAATCTCACTCTCAACGGAAGGAATCTACGGCATTCCTCTTGACGTTTCCGCAACGGTGGTATTCCTTTTTGTGCTGATTGGCGCCATGATGGAGCGCGCAGGCGGAGGCAGGTTTTATATTGAGCTTTCTCTGAGTGTTCTTGGAAGGTTCAAGGGTGGTCCGGCCAAGGCAGCAATTGTGGGATCAGGACTGACAGGAATTGTATCAGGATCGTCTATTGCCAATATTGTTACTACTGGCACGTTTACAATTCATCTTAT
>CP070644.1:170707-175357 GCA_020354155.1 Nitrospiraceae bacterium | reverse complement strand
CCGCCGTGTATTTTCGGATGCAGTGTTTTCAGACGACCTCCGAGCAGTTCGGGAGATTCCGTGTATTTTGAAACATCCACGATCTTCAGTTTCTCGTTTCTGAGAGTCTTGGCAGTCCCGCCCGTAGAGAGTATCTCAATTCCTAGACTGCTCAGTTCCTGCGCAAAATCTACTATGCCGGCCTTATCTGAGACGCTTATCAGCGCTCTTTGCACTTTTGCCATATTTCCTCCTTCTGCTACCTATTCTATTCAGACTTTCTGAATGACAGACAACCCTGTTCCATGAGACTTATGTAATGCCCGTCCGCTACGACAACATGGTCCAGCACATGAATACCTACTACCTTCCCTGTTTCAACAAGTCTCCTGGTAATTTCAACATCATCTCTGCTCGGATTGGGGTCACCGCTTGGATGATTATGCACAAAAAGCACAGAAGCAGCCGCCTCCTTTATCGCAACCCTGAAGACTTCCCGCGGATGAACCGGGGATGATGTCAACGTACCCTCCGAGATTATTGTTTCCTTGAAGACCCTGTTCTTCACATCCAGCAGGACGCATAAGAACCGCTCTTTCTTCAGCCCGTAAAATTGTGGTCTGTAATGATCATATACATCCCGACTGTTTTTAAAAGAAGAAACGCCGGGAGAATCTGCAAATTTTTGCTGGAGCAGCCTCCTTCCAAGTTCAAGGGCCGCTTTTAATTGCGCTGTCTTGGCCCCGCCCATCCCTTTTATCAATGACAATTCGGCAGCAGATGCATCTTCTACTTTTTTCAGATCCTTGAACTTTATCAGAACTTCTGTAGCAAGCTCAACAGCGGTTCTGTCTCTGCCGCCCGTTCTCAATGTAATCGCAAGAAGCTGAGCAGTGCTCAGTTTATCAGCGCCGTATTTAAGAAGTCTCTCTCTTGGCCGTTCATCTTCAGGCCATTTCCTGATACTTTTATAGTCCACTTTCCCGGATCTGGTTGGTTATGCTCCATGATATGCCACGAGCTAAAAGGATACTAAATTAGTCAAAAGGATTCAAGATGAAATATTATGTATGCTCACGAGTATATAAAACATTTACCGCAGGCAGTCTGCGTGCCGGGAAAACAGAATTGCGACACATTCAGTAACGACGTCCGGAATATGCAATAATTATTACCATGGTTATGGATTTATATCAAACACAGTCAGAATCGTTATTCAATTGAGTCGTCGTTCAATTATGGTTTCGAGTGATGCAGACTGCCTGTCAATTTCCTATTAGACAGCCGCAAGAAACAACCACAGACAACTCATTGCAAGCCTTTGATTACAGGCCTATTTTTCTCCTAATGCCCTCTTCTGAACCTTCATGATATCCTTGATACCTGATTTGGCAAGGCTCAGCATTTCCATTAATTTCGTCTGACTGAAAGGGTCAGTTTCTGCCGTACCCTGAACTTCAATAAATTTTCCGGAACCGGTCATCACAATGTTCATATCCACTTCCGCCACAGAATCCTCTGCATAGGCCAGGTCAAGCCTCGGCTCACCGTCCACAATCCCAACACTGACAGCTGCAACATAGTCGCGCACAGGTTGTGTCTGAATTAGTTTATTCTTCAGGGCATGATTTACTGCCTCTTTCAACGCGATGAATGCCCCGGTAATAGATGCCGTCCGTGTTCCTCCGTCTGCCTGAATAACATCACAGTCAAGCCATATAGAGCGCTCCCCCAACGCCTCAAGGTCGACAACAGAACGCATGGCCCTTCCTATAAGCCTCTGAATCTCATGAGTCCTGCCTCCCACTTTCCCACGTGATGACTCTCTGACATTTCTTGTGTCAGTTGCCCGTGGAAGCATGGAATATTCCCCGGTCACCCACCCTTTATTCTGATCTTTCAGAAAAGGCGGAACTCTCTCTTCTATTGATGCGGTACAAATTACCCGGGTCTTCCCCATTTCAATCAGTACAGAGCCTTCTGCGTGGCTGATAAAATCATTCGTTATTTTTATCTTTCTCAGTTCGTCAACACTTCTTCCGTCAGGTCGCATTTCATTATCCTCCAAGTTCGATTTTTGATATGGTTAGAATTTTATGGCCAAGAAATTTCTCTCCCACATTTATGAATTTCTCAATTGAATCAGTTACGAAAAACTCTCGTGAAGAGACTCCTGCATCCTGACGCGCCATTGACCTCCCCTCGAGAAGGGTCTTGACCTCCCCCGCAGTTTCTACAGCAGAATCAATTAATGGAATGCCTGCAACACCTTTAATAATCTCCCGGATCATCGGATAGTGAGTGCAGCCAAGGACCAGGGTGTCTGCTCCGTTGTTTTTCAAGGGACGTAAATATGTCTCAGCAGTGAGCGTGACAACATCCCCACTGGTCCATCCCTCTTCAATGAGAGGAACAAAAAGAGGGCAGGCAATTCCCGTAACTGAGGCATGGCTGTTTATCGATTCTATAGCTCTTGTATATGAACCGCTCCCTATGGTTGCCTCAGTTCCGATAACCGCTATCTTTCCTGAAATGCTCATTGTTACGGCAGCCTTTGCCCCTGGCTCAACAACTCCAATAACAGGAACGGGCAGACTCTCTTTTAGTAAGGTGAGGCTTACAGAGGAAGCAGTATTACAGGCTACTACAAGCATCTTTATTCCCTTTGAAATCAGAAACCGGGCACTTTCAAGTGCGTACCTGTTTACTGTTTCAGGAGATCGTGTGCCATAGGGAACACGGGCAGTATCACCGAGGTAGAGTAAATTTTCATCGGGCAGACGGGAAATGACCTCTTTCATGACAGTAAGCCCACCCACTCCTGAATCAAAAATACCAATAGGAAGATTAGTTAATACTTTTTGCAATCGCTTCTCCTATGGGTTTTGATATATCAATATGGCCCCCGATTGTCTCTGTCTCACGTCCGTCTATTAGGATCTTCAGTGCTGTAAGGTCAGGAATCACTGACTCAAGTCTTCGATAGAGGCCGCCTATTATTCCCAATTCTTCCGAGGCATCACCTTCAAAACTCTTTCTTATCTCCCCTCCGAAATCGATATAGATAACACCTCTCTTATCCAGGTAAAGATCCAGAAGCCTTACATTGAGATTAGCAAGGTACTCTCTGATGATACCCTCTGCAGCAACAAGCATCTCATCCCTTCTCAGAACCACCCCCCTGATATGCTTGGAGCTGCCTGGTTCAGCTTCGTAGAGCCTCGCCGAATCCTGATCTCCCTGTCTTTGAGATTCCTTCATGATTGAGGATTCAATATCGGCAATAAAAGAGGACTCAAAGGCAAATTTATCTTTCAACGCATAATAGCTGATGCCTGAACTGACTGCAAAAGTCACTATCAACAGAGCAAGAAAAGCCGTTCGGGACTGCGTCATTCCTATTTTATTATTTCCTCTTGTTTTCTTCATAGATATAGGTGCCTTTATACAGGACATTGGCAACCTCTGCCCTGAAGTCTTCAATGTAGGCTGCGTCGTCAAAAGAAGAGAGTTCAATCATGACTGCAGCAGCCTGTACATTGGAAAGAATGCTGTAAGGCAACGGCCTGATCAGAACCATATCACTGCCAAACTCAGTGACAAAGGCTTCTTTCATTGAGTTAAGCAGGAGAGCTGTATCACGAAGGTGCCCTTCCTGTCCGCTGTTTTCCAGGTAGGGTCGAATCTCATCCCTTGCTCTCTCGGTTACAACAGGTGCATAGATCACGATCTCCCGGTGTCTGCCTATGTGGAGGCTTATGAAAATGTCGGCATCTCTTTTATTGACTGACTCTACCCTTTCGCCCTGAGTCATGAAAAGGTCTAGTGTCCGTGTCAAAAGCACTTCAGAGGAACCCTGATCGGCTCGTGCCCGCAGCTTCTTTGCAATATCAAGGACAACATTCTTTTCATGATAACCGTTCTTCACGATCCCCGATTCATAGCCACCGTGGCCCGGGTCAATAACAATGATTCCAGCTTTCCGTTTCTCTTCTCTTTTCCCTTCTGCAGGATCTGTAAACAACGGTGCAAAGCCGCTTTCTTTGTCCTGATGAATGTCAATGACAAGCCTGCCCGGATTCTTGAGACTGAAGACCTTCAAACCTCTGAACTCTCCAGGATAGAGAGCAATGGTCTCCCTGCCCTGCTTTTTGTAGCCCACAATAACATTTTCAGGGAAAATGGTAAAATTTGCCCCAGGAAAGGTTACCAGCACACTCTGAATCCTCTGGCTGACAACGGCACTGTCAATAAGCGTCTGCGGTCCTTCAATAACAATCCTGAGAACACCGGTATGCTGATTTGATCTTAATTTTAGGTGACTTACCTCTGCCCCTGCTGTTATGGGCGCGAAAATCAGAACAAGAAGAAAAATCCATTTTTCCATACGCCAATATTAGCATTTCACAGAGGTGATATTCCATGATGGACATGAAAATATAAATACTAAAAATTAACGTTTCGGAAAAAACCGTGATTAAACTGATTTCCTTAATGTTGACTTTTGATTTTGAATCGTTGATGTTAATTGTGTTACTTCCGGTGAGAATCGAGCAGAATATCTTCAATCATCTGGCACAGCACATGTCCAAGGATAATATGGGTCTCCTGGATGCGGGGAGTATTTGTGGAAGGCACGGCAAAAACATAATCAGACATTGCAGCCAGCCT
>CP070644.1:167135-170607 GCA_020354155.1 Nitrospiraceae bacterium | reverse complement strand
TTTTATCTGTTTCTCTCTAATGATTGCACTACTAACATCCTGGGAATGTTCATAAAAGACTAGCTTCGTAACGTTATATTTTTTTGTGAATCCTTCTTTCTTCTTTTCCTTATGTTCATAAACTCTTCTTTTGAGATTGTTAGTTATTCCCGTGTAAAGTACTTAATGGTTCTTATTTGACATTATGTAAACATAATAATATTTATTCATATTAAAACGAGATTGCTTCGTCGCTTTGCTCCCTGCCTACCGCGGGCAGGCTCGCAATGACAACTAAAAAATACTTTTGTCATGTGCTTTACCTAAGATAATTAATACCATCGAATATTTCTCTGTGCTACTATTCAGCTTCTGTCTGGCAGGTTTGCGGATGATAACTGGATGCGTATAAAGCTACTTTAGAATTGTGTTGAGTTTATATGGCATATGCACAGTGCCAGCGCGTCGGTGCTGTCTTCACTGAAGGTTCCATGAGAGGAGTTGAGGCTGAGGATTCTCTTGACCATTTCCTGGACCTGTCTTTTTTCTGCACGGCCATACCCGGTGAGGGCCATTTTCAGCTCTGTGGGGTTGTATTCAAAAAGAGGGATATCCTTTTCAGCAGCAAGGAGCATGACAATGCCCCTGGTATAACCGAGGGCCATGGCAGAGCGGATGCTCTTGTGATAGAAGATCTTTTCGATGCAGAGCGATGAAGGCCTGTATTCTTCAATAAGTGCCTTGAGGGAGGTATGCAGTACCTGCAGGCGCCGGGGCAGTCCTTCTTTCCGGTTCATCTTCACATCACCGGCAGTAATGTAGAGAGGAGTGCCGCCGCGTTTTTTCGCGATCTCTACAATACCGTAGCCACAGGTAACTGTTCCGGGGTCGATGCCTATAATACGCATAAAATCAAAGATTAAAGATAAAAGATTAAAATGACAGATGAAAATGTAAAATTATCTTCTGTCCTTCAAGGTAATAATGCTGGAAACCATTATGCTCGCACTCTTAGATACGTCTTTTATGAGGTTATTTGACTCATTTTTGAATTTTGCCTTGTCATTGTGCATTTTGATATTTGATATTTAAATTTTGAACCTCTGCCACTTTGCCCCTTTAGTTCAGAAGGTTATCAGGGATGTCGAAGTTCGCATAGACGTTCTGCACATCGTCGTGGTCTTCGAGGGCCTCCATGAGCCTGAGCATCTTTTCAGCATCCTTGCCTTCGAGTTTCACGTAGTTTTTGGGGATCATGGTTACTTCAGAGAGGT
This sequence comes from Nitrospiraceae bacterium, assembly GCA_020354155.1. Lineage (GTDB taxonomy): Bacteria > Nitrospirota > Thermodesulfovibrionia > UBA6902 > UBA6902 > CALZJD01. The sequence goes on along the minus strand of CP070644.1, from coordinate 169,354 downwards.
TGAGCGCTATCTTTTCCTTTTCAAGGTATTCCCTGACCTGGTTGAAATCCTCAGGTGAGGTGAGGATCTCATAATTTTCTTCTTCAGGTTCATTCCTGACATCTTCCGCCCCTGCATCGAGGGCTATCGTCATAATGGTATCTTCATCAGAGGTTTTTTTATCGACCAGGAGATATCCCTTTTTGTCGAATATCCAGGCAACGCAGCCCGACTCCCCCATGTTTCCATTGTACTTCGTCAGTATATGCCTGAGTTCTCCCACGGTCCTGTTTTTATTGTCCGTCATTGTCTCAAGCATGATGGCCACACCGCCGGGGCCATAGCCTTCGTAGAGGATCTCTTCATAGCTCATGCCGGGCAGATCACCGGTGCCCTTCATGATGGCCCGTTTCACATTATCTGCCGGCATGTTTACCTCTTTCGCCTTGTCCATGGCCAGCCGCAGACGGGGGTTCATGTCAGGGTTGCCGCCGCCCATCTTGGCTGCAACGGTCAATTCCTTTGAGACCTTTGTGAAGGCCTTGCCCCTCTTTGCGTCAACAATTGCCTTTTTGTGCTTTATTCCTGCCCATTTAGAATGTCCTGACATAGTGAGTAGCGCTCCTTACCTTCGGTTTTTGTCATTGTCCGGCCAGACCGGACAATCCACCCTTTGACAAGCTCAGGGTGGCAGGGTGTCATGGTGAGCCTGCCTGTCCGGTAGGCAGGCCTGTCGAACCATGGATTCCCGCCTTGGCGGGAATAACAGAGAAATATGAAAATTATACGGCAAGCTTATGGTGAAAGGCAATTGGAGGGGGCATAGTGATTGTCATTGCGAGGAACATTGTGACGAAGCAATCTAAACAGAAAGATTGCCGCGCTCCCTTTGGTCGCTCGCAATGACAAAAATAACGTAGTTATTTCGATGGGATGTAAGAGAGCTTGCGGGCTTTTTGAGGCGAGGTTCAACCTCTGACACGGGGGGTTCTCTGCATCAAGCCCGCTATGAAGGGATCATGAGGGACTAGTTTTCCCCTTCTCTGTTAAAGCCGATCTTTCGCTTTTTCTTCGCCGGAGGGGCCATTAACTCTTTAATTGCCTCAAAGACTATCCTGAATTGAGAATCATATTTCCTTTCAAGTGAAGACAATTTGCGGGCAAGGTCTTTGTGAGAAGCGATCATCCATCTCAATCTCACAAATGTCCTCATTATCGCTATATTAACCTGTATGGCCCTGTCGCTGTTCAGAATTCCCGAAAGCATGGCAACTCCCTGTTCTGTAAAAGCATAGGGAAGAGAGCCCCCAAAGTATTTCTTATGTGGTATCACATTTTGTGATACCAGCGACTCGACTTCCGATGCCTTTAACCGGAACATAAAATCTCCGGGAAATCTTTTTATATTTCTTTTTACCGCCTGATTTAAGACTCTTGTTTCCACATCATACAGTTCTGCCAAATGAGCACTGAGCATTACTTTCTGGTTGCGGATCAATAAGATTTTGCTTTCAATGTTGGCAAGAGATAAATCGCGCATTTGATTATTCCATGGGTTGGGTTTGACAGTAATTAATACCACTAAATTTTCAGTATCGCAAATAGTCGGCTGGAACGGGTAATTCTACCCGAGGTGGAGGTTCAACCTCAGACACGGGGTATGACTGTCATTTCGAACGAATGTGAGAAATCTTACATGGTGATCTGGCTTAAGATTTCTCTTCGTCCCGATTTATCGGGACTCATCGAAATGACAAGACGACAGAACTCTGGCCATAAAAAAAGGCGTCCCGGTTATCCGGGACGCCTCGTGAATGTCTCGCGTTCTAATGGTAATTAGAAGCTTAAGATAAGGCCCTGCCGTACACCCCAGGGATCAGCAACATCTGATCCGCTAGTTAAGCCCTTGTAGAAGTCGCCTGCAAAAAGGATACCGCCCTCTACGTAGTAGACAAGGTTGTTGTCGATCTGGTAGGTGACCTTGCCGTCGAGTTCAACACCCAAATCAGTATCATCTGTGAAAATTTTATTCGGGTTTGAATAGCCTACATAATCCTCAGATGCTGCGAGGTAGTAGAGGTCAGCTGCCAGCTTCATGTCAGGAGTGGCGTTCATTGAAGCCCCCACATTGACGTACCATGCATTATTGACGCCGCACTCCTTACAGGGTGTATTAGCATTAAAAGGCTGCCCTGATCCTGCTGTCCTGTAATCAGCGATAAAGGTTGAACGCTGGCCTG
>CP070644.1:160443-167035 GCA_020354155.1 Nitrospiraceae bacterium | reverse complement strand
TTGTATGGGCATTTATCATAACAAGCCCGACAGTTAATGCACTTTTCTCTGTTCAAGATTACGATGCCTTCCAGAGTTTTTATCAACGCCCTTTCACCGCAAGCCTCAATACATGGGGCATTTTCACAATGATTGCACAATCGGGGAATGAATAACTTTTTAATGCCAGTATCACTGCCGGAGACATGTGTATCAACATGGCAACGCGATATGCCAAAGGGGAGATTATATACTGACTTGCAGGTAACCTGGCAGGCGTAGCACCCTACGCACCGGTCAAGATCTATTAACATGGCGTATTTTATATTTTTTTTCGCCATAGCTTTAATTTAACAATATGTTTCACATAATATAAACATTTATGTTTCAGAAGAGCTATAACTAAGTGCAATAGAAAAGGGGGGAAAGATGGCTTATCAGATTAACTTTGAGCTGACTCTGGACTGTCTGGATAAGGATGAGATTCTTGACAGGATAAATAATAATGCTGATTGCGTGATTGTTGATACAGTGGGAGGATATGACGGGAATCAATATAAAATCAAGGGGGCCAAAACCATACCGTACCCTGAAATTGCAGACAGAAGAAGTGAGTTAAGTCCTTATCATGAAATAATAGTTTATTGTAAACATAAGACATGCTCAGCATCAAAAAAAGTTGCTTCAATCCTAACCTTACTGAAGGTGCCCAACATTAAAGTATATGAAGGTGGTATTGATGAGTGGGTTGATTCCGGTTTGCCGATAGAAGAGGTGTACTATTGATACTATCCGAAGATAAACTTGCAGCAGCCCAGATCAAGTACCTGATTATCCTCAGACAGGCGGGAGCGAATATTGTCCGTAACTTTATAAATCCTGCGGTTGCCGTCCTTGCGTTTCTTCACGAGGCCGTTTGATTCAAGGATTTTCAGGTGCTTCGAGATATTATAAATCTTCAGACCCAGGATATCGGAAAGGTCCTGTACCGATGCTTCATTCTTTAAGAGCTCATGTATGATCTGCAGACGGTTCTCATCTGCAAGGGCCTTCAGAATCGCAGTCCAGTTGAAGGTTGACTCAATGTTAGGATTGATATTATTCTTCTCCATTGTTATAAAAGATAGCTGTCAAGAACTGAAGTATGTTTACGTGTATAAATCAGTTATTCGTCAGGTTGAGCAAATAATTATATTATAAGATTTTTTTATTGATAGTGTAAATCCCTGTATGTTATAATGGCTCGTCTGAATCCCTGGTTCCTGTAAACAGTCTTATTTTTAAAAGAGAATTTTATAAATGCTACTTTATGTATTCCTAACTATATACTTTTTTGTCCTGATTACTGTTTTCATTTATGCCTCCCACCGGTATTACATGGTGTATCTTTATTACCGGTACCAGAAAAACAAGCCAGTGATTAAGGAAAAGCTGACCGAGCTGCCCCGAGTGACGATCCAGCTTCCTATCTATAATGAGATGTATGTTGTGAAGCGCCTTATTCAGGCATCGTGCAGCATTGATTATCCGAGGGAGCTTATCGACATTCAGGTCCTTGACGATTCTACAGATGAGACAGCTGAGGTTGCCAGAAAATGTGTGGATGATTATATAAAGAAGGGCTTTGACATAGCATACATTCACCGTGACAACCGGAAGGGATTCAAGGGAGGTGCGCTGGAGAACGGTTTAAAATCTGCCAAGGGTGACTTTGTAGCTGTTTTTGACGCTGACTTTGTTCCCCAGAGAGACACGATCCAGAAGACAATTCATTATTTTTCTGATAAATCTGTGGGCATGGTACAGACCCGCTGGTCTTATTTGAACAGAACTTATTCTTTTTTAACGAAGATTCAGGCAATCATGCTTGATGGCCATTTTGTTATTGAGCATACGGCCCGCAACTGGTCAGGGAGGTTCTTTAATTTTAACGGCACTGCCGGAATCTGGAGAAAAGAGGCGATCATATCAGCCGGGGGCTGGCAGAATGACACCCTGACAGAGGACCTGGACCTGAGTTACCGGTCCCAGTTAAAGGGATGGAAATTTGTATTCCTCAAGGATGAAGTTTCTCCCTCTGAAATACCTGTGGAAATCAACGGATTCAAGACCCAGCAGCACAGATGGGCAAAGGGATCGATTCAGACGGCGAAGAAACTGTTATGGCCCATTATGAAGAGTAATCTGCCATTAAAGGTAAAGGTTGAGGCCTTCTTTCATTTAACGAATAATATGTCCTATCTGCTGATGCTTCTCCTTTCCATATTAATGTATCCTTCCATGGTTGCCAGGATAAACATCGGCTGGTTTCAGATGATCGTAACCGATGTGCCTTTTCTCCTTGTGGCAACAGTGGGAATATCATTTTTCTATTTATGCTCCCAGAAAGCCGTCCACAGAGACTGGAAATCAAGGATACTGTATCTTCCAATGCTCATGTCTCTTGGAATTGGTCTCACTGTCAATAATTCCAAGGCGGTGCTTGAGGCCCTGTTTAATATCAAGACTGAGTTCAAGCGGACGCCCAAGTACAGTATCAAGGTCAAGAAAGACAGGTGGCTCGGGAAAAAATACAAGGTAGGTATCAGCATGATGGTGTTCGTGGAACTCTTCCTTGGACTCTATTTTACCTTCAATATTTATTTCGCATACATGAACAGGATTTACGTGTCCATACCCTTTCTCATGATCTTTCAGATGGGGTTCTTTTATGTTGCATTTTTATCTTTGTATCAAGTAATATTGAGGGGTATTGCTACCAGTCGTATCACACGCCGCTTAAGTTCCAAGAGAAATACAGAAGACGTTGTAGCTGCATAGCAGCATTATATATGCAATCTTTCTGGGAAAAAGAATAAATATATCTGAGGAAAAGGAGCCATGGTATGAAGAAAAGAATTCTCTCCATTATGCTTGTTTCATTGATGTTTGTCTTTGCAGGAAGCAGTGCTTTTGCTGCCTGGACCCAGCCGAAGGGTTACGCCTATAACCAGCTAACCGTTGGCTATTACGTTACAGATGAGAAATATACAACCCTGCAACTTGACAGTGATGGTGTGGTGACCGGATTTCCTGTAGATAATCATAAAGTTCCTTCAGCAAAATTCAGTTCTACAAAGATAACCTATTACGGTGAATATGGGATTACCGACAAACTCACGATCTATACCTCGATCCCCTATGACTGGCAGAGGTCTGATGACACAATGAGATATGCTGCCGAGGACGGCCCCTATGGAGTAGGTGACATCAACCTTGGCATCAGGCATAGCCTCATTGATAATATAGCCGGTACAGGGGTCCTGATGTCCTTTCAGGGGGAAGTGAAAATACCGGAGGCCTATGACTGTGGATTAATAACGACTCATTTAAGTCTCGGAGACTGCCAGTATGATGCTACTGTTGCGCTGTTATTTGGCAGAGGACTGGGGAAGGGGTATGCGTGGCTTAATACAGGATATAAATTCAGGTTTGAGAATGATGAGTTTGATCCTGCTACCTTTACTCCTTCTGATCAGATAAAAATCTCTTTTGGCGGCGGATATGCTGTTACGTCATGGCTGTCAATCAGAGGGATCGTTGACTGGACACGGTCTGTTGGCAATGCAAAGGTTTCACCAGCACTTTTAGCACTGGACTGGCCAACGGGAGGATCGGCAAGTAATGGAGACTATGTCCTTGTTAAAGACACTCTCGGTCTTGAGCCCCATGCCCTGAGTGTCGGTATTGATTTGGCATTTAATGTTTCCAAATATCTAACGTTTATGAAAGATACATTTCCCAACAAGGAAATTGTTATTTCCTACAACACGGAGATTGAGGGATGGGATCCTTTTGAGACCGAGAATTTCTCCCGTGGAGAGACTTTTAATGTGGCCTTTGTGTTCCCGGGAGAGGGTTTCTTTCCTGTGAATTTATTTTCAAGAAAATAAGCTGACAGATAATCGCAGATGGCGTTAAAAAAAAATCCGTCTTAATTTTTATAGCCCTTTTTGTGACGGCAGTATTATCTCTCTATGTCCTGCAAAACAGATATGCTTTGCAGGGCATTTTTTATCAGACACTTCATTCTCATGATAATGCAATTATCCAGTTCCGTAAGGCTATAGAAATAAATCCCGGCGACAGTTACTCCTACTATCAGCTTGGACTGATTTACAAGGAGAGCGGTGATTGGGAAAAGGCAGAATCCATGTATCAGAAACTCCTCGCCCTTGCACCGGAACACCCCTATGCACCCTTTGATCTGGGTTATATTTATATAGAAAAAAAAGAGTATGGCAAGGCGATTGTACTCTGTGAAAGGGCAGTGGCGTTGAACCCGGAAAACATTGATGCCCTTCATGCCCTTGGTAATATCTATAAGGAAACCGGAACATATAAAAAGGCCATCGTGCTCTATAGTAAAATACTGGAAACAGACCCAGCCCATCGTTATGCCCTCTGGGATCTTGCCGAAGTCTATGAAAAAATGGGAATGAAGGAAAAGGCAGAGGATCAGTACAAACAGTACCATGAAATGACGGACTGCAGCGTGCGCAGGTTCTGGAACTGCCTGGACTAAGTGAATAGTGCAATCTATATCATAATCAACGTCATTCTTTTTCTTTCCTGGTCTATCTTGCTTTCCGGCAAAAAAAAGGTTCTCTCATTTTCTGAAAGAATAATCGGGACCTTCATGCTGGGATTAACTCAAATCATCCTCACTGAACTGTTCCTTGGGGTGCTCTTTCAAAAACTCTATGCAATACCGCTCTTAGCTCTTAATGCAGTTGTCTCCGGTATTGTTCTTTTTTGTGCTCTCTCAGGAAGGGTGAAATTGGGGAATGGAGTTATTGCTCATTCCCTGCTAAAAGAGCCCCGGGATAAATTGAAAACACTATTCAGTCTTCTTCGTCATGACTGGCTGCTGCCGATTCTTGCAGTCCTTGCTTTCATTATTGCGTCCTGGACCATATTTCTTGGATATCTCTTTCCTTCTTATACATGGGATGGTTTGTGGTATCACTTGCCGATAGTCGGATATATACTGCAGAGCGGCGCTATAGAGGAAATTACCAATCATTTTTTTATAGATCAATTCATAAATATATTCCCGAAGAATATTGAGCTGTTCTTCCTCTGGAACATAATTTTCTTAAAGAGCAGCACAATAGTTGACTTAAGCCAGCTGCTCTTTGCAATCATGGGAATAGCGGTTGTTTTCAGCATATGCCGGAAAATGGGCATTCAACAGGAATTGTCTCTGTGCGCAGGGCTCCTTTTTTTCTTTACACCGATTATTATTCTCCAGTCGACAACAAACTATGTTGACGTTGCCATTACAGTCCTTTTTCTGACTGCATTAAACTTTCTTCTGCCTCTTGATGAGAGTGATCACAAAGCTCTCCACATTGCAACTCACAGAAGATACAGGCTGATTCTTGCTGGCCTCTCTGCAGGCGTACTGCTTGGCTCCAAGGGATCGGGCCCCCTGTTTTTGGCTATACTGATGATTGTTGTTTTTGGTCAGGAGCTCAAGCAGCAGTCAGTACGTATGAATACGAATTTTTACACACTTGAAATTATGAAACAGGCAGTGAAAAATTCCATGCTCTATTTTATTCTCCCTGCGGCCATTGTTGGCGGCTACTGGTATGGCAAGAACTGGGTGCTCTATGGTAATCCTGTCTATCCCATGGATATATCGTTTTTGGGGTTCACACTTTTCAAGGGTCTGTACAAAGGAATTATTGAGCCTGCGCCAGAGGTAATAAACAGACTATCATTTTTTGAGAGACCCATATATGTATGGATGGAAAATATCAGATATTATCTGTATGACTCCCGCCTGGGAGGGCTGGGTCCGCTCTGGATTATTCTTTTTGTGCCCAGCGTGGTGTTTTCACTGATCTACGCTGCAAAGAAGAAAATGAAGACCTTTCTGATCATGGCCTTTGTTATCATTGCTGCATTTTTCTTTTATCCCAGAAACTGGACCCCGCGCTATATCATTTTTATCGTTGCCCTTGGGGCGGTTTCCTTTGCCGTGATGCTTGACTATTTTCAGCAGAGACGGGCAGGAATCAAGGTCATTGCTCTCATCCTTGTGCTCTATACCTGCTTTGCTCTGCCGTCTCCGGCTGTTACCCCTCAGCAGATAGAAAAATTTCTGGCCCTGACCGCTCATGAACGCACGATTGCGAGACAGGGGGCTTTTAATATTGATCTTCAGGCGAGGCAGGAGTACGGGCACTGGATATGGATCAGCAACAATATACAGAAGGACGATGTTCTTGCCTTTACCTTTGAACCACTCTTTCATGCACCTTTATGGAACACTTCTTTCACAAGCAGTATCGCCTATGTGAAGGCTGATCAATACCGGGAGTGGATCAAGGCGCTGAACGGGGCAGGTACAACGCATGTGCTGGTGAGGACAAACTCCCAGGAAGACAAATGGATCAGGGCCAGTTACTCGCTGCAATGGCTTGGTGCGAAGGAAAGCTTCAAGATCAAATATGCTGATGAAAATTATACAATTGCACTTTATGAAAGGGGCTGAGGTATGAGGGGAGGGGATAAAAAAGATATCCATTTTATATTTTATATGGTCATAATAGTAATCATGGCT
>CP070644.1:156584-160343 GCA_020354155.1 Nitrospiraceae bacterium | reverse complement strand
CTGGAGAAACAAACTCTGCAGGCTTTACAGCAAGAACTGAGCAATCCACACGGTAAAGAATTTTCTCGGCCGCATTTCCAATAAGAAGTCCCGGGATACCGGACCTGCTGAATGTTCCCATGACAATAAGATCCACATCCTTTTCTTTTGCCAGTCTGGGGATCTCGATGCCTGCTTCACCCCTGATCAGGTGAAGGCGGCTTTCCGGTATATCAGGTACATATTTCCCTAATAATTCTTCGAATCCTGCACTGTGCATGGTTCTCACTTCCTCAATGATTCCATCCATAGTATGCTTCGGGATCATTGCACTCCGAATCTGAAAATCCCAGGCATGGACAATATGCAGTTCGCTCTTTTGCATCTCGGCAAGAGAGGAAGACAATTCGAGAATCTTCCCGTTCAAAGCAATATTCTTCCTGTCACCCGGATCAGGATCCACGGCTGCAAGAATTTTCGAAAAACGTGTATGAGAAGAAGGTTTAACAGCCCATACAGGACAGGGGCACTTGCGCATTAAGTTCATTGTAGTGGTACCAAAGAGCATGTCCTTGAATTCACTTTTGCCCTCAGGAGTTATGATGACAAGATCATGATCTTTCCTGATAACCTCACGAATTATTTCCAGAAAGGGTATGCCCGTAAGAATTTTTATTGATGTTTTCACCCCTTCTTTCTGAAAGGGCCTTACCATATGCTCTATATGTTCGCCTTTCTCCTCAACGAGTATATCGTGGAGATTTATGTTTTTAACCGATTCAGGAAGAATCGGCTGATAGCGTGACGTTTCTTTTACAACATCAATGATTGTAAGCTGTGCATTATTATTTTTTGCCAGTGAAAAAGCGCATGTCAGCGCAGCGGGGTTTTCTATCTGACTGTTCACGACAAGCAGAATATTCTTGAAGCGTTCCATAAAACTCCCTTCATCGTTCTCTTATGCCTTACCAGAATAATATCAGTAAACATGCTTATTGGCAAACAGCACACTTATTATCTGCGACTGGCTGCACCCATGGCTTTGCAATGCTGGCGGAACACTGTATAATTTAAGCTACTGACTGATCGTGGAGGTTGTTATGATTTCAAAACAGACGTGTTCTATTATTTTCTTACCAATCATTGTAACGTTTTCAGTTCTCTGGGGAACCGGGAGCTTTGCCATGCATGATCTGTTCAAAAATATCGACGAAAATGAGGACGGCACAATATCCAGCGAAGAATTCAACAGGGACATGGAGGAGTATGCCTTTGAAAACATTGATAAGAACGGCAACAGCCTCATTTCGCTTTCAGAGTGGAAAGATATTCGTGGTATCGAGAATGAAATAAAGCATGTGGAACTTTTTGAGAAACTGGATAAAAACAGGGACTGGAAAATTAATTTCTTCGAATTTTCAGAGTATGCGGAGAAGAATGCAAATTTACATGAGGCTTTTATGGGACTGGACAAGGATGGCAGCAACAGCCTGTCACCTGATGAAATTACTGTTCGGCCTCTGTTTAAAATGATTACAATCAGTTTTAACTAAAAGCAAACTCAGAGAAGGATTTATTGAAGATATTATTCTTCTTCTGGCAATAATAAAGGGGGCAAGTCGTGACTCATGAAGACGCAGCCTCAAGAGCGTGTTTGTAAAATTTCAGTGCATACTCCTTAACCATTCGCCGTGCGCTGAAACGGGCTCCGGTGCTCTTAATAGCTTCTTTCATGATAGTTACCCAATCATGAGGAACACCATCCTCATCCTGCCTGTAGTATAAAGGAATAATTTCTTTCTCAAGCAGCTCATATATTGCTGCAGCGTCTTTTTCATCGCTTCCGGTGCCTTCAAAGGCCCAGCCGTTTTTCCCGTTGTAGCCCTCTATCCACCATCCGTCGAGTATGCTCAGCTGGGGAACAGCATTCAGTGCCGCCTTCATTCCGCTTGTTCCCGATGCCTCCAGAGGGGGTACCGGGTTATTTAACCACAGGTCAACTCCATGCACCAGGTACTGGGCAAGCTGCTCATTGTAGTTTTCAACAAAGGCTATCCTCCCGCCAAGGGAGGGATCACAGGCCGCCCTGAAGACACGCTGCAGGATTCTCTTGCCTTCGTCATCTGCCGGGTGGGCCTTGCCGGCAAAGATGATCTGCACAGGACACCATTTGTTATAAAGCAATTTTTTCAGCCTTTCAATGTCATGAAAGATGAGGTCTGCTCTTTTATATGATGCAAATCGCCTGGCAAATCCTATGGTGAAAGCAAGGGGATCAAGCAGCGTGCCGCAGCTGACAACACTGAGCGGATGAGCACTGTCCTCAATCCACCGCTGACGGGCCTGCTCCCTGATCGCATTCATCAGCTTTACCTTCAGCCACATGTAGATCTGCCAGAGCTCCTTGTCCGGAATAGTGTCAACAACACTCCATAACTCAGGATCATCATGACGGTTCTTCCAGTCTTTGCCAAGGTGTTCATCGAAAAGGAGTTCTATTTTTGACTCTATCCACGTAGGTACATGGACCCCGTTGGTGATGGAATCAATAGGAATATCTTTTTCCTCTCTCTCCGGCCAGAGTAACTTCCACATGCCCCGGGAGACTTCACCATGTTTTTTGCTTACCCCATTATGAAAGGCAGTCAGTCTGAGCGCCAGAGCCGCCATATTGAAACCGGCTCCGGGCGCTTCCGGGTTCGTACCAAGCTCAAGGAATGAATCTCTGTTCATGCCGCACAATGTGAAGTAGGAGCCGAAGTATTTATCCATCAATGAAAAAGGGAAGATATCATGACCTGCAGCTACCGGTGTATGTGTCGTAAAAATGGAAGTCCTGCGCAGATATTCCATTGCCTCATCACATGTCTTTCCGGCGGCTTTCTTTTTCCTCAGCTGTTCAAGGAGTGCAAATGAAGTATGTCCCTCGTTGAGATGCAGAATAAAATCGTGGTATCCAAGGGTATCGAGCACGGCACTTCCTCCGATGCCCAGAACAAACTCCTGCAGAAGACGATGTTCTTTATCTCCTGAGTAGAGCTGTGACGTTATTCCCCTGTTCCAGGGCATGTTCTGCTCTATATCTGCATCCATCAGATAGAGGGGCACCTGGCCCACATCGACTTTCCAGACAGCCACAAACACCGGTGGATCGAGAAAAGGAACCTGCGTAATCATTGGATTACCTCTGTCATCGAGGACCTTGCAGATCGGCGCTGCTTCCCTGTCGAGCACTTCATCGCTATTCTCCTGCCATCCGTCTGCACCGATCCGCTGCCGGAAGTAGCCTTCTGGATACATAAACCCAACTGCAACCAGCGGAATCCCAAGATCACTGCATTCTTTGATGTGATCACCGGCCAGAAATCCCAGTCCTCCTGCATAAAAGGGCAACGAATGGTGCAGTCCGTATTCCGCAGAGAAATATGCAACAGGTTTACATGCCGAGCCGCGGATGTTTTCTGTAAACCAGCATGTAGTTGAAGAAATATACTCCCGGAAGGCTCTCATGACTTCATCATAATGGATCAGATAATGGGTATTTTCAGCGGCTGCATTCAGGATTTCTCGGGGTACATCATGTAACATTTTTACAGGGTTATGTATACTTTCTTTCCATGCCTGCCTATCCAGAGTTTTGAATAATATTCGTGCGGCCGGATTCCAGCTCCACCAAAGATTATATGCAAGCTCACCGAGTCCCTCAATTCTTTCCGGTAAATGGGAAAATTTGTCTTTTAAGGATTCCATGTCATATTTCCTGAGCCTGCTTTTACTTTT
>CP070644.1:153453-156484 GCA_020354155.1 Nitrospiraceae bacterium | reverse complement strand
GCTTCCTTGGGCAGGGTGATGACCGGCATCAACAGGTGGGGGATATCCTCATAGGAAGAGAGCTCAAGCATCTTGGGGTCGATCATGAGCATCTTCACCTCCCTTGGACTTGCCTTGTAGAGAAGACTGACAACGATGCTGTTGAGGCCCACACTTTTACCGGACCCCGTTGCGCCGGCGATGAGCAGGTGCGGCATTTTAGCGAGATCGGCCATGACAGGGACACCAAAGATATCCTTGCCAAGGGCAAAGGTCAGTTTTGCATTTGTCTTGAGAAAGGCGTCGTTTGCAATAATGTCCCTCAGCACAACACTTTCCCGGTCTTTATTGGGTATTTCGATGCCAAGGGTAGACCTGCCGTGTATGGGGGAAATACGGACGCTCGTAGCCCTGAGGGCCATTGCAAGGTCGTCGGCAAGGGACATGATTTTGCTTATCTTGACTCCCGGAGCAGGTTCAAACTCGAACATTGTGACAATCGGGCCGGGAGATACGTAGGTCACCTTGCCTTCGATGGAATAGTCAAGGAGCTTCTTCTCCAGCAGGTCGGAGCGCTCGATCAGCTCTTCCTTGGAAGGCCGCGTAACCGACGGTGGAGGGTCATTCAGCAGTTCCAGTCCCGGGAGTTCATATTCACCATCTGACCTCCTTGCTGCCCGGGGAGGTCTTGACGTCCTCTTTACAGGTGCTTTTACAGTGATATCAGGAATGGAAAGCGGCAGTTCTTCCTGTTCGAAAGACAACTCGTCAGCTGCCATGCTCTCAATCTCAAGCTGTCTGTTCTCTCTTCTTTTTGCCGTAGCTGCAGAGAGTGCCCTTGTACCTGCAGAGACCTTGCTTTTTACAGAGCCGATCAGTCCGACCAGTGAGAAATGAATCAGGTACATAAGGGAAATTAACGTAAGCGTTCCAAATATCAGATATGATCCCGTTGCAGACACTGCCTTCAGGGTAAAGTTCGTAATATATATGCCTACTGCACCGCCTGCATGATCTCCGATCATAAGCTGGACGACAGCGGAGGAGGAAAGGATTAACAGGGCGAGTGATGTAAAAAAGATAAGATATTTCTGATGTACTGTTTTTCCAAGGGCCAGCCTGACTCCTGAACTGATCAGAACAACAGGAATGATGTATGAAGCGTACCCGATAAACTGCAAAAGAAATTCGGAAAGTTCTGATCCGAAACGTCCCAGAAGGTTATTCATCTCAGTGCTATTGGTAAAAAGGGACCGGTCCCAGGAGTTGTGGCTGGCGAGGCTTATGATTGTGACAAGGCCTGCAAGAATTGCAAGGATACCCTTGATTTCCTCTTTTATCCTGCTGCTCCTGTCCATATTGAGACTATGATAACAAAAGCAAGTAAAAAACGATAATACGCAAAGGTCCGTAATGAGTACTTCTGCAGAAAGAGAATCAGATACTTGATTGCTCCATATCCTACGACTGATGAAATGGTAATACCTATGAGAAAAATGTCCAGTTCAAGGCTCTCTTTCCCGGCGAGATTTGCCGCTTCCACGAGACTTGCCCCTGCTATGACAGGGGTGCCGAGGAGAAAGGAAAATCGGGCAGCATCGGCGCGCTTCATTCCCCTTGTTAATCCGGCAACGATAGTGATGCCTGACCGTGAGACCCCGGGTATGAGTGCACAGGCCTGGGCTACTCCGATGAAAAGGGCATTTTTCAGGTTGATCTTTTCCAGGCTGAAACGTTTTGATTCATCATAGTTCCGTTCTGACAGAATCATAAAGACAGATACGAGGCAGAGTGTAAAGGCGATAAGCAGGGGACTGCGCTGCTGCTCTATCCAGTCATGGAGGAGAGCCCCCGCTATGGCAGCCGGAAGGGTTGCAATGACAATGATCCATAAGAGGCTTCCTTTTTGAGAAAAAGACTTCAGCAGACCGAACCAGTCTTTCCTCAAATAGACGAGCAGCGCCAGAAGTGTCCCGAAGTGGAGGGCCACTGCAAAACTGAGCGTATTGACAATTCCCTGCCACTTGAAAAACCATGGAATCAAGATCAGGTGGGCTGAACTGCTGACGGGTATAAATTCCGTAAGACCCTGGAGAATACCGAGTATGATGGCTTCGAACATGAGAGATTATAACAATTTCTTATACTTTATTTTATCGAAGTAAAAAAACTGACTTTAGATATATTAAGAATTAAAGATCAAATATCAAAGTGACAAATTAAAATGTAAAATGCCTGCCTGTCTCATATCGGTTTCTTCACTACCGGTCATTCCGAGGAGCCGGAATCGACGAGGAATCTTTCGCTTGGGAAAGGCTTCGGGAGAAATCTTTTTCTGTCGAATAGTTATAAGACTTCTCTCTTAGCCTGCCTACCGCAGGCAGGTTCGAAGTGACAAACAGAGGAGTTTCAAAAGGGAATCTTTTCTATGAATTTTTCAGTCCTTTTGATAAACTTCTAATCTGATGGTAAAAGGCGAACCTGACAATACCCCCGGCAACAGGAAAAAGCAGTCTGAGTTCTTCCGGTACCTTGGTGTAGCAAGCACTGTGGGCATCAACCTCGTTGTCTGCACCTTTGTCGGGTTTGCAATAGGTTACTGGGTTATTGACCGGTTCCTCGGTACCTTTCCGTGGTTTACGCTCATATTTCTGATCATTGGCATAGCGACAGGCTTCAGGTATCTTCTGAGAATCGCCTTTAAGCAGAGAGACAATGGAAATTCTTAGACGGGTCATCAAAAGAAGTAGTTTTATCTTTCTCCCGGCTGTAGTGGTATCAGCCATTTTCATAGAGCCGCAGCGGTTCCCTCTTGGAATCATCGTAGGGTGGCTCTTTGGCATTATCAATTTACGGTCACTGACGAGAAACGTGCAGGGACTGGTTGGATCTGAAGGGGCGACAATGAAGCTCATTATTATGAACCTTGTAAGGCTGATAGGGCTCTCTGCGGGCATCATTCTGCTCGTTTACTACAGGGTGATTAATGTATTCGGTTTGCTGATAGGATTTACTGTCGTCTTCGTCTTTATAATGATCGAGGGCGCAAAGG
>CP070644.1:149832-153353 GCA_020354155.1 Nitrospiraceae bacterium | reverse complement strand
TCGTTCTTCTTCCTGTTTGAGCTTTTCCTCTCTTTGATCCAGTTCTTGCCTTCTTTTATTTAAGAGGCTCAAAGACTTCAGTTCCTCTTCCCCATCCACAGAGCTATGTGCCACAACCATTTCTTCCGGCACCTCTTCCTGTGCAATAGCCTGTGTCAGAAATGAAGTGGTAACTATCTTCCCTTTTTTTGAGGACGCATATAGATAACCCAGAAACCCCAATTTCAGAATCAAGACAAAGAGGATAAGAATGGCTAAACCTTTCCGCCCGTTGCCCGGACTCTTAAGTGACTTTGATTGTTTCATGGTAATCCCTCCGGAATAACTCTTTTTTCAATATTTTCTGTAGAGGTTTACGGTTACAAGATGATAATGGGCGCTATGCTCTCTGCACAATACTCTTTGCGCACAGTACTCCAACACTCCATTACTTTAATCTTTTGTCTTTTACAGGCTTCGCTGATACCTGCGAATACCGACCTCATCAATAAAGGTTCTTTCCTTTTTCTCCAGTTCATCCATAAACTCTTTGGCGTGCTTTTCCTTAACTTTCTCAAGAACCTTTCGGTTTTTGGTGGCGACAAGGAGTTCTTCCTGCTTATTATCCAGTTCTATTTTTTTCGTGGCAACGCGGTTTCTCAGTTCCTCAATCTTCTTTCTCATCCCTCTCAGATAATCGTGATAGAGAACACTTTCCTGAAGGTTTACTTCTCTGGATTCTTTTTCAGTCAGTTCTTCTTCATAGCGGAACTTTTCTTGCTGGCAGGATAAAAGCGCCTGTCTTTCAGTTTCTAGCTCCTGCTGAATGTGAGAACACTCAATCTGCAGTCCCTCTTCGATACGTTTCCTATAGTCAAGTAAAACCTGAAGATTAAACCGGTACACAATGGACTTCCCCGTTTCCTTAATTAAACAGCTGCTTCATTCTCTTGAGTGTCTCGCCAAATTCTATTTTTTCCTCAATCGGCTGTTGTAAAAACTGATTAACTTTATCTAGTATGCTAATGGCATAGTCAATTTTGGGGTTACTTCCCGAAACGTAAGCCCCGATATTGATCAGATCTTCTGCTTTCCGGTAAGTCTCCATGACACTCAGGAGACGACGGGCAAATTCCAGGTGTTCCGGTGAAGTGATATCAATCATCGACCGGCTCACGCTGGCAAGGGGATCAATGGCAGGATAGTGGTTGTGATTGGCAAGGTCCCTTGAAAGAACAATATGTCCATCTAAAACTGACCTGACTGCATCAGAAACAGGTTCGTTCAAATCATCACTGTCCACCAGAACAGTGTAGAGCCCGGTAATACTCCCCTTCTCACAGTGATTACCTACCCTCTCCACCAGTCTTGGAATCATGGCAAAGACAGAAGGGGTATATCCCTTGGTGGTTGGCGGTTCATTGGCTGCCAGGCCCACTTCTCTCTGTGCCATAGCAAATCGGGTTATGGAATCCATCATGAAAAGTACGTCGTTTCCTTTGTCCCGGAAATATTCGGCAATGGTAGTTGCAACCAGGGCCCCCTTTATTCTAAGCAAAGGAGATTGCTCCGAGGTAGCAACAACAACAACTGACCTCTGCAACCCCTCCTCCCCAAGATCTTTTTCGATAAATTCTCTTACCTCCCGTCCCCGCTCTCCTATCAACGCAATAACATTAACATCAGCTGTAGTGTTTCTGGCTATCATCCCTAACAAGACACTCTTACCTACACCCGAACCGGAAAAGATTCCCATCCTCTGTCCCTTACCACAGGTGAGAAGGGCGTTGATAGCCTTAATCCCCACGTCCAGGGGCTCTGTGATTCTCCCCCGCTTAAGGGGATTGATGGGATCAGCATAGAGCGAACATCCTTTTTCCACACAAAGAGGTCCTTTGCCATCAATGGGATTCCCCAGTCCGTCAACTACCCGGCCCAGCATCGCTTCTCCCAGGGCAACGGTCGCTTTTCGTTTTAAACCCGTAATACGACTTCCCGCCCCGATACCCTGCAGGTCTCCCAGGGGCATAAGTATAATGCAGTCATCACGAAATCCGATAACCTCTGCCCTGATTGGCAGATCACTGCCCTTGGTATAAATATCGCACAGCTCTCCGACAAAGGCATCAATACCACAGGCCTCTATGGTCATACCCACCACATGGTTCACCCTGCCGTAAACAGTCACGGGAGATACTTCTTTAAGAACTTCCTGGTATGTTCCCCAATCAGATTTAACTGTCATTGACCGGTTCATCTCCTTCCTGCTCCTTTACAGCAGGAACCTTTCTCTGTGCCTGTGTTCGCAAGGTTTCTTCCAGGTCCTTCAAGTGCTTTTCAATACCGCACTCGACCATTCCAAGCCTGCTCTCAATCAGTGCATCCCCACGGGCAACTTTCTCATCTCCTTCAAAAGTCAGTTTGCCTAAACCCTCTATCTTCTGGATTACCTCTGTTTTATGCTGATTGGCAAATTCCAGGTCAGAGGGATGTAATCTCACCGTGATCTCCTCACGGTCAGCAACATAGCGAAATGCAGACTGGATAACATCCAAAAGTATGCTCCTGTCTGTTTCAACCTCTTTCTGAATCACTTGTCGTGCCACGGCAAGTACCAGCTCTACCAATTGCTGCTCACTCTCCTGATACACTTTTTCCTGTAAACTGAACAGATCATCTGCCGCTTCCGTAAAGCTCTTGATAACGGAATCAAACCGCTTCTCGCCAAGTTCCCGTCCAGCCAGTTCTCCCTGGGCAAAACCCTTTTCATACGCCTCTTTTTCTAAAGAGTGGGTCTTGTCCGTCATTTGTTTGATATACTTTTCCCGGTCACCAATCTCCTCCAGAAGTTGCTCTACATTTTTGTCCCCATCTGGCTGATGCCCGGTTGACCGGGTAAAAGAAGGCTTTTCCCTGCGCATCTCAGGGTGAAGCCTCATATCTCTCATGTCATATGCTTGTATGGCTGTCTCTTTTTCATTTGAGACCTTTATAACATTACTAAACAAAGACTTCTTCACCTCCTCTGCTCCCTGCCGTAATCTTTCCTTCTTCTTCGAGCCTGAGAACAACCTGGGTTATCGCCTGCTGGGCCCTTTCCACCTCACTGAGCCTGATGGGACCCATATCCTCAATATCTTCATTGAGCATAGTTACTGCTCGCTCTGACATATTCTTAAAAATCTTCTCCTTTACCTCTTCACTTGCAGTCTTAAGTGCCCGCGCCAAATCCTCGCTGGAGACCTCTTTGAGCACTTCCTGAATACCCCGGTCATCAAGCAGCGCCAGATCTTCAAAAACAAACATAAGCTGTCTGATTTCATCGGCCATCTTGGGGTTGTCTTCTTCAATTTTGCCAATAAGCGCTTGTTCCATGGCAGGATCCAGTTGATTAAGTATGTCTGCAACTGTTTTTATACCACCTACCTGTTGGCCGGCACTTCCCCGGGACTTTGCTTCGCTCTCGAGCATTTCGGCAATCTCATTTACCACATCCGGAGAAACCCGGTCGAGATTGGAAATCCGCAAAATTACATCTGTTC
>CP070644.1:146528-149732 GCA_020354155.1 Nitrospiraceae bacterium | reverse complement strand
TTACAGGATTTGGTTTGCTCGGCCATGGGTTGAATATGGCACAAAGCTCCAAAGTCAATCTCATCATTCATAACAAAAAAGTTCCACTCATGAATAAAGTCAAAGATCTTGCTTCAGCCGGTGCAGTGCCAAAAGGGGCAAAAAACAACCTTGAGTTCTGCTGCAAAAATGCGACCTTCTCAGAGGATATTCATGAAGGAGACAAACTGGCCTTATCAGACCCGCAGACTTCAGGCGGCCTGCTTATTGCGCTTCCTCAAAGAGGACTGAAAAAGTTCGGTCAAGTTATGAAGAAAGAAAAGTTGCCTTACTGGGTGATCGGAGAGGTTGTTAAGGGCAAGGGAAAGATAGAAGTTATTTAACATGTTTTGATGCAGGGCAGTGGAGGACTCATTTAAAAAATTCATCTCGATACATAAGAGCAGACTAAAGCAGGCATGACTAATATCTGATCAGCGGCATATAAAGGATAATGCTGGCCAAATGCAATTCAATGACTTATCGTATTTTGAATTTTTTAAATGAGTCCTCCACTGCCCTGCATGCATTAATTGGAACAGAGTTCGCCACGAGAGATATGGGCTGAAATTACAACTGATTAGATATTGTGAATTGATATTTCAGATTTACTTGTTATTTGGTGCCTGTCATTTGGAATTTTAAAGATGAGTATGGAAAATCAACAGGATACTGCATCAACGCTGAAAATGTTGGCCGACTATATGGAAAAGGGGTTCCTTGAGAATATCGTTGATATGTTTAAACACGATAGGAGCTACTATCCGTTAATCGGTGACCTCCTCGGTGACGAGAGAAGCAGGGTAAGGATCGGCACCGTGGCCCTTGTGGAGACCCTGAAAAGCGAGGATGTTGATAATATCCTGCTGGCTATCCCGGGTATCGCGCAGCTGCTTCGGGACCCGAGCGCCACGATCAGAGGCGATGCTGCCTATCTGCTCGGTATCATAGGACATAAGGGGGCCCTGCCTTTCTTAGTAAATGCCAGAGATGATGAACACGATCTGGTACGGGAAACCATTGAGGAAGCAATAGAGGAAATAAACGAGGCTGATGCTGATTCTTAGGGTGAAACTTCTGGCGGTTCTGCTGCAGGTTCTTCCTGAACATCTTCTGCTGATTCGTCAACATTTTTTTGGGGATTTAAAATCCAGATTACACCAAAAGCCTTTTCCTGATATATCTTTGCAAGACCGAGCCTGATAATCTCAAGGAGGGCAAGGAATGTCACAATGAGCGTTACCTTTGCATAGCCTTCTTCAAAGAGATCTTCAAAGCGGACGCCGTCCTCATTTTCAAGTCGCTCGACAATAAAGTTAATTTTGTCCGCTACGGTCAGGGTTTCTCTGGTGATTTCAAGAACCTCAGGAGGAGCCTTTTCCAGAAGCTTCTGAAAGGCGGAGATGAGATCAAAGACATGTGCCTCGATGAGCACAGGTTCAGTTCCGAGGTCAACATCATTTACATCAGGAATCGTTCTGTTAAATATATTCTTCCATACAGTCTCTCTTTTTCTTAAGAGTAGCGAAGAATCTTTATAGGCCTGATACTCAAGAAGCCTCCTTACCAGTTCGGACCTCGGGTCTTCAACAGGCTCCTCTTTTTCTTCCTCGGCAGGAGGCAGGAGCATCTTTGACTTTATGTGGATAAGCGTCGCAGCCATCACCAGGAACTCACCGGCGATCTCCAGGTTCAGTTCTTTCATGAGCTCGATGTACCCGAGATACTGCTGGGTGATGTCCACTATGGGGATATCGTAGATATCGATCTTGCTGTCTTTTATCAAATGAAGGAGGAGATCAAGGGGGCCTTCAAAGACGGGCAGTTTGAAGTGAAGGGGATTTATTGACTCAGAAGGGCTTTTTTCAGAGTCTTTTTGTGGTGAATCAACAACTTCCTGTATTTCACTTTGAGACGTCTTCGTCTCTTCCAGCACCTCAGGCATTGGTACATATTATATCATCTCATACCATTAATGCAAGAAAAAAACGCAACATATGTACAAATATTTTTATCAATATCCATATGTTGTATATAGTACCAGCGCTCATTGAGTATTATGTGATGAATTGCTATTGACTTGCACATCACATATATTCACAATACAGTGACGGAGAAATGAACAGGTGAAAAAATATACAGATCAATTCATTTATTATCTGAAGACCGAGCAGGGGGTATCTCCTCATACGCTGAGGGCATATACTGAAGACCTGAAGGAATTCATTTCATTTATAGACAAGAAACCGAATGACATCGATAACCTGGACATCCGGACTTTTCTAGCCGCTCTGCATCACCGGAAATTGAAAAAATCTTCCATCTCAAGAAAGCTTGCAACGATCCGGTCATTCTTCAAATTCCTCCACCGGGAAGGATATGTAAAAAAGAACCCGGCCAAGCTCGTGTCCAGTCCCCGCGTTCCAAAATCCCTGCCGAGGTTCCTTGATATTGACGAAGCCTTTTCTCTTATGAATACCCCCCGGGGAGACACCTTCAAGCCCACCCGGGACAAGGCAATTCTTGAGCTGCTCTATTCATCAGGGCTGAGGGTATCGGAGCTGACTTCTCTTGATGTCATTGATCTTGACAGTAAAGAGTCTGTTCTCAGGGTCAAAGGCAAAGGCAGGAAAGAGCGCATAGTCCCCATCGGATCAAAGGCCATGGAGGCATTACAGAATTATCTTCCTGAAAGGATTTCCCTGAAAAAGAAGTCCCCGGCACTCTTTCTGAATAACCGGGGCGGCAGGTTGACACAACGCAGTGTGAGCCGTATATTAGTACAATATAGCAGGATGATCAACCTTAAAGGGGACCTCAGCCCTCACACGCTTCGGCATACCTTTGCCACACACCTGCTTCATGAAGGTGCGGACCTGAGGTCAATTCAGGAACTCCTTGGGCATGCATCCCTTTCCACAACCCAGAAATATACACATGTGGATATAGGGCACCTTACAGAAGTCTACGATAAGGCGCATCCTATGGCGAAGAAGAATAAATAGGTTATAATTCAAACTAAAGTTGAATGGAGTAATTATGTCGCTTCCGAAGGATTCGCAGTTTCACGGAACAACAATACTGTGTGTGAGAAAAAACGGGAACGTCGATCTTGGGGGAGACGGACATGTGACGCTCGGCCATACGGTGCTGAAACATAACGCCAGAAAAATCAGAAAGATGTAT
>CP070644.1:143298-146428 GCA_020354155.1 Nitrospiraceae bacterium | reverse complement strand
CGGGGATTGGCAGGGTCTTTTTCGATCTTTTGCCTCAGGTGCTGAATATGGACATCAATAACACGGCTCCATGAATAGAGTTGCGATGATTTCCAGACATTTTTTCTTATTGTGTCTCTACTCAATGCCTCGCCTTTTCGTTCAATAAAAAAACAGAGAAGGTCATACTCTCTGGGCGTGAGTTCAACCTGCCTGCCTGATACAGTTACAAGACGTTTCTTGAAATCAACTTTCAGGGAGCCAAGAACAACCTTATCTTCCCTTTCAGGAGAGCTCACTCTTCTTAAGCATGCCTTTATTCGTGCAAGAAGCTCCAGTGTATCAAAGGGCTTCACTACATAATCATCGGCTCCGCTTTCCAGTCCAATAACCTTGTCCACAACCTTGTCTCTCGCAGTAAGCATTATTATGGGGATTTGGGGAATGTCCTTTCTCAACTCCCTGCAAATCTCCATTCCGTCTCCATCGGGAAGCATAATGTCAAGGAGAATAAGATCGGGCTGTTCTTCCTGAATCATTTCTTTTGCCCTGCTCCACGTGTCAGCTGTGTCAACCATATAATCATGAAGCTCGAGGTTGGCTTTTAATACTTTCCGAATATCCTTGTCATCGTCTATGGCAATTATTCTCTTCATTTCCCCTGAGCTGACTCCTGTTTAATGGGCAGGTCCACATAAAAGGTGCTCCCCTTCATATTGCTATTTTTACTGGCGCTGATCCTCCCCTTATGGGCATCAACGATGCTTTTACATATTGCAAGACCCAGTCCCGTTCCGTATCTGTTCCCTATTGTATAAAACTTGTCAAATATTTTTTCCCTCACCTCCGCAGGAATGCCCGGCCCTTCATCCATTATGGATATATTCAGCATATCGATTGTTTCATCTACATGAATAGTTACGCAGGCTCTACGGGGGCTGTACTGAATAGCATTGGAAATAAGGTTAATCAATACCTGACGTATTCTGTCTTCATCTGCAGAGATCACCGCCTCAGTTGGGGCGTTGATCTCAAAAACAATCCCCTTCTCAACAGATATTGACTGGAAGCTCACAATCACTTCTTTTATGAGAGCGACCATATCCACATCGCTCAGGTGCAGGTCATACATGCCGGATTCAAAGCGTTCAAGGTCAAGCGTGTCATTCACCATTCTGATAAGGCGGTCAGCATTGTTCTTGATAACATCCAGAAATTCCATCAGCTCTTCTGTCTCTTTTATGTCAGTTACCTTCCTGATTTTCGCCCGTATGTAATCCATGGCTCCCTTGATGGATGTCATTGGAGTTCTTAATTCATGGGATATGCTTGCAATAAAATCAGATTTTTTTTCATTTAATAAAGCAAGCCTTGTGTTTGCCTCTTCAAAACTCTTCGTTGCGATGCTGACCTTGTTTTCAAGGTCACTGTGATATTCTGTAAGTGATTTAGACATTTCCATAAAGGAACGGCTCAGGTCCTCCAGCTCATCTCCTGTCCTGATAATCGATGTGTTACTCTTCCTGCCTGCAGAAAAGTCTTTCATATAGATGTTCAATTGCCTGACAGGGGTAAGGACAAGGGTCTTCATCATAATAAAGAGCACGAACATCAATAGCCCGATAGTGGCAGCGCTTGCTACCAGCAGGGACCTGCGTTCAGAGTTAATCATATGAACAGCATGATCAACAGGCATCGTTATACTGATGGCGCCTCTCACGTCTCCAATTGTATACCCCTGATGATCGTGGCATTGCAGACAGGATTCTTTAATATACAGAGGAGCTATGTATCTGTAGAAATAGTAGTTGCCAATTTTTTCCATTTTCGAGATTTCTTTCTGATCACTGCTTTCAAATGCTAAAAGGGCCTCATGCTCAAATTCATCAGGGGCATTGTTCGGGTTAAAGAGTTTCAGGCTCGTAATATTAAACCAGAAGGTTCCTTTTTCACGGGCATACTTCGAAAGTTCTTTGGTAACCATGGCGGGGCTTTCCCTGATATATCTTTTGCCTGCAGTATCTGTAATCTCCGATTCCTGCAGGTAGGGATTGGGCTCCTGCAAAGATCCGCCCACATAGATGCCTCCATGATCAGCAATCCACTGCCTGGTGAGCACTATCTGGGTAAAGAGGGCCTTTGCCTGTACATTCAGCTGCTCATAGACAAGATCTGCATGCTTCGCTGAAATAAAGTAAATGGAGAAGCCCATGGTCAGAGAAAGTACAATCGCAATGCCAATTATAAATTTGGAGCTCAGGCTAATCTTCAGGGCCCTGATATTCGTGAAGAATTCCTTCAACTTCGTCATACAATGCTTTATCCATTCCGCTCCGGGCTTATTTATCTTTAGGTATGATTCTATTTTCTGTACAATCCTAAGTCAAATCATACAACATCTTTACCTCTTCTTAACATACATTTACACCATATTTACAGGGAAACCTGCTATTTTTAAACATAAAATTTGACAAAATTATTAATTATGGTATGTTGATCCTATCAGTATGATTCAAATCATAGCCCATTTAATGAATGATGAGTAAGATTTTTACACACTAATGTTTAATCAGATCTTAATCATATACGAATCTCAAATAACAAAAGGGAGGCTATTATGAAGGTATCAAGAAGAGATTTTCTCAAGACCACGGCGGCAGTAAGCGCTGCGGCAACCCTTGGTATGTCAGTTCCCTCTGAACTGGAGGCAGTTGCACAAGAAACAGAGGCCGGATGGCGCTGGGACAAGGCAGTATGCAGATTCTGCGGTACGGGATGCGGGATTATGATCGCGACTAAGAATGATATGATCGTCGCAGTCAAGGGAGATCCCCTTGCTCCCGTCAACATGGGCCTGAACTGTATAAAAGGATATTTCAACGCAAAGATCATGTACGGGGCGGACAGGCTGACTGACCCTCTTCTGCGTGTCAACGCAAAGGGAGAGTTTGACAAAAAGGGCAAGTTTCAACCTATAACCTGGGAGAAGGCCTTTGATGTGATGGCTCAGCAGTTTAAAAAATACTATAAGCAGATGGGGCCTGCAGGCATATCAATATTCGGTTCCGGCCAGTATACGATCATGGAGGGCATTGCGGCCGTTAAATTAATCAAGGCCGGATTCAGAAGCAATAACATAGACCCAAATGCG
>CP070644.1:137488-143198 GCA_020354155.1 Nitrospiraceae bacterium | reverse complement strand
TTCAGGCGCGGTCTTTTTTTTCCCTGCTCTTTCAAGAATTGTTCTGGCAATGCCTTCTTTATCGATGCCGTACTTTTTTCTCAATATGTTCTGAGGCCCCTGCTCAATAAATGTGTCAGGAAGTCCGAGCAATTTTATTTTTAAACCCTCAAGGCCGGCCTCTGTCAATTCTTCCAGGACTGCACTTCCAAAACCACCGGCAACGACATTTTCCTCAACGGTAATGACGTTCTTTATCTGTTGTGCCTGTTCCGTAATCAGGTTTTTATCCAAAGGGCTCACAAAACGGGCATTGATAACAGAGGCGCTAATTCCTGCTTCTTCAACCATGGCAGTCGCCTCAAGGGCGGGAATGACTGTGCTGCCGATTGCAATGACGAGGACATCCTGCCCATCTTTCAGAATCTCTGCCTTGCCCACAGGGATCGTGGTAATTTCATTATCTTCAGAACTGTCGATAACAGAAGCCCTTGGATACCTGACGGCTACAGGTCCGTCATGAGAGACAGCGGTCCCTATCATCCGCCTGAATTCATAAGCGTCCTTTGGAGCCATGACAATAAGGTTCGGAATATGTCGCAGATAGGACAGATCAAAGGTTCCGTTATGGGTAGGTCCATCATCGCCTACAATGCCTGCTCTGTCAATGGCAAAGACAACGGGCAGATCCTGCAGACAGATATCATGAATAATCTCATCATATGCTCTCTGAAGGAAAGTTGAGTAAATGGCAACGACAGGCTTTAACCCTCTCGTGGCAAGTCCTGCTGCAAAGGTTGCAGCATGGGGCTCTGCAATGCCTACATCGTAGAATCTCTTTGGGAAGGTCCTTACAAACTCCGAAAGACCGGTTCCCTCTGTCATGGCTGCTGTAATTGCCACGATCCTGTTATCTTCCTTGGCCAGAGCAGTGAGACAGTTGCCGAATATCTCACTGTAGGATTTCCTTGATTTGGACTGCTGTTCACCGGTCTCTATATCAAAGGGTCCCACGCCGTGAAAGATATTCGGGTTTTTCTCTGCAGGTTCATATCCTTTCCCTTTTTTGGTAATTGTGTGTATGAGGACGGGGGCAGGAAAGTCCTTGAATCGTTCAAGTGTTTCAATGAGAACATCTATCTTATGACCGTCAACTGGCCCGACATATTCAAAACCGAGTTCTTCAAAGAGAAGCCCGGGAACAATGTAGCCCTTGACGGTTTCTTCCGTCTTTTTTGCAATTTTAAGTACAGGCTCGCCGACTGACGGTATCCTGCCCAGCAAATGTTTGGTTTCTTTTTTAAATCTCGTATACAAGTCACCCATCATCATTCTCTGCAGATAGGAGGACAGCGCCCCCACATTTGGTGATATGGACATTTCATTATCATTGAGTATAACGATAAGGTTTTTCTTGAGATGACCGGCATGATTGAGTCCTTCAAAGGCTAGACCTGCCGTCATTGCTCCGTCACCGATAACAGCGATGATCTTGAAATCTTCTTTCCTCTGGTCTCTGCCTTCCAGAATTCCCAGTGCAGCTGAGATGGATGTAGAGCTGTGGCCTGTGCCGAATGAGTCATGGGGACTCTCTGACATCTTTGGAAAACCTGACAGGCCCTTATGCTGCCGAATGGTGGAGAACCTGTCATACCGTCCGGTAAGGAGTTTATGTGCGTAAGCCTGATGTCCCACATCCCATATTATCTTGTCTTTCGGTGAGTCGAATATGCGATGCAGGGCGATGGTAAGGTCAATGGTGCCAAGGTTGGAAGCGAGATGCCCTCCGTTGGTTGCAACGGTTTCAATAATAATCTCGCGGAGCTCAGCTGAGAGTTGCTTCAAATCTTCGACACTCAGTTTTTTGATGTCTTCAGGGCCTTTTATCTTTTCAATATACATATTGCTCCTTGAATAAGCGTCTGTGTCTCATGTCATCTTTTCCATAAAAAAACAATTTACCCATGCTCTAATTCCGCCGGGACAAAATGTAGCGGGCTATTTCCCTCAGGGGATCGGCGTTCTTATTGAAATCTGCAAGGGCATGCACAGCCTCTTTTATTAGATTATCAGCAATCTCTCTGGATTTCTCAAGCCCAAAGGCAGAAGGATAGGTATTTTTCCCCTTTGCGGCATCAGCGCCGGTTGATTTACCGATCTCTGCTTTGGTACCTGTTATGTCAAGAATATCATCAATAACCTGAAAGGCCAGACCTGTCTTTTCCCCATATTCTGTAAGGGCATCGAGTCTTTTTCGGGAGGCGCCTCCCATCAAAGCACCGACACGGACAGCCCCTCTGATAAATGCCCCTGTCTTATGGGTGTGAATATAAAGAACATCCTTCTTTGATCCTTTTTTCCCTTCAAGCAGGATATCAACCTCCTGCCCGCCTACCATGCCTTCCGGTCCACAGGCATGGGAAAGTTCCTCTATGACAGTAATGAGTTTTTTCGGGTCTCCATCTGAAGTGGATATGATATGAAAGGCATCTGTGAGCAGGGCATCACCTGCAAGAATTGCCGTTGCTTCCCCAAAGACCCTGTGGGTAGTCGGTTTATTTCTCCTCAGATCATCGTCATCCATTGCCGGGAGGTCATCATGAACCAGTGAATAGGTATGTATCAGCTCAAGAGCAGATGCCACATTCAGAATACCCTTTGATCGACCTCCAACTGCCTCATAACTGGCAATGGCGAGAATGGGCCTTACCCGTTTTCCGCCGGCCATCAGCGCATAACTCATCGCTTCTGCCAGCTCTTTCGGGCAATCGTTATTTCGTTTCTTCGCAGAAATGTATTTTTTCAGAAATCCGTCTATTTTTTTACGATTATCTTCGATGTAGGATGTTATGTCCATGTGAATAATTCTGTTGCAGATAAACTGCACTGGCATGTCAGGGTTATAGTATACAGGATTGTAAAAGGCTTTTCAGAAGAGGCAGGCGACACGCAAAGAGAGCCTTCAGACTACCCTGGCAAAGGCCTCTACAATAGCAGGGTCATAGGAAGTTCCGGCACCTGCCCTGATCTGATGGAGCGACTCTTTTTTTGTCATGGCATTTCTGTAGGGACGTATTGAGGTCATCGCAGTATAGGAGTCTGCAATGGCGAAGACCCTGGATATAAAGGGTATTTTTTCTCCCTTCACTCCGTAAGGGTATCCGGAACCGTCATATTTTTCATGATGATAGAGGATGATATCTTTGATATCTTCGTCGTCTTCCACACTGTCAATTAAACGAACACCCGGGAATGGATGGGTCTGGATTATTTTTTTTTCAATGTCCGTCAGAGGCTTTGTTTTATCAAGAATCGTTTTGTCAATCTGTGTGAGGCCCAGATCATAGAGTTTTGATGCATATAATGCCTTCTGCATTTCATTTCTGTCTCTTGACATTGACTTCATGGTTTTGTATACAAAACTGGTAAACCTGCCGTTCTTGTCCCTGTATTGCCTCCCTGCGCTCAGCAGAGACTCCATGCTCTTAAGAGCTGCCCTGAAATCCTCGTCCTTCAAATCGCCCTGTCGTATTTTTTCAACGGTCCGGGAAATTCTTTCTGTAATTGCACAGGAGAGATATAAATCCTCCTTTGTAAAAATTTTTCCATCCAGTTTATCACTGAGATTCAGGACTCCTTCAGCTTTCCCATGAACAGGTATCGGTAGTGAGAGAAAAGATCCTGTCCTGTATTGGGGGAATTTATTTATCTTCAGCTCGGGATACCTTTTAATATCCTCTATAAGCATTGGTTCGTTATTATGGACAACCATGCCGGCAATTTTCTCACCTATCCGTATGCTGGTGTTTCGTGCTACTGCTTCGTCAATTCCAAGGGAGTGTCGAATCGTTATTAAGCCGGATACATTGTCCATCATCATAATTGAGCATCTCCTGAGATTCAATGATATTGCAGTGAAATCCAGAAAACTGCGGAGAAGTTCATTGATTTTGCTCGTTACATATACGCGCTCGTTCTTCGGAAAATCAAGACGTATCCGGAATCCAGTTGACATATTTGAAGCGTAAATAGCGCCATTATGGATTTGAAGGGTATGTTTTGCAAGATAGAATTTCACATTGTTTTTGTCCACATCAATTCCGTGCCATATTGAGCGTTCATCAAACATTGATGCAATGATCTCTTCAGGAATTTTTCTTCCTTTCAGGACAAAGTCCACCATGACAGACTGTTTTTTCTCGCATACAATGAGCCTGATCACATCAGCCCGCTGCGTATGCCTGATCAGGCCATCCACAATATAAATAAAAGCCTGCAGCAACCGTACTTTTTCTCCAACAATATAGGACACATGGTCAGGCAATTTAACCTGAATTGATACGTTATTGCTTATGAGGGTCTGTTTCAGTATTGATGCGGAAAGTGTCTCCTGAATGACCTCACTCAGGCTTATGATTTTCTTTTTGAAAACTATATCATCGCTTTCCAGACGGGAAAAGTTCAGTAATTCTTCGAGAAGGCTGATCAGCTTTCCTGCTTCATCAGAGATTATGTTTACGAATTCCTGCTGTTCCTCTCTGGATGCCTTTCGTTCCTTCAGATAATATGCAGCTCCGTTAATCGAATTCAGGGGCGTCCTTATTTCATGGGTCATTCTGGAAATGAATTCATTTTTCAGTCTGTCAGAATCAATGAGCCCCTGGTTTCGTTCGTCCAGCGTAGATGCTTTCGATTGCAGTTCAGATATAAGACGGGCATTTTCAACAGATACTGCTGTCTGGCTTGAGAGAATCATGACAAGGTCGAGATCATTTTCGGTAAATTGTGTCCCGTCTTCCTTATCGTTAATGTTAATGATGCCAACGAGTTTATCCTTCAATAAAATGGGACAGCAAATGAAAGAGCCCGTCTGATACCTTTCTGCTCTTTTCTTGCTGTGAAGCCTTACTTTCTGGATATCCTTTACCAGAAGGGGTGTTTTATCTTCTGCAACCCTGCCGCATATAAAGTCGCCAATCCTGACCCGCACAGTGTGCATAAGTGCAGGATCAAGGCCTCTGGCAGCCCTGATCTTCAGATAACCCCTGCTGTCCAGAAGAAGGATCGAGCCGCTTCGGGCCCCCGTATACTTCAGTGCCAGATCAAGAACAAGATTGGAAATAGATTCAAAACTGCTGGTGGATGTAATTAATGCAGCAACCTCCCTGATAGCATCTATTTTTAATTCTAGTAAATTTACTATAGACATGTCTTAATATGAATAAAAATGAAGCAGTAATAATTCTGAAGCTACACAGTAATCCTGACTATTTGAGGCACTCTTTCCGCAGACATCATTAAGCAATTTCATTGCCAAAGCTTAACTCATTAAAATTAAAAAGCAAAAAAGTCAATTTATTAGAGACAGCCGATAACGTCGGATTTTTTTACATAAATATTTCCATATAAATCCTCAGGAAAAGAAACATGTCGGGATAACTTACATACGATCTTTATTATGAGAGCATAAAGAAAAAAAATGTTCCTTATGGGAACAATTCTTAAAAATTACTATGCTATAATCTATTCATTGTCTTCCGTAGCACTCAAGAATATCCTTATAGAAAAGAGAAATACTGAAGTAGAAAATCTATTGAATACTGACTGATCCAATCCGCAGATGTATAAACAGATACAAACCGGGGTGACGCAGGACTTCTCCTCAGGGTTTAAACTTTGGAGGATGAAAGGTAAAATTGATCCTTCAGGAGTAGATTTTAAAAATAAAGGT
>CP070644.1:134599-137388 GCA_020354155.1 Nitrospiraceae bacterium | reverse complement strand
TACGCACAGGGGAATCCACATCATGGCTCAGTGACAATGGTATTACCCTCAAGGAACACCTTCCCTCAGGACTGCTGTACATTGCAGAGACAGAAGCAATGGCAAAGGCAAAAGGAGAGGTCGTCATATTTGACTTTCTTTCTGTGCCTGTTCTCAAGGCCGGCAGGCAGCTATCAGACCCTGAGGCCCTGACCAGCCTGAAAGTACGGATTCAGGGC
Source organism: Nitrospiraceae bacterium (assembly GCA_020354155.1). Taxonomy (GTDB): domain Bacteria; phylum Nitrospirota; class Thermodesulfovibrionia; order UBA6902; family UBA6902; genus CALZJD01. The sequence continues at coordinate 137,170 of CP070644.1, read as the reverse complement.
ATTGATGTACAACAATATCCGCTCCTCAATGAAGGACGACAGGCCCTGAGCACCGATGTCCTGTTGATCAGCAGGGAGACTCTTGAGACCATGGAGGAACATACCTATGATTTGCCCTATCAGGGAAAGGGGAAAGAATCCTATCTCAGCCCGACTCATTATGTGGAGAGCGATCATCACACGATTCAGTACAATGCAGAGAAATTTGTTGATATCGAGAAACATGCCTTCAGACTGGCCCGGTATCTGACATCGAATCTGTATATTACTATCAGAAAAATACCCTGGCTCCGGCTCCTGACATCAATGGAGATTTTTCAGGCCAAAGCAGGAGAGAGTAATGAGCATACAGTCATGTTTACCTCTTTTGCACGGGCAGGAGGTCTTCCTGCAAGGATGGTAGGAGGTCTGGTGTATCTCAAAGGGTACTTTTATTACAATACGTGGCCTGAGGTATGGCTTGACAGGTGGGTGCCTGTTGATCCGTCAATGGGACAGTTCCCGGCAGATGTGACCCATATCAGACTTGTTGAAGGAGATATGGATACACTGGCTGAAGGCAGCAGGATTATGAATGATATACAAATAGAAATACTGGAGGCGTTATGATTGTCATTGATCATCTTGTTAAACAATATGGGGATCACATTGCAGTCAACGATATAAGCCTTGAAATAAAGGCAGGAGAGATATTCGGCTTTCTCGGACCAAATGGAGCAGGCAAGACAAGCACAATAAAAATGATCATGGGACTGAGCAGACCGACCTCCGGTTCCATAACGATTGACGGCCATGATATCCAGAAAGATCCCGGGTCGGCAAAGAAGGTGCTGGGTTACATACCTGACAGGCCCATCATTTATGAGAAACTGACTGCATGGGAGTATATGAAGTTTATCGCCGGGCTGTACGGAATCGATGACAGGGAATGCAAAGAACGGGGAAATAAGTACCTGGAAATATTTGAGCTTGCTGAATGGTCACATGAACTGGTGGGGAATTTTTCCCACGGGATGAAACAGCGGCTGAATCTGTCAGCGGTTTTTATGCGTAACCCCAAGGTATTAATTCTGGATGAACCCCTTGTTGGACTTGACCCCCGCGGCGCCCGGCTTCTGAAGGAGATGCTGCTCACATCAAGAAATAACGGAATGTGCATTTTTATGTCAACCCACATCCTTGAGATAGCAGACCAGATGTGCGACAGGATGGCAATTATCGTGAAGGGAAATATTATTTCAGTTGGCACTGCCGATGAACTGAAGCAGCAGGCCCATGCCCCTGAGAGCGGTCTGGAGCAGATATTCCTCAGGCTGACAGGGGGAGAGGATGTTGAGGGAATTGTACAGGAGCTGAAGGAGTGAGTTGCCAGTTATCTGTCATTCCGAGGAGCCGAAGGTGACGAGGAATCTTATAACGCATAAGTATTAAAGAAATAAGATTTCTCACTACGCCTGCCTGCAGGCAGGTTCGAAATGACACAATGAAACTAACATAACTATTGCTATGAGAGAGCTTGCTGCAATCTTTTCACCCCAGTGGTGGACATTGAAAAACAGTATTCTTCGGTCTCAGTGGAATGACTATATGAAGGCCATTGTCATCACAGGCATGGCTGCAGGCTTCTGGGTGGTGGCACTGCATTACCTGATGGATATACTGAACAGGCTACAGGGCATGGAGGGCAACGTTGGGAACATCATAGCACTGAAGGGTCTTTCCCTTCTCCTGATGCTTGTCTTTTTCCTCCTTATATTCAGCAGTCTCCTGACCAGTCTGAAGAGCTACTACCTTGCCCATGACCTGCCCGTCCTGCTTGCCTCTCCTGTTTCATGGGGAAATATATTTTTATCAAAATGGGTGGAATCTGTCATAAAATCTTCGTGGATGATCACTATTGCGGTCCTGCCTGTCTTCATTGCCTTCGGGATATTTTTTAAGGCTGCACTGTCTTATTATCTTGTTCTTTTCCCGGCGCTCCTGCTTTTTGTTTTCATTCCTGCTGGCATTGGAATCATGATAGCCATCTTTATCATGGCCGTCATTCCGGCGAACCGGGCACAAAATATTTTTATTGTCCTCGGTCTCCTGGTGCTCGTTCTTGTCATGGTCCTTTTCAGGTTTCTGCAGCCTGAACGGTTTGCAAATCCTGAATGGTTTGCAAATTTGACGATTTTTCTCTCAGAGATGCAGGCGCCGGTATCAGTATGGCTGCCGAGTATGTGGCTGACAGAGACATTGAGTCCCTTTATGCACTTAACAGGAGGCAGGCCTCTTTTCTATCTGCTTCTCCTTTTGTTTACGGCGGCTGTGCTTGTTATTTTCGGCAGCTGGCTCTTCCATGCGCTCTACTATAACGGTCTTGTAAAAGGGCAGCAGGCAGGCCGACCATGGCTTCTTGTCTCTGCTGATGAAAAAAAGGGCAGTGGAGTGAACGCGCTGCATGCCGGCCTCTTCAGGAGCATAGCCTGGTTCTTCAGGGGAAGCAGCCGCGCAATTATAGAAAAAGACTATATAACATTTTTTCGGAGTGTGGGGCAGTGGTCTCAGATGCTTCTGCTCTTTGCAATC
>CP070644.1:131566-134499 GCA_020354155.1 Nitrospiraceae bacterium | reverse complement strand
GGCTGAAAGAGGCAAATCAAGGTCCTTTCCCTGATTATGCTCTGCAGGCTGTTTTTGATGAAATCATTTCAGCCTCTGTCTTCTTGCAGCAACCACTGAAAGCAGCCTATCTCGGTCCACCTGCAACCTTTACACATTTAGCAGCCAGGAGACAACTGGGTTCTTCCACAAAGTATATCCCGGAAAGTACGATCAAGGCCGTCTTTGAGTCAGTATACAGAGGCAAGACACAGTACGGTGTCGTCCCTATTGAAAACTCATCAGAAGGCGCAATTAACTACACCCTCGATATGTTCATTGACTATGATCTGAAAATTGCCTTTGAAATACTGCTGCCCATATCTCACAACCTGCTTTCAAAGACAGGAAATAGAAAAAACATAACAAAGATATATTCTCATCCACAGCCCAAGGCACAATGCAGGGCCTGGCTTGAAAATAATTTTCCCAGCACAGAGATTATTGAGGAACTCAGCACCGCTGCTGCTGCGCAGCGTGCAGAAGATGACCCCACAGCAGCAGCAGTTGCCAGTGAACTTGCCGCCTCAGTATACAAACTGAAATTTGTCGAAAAGGGAATCGAAGACAATAAAACAAATGTGACCAGATTTCTTGTTGTTGCAAAGGATTCTACGCCGAAGACAGGGCGGGACAAGACATCAATCATGTTTTCCATTCGAGACAAGGCAGGGGCTCTCTCTTCGATCCTTAAGCCTTTCTCAAAACACAGGATAAACCTGACCAAGATAGAGTCACGACCATCAAAGAGAAGGGCCTGGGAATACATTTTCTTTGTAGACGTGCAGGGCCACATTGAAGACAGAGGCGTAAAGAAAGCATTAAATGAAGTAAAAAAGGACTGTCTCTTCATGAAAGTTCTTGGTTCCTATCCCTCTGCAGAGTAAAAGCAAGAATTAAAAATCAAAAAGCAATATTATTGAAAAAAAGATTATGAAAATAAACTCCTTCAATTTGATTTTTTATCTTTGATCTTTAAATTTATATGATAAAAATCCCTGAACACATACTTGCCATCAACCCCTACGTCCCCGGCAAACCCATAGAGGAGCTGGAACGTGAACTGGGCATATCCAGCTCTGTCAAGCTTGCCTCCAATGAAAACCCTGCCGGCGCCTCTCCACTGGCGCTGAAGGAGCTTCGCAGAGGTCTTTCTGACCTGCACAGATATCCTGACGGCAGCTGCTATTATCTCGGCAAGGCCCTCTCGAACCATTTACAGATATCACCAGAGAACATTCTCTTCGGGAACGGTTCCAATGAAATTATTGAACTTGCAATCAGAACAATTATGAGGCCGGGTGATACGGCCATCATGGCCCACCCGAGCTTCGTCGTGTATTCGCTCATTGTTCAGGCAGCACAGGGCAGAAGCATTCTTGTTCCCCTGAAGGAGCAGAAGCATGACCTGGAGACGATGGCATCACGGGTAACAAAAAAAACCAGAATCATTTTCATAGCGAATCCGAATAATCCAACTGGCACTATCAATACAAAGAAGGAGCTTGCCGCGCTGATCCAGAGAATCCCGAAGGGCGTACTTGTCGTCATTGATGAAGCCTATTGTGAATATGTGATGTCACCTGATTATGCCGACAGCATGAAATACCTGAGACAGGGAAAGGATATCCTCATCCTCCGGACCTTTTCTAAAATATACGGACTTGCAGGACTGAGAATCGGCTATGGCATGGGCAGCAGGTCCCTCATAGGAGCGATGAACAGGATTCGTCAACCCTTTAATGTCAATACCCTCTCCCAGAAGGCGGCACTGGCAGCCCTCTCAGATGAAAAGCACCTGAAGAGATCAATAAAAATAAATGAGCGGGGCAAAAAATTCCTGTACCGGGAGCTTGAAAAAATTGGCCTGGATTTTGTTCCCACAGAAGCAAATTTTATATTTGTACCATTGAAGAAAAATAGTGCACAAAAGGTATATACTTCCCTGTTGCAGAAGGGAGTCATTGTGAGGCCCATGGGGCCAAAGGCATTCCGCCTTACCATTGGATTGCCGGGAGAAAACAAAAGACTTATCGAAGCGTTGAAACATGAAAGACATCGGTTTTAACAACATTGCCATAATCGGCGTCGGCCTTATTGGCAGTTCCTTTGCCCTTTCCCTGAGAAAGCACGGTTTTGAGGGGACCATTACCGGTATCGGCCGAAACAGGGATAACCTTATAATGGCAAAAAAACTCAGCATCATAAGCAACTGGACCTCATCACATGAAAGCGGGGTAGAGGATGCAGATCTGATCCTTCTTGCCTCGCCTGTAGATAAATTCAAGGGAATCATAGAGAAAATACAGCCAAACATAAAAAGAGGGGCTATCGTCACTGATGTAGGAAGTGTGAAGGCCGATATAGTCTCCAGTCTGGAACCTCTTATGCCAAAAGAAGTCTTTTTTGTCGGCAGTCATCCCATAGCAGGCAAGGAGACGTCCGGAATCAGCGCTGCATCCGAAGATCTCTTTCATAATACAAAATGCATCATCACTCCCGGTCCGAATACGGACAGGGAGGCATTAAAGAAAGTCCGCAGGCTTTGGGAGGCCCTTGGGTCAGAGACTGTTGTTATGAGTCCCGAAGAGCATGATTTCATTTTTGCTGCTGTGAGCCACCTCCCTCATGTTGTCGCCTATTCCCTTGTCAATTCCATTATGGAGATGGACAGCAACATACTGAATTTTGGAGGCAAGGGACTGAAAGACATGACAAGAATTGCCCTCAGTTCTCCTGATCTGTGGCAGGGAATCTGCTCATTCAACCGTGAGAATTTATTAAAATCACTTCGATATTTTTCGACCTCCATTACAAAAATAACAGATTTTATTGAGGCATCTGACTGGGAAGGTCTTCAGAAAGAATTCAGGAAGGGACAGAAGGCGCGAAAGACCCTTGAGTCAAGTTAGGAT
>CP070644.1:128305-131466 GCA_020354155.1 Nitrospiraceae bacterium | reverse complement strand
TAATTTTGCATTTTACAGTTTGATCTTTTATTTATCTTGCATCCTTGCCATAAATTTGGTATTAATCTAGTAACATCCTCGTAAAAGGAATTCTATGAAAATCGTTTTAACAGGCTTCATGGGCACAGGTAAGACCTCTGTTGGCAAAGCGCTGAGCCATGAACTGGGCTATGAATTTGTCGATACAGACGTTTTAATAGAAAAACGCGAGGGCATGGCAATCTCTCTTATTTTTAAAAAGAAGGGGGAGAACTATTTCAGAGAGGTTGAGGAGGCAACTGTTGAAGAGGTTTCCAGACGGAGTCGAGTTGTTATTGCAACGGGTGGTGGTATTATTAAAAATAAAAAAAATGTGGACAATCTCGGCAGAAGGGGGATTATTATATGGCTTAAGGCCGATCCCGGGATTATTCTGAAACGGGTAATGCTCGAAGGCGGCAAACGCCCCCTCCTTGATGTGCAGGAGCCTCTTGATGAAATTAATAAACTGCTCTCCGAGAGGCTTACCCTCTATCAGCAGGCAGATATATCTGTAGATACAAATTATATTACTCCCCGGGAAACTGCCCATGAGATCATTGAACTTCTTGGCCTTGACAGGCAGGAAGTAGCAGTCGATCTTGGGGACAGGAGCTATGAGATCCTCATCGGCAGCAGGATGTTAGAGAGACTTGGTCTTCGGCTGAAAGAGTTCAGGCCAACGAAGGTAGCAATCGTCAGTAACAAAACCATTTTCCCGCTTTACAAAGATATTCTTTTGAAGTCCCTGCGTTCTTACAATATCGAGCCTGAAATCCTTCTGATTCCTGACGGTGAGGAATACAAGGACCTCTTATGGACCTATAATCTCCATGGGGAATTACTGAAGGCAAAATTTGACAGACAATCTGTCCTGGTTGCCTTTGGCGGAGGGGTCGTTGGTGATATTACCGGTTTTGTAGCTGCGACCTTTATGAGGGGCATCAGATGTGTACAGGTGCCAACTACTCTGCTGTCGCAGGTAGACAGCTCTGTTGGTGGAAAGACGGGTGTCAACCATCCCCTGGGAAAAAACATGATCGGTGCCTTTTATCAGCCATCGCTTGTGCTTATTGATATAGATACTCTGAAGACATTACCAAAGAGGGAATTCCTGTCCGGAATGGCCGAAGTTATAAAATATGGTGTTATTGCAGACAGTGACTTCTTTGATTTTCTGAAAGAGGAAAAAGAAAAGATTCTCTCCTTTAGTGATGCCATTATTCATATTATCAGGCGCTCCTGCGAGATCAAGGCAGATGTTGTATCACAGGACGAACAGGAATCAGGTCTCAGGGCCATCCTGAATTATGGTCACACAATCGGTCATGCAGTGGAAACAGTAACGGGATATAAAAAACTGCTCCATGGAGAGGCAGTTGCAATGGGCATGTGCGCTGCTGCAGACCTTGCAGTGAGTATGAATATGCTCAAGCCTGCAGATGCAGTAAGTATTCGCGATCTGGTAGAGCTGTACAACCTTCCCTCTGCAATCCCCTCTGATTTAAATGCAGCAGATATGATTGAAGCCATGGCAATTGACAAAAAAGCTATGGCAGGCAAACTGAAGTTTGTTCTTCCTGTATCAATCGGACAGGTAAAGATCGTCGAAGACGTCAGCAGAGAGATGATTAAAGGAGTGCTGCCGTAAGCCAATGCCCATTTTCAGGAAATTTCCACTCAAGAATCAATGGTTCTGAAGCAGGATGCTTCCCTCATGACGTTCATGATGTAATCTATAATTGCCTGTATGAGATTTGATCAGAAGGTTTCGATAGACTATGATTACGGTGGATACAGTTACTGAGCAGGGACAACTTCCCTGCAAAGTTTTTTTGTAATGAATGATAATAATAAGAAAGGGACGCTATGCGAGTTTTAGTGACCGGAGGTGCAGGCTTTATTGGCAGCCATATCGTTGAGTACTTCTCGGATCAAAAGGATGTCGAAATCAGAGTCTTAGACAATCTTCGTACAGGCTTTAAACATAATATCGAGTCATTCGATGTTGAGTTCATCAATGCATCTATCACAGACCGCAAAGCTGTTAAAACCGCAATGAAGGGTGTAGATTTTGTCTTTCATTTGGCCGCTTTGATCAGTGTTCCCGAGTCCATGGAAAAACCTCTGGAATGTGCAGATATAAACGTGAATGGCACCTTGATAGTCCTGCAGGAAGCTGCTGATGCTGGCGTTAAAAAACTGTGCTTTAGTTCATCGGCTGCTGTATACGGTAATAATCCGGAAATACCAAAGCGCGAAACGATGTTCCCTGAGCCTAAAAGTCCTTATGCAGTAACGAAACTTGACGGAGAATATTATTGTAGATTATTTACTGACGAGGGTTGGCTGCAAACAGCGAGTTCACGATATTTTAATGTTTTTGGTCCCCGGCAGGATCCGAAGAGTCAATACGCTGCTGCTGTTCCGATCTTTATCGATAGGGCAATGAACAATAAGGCTATAACCATTTTTGGTGATGGTGAACAGACACGTGATTTTATCTACGTAAAAGTTATAGTCGATGCAAATGTTTTCCTGGCTATGAATCGTGAACATACCGGTGTCTATAATGTAGCCTGCGGAAAGAGCATAACAATAAACGAACTGGCAAATAAAATTATTGGTACTATTAGTTCTGACTCTTCAATTGATTATGCTGAGGAAAGGGCAGGCGACGTGAGACATTCGAAGGCCGATGTCTCTCATTTACTTTCGACAGGCTTTATGCCTCAATGTCATTTTGAAGAAGGCCTGGAAGCAACGATAGAGTTCTTTAAGAGTAAAAAATGAAGTCTGTTCATCTTTCAATCTGCAGGGTATACTTTTCTTCTCTGTGATTTTTGAAGCCTTATATAGCGTTGCGGCCTTCAAGGGCCTTAGACAGTGTCACTTCATCGGCGAACTCAATGTCCCCGCCAATGGGAAGTCCGTATGCTATGCGGGAGATCTTTACTCCCAGGGGCTTTAACTCTCTTGCAATGTACTGGGCAGTGGTCTCTCCCTTTGTATTCGGGTTTGTCGCAAGAATCACTTCTGCAATATTGTTCTGCCGTACTCTATCAACAAGCTCATTGATCTTCAGCCGATCAGGGGTAATACCATCAATGGGTGAGAGTGCACCGAGGAGGACATGATAATGC
>CP070644.1:122429-128205 GCA_020354155.1 Nitrospiraceae bacterium | reverse complement strand
TGGTGAATGGCGAAGGTCAGCAAATGTAAAGCCAGGCCTCGAAATGATAATCAGATGAGCCAGTTCCATAAGTCTGTCAGGCTCTTTCCATGCTGACACATCAAGAAAGGCGTCAATGCCCATTATGAAATACAGTTCCCCACCGGCATTCTTTTTTTGAAGTTTTATGAGCGTATCAACCGTATACGACTTCCCCCTTGTCTTTATTTCAATATCTGATACAGACAAGTGACGGCTCCCTCTGACAGCCTTCTTTACCATTTGATAACGGTGAGCAGCACTGACGAGATCTGGTTTATCAAAAGGTGTCCTTCCGGAGGGTATGAAGATAATTTTATCCAGAGACAACAGCTCATAAATGTCTTCGGCAGTCCTCAGGTGTCCGTAATGAACAGGATTGAATGCCCCGCCATAAATGCCTATTTTCATAATTCAGTACAGGTTTCAGGTATCGGGGGCCAGATATCAGCTGCTGAAAGCTGACACCTGATACCTGTCATTAACTTCTCAGTTGTCCGTTACCAAGGCCGATAAATTTTGTGCAGGTCAGCTCTTCAAGGCCCATTGGCCCCCGAGCATGGATTTTGTCAGTAGAAATTCCCATCTCAGCTCCGAGGCCGAATTGGAAACCATCGCTGAATCTCGTTGAAATGTTAACAAAGACGGATGCAGAGTCGACTTCCCTGAGAAACCTCATGGCCTTGTTATAATTCTCAGTCACAATGGTTTCTGTATGAGCTGAACTGTATTTTGCTATGTGATCCATTGCCGCATCTATATCCTTCACAACTTTTATATTGAGAATCAGATCCACGTATTCATTATAAAAGTCCTCTTCTTTTGCCGCGACCGCAGATTTGATAATCCGGACTGTCCTCGGGCAGCCTTTTATTTTCACCTTGGCTTTTTTGAGCCTCTTTGCAATGGAGGGTAAAAATTTCATGGCCACTTTTTCATCAACAAGCATTGTCTCCATTGCATTGCATGTCCCGGGGCGTTGTACCTTGGCATTGAAACAGATATCCTCAGCCATCTTCAGGTCAGCATCACGGTCTACAAAAACATGACAGACGCCTTTGTAGTGCTTCAGCACAGGGATACGGGAGTTCTCAGTAACAGCCCGTATCAGCCCTTCACCGCCCCTCGGGATAACCACATCAATAATGCCTTCCAGCTTCAGCATCTCCATAATCGCCTGCCTGTCAGTCTTATCTATAAAGGTTATGACCCCTGAGTGGATGCCTTCCTTTTTTGCCACCTCTCTGAGTATTTTCACAATCGCCTTGTTTGAATAGATCGCCTCTGAGCCACCCCTGAGAATTACCGCATTTCCTGATTTCAGGCACAATCCAGTAGCATCAGCAGTCACATTGGGCCTTGATTCATAGATAATACCGATTAAGCCAATGGGAACCCGCATCCTGCCAATCGTCATTCCATTCGGTCTCTGCCACATCTTCAGGATCTCTCCAACAGGGTCCGGCAGGCTTGCAATGTCGATCAACCCCTGGGACATTTCCTTTATTCTTTCCGACGTCAGTGTCAATCTGTCAATCATCGCTTTTGTAAGGCCTTTTTTCTTTGCCGCAGCAAGATCTTTTTTGTTTTCCCGCTGAAGTTCTTTTGCCTTCTTCTGGATGGCCTCTGCCATTTTTACGAGGGCATTGTTTTTCTGCTCTGAAGAAGCCTTCGCTATTGCCCGGGCGCCTGCTTTTGCCTCCATGGCTTTTTGTAACACATATGCCTTTATATCCATAATAATATCCTCCTGACTGTATAATGAGGTGAATATTTTAGCATAATTTCCGAATATGCTAAAATTTGTTTCCATGTCTCTGCTGAGCCAAATAAAAAGAGACCTCAGGGAAGGGGCCAACCCTGAGAAGGCAACTATCTTACAACGCTTCTTCAAAACCGGGAAAGGCCAGTACGGAGAAGGCGATCGCTTCCTTGGCATTCCCGTCCCTGAACAGCACAGAGTTGCCAGAAAATATCCTGCACTCCCACTCAGGGATATAAAAAAACTGCTTGCAAGTAAAATCCATGAACATCGGTTAACAGCTCTATTACTGCTGGTTCATAAATATCAAAAAGCAGATGATTCAGAAAAAAAGAGATCGTTGTTTTTTATCTCAGAAACACCAGTTCTGTGAATAACTGGGATCTTGTTGATCTTTCGGCGGATAAAATACTGGGCTGCTATCTTTTTGATAAAGACAAAGCCGTACTATACAAACTGGCTGGATCGAAGAATGTATGGAAAAGAATGATAGCTATTCTGTCAACCTTCCATTTCATAAAAAGCAACAGATTTCAGGATACGTTAAAAATATCCGAGATATTGATAGATGACGAGCATGACCTGATCCACAAGGCAGTGGGATGGATGTTGCGGGAAATTGGAAAAAGAGACGAGAAAATTGAGGAATGTTTTTTAAAGAAACATTATAAAAGAATGCACAGAACAATGCTCAGGTATGCTATCGAAGGTTTTAATGAAAAGAAGCGAAAATCCTATCTGAAAAATCTGGTATAATATTTTGCTATGTCACTACTGGAAAACTATATCACTGAACCGAAGATAGCGTACTTCTCCATGGAGATCGGGCTCAAGAACAATATCCCTACCTACTCGGGTGGACTCGGAGTCCTTGCAGGAGATACCGTTAAATCAGCAGCAGACCTCTGCCTTCCTTTTGTGGCGGTAACCCTTATGAGCCACAAGGGCTACTTCCGGCAGGAGATAGACAAAAATGGCCATCAATCTGAGCACCCTGTCATTTGGGACCCTGCTGATTTTATGCAACTTGCACCTGAGCAGGTAACAGTAACAATTGAGGGGCGCGAAGTGCATATTCAGGCATGGGTATATTTTGTAAAAAGCCCTCGAGGCGAAAGCGTGCCGGTCATGTACCTTGATTCGGATATCAAGGGAAACAGCAAGGAAGACAGGATCCTCACTGACCACCTCTACGGTGGTGATGAATCATACCGTATAAAACAGGAAGTGATTCTTGGTATAGGTGGAGTGAGAATGCTCAGGAAACTTGGATTTAAGGTCAAGAAATATCACATGAACGAAGGGCATGCAGCCTTCCTCACCCTTGAACTCCTGCACAAGTTCAAGAAAGACATTGAGTCCGTCTGGGACGAATCACATATATGGAATAAGGAGGCGGTCAAGGATTTATGCGTATTTACTACCCATACACCGGTAGAGGCAGGCCATGATAAATTCTCATATGAACTGTACGAAAAAGTATTCAGGGATTATTTCCCCGTTGACATCCTGAAAACTCTCGCCGGTGAAAAAAATGTAAACATGACACTTCTTGGCTTTAATCTTAGCAACCATGTAAACGGAGTAGCAAAAAAACATGGTGAGGTATCCCAGAACATGTTCCCTGGATACAAAATTAACGCTATTACAAACGGTGTTCATTCCTATACATGGACTTCAAAGAGCATGAAAAAGCTTTTTGACAAATACCTGCCGGGCTGGGCGAATGAGCCTGAAATTTTCGTCAGGATCGGGTCAATTCCTGACGAAGAAATTTGGGCCGCTCATATGAAACAAAAGACAGAGCTTATTGATTACGTGAATTCCCTCACCGAGTCAAATATGGACTATGACACACTTACGATAGGGTTTGCCCGGAGAGCAACAGCATACAAGCGGGCTGATTTATTATTTTCTGATTTGAAGAGACTTAAAAAAATAGCCTCAGGTAAAGTGCAGTTTATTTATTCCGGCAAGGCCCATCCTAAAGATGGTCCGGGGAAAGAGCTGATTGCAAACATATTTTCATACCGGGATAAGTTAAAGGATTCAATTAAAATTGCCTTCCTCCCAAACTATAACATGGACATTGCGCTCAAGCTTGTGTCCGGCGTTGACATATGGCTGAATACCCCCTTAAGGCCCCTTGAGGCCTCTGGTACGAGTGGAATGAAGGCAGCCCATAACGGCGTAGTGAATTTCAGTGTCCTTGACGGCTGGTGGATAGAGGGTCATATAGAGGGATTTACAGGGTGGTCAATCGGACCTGCGGCAACAGAAGTCAAGCCGAACAATAACATGAATAAAATTGATGCAGAAGACTTGTACATGAAACTCGAAAAGACCATCATTCCATTGTATTACAATGACCGTAAGAACTGGATCAGGATGATGCAGAATGCCATAGGCAAGAACGCCTATTACTTTAATAGCCACAGAATGATGCGGAGATATGTAACAGAGGCTTATATTCGCTAGCCCGGCAATGTTTCCTCAGAACCGTTTTTCATCTTTTTATGAAATGAAAGGACTGTTTCCCGCAGTTTTTCCTTGGACGCTGCCTCCTCTTCAATTGCTGTAATAAGCCCCATAAATTCTGAGTCCATTTTATTTACCAGATCTTCCCTATGATTGCGCGTTCTTTCATATTCGTCAATTATTTTATTGACCTCTCGAATGAATGACCTGATATAGATATCATCATTTTTGCGTACAGTAAGCCTTCTCTGATGCTCTCCTGACATGATAAGTCGCATTTCGGTCTTCAATCGCTGGAAGGGGCCTATCAGACGGTGAGAAAAAAGCATTGTCAGAACAACAACAATAAGCAGATACCCCAGCATGACGACAAGAAAAAGCTCCGTACCGTGCCCTATTTTACTTGCCAGTTCTTTTGCAAAATAAGTAAAAAAGGCAGTAACAAGCAACGACCAGAGAATGATGAGTGCAACAGAAATACGAAGTTCCTTGGTAATAAAATATTTCTGTCTTACAAATTTCTTCTTCATCTTTTTGAAGGTATCACTTCCCCCACAGTTCACCAATATAGAGTCATTTGTCTTCTCTATCAGTTACTTTATGGTATCAGGGAACAGAGGATGAAAATGTGAGCGAAATCACATTACAAAAAGTGAGTACGTTATAAAATAAGAGGACAAGTCTGAAGTATCAGGAGGTTGAGGCTGCTTCTCTTTCGGCCTTTGCCTTTTCCCTGGCTGCCTTCTTCGCCTCATATGATCTCATCACTTCTGCATAATTGAATGTACCCCTAATTGCCGCCACCGGGCATTTGGTAGCGCATATTCCGCAGCCGATACATTTGTCCTGATCTACTCTATGCTGTTTTTTAAGATCTCCACTGGCTGCATTGACGGGGCATACCTTTGCACAGGCATGACAGCCTATACATTTCTCAGTGACGGAGGCCTTCGGTCTCTTGGGAATAAAATCTGTAATAGCCTTGGTAGGACATTTTCTGGTACACAAACCGCAAACTTTGCATTTTCCAACATCAATGGTTGAGAGGAAGTTCTCTACTTTTGGTGCGTTGTAGGGACAGACCTTTACGCATATGCCACAGGAAATACAGCCAACCTGACAGTTCTTTTTTGTTATGGGCCCTTTATCCTTTGAGTGACAGGTGACAAGCACTTCCTTTGCCATGGGCAAAATCTCTATCACATTGACTGGACATGTCTGGGCACATACACCGCATGCAGTACATTTCACGGGATCTATGACCGGAAGGTTTTCTTTGCTCATGGTAATTGCACCAAAGGGGCATGCACGGGAACATGAACCATAGCCAAGGCACCCATATATACAGGATTTGTCTCCACCGCTTGCCAGGATTGCCGCCCTGCAATCCTTAACACCTTCGTATTTGAACCTTCGCTGTGATTTTGAGCATCCACCCTGACAGAAAACTCTTGCAATCTTCGGATCTGTTTTTTCGGCCACCTTGCCCGTAATATGTGCGACCGCCTCTGCTGTGGC
>CP070644.1:111188-122329 GCA_020354155.1 Nitrospiraceae bacterium | reverse complement strand
CTGGTTGATACAGGCAGTGCTATGGATGATGTTATATTTGAGGAGTTTAAAGGCACCGGTAATATGGAACTGGTGCTCTCAAAAAAACTGGCGGAAATGAGAGTTTTTCCGGCAATCGATGTGTCAAAGAGTGCTACCCGGAGGGCTGAGCTTTTATTTGAGCCGGAAGAATACAGATGCCTTGAATTACTGTATCGGGGCATGGCAACGATGAATGATGCTGCCGCTATGGAAAAGCTGATAGCGCTGCTTCAGAAATATCCCCATAATCTCGATCTCTTAGAATCATTGAAAGGTGTTAAGATCAGATAGCCCGTGCAGACGTGATCCCGCGGACGATAGCGCGCTCTGCGGGACAGGTCTTCTTGGTACACTCTCTCCACTTCTTGAATGGTCTCCCGTAATACCGGATTACCTAAGTGTCGAGTTATCAATTTTGATGAATAGTAAACAGTAACCAGCTGCACCCGATTTCATTGATAATATAGGTAAGCCTTCAGAATTTTAGCGGAAATCAGCGAAATCGCAGCCAACACAACATTTTTATCGGTTATTGTCAGATACAGCGGAAGGCAAAACTGAGTCTTCCATCATAAAATCAACAGTTCTGGTGCAAAGTGCTGACTGGCGATTAATCATATAATCAATAGTCTTGATCTGTGACTAAATTGAGGATTTGCAGTTAGAAGGTGAGTAGTTATTGGTTCAATCAAAGTCAGAACTTAAATCCAATCAAATATGTACCTGCTGCAATAACAAACTCTATCCCTCTGGAGGTTCGCCATCATTAACTATTTCTTGCTTCTTATGATTATTTCTCCAGTTCCAGCTCAGTACAACCCTGTTCCACCCCTTCCTTTTTCTTATCGTCTTCCTCTGCATTGTAAGATAAAGATGTCTCCTGTAATACCGTCTGTAAAGCTTATGAGGGGAATACCCCATTAAAAAGAGGGTAATGTATGCCCAGTTTCTGAGGGTTGTCTTTAATATCCCGTCTTTTTCCCATTTACGTGAGCAGGTTTTTATTCCGGATGGAATCAGGACTACCCTGCCTTCTTTTTTTAGTCTTCGCCCAAATTCTATATCTTCCATAAGCGGAATATCTTTAAAACCATTCAGTCTGTCATAAATTTCTTTTTTAACAAATACGCCCTGGTCACCAAAGGGTATCCTTGTCAGTGTTGATCTTAAACCAGCAACCATCGATATGGTTTTCAACGAGGACAGATTAGAATCGATTTCGAGTTTAAAGGCACCACCTGCAACGCTCGGACTCCTCAGTGAATTTACAATGTGATGCTTAAAATTATTAGGCGGTATTGAGTCTGCATGGAGAAACCATAATATATCTCCAGTGGCAAGCGCTGCCCCGATATTCAGTTGAACTCCTCTCCCCCGCTCTCCTACTATCACTTTTTCTGTGTATCTTTTTGCTACCCTGGCGGTACGGTCTATGCTTCCTCCGTCAGATACAATGAGTTCAATATCCCTTTCATTACTTAGCTGTTTGAGAAGCCTCTCGACATACCGCTCTTCATTCAGGGTTATGATTATAACGGAAATTTTATTTCTCACCATTTCTATTTATAAACTTTTAATTGATTGATTTGAGGGGAAGACCTCGGGTAAAGCGAATTTGATTCTCTATTTTCTTCATAACCATCTCGGCTGACATGTAGCACATTTTCCATAAATTCTTTTGTCCTTGGATGTTGTGGATTGTTAATAATATCAACCGGCCTCCCAATCTCGAGAATTTCACCCTGGTCCATGAATACTATCCTGTCGGCAACTTTCTGGGCGAATGCTAATTCATGCGTTACGATCACCATTGTCATACCTTCATCTGCAAGAGAAAATATAACTTCAAGCACCTCGCTGATCAGTTCGGGGTCAAGTGCAGAAGTCGGTTCATCAAAGAGCATGACCTTTGGTTCCATTGCGAGACTGCAGGCAATGGCGACCCGCTGCTGCTCGCCGCCGGACATCTGTACAGGGTAGGCATCCTTGCGGTGCGTCAGTCCAACGCGCTCGAGCAGTTTTATTGCCCGTTCCCGTGCCTGCTTTTTGCTCAGTCCCCTGACTTTCCGGGGAGCAAGCGTAATATTTTTAAGGGCTGTTTTATGAGGATATAAATTGAATTGCTGAAATACAACGCCTATTTCTGCTCTCAACGAAGTAAGATTCGTTTTCGGATCTGAGAGGTACATCCCGTCAACAATAATTTCACCGTCATCTATCTGCTCAAGCTTATTAATAGTCCTGAGGAGGGTACTCTTCCCGGCACCGCTTGGCCTGCAGATGACAACGACTTCCCCTTTAGCGATCTGCAGGTTTATATTATTTAATGGTATGCATTTGGCATTGAATGATTTCGACACACTTTTAAATTTAATCATAAATTAGTGTATCGCTCATTTCCAATCCGTTCACTTACAGGCAGACATCTCCTCATAAAAAACAATTGATGTGCTGACGATGGCGTTATTTGTACATTCTTCAAGAAAGAAGCAAACTATGTGCCATGATAACTATCTTTTAAATTCAGCTTATTAAGAAAATAGCGGATCTTTAAAAAGTGCAATAGTTGAACAACTTGTTCAGCATTTAAACAATGTGCTCTTAACTTTATTGAAAGAATGGAGAAACCGCGGACATCAGGAAATCATGAAAAACGAGTTTAGAACATTCAATTGTTTTGAATAGTTTTATGAGGCAGTTCCGAAGAATTGCAATAAATATACGCTTTGCACAGATTGATAATTCTGTCAAAAGATCCCGATAATATTCCAAGAATTATCAGTGCTATTAGTCCTGTAAAACAGATTATGAACATTTTTCTTTTTTTCGCATTGTTCATGGATTTCTTCTCATAAATGATACCATATGCAGTCAATCGTATGTTATGATTATTGCATTCCATACCTGCTTCTTTATCCGTAACCATTGGAACGGATATCATCCATGTATAGGCCTTTTAAAAAGATAATAATTGATTCTGATGCAAAAAACGAACTCGACGACCAATATGCAATCACTTATGCTGTTCTGTCTGAATCTTTTGATATAAGAGGTTTCACCGCTTCCCATTACGGCAAAAATGGCAGTATGGAGAAAAGCCACGAGGAGATTCTCCATGTACTGAATCTACTTGGACGAAGTGATAACTACTCAGTGTTGCACGGTGCCGTGGAAGCGCTTTCAGATAGCAAAACCCCCCGTGACTCTGACGGAGCACAATTTATAATCAGGGAGGCTCTGGAAACGAAAGATAGTCTGTACGTTATTTGCATAGGACCCGTAACAAATCTGGCATCTGCGTACCTTCTGGAACCGGCTATTCAGGATAAGATAAAGTGTATCTGGCTTGCCGGCAAGGCATGGCCTGAGGGTGGGCTCTTTTTTAATAATAGAAATGATATCATCGCGGCCCAGCTCATCTTTTCCTCAGGTATTGACCTCACCCTTATCCCTTCAGTGGGTACTGCAAACAAGCTCAAAGTCCGCATACAGGACAGGCTGCATATTAAAGGCAGGGGGCGTATAGGTGATTATTTATGGCATTTATTTATGAGAAGACTTGGAATTTCCAAGGCCATCTATGATGTAGTTTCCATTGCTGCCCTAAAGATACCCCATTCCTGCACCTGGTTGACAGCACCCCGTCCAGAACTGCGGAGTGATGGAACATATTATCATAATCGCACTCAGGGGACTATAACAGTTATCACGGATATAAATGCTGAAAATATTAAAAAAGATTTCTTTACGTGTCTGAAGAGGGCCAGCTAAGTAAATTTCTTGTAAAGTGGTGTTATATATTTTTTATACAGGCAGACAGGTCGTTGTACCTGCTCTATGATTTCATCCCAGTAATATTGTGCATAGACATCCGCTTCGTGCAAACAGTGTGTGTAGCAATTCCGGCACTGATGCGCCTTCTTTTCTTCAAAGTCTTTTCCCTGTGCGTTCACCTTGGCAATGTATTCCTGAAATGTGTCTACATATTCCGACCCTTCCCCATAGCAGTAGCACGGGAACTTGATCTTTCCTGTCGGAGTAATACTTATAAGACTGTGAAACATGCATTTCAGATCGCGGCGTCCGGTCAGAAATTTCCCGAAATTTATGCTATTGCCGATCCTCATGTCCTGGCGGTTTAGGATAAACTCACCCAGCTTTCTCAATCCGCTCTGGTCCAGAGCATTTCCGTTATTTAATATAGGATTTAGATAGATTCTGTCACTTATACCAGCAATGAACTGCATCATCTCGTCAAGGATATCAATATTGCTTTTACTAACAACCGTATTCGTGTATAAGAGGTGCCCCGCATCCCTTGCAAACCTTATGTTCTCCATAATTAGATCAAAATGGCCCCTCAGTTCGTCATGGACATCCTTTAATCCGTCGACTGATATCTGGAAGAAGAACTTGCTTTCAGGCATAAATTCCGGATAATCGTTCATTAAAGCTTTTTTCAGAGTCACACCATTTGTAAGCACCCCCGTAATCTTGCCGGCCTCTCTACATGACTTAACAATTTTTCTTGTTGTATCCAAGATTTTCCCACTAATCAGTGGTTCACCTCCGCTGAGCAATACCACTGGGCTGTCGATCTCTCTTATTAATGAAATTGCCATTTCAACATTGATTGTTCTGTAGTTCTTGTTGTCATTTCTATAAAGGCAGAACGGGCAAGACATATTGCACTTGTCAGTAACGGTGATGTGCATGATATTGGGTTTTTCAGGGTCCCCCTTATATCGCCTCAGCATTCTCAGTCTCGAGAGGACCGCTTTGTGATTTCTGAGGAAAGGCAGTGATTTAAGAATAATATCTTTAGTGTTTCGTTTCATGTTAATAGTTTAATAATTTTATTTTATCATCCGAACATGTATAAATATCAAATTGGCAGAAAATGCCATGAAGAACATATTAATCGTCTCGTGGTAGAAGACAATCCATAACGTTTAGAATAAAAAATAATGACGATAACTTTAACTTGACCGTAATTCCCAAAGTGATCCAATTTCATTGATCATGCAGGATTGTCAACATAATCCATTCTGACTCACAATTACTGATATGACGGATAAATCTGCAGAATTTTAACTGCATTTCAACGATAATGAGGATGTCATTAGAATTTTAGCGGAAATCAGCCCATATCACGATTTATATCGTAAATCATCAGAAGCGGATCGGAGCAGAACTGCACATGTATAAGATTTATCGTCAATTTGAGGATGGCGGAAAGACAGCGATTGCATCATGTTATCTTCAAATTGTAAAGATGAGAATATTGAGGATTAACAGTTAAAAGATGAAATAGCCAATAAATGCGCTGTGGTATTCGTTCAATCTCCAACAACATGTTAGCAGTGCATCAAATAGCGAGTCTTATTTGGTTACCCCCAACTGCCCCTGGTTTACTTTGTTGACATACTTTCCGTTAACAATCTGCACGGTCGCAATTCGCTTATCGCAAGAAGGGCAATAGATGTTTGAACCTTTCTCCGAGTAGTCATTTATGAATATACCGGTATAGTCTTCTGTTATGCGATCCCGATGAATCTTCAACAACCTTCTTCCCGGACCTTTTTTATATTTCAGCAGCTTTTGTCCACACTGACAATAAATTGTAAGAATCTTGTATTTGGTTAGATTCTTCAATAGGGGACTTGTTTGGGTTCAGCGTCAATTAGAATTTTAAAATGCCTGCTAACGGCAAGGATGACTGATGCGTACCACTGAATAACATAAAAAGGCAATCGCATGGCACAAACTGATGCTGGCAAAAAAAGTGACCTGCGGTACGCATTCAAGTCCATCCGCTTGATACTAATTAAGGCCTCCTCATGATACTGCAAAGCAGTATCATGTTAGATGACCAAATCTATATCAAAGGAGGCCTGTATGAAATTCTACACGAAGCAGCACAAGTATTATTGTGGAGTAGATCTCCACTCCCGGAATCTGTATGTGTGTATTATTGACCAAAAGGGGGAGATCGTCAAGCACAAAAACATCGAGGCAACGCCTGAGGCATTTCTCAATATTCTCAAAGGCTGCCGAGAAGACGTTGTAGTGGCAGTGGAATGCATGTTTGCCTGGTACTGGGTAGCTGATCTGTGCAGGGAAGAAGGAATCCCCTTTGTGCTTGGGCATGCGTTGTATATGAAAGCTATTCATGGAGGGAAGGCAAAGAATGACAGGATCGATGCCCATAAGATAGCAGCTCTATTAAGGGGTGGTATGATTCCCATGGCCTATGTGTATCCTTCAGAGATGAGGGCAACCCGTGACCTTCTCAGAAGGAGAAATCATTTTGTACGAAGAAGGGCAGATCTTCTTGCCCATATCCAGAACACCGATCACCAGTACAACCTACCCCGCTTTAAAAAAGTCATCGCCTACAGAAGAAATCGGGACGGAATAGCTGAGCAATTCAGAGATGAATGTGTCCGCAAGAGTATAGAAGTCAATATTACTCTTATTGATCAATATAGTTATTTAATCAAAAAGCTGGAATACTATCTCTGCAAGAAGGCAAAAATACATGACATGGATTCCTTTGTGAGACTTCAGTCAGTCCCAGGAATAGGGCAGACCCTTGCTCTTATCATTCTGTATGAAATACATGATATCCGCAGGTTTCCCCGGGTGCAGGATTTTGTCTCATACAGCAGACTGGTGAAATGTGCGAAGGAATCAGCAGGAAAGCGCTACGGCACGAGCGGTGCCAAGATCGGCAATGCCCATCTGAAATGGGCGTTTTCCGAGGCGGCAGTAATAATGCTCAGGGAATGCAGAGATGTAAATACCTATAAGCTGAGACTACAAAAGAAACACGGCAAGGCAAAGGCATTAACCATTCTTGCCCATAAAATCGGCAGGGCCGTGTATTACATGCTGAAAAGAAAAGAGGTGTTCAATACAGAGAGATTTCTCAATAAACAAATAGTACAGACCGGGCGAGCCTAGTGTCTAACTGGGGCGCTATAGGGCAGAACCTAACTGATGAATGCTTCTGAGAACTATTCGTCTACGGCATTGACCGTATTATGGAGCATCATGGATCAGAAGCCCTGCATCCATTTGCGCTTGATTGGACGCCCAGTCTCAAAACTACATACAGCGGTACATACATGTTCTGCCCCTTACCCGATCCTGAAACTAACTGGAGATAGGAAATATCTATCATCCATACTTTTGACTAGGACGGCATAAGGGCACGAATTATTTTCTAGGTCGTCCCGGAGCATTGGGACTGTCGGTCCGATACATCGGACCTAATGAGCCTCTATAAGTGTTTGGTGCAGACATGTTCTGTCACCAGTTAATTTGAAACGAAGCCAGAGGATGTTTTTGTATCGTTTATTTAAAAAGACTGGATTCCCGCTTTCGCGGGAATGACTGTTAACGGCTATTTATTGCCCTTGACAACCGGAGGCCTTATAAGTGATAACCTTGTTTTTTTTTTGCTTTATAAAATATTCGAGTTCATACGCAATCAATTTAATGTAGTAGTGTCACCCATAAAATGAGCAGACACGACCCCACCCAATGGCAAGCTTCAGAGAATAGTTACACTTTGAGCCTGGAGGTAGTCCTTCAACTCACCAATTCCAATAAGGCCAAAATTGAACACGGAAGATTCATGCAAGACTGTATCGACCGCTTGTACAGCCTGATAGAAATGCTCCAATTTTCCTGCGCCACCGGAGGCCACCACGTCAGCAGAGACAGCTTCCTTCATGGCCCTGATCACAGGGAGATCATAACCAGTCTGCGCACCGTCGCCTGCTTTGCTGGTAGGTAGAATAACCGGAATACCGTATCCGTCAACACGCCTTGCCCATTCGATCGCGTCCGCACCGGTCGCTGTCCGTCCCCCGTCGATATAGACTTCATAGCCTGATGGCATAGCCTTATTCTGATCCACATCGATAGCCACCGTCACCTTCTCTGTGCCGAAGGCTTTGACTATTTCTTCGATCAGATCAGGCTTCCGAAAGGCTGCACTGCTCGTGGACACCTTGTTAGCGCCAGCATTAAGCACCTGTTCAGCCGATTTTACATCAGAAATCCCACCGCCAACAGTAAATGGAACTGTCGTGACCTCTGCAACACGTTTGACGACGTCAAGCAGAGTACCCCTTCCTTCCACTGTGGCTGTAATATCCAGCAACGCTAGTTCATCCGCACCATTATCACAATACGCTCGAGCGCATTCAACCGGATCACCAGCGTCTCGAATGTCTATGAAGTGAACACCCTTAACAACGCGCCCGTTCTGCATGTCCAGGCATGGCATGATTCGAATTGGTTTGTCCATTATATATCTCCTCCCTTATTACTTATCCTGAACCACCTATTCCATTATCTTGTGTACTTATAACAGATATAAAGTTGCAGTCATTTTATTCATTATTAATGACTGCTTGTATTAGCAATAATACTGCAGACATAATATCTAATATGGAGTATATTGGGCAAGATAAATTTTGACATTAACGAATAATATCTTCAGACTACAGACCAGTCCTGTTTCATTGATAATGCGAATAACTCTTCAGGATATTAGTGGAAATCAGCCCATATCACGATTTCTCACGTATATTGTCAGAGGGTGTAGAGGGGAGGATTACAGCTTGATATGATTTATCAGTTACGCTGACGAATGAATCTCTTAGCGATTGGTATGAATTATGAATAAAATCTACTAATTGTACTCAGCAAATTTAGGTCCAAATCCTCTATATTCATTCGGATTGTAACTTGCCTTTTTTTTGCCCATACCAAAAAATTCTTTTGTTCGATCCAACCACCCCATCTCGGGAACTTTATCGGGGAGACTCTGCGAGTATTTCAACAGGTTCCTCATATCGTTGTCTGTCCATTTATTTATTATGCCTGATGACATCCTACTTCCGGGTTGGCCCGCCCATGCTTTGTGTATAAACTCCCAGGGATTCTTGTTGGCTATCGTTCCTATAAACTGAGGCTTTTCTTCATTGCCAAAATTCAGAGATGTGCCATCGGGTCCGTGACATTCTGTCATGCAGTTAGTTCTATAAAAAATCAGCCCTTCTTCATAAACGCCTTCCGAGTTCAGCATCACCGTCAAATCAGCCGTACCTTTTTTTAAAAACAGGGCAAGGTCTGATATATCTTCTTCGCTTATGTATGATCTGAAGTCATGATCGTTGTTTGTTGAACCTTTAAGTGTGCCTTCAAGCTCTCTAATGGACATTTTTTGTGAAGCCTCATACACTCCTTCAAAACCGGTAAAATGAGAGCCTTTGCTGTAAGCACCGTTTTTGCCACGGTAGTCCCAACCATGACACTCCTTGCACCGCCATGTTGAATACCCGCTTCTCTTATTCGTACTCTGAAGTTTCCAGAGGGGATGGTCCTCTGAAGGCTTGTCAATATGGAGCTTAGTTTTCCACCAGTTGTCGTAAAGCTGTCCACCCCTGCTAATGCGAGCGTCTTCAGTAAAATCCTTGCGATCATATTGCTCAGGGGGGTGTTCTATAGGTTCCTGCCCCCAGGTCAAGTTGCCCATTAAAAGCACCATCATAATTGAAATTGTAATCTTAATCATAGTTGCCTCCGTACTGTAAATTATCTCACAAATTTATGATGCTACGAAAAGTTGAAGAATATATGAAAATGGTCTCCATTTACTCTATTGGCAACAACTGTATAATAACGTTAACCAATTTGAAGAATTCATAAGTTCTGAACTTTACTGATTAAATTGGATCATATGCAGAATCCAGACTGACCCCACTTCAACGATATTGCGGATGTATCAGTAAGATTTTAGCTGAAATCAGCCAACTTTCAATCAAAATCAAGATTTCTATGGTTTATCGTCAGATGCGGGGTCAGGGCGGAACTGCAGCTTGATATGATTTATCTTCAGATTTGCTTCAATAATGATCAATACTGAGAAAGTATAAGCCCTTAATGATGATGCTTATCGTCACTGATATCTTTGTCACTGTGCTTTTCTTGCTCACTTAAAAAGATATCTGTTTTTTCATGAACCAATGTTTCAGCTGCCACTATATATTTTTTTCCGTTATGATCCAAAGAGTCTGAATACACCCGTTTGAAGTGCAATCCATGTCCAACGTGGTCTTTATATACATATGTTGACCACCCGCCTCCTCTTAGTCCCTTTTCCACGATTTCATCCCTGAACATATTCCCTTCAACATCTTTAGTGCCTTTTAAGTTGCTCCCAATACGACTTTTCACAGTAGGATGTGCACATAATGTAACTTCATCATCATAAACGTACAGCAGAAGATTATCCCTGTTAAATCTGCCGTTTCTTTTACTGATGATTGAAAATGCCAGATCACCTTTATCCTGAATGAGATCAATGCCTTCTTGAACTAAATTCTTAACTTCTTGGTCGTCCACTTCTCGGTAAGTTCCTCCATTTGCTATTGTTGTCAATACTATCAAGGTTGTTGATAAAATCATAAGCATTCTTAATGACAAAATGACCATGATCATCCTCCTATAAATGTTTTAGAATATTTATCGGATAACCTTGATTATTTCTTGAAAGTTACCACACAATCTCTAGAATCTCTATTGACTTAACTCGATGGATAACTCCCAAATCTGCAAGATTTAGAGCGATCCCACTTCAACGATAATGCGGATAAGCAAATAACTTTGAGGAAAAACCAGCCAAATCCGCTCAGCCTGATGATTTCTCTCTTATATTGTCAGCTGAGGAACAGGACAGACATGATGGTTGATATTATTTATCTGCAGAACTGTTTGTGGTTAGCAGGGTAACGATACAATGTGATTATCGTCAGATTTGATGGGAGAGGAAAAACAACGCTTTCATCATGATACTAATAAAGACCTCCTCATGATACTGCAAAGCAGTATCATGTTAGATCACCAAAATCTATTGTAAAGGAGGTCGTTATGAGATTCTACAGCAAGCTCCACAAGTATTACTGTGGAGTCGATATCCACGCCAAAAGTTTATACGTCTGTATTATTGATCAGGAGGCACGGATAATCAAGCAAAAAAACATCAAGTCCAACCCCGCTGCATTTATGAAGGTAATTGGCAAGTACCGTGATGATATTGTCGT
>CP070644.1:106317-111088 GCA_020354155.1 Nitrospiraceae bacterium | reverse complement strand
TGCATTCGGGACATTATCTTTCGTGATTTTGTCGAGCCCGCTGTCAATGGATGATTTGAACTCTTCAAGGGAATCGTGGAGCTTACGGGTTATCTTGCCTACTTCATTAAAGAGATCGTTGTCGCTGTCAGCTGAAAGCTCTCCTACGATTTTTTCTACTTCATCATAATTATTGTTCGCTAAAGCATCCATGAACTTGAGCATCTTGTCAAAGATAACGTTTTTTCCTTCACCCAGTTCATATTTCTCATCGATAAAATCCTTGGCATCTCGTAATTCTTTAATTGTAACGGTTCCACCGATGGTTTCTACTTCTCTCATGACTTCCAGATTCAAGCCGTCACCCGCCTCATGAACGTTGACTATTGCTTCCTCAAGGAGGGAGAGTTCACTCACGGGGAATATTTTATTTGTGTCGAGCAGGATAATCAGACGGTTATCGAACTTTGCTACACCATCAATCTGATCGGTATTATTGGATATCAAATTTTCCGGATGTTCTATTTTATCGGCATCAATATTTACAACACCATTAATTCCGTCTACGATAATTCCATAGGTGATTTTGCCCGTTGTAATGACGATGACAGTATCGCCTTCTCCCGTAGCAGTTTCTGACTTTAAAAGCTTTTTGAGGTTAACAATGGGAATAACGGTCCCCCGAAGGTTCGTAACTCCCCGTATGTAGAGAGGAAGCTGGGGAAGGACGGTTATGGACGGCATTGTAATGATTTCCCTGACCTTGAGAATAGGGATCATGTATTCACTGGAATCTACATCAAAGCCTATATATTGTTGCACGTGACCCTCCTGAAACTATATGAATTAATCACTTATTACTGCCCTTTCGCTATGCCAATCATTTTTCTTGATATACTGCTCACATCGAGTATAAAAACCACCTTGCCGTCGCCTGTTATTGTTGCTCCCAGCACGTGAGAATTGGAACTGTCCAGTCCGCTAAGAGTCTTAATGACAACTTCTTCCTGTCCCACAAGTCTGTCAACAGCAATGCAGAATCTCTTATCTCCCATGGAAATGACGATGATATATTTCTTTTCACTATCATTATCTCCGTTGCCGTTTCCGTTACCATTCGAATCAATACCGAGCAGATTGGTGAGCTCGAAAAGGGGACAGACCCTGTCACGAATTACGATGACATTCTGCCCCGTCACATTATCAATATCATCCTTTGAGACCATGAGTGTCTCTTCGATAGGTGTAAGCGGAATTGCATATTTTGTACCGGAGACTTCAACCATCAGGGTCTGAATAATGGCAAGCGTCAAAGGTATGCACAGCTTAAAGGTCGTTCCAACGTCTTTCCTGGTGGACACCTCTACGTAACCATTCAGTAGCGATACGTTAGTCTTAACAACGTCCATTCCCACTCCACGACCGCTCAACTCAGTGGCCTGTTTCTTTGTTGAGAAACCCGGCATGAAAATGATGTCCGTTGCAGTTTCATCAGTCATTTTATGGGCTTCTTCAGCGGTTATCAGGCCTTTCTCAACTGCCTTTTGTTTCAACTTCTCAACATCCATGCCTTTGCCGTCATCGAGTATTTCAATGACAACCTGGTTCCCCTTTTGGTAGATGTTGATTTCAACACGGCCCTTGGCAGGCTTGCCTTTTGCTATCCTGTCTTCGGTAGGTTCAAGCCCGTGGTCAATGGAATTCCTTAATATATGCGTCAGGGGATCGCCGATATGTTCTATGACTGTCTTGTCAACTTCAGTGCCCTCGCCGGATATGACTAAATCAACATCTTTATTTACTGAAGCCGACATGTCCCTTACCAGCCTCGGAAATTTACTTAAGACTTTTTTGATCGGCTGCATTCTCATCCTCATGACCGCAAGCTGCATATCAGATGTTACACGGTCAAGAAAGGATACTGTCTCAGCCAGTATTTCCGCCTGTTCATCGTTATTATATTGCTGCTCAAAATAGTTAGATATGTTTAAAAGCCTGTTTCTTACCAGGACCACTTCACCTGCGAGGTCCATGACTTTGTCAATTCTTGACACTTCCACCCGCAGGTTCTGAGCTCCCTCCTTTACTTTTGGAGGACTGTCTTTTTTAGTCTGGACAGGAGCGCATTCCTCCAGTGCTGCAGGTTCTGGTATTCCGGCAGCACTGCTTTCCTGAACTGGTTTAACTATCTCAATCGATTCTTCAGATGGTTCCGGGAGAACATCGAAAACCTCGTCCACGCTTTCATCAGGAGAAACAGCGTCATTGTTATCAGATGGCAAAGTTGCATCTTCAGTAGTTGCGGCGCTTAAGGCATCTGTAAGCTTTTGAACCAGGGGAGCGACATCCTCTTCGATATCGTCTTTTTCCTTGAGGTGATCAAGAAGAGCTCTCAGCATATCTACTGATTCCAGAATGACATCCATTAACGGTTTTGATGCAGCTAACTCGCCATCACGGAGTTTTTTCATGATGTTTTCTGATGAATGGGCTACGTCAACAATTGGTTGAAAACCAAGGAACCCGGCAGCTCCCTTAATCGTATGCATGGACCTGAAAATATCGTTCAGGAGCTCTTTGTCTTCCCCTTTCTGTTCCAGTTCGACAAAGAGCGGCTCTATTCTTTCGAGCGATTCTTCGGCCTCAGTAATAAATTCGTTTATAATTTCTTCCATTTCATCAGTCATGACTCGGCTCCTAAAAAAGCAACGCTCTGGATTTATCCTCCCGCATTCACTTTATCAAAAATTTTATCGATCTTTTCCTTGAGAAGCTCACCAGTGAAGGGCTTAACTACATAATTGTTAACACCAGCCTGTATGGCAGTAATAACTTTTTCTTTCTCAGCTTCAGCAGTTACCATAAGAATGGGTAATTCCTTGAGTTCTGCATCCTCACGGACTTTTTTCAGAAGACCAAGACCGTCAAGGTTCGGCATATTCCAGTCGCTGACAACAAAACCAAAGCCGCCGTCCTTTAACTTTGCATAGGCATCTTCTCCATCTTCTGATTCATCAATGTTGGTGAATCCGATCTGTTTCAAAAGATTTTTGACAATTCTTCTCATAGTTGAAAAATCATCGACAACAAGCACCTTCATTTTCAAATCATACATTTGAAACCCCTCCTTCATTTGATGTATTCTGTAAAATGGATTTTATGTTATTAGCAAGTTCATCACCCATGACAGGTTTTACAACATAACCGCTTGCACCATAGCCGAGAGCCCTGTCTCTCTCTTCATCATCGTTCTCGGTAGTGACCATTAATACTGGAATTTCAGAAAGAACGGGATCTGTCTGCAGAGTCTTTATAAGCTCCATTCCGTCCATATAGGGCATGTTCAAGTCAGTCATAACAAGATTCACTTCTTCAAGACCAATTTTCTCCAGGGCATCGAGACCGTTTTCAGCGTATACCACGGAGTATCCCCGTGTTTTGAGGTAATGACCGAGCAGTTTCCTTGTGGTTCTGCAGTCATCTACAATCATAATTTTCATGGTTGCACTCCATTATGTATACCTATCGGATATTTACCGGCATTTTTTAAATCAAACTCTATCATGGTTATAGTTTCTGATATAAGACGACTTTGTTAATGGTGGAAGGCCTGAATGCTCTTGTTACGCTATGCAGGCTTTCAGATGAGCCGATTATAAGATATCCACCGGGATTCAAGGCATTGTATAGGTTTGATATAACCTTTTGTTTGGCTTTCGTATCAAAGTAAATCAATACATTCCGGCACAGTATAATATCCACGTTCCGAATGAGCCTTAACGTACTTTCATCGATAAGATTTACTTTCGTAAATTGGACAGTGCGTTTAATCTCATCTTTTAATATGTAGGATTTGTCCTGAGCTGCAAAGTATTTGCCAAGATATGACGCATCTACATTTCTGACTGAATATGAGTTATATACAGCCTGCTTTGCAGAATGGAGCACTGACTCGCTTAAATCAGAGCCGATTATCTCAAACTGACTATTGTTCAGAAACTTGTTTTTCAGCATGATTGAAATTGTAAAGGGCTCTTCCCCTGATGAACATGCCGCTGACCAGATTTTTATATTTCTTTTTTGGGATGAAACTGCTGGAAGAACCTCATTAACCAGCACATCCAATTGTTCAGGCTCCCTGAAAAAATAGGTTTCATTTGTTGTTATAGCATCAAAGAGCCTGTTCATCTCCTTGCCATTACTATGAAATTTAATTAATTCAAGATACTTCTCAAAACTATTCAGGTTCTTTTCCTGTAATATTCTTGATAATCTGTTTTCTATCAGATATTTTTTTGTGTCTGATATATAAATCCCACATTTTTCGTAGATATAGTCTCGAAGGTCTCTGAAGGTTGAGTCTGTGAGAGGAATACTCAGCATGGGAACTCCAGGTCCAGGTCTGATATATAGCGTGCGGTTATTTCATGCACTGTGCTGTTAAACTCATTGATTCTGGATAGAAATAATGTAGCATCGATAGTAATAAGAGCTTTAACAAACTCGTCAATAATATCAGTGTATTCTTCCTGTTTTAGCATATGAACAAGGGGTTCGAAGGAAGTGCTGTCACCTATTTTCCCAAGTGCAGATACAGC
Source organism: Nitrospiraceae bacterium (assembly GCA_020354155.1). Lineage (GTDB taxonomy): Bacteria > Nitrospirota > Thermodesulfovibrionia > UBA6902 > UBA6902 > CALZJD01. Next base: position 106,511 of record CP070644.1, on the reverse strand, counting down.
AGTTTTTCTCACATGACTGTCATGATCGCCTATTGCCTCGATGAAGCATCCTGCTGCTTCTTTGCTTTCAAGCTTACCCAATGATTCCATGCTTGACCGCCGTACATCTCTGAAATTGCTGTTCAGGAGGGTTATCAGTGCAGGAACTGCATTAGAGCACCTCAGGTCGCCCATGACTTCAATGGCAAGTACTT
>CP070644.1:102876-106217 GCA_020354155.1 Nitrospiraceae bacterium | reverse complement strand
CTGAACCAGCTCTTTGATATGACCTTCTACACACAAAATATCAATTACATTTTCAAAAGGGTATTTAAATAAGTGGTTATGGATATCAGATTCCCCCTTTGAAAAAGGGTGTAGAAGTGGAGAAAGTTTATCGGTGAAACCATTGATGTTGCAGGGGCAATATCTGCCGGTATACTTGCTGCCTGGATACAGCGATCAACAAAGGCTGTCTTCGATCCATGGGAACTATATCTGACAATTACTGCAAAGAGTCTCACAGGCCTTGGAGAAGCAATGATCGCTTCTGTTGATAATAAGGGGTAGGATTCCGCACCTTTAACCGGCCATATTTATTAAGAAATCATTAAGGCCAGTATTGTTGTGGTGCTAATGTTTTTGCCTGCCATTGCCGATAAATCAGTTACACGTATCAGGGTAATACTGAAAGGAAAGGTCCAAAATGCATCTTAATTGTTGGGAGTTTAAAAAATGTGGTAGAGAAACTGGCGGTGCCAAAGTTGATGAACTGGGGGTATGTCCTGCCACAACAGAACAGCGGGCAGATGGTATTCACAGTGGTAAAAACGGTGGCCGTGCATGCTGGGCAATCGCAGGGACATTATGTAAGGGAGAGGTGCAGGGTACCTATGCACTGAAAATGCTTAATTGCCTCAAATGTGATTTCTATCAGCGTGTTGTCAGTGATGAACGGTGGGGATTCATGAGCGGTGAGGCAATCCTGAAGAAAATCAGAGGATAAGGAAGTTTTATTTTATTAAACTGATGACCCTTCCTTAGAACTGGTGATACCTATAAAAAAACAGAGCCAGTCCTGACTCTGGAGCAGTCGTGCCTCCCCTCTCAGTATTGTTCCATTATTCTGTTACGCACCATAGCAGGCCCGGATACACCACGTGGTGCCCCCGGGTTAGGGATAGAAAATCTAAAAATCAAGAAGGTATCGAATGCGCCGTGATTGGAGTGTGCGGACGTTTTCAGGATGAGCTCTTTCAGGCCGCACATCTCACGTTCCCCTTATGAGGATCATGCACCAGTAAGGGGTAATCGTCAGGAAGATATTAAATAAAAAGAAAAAATCCGAATGCTTCTCAGAAGCCGATTCTTACTTTGCTCTTCCTCTGAAACCGGTATTTTTCTTGAATCTTGCTGCCTTTGCCTTTTTCTTGATTGCTTCAATGCGCTTCTTTTTCTCTTTGACAGAAGGCTTGTCATAAAACCTTCTGTTTTTCAATTCCCTGAAAAAACCTTCTTTTGCAAGTCTGCCCTTCAGGTCTTTGAGTGCTTTCTCTACATTGTTTCCATGTACTTTTATTTCCACGACTGGTTAATCACCCCTTTGCCAATAGCCTTATGTGATATCTATGATACCTTAATTTCACACTGCATTTAAAGCCACGTATTCATCTATCTTTCTTACCGACTCATAATAGTCTATTTCGGCTCTTGCGATTGACTCTGCTTCTTTTTTTAAATCTTTGTCCTGGTTCCTGATAAAATCCAGTATCATGTTGAATTTCTGCTTCTGTATATCGAGAAATTTTTCATCCACGAGCGGGTTTTGAGGATATGTATTGCTGTCCTGCCCCTCAGCGAGCACTTCCGTAAAGGGCTTGCCTGAAAGTGATGCAATTTTCTTTGCTTCATTGACAGCACGGTACCAGCGATTGTGCATAATGCTGTAGTAGTCTCGCATTGCCTGCTTATTGAAATGTACAAAGTACGACCTGCCAACACGGGTGACATTCATTGTTACCCGGACCGAATCTGTGTCAATGGTGTCAACGAAGACGAGATTGCTCCTGCCTGCAGAGCCCCCCTTCTTCTTACTGCCTTTGGCGATTTCCCATTTCAGGTCCTCACGGGCTATCTCCCATTTCAGGTCCCATAAAAATAACCCCATCTTTGCGAAAATTTTTTGAAGGAGTAAGGCACCGAGCGTTGCCATGACGAGCGACCGTGCAAAGGTTTCACCATCGACTCCGGAAATAAGAGCGGCCTCCTGACGGCTGATATTTCTGTCTGCAGGCTCATACTTGGTTGTAAGATCGACAATTGGGTGTTCTAGCCGATACCAGGGTCGCAGGCTGCTGACCCCGAGTTCCTCTAAATAAGATTTTTTATTTGCTTCGCTGAGCTTTCTGTATTTTTTCAGAATCGATGAACCGCTGGTAACCCCAAGCCTGACAATATATTCAAGGGGGATGACATTTTCGTCCTTGTGATGATATTTTTCGTAATCGTAAAAATGCCAACCCAGGACTTTGATCAGTTCCGGTTTTGACACTTCATATTTTTTGATCAGAGTAAGATTGCTGAGCTCTGGAGGGTATCCCTCTGCATAGACTTCTCCCGTTTCACGGTCCACCATCCCCAGGTGGTGGGTGGGTGCACCCCCTTTGCAGAACTCTGCAAGCACGCTGCCGATCAGGCCAGACTCATCCTGCTGCAGTATATTCTCCTCTGCTAGCTGTTCTGACAGGGCCCGCCATGATTCGGGTTTCTGAAGCTCCTGAAAAACGAGATGCCTGAATCCTGCCCTGCCTACATCACTTCCTTCAATATTGAAGATGGTGCCTACATCAAATACTGAGCCGCCCGCCGTTGTCTCGCTGATGAGGATATCCGGATCTTCGGGAACTTCGTACAGTTTCTGCACAGATCCCCTGTAGCAGGGTTTATCAAGCTGTATTGTAATCTTTTTATGTAGAGGGCTCATGTTTGCTCCGTTTTTTTTTACCACTTGTAATTCTACAAAGGTATATATTAATCAATCATAGATGGTGGCTACTAACGTAACTTTTCGTATATAAAATAGTCAATAATGACCTGTTTACCGATATATGAGCTTATGACCAAAGGTTTTTTCGAAATAAGGCAGGTTGCCGGGATATGATGCGAACTTGCTACACGATAAATTCACTACCGTTGCAGATCACTTGGAGCACATTGCGTACTGACCAGATCAAGCCCCTCAGATCATATGATTCCAGCACTCCGTCAGAAAAGATCTATTGATAATCCGGGCGTGCCCACATAGGACATCCAGTGTCATCCCGTATTTTCAGCACTTCATTATCTCGCGTGATCTCCTTGGCGATGATGAGGTCATCACCCTCAAAAACCACAGCAGATCCGGTTACCTTGATATGATCATTCTGCGCATAACTGATTTTCTGTCTGTCGAAATACCATCCCGGTCCAATATGCACGGCCTTTAATCCCCTGTCTGTTCTGACGAGTAAATGAATCGCGTAGGACTGTCCCTTGATAGGACCCCAGATCGGGGTAGCATGCTCGATCATTTCAACATTCCCTTCAATAGAAACCATACTTTTGGCATT
>CP070644.1:98922-102776 GCA_020354155.1 Nitrospiraceae bacterium | reverse complement strand
TTGCAAAAAATTTCCTGATTCCTTTCAAGTGCTTTGTCTGTATTTTTTTATCACTTTTTATTTCTATTGGCAGGAGTTTTTCCGGTGTGTATACAATGATATCGACCTCTTCTTTTGCTTTAGTCCTCCAGTAGTGAAGTCTTGCCTCATGTTCCATGAAAGGAGCAATCGTATTTAATTTCTGTACGATAGCATTTTCTAAAATAATGCCATATTGACCGAGTTTCTCTATCTGAGAGATGCTGTTTAATCCAAGTAGGCTGTTTCTCATACCAAGGTCTGTAAAATAAACCTTCGGGGTTTTGAGTATCTCACTCCTTATATTTCTTGAATATGTGGTCAGGTTCTTAATGATAAATGTTTTTTCAAGCAGCATGGAATATCTCTTAATGGTATCTACAGTCACTTCAAGGTCAGATGCGATATTTGAATAGTTGAGAAGATCTCCGATCCTTGATGCCAGCAGTTCCATAACCTTTTGATAAACCCAAAGCTTGTCTTCCTTTACGAGATTTCTGATATCCTGTTCAAGATACGTATCCCTGTAATTCTTAAGAAGTATTTGTTTTCGTTCGGCATCTTTACTGAGAGCAACCGCCGGCAATCCTCCAAAGACCATGTATTCTTCAAAAAGCTTACTGATCCTTTGTCTGTAGGGCATTATTGCGGCCTGATATTTCTTTAACGCTTTCATGTCAGGAGTTGTTTCTCCAAATATAAATCTCCATATATTTTGCTTGTCCGGAGGACTAAAGCCATGACCCTTGAATATTTCAGCCTCTGAGAAAGGAAGAACGGACAGGGACAGGACCCTTCCGGCAAGGCTTTCTTTGATCTGAACTTTCAATTCAAGAGAAGACGATCCGGTGAGTATCCATTTAACTGGAAATTTCAGGTCGTACAAAGACTTGATGTATTCAATAAAACCGGGAAGTTTCTGAACTTCATCGATAAAGATATATATACGTGTTTTCTGCCTTTGCAGCTCTTCACCGAGAAACCGTTCGACTATCTTCAGAAAGCTGTCAAAAGATGCGGACAACTCCTGCCTGAGCGAAAGATCATCAATGGTAAAATAGAAAATTCTCTCAGGCCTGACACCATCTACTTCAAGCAGGTCATGAATAAGCTGGAATGCAAGGGTACTTTTCCCGGTCTGCCTTAATCCAAGGAGTGAAAGTATCTCTTTTTCCCTGATGAACTTTCTTGCCCGCGCATGGATATCACGCTCTATAATGTCCCCGGACAGAGCAAATGCCCCGCCTCTCCATGAATTGTAATTATAGAAAAGCGTCTCATCCAAAGCAATATACCTCTCGAAATTATAATATGATAATTTCGAGTATACTATAATAATTTATTGAAAGCAAGTATTTTGATAATATGCGAATACTCCAGAGTCCACCGGACAATTTACGGAAATTAATACTTGACTGTAATATATTAAGACCATTTTGACCTTAACATATCATGCCATTTAATAAGAGAGAAGACATAATCAATGCCATTTCATCTATCAGAAAGCGTTTGACCGAGATAGATATTGAACGTGAGAGTCTCGTTAATGAATTAAATAAATTACAAATCACACTATCTGATATTGAAAGCGGTCCTGTCTCCTCATCAGCCGTTACAACTATTCAATTTTCACCAGACAAGAAGATCACTTTATTCCGAAGCCTATTCCGTGGCAGAGAGGATGTTTATCCAAGGCAATGGACCAGCAAGAAAACAGGCGCTATCGGATACAGCCCTGTTTGTGAAAACGAGTGGCTGAGCGGAATCTGTCAGAAACCGTCTGTGAAATGCGGGCAATGTGACAATAGGAAATTGTTACCTCTGGATGACGACGTCATAAGAAAACATCTTGAAGGTTATATTACCGTCGGTGCTTATCCTATGCTTGAAGATGAGACCTGCTATTTTCTTGCTGTTGATTTTGACAAGCAAAACTGGCAGGAAGATGCTAAGGCCTTTCTGATGATCTGTCGAAAAAATAATATCCCTGCCTCTCTTGAAAGATCTCGATCAGGAAATGGAGGGCACGTCTGGATATTCTTCACCGAACCGATCAGCGCTTATCTTGCAAGACAGCTTGGAAGTTACCTATTAACTGAGACAATGTCTCAAAGACACGAGCTTGAGATGAAAAGCTATGATCGTCTGTTTCCTAATCAGGATACTCTGCCCAGGGGAGGATTTGGCAACCTTATCGCTCTACCTCTGCAGAAAGCTCCTATGGAGAAACGCAACAGTATTTTTCTTGATGACAATCTTATTCCTCATCCTGACCAATGGGCTTACATGTCTGGAATAAAAAAACTATCACTCAATGATGTTCGAACCTTTCTGGAACAAGTCACCAGAGAAAAAGACATTATGGACATAAGCATAAGTCAGACAGATGAGGAAGCGAGACCTTGGGAGAGATCTTCGTCAGGCAGTCCAACAATTGGAATACTCTCCTGTAAAATTCCTTCGACAATTGATGCCGTCCTCGCGAACCGGATATACATCAAGAAAGACGGCCTGCCATCACCACTGCTTAACAAAATCAAAAGACTGGCAGCCTTTCAAAATCCAGAATTTTACAAGAAGCAAAGAATGAGACTTTCAACGGCATTAACGCCAAGGGTTGTCTGTTGTTCAGAGGAACTTCAGAGTTACATCACAATCCCGCGTGGCTGCTCGGAAGATCTTTCTCAACTCTGTTCTGTCAATCAGATACAGTTCAATATTCAGGATAAGCGTGTTAATGGCAAAGAGGTTCAGTTAGAATTCACCGGCGATCTTACTAAAACACAGCAGAATGCGTGCAGAGAATTGCTTAAACATGAGACGGGAACATTCGTTGCACCACCCGGAATTGGAAAGACAGTAATTGGAATCAAAATAATTGCAGAAAGAGGAGTGAATACCCTTGTGCTGGTTCACCGTAAACCGCTGCTTGAGCAATGGCGTGCACAGATTGCCGCTTTTCTTAATATTCCTATCAAAACAATTGGTCAGATCGGCGGGGGTAAGAAAAAAGCAACCAACTTAATTGACGTCGCAATGATTCAAAGCCTGGATAAGAAGGAGCATGTAGACCCCGTGATCAGAAACTATGGGCAGATTATTGTCGATGAATGTCATCATGTCTCAGCTTATTCATTTGAACGCGTCATGATGGAGGCAAATGCAAGATATATTATCGGCTTGACAGCTACTCCTTACAGACGTGATGGCCATCAGCCGATCATTACCATGCAGTGCGGACCAATCCGTCATAAAGTGACATCAAGCAATGACATTACTGATTCATTGTTGAAATACCGGTTGATGCCAAGAATTACGAGTTTTGTATACCCATGGTCTGATGAAGATAACATTCAAAGTCTGTGGCAGCCATTGATAACAGATGAAAAACGTAACCATATGATATTTGATGATATCATGAATTCGCTTGAAGATAAGCGGTCTCCTATTGTCCTTACAGAGAGAAAAGAGCATCTTGAAATACTGAATCGGAAACTTGAAGCATTCGTAAAGCATATAATCGTACTCCATGGAGGGATGAGAGCAGGCACAAGAAAAGAGATGCTTTCCAAGCTTGAAGCAATACCAGATACCGAAGAACGGCTGATACTTGCTACCGGTCAATATATAGGAGAAGGATTTGATGATCCCAGGCTTGATACGCTTTTCCTTGCCATGCCGTTTTCATTCAAAGGGAAGATGGTTCAATACGCAGGCAGGCTGCATCGTTCGTATCAGGGAAAGACAGAAGTAAGGATTTATGATTATGTTGATGAAAATATTTCCGTCCTTTTGAAAATGTACAAAAGAAGGCTTAAAGCATATAAAGCGCTAGG
>CP070644.1:90058-98822 GCA_020354155.1 Nitrospiraceae bacterium | reverse complement strand
TGCCTTATGCCCATTTTCTTCGGGAGACATGATGTCAATGATACGGTCATTGCTGTCTAAGACTAACACTCCCGGGAAATGCTCAGATGTCACATACAGATTGCCCTTCCTGTCAGCGGCCAGACGGTAGGGCTTAAAGGACGCAGCGTCATTCATGCCTTCCAGATAAATCTCGCGGTCATGCTGCAGACATGGGTCAAGTACCGTAATTCTGTTGCGGGGATTTTCTTTTGACGCTGCCTGCGCTACATATAAACTGCCGTCAGAACCGATTGTAAGTCCCAGGGGAGCATAAATTAAATTCTTTCTGTTTAAGGTGTAGAGAGGGAAGAGATCGGATGTGAATGCCAGAATGCGCTGTTTGGTATCAACAACATAGATCTCCTCTTTCAAAGGGTCTTCATAAACGTAGGTTGGAGGAAAGAGCCTTCCGTCATCCTCATCAGAGGTTATGCTCTGCTGGTAGGTTATGACCGTGCCGAGCTGCTGCGCACTGAGATCAGCTGAAAGAGCTCCAAAAAAAATAAACAGGGCAACAGGAGTGAATAATGCTGATGTGACTGAGGACCTGCGACTCTGTACACTTGTTTGCGTTGTCATTCTCTATCCACTACCTTCTTACGTATGTAGGTGAAATAAGGAAAATTTTTTACATAATAGCAGTAAGCCCTTCTTAAATTCAAATAAATAATCATAAGGGCAAAAAGTATTCTCTGATTCAGCTTGTTCTTACAGGTTGTATTGTGCGAGAAAAGCAAAAAAAGGGGATCATGCATAAGCATGACCCCCTTTGATAAAGATTAGCAGTTACGTCTTAGATTGCTAAGGTGTGTCACCGTTTTTGGCTGTGTGGCATACAAAACATCCGTCATCAACCGTGTCTCCTGGTACGTTGGCTTCCATATCATAGGTAAACCTGAGCAGGTCAGGTTCATTTGATCCATGCGCCCTGTGACAGGAGAGGCACATGATGATATCAGTCCCTGGCGTAACTGTTGCACAATTTGTACAATCTGCCGGCACTGCAGGCCGTGCAACGGGGACATCAAGGTTGTATACATTACCGTTATCAGGATTGTAGTCCGCATACTCACCCGAAGCGGGAAGAGTAATATCCGTAGGATGCCGTACCCAGGGACCACCGGCTACAGCGTCATCATCTATTTCGCCATGGAAGGTACCATGGCACTGGGCGCACAAGTAACTGATGGTATCTCGGTTGCCAAAGTCTGCTGTTGCAACAGAGTCCCTATTCGCCGTAAGGTTCGCGCCGAAGTACTCATTATGAGATGCTGCTGTTTCTGCGAAGTTCCAGTCTGCATTCTCAAGCCCCTTGATATTCGCCAGAAACCTGTAACTGCCGGCCACCGTCGTTGGAGCACTCACTGAATCGCTTGACCCGACATTGGTATGGTGGGAGCCCGTAATACCTCCAAAATCTGGGGACTGATGCGTACCGTGGCAACCATAGGTGCCGGCACAGGTCAGCCGGTTGCTTGCATCCCACCCTACTCCCTGTGTTACCTGCATTGATAGACCGTTAAATGTAGTACCCGTTGTCACTGCCTGGTCCCAGCCAGGGGGTGTATTCACTGGCAAAATATTTGCATCAGCCGCAGCGATACCAACTACATTGTGACCCATTGTGTCATCACCAGCTCCGGTAGTATCATTTACCCAGTAAAAGTCACCGCCGGCCAGTGTCTCGGAAGCACCCTGATCTGTTGGAGGAGTTGTGTGATTTACAATAGGAGCACCATCGGCGGTCTCCGCTCCGGTAGCTCCGGTGTGACAGCCAATACAGCTGTCAATTAATAATCTCTGCTGGGGACCGGCTGCTCCACCAGGCCATTCTTGGCCATCCTGGCTGTCGTGCATCGTGTGACAGGCGGAACACAACACCAGTTGTGCATCCGCATTTCCATAGGTCAGCACCATCGACAGGATAGCCATAAACATGATGAGTATTGTTCTTTTCATATCGTCCTCCTTTGTGGTTTCACGTCGTTCTTTATTGTTAATTTCATCATTTTCAAATCCTTCTCTTTAATGAGAATGCAAAACACATGCCAGTATTTTTTTTGGGAAATAAAGGCAGATTTAGCCCGAAAACGTGGAAAGCAAACTAAAAAATTAATAAATCTCACCCATGTGTGTCAAATTGTTGGCACCGTATACCCTTCATTCCATACAAACAGCATGAGTTAAATTCCACAGATGTTGATTAAGCCACATAGGCAATTTTCCTCACTTTATACCATATGCAAAACGATATTTCAAGAAAAAGTTTATTTTCACCTCTGATAAAAAACATTTTCAAAACCTATTCTCAGAGAAATCCGTATTTTTGCATTTTGTACCGCAGGGTGTCTCGAGTAATCTCAAGCAGTTTTGCAGCCTTTGTCTGGTTGCCTCCAGATTTTTGCAATGCCTGGGCTATCAGATCCTTTTCAACATTCTTCAGAGAAATTCCTTCACAGGGAATGTTGATCGATCCATTATTATTGTCACTCTTGATATCAATGTGTTTAATGATTTCTGTGGGAAGATGTTCAGGATAAATAACATCCGTATCCTCCAGGATGCAGACTCGTTCTATTACATTTCTCAACTCACGGGCATTACCAAACCAGGGATAATCAATGAGATGTTTTCTGGCCCCCTGGGATATGCCTTTCACATTTTTTTTAAACTCCCTGTTAAAGGTTGTGATATAGTGCATTGCAAGGGGCATGATGTCTTCTTTTCTCTCACGCAGCGGCTGTATATAAATTGGAAATACCTTCAATCTGTAGTACAGGTCTGCCCTGAAATTACCGGCCGTTACCGCCTCTTCAAGGTCTTTTTTATTTGTCGTTGCCACGACTCGCACGTTTACCCTGATATCTCTGAGGCCGCCGACTTTCTTAAAGGTCCTCTCCTCAAGAGCCCTGAGGAGCTTTGCCTGGGTAGACATCTGTATGTCGCCTATTTCATCAAGGTATATCGTGCCGCCATTCGCTACTTCAAAGAGACCCTTTTTTGCGTTCTTGGCATCAGTAAAAGCCCCTTTTTCATGACCAAAGAGTTCACTCTCGATAAGCGCTTCCGGTATGGCCGTACAGGTCACCTCTACAAAGGGTTCCTGGGCCCTCGCACTGTGGTAATGGATAGTCCTTGCAAGCAGGCTCTTTCCTGTGCCGCTTTCTCCCTGGATGAGAATAGTATTGGCATCACTGGCAGCTATTTTCTCGGACAGTTTCAATACATCTTTCATTCCAGGAGACTCTCCTATGACATTGCTGAAGCTGTAGGTGCAATATTTCTCCTCTCTCAGATAGGTAACTTCTTTTTTCAGCTGAACAGTTTCCATTGATTTTTTGACCATGATGGACATCCTGTCCAGTTCAAAGGGCTTTTCCACAAAATCACTGGCTCCCAGTTTGATTGCTGAAACTGCCGTTTCTATATCTCCATGGGCAGTTATGATTATGACCGTTACATCCTTTTTCACCTTTTTCATTGACTCCAGTGTTTCCATACCGCTCATGCCTGGCATATTAAGGTCCAGAATGATGAGGTCGGGGCTTTCGGTCATGAACTTCTCAAGGCCTTCCTCTCCATCGCCCGCTGTTAACACTTCGTACCCCTCTTGCTCAAGATGCTGTTTCAGGCTCCTGATTATAAGCTCTTCATCGTCAATAACAAGAATTCTCGATTGTATCAAAAACCTTCCTCCTCCTGTCAGACCGTTACCGTCAAAGTGACTACCGGCAGATAAATGATAAAATGACTTCCCTTGCCAACCTCACTATGAACAACGATTTCTCCTCCGTGTTCCTCTACTATCCTCTGGCTGATTGCAAGACCCAAACCGGTCCCCTTTGCCTTCCGTGTAAAAAAAGGATCAAAAATATTTTTCATATGCTCACTGGCTATCCCCTTGCCGGTATCAGTAAATTCAATCCTGAGCACTTCTTCACTGGCAATCTGAGCTTTAATGTTTTCCTGTACCTCCCCTTTAGCCATCTCCTGTGCTTCGATACTGAATTTCCCCCCTTCGGGCATTGCCTGGACAGCATTAATCATGAGATTGAGAAATACCTGCTCCATCTGGTCCGGATCCATCATGACTTCATTCAGATCTTTTTGAATGTCAGTCTCAATCACAACATTATGTTTCTTGGCCTCGGGGTACACAAAAAAAACAGCCTTGTCCATAACGTCGCTTACCTTGCAGGGGAAAAAACGAGGCGGCTTTGGTTTTGCATAATTCAAGAGATCCTTTACCGTGCTGTCCAGTCTTTTAATATGATTTAATATTTCCCTGGTAACAACCCTCCTGCTGTCATCTTTAGACATTTCGGCCTGAAATACCTGCACTGCACAGCTTATACCGGCGAGAGGGTTCTTAATCTCGTGGGCAATGCCGGATATTATCTCACCAAGTGACGCAAGTTTGGCAGCCCTCTGCATTTGTTCTTCATGATAGTGCTCAATCTCTTTTTGAGCGGCCTCATGAGAATCAAGCATGCTGTTAAAACTTCGTGCAACAAGTCCAAACTCATTTCGCATGTTCTCTTCCATCCGGACTGTTGTGTCTCCCTTCTCTATTGCCTGGATCGTTCTGACCATGCTCGTTATCGGCCTGTTAATTAAAAGACCAATAACAAGAAAAAAACCGCCCCCCATAAAAATAAATCCAATAAGAGTATCAATGAAATGTTCTTTCTTGAGCGCAGCTATTGAACTGTATACTTCAGAAAGTGAGACTTCTACGTCCAAGACTCCAAGAATTTTCCTTTCAGGACTGTGGCAGGTATGACAGGCTTGCTGGTTCTCTATCTCAGTCAACTTGGAGGCATATTCTTCTCCGCTCTTTTCAACAAGAAATGCGTTCAATCCCAGGTTGGATCGCAGCATTTCAAGGTCTTTCGGATAAATCTTCGTACCAATCTCTTTCGGCTTTGAAGAGACAACGATCGTTCCCGTGTCAGGGAGAAAAATACGAATTTCTTTCAATTCCTCTGAGTCCTTGACAAGGCCCTCCATCATGCTCTGCAGGTCCTGCTGCATATTTTTCAGCATCAATACCATGATGCCTTGGGTTATGCTTTCGGACAGGAGTTCCGCCTTTTCCTTCTGGGTCTCGAACATCTTTTCCTCAGTTGCCCTGATATCCCGTAAGGTTGTTGCCGTCATAACAATTGACATGATAGCCAGAGCAGCAATAATAATTTTAAGTTTCAGCGAATTCATAAACATTACACTACTCAATTCGGCATTCCTTTTATAAATACTTAAGTATTGAGCCCTGCGGCGCATATATAATTTCTTTTTATTTATATATAACTGCTACTTGACAGACAGGATAATAAATGCTATTTAAATAGGAGTTTTCCGATATTCCGTTTAAATACAGTTGGTTTTCTTAATATAGCCGGATCCTGATGCAACGAGGGTCAGGTGCACGAAAACGTCAGAAGAACGGAGTTTACGTCTTGTAAAAATAAAATGTAGTCCCGAAGTATTCAGAAAGGGGGGAGGAGAATTGCAACATATCAACTATGTCTTAAAAGCCTCGTTGATTCTTTCTTTATTTTCAATGGCTTTAATTTCCAGCACGCCAGCTGTGGCAGCTGACAAGGAAAACTGCCTCATGTGCCACAAGTACAAACAATTAGGAAGGATAGATGAAGATGGGCGAAAAAGAAACTATAGTGTCGATGAAAATATTTACGCCAATACCACGCACAGAAACGTACCATGCAGAGACTGCCACTCCTACATCAAGAAACTTCCACACGACCCTGTAACTGAAGAAGTAAACTGTGCCAATGAATGTCATATCAAACCACCTTTTTCCAAGGAAAATTTCTCGCACAAAAACATAATAGAGGTCTACAACAACAGTGCTCATGGCAAAAAAGATGATGATTCCCAGGCTGTCAGGGACGCAAAGCCTCATTGCAAATATTGTCATCTCAACCCGCTCTATACAATGGTCGATGAAAAGAGAGTGGCCTTTGATACAACCCTGACCCGCTGTCTGAACTGTCATGAGAGAAAAGGTGTTACCCAGGCCTACAAGCATATAACCCATCGTCTGCGCCATAAGACCTCTCGTTCACCTCAGGAAATAGTTCAGCTCTGTTCTAAAAACTGTCATGAAGATATTGATTCCATGAAATCATTAAATGTTTCTAGGGAAAGCCTGGAGGCAGTTGCAACATATAATCAATCAGTTCACGGCAAATCAGTGGCGCTGGGCTCACAGGAAGCAGCTGACTGTGTCAGCTGTCATGCTACGAGTGCAATACATGACATTTACAAAAAAGATGATCCAAAAGCTACAGTACACAAGGATAAAATAGCGAATACCTGCAAACAGTGCCACGAAGATGCAAATGAGCAATTTGCAAAAATAGACGTTCACTCAAAAATAGACAAAGAAAAACCTGTGCTCTACGTCGCCAATACCAGTCTGCATTTTGTCTTTTACGGCTCCGTCTTCGGCCTGGTAGGACTTATGCTGCTCGAAACGTTCGGCAGGAAAAAAGACGGAATAAAATGGCAGATACGCAGAGGTACAACATGGCGCGGTAAATCGAAACGGAAATAAGATCATGAAACTGAACAAGTCATTTAAAAAAATGTTAAGGAGGCATTATGGAATCAATGTCTAATAATCTGGCCGAATCATCGAATGTTACGGAAATTCCGGCAGATGATGCCTATGTTGAGGGCGTTGGCAAGATACCCAGGGACATATACAAGTATGTTAAGTCAGACCCGCTGGGTGATCTGCCCAGATACTCAATCCACATCGTCATACAGCATTTTTTGACCTTTGTCACCTTTCTTGTGCTGGCTGCTACAGGGCTGTCACTGCATTTCGGTGACCTCTGGTGGGCCCCCTATATGATATCGGCCTTTGGCGGTGCAGATACCGCGCGACTGATCCATAGAGTTGCTGCAGCATTAATGGTGATCGCCAGCGTCTACCATCTGGTCACAATTATCGGAGGATCACTGCATCGTATTGCAAAAAAGAGGTTCGACATCAGAAGAACCCAGATCCCGAGGATGAAGGATCTGCAGGATGTAATACATGATGTCAGATATTTTCTCGGCAAGGAACCGCACCGTCCAAAAATGGAAAAATTCATGTATAAACAGAAACTGCATTACCTGGCAATCTTATGGGGCAGTTTTGTGCTGATTTCAGCGGGGTCAACGCTGCTCTTTCCTGAAGCAATGGCCATGATCTGGCCGAATCCCGAGTTCGCCCAGGATTTCGCACGGCTCATGCATGCTGATGAAGCGATCATGGCAATTACCGTTGTCGTATTCTGGCACTGGTCGAATGTGCACCTTGTACCGGGCAGATTTCCTCTTCAATGGACCTTCATCACCGGAAAGATCACAAGGGAGCACCAGATTGAGGAGCATTTCCTTGAGTACATCAACAATCTCAAAGAGATCCCGGAAGAAAAAGACTATATGAAAGACTTAATACAAGAAAGAAAACATTCTGTTTAACTAAAGGGGGTGGATGAAAGTGGCAGGCAAACCAAAACGTTTGGAACATCCAAAATCCGTATATATAATCGGGTTTATTTTTAAAATCGTAACGCTCCTGGTATTTATTGGAGTCACCTATCAGGTTACTTTTTCTCACCACGGGCCAGGGCTCCTGATACCAATGAAGAAAAAGATGGACGAAAAGCAGCGGTCCGCGATTTTAGATGAAGTCAGACAACAGGAAGCATATGAGAAGCACAGGCATTTTCATAATACAGTTGAATATCCGAAGTTACCTGAGAATGTGCAGCCCGTCTGTTACATATGCCATTCTGACTACCCTCACAGCAAAAGCAAAAAAGTGAGGGCCCTTTTGAATATGCACACACAGTTCTTTGTCTGTGAAACCTGTCATATAGAGACGAAAGAGGGTGTTGATCTCGTCTACAAGTGGTATAACCCCCTGAATGAGGATCCGCAGGGACCGTTTTTTGGAACAAGCTACGATTCAGACACTGGCAATCTGGCTGAAGTGGAAGACCAGTTTTCAAAAATAGCTCCCTATTACCGATATGGTGAAAGGCTTGAGTCAGCGCTTCAGATTCAGGATGCGCCTCTGGCCCAGGACTATATGAATGTACGGGACAAGCTGACTCCTGAACAGCGGGACAATGTAAAAAAGAAATTCCATGTCAGCATTAAGCCGAAAGGGCACGACTGTAAGGATTGCCATTCAAAGCAGGGCATTCTTGTCTACAACGACCTGGGCTTCTCGCTGAACAGAACTGTAGACTTGCAGCAGCTGAATATTGCCGGTATGATAACTAAGTATGAGAAATTCTATATACCGAAGTTATTCAGTTACTAAGAGGGGTAGCATGCTCCCTGCATGTGACTGCGTTCTCATGGATCATGCTTAGAAAACGCATAGCTGCAGGCATCGCTTCTATTTGCCTGCTCTGGCTTTGCGGGATTGAGGCATTCGGCCTGGACTGTATCAATGCAGAATTCCTGTTCGATATCAGGCCGGGTGCTGACCAGCCAAGCGACCTTGCCATCGGCAAAAACGGATACATTTACATTGTTGATGGAGTGAATAACAGGGTCGTTGTGGTGGACCACAACGGTAGATGGAAGTTTGAATTCGGCAAGGAGGGCACTGGCAAGGGACAGTTCAAATATCCTCTCGGCATTGATATATCAGATGGCGGGGATGTTTATATTGCTGACACAGGCAATCACCGTATTCAGGTTTTTGATC
>CP070644.1:85738-89958 GCA_020354155.1 Nitrospiraceae bacterium | reverse complement strand
TTGTATGAGCTATATATTTATATTTTTCAAACGTAGCATACTATGTTTTCTTCCAGTCAGTTTTATGATCCTCAAAATTACTAGAAGCTTTTAGGAGAAAATCTTGAGTCTGTTCTTATTATCCTTTTTTCTTCTCTATGGGTTACTGCACGTATATGCCTACCTGAAGTGCAGAGCAGCAATTGACTTAAGCAGAAAATCCAGTCTGTTTCTGGCTGCCTTCATCGCCCTCATGATCTCTTCGCCCCTTATCATTCGTATAGGGGAAAATGCCGGGCTTGAAATTACTGTTCGAATACTTTCTTATATATCCTACATATGGATGGGTGTTCTCTTTCTCTTTATTGCTTCAGCTGTTCTTTTTGATCTCTTCAGGATTATGGTTGTACTCATCAGCCTCGTAGCAGGCATGAAGGCTAAATCCTTCATCCCCTCTGCCAAAATGACATTTTATATCCCCCTCTGTATTGCTCTCATCATAAGCATCTACGGTTATTTTGAGGCCCGCACCATTCAAACAGAACACATAACGATCAGCTCACCAAAGATATCTGCTGACCCGGGAAAGCTGAGAATCGTCCAGATCTCAGATGTACACATAGGCCTCATCGTAAGAGATAGCAGGTTAAAAAGTATAATGAGAATCGTTGAGGAGGCATCGCCTGATATTCTTGTATCAACGGGGGATCTCGTTGACGGACAGATCAACAGACTTGCAGGGCTGTCTGAACTGCTGGATTCAGTGAAGCCGAGATATGGAAAATATGCAATAACAGGTAACCATGAGTTCTATGCAGGCCTGACTCAGGCATTGTCTTTTACTGAGCGGGCTGGCTTCACAATTTTACGGGGAGAGACAGCTGATATAGAGGGAATTATATCGATCACCGGAGTTGATGACAAACAGGCTCACGCCTTTGGACTATTCAAAGGCCCACAGGAAAGCGAACTGCTCTCAGAGCTGTCACGGCAAACATTTAATGTTCTTCTGAAACACAGGCCAATGCAGACTGGCAGTAGGCACCGGTTTTTTGATCTGCAGCTCTCCGGCCATACACATAAAGGTCAGATTTTCCCGTTCAGTCTTTTGACAAAGTGGTATTTCCCCTATCATGCAGGACATATTCACTTTGATAACAATTCACACCTCTATATAAGCCGAGGCACTGGTACCTGGGGGCCCCCGGTCCGCTTTCTCTCACCACCGGAGGTAACCGTCATTGATCTGGTTCACAGTAAAATGGGGTAGTGGTCGCCTTCTTTATCAAAACGTTGACTTGCCAAACGGTGGACAGGTATCCTCTTTGTCATGGAGAAAATTATTGCAACGAACAGAAAAGCGTACCATGACTTTCACATAGACGAGACCTATGAAGCCGGGATATCGTTACTGGGTACTGAAGTAAAATCCTTACGGGAAGGCAGGGCAAATCTTAAGGAAAGTTACGCAATCATTAAAGACAATGAAGTCTTCCTCATGAACTGTCACATCAGTCCCTACAGTCACGGTAATATTCAGAACCACGAACCTCTCAGGACAAGAAAACTTCTGCTCCACCGAAAAGAGATACATAAACTGTGGGTAAAGGTCAGCCAGAAAGGTCTTACCATAGTCCCCCTTAAGCTCTATTTTAAAGAGGGCAAGGCAAAAGTAGAAATCGGCGTGGCCCGGGGTAAAAGGCAATATGAAAAGAGGGCAACCATTAAGGAAAAAGAAGTAAAACGGGAAATAGAGCGGCACTTGAAAAGCAGATAAGAAACTGTTTCTCAGGAGCAAAATGGACTATCGGTTGAGAAAGGGAAAGAGCCCCTTATTCTTTCAGCAGCGTACCCGGTGGCATCTTCCTTCGAACATATCAGGATGGACAGATCCGATGTTCTTTACTCCTGATTAAAAACAGGTGCTTATCGTGCCATTCAGTAGATATTCTCATCATGAGGATTTATATAACGGCCCTGGCATAACAGGGCAGAAGAAAATGTGCTATACTTCTCCATATAAACGCATTTTTGAGTGGGAATGAAGCGGCTTTTGTATAAACAAGGGCATGGAAGAACCCTTAGAAAGAAAGGAGATCACAATGAGCGTATACAAGATCATTGAACTTGTGGGGACAAGCACTGAGTCATGGGAAAAGGCTGCTGAATCCGCTGTCGAGACAGCCTCCAAAAGTCTTCGGGACTTAAGGATTGTAGAGGTGGTAAAGCTGGATATGCAGATTGAAAACGGGAAAGTGAAGGCCTATCGTACAAGACTCAACGTGTCCTTCAAATACCACACAGATTGATACGTATTTTCTTTTTAAGCCTGATTTAATTCGGGCAGAAAAAACGCCGGGCAGGCAATGTTTCTTTTTTAAAGAGCCACAATTACATTACTTATCGGTAAGTGCCTTCAGTCCCGGCAGTTCCCGGCCCTCAAGCAGTTCCAGGGCAGCGCCTCCACCGGTCGAGATAAAGGAGATACTCTCAGAAACTCCGGCCCTTCCTACTGCAAGGTCTGTATCACCGCCGCCGACAATCGTCAATGCATATGCATCAGCTACAGAATGAGCAACCGAGAAGGTTCCCCGCGAGAAGGCGTCAACCTCAAATACTCCCATCGGCCCATTCCAGAGGATGGTCTTGGCACTTTCGAGGGCTTCGGCAAAGAGCTTAACTGATGCGGGACCAATATCGACGGCCCTCCAGCCATGGGGTATTTCCTGTGCAGTCACAAGCTTTGTCTCTGCAGCCGGTTCAATACTCTGCGCGATGACACAGTCGACAGGAAGATAAAATTTTACTCCCTTGGACGTAACACTGTTGCGAATATCATTGGCAAGGTCAAGCATGTTATTCTCAACAAGGGAATCCCCAACCTCATATCCCATGGCCTTTAAAAAGGTGTAGGCCATACCACCGCCGACAATTACTTTATCTACTTTATCTTCGAGATTTTTTATAACATCTATCTTTCCTGATACCCGTGCTCCTCCCAGTATGGCCACGAAGGGTCTCACAGGATGATTGACAACCCCCTGCAGATACTCAATCTCCTTTTGCAGGAGAAACCCCGCACAGGATGGCAGGAATTTTGTTATTCCCACAATAGAGGCATTGCTCCTGTGGGCAGCACCAAAGGCATCATTCACATAAACGTCGGCCAGGTCGGCAAGGGACTTACTGAATGCTTCATCGTTTTTCTCTTCCTCGCTATGGAACCTGAGGTTTTCAAGGAGAACGATGTCGCCTTCTGCCATTTTACCGACAGCCTCTTCCACTTTTGGGCCGACGCAATCAGGCAAAAAGGTTACTTCCTTTTTAATCAGCCTCTGCAGCCTTCTGGATACTGAAGCAAGACTGTAACGGGGGTCTACCTTGCCCCTCGGCCTGGCAAGGTGGGAAGCAAGAATTATCCTGCTTCCTTCATCAATAGCATAATTAATGGTTGGCAGGGCCGAGCGTATCCGTCTGTCATCAGTGATATTGAGATTTTCATCGAGGGGGACATTGAAGTCAACGCGAATGAATACCCTCTTGCCACTTATGTCAACATCTCTGATGGAAAGTTTGTTCAGTACTCCTTTTATCGGTACTACAAGGTTGTCATTCATATCCGGACGTTACCTTTTGCTGTTAATGTAAAGCATTAAATCCTTCAGCCGTGTACTGTATCCCCACTCGTTATCATACCATGAAATAAGCTTTATCATATTCCCTGCCAGCACCTTTGTTAAAGAAGAGTCCAGCATTGAAGAATGTGAATTGCCGTTCATATCGATAGACACAATAGGTTCTTCAACATACTGCAGTATCCCCTTCATGGGTCCATCAGCCGCCTCTTTCAGCGCAGCATTGACTGCCTCTGTCGTTGTTTCTTTCTCAACTGTTGCAACAAGGTCAACGACAGAAACGTTTGGCGTAGGGACCCTGATTGCCATGCCGTCCAGTTTACCTTTCAGGTGTGGAAGAACCAGGCTGACTGCCCTTGCAGCACCTGTCGTTGTCGGTATCATGGAGACTGCTGCAGCACGGGCCCTTCTCAGGTCCTTGTGAGGCAGGTCAAGAATGCGTTGATCATTTGTATAGGCATGAATAGTGGTCATGAGCCCGTGTTTAATTGTAAATTGCTGGTCAATGACCTTTGCAAGAGGTGCAAGGCAGTTCGTGGTGCAGGATGCATTGGAGATAATCTTGTGGCTAGCAGGGTCAAGCGTCTCTTCATTTACACCCATGCA
>CP070644.1:82237-85638 GCA_020354155.1 Nitrospiraceae bacterium | reverse complement strand
GCCGGGCCTTTGCAGCTCACTGTTGCTGATGTGGCAGTCGTTGCCCAGAGTCATTTTGGTTTGACAGGAGCAGCAATCTCTATTGGAGAGCAGCCGGTAAAAACTCTGCTCAATCCTGCTGCCATGGCCCGATTATCGGTTGGCGAAGCGTTAACGAATATGGTTTGGGCAAAGATAAGCGCTTTGGAAGATATTAAATGCTCAGGCAACTGGATGTGGGCAGCAAAACTGCCCGGCGAGGGCGTACGGCTCTATGATGCGGCTGTAGCTTTAAGTGAGGTACTGACAAAGCTTGGCATTGCTATTGACGGCGGAAAAGACAGTCTGTCCATGGCTGCCCAGGTGAGTAAAGGAGATCAAGGGGAAAAGAACAAAGAACAAAAACCGGAGGAAACTGAAACAGTAAAATCTCCGGGGACACTGGTAATCTCCGCCTATGCTACGTGCCCTGATGTTACAAAAGTTATTACTCCCGACTTAAAAGGACCCGGCGAAAGCAGGCTCATGCTTATTGATCTGGGGAAAGGGAAGAACCGTCTGGGAGGCAGCGCCCTTGCACAGGTATTCAGCCAGATCGGGCAGGAATCGCCGGATATGGATGACACTGATCTGTTTCAAAATGCCTTTCGTGCAGTGCAGCGCATGATATCTGACGGCCTGATCCTCTCCGGTCATGACAGAAGTGATGGCGGACTTATAACAACGCTTCTTGAGATGGCTTGTGCCGGAAACTGCGGGATAGAAGTGGAGTTAAGAGTCAGGAGTCAGGAGTCAAGAGTAAATAATCAATATATTGCAGCCATGTTT
Source organism: Nitrospiraceae bacterium (assembly GCA_020354155.1). GTDB lineage: Bacteria > Nitrospirota > Thermodesulfovibrionia > UBA6902 > UBA6902 > CALZJD01. Next base: position 84,831 of record CP070644.1, on the reverse strand, counting down.
TCAGAAGAATTGGGATTGGTGATTGAATACCTCCCTGACAGAGAAGAGGGAATAACATCTATCCTAAATAAATCGTCCATTGATTATCAGATTATTGGAACGTCATTAAGAGAAAAGAAAATAATGATTAAGGCCCGAACCCCTGATTCTCAACTCTTAACGCTACTGGACGAAGACATGAGAAATCTTCGTACGTTGTGGGAGGAGACAAGCTATCAGCTTGAGAAGCTTCAGACAAATCCTGAGTGTGCTGAAGAAGAGCGAAGAAACATCTTTGACAGGGAAGCCCCGAAGTTTGCATTAAGCTTTACTCCTGAGATTACCCCAGTTGAGATACTGAACAGTGATGTTAAACACAAAATTGCCATTATACGCGAAGAGGGAAGTAACAGTGACCGGGAGATGTCAGGAGCATTTTTCCAGGCGGGATTTGAGCCCTGGGATGTGACAATGACAGATCTCCTGGAAGGACAGGTGAGCCTCTCCGATTTTCGGGGCCTTGCCTTTGTGGGAGGCTTCAGTTATGCAGATGTACTCGACTCGGCAAAGGGATGGGCAGGGGTTATCCGCTTTAATGAAAAGATCTGGGAAGAATTTCAGGCCTTTTATAACAGAGGTGATACCTTCAGTCTGGGTATCTGCAATGGATGCCAGCTTATGGCACTGCTGGGATGGGTCCCCTGGCAGGGACTAGACACTGCGATTCAGCCCCGCTTTGTTCATAACCTGTCAGGACGGTTTGAATCACGGTTTGCTTCCGTGAGAATTCTACCCGGTCCCTCAATCATGTTGAAGGGGATGGAAGACTCGGTATTGGGTATCTGGGTAGCCCACGGAGAGGGACGGGCCTATTTCCCCGAAGGAAAGATATTGAAGAAAGTTGAAGAGCATAATCTGGCTCAAATCCGTTATGTAGATGACGGTAATCAGATCACCGGAAAATATCCTTTTAACCCCAATGGTTCCATTAATGGCATTGCCAGCCTCTGTTCAGTTGACGGCAGACATCTTGCCATTATGCCTCACCCGGAAAGGACTTTTCTGAAATGGCAGTGGCCCTGGATGCCGGAGGACTGGAAAAAGGATCTGCAGTCATCACCGTGGCTTACCATGTTTCAAAATGCACGTCAGTGGTGCGAAAGTACAGATGCAAAATAGGGTTCAGGGTTCCAGGATTCGAGGGTTCAAGCGCCTGCTTTTTAATATTAATAAATGCCTTTATCAGTTCACTTGACCCCTTGACCCCTCGGTTCCTTGAATCCAGTATTTATAAATAGAAATGTTATACTAATTCACTTTAAAACAGGATCTTTTCTGGAATACCATTGAGCAGAATTAAGAAACTTATTCGCGAAAGCAGAGCCAGACCACTGACCTATCTGTCACAATCATCTGACAAGTTTCATGATGAATGTGGCATCTGCGGTGTATTCGGACATCCTGAGGCATCAAATCTTACCTACCTTGGACTGCATGCCCTTCAACATCGGGGGCAGGAAGGTGCGGGAATATGCTCCTCTGACCGTCGGTATCTGTACGTAGAAAAATCCATGGGTCTTGTCACTGACATATTTTCTGAGAAAAGACTCAAGCGCTTGCCGGGAGATATTGCCATTGGACACAACCGGTACTCAACAGCTGGCGCCAGCTCTCTGAAGAATGTTCAGCCCATAATGGTCAACTATGCCCTTGGCTCTCTTGCCATTGCACACAACGGCAACCTTATCAATGCACTGGAACTGCGAGATGAGCTTGAGTCCCGAGGCGCCATATTCCAGTCCACCTCTGACAGTGAAGTTGTGGTGCATATGATTGCAAGCTCCAAGGCAGGCACCCTGTATGAGCGTCTCATTGATACAATGAAGAGCATCTCAGGTGCTTTCAGTATTCTTCTCATGACGGAAAAAGAGCTTATTGCCCTGAGAGACCCCTATGGTTTCAGACCCTTGAGTCTTGCCAGACATGACGGTGGTTATGTTGTTGCCTCCGAGACCTGTGCCTTTGACCTTATCGGTGCAACCTATGAGCGGGACATAGAGCCGGGAGAAATGGTGATTATTAATGATCAGGGAGTAAAGTCAATAAAGCCGGCACCATCGCCGAGGCATGCGCACTGTATTTTTGAGTTCATCTATTTTGCCAGACCGGACAGTAATATCTTTGGAAGCCAGAATGTTGATGCCCTGAGAAAGGAATTTGGACGTGAGCTTGCACGGGAGTTCCCTGTTGAGGCCGATGTGGTAATCCCGGTGCCGGACTCAGGGGTACCGGCTGCGCTTGGATATGCGGAGGAGAGCGGGATACAGTTTGACTTCGGACTCATACGAAACCACTATGTAGGCAGGACCTTTATTGAACCGAGGCAGTCAATCAGACACTTTGGAGTCAAGATCAAGCTGAATCCTGTAAGAAAACTGCTTGAAGGCAAAAGGGTACTTGTTGTTGATGACTCCATTGTGAGGGGCACAACGAGCAAGAAAATTGTAAAGATGATACGGGAGGGCGGCGGTGCAAAGGAAGTGCATATGAGAATAAGTTCACCACCGACGATAGGCCCCTGCTTTTACGGTATTGATACACCGACGAGAAATGAG
>CP070644.1:79634-82137 GCA_020354155.1 Nitrospiraceae bacterium | reverse complement strand
ATCATTACGACGGCCACAGGGCATGCACTGTCAGTCTCACACCTGATGAGACAAAAAAATATAACTACCTGTGCCCATCATGCGGCAGGAACGTGACCGTCGGGGTTATGCACCGCGTCGACCTCCTTGCTGACAGGAAGCATGGCTACAAACCACAGGGTGCACCCCCCTACCACTCGATCATCCCTCTGCCAGAAATAATATCAGAGATTATCAGGGTCGGTGTCAACAGCAAGGCTGTTGCCAGTGTATATGGAGACATGATCGAAAAGCTGGGCAATGAATTTCATATTCTCATGGAGGCATCGTTAGCCGATATTGAGAAGGCATCTTCTTCCCTATTGAAAGAGGCCATAGCAAAGATGCGCAAAGGGAAGATTCACATTACACCGGGCTATGATGGCGAATTCGGCAAAATAGCGGTCTTCTCATAGGCGAGGCAAAGAAATTAGTTCTTGTTGCCGAAATTGATTTCTTCTTGGTTGCCTGTCATTTCGAGCATAGCGAGAAATCTTAACCCCTTGCTACGCCTGAAGATTTCTCCCGTTGGTCGAATTGACAACACATGCTTATTATTTATTATTATGTTTCCGCAAAAGAAACTGATTTATTTCAGTGTCATTCCCCGAAAGGCGGGAAACCAGTCTTTTAAATAAATTATCCTGCTTTTCATTTGGAGCATAAAAAAATTATTAGATGAACAATATCAACACAAAGAAGAAGCTTACCCTCTTTCATGCTGTCCGGGAAGCTGTGTTTCTGAAAAGGCCGAACCGCTTCGTCGTGGAGTGCCTCTTGGACGGCAAAAAGGTACGGGCCTACCTGCCCAATCCCGGACGTTTGTTGGAACTGCTTCTGCCGCAGTCAAGGCTTTATCTTACACCGAACCGTCCGGACCCGGAGAAAAGCACCGATTATACGTGCGTGGCAGTTGAAAAGGCCGGTGTTCCCGTCATGCTTCATACCCATCATACGAACACCGTTGTCAGACATCTCCTGGACAAGGGCCTCATATCCGGCCTCAGGGAATATTCAATCGTCAGGCAGGAAGTCACCATGGGCAACAGCCGTTTTGATTTTCTCCTCGAAAAAGGAAAGAAGAAATTCATACTTGAAGTCAAATCATGCACGCTCTTTGGAAGGAGGATTGCAATGTTTCCCGATGCAGTGACTGCCCGGGGCAGAAGGCATGTGCTGGAGCTCGATGAACTGAGATCCCGGGGATATGAAGGCGGGGTCCTCTTTGTTATTCATTCACCGTCCCCTCGATACTTCATGCCCGAGCACCACACAGACCTTGCCTTTGCAGAAACCCTCTATTCATTGAAAAACAGAATTATGGTTAAGGCAATATCAGTCGGCTGGGGAAAGGATCTCACACTGTCTCACACGATACAGGAACTGAAAATACCCTGGGACCTGGGCAGAAAGGAGGCCCATGACTGCGGCGATTATATCTTAATACTGAAAGTGAAGAAGGCAGGGAAGATAGATGTTGGCATTTTTGGAAAATATAATTTTACACAGGGCTACTACTGCTATGCGGGCTCAGCCCGCAGGCACCTGACTAAACGAATCGAGCGGCACCAAAGGACACGGAAAAATCTGCACTGGCACATTGATTATCTGCGCAATAGTGCAGAATTCATTGCAGCCCTTCCCGTGAGGTCCAGCGACCGGCTTGAATGCGAGATAGCCGGTGCACTGTCACGTATTGCATCATTGCCTGTTCCGGGGTTTGGGTCCTCTGACTGCTCCTGCGGCACACATTTGTTCAGAATGGAAGAGAACCCTCTCCGTTCTCCAACGTTTATTGAGCTGCTTCAGTACTTCAGAATAGACAGACTGGAAAAGAAGCTGTAACAGTACGTGCCTGGAGAGAGCATTATACGCAGGCTTTCTCTTCCTCCGTAGCAAACTCGCCATAGACATACTTTACAATCCCCTGGGGATCGCAGGTGATACAGATATCAATGCCCTGTATAAGCTGCACTCCGATAAACTGCATTGAAGCCCTTTCAAAATTTGTGTTCTGGAGCCTGGTTACGATCGATGCCTTGGGCCTGGAAAAGGAGCGGCCGCAATTCAGGCAGATAAAGATGAAGTTGTCTTTTGCCTTTTCCATACAGACAGAGCATACGTAAACGGGGACACCGGGCCTTGCCTCCACATGCATTGAAGTGTATTCCTTTTTGCATATATTGCACTGATGCATTTCATCATACATGCTGTCACCTCTCTGTAACTGAAGCATCCCTGCTTACCTCTGTAATCGGAACAAAGAAAACTCAACTTTACAGAGTCGTCATTCATGTAAAGATAGAGGATGAAAAACCGATGTCTTCACAGGCAGAAAAGAAATGCTCTTTATTCCCTCCCTTTAGAAAAGGGAGACAGGAGAGATTTAAAATGTCCGGTATTCCCAATGAGACAGCAATAACAGGAGAGGAGGAAAATCAGGGCCACCTTCTTTTCTCCCACTCCAGGGCTTTTTGATAATCTT
>CP070644.1:75074-79534 GCA_020354155.1 Nitrospiraceae bacterium | reverse complement strand
CAGCATCTTTGTGACCGAACCTGAGGAAGAGAAGAGTCGCAACGACGGTGAGATAAGCCTGGGCATGGCTTACCGTCCGGACGACAGCCGCTGGATCATCCTGGAGCGTTTCGATTTCGAATTTGAAAATGCCTCTTTTATCGACTTGGGCTTGTCGAGAAGAATATACACATTTCAGGATTACTTCGGTATTGGTTTTGAGGGTCAGATCGCGTAACACTTCTGAGACTCGCAACAGGAATATAATTCTGGGCCATTTTCAGGGCTGTAAATCAGTACCACTATCAGGATTTAATTCTATTCCATCCATATAATTCCATTCATATCATTCCTCAAGACTTGTGTAACAAGTCCTTATAATTCCTCTAATTTTCATATTTATTAATACTTCCGTTAAGATAAAGCCATTTCATATAAGACTAGGGATGATGATGGCTGAGATTGAGTGTGTTTATTGTGGTGATTTTTTTGAGGAAAGTCCTCGTCACAAGAATCAGACGTGCTGCAAAAAGAAAGAATGCAAGAATGCTAAAAAGGTTGCGTGGCAAAGGCAAAAGAAGAAGACAGATCCTGATTACCGGGCTAATCAGAAGAGCAGTCAAAAGAGATGGGTTCAGGAGAATCCAGATTACTGGCAAGAATATCGCAGGAAAAACCCTGAAAAGGCTGAACGTAATCGGATCCTGCAGTCAATCCGGAACAGAAGGACCAGATCAACAGAGGGAGTTACAAAGATGGATTCGTCATTGATTGCAAAGATGGACGCGTCAAATCCTGATAGGTTTGAGATAGTTGGACAGTTTTGGATGGTTCCTGTGATTGCAAAGATGGACGCATCAAAAATTAATATTCTCAGGATTCCGGCATGTTACCCGTGATTGCAAAGATGGATTCGTTAGGAGGGCAAACCATGAGGTGATAATCTGGCTGCAAATCTTAAAAAGGAGGCAGCCATGATAATAAAAAAGATCATACACCCTGACAGAGTCCGGCATGTTAATGGAGGATTCAGCTTTATCCCCCATCGTTTCTTGACTGACGGTTTTTTGACTTCACTCAGCCGGCAAGAGGTGCTTTTATACTTTTTCCTGATCCTTGCATCAGACCGCAACGGTCTTTCCTATTATTCCTATGACTCTATCTGCAAATTTCTCCAGTTAAATCTTGATGAGTATCTTAAGGCAAGGGATGGACTTTTAATAAAGGATCTTATTGCCTTTGACAGTACTATCTTTCAGGTACTGGATCTCCCCCTGAAACCAATATCCCCAGATCCCTGCAGATCACCATCCGCACAAAGATCATCAACCATTGCCCATTTAATCCAGAAATCTCTTAAGGAGGCTTAACATGCTTGATAAAAGAATCATTTTTGAAATCCACAAGCTTAAGAACATGGGCTTAAAGCAAAGGCAGATTGCCAGGGAACTGAGAGTGGGCAGAGATACTGTAAAAAAGTATCTGGAAGATCCTGAAAAGACCTTTTGTTCAAAGGCCTCCAGGTCTTCCAAGCTGGATCCATTCAAGGATAATATCGCTAAATACCTTGATGATGACCCTCAGGTCAAGGCGACTGTCATCCTTCAGCATCTGCAGCAGCAGGGCTTTGACGGTGAGATTACTATCCTCAGAAATTACCTCAGAAAGGTACGTGGAAAAACAAAATACAGGGAACCTTTTATACGTTTTGAATCTAAGCCTGGGGAACAGATGCAGATTGACTGGGGGCATTTTGGAACTCTGAGTTATGGAGAGCACAAGAAAAAACTTTATGCGCTGGCAGTAATAGAATCATACAGCCGCAAGCTATATGTGGAGTTTACACACAGCCAGAAGCAGGAAGCCCTTCACCAGGGTCTGGTAAACGCGTTCAGCTATTTTATGGGCAGCCCACAGAACATCCTGGTAGACAATATGGTTACAGCTGTTATTGAACGGGACAGATCCCTTGTCAGATTCAATGAGGTGTTTCTGGATTTTCTTAGACCCTTTAGAATTAACCCAGTGGCCTGCAATGTCAGGGCTCCTAATGAAAAAGGTAAGATAGAAAATGCCATAAAATATCTTCGCCAAAACTTCTGGCCATTAAGGTCTTTTACTGATCTTAACAGTGTCCAGACGCAGGTCATGGAATGGCTTGATACTGTGGCAAACGTCAGGACCCATCAGACTACAGGACAACGTCCTGATGACCGGTTTAAGGATATATCGCTAAGGCCACTGCCAGAACTTTTACCAGACTACAGAGAGACCTCTCAGGTCACTGTGTATAAGGATTTTGCGGTAAGGTTTGACTGTAATACCTATACTGTCCCTCCCTGGGCCATAGGGAAAAAACTGACCCTTAAGGCAGATAATGAGACTGTCATCATCTATCACAAACAAAAGGCAATTGCCACACATCACAGATCCTGGGAAAAAAGGCGGCGCATAGAACTCCCGGCTCATGTGGAACAGGTCAGGAAGATGAAAAAAAGACTATGGCAGGACAGACAGGTAGCTGCCTTCCTGTCCCTGGGTCAGGATGCACAGGACTATCTGGATGCACTTGTAAAGGCAGGCCAGCCAGTCAAAAAGAATGTTGCAAAACTCCTCTGCCTAAGGGATGAGTATGGCGCCCCATCTCTTATACTGGCTATACAGAAGGCACTTAAATATCACGCCGCAGGCGCTGATTATATAGAAAACATCCTTTACCAGGAGATGACTCCTCAGCATTCTCATCCCCCTGTAAGGCTCAAGGATCAGGACTTGAACCGTATCAGACTCAGTGAACCCCTTCTGACAGAATATGACGCCTATATAAAAAGGAGAAAAAACAATGATTGATTCTGTGATAGAAAAACTTAAACAGCTCAAGCTTAAAACCTTTGCAGATAATATAACCCCGGCACTGGAAATGGCTGAAGAAAAGAACTGGTCCTGCCTTCAGATTATTGACTATCTTGCTGCCCTTGAACTGGAAAAGAAAGAAAAGAACAGAGTTGAACTCCGGTTCAAACAGTCAAAACTCCTGGTAAGACCTACTATTGACCAGTTTGATTTTAATTTCCATACGTCACGGAAAAATCAGAAAAACAGAATCATAAACCTTACGGACCTGGAGTTTATCAGGCGGAAAAAGGACATCATTTTGATTGGTAATCCTGGTGTGGGGAAAAGCTTTCTGGCCAAATGTATTGCCTATGCTGCAACACAGGCCAGCTTAAAGGTCCTCTTTACTACTGCAATGGATATGATCAATCATCTGATAGCTGCAGAGGCAGACCATTCTCTCCTGAAAAAACTCCAATACTACAAATCTCCGGCCCTCCTTGTCGTAGACGAGATTGGGTATCTTCCGCTTGGCACACAAGGGTCAAACCTCTTTTTCCAGGTCATCAGTGCAAGGCATGAAAACAGTTCGACAATTATAACAACGAATCTGCCTTTTGCCGAATGGGGAAAAATATTTGACAGCACTACTGTTGCCACTGCGATCGCTGACCGTCTTGTATATAACTCGGAGGTCCTTATTATGGAGGGAGCAAGCTATAGAAAAAGAAAAAATCAGGATTAAACAGAATATCTATAGATTAAAATCAAAGTAGCAAAACAGAAGCATTATGTGTCTATGGAAATTTGATTCAGAACATATGAGCAGGGGAAAGTGTGCCCTTTTTACTAGATGGCCTCATTTTGATCCCTGTTTTTGGCCCTGGCCTTAACCCTTGTTTCCAGGCTTAATGAGCGAATAGTCAAACATTTCTGGCTGAACTTCCTCTGGAAACCCCGTAATCGCAATTAAAGGCGTAGCAGATTTGTCTGAGTTTCTAATATATCTGGCCACTTCATTTCCATCCATATTTGGCATACGAATATCACTAATGACGAGATCGAAATCACTCACCTCATCGAACAATTTGATCCCCTTTTCACCATCCTCAGCAACCTCCACATCATATCCTATCTTTTTTAGTAGCTTGGAAAGAATGGAGCTGACCTTTTCGTCATCATCAATCAATAAAATGCGTTGCATCAAATAAGGAGATTCTTGCTCATATTCCTCAAAGGTTTCTTCATAATTGTTGGCGATATTTGCAGTTTCCATATCTCTTTAATCCTTAATTTTTCATTTTTTAAATTTGCAAACCAGATGACATTTGCAATATAGATGCCATCAAGCATCCCACTGATTTCTTCATAATTTCTATATAATTTTAACTTGTTAACTACATCTTCCCGAATCTCACCTTTGAACTCCCACTGATAATTGTAACAAAAAATGTATAAATTTGAGCGGGAAATTTCATTTGATTAAAAATGGTTACCCAATGTGGAGAACCTTATAACCTACTTTCCGCACATAAAATTTTCAAAAATTTCGACTTTTCACATTTGATTTTATAACCAGTACTCCTTTTCTGACATTCCTAAAATATTTAATATTTCTATTTGCAATTCAGACAATTCATCCTGAT
>CP070644.1:69376-74974 GCA_020354155.1 Nitrospiraceae bacterium | reverse complement strand
TTGATTTTTAAGGAATATCACTTTGATGATCAGTTTCTCTTGACACTGTTTTCACCACGGGGGTATACTTGATCAACCCTAGGGGAGGCATTGCCTGAGAGTCTCATTGCCGGAACTCAGAGCCCGGAGCACAGATCCCTGAAGATGGTTTCAATCTGTGATCTGATATCTTTGATCTGACATCTGCTTTGAGAGACCCTCTGAACCTGAACCGGGTAATACCGGCGAAGGAAAGGGAAGCGAGATTATATTCCGTATTTCCTTTGGAACGTGCCATCCGGGGAATACGGTTTTTTTTATTGTGGAGAATATGAACAGAAAAGAGGATAAAAAGAAGGACGCTCTGTTTATCAGAGATATTCTTGCCAGATCCCTAGATCTGCAGCTGTTAAACCTGACTGAAGTTTCAGCCCTGACTCATTTAGATGATGAAGTGTTGTGGGACGAGGTTTATGAGGCTGCACGCAAGGTCAAGGAGAAAGTATATGGTAACCGGGTGGTGCTCTTTGCGCCGTTGTATCTTTCCAATGAGTGTATGAACAACTGCCTTTACTGTGGATTCAGAAAGGGCAACAGGGACGCAAAGAGAAAAAGTCTTACCGTGGATGAGGCAGTGGAAGAAGCGGCATTTCTGTCCCGCAAAGGATACAGAAGACTGCTTCTCGTTGCCAGCGAGCACACAAAACGTGCGGGGATTGAATACTTTGAGAGAGTAACTGATGCAATTTACAGTCAGACAGATATCCGGATACTGCACGCAAACACTGCTCCCATGAACACAGAGGACTTCAGGAGGCTCAAGGCAGCAGGAGTAGGGGTGTACCAGTGCTTTCAGGAAACCTATCACATACCTTCCTACAGGCATTTGCACCCAACAGGCCCAAAAGCTGACTATGCCTGGAGGATGTCTGTTATGGACAGGGCCATAGAAGCGGGTTTCGAGGATGTGGGAATGGGTGTGCTGCTTGGACTTTATGACTGGCGCTGGGAAGTGAGCGCATTAATATCACACAGCAGGAGATTAATCAATAAGTATGGTTTCGGCCCCCATACGCTGTCAGTGCCGAGACTCCAGCCTGCTGAGAGGTCTGAGTTAGATTGTTCGACATACAGGGTCTCCGATGAAGACTTAAAAAAGATTGTTGCCATCTACAGACTGGCTCTCCCCTTTGTTGGCGTTGTGATCTCGACACGGGAGTCTTCAGGTTTGAGGGATGAGCTTCTGTCAGTGGGCGCATCACAGATTTCTGCCGGCTCCAAAACAAGTCCCTGGGGATATATGAAAGCTGGAGACACGGAACAATTTCAGATTGGTGACAGCAGGAATCTTGAAGAAGTGGTAGACAGGATCGCCGAGCTGGGATTTATGCCCAGTTTATGCACAGCCTGTTACCGGGAAGGCAGGAGCGGGGAACAGTTCAGGGACCTTGCCCAGAGTGAATCAATGAAAAAGTTCTGCCATGAAAATGCAATTCTCTCGCTGAAAGAATATCTTGAAGACTGTGCATCCCCGGAGGTGAAGGAAAAACTATCGAAATTCATCAGGGAAGAGATTGGTAAAAGCTCAAACGGTCTTATGGAAAAGATCAAACTTGTTGATAAGGGTGAAAGGGACGTACACATCTGAGTTTTGAGTTATGAGTGGTGAGTCTCGAATGAAGGAAAGTGAATGATTCTTACAATAAACGGTGAAAAGACCGAAATACCAACGGCCATGACAGTTACAGAACTGCTTGAGCATTTAAAAATCGAACCGGCCAGGGTTGCTGTCGAGGTTAATATGAAGATAGTAAAGCGTGACACATTTCAAGGGCATACTCTTCGTGATGGCGATATTATTGAGATCGTCAATTTTGTAGGGGGAGGATAAGCAAAGATCAAAAATAAAAAATTAAAGTTCAAAGATATGGAAATAAAATTTATTGAATAAAAATTTCCTAAATTTTGCATTTTGATTTTCAAATTTTTATTTAGTGGAGGGTATACGTGAACGATAAACTGGTAATCAAAGGTATTGAGTTTAAATCCAGGCTCTGGGTCGGTACAGGGAAATATAAAGACTTTGAAGAAACAAAACTGGCTATTGAGGCCTCAGGAGCAGACGTTGTAACGGTTGCAGTGAGAAGGACGAACATCTTTGACAATAAATCGGAAAACCTTCTGGACTATATTGACCCGAAGAAATACAAGATACTTCCGAACACAGCCGGGTGTTTTAGGATGGAAGATGCACTTCGATACTCAAGGCTTGCAAGGGAGACAGGGATCTCGGACCTGATAAAACTTGAGGTTATTGGGGATGAGAAGACCCTTTTCCCTGATGTGTGTGCCACCCTGCAGGCCACGGAGATCCTGGCAAAGGAAGGTTTTATTGTCTTGCCTTATAGTAATGATGATCCGATTATGGCGCAGCGCCTTGCAGATGCAGGGGCTGCTGCAGTGATGCCACTTGCAGCGCCTATCGGGTCCGGTCTTGGAATACGCAATCCGTACAATATAAAAATCATCCTTGAGCAGGCATCGGTACCGGTCGTGGTTGACGCGGGAGTTGGAACGGCATCTGATGTTGCCCTTGCCATGGAGCTTGGCTGCGATGCCGTTCTTCTGAACACTGCAATAGCCGGAGCACAAGACCCGATAGCCATGGCAACGGCCATGAATCATGCTGTGCAGGCAGGCCGTCTGGCATACAAGGCCGGCAGGATAGCCAGGAAACTCTATGCAACTGCAAGCAGCCCCATAGAGGGAATGCTGTAACAAACTTAAAAATTAAAAATCAAAATGCAAAATTAAGGAAAATTGAAAATAGATTTTAATTTGTACCTGATTACTGACAGAAAACTCTTTTCTGACAAACGGGAGTTTACGGCTGCAGTACGAAAGGCCTTGAAAGCAGGAGTCAGGGCAATTCAACTAAGAGAAAAGGACCTGGAAACACGAGAGCTATTGAAACTTGCGTATATGATGAAAAAGTTGACACTTCAATACAAATCCAGGCTTTTTATCAATGACAGATTTGACATAGCCCTTGCAGTCAATGCCGAGGGAGTGCATCTGACTCAAAACAGTATTCCCGTTGAGGCCGTGAGAAAGGCGGTACAAAGAAAGCTTATAATTGGGGTATCAACGCATTCATTGAAAGAGGCGAGAGAAGCCGAAAAGGGGGGCGCTGATTTTATAACATTCGGACCGGTTTACAACACACCGTCCAAACTCAAATACGGAAGTCCCCTTGGTATCGATGCATTGAAAGAGGTGAGCAGAAAAGTGCACACCCCGGTCTTTGCCATAGGTGGTATAAGGAAAAGCAGGATTAAGGACATACAGGAGGCAGGCGCCCATGGCCCTGCAGTGATACGGGAGATTTTTGCCTCCGGAGAAATCCAGGGAAAGGCAAAAGAACTCATTAACTTATTAGGAGCTTAAAATGGCAGATCTGAAAAAGACAAGAATTGACCTTGCACGGGAAGGCTTCATTACCGATGAGGTAAGGGAGGTCGCCGGTGACGAAGGTATCTCGCCCGAACAGTTGTCGCGGGACATTGCTGAGGGACTGTCGGTTATATCAAGAAATGTTAAGCACGATATCAGACCTCTCGGCATAGGCAGAGGTCTCAGGACCAAAATCAATGCCAATATCGGTACGTCAAAAGACAGGGTGTCCCTTGAGGAAGAGATGGACAAACTCGATGTGCTGATCAAGTACGGAGCTAATGCAGTTATGGACCTCTCAACAGGAGGCCCGATCAAAGACATTCGAAGACTGATGATGCGGAAGTCAACGATTGCAGTTGGAACGGTGCCCATTTATCAGGCTGTTGCAAAGGCAGCGGAGGACAAGGGGTCGATTGCTAAAATGAGTGCTGATGACCTCTTTCAGGTCATTGAGGAACAGGCAGCTGAGGGAGTTGACTTTGTTACCGTCCATTGCGGCCTTACCAGAAAGACTATAGAAATCCTCAGGGAGGACGGGAGAATCCTCGATATCGTAAGCCGCGGCGGGGCCTTTCTCGTTGAATGGATGATTTATAATGACAGGGAAAACCCTCTTTATGAAGACTATGACAGGCTCCTGGATCTATCCAGAAAGTATGATCTGACCCTGAGCCTTGGAGACGGTGCCCGTCCTGGATGCCTTGCTGATGCAACAGACAGGACCCAGATTGACGAGCTCCTGACGCTCGGTGAGCTGAGAGACAGGGCAGTGAAGGAGGGCGTGCAGGTCATCATTGAAGGTCCGGGCCATGTTCCCCTGAATCAGGTTGAGCTGAACATGAAGATGCAGAAAGAGATCTGCAAGGGAGCGCCTTTTTATGTCCTCGGTCCTCTGGTAACTGACATTGCAATGGGGTATGACCATATTGCCGCTGCAATCGGCGGTGCTATTGGAGGTGCAGCTGGCGCGGATTTCCTCTGCTATGTTACTCCTTCCGAACATATCAGGCTGCCGAATATTGAGGATGTGAAGGAAGGTGTCATAGCGTCAAAGATTGCAGCCCATGCAGCTGACATAGCAAAAGGGGTTAAGGGTGCCATTGAGATGGACAATGAGATGGCCCGCAGAAGAAAGGCCCTTGACTGGAACGGTCAGATTGAGCTCTCTCTGAATCCTGAAAAGGTGAAAAGCTGGCGTGCAGAGGTTCCTCCCACTGAATCACAGGTCTGCAGCATGTGCGGTGAGTTCTGCGCAATCAAGACTGTTGAAGAGGCATTAAGGAAGAAGTAAAGACGGCTCCTGTCCAAACCATACAGATCCCTTACTGACTGCGGACAAAGATATCTTTTACGCCATTGAAATCATCAGTTACTAAATTAGGGGCATTTGATTCGAAAGATATATGATTGCCATCTGCGCTTATTGAAGGGAGTAAACTTGAGGCACTGCCTTGCATTCCGCTTGTAGAGAGAGATGCACGCATGGTTGTATTCCCCGTCGTGTCCCGTACAAAGACGTCAGTCACTCCGTTTGTATCATCTGCTACAAGGGGGGAATCAGACTGAAAAGCTACATACTGTCCGTCTGAACTGATGGAAGGAGCAGAGCTTGGATCAGTGCGCTGATTGCCGTCATTATGCAAAGAAACACGGATAGTCGTACTGTTTACAGTATCCCGGACAAAGACATCCCTCACCCCGTTTGTATCATTTGCCGTAAGGGGCGAGTCAGACTGAAAAGCAACGTAGCGGCCGTCTGAACTGATGGAAGGAGCAGAGCTTGGATCAGTGCGCTGATTGCCGTCATTATGCAAAGAAACACGGCTAGTCGTACTGTTTACAGTATCCCGGACAAAGACATCCCTCACCCCGTTTGTATCATTGGGACCGACCAGATTCGTTGCATCTGATGCAAAGGCGATGAATCGGCCGTCTGAACTTATTGACGGAGTAAAACTGCTGTTATTGGCTTCTGACCCCAGAGACACACGGGTGGTTGTACTGCCTGCGCCGCCAGAAGGGGGGGTGCCAGCAGGCGGGGCATCACTTCCCCCACAGCCGGATGTCACCATGAATCCGGCTAGTAACAACATGCGATATCTTGTGGCTAAATTAACCATAAGATATCGCATGTTGTTACTAGCCGGATTCATGGTGACATCC
>CP070644.1:66266-69276 GCA_020354155.1 Nitrospiraceae bacterium | reverse complement strand
CTGAAGAATGGTCAGTTTCAGACCGTAGCGTTCATGGAAATCAACTGTTGCCTGAAAAAGTATCCTGATACCCTTGGCAAGCTTTGTCCCTGTCGCTTCTTCAAATATCGGCGCTATAACGTTATACCTGTTTGCCCAGATAACAGCCCTGATCTCTGCACGGATTGTTTCGTCCTGCCTGTCCACCAGCGTCATATAGCAATGCCTCTTAACATCACAGGATGCTATCTCCGCTGTTACAAGAAAGGTGTCCGGAAAGGAGTCATGAATGACAGATTTTATCAGGTTATTCAGTTCATGGAGTGATAAGGTTTCATTCATCAGATTTCCTCTCCAGACAGGGTTACCGCGCTCTATTGTATCAGATTACTGTTCAGGTTGCGAAGCCGTCATTTGTGTGTTATTAATTTTCTTTATGTTAGCACGCACGCTGAGCGCCACCCTTGTTGGTATCGATGCGCACACTGTTGAGGTTGAGGTAGACATAACGTCAAAAGGACTTCCTCACTTTTCTACAGTGGGACTGCCTGATGCTGCTGTGAAAGAGAGCAAGGACAGAGTCAAGGCTGCACTGAAGAATACTGGCTTTAATTTCCCGCTGAAACAGATTACCGTCAACCTCGCCCCTGCAGATATCAAAAAAGAAGGTTCTTCATTTGACCTGCCCATAGCCCTCGGTATTGTAATGGCCGAAGGGATCATCTCGCCAGATGCTTCACAGGGATATCTTATCTCCGGCGAACTCTCCCTTGACGGTAAGATCAAGCCCATCAAGGGTGCCCTGTCAATGGCCCTCAAGACAAGAGACTCCAACCACAAGGGTCTCATCCTGCCACAGCAGAATGCCGAGGAAGCTGCCGTTGTCGAAGGCATTGACGTCTACGGTTTTGAAGCACTGCCGGAACTGATTGAATTTCTCAGAGGCATGAACAACAGGGTGCCGGCTGCCATTGACATTGCTTCGGTGATGAAAGAAAACTCTGTTTACCATGATGATTTCGCCGATGTGAAGGGTCAGGAACATGTCAAACGGGCCCTTGAAGTCGCTGCAGCAGGAAATCACAACCTCCTAATGATAGGAAGTCCGGGATCGGGCAAGACAATGCTCGCCCGCCGTCTTGCCTCGATTCTGCCGGAGATAACCTTTGAAGAGGCTCTGCAGACAACCAGAATACACAGCTCTGTGGGATTACTGAACAGCGGACAGGCGCTAATTGCCACACGCCCTTTTCGCTCTCCCCATCATACACTTTCAGATGTAGCCATGGTAGGCGGAGGGCAGTTTCCCAGACCCGGTGAAGTGAGCCTTGCCCATAACGGCGTCTTATTCCTGGATGAGCTTCCGGAATTTAAGAGAAACGTTCTTGAAGTCCTTCGGCAGCCGCTGGAAGATGGTCATGTCACCATATGCCGGGCTCTCAGCTCTATCACCTACCCTGCCTCGATTATGCTTGTCTGCGCCATGAATCCCTGTCCCTGCGGATACCTGGGAGATTCAAAACATCAGTGCGTGTGCTCTCCTTCGCAAATCCACCGATACAGACAGCGTGTATCAGGGCCCCTCCTTGACAGAATCGACATTCATGTAGAGGTGCCCGCTGTTCCCTATAAGGACCTTTCCGATGATCACTGCGGGGAACCCTCTGCGTCTATCCGTCAGCGTATCCAGACTGCCCGCCATGGACAGCTTGAGCGCTTCAGGAAAGACAATATTTATTCAAACGCTAAAATGCGTTCACGACATATTAAAAAATACTGCAGACCTGACAGGAACGGCCAGAGCATTCTTGAGACAGCAATGCAAAAACTCGGACTCTCTGCAAGGGCTTACACTCGCATTCTAAAAGTGAGCAGAACAATCGCCGATATTGAAGGGGCAGACAGGATAAGCTCAGATCATATTGCAGAGGCAATTCAGTACAGGACTCTTGACAGGGGGTTATCGTGAGATGCAGAGCCAGCCCTCAGGAATGCTTCTATTCATATTCGTTAAAGTGAGAATAATGAGCTGTATAAATGAAAGGAGACACTTCTCATGTCAAAAATCTATGATTTAATCTGGAAAAAAGCTGAAAACAAGGGGAAGGCCCAGTGGGAGAAAGTCGGTGTATTCCTGGAAAAGGAAGACGGCAAACGGTCTGTTAAACTTGACCTTGTTCCTGCGGGAGCATGGGACGGATGGCTCGTCGTCTCAGAGAGGAAAGCCAAAGAAAAAGTTCAATAAAAAACGGGATTCCCCGACCTCTCTGCCGGCAGGCAGGTCGGGGAATGACATTTGATGCTATCCGTTTAAAGGAATCTGTAAGCAAATCTGAACTTTTGAGGCTTACGCTAAAGCAGCAGCACTGTCTTTCATTCTCGTTACATAGTCTTTGTAATTCTCAGGTGGATTGACCAGTTCTATACCCATACCGTCATAGCAGCCGTTCCCTTTTTTCATTCTCCTGACCGATGCAAGTACTTTGAAAAGTTCATTTTCAGATCGGATGACGATTACAAACATTGAACCGTTGGGAAGGCATTTCCGGGTGTTCAGAAACATCCCCTCTTCAGAAAGGTCTGAAATCCGCCCTGAATAAAATAGATTACCGTAAAAAAACCTGGCATCAAGATTGACTGCGATTCTTTTAACTGCTCTCCGTTCCATAGCTTTTACTCCTGCATGAAAGTCAATATTGCAATATCAGCAAGAAGCGTGCCGTCATAATTATTCTTTATAATAAGGGGGTTAAAAATATATGCTGCCAATATGGCATATCCCCATGACAGTTTTATGACCAGATCATGGTCATTTTGACATGAAAATGCAAGAATGACAGACCTGATTACCGGGGAATAAAATCTTCTATCGAGCACTAAAAAAGGGACACATCCACAATGGATGTGTCCCTTTTGTTTAACTGCAGGATTCAGAGTAAGGGGGTCAAGGCACACGGTCAATTAGTACTGGTTAGCTAAATACGTCACCGTACTTACACACCCAGCCTATCAACGTGGTAGTCTACCACCG
>CP070644.1:62786-66166 GCA_020354155.1 Nitrospiraceae bacterium | reverse complement strand
GGCGCTGTGCCACGCCATCCGGATGAAGAGCCCTCCGTAGTGACCGTAGTCAGCCGGCCACCATTCCTGCGAGTCGGTCATCAGCGCATAGAGGTCCTTCTTCAGGGCATCAAGATCGAGACTCTTGAACTCTTCAGCATAGTTGAAAGCCTCGCCCATCGGATTGGACAGGGACGAATGCTGGTGCAGAATATGAAGGTTCAACTGGTTCGGCCACCAGTCGCGATTCGAAGTTCCACCGCCGGCACGGCCCGTTACAGGACACTTGCTATCGTCATTCATAAACTTACCTCCTGTTGTTATATGAAGTTATTCTCTGAGTGTTATGAATATAACTCTTTGGTATCCATCAGGCTAATTAATTTTAGCAGATATATAGATAAATTCTGGTAATAATTGGAGACTTGATGGTTCGTAAGAAGAACGTCACTCTATTCTTTAAGCGTAAAATATAGGACCGAAGCGCTTTCTGGCAGGGCACTTTCTCATTAAGTGGAATGACTATGGACTTTGAGGTTTGAAAATCTGACCATAAACGTCACGAAAGATACTCATAACCATAGATTATCTAGAAAATTTTTGGCACAATTGCCAAATGTTCATAACATTGCTGAATTAATATACCTTGCCATAATCATAACTGCTGAGAAGCCCAACTAGCAGTCAATATACCCGTTTCACATCATAACTTTCAATAATGCAAAATCCACTAAAGGGAAGATCCTCTAAACTGCCCCTGGTGAGTATCTGGTGGTTCAAAATTCCCACGCCAACCGAGTTAAATAGGATAAAAAATTCGTTGATTACTTTGTGGAGTTGGGACGTGGTTGGGTGCACCAGAAAGTACTATGAAATATCAAGTAACTTTTAATAAACAATTTCCTTTTGCCGTTCCCAAAATGCTGGTATCAGTGTACTGTGAAATACTGCAGGGTAGGACGCGAAATCGATGCAATCCAGCTGGTACTGAACGACCATTGGAATCTCTATTAGCAATTTTCCATTATTTCCATTCTGCAGACCTTGATATATAAATACTTATATATTAGTTAATTATGATATATACTTATTTGCCTGGTTTGCACGAACAGGCTGTAAGTCAAATTTTTCTGTTCTTTCAACTTATTGGAAAAAGTGGACACCATAGAACAACAAGAAACTTCAGCAACAAAATCCCTTCCTGACAAGGTATTGCAGGATGCCAGGCAGGTAATCAACATTTTTATCCAGGCTTGGAAGAATTACGGCCTCTATCCGGAGGATCATGTAAATACTACAAGATCCTTTGAAAACCTTGTTGCCGCATTCTCCAATTTTTTCACGACCCATGAAGATCTGCGGCTGACAGTGGAAAAAGACCGTCTCCTTTGCGGGTCTGAGATCATCTATGAAGTTTCACCGGAGGCCCCCTCGGAAGACATCATTACCCTGCTCTATCGTGACGGCATCAAGTGGATTGAGTTCCAAGAGGGCCTTACCCTCGACGAGATCGCCTCTTTTTACAGAATAGCTTATAAATACAGGTTGTTCGCCGAGGAGACCGAGGGAGACATCGTTACCGCCCTGATGGATGAAGAACTTGAGTTTATAGATTTCAAGGCGGTTGATATTTTCTGGCAGGACCTGCTGCTCATAGATCTTTCCCAACTTCCCCCACCTGCGCCTCCGTCGGAAGAAACCACCGGTCAAAATGAAATGGACCAGTCTCAACAACTGGAGGGATCGGACGATGAGGACATGTATGCCAGAAGTATTGCCTTGATCAGTAATGATCAGTTAGAGCTGTCGAATCTCGATTATGTAACACTTCAGCAAATGGTCCAGGAAGAGGAGAACTGGGTTATTACCGAGGACCTTATTGAAGCGTTAATGATTATTCTTAAAAGGCAGGCCGAGCAGGAGAAATTTGAGGCAGTACTTGGGTTCATCTCGGAAGAGGCAATTGAGACTATTGAGAAGGACAGGTTCGATCTGCTAGCCTTATTATTACAGTCGCTTCATAAGCTCTTCTCCTCGAAACAACCAGCTGCACAGGAATGGCAGAGCTCCCGCATCGACCGTTTTTTCCAGGACCTGTCCAAGCCTGAGATCTTTCAACTGATCAGCGACAAGCTCCTGAAGCTGGAAACTATTGAAATTGACAAGCTAAAGGCTCTTGGCCAGGCACTTCTTTATCTCTCCCCGGAACTTGTCCCTTTTCTGGTGCCGGTCATCCTGCAGAGCAGTTCAAAAGAGATACAACAGATGTGCTCGGTAGTGATAGTGCACCTGAGCCAGCGTGACATCGGGCCCCTTGAAAAAATAGCGACAAAGCATGGTACGGAGATGGGGGGCAAGCTTCTGGTCATACTGAATCGACTGGAGGGAGACCGGGCCAATAGAATTCTTTTCAAGATGTGTGATCATCCATCTGAAAATGTGCGCAGGAAAGCGATCAAAGAGCTTGTCGGCAGGGATCCGAAATTCGCCCAAAAACTTTTTTCTCTAATTGATGACCCCAGCAAAGAGATACGTACCTCTCTCCTTGCAGCTTTTGCAAAACATAAATCCAGTGCGCTGGAAAACATGCTGCTGAACTATTTAAGCGAGAATCTCACCCGCAAAGATCCAGTCCACACCTTTGCCTGTTTTGAGTGCCTTGGCCGCTGCGGTTCCAACAAGGCTCTACCGTTCCTGAGCAGAATACTTCTGAGCCGTGGCTGGAACAGTTTTATGGGTTCAGGAAAATTGATCTTCCGGGAAGGTGCAGCCATTGCCCTGGCATTGCTCGATACTCCGGAAGCAAAGGATGTTCTTCAGAACGCTGCAAAGAGCAAATTCAAGGTGATCAGAAAAGCTTTTGAAAGAACAAGGACCCTACGTGATGTCTCTGGAGAAAACCCCAATGACTGATGCTCCAAAATACAGATCCTATTCACAGTTTGAAGGATTCCTGCACAACTTCTACAGCCTGAGCCAGACAGCAAGAATTCACAGTGAAAACCATACCCTGGTTTTAGAGGGAATTGAGAAATTCTCCGAATCTATCAACAGCTGCATGGATGATGAATCACTGACGTTCAAAATCTCCAATGACCAGGTGTATGTCGATGATGAAAAGCTCCCCTACAACAGGACCACAAAGAATCTTTTTGATAACATTATACGTTATTTTGATACCCGCAGCCTGGAAGGAGTACGCCTGCTTGAAGCCGTCAAGAAAGCCTCTGCACAGGAGATCCTGGCTTTCATGCGGCTGCTGGACATCTCCGGGCAGCAGCCTGAACCTCTCGCCTGGCTCAAAGACGGCCTTGCCACAGAAAACATCCTATGTGTTGAACTGATCAAAAAAAAGGATAGACCCCAGGATGAAGAATCCTACAAGAGCAAGGCTGAACGGC
>CP070644.1:55834-62686 GCA_020354155.1 Nitrospiraceae bacterium | reverse complement strand
GCAACAGCACAGATAATTGATATCCACATAAGCGGTACCAGTTTGCCCTGACCCTCTATGCCGACAAAGAGGTACTCAAAGGCATGCATGTGTCCCGGTATCTGACTGTAGAAGGCAGTGAACACCTCCAGCAGGATAAAGAATACATTGGCACACATTGCATAGGTAACAATCTTCCCAATCGTCTGAATGGGTTCCTTACCGGGATCAAATTTTGTGTATTTCCGCAGCATCAGTGCAAGTATGATAAGCAGTGCCGGTCCGCCGGCAAATGCCGATGCAAGAAACCTGGCAGCCATAATAGCTGTCAGCCAGAAATGCCTTCCCGGAATACCGGCATAGAGAAATGCCGTTACCGTGTGAATACTAATAGCCCAGGGTATGGAAAGGTAAATCAAAGGTTTGACCCAATTAGGGGGAGCTGTCTGCTTCTTCTCAGCATGCAGTGTTGTCCATCCTATCACAATGTTCAGAAAGAGATATCCATTCAGTACCGTTGCGTCCCAGAAGAGTATTGAATTAGGAGTAGGATGGAGTATGACATTGAGCATTCTCATGGGCTGCCCCATATCAACAAAGATAAAGAGCATGCACATGGTAACCGATGCAACGGCCAGAAATTCACCGAGAATAACTATCTTACTGAATTTCTTATAGTCGTGAAGGTAGTAGGGGATTACGAGCATAACCGCCGATGCAGCAACTCCGACAAGAAAGGTAAACTGGGATATATAAAATCCCCATGATACGTCCCTGCTCATTCCCGTTACACCTAAGCCGTTTTTGAACTGGTAAAGGTAGGCAAGTGTACCTGCTCCGGCAATTGAAGCCAAAATTATTATTAGTGTCCAGTATGTTTTGCTTCCTTTTAGTGCCTTATCCAGCATAGTCTTCACCTCCTATTATGTAAAACACACTAGGCATCGTCCCGAGAGCGGGTTTGCGTCGAAGTGTAAAGTGTGTATTCAGCACTCTTCTTACCTCTGAATGCGAATCAGCCAGGTTGCCAAATATCATACCTCCATTAGAAGCCTCAACACAGGCAGGCAACTGACCTTTAACAAGTCTTTCCGGACAAAATGTACATTTCTCCACAACTCCCATGGTCCTCGTCGGAAAAGCAGGATTCTTCTTGGCTGGATCTAAATACAGCCTTGGATCAACATAGTTGAAGCTCCTTGATCCATAGGGGCAGCCAGCCATGCAAAACCTGCAACCGATGCATCGATGAGGATCCTGTACTACAATACCGTTTTTTGCCTTGAACGTCGCCTTTGTTGGACATACCCGTACACAGGGCGGGTGATCACAATGATTACAGAGCAATGGGAAACTCTTTTCTTTTAATGCCCTGGGGTGATAATCATTTATCTGCTCAGGAAACGTGTGATCATAGGTATCGGTCCATAACCACTTTATCTCGTTCTTCACGTCGTTCTTTTCCGGTATGAGTGTAGGAACGTTGTGAGCACTGTGACAGGCATCTATCATTCTCGCAAGATCCGCGTTAGTCAGTTTTCTCATATCTATAACCATTCCCAGCCTTTCGCCGGAACTGGGAAGACCTTTACCTGAAGAAGCCTCAGCAGGGCTCATCAGTATAAAGTCAGATCCAAGACCAAGTCCGATACCGGCAATGCCTGCCATCTTAAGAAATTTTCTTCTATCCATGCTCATATCTGGCCCCCCTCTCCTGACAAGTGACAATCCCAGCAGTAGGGCTTAACTCCTGCATAACCATGACATTCAGCACAGAATTGCTCTTTGTTTGAATGACATGCCATGCATCCGTTTTGGAGGCTCTTCTCAAATTCTCTCCCGCCTACCAGTATCTTTTCTCTTTTGCCTTCTCTTACAACCTCGTCTCTCCACTGGTCAAGCACCTTCATATGCTCTCTTTTCATGTACTCACCGGGTTTCACACACTCCTTCACTGCAAGCTGCTGGATAACCGGTGTGTCAAGACTGGGCATTGCTTTCTTTGCAGATCCTCCCAAATTTGAGTAAAAGGGGAAGGCTGCCAGAGCAAGAAAGATTATCAACCCTAATATGATCTTTCCTCCGTTGTACATTATTCTTCTCCCTCCTCGTTATTCTCTTCATCATCATCGTCGTCTTCCACTCCGGGAAGATCTTCAAGACGCAGGTCCTGGGTCCTCTTGATCTCACCCTTCATGATAAGGGCGTTTGCCAGCAACTCATGAGTACCGCACACATCAACACCCGGGGCCCAGTAGTCCATCAGCGGTGGAAGGACCGCCCTGTCAATGGCGCAGATGTTAGCAAGCATGTTCACTCCGTATTTCTCCTGAACTTTTTTGACTGCATGACCTCTCGGCATGCCGCCCCGCATCCGGAGTTCCATATTTTCACCTGCATTCAGACCAGATCCGCTTCCGCAGCAGAAGGTCTTTTCCCGTGTCTCGTCGTCGGACATTTCAAAGAAATTATTGCAGGTGTTCCTGATGATGTAGCGGGGCTCTTCAAAGATTCCCATTCCCCGTGCTGTGTTACAGGAATCATGGAAGGTTATATTCAGATGGTCGTTCCTGCTCTTGTCGAATTGCAGCTTGTTGTGTTTGATAAGGTCAGCAGTAAATTCCGTGATATGGACCATTTTGGTACTTTTTGCATTTTCAAATTTCGTACCCGTTATCGGTGAAACTGGCTCCTCAAGGAAATCAGCGGGGCCGTTCCAAGTATCCATATACTGGTTCAGCACACGCCACATGTGTCCGCATTCACCACCAAGTATCCATTTGACGCCTAGCCTCTTTGCTTCAGCATAAATTTTGTAATTCAGCCTCTTTGCCATATCCATGGATGTGAAGAATCCGAAGTTGCCACCCTCGGATGCATAGGTGCTCCAGGTGTAGTCAAGTCCAAGTTCATGCAAAAGCATGAGATACCCCATAGCAGTGTATGTACCGGGATCACCAAATAGGTCGCCGGAAGGAGTTACAAAAAGTATCTCTGCTCCTTTTCTGTTAAAGGAGGGCTCAACAGTAATTCCCGTTATCTCCTCAATGTCGTCACACAGATATTCAATGTTACTTGTAATCGCATGAGGTTCAAGACCAAGGTGGTTGCCCTTCTGATAGCAGTTTGCCACAGGGCCGCCTATCCAGTCCGTCTGTGTGCCGAGGAGATTCAGGATCTCCCTGCCCACCATGGTTATCTCAGCCTGATCAATGCCATAGGGACAAAAGACTGAACAACGGCGGCATTCGGTACATTGGTAGAAGTAATACCACCATTCCTTGATAACGTCCTCAGTCAAGTCTCTGGCACCGGCAAGTTTGCCGAACATCTTACCAGCAGTCGTAAAGTATCTCCTGTACACAGAGCGTATCAGTTCTGCCCTGAGCACAGGCATGTTCTTCGGGTCTCCTGAACCGATATAAAAATGGCACTTGTCAGCGCATGCTCCGCATCTGACACAAATGTCCATAAAGATTTTGAAAGACCTGTACTTCTCAAGCCTTTCTTTCATGCCTTCGAGAACTATCTCTTTCCAGTTATCAGGAAGCTTCCAGTCTTCGTCAGTTGGTTTCCACTCTCTTGCATTCGGGAAACCAACGGCCTCAAGATAGCTCGGCCGCGACCCGTAGCAGAAAATTCCTTTTTTAAACTCTGGCGGCGTATCCATCCATCCCGTCTCGGGCGGATTAAAATCTATATTAGCCAGTTCTTCTGGTTTCTGTTCATTTTCCATATTTCTACTCCTTTTCTACCGGGATTCCAGCTTCTTTCATTTTCTCCCTGAATTCATCTTCATATTGTTCGTAGGTGTGCACCTTGACAGGATAGTCCCAGGGATTGACATGTCTCTTTTCACGGCTGTTGTTTGACAGGTTCCTTGTAGGGCTGAGAAATACACCTCCCATATGCATCA
This sequence comes from Nitrospiraceae bacterium, assembly GCA_020354155.1. GTDB lineage: Bacteria > Nitrospirota > Thermodesulfovibrionia > UBA6902 > UBA6902 > CALZJD01. The sequence continues at coordinate 58,791 of CP070644.1, read as the reverse complement.
ACTTGCTGAAAGGGAAGTATATAAGAAGCACGCTTATCAGAAACATATGAATATAGAATATTGAGCCGACACCGGAAAGGACAACGGGGTTAAGGCTTACAAGCCCCATGGTCATCTTCTTTACGCTGACAATATCAACCTTGGCAAAGTAGCGCATGATGATACCTGTCAACCCGATGCTGATGATCAGAAAAAGCGGAAAATAGTCTGCTGCAAGTGATATGTATTTAACCTGGCTGATCCCAACTCTCCTCCAGAGAAGATAGGCCGCCGCTGCAACCAGGATCACTCCTGACATAAGCAGGTGCGGGACTCCAATCTGCATAAAACCGTCAAGGGCATCAATGGTATTGATCATCGCAGGAACTGGCTCTGCAAAAAACCTGAGGTGCCTGATCAGAACAGTAAAAAATGTCAAATGAAAGGCAAGCCCTCCAAGCCAGAGCAGCTTGTCAGAGCCATAGGTAGCCCTGCCGTCTGTGACCTCTGACTTAATATTTCTGAAAAGCGAACGGAACAGGAATATTTCCAGCGCCATTCTCATTATGACACCACCTGTTGTCTGCGGATTGTCAGTGCTGCTGTGCTTGATCCATGGAAGAGACTTCTGCTGCCCGCAGGTGGTGGGGATGTGAAAGGGAACCGGCGATCTGCTCCATTTCAATACTTTGAGTATCACCCCTGCCAGGAAGATGGCAATTGCTGCATAGGGAATGACTACGCCAAACAGGTTCTGCATGTTGACAACAGCAACCCCGGCATAGGCAACCACTATCAGCGCCGCAACCATGAACAAGGAAAATAACATGCCCATTGCTTACCCCCTTTGTTTTAATAGCTTTTATTTAAATGCTGTTATGCCTTACCTGGTGCTGCACTTCATGAGCGGATTACCTGTCCGCTTTTACTTCCCGGTACGCCTTTGAGTGCTTGACTGCCCTGTAGGTCCAGTTCCTCATTTCATTGGCCTTCAGCTCATAGATCTTCTCACGGCATGCCATATAAATATCAAAGGCCATGTTTATCATTCCGTCAATATCCGACTCAATGGCAAGCAGCTCTTCATAGAGGTCCTGTTCCCGGATATCCTGCTCCAGCTCGGCCCTGATAAGCTTCTTGAGATGAAATATAAAATTGATGGCTTCTGATGCAGTAAAGTCCTGAATCGCCCGTACCCTGACAATGCTGTCCAGCTGGGCATGCATGGTGTCACTATCGATACCATGGATCAGTCCGTCGTAAAGCCCTTCAATACCTGCATGGATAATCTGGCTTACAGGGTCAGCTGGATTGTTGTCCTGGCGCTTGAGAAAATCCGATGTCTCTGAAGGATAGGTATCTAATATTAAATCAAACCATTTTTTTAATACAGTCGGTTTCTCATCTAATAAAAGACTCTTGATTTTCATTGATTCAGTAAAAATACAAGGAAGAATTGAAGTTTGAATAAGAAAGGGGCGCTGCCATCCTTCATCAGGTAATGGCAGCAACCCTTTCAGTTATTTTTTATACACAGCCTGTCGGCTTTGGAAGTCCGGCATACCGGCAAGCCTGCTTTGCAGGACCTGCTGGGTAGAGCTCGTAAAGATACTTTGTGTTGCCTTTTTCTTTACCGTATTTCTTTTTCAGCTCTTTTGTGAGAATCTTGATCATCGGAGCAATCTGGAATTTCTCAAAGTAATCCCTGAGAAATTTGATGACTTCCCAGTGAGCCTCTCCAAGCTCAAGGCCGTCTTCTTTTGCCATTAAATTTGCCAGTCCCTCATTCCATTCCTGCCAGTCTACAAGGTAACCGTCCTCATCAATTTCGTAAGCTTTTCCTTCAAATTCTAATGTTGCCATTACTATTCTCCTTTCATATTAAAGAGTAGGTTATTTTGTGAAGGTCTTCTTTTATTCCGGATGAGTTTCCAGGTAATAAGAGAACTTGCTTATATTCCCAAGTTTGAAACTATAAAAGATAACCATATATTTGGTCAAATAAAAAAAACTTATAGCTACTTAACCCAATTTAATGTGAGTAACTAATTGATATATTAACTTATTATTATAAGATCCTGAACACTTATTCATCGGGCGCTCTGTCTTTCAATCGAGCAAATATAAGTTTACAGGATTTTTCACCTGTCTTTCTGCTGCCGATTGTATTGCTCTGGTAATTATAGTTGAGCTCCACTGTTTCATATTTCTCAGGATCCAGGGTCATTGCAGCGTCATAATCGCCCCTGCAGAGAAATGTCAGGGCGTCCATGTATGTTTCTCCCATATTTCTGGCTGAGCGGTCAAGGAGATACACAGACCTGCAGGTACAAATCCCGCCGGTAAATTCCATATCCTTAAAATTAATATCAATGGGGCTTCTTAAATAGGTATCACAAAAAGGACACTGTAAAGGAGTTGCCTTGGCCATAAGAAAAATTAAATCTTAAAAATAAAAATGTACACTACATGATAAAAAATCATTCATTCTGATCTTTCATCTTTGCTCTTTGATTTTTATATTCTTGCGCACATTTTACCATGCCCTCAGCCCACTCCGGTGACCCTGCAGCATGGAGATGCGTATAAGCAGCAAGGACATTTTTATAACATATTCCATCTTTTTTGTCTTGAATACCCTTCCCCCGCTCCATCTCAAAGGCCATGGAAACGCCTTCACTTCCCAGGGCAATCACCTTTGAATAATGAAATTCATGGCCTCTGAGTTCAGTATTCATCGGAAAAAAAGGATTTGCCTGCCTGACCTGTACAATAGTATAGCCATGAGCCTGGGGGCGGTGCTCAAGAGCAAATGTTACCGGTAATATTCCGGTCATGGCATAGGTTTTTCCCTCCAGACGGATAGTGCTGCCGAGATACATAAGCCCGCCGCACTCTGCATAAACCGGCAGCCCGTCTTCAACCGCTTTATGAAGTGACTGCTTGAATGCGCTGTTTTCAGCAAGGGTAATTGCATG
>CP070644.1:51989-55734 GCA_020354155.1 Nitrospiraceae bacterium | reverse complement strand
GGGAATTTCAGGCCCGTATTGATACAGACCTTCCCCGTAACTCTTCTGCAGAAGGATTCCTTGAGGGAATGGGGATAGAGATCCCCTTACAGAATGAAAAGACCGTAAGGATTAACAGTATGAAACTTGAGGGGCAGAACAGAAAACTGAGCCTCTCTGCCGCAGATATACAGCTTGGGACAACGGGCTGTCTCCTGTCGGGATCTGTCAGTGCTGCTGAAGACAGCTATCTCTTTAATGGAGATCTCTCTGCTGGAAAGCTTCACTTTCAGGCACTGAAAGAATTTTTTGAGGGAGAGGGGAAAGGCAGGCATGATGAGCCCTTTTACAGGATTCCTTTTCAGGGAACATTCGCAATAGACGCTGAATCATTCACCTATGGCAACTTTCTCTGGACGGGGCTCGAAGCGGATATGAAGGTGTCTGCCGATAGAATCAATATTGAAGTGAATAAGTCTGACCTCTGCACTATTGCCTTTCCAGGCAGGGTGGCATTTACACCGCAGGAGGTTTCACTTGCCTTTCAGCCGTCAGCTGAAAACAGCGATATAAAAACTGTTGTTACCTGCCTGTGGAATACGGATGGTCACATTACAGGGAGTTACGATGTGGAAAGTCATTTTGAAGGGGCTGGCAGGGGCGATGAAATTATTGAGTCCCTGAAAGGGGACCTGACCTTCAGTGCCAGAAGGGGGAGGATCTTTAAGGGGGGAATCCTGTCAAAGGTATTTGAGTTTATCAATGTGACTGAGATTTTAAGGGGAGCCACGCCTGATTTTACTCAGGAGGGCTTTTCCTATACGACTATTGAAGGTACTTCTGAAATTAAGGGCAGCACTCTGCACATAGAAAAAGTACATATTGACGGGTCGTCAATGAACATAGTTGCTCAGGGGACAGTGGGTATTGAGAGTAATAAAGTGGATCTTGAACTGTTGCTAGCCCCCATGAAAACTGCAGACTTCCTGCTGCAGAAGATCCCGCTGCTCAAAGACGTTACCCAGGGGACCCTTGTTACAATCCCCTTGAAAGTTACAGGCACTGTTGATGAGCCTGTGATTACTTACAATCCTGTAGAAGCCGTGGGGAAAGGTATTATCAACATACTGAAGGGTACACTGCAGGCTCCTTTCAAAATAATCCATCCTGAATTATCAGAAGAGGAATAGCTTCTTTGAAATGCCAGCAGGGTTGCAGATGTCCTGAATTTTAACGAACCTTTTTGACTGTACCGTTTGCGATCAGTTCCTGGAGCTGGCTCAGGAGTGCCTGTTCCTGGCGATCGATGACATTATCTTCTGCTGCAAGCGCCAGTATTGCTTCATGCTCAGCTACTGTTAATTCACAGTCATCAATTGCCTTTTTTATCAATTCGGCAAGTTTTCCGCCCGATTCACCTGATTGCATAATGCACCTCCAAAATAGTCATAATTCATAATTTTATGGATGATACTACAACGAAATGGAAATTACAATTTCTTCTCTGATGAAGGCAATATGTTTACTACGAAAAGCCCTGAAGTGCCTTTGAAATTGGCGATTGTATCGAACAATCAATAAACGTTTGGGATTCTGAGACCTGTGGTTGCTCATGTCTGCCTACAAGTCAGAGGGTTTCACACGTATCGAAAACCTGGGGACTCTGCCATTGGTTTTAATATCTATACTCAGGATTATTCGGGGTGAAATCAGAATCGGTGAGACCGGCGTCCAGTTTTAAATCCTCATACCCGTAGTTTTCTATAAGATTATCATCCCAATCGTAAATCATAATCTTTACAGGAACCTTTTTCTTTATATCAACGTTTATGACAGCACGGTAGCAGTAATAGCCCTTGCTTCTGTCTTTTGGTAAAATGCCTTCGAATTTCCTGGTTCTGCTGCCATAGACTGTCTCAATGCCGTGATCTATAAATTGAATGCTGCCTGACTGAACTCCTCTGCGAACATTTTCAGCGATAATTCTTACAAGGTGCTCAAGCCCTGTGTCAGTAACAGGGTGGCGGTTGTTCTTCATCGCAAACGCACCCCTCGGGTCGAGATTCAGCGTAACGATTCCCAGTATCCCGCCCTCGTGCGCCTTGAGGCGGTTTTTGTTCCATCCATCCACATAGAGCAATTCGCGACCCCTGTTGGGAGCAGCAATCCATTTCATATAAACGTTAAAAGGTTTTTTGAACTTAAGGTAAATTGTTTCTTTTTCCAGGAAAATCCCTTTTACCCGCTCCTGCTTGTGAAAGATTGTCGTGTAGCTTTCTGTTCCTGTAAGAACCTCCTCTGCCACGCTGATCCAGGTCTCGGGATCGAAGGCTATCTCTCCCCATGTCAGGTTGGCAATAATAAGAATCAGGAACAAAGCAAATGATGTGATTTTTGTCATGTCCTGTTCAGACCGAAGCATTCCGGCGGCCGGTGAGCCACCAGGTGCGCAGTGTGCCTTTGCCTTTTACTTCAATTTCACCATGCGGTTCAAATACGAACTTCTCTTTAAGAATTTGATATATTTCCTGAGTAGCCTGGATTTTGCCAGCAGATCCATGTGATTCCATTCGGGATGCTGTATTCACAGTGTCTCCCCACACATCGTATGCGAATTTGTGAGCGCCAATCACACCGGCAATTGCCGGCCCGGTGTGTATTCCAACGCGGATTTGCAGCGGACGTCCACTGGGATCTGAAAAATGCGTTACCGCCTCTACCATATCTAAAGCACATTCTGCTACAGCACTGCAGTGGTCAGGCTGTGGTTCCGGGATACCTGCAGCTAACATGTATGCGTCACCGATTGTCTTGATTTTTTCAACATTATGCTTTTTTGATATGCCGTCGAATTCGCAAAAAATGTTATTTAACATTTCAACTAAAACTTTTGGCCTGTAGTGCTCCGACAATTGTGTAAATCCTGCTATATCAACGAATAACACTGAAACACTATCAAAACCATCAGCGATTGTACCCGGATTTTCTTTCAGACGGTTCGCAATAGGTAAGGGCAGAATGTTCAGCAGCAGTGATTCTGATTGCTGCATGCTGATGTTGAGCAACTTTGTAGACCGGTAGTTTTCTCTTGCATAAAGCTGCACATACAGGGAACCTGCCCAGACTACCGGTAATGCAGTAATCAGAAACGGTACTGCAATAATCGTAAATAATGCAGAAGGTTTATAGATAACTATAGACAGTGAATTGAAAAATATGTAAACGATCCCGGTGAACACAGCGGGAATGACGTTCAACCTCATGACTGCAGATGCCATGAATATGATCAGGAGCCAGACCAGGATAAAGATAAATTTACCGTCTCCATCCTGAATCGGGATATGAAATCCAAGTGACTGGGAAACCAGTTCAAAATCGTAAAAGGCAACGATGTAAACAATGCTTGCCTGAATTAAAAAGATAGAAATGACGGCCAGCAATTGATATATTGAGGCCGCATATTTTGTATAGGTGAAAGCCAGGATTGCAATGAAAACAGGCGTTATGATAAAAAGACGAAAAAATAAAGCGCTCGATTTTGCAGGATCATCCAGCCGTAAATCAAACCACATAAATCCGGACCACACGATGACGAGTATGAAGATTCCTACTCGCCCTACTTTGAGCGCCTCAGCGTTAAACTGAAGCATAAAATCGCCTTCGATTACAGAATCCCTGAAGCGCGGATTGTAAAATTCACCCTGGATTTCGTACAAATTATCCGAACTCATATGTTCCCTTCTTCCACGGTGTCAATGTACATGTC
>CP070644.1:48379-51889 GCA_020354155.1 Nitrospiraceae bacterium | reverse complement strand
CTGACCATTGACAATGGCAAGCATGTTGATACCAAAGGTGGATTCCATGGGTGTGTGCTTGTAAAGCTGGTTCAAAATGACCTGTGGTATCTCCCCGCGCTTCACTTCCATTACAACCCGGATTCCATGCCTGTCCGATTCATCCCTGAGGTCAGAAAGACCCTCGATCTTTTTTTGTCGTACAAGTTCGGCTATTTTTTCTATCAGTCTTGCCTTGTTTACCTGATAGGGCAGTTCAGATATGATTATATTTTGCCCTCTCTTGGTCTCTTCAATGTCTGCCTTTGCCCTCATCCGGACAATGCCCCTGCCCGTGGTATAGCCGTCACGGATCCCTTTTTTCCCATGGATTGTACTGCCCGTGGGAAAATCAGGCCCCTTGATCTTTTTCATGAGTTGTTTGATCGTTACCTCAGGATCATCAATCATCATCGTAAGACCGTCAATAACCTCTCCCAGATTGTGAGGTGGTATATTTGTTGCCATCCCGACGGCGATTCCTGAAGAACCGTTTATAAGCAGGTTTGGGACCTTTGCGGGAAGGACGATCGGTTCCAGTGTTGTTTCATCAAAGTTTGCCGCAAAATCCACCGTTTCTTTATCAATATCCTGGAGCAGTTCTTCGGCGATTTTGGTCATGCGGGCCTCGGTATATCGGTAGGCTGCTGCCGGATCACCGTCTATAGAGCCAAAGTTGCCCTGACCGTCAACCAGCATGTAGCGCATATTAAAATCCTGTGCAAGCCTTACCATCGCATCGTATACTGCAGAATCACCATGGGGATGATATTTCTTCAGCACTTCACCGACGACACCGGCGCTCTTGGAATATTTTTTGCCGGGAGTCAACCCTTCCCTGAGCATCGCATACAGTATGCGGCGCTGGACTGGTTTGAGTCCGTCCTTTACATCCGGTAAAGCCCTGCCTACAATTACGCTCATGGCGTAATCAAGGTAGGATGTTTTCATTTCTTCTTCGATATTAATTATCGATCTCGCCATGTATTCTCCTCTTATAAGACAGAATCCAGATTACAGAATACAGACTAAAAAAAATCCGGTGTCTTTATTCTTTTTTTCTTCTGTCTTTTCTCTTTTGTCTGTGTTCTGTGTTCTTGTGTCTTTGTTCTGCTGTTATATATCTAAATTTCTTACTTCAAGTGCATGGGTCGCTATGAAAGCCTTTCTCGGCTCTACCTGGTCTCCCATGAGGGTGCTGAATATCTCTTCTGCCTTGATTAAGTCTTCAACCTTTACCTGGAGGAGTGTTCTGTCCTCCGGATTCATAGTCGTGTCCCAAAGCTGCTGGGGGTTCATCTCACCCAGTCCCTTATACCTCTGAATATTGATGCCTTTCTTCGCTATTGTTAAAATGAAATCAAACAACTCACCGGAGCTGCCAAATTCATGCTTCTCTTCTTTATAGGTGACGTTATAGGGAGGATGGCCAAGTCCGCTCAGATCCGCAAAGAGGTTTTTCAGTTCCCTGAATTCCGGTGATGCCAGGAACTCGTCGTCAATGGTTAACTGCATTCCATCTCTCCTCAGCTCTAATCTGTACGATTCATGCTCTTCATCTTTCCTGATCTCATCTGAAATATCGGGGAATTCTTTTTTGAACTTTTTGATAAGGGAATTAATTGCTGTTTTATTTTTGAGCAGATCCTTGTCCAGGTCATAATGCAGGAGCGCCTTGATTGCCGGGGTGTCGCTCTTTCTGATATCGAACCAATCAAGGAGTTTTTCGAATTTTGAAAGTTTCTGTATATATGGGATAATGTCTTTCCCTGATAAACTTTTTCCGTTTTTGATCTGAATGTCGTCAACAGTCATCTCAAAGAGCAGATTTTCGAGCTGGCTCTCATTCTGTATATATTTTTCTGACTTTCCTTTCTTGATCCTGAACAGCGGTGGCTGGGCAATATAAAGATATCCCTTTTCAATCACTTCAGGCATCTGTCTGAAAAAGAAGGTAAGCAGCAGCGTCCTGATGTGAGCACCGTCAACATCAGCGTCTGTCATGATAACAATTTTATGATACCTCGCCTTTGAGATATCAAAGTCTTCAGAGCCTATGCCCATGCCAAGGGCTGTAATCAGTATCTTGATCTCATCGGAACTGAGCATCTTGTCAAAGCGGGCCTTTTCAACATTGAGTATCTTCCCTTTTAACGGCAGAATGGCCTGTGTATGCCTGTCTCTTCCCTGCTTTGCAGAGCCTCCGGCAGAGTCACCCTCGACAATAAAGATTTCACTCAGTGTGGGGTCTTTTTCCGCACAATCAGCAAGTTTGCCCGGCAGACCTGTATCTTCAAGAGCGCCTTTTCTTCGTGTAAGCTCACGTGCCTTACGGGCAGCCTCTCTCGCCCTTGATGCCTGAAGGGCTTTTTCAACGATCTTTTTGACAACAGCAGGGTTTGTTTCAAAATAATTACCAAGGATGTCATTGACGGAAGATTCAACGATCCCCTTTATCTCGCTGTTGCCGAGTTTGGTCTTGGTCTGTCCCTCGAACTGGGGATGGGGAAGTTTTACACTTATGACAGCGGTGAGCCCCTCTCTGATATCATCACCGCTGATAGAATCCTTTGCGTTTTTCAGAAGCCCTGATGTAGTGGCATAACTGTTGGTCGTTCTGGTAAGGGCTCCTTTGAAGCCAGCAAGGTGGCTGCCGCCCTCCTTGGTATTTATGTTATTTGCAAAGGAGTGGAGAGTCTCGGTATAGCTGTCATTGTACTGAATTGCCACCTCAACGGTGACGTTGTCTTTTTCCTTATATATGTAAATCGGTTTCGGATGGAGTGTTGTCTTGCTTTTGTTGAGATGCTCGACAAAGGAAAGGATACCACCCTCATACATAAAGGTCTCTTTTTTGTTGCTTCTTTCATCGGCTATGGTGATACTGAGTCCCTTGTTGAGGAAGGCAAGCTCCCTGAACCTGTGAGCCAGAGTTTCATAGTTAAACTCTAATGTATCAAAGACCTCAGAATCGGGCTTGAAGGTTATCCTGGTCCCTCGCCTGTTTGTCTTCCCCACCTTGTTCAAAGGCCCTTTCGGTGCCCCTCTTTCGTAGTGCTGTTCATAAACGTCACCGCCCTGTTTTACCTGGAGGTCAAGCCATTCTGACAGTGCGTTCACAACTGATACCCCAACGCCGTGGAGTCCACCGGAAATCGTATAGGCCTTGCTTTCAAACTTCCCTCCAGCATGCAGCTCGGTCAGGGCTATTTCTGCAGCGGTCCTCTTTTTCGGGTCACCGGGATGCGGTCCTGTCGGAATCCCCCTGCCATTATCAATTATGGTTACACTGCCCTCAGTGTGGATAGTCACGTCAACCTGGTTACAAAATCCGGCCAGGGCTTCGTCTACACTGTTATCTATTACTTCATACACAAGATGATGCAGGCCCTCAAAGCTTGTGTTCCCTATATACATGGAAGGTCTCTTCCGTACGCCTTCGAGACCTTTGAGGACCTTAATATCACCTGCACCATAGTCGTCTGTTTTTTT
>CP070644.1:41195-48279 GCA_020354155.1 Nitrospiraceae bacterium | reverse complement strand
TATAGCTCGGCAAGGTCCTTGTCTAACATTACCTTTTGTCTGCGAATAAGGTATATCTTTTCCTGAACCAGTTCTATAGGAATGACTTCTTTCATACCTTTCCCCTGAATTAATAAGAATGCCTTGGATTACGGCAAGTGCCCCCACTGGTAATGACCGAAGTATACCACATAAATTATAACTGCGAAATAGGCCAAGCCCTTTTTATTGATACAATTATCTAAACGGTCTATCGCATGTTCTGGATTCATGATTTTGCTTGAATGACGGATGAGAAACTGATTTAGCAGTCTTTACATGGCAAGTTGATTTATTAAGGTCGTAGACCTCATACTTCCAAATCTTTATACTGAATCATGCGAAAGCCAATACAGAAGAAAAGCAGGGTCTCGAACTACATTACACCTGAAGGACACAAGAAATTAAAGGAAGAGCTCGCCTATCTCTGGAAGACCCGGCGTCCGAAAATAGTCCAGGCAGTTGCTGAGGCCGCTGCCATGGGCGATCGCTCCGAGAACGCGGAGTATATATATGGCAAAAAGCTGTTGCGGGAGATCGATTCCCGAATGCGTTTTCTCCAGAGGAGGCTGAATGAATTGACTGTAGTGGACAAAATACCGGCAGATACCTCAAAGGTATTCTTCGGGGCATGGGTCGAGATCGAGGACGACGAGGGCAATAGCTTCGAATACCGCATCGTAGGACCTGATGAGATAAATCCAGAGAAGAACTGCATCAGTATTGATTCACCAATGGCAAAGGCTGTGTTAGGCAGGTCGGAAGATGATGATGTTGTAGTGAAGAGACCGAATGGGACAGGAGCATTTGTTATAACGGCCATCAGGTACTGATTTTCTCCGCAGAACAGATATTTCTGAAAAATGTAGACCAGACAATACCCATGATTCCATCCGCTGGAATCCGGAAATTTTTATAAATCAGGCCCCGTCCGCGTTATGTCTACCGGCTTATTCCCGTTCACCGTCCCTTATCAAATAAGGGGTAAACTCTGGCGGGAATCCAGTTCAAGTATTTCAAAGGCATTAATGATGAAAAAATAATTTATGGAATTTAAAAAGAATATTTCACTGTTACTAATCATATCTCAATGGTTATATTAAAATTTTATTCAGAATATCGATCAAACGTGTAACAGCGGGATGACTGATATTGTAGTATTCTTTTAATAGGAATAAATTACATGAACAGAAGGAAGGTGTAACCAAAGAAAGTATGAATAATAATTCCTAATAGCTAAATTATTATTTTTTAGTAGACAGGCAACCAAAGTGGTAGTAAAAAACAATCAATGGCATATACTTTTTTTCTATTATGAATAGAAGAGAATTTAATAGAACTCCAATAAACCTGACGTTGAAATTTCCTGTTGGAACGAATACAGTTTCAGCAGTAATTAAAGACATTTCCCCAAAAGGCGTGAATATTGAGTCAGGAATTCAATATTCAATTCGATCGAAGTTCGAATTAACAATATCCTTTGAAGATGAGCTTAATGTTTTTGGTAGAGTTGTCAGATTAATAAAAACAGAAAATATATACCATGGTATGGGCATTGAACTCATTAATCCATCAAAAGAATACGTAAGCAACATTTCCAGGCTGTTAAGTAATAAAGTTATCGAGAACAAAGAATCCTTCCAATTATTTCCTTTCGTCAACAAGCAATTCTTTACATCATTTGTCAGGAATTTTTTATGTTAACGGAAAAAAGAACGTTTGTCAGAAAAAAAACGAATTTAAACGGGATATTAGTATGTGACCACTCTCCTCATCATGTTAATATTACCAATTGTTCAGAAAATGGAATGTATATCAGTTTAGAGACGGATTGCTCCCCATGCAATCCCAATATCGAAATATTTGTTGAAGGGGTAAACAAGAATCATATAGAAAGTGATTCACAAGTAGTTGGTAAGATTGTAAGAGCTTTGCAAGTAAATTATAAAAGTTACTTTTTTGGTGTTAAACTTAATCACCCCCAGGCCCAATATATAGATTTTATTAAAAATTTATAATTTATATATAGTTAAAGAGTACGTCTTATCATCTCCTTTCTTGATTTCATTTCCTTTATATAACACATAAAAAGTGCCTTTGCAGAATTGAATGGTATATGCATTTACTATCTCTCCTGTATATCTCCGTTTTGACACTGTTATACTACTTTTCTTATGGCTGATTATCTGGTGAAAACAGGGCGCAGGCTCATTGATTATCTTTCGGATATGGGGTACACGCGAACCAAGGTCAAGCAGTTGATGAGACACAGGGCTGTTGAGGTGAATGAAAAGGCAGCACAGGGTTACGATCATCTGTTGCAAAAGGGGGATAAGGTTTCAGTAAGGAAAGAGAAGAGGGAATCAAAAGTGGTTAAGCCCCTGGGGATCAAAATCATTTTTGAAGATGAAGACCTCATTGTGATAGAAAAGCCGGCAGGTCTGCTGACGATTGCCTCTGAGACGGAAAAGACAAAGACCGCCTATTACCAGTTGAATGAAGTTCTCAAACGGCGCAGTCCGCGGACAGGGGAGAGGATATTCATCGTACACCGGTTAGACAGGGACACTTCAGGCGTAATGGTGTTTGCAAAGAATGAAAAGGTGAAAAGAACACTTCAGGAAGGCTGGAAAGAGGTTGAAAAACGATACTACGCGCTTGTTGAGGGCAGACCCGCAAAGAAAGAGGGATGGATTCGGAGCCGGCTCAGTGAGACAAAGTCTCTTAAGGTCTACATCGACCCCCATTCAGAGGGGGCAAGACTCTCGGAAACAAGATACCAGGTCATCAAGGCAGGGGGTGAGTATTCCCTTCTCGATATACTTCTGGAAACTGGACGGAAGAACCAGATACGTGTCCATCTTTCAGGTATCGGGCATCCTGTTGCGGGTGACAAAAAATATGGGGCAAAAACAAATCCCATCGCCAGGCTCGGGCTGCATTCATATCGTCTTCTGTTCAAGCACCCTGTTACCGGGAAGCCCCTGCGTTTTGAGAGTAAATTGCCAGCAAGTTTCAACAGGCTTATTTCCAGGTCATAATCACTTTCATTTGATTGAGCGGTTGTATTCTGCATAGATTTATTCCACTGATTGATTATATTGGACAAGTCCATAATCTGTGCACTCTGTTTTTTCTGCGGATATAATAGGTCATGAAAAAACAGAGTGAGTTTATCGAGTTTCTCCGTGAGACATTTGAAGAGTTCGGTACCATTGATGCCCGTAAAATGTTTGGTGGATACGGTATATATCATGAGGGCATCATGTTTGCCCTCGTTGAAAAAAACATCCTGTATTTAAAGGCGGACGAAACAACAAAAAAGCTCTTTCAGTCTCAGGGACTCACCCCATTTCAGTATGCCAGGGCCGGCAACGTAGTCAAACTGTCATATTATCGGGCCCCGGAAGAAGTCTTTGATGACCGCGGCAAAGCTGCTGTCTGGGCACAGCGGGCATATGAAGTCGCTCTTAAGCAAAAGGATAAAAAGAGAGGGCAATGAGGAAAGATTGCCCGGGTTTTCATCAGAGGAAACTGTAATTTTCTTAAAGAATGAACCTGAAACCTCGGTTTTAAAAAATGGAATGAACAGTTCACTTTTCAAATTTCCCCCTTTGAAAAGGCGGGATTAAGGGGGATTTTCCGAATGATTTCTTTTCAAAATTCTCCCCGAACCCACGTTCTCCCTTCAGCTTCCCTCAGGGCAGGCTCCGGGGGGAATAGAGACTGATTCATCAGGAATAGAAATATTATTGCGAAGCACCCTTTTGCAGGCGGGGAGTGTCGCTATTTCCCTGCATATTCTTCCCCAGACAAGAACGTGCAATCTGTTATATCTGCGGATATAATAAGGCATGCTTCGTGAGCTTCACATCAGGGACTTTTCCATTATTGACAGTGCTGCAGTTGAATTCGGCAAGGGATTTACTGTCCTTACGGGTGAAACCGGCGCGGGGAAGTCAATAATTATCAATGCACTCAGCCTTGCTCTTGGAGAGCGGGCTGCTTCGGAGTACGTCAGAAGCGGAACCAAAGAGGCCGTCGTGGAGGCCCTCTTTGACCTTCCATCAAAGAAATCATCGTCACTCACGGTAAGGGCATTGAAAGAACTGGGCATCGAAGCTGAAGATGGACTGATACTGAAGCGAATAGTTTCTTCCCAGGGAAAGAACAGGGCATTCATTAACAGCTCCATGGCTAATGTACAGACCCTCATTGAAATCAGCAGAGGGATGATTGACATTCACGGTCAGTATGAGCACCAGTCATTACTCTCTCCTGAAAACCAGCTTGACCTTCTGGACCTCTTTGGCGGACTCACAAAAGAACGTGAGGCGGTTGCAACCGCCTATGAAGCGCTTGCTGCACTGAAAAACCGGATACAAAAACTGGAGGAGCAGGACAAAGAGAGGGCCCAGAGACTGGATATTCTCGGGTATCAGATCAATGAGATAGAATCGGCAAGCCTGACACCGGGAGAAGAGGAGGAGCTTGCAGCGGAGGAGAAGATATTGGGCAGCGCAGGCCATCTCGCTGAAGTGGCAAATCAGGCCTATGACATTCTGTATGCATCTGAATCAGCATGTCTCCCCAACCTGTCAACAATAATTGACAACCTGCGGGAAATTACAAAAATTGATACCGCAGCTGTTGATTCTCTCAAGTCTGCCGAGGAGGCGCTTCCGCTCCTTGAGGAGGCAGGATACTTTCTCAGGGATTATAAGGACAGTGTTGAATTTAATCCGCAGCGCCTTGAGCATATTCAGGAGCGGCTTGAATCAGTAAAGGCCCTGAAGAGAAAGTATGGGAGCAGTATTCAGGAAGTTCTTGAATTCAGGGATAAAGCTGCTATGGAGCATGAAGCACTGCACCATTCTGAAGAAACACTTGGAACTCTGAAAGAAGAGCTCGAAGAGCAGAAACAGAGCTTCACGCACATGGCAAAGGATCTTTCAAAGAAAAGGCAGGCCGTTGCCAGGAAGGTCGAGTCAGAGGTAGTAAAACAGCTTGCCCAGCTCTCCATGCCGGATACACAGTTCTCAATAGTTATTGAGCAGCACCCGGGCAATGATACACTTAACGGGTTGCAGGCAGGCAGTTCCGGTATAGACAGTATTGAATTTATGATCTCACCCAACATCGGGGAAGAGCTCAAGCCGCTTGCAAAGATCGTTTCAGGGGGTGAACTGTCGAGGATCATGCTTGCCCTGAAAGGAATAATGGCAAAGGGGGATAAAATCCCCGTTCTTGTCTTTGACGAGATTGATGCAGGGATCGGGGGCAAGACAGCTGAAACCGTTGGGAAAAAACTCAGGGCCCTCTCCAAAAATCATCAGGTTATCTGCATTACCCACCTGCCGCAGATCGCCTCTTATGCTGACAGACACCTGAAGATCGAGAAACAGGTAGTTGGTAAGAGGACGGTTGTGCGTATTGAATGCCTTGATAAAAAAGAAAGGACTTCAGAGGTGGCACGCATGTTAAGCGGTGAGCTCTCAGAAGTTTCCCTGAAGCATGCAAAGGAACTGCTTCAAAAAAGCTCCAGTTAGGACCTGTTCATACATTCAGCTGTTGTTATTCTCCCGCTTCCTTTCTTTGTAGTTCTTCTAAAGGGGAATGACATCTGATTGATTGATTTCGCCACCTTCACACTGATACCAGCATCTGGCACGGGGCTTGCATGGATTTTTCTTTAATAATCCAGAGTTACCCAAAAACATTTTTATTGACAAGCATTTCAATTTATGATACTTTCCGTGATAAGTGCTTTCTTAATAATTATTAACAATATACAAAATTTTGAAAAGGGGGTGGAGTTATGAAGTCAGGCGATAACGGCGGAGCAGACGAAAAAAGCGATGTCATGGAAGCCCTTGAAAAAAGAGGTGTTTCACGAAGAGACTTTATGAAATTCTGCACTGCCATGGCAGCCACTCTGGCGCTGCCAGCTTCTTTTATTCCAAAAATAGCAGAGGCAGTTGGCAGCCAGAAGCCCTACCTGGTGTGGCTTGAATTTCAGGATTGCGCAGGAGATACAGAAGCCCTTCTGCGGGCAACAAAACCAACGGTTGCTCAGATTGTCCTCGATATATTCTCCGTTGAGTACCATGAGACAATTATGACACCCTCGGGATACAATGCTGAAAAATCACTTCAGGATGTTGTCAAAAACCATAAAGGTAAGTATTTTGCCGTGGTGGAGGGCTCTATCCCGGTGGCTGATGACGGCGTATACTGCTGCATTGGAGGCAGGTCTTCCCTTGACATTGCACGGGAGGTCTGTGGAAACGCAGCTGCAACAATCGCAGTGGGAACCTGTGCAACCTACGGAGGAATACCGGCAGCAGCACCGAATCCTACAGGAGCTGTCAGTGTCAAAGAGGCAGTGCCGGGTGCCACAGTTGTTAATATTCCCGGATGTCCAATGAACGTGGAGAACCTCACAGCCTGTGTCGTGCATTACCTTACCTTCGGCTCCCTGCCAAGCATGGATGAACTGGGAAGACCCTATTTTGCCTTTGGAAAGAGAATCCATGACAATTGTGAGAGAAGGGGGCACTTTGATGCAGGCCAGTTTGCCCGTCAGTGGGGAGATGAGGGCCACAGGCAGGGCTGGTGTTTATATGAAATGGGGTGTAAGGGGCCGGAGACATTCCACAACTGCCCTACAGTGAAATACAATGACGGCACGAGCTGGCCGGTGCAGGCAGGACATGGATGTCTTGGCTGCTCAGAGCCCAAATTCTGGGATACAATGAGCCCCTTTTACGAAAGACTTCCGAAGGTGCCCGGTTTTGGTATTGAAACTACTGCTGACAAGATAGGGGCTGGACTTGCTGCAGCAACAGCAGCGGGCCTTGTGATCCATGGAATCGGAAGGGCAATTTCGCCCAAGAAAAAAGACGATGAATAATAATTTTGATAAAGGAGGTGAGCATTCGTGGCCAAGAAAATAGTTATTGACCCTATTACCAGGATTGAAGGACATCTCAGGATCGAGGCCAAGGTTGAAAATGGCAAAGTTGTTGACGCATGGAGTTCCAGTACCATGTTCAGGGGAATCGAG
>CP070644.1:37773-41095 GCA_020354155.1 Nitrospiraceae bacterium | reverse complement strand
CCTGCATTCAGCCCCCTGTCATATCGGGAAGCGTAGCAACGAGAAATCTGAAAATGATGTAATTCGGCAAGTTGTCTCACACGCCTGCCTGCCGGTAGGCAGGTTCGGAATGACACCGGGTGAACCTCCGGGAAAGACTGCCTCATCGAGACAAAAGTTCACTTCACCTGATACTAATCCTGCTGAGGACTATACACCATCTGGCACGACTCATAATAGGGACAGACAGTACATCTTCCGATACAATAAGGCTCGTTCATATCATTTCCTCCTGTAAATCTTTATCGGATGTTCTTTTGGGAACTTGAGAATGATATGCAGGGATGTGAATTTTACCTTTACTGCATCAGATGCAAAGAGGATAATGAAGCAAGATTCAAAAAGGGGGAAAGAACAATGGAAGAAAGGATTGGAGATGTCACATTAATGGTGCTTGTAATGACCTGGTTGCTCGGAATTGTATTGCTGTGTTTGTCAGTGACGTAAAGATTTCGTTTTCTCAGAGTAGGGATGGTTAACTCTTCTCCTGCAGTTGTCCAATGGTTCGAAACCTCCTGTACCGTTCCTCCAGAAGATCATCAGCCGGCTTCTTTGTCAGCTCATCGAGATGGCGTGTCAATGCATCAGATATGTTTTCTGCAGCTTCCTGGTGGTTTCTGTGTGTGCCTCCTGAGGGCTCCGGTATTATTTCATCAATGACGCCAAGCTTGAGCAGGTCCTGGGATGTCATTTTCAGTGCATCAGAAGCCTTGGCGTATTCTGCTGCTCCTACATCATTCTTGTTCTTCTTCCACAGAATTGCAGCGCACCCTTCAGGCGAAATAACGGAATAAACAGAATGCTCGAGCATAAGCACCCGGTTACCGATAGCAAGGGCAAGTGCTCCGCCGCTTCCTCCCTCACCGATGACGACGGAGATGATGGGTGTTTTTATGGTGAACATTTCAAGAAGGTTCTGGGCAATAGCCTCTGCCTGGCCACGTTCTTCAGCTCCGATGCCTGGATAGGCGCCGGGAGTATCGATAAAGGTAATGATCGGCATCCCGAACCGCTCTCCCAGTTTCATCAGCCGCAATGCCTTGCGATAGCCTTCAGGGTGGGGCTGACCGAAGTTACGCTCAATCCTTTCCTTGGTACTTCTTCCTTTCTGATGACCGATGACAACGACTGGAATGTCCTTGAATTTGGCCATGCCTGCCACAATGGCAGAATCATCGGCAAAGCGCCGGTCACCGTGAAACTCAACAAAATCCTTCATCAGCAGGTTTATGTAATCAAGCGTATATGGTCTTTCAGGATGACGTGCAATGAGGGTTTTCTGCCATGGTGTCAATTTGGAAAAGATGTCAGCCCGAAGGTCTGCAGCCTTCTTGCTCAGTTTCTTTATTTCGGAAGTGATATTCATGTCCTTGCCATCGGCAAGGCGTCTCAGCTCCTCTATCTTGTTTTCGAGGTCTGCTACCGGTTTTTCAAAATCAAGGTAATAATGCATTCATTGCTCCGTTCTTATAACTCCTGACTCGTAACCTGCCTGCCGGCAAGGCGCCGAACTGTTTCAATGGACCGTTGCCTTTCCTTTTCCCAGGACTGATTCTGCTTCAGACAGCATCTCCGCTGTTGGCATGACCTGCCTGCCGGTCTTTAATACAGTTTCCCATTTTTTAGGAGAAACTATTTTTAAAAAAACCGGGCTGTCACCTCTGTGCCTTAAAAGGACTTCATCCAGCTTTGGCAGCATGCTCTTATTATCACTGTAGACAGTAAGAGTTACAAATTTTTGTTTTTCACGAAGGGGAGGAGCTTCTTTACGAGGCTGTCGTCCAAAACCCGAACTTCCCTTTCTCTCCGGGACTACATAATGAAGGAGTTCATCGCTGTTGTCAATAGATACTATTTTGTTTGAGATAATTTTCAGACCCTTGTCCGTTCTGTCCACGGTACCGGATATAACAACAGGTAAATCCTTCGCCATTATTTCATGGGCCTCTTTATAAACATCGGGGAAGACGATTACTTCCACAGTGCCGTAGAGGTCCTCAATGGTGACATAGGCCATTAAATCGCCGGTGCGTTTTGTCTGGATTTTTTTCATATCCATCACCATGCCGCCGAGCACTATGTTCTGTCTGTCCTTCAGCTCCTGAATATCGCGTGTGAAGGTGACTGAAAGGGAATCGAGTTTTTCTTTATATTCATTTAAGGGATGACCGGTTATGTAGAAGCCGAGTGCTTCTTTTTCCATCGCAAGCAGTGTCATGTCATCCCACTCTGCAACATCAGGAAGCCTTTCAGAAATTGACTCTGACCTGCCAAACATGCTTTCCTGACCCAGCGTTTTTGCCTTCTGAAGTCGCATGGCTGTCTCCATGATGGCTGGCAGAGCTGATATTAACTGTGCTCTCCTGCCCATGGAATCCATGGCCCCTGCTTTAATGAGGCTTTCCATTACTTTTTTGTTTACTCTTCTTGAATCTGCCCTGGTTAAGAAATCCGTAAACGATTCGAAGGGACCATCAGCCCTTATTTCTATAATCGCATCGATAGCAGCGCTTCCTACGCCCTTGACTGCCTCGAGACCAAAACGGATAGAATTTCCAATTACGCTGAACTCTCTCATACTTTCATTCATATCCGGGGGCAGAATCTCAATGCCCATATCCCTGCACTCACTAATAAATAAGACCACCTTGGACGTATTGTCCATATCGGAACTCAGGGACGCTGCCATAAATTCAACAGGAAAATGTGTCTTTAAATACGCTGTTTGATAAGCGATGAGTGCATAGGCCGCAGAGTGTGATTTATTAAAACCATATTCGGCAAACTGCAGAATGAGGTTGTACAGGGTTTCGGCTGTTTTTTCGGTGATCCTGCTTGCTTTCAGACCCTTGATGAAGGTATTCTTCATCTTTTCCATTTCCTCCGGATTCTTGCCGCCCATGGCCTTTCGGAGGATATCAGCCTGACCGAGACTGAAATCAGCCATCTTATGGGCAATCTCCATGACCTGTTCCTGGTAGAGAATAATGCCATGGGTCTCCCTGAGGATTTCATTCAGTTTGGGCAGCCTGAGTTTGGCAAGTGATCCGGACGACTTTTTGCTTCCATCCGATTCAGCATGTTTTCCCTGAACAAACTCATCGACCATGCCGCTCCCAAGCGGCCCCGGCCGGTAGAGGGCAACAAGGGCGATCATATCCTCAAAGGCATCCGGCTTCAGTCTTTGAATCAGATCTTTCATGCCCGAACTTTCAAGCTGGAATACACCTGCTGTTTTTGCCTCGCAGAGCAGCTTAAATGTTTCTTTGTCATCAAGGGGAAT
>CP070644.1:33645-37673 GCA_020354155.1 Nitrospiraceae bacterium | reverse complement strand
CATAAACATTTCATAAACATATTTTTCTGCTTTCTCAAGACGTAACTACTTGAAATATATTGAAAGAATTGGTCGGGGCGAGAGGATTTGAACCTCCGACTCCTGCGTCCCGAACGCAGTGCGCTACCAGACTGCGCTACGCCCCGTATGAAGAATCAGCCTAAATAATACCACAAATTTACGTTAATTTCTAAACCTCAAAGGCATCTTTGATAAGCTCAATCTGAGGGTCTCCATGCACCCTGTACACACTGACGACATCAAATCTGCAGGGGGGGATATCCTTCAGTTTTTTCAGATATAGCTGAGCGACATTCGCTATCTTCTTTCGTTTATGTCTGTGAACCGCTTCAAAGGGGTGCCCGTAGGTGATGCTTTCCCGAGCCTTTACTTCTATAAAAACCAGGGTGTCCTGATCAAGAGCAATAATATCTATTTCTCCCAGAAAGGTCCTGTAATTTCTTTTAATTATTTTATAGCCCTGCTGTCTGAGAAACTCTACGGCAAGCCCCTCACCTTTTTGTCCTGGCTTCATAGTTATGGAAATTGAACTTTCATTTCGAACCGCCGGAGTTTATCCTTTCTTTCATCTCTGCCAGGCTGCTGCATTATAACGGGAAATTGTCATTCCGAGGAGTCGACAGACGGCGAGGAATCTTAGAATGCGTTGAAATTAAAAGATTCAAGATTTCTCCCTTGGGTCGAAATGACAGAGAATACACAATTCTCCAACAGCCTGCTGGGCAGGAATGGCAGCATATTTGAGCTTATATTTCTCTTTACTGCCTTGCATCGATGTGCCACTTGCTAGTTTATTTCTATGCTCCTGTAAAAACATGTCCTGTTTCCAGTGTGGCATGCTCCTTTACCGACCTGTTCCACTTTGACAAGAAGGGTATCAGCATCACAGTCATAAAGTATTGTTTTTACCAGCTGCACATTCCCCGAGGTTTCACCTTTGACCCAGAACTGCTGACGTGACCTGCTCCAGAAACAGGTTTTGCCCAGTTCCACGGTCCGTGCCAGTGACTCCTTGTTCATATATGCCATCATGAGCACTTCGCTTGTCTTTATGTCCTGAATAATTGCGGGAATAAGACCTCTTTCGTCGTATGTAAGATCCGGAATCATAGTTCCTCCTGGTCGTTTTTTGCATATTCTAACACAGAAATTAACGTGCAGGGTTTATCATCAGACAGGGAGCATTATTTGCCATCCAATTATGTATACTATTATGATTAATAAATTTACCCGAGAGGAGCCTCCAATTATGCAGACAAAAATAATGCTTCAGGAAAGTGAGATCCCTACAAAGTGGTATAATATAATTCCTGATCTTCCCGAACAGCTTCCCCCTCCTATAAATCCCGGCACAGGCCAGCCAATCGGACCGGAGGACCTTGCACCTATCTTCCCGATGGAACTCATCAAGCAGGAAGTCAGCAGCGAACGGTGGATTGAAATACCTGATGACATTATTGAGGCATACAAGATATATCGTCCCACGCCCCTGCACAGGGCACACAGGCTGGAAAAGGCGCTCAAGACAAACTGCAGAATTTATTTCAAGGACGAATCCGTAAGCCCGCCGGGAAGTCATAAACCAAATACAGCAATTGCACAGGCATATTACAACATGAAGGAAGGCGTCAGGCGGATCAGTACAGAAACGGGCGCTGGCCAATGGGGATGTTCCATCGCATTTGCCTGCAATATTTTCGGACTGAGCTGTACTGTGTACATGGTCAAGGTCAGCTTTGAGCAGAAACCCTACAGAAAGATCCTCATGCAGACCTGGGGAGCTGACGTCCATGCCTCACCGACAAATCTTACCAATGCCGGGAAGAAAATTCTGGAGCAGGACCCTGACTCTCCCGGGTCCCTCGGCATAGCCATTTCAGAGGCAGTGGAAGATGCTGCAACCCATGAGGATACAAAATATTCTTTGGGCAGTGTACTCAATCATGTGCTGCTCCACCAGACTGTCATAGGTCTTGAAACAAAAAAACAGCTTGAAATTGCCGGAGAAAAACCTGACGTATTAATTGGCTGTGTCGGTGGGGGCAGTAATTTTGGTGGTCTTGTATTTCCCTTTGTACCTGATAAACTGAAGGGACAGGAAATACGCTTCATCGGCGTTGAGCCTACTGCCTGCCCTACCCTGACTAAAGGCAGTTATACCTATGACTTTGGTGATACTGTTGGTCTGACCCCTCTTGTCAAAATGCATACTCTGGGTCACAGTTTTGTACCGCCGGGTATCCACGCAGGGGGACTGCGCTATCACGGTGATGCCCCGCTGTTGAGCCTCCTTGTCAAGAACAAGGTCATTGATGCAGTAGCCTATCCACAGACGCCGGTCTTTGAAGCAGCTATGCTCTTTGCAAAGACAGAGGGTATCCTGCCTGCTCCTGAGACCTCACATGCAATTAAGTGTGCTATTGACGAGGCGAAAAAGAATGACGGCTCATGCATAGTCTTCAACCTAAGCGGTCATGGCAACTTCGACCTGGCTGCCTATGATGCTTATTTATCCGGCAACCTGGAAGATTACGAGTATTCTGAAGACAAGATCAGAGAGGCAATCGCACAGATACCAAAGTTTTAGCAGTCTGTACTGAGGTTATTGATCACTTTTCATGTGTCATTGACAATCTGACATCTGGTTTTGGTATATGTTGTCTGTCATTTCCTGTCAACTGCCACCCGACCCCTCATACCTGACACCTATGGCAAGTTGCTGTGGTATAATCAAATGAATTTGCAGGTTATATTCATGCACTCTATGCAAAATAAATTATTGATCCTTCTTTTGATTGCGGCACATCTGGTCTTCCCCTCACTCTCCAGTGCAGCAACCCCAAAGATATTCGGTAATCTGGATTTCATTAAAAACAATATTATCGTTAATCTTTCAGTTGCCGGTGCCGCAGAACTTGAGTCGGCAATCAAGTCGGGAATAAAAAAGGAGATTACCTTTACCGTAGAACTCATCCGGCAATGGAAGTTCTGGCCTGATGAGTTTGTCGTATCAAAAAAAATACGCAAAATAGTGAATTACGACAACCTCCGGGAACAGTACTGGGCCTCTTCCTTTGATGGCGTGATTTTCATGGAAAGACAGTTCAATAATTATCAAATCATGAGAGACTGGATTTTTA
Source organism: Nitrospiraceae bacterium (assembly GCA_020354155.1). Lineage (GTDB taxonomy): Bacteria > Nitrospirota > Thermodesulfovibrionia > UBA6902 > UBA6902 > CALZJD01. The sequence continues at coordinate 34,512 of CP070644.1, read as the reverse complement.
CTGTCAATGCCGTCAATATTGCAAATGTAAAGGAACTCGATCCGGGGGACTATTATATAAGGATCGTTGTTGAATCAAAGACCATTAATCCCGTACCGGTTATGGGGCTTTTGATTCATCTTATTCCGGAAGTTGAAATGAGCCTTGCAAAGGAATCCCAGCCCTTTTTCATTGGTGACAAAAAGTGAAGAATCTTAGAATCATACTCGGATTTCTTTTATACAGCTTTGTCGCAGTTATTGTGACAGGGGCCATTCTGAATTATCTCGGCATTGAGCATGGTTCGCTGCTGATTAAGATAGGCCTCATCTTTGCGGCCGTTAATGTCATACTCTATTTACTGCTGCTGATATTTTTTGTTGTCAGAAATCTCTTCCATGTATATTCAGAAAAAAAACGGAAAGCGATCGGATCCAAGTTCAGAACAAGACTTGTTGTTTCCTTTGTCGGCCTCGTCTTTATCCCCTCTGTTCTTCTCTTCATCCTCTCAATACAACTGATCAACAACTCCATAGACACCTGGTTTTCCCTGGAGATACAGAAACCAATCTATGACTCTATGGACGTTGCCAAAACATTATATTTTCAGCAGAGGGAAAATGCTATAAGTCATGCGGCCCTCCTGGCCTCAAAGAGGGAACTTCTGGAGAACAACAAGGATTTGAACTCAGGATATACAACCTACAAAAGTTTCTATCTGAAAAAGCCCGATGGCTCAGCGCTTGTTACAGAGGCAATTAATGGATCTGTAAACGCCAAGACAGTGTCAACCATGGAGGGAGATGTTATCATAGCGGCTGCCCCGGTGATGAACGGCAAGCGGGTTGACGGTGTGGTCGTTGTTGAATCACTGATCCCCAAAAATAT
>CP070644.1:30375-33545 GCA_020354155.1 Nitrospiraceae bacterium | reverse complement strand
TTCATGAATTGCTGTCGCGAGACCACGAAACTGGGAACCCGCTTGCGGGACTGAGCGGAGCGCAGCGAGCGCGAATTAGATGGGCGTGCCATCTGGCAACCACAGGATGTTGGTTTCCGTACCTGAACGGTACGTCGCAGGGGCCGACAGACGAGGACGCCAGGAAGGACGTACATATCCGTGGTCGCAGCAAGTCATTCATGAAATATCCGGGCTAGAACTCGCGCAACTCCAGAATGTGGGCTTTTTCATTGCTCTTTGATAACTTTTGCTGACTAGTGAGGGCTCAAGCCATGAGAAAAAGTGACGCAGAATTCCATTTAAGGGATGTCCGTCAGATGTCGGACAGAGTGATGATCGACCTATTCAAGCGGAAGATACATGATATGAACCGATCTCCGAGCAATTTAAAGGGAACCTGGCATGAAGCTGGTGATCTCTTGATAACTCATTTCGGGAAGATTAGCCGCATCATGGACCAAAACAGGAAAAATCTGCTGAAGCTTTATCAGACTGCCATTAAGGAAGTGGAGCAGTCTCTCGTTTAGTGCCTCACGTATTCACCTATGCGAGGTATGTTTGATTCTTTTGCTGTAATTCGGACATTAAAAAATGGCAGAGCACAAAGGCAACACGCTCAATGATGACCAGATTAAGATACTTGCCCTGCTTGCTGTGGGGACAGCAGAAGAGAAAATTGCAGAGCAACTCTGCATGAGCACTCAATCTGTCAGGGTGGAAACAGACTCTATTCTCAATAAGATCAATGCACCCAATCTCTTACAGGCTGTTCTCTGGGCAGCCTTGAGGCTGTAGGGTCTTAAAGATTCAATGGGGTATCTCTTGACGAATTTTATTGAGTTCGTTTTGAGGTTTTCTAGGTATGCATATGGGTAGGAAAATTACAGTTATCCTGAGAGACGGAACGGAGTTAACCTATAAGAATGCAAAGGTTGTAGAAGGCAACAAGACCTGGATTTATCAAGTCAACAAGAATGAACGTCCAGAAGAACTACTAGCTTTTATAGATCCCAATCATATCTGGAAATTATACACGGAAGAAGACTGATATTCACCTTTGACCCAATCAACAGGTCTGCACTGGTTTGAGCTTATGCTGCTTTCCCCACGCTAGCGAATATCCACAATGCATAATTGGTTTGCTGCTGTCCTGCCTGCGATAAATCTGCTGAGAGGAAGGAAAATTCAGAGTGAAAACTAACTCTCAGACAAAGTGTGCCAATTGTGAAGCCAAGTACTCTCACGTAGAGCAAGGTCGAAGAGAGTATTTCATCCCTTGGGGGCCTTACTTTCTCTGTGACATGTGCCACAGACTAGCTATTATGGAAAAATTACAGACTGAGTCCAAACATCCTCTGAACCTATCAAGATACAAGAAGGATACTAACTAAATCATTCTGTATGATCCCGAGGTAGCCCCTTAACAAGGCTGCCCAGAAAGGATGATGGCAATGAGAAAATGGCCCAAGACGCAGTCTGAGGACCTAGGGTTTGTGCGAAAGTACTGCTTGGCGAATACATACCCTGCAAGCGATGCACGCTGTCGCTATGTAAAAGCAAATATAATGGGCAAATCTTCCGAGGTTTCTACAGGCAAAAGCGACTTCAAGGACGTGGATGGAATCTTCCTCTGTCGATACCCAGATCGAGAAATGCCCGCACACGAAGCATGCCTCACTTCAGAATTGGACCAATGTCCTTACAAAGAAAGAAGAAAGTTAATTGATTCACAGTACAGGGGAGAAATCTAACTCTGATTGTGTTGTCATTATTATCTTAGCCGTTGTCACTTTCTATCATAAAGAAACCTTGTCAATGCTTCCTAATAGGATAAGGAGTGCATGCAGGTGGACAGAAGGAGATTCGTTAGGCACCATCTTAAGTGTGCTGTTACGGTGGTAACATCTAAAGGCACCATGTCAGGACAAGCAAAGAACCTTAGTGGAGATGGTGCTCTAATCTGTTGCAAGCAGCCACTAACCCCTAAGGAATGCATGGATTTAACTATCAAATTTTCTGATGGGTTCTCCCTGGAAGTGCCGTCTGAAGTTGTGTGGTACTACAAGACTAATGCGGGTGATGAGAAGAGCTTGTACAAGATGGGTGTTCGCTTTCTCAGGTGAGAGCAATTGGGCGAGCAGTCCAATCAGAGAATTTATGCTCAGGCCACGCACTAAATCCCTCCCGCAGCTACTACTTTCACTCCACAGACGCTTAGACCTTCCCCAATAACTTTCCCTTATGTTGTATTAGAGATGATTGGCTCAGTAATTCACAGTTCTGCTATAGATGTGAAGTCCTGGAAGTCTCCGAAAACTTGCCATACGCATATCATATCTTTGATCTAAACTCAGGCTACTTCAGGATACTCCCCACATTTGTGTTGAAGTGTCTTGTGGGTAAAGCGTGAATTAAGGGATGTAATCTAAATTTTCATTGGAGTTGGGTAGGGCTTTACTTAGCTCGCTAACTCTATCGGATTTTGCGGTGGAAATTCCCATCAGAGATGAGATATAAAGTTAGCCACTGTTCGTTTATCCAAAAGGCCAACTGGATCATTTCTGACATCATGAGCAAGATTCTAATTCAAGATGCTGCGGCTGGGCGGTGGCTCTATTTTCGGGAGCCGTTGCAGGTGATTGAGACTCATCGTGCTGAAGAAGTTATCCTCAAGCTCCGCGAGGTTGAGGCAATGGTACAAGAGCATGGACTGCATGCGGCCGGTTTTATCAGTTATGAAGCAGGGTCAGCTTTTGACTCGGCCCTGAAAGTGCAGCCGCTGACCGCCTTCCCTCTCCTCTGGTTTGGGCTTTACCCCCGAAATCAATTAGTTCAGTCTCCGCCTTCTCCAACAGGTCCGGCTTATAGTCTGGGCCACTGGACCCCTTCGGTTAGCCGGACAGAATATGATGAGGCTATTCGGCAAATCAAGGCTCATCTCAGACAAGGTGAAACATACCAAGTGAACTACACATTTCGTCTGCACGCACCTTTCTCGGGCAATGCATGGGCGCTTTTCCAAGAATTGGTTCAGATACAACAAGCAGATTACGCCGCATACGTGGACACGGGCCGTTTTGCCATCTGTTCAGCCTCACCGGAGCTTTTTTTCCGTCTCGATGACGGCCAGGTGACCTTACGCCCGATGA
>CP070644.1:17701-30275 GCA_020354155.1 Nitrospiraceae bacterium | reverse complement strand
TTTTCACTTGCCCTGGGTGCTTTCATTGCCGGTCTTGTCGTCTCTGAATCAGAATATTCCTACCAGGCCATTTCTGATATCCTCCCCTTCAAGGACAGCTTTAACGGCCTCTTCTTTATCTCTGTTGGAATGCTTATGGACGTGAATTTCTTTTTATCTCACGCTGGGTATGTTTTGTGTATCGTTTTGCTGGTCATTATTCTGAAAACTGCGGCAACATCGGTGGCCGCCCTTATTACCGGCAATAACCTGAGGATTTCTCTGCACAGTGCCCTGATTCTTTCGCAGATCGGAGAGTTTTCCTTTGTTCTTGCTGTGTCTGCTCTTACGCTTAAGCTAATTTCCTCTGAGGCATATCAGTATTTCCTTTCATCTGCTATCATCACCATGCTCCTGACGCCTCTCCTGGTTGTTTATGCCCCTGCCCTTTCGTCATGGGTGACATCAAGAAAATTTATTGCCAGACGCGGTTCCCTGCATACCCACGGCACATTGGGAAGCGCCCGGGAAGTCAGGACAGACCATGTCATCATAGTAGGTTTTGGAATAAACGGCAAAAACCTCGCCCTTGTATTGAAGGAGCTTGAGGTGCAATATGTGATTCTTGAAATGAACAGCCAGACAATGATCAAGTACCGCAAAGAGGGCGAACCTATTTATTATGGAGACGGGACGAGTCAGGAAATCCTGCATAAACTGAATATTGCCCGGGCACGGGTAATTGTCATCTGCATCTCCGATCCATCGGCCACAAGAAAAATCGTCCTCACGGCGCGCAAAATGAACCCTGACCTGTACATTCTGGTCAGAACGAGATTCCTTTCTGAAGTCGAAGACCTTCTGGCAATCGGTGCAGATGAGGTGATCCCTGAGGAATTTGAGACCTCAATAGAACTGTTCTCAAGGGTATTAAAATTTTATCACATGCCCATCTCAATGATCGGCCAGTATGCCGAGCGGTTCAGGAAGGACCACTATCAGATGTTTATCCGCGGAGAAACCCCGAAAAGACTGTTCCAAAACACCATTGCTCTCATGCCTCACATTGATTACATGAGCTATGTCATTGAAAAGGATTCACCGATCGCAGGCAAAACATTGCGTGAAATCGCAATGCATGAAAAAACAGGGGCCCTTGCTGTTGCTGTGAAACGGGGAAACAAAACAATTCACGGAGTACGTGCTGATTTCAGGCTCCATGAAGGTGACATCATTTTCCTAATAGGAGACAAGACATCACTGGAAGAGACGGATACTCTTTTTTTTAAAGGCAGGTAAGCCTGATTAATAATTAGTCTTGGTCTGTAAATTCTCATCCTTCATCTGTCATTCCGGCAACCTGCCTGCCGGTAGGCAGGGGGTAAGGGGAGATTGTTTAATAAATACTTTTCCTTAAAAAATCACCCTTTCGCCTCTGCGAATCCTCCGGGGCGGACAATCCCCCTTTTTCAAAGGGGGAAGATCATATTTCTTAATGCATTATAGTCATAACTGTTACGCTGACTTTTCCGCATTCTTTATCATCAATTTGGTCACTGCCGCAGCAAAGGCACCCGGGTCTTTCGGCTTTGATCCTTCCAGGAGCAGGGCCTGATCATAGAGAAGATTTATATATTCTTCAAGTACCAGACTCTTCGGATCTTTATCAAAGACCTCTTTCATCGCTGCAAATAATGCATGCTCCGGATTAATCTCAAGGATTCTTTTGTTCTCAGGTACGTCCTGTCCCATGGATTTAAGGAGTTTCTCCATTTGAGGGTCCATGCCGCCTTCTTCAGCAACAAGACAGCAGGCAGTCTCTTTCAGTCTACCCGAGAGTCTTACATCCTTGATGTCATCCGTGAGCTGATGTTTTATCAGTTCGATCATCTCCTTAAATTTCTTTTCTGTTTCTTTCTTCTCCTTCTCTTCCTTCTTATCAAGCTCAATCTCGCCTTTCACAACTGATTTAACCTTCTTGCCCTTGTATTCATGGAGACTGTTCATTATGAAATCATCTACCTCATCAAGCATAACAAGGACTTCATACCCCTTGGCCTTGAAGGCCTCAAGATAGGGAGAACTGAGTGCCTCTGTACGTGATGAGCCGAGGATGTAATAGATCTCCTCCTGCTCCTTGGGCATAGTGTCTACATATTCCTGAAGTGTCGTGTACGTGTCGGCTCCTTTTTTTGTAGACTCATAAATCAAAAGGTCTGCAATCTTTTCTTTTCTCGAAAAATCATAATGGATACCCTCTTTCAGCACCCTGCCGAATTCCTTGTAAAATTTCAGATAGGTGTCAAACTCCTTTTCCTTCATTTCAGTAAGGGTATCAAGGATTTTCTTTGTAATACTCTTGTTCATGACCTCAACCAGCCGGTTTGACTGGAGGATTTCCCGGGATACATTCAAGGGCAGATCAGCTGAGTCAACAACTCCCTTGACAAATCTGAGGTACAATGGCAGGAGCTGTTCACAGTGGTCCATGATTTGAACCCTCTTGACGTAGAGCGTGGGACCAATTTTGTAATCCTTGTAAAAAAGGTCCATCGGAGCGTGAGATGGCAGGTAAAGAAGGGCTGAAAACTCTGATGTGCCTTCTGCTCTGTAGTGGATGACCTTTGCAGGATCGGAGAAGTCATGCGATACATGTTTGTAAAACTGATTATATTCCTCTTCAGTAATATCCGATTTATCTTTTAACCAGATCGCCTTCATGGAATTCAGTGTTTCGTCTTCCCGTATCTTTACCTTTTCCCCTTTCTTCAGTTCACTTTCTTTTTCACGTTCCACTTCCATGACCACAGGATGCTCAATGTAATCGGAATACCTGCGCACAACACTGCTGATCTCCCATTCCTCAAGATATTTTTTCTCATCTTCTTTGAGGTGCAGTATCACATCAGTGCCTTTCTTTTCTTTTTCAATATCTTCAACTGTGTAATGACCGTCGGCGGCAGATTCCCATCGAACACCTGATGACCTGTCCAGGCCCGCCTTTCTCGAGATTACCGCAACCCTGTCAGCAACCATAAAGGACGAGTAGAAGCCAACGCCGAACTGCCCGATCAATTCCGGGTTATCCTTCACGTCCTTATTCTGCAAAGCAGCCATAAATTCCTTTGTGCCTGATCGGGCAATGGTTCCCAGTGCCTCAATGATTTCATCTTTTGTCATCCCAAGTCCATTGTCGCTGACAGTAAGCGTCCCGGCATCTTTGTCCGAAGTGATCCGTATCTTCCATTCTTTGTCATTTTCCATAAGACTGCTGTTGGTAAGAGATTCGTATTTGGCGCGGTCAATGGCATCCGACGCATTCGATATCAGCTCCCGGAGAAATATCTCTGTATGGGAGTAAAGAGAATGGATCATTAAATCAAGGAGCTGTTTTACTTCTGTTTTAAATTCCAAATTCGTCCTGGTCATATTTACATTACCTTTCAGTTATACATGAATATTATCAGCGATAAACTGTAGAACTCTTTATATAATAAAATTTGGACACAATTGTCAATTTCCCGCAGACTTTTCCATCACCTCACTCAGTAATTACCTGTACAATAAACAACTTGCCTGAGCATAAGCCAAAGGTATGTCCTGATGTGCTGAGAAGCGAAGTGTGGTGTTATGCAAACAGTGGTGTTTCATAATTACACTTTATTACTAATAGTTACATCTTCATTTTTCCGTATCATATTAATTATTCCAGGGCAAAATACAAAATATTTATTGTTTTCAAATCACTATGAGAAAGTATTGTCAAAGTAGGCATAACAACAGAATTTTGGCATGAAATATGCTTGTTATGTACTATGGAGAAAGAAATGGAAAACCTGCGAAGCTGTGAGATTCTGGATGAGCTTCAAAAGCTGGGCGTTGATTCTCCTTCAGAATGGCTCGAATATTTTAAGGATTATTCCGATTACTCGGACAACAATAATCGGTTTCGTAAAGAATAAGGGTCAGCTTACCGGAAAGAGTTAACCAGACTTACTTGAGCTGATCTGCCATCCTCTTTGCCTCCTGGCCGACCGGAGATGCAGGATCTAATGCTGCTGCCTTTTCAAGAATGGGTCGTGCCTCATCATTTCTGCCCATGGCGGTTAGGACAAAGCCAAGGCTCAACCACACCCTCTGGAAAGATGGGTCAACCTCCGTCCCCTTCCTGAGTATATCCGTTGCTTCAGCAGAACGCCCCCTGTAGTAGAGCGCCAGGCCCAGATCATTTAATGTATCCACATCATCCGGTGCGAGTTCAATGGCTTTCTGATAGACCTCTATAGCAAGTTCAAACTGCTGCCTTTCAAAATACTCATCGCCGAGATGGGCAAGTGCCACAGGATCATCAGGAAGTTTACCGACCTGGCTTACAGTGTCTCTTATAATGGGATCGACGATGGGACCTGACTGCCTTGTTGACTGACGGGAGACTGATCCGTCCTCCGACTTGCTGCAGGATATAAATACAAACGAAGCCATCAGTACAACTATAGATGCCGCAATGGCATATATCCTTTTTCTGTCCCTTATAGAACTCATATTTAAAAATACCTTTTTCAATTGCGAATGTCAAAAGTCAAAGAGGCAACCTGCATTCAGTACCATATATAATCCGTAACATTATGATCAGCCTGTTTATCAATAACGTACCTGATCTTCTCAGGAACAATCACCTTGATTGAGGCCCTGGTGTGTTTCGCCAGAAAGGCCGGAACTGCCGCCTTCAATGCATGGGCTACACCGGTAATCACTACAATTTTCCTGTTGTTCTTCGTCAGCTCAGCTATGTTATAGGCCATTATGGCGTCCCTGAGGCGCTGGGCATCACAGAGGTAGGGCAGGCTCGCAGCATGGAACTTCTTCCCTTCTGAAAATCCGAACAAATCGGCATACTCTGTATCTTCATGACATCCCGTAAATTTTACCCGATCACGATACTCCTCAGGCACAGACCCGATCCCATTCCTGGCCGCATTTCCAATGATAGACCGTTCAGCATTAATACCATAGATCCGTATACCAGATTCCCTTGCATAGGTGAAAATATCACGGTAATGACGAAAGTGCATATGGACTATACTTTGATATTGCTTTACAAAAAGTTGCGGAGAAATGGTTCCTTCCACCCACTGATCAAGGAGATCCTGATTCGATGCCGGAAACATCTCGTAGGCAATGGCAACGCTATGTCCTTTCCTGTGAAGATGCCTGATGACTTCAAGCTGTACTTTGTGGCTCACGGTATCGTCATGAAACTCGCCAACGAATATGACATCCTGATATTCAATCTGCTTTAATAATTTTTCGAAGGTCAGGGTTTCCCTGAAGGTGAGGTCAAGATATCGGTCAGGAAGCGTTGCGCATGAGGAGAGGGCGAACAATAAAAAGATCAGTACATATTTCTTCAGCACTCACCTCCCGGTCCCTTTTTTGACCATCAGCATCAGCTCTTCATAGGAAATGGTTTGAACGCCAAGACTCTGAGCTTTTTGGAGCTTTGAACCAGGGGATTCGCCCAGAACAAGATAATCGGTTTTTTTTGAGATGGTATTCGATGCACGGCCTCCCTCTTTTTCAATAATTCCTTCTATCTCCCTGCGGGGTACGGGCATGGTGCCGGTTATGACAAAGGTCAGTCCCTGAAAGTGCCCTTTGTCCATCGTCCCGGCCTTGAAATCAGGGTTTTTAATCCTCAGGCCAAGAGATTTCATTTCCTCTATTACCTCTATGTTTTTGCTGTCCTGAAAAAAATGTGCAACTGCATATGCTGTCTTGTCTCCCATCTGTTTGATCGATATGATCTTTTCTTCCTGAACACGAAAGAGATCATCAATGTCATTGAAATGTCTGGCAAGGAGTTTGGCCCCATATTCACCGACATGCAGAATGCCTATAGAGTAGAGAAAGCGGGCGAGGGTTGTTGATTTACTTTTCTCAATTGCGTCAATGAGATTTTGTGCAGATTTTTCAGCAAAGCGTGGTAAAGAAAGGAGGTCTTCCCTGGTGAGGCGGTATATATCGACAAAGTGCCTGACCAGGCCCCGTGAATAGAGCAGCTCAACATTCTTCTCACCCAGCCCTTCTATATCCATTGCCGCCCGGGAGGCATAATGCTGAATTCGTTCCTGCACCTGGGCCGCGCAATTTAAGCCGATACATCGGTAGGCCACTCCACCTTCCTCCTTCTCTACAGACGCCCCGCATACAGGACATTCCGAGGGTGGAACTATTATTTCAGCATTCTCAGGACGTTTATCCGTAAAAACAGATATAACATGAGGGATGACATCACCGGCCCGCTCTACTTCAACGGTATCGCCGATCCGTATGTCCTTTCTTTTGACCTCATCCCAGTTATGCAGGGTGGAATTGGATACAGTAACACCCCCGATCTGCACAGGCTTAAGAGACGCAACAGGAGTAACAGTCCCTAATCTGCCGACGCTCGCTTCAATCGCAAGGATTTGTGTTATTCCCTTGTGGGCCGGGAATTTATACGCTATAGCCCACCTCGGCTCCCGTGTTTTTACTCCCAATGCCTGCTGCAGACTAAATTGATTTACCTTGATTACAGAGCCGTCTGCCTCAAAGGTAAAATCATTTCGTCTCTCCTCAATCTCCCTGACAACATCCACAACCGCCTCTATTCCTTTCACTTTCCTGAGCATGAAGGGCACCGGAAAGCGCATCTTCTCAAGCCATTTGATAAAATCCCACTGACCTGTAAATTCAATTCCCTGGAAAGCTCCGAGGCCATAACAGGCCAGATGAAGATTTCTTTCTGCAGTTATGGCTGGATCAAGTTGCCGTACTGAGCCCGCAGCAGCATTTCTCGGGTTTGCAAAGACCGGTTCCCCGGCCTCTTCTCTCATTCTGTTCAGTGCCTCAAATTCTCCAGTGTCCATATATACTTCGCCCCGGATATCTATACTATCAGGTACTTCATTCCCTTCAATCCTTAAAGGAACGGCCATAATTGTCCTGATATTCTGGATAACGTCTTCACCTGCATTGCCATCGCCCCGGGTTGAGGCCTTGTGCAATATCCCTTTTTTATAGGACAGTTCGATGGCAATACCGTCGTATTTAGGCTCCACAGTATATTCAATTTCTTTATCGGTCTTGAGATATCGCCTGATCCTTTGCTCAAACTCCCGTACCTCTTCATGAGAAAAGGCATTCCCAAGGGACAGCATGGGCTCTGTATGTTTTACCCGTTCAAACTTATCAAGAGGAGCAGCACCAACACGCTGTGTAGGAGAGTCAGGAAGCACATAACCGGAACTTTCCTCCAATCCCTTCAGTCTTCTGTACAGACGATCATACTCGTCATCCTGAATTTCCGGAGCGTCCAGGACATGATAAAGATAACAATGATAATTCAGATCCCTCACAAGCCTCTCGATTTCCTGTTTCATGTCTTTGGAAAGATTGTTCATTTGTTACTCTCAGCAAGCTGGAGAATCAGCTTCAGCGCTGCCTCTGCAGCCATTGTCTTGTTCTCATCACGTGTACCAGTCAAATGCAGTTCCCGGATAATTACTTTTCCCTCTCTCGATGCCGCAAGGTAAATAAGCCCCCGATCTTTACCTTCAAGAACAGCGGGCCCCAGATTGCCGGTAGCCGCTGCCGCATAGTCCGCCTTTGCCAGCAGACGGCCTTTTTCTGCCATTTCTATTGCAGTCTCAGCGCTGACCATGCCAAATTCATTCATAACATCAGGAGAAATTCCAAGCATTTCCTCTTTTGCCTGTCGAGAATAGGCAACAATTCCTGATTTGAAAATTGTGCTGGCTCCAGGGATTGAGGTTATCATGTGGCTTATGAGCCCGCCTGTACAGGATTCTACCACCGCAAGCGTAAGCCCATGTTTTAAAAAATATTGATGAATATCGGCAGCAATGTGCTGAACTGAGGGCTTCATAGGATAAGATTGTACCATTTAATTATAAAGTTTTAAATTGAATGGTTGCATCAGAAACACTGCCTCGATCTGCAAGCATCACAGACTGTCCGGTTTGCTTTTTACCCCCTATATCCGATAATCTAAAAAGAATGACGATACGGCTTTTTAAAGGCTGATAACAAGGAGGATTACAATGGTTACGGTTTCAGATGCAGCAGCAGCAAAAACAAAGGAAATTCTGGAAGCTGAAGGCAAGGGAGATTGCGGATTGAGATTTACCACCGCTGGCAGCAGCTGCTGCGGCCCTTCCTACAGCATTGATATAGTTGAAAAACCTGGAGACGGTGATGAAATTATAGAAAAAAACGGCGCCAGGTTCTATATCGAGCAGACAACGTTAGCAAGTATTAAAGGCATGGAGATTGACTTTGTCGACGACGGTCAGAGGCAGGGATTTGTCTTTACCGGCGGACAGGCCCCATCCTGCGGTTCAGGCGGCTGCTCTTCCTGCTAACAGGTTTCCATCTTTTGAACGTGAAAGGGGTACGAGGCAACTTCGTACCCCTTTTTTTCTTTCTTCAAAACCCCGTGATGCGTCGCCCTTTACCCCTCTTATCTGATAATCGTATGCTATACTTATGAAAACATTTTATTTTCTCAAACCTTAAGAAGGAGGAACCTATGGCTGGATGCGGATGTTCAACAAAATCAAAATGTGCACCCAAGAAAGTAAGATGTGCGGCACAAACCAGAGAAGGAAAGAGATGTAAAAATAAAGCTTCAGGACGATCTAAATTCTGCGCTTCCCATAAAAAATAGTATTTCTTTTTTATCATCCAGACGGGACCCCGTCTGGATGATAAAAAATATAATTACATCTCGTAAAGCTGTTCATCTACAGAAGGCTGTTCCCTCCGCGTGGTCTTTCTTCCCTTCCCTTCAAATGAAAAAGGCTCTTCATCTCCCAGAATATCACCCATCTCCTGTTCAATCTGCTCAGGATCCTCTCCCCGCTCCAGACGGCTCAGGGCCTCTTCCATACTGCCTCCCATCTTCAGCCCGGTAGCATCAGAGAGTTTCCGCATAAGCTGCGCTGCCTGACGGGGATCGTCTTCATTCATTCTTTCCGCCTCATTGGCAAGCATGGACATTGCTTTTTCCATCCTTGCTTCGTCAAGCTGAGGCATGCCATCATCCATACTATCATCCTTTTTCCCGGAGGTTGTCGCAAAGAGCGATATCTTCTTTTCCAGCTGCACATCCTTGCATCGGGGACAGTCAGGCACTGTTTTGGTGTTAATTCTTCTGGAAAGAAACTTATAAATTGTATTGCACTGTCTGCAATAAAATTCGTATACAGGCATACCACTTCTCTCCTTTTTTATGATACTTGCTGCTTTATTTCTAAAAGCTGTGCATATCTATGTATGATATCACCTGTTTGCAGCAATGAAAAGGGACACACCGAAAGATGTGTCCCTCCTGAAAAAATCATGTTCCGCTCTTTAATTGTTACAAAAATTTATCGTATTCTCAACACATGCCCGCATTTGCTTTTCCTCATTGTCATCCCAGAAAAGATTCACTCCCTGCTCGTCCTTCAATCTCACAAGCTCATTGGCCAGCAACAACAGCGAATCTTCAGAAACTGATGCCAGTATCTGCCCGACTTTGTACTTGTTGTATTTCAATGTACTCATGATCTTTTCTCCTTTCGTCTGAGATTAATAATTCAATATGAAGAAAATATGAAATCAGGACCATGAATGTCCTGATGAGGAGCTTACATAGATTAATTCATTTAAAATTCAATATGTTTTAAGATTATTTATTTAGACTTGTCAGGGTACTGACGGGATTCCATGCAGGACTACCAATCTTCACCCGGCTTGGAGTGATCCTGTTCTGATGTATCAGTTGATTCCTCCTGGAGGACATTCTCTGCAGAGGCTTCAGACCCGAGGAGCACGGCAATCCAGCGTAAATCCTCCTTACTGTCAAGGCCAATCTTCAATGTCATGGTCAGGGGGACTGACAACAGCATGCCCACAGGCCCAAGCACCCATCCCCAGAAAACAATTGATAGAAAAACCACGAGCGGTGAGAGACCCAGACCCCGTCCCATTACACGGGGTTCAAGGAAATTGCCGATGGAAATGTTGATCGTCAGATACCCTCCCGCTACGAGCAGGGCCGAAGCGGTGCCAAGCTGAATGAGCGCAAGGAGGATCGCTGGAATAGCGGCAAGAATAGATCCGACACTGGGGATGAAATTCAATAGAAAAGCCAGTAACCCCCACAACTGAGGATAGTCTACACCAAGAATTGTCAGCCATATTGCAACGGCAGCGCCGGTAGCAAAGCTTGTGAGGGTCTTGATACCCATATAGCGATTAATGTCATGTATGAATTTGTCAAAATGAGTATCAGATGATCCCGGACTGAACGATATAGCGCGCAGCTTTGTCGAGACACTTGATGCCTCAAGAAGAATAAAAACAACGGTCACCAATATAAGAAAGGCATTGGTAAATACATTTCCCAGTTTTTTGAGCAATACAGCAACGAGGTTCATGGCTGCCCCGGGATTAAATGAATCGCCAAGCCAGTTATCAGGCACATTGGCACCTTTTGTTCGAATCCAATCCATAAGGCCCTTGGCTTTTTCCTGAAGGCGTGACTGATAAAAAGGCAGGTCACGGAGAAAGTTGTCCAGGGACGTACTGATCAACGTGGTGATGAGCATTCCAATGATACTAATTCCGGCTATTACGACAAGCATGGCTACAGACTTGGGAACGCCTTTTTTCTGGAGCCAGAACAGGGTCGGCATGCAGAGGACGGCAATGAAGACTGCTATGAGAAAGGGAACAAGAATGGCTTCTGCGGCACGCATGCCGGCAACAACAATGACAAATGCTGCCGCTGTAATGAGAAAGCCGGCCCGTGTCGGTTGTGGTTGCAAATCCTGCATTGAAACAGTCTAATCGATTTTCGATGAAATCACAATAATGCCGGCACCTCTCTCCTATCCAACCAGAGTGTCATGGAAATAGAGGTTATTGAGATGCTGTAAGGATTTGGTACTTGACCATTGCCGGCAGAAAGCGAGCTGAGCGTGTTTGACAGAAAACCAATAAAACAATAGCAGTCAATCCAATACTGTTGTTTCGCATTTCTGTCTGTACGTTCTGTTACCCGGTCCTTTGCTCTGAGATAACCGGGAATTCACACTATGCAAAAGAGAGCATCATAAACATCAATCTGTGCTTGATTCAATGTGGGGGAATGCCGGAAGGAACCACTAAAATTCCGTATGTTGTCATGAAGGTAAGGATACAAAAAACTTACTGCCCTTATTTAACTCTGATTCGACCCATACCTTTCCCCGATGCATTTCAACTATTTTTTTAACTATTGACAGACCCACTCCTTCACCGTTGCTTTTTTTGGGGTCAAGTCTAAAAAATATATTGAATATTTTCTTTTGATACTCAGGTGAGATGCCAATTCCGTTATCTTCCAGGCAATACACGGAATACCCTGATTTTCTACATCCAGATACTTTAATTACCCCTTTCTCTTCTTCTTTCAGGAAGTGCAATGCATTAACGAATAAGTTTGTAAAGACCCGGCTTATTTGCAGCCGATCTCCGTGACATGAGGGCAATTCTGTAATTAATACTTCTGCTCCCGCTTCTTTAACCTGAAACTCTATCTCCTTGTGGATTTCCGCAGACAATGTATTCATATCCAGGCTTTCAATTGTAGGCACAGCTCTCCCTGTTCGTGATAACTTTAGAAGCCCTGAAAGAAGTGATTCCATTTTGTAGATGCTTGAATCTATATACTGTATGGACTCAGATATTTCATCAAACAAGGTAGCCAGTCTTCCCTTTAAAGATGCATTGATGCCCTCGTTATTCATGAGTGCCCTGATTTCTTCATGATATTTAACAAATTCCCTGCTATACCCATGAATATTCACTAGCGGGGTACGAAGGTCATGAGATGTTGTATATAAAAGTTCCTCTAACTCTTTGTTTAATTGCTTTATTTCTTCTAATGCTTTCTTGTGTTCCCTAATATCCCTTGTAACGCCAAGGATGCCAATAATTTTATTCTGTGCATTACGGAAAGGAACTGCTCTGGTTTCAAGCCACCTGTGAGTCCCCTTGAGTCCGATAATCTCAAACTCCAGTGATCCATGATTCCCCAGGTAAACACTTTCAGTAAGTTCACGAAAGGCATCCCGATGCTCTGGTGTAACAAGAGGATATACAGATTTACCATTGACCTGATCAAATGAATCAGCCTGAATCATTCTGAGTCCGGCAGGGTTCATATCAAGAAGAGTCCCATCTCTTGAAACAATTTTAACGCACTCCGGTTCTGTCTGGATAATTGTTTGTAAATGATATTCTCTTTCTCTCAGATCCTCTTCTATCCGCTTTCGTGAAGAAATTGTACGTCGTCAAGGGTTTCGGACAGCAGAGCAAAATATCCGAGCTATGGATTTGTGATTTCAGTTTAGTTTAATTCATTCCTCCGGTCAAGGTTTGAATTGCCATTTTCCTGTTAATATTTCTCCTGATCTTCATTGTTTTCTCCTCCTTTCTTTTTCTTGACCTATTAGACGAGGAGGCAAATTGCATCTTACATCTCATTGATAGTTTGGGTAAAATT
>CP070644.1:11701-17601 GCA_020354155.1 Nitrospiraceae bacterium | reverse complement strand
TTTTTCAGCGAGAATCTTCTTTGCCTCATCAGCGCTTACTCCCTCTACTTTTCTGAATACATCAAATATGCTCATGAATCCTCTGTTTCCTTCCCAGATCAGACCACGGGGATCTGCTCATTCTTGTCCTTCGACACCTATTTTATACGATAATGTAGCAGTATTTTCAACTAAAATCAAAGGAATATTTTAGAGATAAGTCTATATTAAGCTGGATCTTATGGGATCCCCGATTACCCATCAAAGTTCTTCAAGAACTCGCCAATCTGGACACCGAGATGAACGCATTTCACCCCATCCATGCATTCATCTGCGTCTTTCTTTTCCAAATATGTGGTAAGTTCGTGAAGGTCTTTTTTGAACTTGATGACGTAGGATTCTTTTTCATCACTAAATTCAAGCCCTACATTAATCCTCTTTTCTCCAATCTCCGGATACATTTCGAAAATCTTGTCCTTTAACGCCACATTTGTGTAACCCATAGAAGACCTCCATTAAAAAATATGGTTATCCTTCAACGATGCTGTGCTCTTCCCACATAAACCAGTTTCCTGTATCCTTCAGAAAGTTATAGGTGTTGGAAAAGATTGTGTAATGCTGCCGTTCTTCTTTTATTAGCTTTTCATAAAGCATTTTTTCTTTGTCAGTGGAGGCATCCCCGGCAAGTTTGGTGTAATACTCCATACCCTTTTTTTCCATCTCCATAGCTATTTTAAAGGCCTCTAAATCATCTGATGTTGCCTCCACCTTTTCCATCATATCGTCTTTCATTGCCTCAAAGACTGTCTTGACGTTCTGGATGGGATGAACATCTTCAACATGAATATCCAAGCCTTTCAGTAGATTGTTCACGATTTCCAGATGGCCCTTTTCGTCCTGAGCGATAGTCTCAAACATTTTTTTGCCTGCGGGACACTGCGTTTTCTCCGCTGCCTGAGAATAAAAGGTAATTGCGTCAGTCTCCATCTTTTTTGCTATTTCAATTCCATTCATGTTTCTGCCCCTCCATACCTGTTTCCATCTATAATTACATACTTTGTCGATTTTTATTTTATTTTCTCTGAAACGCAGACACCATGATATTAATCATAGAGATTTAAAGAGCCACATTAAGAATTGTATCACACATATATTGCATGTCAATGACAATTCTGTGACCATAACCCGTCCATAAACATGACATAGGTCATTGAATATTTCGTGAATTGTGATAATATTGATACAGAATGAACGAAGATCCTGTTAATTGATGTCAACTGCTGATGACAAGGCACAGATGATCGAAGCTAAATTGTCTGAAGCAAAAAATACTGCTAAAAACTATTAGAAAGAGAGGATGAACATGAACACAATTGGTGAAGAGTATCAAAGCGCTGACTGGAAGAAGGAAAAACACGTCCCTGTTATTGACTGTGATGACAGAGTAAAAGAAGGCGAGAACCTTCAGGTCACACTCACCGTGGGAAAAGAGGTCGCCCATCCCAATACAACAGAGCATCACATTCGCTGGATACAGCTTTACTTTAAACCTGAAGGAGAGAAATTCACCTATCAGGTGGGCAATTTTGAATTTACTGCCCATGGAGAGTCTGCTGACGGCGCGAACGCCGGGCCTGCATTCAGCCAGTCATCGGTTACAACAACGTTAAATTTGAAAAAATCAGGAACCCTGTATGCAACAAGTCTTTGTAATATTCACGGACTCTGGGAAAACTCAAAGGCAGTGACAGTGCAGTAGTAGACATCTCTGGCATTGACGATAAAAGGAAAAGCGGAACCGGGAAATGTTCCTCTTTTCCTTTTATTTTATTTTATCGGTTAAAATATTAACTTATGGCAGAAAAACGGGATTATAAAAATACCATATCCGAGAAACTGAAAAATCCACAGTGGCGATTAATCTTTGCCCTTATCGTTACTTCTGTCTTTCTCTATTTCTGGTCCCAGTTCAGCAATCTGGATATCCCCAGAGAATACAGTATCTCGTATTCTCAGTTTATAGAACAGCTCAATAATGGCAACGTTGATACGGTAACACTGAAGAATTCAGAAGTCAGGGGAGAGTTCAAGGAAGAAAAAAGTCTGTATATCCCTGATACGAAGAAAGACCACAATGTAAAACATTTTCATACCTTTCTGCCATCGATTCAGGGAGAAGATCTTCTTGTTACTCTCAATAAGAAAGGGGTCATCATCAACGTATCGCCTTCTGAGAAACTGTCTCCTTTCTGGCAGTTTATTGTTGGCCTCCTGCCTTGGGTGTTAATCATCGGCATCTGGATACTGATTATGAGGCGTGCCCAGGGAATTCAGGGTGGTGCAGGCGGACTGTTTTCCTTTGGTGCCAGCAAGGCCAAACTTCATAATGTTGAGAAACCGCAGAAGACTTTTCTTGATGTAGCAGGGATGGAAAATGCCAAAAAAGATTTAAAAGAGACGATCGATTTTCTCAAGGACTCTTCTCGGTTCAAAAAACTTGGGGCCAAGGTTCCGAAAGGGGTACTGCTTATCGGTCCTCCCGGAACAGGCAAGACATTGCTTGCCCGTGCTGTGGCCGGTGAGGCAGGTGTTCCCTTTTTCAGCATCAGCGCATCGGAGTTTATTGAAATGTTTGTTGGTGTAGGAGCATCGCGTGTGCGGGACATGTTTAAAAAGGCAAAAGAATCCCACCCGAGTATTATATTTATAGATGAGATTGATTCGGTGGGAAGGACACGTGGAGCCGGGCTGGGAGGCGGCCATGATGAGCGGGAGCAGACACTCAATCAGCTGCTCAGTGAACTTGACGGCTTTGAGCAGCATGACGAAGTAATTGTCTTAGCAGCAACGAACAGGCCTGACGTGCTTGATCCTGCCCTGCTCAGACCGGGACGTTTTGACAGACACATTGTTATCGATAGACCGACCCTGAAAGACAGGGAAGCTATCCTGCAGGTGCACACCAAAGGGAAAACACTTTCAGACGATATAAATCTTGAGACCATGGCGAGAGGAACTCCGGGCATGACAGGTGCTGACCTTGAGAATCTTGTCAATGAAGCAGCATTGATTGCTATCCGGAAGGACAGGGACAAAATCGCCATGAGTGACTTTGAGGAAGCCCGGGACAAGATACTGATGGGTGCTGTTCGTGAGGAATCCATCAGCGAACTGGAAAGACGCATTACAGCTTATCACGAGTCAGGTCACGCCCTCATCGCCCATGAGTTGCCTGGGACAGATCCTATTCATAAAGTAAGCATTATACCCCGAGGCATGGCGATGGGTGTCACTCAACAGTTACCTGAAGAGGACAGACATTATTATCCCATGTCGTACCTGATGAACAGACTCAGTGTAGCCCTTGCAGGAAGAGTGGCAGAAAAGCTTGTCTTTAATGACCTGAGCACCGGGGCACAGAACGATCTGAAACAGGCTTCCACACTTGCTGAGAAAATGGTGGCCCAGTGGGGCATGAGTGACAAGGTCGGTCCTCTCAGCCTGGGTCGGGGTGAGGAGCATCCCTTTCTCGGCATGGAGCTTTCTCAGCCAAAACACTACAGTGATGACCTTGCCTGGCTCATGGACCAGGAGATACAGCGCCTCATAAGAGAGGCTGAGACAAAGGCGGAAGAGATACTTTCCGGCAATAGAAACATCCTTGACAGGCTTGCGGAAGCGCTTCTGAAAGACGAAGTGCTTGACAGGGAAGATATTGACAGGATTGTTGCTGCATCTAAGGGCAGTGAAAACTAAGGGCCTTCCTTTCATGCATTATTAATATCGATGCCTGCATTATCTGAATTATCTAAAAAAGAATTTAAGTTAAAAAGCGATTTGATATATCTCAATCATGCTGCAGTATCCCCATGGCCTGCAAGAACTGCAGAGGCGGTAAAGAAATTTGCAGATGAGAATATGACCGGAGGATCTCTCAGGTATCCTGAATGGCTGAAAGTGGAGTCGGCGCTGAGACATCAGGCCGGAGAACTCCTGAATGCTCCTTCATCTGAGGACATTGCACTTCTCAAAAACACTTCTGAAGCCCTATCAGTGGTTGCCTATGGTCTGGACTGGAAGGCAGGTGACAATATTATTACCAGCAATCAGGAGTTTCCCTCAAACAGGATTGTCTGGGAATCACTTGCATCACAGGGTGTCGAGTTTCGTGAAGCAGACCTCACCAGTGACCAAACACCTGAAGAGGCTCTCTTCCTGCTTGCAGATGAGAATACGAGGCTTATAAGCATCAGCTCAGTACAGTTTGGAACCGGCCTGAGGATGGATCTGGAAAAGATCGGCAATTTCTGTAAAAGCCGTGACATTCTTTTTTGTGTTGATGCAATTCAAAGCATCGGTGCTCTGCAGATTGATGTTCAGGAGATCGAGGCAGACTTTGTAATGGCTGACGGCCATAAGTGGATGCTGGGACCCGAGGGACTGGCAATCTTTTACAGCAGTCCTGAATCAAGAGAGAGGCTGAAGATTACCCAGTACGGATGGCACATGGTTGAAGCCATGGGAGACTACGACAGAAAAGAGTGGGCCTTAGCTCGATCAGCTCGCCGTTTTGAATGCGGCAGTCCCAACATGATCGGGATTCATGCGCTGAATGCAAGCCTCTCACTGCTGAATGAAGCAGGGATGGAGAACGTGGAAAGAGAGGTTCTGAAGAAAAGTGAGTATCTCTTTGGACAAATAAGATCTCATCCCGATTTAGAACTGATAACCTCTGATGATGATAATCGGTATGGAGGGATTGTTACTTTCAGGAGCACCGTTGTTGATAACGAGGTGCTCTTTCAGCACTTAACAGACAATCATGTTTTCTGCGCCCTCCGCGGCGGAGGCCTCCGCCTGTCCCCCCATTTTTATACCCCTGTTGAGCATCTTAATGTTGCACTGAGATTAATTAATAAATTTCGCCCGGATTCAATATCTTGAAAATTAAGGAATACCTACCATGATTGTATCAGCAGATGTGGCATTTATATTGTTATTAAAAAAGGGGCATCCGGAATGGATGCCCCTTGTAACATACGGTTAAGTAGAATTTACTTGCCGTAGCCTCCGATAGCCTCCTTGGCCTTGTCTGCTGCATCCTGCACCGTGTCCTGTGCTTTCTCTCCATATCCAGCGGCTGCATCCTCTGCCTTCTCACCATATCCGCTTACGGCCTCTTTTGCCTTTTCACCATAGGCACCTACTGCTTCCTTTGCTTTTTCTCCAACAGCCTCTATTTCAGCTCCGCCATATCCGGGTGCTTTTGCAGGCTGTACCTCATGTACTGCTTTTGTCTCTGGTTCCTTTTTCTCACAGGCAAGCAAAAGAAGACCCGACACAATCATCAAACTTAACAAAACAATCAACGTTTTTCTCATGATCATTTCCTCCTTTCCAATAAAAATTATGAAGGTAAGTTCTTGACTAACTGACGATATTGCTCTGGTGTCTTTAAAATTTCCACACCCATGGCATCATAAAATCCGGAGCCCTCATCAATCCATCGAACTCTCATGGAAAGTTCTATCTCTTTATTTTTGATCGGGATCAACAGGTTTCCTTCAGTATTACAGGGAAGACAGGTTCCGCTTTGAATACGCATGCCTTTTTCAGACAGATTTGTCGCAAGGCCAAAACAGAATGAATCACAATAGTGAATCTTCACAACGACAGATGCATTCCTTCTCGGATAGTCTCTTTTTCGAACGGATTTAGCGCACATAGCAGAACGTAAGTGAATGATATACCAATTTCTTAGCACGTTTATAGCACGTTTTAGGACAGATGTCAACGATAAAAAAACGATACATTTAATTCAGGTTGGTAATAAAATCCTTGTACTCCTGTGGCGGTTCTATAATTTCCAGCCCTACGCTGTGAGTGAGATCATCGTGCTCATTTTTGTGTGCCCACTTGAC
>CP070644.1:6589-11601 GCA_020354155.1 Nitrospiraceae bacterium | reverse complement strand
GTGGTGACAGCGGGACTGCCTGATAATGAAACTGCCATCACCGGGAGGCTGAGCGGCATGATTACGATGCCCATAAACCGCAATTTCACACGCCGCCAGGCAAGAGTCAGAAACAACAGGACGCTGGTCCAGGCGGATACGGAATAGATCTCATATTTCTGTGTGTAGGGCGGGTGACCCGAGATTGCCCATCGTATCAGCAGTGCAGCGGAGTGGAGCAGGAGTCCTGCTGAGGCGATGATCATGGCCCTCCTCCCGCCTGCTTCTTTTCTCAAGGCAATTGCGTACCCGAACAGGATTCCTGCAAGCAGATAGAGTCCTGCCGTGCACCAGAGAAGGACAAGCTCGAACATAAGACTATCCATCAGACCAGGTGCTCCAGAATATCCCCTACCTCCTCTTTCAAGGTAGCAGGGTATCTTATGGTATGGACGTAAGCAGAGATTATTCTCTTTCCGTCATTTTTTTTAATGCACGTACAGACCTCCTTGTAGGGAAATCCGAACATGACGACGGCGCCGATGATGATCAATGCAAAACCAAGATAGGAAAGGCTCATGCCCGGATTGTGCGTAAATATAAGTCCGCTCCACTCTCTGATCCCGATGAAGCTCAGGCTGTCATCGTTGACGTGTACGCTCTGTTTTGGGAGCAGCAGGCCCTTGAACAGGGTATCCCTTGTAATCATGTCGGATATCTTGAGATGAACAATCGGCTTGGTGATATGTAGGCTCTTATTCTGTATATCCGGATGAAATTTAATCTCAAAGATGTAGGGCGTAGTGGGAAAGCCTGTCTTTCCCACAAGTGGCTTCTCCTTCTTTTCTGTCATGTCCAGATTGAAATGGGCACCCACTTCTTTTCCATCATGTTTGTTGATCATGAATGACAGCGTATACCCATAGTTATAGGACTGGTAAATTCGTGTTCCCTTAAAATCCAGGGGTTCACTCGGGCTTATGACTGCCCGTCTGCTCTTCTCTTCATTATCATGGACAGTGACGATACTCTGGAGTTTTTTTACTTTATCATTGTCGTGGTATTCATGGTTCAGCAGTAGGAGACTGGTCGAAAAATCAGTTGAAAAAGTGTCTGAAAAGGCGCCGAGGTCCACAACGAGGAAATCGGCCTGTCTCCCGGAAAAGGTCTCGCCCCTGATGACCTGGACAAATCCTCTTTTCTGAAAGGCAAAGACAAAAAAAGCGGAGAGAATAACCAGAAATATTCCCGTATGCAACACCGTACCTCCCCATATGCCGAATGAATTTTTGGAAAATATAATTTTGTCTCCCCCTGTTCCCGCTTCTCTTATGCGGTACCCTTTTTTCCTGAAGAGACGCCTGATAGCATCGGAGGAATTTCTTTTCCTGCAGACAACTGAAAGGTCTTCCCTCCTCTCCCCGGGATTGAGCGCTGGAGTACGCAGTCCCCTGTTCTTCTGTATCTGCCGGTATAGTGAATATCCCAGTGAGACCAGCGTCAGGCCTATGCTCAACAAAAACCAGATCGAGGTATAGACCCTGTGGAGCTGCAGCCGGGTGACAAATCTGTAGGTATAGATATTGTTTTCTTTCCAGGTATCAAAGTAGGACGGGCTTTTCTCAGTAATCTGGGGAACGATAAGTCCTGCAATGCATGCTGTAAGAAAAATAAGGAGGAGGAGGATCGTTGTTCGCGGTGACAGGAGGAGTCTTTTTATTGTCCGTGTAAACACACTGTATTATACCTGATCATTTCCTCATCTCTGTTCTTCTTTAAGAATGGTGACCTCTGTGATGAGCCAGCCCTTTTCCTTCTTCTCCAGGTGATACTGCATCCTGTAGCTGACAGGCTGCCGGGATTCGGCAACCTCCTGTGTGTCAAGGTTCCGGTAGAGATAGCTCCAGTTTTCTATCGTCATGACGACTGCAGATTGCCCTGCAATCTGTATAGTATCAACATCAAGGGTGTGGACTTCAGCATCGAGGTAGATGTTCCCGTCTTCCCATGCAGCCATCCAGAGGGAGAGTTTTTCTATGACCGCTTCATCAGCGATACCCTGCAAGGGGCTGGCATCACGGCTCTTATTGGCCTCGATCAAAAACGTAGCATAGTCTTTGACCGTCTTTTGTATTCCCTCCTCATCTCGTGCCTGTTGCCCCGCGGAACAGGCGCAGAGCGCGGTACATGAAATGATGACGAAGATCAGGAATCTGAAATAAAATGGACCGGACCGGGGGTGCATAGGCTTCTTCACAACTCCATGCTATCAGGGGTCGATACCTATTGTTGCCTGATGTGCATCGCAGGTGCTGACATTATTGCACTCATCGTCTCCGGTATAATCAAAGGGAAAGGCCACTTTGTAAAATCCGTCCATGAGTCCGTAATTTATGCCTCCAGATCGATAGGTGTAGGGCGCAGGCTCTGATCTGTAGACTATGAATCGACTCCTCCTGCTCCCGTGAGGTATTGCAGTGTGGCAGCCAACACAGGGATAATTCGCATTACCGTTCCCGTCTCCATAATCATACGATCTGCTGGTGTGTCTGGCGTGCGCCTCATTTTGCCAGTCAGAGCCATCATACACAGGATGGCAGTTGTTGCAGAAGAGATCTGAATCCTGCCCATCAGTAGTATCGAGCCTCCACAATGATCCATCCGGCTTTGTCGGCCAGTATTGCCCGGTGCCCTTCAGCATGTATTTGCGGCTTGATCCATGGGGCCCTTTTGCACTGGTGCCTTCATCGTCTGCTCCATGGCAGTCCGAGCAGTACATGGTCTGATTGCCGGCTCCGGGAGCGGCAGCCCATGGTGTCTTTAACTGGGCATCGGCAAGGGCCTTTGGCGCATAGGATCCTGTCTGGTTGTTCAGAGAAACAACGACGGGGTGGGCCGCCTTGTTGTTGCGATTAAACTCCCATGCCTGGTCGGTAATCGGGGAACCTGAAGGACCCGTAATTGCTGACACGGGAGTTGCCTGTGCGCCGAGACCATAATAGGAATGACATTTAAAGCATATCTGGTATTCTTTCTGCGCCATATCATTCGGTGATGCGGTCGGCGGTTTCAGTGCAGTAAAGGTAGTAGGTTGTGTCCACAATGAGGGCCATGAAGATGGTTCAACGCCCCAGGTGCCGTAGAGCGGAGAGCTCGAAGCGATAGAATTGCCGGGAGCAGTGTGAACAGTGTTACCAACCGTATGGGGGTTATGACAGTCTACACATTCGGCGTGCCTGTCAGTGGCGGCAGGCCCAAAGTCACTGCCACCCGGCTGTCCTGTTTCAGGCAGTGAGTGCCGGTTATTATAGGTATGGGTTGGATGGGCATAGGTCTTGCCCAGCTGGGTCTGCACATCCTCTATGGCCTGCGTTCCGTCATGGCATGCCTCGCACCCCATCTCATAGGCTGGGCTGTCACCGGTCTGTGAGTCCTTCGCAAAAAGCATAGAGGGGATGGGAGTGGTCCCGCTCCCGTCATCGTAGCCGTGCGGGTTGTGGCAGTTATGACAGTTGCCGGCATCATCATAGGGAGGTCCCGGCGGGATGCTGTCAGGCTGTGAATCAAGACCCCAGACCATATTTGAACTCGTATTATGGACTGAAGCATCATATCGTGTCTTACCCTGATAAATGCCATACTGGCCGTATCCAAGCGTCATCCCTGAGATCGTAAATGTCTCATGGCACGAATAGCAGAGCTCGTTTGAACTGGCCCCAAAGTTATCTTCAAACAGCGCATAGAGAGACGGCCCCTGTGCAGCGGGGGGAGTCATTTCCGCATCTTCAATACTTGCATGCTGCTCATGACACTGTCCGCAATGACCCAGCGTTGTGTAGATAAAACCGGGAGTTACCACAGACCGGTCCGCGCTGGTCCCATGTTTTGTTGACGTATAGATACCTGCAGATACATGAGAGACAAAGAACGCAGCTGTTACCAGGAACAACAATGTGCAACAAAAAAATACTTTATGGCCGCAATATTTTATATCCATTAATTCTTGTCAGTATGACACACCCCGCACCCTGCTATAGCCGTTGCAAGGGTTGTACTCTTGTAGTCCCACCTCAGCATATCATCATAATTGGTAGCATGGGCGCCGTGACAGGAAAGGCACATGACAACATCAGTGCCGGGCGTTACCGTCGCACTCATTGAAGATGGCACAGATGTCCGTGCCACAGGAGCCACGACATTGTAGGTTGTATAGGTTTCATATTCCGTGTCAGGGGTACCCGTTGGTAAAATAACATCCGTGGGATGTCTGATAAAAGGTGAATTTATGTCGTCTCCAACCCCTTCCCGTCCCCCGCTGTCAAGAAGATGAAAATATCCGTGACAGGTTGCACAAAACCCGCTCATCGTATTGTTCTGGGGCCGTGCATTGTCAGATGCATCATGACAGGATTGCGACGTACAGCCGGTAAAACTCATGGGAGTCGTTGCCCCGAAATACTCATTGTGATTGGTGCTGTTGAGGTTTTCCCAGATATTAGCCCCGTTATTTTCATACCCCTTGACAGCACTCAAAAACCGGTAACTGTTGGCAACGGTATCAGCAGTGGACAGTTCCGGGCCTGCATTGTTATGATGGGCGCCGGACATGCCTTCAATGCCGCCAAGCGAACTTCCCCTTATCCCATGGCACCCCATGGTCCCGGCACAGGTAAAATTAGCAATTCCATTGATATCATGACGTCTGCCGGGAGGCTGGATCTTGCTGTCAGCCTCTCCGAAGTCAACAATATTATGACCCTTGTTGTCAGAGGAGCCGCCAAGTATATATCTGAAATTTCCTGCAGCCAGGTCTGTGGTGTCCGTGTGATAAACCTGGGGGATATCACTTGTTCCCAATGTCTCAATGTTGTTTGCTGTTCCCTGGGCATGACATCCCATACAGGAGCCGACAAGAAGGAATGCCTTGGCATCAGTCGTTTCTGTCCCGTAGGTCAATGAGACAACGGGTGAGCCGTTCTGGCTGTTATGCATAGTGTGGCAGGTATAGCAGAGCCCGCTCATTGCAGCGCGGC
>CP070644.1:3231-6489 GCA_020354155.1 Nitrospiraceae bacterium | reverse complement strand
CCTGGAAAAAACGAGAAACATTGGCATCATGGCTCATATAGATGCCGGGAAGACAACCGTTACTGAACGGATTCTTTTCTACACAGGGGTAACCTATAAGATGGGTGAGGTCCATGAAGGAACGGCAGTTATGGACTGGATGCCCCAGGAACAGGAGCGGGGAATTACCATTACCTCTGCTGCGACCACCTGTTTCTGGCATGACAACCGGATTAATATAATTGATACCCCCGGACATGTGGACTTTACGATAGAAGTTGAACGTGCACTGAGAGTGCTTGACGGTGCAGTTGCACTCTTTGATGCTGTGGCAGGTGTTGAGCCGCAGTCTGAAACCGTGTGGAGACAGGCGGATAAATATAAAGTCCCGAGAATTGCTTTTGTCAACAAGATGGACAGAGTGGGTGCTGACTTCACAATGTGTATCAACGCCATGGTTGAAAGGCTTGGTGCTACACCTGTTGCCGTTCAGGTGCCGATTGGCAGTGAGGAAGCCTTCAGGGGACCAATCGACCTCGTAAACATGAGGGCCTACTTATATAATGATGATGAAGCGCTGGGTTCAACATTTGTTGAAACAGATATCCCCGAAGAATTCATGCCGCAGGCTCTTGAGTTAAGAGAAAAAATGCTGGAAACTCTGGCCGACTTTGATGACGCAATAATGGAGAAGTATTTAGCAGGTGAGGAAATTGATTCTGCTCTCATCAAGGCTGCACTGAGAAAGGGGACTGTTGAATTAAAGATAACCCCTGTCCTGTGCGGTTCTGCATTTAAATATAAAGGTGTTCAGCAGTTGCTTGATGCAATCGTTGATTATATGCCCTGTCCCTATGACGTTCCGCCCGTAACCGGGATTCATCCCGATTCCGGGGATGAAATAGTCAGGAAGGTTTCTGACAAAGAGCCCTTTGCAGCAATAGCATTTAAAATAATGACAGACCCGTATGTGGGACAGCTTACATTTCTGAGGGTCTACTCAGGAACTGCTGCTGCAGGCTCATATATTTATAATTCTTCCAAAGACAGTAAGGAACGTATTGGCAGGCTTCTGAAGATGCATGCCAATAAAAGAGAAGAGATAAAAGAAATTCATGCAGGGGATATTGTTGCTGCAGTTGGTCTGAAAAAAACCCTGACCGGCGACACCCTCTGTGACGAAAATAATCCGGTTGTTCTTGAGAAGATAGAATTCCCGGAGCCTGTTATATCGGTAGCAATTGAACCAAAGACAAAAGCAGACCAGGAAAAGCTCTCCGTGGCCCTGGGCAAGCTTGCACAGGAAGATCCTTCCTTTAAAGTGTCCTACGACGACGAAACGGGCCAGACAATTATCTCAGGTATGGGTGAACTTCATCTTGACATTATAGTTGATCGCCTACTCAGAGAGTTCAAGGTTGGCGCCAATGTTGGGAAACCGCAGGTTGCCTACAGGGAGACAATACGACAGAAAACCGCTGCTGAAGGTAAATTCGTACGGCAGTCCGGAGGCAGAGGACAGTACGGACATGTAAATATCGAGATAGAGCCCCTTGAGCCGGGCGGTGGATTTGAGTTTGTGAACAAGATTGTGGGCGGCTCTATTCCAAGAGAATACATTAATCCTATTGAAAAGGGTGTCCAGGAGGCACTTGAAAATGGCGTTCTTGCCGGCTACCAGATGGTGGATGTAAGGGTGACGCTCATCGACGGTTCCTACCATGAAGTTGATTCGTCGGAAATGGCCTTCAAGATTGCCGGATCCATGGCTGTCAAGAATGGCGCCAAGAAGGCCAAGGCTGTTTTACTTGAACCGATTATGGGGATTGAGGTTGTTACTCCTGAAGAATATATGGGAGATGTTATCGGCGATCTCAACTCACGGAGGGGCAGGGTTCAGACCATGACCCAGAGAGCCAATGTGCGTGTCGTAGCTGCACAGGTTCCGCTTTCATCAATGTTTGGCTATGCAACGGATCTGAGGTCAAAGACTCAGGGACGGGCAACATACACCATGCAGTTTTCCCATTATGAGGAGATTCCTAAAAATATTTCCGAAGACATTGTAACAAAAGTAAGGGGAGGATAAAGGAGGCAACAATGGCTAAGGCAAAATTTGAGAGAACGAAGCCACATGTAAACATAGGAACGATCGGGCACGTAGACCACGGGAAGACGACATTGACAGCAGCGATCACGAAGTGTCTTGGTCTGAAGGGTAAAGCGGACTACAGGGCCTTTGATTCAATAGATAACGCACCGGAGGAGAAGGCACGGGGCATAACGATAGCAACGGCCCATGTAGAGTATGAGACGGACACACGGCATTATGCGCATGTGGACTGTCCGGGGCATGCAGACTATGTGAAGAACATGATAACGGGAGCAGCGCAGATGGACGGAGCGATCCTGGTGGTATCAGCAGCAGACGGACCGATGCCGCAGACGAGGGAGCATATTCTGTTGGCGAGGCAGGTGGGAGTGCCCTATATCGTGGTGTACATGAACAAGACGGACATGGTGGATGACCCTGAGCTGCTGGAGCTGGTGGAGATGGAGATCAGGGAGTTATTGAGCAAGTATGAGTTTCCGGGAGATGACATCCCGATCATCAAGGGCTCGGCGTTGAAGGCACTGGAAGGGCCTGATAATACAGATGATGAAGTGTACAAGAGTATCGATGAGTTGATGGCAGCGGTGGATGAGTATGTACCGACGCCGGAGCGTGATATAGACAAGCCCTTTTTGATGCCCGTGGAGGACGTGTTCAGCATATCGGGAAGAGGGACGGTAGTGACAGGCCGAGTAGAGCGTGGGATCATCAAGGTAGGGGAAGAAGTGGCGATCGTGGGAATCAGGGACACGCAGAAGACGGTAGCCACGGGAGTGGAGATGTTCCGGAAACTGCTGGATGAGGGCAGGGCCGGAGACAATGTGGGAGTACTCTTGAGAGGAACGGGCAAGGACGAGGTAGAGCGTGGAATGGTGCTGGCAAAGCCCGGGAGCATAACGCCGCATACGAAATTCAAGGGTGAGATTTATGTACTGACAAAGGAAGAGGGCGGGAGACACACGCCGTTTTTTAAAGGATACCGGCCGCAGTTCTATTTCAGGACGACGGACGTGACAGGAGTAGCGCAGCTGCCGGAGGGAGTAGAGATGGTGATGCCTGGCGATAACGTAACGATCTCGGTGGAGTTGATAGCGCCGATCGCGATGGAAGAGGGGTTGAGGTTTGCAGTGAGAGAAGGAGGCAGGACGGTTGGTGCAGGAGTTGTT
>CP070644.1:0-3131 GCA_020354155.1 Nitrospiraceae bacterium | reverse complement strand
TTTACAAAATCTGACTCAATATATCCACTGGCAATCTTGATAATTTATGAAGGATTCACGGCTGTAAAAAAAGTAGCCATCATCAATCGCTGATGCCCTGTATCTGAAAGAAAAACCCCCGATAAAAAAGGGGGCAATGGGATAGTTTTTTCTGCTTGACACTGTCAGACATATCAGCAGTTATCAAAAGTCCTGAAAATATAGTCAGGGCCATTTCTGACCCTGACTTCTGTATATAAATTTACAAGTTATTTATAACGTATCGTGCATCTGTTATGAGAAGATTAGCAGCAAAATCATCAATACCTTTACCCGCTTGAGCTTTTACGAGTCTAATAAAAGCTCTAAGAATATTCTCAGCAGTCTTAGTTTTTCCATCTCTATCAATTACCATTTCTGCTGCGATTAGTATTTCAAGCAGACTTTCTGACACATCTAAATAAGTTATGTCCCCAGCTAGAACCATCGCATTCACAGCTCCGCGTAGACTCTCAATAGTACTTACAATTTCGAAAGTCACACTTTCCTGCGAATCATTTTGGGCAGTATCTTCGGCCTGAACGGTAAAAGTATGCCCGCCAAGACTCAAAGTAAGCAGATCTATGGTGTCACCATCCGAGACTAGAACTCCATCCAAGGTCGCTGTTACTGAATAAACTCCGCTAAGATCATCAGATACTGTGAAGTCAATAGTGATACTATCATGATGCTCATATATTGAATTAGTGGGTGCGGATATCGCAATCACTGGAGGGGTGTTATCTTCGATTAGTTGCGCTGCAGCATATTCGCCGAGAGTCATAAAAACGGCACCGGTCTCCTCCGCAAGTTCTTTTAAGTCTGAGAGCACCTGCTGAAAACTTAAGAATGCTTCTGTGTCAAGCGTACCTGTACCAGTTCCATCATCATAGACGGCAAGCTCAAAAAGTATTGTACAGATGCCACCATAACGGGATTCAATATCGTAGCGACAACGCTCCTTTAAGTTGTTTGCAGCATATAAACTCCAGTTACTATAGTCTTGATCATCTAAAGTCGGTTTGCAGATAGTTTCATCTGCGCAATCAACACCAACATGAGCTTCAAGGGTAGTACCATCCTCACAGGCGAACCACGGGGCAAAGCCATTGCCACAGGCAGCCTGAGTCCAGGGAATATGAACCAATCCATTGGCATCAACATAAACAGAACCTGGCCAATCAGCCCACCACGAGGACGAGATGTAATTATAACCGTGCGACATTATGGCTTCTGCTGCAGCTACGTCATATGCATCTCCAGGTGGAATGAAACCCTTGAGTGCATGCGAGGCTAGTGTCATATTGACTGAATTTTCCAGAGAATCATGGCCGACACTCATTAGGTTGAATGAACTGGCAGGATCCATGCCGCAATCATACTCTTCACCGCTGCCCCCAGTGTACTTACAGGAATGGTAGGTGCCATGCTGTACTATCTCGAAATTGGAATCATTGCTGACTGAATTGAGAAAATTCGCTGAAGGGCTTCCCATGTAGCGTGCAGTATCCCAAGGAATAACTGCCAAGGAAAATGGGATGCCTTGGGACAGGGCTTCATTTGCCAAAGACTCAGCAATTCCCCGTCTGTAAGATAACGATAACGCATCGGCGCGCAGGATAATAACAGGCTTTCTACCCCATTCCATCTTGTCTGCCTGCAGAGCTTCATAAGATCCTAGGCCTGGAAAGTCTGGGCGGTCATCTTTGGGATCACACACATCACCACGACTATCCAAGTCAACATCGCTTTGGTCCGTATTAGGACTCCAAGGACAGTTATCCACTCCATCTGCAATGGTGTCAGCATCATCGTCTGTATCACATTGATCACCTAGGCCATCCCCATCTGTATCAATCTGTACCGGATTGCTTCCATCAAGTTTCAAATTAGCAGGATTGTAATCCTCTGGACAGTTATCAACAGAATCAGAAAGACCATCCCCGTCATCATCCGGGCCAAATCCGTGAAAATAAGTAACAGGATTTGTTATATACCCACTATAAAAACCTCGCAACAAATCCAGATAACCATCGTTATCCCAATCATAAAAATCAATTACATTATTCACGAGTCCCGGGACAAATTTATAGGAACAATATCCAAAAGTAGGTGCTTCATCAGTTCCTGAATTGACGCAAATCCTAAGAACAAATTTGTCTGTATAAACTGAATGCTGGCCACCGCCTATAATGAGGTCTTTATTTCCATCGTCATTTATATCAATAACTGCTGGTTCATAGTAGTTCTCATAGGTCAGGCCGGATGTCAAACCTTTGCCTGCAACCATCACTGGCTCGGCTAATACCGGGGCAGTGGCTGTGCCAATATTTCTATAAAGACGGACTCCTTTTTCATTTGCCGATGCTCCTGTTCCAACAAGCAGGTCAAGGTCCCCGTCATTGTCCCAGTCAACTACTTCAGGACTCACATAAGCGACATTACTGACTGTAGTTGCACCAACAAGATTTCCTCCTGAAGTATAAAGTTGCATGCAATTTGCCCCGTTAAAAACAGGGCTAGCATCAGTATTTTCATTAAGACAAAGTATCACTCCCTTGTGACCATAATACTGTCCGTAAATTAAATCTTTTTTAGTGTCACCGTTCCAGTCTGCAACCACTGGTCGAAAATAAACGGTCCAACCTATTACTGTACTAGTTGATCCAGAAGTAAATGCTGATATGGGTGGCGCTAAACTTCCATCAACCTGTTGCAAGTAAACTGCGATACCCCCATATTGATCTGCTCCTCTAAGACCTACTACCAAATCTTTCATTCCATCGCTATTCCAGTCGACTACATATGGAGCTGGAGAATGATAGGTTGGTAAACTTAAAAAATTTTGGGTAAGGTCATATTCCCAAGGGTATGGAGCAGAATAACTTTTATCACAGATTACATTAGAAATGATTAAAATAGAAATCAGAACAAGTATTTTCGGAATGAGATTTCGACCGGGAAGGAATTTTATCAGCTTATTCATTTCGTGCCTCCTTTTTTGTGCTGATAATTAAAAATGTGAATCCTATTCCCTCATCAAAAAGAGCATAAAGCCCCCAAGGAAAAAGTTTCCATGGAGGCTTTATGCATGCAATTTAAGCACAACCCCT